>NZ_JADRCR010000001.1 GCF_016649425.1 Limnobaculum allomyrinae
ATCAGTTTCTGGCAAACGGAATTGCAACTGGGCATCATTAGTGACGGAGACAAAGCGGACTTGATCGCGTGGATGCAATACATCAAAGCTGTGAAAGCCGTTGATGTATCTATGACCCCTGATTTTACCTGGCCAACGCTACCCCGAGATTAAAATGTCACATGAATATTTAGAAAAATAATTGACTGAATTAGAGAAGTAGCATTACATGAGCCGCAGATGATCCGCGGCTCTTTTCAAATTCTATCTATACTGATTTATTCATTAGGTATTCATTGCGCCGGTAAAGCTGGTCACCGGCAGCGACTCTTAATCTTTAGTTGTAAACCCCCAGTTTCCGAAAAAAACCATTATCAAAACTAAAAAATAGTTTCTATAAGTCAATAGGTTACAAATGCACTTAAAGACACTATTTTAATCATCCAAATCGTTTGTTTATATTTATAATTCAATTGGTTATTTCAATATTGCCAATCTACTGCTGCGTCATATGGGCTGGACCGAAGCGGCTGACCTAATCATCAAAGGCGTGGAAGGGGCAATTAAGAACAAAACTGTCACTTATGACTTCGCCCGTATGATGGATGACGCTAAAGAGCGCTCCTGTAGCGAGTTTGGCAAAGATGTGATCGGCTGCATGTAATTGTTGAATGCGTCACTAATATTAACGGGAGCCTGATGGTTCCCGTTTTTTTAGGTGCTGCTTTTTTGGTTTGAAAAAACTGTACAGAATAAACCCGAAGTATAGTGCTGTTTTTATCTAATCCTTGTCCCGAATATCATCATATCTGTTTGATGCTGGCTCTTGTGTCCTAAAATTTGCTTAGGATCTTTGTTTTTCAGCCAGTATTTCAACATCTATTTTTAATGCGATAGACTCGTTATTCATATCTACGTCAAATTCAGGTGATAAAAAACGCATATGGTGGGTTCTTAAATCAGATTAATGGTGTTACAGCTCAGCTAAAACAATAGACATAATAATAAAGAACAAGAGTCCTGATATAGCGGAAAAGATGAGTATCCTAAAAATAATACTCATGCCTGACGGCTTCGCTATGGACTGTGTGATTACCTTAGAAATGATAGAAACTATTATCATCAATATGATGGCAATAAAGATGAGCGTATTTATTGCCATAGTATCTTATTCTTGCGGTTCATATGGCAGCACCTCCCGTTGTACAGATTACCCAAAATGCTACCCGTTCACTGAAATACTCATGCAGGGCAGGGATGCGGTTTTTTTATTTCATGTAGACTAAACGGTATCTATAGCGTTCTTTGTAAGCTACACCTGATGTATGTCAGTCTACATCGACTTTATTTCGATGGAAAGATGGCCTTTACGTAGTGTGATGGCACCGATGTCAGCCAGACTCTCATCAATAAGTTCAGGAGAATGGATTGATGAGAGCGACTTTTATTTTTTGCGAACGATGTCATCGGCTACCTAAAACTATAGTTTGTATGGTTACATTAATATTATTGCTGAGTGTTTGGTGAAACATCGGATGACATCGTGAGACAATATTAGAAGTGAAATAATTTAAACAGGTTAAATGGAAATAATAATATTACTAATATGAACCATTTATAAAAGCCAGAAGGTATATAGACTTTTTATGTACACCTTATATGTCTATTTTTTATTCGTTTAACGACTTTTTCAACAACTAAATTACTAATTATTTCTTAAAATAGATATCCATAAATTTTAATTTAACTATTGAAAATACTAAAAGTTTATCAGTAATATATTTATGGTATTTATAATAATAAGCTATGTAATTAAATTAGGCTAAGTGTTATTCTTATTGGGAAAAGTTAAGGGAGAGCATGTTTTGAAAATCAATAGAGATCTGCAGAATACAATATTGAAAATTCTATCGAATGTATACCCGAATA
The DNA here is from genome assembly GCF_016649425.1 of Limnobaculum allomyrinae. GTDB lineage: Bacteria > Pseudomonadota > Gammaproteobacteria > Enterobacterales > Enterobacteriaceae > Limnobaculum > Limnobaculum allomyrinae. The sequence goes on from NZ_JADRCR010000001.1 coordinate 1,909, forward strand.
ATATCCATAGAGAGGAATGGTTACCATTGCTTTCAGTCGCTGGTGATAAAGATACTCTTGTTGCTAATTTACTCTATCTTGAAGAACATAATCTTCTGACCAGCGGTATTACCCGTTGTGTGAACGATTATATGATAAATCTTGGGCAATTACGCATTACGAATAAAGGTATCGATTTTCTCCTGAATGATGGGGGAGTGAATGCCATATTGAATGTTTCAACGATTAAATATCATGAGGATACGGTTCAGTGTTTTAATAATTTCATTGAAAAATCAAATTTAGATGATAATGATAAGTCAAAGTTGGCTGATAAATTAAAATCACTACCGATTGATACAATCAAAGATATTGCCATTAAACTAATTGACAATGGGCTAGAGAAAATGCCTGATGGAGCTAATTGGCTCGGCAGAGTGATGTCGTAATGCAGTGATAACATTGCCACCGTAAGTGGGAGTATCGTCTCCCATTTTTAATAAAATATCTCAATGTAATTAATGAACTTTATTTATTCTCTGAGTATATGTTCATCTGTATTGATACTGAAAAAGAAGTTAGCTTACCTGCTCATTTGCAGCAGATCTTTAATTATTGGGAATATCTGAATCCCGCTGTTTAGTTTTAGCCACTATCCTTTCCTAATGATTGCTATATAGCATTTTCTTTTTTTAATTTAATCGAGCTGTTAATAGTTAAGGTTGCTAATTAGACCTGAAAGTAGTGCTTTAGTCATTTGGATTGGCATAAAAGACCGCTAAGAAGATATACGAGTTATCGTCATATCAGCCTGCTGGATAAAAAAATGCCAGCTTATACGCCGGCACTAATAACATAATCGTTATTTAAGATAAACAATGTCGGTGAAGATGCTAATCGATCATACCTTTTAATGTAAAGTTCATACTTTGCAGTGATGATAAAAAAGATGATTTATCGTTCACTAACGACAGGTTATTGCTGTTAAGTTAACCAACTCACAAAAAATGATGTTGAATCAAATATAATGTTGTTAGCCGATCTTTTCAGTTTCTAAATAGAGGAGAGTGCATGATGTACAAATCTATTTTAGTTCCGGTGGATATTCTGGAAGAAGAGCTGACAGGGAATGCGGTCAAGCATGCGGTATATTTGGCTAAATTATCAGATGCAAATATGAGATTACTCCATGTATTACCAATCTCATCAGCCATCATTAACTCTTATGCTTTAGGTTATCCCGAGCTTAAAGATAAAGCTTCTGTTAAAGCAGAGGAAGACCTTAAAAAGTTAGTAGACTCAATCGATCTTCCTAAGGGGCAGGTTTCTTATTCGATTGCATTCGGTTCACCCAGAGATGAAATAGCCGTAGTGGCGAGTGAAGTGGCTGCTGACTTGATTGTTATTGGCTCGCGGCGGCCAAATATTACTACCCATTTATTGGGCTCAAATGCGTCGGGTATTGTGAGATATGCCAATACTTGTGTTCTGGTTGTAAGATAAGCAACAAAAATGACAAAGCCACCGAATGGTGGCTTTGTCATAGGGGAATATCAGCAGAAGCTGCCCCAGATTGTCTTAGTAAAAAGTTGGTTTTGATAGATCATTTACCAATTGATTAAGACGAGAAAACATCGATTTCATCGTTTTCATAGCATACCCTCCGTTTAAATCTTAGTGTGATAATTATCACAGAATCTCGTTGTGAGTGTGATTTTAGTCACATTATGACAAACATCAATAGATGGATAAAACTTCTCTTTTTTTAAGCTGTATACATAAAAAGACGAACTGGATAGTTATGATTACAGATATCATTTATCTGATATTGTTAAGTTTTATCAATTATGACGTTAAGTCTTGTAAGAATGTTATCAATATTATGCAGGGGGCTTTGTTTGGGATTGATTGAGTTACATAGATAAAGCGGCCGATGATGAAGTAAATGAATTATGACATTGGAAAGTACCTATCTTGATTAACAGGTACTGTTCTGCCAGGTGTACATCTGATAACTATTTTTCATTAGCAATGTAAGGTAGCTTACCCAAGTGGTAAGGATTACTTCGATAGAAATCGACTCGTTGTTTAAAGTATTCACGAAGATTGACGGGAATCAATGCTTCGATTTCACGAAAGTTAAACGGCATACCATAGCGTTCTTTATAGGCAATACCAGATGCATGTAGATCAACATCGACCTTTTCGCGCTCTTCTTTTGGAAGATCTGCCAGATTGTGGCTCATATCTAAACTCCTCTGTATCCGACAATGATTATACGCTGATTTTTAGGTGATTTCATTGTGTTAGTTTTTATCGTTAATTTAGGGGGTCTTCAGAATTATTATTAAGTTTCCATAAAATTGAAAACACTCTTCTTAAGATATTAGTTTTTTCAGAGGTTGGAAATATTATTAACACCAGTTAATCACTATACTAACGCATGGTAATAGTTTCTTTCTGGTAATATGGTTTTATAGTAAATGATAAAATATTTGTTTGGTTATTAACTTTATTTCGTCTATTTTTTATTCACTTTAAGTGTTTTTTGTTGATATTTTTTTAATTATTTTCTGTTTAATTTTCACAGATGATAATGGAAGAGGGTAGTACAAGTGGTTTAATGATGTTTTTTTATTTATATAAAATATTTATTTGTTTTTAAATAATCATTAAAAAATGATCTATTATTGATGATTGCGTCTCTTCCGTTTGATTTTAAAGTATTTTTTATTTGATGTGTAAATTAACTCCTATAAATGAAATAATTTATAACCTCTTCATATGAGATGACTGTGCTTTTTTAGATTTTCCCAAAAGATATTTAATGGCAATTTTATCTTTATTTTTTTTGAATATTGATTATAGTCATTTTGGATTCTAATTGAGTAACGGATGCGTATGGTTAGACGCCTGTGTATTCTTTGTACTTTTAACTTTATTTGATTTGTTAGAACTCTCATATTAGTTGATTTAAGGCTTTTCTTATATTTTGGGGATTATCTTTAATCCCCGCTAATAAGATGATGACGTTAAGTGAAAACCATATTGTTGCGCTGTGATTTATTTGAACAGAAATAAGTTGGTGCAGATAATATTTATCAATAGGGATATTTAGATATGTTGATAGTTAATGCGAAATTGAAACCATTATCTGTTTTTGTAGCTCTGGCTGGAACGGTAATGTATAGCAATGTGTCTGTTGCTGATGTAAATACTACTTCAACACAAGCGAATGGTAGTGTTTTGGATCTTTCAGCTAACCCGGATACTACTATTTATGCGGTGAACAGCTCAGGCGCTTATGTTTTACGTGCCTACAGCGGCGGAACACTGGTAGACGATCAGAACGTTTTAAAAGAAATTTACTCTGATTCCAGAAATGGTCTAAGCGCGGAAGTGGGGAGTAAGGTTGTTTTTGACGGTAATATCAGTGATATAAACATTACAACAGGTGTTTTCTCCACAGTAAGTGCTGATGGTACATCAGTTACAGCCACCCCATCCAGTGGCGCGGGTATTGGTGTTATCTCTAAGGGGGCTGGCAGTTCTGTTACATTAAACAGAAATATTACTGTTACTACTCATTCTGCGCTTAGCTCAGGTGTTGGCGGAGAGGCTGGTGGTGAAGTTTTAATCAAAGGCTTAACTAAAATCAATTCTGCAGGAACCGGTATTTCTGCTACGGGTGATAGTAAAGTGACTTTAAGTGGTGGTGCTGAGATTACATCCGCTAAAGAAGCAATTTATGCCAACGAAGGTTCCGAAGTTGCTATCGGAAATAGCACCATAAGAAGCAAGTTAACCACTTCAGCTTCAGACCTGATTGTTTTAGATGGGCCGGATACTGACGGAACACTGAGTTTTATTAATTCAGAATTGAGCATTGCCAGCGGTAACGCAGTTAAAGTAACGGGTGGTGACTGGAGCTCAACATTTACAGATTCTAATATTACCGGTGATATGAATACGGATAGCGGGGCTACGCTAAACACCGTTATGTCCAATTCAGAATTTACTGGTAAAGCTAATGGTGACATCAAGTTGCAGGCTACGGATAGTACCTGGAACATGACGGATTCTTCAACCATTACCTCTTTGTAGATGGCAAACAGTTCTGTGAAATTTTCTGTACCAACAGGTACCACTTATAACCGTGTATTAACAACTAACAGTTTGTCAGGTAACGGTGATTTTTACATTCATACTGAATTGAATGAAGGTGGTGCCAACACCAATTCTGACCAAATTCACGTAACGGGAGATGCAGAAGGTAATTACCGTCTGTTTGTTGATGGTCATGGTAATGGTGCTTATACCGTTGATGATGGTATTAAAGTTGTTCAAATTGATGGTAACAGTACATCTCAATTTACGTTGGGTAATGGCAACTATGTCAGTATGGGCGCTTTCGACTACTACCTGTATGAAGGTGATGTAGCCGGTGTGGATCTTAATGACTGGTATTTACGTAATTTAGCACCACCGCCGGTCATCGATCCTGTCGATCCAGTAGACCCTATTGCTCCTGTTGACCCTGCATCTCCTGAAGTTCCGACTGGCCCGGTAGCTCCGGCACAGTCAGTGAAGGCTTATCGTCAGGAAGTTCCGGGATACATTGCTGCGCCTTATGTCAACATGCTGTATGGCTACCAAACTATTGGTACATTGCATGAACGTATGGGTGATAGCCAACAGTTTGCCAGAGGTGCTGATAATAAGACTTGGGGCCGTTTTGGTGGCAGCCATCTTGAGTCAAAATCTGGTCGCTTTAACTATGATGTTGATACGATGTTTGCCCAGTTTGGTCGTGATATCTATCAGAGTACAACCTCAGCGGGTACCTCTGTAACGGGTGGTTTAACGGTAACGTTAGGTCAGGAACATACTAAAGCCAAAGATAAAGGTCGTACTGCTGCCGGTGAAAGCATCAATACAGGGGATATTACTACCAACGCTTACAGCATCGGTGGATACTATACCCGTTATGCCCAGAATGGCGGTTATATTGACGCAGTGTCTCAATTTACCTATTACGATAACAGCTATAACAGCCGTTATGATGCAGACCAGAAGAGCTATGGTGCCATTGTTTCTCTGGAAGGTGGTAAACCGTTTGGTGTGACCAGAAACTGGAAAATTGAACCACAAGGCCAAATCGCCTATCAATACCTGACGTCTGAAAACTTCAGTGATGAAATTTCTGATATTAAAGGTGATGATTACAATGGTGGTTTAGCGCGTGCGGGTATCCGTTTCTTCCGCGATCAGGCGGTGAATAAAGAAAGCGAATTCTTTAAACCATATCTGACATTAGATGCTGTTTCGACGATTGGTAAAGATCCTAGCGTTAATGTTGGCGGGACTGACATTCAAGCAGATTTCGATTCCACTTGGTGGCAAGCTGGTGCAGGTATGACAGCTAACGCAACTAAGAATACTTCGTTCTACATGGATGCGAAATATCTGCAAAGCTTTGAAGGTGATTTCGACGGTTATGTTATCCACGCGGGTGTACAAGGCCGTTTCTAATCGTTTGAGTTATAGTAGACTATCCAATCTATTCCCAGCCTCTTAGGAGGCTGGTTTTTTTTATGATTTTTCCTGTCATTAAAGAAGCTTCATCATAGTGCTCCCTGTTGATTCGGGCTATAATCCGCCAATATTTAATTCGTTGCCGCAAGTACTTTCTGGCTATTTATGGATAGGTATCATGGATTCAGAGTCAATTTTTCGCATAATTATTCTGGTTGGTTGTCTGGTACTGGCATCCAGAGGGACAAGATTCCATCTACGCTATTTTTTAATTGTAATCGCCGCTATTGCAGGCTTAACGCTGATTATTGATGCTTTTCATTTATCTTAAAACTTGAAACAGCAGGATTATCTCACTCATACTGAAAGCATCTGACTCATGCTTATTTATATATAAGAGGCAACTATGGCTGAAGAGACTATTTTTAGTAAGATTATTCGTCGTGAAATTCCGTCAGATATCGTTTATCAGGATGAACTGGTAACGGCATTTCGCGATATTTCTCCACAGGCTCCAACCCATATTCTGATTATCCCTAATATTCTGATTCCAACAATAAACGATGTGAAGCCAGAGCATGAGCAAGCGTTGGGAAGAATGATGATCGTAGCGTCTAAAATTGCTGAACAGGAAGGGATTGCTGAAGATGGTTATCGTCTGATAGTCAACTGTAATCGCCATGGTGGCCAGGAGGTTTACCACATCCATATGCATTTATTGGGTGGTAAAGTTCTGGGGCCAATGCTATCCCGTTAACTGGAGCTGATAATGAAAAAGATTTTGCTTTTGGGGTTAGGTTTAGCGGTTTTAGCGCTTGCAGGTTGTCAGGGGACTAAGCCCCAACCTAAGCCGCCGGTAGTGGTAACGCCTCCGCCACCAGCTCAGCCGCCGTATCAGCCACCACCAACTCCGCCGACATTACCACCACCGGAGGCGCCAATTAATTGGATGGCCAGTGTGCAGCCTCTGGTTAATAAGATGATTAGTGCTTCTGCGGCAGAAACCAATAACGGTATTTTGCTGCTGAATCAGGTAAAAAATAATACTTCCGGTAACATCTCGACGGTAGACGCGACTGATGCATTAAAAGAAGCCATGCAGTCCAACAGCCATTTTGAGCTGGTACCTGAGAATAAGCTGAATGAAGCTCGTCAGGCATTAGGGCTCCAGGGGGATGACAGTTTGATTTCCCGGGCGAAGGCGGTGAGTTTAGCCCGTTATTTAGGGGCTAAATATGTGGTCTATGCATCGGCCAGCGGTAACCCAAGTCTGCCGGAAATTATGATTCAACTGCTGCAGACTTCAACCGGTGAAATTATCTGGTCTGGTCAGGGAAATACTCAGCGTTAATGCGTTAATTGGCTATCAGGCTAATCTGTCTAAAAGGCTAAATCTGTTTTATGCAGATTTGGCCTGTTTTTATAACAGGGCGTTGTTTTAAGCATAATGAACTATATAGCCCGTTCAGATTTCTATTTATTCAAAGTATTAAAAGTGAGGTTAATGTGGGACCAGTGATGTTAGATGTTGCCGGCTATGAGCTTGATGCCGAAGAGCGTGAGATATTAAAGCATCCTTTAGTGGGTGGTTTAATATTTTTTGCCCGTAACTTTCACGATCCTAAGCAATTAGCCGAATTGGTTCGTCAGGTCAGAGAAGCGTCTCATCATCGCTTGTTAGTGGCTGTAGATCAGGAAGGTGGGCGAGTGCAGCGTTTTCGTGAAGGGTTTACTCAATTACCTGCTCCACAATCGTTTGCTGCACTATTGGAAGATCGTCAGGCAGAACAGATGGCTCAGGAGGCTGGTTGGTTAATGGCTGCGGAGCTGACTACGATGGATATTGATATCAGCTTTGCGCCGGTACTCGATGTCGGTCATACCAGTGCGGCAATCGGCGATCGCTCATTCCATAGCGATCCGGAAGTGGTCATGTTGTTAGCCAGTCAGTTTATTCAGGGTATGAATAGTGCCGGAATGCGCGCAACCGGTAAACATTTTCCGGGGCATGGTGCTGTATCTGCTGATTCCCATAAAGAAACACCTGTAGATACCCGTACTTATCAGCAACTGTTTGATAAAGATATGGCGGTATTCCGCCATCTGTTTTCAGCGGGGCTGTTGGATGCTGTTATGCCAGCTCATGTGATTTATCGTGAAGTTGATCCGCGCCCGGCCAGCTGTTCACCTTATTGGTTAAAGAACATTCTTCGCCAACAATTAGGGTTTAGCGGGGTAGTGTTTTCTGATGATATGTCGATGGAGGGTGCTGCCATCATGGGAAGTTACGCAGAGCGTGGGCAGGCTGCTCTGGATGCCGGATGTGACATGATTCTGGTCTGTAATAACCGACAAGGCGCCGTAAGCGTTCTGGATAGTTTACCTTCCGATATGAGTATTCATGCTGAGCGTATCACGTCACTTTATCATAAAAATAAGATGACTCGTCGTGACTTACTGGCATTACCTCGTTGGAAACAGGCGAATAAACAACTGAGTGAATTAAGTGAACGCTGGGAGCAACACAAACAGCAAATGAAAGAAAGACAAGGCTGAATCGATAAAAGGGTTGAACAGAAACACGCTTTTTGGGCAAGATAAGGTAATGACGTCATACACCGGTAGGCAGTGGGGCTAAATATGATTATTTATTTACACGGTTTTGATTCAACCAGTCCGGGGAATCATGAGAAGGTCTTACAGCTACAATTTATTGATTCGGATGTGCGTTTTATCAGTTACAGCACACGCCACCCGCGTCATGACATGCAATATTTACTGAAAGAGACAGATAAAGCTGTTCAGCAATCAGATGATAGCTCACCGTTGATTTGTGGTGTTGGGCTTGGCGGTTTTTGGGCTGAAAGAATAGGGTTTCTGTGCGGTATTCGCCAAACTATTTTTAATCCCAATCTGTTTCCTCACGAGAATATGCCGGGAAAAATTGACCGTCCTGAAGAGTACCTGGACATTGCCACTAAGTGTGTGGCTGAGTTTCGTACTAAAAATCAGGATAACTGTTTGGTGATCCTCTCCCGTCACGATGAAGCACTGGATAGCCAGCGTAGTGCAGAAGTACTTAGCCCATATTACCCATTGATTTGGGATGAAAAACAGGGGCATAAGTTTAAAGAAATTTCGTCCCATCTACAGGCTATAAAGGCATTTAAACAGCGATAATTTCACTTTCCAATAATCAACCGGCAGCTATTTCCTCTGCCGGTTTTTTTATGTCTGTGATTCACAGTGATGAAGTGAATTTATGTGATTTTGGCATAAATTGATTTACATCAATTTTGGTATGACCAAATGCCCAGTTATGATATTCTGTCTCCAATGTAGTAATGAGAATCAAGTCGAGCTGTTGTTTTAAAAGGCGATGAGAGAAAACCATTACCCGAATTCGTGGTTTATTTTTTAGTGGGATATTAACGTGGAAACAGAAACTAAAAAAATTGTCATTGTTGGCGGCGGCGCGGGTGGTCTTGAGCTTGCGACTAGTCTGGGTAAAAAACTGGGTCGTAAAGGAAAGGCTGAAATCACGCTGGTGGATCGCAACCACAGTCACTTATGGAAGCCTCTACTGCATGAAGTGGCAACCGGTGCGCTGGATGATGGTGTCGATGCATTAAGCTATCTGGCTCATGCCAGAAACAACGCTTTTCGCTTCCAGTTGGGAACATTGATTGATATTAACCGTGACGAGAAGTTTATTCGTCTGGCGCGTATTGATAATGAGCAGGGAGAAGAGCTGGTACCTGAGCGCAATTTGTCTTATGACATTCTGGTAATGGCGCTGGGCAGCGTTTCTAATGATTTTGGTACGCCAGGAGTGAAAGATCACTGTATCTATCTGGATAATCCGAAACAGGCGCAACTTTTCCATAATAAAATGCTAAACCTGTTCCTGAAGTTTTCTTCACAACCTCATGAAGAAGAACGGGTTAATATTGCCATTGTTGGTGGCGGGGCGACGGGCGTTGAACTGTCAGCTGAGTTGCACAATGCAGTAAAACAGCTACACAGCTATGGTTACAAAGGGCTGGATAGTAAAGCGTTAAACGTTACGCTGGTTGAAGCGGGTGAACGTATTCTACCTGCGTTGCCGGTGCGCATCTCTTCTTCTGCCCATCAGGAATTGACCAATTTAGGTGTAAACGTATTAACCAAAACCATGGTAACCAGCGCTGATGCCAATGGATTACATACTAAAGACGGTGAGTTTATTAAAGCCGATCTCTTGGTATGGGCTGCGGGTATTAAAGCACCTGACTTTATGAAAGATATCGCAGGTCTGGAAACCAATCGTATTAATCAGTTGGTAGTTGAACCAACACTACAAACTACTCGCGATCCTTCTATTTTCGCGTTAGGTGATTGCGCTAACTGCATGCAAGATGATGGTACGCCAGTTCCTCCACGCGCTCAGGCTGCGCATCAAATGGCAACGCTGTGTTACCACAATATTATGGCTCTGCTTAACGGCAGCACCTTGAAAAGCTACCGCTATACTGACCGGGGCTCACTGGTTTCGTTATCGAAATACAGTACCGTTGGCAGCCTGATGGGTAACCTGACCAAAGGCTCAATGATGATCGAAGGCCGTCTGGCTCGTCTGGCCTACATTTCTCTGTACCGTATGCATCAGGTAGCGCTATTTGGTTGTGTGAAGACCGGGCTGATTGTGCTGGTGGGAAGTATTAATCGGATTATTCGACCAAGGTTGAAGCTGCATTAATTATTTCATCAGGCACTAAATGAAAAGGGGAATTCAGTTAACAGCTGAATTCCCCTTTAAACTATCCCGATATCAGAACTGGTTAACTAAGATGCCAATCGGTGTTGTTCAAAATTTCCCAACAATTCAGTGATAAATTCCAACCGTTTTATTCTGTCGGTTAAATCGATATTAAACTTCAGTTTGGTTGGGCCATCCAGACGGTAGCGCTGAGGTTGTTTCTGCAACAGGCCAATCAGATAGCTTGGATCAACATGGTTGCGTTCACTGAATTCAATAAATCCGCCTTTTTCATTGCCTTCAATACGCTTAATTCCCAGCTTTTTAGCGCGTTGGCGTATAGCTGCGGTTTGTAACAGATTACGGGTCGCATCAGGTAACAGGCCAAAACGGTCAATCAGTTCGATTTTTAGTTCGTCCAGATCGTCTTCAGTCATTGCGCTGGCAATACGTTTGTAGAATGACAGGCGAGTGTTCACATCTGGCATATAGTCATCTGGCAACAGCGCCGGGACTCGTAGTTCTACATCGGTCTGGCTTTGAGTCAGATCTTCTAATGACGGTTCGCGGCCATCTTTCAGTGCGTCTACTGCGCTTTCCAGAAGCTCCATGTACAGAGAGAAACCGATAGTGGTGATTTGACCACTTTGATCTTCTCCTAATAGCTCACCGGCACCACGAATCTCCAAATCGTGTGTTGCTAACGCAAAACCAGCCCCTAAATCTTCCAGTGAAGCCACGGCTTCCAGACGCTTAACCGCATCGGTAGTCATAACTTTTGGATGTGGTGTGAGCAGATAGGCGTAAGCCTGATGATGAGAACGACCCACACGTCCACGTAATTGGTGAAGTTGCGCCAGACCAAAACGGTCAGCACGTTCAATAATGATGGTATTGGCATTGGGAATATCAATACCGGTTTCAATAATGGTAGTACACACCAGAACGTTAAAACGCTGATGATGGAAGTCTGACATGACGCGTTCCAGATCCCGCTCATGCATTTGGCCGTGGCCGATAGTAATACGAGCTTCTGGTACTAGCTGAGTCAGATGTTCTGCTGCTTTATTAATGCTGGCCACGTCATTATAGAGATAATAGACCTGTCCGCCACGTAACACTTCCCGCAAAATAGCTTCGCGAATAATCAGGTCATCATACTCGCGGACAAAGGTTTTTACCGCTAAACGACGAGCTGGTGGTGTGGCAATAATCGACAGATCGCGCATACCGCTCATGGCCATATTTAACGTACGTGGAATAGGGGTAGCGGTTAATGTCAGAATATCCACATTGGCACGCATTGCCTTAATGCGTTCTTTCTGACGGACACCAAAGCGGTGCTCTTCATCGACAATCAGTAAGCCTAAATCTTTCCAGCGCAGATCGCTTTGGAGTAATTTGTGGGTACCAATCAGAATATCAATCTTACCTTCGACGGCAGCCTCTAAAATTTGCTGCTGTTCTTTAGCCGTTCTGAAACGCGACATCACCTCAATGCGTACCGGCCAGTTGGCAAAACGATCGCGAAAGTTATCATAATGCTGTTGGGCTAACAGCGTAGTGGGTACCAGAATAGCAACTTGCTTATTGTTCATAACCGCAAGGAATGCGGCGCGCATTGCTACTTCGGTTTTACCAAAGCCAACATCACCGCATACCAAACGATCCATGGCATTAGCACGGCACATATCGCCTAATACGGCGCCAATGGCATTGGTTTGGTCTGGCGTTGGTTCATAAGGGAATGATTCACAGAATTGCTGATACTGTTCACGATCCTGTTTGAAAGCGAATCCCGGCTTGGCTTCACGACGGGCATAAATATCCAGTAGTTCTGCCGCCACATCACGTACTTTTTCTGCCGCTTTTTGCCGCGCTTTGCTCCAGGCTTCACCACCCAGTTTATGCAACGGCGCATTTTCTTCGGCACCGCCGGAATAACGACTGATAAGATGCAAAGAAGAGACTGGAACGTACAGCTTGTCTTCACCGGCATAAGTCAGAATTAAATATTCAGCTTTAATACCACCAGCTTCTAATGTGGTCAGCCCCGCGTAGCGGCCAACGCCGTGTTCAAGATGAACGACCGGCTGTCCCGGGCGAAGTTCCGCCAGATTACGCACCAGTGTATCGGTATTAATTGTCCGTCGATTATCCTGACGGCGAGTCATAATGCGCTCGCCTAACAGGTCGCTTTCACATATGACGGCAAGCTGGTTGTTATTATCAAGAAAACCGTGTTCACAGCCGCCAATCATCAGATATTGGCCGGGCTGTTGTGCCTGGGTTAGTTCATCTATTAACACAGGGCGTAACTTGATGCGCGCTAACAGTTCCTGCAATGTCTCTCTGCGACCTTCACTCTCCACCGAGAACACAACTTGCCCTTCAAAAGACTCAATAAAGCGACGCAGATTATCTAACGGTGACTTATTCTGATGTTGAACGGCAATATCCGGTAGCGGCTGATAGTCCAGATTCAGGCTGCCTGCTTTTTTACTAACGCTTTCATGGTCAAGCTGAATACGCGGCCACTGTTTTAATTCAGCAAATAGTTGGTCAACGCGTAACCACAAGTTGTCCGGAGACAGAAGAGGGCGCATAGGATCAACGCGACGGTTATCAAAACGCTGTGAAGCATCCGCCCAGAAACGTTCAGCGGCTTGTTCAATATTTCCCAGACTCACCAGCAGGGTATTCTCTGGTAAATAGCTAAACAAAGCCGGAAGAGGTTGACTAAAAAATAGTGGTTGCCAGTATTCGATACCGGCGGGCCAGACACCTTTAGAGACTTGCTGATAAACATGTTCCGGGTCACGTCGTACTTCAAATTGCTCACGCCACTGACTACGAAATAACTCAATAGCATTTTTATCCGTTGGGAACTCATGGGCCGGAAGGAGATTAATATGCTCCACTTCATTCAGGGTGCGCTGAGTGTCTACATCAAACAGGCGGATACTGTCGATCTCATCATCAAAGAAGTCCAGTCGATAAGGCTCTTCACTTCCCATAGGAAAGAGATCCAACAGGGCGCCACGGGTAGCAAACTCACCGTGTTCCAACACCTGATCCACCGAGCGGTATCCAGCCTGTTCAAGTTGTGCTCGCAGATTATCCCGCGACAGACGATCGCCTTTTTTCGCCACCAGTGCGTGCCCCATCAAAAATGAATGAGGACAAACTTTCTGCATCAGGGTATTTACCGGCAGAATCATCACGCCATCGTGCATCTGTGGTAGTTGATACAGGCTGGAGAGACGTGAAGAGACAATTTCCTGATGAGGAGAGAAACTGTCATAAGGCAGCGTTTCCCAATCAGGCAGTGCAGTGACAGGTTTGCGGGTAAACTGACGTAGTTCATCGTTAATACGCAGAGCCTGCTGCATATCCGCAGCAATTAACAGAACCGAACCAGAATGCCGGTTAATAATTTCAGCACTGATAACCGCAATGGAAGAACCGTATAAACGACCGATCTGACGCAGATCACCCGGGCGCTCTGGTAACGTAAAACCATGTTGAAGGGACATTCTGTAATAAAATCTCTTTATCTGGCAGGTTATAAAACCTGCAGGGATGGGCGCTTAAGGCGCTATCCCATACCAATCTGGCTGAGTGTATGTAACGCAGTGCCTCATGGCACAGGTCATGGTGAGATCTATTTTAATCTAATCTATGGGGTGTTGTCCGGTGAAATAAGATTTAAATCTGTGTAAAGGTTCGGGTAACGGGGATTTTTCCATTGGTATATCAATGATAAAATGTGCCCGAAAGAAATATCGGCAGATAAGCGCTTAAAGGTTCCATAAAGTGCCATCAGCCTTTATTATCCCTGAGCGATAATGCAATGAAAGCGTTTCGTCCTAATACGATGATTTTTATTACTGGCTGACTGACTTACCGGGAAAATTTTAAAGGTAAGCGTCCATAAAAAGAGTAAATAGATCTTAATGTATCAACCCGTTGCGTTATTTATAGGTCTGCGCTACATGCGTGGAAGAGCGACAGACCGGTTTAGCCAGTTTGTATCGTGGTTGTCCACCATCGGTATTACCCTCGGTGTGATGGCATTGATTACTGTGTTATCGGTAATGAATGGTTTCGAACAGGAACTGGAAAAAAATATTTTGGGGCTGATGCCACAGGCTCTGGTCACCACTAAGCAGGGGAATATCAATCCTCAGGAGTATCCGGTTGCCCAACTATCATCCTTGCCGGGCATAACACGCATTGTTCCGTTAACCACTGGTGATGTCATTTTACAAAGCGCCAAAGGCCTCTCCGTTGGCGTGATGTTGGGTATCAATAAAGAAGACAATGACCCGCTGGCAGGAGCCGTATATGGTGCCCACGTTTCGCAGTTAGAGCCAGGTAGCTATCGGGCGATTCTCGGTGAGAAGCTGGCAGAGCAGTTGGGCATAAAGCTCGGCGATCAAATCAGAGTCATGGTAACCGGCGCCAGTCAATTTACACCAATGGGGCGCATTCCCAGCCAACGTTTGTTTACCGTTATTGGTACTTTTGCTGCCGGTAGCGAAGTAGATGCCAGCGAATTGCTGGTGAATCAGCAGGATGCTTCCCGCTTAATGCGTTATGCGGTGGGTAATATCAGCGGTTGGCGTTTGTATATGCAAAAACCACTGGATGTGGTTTCTCTTAGCCAACAGCCATTGCCCGAAGGGCTGGTGATGAAAGACTGGCGGGAGCGCAAAGGGGAGCTGTTTCAGGCAGTTCGGATGGAAAAAAACATGATGGGGTTGCTGATTGGCCTGATTATCGCCGTAGCCGCTTTTAATATTGTTACCTCCCTTAGCCTGCTGGTGATGGAGAAGCAGGGGGAAGTCGCTATCCTGAAAACTCAGGGGCTTAAACGCCGCCATATTATGAGCGTGTTTATGGTTCAGGGGGCAACGGCAGGCATTATTGGTGCATTATTGGGCTCATTATTGGGCGTTCTTCTCGCCAGTAACTTGAATTTACTGATGCCGTTTATTGGGCGTTCCTTGTCCGGGGCGGGTTTACCTGTAGTTATCAATTATTCTCAAGTGATTATTATTGCGCTGTTCTCTATGGGACTGGCGCTGCTTTCCACGCTTTACCCTTCCTGGCGGGCCGCCGCCGTACAACCCGCAGAGGCATTACGCTATGAATAAATCTTTGTTACTGCAATGTGTAGACCTTTGCAAAACCTATCAGGAAGGCAAACTGAAAACTGAAGTGTTGAAGAATGTTGCCTTTTCAATGGCTCCAGGTGAGCTGATGGCGATTGTCGGTAGCTCTGGCTCGGGTAAAAGTACGCTATTGCATCTGCTGGGCGGATTGGATGCCCCAACCTCCGGTGATGTGATATTTAAAGACCGCTCTTTAAGTTCTATGAGTTCAACGGCCAAAGCTGAACTGCGTAATACACAACTGGGTTTCATCTATCAGTTTCACCATTTGTTACCAGATTTTACCGCTCTGGAAAATGCGGCTATGCCATTGATGATTGGTCAGGTGAAACCTTCCGAAGCTGAAGATCGTGCCAGAGCTATGTTGGCGGCGGTTGGATTGGAAAAACGAGCGGCACACCGTCCATCGGAGCTTTCCGGTGGGGAACGCCAACGTGTGGCGATTGCCCGGGCACTGGTTAACAATCCGGCACTGGTACTGGCGGATGAACCTACAGGTAATCTCGACCAACGTACTGCCGACAGTATTTTTGAACTGTTAGGAAACCTGAATCGCCAGCAGGGCACGGCGTTTCTGGTAGTCACTCATGACTTGAAACTGGCTCGTCGCCTCGATCGTCAGCTTGAAATGCGTGACGGCCACCTGAGTCAGCAGTCAATGATGCTGGAGGCTGAGTAATGTCTGCGGCGCCTTTATCGTTAAAGATCGCACTTCGTTTTAGCCGTGGGCGACGCCGTAGTGGGATGGTATCACTGATATCCATCATTTCGACTATTGGTATTGCGTTGGGTGTAGCGGTATTGATTATTGGCTTGAGCGCCATGAACGGTTTTGAACGTGAGCTGAAAAATCGCATTCTGGCGGTAGTTCCTCATGGTGAAATTGAGGCTGTTGATCAGCCATTTAATGACTGGCCTGCTGCATTAAAAAAGGTTGAGCAGACGGACGGTGTAGCTGCGGCAGCGCCTTTTATTTCATTTACTGGTCTGGTGGAAAGCGGGACTCAATTGCGTGCGATTCAGGTTCGTGGTGTTGAACCGGATCAGGAAGAAAAGCTCAGTGCTTTGCCGCAATTTGTGCAGAATAACGCCTGGAAAGCGTTTAAAGCCGGTGAGCAACAGCTGATTTTAGGTAAAGGCATTGCTGATGAGCTAAATGTAAAGCAAGGGGATTGGGTGACAGTAATGATCCCAAGCAGTGACCCAAGCGGTGAGATGAAAATTGGTCAGCCGCAGCGCATTCGACTGCATATTGCGGGCATTTTACAACTGAGTGGAATGCTCGATCACAGCTTTGGAATGGTGCCTTTAAGTGATGCTCAGCAATATCTGGAGATGGGAAATAGTGTTACAGGCATTGCGTTTAAAGCGAATGATGTTTTTACTGCCAATGTGGTCTCTAAGCGTGCGGTAGAAGCGACGGGTAAATATGCCTATTACCGCAGTTGGATTTCGACCTATGGTTATATGTACCGCGATATTCAACTGGTTCGCAGCATTATGTATCTGGCGATGATTCTGGTAATTGGTGTTGCCTGCTTCAATATTGTTTCAACGCTGGTGATGGCAGTAAAAGATAAAAGCTCAGATATTGCTGTGTTGCGAACCCTGGGTGCGAAAGACCGGCTGATTCGTTCGGTGTTTATCTGGTACGGTTTAATGGCGGGCTTGATTGGGAGTATTAGTGGTGTAGTAGTCGGTGTGATCGTATCCATGCAGCTCACTAATATTATAAAGATGATAGAAAACATGATTGGGCACCATTTCTTATCGGGTGGCGTCTATTTTATTGATTTCTTGCCATCTGAATTGCATTGGCTTGATGTGATTAGCGTACTGGTCACTTCGATTATTCTGAGTCTGATAGCCAGCTGGTATCCAGCCCGACGCGCAAGCCGCATTGATCCTGCACGCGTACTGAGCGGACAGTAACCGCTATTATTACCTGAGAAGCGATAAGGGAAGGAATATGTACTACGGTTTTGATATGGGCGGTACCAAAATAGAGTTCGGTGCTTTTGATGAACAACATCATCGTCTGATTCAAAAACGGGTTCCCACTCCTCGTGATGATTATCCGGCCTTATTGAAGGTATTATCAGAGTTGGTTCTCGAGGCAGATAGTCAATTAGGATGCCAGGGCAAAGTAGGTATTGGTATTCCCGGTATGCCCGATGGGGAAACAGGAAAGTTATTTACTGCAAATGTTCCCGCCGCAATGGGTAAACCATTGGCTACGGATTTAGCCACTTTAATTCAACGTCCGGTACGAATAGACAATGATGCCAACTGTTTTGCCCTGTCAGAAGCCTGGGATGGTGAGTTCCGTCAATATGCCAGCGTATTAGGGATTATTCTGGGTACCGGCGTTGGTGGTGGTATTGTTATTAATGGAAAAACCTTTAGCGGTCGCCACTATATTGCCGGTGAATTTGGCCATTTAAGATTGCCGGTTGATGCGCTGGAAGTACTTGGCAGAGATATACCTCGGGTAGCCTGCGGCTGTGGGCATGCAGGTTGTATTGAGAACTATATTTCTGGTCGGGGTTTTGAATGGGTGTACCAGCATTTTTTTGGGAAGGCATTATCAGCTCAGCAAATTATTCAGCACTATCGTGCTGGAGAGGCGAAGGCGGTTGAACACGTTGAGCGTTTCTTAGATTTATTGGCGGTTTGTCTGGCCAATATTTTTACCGTTCTCGATCCACATCTGGTGGTGATTGGCGGTGGATTATCCAACTTTGATGAGATGTATCCTTTGTTACCAGAGCGAATTAAGCCACACTTATTAAGCGTGGCAACAGTACCTCGCATCGAAAAAGCTCGCTGGGGCGATTCTGGCGGTGTTCGTGGTGCCGCGTTTTTAAATTTATTGGATTAAATCCGGGTAATAAAAGGAGTTTGTAGCAATGCGAGTTCATCGCCGTTTGTTTCGTTCGAGAGTGAAACATATACGACATCAGCGCCATCGTATGCGTTATTATCACAGCGTATTGTGTTCAGCCTGTGAAGAGGTGAAAGCCAGCCAAAATCCATCGGTAGTGGTATTAACCGGTGCCGGTATTTCTGCTGAATCCGGAATCCGTACTTTCCGGGCATCAGATGGATTATGGGAAGAGCATCGCATTGAAGATGTCGCAACTCCGGAAGGTTTTGAAGCCAATCCTGAATTGGTTCAGACATTCTATAACGCCCGCCGCCGCCAATTGCTCAATCCTGAAATTCAACCCAATGAAGCGCATAAAGCACTGGCTAAATTGGAAGACTCATTAGGTAATAATTTTCTGCTGATTACGCAAAACGTCGATAACTTACATGAACGTGCCGGTAATATGCGAATTATCCATATGCACGGTGAGTTAATGAAAGTTCGTTGTACTAAGTCGGGCAAAGTTAGCGAGTGGAAAGGGGATTTGTCAGTTAACGACCGCTGTGACTGTTGCCAGCCTCCGCAACCGATGCGTCCGCATATTGTCTGGTTTGGTGAAATGCCGTTTGAAATGGATAAAATCAATCAGGCTATTGCAGAAGCAGATTACTTTATTGCCATTGGCACGTCGGGGCACGTTTATCCTGCCGCCGGGTTTGTACGCAGTGCCCGTTTATATGGTGCCCATACTGTAGAGCTGAATCTGGAAGAGAGTCAGGTTGGCAGTAGCTTTACAGAAAAACACTATGGTTTAGCCAGTGAAGTGGTACCGAAATATATTCAGGATACGTTTCTGAACATGCTTACAACTGATTGTGTAAAGAAATAATAATAGTAGATGGTTAATAAATAAGGGGATTATTTATTAACCATAAAATCTTAATTATTTGATATACCCGATCATCTTTAACTAAAAAAAATCAATTACAAAGGCAAGACGCGATGAACAATAACCTGATATTTCCGGTTACTGCATCAGAGTATCCGGAAGTCACCGAACTATGGGAACGCTCTGTCAGAGCCACTCATGATTTTTTACCGGAAGAGGATATTCAGTTCTTTCGCCCGCTGATATTGAATGAATTTCTTCCGATGGTAACGCTGTTTTGCACCAAAACTATGCAGAGCCGCATCAGCGGATTTATTGGCATAGCGGAAGATAAAGTTGAAATGTTGTTTATCGATCCTGACTATCGTGGACAGGGATTGGGCAAACGGTTATTAAACTATGCCATTGCTCAGAAACATATCACTCAAGTAGACGTGAACGAACAAAACCCACAGGCAGTGGGTTTCTATCTTAATTGTGGATTTGAGGTAGCGGGGCGCTCTGAACTGGATGGTATGGGGAAGGCATATCCGATATTGCGGTTGAGGTTGAAGAAAACTGCGTTATAAGTAGGGCATTTAGAACAGAGTAAGTTTCGTCCACTAATAGAACAGAATCTGTCTGAGCATTTGTGCGAGTGGACGAGCAGGAGGCGTTAAGGCGAACGCCTCCTGCACCTCCGCGCCTTCGCACACGAATTCAGGTCGCTACGCGACTCCCTTCCTTCTTCGTTCGGCCTCAACGCACCGGCACTGATTCGTTCCCGGCGAAGCAGTGCCTCGACTGGCATTCATGCCAGCCGTGCTGGCCTCTCTCAGTCGTCAGCTGAATTCCAGTGCTCTTAAAGGTCAACAGAAGAAGGTCAAAGGATTGTTTAGTATTCAGGGCGTTGCCCTGAATATTTTTTCTTTTTTAGCTATAGCAAATCGTTGGGAGAGGCCGCCGTTGGGGTCGTAGCAGCTTTAGCTGCCGGAGCGCCCCTAGGGGGACTAGGCCCAACGCGCTCCAGGCTGAAGTACTGATGGTCTTCCGGCCTGGCACACCGGTAATATAAGCACATTGCTATTACGGCCGGAATGTCCTCACGGGGTGATTTTAATTAAGCGGGCAAGCCCAGCGCTTACCGGGCTGAAGTACTGATGGTCTTCCGGCCGGGCACATCGGCAATATAAGCACATTGCCATTACGGCCGGAATGTCTTCACAGGGCGATTTTAATTAAGCGGGCAAGCCCGGCACTTACCGGGCTGAAGTACTGATGGTCTTCCGGCCGGGCACACCGACAATATAAGCACATCGCCATTACGGCCGGAATGTCCTCACAGGGCGATTTTAATTAAGCGGGCAAGTCCGGCGCTTACCGGGCTTAAGTACTGATGGTCTTCCGGCCGGGCACATCGGCAATATAAGCACATTGCCATTATGGCCGGAATGTCCTCACAGGGCGATTTTAATTGAGCGGGCAAGCCCGGCGCTTACCGGGCTTAAGTACTGATGGTCTTCCGGCCGGGCACATCGGCAATATAAGCACATTGCCATTACGGCCGGAATATTCTTTAAAGCCAATTTAAAAGCTCTTGTCAAATATCAAGCGTCCGCTAACTCGCCCATCGCCTGCCGCAGAATTTCCGCTGCCAGAATCACATCCTCAAACTCACTATACTCATCCGGATGATGGCTCACGCCTTCTTTTGAAGGAATAAACAACATACCTGCCGGGAAGTCTTGCGCCATATACATGGTGTCATGACCTGCGCCGCTCATCATGGTAACGTAAGGAACACTGTGTTCCTGACAAATACGCTCCAGACGTTGCACAATCTCATCTTTCATCAACACCGGCATATCATTCGCCAGCTCAGAAACGTGAATCACTACATCCTGTGCTGCTTTAGCATGCTCTACGGATGAGAGAAATTTAGCCACTACGCGGTTTACACTGGCTTTATCGACGCCACGAATGTCCACATAGAAAGTCACATCACCAGGAATCACGTTAATCGCATTAGGCGTCACGTCAAGGCGGCCAACCGTTCCCACGGTGCCATACGCTGACTCATAACAGGCGGCGGTGTTGATATCGGTAATAATCGCGGAGCTGGCTACTAACGCATCATGACGTTGAGACATGGGGGTTGCGCCTGAGTGGTCTGCATGACCGTGAACTTCAACGCGATAGCGACACGGAGCCGCAATACCGTTAACCACACCAATACGCTTATGTTGATGTTCCAACACTTTGCCTTGCTCAATGTGGGTTTCGATAAAAGCATCGAAATAATTCGCGGGCAGGCGGCACTCATCCAGTTTCTGGCTCTGATAACCGCAGTTATCTAACACCTGAAAAATATTATTTCCTTCACTGTCGGTATTTTTTGCCCACTTATCAAAGTCGGCCTGACCTGCCATGACTTTACTGGCCATACAGGCAAAACCGAAACGGCTGGACTCTTCTGCACGGAAGATCACCAACTCAAGGGAGCGTTTTAATTGTTGAGGTTTAAACTGGGAGATAGCGTACAGGCCAGCAATAACGCCGATAACACCATCATAAGCTCCGCCCTGAGGTACTGAGTCAATGTGAGAGCCGGTACCGATAGCCGGTAGTTCCGGATTTTTACCCGGCAGGCGAGCGAAAATATTTCCCATCATATCCTGACGTACTTGCAGCCCCATTTGCTGCATTTTCTCGATCATCATTTTATGGGCCTGCTCGTCTTCTTTTGAGTAGGCCAGACGGGTAATTCCGGGTGTTGAATCATTAACGCTGAAGGCAGTAATTTGTTCAAAAAGGTCGAGAGCTGATTGCTTTGTTAGTGCTTGAACCATTCCAGTTATCCTCTTGTCATCCTCAAATTTCAGGATGTTTAGTATTGCGATGAGTGTTTATTCTTTATATCAGTAAACCATGAAATAAATAAACCCACGCATGTGAAACAATATGATTAACGGTAACAATATGCCCGATCATCATAACAAGGGATAATTTAGACTTCAGTCTAATTTCAGCATTGACTTGATATACATCATATCCGCCTTACATAGAGCAGTAAGACGAGCAGAAATGAAAGGGTGGTAACAGATAAAAAAATACCGGAGAAAACGATATAACGCATTCTCCGGCACTGTTATTTAACCTGTGTTGCGATAATAAAATAACGTTTATCAACCGCCTGCTTTCAGGTTCTGGAATAGTGTTTCATACAATAAACCAGACTCACCGACAGAACCTTGCCATTGGCCGTTTTTAAGCGTTTCTTCATCAGGGTACAAAGATTTATCTTCTGTTAGTGAC
This sequence comes from Limnobaculum allomyrinae, assembly GCF_016649425.1. Lineage (GTDB taxonomy): Bacteria > Pseudomonadota > Gammaproteobacteria > Enterobacterales > Enterobacteriaceae > Limnobaculum > Limnobaculum allomyrinae. The sequence goes on from NZ_JADRCR010000001.1 coordinate 24,390, forward strand.
TTAGGTAATAGCTTTCTGGCTTCAATGTTTGGCGTTGGATAACCAATTTCATTGGCAATTTTAGCTGCAACTTCAGGGCGTAACAGGTAATCAATTAATTTCAGTGCGCCTTCAACGTTCTTGGCGTTTGATGGAATAGCCATACTATCCATCCAGAAAATGGCACCTTCTTTAGGCCAGATAAACTGAAGGTGAACGCCTTCCTGACGAGCCATATAAGAAGAACCGTTCCACAGCATGCCAATATCAATATCCCCTTCAATATAAGGGTTGGCTGGTGCATCGGAGTTGAATACCACCACATTAGGCATTAGCTTACGTAATTCTTCGTAGGCTTCCTGAATTTGCTTAGGATCGGTAGTGTTAATGGAATAACCGAGTTTTTGTAAAGCAATTGGGAACACTTCACGGGCATCGTCCAGAATCAGAATGCGATCTTTAAAACGTGGGCTCCACAAATCAGCCCAACTGGTCACGGTTTTAGGATCGATAACATCGGTATTTACCGCGATAGCCGTAGCGCCCCAGGTATAGGGAATAGACCATTCGTTGGTTGGATCAAAAGGTTTTGACTGTAATGCCGGATCAATATTTTTGAAATTTTTCAGTTTGCTGGTATCGATCTTTTGAATCATACCTTCATCACGCATACGAGCAACGAAATACGCGGAAGGTACCACTAAATCGTAAGCACCATCTTTGTAAGTTTTTAGCTTGGTATACATGGTATCGATCGACTCAAATGATGAGTTGATCACTTTAATACCGGTCTCTTTGGTGAAATCATCCATTAATCCCGGAGGAACATATTCAGACCAGTTATAGAAATAAACGACATCTTTATCGGCTTGTGCAGCACCGATAGAGAGCAGCATGGCTCCTGCAGCCAGCAGATGAGACCACTTTTTCATTCAGCGTATCTCCTTAAAAGGGAGCGGTTGGAGATTAAACGCCGGAGCAGGGCCCCGGCGACAAACTTATTTGGTATTGCGATCGCGCATAACCAGTTGGCTGGCCAGCACCATGAACAGCGAGAACACCAGCATGATAGTGGCTAACGCGTTCACTTCCGGAGACATACCTACTTTCACCATTGAGTAAATCTTCAACGGTAGGATTTCATAGGATGGCCCGGTCACAAATGAGGAGACCACAACGTCATCCATTGATAACGTAAAGCTCAGTAACCAACCGGCTACCACGGCAGGCATAGCGATAGGTAATACGATTTTACGCATAATGGTGAACTCTGTAGCACCCAGATCGCGAGCTGCTTCTAACATTCTGACGTCAAAACCTTTCAGACGAGAATAAACGGTAATTACCACGAAAGGCAGACAGAAAGTGATATGAGCCAGCATCAGTGACCAGAAGCCCAGCGATAACCCCAACAGCATATACAATGCCAACAGCGAAATTGCCATCACGATATCCGGCGACATCATCACCACAAATAGCATGCCACTGACAAAGTGCTTACCGCGGAACTGATAGCGATATAACGCTACTGCCGTCAGTGAGCCAATCAGGGTGGCAAAGGTGGCAGAGAAAGTCGCAATCACTACTGAGTGACCGGCAGCCTGTAACAGACTGTCGTTGTTCATCAGGATTTCATACCACTGGGTAGTAAATCCTTTCCAGGTCACGCCATACTTCGCGGAGTTAAAGGAGTTAACGATCAGAATACCGATCGGAATATACAAAAAGGCATAAACGGCGGTCATAAAGCCGCCACGGAAAAGGCGTCCAATCATTCCAGTTCATCCTTCCGGTTAAGTAACTTAGCTACGCGGTAATAGAAATACAGCATCAGACCCATCAAAATGGTTAAGCTAATACTGGTTGCTGCACCGAATGGCCAGTCGCGCAATCTCAGGAACTGGTTCTTTATTACGTTACCGACGAGTAAGTTCTTCGCACCACCTAACAGGTCTGCAATATAGAACATGCCCATTGCCGGCAGTAAAACCAGTAAACAACCGGCAATAATTCCCGGCATGGTTAATGGAATAATCACGCGTACAAAGGTTTGAACCTTTTTCGCACCCAAGTCACGGGCTGCCTCAATATAGTTTTTATCCAGTTTTTCAATGCTGGAATAGAGAGGAAGCACCATAAACGGCAGCAAAATGTATACCAGACCAATGATGACCGCTTCTTGCGAATACATGATACGCAGTGGTTCATCGATTAAACCAATACCTAACAAAATCTGATTCAATATTCCTTTGGTACTGATAAATATTTTCAGACCATAGGTACGAATCAGTGAGTTAGTCCAGAATGGAATAATCAACAGGAATAGCATAATCGGCTGGGCACGTTTAGGCATGCTGGCAATACAGTAAGCAAACGGATAACCGATAATCAAACAGAAGAATGTCGCGATCAGCGCCATATTTAGCGAGTGCAACATCACCTGTAGATACATCGGGTCAAACAGTCGACTGTAATTGTCCAGACTGAATACCAGCGAGATGAGATTCGCATCGTCCCGGGTAAGGAAACTGGTTCCAATAATCATCAGGTTAGGTAAGAAAACAAACAGTACCAACCAGGATACGATGATAGCGATAGAAACCTGTTGAAACAGCTTACGCTGTGACGGCTTATTGTGCGAGTTCATCTGCCAGTACCACCTCCCAGCGTTCAACCCAGGTCACTGCGACTTTGTGGTCCAGTGAGTGATCGACATCAGGATCGTCTTCGTTGAAGAACTCACTGATCATCACCATTTTACCGCTTTCTAACTCAACCACAGATTCCAGCATCATTCCTTTGTAGTTGTGCTCGCGGATATAGCCAACCAGACCATCCACTTTTTCACCGTCTTTCACGGCTACAACAGCAAGGTCTTCAGGACGAAGCAGAACTTTAACTTTATCCCCTGATTGTACATCCAGATCGGTCAGAATACCGCACTCCCGGCCTTCAACATTAGCCCAGACGCGTTTTTCGTCAATACGGTTGATAATTACCGCATCAAATTCGTTGATTTCACCGATAAAGCGAGCAACGAACATATTTTTTGGCTCTTCGTAAATTTCACGAGGAGTACCATCTTGTTCGATTTGACCGTTACGCATAACCACAATACGGTCAGACATAGTCAGGGCTTCTTCTTGATCGTGAGTCACGAACACAAAGGTGATACCCAGTTTGCGTTGTAATGCCTGTAGCTCACTCTGCATCTGTTTACGTAATTTGTAATCCAGTGCGGAGAGTGATTCATCCAGCAGTAAAACTTTTGGTTTATTGACTACGGCACGAGCAATGGCAACGCGCTGTTGTTGACCACCAGAAAGTTGATGAGGTTTACGCTGGGCATAAGAGTCCAGTTGCACCATCTTCAATGCTTCCATTACGCGAGGCGTAATTTGGTCAGCCGGCGTTTTTTGCATACGCAGGCCAAAAGCGACGTTTTCAAAAATCGTCATATGAGGGAATAGCGCATAGCTCTGGAAGACGGTATTCACATGCCGTTGTTCCGCTGGCTGATGCGTAATATCCTGATTAGTCAGTAAAATCTGTCCTTCATCGACGGTTTCTAAACCGGCAATCAGGCGAAGTACTGTGGTTTTTCCGCAGCCGGAAGGGCCCAGGATAGTCAGGAATTCACCATCATTAATCGTTAAATTAAAATGGTTAATGATGTCACGACCGTCGAATGCTTTACGTACGTTTTTAAGTTCGACAACCGGTAAAATAGAGGTGTTATCAGTCATTTAATTTAGTTACTCTATCCCGTGGATTAAGGCAGATAGAACCATCACTGGAAAAGACTGCATGGATAAACATAAGTGTAGCGCAATTGACTTATTCCGCTTATTTCTGCCAATCCAAAACCAGTGACCCCATTCGATTTTTCGAGCGCGGATAATAGACCCTGACGTTAATAAATGAAAGCCTATTTCGGCAATTATTGTCTGTTTTTTTATCAGTAAAATTTTTAATGGTTAACAACGAGTTGCCGAAGAGAAGAAATTGGCATTTGGATGTTATTTTTTTACTGTCTATTTCCTTTAAATATCATGCAAAAACAGGTCTAAAACTGACTTGACGCAATATATTGAACCAAGGGATACGCATAATGAAAGAATATATTTAAGGGGATAAAAATGGACAGACTACTCGATCGCTTTTTTCACTATGTCTCGTTTGATACTCAGTCAAGGCCTAATGCTCGTCAGATTCCAAGTACGGAAGGGCAAACCGTGTTGGCAAAAAACCTGCAAAAGGAATTGATTGAACTGGGATTAACAGATGTTGTGTTAAGTGACAGTGGCTGTCTGATGGCAACGCTGCCTTCTAACGTTGGCTGGTCAGTTCCCACTATTGGTTTTCTTGCCCATATGGATACATCACCAGAAGTTTCAGGCAAAGGTGTAAGACCACAAATCGTAGAAAATTATCGCGGTGGCGATATTGCGCTGGGCATTGGTGATGAAGTGTTGTCTCCCGTGATGTTTCCCATATTACATCAGCTATATGGCCACACGCTGATCACCACCGATGGCAAAACCCTGCTTGGCGCTGATGATAAAGCCGGTATCGCAGAAATTATTACCGCGATAGCACGCCTTAAGGGGAGTAATGTTCCCCATGGCGATATTCGAATTGCATTTACCCCAGATGAAGAGGTGGGGAAAGGCATGAAGAATTTTGATGTTGAACAGTTTGGCGCTAAATGGGCCTATACCGTAGACGGTGGTGGGGTGGGTGAGCTGGAATGTGAAAACTTCAATGCCGCTCAGGCGACGGTCAAAATTGTAGGTAATGCGGTACACATTGGCCGGGCAAAAGGGGTAATGGTTAGTGCACTCTCTCTGGCTGCGCGTTTTCAACAGGCACTTCCCGCTCTGGAGACGCCTGAGCACACCGATGGGCATCAGGGTTTTTTCCACTTAAATGCGATGCGCGGCAGCGTTGATTACGCCGAAATGAGCTACTTAATCCGTGATTTTGAACGTGATGGTTTTGAACGCCGTAAGCGTATGTTGATTGAGGTTGCGCAGCAGGTAGGAGAAGGGTTGCACCGGGACTGTCATATTGAAGTTAACATTAAAGATGTTTATTACAATATGCGTGATGAAGTTGCACGCCATCCTCACGTTATTGATATTGCACGCCAGGCGGTGCTGGATAACCATATTGAGCCAATAATAAATCCTATCCGTGGGGGAACCGATGGGGCAGTGCTTTCTTATATGGGAATTCCTTGCCCGAATATCTTTACCGGTGGCTACAATGCTCATAGTAAACATGAGTTTGTTACGGTTGATGGTATGGAAAAGGCGGTGTCAGTTATTATGCGTATTGCAGAATTAACTGCGGATAAAGCAAAAACGCATACTTTTTGAGTTAAAAAAATTAATCAGGTTGCACCGTAGGTGACGCTGTCACTATTAAGTGCAACCTTTTTTGTTTATTTTCTGAACCAACCGGTTCAGAAAGTGTGATGATATTCAGAGTTTTAAAAGTAATCCTTCCTGCATTACCTAATTCTTATTTTTCTCTTTCTGTGAAAATAGATTACAACGATTTCTCATCTGGTATTTTGAACTAAAAAATAACATTAACGATTTAAAAAACTAAATTTTTATTATTTTTTAGCGTAAAAACACAAAATCACGCCAACTATTCTGATTTAAATTTTATGACTATACTTCATTTGCGTAAATGTTAATGAAATGTATCTTTTATGCGATTTGTTATTTATCTCCATATGGGGTTATGCTGGCAACTGATTGTTTTTTGATCGCCAGATTTAAAAACTATCAATATAAATAATAAATTGCGTTATTAAAATGCAAAGAAACAGCCGTTAACCGGATCGTAAACAAAGCAAGCAAACAACATCCTATTATCGTGGGAGTTAATAATGAAAAAGAAGTTACTTAATCTGAGTATTGGACTGGCTGCGCTGGGTATTGTCGCCGGGGCACAGGCAAATACATTGGTATATTGCTCTGAGGGATCGCCTGAAGGCTTTAGTCCACAACTGTATACCAGTGGTACAACCTTTGATGCCAGCTCGGTACCTATTTATAACCGTTTAGTCGAGTTTAAAATTGGTGGTACAGAAACCATTCCTGGCCTGGCCGAGAAGTGGGATGTGAGCAGCGATGGTAAAACCTATACTTTCCATCTGCGCAAAGGCGTGAAGTTCCACAGCAATAAAGATTTCAAACCAACCCGCGATTTTAATGCGGATGACGTTCTTTTCTCCTTTATGCGCCAAAAAGACGAAAATCATCCATATCACAAAGTGTCAGGCGGCAACTATGCCTACTTTGGCGATATGGGCATGAAGGATCTGATTCAGAGTATTGAGAAGGTAGATGACTATACCGTTAAGATAGTATTAACTCGTCCGGAAGCACCATTTATCGCCGATATCGCGATGGATTTTGCCTCTATCTTCTCTGCAGAATATGCCGATACCATGATGAAAGCGGGCAAGCCAGAACAAGTGGATCTGTCACCTATCGGTACTGGCCCATTCCAGTTGATGCAGTATCAAAAAGATGCCCGCATTCTGTATAAAGCATTCGACCAGTATTGGGGCACTAAGCCAAAAATCGATCGTTTAGTCTTCTCGATTACCCCTGATGCTTCTGTGCGTTATGCAAAAATTCAGAAAAATGAATGTCAGGTAATGCCATATCCAAACCCTGCGGATCTGGAAAAAATGAAGCAGGATAAAGATATCGTTCTGCAACAAAAAGCGGGTCTGAATATCGGCTATCTTTCTTTCAATATGTTAAAACCACCGTTGGATAACCTGAAAGTTCGCCAGGCGTTAACCATGGCGGTGAATAAAAAATCAATTATTGATGCAGTATTCCAGGGGGCTGGTCAGCCAGCGAAAAACCTGATCCCACCGACAATGTGGTCTTATAACGATGACGTAAAAGACTATGAATTCGATCCGGCTAAAGCGAAGGCGCTGCTGAAAGAAGCAGGTTTGCCAGATGGTTTCAGTATCGATCTGTGGGCAATGCCGGTACAGCGTCCTTATAACCCGAATGCGCGCCGTATGGCTGAGATGATTCAATCCGACTGGGCGGCGATCGGTGTGAAAGCCAAGATTGTTACCTATGAGTGGGGCGAGTATCTGAAGCGTACTAAAAATGGTGAACATCAGGCGATGCTGATTGGCTGGACGGGAGATAATGGGGATCCGGATAACTTCTTCGCTACCCTGTTTAGCTGTGATGCCGCTAAAGATGGTTCAAACTATTCTCGCTGGTGCTATAAGCCGTTTGAAGATCTGATTCAGGCTGCCCGCGTTGAATCTGACCATAACAAGCGTATTGAGCTGTATAAGCAAGCTCAGGTAGTGATGCACGATCAGGCTCCGGCACTGATGATTGCACACTCAACTGTGTCTGAACCGGTACGTAAAGAGGTGAAAGGCTACGTGATTGATGGCCGTCGTCACGCTTTTGCTACCGCGTCCGTTGAAAAATAAAAAGTAGTTAACTCTGACCCCGTATCAGTAATTAATGCTGATTCGGGGTCAGTCGACTAAACCTCGTCTCTCTGTAACAGAGCAATAATCTGTCGTAATTATAATAACTACTGAGATACACAATTATGCTTCAATTCATCCTCCGACGTTTCGGATTAATTATTCCAACCTTCATCGGAATTACCTTATTAAGCTTTGCTTTTATTCATGTCATTCCCGGCGATCCGGTAATGATAATGGCTGGCGAGCGGGGTATATCAGCAGAACGTCATGCGCAGATGATGGCTCAACTGGGACTGGATAAGCCGCTGTATGAGCAATACATCACTTATGTGGTTAATTTGTTGCATGGCGACTTAGGGGTATCCATCAATACTAAAATCCCTATTTGGGATGAATTCGTTCCTCGTTTTATGGCGACGTTTGAGCTGGGCTTCTGTGCGATGTTATTCGCTATCGCAGTCGGCATTCCGGTTGGCGTACTGGCCGCGGTAAAACGTGGTTCGGTATTCGATCATGTCTCTGTTAGTCTTGCATTAACCGGTTATTCCATGCCTATTTTCTGGTGGGGAATGATGCTAATTATGCTGGTTTCCGTTCACTTTAATCTGACGCCGGTTTCCGGACGTATCAGTGATTTTATTTTTCTTGATGACAGTAAACCATTAACCGGTTTAATGCTGGTGGATACTTTATTGTATGGGGAACCTGGTGACTTCTGGGATGCGGTTCACCATATTATTCTGCCTGCTCTGGTACTGGGCACTATTCCTTTAGCGGTCATTGTACGTATGACTCGCTCGTCAATGTTGGAAGTGCTGGGGGAAGACTATATTCGTACCGCACGAGCCAAAGGGCTGAGTCGTATTCGGGTGATTGTGGTTCATGCACTGCGTAATGCGCTGTTGCCGGTAATAACTATTATTGGATTACAGATAGGTACGCTGTTGGCGGGTGCAATTTTAACTGAAACTATCTTCTCCTGGCCAGGGCTGGGGCGTTGGTTAATTGATGGTTTACAGCGCCGGGATTACCCGGTGGTACAAGGTGGCGTATTACTGATCGCCATTATGATTATTCTGGTTAACCTGCTGGTAGATATTCTCTACGGCGTGGTAAACCCACGTATTCGGCATAGAAAATAGGAGGCGCATCATGAGTGAAGTAACCGTATCTGCGCCAAAACCAATGACGCCGCTGCAGGAGTTCTGGCACTACTTTCGTCGCAATAAAGGCGCAGTAGTGGGGATGATTTATATCATCATTATGCTAATTATTGCCGTTGGTGCTCAATGGCTGGCACCATATTCACCGGCAGAACAGTTCCGTGATGCATTGTTAACGCCACCGGCCTGGCAGGACGGCGGCAGTATGCAGCATATTTTAGGTACCGATGACGTAGGCAGGGATATTCTTTCCCGTCTGATGTACGGTACCCGCTTATCGTTGCTGGTTGGTTGTTTGGTGGTGAGTTTGTCGCTGATCCTTGGGGTGATTCTGGGGGTTATCGCTGGTTATCTGGGTGGCATTATCGATATCGCGATTATGCGTGTGGCAGACATCATGCTGGCGCTGCCCAGCTTACTGTTAGCGTTGGTGTTGGTGGCGATTTTTGGCCCTTCGATCGTTAATGCTTCACTGGCCCTGACTTTTGTATCATTGCCGCACTATGTGCGCTTGACTCGGGCAGCGGTGTTGTCTGAGGTGAGTCGCGACTACGTTACGGCCTCTCGTGTGGCGGGCGCAGGCCCAATGCGCCAGATGTTTATCAATATTCTGCCAAACTGTCTGGCACCGCTGATCGTTCAGGCATCGTTGGGTTTTTCTAACGCCATTTTAGATATGGCGGCATTGGGTTTCCTGGGGATGGGGGCACAGCCACCAACGCCAGAGTGGGGAACCATGCTTTCTTCCGTATTACAGTTTGCTCAAAGTGCCTGGTGGGTGGTGACATTCCCGGGACTGGCCATTCTGTTTACCGTACTGGCCTTTAACTTAATGGGGGACGGCCTACGTGATGCGCTCGACCCTAAACTTAAGCAGTAATCGGGGGAAGAAATGGCACTATTAGATATTGAACAGCTATCGGTTCATTTCGGTGACGACAGCACCCCGTTTCGGGCGGTTGACCGCGTAAGCTACAGCGTCGAGAAAGGGGAAGTGGTTGGCATTGTAGGGGAGTCTGGCTCAGGTAAATCGGTTAGTTCTCTGGCCATCATGGGACTGATTGATTTTCCCGGCAAAGTCATGGCTAACGGGCTGCATTTTGACGGTCGGGATTTGCGTACTATCTCTGAAAAAGAGCGCCGTCAGATTGTAGGTGATGAAATCGCCATGATTTTTCAGGATCCGATGACCAGCCTTAATCCATGCTATACCGTGGGTTATCAGATTATGGAAGCGTTGAAGATTCATCAGGGCGGCAACCGAAAAACGCGCCGCCAGCGTGCCATTGATTTGTTGACTCAGGTTGGCATTCCGGCTCCGGAGTCCCGTCTGGATAACTATCCTCACCAGCTATCTGGTGGTATGAGCCAGAGGGTAATGATAGCGATGGCTATCGCCTGTCGCCCTCAGTTACTGATTGCTGATGAACCAACAACCGCGCTGGATGTGACCATTCAGGCGCAAATTATCGAATTACTGTTGGAACTACAGCGCCGCGAAAATATGGCGCTGATTCTGATCACTCACGATTTAGCGTTGGTGGCTGAAGCTGCACAGTACATTATCGTGATGTATGCCGGTCAGGTAATGGAAAGCGGTAAAGCGGAAGAGATTTTCCGTACCCCACGCCATCCTTATACACAGGCGTTGTTACGTGCATTACCTGAGTTTTCCAGTGAGAAAGAGCGTTTAAACTCATTGCCAGGCGTAGTTCCCGGTAAATACGATCGACCTAAAGGCTGTTTATTAAGCCCTCGCTGCCCCTATGCTACCGATTTCTGCCGTCAGCAGGAGCCGGAACTAAAAGGGGAAGCCAGAAGACAGGTGAAATGCCATACGCCGCTTGACGATCAGGGGAGGCCAACGCTATGAGTCAGGAATATCCATTATTACAGGCTATTGGTCTGAAAAAATATTATTCAGTTAAAAATGGGCTGTTTTCTGCTCAACAGCAGGTGAAGTCTCTGGATGGGGTCTCTTTTACATTGGAAAAAGGGAAAACGCTGGCGGTGGTTGGTGAGTCCGGATGCGGTAAATCAACGCTGGGTCGTATGTTGACCATGATTGAAGTGCCCACTGAGGGTGAACTCTACTATCAGGGGCAGGATTTACTGAAACACGATCCGGCGGCGCAAAAACTGCGTCGTCAGAAAATTCAGATTGTGTTCCAAAACCCTTATGGTTCGCTGAATCCACGCAAGAAGATAGGTGAGATACTGGAAGAACCGCTGCGGATTAATACCTCATTATCTAAAGCGGAACGGCGTGAAAAGGCACTGGCAATTATGGCTAAAGTCGGGCTGAGAACCGAGCACTATGAACGTTATCCGCACATGTTCTCCGGCGGCCAGCGTCAGCGTATCGCTATTGCTCGTGGATTGATGCTTAATCCGGATATTGTCGTGGCGGATGAGCCGGTATCGGCGCTGGACGTTTCCGTTCGGGCACAGGTATTGAATCTGATGATGGATTTACAGCAGGAAATGGGACTCTCCTATGTCTTTATTTCCCATGATCTATCGGTAGTGGAACATATTGCCGATGATGTGATGGTGATGTACTTAGGGCGTTGTGTAGAGCAGGGTACCAAAGACCAGATTTTTAATAATCCGCGTCATCCTTATACTCAGGCATTACTCTCTGCTACTCCGCGTTTAAATCCGGATGTCCGTCGTGAAAGAATCAAACTCACCGGTGAACTACCGAGTCCGTTAAATCCACCTCAAGGCTGTGCCTTTAACGCTCGTTGCCAGCGCGCCTTTGATACTTGTTTTGAAGTTAAACCAGCACTGAAGAACTATGACGGGCAGTTAATTGCCTGTTTTGCCGTGGAGCAGGATGAGGAAAATAAGGTTTGTAGCCTCGATAAAGCCGTATAGCGTTTCGAGGTAGACACACATTGGTAAGATGGATATGAAAAGGCCTCGCATTATGCGAGGCCTTATACTTACCATCAACAGATAGCATCAATAGTCGTTAAAATACCAATAACCGCTATTCACTAGATGCGCCAGCACGGCAACAAACGCCGGATCTTCCAGTGCATCACCCAACTCTTTCTGGCTGATTAATGGGTAACGGCACAGGGCATCAGCGGCTTCAAGGTGCGGCGTATCAATAAGCTCACCGTTTGCGAAGCAAAGGTCACCAACGCGCAGCACGCGCAGACCGCTCAGGCGAATCAGACTCTCACCCTGAACTAATGAATCATAAATTTCATCAGATCGGTATGCGGGTTCAGCAGGGGCAATATCCAGCTCATGGCGTGACGTTGTCACGAAACGACCAAACCATTGGTTGAAATCTTCTGGTTGATTAATCAGATTAATCATCATGCCGCGCAGGCGTTCCAGTTCATACTCTTCAACTAATGCCGGGTGCTCTCTCAGCTTCAGATCCGGATCGCTGTAGTGCTCACCACCTAAATCGTGCTCCAGCACATAATCGGCGAAATTGCTGATAAGATCGCGGGTATTAGGCCCACGGTAGCCAACGGAATAGTTCAGTGCCGTTTCATGAGTGAAGCCGTCGTGCGGAAATCCCGGTGGAATGTACAGAATATCGCCCGGCGCTAAATCTTCATCAATGATGGGATCAAAAGGTTCTACGTGTAGTAAGGCAGGATGTGGGCAATATTGCTTTAACGGCTTTTTATCCCCTACGCGCCAACGGCGGCTGCCCATACCCTGAATAATAAATACGTCATACTGGTCGATATGTGGGCCAACGCCACCGCCAGGAACAGAGAAAGAGATCATCAAATCGTCAAGACGCCAGTCTGGCAACTTACGGAAAGGACGAACCAGAGCGGCAGAGGGCGCATGCCAGTGGTTAACTGCCTGCACCAGTAATGACCAGCCTTTTTCTCCCAGGTGATCATAGCTTTCGAAAGGCCCATTGCTGGCTTGCCAGTGACCATTTGGTTGACTCACCAAACGGCTGTCAACTTCGCTCTCCATAGCCAACCCTGCTAATTCATCCGGCGAGATTGGATCAATAAAGTTTTTGATAACGTTCTTCAATACCACCGGACGCTTCTGCCAGTAGTGGTTTAAGAAGTCATCCCAGTCTAAATCAAGTTGATAATCCATCGTTTCAGTTACCATTCAGCAGGAAATTGGCGTGATTATATCGAAGGTTGTTGAAGAATACCGGACTGGATTCGCAGTTTTTTCTATTTCTGATTGATAACTGATATTTCCCCCAATAAAAGGTGAAACTAATATTGCCGGTAATCGGAAATAAATCCCATTATCTGTTAGGGGCTATCCGTATTAAGCGCTATCATAGAGGGCAAATAAACGAATATTACCCAACCAGAACATTATAATTTGGTTGAAGAGATTCATTACGCCACCAGACAGTAAAGCAGGACCATTTTAAATTCCCATGCCTTTAGATAGCCCACAAATACCCTCTGATGGACAAGAGAACGAACAGAGTTCAGCGATAACCTCTTCAGAGCTGCCGCGTTTTCCACTGTACGATCTCCATAGTCATACTAACGCCTCTGACGGTATGTTAACACCAGCGCAGTTGGTTGAGCGGGCCGTTGAAATGCGAGTTAGCGTGCTGGCCATTACTGACCACGATACCACCAGCGCTTTAACGGCTGCGAAGCAGGCAATTGAAGAAAAGGGATTGGCACTGCATCTGATTAACGGCGTAGAGATTTCAACAGGCTGGGAAAGTTTTGATATTCATATTGTTGGCCTGAATATCGATCCTGATTCAAAAGCCATGACCGAGCTGTTAGCGGCACAAGCGATCAGACGGGCAGAACGAGCCCAAGAAATAGCCCGACGGCTGGAAAAGCACCATATCCCTGATGCACTAAGCGGAGCACAACGTTTTGCCGGTGATGCAGCTATTACCCGCGCGCACTTTGCCCGCTATCTGATTGAATTAGGCAAAGCCTCTGATATGGCTCAGGTATTTAAAAACTACCTGGCGCGAGGGAAAACCGGCTATGTACCACCTCAGTGGTGTACAATAACAGAAGCAGTGGAAGCCATTCATCTTGCCGGTGGACAGGCGGTATTAGCTCATCCGGGGCGTTATGATTTGTCAGCTAAATGGTTACGACGTTTAATCATCGAGTTTAAACAAGCTGGCGGTGATGCAATGGAAGTCTCTCAGTGCCAGCAGGCCCCACAGGAACGCGCACAATTGGCACTGTATGCTCAGGAATATCAGCTACTGGCTTCTCAGGGCTCGGATTTTCACTACCCCTGTGCCTGGGTTGAACTGGGACGGCGACTTTTCCTACCGGATAAAGTCATTCCGGTATGGCATAACTGGTTTGTGTAGTTGATGGTTAGAATAAGTTAAACCCGATAAAATTAGTTTGTTAATAATATTAATGACAAAGTTAATTGGCGGGCTAGGCTCGACGCATCTCCGATGCTAAGTACAAACGGTCTTCCGGCCGAGCACTATGGCGATAGTCGTTCATGGTTTTTACGGCCGGAATATTCACAGAACCAAAATAAACGATTTTGTAATAAATTATCGATTTAAGCCGTTAGCGCCCGATCCACAACATAAACATCGCTAACCGCCAGGTACCACAGGAGTTCCCATGAGTCAGTTTTTCTATATCCATCAGGATAACCCCCAACCGCGGCTAATTAGCCAGTCGGTAGAGTTTTTACGCAAAGGCGGAGTGATTGTTTACCCAACTGACTCCGGATATGCATTAGGCTGTATGCTGGAAGATAAACACGCTATGGAGCGTATTTGTCGCATTCGTCAGTTGGACAGTAACCATAACTTCACTCTGATGTGTCGCGATCTGTCTGAACTTTCCACCTATGCTCACGTTGATAACACGGCTTTTCGGTTGATCAAAAACAATACGCCGGGCAATTACACTTTCATATTAAAAGCGACAAAAGAAGTTCCACGTCGTCTGATGAATGAAAAACGTAAAACCATTGGGCTACGAGTCCCCTCTAACCCAATAGCACTGGCGCTGCTGGCTGAACTCAACGAACCGATGATGTCCACCACACTGATGCTACCGGGCAATGACTTTGCGGAATCCGATCCGGAAGAGATTCGCGATACGTTGTCAAAACACGTTGATTTAATTATCAACGGCGGTTATTTAGGCCAACAGCCTACCACGGTCATTGACCTGACTGATGACTCACCGGTCGTGGTGAGAGTTGGTGCCGGGGATCCAACACCGTTTCGTTGATGGATAGGGCCGCATAAGGTATGATTCAGATCCACTGATAAGTTAATCACTACGACCGATTTATCACTATTATGACGCCTGTGAAGGCGACAAACGAGGTTGCTCAATGAGCGAAAAGTTACAAAAAGTTCTGGCTAACTCTGGTCACGGTTCTCGTCGCGAAATCGAAGCGATGATACAGGCTGGCCGAATCAGCGTTGACGGCAAAATTGCCACTTTGGGCGATCGCATTGAAGTCAGTGCATCAATCCGAGTGCGTATCGATGGTCATGTGGTTGCACTACGTGAACCCGAAGAGACCGTCTGTCGTGTGTTGGCCTATTACAAACCGGAAGGGGAACTCTGTACCCGTAAAGATCCGGAAGGCCGTCCAACCGTATTTGACCGCCTGCCTAAAATGCGCGGTTCCCGTTGGGTTGCTGTAGGGCGTCTGGACGTCAATACTTCAGGCCTGCTGCTGTTTACTACCGATGGCGAACTGGCAAACCGTTTAATGCACCCAAGCCGTGAAGTTGAACGTGAATACGCAGTGCGCGTGTTCGGTCAGGTTGATGAAGAGAAAATCAAACAGTTAAGAAAAGGCGTACAGCTGGAAGACGGCATGGCCGCATTCCGCACTATCAGCTTCCAGGGTGGTGAGGGAATGAACCAGTGGTATAACGTCACGCTGACAGAAGGACGTAACCGTGAAGTTCGTCGCTTGTGGGAAGCGGTAGATGTTCAGGTGAGTCGCCTGATTCGTATTCGTTACGGTGCGTTGGGCTTGCCAAAAGGGCTGCCACGCGGTGGTTGGACTGAACTCGATCTGAACGCAACAAATTACCTGCGTGAAATGGTTGGTTTACCGCCAGAAACTCAAAGTAAGCTGCCAGTGGAACGTGACCGTCGTCGCACAAAAGCAAATCAAATTCGCCGTGCGGTGAAGAAACATAGCCAAAGACCAGCTTCCAGAAATAGTGGTAGAAGAAGCGCTCAACCGAAGCGTTAATAACCAGTATTGATGAGAATAGCGCCTTTCAGGGCGCTATTTTTTTATCTGATAAACTATCTATTTATTATTATATTTCAACTTGTTATTTATAAAAATCAAACCCTCTTTTTATCTATGGATATTGTTACAACGCCTTCATGTTGTATTGCCACTTATTTCCACTTTATGTTCAATCTTATTGTCCATTTCCACTTTATTTCCACTTTGAACCGGAAAAAGTCAGTCTCCTAACCAATAAATAAAATGTGTAGTGTGCTGACATCGGAAGTAACAATGAACCCGGTCAGTAACAGTAGTTTTTTATTTTGTATAAATTACTGATTTTGGAGTGCCGTGCTGAGAGTGTCTGCTTTCATAGATGGTTTAGCGGCAAAATTCCGATATTCGTCCATAATTAATGAGTTTGAATATTAGAGATAAAGTTGCATGAGTGAGAGTCATATTCGTTTCAACATGGTGGAAGACAATCTGGAACCCGAAGTCGTTACCAGTGAACTTCTGACGGTGATTGATGATTGGTTAAAACAGGAAGGGGCTTACACCACCGACGTTCAGCAGCAAATGCTGGAGTCACACGTCAAGGCAATGGTCCTGAGGGCTAAAACGGGTGAACCCCTGCCGGAAGTAGATAAATCCCTGTTTGATGAGATTTCTGCAGAGTCAATGGCATTGGCCGAGCGCGCAGTAAACGCGCTGCCGGGCTTACCGATTGAAGAAGCTTATCTGCTGTCGGTTCATTTTGAAATTGCGCGTTCAAACGCTTAATCCTATTGGAGATAGAACACATGAAACAAATCGTAGTCGTGATTGGTGACCGTTTAGGTAAAGGACAAAAAGTTGCCGCTGGTGTTGAAGCTGCCGGTGGTAAAGCCATCGTTATTCCTGGCGTAGCCGCAGATATGAAACTGGGCGATGTGATGAATGCAGAGCAGGGCGATATCGGAATCTCTTTCTGCGGAAGCGGTGGTGCCGGTGCTATTACTGCTCAAAACAAATATGGCTACAAAGTGCGTCACGGTATGCGTTCTGTGGAAGAGGGTGAAACCGCTATTGCTGATGGTTGCACCGTACTGGGCTTTGGTTTTATGGATAAAGAAGAGCTGGGTGAGCGTTTAGTTAAAGCATTTAATAAAAAATACGGCAACGCATAATGAAAGAGCATCTTAAAACATCGGTTCGCGTCAGCGGTAAGGGCGACACTAAACAAAAAGCCATCGCTGATGCATTGAACTCCGTACAACGTACGGTTCTGAAAGAGAGCACCAACATCATTTTGCGTATCGAACCTCAAGATGTAGAAATCGTTAACGCCACGGTGAAAGTGAGTAACGAGAAGTTCCTGTTTTTCT
The DNA here is from genome assembly GCF_016649425.1 of Limnobaculum allomyrinae. Classification (GTDB taxonomy): domain Bacteria; phylum Pseudomonadota; class Gammaproteobacteria; order Enterobacterales; family Enterobacteriaceae; genus Limnobaculum; species Limnobaculum allomyrinae. Next base: position 41,573 of record NZ_JADRCR010000001.1, read on the forward strand.
TTCTGCCGCGTAAACGTGAATTCTACTCTGTTGTTTTAGATGTAGCTTTAGATGTGACCTTGCTGAATGTTCAAGAGATACATTTCGAGCCGGTTTAACGACCGGCAGAAATGTTTTAGAGGAAAAACAAATGGATGCAAATACCACTGTTTCTGTTTTTGAGATACTGATAAAGTCCCTGATTATCGGTGGTCTCTGCGGTTTCGGCCTGGGTGCCGGCGCTGCTCGTATGTTCCATGCTCCAACGGTTCAAGGAATGGGTGCATTCCGTACCCTGGGCGAGCTGAACTCCTGTGAAGGGGATCCAGCTTCTCACTTCTCTTTTGGTTTAGGTTTCTTCTTTAACGCCTGGGCATCATCTGTTGCCGCGGGTGCGTTTACTCAAGACGTTGACCACCGCATCATTCCTAACTGGGGTGCTGCTGCACTGATGATCAAAAACCGCAACGTGACTGAAACACTGCATAACCCAAGAAAAATGGCGATTGCCTGTGGGATTATCGGTGCGCTGGTGGTTGCCTTCCTGAATACTACGGCTTCTGCGGTTCCTGCATCTTTGCAAACCACTGCGACTAACGTACTGGTTCCTGCGGCTAACCTGCTGGTTAATACCGTGATGCCAGTTATTTTCTGGCTGGCTGCCATGGATGCGGGTCGTCGTTCTGGTTTCTGGGCAACCCTGTTTGGTGGTTGTGCTCAGTTAATCATGGGTAACGCTATTCCTGGTTTAGTGCTTGGTATCCTGATTGGTAAAGGCGTTGATGACAACGGCTGGAACAAAATTACTCGTACTATGATGATCGCAGTGATTCTGCTGTTCGTCCTGAGTGGTTTCTTCCGTGGCTTCGACGTTAAGTTGCTGCAGTCTTTCGCCTTAGGTGTACCAGACTGGTTACAGCACGTCCATAACGTATTAAGCGGTAAATAATTAAGTCGAATGAGCTCCTCGGTGTGTGGCAATGAGGAACCGGCTCTCTCGGTCATCATATAAATCAACGACAGTAAATGTAATTACCAGGACTTGATGATGAATACAGAATTGAAAAGTGATTTTTGGTACGCAGAGTGGACATTCCCTCTGTTTGTAGGATTGTTGTCTGCCGGTGTATTCGCCGGTACACATATGTACGTGGTACACGGCTTTGGTGCTTTTAACGAAGTGGCATTCGTTGCCATGTTACGTTCAGGTATTGATACCGGGGTTTATGGGGCAGTTGCGGCCTTTGGTGCCAGCTTCCTGTTTGCGCGGATTATCGAAGGCTCTCTGGTCGGTATTCTGGATATCGGTGGTGCGATTCAGACGGGTTTAGGTCTGGGGGTTCCGGCACTGTTACTGGCCGGTGGTTTCGACTTCCTGGTGACTAACTTCTACGCTTCGCTGGTTACCGGCATGGTGTTAGGGGTAATGGTAGGTTTACTGATTATTCTGGCGCGTAAATTTACCGTAGGACAAGGTAACTCTACCTTTGGTGCAGACGTGATGATGGGTGCAGGTAACACCTCCGGTCGTTTCCTTGGCCCTTTGATTATCCTTGCTGCCATGGCTGCATCTATTCCAATCGGTATTGGTTCTTTGATTGGTGCGCTGATCTTCTATGTATGGAAAAAACCGGTTGCGGGTGGTGCGATTCTGGGCGCCATGGTGTTCGGTTATTTCTTCCCGCTGGTAGCAGCATAAGTCATAGTTTTAATAAGTGAGCAGATATCATGAACGATTTAATCATTAAGCAGGCAAAACTTATTAATGGCGACGTGGTGGACGTGGTCATTAATGAGGGGAAAATCCGTGAAATTGGTGCGTCAGTGGGTAACGGGCTGACGGCAAAGAAACAGATCGATCTCGACGGAAAATACTATATCAGTGCTGGCTGGATTGATGCTCACACCCATTGTTATCCGGCTTCCCCCATCTATTTTGATGAGCCGGATTTAGCCGGTGCTGCCTGTGGTGTTACTACCATGATCGATGCAGGCAGCGTTGGTGCTGATGATGTCGACCATTTCTATTCTCTGGTGCAAAAGGCGAAGACCAATGTTTATTCGTTTTTGAACATTGCCAGAATTGGCATCATTGCTCAAAACGAACTCTCAGATATGAGCAAAATTGACGACGAAAGCTTACAGAAGGCGATTAAACGCCATCCTGATTTCGTTGTGGGTATCAAAGCCCGAATGAGTAAGAGCGTGGTCGGTGAGAACGGCATTCTGCCGTTGATTCGCGCTAAAGAGATGCAAAAAGAGAGCGGTTTACCACTGATGGTACATATCGGTAATAACCCGCCTAATCTGGATGAAATTGCAGATTTACTGACCAAAGGTGACATTATCACCCATTGCTTTAACGGCAAGCCAAACCGCATCCTCGATCAGGATGGTAACCTTAAACCGGCTATTCAACGTGCGTTAGCGCGCGGTGTGATCCTCGATGTAGGGCACGGTGGTGAGAGTTTTAGTTTTTCTGTTGCCGAACAGGCCATGAGAATTGGTACCTATCCTGACATTATCAGTTCAGATATCTATCACAAAAACCGTATTAATGGCCCGGTATATAGCCTGGCGGCAGTAATGACTAAATTCCTGTGCATGGGTTTTAGTTTGAAACAGGTTCTTGATTGCGTCACGGTTAAAGCCGCAGATTTGCTTCATCTGAAAGGAAAAGGGCATCTGGACGTTGGCTATGACGGTGATGTGACGATTTTCGATATTAAAGATGAGCGAATCGAACTTTCTGATGCAGAAGGTCAGGTAAGAATCGGCACTCAAAAATTTATTCCTATCGCGGCGATTGTTGCGGGGGAAAGTATTGCAACTAAAGAAGGTGAGTCAGAATATGCAATCAATTTATGAGAAGTATCACTTAAAGAATGTGATTAATGCTTCAGGCAGAATGACCGCATTAGGTGTTTCTACCCCTAAACCCGAAGTGGTTGATGTGGTTTCTTACGGGCTGAACCAGTATTTTGAAATTAAAGATCTGGTCAATAAGACCGGCGAATATATTGCCAAACTGCTGGGTGTTGAAAATGCCGTAGTGGTGTCCTGTGCTTCTGCTGGTATTGCTCAGTCTGTTGCCGCGGTGATTGTGAAAGATGACAGCGATCTGCTGTTAAACCTGCACAGCTCCGATAAGGTTGTTCCTCGTGAAATCATTGTTCCTAAAGGGCACAACGTAAACTTTGGTGCGCCGGTTGATACTATGATTTCGCTGGGCGGCGGTAAAGTAATCGAAGCTGGTTTTGCCAATGAGTGCAGTGCAGCTCAGGTTGAAGCGAAAATTACGCCGCAAACTGCTGCTATTTTGTATATCAAATCTCACCATACGGTACAGAAAAGTATGCTAACGGTGACTGATGCCGCAGCGGTAGCTAAAAAACATAACTTACCTTTAATCGTTGACGCTGCAGCGGAAGAAGAACTGACCGCTTATTACAATATGGGCGCGGACTTAGTTATCTACAGTGGTGCTAAAGCGATTGAAGGGCCAACCAGCGGTCTGGTGATTGGTAAAAAGCAATATGTTGAGTGGGTTAAGCAGCAAAGCAGCGGTATCGGCCGTGCAATGAAAGTAGGTAAAGAAGGTATTCTTGGTCTGACGCTGGCAATTGAACTCTATCTGACTGCGAAAAAAGAGACCGGTCAGGAAATGGTGGAAAAAATGACACCGTTTATTAATGACCTGAATGCGATTCCAGGCATCTCTGCCAGAGTGGTCTGGGACGCCGCCGGACGCGATATCGCCAGAACGGAAATCTCCTTTGATGAGAAAGCCATTGGCAAGAATACATTCGAAATAATGAAACTGTTAAAGCAGGGCGATACCGCCATTTATTTCCGCGAATACAAAGCGAATGAAGGCAAAGTTGAGGCTGATGTGCGTAGCGTATCCGCGCCGCAGTTAGATGTTATTTCTTCTTCTATTCGTAAATTGGTTACCGGAGCATAAGTAATGAAATTAAGTCCTAATTATTATAAAGATCGTGTTTGTCTTAACGTCCTGGCGGGTTCCAGAGAAAATGCCCGTGAAGTGTATGCAGCAGCAGAAAAGCATGTGGTGGTTGGCGTACTGTCAAAAAACTATCCTGATTTGGCCAGCGCCATTGAAGATATGACTAAGTATGCCAATGATATCGAAAATGCTGTTTCTGTTGGCCTGGGAGCAGGTGATCCTAACCAGTCAGACATGGTTTCTCAGATTTCAAAAGTTATTCAACCACAACACGTCAATCAGGTATTTACCGGCGCACCAGTCAGCCGTGCACTACTGGGCCAAAATGAAACCGTCGTGAACGCGCTGGTTTCACCAACGGGTAAAGTGGGTTGGGTTAAGATTTCTACCGGCCCATTAAGTTCTACTTTCCCTGATGCAATCGTACCGGTTGAAACCGCGATTGCCATGCTGAAAGATATGGGTGCCAGTTCAATTAAATTCTTCAATATGCGTGGCCTGACTTATAAAGATGAGTTTGCTTACGTCGCTAAAGCCTGTGCTGAAAGTCACTTCTATCTGGAACCAACGGGTGGAATTGATTTAGAAAACTTTGAAGAAATTATGCGAATCGCTCTGGACGCCGGTGTGGAAAAAATTATCCCACACATTTATAGTTCCATCATCGATTCTGAAACTGGCAACACCCGCCCGGAAGATGTGAAAACATTACTGGCGATGGTGAAGAAGCTTGTTGGTTAAGATTGTAATCTTTGTATGATAGAAGCCTTTCTGTACAGAAAAGCTTCAGAGTACTAAAAAGTTACTTTAATCAGCAGTAGAGAATATTCCGGCCGTAAATGCATTGTGCTTATTTAAAGTTCATGCCCGGCCGGAAAAGATTAAAAACCTTCGTACTTAGCTTTTGAGCGCGTCGGGCCTAGCCGGGCTACGGGCAGTTATGAAACACCTTGCGGTGTTTCACCCTTAGGGGTCAGCGCAAGCGCTGTTCAAACAGGCTTTGCCTGTTTGTCGTTGGCTTACGCCAAGTCGACCCCCACGCCCGTCTCTCCTGACGATTAACTTTTTAGTCTTTGCTACCTTGAAGCTTCTTATTCAGAAAGGCTAGTTATTGGTTTTATTTTTATTCTAAGCAAAAGGCCTATTCGTGACGTTATTTCCCTATCAGCGACTTGCTTATCTATTTGATGCCATTCAGTCTGAAACCCTGCCACAAGAGGAGCTGGCTAAACGTTTTGATGTATCAACACGAACGATTCGTACTGATGTAGCGGTTTTAAATGATGTTCTGGCCAGTTATGGCGCAAGCGTAACTTATGAAAGAGGATTAGGTTATCGTCTGAAAGTGGATGACCCACAGGCTTTTGCCGCATTACCGATGCAGAAATATCAGGTGAAAAGCATCCCGCGCACGGCAAAAGAGCGGGTAGATGCGTTGCTATTGAAGTTTTTGATGGCGTCTTTACCGATTAAGCTGGATGACATCGCCGAAGAATGGTTTGTCAGTCGGGGAACGCTACAACATGATATGACGTCGGTAAGGGAACAGTTAAGTAAATATCAGTTAACGCTGGATACCGTACCTCGCCAGGGGATTAAACTGGCGGGGGGCGAGTCGGCTATTCGCGCCTGTATTACCGATATTTTATGGCATCAGTTTTCTATGGAAAACGAACGCTCGCTGAATAACTTTAAGCAAGAAATTCTGGCCAATATCGATCTAACCTATATTGAAAAAGTGCTGCAAAACAGCGTTAATCGCTTTGATATTCGCCTGACTAATGAAGGGCGTCAGTATCTGATTATTAACTGTGCTGTCTCTATTTTACGTATTACTCGCGGTCATGAAATTGTTAGCTATGACGCTGACGGTATTGATGGCGTGATTAGAAGCACCGCCAGTGAAATCTCTAAAGGTTTCGTCTATTTTCTGGGAAATGATGTTTCATTTGCTGAAGAGGAGTATCTGAGTGTACAGATCTCTGCCCGGCGTATTCCTAATAACGTCGCTTCGGCGGAACCAGAGAGTGAAAGTAACAGTGATGAGTTAGTGGATTATATCCTTAGCTATATCAATGACTCTTATAATTACGATTTACGTAATGATACCAAGCTAAAAACCGATCTCTCGACTCATCTGGCGGCAATGTTGACTCGTGTACGCTATCAAATTAATAGCAAAAACCCGCTGCTGTCAGATATTAAACAATATTATCCCTTCGCCTATGACGTTACGCTGAGTGCAATGGCTAATGTTGAACATAAACTGCCTTATCCTATCAGTGAAGATGAACTGGGATATTTAGCGGTACATATTGGTGTTGGCCTGGAACGGAATTACAGTGTGGGATATACCCGCCATCCTCACGCTTTAGTGGTGACGGATTCTGGTAATTCTACCGTCAGAATGATTGAAGCTAAAATCGTACGGGAGTTCCCTCAGCTTAAGTTAAGTCGGGTCATCGACCTGCAAGAGTACGAAGGACTGGTGTCAGTGGATGAGGATTTTGTTATCACCACCGTCAGGCTAACGGAAAAAGATAAACCGATTGTGAAAATAGCCCCATTTCCAACGCCATATCAGTTGGAACAGGTAGGGCGACTGGCCATGATAGATCGAACCAAGCCTTATATTCTTGAGCGTTTCTTTGATGAACGACACTTTATGATTGTTAAAGGTAAAATGACTCAGGAAGCCTTGTTTAAGCGTGTGTGTAAAAAGCTTGAGGCTGATGGGTATATTACCAAGGAGTTTTATCCTTCATTAGTTGAACGGGAATCTATTGTTTCAACGCTATTGGGTGAGGGGATTGCCTTACCACACTCGCTGGGTCTGCTGGCTAATAAAACCGTGGTCGTTACTATACTGGCACCCAATGGTATTGAGTGGAACAAAGATAAGAAAGAGACCGCGAATGTGATATTTCTGCTGGCAATCAGCAAGGCTGAGTATGAGGAAGCGATGGCAATTTATGATTTATTTGTCACCTTTGTGCGAGAAAAGGCGACTAAAAGACTACTAAATAGTAAAAGTTTTAATGATTTTCAGGTGATTGCAAAAGATAGCCTTGGTCGAAGCGCATAGCGTTACCGTACTTATTATTAAAAGTGTGTGATAATAGTGTCGGATCAGTTAAGTAACGGTATGATTAACTAATTCTTTTAATTACGAATGTTATGCCATTTATTTGTAATTTGAATAGTATTAATAATGATTCCTGATAATAGAATAAACCCTGATAACATAATGGTTATTGCAGGTTTCACTTCGCTTCTGTTAATTCGTTGGCAAAAATCAAAATCAATAATGCTGTAAAATTGTACACAATCCCATCATGGTGGCTATTTCCGGATAGTAAAAAATCAAATGTTATAGACATGTTGTAGCCTTCAATCAAGACATAATCAGGCGATATTTATATTTTTAATATTAAATTACAGATGGTTAATAATAAATGATAACCACGCTTACATTATTCAAAATAAGGTAATCATTTACATCTTTGATACACATACTCTTTTTAGTTATTCAATTTCTTTTTTTTTGACATCCATCAACGATATCAACGGGTCAGTTGCTATAGTGCAGTAGTGCGGAAATAGAATTTTGAGATTATAGTTTATTTGTACCAAGTCTTAGGTAATTATAGTTCTGATATATTTGTAATTAAGTGTGGAAGCAATCAAGCGATTGCAATTTTAATAAAGCAGATGGTGAGTATAATATGCTACAAATAATTTCCCTGGTGGTTGTCGCAATTACTATTTATTTACTGATAAAACAGTATGAAACGCGGATGGTGCTAATTGGCTCCGGCTTGGTAATGTGTCTGTTAGCACTGACACCAATGGCGGGTCTGGATGCATTCAGTGAACGTATGACCTCAGGCAGCCTGATACAGGCAATCTGTGCGAGTATGGGTTTTGCTTACGTGATGAAGTACACCGAGTGTGATACACACCTGGTACGTACACTAACCGGTATGATGAGCCGTATGGGTTTCTTCCTGATCCCAATGACGGTGGTGGTAACCTATTTTATCAACATTGCTATTCCTTCAGCAGCCGGATGTGCGGCAGCGGTAGGGGCAACGTTAATCCCATTACTGATCGGTGCTCGTATCCATCCGGCCATTGCCGGAGCTGCGGTACTGAGTGGTACCATCGGTTCTTTCTTAAGTCCGGGTATGTCGCATAACGCCTTTGTATCTAACCTGTATAACGAAGTTATGGTTGGTACCGAAGGTTTCACCAAGATGGAAGTTATCGATCTGATTAAACACCATGCGCCAATCAGCATTGCTGTAGGTGTTATTGGTGCCGTTTCTCTGTCAGTTGTGGCACTGGTTCGTAAAGAGTTCCGCATTGAGTTGGCTGAAGGCGCAGCACAAGGTGCTGAAGTTAAAGAGAAGCCAAAAGCTAACTACCTGTATGCTACCGCTCCATTTGTTCCATTAGTACTGCTGTTGATTGCCGGTTTAACCGACTGGTTTGGCGCGGTTAAAATGACCGTTCCATCAGCGATGGTTATCGGTGCTATCTATGCGTTGGTTATTACTCGTTGTAGCCCAACTGCAATGACCAAACAGTTCTTCAGCGGTATGGGAAATGCGTACGGTGACGTTCTGGGTATCATCATTGCAGCCGCAGTGTTTGCTGCAGGTCTGAAAGTATCTGGCTTAATCGACAGCTTCATTTTCTTCTTGACTCACCATCCTGAACTGGCTCGCTGGGGCGGTACTATTGGTCCATTCCTGATGGGTATCATTACCGGTTCTGGTGATGCTGCGGCATTAGCCTTTAACGAAACCGTTACCCGTCATGCAGCCGATTTGGGATATACCATTCCTGATCTGGGTATGGCGGCCGCTATCGCTGGTGCATTAGGCCGTACTATGTCACCAATTGCCGGTGTAACTATTGTTTGTGCTGGTTTAGCAGCAGCAAACCCGGTTGAGCTAATCAAACGTACCGCTCCTGGTATGCTTATCGCCGTATGTTTCGTGGCTCTGTTTATGTTGTAAATCGTTATGCAGTAACTATCAGATAATAAGGAAGGAAGAGTAATGTCGACTATTGATTTAAACCAATTAGTAACATGGCGTCGTGAACTTCACCGTTTTCCTGAAATCGGTTGGTCCGAATTTACTACTACAGCGCGTTTAATTACTGAATTACGTAAGATGGGGCTGGAAGTTATCGCTGGTCCAAAGGTAATTAATCGTGAGTTTGTTCGTGGTCGTAAAGCTGACGTAGTAACACGTGGACTGGAGCTGGCCAGAGAAAGAGGTGTTGACGAAGCACTGTTAGCTGAAATGGATGAATTAACCGGCTGTATGGCAACATTTGACAGTGGTAAACCTGGTCCGACAGTTGCTCTGCGTTTTGATATTGACTGCGTTAACGTGCAGGAGTGTGCTGCGGGTGAGCACGTTCCTAATAAAGAGGGCTTTTCATCGAAAAGCGCTGGTCTGATGCACGCATGTGGCCATGATGGCCACATGTCCATCGGTTTAGGTATTGCCAAATGGTTAGTTGAGAATGGCAGTTCACTGAGCGGTAAAGTGAAACTACTCTTCCAACCGGCTGAAGAGGGCGTTCGTGGTGCAAGACCAATGGCGGAAAGCGGTATCGTAGACGATGCTGATTACTTCCTGGGTATGCACCTCGGTTTTATTGCTAAAACTGGTGAGATCGTCGTTAATCCAAATAGCTTCCTTTGCACTACCAAGTATGACTTCCGTTTCTACGGTGCACCAGCTCATGCCGGTGCAGAGCCTCATTTAGGTCGTAATGCGCTGGCAGGTGCCTGTCATGCAGCAACTCAAATGTTAGGTATTTCCCGCCATGGTAAAGGTATGTCCCGTATTAACGTGGGCGTTATCCGTGCCGGTGAAGGTCGTAACGTTGTTCCAGCTTATGGTGAGCTTCAGGTTGAAGTACGTGGTGAAGATGAGTCCATTAACACCTACATGGCTGAGCAGGTAGAGCGTATGGCTGCCGGTGCGGCTCATAGCTTTGACTTACGTTTAGAAAGCGAAGTCATGGGTGAAGCGGTTGATCTGCAAAACGATAAAGAGCTGGTTGACCTGTTAACCAGCGTTGTGCAGCAAAACCCTGAGCTGACCGTAGTACCAGAGCGTATCTTTGGTGGTAGTGAAGATGCGACCGTACTGGCTAAACGCGTTCAGCGTCATGGTGGTAAGTCACTGTACTTTATTGTGGGTGCGGATCTGAAAGCAGGCCATCATCAGGCAGAGTTTGACTTTGACGAGAAACAGCTGGAAACCGCTGCAAATCTGTTCATTGGCTGCCTGCAAAAACTGATGACTAAATAAATATCGCATTGATGTGATTAAAAAGCCGCCTTACAGGCGGCTTTTTTGCATTTAAAGCTTGTGAGCTAAACTATTTTGCTGCACCGGGAATCCGATTCGGTTGAGCATCAAAGCTGACGCCAGATTCATTGCTGCTGTCGTCTCCCATGACGTACAGGTAGGTTGGCATAATATCAGCGGGGGTTTTCAGCAGGCCGGGATCTTCTTGTGGGAAAGCCGAAGCTCTCATACTGGTACGAGTTCCTCCCGGATTAATGCAGTTAACCCGCAGTGAAGTCCCCTGATATTCGTCCGCCAGTACCTGCATTAGCCCTTCGGTAGCAAATTTCGATACCGAGTAAGCTCCCCATCCACGGCGACCTTTACGGCCTACGCCAGAGCTGCTGAAGACCAGTGACGCTTTAGAGGATTTGAGCAATAGCGGTAATAATGCCTGTGTAAGCATAAACCCGGCATTGACGTTTACCTGCATAACCTGGTGCCAAAGTTCTGGATCCTGAGTGCTAATCGGGGCGATTTCCCCCAGCAGGCCAGCACTGTGTAATAACCCATCCAGATGTTCAATTTTATTGGCTATGTCCTCTGCCAGAGCCTGATAGTCGCTGGTTTTTGCCGTTAGTAAATCAAAAGGAAAAATCAGCACAGGATGGCTACCCTGAACGGCAATATCTTGCTGCACTTGTTTCAGTTTAGCTTCGCTACGACCAAGTAAGAGTAACTGAGCGCCATAGCGTGCATAGGTTAGCGCCGCTTCTTTACCAATACCGTCACTGGCTCCGGTTATCATGATAATTTTATTGTTGAGTAAATTGGACGGTGGCTGGTAGTGCATAGTCTCTCCTTACGGTATATTTGTCGGCATCACGAACTAAGTGACACGGTATAGCGAATATAGAATTGTAGCGTTTAAACAAACTTTTGCATGAGTAGTAAAAGTAAATAGCTATACTTAATGAGTTATTGTTCATCATGTTAGTTCATTGCGAGTTTGGTTCAACTATATAGGAATATGTCTGTGGAGTGGATTTCTCAGTACGGTCTTTTTTTGGCAAAAATTGTGACTTTTGTGGTGGTGGTAGCAGCGGCGGCATTAGTTGTTGTGAGCATAACTCAACGTAAGTCCGGGCGTCGCGGAGAGTTAACGCTGGTTGATTTAGGCGAACAGTATCGCAATATGCAGGAAGATATGCAGTTTGCTCGTTTGCAACCGGTGGAACAGAAGTTGTGGCATAAGGAACAAAAGAAAAAGGATAAAGCTGAGGCCAAAAAAGCGAAGCTGGCGGCCAAAAATGGTGAAAAGGAAACGCTGAAGCCATGCCTGTATGTGTTGTCGTTTAAAGGTAGTATTGATGCCCATGAAGTTGAGTCTTTAAGAGAAGAGGTGTCTGCGATTCTGGCGGTAGCTAAGCCGGGTGATGAAGTGCTGTTGAAGCTGGAAAGTCCTGGTGGAATGGTACACGGTTATGGTTTGGCCGCATCACAGTTGGATCGTTTACGTAAAGCCGGTATTCGACTGACGGCGGCGGTGGACAAGGTTGCTGCCAGCGGTGGCTATATGATGGCCTGTGTGGCTGACCATATTGTTGCTGCGCCTTTTGCGGTAATTGGTTCTATTGGTGTTGTTGCGCAGTTGCCAAACTTCCATCGTTTACTGAAGAAGAATGATATTGATGTGGAGCTACATACTGCCGGGGAATTTAAACGCACTCTGACGTTATTTGGTGAAAATACCGAACAGGGACGTGAAAAATTCCGCGAAGAGTTGAATGAAACACATCAACTGTTTAAAGACTTTGTGCGTGAACAACGTCCATCGTTGGATATCGATCAGGTTGCCACGGGAGAGCACTGGTTTGGTATTCAGGCAAAAGAGAAGGGTTTAATCGACGATATTGGCACCAGTGATGACTTGGTTATTGCTCAAATGAAAGATCGCGATGTGATTGGTGTTACCTATGCTCAACGTAAAAAGTTGATAGATCGTCTGACGGGTAGTGTTGCTGAAGGTGCTGACCGCTTGTTGTTAAGATGGTGGCAGCGGGGACAGAAGCCGTTAGTGTAGTTGTTATTTTTCAGTGTATTAATTGGATTTTGAGGATATTCCGGCCGTAATGACATTGTGCTCATATCATTATGGTGCTCGGCCGGAAGACGATTTGTACTTAGCTTCGGGGTGTGTTGAGCCTAAATTCTCCAGGGGCAGCTAACGCTGCTACAACTCCAACGGACAACGCTTGCGTTGCCCCGAAGGGCAGGCGCTAGCCTGTATAGACATTAGCGAAGGCTAATTTTGAAAGACGTTAAGGACGTTTGCCGCCACAACCGTTATAAACCAACTACACTGAACAGACTGGATTCGTGGAGGTGGTGTTATGACTCAGCAAATTTATATCAATTTAGCCGTTCAGGATTTGCCTCGTTCCGTTCAATTCTTTACTCAGTTAGGGTTTAGTTTTAATCCTCAATTTACTGATGAGAATGCGACCTGCATGATTGTCAGTGATTCTATTTATGTGATGTTACTGACACAGGCGCGTTTTAGTGATTTTGCTCCTAAAGCTATTTGTAATAGTCATGAAGCTAATGAAGTGCTGATTTGTCTCTCTTGTGAGAGTCGGGAAGCGGTAGATAGTCAGGTTGCAAAGGCGATTAGCGCAGGTGGAAGTACCTATCGCCAGCCCAAGGATCATGGATTTATGTATGGGCATAGTTTTATCGATCCGGACGGGCATGTTTGGGAATTAGTGTATATGGATATGTCACAGATGCCAGGTTAACCAGCAACCCATTTGCTGAGTTGCTGGTAAAAGAACAGGATTAATCTTGCAGATGGTATTTGTTGGATAACACATGTGCCAGATGTTTAAACATATTAAAAACGGCAGTGGTTTTAGGGGTAGGTAGTCCATCGTCATCCAGGAAAAACTCTCCCCGAAAAACCAGTACATCGCCTTTTTGTTCTACATCTGTGGCTTCCATTCCGTGAAGAAAATCCTCATGGTTGCGAATAATATCATTCGCTTCAGTCAGTAATGCCTGACGGGAAATAGGTGATGTTTGGTTAAGCATAAATACCTCCATTCAATTTTTACGGATGGGCTATTTTAGACACCCGAGCTTGTCAGGGCAACGTGTTAAATGGGTTGCGGTAGCGTATTTTTTCTGGTTTGACAGGATGGGCTATTACCGATAAAAACGGTATCAATATGCTAATTTTGTTGCGTAGCGCTTTTTATCAGGTACAGTTATGGGCTTTCAACGGCAGAGTCAGCATGATGTTTGGTGATGTTAACTGATTGTAAGTAATATCAATATCACCCGAAATTTAGCGTTGCAGGTTGAGATCCTGTATTTTCGCTACAATATAGAAGCCATGCTTTCTCATCATTTTGCTGAAATTGAAATGTTGAGTTTCATTTAGAAGGACTAATTTAGGTAAACAATATTATGGGTAAAGCGCTCGTCATTGTGGAGTCCCCGGCTAAGGCCAAAACGATTAATAAATATTTAGGAAATGACTACGTGGTTAAGTCCAGCGTCGGTCATATCCGGGATTTGCCAACGAGTGGTTCGGTAACTAAAAGCAGCCCTGCAACAAAAGGCACCAAAGTAAAAAAGGATGCTAAACAGGCGTTGGTTAACCGAATGGGAATCGATCCCTATCATGACTGGGCAGCACATTATGAAATTTTGCCTGGTAAAGAAAAAGTCGTTGCTGAACTGAAAGCGTTAGCTGAAAAAGCCGATACCATCTATCTCGCAACCGACCTTGACCGCGAAGGGGAAGCTATAGCGTGGCACCTGCGGGAAGTGATTGGTGGTGACGATAATCGCTATCGTCGGGTTGTGTTTAACGAGATTACCAAGAATGCGATTCGTCAGGCGTTTGAAGAGCCGGGCGAACTGAATATCGATCGGGTTAATGCCCAACAGGCGCGTCGTTTTATGGATCGCGTCGTAGGGTATATGGTCTCTCCGTTATTATGGAAAAAGATTGCCCGCGGTTTATCAGCTGGTCGGGTACAGTCAGTTGCTGTGCGTCTGGTGGTGGAACGTGAACGTGAAATCAAAGCCTTTGTTCCCGAAGAGTATTGGGAACTGCATGCTGATTTAAGTCATGGTAAAGATGTTCCTCTGCAAATGCAGGTGACTCATTTTAATGATAAAGCGTTCAAGCCGGTTACGCGTGATGAAACCCACGCAGCGGTAGCACTGCTGGAAAAAGCGCACTACGAAGTGTTGGAGCGCGAAGACAAACCAACCAGCAGTAAACCCAGTGCACCATTTATTACCTCTACGCTGCAACAGGCTGCCAGTACTCGCCTGGGCTTTGGGGTGAAGAAAACGATGATGATGGCTCAGCGTTTGTATGAAGCTGGTCATATCACTTATATGCGTACTGACTCAACCAACCTGAGTCAGGATGCGTTGGTAATGGTTCGTGGCTATATTACCGACAATTTTGGTGATAAATATTTGCCTGAACAGCCAAATCAGTACAGTAGTAAAGAGAATTCACAGGAAGCGCACGAAGCGATTCGACCTTCTGATGTGAATGTTCAGGCTGAACAATTAAAAGATATGGAATCAGATGCACAGCGTCTGTACCAATTGATTTGGCGTCAGTTTGTCTCTTGTCAGATGACTCCGGCAAAATATGACTCTACTACGTTAACGGTCAAAGCTGGTGACTTCCTGCTGAAAGCCAAAGGGCGTACGCTGCGTTTTGATGGCTGGACTAAAGTGCTGCCTGCATTACGTAAAAACGATGAGGATAAAACCTTACCGGTAATCGCAGTAGGTACTGCACTGAAGTTGGAACAGTTACTGCCGGGACAACATTTTACTAAACCACCGGCGCGCTTCAGCGAAGCCTCATTGGTTAAAGAGCTGGAAAAACGCGGTATTGGTCGCCCATCTACCTATGCGTCGATTATCTCGACTATTCAGGACAGGGGCTATGTCCATACGGAAAACCGTCGTTTCTATGCGGAAAAAATGGGTGAAATCGTTACCGATCGTCTTGAAGAGAACTTCCGTGATTTAATGGATTACGATTTTACCGCTCGTATGGAAAACGACCTGGACAGCGTGGCAACTAACAAAGCGTCCTGGAAAACGGTACTGAACAATTTCTTCAGCGAGTTTAATAACCAACTGGAGAAAGCCGAACAGGAGCCTGAAGAAGGCGGTATGCGCCCAAATCAGGTAGTGCTGACCTCTATCGATTGCCCAACCTGTAGTCGTAAAATGGGTATCCGTACCGCCAGTACCGGTGTGTTCTTGGGTTGTTCTGGTTATGCATTACCGCCGAAAGAGCGCTGTAAGCAGACTATTAACCTGATCCCTGAATCTGAAGTGCTGAACGTGCTTGAAGGGGATGATGCAGAAACTAACGCATTGCGTGCCCGTCATCGTTGTAAAAAATGTGGCACGGCAATGGACAGCTACTTGATCGATAATCAGCGTAAACTTCACGTTTGTGGTAATAACCCGGAATGTGATGGTTATGAGATTGAAGAGGGTGAGTTCCGCATTAAAGGTTACGACGGCCCAGTAATTGAATGTGAGAAATGTGGCTCCGAAATGCATCTGAAAGTAGGGCGTTTTGGTAAATACATGGGCTGTACCAATGCGGATTGTAAAAATACCCGTAAAATTTTACGCAACGGCGATATTGCACCGCCGAAAGAAGATCCGGTTCCATTACCGGAACTGCCTTGCGAAAAGTCAGATGCTTATTTTGTATTGCGTGACGGTGCAGCAGGTGTATTCCTGGCGGCCAACACCTTCCCGAAATCTCGTGAAACACGAGCACCAACGGTAGAAGAACTGCGTCGCTTTAAAGATCGTTTACCAGAGAAGCTAAGCTATCTGGCTGATGCACCGGTTGCCGATCCTGAAGGTAACAAAGCAATTGTTCGCTTTAGTCGTAAAACTAAACAACAATATGTGGCATCTGAAAAGAACGGCAAAGCCACCGGTTGGTCAGCGTTTTATACCGATGGCAAGTGGGCTGAAGCACCGAAAAAGTAATGAAAGTTGCTGATTAAGTAGAATATTACTTGATATATAACGCCCTGTGTGTCATTTAACAGCAGGGCGTTTTTCTTTTTATCTAATGACAGGTAAAACAGAGCAGATTTTCTGCGAGTGCCTTTAGTATCCGGATAAACCTTCAGTGGTGCGATGAGAGGGATGTTTTCACTGACTGGACAATGGAATATAACTTTTTATTTTCAGTATTGAGATACTTGCTAAGTGGTGGTGTAAAGCATGAAATTACAACAGCTTCGCTATATTGTTGAAGTGGTGAATCATAACCTTAACGTTTCTTCTACAGCCGAGCGCCTTTATACTTCGCAGCCCGGCATCAGCAAGCAAGTTCGAATGCTGGAAGATGAGCTGGGCATCCAGATTTTTACCCGCAGCGGTAAACATTTAACTGAAGTGACACCCGCCGGGCAGGAAGTAGTACGTATTGCCCGAGAAGTGTTATCCAAAATAGATGCCATTAAGTCGGTTGCCGGTGAACATACTTATCCCGATCAAGGGTCTCTGTATGTTGCCACTACCCATACTCAGGCGCGTTATGCGCTACCAAAATCAATTAAAACCTTTATTGAACGTTACCCGAAAGTTTCACTGCATATGCATCAAGGGTCGCCAACTCAAATCGCTGAAGCTGTATCAAAAGGTAATGCTGATTTTGCCATTGCTACAGAAGCGCTACACCTTTACGAAGATTTAGTGATGTTGCCGTGTTATCACTGGAATCGCGCGATTGTTGTGAAGTCCGATCATCCATTAGCCAGCAAGAAGCAAGTTAGTATCAAAGAATTGGCGGAATATCAGCTGGTGACTTATACCTTTGGCTTTACCGGGCGTTCTGAGTTAGATATTGCCTTTAGTCGGGCTGGGTTAACACCCAAAATTGTTTTCACCGCTACCGATGCGGATGTGATTAAAACCTATGTTCGTTTAGGGCTGGGGGTTGGTGTTCTGGCTAATATGGCGGTAGATCCTATTGAAGATCCTGATTTAGTGGCGTTGGATGCCAGCCATATTTTCTCTCACAGCACGACGAAAATAGGCTTTCGGCGTACTACGTTCCTGCGTAGCTATATGTACAGTTTCATTGAAGGCTTCGCACCGCATTTAACCCGTGATGTGGTTGATAAAGCAGTAGCGGCGAGAACTCAGGAAGAGATCGATGCGCTGTTTGAAAATATTGAGTTACCGGTGCGATAATCTCAGGTAGACAGAACGATAAAGCCCGCCAAATGGCGGGCTTTATATTTGTTTTTACTGCGGCGTAAATTATTTAGACAGTAGATGCCCCATTTTGGCGGCTTTAGTATCCAAATATTTTTCATTCTTAGGATTGCGCCCAACCTGTAGCGGTACTCGCTCAACGATATTAATACCGGCGTCGGACAGGATCTCAACTTTCTTTGGATTATTGGTTAGCAGGCGTACAGAACCAACATTCAGCAATTTGAACATATCAGCACACAGAGTAAAGTCGCGCTCGTCGGCGGCAAAGCCTAACTGATGGTTAGCTTCAACCGTGTCGGCACCTTTATCCTGAAGGGCGTAAGCGCGAATTTTATTTAATAGCCCAATATTACGACCTTCTTGACGGTGATAGAGCAGAATACCGCGACCTTCTTCAGCGATATGCTGTAATGCAGCCTCCAGTTGGAAACCACAATCACAGCGTAAGCTAAATAATGCATCGCCAGTCAAACATTCTGAATGAACCCGGGCTAAAACAGGTTTTGGATCGCTGATGTCACCAAATACCAGTGCTACATGGTCATGCCCTGTGGCAAGCTCTTCAAAACCGACCATTAGAAAATCGCCCCATGGTGTCGGTAGTTTGGCTTCTGCCACTCTTTTTAGCTGCATGATACTCTCCAATAACCTATTGCTACGTTATGAATCCTGTTATTTCGCGAAGACTCGGCGAAAATAAACAGTAATTCTAATGCTTATGACTTTATCAGTCGGATAAAGCGTATCAGTATAATCTAATCAAATGAATTTTGTTGCTGAATAGTTAAGAAAAAATCAGCCGGCTAAGGGCGGTATTTTTACTCTTTTAGCCATTTTTGTGGGATTATAGACCGCTGTTATTATATCAGAACTGAGACGTAATATGTTAAATAGGCTTGCAAAGCGAATATCTATTGGGGTTTTAGTCCTTTTAGTGATGCCGGTATTTGTTTGGTTTATTGACTGGACATGGACACCCAATGAAGACAATCCTATTCTTAAACCATTATTCTGGATGACAGAAACCGCCAGTTCTCCCTGGGGAGCCATTACCAGTGTGGTGCTGGCACTATGGTTTGTCTGGCGTTTGCGACTCGCATTTAAACCAGGTGCTTTGCTGATAGCTATACTGGCAGTGACAATTGTTGGTGGGCAGGGCATAAAATCAGCCATTAAAGAGACCATGGAAGAACCTCGTCCGTTTGTTCTCTGGATGGAGA
Source organism: Limnobaculum allomyrinae (assembly GCF_016649425.1). Classification (GTDB taxonomy): domain Bacteria; phylum Pseudomonadota; class Gammaproteobacteria; order Enterobacterales; family Enterobacteriaceae; genus Limnobaculum; species Limnobaculum allomyrinae. Next base: position 60,355 of record NZ_JADRCR010000001.1, read on the forward strand.
ATGAATATCAACTGGATGATAATGCGTTTTATGCATTGCCGCGCAAAGAACGGGCTCGCATTGTGGAGCAGCATCTTAAAGATGAAGAGAGAGTTCCACCCTGGCTGTCTAAGCACTGGGAACGAGAAACTGGCTACTCATTTCCATCAGGCCATACACTGTTCACGGCAACCTGGGCTCTGTTGGGAATAGGAATGCTGTGGCCACGCCGTCGTTATATAAGTGCTGTTATTCTGATGGCCTGGGCCGTTACCGTGGCAGGTAGCCGATTGTTGCTTGGAATGCACTGGCCGGAAGATTTAATTGTTTCTGTTTTACTCAGTGGTCTATTGGCTTATCTGGGCTGTCGAGTGGCCGAATTTTGGGTGTTTTCTCCCAGGCCGGTTGCCGTGAACATTACGGAAAAGTGCGAAGAATAGTGAATACAAAACGATACTATTCGCCAGGACTCTCCAGAGTCAGTAAGATTGTGTGATAGTATTATTAGGTTATGTCAGTGATAAACAGCTCACGGAAAGAAGAGAGATTTTCTATCTGTGAGTAGAAATGCTAAGTTATAGAACATTAATCAAGTATTCTTGGTATAATTCATCCGTTTATCTCCATTTTGGATAGCATTGTGAAATATTTAATAATTGGACTCATCGCCGTTGTTATTCTGGTTATCTCAGTAACATTAGGCGCACATAATGAACAGGTCGTTACGTTCAACTTCTTAATTGCCAAGGGTGATTATGCTCTGTCTACCCTGTTGGCGATATTATTCGGCGGTGGCTTTATTCTGGGCTGGTTGATCAGTGGCCTGTTTTATCTACGTTTACGTTTGCGTTTAGGTCGTGCCGAGCGTCAGATTAAACGTTTACAACAAGCTGCTACACCTTCTCCGTCACCGGTCAGCGAGCCTGCACCTGTGGCGTTGCCGCAACCCACAAAGGAATAAGGCTGTATGCTAGAACTGCTGTTTCTGTTGTTGCCCGTAGCCGCCGCGTACGGCTGGTATATGGGCCGAAGAGGCGTACAACAGGAGCGGCAGCAGGAAGCGAATAAACTGTCACGCGGTTATGTGGACGGGGTTAACTTTCTGCTTTCTAACCAACAAGATAAAGCCGTTGATCTCTTTGTTGATATGTTAAAAGAGGATGGCGGCGCTTTTGAAGCTCACCTGACCTTAGGTAACTTATTCCGTTCACGGGGTGAAGTTGACCGGGCTATCCGTATTCACCAGTCTTTGATTGAGAGTGCTTCCCTGACGTTTGAACAGCGTTTGCTGGTTACCCAGCAATTAGGCTGGGACTATATGGCGGCAGGCCTTTACGATCGCGCTGAACAGATGTTTATCCAGCTAATTGATGAAGCTGACTTCCGTGTTCCTGCGTTGAAGCAGTTGCTGATTATTTATCAGGCAACCAGCGATTGGCAGCAGGCGATTGAAATGGCTGAAAAATTGGTTAAAGCGGGAAAAGATGAGTTTCGACTTGAGATTGCCCATTTTTACTGTGAGTTAGCCTTACAGGCGATAGGCTCTGAAGATCTGGATAAAGCCATGGGGCTGCTGAAAAAGGCCGCTTCTGCAGATAAAAACTGCGCCCGGGTATCGATTATGTCCGGCCGTATCTGGATTGCCCGCGGTGATGATACCAAAGCGATTAATGAGCTCGAGCGAGTTATCGAGCAGGATAAAGATTTTGTCAGCGAAACTATCCCCATGCTGTATGAATGCTATCAACGGTTACAGCAACCTGAGCGTTGGATAGAGTACCTGAAGCGCTGTGTGGCAGAAAACACCGGTTCAGAGGCAGAATTAAGACTGGCGGATATGCTGGAGCAAACTGAAGGTCGGGATGTCGCTCAAACCTATATTAACCGTCAATTACAGCTTCATCCAACTACCCGTGGTTTCTATCGTCTGATGGATTACCAACTGGCGGAAGCAGAAGAAGGACGGGCGAAAGAGAGCCTGATCGTGTTACGCGAGATGGTTGGTGAACAAATTCGTATTCGCCCACGTTATCGTTGTGAAAAATGCGGGTTAACGGCTAATTCCCTCTACTGGCATTGCCCATCTTGTCGGGCATGGTCAACGGTGAAACCTATCCGTGGGTTAGATGGTCAATAAACAGATGATAGCCTGATAGCAGTCAGGTTTTTTTAGTAAAAATGCATTACAGGAAAACAGTATGTCGATGTCGACTTCACCCATAATTGTTGCACTGGATTACGATAATCAACGCTCAGCGCTTGAACTGGCCGATAAAATAGAACCTAAAGATTGCCGGCTGAAAATTGGTAAAGAGATGTTCTCTCTTTGTGGTCCTGAATTGGTACGTGAGTTACATCATCGTGGTTTTGATGTTTTTTTAGATCTGAAATTTCATGATATTCCTAATACGGTAGCGAAGAGCGTCGCGGCAGCAGCTGAATTGGGCGTCTGGATGGTTGATGTGCATGCCAGCGGCGGGGGGCGTATGTTAGAAGCGGCGAAGAAAGCACTTTTGCCTTATGGCGATTCTGCGCCTAAGCTAATTGCCGTAACAGTATTAACCAGTATGGATGAGAGCGATTTAAGAGGCATTGGTATTACCTCTTCGCTGGAAGAACATGCAGAAAGGTTGGCGCGTCTGGCGAAAGATAATGGCCTTGATGGTGTTGTGTGTTCAGCCCATGAAGCTCGTCATTTGAAATCACTGTTTGGGCCGGCATTCCAGTTAGTGACACCGGGTATTCGCCCTGTAGGTAGTGATATTGGCGATCAGCGCCGGGTAATGACGCCTCCACAGGCTCTGGATGCGGGTGTCGACTATATGGTTATTGGTCGTCCTATTACACAGTCGGCTAATCCGGCTCAGGCTTTGCAGAATATTCTGGCCAGTCTGGCCTAATCAATGTGGCACGATCATGACAGATAATAACAGTCGTTTAGTTTATTCTACTGATTCCGGCCGTATTAAACCGGAAGAGGTTAAAGTTGAACGCTCCAAAGGGGATGGTGTCGTCAGAATTCAACGGCAAACCAGTGGGCGTAAAGGAAAGGGTGTTTGTATTATCACCGGTTTGGATCTCGACGATACCGAATTGCAGAAACTGGCTGCCGAGCTAAAGAAAAAGTGCGGATGTGGCGGTGCGGTAAAGGATGGTCTGATTGAAATTCAAGGTGATAAACGCGATGAGTTAAAAGTGCTGCTAGAATATAAAGGATTCAAAGTTAAACTGGCGGGTGGTTAGTTTAACTACTGGATTTTTGGAATGATATCTCACTTTTTCAGTTAAATTTCTGTCAGTCTGTTTTATAGTTTATGTTGATAAAATGAATAAAAAAGCGTTTTATACCGAGTTGCACCGGGATCTGGCAGCACTGATTGCAGGGGAGCCGGATCTGATAGCGACATTTGCTAATACCAGTGCTTTATTATTTGAGCGACTGGAAGCCGTTAACTGGGCAGGTTTCTACCTGTTGCAAGATGATGTACTGGTTCTGGGACCTTTTCAGGGAAAGATTGCCTGTACACGTATCCCTGTTGGTAGGGGAGTTTGCGGTACGGCAGTTAAGGAAAATCAAATTCAACGTATTGATGACGTTCATCAATTTGAAGGACACATTGCCTGCGACAGTGCAAGCAATGCGGAGATAGTGCTTCCTGTTTATCAGAGAAATAACATTATCGCTGTTTTAGATATAGATAGTACAGTATTTGGTCGTTTTGATAGTGATGATCAACAGGGTTTGGAAAATATTGTTGCGTTGATTTCTCAACATATCAGCTAATATTTACAGACGGTTATCATCATTAGTTTAAACTTGAAGTGCGGATAACGTAGCTTTTACTAAAAGCGTGATTATAATGGCGCGTAATCTACGCCTGCGCTTTTGGGTGAGTTCGTTGTAATCAGGAAATTTCATGGAAAATCAACCTAAGTTGAACAGCAGTAAAGAAGTGATTGCCTATCTGGCAGAAAAATTCCCGCTTTGTTTTACCCTTGAGGGTGAAGCCCGGCCGCTGAAAATTGGAATCTTTCAGGATGTCGTAACCCGACTGCCTGAAGAGACCTTGTTCAGTAAAACACAACTACGTACTGCGTTACGCTTATACACCTCCAGTTGGCGTTATCTACACGGTCTGAAATTAAATGCTCAGCGTGTTGATTTAGACGGTGCGGATTGTGGGCTGCTGGAAGAACAGCACGTAGAGCATGCGCGTAAGCAACTGGAAGAGGCGAAAGCCCGAGTTCAGGCTCAGCGTGCGGCACAGCGTAAAGAATCAGGAGAGGCTCCGCAGGCTCGACGTCCTCGTCCTGCTGCTAAAAAAGCAGCATCGGATAATAGAGCGACTCAGCCATCGTCTCAGCCAAAAGCGAAAGCAAAACCTGCTCCGACACGTTCTATGGCTCCGGCGCCTGCAGTTAAAGTGGCTGAAAAATTCCGTCCTGCTTCTGCCGCCGATATTGCTGCACTTAAAACCGGGCAAAACGTTAAAGTACGTGCTGGTCAGAGCGCCATGGATGCAACAGTTCTCGAAATCGCTAAAGATGGTGTTCGGGTTCAACTCGCTTCAGGTTTAGCTATGCTGGTTCGAGCAGAGCATTTACAGTTTTAAGTTGGAGGTCAGCCAAAGCATGAGTAACTTAATCCGGTTAACGGCCATTGCAAGCTTATTTCTCGCAGGATTAAGTTATGCTAAGGAAACGACGATAACCCGTGTCGATCAACTGCCGGTCTTAAAACAAGAAGGGCAGCACGCCACGGTGAGTGAACGTGTAACATCGCGTTTTACGCGTTCACACTATCGTCAATTTGATCTCGATGATGCATTTTCAGAGAAGATTTTTAATCGTTATCTGAATGTTTTAGATTTTAGCCACAATGTTTTACTGGCTTCTGATATCGCTAAGTTTGCCGATAAAAAGACCAAACTGGATGACGAATTAAAGTCCGGACAGTTGGATACGGCTTACGATCTGTACAACTATGCACAGAAACGTCGTTTTGAGCGTTTAACCTATGCGTTAACGCTGTTGGATAAACCAATGACGTTTGATGGCGATGACGCTATTGAGGTCGATCGCAGTAAAGCACCGTGGCCAACCAGCGTAGAAGAGCTGGACAAGCTGTGGTACGAAAAAGTCAAATATGACGAGCTCAACCTGAAGCTTGCCGGTAAAGAGTGGCCAGAAATTAAAGATATTCTGACCAAACGTTACCAATCTGCTATTAAGCGTTTAAGCCAGGCGAAAAGTGAAGACGTTTTCCAGTCATTTATTAACGCGTTTGCCCGTGAAATTGATCCGCATACCAGCTATCTGTCCCCTCGAAATACCGAGCAATTTAATACGGAAATGAGCCTTTCTCTGGAAGGTATCGGCGCCGTGTTACAGATGGAAGATGACTATACGCAAATCAACTCACTGGTTGCCGGTGGGCCTGCTGCCAAGAGTAAATCCATCGCTGTTGGTGATAAAATTATTGGTGTAGGCCAACAAGATAAACCTATGGTTGATGTTATCGGCTGGCGACTGGATGATGTTGTTGCGTTAATCAAAGGGCCAAAAGGCAGTAAAGTTCGCCTTGAGATTTTACCTGCGGCCAAAGGGGCTAAATCGAAGACGGTGGTGCTGACGCGCGAACGAATCCGACTGGAAGACCGTGCAGTTAAGATGACCCTGAAAACCGTTGGCAAGAAGAAGGTAGGCGTACTGGATATTCCAGGTTTCTACGTTGGTCTGACGGAAGATGTTAAAACACAACTGCAGAAACTGACTAAGCAAAACGTTGATAGCATTATTATCGATTTGCGCACGAATGGTGGTGGGGCATTAACCGAAGCGGTTTCTCTGTCCGGGCTATTCATTCCGAGCGGTCCGGTAGTGCAGGTTCGTGATAATAACGGAAAAATTCGTGAAGACAGCGATACCGATGGCATTGTTTACTACAAAGGCCCATTGGTGGTATTAGTCGACCGCTTTAGTGCCTCTGCATCAGAAATTTTTGCTGCGGCAATGCAGGATTATGGTCGCGCTTTGATCGTTGGAGAGCCAACCTTTGGTAAAGGTACGGTACAACAACATCGTGCATTAAACCGTATTTATGATCAAATGTTACGTCCTGACTGGCCTGAATTAGGTTCAGTACAGTACACCATTCAAAAATTCTACCGCATTAACGGTGGCAGTACTCAGCGCAAAGGGGTAACGCCAGATATCATTATGCCTACGGGTATCGATCCGGTAGAAACAGGTGAAAGTTTTGAAGATAACGCATTACCGTGGGATAGCGTTGACAAAGCAACCTACTCTTTATTAGGTGATGAATCTCGCTATATTTCAATCCTGAAGAAAAACTATGATGAACGAATTGCTAAAGATCCCGAGTTCCAGTTCATCATGCAGGATATTGCCCGTTATAAGGCTAATAAAGATAAGCGCGCGACGATTTCACTAAACTATGCTAAACGTGAAAAAGAGAGCAGTGAAGATGATGCGATTCGTCTAAAACGTATCAACGATCGACTGGAACGTGAAGGCAAAAGTAAGTTGAAATCACTGGAAGATTTACCAAAAGATTATAAGGAAGCCGATCCTTATCTGGATGAGACTGTGCTGATTGCGATAGATTTAGCTGAGTTAGAAAAAAATGATGCTGCGCAAGCAACGGCAGCGGTAAAGAAAGACTAAATCGCAACATTTTAAAGACAATAAGTGAAAGGCGCTCTGTGGGCGCCTTTTTTATCAGCATCAAAAAGTACCAATGGCAGGCGAAATGTGATGTTAATCACCTGTAATTGTAAAGTTATGATCTAATTGTTATATGACTGTTGTTTACACTTGAATTTTGGATATTAGCCCATAAGATCTGTCAGGTAAGAACATTATTTTATTTCTCTGAGGAAACTATCATTTTATGATGCGTATAGCGTTATTTTTATTAACAAACCTCGCAGTTATGGTGGTTTTTGGCATAGTGCTGAGTTTAACCGGCATTCAGGGGCGCAGCGTTCAAGGGCTGATGATCATGGCTGGCCTGTTTGGCTTTGGTGGCGCATTCGTCTCTTTGCTAATGTCAAAGTGGATGGCGCTCCGTTCCGTTGGTGGGCAAGTTATTGAACAACCCGGGAATGAAGTTGAGCGTTGGTTAGTTGAAACTGTCAGACGCCAGTCGCAGCAGGCGGGTATTGCAATGCCACAGGTTGCCATTTATCAGGCACCTGATATTAACGCATTTGCAACGGGTGCCAGACGAAATGCATCTTTGGTTGCTGTGAGCACGGGATTATTACAAAACATGAGCCGTGATGAAGCAGAAGCGGTTTTGGCTCATGAGATCAGCCATGTTGCTAACGGTGATATGGTGACGATGACCCTGATTCAGGGGGTAGTAAACACCTTCGTTATTTTTGCTTCACGTCTGATTGCTCAGGTAGCTGCTGGCTTTATGAATCGCGATAACGAAAGTTCATCGGGTAACACCATGGTCTATTTTATCGTGTCTATGGTGCTGGAACTGGTATTTGGCATTTTGGCCAGCATTATTACGATGTGGTTCTCTCGCCATCGTGAATTTAAGGCCGATGCCGGTTCCGCTAATCTGGTTGGTCGTGAAAAGATGATAGCCGCTCTGCAACGACTGAAAACCAGCTATGAGCCACAGGAAGAGTCTACAATGATGGCATTTTGCATTAACGGTAAGTCCAAAACATTTAGTGAACTGTTTTTGTCTCATCCTCCGTTAGACAAGCGTATTGAAGCATTACGTGCAGGAACCTACCTGAAGTAATAATACGTGAAATGCTTAGCATAAATCAGGGAGCCATATGGCTCCCTGATTTTGTTAATCTTCGAACAGATAGACATCGTCATCCCGAAATTCTAGCTTCGGATGACGCACATCATTCAGTATTAAGCGATGAGCTCCCTTACTTTGATAACCAGCAAACAGAATCAGAGAATCCGCTGGTTTTCCCGAAATAGGGACATTTTTTACGGTAATTTGCGAATCAGGTAACATGGTTACTGGCCATACTATTAAATTATCAGGATTGTCTTTTAGCAGCTGTTGTTTCTGCTCGAACCACTGGCTGGCGCTAAGAGTTTCAATCTTTTGTACCAACTTATCGCTGCGTACAGCAACAAAATCTACATTCAGTGATTTACCATCATTCGCCTTGTCCGTCACGTTAAGTTGAGCTGAACTCATGTCGACATGAGATGGCATAAAAGAACAGGCCGATAACGTCAAACTAATACTGGCTAAGATTATCCCGAAGTGCAGGGAGCGAAAACGATGGGGCAATGTTGAAGATATCATAAGATGACCATTTGTGATTCAAAGCCTGTCTGTATGTTTTTATCAGACTCTGAACGGCAGATTTAAATCCTGTACCTGATTAATACATCAATTAAAATATAGGCCGATATTCAGTCTGAATCAAACTTCCAGGTATGTTATCTGGCTGTAGATATGATAAACGAAGAAGAATAGAGGGAAGGGAGTATGCTCCAAAACCACCCAAACGGTGGAAATTGGTTCTGGAGCAAAAGTTCAGTGATGGCTATTTTTTCAAATAAGGGCCATCAGCGACAGATTTTCGTTCAACCAGTTCAGGATGCAGTTCAATAGAATGGGAAGTTTCACGTTTATTAATAATCCTGTCCAGTAACATATCCAGCGCCATAATAGCCAGGCTCTCTTTGGGTTGCTGAATAGTGGTTAACGGAGGATTATAGAAACGAGTATGGCGAATATTGTCATAACCAATCACCGAAATATCTTCAGGCACGCGAAAACCTATATCTCCAGCTGCGCACAGAGCACCCATGGCAATCACATCACCACCACAAAACAACGCCGTAGGGCGTTTCTTGAGGCTCATCAGTTTCACCATACCATCGTAGCCTTCCTGTGGTTGGAAGTCTGCTTCGATAATCCACTCGGGGAGAATATCAATATTGGCTTCTTTCAAGGCATGAAGAAAACCTTTGTGGCGCTCACGGCCGGTAAATTCATTCTGTTGACCGGTGATTGTCGCGATTTCTCTGTGTCCGCGGTCTATCAGATAACGGGCAGCCAGATAACCACCATGAAAGCCGTTATCCTCAATATTATCGGTAAAGCCACGGTGTTTATTCCAGTCCATCACCATCATAGGAATAGCGTGATAATTTTCTAACAGGGAAAGCAATGGGGGATGATACTCAGAACACATCACTAACAGCCCATCAACACGTTTCTGCGCCAGCATAGCCAGATAGGCTTGCTGCTTCTCCAAATCATTTTGTGTATTACACAGAATCAGCGTATAGCCTTTTTTATAGCAAGCCTCTTCAACCGCTTGAATAACTTCAGCAAAATAGGGTGAACCACTGGCGGTTGCTAATAAACCAATGGTTTTGGTATTGTTCACCTTCAGACTACGGGCAACGGCACTGGGCGAATAACTAAGCTCTTTAATCGCTGCCCAAACGGCAGCTTTGGTATCTTCGGCGACAAAACGCGTTTTATTAATAACGTGGGAAACGGTGGTAGTTGAAACGCCAGCGTGTTTTGCCACATCTTTTATAGTTGCCATGAAACAGAGCACTCCTGAGCTTAAACTGGTATCAGATACAGTGTAAGCTGATATGTTAACGTTTGCCTTTGTTTATAACCAACGCATTACACATTAAAAGCAAAACGGTGTAGAATTCCTTTAACCATCACTGCTTGTGGCTTATATGCCTTTCAGTGATAACAGGCGGTGAATTTTGGCGCATTTGATACAAAAGTCCAAGAGATATCATGGAAAAATCGCTTTGGGGTATACATTTTTGTTGAGCGCTTTACAATGATTCCCGTGTCTAATCACGTTTACGTAAAGGAAGAAGATATGTCTGCTGAATTGAGATGGTCACTGAGCACAGTAGTTTTTGCTTTATTTGTTATCGTTACTTACAGTTTAATCGCGGTAACACACTAATATATTAAAAGCTCGATTCATGTTATGTATCGAGCTTTATACTTTCTGGCAGGGTGATAAATAGCATTGCAGTTCAATGTGATACCACTCTTTCCGGGAATTGTCAGATTATGTTCCGTTAACCGGAACATAATTTTTTTGTGATTGATTTGATAAAAAATCGGTGTTTCAACATGGAGGCAGAATGACTCACCAACAGGCCAGTACAGTCGCGTTGATTAAACGTATTGCGGGAATTGTTATTTTTATTCCGGCATTAATTTCAACGGTTATCTCTGTACTGAAGTATCTGGTTGAACCTAAGACCAACATGCAAGAAATGACTGCAATGATTATGGATTTTGTGCAGGTTATTATTAAAATTGTTCGTCAGTACACTTCATTCCTGGAGTATTTTTGGGGCAACTCCCCAATACCTGATATTAGCAATTGGTCTGCCAGCGGTAGCGTATGGTTTATTGTGATTTTCCTGCTGATGTTTATTGGTTTGGCGTTACAGGCTTCCGGCGCTCGTTTGGCTAAGCGTGTATATAACGTGCGGGAAGGGGTCAGAGAAAGGGCTATACTGGAAGCGATGAATGGCGATGAAGCTCGTTCATTCAAGGATCTGGAGAAGCTGATCTCCATACCGAATACCTCAATCTTTGCACAATTTGGGTTGTTGTATGTTTCTCCGGTTTTATGGGGTATTTTTATCTATATCATCCTGTATCTGATCAATCGGCTTTAATATTCCCTCATTGCCTTCTACGCTTAATGCTACAGACCGGTAATTATACCGCGTCTGTAGGTTAATCTTTGGGTCTCCCGCGGCCTGCGATATCAAAATCAACCTGTAGCGATCTTTTTAGACCAAAGCTGTGCATTGGATCGAAGTTTCGCTGGAATCAAAAGGTTAACCTGAGTCTATCTTGATCATAACCTTGGGGTGATGTCATGTGGCAATCCGTCAGTCGTTTATTAAGTGAGTATTTGGGCGAGACTTATACAATTACTGAAAAGGAGGAGCTGTCAGGGGGTGATATTCATCATGCTCGCCGGGTAAGCAACGGCAAAAAAGAGGTTTTCATCAAGTATGACACGCGGGATATTCTGCCTATCTTTAACGCGGAGTTCGATCAACTTACGGCTTTAGCGAAGAGTGGCACGGTTCGGGTGCCAGAGGTTTATGGTGTTGGCTACGATCGTGATTTTAGTTTTCTATTGCTGGAATACCTGCCGTTAAAACCACTGGATGCTCACCACGCCTATTGTCTGGGGCAACAGTTGGCTCGATTACACCAGTGGAGCGACCAGCCGCAATTTGGGCTGGATTTTGACAGTGACTTGGCAACCACCCCGCAACCTAATCGTTGGCAGCGTTACTGGAATGTGTTTTTTGCCGAACAGCGTATAGGCTGGCAGCTTCAACTGGCAGACGAGAAAGGGCTGCACTATGGCGATATTGATACCATCATCGATATTGTCAGCCATCGGCTGAAAAGCCATCATCCACAACCCTCTTTACTTCACGGTGATTTATGGCCGGCAAACTGCGGTGTGAGCGCGGTGGGGCCGATAATATTTAATCCGGCGTGCTATTGGGGAGATCGTGAGTGCGATTTAGCCATGTTGCCGTTGTATCCTGATTTACCACCGCAAATATACGATGGCTATCAAAGCGTTTGGCCTTTACCCGCCAGTTTTATCGAACGCCAACCGTTATATCAACTTTATTATCTATTGAACCGGGCTAATTTGTTTGGCGGTGAGCATATACATGTCGCACAGCAGGCAGTAACTCAGCTGTTTGGTGATGAGTTGTAATTATTGACGATTGCCTGTCAAAATGGCTCTTTTGACAGGCAATAAAAGTTATTAGCACTGATAATCAGGGAGTGATAGTGCAGATACCTCTATTCTTTGAAGATTTCCTTCATCCTCAACCTAAACCATCAGGTATTGATGTTTTTTGTCGACTAAAACATTTTTCCATTATTACCTATGCGATAGACCCTCAGCGATTTAATGGTTTGATTTCAGAACGTTTTAAGCTGGATACCATTATGATTGATGGTCAGGAAAAGGGGTTATTATCAGTAGTACCTTTTATTGATGTTGATTTTACCTCTGCGGTTTATCCCTTCCCAAAATTTACTATGGGGCAAACCAACTATCGTATTTATGTGATTGATACGAAAACAGGAGAAAAATGTGTCTGGTTTTTAGGTACAACACTGGATTCATGGACGCTGTTTGTTCCCCGATTATTATGGAATCTGCCCTGGTATAGCGGAAAAGTTACGTTTGATTGTGAATATGATGAACAACAATTTCGTTATATAAAATACCGAATGGAAACTCAGGCTGAATGGGCATCCGCCAGTGTGGAACTGGCTCAGGATCCTGATGATAATATTACGCTTCCCGGATTTCCCGATCTGGAAACCGGCATGGTTTATCTGACCCATCCACTTAACGGATTTTTTTATCGTCGGGATGGAAAGTTAGGCAGTTATCAGGTCTGGCATAAACAGCTCCATGTGATGCCAGAGCGACTGATACACGGGCGTTTCGACCTGTTAAGCCGCTTAGGGTTAGTTACGGAAACTGAACAGCAATCGCCTTACAATGTGCTGATTGAGCCGATGGATGAGTTTACCGTTTATTTGCCACCCCGATTGGTTGATTAGCCAGGCTTAATTAGCACTGAGATAATAGGGCTTTTTTTATTTTGTACTATCCTGTTACTGCGCACAGTGTTAAAATTCGCCCTTCGTTTTTGTAAAACGTAAACCGACAAATCAATGTGTGTACACAATTGAGTGGCCGTTCGATAACAGTGAGTCGAAAAAGGTATCAATCCATTGATTTAAATATAAAAAATATTGTTTGCATGTGATCTTGCGTATGGGTCACCACTGTAACTAAGGAATTATAATGCCAGTTATTACTCTTCCTGATGGAAGCCAACGTCAGTACGACCATGCCGTCTCAGTTATGGATATTGCTCGTGATATCGGCCCTGGTCTGGCTAAAGCCTGTATCGCCGGTCGTATTAATTGTGAGCGTATTGACGCTTGCGATCTGATTGAAAACGACGCGAATCTGGAAATCATTACAGCCAAAGACGATGATGGTCTGGAAATTATCCGCCACTCATGTGCTCATCTATTAGGCCATGCAATTAAGCAACTTTGGCCTGATACCAAAATGGCGATTGGTCCAACCATCGATAATGGTTTTTACTACGATGTTGATATCGACAGAACGTTAAATCAGGAAGATATCGATCTGCTTGAACAGCGCATGATGGAGCTGGTTAAGAAAGATTACGATGTCATCAAGAAGAAAGTTAGCTGGCAAGAAGCCCGGGATACGTTTGAAGCCCGTGGTGAAATTTATAAATTACGTATTCTTGATGAAAACATCAGCCGCGACGCACATCCGGCGCTGTATCATCATGAAGAATATATTGATATGTGCCGTGGTCCGCACGTGCCAAATATGCGTTTCTGCCATAACTTCAAGCTGCAAAAAGTTTCCGGCGCTTACTGGCGCGGCGACAGCAATAATAAAATGTTGCAGCGTATTTATGGCACCGCATGGGCTGACAAAAAGCAATTAGCGGCTTATTTACTGCGTCTGGAAGAGGCTGCCAAGCGTGACCACCGTCGTATTGGTAAGCAGCTTGATCTGTATCATATGCAGGAAGAAGCACCGGGTATGGTGTTCTGGCACAACGATGGCTGGACGATTTTCCGTGAGCTGGAAGCCTTTGTGCGTATGAAGCTCAGAGAATACGATTATCAGGAAGTGAAAGGGCCATTTATGGTGGACCGTGTGCTGTGGGAAAAAACCGGGCACTGGGAAAACTATAAAGAAGCCATGTTCACCACCTCCTCTGAGAACCGTGAATACTGTATTAAACCAATGAACTGCCCGGGGCACGTGCAGATTTTCAATCAGGGTCTAAAATCATATCGTGACCTGCCGTTGAGAATGGCTGAGTTTGGTAGCTGTCATCGTAATGAGCCTTCAGGTTCTCTGCATGGTTTAATGCGGGTTCGTGGCTTTACTCAGGACGATGCACATATTTTCTGTACTGAAGAGCAGGTGCGTGTAGAAGTAACCAGCTGTATTAAAATGGTTTACGATCTGTATAGCACTTTTGGTTTTGAAAATATCAGCGTAAAATTATCAACTCGTCCTGCAAAGCGCATTGGTACTGATGCTATGTGGGATAGAGCCGAGCACGATCTGGCAGAAGCATTGACGGCTAACGGTCTGGAATTTGATTATCAGCCAGGTGAAGGGGCGTTTTACGGTCCTAAAATTGAATTTACTTTGCATGATAGTTTGGATCGTGCATGGCAGTGTGGTACTGTGCAGCTCGACTTTTCATTACCAGAGCGTTTAAGCGCTTCTTACGTTGGTGAAGATAACGAGCGTCATGTGCCGGTGATGATTCACCGCGCTATTCTGGGTTCATTAGAGCGCTTTATCGGTATTCTGACTGAAGAATGTGCAGGTTTCTTCCCGACATGGTTGGCTCCGCAGCAAGTTGTGGTGATGAATATTACCGACGGCCAGGCCGAATATGTCGAAGAATTAACGAAAAAACTTCAAGCTGCGGGCATTCGTGCGAAAGCGGACTTGAGAAATGAGAAAATAGGCTTTAAAATCCGCGAACATACTCTACGACGTGTGCCATATATGTTAGTCTGCGGCGATAAAGAGGTAGAAGCCGGCAAAATTGCCGTGCGTACCCGCCGTGGTAAAGACTTAGGCAGTCTTGACGTAAGTTACGTGATTGAAAAACTGCAACAAGAAATTCGCAGTCGTAGTCTTAATCAACTGGAGGAATAAGGTATTAAAGGCGGAAAAAGAGTTCAAACAGCGCGTCCTAATCGCATAAACAACGAGATTCGCGCCCGTGAAGTGCGACTAACAGGCATCGATGGCGAGCAATTGGGGATTGTTAGTCTGAATGAAGCACTGCAAAAAGCAGAAGAAGCTGGTGTTGATCTGGTAGAGATCAGCCCAAATGCTGAGCCGCCAGTTTGCCGGGTCATGGACTACGGCAAATTCCTCTATGAAAAGAGTAAGGCTACGAAAGAGCAGAAGAAAAAACAAAAAGTTGTCCAGATCAAGGAAATTAAATTCCGACCTGGTACAGATGATGGCGACTATCAGGTAAAACTCCGCAGCCTGATTCGCTTTCTGGAAGAGGGTGATAAAGCTAAAATCACACTGCGTTTCCGCGGTCGTGAGATGGCTCATCAACAGATCGGTATGGAAGTGCTTAACCGCGTCCGTGACGATCTCGCCGAACTGGCCGTTGTTGAATCCTACCCAAGTAGGATTGAAGGACGTCAGATGGTGATGGTGCTCGCCCCTAAGAAGAAACAGTAAGGCATACAAGTAATAATATCCGGGTGGTTAACGCCATCCGGATTTTATTCGCCCAACTGGTTCGTTTTATTAACAATGCGAAGTGGATATATTTAAAATGCCAAAGATCAAAACTGTGCGTGGCGCAGCTAAGCGCTTTAAAAAAACCGCCTCTGGTGGTTTTAAGCGTAAGCATGCCAACCTACGTCATATTCTGACTAAAAAAGCTACTAAGCGTAAACGTCACCTGCGTCCGAAAGGTCTGGTCTCCAAAGGGGATCTGGGTCTGGTCGTGGCATGTCTGCCATACGCATAACTTTTAATTCAGATAATAAGTCGATAGGAGAGAGCATATGGCTCGCGTAAAACGTGGTGTAATCGCACGTGCACGTCACAAGAAAATAATGAAGCAAGCGAAAGGTTACTACGGTGCCCGTTCGCGCGTATATCGTGTTGCCTTCCAGGCAGTAATCAAAGCAGGACAATATGCTTACCGTGACCGTCGTCAACGTAAGCGTCAGTTCCGTCAGCTGTGGATTGCACGTATTAACGCTGCTGCCCGTCAAAACGGTTTATCTTACAGCCGTTTCATCAATGGTCTGAAAAAGGCTTCTGTTGAAATCGATCGTAAGATTCTGGCTGATATCGCAGTATTCGATAAAGTGGCATTTGCTGCTTTAGTTGAAAAAGCAAAATCAGTTCTGGCGTAAGTCAGATAAAAGAGGGAGTGAAAGCTCCCTCTTTTACTTTTTTGCTTAAATACGTGAAATTAAACAGTATTCGTAGTATTGTCAGTCGCAGTACATTTTATAAGCTTGATTTTTGATACTAACCAAAATAACAACAAGGTAACGCAAGTATGAATTCTGCTATTTTCCGTTTCTTCTTTTACTTTAGCTCCTGACATCGGGAGGCTTGCGCGTAAGAGAAGAAACGGAAACTAGCGCCAAAAGCCTCCTGATGGAGGCTTTTTTGTTGCCTGAAGTAATATTGAAATTTAACAGTATCGCTATTTTATAAACCGGGTTTCATTACCAGATATCGGAACTCCAGAGCCGGAAGAAGAGGAAAATAATGCCACATCTCGCTGAACTGGTTGCCAATGCAAAGGCGGCTATAGAAGAAGCCCATGATGTTGCCGCGTTAGATTTAGTTCGCGTGGAATATTTAGGCAAGAAAGGTCACCTGACGCTGCAAATGACATCGCTGCGCGATGTTCCAGCAGAAGATCGCCCTGCCGCCGGGCAGGTCATCAATCAGGCCAAGCAGGACGTTCAGGATGCCCTGAACGCTCGCAAGCACACGTTGGAGTCTGCGGCGTTAAATGCTCGTCTGGCAGAAGAGACCATTGATGTGTCTTTGCCTGGTCGTCGTATGGAAAATGGCGGGTTACATCCGGTAACCCGTACCATAGATCGTATCGCCGACTTCTTTGGTGAACTGGGCTTTGCTGTGGCTAACGGCCCAGAAATTGAAGATGATTATCATAATTTTGATGCCCTGAACATTCCTGGTCATCACCCGGCACGTGCAGATCACGATACATTCTGGTTTGATGTCAAGCGTCTGCTGCGTACCCAAACCTCTGGCGTACAGATTCGTACTATGAATCATCAACAGCCGCCAATTCGTATTATTGCTCCGGGTCGCGTATATCGTAACGATTACGATCAGACGCATACCCCGATGTTCCATCAAATGGAAGGGCTGATTGTTGATAAAGACATTAGCTTTACCAATCTGAAAGGAACCATTCACGATTTCTTGCAGAATTTCTTCGAAGAAGATTTACAGGTACGTTTCCGTCCGTCCTATTTCCCGTTTACTGAACCTTCAGCAGAAGTGGATGTAATGGGTAAAAACGGTAAATGGCTGGAAGTGCTGGGCTGCGGCATGGTGCATCCAAATGTACTGCGTGGCGTAGGTATTGACCCTGAAGTCTATTCCGGATTTGCCTTCGGTATGGGTATGGAACGTTTGGCCATGCTTCGTTACGGTGTCACCGATTTGCGTGCTTTCTTTGAAAACGATCTTCGTTTCTTAAAACAATTTAAATAATAGCAGGAGCCAAAACATGAAATTCAGTGAATCCTGGTTGCGTGAATGGGTTAACCCTGCGATTAATCGTGACCAACTGTCTGAACAAATTACCATGGCCGGTCTGGAAGTAGACGGCGTGGAACCCGTAGCCGGTGAATTTACCGGTGTTGTTGTTGGTCGTGTTGTGGAGTGCGGTCAGCATCCTAACGCGGACAAGTTGCGTGTTACCAAAGTTGATGTGGGGGGCGATCGCCTGCTGGATATCGTTTGTGGTGCACCAAACTGCCGTAAAGGATTAACCGTAGCCTGTGCTACTGTTGGTGCAGTACTTCCGGGTGACTTTAAAATTAAAGCTGCCAAGCTACGCGGTGAGCCCTCTGAAGGCATGCTGTGTTCTTTCTCTGAGCTGGGTATCAGTGACGATCACAGCGGTATTATCGAACTGCCGGAAGATGCGCCAATCGGTCAGGATGTGCGGGAATACCTTAAGTTAAACGATGCGACCATCGAAATCAGCGTAACACCAAACCGCGCTGACTGCTTGGGTATCATCGGTGTTGCCCGTGATGTCGCCGTGATTAATAAGCTACCATTGAACAAACCTGATATGTCTGCTGTAGCAGCAACTATTCAGGATGTTATTTCCATTCAGGTTGATGCCAGTGAAGCTTGTCCACGCTATCTGGGCCGGGTTGTGAAAGGTATTAATGTAAAAGCCGCTACGCCATTATGGATGAAAGAAAAGCTGCGTCGTTGTGGTATTCGCTCTATCGATCCGGTTGTGGATGTGACCAACTACGTACTGTTGGAACTGGGCCATCCAATGCATGCGTTCGATTTAGATCGCATTGATGGCGGTATCGTCGTACGTATGGCAAAAGAGAATGAAGAGCTGGTTTTACTGGACGGTAATAAAGTGAAACTGGGTCAGGATGTTGTTGTGATAGCCGATCGTCAAAAACCACTGGCTATGGGTGGGATTTTTGGCGGTGAGCATTCTGGTGTCAATGAAGAGACAAAAGATGTCTTCCTGGAAAGTGCTTACTTTAACCCGCTGGCAATTGCCGGTCGTGCACGTCGCTTTGGTTTACATACCGATGCATCTCATCGCTATGAAAGAGGGGTTGATCCTGCACTACAGCAAACCGCATTAGAGAGAGCAACGCGCCTGCTGCTGGATATCTGTGGTGGTCAACCGGGCCCGGTTATTGACGCTACCAATAAAACCACGCTTCCGATACGCGCCACTATTTTACTGCGTCGTGAAAAGCTGGATAAACTGATTGGCCACGTAATTTCTGATGAGCAAGTTAGCGATATTCTGAGCCGTTTAGGTTGTGAAGTTTCCCGTGAAGGTGATAACTGGAAAGCGGTTGCACCAAGCTGGCGTTTCGATATGGAAATCGAAGAGGATTTGATCGAAGAAATTGCTCGTGTCTATGGTTATAACAGCATTCCAAATGTCCCCCTACGCGCCAATCTGGAGATGACGCCACATCGTGAAGCAAACTTACCATTACGTCGGGTAAAAGCTTTACTGGTGGATAAAGGGTATCAGGAAGCGATTACCTATAGTTTTGTTGATCCTAAGATACAAAATTTACTGCATCCTCAACAGGAAGCGTTAATTTTACCTAACCCAATTTCTGTTGAAATGTCAGCTATGCGCCTCTCATTATGGAGTGGATTGCTGACTTCAGTGGTGTATAACCAGAACCGCCAACAGGGTCGTGTACGACTGTTTGAAAGCGGTTTACGCTTTGTTCCTGATGCAGCAGCAGAATTTGGTGTCCGGCAGGAGGTTATGCTGGCAGGGGTTATTGCAGGAAATCGCTATGAAGAGCACTGGAACCTTGCGCGTGAAGCAGTTGACTTCTATGATTTAAAAGGCGATCTTGAGTCGGTATTAGAATTGACGGGTAAATTGTCGGAGATTGAGTTTAAAGTCGAAGCAAACCCTGCATTACACCCCGGCCAAAGTGCGGCTATTTATTTAAATGGCGAACGCATTGGATACATTGGTGTAGTGCATCCTGAGCTTGAGCGTAAGCTCGATCTCAACGGTCGTACAGTGGTATTCGAACTGTTGTGGGATAAGGTCTCAGAACGCCGAGTACCGCTTGCCAGAGAGGTTTCCCGCTTCCCGGCAAACCGTCGTGATATCGCAATTGTTGTGGCTGAAAGCATACCTGCTGCCAATGTATTAGAAATATGTAAAAAAGTTGGCGTAAATCAGATGGTTGGCGTAAACTTATTTGACGTATATCGAGGTAAGGGTGTCGCTGAGGGGTATAAGAGCCTGGCTATCAGTCTGACATTGCAAGATACCACGCGTACGCTAGAAGAAGAGGAAATTGCCGCTACCGTTGCAGAATGCGTAGAGGCATTGAAACAGCGATTCCAAGCATCCTTGAGAGATTGAACCTATGGCGCTTACTAAAGCTGAAATGTCTGAACACTTGTGCGAAAAGCTTAACCTGAGTAAACGTGATGCAAAAGATCTCGTTGAACTGTTTTTTGAAGAAGTACGTAAAGCTTTGGAAAACGGTGAACAAGTCAAACTTTCCGGATTCGGTAATTTTGACCTGCGGGATAAGAGTCAACGCCCGGGGCGTAACCCAAAAACTGGCGAAGATATTCCTATCACTGCACGCCGGGTAGTCACTTTCCGTCCGGGTCAGAAGTTAAAGAGCCGGGTTGAGAACGCTACGCCGAAAGAATAAGACATCAGACCTAAAAAGGCCGCGCACGCGGCCTTTTTCTTTTGTATCATCACCTAAACTTAATGCTCACAATCCGAGAACCCTGTAACGACATGGGACTGCGTTTTACTCAGCTACAACAACGACAACAACGTAGAGACAGAATAAAACTCTGTCTGTTTGCGTTGCTTTTAGTTATCACTATGGTTATCAGCCTGTCGGCCGGAGATATCTGGCTGCCGCCTCAACAGTGGTTTAGCGAACAGGCACGTCTATTTGTTTGGCAATTGCGTCTTCCGAGAACTTTAGCGGTGATTGCCGTAGGGGCGGGGCTGGCCATGTCAGGGGCAGTAATGCAGTCACTGTTTGATAATCCATTGTCAGAACCAGGATTATTGGGCGTCGCCAACGGTGCCGGTGTTGCTCTGGTGTTGACCATTTTACTGGGCGGCGGTTTGTTACCCGTCTGGTTGATGAGCATGAATGCTATTCTGGGCGCATTAATTCTAACCTTGATTTTATTAGCGTTATCCCGACGTAAATTGTTACCGGGTGCCAGACTGTTGTTGATTGGTTTCGCGTTAGGAATTGCCTGTAGTGCCATTATGACCTGGGCAGTCTACTTCAGTTCCAGTATGGATTTACGTCAGTTACTGTACTGGCTAATGGGAAGTTTTGGCGGTATTGGCTGGCAGCAGAAATGGTTAATTCTGGCACTGGTTCCGGCATTGGTTTGGCTGATTTATCAGGGTAATAAACTCAATTTGCTCTCTTTGGGTGAAGATCAGGCACGTCAGTTAGGCGTTCCATTAGTGGTTTGGCGCAATATTTTTGTCATGATTATTGCGTGGGTGGTGGGAACCAGTGTGGCTTTGGCAGGAATTATTGGATTTATTGGGTTAATTATTCCCCATATGTTGAGGCTGGCAGGGATTACCGATCACCGTTATTTACTCACCGGCTGTGCTCTGGCTGGTTCAACGCTTTTGTTAATGGCCGATTTAGCTTCCAGAGTCGCCATGTCATCCGCTGAATTACCCATTGGGGTTATTACTTCAACTATTGGAGCACCGCTTTTTATTTGGATGTTATTGCGACATGCTAAAACTTACTAATATCACACTATCATCCCGTTTATCCGATATAACCGTTTCGGCAGATTCGGGAACGTTGATACATGTGATCGGGCCAAACGGTGCCGGTAAAAGCTCTCTGTTAGCCGCCATTGCGGGTTTATTACCTTATCAGGGTATTGTCGAGCTACAGCAACAAAATATTCATCATTATTCAGCGGTGAAACTGGCTGGTATGCGTGCCTATCTCAGCCAGCAGCAGGACAACAGGGCGATGATGCAAGTTTTTCAATATATTGCCTTACATCAACCTAAAGTTGCGACCGCTGCACAAGCTGAAACGGTAGTGATGTTTTTGGCTGAACAATTAGAATTAACGGATAAATTAAACCGGCCATTAAGCCAACTTTCTGGTGGTGAGTGGCAAAGAGTGAGACTGGCCGCTGTGTTTCTACAGGTTTGGCCGGCACTGAACCCTGAAGCACGGCTTCTATTGCTTGATGAGCCAATGAACAGCCTTGATGTGGCACAGCAAGCAGCGTTGGATAATTTATTAGCGCAGTTTTGTCAGCAAGGGGCCAGCGCTATCGTGAGTGCTCATAATCTGAACCATACGCTGCATCATGCTGATGAAGCATGGTTACTTTATCAGGGGAAATTGATCGCCTCGGGTACGACCGACAAAGTCATGTCTGTTCAACAGTTAGAAAATGTTTTTCATATTGGATTTGAATTATTTCAGATTGATGAACAGCGTTGGTTAAGAGCAATTAATCAAAGTTTTTAATATTTTTTTTGACCATAAAGAATTTATTTGAAGTTCATCACAAAAAAATAATGTTTTTACTAGTTAATTCAACTGAAATAATTGTTAAGGAAGAAATTAAAACGCATTAATTTCTTAATTTATCCTCTATTAAAAATCAAAATAAATGATAATTAATAGTTAGAGTTATTATTTTATAATAAAATTCTATTGATTAAAAAATACCCTTCATTACATTCTCTTTCTAATATTTTAATTTTTATTTTTTATTAAAATCAATAAATTAAGATAATACCAACACAATACCTGTCAAGGTTGACAGGTATCTAGTCAGCGAACTTTTTGATATAAAAAAGACCAAATCAAGTTAATGGGTTGAGTGTTTTTTATACTAATAAGTTCAATTTAATCTTTATGTGGATATAACGTTATTCGCAAAAGTGAATATAACTTTTATCAATAACCAATAAGACGGAACCACGGTTATCGACCATGAGGTAGAACCTCATCCGAGCGCTCGGATATTTCAGGTAGTTGATACATAAGGAAATAGGGAAAGTAGTTGTGGTGTTTTTTACCAATAAGGATCAGGACTAAGACTATGGCTGACAGCTTTCAAAATGAAGTTCCCGCAGCGCGCGTAAATATTAAACTGGATCTTCATACCGGTGGCGCACAGAAAAAAGTTGAGTTACCACTGAAGTTATTAGTAATGGGAGATTACAGCCACGGTCAGGAAAATCGACCGATTGCGGAAAGAGAAAAAATCTCCATCAATAAAAATAACTTTAACGCCGTATTAGCGGATTTAAACCCTAAAGCCAAACTCACTATCAAAAACACACTGGCCGGTGATGATTCTGAAACTAACGTATCGTTAAGTTTTAAAGATATGAAAGATTTCGAACCGGAACAAGTCGCCAAACAGATCCCGGCATTACGTTCATTACTCGCCATGCGTAATTTATTACGCGACCTGAAATCCAATCTGTTGGATAACGCCACTTTCCGTCTGGAACTGGAACGTATTTTAAAAGATGAGCAACTATCGGACGAACTGCGCGCTGAATTAGCAGCAATTGGTTCTTTGCCAAACGGCTCTGATTCTCAGTAATCATTACTCTTTGATACGTATTTTATAAGGATTTTCTATGTCTACCTCTACACAAGGTTCCAGTTCTAAAACTGCCAGCACCGTAGTAAAAGATGCCAGCAGCGTTTATCAGTCTCTGTTTGATAAAATTAATCTCACCCCGGTTGCTCAATTTGACGATATCGTTAAGTTTCAGGATAACGATGCGCTGGCAGAGGCCTCTGCAGATGAGCGTGTCACCATGGCGGTTAACGTATTTCTGAATATGGTTCAGCAATCGGCGCAAAAAGTGGATAAGCTGGATAAAAGCCTGCTGGATTTCCATATCAGCCAAATCGACAAACAGTTGAGCGAGCAGTTGGATGCAGTAATGCATCATCCGGAGTTTCAATCTATTGAGTCGGCATGGCGTGGTTTGAAATTTCTTGTTGATCGTACCGATTTCCGCCGTAACGTCAGAATCGAAGTGCTGGATGCCTCCAAAGAAGCGTTACAGCAAGATTTCGAAGATGCACCAGAAACCATTCAAACCGGTTTTTATCGTCACACCTACATTCAGGAATATGACACCCCGGGTGGTGAACCAATTGGTGTGACCATTTCTAACTTTGAGTTTGATCGTGGCCCACAGGATATTGCCTTACTGCGCAATATCTCTAAAGTGGCGGCAGCGGCGCATATGCCGTTTATTGCCTCCGTAGGCCCGGCATTCTTTGGTAAGAACAACATGGAAGAAGTGGCGGCAATTAAAGATATTGCTAACTACTTTGATCGTGCTGAATACACCAAGTGGAAAAGCTTCCGCGATACCGATGATTCCCGCTATGTGGGCTTAACGCTGCCGCGTGTATTGGCGCGTCTGCCTTATGGGCCAGACACAGTACCGGTGCGTAACTTCAACTACACCGAAGAGGTGAAAGGGCCGGATCACGATCGTTATCTGTGGACTAATGCCTCCTTTGCTTTTGCCGCCAATATGGTGAAAAGCTTCGTGCGTAACGGCTGGTGCGTACAGGTTCGAGGTCCACAGGCTGGCGGTTTGGTTGACGATCTGCCAATCCACTTGTATGACCTGGGTACCGGTAATCAGGTTAAAATCCCAACGGAAGTACTTATTCCGGAAACCCGCGAGTTTGAATTTGCTAACCTGGGTTTCATTCCGTTGTCCTTCTATAAAAACCGTGATTATGCGTGCTTCTTCTCGGCTAACTCAACCCAGAAGCCTGCGCTGTATGACACCAAAGAAGCCACCGCTAACAGCCGGATCAATGCCCGTTTACCGTACATTTTCCTGCTGTCGCGCATTGCTCATTACCTGAAAGTTATTCAACGTGAAAACATCGGCGCGACCAAAGACCGTCGTGTACTGGAACTGGAACTGAATGCCTGGATCAATAATCTGGTCACCGAAATGACCGATCCGAGCGATGAAGTTCAGGCGTCACATCCGCTACGTCAGGCAAAAGTTGTCGTAGAAGATATTGACGATAACCCGGGCTTCTTCCGTGTGAAAACATTCCTTATTCCTCACTTCCAGATTGAAGGCATGGACATCAATTTATCGATGGTTTCTCAAATGCCAAAGGCCAAGGCTTAATTTTATCCGGAGTTTGAAATAATGAAGATCCACCGCCCGTTATGGAGCGAAGGTGCGTTTTTGTCGCCGGAACAATTCCAGCAACAAAGTCGATGGGAAGCGTTTAGTAACGACCAGATTGCCAGGCTTAGCCTGGCTAATCCCTGGGGGGTTCAGCGTGTGGCGTTTGACGCTCAGGCTTTAACATTGAATAAACTCAATGCAGAAAGTTTAAGCGTGCGTTTTCCCGATGGCAGTTGGATAGATACCGACGTCTCTGATGCGTTACCGCCGGCACGTGACCTGAAACAAAGCATTCCTGCCGACCGTAATGAAGTCACGGTTCTGTTGGGGTTGCCGCTGTTACATGCTAACGGTGGAAACTGCCATCAGGAAGGTAACTACTCGGAACGGCCATTACGCTACCGGCAGGAATGGGTTGAAATTCAGGACGTGTTTGGTCAGGGGAATGAATCCATTGCCGTTGAGCGCTATGCGCTCACGTTACTGTTCGATTTCGAAGAACAGGGGGATTATCTCACCTGTCCACTGGTTCGCCTGAAACGTGATGCTAACGGTCTGTTTGCCATTGAGCAGGCTTTCTTACCACCGCTACTGAGTTTAACTGCCAGCAACGGCGTACTGACTCAACAGCTTGATATGTTATGCACTCAGGTGCAGTCAAAACGCCAACGTTTGATGGGTATGCGTCGTGAACGCAATCAGCAAATGGCGGAATTCGCTGTCGCTGATGTGTCTCTGTTCTGGTTGCTTAACGCGCTGAACAGCCATGAGCCATTGCTTAAATTTTTACAGCAGTATCCGGTTACCCATCCGGAACAGCTCTATCAACAATTGGTTTCGCTGGCCGGTGCGTTATTGACGTTCTCGCTGGAGCATGACGTTGAGGCGATCCCGTCCTATCAGCATAGCCAGTTAAATATGGTGTTTCCGCCGCTGTTTAAGCTAATTGGTCAATTGCTGGAGGCCAGCCTGCCATCGAGAGTAATTGCTATCGATTTGGTTCACAGCAATGGTACTCGTTGGTCTGGTCGTTTACAGGATAGTCGACTGACAGAGGATACAGACTTCTACCTGTCGGTACGTTCATCATTACCGGCGCATCAACTGCTGGAGCTAATGCCGGTATTGTGCAAAGTGGGTTCGCCAGATGATGTGAATCAAATTATCAACTCGGCACTGTCTGGCATTCCCCTCAAAGCATTAAGCCATGTACCGGCAGCTATTCCGTTGCGTCTGGATAATCAGTACTTCGCTCTGGACTTAACCCACCCGGCCGCGCAGAGCATGCTGGCAGCACGTTGCTGTGAGTTTTATGTTCCACGCTCGTTGCCGGACGTTTCTCTGGAACTGTTTGCGGTACTTAAATCATGAGCCAAAACCTGAAAAGTGTCTCCATTGATGAATTGTTACGTGATATCGCCCTGACGGTGGTTCATTTGCGTGCCGGCTCAGTGGTTGAACAAGGGGAAGCGCTATACAAACGTTGCGTAGAGCAAATCAATCAACTGCGTAAGCGCTTAACCGACATGCAATGTGCAACTGATGAGGTTAACGATATCAGCTACGCCGCCTGTGCTTTGCTGGATGAAACCGTGCTGTTACGTAATAACGATGAAGGTTACGACGTCTGGCAGGGCACGCCGCTACAGGTCACCTTTTTTAAAACTTACCGGGCAGGTGACGAACTGTTTGAGCGCATTCGTCAGCGAATACGCCATCCGGAAGGTGCTCAATTAGTGCTGGCTTGTTATGACCGTATTTTGGGGTTGGGGTTTCAGGGGCGCTATTTGTCTCAGCCGCAGACAGAAAGAGAACAGCTGGTGATGGCGGTTCGTGAGCTGCTGCCTGAATTATCAACGGCTAAAAATATGTCGATGATCAATGCGGTGCAGGGGAAAGGTGGCTTCTGGCGTAACTCTTCACTGCTGTTCTGGACTGGTATTTCCGTGATGGCAGTGATTTTACTGTACATGCTGTTACGCCAGCACCTGGACAGCACACTGGTTCAGCTATTACAGAACGCATAACAACTTTTCAATCCGGCTCTGTGATGCAGCCGGTATGAAAAACAATGCAATTAATCAGGCGTTTTACAGGAGAGAAAAACTTACACAGCAATAGGGGGAAGTCCCCTGGGTATTGACCTTAAGACGTGTGGATAGCTTAGCGTTATACCCGGGTATCACCTTATCGATGGGGTAAGGGATCCTGCACAACGATACGGCATTGCAAAATCGACGTGGGATTGAAATTAAGGATGTGAATGTGGGTGATTACCCTTGGCGAGTGCAGCTGCTGTATGCCACCTGTCTCTGTCTGGCTCTGCTGCTGTTCTTCCTACCCTTGCCAACCGGCTGGGTAGTTATAGGTTGTGTGCTGACCCTGTTGGTCAGCGGATATAAAGGGTGGCGCACCTTACGGTATACCAGACAGGTTAAGCATGTATCGCCTTATCTGGATGCGCTGGACAGACAACTGGAAGCATTGCCGGAGCGCCTGAGGCGCCGGTTACCGGTGATATTAGTCACCGGCGATGCCACCACCGGTTACTTTGCTGAACAAGAGGATCGGCAGGTAGCGATAAGCGGTAAAAGTATCTGGATTGCAGTACCGGATATGTCGGCGCTCTCTCTGACGGCCGATGCCCTGAGTGGCCGCTGGCCTGAGATGGCAGGAAGGATAGGGGTGTTGTTCACACTAACTCCTGAACGCTATATCAACAGCCAGTCACTGGTGGGCTATCTGCAAACGTTTCGCCAGTCATGGGCGGATGCCAGCAAAACCAGCGGCTATAAGCTGCCGGGGTATCTGGCAGTTAATGCCCGACTGGGTGATGAGCCCTCTGAGTCAGCCCCCTGGTTCTGGTGGAATAAACAGAGTTCGGGAATACGCATTTTAGATGACTGCCATACGCCGCTTAATCAGTGGTGTCAGCAGGGAGAGCCGCAACACCAATATCGGCGCCAGCATATGGCGGTGATGTTGAAAACATTACAACAGTGGCTGGATGAGCAGGTTATTCAGGTACTAAACGATACACAACAGCCGGTTCCCCAGTGGATACCGGGGGCGGTAGCGTGCCTGAACATTAATTTACCGGGTGAAAGTGAAAACGTCTGGCAGCGCTATTTAGCCGATGTTACCACCTTATCGCTGCCAGCGGCCTCAACGACGAATCAGTCAATCGTTTTGCCTGAGCGATTAGTGGAGGATATGCCGGTGTACTGTCAGCTACCGGCAAAGAAACGGGCGGTTTGTCATGCGGTGATGCTGACAGCGTTATTTGCTGCAGTCGCGCTGTGCGCATCGGCTTATAACAATCGCCAGTTGCTGCAACATATTGCCGGAGATCTGAATGCTTACCGGCAGATAGCAATGGACAGCTACGACGAAAAGTTAACCAGCCTGAACGTGCTGAAAACCGATCGTCAATTGTTAGATAAGTATTACCGGGAAGGGGAACCAGAGCGGTTAGGGCTGGGGTTGTATACCGCGGGGCGTTTGATTATGCCGCTGGATGTGGCGATTAAAACTTATCAACCGCCACCACCTCCGCCACCGCCACCTCCACCAGAGGAAGCACCGAAGCTGGTGCGACTGGACAGTATGTCACTGTTTGATACCGGAAAAGCACAGCTGAAAACCGGTTCAACCAAAATTCTTGTAGACGCTTTAATCAATATTAAAGCCAAGCCGGGATGGCTGATTCTGATTGCGGGCCATACCGATGCCACAGGAAATCCAGAGAGTAATCAGACGCTGTCACTGGCCAGAGCGGAATCGGTTCGCGACTGGATGATAGAGACCAGTGATATCGAGAAAACCTGTTTCGCCATTCAGGGGTACGGGGCAACTCAACCGATTGCTGACAATGAGACAGCAGAAGGAAGAGCGGCTAACCGCCGGGTGGAAATCAGTTTGGTGCCAGAAGCGTCGGCGTGTCAGCCGGGCGCCGGGCATCAGATATCTCAACAAAACTAAGGAGAGAGTAATGGCAATTCCTGCATATCTGTTTGTTAAAGATGATGGTGGTGCAGACATCAAGGGATCGGTGACGGTTCAAGGACGTGAAGGCAGTATTGAACTGGTTGAGTTTGACCATAAGGTTCATATTCCAACTGATGGTAACACCGGCAAATTAACCGGTACTCGCGTACATGCACCTTTAACTTTCGTTAAAGAAGTGGATTCTTCATCCCCTTATTTGTACAAAGCAGTGACCACGGGTCAAACCCTGAAATCTGCTGAAATCAAATGGTTCCGTATTGATGATTCCGGTCAGGAAGTTGAGTACTTCAACACGTTGATGGACAGTGTGAAAGTGGTTTCTATTAAGCCAATCATGCACAACATCAAAGATCCAAGCAAAGAGCGTTACAACCACCTGGAAGAAGTGGAAGTGCGTTATGAAAAAATCACGTGGACTTATAAAGATGGCAACATCATCCACGCGGATAGCTGGAACGAAGGCCGCGGCTAAATCCCCGTCGTCCTTGAAACAGTGGCGGCGTTAGCTGCGTTCACTTGCTGCCTTGCCACTGTTCCAATGACCTAGGGTATTCGCACCATCATGCACCGGAGGATTTCTGCCGGTGCATCTATCTCCAATATAAAATCATGTTGTGCCAGGGAGCAGCCAATGATCACCGATCCTTCCGTATTACTACGTCGACTAAACCCTTATTGCGCCAGAGCGTTGGAGGCGGCTGCCAGCCTGTGTCAGACGCGCGCACATCCAGAAATTACCTTAGAGCACTGGTTGCTGAAATTGCTGGAGCAAGGGTGCGGCGATATGACGGTGATCGCACGTCGCTATGAGCTGGATTTGGATGGCGTATGGCAGGCATTGCTTAGCCAACTGGAAACTTTACCCCATACGGTACAGCAAAAGCCGGTCTTATCCGGCGTAGTTCAAGAGCTGTTAAAGTCAGCCTGGCTTATCGCCTCGCTGGAAAATCATGCAGATTCCGTACGCTCAGCCCATATTCTTCAGGCGCTGATCGACAACCCTCAGTGGCTGAAAGCCCGGGACGCCTGGCCATTGCTCAGTGTTTCTCAGGTTCAGCTTCAGCGTTTATTACCCATTCTGGACGAGCTTTCTGATGAGAGCCCTGAGCGGGTTAACGCGCCAACTTACGATAGCGCTGAATCCGTCAGTGCAGATATCGTCCCTACAGCACCCGCGGGTTCGCTCAATAAAACCGCAGCGGCACCGGCACAACCCACTGCATTAGACCGTTTCACCATCAACCTCACTGCCCGGGCAAAAGAACAAAAAATCGATCCGGTTTTTGGTCGTGATGTGGAAATTCGTCAAATGGTGGATATCTTATCCCGCCGTCGCAAAAACAACCCGATTCTGGTGGGTGAGCCTGGCGTAGGGAAAACTGCGCTGGTGGAAGGACTGGCGCTGCGCATTGCCGAAGGTAACGTTCCGGACAGTTTAAAACCGGTCAATATTCATACGCTGGACTTAGGCTTGTTACAGGCAGGAGCCGGCGTAAAAGGTGAGTTTGAACAGCGATTAAAAAATGTCATTGAAGCAGTACAACAGTCACCAACGCCAATTCTGCTGTTTATTGACGAAGCCCATACCATTATCGGTGCCGGAAATCAGGCGGGCGGCGCCGATGCGGCTAACCTGCTGAAACCCGCACTGGCACGGGGTGAGTTGCGCACCATTGCCGCCACCACCTGGTCTGAATACAAGCAGTATTTCGAACGTGATGCAGCATTGGAACGGCGCTTTCAGATGGTGAAAGTGGATGAGCCGGATGATGAAACCTCGGCCCTGATGTTGCGCGGCCTTAAGTCTCGCTATGCCCAGCATCATGGAGTACATATCTTAGATGAAGCGGTTCGCACAGCGGTTTCATTGTCGCGTCGCTATATCACGGGTCGCCAGCTACCGGACAAGGCGGTGGATTTGCTGGATACCGCTTCAGCCCGGGTACGTATGGGGTTAGATACCATTCCGGAAGAGATCACATTATTAGAAGCCCGGCTTTCCGCGCTGGAGTATGAGTATATCGCCCTGAGTGAAGACAGAGAGCTGGGGGAAGCGATCCCGGAATCCCGTCTGGATGAGATTAAAACTGAGCAGCAAGTATTGATTCAGAAAATTGAGCAACGCACCGTACAGTTTACTCATGAAAAGCAAATTATTGAGCAGTTAATTGAGTTGCGTTCCTGGCTGAACCAGTCGGATTTACCACAAACGCCGCAGGAGATCACGGAACAGATCAATCAGCTTCAACAACAGCTTTACGACGTACAGGATTCGGTACCTCTGTTATCACTGGATGTCGACAGCCGCACCGTTGCCAGCGTGATTGCCGATTGGACTGGCGTACCGTTAGAAAGCCTGATGAAAGATGAGCAAAGCAACCTGCTAATGTTAGAAAGCGAACTGGCACAGCGGGTGATTGGGCAGGATGAAGCGCTGATATCACTGGCTCAGCGCCTGCGGGCAGCGAAAACTGGCCTGACGCCGGAGCAAGGGCCATTAGGGGTATTCTTGCTGGTGGGGCCATCAGGTATCGGAAAAACCGAAAGCGCACTGGCGCTGGCAGATATTTTGTTTGGCGGCGAACGCTCACTGATTACCATCAATATGTCTGAATATCAGGAAGCCCATACGGTTTCTCAACTTAAAGGTTCACCTCCGGGCTATGTGGGTTACGGGCAAGGCGGTGTACTGACCGAAGCAGTACGTCGCCGTCCTTACAGCGTGGTTCTGCTGGATGAAGTAGAAAAAGCCCATCGTGATGTGATCAATGTGTTTTATCAGGTGTTTGATCGTGGCTTTATGCGCGATGGTGAAGGGCGTGAAATTGACTTCCGCAATACCGTGATTCTGATGACCGCTAACCTGGGCAGTGACTACATGATGGCGCTGCTGGAAGAGCAGCCACAGGCGACTACCGCAATGTTGCATGAAGTGATCCATCCTATTCTGCGTGACCACTTCCAGCCAGCCTTACTGGCCCGTTTCCAGACGGTGATTTACCGTCCGCTGGGTGCTGATGCGTTAAGAAAAATTGTGGCGATAAAAATGGGCAAAGTGGCGGAAAGATTACAGCGTCACTACGGCATTGAATTCAGGGTGGAAGAGAGCCTGTTTGACGAGCTGGTGAGCGCCTGTCTGCTGCCAGACAGTGGAGCCCGTAATATCGATAGCTTGCTGAATCAGCAAATCTTGCCGGTCTTGTCGCAAACCTTGCTGCATATGCAATCACAGCAGAAAAAAGCCAAAGCGCTGGCCTTAGGTTACAGCGAACAGGAAGGCATTACGCTGGATATTATTGAACACGGAACTACCTCAATTACACATTCTGCACCGGAAGCAGAGATAACCCTGGGCGTTTCTGAGTCAGAAAAGGAGTAACTGAATGAAAGACCAACTGATAAAAAAAGGTAAAGATCTGCTGGACGAACAGCTTCAGGCCTATGGTCTGGGGGGAATGTCAGGTCAGGGCAGTAATAGCGGCGGTAACAGTTCTGCTGCAAGCTTTTCATCATTAGGTGATGGGTTAAACCGTTATCAGTTGGCGATTGATGGCTTGAATGCTCAACTTTCAGTATTAAGCGTACAGGGCCATGAGCACCTGAGTGAAACCTGGCAATACGACATTCAGTTTACCGCACAACATGGCCTGACCATGGAACAGGTGCTGAGTGAAAAAGCGGTATTTACGCTGGCACCGGGTGGTATCAGCAGCCTGAGCGGTGCAGCTGGTCAGTTAAGCAATGAACTGATGAGCGCGTTTAATGCCTTTGGTGGCATGTTCAGCGACAAGATAGGCAGCGCATCTAATTCTCTTTCCGGTGGTTTTTCCATTAACAGCGTCAGCCAGATGGCCAGTCGCGGTATGGGGATGGTGAATCAGGCCAGCTCGGCGGTAAGCAAGCTGGGCGGCATGGCAAATTCCATTGGCGGTATCGCCGGTAGGGCTTCGGGGTTACTGGGTAAGGCCGGCTCCAGCCTGTCATCGCTGGGGGGGATGGCCAGCTCGCTGGCGGGTGGTGAAAGTGAAACCCGGATTCTGTACGGCGTGGTCACCGCTTTCAGCCAGTTGTCCGGTTCGGCAGACGAAGCCCGCTATTCCATTACCTTATCTCCCCGTTTAGCTCTGCTGGACAACAGCCAGAACAGTGCCATTTTCCAGAATCAGACGGTTCCTCAGGTGGTGGAACAGGTTCTGCGTCAACATGAAATGACCGGGGTGGATTTCCGTTTTGAACTGACAGAAACCTATCCGGTGAAAGAGTACATCACTCAGTGGCAGGAGAGTGATTTAACCTTTATTCGCCGTTTGCTAGCGGACAGCGGTATCTGGTTCAGCTTTGAAACCCATACCAAACACAGCTGTGATGTGGTGGTGTTTGGCGATTCAGAACAACAATATCAGGACGGCCCGACCGCCAGCTATCGTCAGCCATCCGGCAATAACGATAATGGCGTGGAATCGGTCTGGGACATGTCAGTAGCGCGTAAAACCGTACCACAAAGCGTACTGACCCAGGACTATAACTACCGTAATGCTCAAACCGGTATGAAATCGGAAGTCAACGGCGCGCAAAAAGATAAAACCACCCGCGGTCAGCACTATGTTTATGGTGAGCACTACCGTGATAAAGGGGAAGTGGTTAACCACGCCAATGCGCAGGATGATTTACTGGGTCAGTTCAGCAATATGATGCCGAATGGCTTAGGGGATATTCCCGGCGTAAGCCAGTTAAGCGGGGTGGCGGGTTCAGTTAGCGGTGCCGTGAGTGGTGTAACGGGAGGCATTGCCGGAGCCGCCGGTCAGGGCGCTTCATTAGCTTCATCAACCCTGTCGCCAACGGGTATTGCCGGTGGCGCGTCTGGTGCCGGTATTGGCGATATGGCCAGTTCAGCAGCGGGTTCTGTTGGTTCAGCGGTCAGCTCTGCGGCCGGTTCAGCAGTTTCCGGTGTGACCGGTGCGGTGCAGAACATGGCCGGTCAGGCCAAAGGCGCTTTCGACAGCGTCGGTAGTTCCCTGAGTGGTTTATCGGATAAGGGCGGTGACCTGTTAAATGGCCTGAACGACAGTGAAGCTGAAGACGGCGCCAGTGATGAACCGGAAGCTGTCGGTCAGGGCGCCTGGTATGCCCGCCTGCGCCATCAGCGCTTTATGACCGAACAAATTACTATTAGTGGTAAAACCACCTTATCCCATCTGGCACCGGGACAGATTCTGACCGTATCCGGCTCGCCGATAGCGGAAGCGGGCAGCGGCATTCTGATTGTGTCAGTAGAGACTCAGGGCGACCGTCAACAGGCTTACGTTATCAGCTTTACCGGTATTCCTTACGACGTCCTGCGCCCGTATCGTCCGGCTCGTCTGGTCTGGCCGACCATCAGCGGCACCTTACCGGCACGGGTGACCAGCCCGGATAACGACACCTACAGTTATATTGATGCTCAGGGTCGTTATCGGGTGAAGATGGACTTCGACCTGAACGACAACTGGCGTAAAGGGGAAGAGAGCCTGTGGATGAGGCTGGCGAAAGCCTACGCCGGTGAAACCTACGGTATCCACTTCCCGCTGATTGACGGCACCGAAGTGGCTATCGCCTTTACTGAAGGCAACCCCGACCGTCCGTATATCGCCCACGCCATGCACGACTCCCGTCATGGGGATGTGGTTACCGTCGCCAACCATAAACGTAACGTTATTCGCACCCCGGCCAATAACAAACTGCGGATGGACGACGAGCGCGGTAAAGAACACATCAAAGTCGCCACCGAATACGGCAAAACCCAGCTGAATATGGGGCATCTGGTGGATGCTGAGCGTAAACAGCGGGGAGAAGGGTTTGAGCTGCGCACCGATGAGTGGGGGGCGATAAGGGCGGGGAAAGGGCTTTATATAACTTCTGAAGAAAAACCGCAGGCTGAAAAACAGCAACTAACCATGGATAATGTGATTGCTGAGTTGGAGCAGGCGCATAAGATGGTTGAAGAGTTAAATAAAATGGCCGCCGCCGCTAAAGCAGAGCTTGCTGATATTCAGGCACAGAATGCACTATTACAATCATCCCTTAATTCTATGAAAGGACCGTCAATATTATCCTATGCACCTGCAGGTATTGCTTCGGTTACACCAACAAGTATTCAACAAACGGCAGGTGAAAATATCATTCATACTGCACAAAATACCGTAGATATAAGTGCATTTAAACGTTTTATGGTCACTGCGGGTGATGTAATCAGCCTGTTTGCCAGCAAAATGGGAATAAAGATCTTTGCGGCTAAAGGAAAGCTGGAGCTACAGGCTCAAGATGATGAAATGGATTTAACGTCTAAACAAAATATGGTGATAACAAGTACTGATAACGAAGTAATAATTAATGCTAAAACGCGTTTAACTTTGGCTTGTGATGGTGCGGCTATTGTCTTGGAAGGTGGAAGTATTACGGTTATCGGACCAGGGGATATTAAAGGTAAGGTTGCAAGTTTTAATATTATCGGACCTGAAAGTTATTCACCTCCTAAACCTGAATTACCAGCAGGCGCATCTTGTTCGGAGACGGCATAATGGAAAAACAGCTTATTTCAATATTAAATAACGATAAAGCAATGTATCGATATTTATTATTAGATGGATTAGCTTCTGTCAGTGAATTAGATCTTGTGAATTTAAATAATCTAAAAAATATCCTTGGAAATGATGCTATCACGGTAGTAGAACGACCGGATCTAACCCACGAGCTATTTTCATGTCCACAACTAGTGGTACTTGCCAGACCAAATGATGATATAGACAGTCGTATTACTAAATTTAGCCTGATACAAGCTAATAGTGAACGTTTGTTTAGCAAACGTTATGTTTGTGGCTGGATGACCAGCGAATTACCTCCAGAAATTGTGGCAAAGCATATTGTAAGAATAGCCCAGTCAATTAGTGAAATGTGTAGTATGCGGTTTACTGCATTTTATGAACCTTTAAGAATGCAGCTATTGCATGATGGAAATAAGATTTGTGATGAATGGTTAGCTGCAACTCTCAATATATTTAATTCTTATTGTTACCTGTCTGTAAATTCTACTTTAAGGCATATAACTCGTTTAAAGCGATTGCCGGAACCAATAGATATATTCATATCTGAAGATGCAAAATTTTATCAGCAAGAAAGTAAAGCATTGTTTCATCTTTATAACGGTTGGGTTGAATGTTCCGCATCTCCACTTGATGATTTTGCGTTATTGCGCGTGGCCAGGTTATATCGTGAAGCTTGGGAACAGAGACTAACCAACATGGAAGATAAATATATATTCTCACTATTATCGTTGAAATACGGTGATCTAATGAAAAACCCGTTAATGGCACAAGCAGTTAATGAGGCAAGGATAGCACCCGGCAGTTTACCTGCAAGGATGAAGGCGATAGAACAGCGTCACTTTATGGCTTTGAAATAACGGAATTTAGGAGATAGGGAGATAAATATGTCTGAGAATACAAATAATAAACAACAAGATAATTTCTTATATGAAACCGCTGAAAAGAAATCAGCCTTATCAGGTAATGAGTGTGGTGTATGTAAACGTAAAGGTTTCCCACTTTTTTTGGTAAGAAAAGCGATTATTCGCAAAGACTATAAAGTAAGTGGATGGTCTGAAAATATTGCTTCTTTAGGGAGTCGTGAGCCTAAAAATAAACTGAGCAACTATTCTTATGCTTATAGAACGTTAAGAACAGGATATGTTTATATTCTTCTCACTCGCACAAAAGCTGGTACAGAGAAGGGACAAGAAGTAGGTAGTAAAGAATTTCTGGGATATGAAATTACCCCCTCAGGTGTATTTCGTCATAAAAGTATTGATGAAATGCAGGAAAAATTTGTTAAAGAGCTACCTGTATCCTGTACTTCTCAAAATCATAATATTCCGGGATTATTTGTTCATATTGATACTGAGGTTTATGGTGGAGAAGCTTATGTTGCTTATAGCCGTAGAGCATGGTCAAAAGATGTCCGTAAACAATATGAAACTGAACCTGCGGGTAGCAAGAAACTAAAACGCTTTAGTAAAATCAATTTGGATCAAAAAAACTCTCCGGCAGACCTTAGTTCAGAAGGTCGCAGTTTTGCTTTTTCAGATTTGTCTGGCGGCAGTAAGAAATTAATGGAATTACTGTTAAGTCAGGAGCAAGTCACTTACCATTTTTATCAGGATGAAGAAAAGAGCACGCAGGAAAAGAATAAATCTACCAATAACTTTGCCACGATTCATCAGTTTAACAGTTTAAAAGCAGATTCAGGTCTGGTAGATCTGGAAGTTACCAGATTACAGAGTACGGGTGATGCCTATCAGGTAAGTTCAGTTGCGGCTTTAGTTGTTGAAGATACTTTTGGTGTTGCAGAGGAGTTGAGTTATCAACGTCAGTTGATGATTAAACCGATTGCAATGGCCATTGTAGAGGCTGAGAGCATTTTTACCACTAGTATGCAGAGTATTTATGATAAAGCTTTAGAAGGTAATACCCAGATAGATAACGTTTTAAAAGAAGATATTGACGATTACCGCAAGCAGCATCCTGAAGAAAGTCAGATCATGTATGATGAAGACTACAAAGAAGGGGACATTAACGAGAGGAAGTATGGAATGTCCCCATCGGGAACCTATGTGACAATGACGAATGTCAAGATAGGTGAGCGCAGTTTTTTAGATAAAAACTATCTTAGAAAATCATCAGGACCTTATTCCTATTTTAATGAGAAGAACCTCCATCTACGTAAAATTTTAACCTATATCGATAATTATAAGCTGGAGAGAAAAACTTATCTTGAAAGTACCGTTGGTGATTATACTCACACACAATACGGGATGATTGTTGAAGGCTCTAAATTAGCGATGTATGTGCCACCTGGGCATATTGAAGTACCAATGACGGCGTTAGAAATTGCAGCGGAGAAGGCAAAATTTAATCCGGGTGAATGTTATGATGTTAAACGGTATAAAAAACCGGATACGGCGGCTGCTAATGTCAATCAGCAATTAAATAAAGAATGGTCCAGATTAGAAAAAAGGCTTAGCACTTCCAGAATAAGCGACTTTAGAAAACAAGATAAGGCGATGTATGATAAGTTGATTAAAGATATTCATGATTTTTCTGTGGATTATTTTACTTATACAACATGGCTATTAGGCAGTAGTGATGGGAGTAGTAAGAGTACATTTGCTCCCGACCCGGGGAGTTATAATGATGTGCCTTTCTGGAATATTGAGTGTGAAACTAATTGTTCAAATAACCATATTGGTTATGTAATGGATTTAATCCAGATAATGGATTTCACATCATTAGGAAATATAAAGTTAGATTATCAATTTGGAGTGTGGGATGTCTTATTAAGGGATAAGTCCACGCTCTACTACCATCTATTCAAAGGATCGGCAGAAGCTAAAGAACAAAAAAGTAGTTTCTGGAATATGTTATTAGAGCTCAGACAAAAACAAAGCGAAGAAAAGAAGAGAGTTATTTCAACGAAAGAAGTCATTAGTATTATAGAGAAAACACATAACGGTAAATTAGATATTCAGTTTACCGCGGAAAAAGGTCAGCATCTGGTCAATCTGTATGAGTTATTGATTGCTAAAGCATCCGCCGGCGTTTCTCAAAAATATCATGATGACAAAATGATAGGATTAGAGCTATTCCGTGTACATATTATGGAAGCGATGATGGCATTGAATGGTACCGAAACTTGTACCGTTGAAGCCACGGTCAATATACGGGACGCTGCCGCAATAGCACGGTGTTATGCATTAAATTCAGTGGTATTTGTTGATAGTAGTACGGGAGAACAGACCGATCGTAATACATCAATACTTCCCGCGATTCCAACATTAACAGAAGCTGATAGCGCAGCAACGGTAACGTTACAGCTTGTATCTGTTGGGGAAAATATTGACGAGCTCTACAATACGTTTAAACCGCTGATACTGAATAGTAGTGGCGGTATTAATAGTGCCTCAGAATTTCGTACTGCATTAAGAGAGCTAAATGATAAAAAAGGTTTTTTACAGTTAGGTTCTCTGACTACCGCTCCTGATTTAAGTGCGATGAGCAACAATACGGTGAGAACAATAGTCACCGATAATGCTAAGGCAAGCTTTTTTACCGCGGCATCATTAATATCAGAACTGGCGTCTTATAATGAAAATAAAGAGAAACTGGCAGCTGTTACAGGCTTAGGGCAAACAGAAAGGGATGAAATTTCCAGATCTCTGGAGATCTCATTTGCAACGATAGTCGCTACCAGCGTTAAATTGATAGACAGTACGGTTAAATCATTGGGAATGTCATTTCATATGCTAATGGCAGGAACTCCACAGCTGACCAGTGCGATGCAGAGTGCTGCGAAAGCATTGTATTTCTCTGGTAATATTTCTGTTATAACGGCCAGTGGTGTACTGGCGATAGTAGGTATTATTGAAGGCGTTACCAATTTATCAAAAAGTAGAAAAATGTTAGCTGCAGGGGAGAATAAGCTGGGTTACGTCTATTGTATTGGTGGTGGATTGCAGATATTTTCCAGCAGTATATTATTGCTTCAGTCATTAGGCATAATCGGTGTGATGGGGATATTTGGTGGGATATTGCTTGCGCTGGGTATTATTGCCGGAATAGCGGCATTGTTACTCTTTTGGGTATTCTCTGATGATTCTGACAATTGGGAAGCGATAGAATTGTGGTTAAACCGGTGTTTATTTGGTAACTGGGAACATAAAGAGAAAGGTTCACCTTATCCGTTAACTAAAATAGGAATGGCGAATGCGTTGAATGATTATTTTGTGGCGCGGATGGGGATGAAATCTGTCCTTAATATAGAGAAAGAATCGTCATTAATCGGCTCTTCTGATATTGCAACGGATAAGCAGGCTGAGATTGAAGCCATGAGTGATGAAGAGATTGAAGCTGCTTATAGAAGGATTCCTAATGCGGATGACAGTACATTAGGGGTGCCGACATCATCACAGCGTGCAGTGATACTTGCCAGTGAGAGGCAGGGGATATCGGGGGATAGTCGGGCATTGTATATTAATATGAGTTTGCCTGGCTATGATATCGATTTAAGTGACTTTAAGGGAACTATACGAGTATTGAATATACAAACTCAACAATCTATGGTTTTAACTATAAATAAAGATAGTAATTTTCCTATAATTGATTCTCAAGGAAAATTATCGTCATTCAGTGTAAGAAAAAATAATGAATTAATTGAATCTGAAGAATATAGTTATCATGATCAATTAAGAAATATGTTTATTATTTATTATAAAATAGGTGAGTTTACGGGAGATCATGAAATTTGTTGTCAAACTCAATATTGGATAACAAAAAAAGAAAATGGTAAAGATAGTAATCCATTGATTTGTACATATTCTTATAAAGCGGAGGTGTAAGTGAGAATGTTCTTTTCTAAATATCATAACATGATTATTCTGTTAAGTTCGTGCATGATTTTTGGGTGTGATAATTATGATAATATGAAAGAATCATTACAAAGTAAAAATGATGAGTTAAACCCTACAGGAAATAGAGCATTTTGTTATTATATAGGTAATGTTCAGTTTCCTTATATTAATGAATCCATAAAAAA
The DNA here is from genome assembly GCF_016649425.1 of Limnobaculum allomyrinae. Classification (GTDB taxonomy): domain Bacteria; phylum Pseudomonadota; class Gammaproteobacteria; order Enterobacterales; family Enterobacteriaceae; genus Limnobaculum; species Limnobaculum allomyrinae. The sequence goes on from NZ_JADRCR010000001.1 coordinate 100,576, forward strand.
CAATGATATTGATTGGGTTGTTAATAATAAAAAAAACTTGTCAGTAAGATTACCTGCATTTGTTAATTCCGGTTTGTTGATTAGCAATAAAATCAGTGGCAATGAGGATGCTAATTATGAATATCATCTTACAGATAAAGGTAAAGATTATCTGTATATATATAATAGAAATTTAAAAACAAGAATAAAAAATGAAAATTATTTTTGTTTTGGACGTGTTGTTATTCAGAGTGTGGAGAGTGTTAAAAAAGTTGATCATGGTAATAACATCACACCTCCAGAAACTTTGGTTACGTTTACCTATACAGTAGAAAATATACCCGAGTGGGCATTATCACCGGCATTATTTGAGCCATACAATACTAAAGGCCCCCTTTTTAATAATGGTATCGGCCCCTATAAAAAGAAAATATCGTTAGTAAAGATTAATGGTGAGATTGTTGGTATGAGTGCTGGTGAGAAAATTGGTTATTTTCTTTAGTATTGCAATTATAGTATGTTTATTTAGAAAATAAAGAGAAGCTTTTATCATTTTAAAATGAAAACTATTGTGTTAGATACTAAGTATAAATGTTATTAGAGAATGTGTTTTTTATAGTTTTATGCGAAATATGAATTTAGGGCTTAATTAGAGTTTTTATTATTGAGATGTGGTTCATGTATTATAAGCGTGAGTTGAGAGTTTCTTTATGTTTAGTATGTCTGACTGTATTTGGGTGTGATAGTTATAGTGATGAAAAAATTAATCTACAGCACGAATATGATATATTAAACCCACAAGGTAATAAGGCATTTTGTTATTATATTGGTAACGTTACATTTCCTTACGTTGTGGAACCGATAACCTCAAAAGATGAGGATTGGTCTTCATATAATAAGAAGAAGCTAGACGTTAGGTTACCTGCATTTGTTAAAGCTGGATTGTTAAATAAGGAATTGATAAATAATAGTTTATCTATCTACAAGTATAGTTTAACTAAAGAGGGAGAGAAATACCTGAGTACACATATTAGAAATCTAGGTGATGGAAGTATTAAAAGTAATAGTTATTTTTGCTTTGGGAAAATAGTCATTGAAAATATAAAGGACGTTAACAAAGTTAAATATGAAAATGGTAATCAATATTTTACTGAGACTAATGTAACATTTTCATATTTTGTTGAAAACATACCCGAATGGATTTCATCTGTAGCATTGCTTGAGCCATACAATATGAATTCACCTCTATTAGATAAAGGAACAGGCTTTTATGAAAAAAACGTTTCATTTAGAAAAGTAGAGGGTAAGATTATTGGCTTAAGAGATGGAGATGATATTGGTTATTATTTATAACATTGTTTGAGAATTACTAACTAATAGATGGCTATGATATTGGTTATAGATATGGACACTATTCATTATTGCATCACTAAATAATCAGGATCGAATATGAACGATGGGATAAAGCAAGAAAATATTAAACAGTACCTTAGTGCCTTTACTAATAACATAGATGAGAAAAACTATGTCTATTGTCAAATTAAGCCAGTCACTATTATTTCATGGATAACAAATATCTTAAGATTTGGCCAGGCATCGATTATGTACTTCTCTGAAAATGAAATAGTTTTTCTTCATTTAAACCGAATGGGAAATTATGTGGGTAATACGACGATTATTCCCTATGAAGACATAAATCATTTTGACCGTGTCAGTTTTGCAGCAATTCATTTAATGCTCATAAAGTGTAATGTAAATAAAGATATGAGTATTACCATTCCTAAGTTATTGCTTGGAGGTAAATGGCAGTCAGAAAATTTAAAGAATCTATTAGATAACGATTTCTATAAAGATATCTGGCAAAAAAATAGCTAAGAGTCAATTCAATATATACATATACATATGCATGATATGTCTATTTATTAAATATAAGCTTCTAAACTAATCCCATGAAATTTTAGTCTTTAAATCAAAATAATATTTAATTTATTTCAAATTAAATAAGAATCTTATTTCCATTTTTCAATGGAGTGAAATATATGAAAGGTGTTATTCGACTGGGTGATGCAACGGATCACGGTGGTAAAGTAATTTCTGCATCGTCCACCATGATTATTCATGGAAAAGGTGTAGCTCGGGTAGGTGATTTAGTGAATTGTCCGCAAAGTGGACATGGAATCAATAAAATCATTGGAGGTGAAGAAACATTTAAAGATCAGGGGATTCCTGTGGCTCTTGACGGGCATAAAACAGAATGTGGTTGTACTTTAATTTCTTCAATTAGTACGGTAGGAAAATCTTAAAATGCCCGTCGATTTGACAAAAATCCCACCACCACTATCACAGCCCAAAAGGGCGGGTATATGGTATTGGGTAGCTCTATTATTTATTATTCTACTAGGTTGTGCATTATTAACTTTATTACTTAGCCAATCTTATAAATTCACTGACTTTTGGTTATGGTTCTGTTTATTGGGATTACCTTTTCTTCTCTGGCTACTGCTTTTTTTATACAGTTTTTATCTTCATGGATGCCGACAATATTACGTGACACAATGGAATGCCCGTCGCGACCTGCGTCTCCAGCAACTGATTGATTTCGGTCAACGCCCCTTGTATGTACTGGCAAATTTTATTTATACCCAACATGGAAAGTTTGGTAACGCCAAGGGCATTTTCAAACATGAAATTAGCATCGTATCACAACGACCACATGCGGGAGGAACCGCTATTCCACATAGCGCGTTACCATTGGAACATAACGTTTCTGAATCTAACTTCTCCCAACGTTTATCGACAGTATTTCAGGATATAAAAAATAGCTTTCAAGAAAAACTATCTGAACTATCGAAAATTGCTCCTTTGCATATAAGGCTGTTTATTGATGTGCCTCTTTCTGAAAAAGAAATCCTGGAGATATTCAATACCGTCTGGAAAACAGAATTTCATCATACATCCCTAAAAGTGGAATCAGCGGAGTTCGGATATACCTTCTTGGATAAATGGCTGGATAACACCACTAATGACAACGCGCTATTACTGACGATTAGCTGCCACCTGTTTAGCTTTCCACAAGCCAATAGTGCTGAAGTGGCAACAGCATTATTATTGTCAGGATGTGGTTTAATTGAGTCAGATAAATTATTAATAGATGATTTGGATCAAAATAGCATTGCTGAAATATTCAGAACTGAGCATGGTTCAAATCTGGATAAGATATTAAATAACGTCTTATTGTGGGGAGATAAAAGCCAATTGCCATTAACCACAATGTGGTATAGCAATATTTCACCGGAAGCCATTGTGGAAGCAACATCCTATTTTAATAAGAATAAAATTACTATTGATAATAATCTTAATATTGATTTTTCACTTGGCTATGCAGGTCATTGTGCCTATTGGCTTTCGCTAGCCATTGCCATTGAACAAGCGATTGACTGGCAAGAAAAGCAGCTAATCTTGTGTGGAAAGTCAGAAATAAGCGCTTCAGTAGTTTCAAAATATAATCCCAACCAAAATATGAAGGATGCATCATGAAGAAAATCACCATTGGATGGATTCTATTTCTATTGGTTGTAACATTAACGATTATATTTTTCATTTGGAAAGATAGCTTTTATTTTCTTCAGGAACAGAATGAAAAGATATTAGCAACAGCAGCAGTTGTTATTGCCGCTTTAGTATTATCACATTTTCATTACGCAATTGTTTTAATATTAAATAAGCTTGTAGCTGTTAAATTTAAGCAAGAAGATAATAGTCATATTGATTCTGATAATCATACACAAACTACCTCCGGGAATGTATTTTCAGATCTCCAATCCCACCTCCGCCACCGCTACGGCCTGTTTTCCTGGCGCCGTAAGTTACGCTGGCTGTTAGTTACCGGTGAAGCCGCCGACGTAGAACAAGTGGCGCCGGGGTTGACCACTCAGGGTTGGCAAACCAGCAACGATGCCTTATTGATTTGGGGTGGTTCATCTCAGGCACCTCTGGATGAGGCATGGTTAAAACAGCTGAAAAAACTACGCTGGCGCAGGCCGATCGATGCTCAGGTATGGGTGGTGTCTGCCAGCCACTATGAACCGAGCAAAAAGCAGAAAGCCTTTCAGGATACCGCGCTGTGGCATATGTACAGCCGTAATAAGCTGTTACGTTGGGCGGCTCCGCTATATCTGCTGGATCTTCGTACCATGGAGTGGACGCAGGATGAACGGGAAGAGCTTCAGGTGGGCACGCTGTTCCCCGCCAAACCGCAACCGGATACCCTGACAAAACTGCTGTCCGCACTGGTAAAACAAACCACTGACATTGGTATGGAGCAGGTGATGATTAACCATCGTCACGCTTTTCTGCTACAGCTGGCTCAGGATTTGGAACAGCGGGATATTCCTCGTCTGCGTGGCTGGTTACCGTCGTTTGTTGCCGCTCAGGGGGGGAATCAACTGCGTGGTTTGCTGTTTACCTCGAAAGCTATCCGACCAGATACCCTGGCAGATCATACTTTTCTTGCCTCGCCAGCATGGCAGGTGGTCACCGATGACAGCCGCAAGGCCAAAGGGCGTGGGGTTGGTATTCAGTGGGTAAACAGCGCGGTGGCAACGGTATTAGGTATTGTGCTGCTGTTTGGTCTGGGCTGTATTATCTCTTACATTGGTAACCGGGGGCTTATCTCATCAGCGGAAAATCTGGCAAAACAGAGTACTGATTTTAACGTTAGCATGACCGAGCGTTTAACGTGCCAGCAGGCGTTTAAACAGCAGATTTCCCAACTGCAATATCGCGCGGAACACGGCAGCCCGTGGTACCTGCGCTTTGGTTTAAGTACCAATAATAAACTGCTAACGGTGTTATGGCCGCATTATCACACCGCTAACCAGCAAAATATCCAGCAGCCAATCGTGGATAACCTGCACGGCAAATTGACCGAACTGGTACAAATGCCCCCCAACAGTCCGGAACGCGCGGAGTTAGCTAAAGCGGGTTACGATCGCCTGAAAGCCTATCTGATGCTGTCCTGTCCCGATCGGGTTGATGCGCCGCTGTTAGGGAATATTCTGATTGAAAATAACAAGCGCGCGCCTGCTACCGTCTCTGATGGCGTATGGCAAAGCGTCGGCCCGGAGCTGATGCAGTTCTATGCCAGCAATCTCTCCCGTCATCCTGAATGGGCGATTAAGCCCGACCGAATGCTGGTCAGCGATGCCCGTCAGGTATTGATGAACCATATCGGGATGCAAAATGCTGAAACGGCCATTTATCAGGGAATACTGCGTCGCGTAGGGCAAAACTACGGCAATATGTCGTTGAATCAGGTGCTCAACGGCATGGACAGCCGCACGCTGTTTACCACCGAGGAAGAAGTGCCGGGCATGTTTACCCGCGATGCCTGGGAAGGCATGGTGGAGAAAGAGATTGATAAAGCAGTGAAAAATCGTCGTGAAGAGATTGACTGGGTGCTGACTGACGGCGGTAAACAGCAGGCCAACGATATATCGCCAGAAGTCCTAAAACAGCGACTGAGCGAGCGTTACTTTACCGACTACAGTGCCGCCTGGCTTAACTTCCTGAACAGCATCAGTTGGACAAGGGCTGAATCCATGTCCGATGTGATTGACCAATTGACCCTGCTGGCGGATGCCCGTCAGTCACCGCTGATTGCCCTGATGAATACCGTCAAATATCAGGGGCAAACTGCGCAAAAAGGACGGGCATTGACCGAAACTCTGGTGAAATCAGCCCAGGAAGTGTTCGGCAGCAAGGCCAAAAGGCTGGATGCCATCCCGATGGATGACGATACGCCAGTTGGCCCGCTGGACGGCACCTTTGCGCCGCTATTGCGTATTGTGCAGGCCACCACCAAAGAGAGCGGTGACAATCTTAGCCTGCAAACCTATCTGACCCGTGTTACCCGGGTGCGTCTTAAGCTTCAGCAAATTACCAGCGCGCCGGATCCACAGGCGATGACTCAATCGCTGGCTAAAACTGTATTTGAAGGTAAGGCCATCGACTTAACCGATACCCGTGATTATGGCAGCCTGATTGCCGCCAGCATGGGGGAAGAGTGGGCTGGCTTTGGTAGTAATCTGTTCGTTCAGCCGTTGGAACAGGCGTGGCAGGCGGTACTGGAACCGGCCGCCATGAGCTTTAATAATGCCTGGCGCGAAAGCATTGCCGATCCGTGGTACCGCGCCTTTAACGGTCGCTATCCGTTTAAGGCCACGGCCAATGATGTTTCCCTGCCTGAACTGGGGCGTTTTTTGCGACCGGATACCGGCCTGATCGAACGCTTTGTCAGCACTCAATTGGGGGGAATGTTGCATAAGCAAGGGGACGTTTGGGTTGCCGATGCATTGAACTCTCAGGGACTAACCCTTAATCCACAGTTTATTGCTGCATTAAATCAACTCAGCCGTCTTTCCGGCATGCTGTATGCCAACGGTGATGCAGGTATGACCTTCGAGTTGATGGCACGACCTAGTCCGGGTGTTACCAAGACTGAGCTGTTGTTGGATGGTGCCACCCTGAGCTATTTCAACCAGATGGAAAGCTGGAAAACCCTGAGCTGGCCGGGCGACGCCTACACGCCAGGCGCTCAGCTAAGCTGGAGTACCGAACAAACCGGGTTGCGGCTGTTTGATAGTCCAAAAGGCAGTTGGGGCTGGGTTCGTCTGCTGGAGAAAGCCAACATCACTCAACTGGACAGCACCCGTTATCGGGTAGTGTGGAAAGCGGATGACGGTAGCGATCTTAATTATATCCTGCGGGTGCAGAGCAATAGCGGGCCAGTGGAGTTATTGGGTCTGAAAGGCTTCACCTTACCGGCTAATGTGTTCGTCACTTCCCGAACGCCAATGATGCCCGATGCCTCCGGAGATATTCAACCGGTTAAACCGGCGACCAAACCAGCCGCCAGTCCACGCAAACATACACCGGTTTCTACCGCCGATGCCTCCACGGTGATGCCCGCCAAGTATCGTAAGAAAAAGGCTGCGGCAGATAAGGTGGAAGAAGCGAAACCAACGGAAACATCCACTGAAGAAACGGCGACCGACGAAAATCCGACGCCGGATTCCGGCGAAGAACAAAAAGTCGTACCGATGATGAGAATAGAACACGATGCTAACTAATTTACTGCAAGCCCTGTTTGGAAGCCGCGATCCGCAGGAAGGGGTGAAAAAGCGGATTCAACAGCACTGGCAATCGTGGCTGATACCGATTGAAGGGGACAATCCCGCTGGTATCGACCCCAGCTATGACGATGACTTTCAATTGATAAAAGAAGAGATCGCCAAGCTGTCCGGCATCGATGCAGCGTTGATTATTGAAATCAGTGAAAAGCTATTACAAAAGCGCACTAAAGATATTCGCGTTGCGTCTTATTACGCCTGGGCTCGTCTGCGTCTCGATGGTATTAGCGGCCTGGCAGATGGTCTGGAGCTGATGGCCGGTCTGGTGGCGCGTTATGACGCCGAGCTGTATCCCAAACGTGCCGAAAGCAAAAAATCTTCCGTTGAGTGGTTAGCCAGCAGTAAGTTTATTGATTTACTGGAAGCGCAAAGCAGCTTTCAACATCAGGACTTGGAGCGGGCTATTTCTGCGTTATCACTGATGGTTAGTTATACCAAACAGTGGGAAACAGAACTGCAGCCAGATTTACGCGGTTTGATTCGACTATTTGAAACCCGTCTGGAAAGCCCGGAACCGGAGCCATTGCCATCTGCGCCGGTAACGCCATTATCTGGCACAGTTTCAACCAGCGGTCTGAAAGTGAAGAGCGAAGAGGTGCGCTCATTACGGGAGGTGCTGGATCAAACTCGCCAGATTTCTGCATTTTTACGCGAGAAGCCCGATGGCTATCTGGCGGCGTTTCGTCTGATACGCAGTATCAGATGGGACACTGTCACTACTTTACCTCCACACGATAATCAATATGCCACCCGCCTGATTGCTCCCCGCAGCGAGCTGAAACAGCATCTTAACCGTCTGTGGCTTCAGCAGAGCTGGATTGAACTGCTGGAACAAGTGGAGCGTGCATTTTCAGAAGCGGCAAACCACTTCTGGCTCGATCTGCAACGCTATGCCTGTGATGCCATGCTCAATGCCGGCGCGCCTTATAACGGCTGGCAAGAGATCTGCCTGACAGATGTGGCACTAATGCTGGATAGGTTAAAAGGGTTGGAACGACTGACCTATAGCGATGGTACGCCATTTGCCGATGATGACACCCTGAGCTGGATAGCGTCGTCAGCTTCCATCCGTCATCTGGATGAAGGAGAAGCGCTGGCGCCAATTCCGGTGGATGTTGGCGGCAACTGGGGGGAAATCGAACAGCAGGCGATGGAAATTGCCGGTCGAGATGGGCTGGAGTCGGCTTTTAACTGGATGAACAGCCTGCCGGATATGGTAACCGACCGTCAGCGCTATCTGCACCGTATGCTGCTGGCACGTCTGGCAGAGCAGCACGGGCAGCGGGATATGGCTTTTCGCCTGTTGAACGGGCTAAACCGGGAGTGTGATAACTACCGCTTAACCGGCTGGGAGCCGGATCTGGTGTTTGAACTCAAGTCCCGCCTGTTAAAACTGGTTCAACAAAAAAGCGTACTGAAAGATGCCGACAAAACAGCGCTGAACAAAGAAGCCGATCAACTACTCAGTGAGCTAACGATACTGCATCCTGCTCGCGCATTGACATTTTAAGGGCACCCATTCCAATGGATGATTTGATTAAACGCTATTACGAAGCGGAAATGCGTTATCTGCGTGAAGCAGGTAAAGAGTTTGCACAGGTGCACCCGGACAGGGCTGGCCTGTTGAACCTTGACCGAGTGGGTGACAGAGACCCTTACGTAGAACGGCTGTTTGAAGGCTTTGCCTTTTTGATGGGGAGATTACGCCAGAAGCTGGATGATGATCTGCCAGAACTTACCGAAGGGGTCGTTAGCCTGCTGTGGCCGCATTATTTGCGGATTATTCCTTCGCTATCGATAGTTGAGTTATTGCCGGACTACAACGTACTGGCACGAAAAGAGATCGTCGAGCCGGGTTTTGGGGTGCAAACCGCGCCGGTGGGGCCATCAAGAACCCGCTGTAAATACCAGACTACCCAGCGGGTTGAAATTCAGCCCATCAAGATTACCCGTGCGGGAATTCGCAGCCATCAGGATGGACGATCGGTTATCCATCTGCGTTTTGATTTTGGTGAAATGGCAGACAGAAAACAGATGGATCTGTCTACTCTGCGGCTGTATATCAATGCCGATACGCCAGTGGCTTCAGCCCTGTACCGCGCCATGGTGTATCAGGTGGGCGCTATGAAAATTCGCTATCCCGGCTATCAGGATGGTGTATTGCAGCCGTTTAACGGTCGCATAATTCCGGCGGGTTTTTCTCCCGATGAGCGGTTATGGTTAAAGCCGGATAACGCCTTCGGTGGTTATCAACTGCTGCTGGAGTATTTCACTTTCCGCGAAAAGTTTATGTTTGTTGATTTACAGGGGCTCGATTTGGCGCAGATGCCGGCAAATTGTAATGCCTTTGAACTGGAGCTGGTTCTGAACGAAATCTGGGCTGACGATCTGCCTTTTAATGCAGAAAATATTCGTCTGCACTGTTCACCGGTGATTAATCTGTTTCCGATGGAAGCCGATCCAGTCAGAGTTAATCAACTGGATAGCGAATATCTGTTGCGCCCGCTGCTTCAGCAGGATGGACATATTGAGATCTACGCAGTAGATGCGGTTCAGTCTATCAGCCGCCACGGTCGTGCCAGTTATGTTCCCTTTACCAGCTTCCGCCATCGCGGCGGGATGTTGCGCCATGATGCTCCGGAACGTTATTACCATACGCGAGTGCGGCGCGGAGCTTCCGGACTGCATGATACCTGGCTGATTCTTGGCGGGCAGGTGTGGGAACGAGCCGAAGAAGTTTATGATGAAACGCTCTCCCTGCGCATTACCGGCACTAACGGTATGTTACCCCGTAAGGCACTGCGTAACGCATCTATCAATCAAATTACCCATAGCCAGAATGGTGTGATGGCGGTACGCAATCTGTGTGCGCCTACATTGCCGTGTTACCCGCCGGTCAATGACCGTTTTCACTGGCGGGTGTTATCCCATTTAGCACCTAACTATCTGTCATTAATGAATGCCGAGGTGTTGCGCGGCACGCTGGCACTGTACGACTGGACGGACAATGAACTCAATCGTCGCCGTCTGGAAGGGATTGTGGATGTAAAACACAAACCGGTACAGCGCATGACGAAGGGGATGCTGGAACGCGGAGTAGAGATTGAAATCACGCTGAATACCCATCAGTTCTCCGGCGAAGGGGATGTGGCACTGTTCGGTGAGCTGCTGCATCAGTTCTTTGCACTGTATGCCGACCTGAATCTCTTTACCCGTCTGACGTTAGTGCTTTTACCTACAGGGAAACGTTTAAAATGGACCGACAGCAAGACAGCACGTTCTCCCCTTTGATGGAAGGACTATTCCGGCAAGTGCCGCGAATGAATTTTTATAAGTTCTGTCAGTATATTGAACAGCAGCATCCGGATTTACCGCCGTTGGGCAAAACGGAAACGCCTGCCACCGATCCGATTCGCTTTCGACCCGTGCCGGAGATGGGCTTTCCCGCCAGTGAAATGAAGCGGGTGGAGTGGGATCGGGAGTATCCCGAGCGTCCACCGACGGTGCGTACTACTTTTCTGGGACTGTATGGTGTTGATGCGGTGCTGCCCTACGCCTGGCTGGATGACATTGTTCAACGGCAGGAAGGGCATGAATCGCTGGAAGGATTTCTCGATATTTTCAACCATCGAGTGATGACCCAATATTACCGCATCTGGCTGAAATACTACTATCCGGCGGGATTTCGTTCCGGCGGTACCGATTTGGTCTCTCAGTGTTTGCTGGGGCTGGCGGGGTTTGGTATTGAAGGTTCCAGCGAGCAGATAGCCGCTCCGCCGTCGCGCTTTCTGGCGTTGATGGGGCTGATTACCCAACGTACCCGTACCGGTGATGGTTTACGTTGTGTAGTGAATCTGCTGTTGCCCGGCGCAGAGGTTGAGGTGCGGGAGTTTTATCCTCAATGGATCAACCTTGAGTCTCCCGCCAGATTACAACGGGATGAACCCATTAGCCTGCAACGTTCGGCGGTTTTAGGCCGACGTTTCAAAGAGAGCAACAGTGCGGTGCACGTCACCATCACCCCCGTCGATATTCATCAGGTAGAAGGGCTGTTGCCCGGCGAATCCATTCATACCGATTTAATGGCGCTGCTGCGCGCCTATCTGGGCTATCGCTTTGATGCCTGTATGAACATGAAAGTGAAACGTTCACTGTTACCGAAAGCACAATTGGGAGAGTCACGGGTGCGTTTAGGGCTCACGGCGGTGCTGGGCATAAAACAACGGGATAAACAACATCAGGCAATAACGGTCAATTTGGGGCGCTATGTGGGTTTAGCCGCCGGACAGCAATAGAGGAATGACGATGAAACAGCACAAGAATAATAAGTCAGTAACAGGACTCGCTGTCGGCACGATGTTACTGGGTAGCCTGTTGACGGGATGTGGGCTGATGCAAACCGCAACGGATGGAACGGTCAGCGTTGCCAAAGCGATTTTTATCAAAGACATTAAAGTGCTGCATCTGGATTTTGCTGCCAGAGCGCAGCTTAACCCCGGCGACGGCGGCGTTCCTGCTTCGCTGGTGATCCGTACCTATCAGTTGGGTAAAAAAGAAAACTTCGAGCAAGCCAGCTATCAGGATCTGCTGGAGAATGATGAAAAGGTGCTGGGGGCTGACTTTATCTCCCGGGATGAGGTGGTATTGAATCCGTCTTCTGCCATTACGCTGGATTCCCCAATGCATAAAGAAGCCTCTTTTGTTGGTGTGGTCGCCTTGTTTCGTACCCCAAATCTGGATGACAACAGCTGGCGAGTGCTGATTGAACGTAATGATTTGGATGCGGATAAACCACGCCTGCTGGTGGCTAACTACGCGGAAATTGGTTTAGTTCCGGTCAAATAACAAGGAGTCTTTATGGGACCGTCACTGTATGAATCCCTGATGGGAAATTTTAAATCGGGTATTGCGGTAGATGAGGTGAATGAACAGACTCAAACCATACTCAGCGTGATGGACAATATTCAACGCATCCTTAATAGCCGGGCCGGTGCAATTAAGTACCTGCCGGATTACGGTTTACCGGATCTCAGCCTGATTTATCAGGAATTACCCTCATCCGCCCACAGCCTGATGCGCGCCATTCAGCATACCTTACTGATGTATGAACCCCGCCTGTACGCCGTAGAGCTAACGCTGGAGCCGGGAGGAAAAGATATGATCCTTAGTTACACCTTAACCTGCCATTTAAAAGAGATAGGGCTGGTGCGCTTCGGTACTTATTTTATGCCGGAAGGCAGGGCGATATTGAGACGATTGACGGTGCGGTGAGAGTCTGTCTGTTTAACATGACCAAAACCGCCTCCCCGAAGGCGGTTTCAACTCAAACCTCAACACCCATCACCCATAAATTCCCCGTGCGCCACTATCTCCGCTGCCCGGAGTAGCGATTCTTCCCTTAAATTCCCGCCATAAATCTACCACCCGCTTCAGATCTTCCCGTGAGACATCCAGATGGGTGACCAGACGGGTGATTGGGCCGGCATTGATTAAGATACCGCGCTGTTTCATCCACGGGCCAAGCTGACTGACTTCGTTAGCCGGCAGGCGCAGGAATAGCATATTGGTTTGCGCACCGGGAGAAACTACTTCCACGCCTAACGCGGCCAGCTGTTCTGCCAACCATTGTGCGTTGTCGTGGTCTTCGCGCAGTCTCTCTACGTTATGGTGCAGGGCATACAGAGCCGCCTGAGCCAGTATTCCAGCCTGACGCATACCGCCACCGACCATTTTTCTCCAACGTCGGGCCTGTTTAATATATTCGGTGCTGCCACACAGCAGTGAACCTACCGGTGCGCCAAGGCCTTTTGACAGGCAAATAGTCAGCGTATCGCAATATTGGGTTAGGGTGGTTAAAGGAACTCGCATGGCCACTGAGGCGTTAAAAATACGAGCACCATCCACGTGCAGAGCTAATTTCTTTTTGCGGGTAAATGCCCATGCCTGATGGAGATAGTCCAGCGGCAGCACTTTACCATTATGGGTATTTTCAAGGCACAGTAGCCTGGTACGGGCAAAATGAATGTCATCAGGTTTAATGACGCTGGCGACGACGTCTAACGGTAAGGTGCCATCTTCTGCGGCATCAATAGGTTGAGGCTGGATGCTGCCTAATACGGCAGCACCACCGGCTTCAAACATATAGTTATGGGCTTTTTGTCCAACGATATATTCCTCACCACGTTGGCAATGAGTTAGCAGGGCGACCAGATTAGCCTGAGTACCGGTTGGCAAAAATAATGCTGCCTCTTTCCCGGATAGTGCTGCGGCTTCGTGTTCCAGCTGATTGACACTGGGGTCATCACCATACACATCATCACCAACAGCAGCATCTGCCATCGCTTGTCGCATGGCTTTTCCGGGCTTGGTTACGGTATCACTTCGCAGATCTATCATATTGGGCACCTTACTGAATAATGAGGAACAACAAAATTATATGCTTCCTTTGTATCATGCTCATTGAGTAACAAAAAAGATAAAAATGAAGTGAGATTGTTTCTGCTGATAATCACTTAGCCAAAAAGTGAGTTTAAACTGATATTGATTAGCTTAATGCCGGGGTAGTGATGGCACTATTTCACCACTCAAAAACAGCAGCAAAAACGATTAATTGGCAAAAGATGCCAGTTAAATGGACTAAACTGCACTGAAACCTTGTCTTTTCTCGTTTTTTAAGCTAATTATGAAAAAGTTATGTGCATAAAGCGTGGAGAAGAGAGACCGATGCATTTACGATATCTATTGCTTCTGGTTTTACTGGTACTGGCAGGTTGTTCCAGTAATACACCGCCGCCGAGCGGAAAACTTTCCGATCCTATTTTCGTATTAGCGCAGCTTAAAGAGCAACATCGTGAATGGCGGGGTGCGCCTTATCGTTATGGCGGCTTGTCCCGCAGCGGCGTGGATTGCTCCGGTTTTGTATACAAAACCTTCCACGATCGGTTTAATATCAATCTTCCCCGCACCACAAAACTACAGGCTGAGGTCGGTTCTAAAGTCTCTCGCGATGAGCTGATGCCTGGCGATTTGGTATTCTTTAAAACCGGCAGGGGTGAAAACGGGCTGCATGTTGGTATCTATGATGCCGATGGCGCATTTTTACATGCATCCACCAGTAAAGGGGTGATGACGTCTTCACTGGACAGCCCATACTGGAAGAATGCCTACTGGCAATCTCGCCGTCTGTGATGCATCAGCGTCCATTTATTACTATGTTGCAGTAAGAGAGAAGAGGTTATTTTGTCTCGTTCAGAACGCCTGCTTCAACTGCTGCAACTTCTTCGTAATCATCGTTATCCCGTCAGCGGTGCCGATCTGGCCTCTCAACTTAATATCAGCTTACGTACTCTGTATCGTGATATTCGCAGCCTGCAGGCTCAGGGTGCGCAAATCGAAGGAGAGACGGGGCTTGGCTATGTATTGCGTGAAGGTTTTGTTTTACCGCCGCTAATGTTCACTGCTGAAGAGATTGAAGCGCTGGTACTGGGTGCACGTTGGGTGTCAGAACGAACGGATAGTGAACTGGCGGGTTCCGCCAGACAGGCATTAGCCAAAATATCCGCCATCGTTACCCCGGCGTTACGTTATCGGCTGGATGAGTCTCCCTTATTGGTCGGGCCGACAGATTCATCGTTACTTTGTCAGCCGTTAGTATTGGATATTCGTCAGGCGATTGAAGCAGAACATAAACTGGTCATTCACTACGGTGACCAGAATGGGCGACAAACCGAGCGTACCATTTGGCCTTTTGCCATTGGTTTTTTCGATCAAATCCGCCTGTTGGTAGCCTGGTGTGAATTAAGAAAAGAGATACGTAATTTTCGACTGGATCGCATTACAAACCTGCAAACCACTGGCAATAAATACCCCCGACGTCGTCAAACGTTATTAAACGAGTGGTATCGTCAAAACAATATTTCCCGCCAATAAACACTACTGACATAAACTGTCACTGTTTCTCCTTAGGATGTATGCATCACCGCTGAACTAAAGCAGGGCAGCATTGATTTCATTTATCTTAAGGAGAGTAAAATGTTAGATGCCAATATGTTTGTCTTTTATGTGGATAATCCAACAGCCAGCAAAGATTTCTATCAGAACCTGTTGAGTCAACCGGCTGTGGAAGCTTCACCTACGTTTGCCATGTTCCGTTTTTCTTCAGGGGTGCTGCTGGGGTTATGGTCTAAACATACGGTAGAGCCTAAAGCCGGTGAAATTACTGCCAGTGGAGAATTAGGTTTCGCCGTTGCCTCTAACCAGGTGGTTGACGACTATTATCAACAGTGGAAACAAAAGGGGGTATCTATCCTGCAAACGCCTCAAATGATGGACTTTGGTTATACCTTCACCGCGGAAGATCCAGATGGCCACCGGCTACGAGTTTTTGCCATAAGCGAATAGCTAGCCTGATGATTAAGCGGGAAAATTCCCGCTTAATCGCACGAAATAACGTTATCCATGTTAAGATTAATTATCTTATTACCGGATGGATAATGTTTATGTCTTCTTTGCGTCTGCTTATCTCTGATTCCTATGATCCCTGGTTTAATCTGGCAGTAGAAGAGTGTATTTTTCGCCAAATGCCTGCCACACAGCGAGTGCTGTTTTTATGGCGTAATGCGGATACGGTGGTTATCGGACGAGCGCAAAATCCGTGGAAAGAGTGCAACACTCGCCGTATGGAGGAAGATAACGTTAAGCTGGCTCGTCGTAGCAGCGGCGGCGGCGCGGTATTTCATGATTTAGGTAATACCTGCTTTACTTTTATGGCGGGAAAACCTGAATATGACAAAACCATTTCTACCGCTATTGTGGTCAACGCCTTAAATTCTCTGGGTATTGAAGCTACTGCCTCCGGACGTAACGATCTGGTAGTGAATACCGCAGAAGGTGAACGCAAAGTCTCCGGATCGGCCTATCGGGAAACCATGGATCGGGGATTCCACCATGGCACCTTACTGCTGGATGCGGATTTAACCCGACTGGCAAACTACCTTAATCCGGATATTAAGAAGCTACAGGCTAAAGGTATCACCTCCGTCAGAGGGCGGGTAACTAACCTGAAACAGCTTTTGCCAACCATTACCCATCAGCAAATCTGTGACGCTGTCACTAAATCATTCTTTGAACATTATGGTGAGCAGGTGGTTGCTGAGCATATCTCTCCGGATGCATTACCGGATTTACCCAACTTTGTGGATACCTTTGCTCGTCAGAGCAGTTGGGAGTGGAACTTTGGTCAGGCTCCGGCATTCACCCACTTACTGGATCAACGCTTTGTCTGGGGTGGTGTGGAACTGCATTTTGATGTAGAAAAAGGCCACATCACCCGAACCCAAATATTTACCGATAGCCTGACTCCGGCACCACTGGAAACACTGGCAGAAAACCTACAGGGTTCCATCTACCACAGCGACGCATTAAAACAACAATGCGTCGATCTGATAAAACAGTTCCCCGAACAGGAAAAAGAACTCACCGAACTGGGCAACTGGATCGCGGAGATTGTCAGATAACAACAATAGTGATTGATGGTTTTCCGGAAATTGTTAAAAACTAAGGATGTGCGGTTAGCAAAGTTAATCGGAGGGAGAGACTGCCGTTGGGATCGTAGCAGCTTTAGCTACCGGACAAACAGGCAAAGCCTGTTTGAACAGCGCTTGCGCTGGCCCGAAGGACGAAACACTGCAAGGTGTTTCATAACTGCCCTGGACTGACCAGCCCCACGCACTCCAAGCTTAAGTACAGATGGTCTTCCGGCCGGGCACATAGGGAATATAAGTACTACATAACTACGGCCGGAATATTCACAAAAGCTGATTCAAAAATCGTTAAACAAAAAGACTTAACTAAACCGCGATTCCACCGCCGCAGCCAAACTCTCCAGCATCTTCTCCGTATCTCCCCAACTCAAACAAGGATCGGTAATCGACTGCCCATAAGTAAGAGGTTGTCCGGCCTGAAGCTTCTGAGTCCCTTCGATTAAAAAGCTTTCTGCCATCACACCGGCAACCGCCATAGAACCGGCTTTTATCTGCTCACAAATATTCTCGCACACGTCTAACTGACGGCGATGCAACTTCTCACAGTTACCGTGACTAAAGTCCACCACCAAATGCTCCGGCAGGTCGAACTGACGCAAATTGTCACAGGCGCCTGCGATATCCGCGGCATGGTAGTTTGGCGTCTTACCGCCGCGCAGAATAATATGGGCGTAAGGGTTACCGCTGGTGCGATAAATACTCATCTGGCCTGATTTATCCGGTGACAGGAACATATGACTGGAACGTGCGGCACGAATCGCATCAATAGCAATTTTAGTACTGCCATCAGTACCGTTTTTAAAGCCAACCGGGCAAGAGAGTGCCGATGCCATCTCTCGATGGATTTGGCTTTCGGTAGTACGGGCACCAATAGCACCCCAGCTAATCAGGTCGGCAATATACTGTCCGATCACCATATCTAAAAATTCAGTGGCGGTAGGCATACCCAATCGATTGATTTTTAGTAAAAGTTCACGAGCCTGTTGTAATCCCTGATTAACCTGATAAGAACAATCCAGATTGGGATCGGAAATCATACCTTTCCAACCCACCACGGTACGCGGCTTTTCAAAGTAAGTGCGCATCACGATTTCCAGACGATCCTGATAACGGTCGCGTAAAACGTTTAACCGTTCGGCATAATCCATTGCGGCATCAACATCGTGAATGGAACAGGGGCCAACAATAACCAGCAATCGACGGTCTTCACCGTGAATAATTTTTTCAATACGCTGACGCGACCGGGTAATATTAGTGCTGATATCTTCAGTAATTGGAAACAGCTGTGCCAGTCGCTCAGGGGTCACCAGGCTGTCAATCAACGAGGTGCGGAGCTCATCAGTTTTATTCATGAATTGTCTTTCTCTAAATCTTATCTTCTCGTCGGTGAGATACCGGGAAGTGATGCATATCACAATAACGGAAACAGCAAGGGTTGCAAATAGTTGATTAAATTAATTCGTTGCCATTTGTTAAATATTGATGGTGAAGCGAGAAAGTCAGCTTAATGGCAAAGTTTGGCGGTGAGGTGATGGCGCTACGGAGACAAAATTGGGGAAGATTTAAGCCTTCCCCGATAAAACATTTAATACATTCTGCGGCTCATACCTAAAATATCCAACAGTTTGGTCGAGATCTCTTCTACAGAATAGTTGGTGCTGTTAAGAAAGCGGATGTTGTTTTTGCGGTATAACGCTTCAACTTCTGCAATCTCCATACGGCACTGGCGTAATGATGCGTAACGACTGTTTTCTCTGCGCTCCTGACGAATAGCGGATAGCCGTTCCGGGTCGATAGAAAGGCCAAACAGCTTATGTTGGAACGGTTTAAGTGCGGCGGGAAGCTGAATATTATCCATATCATCGGCAGTAAACGGATAGTTAGCGGCGCGAATACCAAACTGCATGGCTAAATAGAGGCTGGTAGGGGTTTTACCGCAGCGGGAAACACCTAACAAAATCACCTGAGCCTCTTCCAGATTTCGTAGTGAAATACCATCATCATGCGCCAAAGTATAATCAATAGCGGCGATACGGGCGTCATATTTCACCAGATTGTTGGCAGTTAATCCGTGGGTACGGTGTGCGGAGGGCAGTGGCGCAATGCCTAACTCCTGCTGTAAAGGGGCAACCAGTGTATGAACAATATTCTGACAATAGCCCTGACTCGCCTCAATAACTGCCCGAATTTCAGGTGAAACTATCGAGTAAAACACCAGTGGCTTCTGCTGGGTTTTCTGGTACAGATCATCAATTTGCTGGCGAACCTCATGGGCTTTGGCTTCATTCTCCACAAAAGGGATAGTGTATTGATTCAGACTAATGGGAAATTGAGATAACACCGCATGCCCTAATACCTCGGCGGTAATTGCCGTGCCGTCAGAAATATAGAAAACCGTACGCTCCATGGCGTTCTCCTGTTGCTGATTTTAATTATGAGATAACTCTTTCTTAAAATCACACTATCGATATGAACAAAATTGTTCCAAAACCGTTGTTGAATATGCGCATAAAAAGCGCGATTACGAACAAGGTACAGTATTTATAAGTCTAAGAAAACTCAGTTTAAATGCGGAAACGATTAACCATTTCATAAGTTGTTCATTGCTGTGTAAGCTTTCTTATGTATCTGGATTTTTGACCTGTCCGGTATAAAACCTGTTTTGCTATTTAATCCGTTTTATTGACTCAATAATGGAACATCTCTGATGCCTGATATCAATAGTAATCAACATAACGTTGTTTGGTACAACCAACTGGGAATGCATGATGTTGATCGTGTTGGGGGTAAAAATGCCTCCTTAGGGGAAATGATCACTAATCTGAGCGAACTGGGCGTATCGGTTCCTAATGGTTTTGCTACTACTGCTCAGGCGTTTAATGATTTTCTTGAGCAAAGTGGCGTAAATCAGCGCATTTATCAACTGCTCGACCAAATTGATGTGGATGACGTAAAAGCCCTGGCGGATGCCGGAGCACAAATTCGTGGCTGGATCATCGATACGCCATTCCAGCCAGAGCTGGAACAAGCGATTCACCAGGCTTATCAAACGCTGTCAGAAGGTAATGTTGGTGCTTCATTTGCGGTTCGTTCTTCCGCCACCGCCGAAGACATGCCTGACGCGTCGTTTGCCGGCCAGCAAGAAACTTTCCTTAACGTGCAGGGTATTGATGCGGTAATGGTAGCGATTAAGCATGTATTTGCTTCGCTGTTTAACGACCGTGCGATTTCTTACCGTGTACATCAGGGCTATGACCACCGAGGTGTGGCGCTCTCAGCCGGGGTTCAGCGCATGGTGCGTTCTGACTTAGCCTCTGCCGGAGTCATGTTTACCATTGATACTGAATCGGGCTTTGATCAGGTGGTCTTTATCACCTCGGCTTATGGTTTAGGTGAAATGGTGGTTCAGGGTGCGGTTAACCCGGATGAATTCTATGTGCATAAACCAACTCTGCTGAATGACAGACCGGCTATCGTCCGCCGTACTATTGGCTCGAAAAAGATTCGTATGGTTTATTCCGATAGTCAGGAACATGGCAAGCAGGTTTGTATTGAAGATGTACCTGAAGCGGATCGCGTACAGTACAGTCTGCGGGACGAGGAGATTCAGGAATTGGCTCATCAGGCCCTGCTGATTGAAAAGCATTATGGCCGCCCAATGGATATTGAATGGGCAAAAGATGGTCATACCGGAAAACTGTACATCGTACAGGCTCGTCCGGAAACGGTTCGCTCTAATGAGAATGAACAAGTGATGGAACGTTACCAGCTGCATAAGCGTGGTGAAATTCTGGCGGAAGGGCGCGCCATTGGTAACCGTATAGGTGCGGGGCCGGTAAAAGTGATTACCGATTTAAGCCAGATGGATCGTATTCTGCCGGGTGACGTACTGGTAACCGATATGACCGATCCGGATTGGGAACCGATCATGAAGCGCGCGGCGGCTATCGTGACTAACCGTGGCGGAAGAACCTGTCATGCGGCAATTATCGCCCGCGAACTGGGTATTCCTGCGGTGGTAGGTTGTGGTAACGCCACCGAATTGTTACATGAAGGGCAGAAAGTTACCGTATCCTGCGCCGAAGGCGATACCGGATTTATCTATCAGGATATTCTGGACTTTAAGGTTCAAAGTTCTCAGTTGAACCAACTGCCAGAGATTCCGGTAAAAATCATGATGAACATCGGTAACCCGGATCGTGCCTTTGACTTCGCGCGTTTGCCGAATGAAGGGGTTGGCCTGGCGCGTCTGGAATTCATCATCAACCGCATGATTGGTGTGCACCCAAGAGCCTTACTGGAGTTTGACCAGCAGGAAGAGTCGGTTCAGCAAGAGATCCGCGAACTGATGGTTGGTTATGACGATCCGGTTGAATTCTATATTGGCCGCCTGTCAGAAGGTATTGCAACGCTAGCCGCTGCATTCTGGCCGAAGAGGGTGATCGTTCGCCTGTCCGACTTTAAATCTAACGAATACGCCAACCTGGTTGGTGGAAGCCGTTACGAACCTCATGAAGAGAACCCAATGCTGGGATTCCGTGGTGCAGGTCGTTATGTCTCCGAAGACTTTAAAGCCTGTTTTGCGTTGGAGTGTGAAGCGGTTAAACGGGTTCGTAACCAAATGGGTCTGACTAACGTTGAAATTATGATCCCATTTGTACGCACCGTCGATCAGGCTAAGGCGGTTATTGATCGTCTGGCACATGAAGGACTGAAACGCGGTCAGGACGGGCTGAAAGTGATAATGATGTGTGAAATACCGTCTAACGCATTATTAGCCGAAGAGTTCCTGGAACATTTTGACGGCTTCTCTATCGGTTCTAACGATATGACACAGCTAGCTCTGGGTCTGGATCGTGACTCTGGTGTGGTTTCCGAGCTGTTTGACGAACGTAACGATGCAGTAAAAGCCTTACTCTCTATGGCGATAAAAGCCGCCAAGAAAAAGGGCAAATACGTCGGGATTTGTGGTCAGGGCCCATCAGACCACGAAGATTTCGCCGCATGGTTAATGGAACAAGGCATCGACAGCCTTTCCCTAAACCCGGACACCGTGATTAAAACCTGGATGGCACTGGCAGAAGAAAGCGCAGAAACGGTTTGATCGTGTAATAACGTAGTTAGTTGTTTAGCTTGTGAACTTTGTTAACGAAGACAATCGTCGGGCTAAGCCCGACGTAGTCCAAAGCTGAATACAGTTGGTCTTCCGGCCGAGCACAAAGGCGATATACATAATATTGCTTTTACGGCTGGAATAACCAGAGGAGTCAAATGGTTTGATATTCACCAAAGCCGAATACTGATGGTCTTCCGGCCGAGCACAAAAGTGATATGCGCAATATCGTCTTTACGGCCGGAATATTCTCAATACTTAATCCCTAATCAAAACAAATCAAATATTCAGATCCCGTTCCAAATCCGGCAACTCATCCGTCGGCTCAGGAACTTCATCAATCCAGGCAGAAATTAAACGATACGATACCGCCAGCACCACCGGACCAATAAACAAGCCAATCATACCAAAGGCCAGTAATCCTCCGATAACCCCGGAGAGAATCAACAACAGCGGTAAATCCGCCCCTAAGCGAATCAATGCAGGACGCAGGAAGTTATCCATGGAAACCACAATACAGCTCCACACTAACAGCACCGTACCCCAGGTGTTATCTCCGCTCCAGTAAAGCCAGAACACCGCCGGGAACAGAATTAACGATGGCCCGATCTGTGCAAGACAACAAATAAACATCAACACGGTTAATAAAGTGGCATAAGGAATCCCGGATATGGCTAAGCCGATACCCCCCAACAGGGCTTGAGTCAGGGCCGTAACCACCACTCCCAGCGCAACGGCGCGAATGGCCTGAGCACCAAGAATAACTGCTGCTTCACCACGCTTCTCGGCTAAACGTAATGCAAAGTGACGGATACCTTTGGCCACAGCTTCCCCTTTAGCATAAAGAAGGGCACTGAAGACCACCATCAGCGTACCATGCAACATAAAACCGCCAACGTGGGCTACCTGAGAAACAAACCAGGTTGTAGCCGCACCTGCATATGGCTGAATGCTGGCAACCAATGCTTTACCACCATCGGTGGTCATTGATTGCCAGTTGCGGTACAGGCGTCGACCAACGCCCGGAATATCATTTAGCCAGGCGAGTTTAGGAATATGCCAGTTTTCTGGTTTTCCGACCCAATCAACTAACTGACCACTATTGTCTACAATACTATTAATCACCAGACCAAAAGGCAGAACAAACACCACCACCAATAACAGCGTCATGAAGATCACGGCCGGAGTTCGCCGCCCACCGGTGTATTTTTGTACCCTTAACAACAATGGCCAGGTTGCAATAACCACCATGCCAGCCCAGGCAAAGCCTAAGATAAAAGGCCGAACGACCCAAAGGCAGACAACGATCATTACAAGAATAAACAGTATTCCAAACATCAGACGTGCAAGGTCAAAACGTTTTTTCGGTTGCGTCATGGATGTACTCATCATGAAATAGAGTTGTTAATAACTAAGCTATAGTATCGGGTATAGCTGACGGTTACGCTATTTTAATTAATAAACTGATAACTATCATTTAAGCGAAAATGCCAGCAATAGCATGTTAATGAACAGAGAGTCTCTCATTTGCCTTGAGAGAAGGTGCTAAGAGTTGCGATAAATTTAATGGATGGGCTACGCAAACGATAAAACAGTATGCTAGTTTAGTTCGCTGGATTGGGTAATGTTTACAACATAATAAAATAAAAAATAACGCAAAGAGACTAATGGCAATGATTCCACAGCTAAAGCAAGCACCTGGTGTTGAGTCACCGGTTCAGGAGTATCTAGACGCCTTAAAACAGGCAGGTTTCAGTGGTGATATCGCAACTCAATATGCGGATCGCCTTAGCATGTCAACGGATAACAGCATCTATCAGATGTTGCCACAGGCCATTGTGTTTCCACGATCTACCGCAGATGTTGTGTTGATTGCCCGAATCGGGCAGCAGTCTGATTTTTCAACCGTTAAATTTACTCCAAGGGGAGGCGGTACGGGTACGAATGGGCAGTCACTCAATGATGGTGTTGTGGTTGATATGTCGCGTTACATGAATCGTATTCTTGAGCTGAATTTAGAACAAGGATGGGTTCGTGTTGAAGCCGGTGTAGTTAAAGATCAACTGAATCAATATCTGAAGCCCCATGGCTATTTTTTCTCGCCAGAACTGTCAACCAGTAACCGGGCAACGCTGGGGGGAATGATCAATACCGATGCGTCCGGTCAGGGCTCTTTGGTGTATGGAAAAACCTCTGACCATGTTCTGGGGCTAAGAAGCGTTTTGCTTAACGGGGAATTGTTGGATACTCATGCCATGCCAGTAGCGCTGGCTGAGCAGTTAGCCTCACAACAAACGGCCGCGGGACAGGTTTACCATACGGTACTGGAACGATGCCGTCAGCAGCGCCAGCTTATTATCGACAAATTTCCTAAACTGAACCGTTTTCTCACCGGTTATGACCTCAGACATGTTTTTAGTGATGACCTGGAAACATTTGACCTTTCGCGCATTTTGACTGGCTCTGAAGGCTCGTTGGCATTTATTACCGAAGCCAGACTGAATATCACACCGTTACCGGCACTGCGTCGACTGGTCAATATTAAGTACGATAGCTTTGACTCGGCGTTAAGAAATGCGCCGCTAATGGTTGAGGCCAATGCGCTATCGGTAGAAACGGTAGACTCTAAGGTTTTTAATCTGGCCCGTGAAGATATTGTCTGGGAGTCAGTGAAAAATCTGATTACCGATGTACCGGGTAAAGATATGCAGGGGCTAAATATCGTTGAGTTTGCCGGCCAGGATCCTGAACTGATTAGTCGTCAGGCTGAGTTTCTTTGTTCCCGGTTGGATCAGCTGATGGAAAAGGGCGAAGCTGGCGTAATTGGCTATCAGTTATGCAGTGATTTAGCCGATATTGAACGCATTTATGCGATGCGTAAAAAAGCGGTGGGTCTGTTGGGTAATGCTAAAGGTTTAGCTAAACCTATTCCGTTTGCTGAAGATACCTGTGTACCCCCACAACATCTGGCCGACTATATTTCAGAGTTTCGTGCGTTACTGGATAGTCATAATCTGGCTTACGGTATGTTTGGTCACGTGGATGCGGGTGTATTGCATGTCAGACCTGCGTTAGATATGTGTGATCCACAACAAGAGCTGCTAATGAAACAGCTCTCAGACCAAATTGTTGCCCTGACGGCCAAATACGGTGGTTTGTTATGGGGGGAGCATGGTAAAGGATTTCGGGCGGAATACAGTCCTGATTTTTTTGGCCCTGAACTGTATGACGAATTGCGTCGAATTAAGGCGGTGTTTGATCCGGACAATCGACTGAATCCGGGTAAGATTTGTGCGCCAATCGGGCGAGATGATGCCCTTTATAAAGTGGATGCAGTAAAACGTGGCACTTTTGACCGCCGTATCCCGCTGGCAGTTAGAACCTCCTTTAAAGGTGCAATGGAATGTAACGGTAACGGCCTGTGTTTCAACTTTGATGCTAACAGCCCAATGTGCCCTTCAATGAAGGTCAGCGCCAATCGAGTACATTCACCAAAAGGCCGGGCAACACTGGTGCGGGAGTGGCTAAGATTACTGGCAGAAGAGGGTGTTGATCCTCTGGCTCTTGAAAAGCAACTGGGTGAACAACGCTTAAGCTGGCGCAGTTTGCTGGATAAGACCAAAAATAGTCTGCGCCAACGTCAGGGGGAATATGATTTCTCCCATGAAGTTAAGCAGTCTATGGCGGGTTGTCTGGCCTGTAAGGCATGCTCCACTCAATGTCCGATAAAGATTGATGTTCCGGCATTTCGCTCCCGTTTCCTTCAGCTGTATCATACGCGCTATTTCCGTCCGGCCCGGGACTATATTGTCGCATCAGTAGAAAACTATGCCCCAGTGATGGCAAAAGCGCCGCAAGTGTTTAACTTCTTTATTCGTCAGTCCTGGGTTCAGTCGTTGGGGGCAAAAAGTATTGGCATGGTGAATTTGCCGTTGCTTTCTTCTCCAACGCTGAAACAGCAACTACAGGGGCATCAGGCCTGCACCATGACGCTGGAGCAATTGGAAAGAATCGATGGCCAGAGCAAACAACAATACGTATTAGTGGTTCAGGATCCCTTTACCAGCTATTACGATGCCAAAGTGGTGGCGGATTTTATTCACCTGATAGAGAAGCTTGGACTAAAACCTGTGCTGCTGCCGTTTAGTCCCAATGGTAAAGCGCAACACATTAAAGGCTTTTTGCGACAGTTTGCCAAAACTGCCCAGCGTACGGCGGATATGCTAAATCGGGTTGCTAAATTAGGCATACCGATGGTGGGCGTCGATCCGGCACTGGTTCTGTGCTATCGCGATGAGTATAGCCAGATTTTAGGTGAGAAACGGGGTGATTTTAAAGTACAACTGGTACATGAATGGCTGAGTGATAACCTGGCAAGATTCCCAATGAAAGAGGTAGAACAGGCTCCCTGGTATCTGTTTAGCCACTGTACTGAGAGTACGGCTCTACCCGCCAGTGGCAAACAGTGGCAAAACCTGTTTAGTCACTTTGGTGCTAAATTAAATAACGTTAGCCTTGGCTGTTGTGGGATGGCGGGAACCTATGGTCATGAAGCGGATAATTTGAATAATTCCGCTGGTATTTATGCGTTATCCTGGCAAAAAGCGTTAGAAGGTAAAGATGCCAGTCGTTGTCTGGCTACGGGGTATTCATGTCGTAGTCAGGTTAAACGTTTTAGTCACGTAGTCTTAAAACACCCGCTTCAGGCTTTGCTTGAGCTGGTGTGATGAACAATTAACAAGGTAAGTAATCTATGTGGAAACGTCATAAGACACTGGCAGAACTGAACCAGATGTCGAAAGGAACCATGATCGAGCATGTGGGTATTGTTTACACGTCACAAACAGAAGACAGCCTGGAAGCGACGATGCCGGTTGATCATCGTACCGTTCAGCCTTTTGGTCTGTTGCATGGTGGTGCCTCGGTGGTGCTGGCAGAAACTATTGGTTCCGTCGCTGGTTATCTGTGCACAGAGGGAGAAGCGCAGGTAGTCGGCATTGATATTAATGCGAACCACATTCGGGCAGCTAAACAGGGAACGGTTCGGGGGGTATGTACAGCTATTCATTTAGGCCGCAGCCATCAGGTATGGGAGATTAAAATTTATGATGAAGCCAACAGGCTTTGTTGTATCTCCCGACTAACTACGGCAGTTCTGGATAAGAAATTACGTTAGTAAACCGCGCTCTTCATAACAAGAGAGTCGCTGGTTATTTTAAATAGGTGGTTGATGTGAATAGGGTAAGCGGTAATCAATTAGAGGTTCCGCAGGAGATCCACGCTTATCAGTTAAACGGTAAGGGCGGTATATTGCCGGTTACGGATAAAACGGAAGCAACTGCGGCAGAGCCTTGTTGGATACATATAGATTATGAACAGCCAGAAAGCCTTAACTGGTTAAATGAAACGCCACTATTGCCAGAGAGTTTTAAAGAGGCTCTGTCCGGAGAAAGCTGTCGTCCACGCGTTGCCCGTCAGGGGGACGGAACATTAATTATTCTTCGCAGCATTAATCTGAACAGTGAATCGGTTCCCGATCCGTTGGTGACGCTAAGAGTATTTATTACCGATAGTTTAATTATTTCCAGTCGCCATCGTCCTATTCATGCGGTTGATGAAGTGGTGGAAGAGTTAAAAAAAGGAACCGGCCCCGCTCATAGTGGAAGCTGGCTGGTGGAAATTTTGGATTTTCTGACCGATCAGGTCAGCGATTTTATTGATGATATCCATGGTCGCGTTATAGAACTTGAAGACGGATTACTGGATAAAGAAGTGCCGGAACGGGGTGTTATTGCACTTATTCGTAAGCAGTTGATTGTATTGCGTCGTCACTTGATGCCTCAGCGGGATGTTTTTTCCCGGCTGGCCAGTGAACGGTTACCGTGGATGAGTAATGAAGATCGCCATCGGATGCAGGATATTGCCGATAGATTAGGGCGAGGTCTGGACGATCTGGATGCAACAATTGCACGTACTGCGGTGGTAGTTGATGAAATCAACTCTCAGTTGGCTGATGCGATGAACCGTCGTACCTATACCATGTCGCTAATGGCGATGCTGTTTTTACCAGCGACCTTTCTTACCGGGCTGTTTGGCGTAAATCTGGGGGGAATTCCCGGTGGCGGCAAAGAGCATGCCTTTGCCATCTTCTGTACCTGTCTGGCAGTTGTTGGCGGAGGGATACTGTGGTGGCTTAAGAAGAGTAAGTGGTTGTAGATATTTTATGAATCAGCCCTGGACGGATGTTGGGGCTGATTCATTATTAATTGAGGTTATTTTCTGATTTGAAGATAAAACCATTACTTAACTTCAACAACATCAATCCCCAAATCTTCATTTTCATCCGGCACAAAACCAGCGGGCTGTAGCGGGAATTCCTCCCGATCAAATGCCAAATCACCGCCATTAATAACTTCCATACCTCGCTGAATAGCCGTAAAGTCAAACAGTTCACGGTCACACAGGTGAGAAGGGACAACGTTCTGCATAGCACTGAACATCGTTTCAATTCTGCCCGGATAACGGCGATCCCAGTCTCTCAACATATCTTTAATTACCTGACGCTGTAGGTTAGGTTGCGAACCACAAAGATTGCAGGGAATGATCGGGAAAGCTTTCGCCTCAGCATAGCGTTCAATATCTTTTTCACGGCAGTAAGCCAATGGGCGGATAACAATATGTTTACCGTCATCACTGATAAGCTTTGGTGGCATCCCTTTTAGTTTGCCGCCATAGAACATATTTAAAAACAGAGTTTGCAGAATATCGTCGCGATGATGGCCCAGCGCGATTTTAGTTACACCCAGTTCGGTCGCCGTACGGTAAAGAATACCGCGACGCAGACGAGAGCAAAGGGAGCAGGTAGTTTTACCTTCGGGGATTTTCTCTTTTACAATACCGTAGGTATTTTCTTCGACAATTTTGTACTCAATACCCAGCGTTTTTAAATACTCTGGCAATACGTGCTCAGGGAAACCAGGCTGTTTCTGGTCCAGATTAACGGCAATCAGCTCGAAATTGACCGGTGCGCTGCGCTGCAAATTTTGCAGAATATCCAGCATGGTATAACTGTCTTTTCCGCCGGAGAGACAAACCATGACCCGATCGCCATCTTCAATCATCGAAAAATCTGCGATGGCTTCGCCCACATTGCGGCGCAAACGTTTATGCAGTTTATTTAGGTTATATTGCTCTTTCTGATTCAGCGCTGCTGTTATGCTCATAGCGGTAACTCTGTCTGCCTGATTGTTGCCTGTTAGCAGAGATAATCTGCCGGGAAATCGTGGAGGTGTATGGTACGGATTATTGCGGGTGTTGTCAGTAGAAGAATACGCTTTGATAGCGGCTAAAACCGATGATAATGGTAAAAACCAACATAAAGTAACTCTAAATAGTTAGTCTTAATTCGAGTTATTACCAAAAACTCGATTCAAATAAGTTAATTTATAAAACGATTATGAAATTATCTTATGCAGAACTGTCAATTATACCAGTGATGTAATTGAGAAATATATATTAGAATCGAACAGGTATACCAACATAAGAATTACGCGGATTAATTAATATCGTGGTTGTTCTGAATAATATTGAGGTAGTTAGGCTGCTATTAAGCACTTAATTCATTTCTAATTAGAATGTTAT
Source organism: Limnobaculum allomyrinae (assembly GCF_016649425.1). Lineage (GTDB taxonomy): Bacteria > Pseudomonadota > Gammaproteobacteria > Enterobacterales > Enterobacteriaceae > Limnobaculum > Limnobaculum allomyrinae. Next base: position 130,041 of record NZ_JADRCR010000001.1, read on the forward strand.
AGAAACCTGAAGGTTAATAATATTCTGAAATTATCACTGCCATGATTACTTACTTGATGTTTTTGGGTCCAAAAGGAGATGGAAAATGGTCACTATTGAAGTCGCATGCCGCCATTGTAATGAGACAAAACCAGTCAGAAAACATGGTAAAGGGCGAGGTGGTTATCCGCGTTACTATTGTAATAGCTGTAGGAGAACATTCCAGTTGTCTTATTTGTACCGAGCGCATCAGCCAGGAATGAAAGAAAAGATTATTGAAATGGCCTCTCAGGGGGCAGGTATACGACAGACCAGCAGAACGTTAAAAGTTGGTTTAAACACAGTAATGCGTTATTTGAAGACGGCTGAAGGAATAAGTTAATTCTTATCACTATTATTATTGAGTGATAGATTTAAAATATTAAGTCAGTACTATTTTTATTAAAAATAAGACGGCATTCTTAAATAAACGTTTATTTCTTTAATTAAGAATAAATAAAGCACCCGCTTAGGGTGCTTTATTTTTTTATATTATCGGTTATTTCCGTTTATTTATGATGGTTCAGACTCAATTTTCTCTACCGTTTTTCCAGCCAGCAGACTCAGTAAGTTATAACGATTCTGAACATCTTTTTCAGCCTGAGCGTGCAGAGCGGAGGCAACATTGGGTTCCATCGTATTCAAACGGCGGAAACGCTGCTCTTTTAACAAAGCCGAAGCTAAACCATCAGACGGTGGGCGGGAATCAAGGGTTAAACCCGGTTTGTCCTCTTCAACACGACGAGGATCGAAACGATACAGTGGCCAGAAGCCAGCAGTGGTTAATTGCTTCATCTGGTCGTGACTAAATGCCAAATCGTAACCATGTTCCTCACACGGGCTGTAAGCAATAATCAATGACGGACCCGGATAAGCTTCCGCTTCCTGAATCGCTTTGACCGTTTGGTTTAACTGCGCGCCGAGAGAGATTTGGGCTACGTACACATGACCATACATCATGATACTTACCCCAAGATCTTTACGTCCTTTACGCTTACCTCGTTCAGCAAATTTAGTGACGGCACCGATAGGTGTTGCTTTAGACTGTTGGCCACCCGTATTGGAATAGCATTGGGTATCCAGCACCAGAATATTGACGTTTTCCGTCAGGCTCATTACGTGGTCGAGACCACCAAATCCAATATCGTACGCCCAACCATCGCCACCAATCAGCCAGATAGATTTATCTACCAGATAATCGGCACATTCGGCTAATTCTTTAGCTTCCGCTGAATCAATCGCTGCCAGCAGTGTCCGTAGCTGTACGATCTGTTCACGGCGCTGCTCTACGCTGGTATCAGAAGCTTGCAGTTCAGCAATTAACTCAGCGGGTAACTGAGATGCCAGCTGATTTATCAGACGTAAGGTGCGTTCACGATGCTGGTCGACCGTCAGGCGGAAACCAAGGCCAAACTCTGCGTTATCTTCAAACAGCGAGTTAGCCCATGCCGGCCCGCGACCATCTGCGTTAGTGGTATAGGGAGTACTTGGCAAGTTACCACCATAAATGGATGAACAACCTGTCGCATTGGCAATCAGTAGCCGATCGCCATACAGTTGAGTTAGCAACTTAATATAGGGCGTTTCACCACATCCGGAACAGGCTCCGGAATATTCGAATAGTGGGGTAATTAATTGAGAGGTTCGAATATCAATTCGCTCAATTTTGCTCTTATCAATTTCCGGTAGTTGCAGGAAATAATCGTAATGACGTTTTTCAACCTCAAGATTATCCAGGCGAGATTTCATATTAATCGCTTTAATTTCTGGATTCTGGCGATCTTTAGCCGGGCATACCTCTACGCACAGGTTACAACCGGTACAATCTTCCGGTGCAACTTGCAGAACATATTTCTGTCCGCGCATGTCTTTTGACTTAACGTCTAATGATTGCAGATCGTCTGGTGCATCTGCAAACGTGTCTGGCGAAATCACTTTAGCCCGAATAGCAGAGTGAGGGCAGGCGGCAACACAGTGGTTACACTGGGTACATAGCGGTGCCTCCCAAATCGGGATCTCTTCTGCAATATTACGTTTTTCCCAACGAGTAGTACCAGAAGGCCAGGTACCGTCCGGTGGGAAGGCAGATACCGGTAACGCATCACCCAGACCAGCTAACATCGCGGCGGTTACCGTTTTGACAAAGTCCGGGGCGCTGTCGGAAACCACCGGAGGGCGCATTGGGCTGAGTGAATTAACCGGCTGTAGGGGAATTTCTTCCAGTGCACTGATAGTGGCGTCTAACGCCTGCCAGTTATTCTCGACAATATCCTGACCTTTGGCGCTATAGCTTTTAGCAATAGCGTCCCGTAGCTGTTGTAGTGCAACATCACCAGGAATAATTTGGGTCAGATGGAAAAAGGCCATCTGCATAACAGTATTGATTCGATTGGCCAGGTGGCATTCTCTGGCAATTTTCGCCGCATTGATAATAAACAGACGCGCTTTACGCTGATGCAATAAAGCCTGAACGTCCTGTGGTAAGCGTTGCCAGATCTCATCCTTGCTATAGGGGGTATTCAGCAAGAAAGTGCCATTGGGTTTCAGTTTTTCGACCATTTGGTATTTATCAATAAACTGATTTTGATGACAACCAATAAAATCCGCCTGAGAAATAAGATAGGCAGAATGTATTGGGTAGTCACTTACCCTCAAATGAGAAACGGTTAAACCACCGGCTTTTTTGGAGTCATAAACAAAGTAACCCTGAGCGTGAAGTGGCGTACCGTTACCGATAATCTTAATGTTGTTTTTGGTAGCAGAAACGGTGCCATCGCTACCAAGTCCAAAGAACAGTGCTTCCAGAGAAGCTTTTTGTGGAATGCTGTCATCACCCAACGGCAATGACAGGCCAGTGATGTCATCAAAAATACCAACGGTAAAGCGCGGACGCGGTTTTTCCAGCGTTAATTCTTTGAAGATAGCCAGTACACATTCTGGTGCAAACTCTTTAGAAGACAGACCATAACGACCACCAATAACCTGTGGCAGTGTATCCCGCTCACCTCGGGAGAATGCTTCTGCCAGCGCCGCCATAATATCAAGATAGAGTGGCTCAGCCAGCGCACCAGGCTCTTTGGTTCTATCGAGAACGGCAATTCGTTTTACGCTTTGAGGTAATTGTTCAAGTAGGTGTTGAGCAGAGAAAGGACGATACAGTCGAACTTTTAACATGCCGACTTTTTCACCGCGGGTTAGTAAGGTATCGATTGTTTCTTCGGTTGTACCACAGGCAGAGCCCATCAGAATAATTACGCGATCCGCTTGTGGGTGACCGTAATATTCAAACGGCTGATAATAACGACCGGTTTGTTGCTCAAAAGCTTGCATTGCATCGGCAACATGCTGGTAAGTTTGGTCATACCAGGGATTAGCGGCTTCCCGGCACTGGAAGTAAGTATCCGGGTTGGCTGATGTCCCTCTGATCACCGGGTGGTCAGGTGTTAATGCACGTTTACGATGGGCACTAATCATCTCCATCGGTAATAGCTGGCGAATGCAGTCATCGCTGATGGGAACAATCTTATTAATTTCGTGGGAGGTACGGAATCCGTCAAAGAAATGAATAAACGGAATTCGGCTGTTTAACGTCGCCATTTGTGAGATCAGGGCAAAGTCCTGAGCTTCCTGTACCGAGCTGGCGCACAACATTGCACAGCCGGTTTGGCGAACTGCCATAACATCAGAATGATCGCCAAAAATAGACAAGGCATGGGTAGCGACGGTTCTGGCGGCAACATGCAATACAAATGGGGTTAACTCACCCGCCAGTTTATACAGGGTCGGGATCATCAGTAATAATCCCTGCGATGAGGTAAATGAAGTGGCCAATGCCCCCGTTTGTAATGAACCATGAACGGTAGCTATTGCACCGGCTTCGGATTGCATTTCCATAACGCGGGGAACGTCGCCCCAAACGTTTTTAGTACCATATTCCGACCAGTCATTAGCCTGTTCAGCCATGGTTGAGCTGGGAGTGATGGGATAAATGGCGATAACTTCGTTGGAACGATACGCCACGGAGGCAACTGCACTGTTACCATCGGTAGTAATCATAGATTCAATACCTTTATTGACATTAGCTCTCTCAGGTCAGAGACCTGAGTAACAATAAATACATTGGATTGGATAGTTATTAATGGTTTTTATATCTTCCGAAATCGCAACTCATCATATCAGATAAGAGAGTTTGGGCAGCTGTTGTTTTGTGTGTTATTACATTCTGTGACAGAAAATAATGATAGTTATTATCACTAAGATATTGAGGGTTATTGAATTCCCCTCTTATTATCAGGGGCAAGCTTGCAGAATAAGGCTTCAACGCTGGACTATTGGCATCATATACGCTAAATATGATTATTAAATTTGTGATCCAGTGCAGTTGAACGCTCTGGTTTTCCGGAGTATACCGGTTGAGCAAAATACGAATAAAAAAACCAGCGCAAATGGCGCTGGTAAAAAATCAGTCAGATTAACTGAAAAGCAGTGGATCGCTAATTAATTAGCGGCAAGATAATAACTTAATTAAGAGTTTAAGTTATTACAAAAAATGCGAAATAAAGTAATCAGAATATTAATTTCAGGTTAATTCTTAGCCAAACTTAAACTAACCATCATTGCAGATGGTTTTTTGTGGCTGAAAATACAATAACAGAGGTAAACATGAAGGGAAAAATCTGTCTGGCTGCACTTGGTGCACTTTTATTGGCAGGATGTAGTAGTCAGCCCGATCAGGTGAGATTGTTACCCCATAACTCCATGATCACCGAAGAGACTGCAAGAGCAGCGCCGATGGATGAAATGGCATTAGCCAACTGCAATAGCATGGGGGGAATGCCAACCACTTCACATAATCTGGATGGCAGTGTAGTGAGTAACTGTCAGCTTTCAAACGGTAAACGTTATTAAGTATACGTATGTGATTTAGTTGAAATTGATATCAAATTGATATGAAAAAACCGGAAGGGTGCAACAGGCTCTTTTCCGGTTTTTTATTATTTAAATACAAGCAATTATCATTAATATTATCTGACCCAATCGCTGAGTTTATAGGTCAACGTATGCTGTGCTGAGCTTAAGGTTAATACCCCCTGATCCAGGGATACTTTAGCGCCATTATTCAGCGTTACAGCAATGATTTGGTCTAACTGGTTCATTTTTTCATCTAAACAGGCCATTCGGGTAGAAGCCAGTTGTGTTGCGGTTAATACCCCATCTTTTAACCTGGCCTGACCCATAAAGCGATTACACATTGCACCACTAACATGCATATTCTCGCCAAACTCAATATTTAATGGGCGTTTGTCTTTAGTGGTATCAGCCATATGCTCGCCATCAACGCTGGTCAGAATAAAATTATGATGTTGTAAATCACTCTCTTTTATTGCATTGCCATCCGTTAAAGTACAGCCGCTAAGCAGGACGGCCGAAATAATAAAAGGTAAAGCTATTTTCATTATAATCCCCAAAAGTCATGACGTGGAAATTGATCCGATAATCAATGCGTTGCTATTTTATCGGTTTAAATTTGAACGTGTTTTACCATATTAAATATGAGAGTAAATAGAGATTTACAATGATTTACCGGTAGTTAACATAATATTGTGACTACCGGCGATAAAATAGACGATTATTACAGTAAATTAGGGCAAGGCTGGTTCTGCTCTAATTGCTGAATATTTTGAAGTGTGGTCTCAGAGATGCTTAATAATGCTTCTTCAGTTAAAAATGCCTGATGGCCGGTAAACAGCACGTTATGACAGGAAGACAAGCGACGGAATACATCATCCTGAATCACATCGTTAGATTTATCTTCGAAGAACAGATCTCTTTCGTTTTCATAAACGTCCATGCCTAATGAACCGATTTTTTGCTGTTTCAGTGCTTCGATAGCAGCAGGAGAATCAATTAAACCACCCCGGCTGGTATTAATAATCATCACGCCATCTTTCATTTGTTTAAAGGCAGCGGCATTTAGCAGGTGATGGTTTTCTGGCGTTAATGGGCAATGCAAAGAGATCACATCAGAACGTTCATACAGGGTTTTCAGATCGACATACTCAGCCCCTAAATCCAGTGCCAACGGTGACGGATAAGGGTCAAATGCCAGCAAGCGCATACCAAACCCTTTTAAAATCCGCATAGTGGCAATACCAATTTTTCCGGTACCGATAATGCCTGCGGTACGGTTATGCATATTAAAGCCAATTAACCCTTCAAGAGAGAAATTGGCATCGCGGGTTCTTTGATAGGCGCGATGAATACGACGATTAAGGCTCATCATTAATCCAATCGCATGTTCGGCGACGGCTTCCGGTGAATAGGCAGGAACACGAACCACTTGTAGACCCAGCTCTTTCGCCGCATCAAGGTCAACATTATTAAATCCGGCACAGCGTAATGCCACAATTTTGACGCCTGATTTTGCTAACTCCTCAAGCACCGGACGACTTCCATCATCGTTAACAAAGATGCAAACGGCTTCACAACCTTCCGCGGTTTTAGCGGTTTGCGGGCTCAGTTTGAAGTCAAAAAATTCGAGATCGATACCAAAACGTTGATTAGCAACTTCAAGATACTTTCTGTCGTATTGTTTTGTGCTGTAAATAGCAAGTTTCATCACATATCTCCACCAGAATTATAGAATTAATTTATCAGATATCGGGAGTTAGGACAATTTAACGATATAGTTAGTAACCAGTATTAGAATCAGTTTAGCCAATATTATTAATATGCTATATTTTCCGCCTGATTCGCGTTCCGGGGTAGTTTAGGCGTGGTAATAGGTCGTTTTGTTAAATACGTTCTGATTGTCGTGACCATACTGATATTGTCATTAATGACGCTATGGGCAACGATCTCAACGTGGCTACCTAAAGTTGCCGGCCTCTGGTTACCGGAAGGAACACAGCTGATATTTACTCAGCCCCCACAGTTAATCAAGCGCGGAATTTCTTTAAACGGCATTCAATTTCTGGCTCAGGACTGTTTTTTAGCTGATGCGGGGCCGTTAACGCTGATTTATCAGGACAGGCAGTGGAAGCTGCATGGAAATTCTCTGGATATCGATACCCACTGTCTGGAGAAGTTAACAACTCAAGAAACGTCTGTCGATGATGATACACCTTTGTCGATTGCTGATATTCAAAAACAGCTGCCCGCTTTTTCGCTATCCCTGGATCGCCTGAGTATTACGCCGTGGGAATCCTACTCAGGCCGGGTTGATCTAACCAGTAATAAACAAGGCCAGCGTCTTAGTGTTAAAGGGAATTTACTTTCTGGATCGGCATTATTAAACGATCGACAGATGCTGACATTAGAGTCTCTCAGCCTGCATATTCCGGATAGCGATGACATTATTCAGTTAAATGGTGAGATACAGGTACCTGTCAGTCTGGATGCTATTCCTGAACAGGGAAATATCGATGGCGAATTTGTTACCACCTACGTAAATAAACCGCTGCTGCTAAAACTAAACTGGCAACAGCAGGATGGTCATCTGACAGTCACCCCGCAGGGTGAGAAAGAGAGCTTGCTGGATGTTCCCTGGACGCTGGAGGGTAAACGTCTGGTTGTGACTCAGGGGCAATGGCGTTGGCCTTATGCTTCCCAGCCATTTACCGGCGGCATTAGTATGACGCTCACGGATTGGAGCAGTGATTATAATGAAGCCAATATTGAAGCGCGGCTGAATGTGGTTACTCAGGGCAGTGCAGGTAAAGGCAACGCGGTATTAACATTTGCACCGGGTAAAATTAGCCTGAAAGAGAGCGATTTAAACTTTCAACTTACCGGTAAGATGAATGAAGAACAGTTATCTTTATATACTACTATTCCCGGTAAGCTATCAGGGACTATCGCTAATCCAACCCTTAATCTATTGTCCGGTTCTTTATTGCGCGTAACCGGAGCTGTAACCCCGGATATTTATCTGCATGAAGCCCGATTCCCATTGGCGGGAATAAAAGTAACGGACAAAGGCATCAGTGGTCGTTTGCAAACCATTATTAATGCCAGCCATCGTTACTGGGGTAAATATAAGCTGCATCTGGATGGGCGTTCCCGGGATTTCTGGATTGATCAAGGGCACTGGGAATGGAACTTTTGGGGCAATGGTGATATGCCTCCAATGAAAGCCAAATGGGATATGTCCGGCAAAGGGGAGTGGAACGATAGCCTGATTAACTTGCAGACATTATCAACGGGCTTTAATCATCTGGTCTATGGACAAGTTACAGTGAATAAGCCCCGGTTAGTGTTGGCGGAACCACTGAGCTGGAATCGTGCTGAAGGTCAGTATCGTGCCGGATGGCAATTGCAGGCGCAAAAAGTTGAGTTCGATAATGGCGGTTATTTACCACCATCTACGCTAAATATTCAGTTCTTCGGACAAGATCCGGCAAACTTCCAGTGGAAGGGCGATCTCAGCACTAAAAAAATTGGGCCAATAAAATTGAGTGGCCGTTGGGATGGTGAACGCATCCGGGGAGAAGGCTGGTGGCCTGAACAGTCATTGGAGGTTTTCCAGACTTTACTGGCTCCGGATCTCGGTTTTAAAATTCGCAAAGGTACGCTGTATGCGCAATCGGCGTTTTCGATTTCCGAAACGCAGGGAATTGAAGCCGGCGGTCATATGGTAGTGAAAGATGGCGGTATGTGGTTAAAAGACGGCGAGCTGAGCGGACTTGATTTCGTCATGTCCTATCGTCTGAAGGATCATGTGTGGCAGCTAGGGCCGCAATCTCCGGTTAAGTTAAGAGTGAAAAAGCTCAATAACCTGTTTGATATGAGCAATATTACCGCTGATTTACAAGGGTATTATCCTCATTCGGAGCGCCAGCCTTTACGATTAACCAATGTCGGTGTAGATATGCTACAGGGGCATATCGGTATGCAACAGTTACGAATACCACAGAAAGATCCGGCTATTCTTACGGTCAAAGGCGTCGATCTCAGTGAATTATTTACCATTTTGAAACCGAAGCAGTTTACCATGTCCGGTAAAGTAGATGGTGAGCTGCCGCTGTATCTGAATCATCCGGAGTGGCTGGTGAAAGGAGGCTGGGTGGAGAATAGTAAAGATCTTACTCTGCGTCTGGATAAAGATATGGTACAGGCCATCAGCGATGACAATATGGCAACCGGTGACATTATGGATTGGTTACGTTATATGGAGATCCGTCGTTCCAGAGCGGATGTTAACGTAAGTAATTTAGGATTATTGACCATGGACGCACAGATAGAAGGTTTTAATCCAACCAAGAATGCTGAGCGTTTAGTGAAACTCAATTACCATCATGAAGAAGATATTTTCCAGCTATGGCGTAGCTTACGGTTTGGCGATAATTTGCAGGACAATCTGCAACAGATCTTCTCATTACCGAAGGAGCATAATTAGTGAATAAATTTGGATGGTTAGCGGTGATGACGGCCTTTGCTCTTGGCGGTTGTGTGCCAAGAATTGAGATTGCACCATCAACAGAGCCAATTGTGATTAATATGAATGTCAAAATTGAGCATGAGATTCATATTAAAGTCGATAAAGACGTCGAAAAAATGCTGAAGACACAATCGGATATTTTTTAAGGAATGGCAATGAAACTAATCAATACCGGATTGATCGCCACGGTACTGCTGTTTAGTGTGGCTGCCAGTGCGTTAACCTTAAAAGAAGCGAAACAGCAGGGGCTGGTGGGTGAAACACTGAATGGCTATATTGCACCGGTTAAACCGACGGCAGAAGCACAGGCATTAACAGATAAAATCAACCAGGCCCGTACCGAGCAGTATAAGTCGGTAGCGGCGGAAAATAATGTGAATGTAAATGATGTGGCTAAAATGGCCGGGCAAAAATTAGTGAATAGAGCAGAGGCCGGAGAATACGTCAAAGGTATTAATGGCCAGTGGCTTAAGAAGTAATATTTACCACGAATTAAATGATAAAAGCCCCTGATTCAGGGGCTTTTACATAATATTGAGAAGATCGATTATCAGGCAGAAACGTATTGCTGAATAAAGGATTTCGCATCTTCTTGCGCTTTTTGAGCTACTTCAGGGCCGTAAGCAACGCCTTCCTGATAGACAAACTCAGCATCAGTAATACCGATAAAGCCCAGGAATAGTTTCAGGTAAGGAGCAACCAGATCGGTTGGGGAATCTTTATGAATACCACCACGGCTGGTTAAGATATAAACTTTCTTACCGGTGACTAAACCTTCTGGTCCTTTCTCGGTGTAGCGGAACGTCACGCCAGCACGAGCAATCAGGTCAAAATAGTTTTTTAACTGAGTCGAGATATTGAAGTTATACATTGGTGCACCGATAACAATAACATCGTTACCTTGCAGTTCAGCAATCAGTTCATCAGACAGCGCCAGTGCTTCTTGTTGACGAGCAGTCATTGGCTGATCGGATGGGCGCATTGCGCCAACCAGTTCACCATCTAATACAGGAACAGGATTAGCTGCCAGATCGCGTACAGTAACGGTATCAGACGGGTGCTCTTGTTTCCATTTTTCGACAAAGAAATCAGCTAAAATATTTGACTGAGAATAACCAGAAAGAATACTTGATTTGATGACTAAAACCTTACTCATGATAATTCCTTGTTTATGTTGATCAATAACAGGGTGCCCCCGTGATGTATTACATCATATTCGGCCAAGCTTCAATTTGATAGCGCAATAATTAGATAGGGTTATTCTAATTTTTTGAACAAGATAAAAAAGTGACTTATCCGCTTATAAATCAGGTTTGTGGTAATATAATGAGTAACAGAACCATCAATGGTACACATCGGTTTATTCAGCACAGGATCCCAGACAGTGAAATCCCCACTAGCCGCATTATCCGGTCAAATTCGGCATTTAATGTTGCGCGATCAGAAGCGGCTGCGTCGCCGTTTGGACGGCGCCCGTAAAATCACCAATGGTGAAAAATTATCATTAATTGCGGCAGAAATTAATTCTGACATTCAGAGCGGTTTGCAACGAGTAGCCAACCGAAAGGCGGCCTGTCCGAAGATTAGTTACCCGGAAAATCTGCCGGTTAGCCAGAAGAAAGATCAACTGTTGGCCGCCATTCGTGACCATCAGGTAGTTATCATCGCCGGAGAGCCGGGGTCGGGTAAAACCACGCAAATACCAAAACTCTGCCTTGAACTAGGGCGGGGAATTAAGGGCATTATTGGTCATACTCAGCCAAGGCGACTGGCAGCTCGCTCTGTTGCAGGGCGTATTGCTGATGAATTGAGTGTAACGCTGGGGTCTGCAGTAGGCTATAAGGTTCGTTTTAACGACAAAATCAGTGACACTACGCTGGTTAAGCTGATGACTGATGGTATTTTACTGGCAGAAATACAGCAAGATCGTTTACTAAGCCAGTATGACACCATCATTATTGATGAAGCCCATGAACGTAGCCTGAATATCGATTTTATTCTGGGCTATTTGCGTCAGTTATTACCGAAGCGCCCGGATCTTAAAGTCATTATTACGTCGGCAACCATCGATCCTCAACGTTTCTCCCGGCATTTTAATAATGCACCGGTGATTGAGGTATCTGGCCGTACTTACCCGGTAGAAGTGCGTTATCGTCCAATTGTAGAAGAGGCTGACGACAGCGAACGGGATCAAACTCAAGCCATTCTGGATGCGGTCGATGAACTGATGCATGAAGCACCGGGAGATATTCTGGTGTTTATGAGCGGTGAGCGCGAAATCCGCGATACGGCAGATGCGCTTAATAAGCAAGAAATTGCGCATACCGAAGTGCTACCGCTATATGCGCGTCTGTCGAATAACGACCAGAATAAGGTGTTTCAATCCCATACCGGTCGACGCATAGTATTGGCAACTAACGTGGCTGAAACCTCATTGACTGTACCGGGAATTAAATACGTTATCGATCCAGGTACCGCCCGAATCAGCCGCTACAGTGCCAGAACTAAAGTTCAGCGTTTGCCAATAGAACCCATTTCTCAGGCTTCAGCTAATCAGCGTAAAGGGCGATGCGGTCGGGTATCGAATGGTATCTGTATTCGTCTCTATTCCGAGCAGGATTTTCTTTCCCGTCCAGAGTTTACCGATCCGGAAATTTTGCGTACTAATCTGGCATCGGTTATTTTGCAGATGACTGCTATTGGATTGGGCGATATCGCCGCCTTTCCATTTGTAGAAGCGCCGGATAAACGCAATATTCAGGACGGTGTACGGCTATTAGAAGAACTGGGTGCCATTGAACACAATGAACAGGGTAAAGGACATCTGACTCCTGTAGGCCGTCAACTGGCTCAATTGCCAATTGATCCGCGCTTAGCGCGCATGGTGATTGAAGGGCAGAAGAATGGTTGTGTACGCGAAGTGATGATTATTACTTCAGCGTTATCGATTCAGGATCCGCGTGAACGTCCGCTGGAGAAACAGCAGGCGTCGGATGAAAAACATCGTCGATTTATTGATAAAGATTCAGACTTTCTGGCCTTTGTGAACCTGTGGAATTATCTGGGTGAACAGCAGGAAGAATTGTCTTCATCTCAGTTTCGTAAACTGTGCAAAGGGGATTTCCTTAACTATTTGCGCGTACGCGAGTGGCAGGATGTTTATACCCAATTGCGGCAGGTAGTAAAAGAACTGGGATTCCCTGCAAATAGCACACCCGCTGAATATCGTGAGGTGCATACTGCGTTGCTTTCCGGTTTATTATCCCATATTGGTCAAAAAGATTTGGATAAGCATGAGTTTACCGGCGCCCGCAATGCGCGCTTCTCTATCTTTCCCGGTTCTGGTTTATTTAAAAAGCCGCCAAAATGGGTCATGGTCGCTGAACTGGTGGAAACCACCCGCTTATGGGGGCGTATAGCCGCCCGGGTGGAACCAGAATGGATCGAACCCCTGGCTCAGCACCTGATTAAACATGCTTATAGCGATCCGCACTGGGAGAAAGCCCAGGGCGCGGTAATTGCCAGTGAGAAAGTGACGCTGTTTGGTCTGCCAATAGTGAATGAACGCAAAGTTCAGTATGGGACGATTGACCCGGTTCTTAGCCGTGAATTGTTTATTCGTCATGCTTTAGTAGAAGGAGAATGGCAAACTCGCCATCCATTCTTTAAAGCCAATTTGCGCCTGATGTCTGAAGTTGAAGAGCTGGAAAACAAATCACGTCGCCGCGATATTCTGGTAGATGATGAAACACTGTTTAATTTCTACGATCGCCGCATTGGTGAAGAGGTAGTCTCCAGTCGTTATTTTGATAGCTGGTGGAAAAAGATTTCTCGTGAGCAGCCGGAACTGCTTAATTTCGAAAAATCGATGTTGATTAAAGAAGGTGCCAGTAAAATCAGCGCTCAGGATTATCCGAACAGTTGGTATCAGGGAAACCTTAAGTTACGGGTTACCTATCAGTTTGAGATCGGAGCGAACGCGGATGGCGTTACTATTCATATTCCATTACCGATACTTAATCAGGTACAGGAAGAGGGCTTTGACTGGCAAATTCCGGGCTTACGTCGGGATTTGGTTATTGCGCTAATTAAATCATTGCCAAAGCCAATCCGCCGCAATTTTGTTCCTGCGCCAAACTATGCTGAAGCTTTCCTGCAAAGGGCTAAGCCTCTGGAAATGAGCCTGTTAGACTCTCTGGAAAGAGAACTGCGTTTAATGACGGGAGTGACAGTGTCACGAGAGTCATGGCAATTAGATCAGATTCCCGATCATCTTAAAATCACTTTCCGGGTGATCGATGATAAAAGCAAAATGCTGGCAGAAGGCAAAGATCTCCCTCAATTAAAGCGTCAGCTTAAAGGTGAAGTTCAGCAAACGCTGTCTGCGGTTGCCGATGACGGCATTGAACAAACCGGACTTCATGTCTGGTCTTTTGGTTCATTGCCTCAACGTTTTGAGCAAAAACGCGGGGGGTATTCCGTTAAGGCTTATCCGGCATTAACCGATGAAAAAGACAGCGTAGGTATTCAGCTATTTGAAACCGAGCAGGAACAGCAGCAAGTGATGTGGAAGGGAACCCGTCGCCTGCTATTGTTGAACATTCCTTCTCCGGTTAAATATTTGCATGAGAAGCTGCCGAATAAAGCCAAACTGGGGCTCTATTTTAATCCATTTGGTAAAGTGCTGGACTTAATTGATGACTGCATTGCCTGCGGTGTGGATAAGCTGGTTATTGAACACGGTGGCCCGGCCTGGGATGAAGCCTCTTTTGACTCACTGAAAGAGTTTATTCGGGCTGAGTTAAATGAGAGCGTGGTAGCGATTGCCAAACAGGTTGAACAGATTCTGACCACTGCACATAACATTAATAAACGTCTTAAAGGGCGAGTAGATATGTCGGTTGCATTGGCGTTGTCAGATATTAAAGCGCAAATGGGACGTCTTATTTACCGTGGGTTTGTTTGTGAAAGCGGCTGGCACAGATTGCCGGATATTTTGCGTTACCTACAGGCTATTGAGCGTAGAATCGATAAGTTGCCAATTGATCCTCATCGCGACCGTGCCCAAATGCTGAAAGTTGAACATATTCAGAAGATGTATCAACAACTATTGAATAAGCTTCCTCCTCATAAGCCACTCAGTGATGAAGTAACAGAAATTCGCTGGATGATCGAGGAATTGAGGGTTAGTTATTTTGCTCAGCAATTGGGTACGCCGTCCCCAATCTCGGATAAACGTATTCAACAGGCCATTGATAAGGTTACAGTGTAACTAAATGTTCCACCTTAGCTTAATTAATAAGGTGGAACTTAGATTGAAGGATATTAGCGATGAAGCATCAGGTATTTCGGGATAGAGCGTTTATTCGTAGTGATTTTCCTGATGAAGTCGTTGAGCATTGTCAGTTTTATCAATGCAGCTTTGACCGTGCTGATCTGAGTGAAATGCAATTCCTGCACTGTAAATTCTATGACGAGCAACAAGACAGCGGTTGCTCGTTTTATCGCACTGTGTTGAAAGAGAGCCATTTTCACCATTGTGATCTGAGCCTGACGGATTTCCGACATATTGATGCGATGGGGTTAGAAATAGCCGATTGCAAAGTATTGGGGGCGAATTTTAAAGGCGCCAGCTTTGTGAATATGATCGGTAGCAACAGCTATTTCTGCTCCGCCAGTTTTTTACGCAATAACTTCAGTTACTGTAATTTTGAAGATGTCGTTTTAGAACAGTGCGAACTGCCAGAAAACCGCTGGTCGGAAGCTAACCTGTTAGCTGCCCGATTTTGTGGCTCCGATTTGTCCGGCGGCGAATTCCACCATATCGACTGGGAATCAGCAGACTTCACCAGTTGCGACCTGACCAACTGCGATTTGAGTCAAATTGATGTGCGGCGGGTTAATCTTGCCGGGGTGAAGATTACTCAGGAGCAACAGAGTCAACTGCTGGAGCCGTTGGGGATAATTGTTATTTAGTAGTAGACCTTGACCTTCTATGAGCACTGGAATTCAGCTGACGACTGAAAGAGGCCAGCACGCCTCGCATGGATGCGGGGCGAGGCACAGCGACGCCGGGAGCGGCTCTGGGCCGGTGCGTTAAGGCCGAATGATGGAGGAAGGTAGTCGCCGTAGGCGACCTGGATTCGTGTGCGAAAGCGCGGGATTGTTAAGGGGGCTCGCAAGCCCCCTTAACTCGGCCACTTGCACCGTAGTCTATTTGAACTCAATACTATTAGTGGACGAAACTGACTCGATACTCAACTACGATAACGTCATCCACAACGCCGGTGCCAGCAAGGCAAACAACAATACAATAATGGCGCGCTCAGTGACGTTCAGTGGTTTCTTTTTGTTAATTGCAGCATAGCGAGCATAGATAAACACCAGAATACCAGGGGCATACAGCACCACTGACATAAACAGGTTTTCCAGACCAGAAGCGTAAATTAACCACAGACCATAAATACTGGCTCCGGCAGCGGTTAGCCCCAGTTTCATACTTTTTCGGCGAATAGCCTCTTTCAACAGGAAAGCACCAACCAGAAAATAGGGGATCAGAATCATCTCAGAAGCGATGATCAACAGAGTATTGTAGTTACTTCCCGTCAGCCAGATTAGCAACAGGCTGAGCTGGATAATGCCGTTAGTGAACCATAACGATGCTGATGGCGCGCCTTTATGATTTTGGTGAATAAACGCATGAGGAAAAGCACCATGCTGAGCCGCTAAAAATGGAACTTCAGCAGCCATAATCGTCCAGCTCAAATAGGCTGCGCATACTGAAATAATTAAGCCCGCAGCAATAACAATTTCACCAATTGGCCCCATCAACATAACCATGACGCCAGACATGGATGGGTTACGCATCCCGGCTAACTCAACGCGAGGAACGACACCCAGCGATAATAGTGTGATCAGCAGATAAACACACAACGCCATCAGAACGGCTAATACGGTTGCGCGCCCTACGTCGGCCTTATGTTTTGCCCGACCGGAAACCACTACGGCACCTTCAATACCAATAAACACCCACAGGGTAATCAGCATGGTACTTTTTACTTGCTCCCAAACCGGTTGCCCAAGATTAACGCCGGTAAAATCGAGTTTAAAAACGTCAATATTAAAAGCCAGAATTGCCAGAATAATAAATAACGCGATAGGAATCAGTTTAGCCAGGGTAGCAATCAGATTAATTAGTGCAGCGGTTTGTACCCCACGTAATATTAATCCGTGAACTATCCATAACAGTACCGAAGCCCCCAGCATAGCCTGCCAGGTATTACCTTCACCAAAAACCACGTGTCCGGGAGAATCAGTGAAAAAACTCAGTGCGGCAAACACAATGACCAGATAGGAGAGGTTGGCTACTACAGCACAAATCCAATAACCCCAGGCGGAACAGAAACCAATCAGTTCACCGAAGCCTTCTTTAGCGTAGGTAAATATACCGCCATCCAGATCGGGGCGAATACGGGTTAGCAGCAATAGAGCGAAAGCCAGAAACAGAATACCGGTACCGGTGATGGCCCAACCTATCAGCAGCGCTGCCGGGCTTGCCACTTCAGCCATATTTTGCGGAAGGCTGAATATGCCAGCGCCGAGCATAGAACTTAACACCAGCGCAGTTAGCGTGGTAAGGCCGAGTTTTTTTTCCAACGTCAGATACCTGATAAAGAGCGGTCAAATTAGCCTGTCGGGCTACAACACATATGCTGTCGCAGATTGGCTAAAAAATTTTGCTGATTCTACGTAGCGATGACTGACGTTGCAATGGATTAATGCACTGAAAAAGGACCGAACATCGAAGGGGGAATACTGGCAATAAAAAAGGGCGATAATCTATCGCCCTTAATTTTCATAATATTTTGATTTATTTGAAGATATCTGCCGTTACGGTAGTGTTGCCACTGCCTTTTTGCCACTCGCGGGTTACGTGGAAATATTTACCACCTTTCGCTGCTGCGCGTTTAGCAATCTGTTCATACATCTCAACTGAGTTGCTGAAGTTATCCGTAAAGGTAATGCTGTCAAACGGTGTCATTTTCATTGCCGTTGCGTTATTCAGCATTTGAACTTTAGTACCATCTTTAAGCGTCACGGTATAACGGGAGCCTTCTGAGCTGGTCTGAGTTTCAAAGAAACGACCTACATCACCACTGAAAGACGTGGAAGATGCTACGTTTGGAATTTCAACTTCGGCAGCCGCCTCACCACCTGCAGCCAGTGCCGCTTTACCTGCTTCTGAATCAGCCGGAATAGGGTCAGCTTTTATTTGAACTTTACGTTCCGGAGCATCTTTCTTATAGATAAATGCTGTTATGTACTGGTTAGCACCACGGTTTGCATCAATTTGTCTGACGATAAAGAAAGAGTAAGCGCCTTTCTCACTGGCCAGCTTACCAATCGTACTGTTGATATCGTCCTGAAGCGGGAAGTTACCGCGAATAGAAACGGTATCAAAAGGTTCGAGCTTGCTGGCTTCGTCGCGAGGTAATTCACGCACACCGTTATACATGCGGTACTTCACTTCTTCAACGGCTGGTTTAGCGTCGGTATGGTACAGATCAACGGTAACACGTGAATTACTGCCGTTATTAACTTCACTAATATCACGAACAAAGAACGCTGATGCACCACGCTTATCCGCTTGTTTTGATGCTGCTTTGTTAGCGTCGTAGATACTATCGTAACGACCAGAGAAGGTGATTCTGTCAAAAGGTGCTAATGAATCAGCCTTCTCAGGGGTGAGTTCTTCGGCAGCAAACACAGAGAAAGCCATTCCGGAAAGCAGGGCTGTAGTAATTAGCGTTGTCTTCAGCTTCATAAAAGGATCCTTTACGCCTTAATTATTAACATTTGTTAACGTATGCATAAATCAGTACCGACAAGGGTAAGCGATTATGTCATGGAATTACAGGGGATGCTTTAGCATTTTTCATCATTCCGTTATCACTAGGTTAGCCAGAAATCAGGCTGATTTACACTACTTTGATAACAATCAGATAAAAAACTTGCGGATAAAGAGAGAGAACGGTGGATCGCCGAGTATATTTTCAGTAGGTTATAGGCAGCTGAATTAACCGGGGTAATTATCTTTTTGTGGTTATTACGCAAATCCAGTGTTCTCGGCTCAATAATGTAATAAATAAGTAAGATTTAACAATACACTTATCATCCACGACAGATGAAAGGGAATATTATGCGAATTGGTGTACCAAGAGAGCGGTTGGCCAATGAAGCCCGGGTTGCTGCAACACCGAAAACGGTTGAGCAGTTAATCAAGTTAGGCTTCACTGTAGCCATAGAACAAGGAGCAGGTAAACTTGCCAGCTTTGAGGACTCAGCTTATGAAGCTGCCGCGGCAACGATTGTCTCAACTGATGATGTCTGGCAGTCAGATATTATTTTGAAAGTTAATGCGCCAGAAGAGTTTGAAATCGAATTGCTTCGAGAAGGCACAACGCTGGTCAGCTTTATTTGGCCTGCGCAAAATCCAGAATTGATGCAGAAACTGGCTGACAAAAAAGTTACCGTATTGGCAATGGATTCGGTACCTCGCATTTCACGTGCTCAGTCAATGGATGCACTAAGCTCAATGGCTAACATCGCCGGTTATCGCGCGATTGTTGAAGCTGCACACGAGTTTGGTCGTTTCTTTACTGGTCAAATTACTGCCGCAGGTAAAGTACCTCCGGCAAAAGTGATGGTGATAGGGGCAGGGGTTGCCGGTTTGGCAGCTATCGGAGCCGCAGGCAGTCTGGGAGCGATTGTCCGTGCATTTGATACCCGTCCTGAAGTAAAAGAACAGGTTCAGAGTATGGGTGCTGAATTCCTTGAGTTAGATTTCGAGGAAGAGGCCGGCAGTGGTGATGGTTACGCGAAGGTGATGTCTGAAGCGTTTATCAAAGCCGAAATGGAGCTGTTTGCCGCTCAGGCTAAAGATGTGGACATTATTGTTACTACCGCATTGATTCCTGGCAAACCGGCACCAAAACTGATTACTACCGCAATGGTTGAATCCATGAAGCCTGGCAGCGTTATCGTTGATCTGGCGGCACAAAACGGTGGTAACTGCGATCTGACCGTAGCGGATCAGATTACTGAAACACCAAACGGCGTTAAAATTATCGGTTACACCGATCTGCCAAGCCGTCTACCAACGCAATCTTCTCAGCTTTATGGCACCAACCTGGTTAACTTATTAAAGCTGCTGTGCAAAGAGAAGAATGGCGAGTTAGACATTAACTTTGAAGATGATGTAATTCGCGGTGTTACGGTAGTCAAAACCGGTGAAATCACCTGGCCTGCACCACCAATTAAAGTTTCAGCACAGCCACAGAAGCCAAAAGTCGCTGATGTGATGGCGGCCAAAGCTGAAGCCGCACCGTCTTCACCAGTGAAAAAGTATGCCTTACTGGCGCTGGCGATCATTCTGTTTGGTTGGCTGGCCAGTGTTGCACCGGCTTCTTTCCTTTCCCACTTTACCGTTTTCGCACTGGCATGTGTGGTTGGTTACTACGTGGTGTGGAACGTAAGTCATGCGCTGCATACCCCATTAATGTCCGTAACTAATGCCATATCGGGCATTATTGTGGTTGGGGCACTGTTGCAGATCGGTCACGGTGGATGGGTGACATTCTTCTCATTTATCGCGGTACTGATTGCCAGTATAAATATTTTTGGTGGATTCACCGTCACCCAGCGCATGCTGAAAATGTTCCGGAAGAACTAAGGAGTAACAAATATGTCTGGAGGATTAGTTACTGCCGCATATATTGTTGCCGCGGTTCTGTTTATTTTCAGTCTTGCTGGTTTATCCAAGCATGAAACGTCAAAAATGGGTAACACCTTTGGCGTACTGGGGATGGCGATTGCTTTAATCGCGACGATTTTCGGGCCTTACTCAAGTAATGTGGGCTGGATTATCATGGCGATGATCATTGGTGGCGCTATCGGTATTTATCTCGCCAGAAAAGTAGAGATGACCGAAATGCCGGAGCTGGTTGCTATTCTGCACAGCTTCGTTGGTCTGGCTGCGGTATTAGTTGGTTTTAACAGCTATATCGTTGGCCCACATATGGAAGGCGTACCTGCACACGAACTGCAAGTGGTGTTAAACATTCACAACGTTGAAGTATTCCTCGGGATCTTCATCGGTGCGGTTACCTTTACCGGTTCGGTAGTAGCGTTTGGTAAACTACGCGGCATTATTTCATCTAAGCCAATGATGTTACCTCATCGCCATAAGCTGAATCTGGCCGCGGTATTGGTTTCATTTGTGCTGATGGTTCTGTTCGTTAACAGCGATAGCACCGGATTCCAGGTGTTTGCATTACTGATAATGACGCTGATTGCACTGGCATTTGGTTGGCATCTGGTCGCTTCTATCGGCGGTGCTGATATGCCGGTAGTGGTTTCAATGCTGAACTCCTACTCCGGTTGGGCAGCAGCTGCTGCGGGCTTTATGTTAAGCAACGATCTGTTGATCGTAACCGGTGCGCTGGTTGGTTCTTCCGGTGCGATTCTGTCTTACATCATGTGTAAAGCGATGAACCGCTCATTTATCAGTGTTATTGCCGGTGGATTTGGTACCGATGGTTCCTCTACCGGTGAGGACGAGGAAGTGGGTGAACACCGTGAAACAACGGCGGAAGAAGTGGCAGAACTGTTGAAGAACTCAAGCTCTGTTATCATCACCCCAGGGTACGGTATGGCGGTAGCACAGGCGCAATATCCGGTTGCGGATATTACCGCTAAGCTGCGTGAACGTGGTATCAAAGTTCGCTTTGGTATTCACCCGGTTGCTGGTCGCTTACCAGGCCATATGAACGTATTGCTGGCAGAAGCCAAAGTACCTTATGACATCGTACTGGAGATGGACGAAATCAACGAAGATTTCCCGGATACCGATACTGTATTAGTTATTGGTGCAAACGATACGGTTAACCCGGCGGCGATGGAAGATCCTCGTAGTCCTATCGCGGGTATGCCAGTGCTTGAAGTGTGGAAAGCGCAGAACGTTATCGTATTCAAACGTTCTATGAATACCGGTTATGCTGGCGTTCAGAACCCTCTGTTCTTCAAAGAAAATACCCAAATGCTGTTTGGTGATGCGAAAGAGAGCGTAGATAAAATCCTGCGTGCTTTATAAGTTTCATTGAAGTAAGCAAAACAAAGGGCCGCAATTGCGGCCCTTTTTAATAACTCAAGCTCGATTAATCTTCATCATCATGATCGTCATGTTCTGAAGTATCGTCTGGCTTCAGTGCCAGAAGGTCACATTTCAGATGTCCGATCACACGTTCTGCAGTGTTACCAATAAAAGCGGCCGAGAGCCCGGTTCTGCCAACGGTACCCAATACGACAATACCGGCATGAATCTGTTCTGCTACAGCAGGGATAACATCTTCCGGCATGCCTTTTTCAACGTGGGTTAGCTCTTCGGGAATGCCAAATTCCTGGCGCAGTGCTTTCATGGCCACCAAAAACTGACCGCGAATGGCGTTGTTGTAAACCGTAGGATCAAACTCTGGTAACTCAATAGCAATATTGATTGAGGTAGAAGGATATGCACTGACCAGATGTACTTCGGTACTGTCAGCGAAGGTTGCCAGTTCCAACGATTCTCTTACCAGTTTACGGTTCAGTTCATCGTGAAAATCTTCTTCACTGGAAAGGTTAACAGAAACCAGTGCTTTTCCGTGTTCTGGCCATGGCTGATCTTTTACCATCCATACCGCACAAGGTGCTTTGCGTAACAGATGCCAGTCCAGCGGGGTGAAAATCACCGATTCCAGCATATCGTGTTGGTGAGCTGCTTTGAGCAGAAGATCATGGTTATGCGCAATAATCTCTTCAATGACTGCTTCATGATAGCGTTTATGCCAGACCACTTTAATTTCGATGTTAACACCAGATTCCAGATAGTAGTGGCTTAACTGGCGTATCCAGGCGACGCGCTGATCGATAGCGCTTTGACGCATCGCCATACGCTCATCCTGAGAAAGCAGGCTGGTTACTTCATAAGAGAAATCAAAAATGGGCAGAAACGCTTTAATTTTTCCGCCGTTACGGCGAACAAGATAGACGGCGCGCCGTAGAGCTGCTTGATCCTCTTCATCCGGATCGATTGCGACAAGAAGATTTTGATAGTGTGCCATGAGCGCCTCCCGTTAAATACCTAAAGTATAGTTAAAGATAAACTATATAACGGGAACAGAACAGAAGAGGAACGGGACTCGGATCAAGATTCTGGTAAAATCTTGATCCGACGATGATTATTCGCTTTGATTCTGACCAGCCAGTTCGGCCAGAGTGTCGATATCCTGAATAGTAATATATTTACCTTTAACACTCAGAATTTCGCTTTTTTGGAAACGACCCAGTAAGCGGCTGATGGTTTCGACTGTCAGGCCTAAATAGTTACCAATGTCACCACGAGTCATGGTCAGACGAAACTCTCTTGGAGAGAAACCGCGCTGTGCAAAACGGCGGGAGAGGTTATAGATGAACGCAGCCAGACGCTCTTCAGCATTTTTCTTCGATAGCAACAGGATCATGTCCTGATCGCCTTTAATTTCACCGCTCATCAGGCGCATGATTTGCTGACGCAAGCTTGGCATTTTGCCAGACAGATCGTCCAACACTTCATATGGAATTTCACACACCATGGATGTTTCCAGTGCCTGAGCAAAACTTGGGTGCATATGATTGCCGATGGCATCAAAGCCCACTAAATCGCCAGCCAGATGGAAGCCAGTGATCTGCTCATCACCTTGTTCCGTGATGGTATAGCTTTTTATGGTACCGGAGCGAATAGCATACAGAGATTTCAGGTCATCACCTGCTTTAAACAGTGCCTGACCTTTCTGAATCGGCTTTTTACGCTCAATAATATTGTCGAGCTGATTCAGTTCATGCTCATTCAGCGTAAAAGGAATGCATAACGGGCTGATACAGCAATCCTGACAGTGGATTGCACATCCGCCTGATTGTATGCGCCGAATTGTTCGCTTTTCCGGAATCATAAAATTTAACTCTACTTTATTTGATATGTGTCAATTTTAACAGTTTTTCGCCCAATAGGTAAGGCTTGAGCAAAAGTCGGTACAAGAGTTGTGAGCGTTACAACAAAAAACCAATAACATTATGATTCTAATGGTGATTAATTTTCTCTCGCACCATATTAATAACCACTTTGTTATTATGGATATGTGGATTTGATGCTTTTTTAACCTCAAACCTAAAAATTTGGTTAAAAAAAAGAAATATACGGATATTTGACCTGATTTATGACCTTAACACGAAGATAAACACTAAATTATTGTGCTTAATTCGATAATAATTGATGATTATTTAACATTATGGTCATTTTTTGGCTGTTTTTTCAGGTTATCACTCGTACAACTATAAGCCTAGTATAATTGACAGGTATTTTTTAGGCCAATTTAGTTAACGGGTGAGATAAAGCTAAATCCACCATCTTTCGACTTATGCAGTTTACTCTGTGCCAGAGGAGCTGTTTTCTGACCAAATACTGAGCTATCCAGATTTTTTCGTAATCAGAGATATCTGTCTCTGCTTTTGCCATAGTTTGATAGAGATCAGGTTTATTATATGAGTTAACTACGTATAATGAGAATAAATATCATTGTGAGAATGTATATCATAATTATGCGTATTATTCAGAAAGCTTTGTTGCTCTGCATTGGATGGCTGGCGCTCAGCGCTGTTGTTGTCGCGGATACCGATTATAAGCAGTTGACGGATGATATTCGCCAGCGCTTAGATAAAACTTCTCAACTCTACCAACAGCAACAAATTGCTGATGCGCGTACCGAAGTCCAGATGGCTTACTTTGAAGTATTTGAAAATCTGGAAGGGCCGATTCGCATCAATATCTCTGCACAAAAAAGCTATCAGATGGAAGCCGCTTTCGGTGAAATCAGAAAGATGATTGGTGACGGTAAACCGCAAAGCGAAGTTGATGAAAAAATTAACTGGCTGAAAGGGGAACTGGATAGCGTATTACCTGTACTGGCTGATGGTCACCAACTGACTGCTGAGCAACAGCATGGTACCTATGATAATGATCAAATAGCTCCTTATTGGCAGCAGAGTTTTAAAACCATTGATGATTTGCTGGCAGAGGCTATCACTCTGTATCAACAAAATAACTATGCAGAAGCGCGTCTTCGAGTTCAAAAGGCTCAATATGATGGGTTTAAAAACTCTGAGATGGAGATGTCCGTTCGCCAAAACCGCTCTTCTCAGCAGGCTGGAGAGATTAATCGCCAGTTTAATGAACTGATTAAAATCAGTGGCGAAGCGGAGCAGATGAATGAAGTCAGCTACCGCATCACGACCTTATTACAGGATCTTGAAGACCTTCTTCCCGGGCTGCCAACGACACGTGATACACAGCAAGCTGTAGCGGCAACTAACGGAGCTATTGAAGATACAACACCAGATGCCGACTGGCAAAAAGTGGTTACAGATATCGATAAGGCGGTTAATGCAGCGCTGGAACAATATCATTCTGGTGATGGTAAAGGGGCGATGATGGCTATTCAGGATGCCTACTTTGACCTGTTTGAAGCCAGTGGAATGGAGAATAAGATCGGCTCCCGTGATTCCGCATTTAAAACCAAAATTGAAGGTTACTTCACCCGCATGGTGAGCCAGATTAAAGCTGGACAACCGGTTGAGTCGATCCAACAACAATCTCAGGCATTGCAACAGGATCTAAATACTGCCGTGGAAATGCTGGGTAGTGGTAGTCAGACTAGCTGGAGCCTGTTGGTCTATAGCCTGTTAATTATTGTGCGTGAAGGCTTAGAAGCGCTGCTGATTGTCGCCGCCATAGTGGCCTATCTGGTGAAAAACAATCACCACGACAAACTGCCGTTAATTCGTCAGTCGGTGTATGTTGCTCTGGTTGCCAGTGTAATCACGGCGGTACTATTCCAGTGGCTATTCTCTAACTCCGGTGCCAGCCGTGAGTTACTGGAAGGCGTCACCATGTTAATAGCGGTAGTGATGTTGTTCTCCATGAGCTATTGGTTACTGTCTAAAGTGGAAGCTCGTCACTGGAAAGCTTACCTGGAAGGTAAACTTTCCCAGTCGTTAAGTACCGGTTCGATGGTTGGTCTCTGGTTAACCTGTTTTCTGGCGGTATACCGTGAAGGGGCTGAAACCGTTCTGTTCTATTTTGCCCTGATGGGGGATTCCACCTCGGTCAGCGGTCACCTTTCTATTCTGGCCGGCTTTGTTATTGGCTGTGTCATTTTACTGATTGCCTATCTGATCATGCGTTTTACCGTAGTGAAGTTACCGTTGAAACCGTTCTTTATGTTCACCGGTAGTTTTATGTATCTGATGGCATTTGTTTTCGCGGGCAAGGGTGTTCTGGAGTTGATCGAAGGAAAACTGTTTGAGCCTACGTTGTTGTCAGGTATGCCTGAAATATCCTGGCTGGGGATTTACCCCTATATCGAAACCCTGACTCCACAGGCGGTACTGATTGTAGCCGCTCTGATTGCACTTTGGGTGATGAAAAAAAATTCGTCTGCGACAGCGGCGAATACATAACAGGAAGCTTTGATCGTTGCTTTGCGTTTGTTCTTAATGCCGTGGAAAAAGCGGCAATATCAATATTGATAATAAAGAGGATGGAAAAAAGATGGCAATGAATAAAACATTAGTGACTGGTGCGCTGATTGCGGGTCTGTTTACTGCACCTGCAGCATTGGCTTTTAAAGAATATCCAGCCGGTGAACCTGTCAAAATGAATGAAATGGAGATTGCTGCGGTTTATTTGCAACCGATCGACATGGAACCTCGCGGTATGGGGCTACCAGCAGCTAAAGCTGATATTCATCTGGAAGCTGATATCCATTCAGTTGAAGGTAACAAGAATGGTTTTGGTGCCGGAGAGTGGATGCCATACCTAACCATCGCTTACACCCTGGTTAATACCGATACCGGTGAAAAGCAGGAAGGTACCTTCATGCCAATGGTTGCTGGCGATGGCCCTCACTACGGAGCCAATATTAAAATGATGGGTGTCGGTAACTATAAAGTCACTTACCACATTGAACCGCCATCAAAAGCAGGTTTACATCGTCACACCGATAGCGAAACCGGTGTTGGTCGTTGGTGGAAACCGTTTGATGTTAGCTTCGACTTTAAATATGTCGGTCTGAACTAAGTCCAGCCTCGCCGGGTGAGTGATTTTACTTACCCGGCGGTTGTTTGATATTTCTGTGTTGTTGGTTATATGGGACGGTGATAGCCCATATAACTAACAATAATTTCTGAATACAGTGCCGCTCCCGGTGTGTCAGTGAGCGGGGTACATGTCAATGATGAGTTATTTTCTGGTTTCGGTCTTACAATCATTTCTGCCAACCGCCTTGCTGCTGGGGCTTAGCTGGTCTTTACGCAAAACGCCTCGTGTTCGTCCATTAATCTGGTTAAGCCTGTTGGGATTTTTTGCCGGAACGGCAAGCGGTATTAATCTTCCGACATCTCAACAGTGGGTGCTGTTTTTTACGGCATTGCAACTGACGCTGATAGTACTGTTCTTGCTGAGCCAACTGGTATCGTTATTAAAAGTTGGTTACTTTTGGCAGTTAGTCTTATTGTTTGTGGCCGCATTGCGTTGGGGGCAGACGCCAAATCTTAGTGCGATCACGGCTACCAACGTTATCAATACGGATTTGTTATTAAATATCAGCGCAGTCGTCGCGGGATTAATCCTGGTAGCATTCTCTGGTGCATTGATGACATTTTGTATGCGTCAACTACGCTACTTACGCTGGCCGTTACTGATTATTTTGTCATTGCTGCTGTTGGCTCCGCTGTCCGGTGAGCTGATGTTGGTGTTGATGAAATTGCAGGTGGTTGAATTAACTAAATCATTACTCAGCTATGTGGCGAAGGTCACTAATGCCAATAATCTGACCAGTTATGTTTGTGCTGGCGTGTTGTTATTTAGCGGCGTCGTTTATTTCATTAAAGTGGTGCTGCCTCGTTCTATCGCCCGGGCAGAGCCTCGTTCTATCGCCCGGGCAGAGCCTCGTCCTATCGAACATCGCAAAGCGGTGGCACATTATCAGGATTCCCGCCGAATTTTTGTTATCACACTATTGTTAGCGCTGCTGATTGCCGGAGCTCAATTGTACTGGGATAAAGTCGCCTCCCAGCCACCACGACTTTCTGAAGCGCTACCAGTAACGCTGGCCAGCGATGGTCTGGTGCATATTCCCGTTGAGCAGGTAAGGGACGGTAAACTTCATCGCTTTGTCTGGGTAGCCGAAGATGGTAAGGCGGTACGTTTCTTTGTCATAAACCGCTATCCGGATAAGTTACGCTTGGGCGTGGTATTTGATGCCTGTCTGCTGTGTGGCGATCAGGGTTATGTTATGGAAGGTAATCAGGTCATCTGTGTGGCCTGCGATGTACGGATCTTTATCCCTTCAATTGGTAAACCCGGCGGCTGTAATCCGGTACCAATTGATGAATGGGAGATGACCGATACAGAATTGACCATTAGTAAAAAATCGCTGGAGAGTGGGCTAAATTACTTCTCTACCATTGTGACGCTGGAAGTGACTGATCCGGTTGATGGCAGCAAACTGACCAATACTAAAGCAGAACATCGCTATACCTTTGCTGGCAAAACTTACTTCTTCTCTACGGCTGCAAATTATGAAGCCTTCAGGGACAATCCTGAGAAGTTCGTGAAGGAGGAACAATAACCATGCTGTGGCTTATGTTACGACAGTCATGGTCGCGAAATATCCGTAAAAAGTTATTAGCGGTGATGACGATTTTTCTGGCTGCGGGGCTGGTTTCAGCGTTGCTGGCGGTATCGATAGATATTGGTGACAAAATGGCGCGGGAGATGAAATCCTACGGCGCCAACATACTGATTGAACCGGCAGGACAGGCCACCTTACCGTCTTTGTTTGGTGAAAAGAGTAACCCACTGGCCGGGCAGGATTTTCTCGATCAGGCAGAACTTCCTAATATTAAAGATATTTTCTGGCGCAACAACATTATGGGCTTTGCGCCATTGTTGAGCGGTGAAGTGGAGGTTCAAGGGAAAACTATTCCAGTTTTAGGAACCTTCTTTGAGCAAAAGGTAGATGTGCCGGATGAAGAGAATTATCACACCGGTCAGAAGATTATCAGCACCTATTGGCAGGTTTCAGGTCAGTGGCCAGATGAGGCCGGTAAAAAGCAAGAAGCTCTGTTAGGCCAGCAGTTAGCACAACAAACCGGGTGGAAGGTTGGTGACATTGTCACGTTAAAGGGCGTAAAAGCTACACTGAATGTGACCATCAGTGGCATTCTGGCCAGTGGTGGCGATGAGGAACAGCAGTTGGTCTTGCCTTTGGCTCAGGTTCAGGAACTGTTGGGGCTTCAGGGTAAAGTACAGGCTATTCGAGTATCGGCATTGACGGTGCCTGAAAATGAGCTGTCGCGTAAAGCCAGAGCCGATCTGGAGTCGTTAGATGCTGAAGAGTATGACCTGTGGTACTGCACTGCTTATGTCTCTTCGATTGCGCATCAGTTAGAAGAGGCCATTTCTGGTTCAGGCGTGAGGCCAATCTGGCAGGTAGCGGCTTCAGAAGGGATTGTGATTGAAAAGATTCAATTGCTGCTGGCGGTAGTGACTCTGGCGGCATTACTGGCATCAGCAATGGGGATCGCTTCTTTGATGACCAGTAATATTATGGAACGCACCAAAGAGATAGGATTAATGAAGGCACTGGGCGCGAGACAGTGGCAAATCATGATGCTGTTCTATCTGGAGGCGGCCATGAGCGGTGTAATTGGTGGATTATTGGGTTGCATTGCTGGCTGGGGGTTGGCGAAAGGCATTGGCCTGATGTTGTTTGATGCACCATTAAGTTTTGCCTGGATTGTCGTACCTTGTGTTCTGGTACTGTCAGTATTAATTGCGCTGGCGGGTACCTGGTTCCCGGCACGGCGTATCGCTCATCTGTATCCTGTGGAGGTACTGTATGGGCGCTAATCATTGTCAAAATATGTTCTGGCGTCTGGTATTACGGGCACTGAAGCTAAGAATGCAGCGGGTCGTGGTGATTTTTGCTGCACTGGCTGTTGGGGCTGCGATTGTGACGACAATGTCAGCGGTCTATTTCGATATCAATACTAAGATGAGCCAGGAATTACGCACCTTTGGCGCTAATTTCTATATTGGCCCAGGACATGGTAATACCTTACCGTTAAATGATTATGAACAGATCATTGAACAGGCACCTAAAGGGTTAATTGGGGCTGAAAGCCCGTATTTATATGGCATGGCGCGTACTGAGCTGGAAAAGGTCGTGGTCATGGGCGTCAGATTTGAGTCACTTAAACAAATTGTTCCTTACTGGCAAGTAACGGGCAGTTGGCTTAGCGTTAGCTTTGACGATCGTAAAGCGATGATTGGCTATAAGTTGGCTAATCGCCTCGAATTAAAAGTGGGGGATTCTCTGGTGTTGGTTGATGGTGAGCAAAAAAAATCACTGCAAATCAGAGGTATTGTTGAATCCGGTGACGCGACGGATAACGTATTGATTATCAATCTGCCTTTAGCCCAAAGCTGGCTGAAACAGCCGGGGGTGATCAGCCATGGTTTATTGAGCGTCAGTAACGAAGCTGGTCAGGTAGATGACTTTGCCCAACGGTTACAGCAGCGTTATCCGGATCTGGAAATTCGACCTATTCGTAAGGTATCGGCCAGTGAAGGTCAGGTACTGGATAAGATTAAAGGATTGATGGGCTTAGTCTCTCTGGTGATCCTGGTATTGTCGACCCTGTGTGTAAATACCACGCTGATGGCGATTGTCAGCGAGCGCTCGAAAGAGTTTGCTTTGCAAAAAGCGCTGGGTGCTAAAGGCCGAGATATTGTGCGTCAGATTATGGCGGAGACCATGATTATCGCACTGTTTGCTATTATTGCTGGCGTAGCTATCGGCTATATTTTGGCCCAGATTCTGGGGCAAACGGTGTTCTCTGCCTCCATCGATCTGCGTGCTCAGGTTATTCCATTAACCTTTATCCTGTCATTATTGGTTGCCTTGATTGCAGCCGTTTTACCGACTTACCGTGCCGTGAAGATTGAACCGGCTAAAGTTCTAAAAGGAGAATAACGGTGACGCAATCAGTTAGTCAGAGCTCCTCACCATGGGTAATTGAAACCCGCCATTTGTATAAACGTTTTGGTCAGGTTGTCGCACTGGATGATATTAACCTGCAAATTAAACGCGGAGAGTTTATTGCCATCATGGGGGCATCCGGTTCAGGCAAAACCACATTGATGAATATTTTGACCTGCCTGGATACCGCCAGTGAAGGTCAGGTACTGCTTGATGGTACCGATGCCGCTGCGCTGGATGAAGAAGGGCGTCGGGCTTTCCGTTCGGATAAAATTGGGTTGGTGTTTCAACAGTTTCACCTGATTCCATTCCTTACTGCGCTGGAGAATGTAATGCTGGCTCAGCATTACCATAGCGTGGTTGATGAGAAGGCGGCGCGTAATGTGTTGGAGCAGGTCGGCTTAGGCCATCGTTTTGACCATTTACCCAGCCAGCTTTCTGGTGGTGAACAGCAGCGGGTATGTATTGCCCGGGCGTTAGTGAATGAACCGCCAGTGATTTTTGCCGATGAACCAACGGGAAATCTGGATGAACAAAATGAACAGTTAGTTTTAGGTTTATTAACGGATTTGCATAAGCAAGGGCGAACTATTGTGATGGTAACCCACAACCCTGAGCTTGGGCGTTTCGCCGATCGTATTGTTCGATTACAGCATGGAAAGTACCTGAGTGAAGAAGTGAATAATCGCGAGGTGGAAAATGCGGTTTAACATGGGTAAATCTGGTGTGTTGCTGCTTATCAGTGCGGTATTGCTGCTGTCTGGATGTAAAGAGGAAAAAGCAAAGATTGGTACACCGGCGCCTACACTGGCAGCTTATGACTTATCCGGTAATAAAGCATCTCTGGAACAGTGGAAAGGAAAATATGTTTATCTAAATTTCTGGGCTTCTAACTGTGGTGGTTGTCTGGCAGAGATGCCAACGCTGGAGAAATTGAGTCAGGAATATCGGGATAATATCGTGGTGGTTGGTATCAACACCGATAAAGAAGATGCCAATATTCAGGCATTATTAACGGATATGAAGGTTTCATTCCCTAATGTACGTGACCAATTGGCGATTACTCAGGAGCGCTATCAGGTTATTGGTACTCCAACGTCGTTTTTGATTGATCCTAAGGGAACCTTACAAGGACAGTATGTGGGAATGATGCACGAGCCTCAACTGAAGGCCATTTTTCAGAAGGCTAAAGGATAATGCCGCTGATGAAAACTGGTTATCTGGGGTTAATATTGCTGTTGTTTAGTGGGATGAATCCGGTAATTGCCGCGCAGACAGAACAAAAGTTTTATAACATGAATTGTGCTTCCTGCCATGGCAAGAAGGGGGAAAAAACGGCACTGAATAAAGCTCGTCCATTAATCAGCCTGACGGAGTCGCAGATTATTGAAGCGTTAACAGAGCGGCGGAATGGCGATGTGAAGGGGGCGGGAAATCAGGTTAAAAAACGGCTGACGGATGAGGATATTAAAAATCTGGCAAAGTTTATCCCGACGATGAAGTAATTTGCAGATATTGTGGTGAAATCACCTTCTGTACGCGTCGGGCTAAGCCCGACGTTTGCTTTTTTGTCTGGATTAACGATTACCGAACACCACGAGAATGATTCTTCTTGCTCCAGCTAAAGGTTTCATCGCTGGGAACATATTTATCTTTCTTTTTTTCTGCCCGGGCTTTCTTCTCTTCTTTTTCCAACTCTTTCATTATTTGAGCAATAACGTCTTCTTTTGCTTTGTTGAGCTCACTATTGGTTAAAGAACGGCCTAATTCCCTTTTTAATTGTGCCTGTTTCATTTTAATCTGCTGTAACTGGCTTTCAGTTAAGTCTTTTAAGGTTAACTTCTTCATTATTACTCCTTCCCGATGGCAGATAGTATTCAGTGTAACGTGAAAATCAGATGGTGGGTATGCACCCTACTTAATTATTTGTCTGCATTCAGTTTTTGGGTTAACCAAGGGACTAACTGTTTTTTGCGACTTAACATATTTTCAATGGTAATCGGTGACTGAGTGATGGGATTGTTTTGGGAAAAGTAGAGGCGGCTCTTTGACCCGGATAAAGACGTTATCATCAAAACATAAAAATTTAATCCTTCACTCTGTGCTCGTTTTTCTATCTCCTGCTGTAATGCGGGTAGTTGGTTTTCAATGGCATAGAAATCGCTAACCTCTATTTGACCAAGAATCAGCTTATAATCTCCAATCTGATAATTTTTTTCGTCTTTTTGTAGTAGACGTTCAATACTAAGCCCACTGATATCAGTTTTAGCGTCCAGCAGTTTAATCGTAAAGGAGTCCAAATCGACATTAGCTATCTGGCTTAGCTGATGAGCGGTTTGTTTGTCTTGTTCTGTCGTGGTGGGAGACTGGAAAGCTACGGTATCGCTGAGTATTGCACCGAGCAGCAGTAATGCATGTGACGGACTTAATTGATAGTCTGGGGTGTGAGTAACAATATTAAAAACCAGCGTGGCACAACAGCCGACTCTTCTTATCCATGCGTCCAGGGGTTCTGTGGTGATTAACGAACCCAAGCGATGATGATCAATTAAACCAATTACCTGACTTTTATTCAGATTCTCAGGGCCTTGTTCTAAATCACTGAAATCAACCAGCCATACAGGTTGATTAGCGATATTGTGTTCAAGCAATGGCGGTGATGCGCATTGTGCCTGTGACAAGATAAATTCGGTTTCTGGATTTAGCTCCCCGAGGCGATAAGCCGTTGCCGGACGACCGGTAACGTTCAGCCAGTTGCTGACAACAATGGCGCAGCATACTGAATCGCTGTCCGGGTTTAGGTGGCCAAATACCGAGATCATAAATCTACCTTATACTGAAGATGAAAAGTGCGGGATGCAGGGGACTTAATTATCAGAGTCTCCGCTAATATTACTATACCTTAAACTTATACAGGTTATGTAAGTCACAGCTTTTGAGATTTCTTATTATAAACTCATTAAATTAATCAGGTGGTTAAGTAGTTATGACATCCTCGTCACGGTATCGGGAAAATATTAGCCATGGATTGGATATGGTTAATAAGATTGAGGTAGTGGAGGGAGGCTACTTTGAACGCAGGATCATGAGTTTTGAAAACAATAATGAAGCGTATAATTTTCGGCTTTCATTAGGTGAAACTCGCCTGGAGTCCGGGCGTCACCTGTCTGCACTCATTGGCAGAGGGAAGGCATCATCGGAATATATTCATTTAGGACTTACTATCAAAGGAGGAGAATATACCCGATATAACGGGAT
This sequence comes from Limnobaculum allomyrinae, assembly GCF_016649425.1. GTDB lineage: Bacteria > Pseudomonadota > Gammaproteobacteria > Enterobacterales > Enterobacteriaceae > Limnobaculum > Limnobaculum allomyrinae. The sequence goes on from NZ_JADRCR010000001.1 coordinate 163,932, forward strand.
GCCTATTGGTGTCGGTAACTTACGTATTTATCCAGAAGGTTCAGATATTCTTTATCAGTCGATGGGGGAGGCTGAATGGTTTGCGTACTCGATTCCCAGAGAGAAATTACAAAAAGCATTAAATGATTATGATGATGGCAAAATTAAACTGATACCTAATCGGATCATGACATTCCCGCTAAAGGCTGAAAACTACGAACAGTTAAAAACTATGTTTCAGGAGATTCGACAGATGGCCTGTCAGCCCGGAAATATAGAGTTAAGTGAAGATGTCACCAAAATGCTGTCAGCAGCACTATTAAATAGTTTTATTAAGGCTATTTGTGCTTCTGATGGTCAACCTGACTCAATAAAACCAAATAGTCTGGCTCAACTTCACGGGCAATTGATAATGGCAACTGAGCAGTTGATATTGTCGGGGCAGGAAAATAATCTCAAATTGAGCGATCTGGCTAAAGCTACGGGTTATACCTTGAGGGCATTGGAGTTTATTTTTAAAAATTCGGTAGGTATGTCGCCTAAAAGTTGGTTTGTGAATATGCGAATGAATGGCGCATTGCGTGATTTAATGGAGGCTAAACCGAACATGACGGTATCGGATGTGGCTACCCGATGGGGGTTTCAACATCTCGCGCGTTTTTCCGCACAGTACCGTGATATGTTTGGTGAATTGCCCAGTAAAACACTGAGTCGGGTACGCGAACGTAATAAATGAAGCATAAAGTTAAACAAACAGGGAATGGAAAAATACAACCAGCTAATTAAATGAAAGTAAAGTATTGTCCTTCGTCTTTAGCAGCCAGATTAGTAACTTGTGCTGACTATTTTTAGATTAAAATAATCAATTGAAATTATTTTAATATTCATTATATATTGTGCAGTCAATAACGCCTTTTTATTGATATTTCAGGAATAATAATTTTCACGGTAGCCTCATTAATAGCATCTATACTGAGTGTACCGACAGAGAAGGTATTTAAGACCATTGGTTGGGGCAAGATAGCTCTATGAAAGAATAAGAAAGCAATTAACAGATTCTTGCAATCTTCTCTTTTATGTAGAAATAGTGCTCTGCTTAACAAAACAATCGATTTGACGATTACATAATTAGTAGGGGTTAAGTATGTTGGCGATGAAGCATATCTCCGCAGCAGTAGTTATCGGTAGTCTTTTATTAGGCGGTTGTACCTCGAAGGTAGCGGACACTAAAGATTATTCAGGTTTTTTACCTGATTATTCAAAACTGCATAAAGCTGAAAGTGCATCAGGGCAGGAAGTATTACGCTGGATGGATCCATCGTTTAAAGCTCAAAATTATCAGAACCTTTATTATGAACCAATTGTTTATTACCCGGCTCCAAAGCCTAACGCACAAGTTACGCAACAAACCCTGGATCAGGTATTAAATTATACTAACCAAAATGTTAAAGCTGCTTTTGGCCAACGTCTGAATCTGGTTAATTCACCAAAAACACCAAACACGCTGATTTTCCGTGGTGCAATTACCGGTGTTGCTGCCTCTACCGAGGGTTTACAGTTTTATGAAGTTATCCCTGTCGCTTTAGTTATTGCTGGCACAATGGCGGCAACTGGAGAGCGCGATCAGGACACAACCTTACTGTTTGAAGGCCAATTAATTGACGCCAGTACGGGTAAAACGGTATTTGAAGTCGTACGTAAAGGCTTTGGTAAGCAACTGAGTAATGATTCTCAAAAAGTAACCGCAGAAGACTTGAAAAAGATTGTTACCGATATGGCATCGGATATTCAGCGTTACAGAGAGTAAGTTATTTTTGTTTGTACAAGGCGCCGCAGATATCTGTGGCGTTTTTTTTATACATATTGCCAGATACCGTTTCCCCCAACCGCCAGGTTTAGTTGAGTCCAGCCGGACAGAATTGACCTATCACATTGATAGTCCAAATCTTTAATTACAGATATTCTAGTGATTAATGTCGTAGTAATCATATAGTTCTATTTTGACGAAAAAATGTATTGATTTTTCAGATGAAAATTGGTTTTTTATCTGATATAAATTATATGAACAAAATGAACAATAACATCTTATTTACATTGAAGTGACAAAATAGAAACAACAAACTATCTTTATAGTAAGCAGTATCAAAAAGTTAAAGGTTAGCGCTTCTGATACTACCTGTTTTATCCGTACTCATTAGGTTCGCGAGGAGTTCACTATGAAAGTATTATTAACCGTAACGGGTACCGTTTTGCTGATATTTTATTCAACGCTTTTTATTATCAGCATGCCATAGTGTTTGGTATGTAGTAATCGACAAATCTCCACTTAGAGCACTCTGGTGGGGATTTTACTTCTGTTTTTTGACCATCCTTATCTCCCGACAACACATATATTCCCTCGTAATTTATAAAACAATAATTTTATTTTGATTATTTTCATTATAAATCAATGTGATAATTTTATTTCTGGCGTAACCATTTCATTATGAAACGCTTTTGTGTCTATTTCGTTTTATGGATAACGTTGTTACTAAATCGGCGTTAGATTAGCAGCCGTTACTGATGATTACAGGAAAGCTACAGGTTAGCAATAATATTGCCTTTAGCATGCATCGCAGCAATATGTTACTAATGAGGAGTTATTGTTATGGTTGGTGTAATACAAGATATTTTACAAGCAATAGTAGAGTGGTCATCAAATTTTATGATCATATTTTCTTTATGTGCATTTATTCTCCTTTATATATTTTGTGCCATCGGTTTATTTGCTATTTTGAAAGATGGTTCAGAAAGTGATAATTGTGATGATCACTTTAATAGATAGTTGGCTAATAAATATCATAATTTTCCATTCTGACTTTTTTCTAAAAGAAGGCTTCCTGTATTGAGATTATTTAATGTGTGGTTCATTATGTTTATATAATAACTTGATTATAGATTTACCATTGATTAATAAACAGGCAGATAAAGGGTTGTTTTTCATCAAAAGCGTTAACAGTGTTAATAATTTAAAAAATGAGGAGGATGAAAATGTACTTCGATAACATAAGGGAAAGGCAGGGAATTAGTCTCATTCCCTCCTTTACGCCCCCAAGTTTTACATAATAGCTGATTAGATGGAAAAACTACCTAGCTTAAACAGATCGAGAGAATTTTTTATTTCCAGTTTAAACATAATATTATAACGATGAACGCTAACGGTTTTACTACTTATATTTAGCTTTTCTGCGATATCTTTGTTTGACATACCCTGAGTGATGAACTGTAAAATTTCGCGTTCGCGATTAGTTAGCATCGCTGTTTTATTGACTTTATCGTTACACAATTTATTTTTAGGGATGCACTGAAAGCCGTTCATCACCAATTTAGATACCAGAGTCAGTGATTCGATATCGTTAGTTTTATCGATGATACCATCGATTGAAACGTCTAATGAATTGATGATATTGGAGTTTGAGTTTTCAGAAGTCAATCCAATAATTTTAGTCGATGAATTTTCACCATGTATTTCTTTTACCAGTTTATCTTTATCATTATTGATCAGATCAATATTGATTAATACCAGCTGTATATCCTGATTTTTAATCATATCGACAACACCAGTTGTAGAATGAATAGCACCTACGATATCCAGAAAGTCAGTGTTCTTTAAGATTTCACTGATTGCGAAACATACGAATTGATTATTATCGACAATTAATGTCTTTATTTTGCCTTTGTCCATTTTTAAGCGCCTATCGTTGTTTAATACTCGCATCCGTATTTAATGTGTTGAATGCAATGATCTCTATACCAGAAATAGATCACAGAAAATAGATTCATTAACCAGAGTTGTGAACTATTAATAGAGATATATGTATTACTAATGAATAAAATCATCAGGGATTTCTTAATCTGTACGATGCACTAATAAAATCCCTTTATACTAATATGATTACTTATGTTTCAATTTGATATAATTTCCTACCGCAATAATTATATAGATCCCTCATATATAACGGCCTCCTTGGAAGCTTCGCCCATTTTTAACATAAAACACTGAAAATCACTATTCATTAAAATAAATAACCGATCAGTCCATTAAGAACGATTAAATATAATGGTCTAACGCTATTTCTTTCTGACACCAATTAAAAGCAGAGGGTCATCAATCCCTTTAGGTGTGGAACGAATAGCTGGATTAACAGTCGATTCTTTTCTGATATTTTGCTGAGTTATCGCTGCTGGCGTTTGAGCTGGCTGCGATTCAGAGTATTTATATGGTTTAGTGATATAACCATCATTATTATTATTTGGTGCCGGTATAGAAACCTGCGGACGTTCAATAGTGCTGGTTTGAATGTTTTGTGATGGTGTTATTTCTGGTTTGCTAACCACGATCTCTGGTCTGTTAACGACAATATTTTGAACATTTCGTGATGTGGTCGCTTCGGGTTTATTGATTACCGTTGTCTGAACATTGCCTGATGGTACAACGTCAGGTTTAGTGAACGCAGTGGTTTGAACGTTCTGTGATGTCGTGGTTTCCGGTTTGTTTATCGTGGTACTTTGAACGCTTGGTGAATAAATAATTTCCGGTCTGCGTTCTACCGCCTGCGGGGCTGCAGGAATAACCAGTGGTTCCGGTATTATTGTTTCTGCTATCTGAGGTTCCGCGGCTTTCTGAGGCTGTTTATTGCCGCCAAACAGGTTAGAAACTAAATTACCACCGTCGTCTTCTTCAAATTTTACTTTGATATTAAACGCTTTGTTTATCTCACCTAATTCAGAGAATACACGAATAAGCAGAACCCGGAAGTTAAAGTCTGCATTCACTTTATTGCTCATCGTCTGAAAAAGTTCCTGTTCCGAGTTTAATAAATCCAACACAGAACGACGGTTTACTTTGTACTGCTCATGGTAAAGCTCTTTAACTTCCTGAGAATGGAGTATACGTTGAGCATAGATGTTGGACTGATTTTCCTGGCTCAGTGCTTCCTGATACATCTGAGAGACTTTAGTGGATAAATCCTCAATAGATTTTTCAATATTCCAGCGGGCACTTTCTACTCGCTGAGCAGCACCTTTGCTGCGATAGATAGCACCACCACCGTCAAAAATATTACTGTTTACGTTGAGCATCACGACCGTATCATTTTCTCCATTGGTACTCAATTTACCTTGAGAGACGGAGACGCTAAGGGCAGGGAGCCAACTTTTGCTGGTATAAGAATATTCTGCGGCGGCGGCATCCCGGTTTGCTCTGATCGCTTCGACGCGTGGTGAAGCTGAAATTCGTTCTTTCATTTTCACCGCAAGTTTAGCTTTCAATGGACTGACATCAGGAATACTTAGCCCGGAAGGGCGTTTGCCTACTAAAATATAATAATCTTCCTGAGCCGCTTTTAGTTGAGCTTCATAATTTGCCAGTTCTGCATCCAATCCTTTGATCCGCACTTCAACCTGTTCAACATCACCACGGCTATCAACACCACCACTGGCTCTGGCTTCTGCCAGGCCAAGAATGTTGCGATGCTCAATCGTATTTTTCTTATTGATGTCAATTAACTGTTCATATTTCAGAATATTTAAATAGGTCTCAGAAACTTTTGATGACAGCACTTCGGCTTCATCATGTGCAGTGTATACCTCTGACGATTTATTATGCTCGGCGTATTCAACCTGATCGCCAACCCGACCAAAATCAAACAGAGTCTGATCGACTTTTACCGAATAGGTATTGCTGCCATCGCTGTCCTTCTTATTGCTGCGCATGACCTCATTACCCGCATTAACAGAAACGTTGGGTAGCCAGCCGCTTCGGGCTTCGCCAATCGTACTCTCTGCGGAGGCGATTTTTCCTGAATGGTATTTTATCGTTGGTGACCGATTAACGGCCATTTGCAACGTTTCATTCAATGTCTCGGCGCTTGTTTCCGCTGACAGCGTAGAGAAGTAGCTGACAACCAGCGCGAACATGATTTCATTGTATCGAATCACTTATCTTTCCCTCAGCGCTTCTTTGGCTTTATTCAATGGCTTAATCAGATAGTCGAGAACTGATTTTTTCCCTGTTTTGATATCAACCGTAGCCAACATTCCCGGGACAATTTCATGTATCTTGCCGTCCGGTGTTTCCAGAGCAGAACGTTCAGTACGAACAAAGACCTTGTAGTAGTACTGTTCGCGACGTACCTGATCCTGAATGGTATCCGGAGAGATTCGTTCTACTGTTGCATCCATGGTTCCGTATATTGATGATTCATAGGCACTAACTTTCACGATTGCCTTTTGATTTGGGTGAATGAATGCAATATCCCTTGGATTTATTTTTACTTCGATAACCAGTTGATCCTCAGATGGAACCACTTCCATCAGTTTTCCGCCCGGTTCCAGTACGCCACCAACGGTAGTCACCTGTACGTCTTTAACGATGCCTTTTACCGGTGAATTGATAACCGTACTGGTTAACTGGTCTTTTCTTTGCAACAGCTGAAAGTAGATGGAATCCAGTTCATTTTTCTTTTTAACCAGCTCTTCTTTAGCCTGCTCAAAGTAATGGTTGCGAGCTTCAGTGATTTTATTTTTTAGCTCGTTTTCTTCTCTTCTTAAGCGAAGTTCTTCAACCTGGCTTACGGCTCCCTTTACCACTAACGGACGAATCAGGTTCAACTCATTAACCGTCAGTTTTAAGCTGCGTTGCAGGCCCGATATGTTTTCATCCAAACCTCTGCGACGGGTAATGAGCAGGGACATTTCATGGTCAATCAATACTTTGTTATCCGCTAACAGCTCTTCGTCTGACATATCCTTATAGGCGATGCCGCCGCTGAACTCGCGTAGTAACAACAAGAAGTCTGGTTTGCTGTTGTCATCCTTTATTTCTGTGGTTAAACGAGCGATGCTCACTGCCAGCCCTTTAACTTTTGCACCAATTTCGTCATATCCTGCCTGAAAGCGAGTGGCGTCCAGAACCGCTAATTGTTGACCTGCGTTCACCAGATCGCCTTCACGAACCATCAATTCACGAATAACACCACCATCTCTGGCTTGAATTATCTGTGAACGGTTCCAGGTGATAACTGTTCCCTGACCACTGGTAACTTCGTCCAGTTCTGCATAGTTGGCCCATAACAGCAGGGCAAAGCAGGTTAATAAAATCATCCAGATGATATAGGTGTGCTTTTGCACCGGGTCGCCATGCATGCTGATGGTTTTTTTCTTCTTACTAAACAAACTCATTTTCATCATCCTGACTAATTAGTTGCTTGCAGCTTCTGCAATACTTGATCCCTTGGTCCATCAAGGATGATATTCCCCTGATTCATAACAATAACCCGGTCAACCAGTCTTAAAGGTGCCTGTCGATGGGTAACCACCACAAAGGTTTTGTCCTTAATATGATCTCGCAGTGAAGCAACCACATGGTTTTCCAACTTCTCATCCATATTGGCTGTTGGTTCATCAAGGAACAGAACCGGGGAGTTACGCAGCAGGGTTCTGGCCAGCAACAATGTTTGCTTTTGACCACCCGATAACCCCCGACCGCCTTCCGCTATGGACAAATCCAGTCCTTTTCCTGTCTTTAACAGGCTGGCAGCACCGGCAATATTGAGTACTTCAACAATTTGTTCTATGGAGGTTTGAGGCTTACCCATAATTAAATTGTCTCTGATAGTGCCGTGAAACAGCTGGGCTCCCTGTGGTAAATAGGCGATATCGCGGCGAATGTCGTTATTAGAGATATCTTTCATTACCAGACCATCAAGTAACAGCTCACCTTCTGTTGCTTCAGCAATACCTGAAATCAGACGTAGCAGGGATGATTTTCCGGCACCGATAGAACCCAGAATGGCGACTTTCTCTCCCGGTTTAATCTCCAGTCTGTCAATATCCAAGACCATGGGTGCATCAGAGCTGAAGCGATACTTAACGTTTTTTAAACTGAAGTTGCCTTTGATTTCATCGGTATGCAGGGTTTCACTAAATGGCTTTTGATCCAGTGGCTTTTTCAGGAACTCATCTAAACCGGTTTTTGCCATTTTGGCGTGTTGCCAACGGGTTAATACGGATGCCAGTTGTCCTAACGGTGCCACAGTTCTGCTGGACAGAATGGAGCAGGCAATCAGGGTACCGGTAGTGATATCGTTATTGATAACCAGATAAACACCCAGCGCAATTACGCTGATATACACTAACTGTTGTATAAACTGGCACCAGTTAGTAATCAGGCTTGACCAATGTCTTTGTTCTAAAGAGATTTGAGCCGTGGTGGTATTACATTCATTCCAGGTACGCAGGAAACGATCTTCAGCCTGCATGATCTTAATGTCTTCCAGACCTTCAACCGTTTCTACCAGCATGGCGTTACGAATAGCACTTTCACGAATACCTTTTTGAGATAAACGGGACAGAGGCCACTGAGCAATCAAGCCGGGAATAACCACCAAAGGAATTGCCAGTAATGGAGCAAACGCCAAAGGACCGCCAATAAATGCAATCACGGCAATAAAGATCAGAATAAATGGCATATCCACCATAGCGACGACCGTTGTTGACGTCAGCAATTCACGGATATGTTCGATTTCTCGCAGTTGGGCAACAAAGGCACCGGTGGAGTTTGGACGGGCATCGTTTTTCATTCTCAATGCCCGGGAGAAAAACATGCCGGACATAAACAGGTCAGTTTTCTTTCCGATAGCATCGGCCAAATGGCCTCGGGCAAGACGTAAACCCATATCCATCAGCAGGGCAACCATGACCCCAATAAACAGAACCCATAATGTTGAATAGGATTGAGCCGGAATAACCCGGTCATAAATCTGCATGGAAAACAGGGCGCTGGAGAGGGCCAGAATATTACCAAACAAAGCACCCAGTGCAATTTGTCCATAAAACTTGGTGTCTTTAGCAATTAATTGAAATAACCAATTACCTTTATAAGGTTTAAGGAACTCATCAACACGTTTGTCTTCTATTCTTTCTTTTGGATAAATTAACCAGAGAGCGCCATCTCTCATTAATTCCAGTTGTTCTAAATTAACCTGCGTTTTAACATCCGGAGATATAGGAAATGATAATGTGGCATGAGTTTCATTAATATCATATACCACAACGGCTTGGTTATTTTTTAATGGCACTAATACAGGGAATAATAGCGCAGGAATTTTTTCTAATTTCTCATTAACTTCTTTGCACTGTAACCCAATGTAATTTATCAGGTTATACATTACCTCATCGCGTTCACCACCATTCTGAACGATATGTTTTAAATTATTAGTGCTGACATTAATGCCTAACTCTTTGGCAACAATCGTCACGCATTCATTCCATGGAGAAAAATCCATAACCAATCCTTTGAATTAATATTCATATAACGGCTAACTTATTAATTAATTACTATTAATGAATAGTAATTAATTAATAAGGGGCGAAGGAACTCGCCCCTGAGAGAGGTATTAAATTACAGCGATAGTATTTTGTACCCAAACCTGAGCGTCTTCGTCTTTATCGTAGACATACAGGTTATATTGCACACCAGACTTGTTAGCGGTTGCAACGTTAGTCCAACTGGTTAAATCCAGGTCGACTTTGTCATTTGCATCACCTTTAACAAACAGGTGCTTATCATCGTTCAGCTTAATCAGATCTTCATACTTAACATCTAAAGTCAGTGCAGAAGTGTTATTCAGATCGATTTGATCGATGTTATGCAGCTTGTTCAGCGTTGTTGAATCAATGGTCTTAGCTGATTTATCTTCAAATACAACTGTGTCAAAACCATTGCCGCCATCGATAGATTTAAATCCATCAGACATGACCAGAATGCGGTCATCACCATCGTTAGCAACAACATTAGTCACGCCATTACGTGCATCAATAACGTCATCACCGTTGGTACCAACAGCGGATTCTAAAGTGCCTTTGATGTAGTGACCTGGGTTAGAAACATCCCCACCGGTTTCACCTGCACCACGTACTGAACCATCGTCGTTATAAGTACGGCTGTACAGGTTACCGCCTGTCTCAGAAACTTCAGACCAGGTAACAGCGAAACCGCCACCAGCCAGAGCAACAACAGAAGGCAGAGAACAAATACCCGGATCGTCAACGCCTTTATCAACGATGATTTCATCGGTGATAGCATGACCACTCATATCGAACACACGAGACACAACGTGAGATTCACCCTGAGTTGTCACAGACGCCCAGCTAACAACGTAGTTACCATTTTCCAGAACGGTAATGTCGTTTGCACCCGTTAAGGAGCCAGCAAGTACGCCCTGAGCACCATCAGTAGTGCTGTTAACTACGGTTGGTTGTGCATCAACAGCAACCAGTTTGCCACCCAACAGTTGGAAACGTTGAACTAATACGTCACCCATATCACTGCCGGTTACACGAACCCAGGATACCGCGAAGGTGCCATCAGGTAGTGTGATGATCTTAGGTGAAACGTCAGCAGAACCTCTTGGAGCATCAGTATTCAGCGTAGCGCCATCAAGTAAGATCTTACCCGTATTGAAATCTACAACAGAGATCTTCAGGTCAACCGGGTTTTTCAGTAATTGATCGATAGACCAGTCTTTACAAGCCTGCTGCCAGATTACGGCATATTGACCGCCGCCCAGATCGGCACCAACTAAACCTTCGCTGTCGCTGGTTGGATCATTACCAAAGATCCAGTTAACTGCTTTATCGAAAATACCATTGCTGGTAGTGATATAGCCGTTTTCAGTGAAGAATCCACCCAGAGAGAAGTCATGTGGTGCTTCAGTATTTTCACTGACTTTAACCAGATTGCCATTGGCATCCTGAGCGTAACGAACGCTGTACAGGTTTGCGCCAGCTTCGAAAGCATTCAGGTCGAACCAGGTCAGAATGGTGTCAACGAAACCTTCAATTGGTTGAACGGCCAGATTCAGAACGCCTTCAACGATCCAGTCGATAACTGAACCAACAATAGGAATACCTTTTAATCCTAATGCGTCCATGAACTCTCTGACAAAACCAGAAACGTCAGCGTTCTCAACCATGTTTTCCAGGTCTAATGGCTCAATAAAACGGGTGCCGGTAAATACAACGCTACCGTCTTCCATTTGAACAATCGATGAGCTCAACAGGCCCTGACCAAACAGCACAGAGTAGATACGGTCAGTCAGACCATTTACAAACAGGTCAACTAACGCTTTAAAATCGGTATCAGGCAGGATGTTCAGGAAATCAATGGTTTTCAGTGCATTGGTCATGAAGTCTGCAATCGGATTCACAATACCTGACAGGGTATTGGTGATCAGATTTGCTAAACCGTCTGGCAGTAAACTGGTCAGCAGACCATTCATACCGCCGATATCACCGGAAGAGGCGATAACTTGTGGACCAGAAGTGATTTCTGCGCCATCAGCAGAGAAACGTTGGAATACAACATCATTACCGGTATAGCTTGAAGGATTTTCGTTTCTGGAATACAGAACGGTAATTGCACCATCAACCGGAGAAACCGCAACGTCAAAGTTACTTAAGTAAGCTTTAGCGCTGTCACGGCTGTAGCCATCAGCGACATTTTTCTCACCCAGAGTCAGTTCAGAAACCATTTGACCACTGGCATCAAAAATCTTGACTTTGATGTCATAGAATTTAGAACCAGCAGCTTCAGCTTGTGGGTAAGCTACCAGATATCCGCCGTTTGGCAGAGCACGGGTAATTGAAATTGGCGCATCAATACTGTTATCAATTTCAATCTCACGGATATCAGCAACAATAACTGACATGTCATAAGGTTTTTGTTCGAAAGTGATATTTGCAGTGTTTTCTTTGCTTGGGCCGCTAACCGGGGTATTGATAACGGTTTCAACGCCAAAAGAATGGCTACCAACAGGTAAATCAGTTGCTTTAATGCTCCAGTTACCATCGGTACCAACAGTGGTAGTACCGATAATGGTATCACCATCCATAACCTGAACTACAGCGCCTGGCGTACCCAGACCGTGCAGAGTAGGAGAGGTGATTTCTGTCGTGGTAGACAGATCCATCGCATTGGTGCCGTCACTCATACCTAATACAGTTGCTTTAGTCGCTACTGGAATAGTTACTTGAGAAACGTTATTTAAATCATCCGCCAGGCTGATGACGCTGGTACCTGGAACGAGAGTGGCGCCATTCTCCAGGGTAAATTTGTAGTTACCGTTGTCGTCTGCTTTGACGGTGTATTCAGCAGTACCGTCACCATTCAGATCCAGCTTAACAACAGCGCCAGCTTCAGTTTTACCGGTGATAACCGCTAAATCCTGAGAAACAGTCATTGAAATGAAGTCAGGTGCGGTTGCATCGATAACGGTGCTAACCTCAATTTTTTCACCTTTACTATCTAATACCCAAACGCTAACGGTTGCGCCATCAGGAATAGATGTTGGGGTAGGGAAAGACCAGTTGCCATCAGCATCAGTGGTTGCTGTATAGTCGTAAGTACCATCGTTATTAATATCAATGTAGACGGTTGCGTTTTTAGCATCACTGGTACCCGTCAGGCTTGAACCATTAGAACGGTTCAGAGTGATCAGCGTTGGGTCAGTCACTTCACTTGGGTTAGGGTCTGGCGTAGGATTTGGATTGACACCGCTGGAGCTATGTCCATTATCATCATCATTTGCCAGGGCAATCAAACCAGCTATACCGGCAGCACCTAAGCCCAATGCAACAAACAGACCGGTGTTGTCGTCATCACCGGCAGCGGCCGCTTCTTCGCCGCGCATTTCATAATAATCCCAACCAGAGATAACTTCTTTTAACTGCTCAGGAGTATAGGCAATAACTTCGCTACCATCAGCATAGAGTCTGTCATCACCAAGAACGATCTGCTTTTCCGGTAAACCTGACTCAGCACTATTATCAATGGTTAATGAACTCATGCCTTGGTCAGCTGAGCCGAAGAAGTTATCTACGTTGATCACTTTACCATCAGCAGTGTTCACAACTAACTGTGAACCAGAACGTGACATGTGGGTGATAGCGCCGTCATTGGCTTCCACGAAAAGGCGAGTACCTGGTGTTGCACTGATTTGTGTTGAACCCGTCAGTGAGACTTCTTCAACGGCTTGTCCTGCTTTTTGTACGTATAGTTTCATATCCATAACCTATATTTGAGGTGTAAAAATTAGCGTTTAAAATTAAAAATAGTCCCGGCTACAAAAAAGCTAATTTTTTTCCATTAAATCGTAATTAACTATAATTTTTTAAGTGCGCAATTAAGATGCCTTTCAATTCAGAAAGACTCACTCTCCTAATTTAGACTTAGGGGCCTATTACACACCGGGTAAATTTATCAAAAAAATCATGTAATGCAAATTATAAGAAAAGATAAAATAGTGTTTTTACTATAAAATAAGCGTTTATTTATTTATAGTTAACCATTACTTATTATTGGTTTGTTTTTTGTAAATTTTAATTGCAAATGTATTTATATTTCATTTTAATTAGCTTTAGTGAGTTGGGTTTTTACTTGTTTCTATGTAAATCCCATTGTATTTATGATGTTGCTGGCTTATTGTTTTATTGGTCATTACTTAATGATGCGTTGTTGATCTAAATATTTTTAGTTTGAAATGCATTCCTGATAGCTATTGGATTTGATAGGTTTTGAGATCGATTCTTATAAGATGAATTATTCTTATATGTCTTTAAGAGATGAGTGTCATTCATTTTTAAACTTAGCATATATTGCATTGGGTAGGAATATTGTTATATCCTTTTATCGGTGGCTCATAAAATCCATTTATATTACAAAAATTGAGATCAATACCTATTTTTATAGGTGATTAATTTATTTTAATTAAGTCTTGTCTTGTTTTTTTTAATTGGATTTTAAAGGGTTGCTTAAGGTTTTTAAGTTAAGTGTTCGATATATTTATAACAAAATTATATTAAATTTTGGAATGGCTTATTTTTATAAAATTGAAGTCAGTTATCGGCTTGTAAATTGATGAGGCAATAAGCAAATTTATCAATTTTTCAGCGTCATATTAATCAAGAATATATCGCCAGTAATCTAGTTAACGTAATAATTATTAAGGATAAAATGGCTTATGGGGCTATTTCGCCAGGAGGCGCTTCAGGCAGAAAAGCAAAAGTGGCTTGGCAGCGTTATGTTAAGTACGCCTTTAACATTGAAATTTTTTACTGCTTTTGTTTGCGCCATTACTGTATTTATCGTGCTTTTTTGCATTTTGTTTTCTTATACGAGAAAACAGACTGTTACAGGACAGTTAGTACCCGATCGTGGAGTGATCAAAGTCTATAGTCCGCAATACGGTGTAGTGACAGACAAAAAAGTAAAAGAGGGAGAGCAGGTCAAAAAAGGGGATGTGCTCTATATCATTTCCAGCGAAAGGGAGTCGCAAAACAGTAGTGGTACTCAGCAGGCTATTAGTACTCAGATTCAGTCCAGACTCGAGTCTCTGAATGAAGACTTAGCTAAGAACCAAGCCCAATTTATCGCTGAGAAATCTTTGCTGCAAAATTATATTCGGCAGTTAAACGATCAGGTTAATACCTTAGATAAGCAAATAGTTAATCAGCGTAAAATTTTGCAGTTGGTTCAACGCCGCCAGCAGCAGTATCAAGAGATTTATAAGAAAGAGTATATCTCTCTGGAACAATTTGAACGGGTGAAAGAGGAGCTATTGCAGCAGCAAAGTGCCCTGAGTAGCTATGAACGTGAGAGAATTAATGCTCAGAAAGAGCTGGCGGGAAGGCAATCTGAGTTGGATGGATTATTGCTGAAGTTTGATAAACAACAGGCACAGATCGATCGCAATATCTCGACGACCCGACAAGAGCTTGCTGAAAGCGAAGCTAAACGTGAAATTACTATTCAGGCTCCACAAAGCGGCACGATAACCGCAGCCGTGGCTCAAACCGGGCAATTTGTGGATAGCAGTAAGCCAATGGTCAGTATTGTTCCTGAAAACTCACTTTTGATGGTTCATCTTTATGCGCCAAGCAACGCCGTGGGTTTTATTCAGGAAGGCGCTGAAGTTTGGCTACGTTACCAGTCATACCCCTATCAAAAATTTGGTCAATACCGTGGCGAAGTGGTGTCTATTTCTAAGGCGGCTTTATTGCAACATGAATTACAAAGTACCACGAATGTGGGTAATGAAGCCTCGCTATACCAAATCGTAGTAAAACCGGATAAGCAATTGATTAGCGTTTATGGAAAAGATAAAGCGCTACAGCCTGGTATGGAACTGGAAGCGGATATCACACTGGATAAAAGAAGACTCTACGAATGGGTATTGGAACCCTTGTTGAGTATCACCAAGAAAGCGACTGACTAAGGGTTAAAGCAACAAGGGAATAATAGGGATGAGTTTCGTTAAAAAAATCAATTTTGGACTAATCAGCCAGCGCTTACCCGTACTGATCCAAACGGAATCGGCTGAATGTGGTCTTGCCTGTTTAGCCATGATCGCTGGTTATTATAATTACAATATTGACCTGGCTACTTTACGCGGTAAATACAGTATTTCTCAGAAGGGCGCCAATCTTACTCAACTGTTGAATATTTCTAAGCAGATGAATTTGACCAGCCGTTCTTTACGGTTGGAAATGGAAGATTTACCCAAGCTTAAATTACCTTGCATATTGCATTGGGAGTTTTCCCACTTTGTGGTACTCAAAGCGATTAAAGGGAATAAGTGTATTATTCACGATCCCGCTTTTGGGGTACGCCAACTGGCGTTTTCAGAGGTCTCAAAATCGTTTACTGGTGTTGCCGTTGAGCTTTGGCCAGATGAAGGATTTAAGCCACAGGAAGTCAGACGTAAGGTTCGTTTTCGCGATCTAATCGGTAAAATTACAGGTCTTAAAAGCAGCTTTATTCAGGTGTTGTTATTGGCCTTAGGAATAGAGCTATTCAGTATTATTTCACCGTTATTTACCCAATGGACGATTGACTATGTGATCGTATCTAACGATAGGAATCTGTTAGTCACATTGATTGTTGGGTTTGGCGTTATGATGCTGGTTCAACAGCTTACTTCGGCCGTGCGGGCGTGGGTGATGATGTATATTTCTACATCCATCAGCGTGCAGTGGCGCGACAGTGTATTCCGTCATCTCTTGCGGTTACCAATCAGCTATTTTGAGAAACGTCATTTAGGGGATATTGTGTCCCGTTTTGGCGCAGTTGACTCTATTCAGTCAACACTCTCATCATCATTCTTTGTGGCCATTCTTGACGGCATGATGACTATCGTCACATTAATCATGATGTACATCTATAGCCCTTATCTGGCAACCATTTGTCTTATCACGATGTTGTTATACGTTATTGGTCGGATACTTTGGTACCGTCCATTGCGCATGGCAACAGAAGAGCAGATTATCCACGGCGCAAAACAACAGAGTCATTTTCTGGAAACCATTCGTGGTGTAAGAACCATCAAATTGTTTCAACGTCAGAATGAGCGTATGTCAGACTGGATGGCGCTGTTGATTAGTCAGATTAACTCAGGTGTCAGAGTTCAGAAGTTACAGATCTACTATCAGCAACTTAATGGCTTATTGTTTGGTATTGAAAACCTGTTGGTCTTAGGAATTGGCGCCACCATGGTGATGGATCAAACGTTCACCGTTGGGGTATTAATGGCGTTTACCTCTTATAAGGGGCAGTTTAGTAGCCGTATCAGCAGCCTGGTAGATAAGTTCTTTGAATTAAAAATGTTGAGTATTCAAACCGAACGTTTGGCCGATATTGTGCTGACTGAACCGGAAGATGTGATAGAACAGAAACAGTATGCCCAACAAACTCAACCACCACGTATTGAATTCGATAATGTTAGTTTCCGTTATTCAGAACATGAGCCTTATGTCATTAAAGACATCTCATTCGTCATCGAGCCGGGTGAGTGTGTGGCACTGGCAGGGGCTTCCGGCTGTGGTAAAACCACATTAAGCCAACTGCTGTGTGGCAGCTTAACGCCAGTATCCGGCGATATCCTGATTGATGGTGTTAGCCTGAAACAACTGACGGTAGCTAACCTACGTCGTTTCAGCGCGACAGTATTGCAAGATGACGTGCTGTTCGCCGGTTCTATCATGGATAACATCACTTTCTTTGACCACAGCGTCAGTCATGAAAGAGCGATTAAGTGTTCTATGATGGCAGCTATTCACCACGATATTGAACAAATGCCAATGCAATATAACACCCTGGTGGGTGATATGGGTGTTGCGCTTTCAGGTGGGCAAAAACAACGGATTCTGTTAGCCAGAGCACTGTATAAACAGCCGCAATTACTGATTTTGGATGAAGCCACCAGCCATCTGGATGTGCAGTTAGAACAACACGTTAATACCGCGGTAAGTCAGCTGGCGATTACACGTCTGGTTATTGCTCATCGCCCTCAAACGCTGGCTATGGTTGATCGCATTATCGTTATTGAAAATGGAACAGTGGGACACGATTTGACACCGGCACAGCTTTTCGCGTCGGCAGCACCGTCAACAGAGCCTGCTGCGGAACAAGGAAGCTAAAATGAAGAAGATTATTCTTGCCAGTCTGGTTTATTCAGCCATATTTCCATCAACATCTTTTGCGGCAAGTCGTAATGATGTGATGAGTCTTATCGATGAACTAAGTACTTCCGGACAGCCCAAAAATAGCTCATCATCGGCAAAGTCTGCACCGCTCACCAGCACCAAAGGGCCATTGCCGGTTAAGTCGATATCAACAACGTCAGCAACACCAACTGCAACTCAACCAACAGTAACAAAACCCGTCACTGTTTCCAGTTCAACGGGTTCTGTGCCGGTGAAAGCAACGAGCGTTTCCCGTACGATTGGTTATGAACCGGTAAAAACGATGCCGGTGAAGAATGCAGTAAATTCTGCCGCCCCTGTCTCAAGTTCAAAACCGGCATCGTTACCCGGTATTGACGAGTATCTCAAGGGGAGTCCGTCACCGTCATCGTCGCAATCAACAACGGTAGCAGCGGCCCCGGTTACGATAGAACCGGTAACCCCGGATATTGTACAACCAGAGCCTCAAACAATAGCACCACAGCCAATTGAAGCGCCGGTGGTTGCTGATATCTCAAGTAAAAAGACGTTGAATGACAACGCTTGTCTGGGTGCTGGTCAGGGTAAGGGAAATTTAAGCTTTTATGACGTCGTGGTCATGGCGATGTGTAATGACCCTAAGGCTAAAGCGACCTGGTTAAACCTGCATCAATATCAGATTGCCAAAGACAGCAGCTATGCGGGCTATATGCCAACGGTAGACTTAAATAGCAGTTTTGGTCACAGAGAGTTAACTCAAACCGTTGACAAGAAAGATTACAAAACCAAAACCGAGTCCTGGGCAAACACGTTGGAACTCAGTTGGTTGCTGTTTGATTTTGGTCAGCGCGAAGCCAGTGTTGATAAGGCAAAGAGTGAGCTTATTGCGGTCGAGTTTTTATCTCTGTCGGATTTACAGGATGTGGTGTTAGATGCCGCACAAAAATACTTTGCGGTTATCGCTTCAGAAGCCTATCTGGAAGCCGCCAGAGATATTGAAGTTATCGCTTATAAAAGTTTACAGGTCACTCAGGGAAAAAGAGAGGCGGGGGTTGGTGAATTAGCCGATGAGCTTCAGGCTAAAAACGCCGCCTTATCGGCCACTAACTACCGAATTAAGGCAGAAGGCGAAGTACGCAACAGTATGGGAGCGCTGGCTTCTATCTTAGGTAAGGATATCACTAAAGATATTAGCTTTCAGAAAGGGTTGTCGGTTCCGTCTCAAAGCTCACTGAATAATATTAATCAGTTAATTGAAAAAGCCTTAAACCAACATCCACAGTTACTGGCAGCTAAAGAGCAAATTACCGTATCGGAAAAAGAGCTGAGCGTAGCAAAAAGAGGCTTTTTACCTTCGGTCTATTTCACTTCTCGTTGGGGTAACGATCGTCCTAAATATGGCCCGGGTTATGACAGTGATGAGCTGTATATGGGGGTTAATGTCAAAGTGCCTCTGTTTAGTGGATTTAGCCAATATAACGCCGTACGGGCAGCGCAGAATAAACTGGAACTGACGCAAAATCAGTTTGTTCAAACCAAGCAAAATATAGCTCTGCAGGTATGGCAAACCTATCAACGCTTATCGACAGCTCAAAATAACCTGAAGAATATGCGCGATTTAGTGGCATCTTCCAGTCGTGCTTATGAGATTGCCCGAGGCCGTTATCAATCAGGTGTTGGTAGCATTTTAGAACTGCTAAATACACAAAATGATTTATCGGAAGCGCAAATCAATAATGTGAACACGATGGTGGACTGGCATTTAGCCCGGCTTTCATTGGCTTCCAGTTTGGGGCAGCTAAATGTATCAACCATAAAAAGTAGTACGTTGAATTGATGTAAGGAGTTTGAATATATAGGGAGGCATTCAAAATGAAAGTCGGGGCCATCATATGTCATCACTGCGGTAGAAAAAACTGTGTTCGTCGACACGGCAGAGCACGTTCCGGATTGCAGCGATATTACTGTTCAGGATGTGGGCGAACATTTCAAATTAGTTATATCTATCAGGGTAATGAAGGAAATATTTTACGCCAGATTGAAGCGTTAAGTGAAAAGGGGAAAACCCAAATGGAGATTTGCCGAAGTTTAGGCATCACCGCTATGGTACTCGATCGCTACTTATATTTAATTTCTATAGAAAATAAGACCTGCTAACTATTCCTGTCCGCTGTTTCCTGTTTTGATTTATCCCGCCTGATGGCGGGATAATCATCTAAACTTCATATCAGATAAACTCCCCGCTATTAATAAGATCCTCATGCGCGGAAATTCAAATCTAATGTACAATGCCGCACGCTGTAGCGACTGCCACCAACATGTTTATGTTTGCTACCTGTTTGATACGATTAACTACTATATAATTCAGTGAAATATGAGACTTTCAGACAATCAGATAGAACTACTTAGTCCGGCAAGAGATGTAGAAATTGCCCGTGAAGCTATTTTGCATGGTGCCGATGCCATTTATATTGGCGGCCCCAGCTTTGGCGCTCGTCATAATGCCGGAAACAGTCTGAAAGATATTGCTGAGCTGGTTATTTTTGCTCACCACTATTATGCCAAAGTGTTTGTTACCCTAAATACCATCTTACATGATGATGAATTAGAACCGGCAAGGCAGCTTATTTATCAACTGTATGATGCCGGTGTGGATGCATTGATCGTCCAGGATATGGGCATTTTACAGTTAGATATTCCACCTATTGATTTGCATGCCAGTACCCAAACGGATATCAGAACGGTTGAAAAAGCGAAATTTTTATCTGATGTAGGGTTATCACAACTGGTTCTGGCAAGAGAGCTTAATCTGGAACAGATTCGGCAAATCAAACATAACGTAAGTGCCTCAATTGAGTTTTTTATTCATGGCGCCTTATGCGTAGCTTTCTCTGGCCAGTGCTATATTTCCCACGCTCAGACCGGGCGTAGTGCCAACCGGGGCGATTGTTCACAAGCCTGTCGACTGCCGTATACCTTAAAAGATGATAAAGGCGGGATTGTGGCTTATGACAAACACTTGCTCTCAATGAAAGACAACAACCAGGCAGCAAACCTGTCTGCGTTGATTGATGCCGGTGTGCGTTCTTTTAAAATAGAAGGGCGTTATAAAGACATGGGGTATGTGAAAAACATCACCTCCTATTATCGCCAGCAGATCGATCAAATTTTGCTTCAACGTTCGGATCTGTCAGCCGCTTCCAGCGGTAGAACACAACATCACTTTATTCCGAATCCGGAGAAGACGTTCCATCGGGGAAGCACCGATTACTTTGTTAACCAACGGCAGATGGATATCGGCGCATTTGATTCACCTAAATATATCGGCTTGCCGGTTGGTGAAGTGCTTAAAGTCGGTGGGAACTATCTGGATGTCAGCGTGATTGAGCCACTGACTAATGGTGATGGTCTGAATGTACTTATTAAGCGAGAAATTGTTGGTTTTCGCGCCAGTAAAGTAGAGAAAACGGCAGAACTTCGTTATCGGGTTTATCCTAATGAAATGTTGCCTGAATTTAGCAAGTTACGACCGAATCATCCGCTAAACCGTAACCTGGATCATCTGTGGCAACAGTCGTTGCTCAAGTCATCCAGTGAACGTAAGGTGAACGTTGAACTACACTTAACACAGGTGGCGGCTGAATTATTGCTGACGGCGACCAGTGAAGAGGGGGGTTGCGTTACAACGTCACTTAATGGTGATTTTGAAGTGGCAAATCAGGCGGAGAAATCATTACAAAGCCTGAAAGATGGATTATCCAAACTGGGACAAACTATCTATCGTGCTACTTCAGTGACCGTTGACTTACCGGCGGTGTATTTTATTCCCAGCGCTCAGTTGAATCAGTTACGACGGGATACGATTGATGCACTAACAGAAGCCCGACTACAACATTATCAGCGTGCTGAGCGGTTACCGGTCTCTGAACCTGCGCCAGTCTATCCTGAAACTCATTTAAGCTTCCTTGCTAACGTTTATAACCATAAAGCCAGGGAGTTTTATCAGCGATTTGGTGTCGAATTGATTGATGCCGCTTATGAAGCTCATCAGGAAAAATCAGATGTGCCGGTAATGATTACCAAACACTGTCTGCGTTTTGCCTTTAATTTATGTCCTAAACAGGCCAAAGGTGTTCAGGGTGTCAAAGGGCGGGCAACGCCAATGCAACTGGTACACAATGATGAAGTTTTGACGTTAACCTTTGACTGTAAACCTTGTGAAATGCAGGTATGGGGCAAGATTAAGCCGCATGTTTTAAAAGCACCATTAGCAGGGAGCGTTGTGGCTTCTATCTCTGTTGATGAGCTAAAAAAGACTATCAAGCCAAAACTGTAATATTAACTATCTCAATCTGACATGTAGTGACGTTTGGAGTATTGCTGTATGTATCGATTTTCAAAGGTATTGCTTTTAATTTGTTCATTGGCGGTGATTGGCACAACGGTACCTTCAGTATATGCAGCGCCCAAATCACTACCTGCTGCTAACAGTAATACCAAGTCTGTGGTAAATAAACCACAGGATCAAACTCAGGGAAATAAGCCACAAGATCAGGATTCAGAACAAGAAGAAAAGAAAGATGTCAGTACCGCAGAACTTGAAAGCTTACAGCAACGGCTTAGTGATATTAAGCAACAGGTTTCTGCCGTTACCAAAGACAAAGAGTTCAGTTTACTGAATACTCAGGCGCTGGAGGTTTCTCATAAAGCGGATGAGTACATCAGTATTCTGACGCCGGTATTAACGCAAATACAAGCCCAACTGGATGTTATCGGGCCTGCCCCGGCACCCGGAGCGCTGGACGAAACGCCTGAAGTCACAAAACAACGCACGGCATTAAACGCCGATAAAGCGGCAACCGAGAAAAAGTTAGAACACTCCCAAACGCTAAAAACCAATGCCAGCAATCTTTCAAAGCAAATTATAGAATTACGGCGAAATGCGCTGAAAACTCAGTTGGCGCTGAATTCAGGGAGTATTTTAGGGCCGCGTTTTTGGGCTCCGATCTTTAGTCCACAGGTGGATGACAGAACTAAAATTGCCAGTTTTAGCCAACAGCTATCCGATAATATTGCACAAGCCTGGCAACCGGATCGGCTGTTTGGTTCCATCGCTTTGATGGTTCTGGCTATTGCTGTTTGGGTCTATGCCCGCAAATATCTTGAAAAGGCACTGGTCTGGTTAAGCATTTGGGGTTTTCCGGATGGGCGCTTACGCCGTACTTTTTTAGCCTTTGCGACGGTTATTGTGACGGTTATTACGCTTTATGGCGGTGCCAATCTGCTCTATCTGGTTTTTGCCCGTAATAATACGCTACCACCATTGGTAGATAACTTCGCCAATGGCCTGTTAGGGCTAACCATTTTCTCCGGTTTGATTGCCGGCCTGGGCAGGGCATTGCTCTCTATTCAACGGCCATCGTGGCGACTGGTACCGATGCCGGATATGATCGCTAGTGCATTAAAGCCTTATCCTAGCGGGATTGCTATTCTGCTCATGTTCTTTGGTACTTTGGAACAGCTTAATAATGTGATTGGTAGCAGCGTATCCGCCGCGATCTTCAGTAACGGTATTGCGTCACTGTTAATTGCTTTATTGGTATGGCGAGCAACTCGTCGGACGAACCGTATTCGCCGGGAGATGGTGGCGTTAGGTGAACCGCTTGAACCACGCACTTCGATGGCGAGTTTGATTCATCTGGTGGTCAGTGCCGTGTCTGTCGCTATCGTATTAGCATTGCTGATTGGTTATATTCCACTGGCGCGTTTTTTAACCTATGAACTGGTGTGGGTTGGCATTGTTTTCTCCTGTCTTTATTTAACCACTAAGTTGATGGGTGATCTGTGTGAAAGCCTGTTCTCTGTCAACCACGCCAGTGGGAAATGGATTAAGCAAGCACTAAGTCTGGATAATCGCTACCTGGAACAGGCAACTATTCTGTTTTCTGCCGTAGGAAATACCATTCTGGTTATGTTTGCGGCGATTGCTCTGTTTAACGGTACTTATGGTGCTACCACACCAATGACTATCGTTGATAAAGCTGTCGATATTCTGGGAAGTGATAGTTTCGGTAAAATCAATATCGTTCCGGCAAACGTTATGAGCGCGCTGATCAGTGCGGTGGTAGGTTTGTATATTCTGCGCACCGCTCGTCGCTGGCTGGGAACTAAGTTCCTGCCCAAAACGGCGATGGATACCGGTATGCGCATGTCGTTAGTCACGCTGTTCAGCAATATTGGTTATGTACTACTGATTCTGATTACCCTGTCATTGCTGGGTATTGAGTGGAATAAACTGGCCTGGATTGTTAGTGCGCTATCAGTGGGTATCGGTTTCGGTCTGCAAGAGATTGTTAAGAACTTTATCTCAGGTTTGATTCTGTTAACGGAACGACCGGTAAAAGTAGGGGATTTAGTTAGTATCAGTGGTGTTGAAGGGGATATTCGTCGTATCAATGTCAGGGCTACTGAAATTCAGCTTAGCGATAAATCGACGGTGATTGTGCCCAATTCTCAGCTCATTTCTCAAAACGTACGTAATGTGACAATGGGAAATGCTCAGGGTGTGGCAACCATTCCTCTGATTTTCCCATTGGATATCGATCCTGAACAGGTACGGGGTATTTTACTGGAAGCTTATGTCGCGCATGAAGCCATTCAGGATACGCCAGCACCGTCAGTCTCTTTTAGTCAGTTAACGCCTGATGGCATTACGTTAAGCGTAACCGGCTACGTCAGTAGCCCCCGAGTGGTCAGCCGAACCAAAAGCGATCTGTTGTTTGATATTTTGAAGCGTTTACGGGCGGCAAACGTTAAGCTTTCCAGCCCACAGAGCTTAGTGGTGCAAAACCTGCCGCCAGAGATTGCCGCAGCTTATACGGACAACAGCAAAAAAGAAGATGAATAGTAAATAAACTTTCCTGTTAACGCCCAATTAAGGGGGTTAACAGGAGGGGCTATCCATTGATATTTTACGCTTTTCCCGCCGTCATTACGGCGTTTCTCACCGCATCCGGGATAACGCTACCGTGATTTTTCTCCGGAAACAGAATGAAAGTTACCTTTGCGCCCTGTTGCTTCATCTCTTCCGCTAGTGTGCGGGCTTTGGTGACCTGTTGACGCTTTGCCTGCCTTTTAGCACGCTCCGCATTTTGCGGTTTACTGGCATCTGCCGGATTAGGTTTTTCTTCATACTCGCCAACTGTTATCGTGATGGACTCCGGCCATTGAGTTAGTAATGGAGTACGAGCAGGGATAACTACACCATTTCCCCACCAGATTGAAGGACTGGCTACAACATAGTGTTGGAATTGTTGAGGATGATTAAACAGAGTGTAGAGCGTAAATAAGCCACCAAATGAATGGCCGGCTAATGTCTGCTTTTGTTGATTAACCGCATAGTGTTGGTTGACCCAAGGCTTCAGCTGTTGGTTGATAAACTGATAAAACAGTTCAGCATTTCCACCCTGAGCAAACTCTTCTCCTTCGGCTGGAGGAGTATAGTCACGAGTGCGTGGTACGGTGTTATAGCTGACATCAGTAGGGTAACCAATGGCGATGACTAATGGGGCGGGGCCATTATCCGGATGATAACTATTTACCGCCAGTGGGAACTGTCCGTTGCCATCCAGCATATATAACACCGGATAACCGGAAGTCGGCGGTGGTGTATGGGGTACCGCAATATAGATTCGGTAATTTCGGTGTTCATCGGCATTCATATCATATTGTTGAATTTGGAAGTGCTGATAAGCAGCGCTATCAACGGGCGGGATCGTTTGCTGAGGTTTGGCGTTGAGGGTGACGGAAAACAGCAACATGGAGAACAGCGCAATTAATTTAGACATGGGAATACCATTGCTTATGAATTTATCAGGCGGAGCCAGAATAGAGGCTCCGCCATACACATCAGAATTTCACGTTAATACCGACCCAATAGCGGCGGCCATCTTCAACGATCCAGTTCCCACCGTTAGTATTGATATCATCACCGGTTTCGTCGGTAATGTTCAGCACGGCCAGATTTAACTGGGTATTTTTGTTGATTTGGTAACTACCCCCCATATCAACAGTAGTAAAACCATCGCGATAACGAGGGCCGGTATAGCTATTACGTTGTGCCGCCCATACTTGTTTACCGGTATAGGTGACGCGGGTATAAGTATCCAAATCGTCATTAACCGTCCAGGTTAACTTTGCATTAGCGCTGTGTTTAGGCGTTTGTGCCAAAGGTTGCCCTTTGAGTGATTCACCTGATGTGAAGAATTCATCGTCGCTTTTACGTTTGGAGTCGAGATAGGTATAGTTCACACCCAGAGTCCAGTTGGTTACTAATGGGATAGTCGTAGAGGCTTCCACACCTTTGATATTTGCTTTACCTACATTGTCATAGGTGTACAGGTTTAAACCGGTAACAGGATCTTTACCACCGGTACTGTAACTGGTGAGTTTATTTTTAAAATCAGTATTAAATAGCGTCAGAGCTGCATTAAAGCCAGACTCATGATCGTAAGCAATACCAATTTCCTGATTTACGCTGGTTTCTGGCTTAAGGTCTGGGTTACCGTACATAATGCCGGCGCCCCCTTGAGTAGCAGTACCATAGCCGGGGCTGATTTCACGCAAGGTTGGGGCGCGAAAAGCTTTTGCCACGCCACCTTTTAATGTAATTTCATCTGTCAGGTGATAGACCAGATAACCGCGAGGGTTCCAGTAATCACCGTAGGTTTCATGATCGTCTAAACGTACGCCGCCGGTAAAGGTTAAATCATCCAGTAAGGCGATCTCATCTTCGATAAATATCGATTTTTGCCAGGCAGTGACCTCTGTCTTCTCTGCGGTTGTTTTCCCCGTGGTGGAATCATCGCTTAATTCAGAATATTGATACTGGCCGCCAAGAGTTACCATATTTGATGGCAGGGGAAGGGTTAGCTTGGCATCTACTACGGTATTGGTGATTTCCGGTTTTCTGTCGCTGTAACCACCACTCCAGGAGCCGGTAGTGCTGTTGAGAGTGTGGGTTTCAGTACTGCGTCGGGTTTTTTCCTGATAAACGCTAATGTCGGAAAAGCCAAAGCCCCATTGTCCTGTGTGAGTCAACGCCCAGTGATTACGCTCATTATTGATATTTGTTTTGGGATTTGGTTGTTTAAGCGAGCCGCGGACGGTGTACGCTTCAATGGATTTTCCAGGAGTAGATTCGCGTTTTTGTATCTCGCGACCACCTTCTAAAACAATTTGTTGGGTATCCGTTGGTGTAAAACTTAGCTTGGCCGTGACACCTTTATTATCGTTTTCGTTGTATCCTTCAATAATGTCATCTTCTGGTCGATAGTTACCGTAGCCATATAACTGGAAGCCAACGCGATTTTCAATCAGCGGGCCAGAGAGATAAAAATTACCCGCATAAATATTACCGGAGTCGGCATTTTCCTGCAGAGTGGCATCCATACTTATTGCGCCGTTCCATTCGTTACCGGCTTTACGCGTAATGATATTGATTACACCACCCATAGCATCAGAACCATACAGCGCTGACATCGGGCCGCGAATTACCTCAATACGTTCGATAGCTTCCATTGGTGGTATAAAGCCTGATTCAAAACCGCCATTACCGTTAGGACGAGATTCCCGGCTGTTCTGACGTTTTCCATCAACCAGAATCAGGGTGTAATCACCGGGTAAGCCACGAATAGAAATATCCTGACTATTGGTACCGCTGCCGGTTATGCTGACGCCTTCAACATCCTTTACTGCATCGATCAAATTATGGAAGGGCTTTTTCTCCAGCTGTTCGCGCGTTACAACGCTGATACTGGCCGGAGCATTACGCAATGTCTGTTGGAATCCTGATGCGGTGACAACCATAGTTTCTTCACTGTCGGCTGCTATCGCGGGAAGGGTGAAGCTACTGATAATAGCCAGACAGAGTGTGTTTAACGATCTGGTTTTCATTGTGTATCCCTGAGTATGATAATAAAAACAAAAGATTGTGCTCCGAAGCCGGATGCCGAATCTTTATTATTGGTTTAAATGCCCGATAAATAAGCGTTGCATATGCTACTACATGATAATGCGAATGATAATAATTATTGTTAGCTTGTGGTGGAAATTGATTTCGAATTGAGTGATAAGTAAGGGAAGTGAATCTATAGAAGGTAATTTCTTGTGACAGCGTCACATTTTAATGATGATTGGTTAAAAACGAAAACACGGAGCCGCCTGATGGCGGCTTATTAACCGGGGTTAGCCTAAAGCAACTTTAATACCTAAACCGATCAATACCACGCCAAGTACTTTATCCACCATGCTTTGAACTTTCGCCAACCCACGACGAACAGGAGCACTTTGGATCAGAACGACTAACAGTGGCCACCAGATAGCGGCAAGGATCCAGATAATAAAGGCGTACCATAATTTCTCACCGGTGCTGGAATCAAGGCTCAACACTTGGGTAAAAACCGACAGAAAAAACAGTGTGGCTTTGGGATTAAGCAAATTACACAAATATCCCTGAATAAAGGCATTTTTATAGCTGGTATGTTGGTGGCTCAGGTTAGTGATATCCATTTTACTACCACCACGAGATAGCAGTGCCTGAATACCAATCCAGATGAGATAAAGTGCGCCTGCATACTTTAACAGGTTAAACAGCCACGGCGTCGCGGTAATAACGACCGCTAAACCAGCGACACAATATGACATATGGGTGGCGACACCGAGAATAACCCCTAAAGCGGTTACCATTGCCACCGAACGGCGATAACGAGCGGCGTTCTTAATCACCAGAAAAAAATCAGGCCCCGGTGAGAGCATGCCAAGGGTAGCAATAGTGGCAACAAAAAGTGAGGTCTCCAGCATATAAACTCCAACATATATCCATGGTTGCAGGTTTTAAGTCTTGATAATGTCAGAGCTTAATAAAAATACAAAGTGGTTAATGAGGTACGTTTGAATTTTTAATCATAAAGGCCGGTGGATACGTCTGGTTATGTACTTTTATAAAAAATCGATCGAGGTAGCTACCTGCGCATTTTGTTATTTAACAATTTCGCTATCGTCAGTATACTCGAACTAATTATTTGATTTAATGTGATATCAATAAAACCTGACATTCAATAGCCTCTTCCTCTAAGCAGAAATAATACTCAAAGATGAAAAAGAACTACTTTTTTACTTTAACGTTTAAACGATACGATCAAAATGCTGCCGGAATTAATCAGGAATTCCGTATATTGGCGGGCAATCAGGTTTTTTATGGAGAAAACCAGTTTTTTCGTCACAGCGAGTTATTAACAAAATTAGAGCCGGGAGATGAAGTTTGTATTGGAGCCAGTCCATTGAGTGATGGTAGCTATTATCTTCACTGGTTGTATTCTACAGATAAGGGCGTAATGGAGCCCAAAAAATACCAACATGATTCTGTCACTTCATCATCGATATCCTTGATAAAAAAGATAAGCCTGATAGCGACTCTTGGGATATTGGTTGCTCTGACAGCTGTTTATTTCTGGGCATTATTACTGATTCTGATCCCTGTATTAGCGGTGGGATATTTTTTTATTAAATTTGCCAGTATTAACCTTATTGCAGAGGGGCGATTTAATGACGAGCTACAGAGAGGTCTCAATGCTGTTATGCAGGGAGATAGGTCACAGTGCTTGTTGGATGATAGTTTAGTACCACCACAACCACAAGAAGAGGCCGACAGGATAGACAGCCTGAACGAAAGATGTAGTCACTCTTTGGTATTGATTCGAGATAAGGTCAATTCTGTTACTCGTCAGCATCATATTTTAAATATGAAACATGGCCATGTACATATTAATGAGACTGTTGTCCGGTGTCAGAATCAAAACTATAATTTGTCTTATTACATTACCGATCCTCTCTTAGGGCCTAAATTTAATACCAATCAGCATCCGGTTTTTTTAACCAAAAATGATAGTGTTACCCTGATATATAATAGGGAAAATAAGAATATATGTGGCCTTTTTAATGAGGTCGATGGTTCTGCTTATCTGAATAAAAATCGAATGTATATGTCACCTAAAGATTTTAAAGGGGCCTATTACTTGTTGTCTTTTATTTTCCTTTTTATGTTGTTTATTATCAGCAGTATTAATGTCGTTGAATGGTGGGATGCTGATGCATTGCCAGACCGCTGGGACTGGATGAAATATATAGAAGTAATGATTATTTTCGGATTATTCTCGATATCTTTTTTTTGTGTATTGATGCTTATTCTTGAGATAACCAATTTGATTTTTTATCGTCGTTCCAGCCAGGGGCGTAACACGCAAATTACACGAAGCATGCTCTATTTATTACGACAACGTCAGGGAAGAACCAACGTTATACAGGAACATATTGAATGTTTTCGTCGGTAAAAATACGAATAGCTACTCTGGTTATACTGTTATCAGCAACGGTCTTGCTAACCTATGGCATAGAATTCACCGGTTTTGCCGCTAAATGGCAATGGCAATCACATCATCTGGATGGGGAAACCTCTCAGGATATGGCTGACTATCAAATAAGTAGTTATTCAGATGGCGTGCTTATTACTGCCAGGGGAAGCGTTCTTAGTAAAGAGAGTCAACGTTATTATCAGGGCATTAGCTATGTCGCTAATATTTTACAAATTGACCTGTTCGCAGATGGCTCTCCTCCATTACTGGATGCACTGATTCCCGAACGAGCACAAAAAATACAAGACGTGTTGAACTATCGCCTCAATTTGCCTTTGGAACCTTATGATTACAGAAAAAATAATAAGAGTGATTTATTTCCAATAACCCACGTTATGACAGAGAAGAACAATAAACTCTATTTTAGTGCCCGTTTTACCGGTGGCGTTACTGCTCAAGGCTGCGATGCTTCAGGGCATTGCTACATCATTACCGATGTGATTTATAAAGATAATCCGATTGTTTATTACTCTGAAAATGGTGGGCGTGACTGGCAATGGTTAAAGCTATGGCAATTACCAACGCGTGAGCAAATATCAGGCATGGAATTTATTAAATTCTACAGCGGTAGTCACTATTTATTGTCATGGGGCGGGCGAGTATATCAGACTCAGGATCAGGGAAAAAGTTGGTCACTGGTCGCCGATAGCTGGGAGTTAGCATCAAAATACCAGGTTATTCTGAATCAGAGAACCTCTCTAAATTATGAAGTGTCGCCAAATTATGAACGTCACCAGTGGGCAGTGAATCAACAGGATCAAATAATCACTTGGTTATGGGTAGCGGACAGAGAGGATTCCAGCCTCAAGAGAATATTATTTATAAGTATCAATATTCAGAATGGACAAGAAAATCAGACTCTCTGGGATGGCGGCATGACGATCATGGATATGCAGCAGTCTCCGAATCATGAAATCTATTTTGTGATGATAGAAGGTACCCGACAAAATACTCGGTCGCTCTATTCACTAAATCGACTGAATAATAATTTAATATACGACCCTATTCTGGAAACGGGGACGGAGCATTTAGGGAAGCTTTATGTTGGCGAGCGGACATTTATCCTTGAGAGAAATCAGTGGGATCGCGAATATATAACATTTTCCAACAATAACAGTATGAAGTGGCAGTCAATGGAGAAATTATCCGGGGATAATATTATTTTGGATGCATGGCATAATCGCCTGTTTCGTTTCCCTGACGCATATAAAATACCGGATCAGAAAAAGAACCCCGGCCTTAGCTATCAAGTAGTTAATTTGCAATAAAAATATCTGATTTGGGATAGTTATAGGGGGAACACATAGTCGTTGTTCCCCTTACAATTACATTACTTAATCTTTCTAATTTGCTTCACATCAAGCTCAATAGAATTCCAGTCTTTATCGATTTCACCCTGCAGCTCCACGGTATCGGTTGGGGTGATAGTCAGGCCATTCCAACGCTTATGGTCAATATCAACATTTATGGTGCCGGTTTTATCCCGGAAAACATACAACTCTTTACCGATTTGCTGTTCGATATTTCCTTGCAGGGTAACCCAGGTATCATCACTCATGGTTAAGGCTTTCTCAACCGTCATGGTGCCTGCATTAGGGCCTGAAAAACCGCCTCCTTGTTGAGCTGGGGCAGTCGTCGTTGCTCCGGGGCCGCTAAATCCACCATTTGCAGCGCTATTTTGAGCAAAGACAGGCGCACTGACTAATGTGGCAACCAAAGCTAACATCGTTAATTTTTTCATGTTTTATTCCCTCAATGACAGGTGATCTACTCTTTTCGCTAACTATTAAATCACTAAGTTCTTAACAGGATCTTAATAGAATGAAAATAAAAAATATTTTTGCGTATCCGGCTTCAGGCAATAGCCATACCGGGATTTATCCTGTAAAAATGGGCCGTTAATCAACAGGAGGACATTATGCGCATCTTGCTTATTGAAGATGATAGGCTGATTGGTGACGGAATCAAATCCGGACTGACTAAAATGGGGTTCAGTGTGGACTGGTTTTCCGAAGGGAAAAGCGGTCAACAGGCAATTGACGCTGCGCCTTATGATGCCGTTGTTCTTGACCTCTCTTTACCCGGTATTGACGGCATGGATATTTTACGCGACTGGCGTAAAAGCGGTCACGATATACCGGTACTCATTTTGACCGCTCGTGATGCGCTGGAACAGCGTATTGATGGGCTACAGCAAGGGGCTGACGACTATTTGTGTAAGCCTTTTGCCCTGACGGAAGTGGCCGCTCGATTGCAGGCGTTGATACGCCGGCGCCATGGTCAACTTACGCCAACGCTCACCTATGGACATGTGGTGTATGAACCAGCAACCATGAGCGTAACCAGCCATGGCGAACCGGTAATCCTTAAGCCAAGAGAATTAGCCATTCTGGAGCTGTTTTTACATAATATTGGTCGGGTTTTGCCGCGTCCGCTAATTGAAGAAAAATTGTATAACTGGGATGAAGAGGTCTCCAGTAATGCGGTTGAAGTTCATATTCATCATTTGCGACGCAAACTGGGGAATGACTTTATCCGCACGGTACACGGTGTGGGATATACCCTGGGAGAGAAGAAGTGAAAACCCTGAGTTTGAAACTGCGTCTGATCCTGCTGTTTATTCTACTGGTGATGATAACCTGGTCGGTAGCAAGCTTTTTGGCGTGGCGGCAAACCAGTAAAAATATTGATGAAATTTTTGATACGCAGCAAATGATATTTGCCAAGCGGCTTTCGGTATTGCAGCCAGCCACCATCGGTAATATTTCGCAGCAGCTACCTAAGACTAAAAAGTTATTGCGCCATAACCGGGGCGCTCAGGATGATGATGCCTTGGCTTTTGCCATTTTTACGCCTGATGGTGAAATGGTATTACACGATGGTGATAATGGCAGTAATTTTATCTTCAACTATCATCAGGATGGCTTTGCAAATAGCGCCATTAGAGAGGATGACGATTTGTGGCGCATTGTCTGGTTAAAAACCGCCGATAATCGCTATATTGTCGCCGTCGGTCAGGAATTGGACTATCGTGATGATATGTTAGAAGATCTGCTGGTTTCACAGCTTAAACCCTGGCTGATAGCGCTACCCATCATGGCTTTATTGATGGTTTGGTTGATTACTCGTGAATTAAAACCACTGCGTCATATTGCCGAACAACTTAATCGACGTCAGCCGGATGATGCATCAGCGTTAATAACGCCCCGAATTCCCGGAGAAATACAGCCAATCGTTGATGCGTTAAATAAATTATTTAACCGTATTGGTACGATGCTGGCGCGGGAGCGTCGTTTCACCTCCGATGCGGCTCATGAGCTGCGTAGTCCTTTAGCCGCACTCAGAGTGCAGACAGAAGTGGTGCAACTATCGGGTGATGATGAAGCAATGCGTCAGCATGCGCTGGCAAACCTGACTGATGGGATAGACAGATCTACACGAGTGGTGGATCAATTATTAATGCTTTCACGACTGGATTCATTTTCACAGCTGGACGATATACAGCAAATTGAGTGGCAGGCGCTATTACAAAATGCTATTGCTGATATCTATCCTAAAGCTCAGGCTGAAAATATTGATATCCGTTTAGATATCAGGCAGACACCAACACCGGTTAAGGGACAGCAGCTGTTACTCTCTGTTTTGCTTCGTAATTTGTTGGATAATGCTATTCGCTATGGCCGACAAGGCAACACTATTATGGTGACGTTAGATAAACATAGTTTTAGCGTGGAAGATGAAGGGCCGGGTGTCAGCGATGAATATTTGCAACGTATCGGTGAGCGTTTTTTCCGTCCCCCGGGTCAAGAGAAGACCGGTAGCGGGTTAGGATTGTCTATAGTACAGCGCATTGCGCATTTGCATGGGTTGAGCACTAAATTTAGCAATCGAGATCAAGGTGGTTTTAAAGTTGTGATTAGCTGGCATTAACCAGTTAATTAATATTGGTAAAACTAATTACACAGGAGCTCCGGCATGAGGATTCTGCTGGTTGAAGATGATGAGTTGATTGGTGATGGAATTCAGGTTGGCCTGACTGAATTAGGTTTCACTATTGACTGGTTTAGTGATGGTTTACAGGGACAAAATGCGATTCATTCGGCACCTTATGATGCCGTTATCCTCGATTTGAGCCTGCCCCATATTGATGGGTTGGATATTCTTAAATATTGGCGTCAGAAAAAAATAGACACGCCGGTACTGATTTTAACTGCCCGGGATGCCATAAAAGAGCGGGTCAGTGGATTGCAGTTTGGTGCGGATGACTATTTATGTAAACCTTTTGCTCTGGAGGAGGTTGCGGCTCGTCTTCAGGCTTTAGTACGCCGTCGTCACGGGCAATTAAGCTCAATCATTCAATATAAAGATATTGCGTTAGATACTGCTAACTATGTGGTGACCAAAAGCGGGGAACCCATAGTGCTTACATCCCGGGAATTAAAATTGCTGGAACTATTCTTACTCAGTCAGAACCGGGTATTAAGTAAGGCGTTGATACAAGAAAAGTTATATTCATGGAGTGATGACGTCATCAGTAATACGGTAGAAGTACACATTCATAATTTACGTCATAAATTGGGTAAAGACCTGATCCGTACTATTTACGGCATGGGCTATGCCTTAGGCGATGAAAAATGAAAAGATTAAGCCTGCGTACTCGCCTTATCCTGATTTTCACTATTCTTATTCTGCTTTCCTGGGTTATTTCGTCAGCTATTGGCTATGTAAAAGTTCGTCATCGAGTTCGGCTGGCCTATGATGCAGAACAGATTATTTTCGCCAAACGGCTGGAGCGCTCCGGATTAGACGATTTGTTGGCGATTCAGCCTAAAAATGACAATACCTCATTTCGTCCCGATCAATTTAAACAAGCCAGGGATGCGCTCTCATTTGCTATTTTTACCACTGATGGCAAAAAGTTACTGACTGACAGGGATGATGTCCCTGATTTCTTTTACTCTCCAACGGATACTCAGTTAGGAGAGAAGCCCGAATTCAGAGAAAGTAAGCTATGGCGTGTTTTATGGCTGAAGTCTCAGGATCAGCGTTTTATTATCGCGGTTGGGCAGAAAAATGCCTATCGGGAAAGGTTGGCGAAGTCGATTTTGCTCGATCATCAGGTTACCCCTTGGGGAACGATGATCCCAATTATGCTGATTATCATCACGCTAATGATTAATCGTGAATTAGCGCCGCTTAAACGGGTGACTTCTGAGCTTAAACAGCGAAAACCGGATGATGAAACACCGATTGAAGAGAAACGTCTACCGCCGGAGGTTCAACCCTTTGTTGATGCACTAAATCTGCTGTTTGCTCGTATTGGCGATATGCTTAAGCGGGAGCGACGCTTTGTTTCTGATGCTGCTCATGAGTTACGCAGCCCGTTAACGGCTCTTCGGGTTCAAACCGAGGTGGCACAATTAACGGTAAATAAACCTGAAGTACAGAAAAGGGCGTTAAATAACCTGACGATTGGTATCGACCGAGCTTCCCGACTGGTGGATCAACTATTAACATTATCCCGACTGGATGCCCAATCCGGTATTCCGGAGCAACAAACCATTCACTGGCAGCCGTTAATACAGGATATGCAGCCTGCCTTTTTTGCCAGTGCAAAAGAGCAGCAAATAAATCTGCAGATTAACTATCAGGGTATGCCGCCAGACAGACAGGGAAATGAAGTTTTGCTGTCATTGCTGATTCGAAATCTGGTGGATAATGCGCTGCACTACACCCCGGCAGAAGGTACCGTCAGCATCACGCTGACCGAACAGCAATTATTGATTGAAGACAGTGGGCCAGGTGTCACTCAAGAACACTTACAGCGATTGGGCGAACGTTTTTATCGTCCACCAGGACAAACAAAAATCGGCAGTGGTTTGGGTATTTCCATTGTTAAGCAAATTGCCGAACTGCATGGTCTGGAGATTAATTTCGCCAATCGTGAGGAAGGTGGATTCAGAGTTAGTGTTGAGCTTTAACGATGATGTAGAGGTTCCGGCAGATTGCCGGTAATAAAATAGTTTCCGGCCGTAAGCACAAAGGGTATCTCATTATTGTGCACGGCCGGAATATTTAAAAAATGAAAAGAGACATCAATAAAGTTAGAAAGAATTATTTAAATCCATAGGGTAATAAAACCCCGCCCCATACCAACGCAGCCAGCAGTAATGTTATCAACACCGCAGCAGACCCCATATCTTTAGCCCGCCCCGACAATTCATGATGTTCGGTACCAATTCTGTCTACGACAGCTTCAATCGCACTGTTCAGTAATTCAACGACCACCACAAGAATCACTGAGCCAATGAGTAAAATTCGTTCAACAGAGGTAATACTCAGCCCACAGGCGATACCGACTGCGGCCAAACATAAAATAGCCTCCTGACGGAAGGCAGCTTCATTTCTCCAGGCTGCAACCAACCCGGCGCGGGAATATCCGGCAGCATTAACAATACGGGTAATGCCTGTCGCTTGAACTTTACTCATAATTTCTCCTGTCCGATCATCAGAATGGTGAGTTAACTGGCTTTGCGACAGCTCTGGAACATATCCAGTGTCGCTTGGTATTCCGTTGTCTGAATATTGAAAATACCCAACAAAGAGTGAAATAGATTGTCTTGGCTGAATTCGTTCTGTTTTGCCTCTTTGGCTAAACAGCCCTCATCCAGTTTTTGTACCTGACGATATTCAGCAGAAGTCCACATCAACATAGGTACGTGAGTTTGCTGGCTTGGGGCGATAGCATAAGGTGTACCGTGCAGATACAGGCCATTCTCACCCAAAGACTCACCATGGTCAGACAGATAAATCATTGCGGTAGCGAATTTATCTTCATGTTTTTGCAACAGACTGATGGTTTTATCCAACATGGCATCAGTATAGACGATGGTGTTGTCATAGGTATTACGCAAGCTGGCTACATCACAATCCTGAATATCATTGGTATCGCAGGTTGGCGTAAATTGACGGTACTCTTTAGGATAACGCTGATGGTAGCTGGGGCCATGGCTTCCCATCTGATGTAAAACAATGATGCCGTCGTTGTCGAGGGTATTAATGTAATCATCCAACTTATACAGCAAAATATCATCCAGACAGGCGCCATCTTTACAGAGCTCTGGCAGTTTCAAGGTAGTGAGATCTTCATTCGGAACACGATTACACACCCCTTTACACCCGCTGTCATTATCTCGCCACAGTACATTAACGTTAGCTCGTGCCAGAATATCCATGACATTTTCGGTATGTTTAGCGGTTGATTCGCTGTACTGTTTTCTGGTCATATTGGAGAACATACAAGGCACAGAAACCGCAGTAGCAGTACCACAAGAGCTAACGTTATCGAAATAGGTGACATTATCCCGTTTCGCTAACTGAGGATTGGTATTACGTGAATAACCACCTAAAGAGAAGTTCTCTGCTCTGGCGGTTTCTCCCAGAACTAACACCAGTAACGTTTTTTTAGGTTGCTGTGTGATTAATGGGCCTTTATGGGCGTCAAGACCAATTTGCTCAAACGGTTTACGGGAGTCGATATAGTTAGACAGATTATTGACCAGACTACCAATAACGTTAGAAGGGGTCAGCAGTTTAACCATATCTTTATTGTTGCGGAAAAATGGCGCGTAATCTTTATAGAAAAACAGCGCGATTAACACAATCACCAGTGATGAAACGATGATGTTTGTCGCTCTTACCCACACAAAACGCCAACAGCTGCGAGAGGGAGTGATCTTTGTCCATGCCACAATGAGGGCAGGAATGATGCCAATTAGTGTAAACCACAACACCATTTTGAACGAGAACAGGTCAAGGGCTTCATGGAGATTAGTTTCCAGCGCATTTTGTGTCATATTTCTGTCAATTACCGTATTAAAGCTATACATAAAGTAATTAACGGCAGCACCAGCTAAAATGAAGATAATAGCGACAGGTTTACGGAGATAAGGAAGCAGCAGTAAGCTAAAGATGACATTCAGACAGCAAAATAATAGAACCGGCATAGATGCGGAAAAAATAATATTGCGCAGGGAGTCCGGCTCGATGATTTGCCATGCCCGATAAAAGAAACGGGTATTCTGAACAAAGGTGATAAACAGCGTAACGGTAATTACAAATAGAATATCATTACATTTTAGCCGAGCAACTTTTCTCATAAATGACTATCTCTGAAAATTAATAGTTTGCGAATAGTCTGTAGTTAATCAGCTAATCCTTAATCAATTATTAAGTGATTAAGTGTAGATGTTATAAGGGAAAAAATGTTCCTTGAATTCGTTACCTGATAGATATTTACTCATTGAAATTATTAAAGTTATTCAATGTCATTAATTTATCTTTATTATTGAAATATTTTGATACTATATTTAGAACAAGGCTTTTAATACAAAACAGAGGCAATAAATGGAATCTGGTATTGAAGAACGTGAACTGACCAACTTAAAAAGAAGAAAATATAATCTTCTGATTAAGCAGGCGATGAAATTATTTGAAAAAGGCGCTTTTCCCACCGTAACAGAATTAGCCACAGAAGCGCAGGTTTCCAGAGCAACGGCCTATCGCTATTTCCCAACTCAAAGTGACCTGATTTCTGCCGTAGTGGATGAAAGTCTTAAGCCCATCATTTTATGGCAGCCAGAGCAAACCAGAGTTGAAGAACGGGTTAATGAGTTATTGAGTTTTGCCTATCCGCAAATGTTTAAGCATGAAGGTGCATTACGTGCAGCATTATTGCTATCTTTACAACAGTGGGCTGAAGAACGGGCTTCATTGTTTAAATCAGAAGCGGATGATGCAGTAGACGTAACCACTAAACGAGAAAAATTGGTCAGAGGTCATCGTAAACAGATCCTTAAGCAGGTTACAGCACCACTTAATGATGAGCTGCCTGCGGAACTGGTAGAAAAGGTAAACCACGCCTTGTCGGTTATTTATGGTTCCGAAGTATTTATGGTCTTGAAAGATATCTGGCAGTTAGAAAATGATGATGTTCAGGCGGTAACACAATGGATAGCGAAAGCAATATTGAATCAAGCCAGAGCCGATGCAGAACAGATAGAGTAGTGAATAAAAGATAGATAACGGCATATATATCAGGATAAATCGGCGGGAATCGCTAACGGCCGTTAATATCGCCCATGTGTGGATGGGCGATAATTGCTGTCAGGTTGAGCGTTAAGCAGCCCATTCCAAATGTTCAAATAAGATATTAATACCAATACCAATCAGGATTATTCCACCAATAATTTCGGCACGTTTACCAAGAATAGGGCCGATAAAACGACCCAGCATCATTCCCAGCGTTGCCATAATCATCGTCGCCAGGCCAATGGCCATTGCAGTATGAATAATATTCACCTGTAGCAGGGCAAGACCAACGCCAACCGCCATAGCATCCAGACTGGTAGCAAAAGCGGTAGTAACAAGGATTAAAAAGGAGTGACGGCGTAGTTTTGGCGCATCGGCTTCCGGTTGTTTGAAGCCTTCAACAATCATGCGACATCCCAGAATGAACAGGAGGGTGAAGGCAACCCAATGATCCCATTCGGTAATATATTGACCAGCAACCAGCCCAATCCCCCAACCAATTAATGGTGTAATAGCTTCGATGCAGCCAAAGATGAGTCCTGTGCGGAATGCTTCTCTGAAACGAGGTTTGTGCAGAATTGCGCCTTTACCTACGGAAGCTGCAAAAGCGTCCATAGACATACCAAAAGCAAGGATAAGTGTTGCAGAAATGTTCACTGTTAGTTTCTCCGGCCGGGGCTCCTCATATACATATTGCACACCTCCCAACCTACAGTGTGTGCAATATGTCTATGGTCTCGCCTACCTGACGGTTGCCTGCACCACGCTGAACCTATGTAGTTCATGCGAGTATGTTGATACAGGCGCTTTTGTTGTGTTAACAAAAACCGGCTACTCCCCAATGACGGCAGGCAGTTTAACACTCGTTCTCAGGATAGCCAAGAATAAATAACTCAATAATATCAATGAATAAGGTAAAATGATTCTTATTATCATCTGCGTTCTGGCATTTATATCTGCTACTTATATGAAATAAAAACAATTAATTTTCTACACGTTAATATCGTGTCGACGATAGGCTAAAATAAATCATAGCCATAAGATTAAACAAACCAATCAGGTGGGACAAAATTATGAAGCAACACGCTATAAATAAAGTCGCTCTAATTACCGGAGCATCCCGGGGAATTGGTGCAGCCATCGCAGAACGATTAGCATCTGATGGATTTTCTGTCGTCATCAACTATGCCGGTAATCAAGTTATGGCGGATGAGTTAGTTCATCAACTGCAATTAGCGGGAGCGCAGGCTATCGCCATTCAGGCGGATATCAGTGATGCCAGCTCGGTTAAACGCCTGTTTGATGAGGCAGAATCAGCCTTCGGTGGCATCGATATACTGGTTAATAATGCCGGCGTGATGGCGCTGGCAACCGTTGAAGAGATGAACGATGCTGATGTAGACCGGTTGCTGGATATTAATTTGAAAGGAACATTCTACACTTCGCGAGAAGCGGCAAAACGACTAAAACACGGCGGCAGAATTATCAATTTTTCTTCATCGGTAGTTGGTTTATTACAGCCAGGTTATAGCATGTATGCCGCCACGAAAGCAGGGGTTGAGGCATTAACCAGCGTAATGGCTAAAGAGATGCGAGGCCGTAATATTACGGTGAATAGCATTGCTCCGGGACCAACGGCGACCGAACTATTCTTGAATGGTAAATCCCCGGAGTTGGTTGAGAAATTAGCGCATCTGGCACCGTTGGAACGTTTGGGGCAACCAGAAGATATAGCCTCAGCTGTATCATATTTAGCCGGGCCAGATGGGGCATGGGTTAATGGGCAGACGCTGAGAGTAAATGGCGGGATTATTTAACTGTGGTAATGAACATCACCAGTATCTTTTATCAGGATACTGGTGTATCTCGTCGGTGAGATAATCAGAAGATTACGCGACTTTAATCTTTAACAAACACAGTGTCGCTACCAGACACATAGCCGCAGCAATATAGAATACCGAGTGGAAACTCCATAACTCTGCAACGGTACCCGCCAGTGAACCTGCGACAATCCAGCCAACCCTAACGGTATTTGTAAACAAGGTTGTGGCGGCTCCGGCCTGACCCGGCATCAGATCCTGAAAATAGAGCATACCAATACCCGCCAGAATACCAATAAAAATGGCATTCAATAGTTGCAGAACCAGCAATATCCAGGGCGAAGTAAAAAAGAATAGCCCGATATAGAACAGTAATCCGGCAACAATAGCGTAATGCATGAGTCTACGTTTACCCAATCGTTGGGCGTAGTAACCCGCTATCAGCATGACCGGAATCTCTAAACCGGCAGCGGTTCCCATCATTACCCCAGCCAGTTTCTCAGGCAGTTGTAGTTCGCTAATCAGATAGAGCGGCATATTAATGATATACATGCCGTTACAGGTCCACATCAGAGAACTAACAATAAATAGCAGCAGCACCGCCTGACGGTTCTGTCGAGGTGCCTGAATGGGAGTATTCGTTGTCTGTTTCACCTTGGGCATGGAAGGTAAGGCATACCAAACGACGACAGAGCATAGTACAAATGCGATAGCCGCAGAGAAATACATGGTTTTAAAACCAAATCCCAGAGCCAGTGCGAAAGCCAATGGTGGACCAATTACCCAAGCTAGCGATATCTGCGCCCGTAAAATGGAGCTAAACATCACCGCTTCACGGCCGGTTTTATCTGCATGTTCTCTGGCCAGAGCAAATAACTGTGGTGTCGCCGTTGAGCCAAAAGTGGATAGCACCACACCAACCGTCAGCAGCAGAAAGTAATTGCGATTAAAAGCATACAATATGCAGCCTAATGCGCCGAACAAACAACAGCGAATAATCAGCATTTTGCGATCGCCGGATTTATCCGAATAGCTGGCGATCATCTGACTGATAATAATGCCAATGATAGCGCTACCGGTATAAAACAGGCCGACCAGAACAGGGCGAGTTTGTACCTCTGTGGTTAAAAACAGACTCAGGGTTGGCGTCTGTAATGCACCGGCAATACCAGTTAAAAAGGCAATAAACAGAAAAGCCAGCGACGTGATATCCGTCATTTGTTTTAAAGAGGCAGGGAGAGATCGCATAAAGTGAATCGTTTCAAATAGTGAACTGCGCGGATAATACGCCGTTTGAAATGAAATAAAAAGGCGTTTTAATTCTATAACTTAGTGATAACAAAAATATTAATCGTTAATAGCGACCAATTAATCAGTTAATCAATAACCTGAGTTAATTATTTCATTACGGTTATTGATGGGTTTCAGTGTATTCCTAAATATAATCTATATGATGATGAAGTTAAAAAAATCGATTCATTATCTAAAAGAGAATATGAGATATTTCAATATATCTCTCAGGGTATGAGTAATAAGGATATTGGTGATAAAATTAATATCAGTGTAAAAACAGTGAGTGTTCATCGATATAATATTATGTACAAATTAAACCTTAAGAACTCAATGGACTTGTATAAACTCTGTGGTCTGCCGGGATAATTATTATGCAACCGGAGTCAGGTTTAATATTCCTGTGAGGGTAATTTAAGTTACCCTCACAGAAAAATGTGACTTTATTGTATAAAGTTTCTTAATTGATCAAAGACGCGTAGATCTTCACTGTATTTGACCTGTTGTACGTCTTCCAGTTTTTCTACCTGACTGACCATCTGAGACAGGCGTTGATCTTTCTGCACTAATAGCCAGATACGGCTTTGTGCATCGCCTTTTAATGGCATACAGAGAATGCCTTCTACGTTAAATGCCCGGCGGGCAAACAGGCCACAAATATGTGACATAACGCCCGGGTGGTTGCGAACAATGAGCTCTAAGGCAATTTGATGTTGTTGAGACTGTTCTGTAGACATAATTAAGCTCCAACCATTTCGATGTTAGCGGCACCCGGTGGCACCATCGGAAAAACTTTTTGGTTAATATCGATCAATGCGTGAATCAGGCAGGGGCCTGGGCGGCGAATAGCCTCTGCCAGTGCGCTTTCCGGATCTTGCTCCGCGTTCAGATCGCAGGTATCCATACCAAAGCCAGCGGCAATTTTAATAAAGTCAGTACGATAAGGGTAAGCCGCAGCAAAAATACGCTCTTGATAAAACAGCGTTTGCTGTTGGTGAACTAACCCCAGAGCCTGATTGTTCATTAGAATAATTTTCACATCCAGATTATGCTCAACCGCCGTTGCCATTTCCTGAATATTCATCATCAGACTACCATCACCAGAGAAGCATAAAACCTTACGATTACGATCCGCCAGTGCAGCACCAATCGCAGCCGGTAAACCAAATCCCATGGTGCCTAAACCACCGGAGGTTAGCCATTGACGATGGCGACACAGGGGATAAGCCTGCGCAACCCACATTTGATGTTGGCCCACATCGGTAGTGATAACGGCTTCACAATCTACTGCACGGGCGGCAGCCAGTACCAGTCCATAATGGCTTAATGGGTTATCCGCATCCGGCATCTGGATCGGATATTGTTGACGGAACTGATTAACGGTTTCAATCCATTCAGTATGAGGCTGCGCAGTAATTTGAGGTAATAACTGCTGCAAAACCTGGCCGACATCTGCATGAATGGCAATTTGTGGTTGGCGAATTTTACTCAGTTCAGCACGGTCGATATCCACATGAATGATTTTTGCATTAGGGCAGAACTGTTCAGCTTTACCGATAGCGCGATCGTCAAAACGTGCGCCCATAACAATCAATAGGTCAGACTCTTGTAAAATCAGATTAGTGCTGCGATTGGCATGCATTCCCAACATACCTAAAGATAATGGATGCTCTGCGGGCAGGGTTCCCAGCGCCATTAAGGTCATGGTCGTTGGTAAATTAGCCCGTTCAGCCAGCTCTATTGCCAGTTTATGGGCATCCGCACAAATGATCCCGCCTCCCAGATACAACACCGGACGCTTAGCCTGATTAATCATTTCTGCGGCTTGTGTCACCAGAGCAGTATCAAACATTGGTGGCTGGTCGGGTACCGGAATAGGTGGCAACTCGCTCAGCTCGATAGTGGCAGTTTGAACGTCTTTAGGGATATCAATCCATACCGGGCCAGGACGACCCGATTCGGCAATACGAAATGCATCACACATAATCTTTGGCAGTTCACTGATATCCCGTACCAGATAGTTATGCTTAGTGATGGGAATCGAAATACCATAGGTATCGACTTCCTGAAAAGCATCGGTACCGATCATGCTGGAAGCAACCTGACCGGTAATACAAACCAGTGGGACTGAATCCAATTTGGCATCAGCAATAGCGGTTACCAGATTAGTGGCACCAGGGCCGCTGGATGAGATACAAACGGCGGCTTTGCCGGTAGAACGAGCCATACCCTGAGCAATAAAGCCGGCGCCTTGTTCATGACGCGCCAGCACGTGATGAATAATGGTACTTTGCCCCAATGCATCATACAGTGGTAATGCTGCGCCTCCAGGAATGCCTGCGACCGTCTTGATCCCTTGACGTTCCAGTAAATAAACAATTAATTCAGCACCCGTAAAACGGGTTCGTTGATGTGGCATACCCGAAGTGGCCATAATTTTTTCCTTTACGTTAGGCCGGGCATTCGGGGCAGGGAGTCTATAAAGCAGAAACCCCGCCCGGTTTGCGCCGGCGGGGTTTCGAAATCGTTACGTTGATTAGGACCCGTTACGGCGCACTGCCGACGACCACCACCACACGCACGACGACCACCGCGGCAGGTTGCGCGGTAAGGAGGAGAGTCGAAGTGAATTGAGATGGCATCACAGGGTTTACCTTTTCAA
Source organism: Limnobaculum allomyrinae (assembly GCF_016649425.1). Lineage (GTDB taxonomy): Bacteria > Pseudomonadota > Gammaproteobacteria > Enterobacterales > Enterobacteriaceae > Limnobaculum > Limnobaculum allomyrinae. Next base: position 208,781 of record NZ_JADRCR010000001.1, read on the forward strand.
TATATAAAATGTCAGTACCGTTAATAAAAGCACAGTGAAGAAACATGCACAACCCGGTTTGATTAATTTTTTTATTTAGTCATAAAAAGTGAGAGGTTTATCACTGTATGGCCGGAAATACCGATGGTGCTCTGTGAATGCGCTATGGGTTACATTCAGATATTAATGATGCTTATTTTAAAGCATTTCCTGACAAGCTCATTTTTCATACAAATTAATTTCATCTATCGATAGTTCAATAAGTTAACCAGATCACAACAGATTGTCATTTCTCCGATATAATTAAAGAGATGATCCAGGTATACAAAAATAGGAGCGTGCAACATGTACAAATCTATTTTAGTACCCGTAGATATCATGGAAGACGAATTAACCCGCAAAGCATTGGAATATGCGGTGTATTTGGCGAAACAGTCAGATGCTAAAATCCGGCTGCTTCATGTATTCCCCATGTCAACAACCATCATCAATTCCTACGAGTTAGGCTATATGGAGCTGCAAGATAAAGCAGCGGTTAAGGCCCAAAAAAAGCTGGAAGAAATTGCAGCCACTATCGACTTGCCTAAAGATCGCGTCTCTTATTCAATGAGCTTTGGCTCTGTCAGAGACGAGATTGTCGAAGTTACAGGGCAGATCGGTGCGGATTTAATTGTTATCGGCTCTAAACGACCTAATATAAAAACGCACTTATTAGGATCTAATGCTTCCAGCATTGTTCGCTATGCCACTACATCGGTGCTTATCGTTAGGTAAGGCCGTTCACATCCTGTGATGAGCTGTCGGATGATGGCTCATCACCTATATTTTGTTGAATTGTTGATAAATCAGCTGTTGAGAATATTTCGACCCTAATGGCATCGTGCATATATTGATGATGTGCCCGGTCGGAAAATAATCAGTACTTGGCATTGGAGTATATCGAGCCTGTCGGACTACGGGGCGTTATGAGATAACTTATGGTATTTCACCCTGCGAGCCAGCGCTAACGTTGTTCAAACATGCTTTGTTTATCTGACCGCTAAAGCGGTTACGACCGCCACACCAGTCTCTCCCAATGATGGCTATATCGTTAGCCTAAGGTATAAAAACTAAAGCATCAGGTTCTTTTATCATTTTGATTAGATTCATGTTGTTACTTTTCTCGCTGATCTCTGCTGTTTTGGTAATTATCAAATATTGATGACTGTATATTTATACAGTATTTTAATGGTAAATGATAACGCCGGAGAGCAACATGAAAGAGAGTGTACTTCACAAGCTGACCATTTTGGCGGAGTCAGCGAAATATGATGTCTCCTGTTCGTCCAGTGGAACCACGCGACGTAACAAAGCGGGAATGACAGGTAGTACCAGCGGTTGGGGAATTTGCCACAGTTTTACTGAAGATGGCCGTTGCGTCTCATTGCTTAAAATATTGCTGACTAACTTTTGCCTGTTTGATTGTGCTTACTGTGTTAACCGCCGCAGTAACGATATTGAGCGGGTAGCATTTACGCCCGGTGAACTGGCAGAACTAACGATTGAATTCTATCGACGTAACTATATTGAAGGGTTGTTTCTGAGTTCTGGTGTGATAAAAAGTCCGGATCATACTATGGAGAAAATGTTGCGGGTGGTGAAGGATTTACGTACGGTTCACCACTTTAATGGCTATATCCATATGAAAACGATTCCGGGAGCAAGTCAGGAACTGGTTCATCAGGCAGGGTTGTATGCCGACCGTCTGAGTGTGAATCTTGAGATCCCTCTGGAACAGGATCTGAAATTACTGGCGCCAGAAAAAGATCACCAGAGCGTATATAAGCCGATGCACTATATTCAACAGGGTATGGTGCAAAGTCTGGAGGATCGACGTAAATTCCGTTCAGCGCCACGATTTGCACCGGCAGGGCAAAGTACTCAAATCATTGTAGGTGCAGCTAAAGATAATGATAAAGATATTCTGCATCTTTCATCTGCGTTGTATCAGCGTCAAAGCATGAAGCGCGTCTATTACTCCGGATATATCCCGGTGAATACCTATGACAAACGTTTACCGGTAGTGAAAGATCCTTGCCTGAAACGGGAAAATCGACTGTATCAGGCGGATTGGTTAATGCGTTTCTATCAGTTTAACGCCAGTGAAATTCTGGATGACCAAAGCCCTTATCTTGATTTGGATATGGATCCTAAATTGGCCTGGGCAATTCGCCATCCGGAACGATTTCCGGTAGATGTGAATACAGCAGATTACGCCACAATCTTACGCATACCCGGTGTAGGCGTTAAGTCGGCAAAAATGATTATGGTGGCCCGAAAACATGGGCGATTGAATCTGAATGGATTAAAGAAAATTGGCGTAGTGTTAAAACGAGCACAGTATTTTATTACCAATAATGAGCTACCACATTACACCATTCATGAAGCGACACCAGAATATGTCAAAAGCGTTTTGCGAGATACGCCATCACTGCCATCACCTGCACAACAACAACTCTCATTCGGTTTTGCCGATTAGGGGAACATGATGTCTATTTTTTATTATGACAAAACGTTCGATGGCCTGTTAAGTGTGGTATTTGACGCTTACAAGATTAAGCATTTTCCCCAAACGCTCCTGACAGAAGGCGATATTGAGCCGATGTTTATGGAGAGAGTCCACACTACGGTCACCGATGCGAATAAATCCGATCGTGTATGGGCGGCATTACGTAAGAAATTATCGAAGCAGGCGTTGAACCACATTCACCACGTATGGCAGTCAGAACTGCCAGAAGCCGACCATTTGATATTTCGTTATATCTGTAAAGTGATAGATTCACCCCATTCGGTAGAAACACACTTTGCTGATGAAGATGTGATGGCTATGCTAAAACTGGCCAAAAAAGTGAGTAAAGATACGATGTATTTGATCGAGTTTGTGCGCTTTCAGAAAACGAAAGAGAATATTTTCTTTGCTCCGGTGGCTCCGGATTACAACACATTGCCATTAGCGCTTCGTCACTTTATTGATCGTTTTGCCGATCAACATTGGGCACTGTATGACATTCGGCGTGGATATGGTTTTTATTATAATTTGCAACGAGTTGAAGAAATCATCTTGCCAGATGAAAATACTTTGATTGACGGAAAAATTAATCCAACGCTATTAGCGGAAGATGAACAGCAATTCCAGACGTTGTGGCGAAACTATTTTAAAGCAATAACGATTACTGAAAGAATCAATAAGCGACAGCAACGCCAACATATGCCTGCACGCTTTTGGCATTTACTACCGGAAATGCAAAATTAACGCTATGGTATAACCCTGCAAATAGATGAGTTGTCAGGTGGGCAATTTTGAATATAGGGTTTATTGGCGCCGGAAAAGTCGGCTTTACCTTGGGCAAATATTTTGCCAGTAGGGGCATTAATGTTGTTGGCTACTATAGTCGTAACCCGCAAGATGCCCGGGATGCGGCGAAGTTTACCGGTAGTCAGTTTTTCAGTCAGATCTCCTCTTTACTTCAGGTTTGCGACACACTGTTTTTAACCGTACCGGATACGGTTATCACAACACTTTGGCAAGAACTGAAGCCGTATCCCATAGCAGGAAAAAACATCTGTCATTGTAGTGGAGCACTCTCATCATCAGTCTTTGATGGTATTGAGCAATATAACGCCTACGGATATTCCATCCATCCCATTTATGCCATTCATGATAAGTTTCACTCTGTTGAATCTTTACCTGAGGTTTATTTTACCGTTGAAGGTAGCCAAACTAATTTGATAGAAATAACCACGCTTATTGAGTCGCTGGGTAATTCAGTAAGAACTATGAGTGCCGAAAACAAAGCGTTGTATCACGCAGCTTCTGTTATGGTTAGCAATTTAGTGATTGGTTTGACTAAAATGAGTTCCGATATTTTTCAGCAATGTGGCTTTGATCGGACATTTTCTGATAAAGCCTGGAATGCGTTATTTCTTGGTAACGCTGAAAATATTTGCTCATCCGGCATGGTCAACGCATTAACAGGGCCTCTGGAAAGAGGTGATGTAACCACTATTCGCCAACACCTTAAGGCGTTGGGTGAGCAGGAACGTGATATTTATCTTGGTTTATCTCGGGTTTTATTGAAGGTAGCCAAACAAAAGAATCCGGACAGGGATTACTCATTAATTGAAGCGGAGTTAAAACAGTGAAAAATACCGTTGTGACCTTACAACAGCAAAAACTCAGTCGCGACAAAATCACCATGTTAACCGCCTATGATTTCTCAACCGCTAAACTGATGGATGATTCGGGTATTAATGCCCTGTTAGTGGGGGATTCTCTGGGTATGGTTATGCTGGGCTATGAAGATACACTGTCAGTGACGATGGAAGATATGATCCATCACAGCAAAGCAGTTGCCCGAGCGGCTAAACGCGCGTTAGTGGTAACCGATATGCCATTTATGTCCTATCAAATCTCTGTACAGGATGCGTTGTATAACGCAGGCAGACTGGTAAAAGAGGGGCATGCTCAGTCGGTTAAACTGGAAGGGGGCGAGGAGATTTGCCCACAAATTAAAGCCATTACTCAAGCAGCTATTCCAGTGATGGGGCATTTAGGATTAACGCCACAATCGGTTAATGCTTTTGGTGGATTTAAAGTGCAGGGACGTGATGAAGAAGCTGCACGCAGAATTATCAATTCAGCGCTGGCCGTGGAACAAGCAGGGGCATTTGCGGTGGTACTGGAGTGTGTTCCGGCAACGCTGGCTACATTGATTTCAGAATGCCTGACAATACCAACCATTGGAATTGGTGCCGGAGCCGGATGCGATGGACAGGTGCTGGTTTATCAGGATATGTTGGGATTATATGGTGGAATTGCGCCGAAATTTGCCAAACAGTTCAATAATGTTGGTGAGCAAATGAAAGCCGGTTTTGACAGTTATATTCGCGAAATCAAGTCAGGAAGTTTTCCGGCAGAAGAGCATATTTTCCGTATCGATGATGCAATTATGGCAAAACTTCAGCGTGAGTTTTCCCGCACATAACGTATATCAACAGGAGAAACAACGTTGGTTCAGATAGTCAAAACCATTCAGCAAGTAAGAGAAACGGTTAAAGCCTGGAAAAAGGCCGGGTTGCAGGTCGGCTTAGTGCCTACTATGGGATATCTGCATGAAGGCCACCAGAGTCTGATGACTCAGGCAAAAGCAGAGAATGACAAAGTGGTTACCTCAATCTTTGTGAATCCAATGCAGTTTGGGCCAACGGAAGATTTGGCCAGCTATCCGCGAGATCTTGATAAAGATAGCTTACTCTGCCAACAGGCAGGGGTGGATCTGATTTTCCATCCGGAAGCGGAAGAGATGTATTCAGCCGATTTTTGCAGTTTTGTTGATATGACCGGCCTGACAGAAGAGTTGTGTGGTCGCAGTCGCCCAATCCATTTTCGCGGAGTCTGTACGGTGGTGAGCAAACTTTTCAATATTGTTCAGCCCGATCGCGCCTATTTTGGACAAAAGGATGCTCAGCAGCTGGCCGTCATTCGCCAAATGGTGAGTGATTTGAATATTGATGTTCAGGTGGTGGGCTCCCCAATTATTCGTGAACATGATGGTTTGGCGAAAAGTTCACGCAACAGCTATTTAGATGCAGAACAGCGACAGGCGGCACTTTGCCTGTATCGGGCGATTCACCTGGGCCGTAAGTTAATGCAGCAGGGCGAAAAGCAGTGTGCGGAGATTATCTCCCAAATGGAGCGCTGCATTTTACAGGAACCGATGGCAAAAATTGACTATGTCTCTATTGTTGATGCCAGCAAGTTGACACCGGTTGAACGTATTGATGCCTCCGTTTTGTGCGCCATGGCGGTTTACATTGGTAAAACGCGGTTAATTGATAACTTTGTGTTTGATTTTTAAATAAGAGGCGGTCAATGGAATTAACCATGTTAAAAAGCAAGATCCATCGGGCAACCGTTATTCAGGCCGAACTGGACTATATCGGCAGCATTACTGTCGATCAGGATCTGTTAGATGCTTCAGGCATTCTGGAATATGAAAAAGTTCAGATTGTGAATATCAATAATGGTAGCCGATTTGAAACCTATACTATTTCAGGGAAAAGAGGCAGTGGCCTGATTTGTCTTAATGGCGCAGCGGCTCGTCATGTACAAGTAGGGGATAAAGTGATCATTATGTGTTATGCCCAACTCACACCGGAAGAGGCTAAGACTCATCAGCCTAAGGTGGTGTTTGTTGATGATGATAATGGCATTATCCGCATTTCCCGCTATGAAAAGCATGGTCGTTTAGAAGATCTGGCTTAATCTCCAGATAGTGGCCTGAGCGTTCAGGCCACTATCTGTCGATACTTCTTTTATTTATCTCGTCATTATTATCTGCTGGTTTGCTCTGATTATTATATTCATATAGTATACCCCCCTATACTATAAAGAGAGCAATTCCATGCCAAAGTTAGATGCAGATAAAAAACGAATCCTCACCCGGGTACGTAAAATTAAAGGGCAGGTGGAAGCGCTGGAAAAGGCGCTGGAATCCGGTAAGGAGTGCCAACTGCTGCTACAGCAAATAGCCTCATTTCGTGGTGCGGCTAATGGGTTAATGAACGATATTTTAGAGACACATCTGCGTGACGAACTGCGGGATATACTCCCTTCAGGCGAATCACAATCCACTAAAGTTGATGAACTTGCAACTCTTATTCATTCCTACCTGAAGTAACTATTTCTACCTGACTAGCCTGATGCCGCTAGTTTTAAATAAATGTTGATGGAGAAACCCTATGAAATCTCGTGCTGCCGTAGCTTTTGAAGCCGGAAAACCGTTACAGATCGTTGAAATTGATGTTGCTCCACCAAAGAAAGGCGAAGTATTAGTGCGTATCACCCATACCGGTGTGTGCCATACGGATGCTTTTACGCTATCCGGTGACGATCCTGAAGGGGTTTTCCCTGCGGTATTAGGCCATGAAGGTGGTGGTATCGTGGTTGAAGTTGGTGACGGCGTCACGTCATTGAAGCCCGGGGATCATGTTATACCGTTATATACCGCCGAATGCGGCGAGTGTAAGTTCTGTAAGTCAGGTAAAACTAACCTGTGCCAGGCGGTCAGAGCTACACAAGGGAAAGGTCTAATGCCAGATGGCACAACCAGATTCTCTTATAATGGTCAGCCTATATATCACTATATGGGTACCAGTACCTTCAGTGAATACACGGTAGTGGCGGAAATTTCGCTGGCAAAAATCAATCCTGAAGCACCGTTGGAGAAAGTGTGCCTGTTAGGCTGCGGCGTTACTACCGGCATTGGCGCTGTTCATAATACCGCGAAAGTTAAGGCGGGAGACACGGTGGCTATCTTTGGTCTGGGGGGAATTGGTCTGGCAGCGATTCAAGGGGCAGTACAGGCTAAGGCCGGCCGAATTATTGCTATTGATATCAATCAGGACAAATTTAAACTGGCTAAAGAGATGGGCGCGACAGACTGCATCAATCCTAAAGATTACGATAAACCAATTCAGGATGTGATTGTGGAAATGACCGATGGCGGAGTGGATTACAGCTTCGAATGTATCGGTAATGTTGATGTGATGCGCTCAGCGCTAGAGTGTTGCCATAAGGGTTGGGGTGAAAGCGTCATTATCGGCGTAGCCGGCGCAGGTCAGGAGATCCGCACTCGACCATTCCAACTGGTTACCGGACGCGTATGGCGCGGTTCTGCTTTTGGCGGTGTAAAAGGGCGCAGCCAATTACCGGGTATGGTAGAACAGGCGATGAAAGGGGATATTCAACTCGATCCGTTCATTACCCATACTTTACCGCTGGAAGAGATTAATCAGGCGTTTGACCTGATGCATGAAGGTAAGTCTATTCGTACCGTTATCCATTTTGGCGATAAATAGTGATGAGTTTGATGGAGCACAGGTTTATTGCTGTGCTCTGTTTCGGCATCGCCAAATTTATCAAAGGAGCCTTTAAATGCAGAATGAAGTAGAGCTTATTGAGCAACACAAAGTGTTTGATGGCAACCAGCGGCGTTATCGCCACTATTCATCCACACTTGGCTGCGCCATGACTTTCAGCCTGTTTGTTCCTGACCAATCTCGTTATCCATCACCGCCACTGTTATGGTGGCTGTCAGGGTTAACCTGTAACGATGAAAATTTCACTACCAAAGCGGGGGCACAGCGCATTGCCGCCCGATTGGGTATGGCGATAGTGATGCCGGATACCAGCCCCCGAGGGGAAGCTGTGGCAGATGTAGGCCAGTGGGATTTAGGTCAGGGAGCAGGATTCTATCTGAATGCCACTCAGCAGCCCTGGGCTGAGCATTACCGAATGTATGACTATTTATGTGATGAGCTTTCTCAACTGTTAAGTCATAAGCTAGGTTTTAACGGTGCTCAAGCCATATCTGGTCACTCTATGGGCGGGCATGGCGCATTGGTGATGGCACTACGTAATCCGGAACGTTTTTGTTCGGTATCGGCGTTTTCACCTATCGTCAACCCAATGGACGTTCCCTGGGGACAAAATGCATTCCAGACTTATTTAGGCGAAGATCGTCAAAGCTGGCAGCAATGGGATACCTGTGAACTGCTAAAAAACTACCAGGGAAAACCTATTCCGATGTTAGTGGATCAAGGGGATAACGACAGTTTTCTTGGTGAGCAACTTCAGCCGGAACGTTTAGTTCAGGTTGCGGCCGACAGAAACTACCCGTTAACCCTGCGTATGCAACAAGGCTATGACCACAGCTACTATTTCATCGCCAGCTTTATTGAGCAACATCTTGAGTTTCATATGAAACATTTGCAGCAGGTATAGCAGTGACGTTGTAACTAAAATAGTATCCGGCGGCATAAATTGCGCCGGATAACGTCCTTTATCCTTCTGTAAAATACCTCATCATACTGCTACGATAACGCTATTCAGTCTCCAGACTCCTTCATCAGGTCACTATGCATTACAGCCATATTATTTTTGATTATGAATGCTTACCCGATAATGCCGGCTTGCTCCTGCAACAGTTAAAACAACAAAACTATCGGGTGGGATTACTCTGTTCTGAAAATGTTCAACGGGATCCGGCTTTATCTCAATACGCCGAAGTTATGTATTTTGATGACAAAGAAAATGGTATGGCTGGATATTTATCGCAAACCGTTAAAGAGAAAACCAAGACATTATGGATTGGCGCATCCGGTGAAAGTGCATGTCTGGCGTCAGAATCCGGGATAGATTTTGCTTTGGCTTTATGGTGCTGTCGTTCAGTAAAGCATATTTATGCCAATCACTACCTCAATTTACCTGATGATATCTTTATGATTTTGAAACAGAAATCAACTGAATCAGATGAGATGCGCTGGCTAAAGTGGGCCGTTGAGTTGCAGTTTATTGGTCAGACAGGATGTCATTACTCGCAGGATGTTTACGATCGGGAGCGTTTTGAACGAATTCGTCAGCTATCGGCGGAGATCGTCAGTCAATATAGCGGCCTACCGATGGCCCATGTCAGTAGTGTATTCTGCAATGAAACCGGTTTTCAAACCCCTAAACTGGACTGTCGGGCGGCGATATTTGACGAAGATAAAATATTATTAGTCAAAGAAAATAGCGGTGAGTGGTCTTTGCCGGGAGGATGGGTGGATGTGAATCAGTCTATCCGGGCTAATACGGTAAAAGAGGTGAAAGAAGAGGCGGGATTAGACGTTATTGCGACCCGATTAATTGCGCTACAGGATCGTAATCTTCATAACACGCCAATTTATGCCTATGGTATTTGCAAAGTTTTTGTTCAGTGCGAAGTGATTGGCGGTCATTTTGTTGCTAACAGCGAAACCATAGAAAGCGGTTGGTTTAGTCAGGAGCAACTGCCTGAACTGTCAGAAGATAAAACCACGGCACAGCAAATTGCACTCTGTTTTGAGGCGTACCACGCTGAATACTGGCAGCCGGTCTTTGACTGATTGGATGTGGGGAAATCATGCCCGATCTCCCCTGAACAATATTCCTGATGATTAAGCTAAATATTTCTCAATGGCAAACGCCACGCCATCTTGCTGGTTAGTGCGGGTGACAAATTGAGCATGTTGCTTAATTTCATCAGAGGCATTCCCCATGGCAACCCCAATGCCAGCAAACTTGATCATCGGAAGATCGTTATGGTGATCGCCAATGCACATCACTTCTGATTGCTGAATGTTTAACCGTTGGGACAAAAATTTGACTGCCGCCCCTTTATCAACTTCCTTATGTAATACTTCCAAAAAGAAAGGTGAGCTTTTCACCAGAGTATATTTATCATGATAGCTGGCTGGGATGTTTTCTATCGCCGCATCGAGAATCGTTGGCTCATCAATAAACATCATTTTAGGGAACATCAGGTCAGCTTTCATTTCGTCGATTGGGCAGTAGATTAACGGAACGTGACTGAGGAAGGCTTCCCGTACGGTATAAGTGCTGATATCCCGGTTTGGCGTATAGAGAGCATCATAAGTTAAGGCATGAAAGTGAATATTAAGATGCAAGGACAGGGCACTAACATGGTTATAATCATCAATGGTTAACAGGGTTTGCTTAATCACTTCACCGCTGCCTGCATGTTGTACTAATCCACCGTTATAGGAAATACAGTAACAACCCGATTTATCCAGACCCAGTTCCTTTATGTATCCTTGCATACCGCTATAAGGTCGCCCTGAAGCTAAAACAATATGAACTCCCTGGGATTGCGCCTGACTCACCGCCTGTTTTACAGCGGGAGAGATGCTCTTATCATCCTGAAGCAGCGTGTCATCCAGATCGATGGCGATTAATTTTACAGTCATGACGTTCCCTTAAACAGTAGGCTGAAAGATTAGCGAAAGAGACAGATTGCTAATGAATATTGTTACTTAATAATCCGATTACCCTGTTCATCAATTATCTGTTCGCCATCCTCTTTAGTAAAAGCACCTGATTGGCGATCCGGTAATATTTCCAGTACCACTTCAGAAGGGCGACAAAGTTTAGTTCCCCGTTCAGTAATCACTATTGGGCGGTTAATCAGAATAGGGTATTGCAGCATAAAATCAATGATTTGACTATCACTCCAGTGAGCTTGTGCCAGATTTAATGTTTCATAAGGCTCAACGTTTTTACGTAACAGCTCCCGGGGAGACATTTGCAGATCTTCAATTATACCCAGTAACTCAATGCGACCAGGAGGATTTTCCAGATAGAGAATAACCGTTGGCTCCACACCGCTATTACGGATTAATGCCAGCGTATTACGAGAGGTTCCACAAGCAGGATTATGATAAATAGTAATTTTTCGCATAGTGTTATACCAAAAATGAGAGGCGAATAGCCAAGGCTATTAACGTTATCAAAAGAACGGGAAACGTCATAATGATACCAACCCGAAAATAATAGCCCCAGGAGATAGTAAGATTTTTCTGCGCTAATACATGCAGCCAAAGCAGGGTGGCCAGACTGCCAATCGGTGTAATTTTCGGGCCAAGATCGCAACCGATCACATTGGCATAAATCATCGCCTGTTTTATTACGCCAGTTGCCGAACTGCCTTCAATTGAAAGTGCGCCGACCAGCACGGTTGGCATATTATTCATTATTGCCGACATGACCGCCGTCAGGAAACCGGTACCCAATGTCGCTGCCCACAGCCCCCGTTCAGCCAATAGGTCTAATATTTGAGCAATATAATGAGTAAGCCCTGCATTACGTAAACCGTAAATAACCAAATACATGCCCAACGAGAAGATTACAATTTGCCATGGTGCCCCGCGGATCACCTTACCGGTATCAATGATTCGGCTTCTTCGTGCAATAAGCCAAAGTGTAATAGCACCTACTGCTGCAACCAGGCTAACCGGGATACCTAAATGATTTAAACCGAAAAAGCCAATCAGCAGCAGGGCTAAAATTAACCATCCCGCTTTAAAGGTTTTACGATCACGTATTGCCTCTTCCGGTAACTTTAATAATTTCATGTCATAGCTATCTGGAATCGATTTGGCAAAAAAACAGTGAAGCGTGATTAATGTAGCCAGAATAGCCACTATATTGACCGGAACCATGATGGCTGCATAATGGCTGAAGCTAATATCGAAGTAGTCAGCAGAGACGATATTAACCAGATTTGATACCACCAAAGGCAAGCTGGCGGTATCAGCAATAAATCCAGCTGCCATCACAAATGCCAGCGTAGCCCCCCGGTTGAATCCTAATGCCAGAAGCATAGCAATCACAATTGGCGTTAATATTAAGGCCGCACCATCGTTAGCGAACAGCGCAGCTACGGAGGCTCCTAATAAAACAATATAGGTAAAAAGTCGCTTACCTTTACCATTTCCCCAACGGGCGACGTGTAATGCAGCCCATTCAAAAAAGCCTGATTCATCCAATAATAGACTGATGATAATCACGGCGATAAAAGCGGCTGTGGCGTTCCAAACGATATTCCAGACGACAGGAATATCGTTCAAATGAACCACGCCAGTAGCCAAAGCCAGAAGGGCACCAAACGAGGCACTCCAGCCAATACCTAATCCTTTTGGTTGCCAGATAACCAGAATAAGGGTGAGAAGAAAAATACTCAGCGCCAACCACATCAAAAACCTCCATAAATACTATTTTTATTTCAATTCTTCCTTATATATTCGAAAAAACGCATATATAAGGGTAAAAATTTTATCAACAACGACCTGGTTTATTATCTGTTAACGTAGAATAACTAAGCGCTTTTATTTGGTTAAGCTCGCTACTATAGGCTTGTTGAATAATGTTACCTGCCCACTGCGATATGTGGGGCGAAAGTCGATAGTGAATCCATTTTCCTTCACGACGATCGAGCAGAATGCCATGCTCTCTGAGCATAGCTAAATGTCGGGATATTTTCGGTTGTGGCAGTTTAAGGATTTCACAGAGTTCACAAACGCAGAGTTCATGGGAATCCTTCAATAATAATACGATGGTCAGGCGAGTTTCATCTGATAACGTTTTAAACAGCTGAAGTGGTGTTAATGACCCCATAATCAATATCCGGTTAGGTGAAAGTCAGACATTATCATACGGTGATAAATCACAGAGTCAAATAAAACATATCTGCTTTATCGAATATATAGGCTGACCAATGCGTGTTGTTGTATCTCTGGATTCGAATAAGAAAAAATTCCCCTTGCCGAAAAATATAAAAAGCGATACCTTAACTACGACAAGATTGGTCGTAGTTAAATCTTCGACATTTATTTTCAATTAAGCATATGGAACACAGATGAAAATATTACATATTGATGCGAGCTCAAAATTCCACCAGTGGTCTAACTCACGTGCTCTGGGTCGCTATTTTCTTCAGCAATTAAAGAGTAATGGTGTTGAGTTTGAAATTGATTACCTCGATGTTACCGAGGACGTTCAGCCTCACGTTTCCGCAGAGTTTGTACAGGCGACCTATACGCCGAAAGAAGAGCGAACTGAGAAAATGCATGAAGTATTAGCTTCATCTGATGCCATGTGCCAACGAGTGATGGATGCTGATGTGCTGGTATGTGCAATGCCAATGTATAACTGGACGATTCCATCAACATTTAAGACCTTTATCGATGCTATTACCCGTACTAACGTGACCTATGATTTACTGCCGGATGGTTCTACCGTTGGTAAATTGGGTGATAAAAAAGTGCTATTTATTACCACTCGCGGCGCCGATTTACGTCAGGGTTCACCGTATAGCCATATGGATGCCACGACGCCAGTACTTAAAGCGGCTTTTGCATTTATTGGTGTAGAAGCGCCACAATTTGTTGATGCTCAACCGCTGCAATTTACTATTGCTGAGGCTCGTGAAGCCGCATTAGTTCGCGCACATAACGATCTCGACCAATTGGCTGCACAGTGGGCAACCACAATGGCTAAATGCAACAAGCCAGAAATGGCGGTATAAGCAGGACACCCAAAGCGTTCTGCGGTAGACTTTAGCGCAGCAATAACACTTTTAATTATTCAGGGGGAGTCATGGCGTTTGTCAGTTCGGGGGTTGAGTATGCACTGCATTGTTTGCTGTATATTAGCCAGCGCGACGGAATCAAAGAAGCAAACGTGCGTGATTTAGCTGAATTGCAGGGAGTTCCTGTCGACTTTTTAGCTAAGATTTTTACTAAGTTAAAAAAGTCCGGCATTGTGAGCTCAACGGAAGGGGCCAGAGGCGGTTTTCACCTGGCTCGTTCACCTGAATCTATCTCGGTTAAAGATGTGGTCGAAGCCGTTGATGGCAATAAAGGGTTATTTGAGTGTAAAGAGATACGTGAACGCTGTGCGGTATTTGAACAACCTGCGCCTCAGTGGGCAACTGAAGGTGTATGTTCAATTCACCGCATTATGTTAGAAGCAGAGCAGGCTATGCGGCTGGTTTTCTCTCAACACACGCTGGCAACGCTGTCTGCATCTACTAATAAAAAAGCACCGGCTGAATTTAATCAGCAAATATTACAGTGGTTTGAGTCCCGACCTTCAAATCACCGCGTTTCATCTGAATGACTCCTGTCCTTTCTGATTTTGAATTTTTAAAATCGCAGCGCTGTGGGAAATTTGCCACAGCGCTTATTTATCAAAAACTTCCACTGATGAGTAAGCTATTCTATTATTACCCTAACCCACTAATTTAGTGACTGTCTCCATTTGCCCTTAAAGGAGCTCTCTTGAATCAGCAACCATTTAGTACTCGTCTTACTGCTTCTGAAGCCATCGATAAACTCGAACAACAATATGAATCCGCCTTAAGTGCGCTGCGTAGCGCCATTGGTGCTTTTATTCAGCAGGGAACCTTGCCGGATCTGAAAGCCAGAGAGAAAGGGCTATTTTCCTATCCTCAACTGCGGGTTTGTTGGGATGGTAAGTTTCAGGAACATTTACGTACTCGTGCTTACGGGCGCTTTGCACATCCGGGGCAATACACCACAACCATAACTCGACCGGATCTGTTTCGCCGTTATCTGACAGAGCAGTTAGGATTGCTGGAACATGATTATGGCGCTATTTTTGAAGTGACACCGTCACAGCAAGAGATACCTTACCCGTTTGTGATAGACGGTTCCGATCTGATGCTGGATCGCACGATGACCGCTGGGATAGTGCAGCACTTTCCTACTACCGACCTGGCTAAAATTGGTGATGATATTACCGATGGTCTGGCTAGTGCCGGAGATACCTTTCCGTTGTCTCACTTTGACGCATTACGCACCGACTTCTCTTTAGCACGGCTTAAACACTATACCGGAACACCGGTTGAACATGTTCAACCTTATGTTTTATTTACTAACTATAGCCGCTATGTGGATGAGTTCATCAGTTGGGCCTGCAAACAGATTCTTGATCCATCCAGTCCTTATCAGGCACTATCATGTGCTGGTGGCAGCTATATCACTGCGGAAAACGCCGATCCGGAAAGAACTGCATCAGACCTGGCCTGGAAAAAGCACCAAATGCCGGCTTATCACCTTATTTCCTCCTCCGGACAGGGAATCACACTGGTCAATATTGGCGTCGGGCCTTCCAATGCTAAGACTATCTGTGATCATCTGGCGGTACTGCGTCCACACGCCTGGTTAATGATTGGTCACTGTGGTGGATTGCGCGAAAGCCAGCGCATTGGCGATTATGTTTTGGCTCATGCCTATTTACGAGATGACCATGTTCTGGATGCGGTGTTACCACCGGATATCCCAATCCCCAGCATTGCTGAAGTGCAGCGAGCCCTATATGACTCCACCAAAGTGGTGAGTGGAATGCCGGGAGAAGAGGTCAAGCTGCGGTTGAGAACCGGTACCGTTGTTACCACCGATGACCGCAACTGGGAACTGCGTTTCTCCGTATCAGCCAGACGTTTTAACCTGAGCCGTGCGGTTGCGGTTGATATGGAAAGCGCCACTATTGCCGCTCAGGGTTATCGTTTTCGGGTACCTTATGGCACGCTGTTATGTGTTTCTGATAAGCCACTGCACGGGGAAATTAAACTGCCGGGACAGGCAAACCATTTTTACGAAGGGGCAATATCAGAACATCTGCAAATTGGTATTCGAGCCATAGATTTACTGCGAGCTGAAGGAGATAAGCTCCATTCCCGCAAACTACGTACATTTAACGAACCGCCATTCCGTTAAAACGGCGGTAAAAAAGTCAGGAGGTTAGAATGTTCTCTTATCTTATGCTGGGCACTAACCATCTTCCTACGGCGATCGCGTTTTACGATTCCCTGATGGAGATTCTGGGCCATCCCCGAGGTGGCAGTAATGATGAAGGGGCGTCGTGGGGTACATTCAGTGACAACCACAGTGTTGGTTTATGTGTTGGCCGCCCGTTTAATGGGGAAAACGCCACAATTGGTAACGGCGTAATGGCGGCGTTTAATGCGCCGGATACTCACACCATCGATCGTTTATATGCTGTTGCTGTTGCCAATGGCGGTACCAGTGAAGGTGCTCCCGGCTTTCGCCCTCAATATGGTGAAGGATTTTACAGCGCATATGTGCGCGATCCTGACGGTAATAAGCTGGCGTTTGTCTATTACGCAAAAACTAGTGATTAGGTTCTGTCAAACAGGGCAGAAACGGAGGAGAGAGTTATATGGCGCAAAATGGATTTCCTGAAGGTTTTTTATGGGGTGGCGCCGTTGCGGCTCATCAGGTTGAAGGCGGATGGAATAAGGACGGAAAGGGCGTGAGTATCGCAGACGTATTGTCTAAAGGTTCTCATGGTGTTGACCGGGTGATGACAGATGGTGTACTGCCCGAATATGTTTATCCTAACCATCTGGGTGTCGATTTTTATTCGCGTTACAAAGATGATATCGCTCTGTTTGCCGAGATGGGATTTAAATGTTTTCGAACCTCTATTGCCTGGAGCAGAATATTTCCTAATGGAGATGAACAAACACCCAACGAGGCCGGGTTACAGTTTTATGACGATCTGTTTGACGAACTACAGAAACACCAAATTGAACCGGTAATTACCCTCTCTCATTTTGAAATGCCTTATCATTTGGTGAAAGAGTACGGTGGCTGGCATAACCGTAACGTCGTTGATTTCTTTGTTCGCTTTAGTGAAGTAGTGATGGAGCGCTATAAAAGTAAAGTGAAATACTGGATCACCTTCAATGAAATTAACAATCAACGTAACTGGAAATATCCGCTGTTTGGTTACTGTAATTCCGGGGTGATATTTACCGATTATGATAATCCGGAACAGGCAATGTATCAGGTGCTTCATCATCAATTTATTGCCAGTGCTCAAGTGGTTAATCGTGGACATCAAATAAATCCGGATTTCAAGATTGGCAGCATGATCCATATGATGCCGTTGTATCCGGCAACCTGTCGCCCGGAGGATTTAGTTTTTGCTCAGGAAGCGATGAGGCAAAAATATGTGTTTAGCGATGTTCAGATGCGTGGCGTTTATCCGGCTTATATTGTAAAAGAATGGGCACGTAACAATATCACGATTACTACTCAACCCGGTGATGATGAGATCCTGCGCAATGGCTGTGCTGATTATCTGGCCATTAGTTATTACATGTCTAATATTGTTTCGCCAGATTACACCAAGTCGGAAAGCGCCTTAACGTTTTTTGAAGGCAGTAAATTGAATCCTTATTTGCAGGCTTCTGAATGGGGATGGCAAATCGACCCGATTGGTCTGCGCTATAGCCTTTCAGAACTGTACGAACGCTACCAGAAACCGCTGTTTATTGTGGAGAATGGTTTTGGTGCTATTGATGTGCGCGAAGCGGACGGTAGCGTTAATGATGATTATCGGATTGAGTATTTGAAGGCGCATATCGTTGAGATGGAGAAAGCGGTGGCCATTGATGGGGTTGATTTATTAGGCTATACCCCTTGGGGTTGTATCGATTGTGTCTCGTTTACTACCGGCGAGTACGCCAAACGCTATGGATTTATCTATGTCGATATGAATGATGACGGTAGCGGTACGCTGGCGCGTTCTAAAAAGAAAAGTTTTGACTGGTATAAAAACGTGATCGCTTCCAACGGTGCTCAACGTTAATTCAATGCTGAACTCAACTATTATCTATAGAGGTAATAGTTGAGCTTCTGATGATCTCTCTGTTGCAAATGATTTATGAATTTAATTCATGGGCTCTTGCGTATTTCGCCCTCTGGCAGCATAAGATAAGCCATTGTAATATTAGACAATGGCTTGATGAAAATGGGTAGCACCATTATCCAGAGAGGTTCTGATGAAGCGAGGAGTAAGCAAAATGCTATTGAGTTTATTAATACTCCTTGGCGCGTTAGTCGTCGGGAGCTATGTCTATATGCAGCAGCCAAAGTTTGGTCAACGGCCTGTGGGCGCAGATTTAATTCGTATCAGCCAGTCGCCAAATTATGTTAATGGGGCGTTTCAAAATCAGTTGCCAATACCACCAAGTGATAATGAAGAGAACATGGCAACAATCTTGATCAAATATCTGTTCACTAAAAAAGAGCGAGCAATACCATCAGTACCGATACCGTCAGCCAAAACCAACCTGTTAACATTAGATGCAAATCAGGATGTCGTTATCTGGTTGGGGCATTCATCCTATTATCTGCAACTGGCAGGGAAACGCATTCTTATTGATCCGGTATTTAGTATCAATGCTTCTCCGGTTCCATTCACTAATCAGGCTTTTGCCGGTACCAGTTTGTACACAGTAGAGGAGATGCCAGATATTGATTATTTACTGCTCTCCCACGATCACTGGGATCATCTTGATTATCCAACCATTATTGCGTTGAAAGATAACGTTAAAAGGGTGATTACCGGTTTAGGGGTTGGCAGTAGCTTTAAGCGTTGGGGATATAATCCGGATCTAATCTATGAGGGTGACTGGAACCAGTCTCTGCAATTGGATGATAAATTAACCGTTCATTTTTTACCTGCTCGCCATTTCTCCGGCCGTGGGTTTATTCGCAATTCTACCTTATGGGTATCCTTTGCTTTAATTACCGACGGGCAAAAACTATTTTTTAGTGGTGATAGTGGCTATGGCCCTCATTTTGCTGAGATAGGACGACAGTTTAATGGCTTTGATTTGGCAATTTTGGATAGTGGACAATATGATCACGGGTGGCGTTATGTCCACATGATGCCGGAAGACTCAGCGCAAGCCGCAGAAGATCTTCATGCCAGAGCACTGCTACCTGCCCATACGGGAAAATTCTCTCTCGCTTATCACGCCTGGAACGATCCATTTATCCGTGCCGTTAAGGCAAGTGAAAACAAAAGCTATCATCTGCTGACACCGATGATAGGTGAACCCATTTGGCTTAATAATAAAACTCAGACTTTTCATCATTGGTGGGAAAAGATCGCTAACCTATAGCACGTTTCAACTATCTTTTGACTCTGGATTGAAACGATAACGCTCGTTTCATCCCTCCGCTTTACTCAATCTTTTCACTTCTTTTACCTTAAGCTGCATTGAGCATATTGGCTATTGCCCGTACTGTTAAACAGCCCAACAGGAGGCAGCAGAGGGAGATAAAAAGTGAAAGCAGGGTTGAGAAATTCAATGATTGGTGCCGTTTGTTTATCGATGGTAGGGTGCGCAAATATGGATTCTGAAGATGTCGCATCTGCCGGGCTTATCATAGGGCTGGTTGGTATTGCTGCGGCAGTGTTATTAATGGACAGCGATAGTGACGACGACGACGACAGATATCATCATCGGGATAAACCAAGAGACAGAGAGAATTCTTATCAGGGGCATCATAAGTGCCGCGACGGACGTTCTTGTTATAAGCCAAGGTAGCAGGGTATAGATATTTTACTGTCCGGCCTCCCGACAGCCGTTATCCGGCGCGGGGCGAATACCAAAGTATTCCAGTATGCCTGTACCGGCTCTTTTAGCGTAAAAGCAGCCAGTTTCATCATTACACTCGCCGGTATAAATGGCTAAACGCCAGCGAACTTCCGGGCTTTCGTAACAATATCGTCCGGTACCAATTCGGGCATAACAGATAACGTAAAAGATCATGGCGAAAAGCACAGCTGACAGGATCGCAATGATAAAATTTCTTTTTTTGACCATAAAATGTTCCGGTGATAGTGACGTCAAATTACTCTTTTTCTAATAACTTCCCGTATCGTTCAATAAAATCTACCAACATCTGCGCTCTGGTATCAAGGTAATACAGCGTCGGGCCATGAGTGACGATTTTCCAGGGAGCTTTATCGAATTCGCACTTATCATCATTACTATCATAATAACGTTTAGCCGCGTTGATTTTTATGGCATAGGCACTGGCCTGTTGTGCATTCTCAAAACTCAATACATATAAATGGAAATCAGGGTAAACATTGCCAATAGGTGCTTTTATTGGAAAAGTACGGCTAAAGTAAAAACTGCGTACACCAGAACCGCTGAAACGATAATCTTCTTTAGTTTCGCAGCGATAAAAAGCCAGGGTGTCAGAAGAAGATCGTTGTTCTGTGGTGAATTTATCTTTCTCTAACTGTTGAAATAAACGCTGTAAGGATGGGGGATTATCTCCCTGATGGGTTAACACAATCTGATGCTGGCGTGATGGAAAGAGGGTAAGCCCAATAATTACCGCAATAATGGCAGCGAATATCAGAGCAATAACCATTTTCCGTTTTTTGATAGCATCCATGGTCACTATTCCTTATATCCCCCGGACGAATAAAAATTTTCAGCGCTGTTGGTCAATTTTACCCGCAGCCATCGTTTATTCTATTGAGTTGCAAATAACCCTTTGGCGCTTTTTATACTAATTTTCTGATACTTAGCATAGGCCTGTGCCACCGCTTCACGCGTTTGTTCCGGAGATTGCCGTTTAATCCAGGAATCTACTAACGCATTCAGAATATAAGCTTCCGGTGCCATAAAGTTGGTAGTCATCATTGCCGGCTTAATCCCCGTTTGTTCAAATTTAGGCAGAAAATAGGGCTTACTTTTACAGGCAAATACGGCCGCTTGTCGCTGAGCATTCAAAGCTCTGGTTTTTTCATCACGTATATCAGGTGGATTTAAATTTAACTGAGCAATTGAAAAATCCATCAGGCCATTGTGACCAATGTAAACCACCAGATCGGCGCCACCGCCGGTATCGATAGATTTCTGTTGAATATCCAGATTGGCTTTTTTCGCCCCGCCGATGTATTGATAAAAATCATCAATGGTTTGGCCGATATATTGGCCATCGTAGGCATCCGCTACCAGATAAACATCATCGGTTTTATGTTTAAAAACGATACGTTCCAATATGTTTTTTTGTGGATTGGCTGAAGAGTTAACAAGCTGCCAGTTTGGCTGTTTCTTGATGAAGGTTTTCACACCATAAGCCGCTCCCCAATACAGATTATTCACCGGGTCTTGTCCATTGCCAATTTTTTCAGGCACCGGAACAATCCCTTGATATTTGTTGTCACACAAGGCAACGACTACATGAACAACACGCGACTTGGCTAACAGAGGCAGGCTATTGGTGAATAAAAATGAGCATAACAACAGGTAGATAATTTTCTTCAGCATATTCGTCACTCTTCCGATGATTTATTGGCGAACAAAACGAGGGGAGTGTTGATGTACTCAACAGCCGCGCCATAGCAAAAAGAGGTTGTAATGATAGGTGAATATTTATCGGGGTTATTATTGGTTTTGTATCACATATCTCAACCCGTGTATTATATAACAGTACAATAGCAGGATGTTATTGGAATCAGGTAAAGGAATACCTTATGATCGTAGAGACACCAAAAACCAGAAAATTCCCCGGCACATTTTGGCTAAAACTTTTTGCCATTTTCTCTATTTTACTGGGATTGTTGTTCTCGGTATTTATCTTTACTAACCTTTGGCGAGATTCAAACTCCAGCGATTTTGGGCGTAACAGCAAGTCGCTTGGTGGGCGTTATTACAGCTATCAGCAAAAAGTTTATGTCAATATTCCATTTCAGGGGTATTACCTGCTGCCTGGTGTAAATAGCAGTGACTTTCAAGTCTATTCTTCCCGATATCTGGCGCCATTAGCCAAAGATAATCAGTCAGTATTCTGTGGCACTCATATCATTCAAGGATTGCAGCCTGAACACGTCATTTATACCTCTCAGGGATATATCAGCGATGGTCATAACACCTATTTTTGTAGCGAAGAACGCAAGAACCCGGGCTATTACTGGTGGCACGAAATAGTACGTGATAAAGATTATGATAACCCTGACCGCCCGAGGCGTCGGGATTTTATCTTAAGCCAGATGGAGAATGTTGTTTATGGCAATCTGAAAACCTGGGGACAGAATTATCTCTCCGATGGTCAACATCTGTTTTATGAAGGTGTGATGATTTCAAAAGCCGACGGTAGCAGTATTCAATCGGTACACTATGGACAGGGATATTTAAAAGACCGAATACATGACCGCTATTTGGCTGATAACACGCATGTTTATTATCAGGGAAAGCCTCTGCCTGATGCAAACCCAGTGACTTTTAGTGCATTCTCTCCGGACGGCGACCAGTGGCAAACAGATTATGGTTGGGATGCCAAAATCAATAGCTACTATTTTGGCGCAACGCCTTTTCCAGCGGTTATTGATGGAAAAAATACGCATGGGCTAAACCTTTTTGTCGCCGATCGCGATCGGGCAAATCACGAATTATTTATCAACGATAATGGCGTTTTTTATTGGGATTATCAGGGTAAAAAATTTAAATATGCGGGTCCAAACCCTTTTGGTAACGATAAATCACAGCCACTTTCAGAACAAAAGGCTCCGGGAGTATGGGTTACGGATAAAAATACCATTGTTTTAATCTCGTATGAGGTTTGGGGGAAAAGAAGCCGGGGATTAGTAAGCAAAAATACCGTACTTTCTGTTTTACCTGACGTGTCATTATCTGACTGGCAACCGGTTGATACTTTTGAACGCAACAGAAGGGCACTTGGCACCGTATGGTTGGCTAAAGGTAACTATTATTTTTCATCAACCAGTGGTCAGAATATTAGTATGAACGAATCACTCTATTTAATTATTGATTACCCGGCATTCAAACAACAATTACAGCAAGATCAACGGATAACCAGAAAACTGAAGGAGCAATATTTACGTAGTGTACGTGATATGCCAGAGGTTAATAATATCAGTCATGCTAAATCATCGTATTCATTTTGGAATTAAAATAATAAATTACTTATATTGTTTAAGTTGATTCTTATTTATCTTAACTGGATCGTTATTTTCATTCTGTTCTAACTTATTGCTATTGTGTTTTTATTTTTAATTAACAACAAGCTAATTTCATTAATTGAAATTCTTTGAAGTAATTTGATATGAGAACCTGATATTCTGCCGGGATCCGGATGATTCAATCCGAGGTTTGATCCAAGTAAAAGGGATGCTGACGACAACTCAAACGGTAAACTTTCATGTTGCTACCGAAGACATTACCAAAAGTTTTGATGGTTATATTCCGGAAGGAATAGTACAAGCCGTGGCAACATAGTGAGTATTAAACTGCAGGCCTGCACCGATCAATCACAGGCTTGCAGTTTAATTATTCCCGGCGCATTATTCAGCCAGTGCACGCATCACGTTGATTAAGTCCGATTTTCCCTCAAAACCAATCCCCGGCAGTTCAGGCATGACAATATGTCCATCCTCAACGGTCACGGAATCAGGAAATCCGCCATAAGGCTGGAAGAGATCAGGGTAGCTCTCATTACCACCAAGTCCCAGACCGGCGGCAATATTTAATGACATCTGGTGTCCGCCATGTGGAACACAGCGGGTTGGCGACCAGCCAAACTGCTCCAGAACATCCAACGTGCGCAGATATTCCACTAAGCCATAGGAGAGGGCGCAGTCAAATTGCAGGTAATCACGATCCGGGCGCATGCCGCCATATCGTAAAAGATTACGGGCATCCTGATGTGAGAAAAGGTTTTCACCGGTTGCCA
Organism: Limnobaculum allomyrinae; assembly: GCF_016649425.1. Classification (GTDB taxonomy): domain Bacteria; phylum Pseudomonadota; class Gammaproteobacteria; order Enterobacterales; family Enterobacteriaceae; genus Limnobaculum; species Limnobaculum allomyrinae. The sequence continues at coordinate 232,733 of NZ_JADRCR010000001.1, forward strand.
TTGAGCCGGGATAGAACTCTGACAGCGCTGCCTGCAATGCATAATCAAGGGGATCGCCAACTTCTTCGTACCAGAATAGCGGATATTCACGCAGCATTTTAGCGTAAGCAATGCCAGTTTCCAGATCAAAACGACCGTTAGCATCCACGGCAAGTTGCGCTTCGTTACCAATTTCATCTAACACCGCTTCAATACGGCGGCGGTCTTCTTCCAGTGGCGCACCACCAATTTTCATTTTAACCACGTTATAGCCGCGATTGAGATAGCTACGCATTTCTTGTCGCAGCGCTGTCAGATCTTTACCCGGATAGTAATAGCCTCCGGCGGCATAGACAAATACGCGAGGATTTGCTTCAACACCTTTCATCTCTGCCAGCATGCGAAATAATGGTTTGCCGGCAATCTTTGCCGTGGCATCCCAAATTGCCATATCCAGCGTGCCCACGGCAACGGATCGCTCACCGTGACCGCCGGGTTTTTCATTGTTCATCATCACATCCCACATGCGATGAGGATCGAAGGTATCGCCGTGTTGATTAAGCAGACTGTCAGGCTCCGCCTGTAAGATCCGATCGCGAAAACGTTCGCGAATAAGGCCTCCCTGACCATAGCGACCATTAGAGTTAAAGCCATATCCAACTACCCGTCGACCGTCGATAACTGCATCGGTAACTACTGCAACCAGACTGGTGGTCATTTTGCTGAAGTCGATATAGGCATTTCTGATAGGGGATGCAATGGGTTTAGTGATTTCAACAACGTCGATTATGCGCATTCTTTTCTCCTTATTTTACGGCTGAAAAGGTGGCCAGACAGGATGGCATCGTAAGCCATGCATGATTAATGAATTGTATTTCAAACAGTTATTATCGTCACAGCCACTATTTGATTGAAAAGCAATCTGGTATAGCCACATACTAAGGGGATAAATCATCTTCATCTAATGCCTGTAAGGATGGCTGTAATGCAAAATCGGCATCACCTGGAATTAACATGGCTTGAAGACTGTGTAGCACTGGCAGAAACCCTTAATTTCTCTAAAGCAGCGGCGTTACGTTATGTGACGCAACCCGCATTTAGTCGACGGATCCAGTCTCTTGAAGAATGGGTAGGTACCGCCTTGTTTGAACGAAACAGACGCGGAGTTGACCTGACGCGAGCCGGAGAGATGTTTTGTGGCCAGGCGCCTGAGCTGATCAGAGCACTTTATGCAGTAAGAACTGAAGCTTTGGATGTGGCCGGGCAAGAACAGCCTGATGTGGTTTTTTCCGCGACCCATGCACTCTCTTTTTCCTTTTTCCCTGAACTGTTAAGGCGCAATGACAAGATTGTGCGATTTGGATCTTTCCGACTGCTATCTGACACGTTGAAATCCTGTGAACGATTGATTTTACAGGGGAGCTGTCAATTTTTGCTCTGCCATTACCATCCTCATATGCATATTAATCTTGAGCAGGAAAAGTTCTTTAGTATCCGTTTAGGATTGGACAGACTCATTCCTTACAGCGCGGTTTCTGCTGATTCAACAAAACCATTATGGACGTTGAATAACAGGAAAAAATTTCGTTACCTGTCATTTAGCGGCGAGTCAGGTTTAGGGCGCATTATTTCAAATACCGCATCCATTAATCGGGTTAAACGGGGGATGGAAGTGGCCTTTACCTCCGATTTGGCAGCAACGCTGCTGGCGATGGTCAGAGCAGGAGATGGTATAGCCTGGTTGCCACAGTCTTTGGCCGAACCGGAGGTAAAAAACGGAACGATTATTGCGGTCACCGATAAAGATTCAGATCTGTGTATCCCGGTGGAAATCCGTTTATATCGACCTGCAACAAAAATGTCTAAAGCCGTTGAAGAGCTATGGCGTATTTTTGTTGAAGACCAGCAGTAGAATTATTGAGGAAGCTCGACGTTAAAAATAACCACAGGTGATATCTGGCTCTGGCTTAGAATAGTCACTATAATCGCCGCGTTTTATCATTGATTTCAACGAATTTAGAGGGATTTATGAAAATATATTGGTCTGCTGATAATGTGCCTGAATTAAAGGGATTAGATAAACAAGAGCAAAAACGTTTGTTTGAAGAGTGCAATAAAGAAGGGCGTAAACGCATTGGATCTGCATTTTGGATTCGTCTTATTATTGTCATTGTTGCATCGGCGATTATTGCAGCTTTCCTGCCTCTGGGCGGAGCCATTGGTGGTGCAATAATTGGTGTATTTGTTGGTTTTTTACTCGTTACCTTTGTACAAAGTCCGGCAATTGAAGCAGGACGTCTTTGGTTACAAGAGCAGGGTTATCCAAAAGTATAGAAGTACTGAATGAGATAAGAGAGCCAGTGAGGGAAAAACCACTGGTTTTTTATATAGATAAATCGTTGGAGTGACGTTGTCACGATAATGGTAATAAAAAGGCAGATCCGGCATCACCAGATCCACCTTTATTCAGCAATTACAGGGTTGGGTAATCGGTATAACCTTCTGCATTACCACCATAAAATGATTCCGGACGCGGTTCATTAAGCGCGGCTTTACGATGTAAACGCTCTACCAGATCCGGGTTAGCAATATATGAACGGCCAAAGGCAACGGCATCAATATAACCCTTGGCAATCAACGCTTCGGCTTTCTCTGGCGTATAAGCACCAGAACCGATAATCACACCACTAAAACGCTCACGCACTTTTTGGCGGAATTCATCGCTGTAAGGTTGACCACCAGCCCAGTCAGGCTCAGACATATGCAAATAGGCCATTCCACGGTTACCTAATTGTTCGATCAGATAAAGGGCGTCAGCTTCTTCATTATCGCCATTACTCACTCCCTGGAAGGTACCAAGAGGCGAGACACGGATACCAATACGGTCAGCACTCCACTCTTTACTGGCGGCATCCACCACTTCCAGAACCAGGCGAACGCGATTTTCCAGACTGCCACCATATTGATCGGTACGATGGTTAGCATCAGGAGAAAGGAACTGATGCAACAGATAACCGTGTGCAGAGTGCAGCTCGATTAAATCGAATCCTGCATCTCGTGCATTGGCTACAGCCTGACGGAAATCATTAACGATGCCAGGAATTTCATTCGTTTCCAATGCGCGTGGCATAGAAGTATCGACCCGTATTGCATGGCCTTGTTCATCACGCAGAGAGGTGCGGGTTCCGGCACTAATCGCTGATGGAGCAACCGGAGCCTGCTGGCCTGGTTGTAAACTGTTATGAGAAATACGTCCGGTATGCCAGAACTGTACTGCCATATGACCATGTTCTGCATGTACGCCATCAGTAATTTTTTTCCAGGCGGCGATCTGTTCAGCGCTGTGTAAACCCGGAGCTCCCGCATAGCCTTTAGCCTGTGCTGATATTTGGGTTGCTTCACTGATAATCAGCCCGGAACTGGCGCGCTGACGATAATATTCGCCCATGAGTGGAGTAGGGATATCGCCAGGCTCAATGCTACGTAAACGCGTTAATGGAGCCATAAAAATGCGGTTTGGTACCGTAATGGCACCCATTTTTAATGGGGTAAACAATTTATCTGCTGACATGATACATCCTCGAGTAGACCGGTCGTCTATAAATAAGAAAAATAAAAGAACCTGTCAGGAGACAGGCTCCACTAAAAGCCGGGTAACGTGTTCAATAGCGCATTCCAGCGGTATAGAACTACGTGAAATTTTTGCCTGCAAACTGGCACCAAGCCAAAGGGCGTACATGACTTGAGCCTGCATTCGAGCTTCGCCGGGAAAATCGAAACATTTCTCAGAGCGTCCCTTTTCAAGCGCGTTGGCAAGGTGAGCGATAACCTGAACGCTTCCGTTATCCAACGCGTTACGCATATCTTCTGACAAATCACACACTTCAGCTGACAGCTTTACCACCAGACAATTGGGGGAACTACGATGCTGATTAAAATAGTCCAGACTCTGTTGATACCAGTTGACGATCAGTTCACGCCAACTGGCATTTTTCTGACAAAAATGCTGCTGTAATCGCTGATTATATAGCGCGTAATGGCGATCGAGCATAGCCACACCAAATGCCTCTTTTGACCGAAAGTAGTGGTAAAAAGAGCCTTTAGGCACTTCAGCTTTTGCCAGCATTTCGCTTAATCCCATGCCGGTAAAGCCGCGACTCAGACAAAGTTGAGCCCCGGTAGCAAGGAGATGTTCACGCGTATCATGTTCTGGATGTCGATTCATAAAACTCACTATAATAGACCAGTCGGTCTAATGCAATCCTGATTTACGTTTTTAAACAAATTGGGTCTTAATCTGGCGGCCATCGGTGAGGAAATTTCCACCTCCCAGATGGTGGAGGGTATGCAAATCCGTATTGTTTTCATTAAGATTCCAGTGACCATTAATAAAAACGCGCTGGTCAGCAGCGGCCGAAATCACCTCACCAAAAAAAGTATCATACTTTTGCTGAGCGCCGGATTCGGTTAAAAGCCGACACTCCATCCAGGCTGCACAACCAGATTCAATTACCGGAAGGCCGAGAGATGGGCCTTGATTAGCAATAATTGAGAAACGGTTAAATTTATCTTCATCGCGACCCGATACGCTACCCACGGCGTAAGTCAGATTGACCATCGAGACGGTAGGAATACAAATACCAAAAGATCCTGTTTTTTCAATCAGTTCACGCGTCCAGGTGCTTTTATCTACCACAATAGCGACTCTTGGTGGTTCAAACTCCACCGGCATCGACCAGGCGGCAGCCATCACATTACGATGACCATTTTCCGGATCGTAGCTGGTAATGAGTACCGTTGGCCCGTGGTTAAGTAAGCGGCTGGCATGTTTTAGTTCTATTGGCAGGAAGTGGCTCATCTGACGATCCTTTCATTACAATTTGATTGCTATTCAACATAGGAAGAAAACATAAACTAATCAATCACTCTTAACTGTGAATTAAAGCCACATTTTCCACTGAAGAATCAATTCGGGGAAAAAGAGCATTGGCATCTGGTTTTTGCTTTACAAAAAGAGGATTTCGGCCAAATTTTAAGCTCACTGAAACAGTGGATTGATAACTACCCATCAAGGCGTTAGTTTTTATAACACCCGTGGTTTCACAAGTATTACCGTTAGTCAGTTATCTCATTCGATCTCGCAAAAACTCAATAAAACGTTGGGTTTTTGCCGGTAACAGCCGGGTTTCTGTCAATGCATAGACAGGAACCGGCATTCCCTGCCACTGTGGCAATATTCGACACAGGTGACCCTCCGCCAGATCTTCAGTGACCACTTCCTGTGGCAACAGTACGATCCCTTGCTCGAAGGCGGCAAGGCGTCGAATCATTCCCACGTTATTCAGCATAAATCGACCGCTAACATTCACTTCAACTTTTTCTTCCGCTTCGAAATTATGTAGCGTCCAGACACCATTTCGGGGAAAACCTAAACATTGGTGCTGAATAAGTTCCTGTGGGTGAGAAGGTGCACCATGCTTTTCAAGATATTTTGGCGAAGCATAAAGATGAGCAGGCAGATTGGCTAATAGTCGGGCGATCAGGTTTGAATCTTTTTGTTCCCCAATGCGAATAGCCACATCAAAAGGTTCGGCTACCAGGTCAACTCTGCGGGGCGTTAGGTCAAATTCAAACCGAATATCCGGGTATTGTTCAGCAAATTCAATCAACAGCGGCACCATATAGTTAATGGCAAAATCTACCGGTAAAGAGGCGCGCAACAGACCGCTGGGCTGTGCCAAAATATCACCTAATGCTTCATGCGCCAGCCTGGCTTCCTCTACAATTCGTCGACAGCGGTCATAATAAATTTGACCCGCTTCTGTTAGTTCGATTTTGCGGGTTGTGCGGTGTAATAACCTCAATCCGATGGCTTTTTCTAATGCGCTGATGCGCCGTGAAACCGTTGAGTTGGGTACGCCAGTGGCTTCCGAAGCCCTGCGGAAACTCATGGCTTTTGCCACTTCAACAAACAGCGCCATATCATTTAGCATTTCCATCTCTATTGCCCCATCAATGGATTAATGATTTCCATTTTACCCTATTTATCCCATTTTGTTTTTAAACCATGATACTCCCGAGCACAAATTAACCTTCGGGTGGCACAGAGACGCTGTTGCCAGTACCGATAATACGCAAGGAATTGATCATGAATAAGTTATTTACTCCGGTTCAGGTTGGTGGTTATACCTTATCAAACCGTCTGGTTATGGCCCCAATGACCCGTAGCAGAGCGCAATACGATGGCACTCCGGGTGAGCTGGCGACGGAATACTATGCACAACGCGCCACCGTTGGTCTTATCATTGCAGAAGGTACTCAACCCTCTGATGACGGACAAGGTTATTTGATGACGCCGGGAATCTATACCGATGCACATGTTGCCGGCTGGCGCAAAATAACTACCGCCGTACATAACCAGGGGGGACATATTTTTATTCAATTGATGCATGCCGGACGTATGTCGCACCCTGATAATACGCCTCATCACCGTCAGGGCGTTGCACCTTCGTCCATTGCGCCAGCAACACCAATGTTTACCGTTAAAGGCATGCAGGATATTCCGGTGCCCAGAGCATTGAGTACTGAAGAGGTACGCCAGACCGTGGCCGATTTTCGTTTTGCAGCACGCCGTGCCATTGAAGCAGGGGCAGATGGTGTAGAAATTCATGGTGCCAATGCCTATTTGATCCAACAGTTTTTAGCACCAAGCGCCAATACCCGTACTGATGAATATGGCGGTTCAATAGAGAATCGGGCTCGCTTTGCATTAGAAGTAGCCGCTGCGGTAGCGGAAGAAATTGGTGCTGACAGAACGGCTATCCGTTTATCTCCGGGCATCACTATGTGGGGTATTGATGAAGGTGAAGAAGGGCCTGCGCTTTATCGTTATCTGGTTGCTGAGTTGAATAAATTAGGTCTGGCCTACCTGCATATTATGGAGCAGGGCAATGAACCACTGCTGAAAGAGATACGTGAACGCTGGGAGCAAACCCTTATTGTTAATCGCCCCGGTCAGCCCCGGGAGAAGATTGGTAGCGATGTGCAATCCGGTCTGGCCGAACTGGAGGCTTATGGTCAAATGGTATTGGCCAATCCGGATTTTGTTGAACGGTTAATTTCGAACGCACCGATGAATGAAGCCGATCGTAATACCTTTTTTGGCGGTAGCGCACAGGGATATACCGATTATCCTTCACTGAACGCAATCTAAAAGCATCCGGGAGACAATTATGAGTTATCAAAACTTTAGTGCCGACAATGCTGTTTTATTGTTGATCGACCATCAAATTGGCACCATGAGCTGGGCAAAATCTTCACCATTTGAAGAGGTGAAACGTAACGCTCTGATGCTGGCTAAGTCTGCCAATATTCTGAAGTTGCCCGTTGTGTTAACCTCCAGTATGGAAGAACAGGCTCAGGGGCCATTATTGAGTGAGTTGGAAGCCATTTTACCTCAAGCGTTTGCAGCCCGCATAAAACGTCAGGGAATCGTTAATGCTATGGATGATGAGAATTTTGCGGCAGCGGTAAAAGCCAGCGGTCGTAAAAAGATTATTATTGCTGGCGTAACCAATGACGTATGTACTGTTTATCCTGCATTGAGCTTAGTCCGGGATGGTTTTGACGTTCAGGTTGTTGCTGATGCCGGGGCCTCACCAACCCCAATGGCAGATGATATTGCGCTACGACGCATGGAGAAGAATGGGGTCACGCTAACGACGACCAATCAGTTGATTGCAGAACTGGCAGGCAGTTGGGCTACCCCGCAAGGCGGTAAACTAGTTCAGGTTCTTATGGAATCCCTGACTGCATAATTGATATCAAGGCTCCCGGTATTAAGGGAGCCTTTTCTCATAACAGTCCATATTCATCAGTAATCACCTTTTGTAGCGCACAACAAATCTGTTCAGCTTTTTCTCTGCTATCGATATTAGTAAATCCCAGCAATAATCCATTTTGCCTTTTCTCTGGCACTGTTTCGGCGGCATATCCATCACTTAGTGCTTCAACGGCTAACTGATGCTGTCTGGCTTTGATCGATATTTTCTTATCATTAAGAGAGGATGGCAGATGAGCAATAATATTCATACCTCCCTGATGGCATTCAATTTTAGAGACCAATGGACAGTTTTTTTCCAGAGCATTGGCTAACAGCTCACGTCGTTTGGCATACAGCTGCCGCATCTTTTTTAAATGACGGAAAAAGTGCCCATCGTTCATAAATTTAGCCACGGCTAATTGAGTTAATACCGGGCATAAACAGGGCTGGAATTTGAAATACTGACTGAAGGCTTCAATTTGGGACTCAGGAACGACGAAATAGGCCAGTCTGAGGGCAGGAAACAATACCTTACTGAATGATCCAACATAAAAAACGCGCTGTTGAGTATCCAGGCTTTTCAATGCCGGAAGTGGGTAGCCGGTATAGCGATATTCACCATCATAGTCATCCTCAATCAGCCAATGGTGATTTTGGGTTGCCCAATCGATAAGTTTAATCCGGCGTTCCAGCGTTAATGTGACGCCTAACGGGCTTTGATGGGCAGGGGTAAGTAAAACCGCTTTGGCAATATCTGAACCAAGCCGATCGGGATTAAGGCCGTGACTGTCAACTTCAACAGGAATGGTTTGATAACCAAGATTTGACAGAAGAATACGAGACTGAGGAAAACACGGGTTTTCAATAGCAACTTTATCATTAGCAGACAGAATAACGGAGGTGATTAAGCGAATTGCGGAACTGTATCCTGCGGTAATAAAAATTTGGTTTTGATGACAATCAATACCGCGTGAAATCCTTAAATAACTGGCGATGGCTTCACGCAATGGCATTTCACCCTGAGGATCCGGATAGGCTAATAGTGCATTTCGGATGGTTCGACTAATATGGCCCAGCAGACGGTTCCATTTGGCTAAAGGGAAGGCATCTACCGCAGGCACCCCCAGTTGAAAAGGCAGCAGGCGATCGCTGACCTTCAAATCCGAACTTAAATGATTATGTTGTACGTTTTGCGCTGGCTGAATGGCTAACGGAATATTAGCGACGAAAGTACCGCGTTGCTGATGGGTCATCAGCAATCCTTCATCCGTCAGTATGTCATAGGCTTTTTCCACCGTGCCTCTGGCGATATTCAGTTGGTTTGCCAGATTTCGGGTTGATGGAATGCGCTGGCCGGATTTTAGCTGACCGTCAAAAATCGCCTGTTTTATATGCCAGCATAGCTGTTGGTAGACCGGCAACTGGGTAGAGAAGTTGATGTCAGTTAAAAAACGATTCATATGGCCTATAAAAAAAGTCAATTTATGGCTCTTTATTGTAGGGCATATTTAGACAAAACTAGTCATCAAATATCACCATGGAGAACATTATGTCTCAGTTACGTCTTTCTTATCCTAAACTTTCCCCTCAGGCTTATCAGGGACTCATTGCCTGTAAACAAGCGCTGCATAGCAGTTCAGTCGGCCCTGAACTGATTGCGTTACTTGATTTACGCATTTCTCAAATTAATGGCTGCGCTTTTTGTTTAAAAATGCATACCGATGAACTGCGTAAACTGAATGTCTCTAACGATAAAATCGACACGCTGGCAGGATGGCAAATATCGTCAGCCTTTAGTGAAAAAGAGAAGGTTGCGCTGCAATGGGCTGAAGGTTTGACTCATATTTCGGTTGAAAACAGTTCTGATGAACTTTATCAGCGGTTACAGCAGCATTTCACCGATAATGAAATATCTGATTTGACTCTGGCAATTGGTTTAATGAATGCGTTTAACCGTATTGCCATCAGTTTACGTCAGTAATATTGATGGATAGCGTTGTTATTCCACTTTAAATTGAAATTAACCAACATTGTGAATATCAGGCCCCATAATACTTTTATATTGGTGGGGCAATATTTCGCTATCCCCATATTTTAAAAAGAAATGTATATTTTTGTCAGATGACAAAATTGTCATTTATCGGTCATGCTCAGGTCAGATACCACCCCGTAGAATACATCCCGAAAGCAGTACTTTTTCTAATATTTTACGAGGTGTAATGAAATGAAAGTGACTAAATTAGTATTAGCAGCATTAATGGCGGGAGCCTTCTCTGTAAGTGCATTTGCGGCAAATCAGGTCAATTCTGGTAACGGTTTAAATAAAGTGGGCAGCGTTTCGGTGTCTGGTGCCAGTACCCTCGATCAGTTAGAAAGACAGTTAGCCCAAAAAGCCGATGAAGCAGGTGCCACCTCCTATAAAATTATCTCCGCCGGTGGTGATGATAAATTGAATGGTGTAGCTATTATTTATAAGTAATCAGCATGAAAAAAGGAGGGTTTCCTCCTTTTTTTTTGTTCAATTTTTCTGACTGCACGTTATTGCATACTATGCAATCCAATCACATTACCTTCAGTATCTTCAATGGTGGCACAGAAGCCAAACTCGCCAATGGACTGCTTTGGTAAAATCACCCGTCCACCAATTGCTTCCACTTTACTCACTTGTATAGCGCAGTCGGAGCAGGCGAGATAAATGCGAGGGCCTGTACTTCCCGGCGCACCTTCATTACTCTTAACCAGCGCACCACCTGAACCTTCAATACCCTCCTGATAAGGGAACATAAAATATTCCGTATCGGTATCAGACAGCTTTGTTAATTCAATATCTAATAGCGACTGATAAAAACTAACGGCTCTCTCCATATCTGAAACATAAATTTCAAACCAAACTGTAGGGTTATGTTTCATTGGGTTTCCTCTGAGCTCATGATGAGAATTTATTTGGCTAAGAATTGTACGGTATAAAGAGTAGTAAAAATGGGAGAGAGATCTTAGTAAAGCGGATGACTATTTTGTTAAACAATAACTGCATAAATTATGAACGCGACTTCCTTAGACTCGTTATATACAATGAAAAATAACGAAACCAGAATATGTAGCGTTAACAAGGTTGAAACCATGATTATTAGCGATATTGATTTTTCCTCTCTGTATAAAAACCATATGGCTAAAGCCGGAAGGGTAACCAAACCTGCCAGCAGTTGGGATGCAAAAGCAGAGAAAATAGCAGAGAGTTGTGCAAATCCTGAAGATGAGTACCTGAAAAAATTTCTGTCGATGATGGATTTAACGGGTGCAAAAACATTGCTGGATATTGGTTGTGGCCCAGGTACCATTTGCCTTCAGGCAGCAAATAAGCTCGAGCACGTTTACGGGCTGGACTACAGTGCCGGAATGCTGGAGGTAGCCAAGCGCCGGGCCAACGTGATGGCATTGGGCAACGTAACCTTATTTCAACGAGCATGGGATGATAACTGGGATGACATTCCACCAAGCGACATTGTGGTTGCTTCACGCTCTACGCTGGTTGCTGATATGGGGGCCGCACTAAAAAAACTTCACGATAAAGCACGAATGCGGGTTTATACCACCCATACTATTGATCCTCATTTCATGGATATTCGAATTTTACGCGCATTGGGTAGAGAAAATACCGGTTTACCTAACTATATCTATCCATTAAATATTTTGTGTCAGATGGGTATTAATCCTCGTCTGGACTACATCTATAGCCGTAACTGTCAGGCCAGAACAGACAGTTACGAAGAGTTTGAAAAAACCGTTAGCTGGTCGTTAGGGGAATTAACCGATCGGGAGCGCGACAACCTGCATAAATACTATCAACAAGGTAAAAATGGCCCCGAACCATTAATCTCGCCGCTGCGCGGTTGGGCATTTATTTCATGGGATAAAAATCAGTCTCAGAGATAATTTTATGACTATCAGCCAGATTCGATGGAGAGCAGGAGAGGCTAAACACCACTACGTTTATCAAACTGGAAAAAGAAAGGACATTAATGAATAATGGCTAAACAACAACCAGTTTGTTGCTATCACACAACGGATATCCAATTTGATTTATCATCTTACAGGAACGAAAACCACAGGCAGGAGCTGGCATGAAAATCAATATCAAACGTAATATCGCCTTAATTTTTGGTCTGGTTATGATCCTTGCAGGATGTAGTAGCCAGCAACACATTTCCTCTGAATCAACGGCCGTGGAAGACAGCGCACCGGCGGCTAAACTCTCTCAGAATCTTGGTACTAAATGGGGGGAGAATGTTAACTCCAACGTGGTTAGCGTTGAGGCTACCCGTTTACGTAATACGCCGGAGAGCCTGGTTGAAATTTATTATACTGGCTCAAAAGTCACTGGCCAAAATCGAACCGACCTGACTTTAGTACCATCGGTAAAAATGAATATTCAGGATGACAGCGGCCGTAATATGGCAATCAAACAGCGGAGTAACGGCGAGTACGCGCTGAGTGCCAAAGAAGGGGATCGCTACCAACTCTCTTTCCGTAACCGCAGTAATACTACAACTTATGAAGTAGTTGCTACCATCGATGGGTTAGATGTTATTTCTGGTCAGGCCGGCTCGCTGTCACGCTCAGGCTATCTGCTTCGACCTGGCTCATCTTTGCAGATTGAAGGGTTTCGCAAGAGCGACTCTGCGGTAGCCGCATTCCGTTTTTCTAAACCAGAAGAGAGTTATGCAGCAAAATCCCTTGCTGGCGATGTGAAAAACACCGGCATTATTGGCGTGGCGTTGTTTGAAATCGCGCCAGAAAAACTACCTGATTGTAAACCACAGGCTTTCCCTCAGGATTCTCGTTATGCACCAGAACCCTGCGAAAAGCGTTAATTAATTGAATAGCCGCTTAATTCTTCTTACATTCAGCGAGTTAAGCGGCCAATGAAAAATTACTGCCAGCCATTAATTCTCGGCCAGTAGGTATCAGAACTCCCGTCTAAATTCAGCAGATAATAACCATCATACTGAGCGGCAGTAGAACAGGCGTGATTGGGCAGAATACGTAATGGCGTGCCCACCGGAAGCCCATCCACATGCTTGCCGCTTCTGGAGCTAATAATACCGTGCTCCTGATTGGCGGCACTGACAATCAAATCGCCAATCGGGCGTCCGTTCATATCACATACAATGCCATAACCCTGATCGACCTTTTGGTTAGCGGTACCACGATCCCGTGAAAGCGCCATCCAGCCTGCATCAACAATCACCCAGCCTTTTTCTTTCTGGTGTCCGATCACCGTTGTGACAACCGATAGTGCAATATCGTCCGCTTTACAGACACCTAAGCCAGCCATAACCAAATCAAAAAAGGCAAAAACGCCGGCCCGGACTTCAGTGACGCCTGTAAGATCTTTACTGAAGAGTGCCGTTGGTGTTGAGCCAACGCTGACAATAGTGACATTAACCCCTAACGAGCGCAGCATCTCTGCGCTGGAAACTACCGCATCCCGCTCCTGATTAGCATATTGCTCTATTTCGCTGAGGGAACGGCTGTTATAAGAGTTACCTGCATGGGTCATTACGCCACATAGGGTGACTAAACTTCCCTGCAGTAGTCGGGCAATTTGTTCAATTTCCCCATCACAAGGTGGTAAACCTGAGCGATGACCATCGCTGTCAATTTCCAGCAAGACGTTAACCGGTAAATGGTGCAGCGAGGAGAAATCCAGCAGTAGTTGAGCGCTCTGAACATTATCAAGGATTAGTTTAAGGTCGACTCCTGTGCTAATTAACTTTCTTACATGTTCAAACTTATTTGGTGCAATGGCCACCCCATACAGAATGTCAGTGAATCCATGTTGAGCGAAAAAATCAGCCTCATGCAGCGTTGAAACGGTAATTGGTTTGTCAGCGGTACTAAAGAAACGAGCGGCAACCTGAGCCGACTTATTGGTTTTTACATGGGGACGCAGGGTAACATTCAACGGTGCCAGATGTGCTTTCATACGCGCAATATTGGCATCCAGCTTATTGATATCTAAAAGAAGGTAAGGTGTTTCTTGATTAATCGGAATCTGTTTCATTGGCATATCGTGGCCTCCATATTGACTAATCCAATATAGCCATTAGATATTTAAGTTTAAATTAACAATTTATAACTCTATTATTTAGCTATTCTGAATTTAATCCGGATGAGATGATGATAGATACTCTTGATCTTCAATTCCTGCTGGCGATTAAACAGCATGGTTCACTGGTGGGAGCAGCAAGGTTCCTGAATGTAACGCCTTCCGCAGTAACCCAGAGACTCCAACAGCTGGAAGCCCGTCTTGATATACATCTTATTGACCGAACGGCCAGACGACTCCATTTTACCGAAGAGGGTGAATTATTGTGTCGAAAAGGCCAGACGCTGCTGGAGCAACATAAAGCGCTGTTAGAAGAGGTGATGCAGCAACATGGTAAATTAGTGGGATCGCTAAAAATTAATGCCCCGTTTGGATTTGGTCGAAAGTATTTAACTGAAATCATTGCTCAGTATCATCGCTTGTATCCGCAAGTCGAGGTGTTATTAAAGCTTTCAGAGCAACCTTTGCTGGAAGAACAGGAGCGATTCGATCTGATTTTGCACATCGGAGAGTTATATAACTCCAATCTTATCGTACATACCATTGCGCCAAACCAGCGTTTTATCTGTGCTGCGCCTGCCTTGGTTGAGTATCACGGCATTCCCACATCACCCCAGGATTTATTGAGTTACCCAAGCATTGCGTTACAGGAAAATAACGAAGACACCACGCTATGGAGCTTTGAACAGCAGGGTAAAAAACAAACTATCAGAATCGCACCGTCATTAAGCAGTAACGATGGTGATGTCGTCAGTTCATGGGCTAAGGATGGATTGGGAATTATTATGCGTTCCCAGTGGGATGTAGCAGAAGCTCTGTCACAGGGGCTTTTAATACGACTGTTACCTGAATGGGTATTGCCCGAAGCTCCGGTTGTTGCGTTAACCCATCGGCGTAAGGGAATGCCCGAAAGAGTTCACGCCTTTATGACATTGTTAAAACAGCAGTTTAGCCCGGAACCCCCCTGGCAAAAAGTAAACGGAAAAAGAAACTAATTTAAGTTTTTCTTAACAATATAGTTATTAGTGCTTAATTTACTCTTAATTACATGCTGTCTATACTCGCTGAAAGTTTAGACAGTATTGATTTAGATAATATTGAAAGCCCATCATAAGTTAATGCTGCCCGATCATCATTTTGTTACTTACCCCAGTAGGAGCAAGTTATGAATCAGCCTCAGGCAAGCCAGTCTCCAAATACACCAAAAATTATTTTGTTTGATCTATTAACCGCATTAATTGATTCCTGGCAGGTATGGAATGAAACCGCCGGTTCAGAGGAGCTGGGTAAAAAGTGGCGTATGACTTACTTAAAGCTCACTTATGGTTGTGGCGCCTATCGCCCTTATGAAACACTGGTAAAAGAAGCCGCAATCGCATCCGGATTAGATTCTGACCTTGCCAGACAGCTGGATGAAAACTGGAAAAATCTTCAACCATGGTCTGAAGCAGCGTCAGTGCTTAGTCTGTTAAAGCAGGATTACCAGTTAGGCGTAGTCACCAATTGCTCCGAGCGCTTAGGGTATATGGCAGCAGAACAAGTAGGGGTTCCTTTTGATATTGTTGTCACCTCCGATCGGGCAGGGTTTTATAAGCCCGACCCAAGGCCTTATCAGTTGGCTCTGGATCTGGCGGGTGTCACGGCAAAAGAGGCCATTTTTGTGGCTGGTTCAGCTTATGACCTGATTGGAACGGCAAAAGTGGGTATTCCTACATTCTGGCATAATAGAATTGGCCTGAAAGCACCAGAACAGGCGCCTTTGCCAATTGAAGAGATGCCAACATTAAACGATCTGCCTGCGGCGATAGAAAAGTATATTAGTTAAATTAACCGGTTAGCTACTATAAGCAAAAGCCACTGATTATTATTTAGTGGCTTTTCTATATATGAGGTGACAATGTCACAAAAAACCTCTGTTGAAGCCTAAATAACGATAATCCCCCAACATTCCGCAAAAATTCACCTACTACATATACTCAATGAATCCACCAAATATTTTATGAGGATCATTGATGAATCCATCACAACAGATAGATAAATTGATTGCTGAGCTCTGCGACTGGCGAGGAGAAATGCTGACTGAGATCCGTCAGTGCATGCTTGAGGCCGATCAACAAATTGTTGAAGAGTGGAAATGGAAAGGTAGCCCGGTGTGGTCTTGTAGTGGAATGATTGCGGTGGCAAATGCTCATAAAGAAAAGGTAAAAATCACCTTTTCCCACGGTGCCAGCCTTGAGGATCCTGATAAACTTTTTAACGCAGCGCTTGATGGTAAAGTGTGGCGCGCCATTGATTTTTTTGCAGGTGATAAAATCAATCAGCCTGCGTTGAAGGCACTTATCCTGGCGGCGATAGATTACAACCAGAAAAATAAAAGAGGATAAACTTCTTAAACAATATCGGGGTCAGATTGAAGGTGGTATTCGTTTGCGCCATTTTGAGCATTTTGAGCATTTTGATGAGCAGAGTGAAAGACGTTACTTTGTTTTAAAAGGAAAAGTTTACTCTTCCGATAACCTTATACCAACTCTGGCTACTGAGATTGCCAAAGGGATTGGAAGTCCTTTTTTCACTATAGATATGGCAAACAATGATGCCGGAGAACTTAGATTGATAGAAATCGGTGATAGGCAAGTTTCAGATATAAAAGAATGGCCTGCGCAGCGTTTGGTGCAAATACTGAATTTACTATAAAATTCGACTATTATTCAGCAATCGACAGGCTAATAAATTGAGTAACAAAATGAATTTCCCTAAAGTAATCGCCTTAAGTTTTTTGTTTGCCTCCACCGCTTATGCGGCCAATGAAAACAAAGGTTTCTCTCTGGCATCTCTGACCAGTCTGTTAAGCGGAGGAGCTCAGGCAGTCACCGCTAAAACCATGAGTAATACTGCGGGCGTGATGGAGTACTGTGTAAAGAGAAAGATCACTGAAGCGACCGATCCTGAAAATATCAAAAATAAACTGAAAGAGAAGCTGGGCCTGAACGACAGCAAAGCCAGCCAGCAAAAAGATTATCAGGATGGCTTACATGGTTTGCTCAAACTTAAGAATGATAAGGTGCTTGACCTCAATGCCCTTGGCAGTTCTGCATTAGGGGAAAAGGTTAAATCTAAAGCTTGTGATGTAGCGCTAAGTCAGGGCGTTAATTTTATCACTAAATAAGCTAATTTCCGTACAACGGTATGTTTAACCAACATACCGTTCATCATTCCACGCTGATATTCGCTCTTCCTTTCATTACCCTACAAGACATTAAGCAAAAGTATTCAATTCTGATAAAATTTGCACGATTAATGAGTCTATTTGCACGATATTCTGCGTCCAATATTAATACAATGTTTGAACTTTAATGGTTAAACAAAGGTATTTTTATGAATAAGTACACTGGTATTGCGGCGCTAATGCTTGTTTCTTTATCTGTTCAGGCCGGGGAGTTTCATCTGACAAGTAATGAAATAAAATCGGATGTGCAGTTATCTGACTCGCTGGTTTTTCAGGGATTTGGTTGTGATGGTGGGAATAAATCACCATCTCTTGTTTGGTCTGGCGCACCAGAGGGAACAAAAAGTTTTGCGGTTACTGTTTTTGATCCAGATGCGCCCACAGGTAGTGGTTGGTGGCACTGGACGGTGGTAAATATTCCCGCAACGGTTAATTCTCTGATGGCCGATGCCGGAAATCAGCAAAACGCTAAGCTTCCGGGTGGTGCAGTTCAGGGCAGAAATGATTTTGGCTATGCAGGGTTTGGTGGTGCATGTCCTCCAAAAGGCGATCGGCCACATCATTACCATTTCAAAGTTTGGGCACTGAAAACTGAGAGTCTTCCTATCGATAACGATTCAAGCGGTGCTTTAGTTGGTTTTATGCTTAATGCCAACAAGCTGGCAACCGCTGAGATAGTGCCCGTTTATGGTCGCTAACGGGAGGTAGAAAATAAAATATGCAGGCAGATGAAAATAAAGTGATGAGTTTAAATATGCAGACCATAAGCTCCCGCCATGCCCATGAATTGCATCGGGTAAAATTTCTGATGCCTGCACTCTGCCGGGTCAGAAGGGGAAAAAAGATCATTCAGTGGGGGGAGCATACAGAAACGGCAGATAACACCCAACTGATTCTTCTTCCCGCAGGTTATCAGTTAAATGTGGCTAATTACCCGGAGGATGGCAGCTATCTGGCAGAGATTCTGTATATACCACCCGCTTTAGTCGAGCAATTCAGGAAACAATATCCATCTTCATTAGGCGAGAGTAAAAAGCCAGGGTTTTGTATCAAATTCAATGCGGAATTGATTTATTGCTGGGATCAAATCACCGATGCTTTTAAGCATAAACTCTCTGATTCGTTAATGGAGCATATTACACAAGGCATTCTGCTGGTTCTGAAAAATAGTAACGCTGCCAATATCTTGCTATATCAGCAAAATGACTCTTTAGTAAATAAGTGCCAGACCTTACTGTTGCTGGATCCGGGGACTAACTGGACAGCAAGTCAGGTAGCCAGCCAGATGCATATGGCCATATCGACATTTCATCGCCATCTTGCCGCCGGGGGAACCAGCTTTCAGGAAATTCTTGATGATGTCAGATTAGGAAATGCATTAAATGCCATCCAAACTACTCAGATTCCCATCAGTGAAATAGCCAGAGAAAACGGCTACCGTTGCCCATCTCGTTTTACCTCTCGTTTCCAAAAGCGTTTTCAAATTACGCCAAGGGCACTGCGTCAGGCAATTAAGTCAGAATGAAGAGCGAAACAGGGAGGCTTTTGTGGCAAAAGGGCTGTCGATGGACAACCCAATATTTTTGTTAGTTAATTATTCGCATCGAACTCTGCACGGTTCCAAAGGCTAAAATACAGAATATCGCTCCACTGGGAAGCCCCTAAAGGATAGTCAAAACGAGCGTCGTCACAGTCATCATCCAACCGCAATCCATAAAACGCATCGAACTGAGAATTGCTCTGTTGTTGGGTGGCTTTTTTCAAAATATCACCCGCTTCAATAACATTATCTGGCAGAGCATCAACAGCCGCACCGGCAAGTAAGCAGTTGTTAATTTCATCTTCAACACAGGCACGTAGCTTGGTTTCTTCGCTTTCAGTCATGGTATCCAGCTCAATGGTTTCCAGCAGAAGATAGCGGTCGCGATGTGCTTCAAGAAACTGAATTGCCTCTTTCATTTCAGCGATAAGCTGAGGTGCTTCATTGGTTACCAGCGTATTCAAAATGGAGAAAAATTTGTTTAATCGTGCAAAACCTGTTTCGAAATCACTGCTGATAGCATATAGCCTGGTTTTATTACCTTCGGGTTCGCCAGAAAAACCGTCCGAGATTAACGAAGCGCATAGCTGTGGGTTTCCTGACATCAGTAACCGATAGGAAAAAGGGATACCGTATGGCCATTCTGAAAGCCCGGAAATGGTTTCAGGACGATCGGCATAAGCGGTGGGTTGATTGCTAAGGCTATAGAGATAAGAACGGTTTGCCATGGTCACTCCTTGTTAACGTATTTTAAAGACATTTTTGTTTAAACCTGAGGTTCAATCAGCGCAGTTAATTTCTTTTCCGTTATCTCATCCGGCTCATTCAAACTCTTTACCATATTGCCACTATCGAAGACAAACAGCCGGTTAGCTAAACGACAGGCTTGAGACAGGCTGTGAGAAACCATAATAATGGTATAACGATCAGCTAACTGTTGCAGCAATTGTTCGATATGTTTTGAAGCCAATACATCAAGAGATGCTGTGGGCTCATCCAGCAGTAAGATTTTAGGCTCCAGAGCCAGAACGCGAGCCAGACATAGTCTTTGTTGCTGACCACCGGATAACCGGGTAGCAGGAGAATGAAGCCGATCTCGGATTTCAGACCATAAACCGACATCATTCAGACTTTTCTCCACCCGTTGTGAAATTGCTTCGCGGGAGAGGCTGGTTAGCTTTTCCAGCGGCATAGCGATATTTCGCCATATACTAACGGGCAATACGTTGGGAGTTTGAAACAGCATTCCAACCCGCAGGCGAAGTGCCGTAACTGACCCCGAGAAAATATCAGACTGATTCTCTAAACCATTACCCAAGTCTAAACTGAGCTCACCGGTGGTCTGACAGCCGGAATGCTCTTCGTTTAATCGATTGAATGCACGAAGAAAGGTGGTTTTGCCTGAACCCGAACGCCCAACCAGTACGCTAATTTGATGGGATGGAATATCCAGACTGACGTCATTAACGATAGGTTTACCATCAAAAGTAATGGTCAGATGACGAACCTGAGCAGCGTTATTCATGGTTATCCTTTTTTCCAGCGACGGTGATAAGTGCGCTCAATCGCATAAGCAGACAGTAGTAGCCCGCCAGCCAGCAGTAATAAGATCAGTGCGGCACCAAAACCGCGCTGAAGCTCTTCCTGAGTTTGGTACTGTGCAGCCGTGTAGTAAATAGTAAACGGCAGAGCCTGAAATTTATCAAAAATCCCATTGGCCAGACCGGCATTTGCCACCACGCCAGTGAGCAAAATAACTGCGGTATCTTCTGCCGCTCGCCCAAAGGCCAGCATGATGCCGCCAAGAATTCCGCGGCTGGCAGCAGGGAGTAGAATATGGCGTAAACGCTGGCGGCGGCTAAATCCTAATGCGGCACAGGTGAGACGTAAATCTTCAGGAATCGCGTTTAGCGCTTCCCGAGTGGTTAAGACAATAGACGGGAGAATAAGCAAAGCGAGACAAACGGCAGCCAGCAACATACCGGTATTGGCATGGGGTAAAAAGGTATAGCGTAAAAACAGAATCAGAGTAAAGCCAAACAAGCCCATAACAATGGAAGGGATGCCCGCCAGAATATCAATGGCGCTACCTAACCATCTTTTCTGACGCTCATTGGCATATTCAGCCAGATAGATACCGCAGCCAATACCGGGGAACAACGCTATCGCAACCGTCAGGCAAACTAAATGCAGTGTACCTACACAGGCTGGCCATATTCCGTCCCATACCGGGCGCAGACCGAGAATAGCTTCTTTGGGGGAGACATCACCAAAAAATAACGACAAATTGATGGTCGGTAATCCGCGTATTAACAGAAAACCCAACATACAACCCATGGCCAACAACAACAGCAATACGGCCAACCAGCCGATAATATTGAATGTTACGGTTAACCTATCGACTCTCATCGATCAGCCCTACGTTCCAGACGGCGCAGCGCCAGACTCACGCTACCATTAATCAGCAGAAGAATAGCGCCGGCAGCAAACAGGGAGTTATAGGCCATTCCGCCCACTTCGTTAGCGGTAACCAGAGCCATATGTGCTGTTAGTGTTCGTAAGCTGTCGACAGGTAACGAAGGTAGTTGAGGCCAGTTCCCGGACAGCATCAAAGCGATCAGAGTATCGCCCACACCACGACCAAAACCTAAGACCAACGCGGTTAATAAACAGCGCCGCCCTTGTGGCAAAACAAAGTAAGCAAAAGACTGTAATCGATTAAAACCCAGGGCAGCAGTAGTCAGATGCAGTTGTTCCATGCGCGGGCGAAGTCCCGCTTCCATAACCAGTACCATGGTTGGCAGTAGCAGTAAGCTGAGTACCAAAGCCGCAGAAAGCCAGTTCAGGCCGGAACCTCCGCCCATAGCCTCCCGAATTAGTGGTACCAGCAAAAAGATCGCCACAAATCCGTACACTACGGTAGGAACCGCAGTCATAAAACGAACCAATCCGGCAACAGGGCGAAACAGCAAACGGCGTGAAACCGAAGAATAGGGTGCGGATGAATTCAATAACCAACTGCACAAACCCAATGCCAGAGGCCATGCAAGGGCAACAGCAGAAACAGATAACAGCACTGAACCGGCGATCATCGGTAAGATACCAAACTGATTTTTAACCGGGTTCCAATGCCATGAGAACAGCTCGATATCATCAGAGCCGTAATTAGAAGTAAATACCGGCAGGGCAAAGGCGATCACCATAAAGAAAATCAAACCTATGCCGCTGACGGTAAGCGCCGTTGCCAGTTGCAGCAGAAAACCGGCGCTTTTATTGCTATTACTCACCTTTACCTGTTGGTAAATATTGCTGTTTTGAAGTCTGTCGAAGCCGGACGTACCGTTTCGCCCATAGTTTACCTGTCTCCGTTGTTGGAGTGAACATATCAAAAACACGTAATTACACAATTTAAATTACAGTCCCTTTAATTATTAAGAGTAGACTCTATTTCATTAAAAAACTGTCTTATTATATCAATAAAAAATTCAATAGATCCTTCATTAAAAACAAGAGTGTCATCCTGAATAATCAATGATCCTTTACTCAACTTGATTAATTGTGAAACTTTTGTTTTATTTTCCTTTTCAATAATACCATTATTATGTATACAAAAATTCCGTATTATTCCCATTGTATTTAATCTATTAATAGTTTCAGAATTTTTTAATTTTAGAATTTTTTCCAAAAATATAATACATCTTTTCATGCCTCTTCCATTTAACTCATCTATCTTAAGGGGAAATTGAATAGCATCAATTTTACCTTTACAGAATTTAGATGTATTAAATTCTAATATACTATATATGGTTAAAAAAACAGATCGTCTCATCATAGTCGGTAATGTAGATGTATACATTTCCTCTATCTCATCTAGATTTTTAGTAAAAAACAGAACACAGATGAAGTATTTAGTTCAAGATAGGCCTGTAAAATTAAGATATATTGAATAATCGTAGCTTGACTAAATTCTATGCAATAAGGGCTTAGAACAATGAGGAGTGAAGGGATAATACATATAATACTTTTAGATATCTTATTTAACATAATATACATTATACGCACCGATAACGATTTAAGCAGTTTCTGGCACTTTGGTTGCTGTAATTCCTGTCGCTATCCATTTACAGTCACCATATCAAACCTTCAATTTATCGATGTCTGGCCAACCAAATTGTATGATGACCACATTCAGGATCTTCAACAATATGGTCAACAACATCAAACCCATTCAGATTTAATAACTGTCTGTATTCCTCTTCAGACAGACTCGAATGATAAAGTTGCTTTCCGCAGAATCTGCCAATCGCTTCACCATGCTCCGGTCCACTGGTAAACATCAACACACTGCCAGATTTTGCATGCGCACTAAATACCGAGAACATTTTTCGTTGGTCTTCATGGTTAAGATGAAAAAAACTATCCCAGGCGATCAGTCCGTCAAATTTTTGATTTAACGATAACGTTCGCATATCTGCAACTCGCCACTGACTATCCGGAAATCTTCTCTGACAGATCTCTATCATTGATGATGCGTTATCGATTCCTGTTAATGCTATCTGTTGTTCAATCAGGTATTGAGCTATCGGTTCTCCGGAACCACAGCCGATATCTAATACTGTGGCGTTACTTGGATCCGGTAAGATGGATATCAATTTATCCAGCCATGCCTTTTCATTCAGTGACTTTCCTCGTAGTGCGTCCCAGTCTTTTGCATGGGTTTGGTAAAGCTCAATAATCTTGTTGGCCGCAGGATGTGTCATATCATTACCACTATTTTAGTGACAGTGTCACAGTAAGCTATTTAGCAAATCATTACTTTGAGTGTCTCATTGCCCGTTCCGATGATCTTGTGCCAATAGTAAGTTTCAATAATATCCGCTGTTAATGCAAATAAACTTAATAAAATTAGATTCATAGCAATTTATAATCAACGATACTGGCTGTTCGGGCTATGATGATATTTTACGGTCGATATAAGGAATAGTTAACATGATTAAATATCAACGCGCCATTCCAGCTAACTATCCGGAAATATTAAAAGTAGCTGAGCCCTTTTATCCTGATGTTGAACATAGCGATCGTTCCCGGGGTTTTCTGGATAAGCGTTTCACAACAGCCATGTTGTCATCAATTAATCAACGCTTAGGATTATTGATTGCAGAGGGTGAGAAACAACATGTTTTGGGATTTTTAGGCCTGTCGCCCTTTTCTGACGGTTCACCTTCTCCGGTTGTTGATTCAATGTTGAAAACATTAATTCATACTCTTTCTCCAGAGCTTTTGGATAAACCTTTTGTATTTGGCCCTGTTTGCATATCAAAACAAGCTGCTGGCTTGGGCGTGTTTAAGGGGTTGTATCAATATATGTGGCAATATTTATCCCCGTCTCAATACCAAACGGGTTTTGCTTTTATTAATCAAGATAATCTGCATTCTCTGAATGCACATACTAAAGGGTTATCAGCAGATATTGTTGGTGAATTTAACCATCAGTTATCAGCCTATTTTATCATTCGATACCAGCGCCCTTTAGACCTTTCATAACAACTATCACTCCTAATGGTGACGGCTATCATAAATAAATAGCTTACTAATCATATGGATAATTTTTTATATACAATTAAACAGCATAAACAATACTATTTTGCTATAAGTAGTAATATTGCTTAACTGTTACAATACTTCCACGCAATATTTATTGCTTACTATTTGAACAGAATGATAATTTTGACTGAGGTCGGGAATGAACATACCGTTAATTATAAATGTGCTGGTTTTTATAGCGTTGCTATTTCTTCTGGCGCAAACGCGTCATACCAATTGGAGTCTGGCGAAAAAAGTGCTGATCGGCCTGATTGTCGGCGTTATTTTTGGTTTAGGATTACAACTGGTTTATGGTGCGAATAGTCCTATTCTTAAAGAATCCATCTCATGGTTTAATATTGTTGGTAATGGCTACGTTCAGCTGTTACAGATGATTGTTATGCCATTAGTTTTTGTCTCAATTTTGAGTGCGGTAGCCAAACTACATAATGCATCTTCATTAGGAAAAATTAGTTTCCTGACTATTGGTATTCTGCTTTTTACCACCATGATCGCCGCATTTATCGGTATTATGATTACCCTGCTGTTTGGCTTGTCGGCAGAAGGTCTGGTTCAGGGAGCTCAGGAAACTGCGCGTCTGGGAGCGATTGAATCCAACTATATGGGTAAAGTTGCCGATCTGACAACACCTCAACTGATTCTGTCTTTCATTCCTAAAAACCCGTTTGCCGATCTGACGGGTGCCAGCCCGACCTCGATAATTAGTGTAGTTATCTTCGCTGCTTTCCTGGGCGTTGCTTCATTGCAACTGTTAAAGGATGACGAAGTTAAAGGTCAACGTGTTCTGACTGCAATTGATACCCTGCAATCATGGGTAATGAAGCTGGTTCGTTTAGTGATTAAACTGACTCCTTACGGTGTTCTGGCGTTAATGACCAAAGTGGTGGCCGGTTCTAATATTCAGGATTTGATCAAACTGGGCAGTTTTATCGTAGCTTCCTACATCGCTCTGGGGCTGATGTTTGTGGTACACGGTATTCTACTGACCTTTAGCGGTATTAATCCGATTAAATTCTTCAAGAAAGTATTACCAGTATTAACGTTTGCGTTTACCAGTCGTTCCAGTGCTGCCAGTATTCCGATGAACGTCGAAGCACAAACTCGCCGTTTAGGTGTACCAGAAACTATTGCCAGCTTCTCTGCCTCATTTGGTGCCACTATTGGTCAGAATGGTTGTGCGGGTATTTACCCGGCGATGTTAGCCGTTATGGTCGCGCCAACCGTTGGTATTAATCCATTCGATCCAATGTGGATCGCCACCCTGGTTGCTATTGTGACCGTTAGTTCAGCTGGCGTTGCCGGTGTCGGTGGTGGTGCAACCTTCGCTGCCCTGATTGTGCTGCCAACTATGGGGCTGCCTGTTACATTGGTCGCCCTGCTGATTTCGGTCGAGCCGTTGATTGATATGGGTCGTACCGCACTGAACGTAAACGGTGCAATGACTGCCGGTACTATCACCAGTCAAATTTTGAAAGAAACGGATAAAAGCGTTTTTGAATCAGAAGAAGATGGCGAATTAGCTCACCGTTAATCTCAAGCTTATCAACGTAAAATAATGCAGCCTGCGGGCTGCATTATTATTTCCAGCACCCTTCATTACCCACCTATTACAGCCATATCCTTTTCACTGATTTGACCTGATGGTAAGGTACAGGTATTGCAGAAATATTATGATTTTATAGGAATAAGGGATGCGTTGTTTTAATCATCAGGATGTTGAGGCTATTGGTACTTGTAAAGCCTGCCACAAAGGGTTATGCCCTGATTGTGCAAACGATCTGGGCCATGGTTTAGCTTGCGCAGGTAAACATGAAGAAGTTGTTGAAACTTACAATACGATTGTTCAAAGAAATGCCAAAGTCTATTCAGCGGCTCCTAAAAATATATTGATTGCCCCTATTTTTTATCTTTTTATGGGATTGGTATTTGCCTACTTTGGCTATAAAGACGGCAGTATGACGAATCTTCCATTTATCATGGGCGCTGGATTCATTGTTTTTGGCATCGTTATTTTTGTACGCAACTACTCGCTGTTTAAGTCGAATTCGAAAAACTCTGAATAACGCTACGATTGACTCTCCTTTCTGAACAGTAATAACCCGCCTGGCTTACTAGCGGGTTATTATTGCTAATGTCTTACAAAACCTGAAGAAGCTAGAAATTTAAAAAGATAATTTCTGCTAGAATGATTAAGTTATTGTCATCTATCTATCGAATAACCCATGTGTTATGCACAACCAGAGGAACGCTCGATGAAAAAATCTCTACTATTACTAACAGCCACTCTGCTGTTGACTCCATTAGCTACGTTTGCTGCCACTTGTGATGAAATTAAAGCTGAAATAGCCCAGAAAATTATAAACAATGGTGTACCTGAATCCGGATTTCAGCTAAGTGTGGTTCCTGTTGAGCAGGCAGAGCAAACGGGTGAAACTGTGGTTGGTAATTGCGAACAGGGCAAACAGAAGATCGTATACTCCAAACATCATGTCGCTGAAGCTACGCCAGTTGCATCCGATAATAGTATTTCAGAAAAAGCGCCTGTTGTAGAAGATACTGAACATCCGGATCTTCAGCCACAAACCCAACCGTAACCTAATGATTAATGCCCTCTATATTGAGGGCATTTTATTTAAAATATTGTTCTGTTCAATATATCTTAATTCTAATTTATATTGTCAATATATTATTTGATAAAATATTGAAAAATACATTGCAACTAATGTCTTTTAACTTCTCACTTACTCATTTTCAATAATATAAAATACATTATTATCAATGCATTGATTATTTTTTTATAAAGTGTGTTTGACATAAATTATGTTTAAATTATATTACCCGCGCACCTTAAATTGATTTAAGGCATGTTCATTTAAATAATTTATTTATAAGGATTTAGCCCGAATGTTTAAAAAGTTTATATTTACTACTTTAATTTCTGCGGTTTTTTTATTATCTGGTTGTTCTGAAGAATCAAAAGTAAAGGGAAATATATTAGATGGGAAAGCTGCCATCACATTCCCTGAAAACTTTTCCCTGATGTCAGATAGCCAGCTCCAGAAAAAATATCCAGCGGATAGTCGTCCTGGTGAAGCTTATCAGGCTGAGAATGGTAAAGTTACTTTTGCATTTAATTTGACTGAAAATAAAATTTCGGAAGATCAATTATCTCTGGCCAGTGAAGCGATGAAAGCTCAACTTGAAGAGTTTTCACCAGAATTAACTGAAGTGAAGATCAATGGTCATAAAGCAGTAATGATTGAAATGACAACTCCGGATCCAGATAGCGATGATCTTGAAATAAAGAATGTTATGTTGATTTCCAGCCTGAATGGAAAACTATTAATCAGTACATTTAATACGACATCTGATTTAGAAGAAAAATATCTTACTGTTGGTAAAAAAGCTTTAGAAACAATTTCTTATTAGAATTTACTTATAATTCCCCTCGTAATGTAGCAACCAAAAAACCCGGAAATACCTTGTTTCCGGGTTTTATATATCAGAATCTATTGATACTCAAAAATTTCTTCTTATTATTGCCTTAATGATTATTTGTTACGTTGTAACTTTTATGTTGTAAAAAAAGTTAAATTTCTTCTAACGCAGTGATAACAAGGGCTGTAGCGAAGAATACTATTAATTTCATATGAATTAATTCATCCGATAATTTGGCATTGGCTCAAACATGATGTTATACCTTTAAAGGTACGATGAGTTGAGGAAATGCTGTCTCTCATCTATAAATTAATATTTTTTGCTGAACACTTCCGAAATATTCAATGTTTTCTCTATTTTCGTTTAGCTAATACCCATTAGTGACGATTTTTTGTTGCCTGAAGAATTGCTCACTCGTAGTTCACTCTATCCTGGGGGATAATATATATGCATAAATCCGCGTTACTAAGACGCATCATGATAGGAGGCCTGCTGTTTATTGCGGTGCTTTCCCTACTGATTTACGGCATTGGTATGGATACGCTGAAACTTCACGCGGAAGATCTGACCTATCTCGGTAAGCAACATATGTTTCTTGTCGGATGTTCAATGTTTCTGGCGCTGATTGTTGGCTTACCCAGTGGTGTACTGCTTAGTCGCCCTTTTGCTCATCGTTGGGCAGAATCGGCTATGCAGATATTTAATGTTGGTAACACATTGCCGCCATTAGCGGTACTGGCGTTAGCCATGGTTGTTGTGGGTATCGGTGATAAACCCGCTATCTTTGCCCTTTTCCTTGCTTCATTGTTACCGATTGTTCGCAATACCTATTCAGGACTTCGTTCGATTCCACCTTCATTAATTGAAGCAGCCAACAGTATCGGCATGACACCCATGCAGCGCTTAATGAAAGTGGAATTACCCAATGCTTTACCTGTGATTATGTCCGGGGTTCGCGTTTCTGCCGCCATCAATGTGGGGACGGTTCCATTAACCTTCCTGATTGGCGCCAGCAGTTTTGGCGAGCTGATTTTTCCCGGAATTTATCTGAATAACTTCCCGTTGCTAATTCTTGGTGCTGCTGCAACCGCCATTATCGCTTTAGCTTTGGATACCCTTCTTGCTGGCCTCAGCTATGTGCTAAGCCCGCAACTGGTGAAATAAGTCAGATACATACATACCACAACAGATTTGGATAATTATGATTAAATTAAAACAACGATACCTACAATGGAGACGAACGGCGAAGTTTAGTGTACTCAGTGCACTGCTATTAACCAGCGTCACCGTTCACGCCGCCCCTTTGGTGCTGGCAAGTAAAAACTTTACTGAACAGCACATTCTTTCTGCCATTACTGTTCAATACCTGGCAACTAAAGGTATTAACGTTATCCCTAAAACAGACCTCGCTTCTACGATTATTCGTAATGCTATGCTGAATAAGCAGGTGGATATTGCCTGGGAATATACGGGTACTTCGCTAATCGTTTATAACCACATTCATGACGCCATGTCGGCAGAAGAAACCTACAATACGGTGAAAAAACTGGATGCTAAACAGGGTATTGTCTGGCTGGAACCGGCAAAAATGAATAACACATATGCCTTTGCCATGCAGCGTACTCGTGCAGAAAAAGAGAATATCAGCACCCTTTCACAACTGGTTGAACGCATTACGAAAATCCAGAAAACCGATGCTAAACATAACTGGATGGTAGCTTTTGATCCTGAATTTGTTAACCGTTCTGATGGCCTGAAACCTATGCAGGATACCTATCAGTTAAATCTGGAACGACCACAAATTCGTCAGATGGACCCCGGTTTGGTATATAACGCCATTCGTGATGGTTTTGTTGATGCGGGCCTGATTTATACCACCGATGGGCGGGTAAATGGCTTTGATCTGAAAGTACTTGAAGATGATAAAGGGTTCTTTCCAAGTTACGCTGTCACGCCCACCGTACGTGCAGAAGTTCTGAATGCTACACCAGAACTGGCGGATGCCCTGAATACCCTGTCCCGACTGTTAGATAATGATGTCATCTCGGCCCTGAACGCCAAAGTGGATATTGAACACCAATCCGCTGAACGGGTTGCCACTCAATTCTTAAAAGACAACGGTTTGCTTTAAGGAGGCAATGATGGAAACTCTTTCCTATATGTGGCAAGACGCTGGCTATATCGCGGGCTTAACCGCACAGCACATGCTTCTGGTGAGTATCGCCGTTGGACTGGCGATTATTATCGGTGTGCCACTGGGCATTCTGATTGTGCGTTATAAGTGGTTAGCAACACCCATACTGAGTCTGGCCACAGTGGCATTGACTATTCCTTCTATCGCTCTGTTTGGCCTGATGATCCCCGTTTTCTCAATTATTGGCCAGGGAATTGGCTTTGTTCCTGCGGTAACAGCAGTATTTTTATACTCTCTGCTACCCATTGTACGTAATACCCATATCGCGCTGAGTAATTTGCCTGGCGGGTTAAGAGAAGCGGGTCGTGGAATTGGTATGACATTCTGGCAGCGTTTGCGTTGGGTTGAAATCCCAATGTCTTTGCCTGTGATTTTTGGTGGTGTACGCACCGCTGTGGTAATGAATATCGGTGTTATGGCTATTGCAGCCGTTATTGGTGCCGGTGGATTAGGCCTGCTGTTATTGCATGGCATCAGTCGAAGCGACCCGCGTTTATTAATCGCCGGCGCGGTTATGATCAGCCTGTTGGCGATCGCGATGGACTGGTTATTACACCGTTTACAAATTGCCCTGACGCCTAAAGGAATTCGATAATGATTAAATTAGAAAATCTGACAAAACAGTTTAAACAAAAAAGTGGTAAGGCATTTAACGCCGTAGATAACATTAATTTGCATGTTCCTGCCGGTGAAATGTGCGTTCTGCTGGGGCCCTCCGGCTGTGGTAAAACCACGACGCTGAAAATGATCAACCGCCTGATTACGCCTAGCAGCGGCCGTATTTTAATTAATGGCGAAGACACTTCAGGGTTAGATACTGTTACCCTGCGTCGTAAAATTGGTTATGTAATCCAACAAATCGGTCTGTTTCCTAATATGACCATTGAGGAAAATATTACTATTGTACCGCGTATGCTGGGTTGGGATAAAAAGGCCTGTAAAGAGCGCGCCAGTGAGCTAATGGATATGGTCGCACTTGATCCAAAACGTTTTCTTAAACGTTATCCAGAAGAGATGTCCGGTGGTCAACAGCAACGTATCGGTGTTATTCGTGCACTGGCTGCGGATCCTCCGGTGTTACTGATGGATGAGCCTTTTGGTGCCGTTGACCCGATTAACCGTGAGTCTATTCAAAACGAGTTCCAGGAGATGCAACGTAAGCTGAAAAAAACCGTTATTCTGGTCAGTCATGATATTGATGAAGCACTTAAACTGGGCGATCGTATTGCTATCTTCCGTCAGGGAAAAATTGTTCAGTTCGCTACACCAGATGAATTACTGGCTAAACCTTCTGATGAGTTTGTTGGGTCGTTCGTTGGTCAGGATCGTACCTTAAAACGCCTGCTGTTAGTTCAGGCCGGTGATGTTACTGATATGCAAGAAACCTTAACCGTTCGCCGCTCTACGCCATTAAGTGAAGCGTTTACCATTATGGATGACAATGATATGCGATCTATTATTGTGGTAAATGATGATGAAAAACCATTAGGCTTTATCAAGCGTCGTGAAGCTCGCGGTGCCGAAGGTTTGTGTGGTGAATTAACTCACCCGATCACCATTACTGCCAGAGCAGAAGATAACCTGCGAGTAGTATTGTCAAAACTTTATGAGCACAACCTGGTATGGATGCCAATTGTGGATGAAGAAGGACGGTATAGCGGTGAGATCTCTCAGGATTATATTGCCAGTTATCTGAGTTCCGGGCGTACCAAGCGGAAGATTTCCGCGACTTAAGCGATATTGCCACTAATCTTTAATCTTAAAAGCGCCGAACAGGCGCTTTTATATTTGGATTAAATGACTAATCTTTCGTAACTTTCAACGGTGAGAAGCTTTGCGCCACTGGCATTAACTCAATGCGGTTAACGTTTACATGGGCTGGTTGAGTGGCAATCCAGTATACGGTTTCGGCAATATCGGTCGCGGTTAGTGGTTGGACGTTTTCATACAGGCTGGCCGCTTTGGCATCATCCCCTTTAAAACGTACATTAGAGAATTCAGTGGTGCCGCATAACCCTGGTTCAACGTCCGTCACACGAATGGCAGTTCCCGCCAGATCGGCTCTCAGATTAAGGCTAAATTGCTTCACAAAAGCTTTGGTTGCGCCATATACGTTTCCGCCCGGATATGGATATGTTCCGGCGATTGAGCCAATGTTAATCACGTGGCCACGATTCTGTTCAACCATTTGCGGTAGAATGGCATGAGTAACTGATGCCAGTGCCGTCACGTTAGTATTAATCATGGTGCTCCAGTCGCTGAAATCCGCTTTATTAGCAGGTTCCAGGCCTAATGCTAAACCCGCATTGTTCACCAACAGATCAATATTTTTAAACGCAGCCGGCAGTGTATTTAATGTAGCCAGTAGTTTTTCACGATCGCAAACGTCTAATTCAACGGGAAGAAACTTATCGCCCAGTTCATTTTTGAGCTGCTGAAGACGCTCCGCACGGCGTGCTACACCAATTACATGGTGGCCCTGAGTAACAAATTTTCTGACAATCGCCTGACCAAATCCTGCAGATGCACCGGTAACAAAAACAACCATTACATTTCCCCTTGCCTGTTTGTATATAAGAAAACCTTTTGGCTACTGGTAAGCCAAAAGGAGAGGACTCAATTTCTGCCTCACATTTCCATCATCGTTGATTAATGAGATGACAGCAATGCAATATCAGCTGTTTTTTATGCGGCTCAGATCGATAAAACTGGTTAAGTCTCGTTCTTCTGGTCGGGAGAGATACGGCAGTTCACCAATCAATGGTGCAGGAATATTCTGTTTAAGCGCTTCGATGGTTTCTGCATAATAGGCTAAACCGGGATTGATTCGATTTGCTACCCATCCCGCAATCTTCAGTCCATCACGAGTAATGGCTTCAGCCGTCAAAATTGCATGATTAATGCAACCAAGCTGAATGCCCACCACTAAAATAACCGGAAGCTTTTCTTCAATCACCCAGTCAGAAATAGGACGCATACCGTTCAACAGGAAACGCCAGCCGCCAGTACCTTCAACAATCACAGCATCAGACTGTGATTGAAGATGGCTCAATCCCCGGGAAAGACGCGCATAATCCATTGGACTGTCGCTATAAGTTAACGCCGCATGATCTTCAATGATTACCGGATTAACTTCATCATAAGAAACACTGATAGATGAGGAGGATTGGAGAATCATGGCATCATGATTTCGCGCCCCCTCATCGGTCGTGTGGGAAGCAATTGCGATAGGTTTATACCCTACAGCACGCTTTCCTTGTTTAATAAACGATTGTAACAGAGCCCGTGAAATGACGGTTTTGCCCACTTCAGTACAAGTACCGGTTACAAAAAATCGATTCGGCATAAAAGTTATTGCTCCGAAACCTTCTAAATAAATGGTTGATTCGTATCAAATGCCGGGTCGCTAAAACGGAATAAGCAACAAATAGATAATAGAATTCATAAGCAGTGATATTCATCTCAGGATCAAAAGTCTAGGCTAAGGCCTGATTGAATAGATTGCGTTAGCTCAAGATTTGCTAAAACAGCTGATATCTTTTTTAAAAAACAAAGCGTTATACTTATTTAGAGGTAAATAATGGAAGTTTAAGTTTTTAAAGCAGATTATCCCTGAAGAAGCTTAACCAGTAGAGAGCCATTGTATAGCGCCATCTTCACCAAAGCCGCCCCAGGCATGGTTCCTACATTCACAAAGTGAGTTGGGGCAATACGGATATCCGCCCGGTACTGCGGTAAAGATTGTTGATGAATACTCTGCTCTATTGCCGGATAGAGCGTGCCAGAAGAGGCATTTAACGGCGAACCAATGATGATCTTTTCCGGGTTAAAGATATTAACCATCACTGCAGCGATATGTCCGATGCTTTCCCCAACATAACAGATGATCTCTCTGGCTAACTTATCGCCTTTGTTAGCCGCATCGCATAAATTTTCAATGGTAACCGGTGAGAAATTAAGCATAGAGTCGGGATGAGAAGGCAACAGCTGTCGAGTTCTCTCCAGAATATTACTCATGCTGGCGATAGTCTCCAGACAGCCATGATTTCCGCAATAGCAAGCTTTCCCCTTTGGATCTACCTGAGTGTGCCCTATCTCAATTCGGCGACTGGAGTCTGCATGAAGAATTCGTCCATCGGTAATAACAGAAGCGCCCACCACATCATCAATAACGATCTGAATGACATTTTGACAGCCAAATGCCGCACCATACAATGCTTCACTGATGGCCCAGGCAGAGACATCCTGTTGTACATATACCGGTAAGCCGGTTCTTTTGCTGAGCATGGGGCCTAACGGGACATTTTCTTCATTGTAGAATGGCATTTTGTGTACCACACCCGCAGTCGCATCGATGATGCCCGGCATAGTAATGGCAATAGCCGTCAGACGCTCCAGCAGTTTCTGATGGCGGGTAAAAAAAGATTCTATTTGATAGATAAAGCGTTCCAGCCAGGAGCTGTTTTCATCGATGGGAAAATCAATTTGCTCTTCAATAATTAACTGATTGCTTAGGTCTCTTAAAGCCAGCGTCAGATAACCATAATGAACACGGCCACTTAAATAGTGCCATGCCTGAGTATCCAGTTCGACACCGACTGCCGGGCGACCACGACTCCCCGCTTCACTGAATTCAGTCTCTTTAACCAAATGGGCATCATACAATTCACGAACGATCTTAGTGATGCTGGCTGGCGCCAGATGGGAGAGTTTAGACAAATCAATACGTGATACAGGACCATACTGATCGATAAGTCGATATACCGCGCCAGTATTGGTCTGTTTGATGTGGTCAATGTGGCCCGGCTGCCCTTCTCTATTCACGTTGTTGCCTCTGAATACAGCTGATTAAATCTTTTGGAATATATTACCCTGCTATCGGAATTTATATGTGTTGCAATATATAATAAAATCAATACGATTTAACCGACAACGTCAGGCAGATTAACAGGATTCGTTTTTATTTCTATCATTTAAGCCATTGTTTACTGCTAACTGGTTCTTATTTATTCAACCTGCGATGATGACAGCAATAAAATTGGCATTTTCCGGCTAATATCATAAATGGATTTCGATTATCGTTTACCCGACAATATTTGTCACCAACGTATAGTTTTAATTTCCTGATTATTGCCAGTTATGGCTGAGGAATCATCGTGGCACAGCATAAGCCCGAGCCGACAAATCTGGCAGAGACTTCTGCCGATGAGGCAGCCCCTGAACCTGATTTAAACACCTTGCCGGTTTCTAATCCCGTCACTAAAGTAAAAATGTCGCGTTCCCGTTCTCCTTTTATCGTCAGGGGAACCGCTGATTTTATGAAGGTCACTGCGGCGATGTTTTCTGCCGGTCTGGCAACCTTTGCCCTGCTTTATTGTGTTCAGCCGATTTTACCCATACTTTCCCATGATTTTGGCATTTCGCCGGCCAGTAGCAGTTTATCATTATCGGTTTCCACCGCTATGTTGGCGGTAGGTTTACTGTTTACCGGGCCTATATCTGATGCTGTGGGACGTAAGCCGGTGATGGTAGTTGCCCTGATGCTGGCTGCCACGCTAACAATTGCCAGTTCATTAACCACCAGTTGGCACGGTATTTTAATCATGCGAGCGTTGGTTGGCCTGGCATTAAGCGGAGTGGCTGCGGTTGCGATGACCTACCTTAGCGAAGAGATTGACCCAATGTTTGTCGCTTTCGCTATGGGGCTATATATCAGCGGTAACTCTATTGGTGGTATGAGTGGGCGGCTTATCAGCGGCGTGATGACAGACCTGTTCTCATGGCGAATTACGCTGGGTAGCATTGGCTGTATTGCCCTGATTGCGGCTATTGTCTTTTGGCGTATATTGCCTCCTTCTGGTCACTTTCGCCCCTCATCTCTGCGCCCCCGAACCTTGTTAATAAACTTTCGTTTACACTGGCATGACCGTGGCCTGCCTCTGCTGTTTGCTGAGGGCTTTTTATTAATGGGGGCGTTTGTTACGCTATTTAACTACATCGGCTATCGTCTGATGGAACCTCCTTACTATATCAGTCAGGCATTTATTGGCTTACTCTCTCTGGTTTACCTGACGGGTACCCTTAGTTCTCCTAAAGCCGGTTCTTTGAGCGTAAAATATGGTCGTGGCCCGGTATTTCTCTGCTCTGTCGCACTGATGTTATTAGGGCTATGTATTAGTCTGTTTTCATCAATCTGGCTTATCTTTATTGGTATGCTGATCTTTACTCCCGGTTTTTTTGCCGCACACTCCATCGCCAGCAGTTGGATTGGCCACCGGGCTAAACGAGCCAAAGGTCAGGCATCAGCACTGTATTTGTTTTTCTACTATGTCGGTTCCAGCATCGCCGGAACCTTAGGTGGTTTTTTCTGGCATAACTATGGCTGGACTGGATTAGTTATATTTCTCGCCGGAATGTTACTTTGTGCCCTGTTTATCGGGCGTTATCTTGCTCGTTTGCCGGAAGCATCAGCAAAACCGAAAAGCCACTAAAGAGGTTAAGGTGAAAGAAAAGAAAGACCTGATATCACGCATTATTGAGGCAGTGATGAATAATATTCGGGAACATATGATGATTTATATCGTTATTTGGATCATTGTTCTGTTGCTGGATATCTATTATGTCTGGTTTTATGAGTAATTGATTTTATTTACATAAATAAAGGAGCCCGCAGGCTCCTTTATTACGTGTATCCCTGTTAATTTTTGGGGGATATTTGAGCCATTTTCCAGATACTGGCTATATTCCTTGCTGTAATTTTCAGATTATCTTCTGCTTGCTGCAAAGCGTCCGGCAATGAACCCACCCGGGTAAGCACAGAGAACACCGCATCCAGACCATGATCATGTACCACCTGATGATCCGGAGTTAATCCTCCGGCCAGTGCAATAACCGGTTTATTAAAGCGTTTAGCTGAACGCGCCACACCAATTGGCGTTTTACCATGAATACTCTGGCTATCAATACGTCCTTCGCCGGTAATGACCAGATCCGCGCCTTCTAACAGATGCTCCAGATCTAATGCTTTGATAACAATATCTATACCCGGTTTAAGTTCTGCATTTAATAACCCCAATAACGCCGCGCCCATTCCACCTGCGGCACCGGCCCCCGCTGCATTTAATACTGAATTTCCCGTCACTTTCTCAATCAATAAACCATAAGAGAATAGTGCCGCATCCAGCGTTTTAACCATTTCTGGTGTAGCCCCTTTTTGCGGGCCAAATATTGCCGATGCGCCGGATGGCCCACACAGTGGATTATTAACATCACAAGCCACGGTAATGGTTACGTCAGCTAAACGAGGGTCTAATCCACTTACATCAATGTCAGCCAGATTACTCAGGGCTCCGCCACCAACATTGAGTGAATTGCCCTGAGCATCTTTAAATTGTACGCCAAGAGCCTGCATCATACCCGCGCCACCATCGTTAGTCGCGCTGCCACCTATCCCGAGGATAATATGTTTAACACCTAACGCCAACGCCGCCAGAACTAACTCTCCGGTACCCTGACTGGTGGTCAATAAGGGATTGCGTAATTCAGGTGGAACATGATGAAGCCCGGATGCAGCCGCCATTTCGATTACCGCGGTTTTACCATCGCCCATCAATCCCCAATAGCCATCAACCGGTTGACCCAATGGGCCGGTGACCGATTGTCTAAAATACTGCCCACCGGTCGCTTCAACCATAGAAACAACCGTTCCTTCACCGCCGTCTGCCATGGGGACTTTAATATATTCAGCATCAGGATAAATTTCATGAAATCCCTGCTGAATTGCAGTAGCGACCTGCATAGCAGACAAGCTTTCCTTAAAAGAGTCGGGTGCGATTACAATTTTCATATTAGCTCTATCCTGCCAGTCCAAACACACCAAACATCAATGTAGAAACAATAGCGATAGTTAATCCAATCACCGTTTCGTAAGGTAATAACTTAAGGCGTTCTCTGATTTGCATATTTACGCTTCCGCCAGTGGCATGGAAAAAACTACCGTGCGGTAAGTGATCAAGTACCGTGGCACCGGCATGGATCATGGCTGCACCGGCTAATGCACTCACACCCAGTTCCAATAAAGTATGGCTGAATACACCGGAAGCCACAGCGGTACCCGCGGTAGTTGATGCGGTTGCCATTGACATGATGGCACCTGAGATTGGCGCTAACAGATAAGGGGGTAAACCGGAAGCGGTAAGCCCATCAATAAGCACTTCTTTTAAACCTGAATTACCAATGATGCCAGCCAGCGTTCCTGTTCCTAACAGCATGATGGCGACAGGAGCCATACGGTTTAAACCGGCTATCATAAACGTATTACTTTGTTTAATTCGCCCCATCATTAACGCACCCACTAATCCACCAACCGGTAGAGCAATTAATGGATCAATGGAGATACCGGCAAGAGGACGCAGTGATAACAAAGCAATAGCAACTAAAGGAGCACTGATAGCCGCTAAAAAGCCCGGTTGACTTCCAGCCTGATGAGAGATCACCTCATGAGATTCAACTTTGCTGCCTTTATTAACCAGACGCTTCGCCAGAAAGTAAGCTACGATAAGACCAAAAATTCCTGGCACAATACCCGCCATCATGACCGAGGTTAGCGGCACGTTAAATGCATCGGCAGCAGCAATAGAATTGGGATTGGGTGACATCACATTACCCGCTTTACCACCACCAATCATAGCCAGCAGAATAGCCATTTTTGACAGGTCAGCTCGTTGGGCAATGGAAAGTGCAATTGGCGCAACGGTAATCACCGCTACATCAATAAATACGCCAACGGCGGTTAATAACATGGTCGCGATGGCCAACGCTAATAGTGCCCGGGTTTCCCCAACTTTACGCACGACGGTTTCCGCAATGGTGTTTGCCGCGCCTGATTCAATTAATACCCCAGCCAGCACGCCAGCGGCCAGAATCCGTAATACGGCGTTAGTTATACCTTGTGCACCGGTCACCATTAACGTAACTGTTTGAACCAAATCGGCGCCGCCAATTAAACCACCAACCAAAGCACCAATCATCATGCTATAAGCCGGTGAGACTTTTCTTAATATCAGAACGATGGCAACCACTAAAGCCGCTATCGCCCCTATTGCAGAGACGGTTGTCATTATTATTCTCCATAAGTAAGGTACTGGGATAATAGATACTGTCTGTGAAACCGAATTTAATCTTGAGACATCCAGCTAAATAGCTGGATGATTTGATTGAAGAAGTTGTAGAAATATACAAACTAGCTTTGCAATTTCATGCCAATGTAAAGCCAGGCGGCTTGTTGCATATCATTGATCTTCAATGCAGTTATCTCTTCGATTCGCTGTAATCGATAGCGCAACGTATTGATATGGATATACAGACTTGCTGCGGTTTGAGAAGGATCACAATTCTGTTCGAAATACTGCTTCAGCGTGGTTTGTAAAATGCCTTTGCTATCCTGAGCCACTAGCTTTAACCATACTCTTGATAGTTCCTGCGCCTGCCAGCTATCGGCTAAACCGCCTAATAGTGCGGGTAATGCGTGATCCGAATAGAACACATATTTATTTTTGAGTTTCAAACGCTGAGCCATCGCCTGTGTAGCTTTAGCCGTTTGATAAGAACGCCTGATGCCACCTTCTCCGGCAAAATAGCCTCCGACTGTCATACGGAAGAATCCTGCTGACTCAATCTGCCCTCTGAAGCGTTGTAGCTCGGCCATCTCTTGTTGAGGATCCCACTCTCCTTGCCTGAGATTAATGGGTTTCAATACCACCAGTTCATTGAAGTCGGTAAAAGTAACCAAATGGTCACGCGCGCTGTATTCGAAAAAATCAATCAGGTTACGTAATACCTCGCTGTCTGGTTGATGTAATTCCACGATCACGACTACTCTGGGCTGCAATAGATTGACCCCAAGATAAGAGACCATTGAATTTAACGATGCTGAATAAACATCTTGTAAAATAAGCTGGTTAACCAGCTCTTCCCGATAGCGTTTATCCCACTGCTTTTGTTCCAGTAATGCCATCTGTTCAATAATTAACTCAGCGGCCATTTTAACAAGTTCCGCGTAAGCTCTGACTTCCGAAGGCTCTCCGGATATCCCCAGAACACCAATCAATTGATCCTGAAAACTGATGGGCAAATTTATGCCTGGTTTAACCCCTTTCAACTGACTGGCAGTGGCATTATCAATTTCCACAATACGATTTTCAGTCAACGCTAATATGGCCCCCTCATGGCGCTGATGAATTCGGGTTGGCTCACCGGATGCAATGATTACCCCATGCTCATCCATAACATTAACGGAGTAGTGAATAATACTCATAGTGCGCTGCACAATCTGGCGCGCGGTAGAATCTTTAAGGTAATTGGATCGAATAATGTGCATTTAAGTCTCTCAGAACTAATTCTGGTAAAACAAACTGTTATGACACTGACTGGGATGTCTCTGTTTATTAACGAATAAGAACATTAATGTCTTGGTTTAAAAAACAAAAATAGCATTGAAATGGCACGGTATATTGTTGTTTTACACAAAAATAATGATTATAAATTCAACAATTAGTTGCTAATCCCTTGTAGTTCATTGAAAAAGTATCATTTTGTTTTCGAGGAAGGCTCTGGAGGGATGCGGCTCACGAATTAGCTAATTATTTCTGGCACTAAAAAATCCGTAATCACTTAAATATGATTACGGATTTTAAAATCATTGTTTCGTTAGTAAAGCAACCTTATTTCTTCATGCTGCCAACCATATCTTCTGGTTTGACCCACTCATCAAATTGCACCTCGGTCAGATAACCTAACTTCAGTGCCGATGCTTTCAAAGTGAGATCTTCTTTATGGGCCTTTTTCGCGATTTCAGCGGCTTTGTCATAGCCAATATGAGTATTAAGTGCCGTTACCAGCATCAATGATTCATTCAGTAATTGAGATATTCGTTTTCTGTTTGGTTCAATACCAATGGCACAATGCTGATTGAAACTGTTCATGCCATCCGCCAGTAAACGAACTGACTGCAGAAAGTTATCAATAATCATTGGGCGATAAACGTTTAACTCGAAATTACCGGATGCTCCACCAATATTAATCGCCACATCATTACCCATTACCTGAGCACATAGCATGGTAAGCGCTTCACACTGGGTTGGATTAACTTTGCCCGGCATAATTGAGCTACCTG
The DNA here is from genome assembly GCF_016649425.1 of Limnobaculum allomyrinae. Taxonomy (GTDB): domain Bacteria; phylum Pseudomonadota; class Gammaproteobacteria; order Enterobacterales; family Enterobacteriaceae; genus Limnobaculum; species Limnobaculum allomyrinae. The sequence goes on from NZ_JADRCR010000001.1 coordinate 273,818, forward strand.
GTTCATTTTCCGGAATAGCAATTTCACCAATACCACAACGGGGGCCAGAAGCCAGCCAGCGTACATCGTTAGCAATTTTCATCAGTGAGGCGGCCAACCCTTTTAATGCACCATGAGAATGAACAAGCGCATCACAGGTTGCCAATGCTTCAAATTTATTTGGAGAAGTAACAAACGGCTGTCCGGTTAATGAGGCCAGCTCTTTCGCAACCCGAACGGCATATTCCGGGTGGGTATTCAGTCCGGTACCAACGGCGGTTCCACCTAAAGCCAGTTCACTGAGATGCGGTATCGAATTTTCAATGTGCTTGATGTTATATGACAGCATTGCTGCCCAACCTGAAATCTCCTGTCCTAGCGTTAGCGGTGTTGCATCCTGCAAATGGGTGCGGCCAATTTTGACGATATCGTGAAATGCTTCGGATTTATCGGCTAAAACTTTATGTAATGCTTTCAGCTCCGGTAATAAATGGCTACGTACCGCAATCACCGCCGCAACGTGCATTCCGGTTGGAAATACATCGTTAGAGCTCTGACTTTTATTTACATCATCATTAGGGTGAACTAAACGATCGTTTCCCCGCTTACCGCCTAAAATTTCACTGGCGCGATTGGCGAGCACTTCGTTCATATTCATATTGGTTTGAGTACCGGAACCGGTTTGCCAAATAGAAAGAGGAAACTCATTGCTATGTTTATCAGCCAGCACTTCATCGGCTGCACTGATAATGGCCTGACCTTTCTTCTCATCCAATAATCCTAATTGCATATTAACCGTAGCAGCCGCGCGCTTCACCTGGGCCAAAGCATGAATTAACGCCTTAGGCATTTTCTCCTGAGAGATACGGAAATGCTCCAGTGAACGCTGAGTTTGTGCGCCCCAAAGGCTGTTTTCAGGTACTTCAATCGGGCCCATTGAATCTTTTTCTGTACGCATAGCAACCATGAGTTTCTCCTGATTTCTGGTCAATAAAGATGTTAATAAACGGTAACAATCATCTCATAATGCTATCAAGGAATATGTGACATTCCACTGTTTAATGAAGATGAGAATCATTAATATTATTTAACTATATGTAAAATCTTTTTAACTATTGTTGCTTATAGACTGTCTTTCAGCAGACAATCAGCACTTACTTTAGTTAGTCATGAGTATAGTTACGCGCTGATATTGTAAGTCGTTAACGACAAAGGAACAGGATGAACGAACGATGAAAAAATCGATAGTTGCAGTTGGTGTATTAGTCGTACTGGGTGGTGCCTGGGTTGGTGGCGCATGGTATACCGGAAAAATGATCCAGGATCAGGTAAATAGATCCATTGTTGATGCCCAAGCCTACATTGATAAAAATGCTCCTGAATATCAGGCAAAACTTTCTGTTGCTGATTATCAACGTGGTATTTTCTCTTCCACCATTAATTATCAGTTTGAAATGATCGATCAAACCAGCGATCAAGGCCCGCAGAAAGATAGCGTAACCATCCATCAGCAAGTCAGCCATGGCCCTTTCCCACTGGCAAAATTTAGTTTAATTCCTAAACTGGCTTACTCAAAAACCGAGCTGGTGAAGCAAGACTCGCTGAATGAGCTATTTGAAATGGCCGGTGGTAAGTCCCCTCTCTCCGTTGATATTTTGACCTCTTATAGCGGCAGTTCTGATCTGAAGTTAGTGCTGGAACCGTTAACCGGAAAAAATGCTGATGCATTCAAATTCAGTGGATTAACTGTTGATGGTGTGGCTAAGGTTATTAAAGGCGAAGAAGCAGTTACCCTGACCAGTTCTCCGTTTGAATTAACCGATGAAGGTCGTACGGTGTCATACGACAGCGCTAAGATTGATGTGACCCAAAATAAAGCCCAGGAGTATCAGGCAACGGCCAGCGTTGGTAAATTTATTATTGCAGAGACAGATGTAGACCAGTTAGTGATGGATGGTCTGACAATAAAAAGCAACGGTAAAATTGGTAAATTCGATCTTGGCGTAGGCGTCAGCGATATTGAACTGAAAAACGTTACTTATACCGTTAAGCAACAGCCAAAATTGGTTATCAATAATCTCCTGATTTCCAGCAATGCACAGGAAACCGATAAGTTTATTAATCAGGTGGTTGATACCACTATCGGTCAAATGAGCATCGAGGGGAAGAACATTGGTTCTGGCAGTCTGAAACTCAAGCTGGATCAGTTTGATGGCAAAGCACTGCAATACCTGAATCAAAACTCAAACCAACTAACTTACCTGTTCCTTGGTATACCTGCTGAAGAGTCAGCCGAACAGGCCGGTAACATGATGATGAATAACCTGATGGCTTTCCTTGACGCTAATCCGGTAATCAGCATCGCGCCTTTTATCTGGAAAAATGATAAAGGTGAAAGTCAGGTTGATATGTCTTTGACCATGATGAAACCCGATCCGCAAAATATGGCGATGGAAGATATGTCTCAGTTGCTGATAAGTTCAATTAAATCATTTAGCAGCAGCAGTAAACTTTCTATCCCTATGCTGAATGAGCAAGTCAAAATTAGTCATGAGATATCTGATGGCCTTTCTGCTGAAGAAGCTCAAGCTCAGGCAACAGAATCTGTTCAACAAATGGTTAGCCTTGGACTGGCACAAAAGATGATCAGCAAATTAGATGACAACACCATTACCAGCAGCTTTAACTATGCTGATGGTGTGATTGATCTGAATGGACAGAAAATGCCGGCTGAACAGTTCATCAATTTATTTATGATGTCTGGCATGGAATAGTTCATATAATAATCGAACAGCAATAAATAAACGTTTCCGCTTGAAATAATTTGTTTCCAGCGGAAACGTATCAGCAAATAAGTATTTAATAAGCTTTAGCAAAAATACCTTTTTACAATCAAAAAATTAAATGAAATTCTGTTTCAATTTCATTTGCCCTCAGCCAGTTTTTCACAAACTTTCTCCAGCATTTTCACTATTGTTAACCTCGCTTTCCTGTGATAAACACCATAACCATAATAAAAGTGATGGTAATCCCTATATAGCTAATTATAAGCAATCCGATTAAATCGGATCTTTACAGGAAGTATTTATGAACCGCTTTGTCATAGCCGATGCAAAAGCCTGTATCGGATGTCGTGTCTGTGAAGTTGCCTGTGTCATGACTCATAATCAGGGCAAACACCCTGAGGTTCCTGAGCTCTATTTCCCTCGCATTAAAGTTATCAAAACCGCCAGCATTAAAACCGCGGTCACCTGTCGGCACTGTGAAGATGCGCCCTGTGTTCAGGTTTGCCCTAGTGCTGCCCTAACCCATGGTGATAACTGTATTCAGTTAGATAAAGAAAAATGCATTGGTTGTAAAACCTGCGTTTTAGCTTGCCCGTTTGGTGCAATTGGCATGGTTGAAGAGAGCGTAACTTTCGCTGATGGCGGCCCAAATCGCACGACTGCCCATAAATGTGACCTGTGTGCCGATGATGCAGAAAGTCCAGCTTGTGTAGCCAATTGCCCGACTAAAGCATTAAAAGTATTTAGTCAGGAATACTTGCTTGAGCAACAACAGCAAAAACTCCGTCATGCTGCACTGCGTGAAGACCCAATGGGAGCAACCAGAGGCGTTCAACAGGTAGAAAATGACACGGTAAATAAACTGGCTGGAAAAGTTATTATTCCGCGTGGTGATGCCATTAAAGTCGACTTACCATTGCGAAAAACTGAGTTTGTTGAGATCTATAAACGCTTCACCCCTGAGCAAGTTGAAACCCAGGGCAACCGCTGTATTACCTGTGGCAATCATGCATTCTGTGAGTGGACTTGCCCACTGCATAACCGTATTCCTCACTGGATCTCTCTGGCAAAACAAGGCCGTATCATTGAAGCTGCGGAGCTTTCTCATCAAACCAGTAGCTTGCCGGAAATTTGTGGTCGGGTTTGTCCACAGGATCGCCTGTGTGAAGGTAGCTGTACTTTGCATAATTTAGGGGGTGTCACCGTAGGTAATATTGAACGCTACATTACTGACACTGCATTTGAGATGGGCTGGAAACCTGACCTGTCTCAGGTTAAATCATTAGGTAAGAAAGTCGCTATTATTGGCGCTGGCCCTGCCGGTCTGGCCTGTGCCGATATTTTGGCTCGCAATGGCGTTAATGCCGTAGTATTTGATCGTCACCCTGAGATTGGCGGTATGCTGACCTTTGGTATCCCCTCGTTTAAACTGGATAAAGATGTGATGGTTCATCGTCGTGAAATCTTTACCGGTATGGGTATTGAGTTCCATCTGAACACTGAAATTGGTAAAGATGTCGCTTTCGAATCTCTGCTTAACGATTATGATGCGGTTTTTGTTGGCGTGGGTACTTATCAATCCATGCGTGCAGGACTGGATAATGAAGATGCATCAGGGGTTTATGATGCCCTGCCGTTCCTGATTGCCAACACTAAAAAAGTGATGCACCTGCCAGAGCTAAAAGAAGAACCTTATATCAATCTGTCAGAAAAGCGTGTGGTGGTGCTGGGTGGTGGTGATACCGCGATGGACTGTTTGCGCACATCTATTCGTCAGGGCGCTACAGAAGTGACCTGCGCTTATCGTCGTGATGAGGCGAATATGCCGGGTTCCAAGAAAGAAGTGAAAAATGCCCGGGAAGAAGGCGTTGAGTTTATGTTCAACGTACAACCGGTATCACTTGAACTGGATGACGAGGGTCACGTGAGTGGTGTGAAACTGGTCAGGACTGAAATGGGTGAACCTGATGCTGAAGGCCGCCGACGTCCGAAGGTGATTCAAGGCTCTGAGTTTGTACAACCTGCTGATGCGGTCATCAAAGCCTTTGGTTTCCGCCCTCACGCCATGCCATGGTTGGTAGAAATGGGTGTGGAACTCGATAGCTACGGTGTTATCGTCGCACCACATTTGAATCGTTTTGCCTGCCAAACCAGCAACCCGAAAGTGTTTGCCGGTGGTGATGTGGTCAGAGGTGCTGACTTAGTGGTAACGGCTATTGCTGATGGGCGTAAAGCAGCGAAAAGCATTGTTAGTTTCTTAACTGAAGACGATCGACCAGAATTGCTGTTGAATAAAGTATCCTGATTCATAAACAACAATCCCCACGATTAAAGTGGGGATTGTCTGTCTTTTTGTCGACCAATGCGTGGTTAATTTCTACTGGCCAGAACACGTTCAACTGTATCAACAACAGCCTGAGTTTGTGGATCGATTTCAATATTAACCGTGTCACCCAAACGCTTAGTTCCCAATGTGGTACGCTCCAGAGTTTCCGGTATCAGATACACACAGAAACGACTTTTGACGACTTCGCCAATCGTCAGGCTGATCCCATCAATACCAATGAACCCTTTATTTAACACATACTTCATCAGATCTTCCGGCATCTTAAACCAGATTTGACGATTATTTTCTGAAATCAAAATCTTCATGATTTCCGCCTGGCACATGACATGGCCAGACATTAAATGACCGCCAATTTCATCACCAAATTTGGCTGCCCGCTCCAGATTAACTTTTGAACCGACAGAAAGTGCCCCCAAATTGGTTACTCGTAATGTCTCTTTCATTAAATCGAAACTGACGATATCACCATTCACTTCCGTTACCGTTAAACAGCAGCCGTTATGTGAAACGGAAGCGCCGGTCTCCAGGTCTGGCAACAGCTCGGCAGGAAACTTCATTTTATGGACGCGAAAATTAGCTTTTTCTTCGATTTCAACAACAGGAGCAGTACCCTGAACAATTCCGGTAAACATTCAATAGGCCTCAATAATCAGTAGTGACATTTTAATGATGTACAAAATCAACTAATCGGAAGTTTGACGCAATTTGATATAAAAACCAAATCCAGTTTCCGCTTTTATTCTGCTTTCTGAATTTTAATCATGTGTGTTTCATTTGATTACTGACGCTTAACAGGTAGAATCATGCCCCTCACATTTCGTTTATCACTGTGGTATTCATATTTCAGTGACATTTTTTGTTTTAATCTCAATAAATTAAAGGTAAGTACGTGCAGAAGTATATCCGTGAAGCGCGTAATCTGCTGGTTTTAGCCATTCCAGTTATTGCAGCCCAATTCTCTCAAACCGCCATGGGTGTGGTTGATACCATCATGGCCGGAGATGTTAGTGCCACCGATATGGCCGCAGTAGCCGTTGGTACATCCATCTGGTTACCCGCTATTCTATTTGGACAAGGGTTGTTAATGGCTCTGACTCCGGTAGTGGCACAACTGAACGGTGCCGGACGCAGAAAAGAGATCGCCCATCAGGTAACGCAATCGGTGTGGATGGCTCTGTTCATTTCCCTATTTTTAATCGTGGTGTTGTATAACAGCCATTATATTATCGAACACATGCAGAATATCGATGAGAAACTGGCCGATATCACCGTTCGTTACCTGCGGGCGATTATGTGGGGAGCGCCAGGTTATTTGCTGTTTCAGGTTTATCGCAGCCAGTGTGATGGATTATCAAAAACCAAACCCAGTATGGTGATTGGTTTTATTGGTTTGCTGGTCAATATACCAGTCAATTATGTGATGATTCATGGCAAGTTGGGTTTTCCTGCTATGGGTGGCGTAGGCTGTGGTATTGCTACCGCATCGGTATATTGGGTGATGTTTATTGGCCTCAAACTCTATGTACGTTCTGCCCGTTCTCAGAAAGATATTGTTCAATACAGTACTTTTGAAAAACCCTGTATGCCTACCCTCAAGCGTTTGTTCAACCTCGGTTTACCGGTCGCTCTGGCACTCTTTTTTGAGGTTACTCTGTTTGCGGTCGTTGCATTACTGGTTTCACCGTTGGGTGTTGTTTCTGTCGCCGGACACCAGATAGCCCTTAACTTTAGTAGTCTGGTTTTCGTCATCCCTCTGGCGCTGGGTGTAGCAACCTCAATTCGTGTTGGCTTTAAACTGGGACAGAAGAAAGTTGATGAGGCTAAAGTGGCCTCTTATACCGGATTAGTCATGGGGTTAAGTCTGGCCTCTGTCACAGCGTTGTTTACTGTGGTTTTCCGTCATCAGATAGCGCTGCTATACAACGATACCCCTGCGGTAGTCATGATGGCGACACATTTGATGTTACTGGCAGCGGTATATCAGTGTTCTGACTCTATTCAGGTTATTGGCAGCGGTATTCTGCGTGGTTATAAAGATACTCGTTCCATCTTCTACATTACGTTTACTGCCTATTGGATCATTGGATTACCGGTTGGTTATTGTCTTGGCCTGACTGATTTGTTGGTTCCGGCAATGGGGCCTGCTGGTTTCTGGATTGGGTTTATCGTTGGTTTAAGTGCTTCTGCTGTATTGATGATGTTACGTATGCGTTGGTTACAAAAACAACCTGTAGAGTTAATTCTATCCCGGGCTCAGCGTTAACCGCTTCTCAGGCAGCCTGCTGGACAAAAAAGAGGCTGCCTGAACAGTAAGTCACCAGTTAGCGATGTTGACAGAAGAAAATCACTTTTTCTCCTTGCCAGTGAGTCACTTCATCGTTAATATTCGTGCGCATCGTTAATGTATTAGCCTTTAACGATACTGAATATGCGTCCGTAGCTCAGTTGGTTAGAGCACCACCTTGACATGGTGGGGGTCGGTGGTTCGAGTCCACTCGGACGCACCAGATATCGCTTTTTGCAGTATCTGGAATTCCAAAGCGCCCTTAGCTCAGTTGGTTAGAGCGCCACCTTGACATGGTGGAGGTCGGTGATTCGAGTTCACTAGGGCGCACCATTTTTTTCATCCCCTCTCATCCCCCTGTTTCCGGCACTTTTGTAGGTTCTCACTAAATTTAGCTGCTTATTACATTATTATTTCGACATTTATCCATTTTCTTCTGGTGCATTTCCCCTTTATAATAGGCAAAATAGTGAGTTGAAAGGTTTCAGCAGATGAGCAAACCGCAGTTTCTTCGGTATAAAGGATGATTTCTATCCACAGACTGGCGATATTGGCTATGTTTCGCAATACTGAAAGTAACCTGATTGCGCGTGTATTCTTTTCTGAAGCCTCAATAGCAGGCTCTCGTTTTCTTTCCACACAAAAATATCGGTAAAAATTATCATCATGAAAAAGACTAAAATTGTATGTACCATCGGTCCAAAAACTGAATCAGAAGAAGTTTTGGGTAAGCTGCTAAATGCAGGTATGAATGTAATGCGTTTGAACTTTTCTCATGGTGACTATAATGAGCACGGACAACGTATTTCTAATCTGCGAGCAGTATTGGCCAGAACGGGTCAAAAAGCAGCTATTCTGCTGGATACCAAAGGACCGGAAATTCGTACCATGAAACTGGAAGGCGGCAATGATGCCTCTCTGGTTGCAGGTCAAACCTTCACGTTTACCACTGACCAAAGCGTTGTTGGTAATAGTGAGCGTGTTGCTGTGACCTACAGTGGCTTTGCGGAAGACCTGAAAGTGGGTAATACCGTACTGGTTGACGATGGCTTGATTGGTATGGAAGTTATCGAAGTCCGCGCTAAAGAAGTTGTGTGTAAAGTACTGAACAGCGGCGACCTGGGAGAAAACAAAGGTATCAACCTGCCAAACGTATCCATTCAATTACCTGCTCTGTCAGAAAAAGATAAAAAAGACCTGGTATTTGGCTGTGAGCAAAACGTTGATTTTGTTGCTGCCTCTTTTATCCGTAAACGTTCAGACGTATTAGACATTCGTGAGCATTTGAAAGCACACGGCGGTGAGCACATTCAAATCATCTCCAAAATTGAAAACCAGGAAGGCCTGAATAACTTCGACGAAATCCTCGAAGCGTCAGACGGCATCATGGTTGCTCGTGGTGATCTTGGTGTTGAGATCCCGGTTGAAGAAGTTATCTTTGCTCAGAAAATGATGATCGAGAAGTGTAATCAGGCTCGTAAAGTGGTTATCACCGCAACGCAAATGCTGGACTCCATGATCAAAAACCCTCGCCCTACCCGTGCTGAAGCCGGTGACGTTGCAAACGCCATTCTGGACGGTACTGATGCCGTTATGCTGTCAGGTGAGAGTGCTAAGGGTAAATATCCACTGGAATCCGTTACCATCATGGCCACTATTTGCGATCGTACCGATCGTGTGATGCCATGCCGCGTAGACAAGCTGACCTCTTCCGGTAAATTACGTATTACCGAAGCCGTGTGTCGTGGCGCAGTAGAAACTTCAGAGAAGCTGGATGCAGTACTGATTGTTGTGGCTACTCAAGGCGGTAAATCAGCGAAAGCTATCCGTAAATACTTCCCTACCGCTCCGATTCTGGCATTAACTACCAACGAAACTACCGCTCGTCAGTTAGTTCTGACCAAAGGTGTTACCGCTCAAGTGGTTAAAGAGATCGCATCTACCGATGATTTCTACCGTATTGGTAAAGAAATGGCGTTAACCAGCGGCCTGGCTCAAAAGAATGATGTTATCGTAATGGTATCTGGTGCACTGGTTGCCAGCGGCACAACAAATACTGCTTCCGTACATATTCTTTAACAACTCTTGTAACATTAAAACGCCATCTGATTCAGGTGGCGTTTTTTTTTATCTGTTTTGGAGTTAAATCTGCTGTCAGGATTATTGACTAATTGTGCTATATCTTTTTATCCAAAAATAGATAATGGTGTATAAAAATACAGGGTTATTTCCCCCACTTATCTTTAGATAAATTTTTTATCACCACACGTTCACTTTTTTTAGTAGCGTAAAATCCTTTTTTTCGCAAATAAAAATTTGTTTTGACTATTCTTTAACCAAACAAGCAAAATAGTTTGCGAGAAGTTAAAAAATTATTCTCATTCCGAAAAAGTTTGTGTAATACTTATCGGGCTACATGCAAAAAGTTAACTCAAATTGAGGGTGTAAATATGAACCGTACTAAAGTGGTACTGGGTGCTGTAATTTTAGGTGCTACTCTGTTAGCTGGTTGTGCGAAAAGCACTGACACTTCAACTAACAGCAAGCTGACTCAACTGATCAGCGATGTTGCTGCTTTACGTTCTGATGTACAAGTTGCTAAAGATGAAGCAGCTCGTGCTAACCAACGTTTAGACAACATGACTCGTTCTTACAAGAAATAATATTTCTCGTAAGGGGAAATGGCGCACTTAAGTGCGCCATTTTTTTTATCCGTATTCGCCAGTTACTGCTTCTCGCTTTTTTGTTTCATCATCTGCACTACCCTAAACCTTCTGCTTCGGTTCGGTCACTCTTTAATGGCAATAATAGCGCCTCCTCTCCTCTTTAAGCTTATTAAAAGAAAATTAAGGTCTATGTAAGCCATAATAGATAAAACGCCTCAAATTAACGCTCAGGCGATTATTCGTCGAAATAGAATATCAAGGATGAGATGATTTAACCGGAAGGAAAATAATTAAGTTACATCAGGAAAATATATCTAAGGGAAAACATTATGACGGGAAATATTATTAAAGCAGCGGGAAACCTTTCCCACTGCTTTATTTGTCACTACCGTTAACGATATTAACGATTCACCAGCAACGGTAATCCGGAACGACGCTCAATTTCAGCGTTCACACGGGAAGAGTCAGTTGATGGATTATTAATAAATGTTGCGATACTAGGATGGATCTCAATTGGCTTAGTCTGTGGATCGTCATTTTCAGACTTAGACAATGGCTGATGAATCTCAACATAACGAGAACCATCGGGCTCTACCGTTGCTTTAATCGGCTCATTAACCACTTGAACCCGAGTTCCTACCGGAACGGTATTAAATAGCTCTTCGATATCATTAGGACGTAAGCGAATACAACCAGAGCTAACACGCATACCGATACCAAAATCCGCATTCGTACCGTGAATCAGGTAGGTGCCGCCAGCAGCTGCCAGACGTAAAGCAAATAAACCCATTGGGTTTTCCGGGCCTGCCGGAATGACTGCCGGTAAAATGATACCTTCTGCCGCATAATTCTTACGAATGTTCGCGGTTGGCGTCCAGGTTGGGTTGGCTTTTCTTTCGATAATCGTCGTTGTCATTACCGGGGTATCACGACCTAACTGACCAATACCAATTGGATAAACGATAACGGTATTTTTTCCTTTAGGATAATAGTAAAGGCGAAGTTCCGACAAATTAATAACGATGCCATCACGTGGTGTATCCGGCAGGATCATTTGTAGCGGAAGAATTAATTCTGAACCCGCTTTTGGCAACAGTGGATCGACGTCCGGATTTGCTTCCAGCATAGCAATCAGGCCGATTTGATAATCTGAGGCGATTCGTTCCAGTGAGCGTCCGTCATTCGGAACAATCAATACCCTATTCTCACCAATTAAACGGCTATTAGACGGTGGTAGCGGATATTCCATAGCCTGAGCTACAGAAAAATGACCAACGAATAACATAGCCAGTACAGCCTTACAAACTGCAAAAACACGGTTCATTCTTAATTCCTAAACTTCAGCTTTATATCAGTTAATTTGTCTGGTTTACCGCAGACGAGGGTAACCATCAGTTTACATCTATCATCAACTATTATGAATCAAAACAGATCATTCATACAGAGATGCTACCTGTTGTCCGGCGAAAAATAATCAATTTTTTTGCCAATCAGAACAATAGAAGCCAGCAAAAATCGCATCACTCCATTTGAATAAGCTGATTTTAAAAGAAAAATTAGCTCAGGAAGAAATAACACCAACAATTCATGGTAAGACTAAATTATTTTGAGATATCCAAAACTATTTTGTTGGACTAAGATAACTTAATTGTTAATTTAAAGTAACATTCACTGGAGGCAGTTATGACTCAAACCGTACAAATGAAAGGCAATCCGGTATCCGTTGCCGGGCAATTACCCAAAGCAGGTGACAGTGCAAAAGCATTTACACTGGTAGCAAAAGATCTCTCTGATGTCACATTAAGTACCTATGCCGGTAAACGCAAAGTACTTAACATATTTCCAAGTGTAGATACTTCTGTTTGTGCTACATCCGTCAGAACGTTTAACCAACGCGTGGGTGATGTCGACAATACGGTTGTGTTATGTATCTCTGCCGACCTCCCTTTTGCTCAAGCTCGTTTCTGTGGCGCAGAAGGTCTGGATCATGTGGTTACCCTGTCTACATTCCGTAATCCTGAGTTTAAGCAAAATTATGGTGTGGATATTCAGGATGGCCCGTTAAAAGGCTTAACGGCTCGTGCAGTAGTTGTTCTGGATGCTAACGATAACGTCATTTACAGCGAACTGGTTAAAGAGATCTCTACTGAACCAGACTATGATGCTGCATTAGCCGTACTGAAGTAATCGCATTACTATCTAATACATTGCATGAAAAAGGGAGCCGGTGGCTCCCTTCTGTTTTACTGAGTTTTGCTTTACTCATTATCAATAGCTTCTGTATTTTCAGCAGTACGGGATGGCTGGCTTAGGCCATATTCTCTGAGTTTATTAGCTATCGCCGTATGGGATACCCCTAAACGTTTCGCCAGCTTACGGGTACTTGGGTAGCTGCTATACAACTGAGTTAATACTGAACATTCAAAACGTTTACAGATCTCATCCAGGCTGCCATCCATAACGTTATTATTCAGCATCATTTCCGCTGACACTTCAGGCAATACAATATCTTTAACCTGTAGCTCATTGCCTTCCAACTGAGTAAAACTCCGATAAAGAATGTTTTTCAGTTGTCTGACGTTACCCGGCCAGCCGTATTGAGTTAATAATGGTGTTAAATCCGGAGCCAATTTAGGACGATGAACGCCGAGCTGATCGGCGAACAGCGTAATAAATTGCTCGGCCAACGGCATGATGTCGGAAACACGTTCCCGTAACGGAGGGATCGTTAACGTTAGTACGTTCAGGCGATAGTAGAGATCCTCTCTGAATAAGCCTTGGCTGACCAAATTAAACAGACTTTTCTGCGTTGCGCAAATCACACGTACATCCACATATACTTCCTGATCTTCACCCACCCGCCGGAAAGTGCCATCATTCAGGAAACGTAATAATTTTGCCTGCATGGTTGGTGACATTTCACTGATATTATCCAGCAGAACTGAACCACCATTCGCCTGTTCAAAAAATCCTTTCTTGCTTTCAACCTGCGCGCTTCCCGCATGGCCAAACAGCTCACTTTCCACCACATCATCAGGTAAAGAGGCGCAGTTAATTGCCAAAAACGGCTTATCCCGGCGAGCGCTGCGAACGTGGCAAGCCTGAGCTAAAACATCTTTACCGGTTCCGGTATCGCCAATAATTAGCAAAGGAACATCCAGCATTGCCAATTTATTGGCCTGCTCTATCAGCAGTTTCATTTTGCTGCTGATGGCAACGATATGACCAAATGCATTGTTATCCGCTACGTTCTTATTCTGTAGTTGACGCCCTATTCTGGCAGCGGACTTGAGAACAATAACTGCACCGGTCACATTTTTTGGTTGTTGATCGTCATCACTCTGATAGATAGGTGTGATATCCATCAGGTAATCCTGACCGCGAATAATAGCTCGTTCCGAATGGGGAACGATATTTTCCCCTTCCAAATGACGCAGGAAGTTATAGCCACTTAACAGGCTGGATGCGGTCTGAGTAAGAATTCTCTCCTCTGAAAGGCCAAACAGCATCAGTGCCGCATGGTTCGCCAGGTCGATCCGCCCTTTCAAATCGATAGAGATCACCGGTTCAGGTAGAGATTCCAGTAGCGCTCTCAATGCGTGTAAGCGCTGTTCTGAAGGCATGTAGGAGACGGTGCGAACATCGGTTACGCCAGTAATCCGTCGAATGTTCACCATTAATGCACTGAATACATCAAAATCAATAGAGGAAAAATTAAGGTAGATCTTGCCACTGACATCAATTTCGATGCCCCGTAGATCAAGATTGCGGGCAACCAGCAAATCAAGTAGTTCACGGGTTAATCCCAGACGATCTTCGCAGAGGACTTCAAGACGCATTGTGAATAGCCTTGTTTAACGAGCACGCGGTAACGATTGTTGTCCCTATCATACCCGTAGAGCCGGTTCAGATGAAGAGGAGTGTCACAAAAAGTTGACAGGTTTAACAGAAACTCATTGGATACACTCAACCATGGTCATCAATAACGCCGTTTTACGATTTAGTCAGGCTTTTCAAGGCATAGTATAAAGAATAATCGGCTAAAATAATCATTTGCCTGTTTCATTTAACAATAAACAATGATTAAGTAACATTTCCTTAAACATATCCCCTCTAAAAATAGAAAAAAGAGAATAGCGAATGAAAGACGCAACACTAGCCCTGCATCATGGATTTCAAAGCGATCCAACGACCAAATCTGTTGCTGTACCCATCTATCAAACGGTTGCTTATGAGTTTGACAATGCTCAGCACGGTGCCGATCTGTTCAATCTGGCGGTACCTGGCAACATCTATACCCGAATAATGAATCCAACCAATGATATTTTAGAAAAGCGCATGGCGGCCCTTGAAGGCGGTATCGCAGGACTCGTGGTTTCTGCCGGTAGTGCGGCTATCAGTTATGCTATCCAGACTCTGGCTCAGGCAGGAGACAATATTGTCAGTACACCACAGCTGTATGGGGGTACTTATACTCTGTTTGCCCATATGCTGCCCGGTTTTGGTATCAATGTGAAATTTGCCCGTGATGACTCCCCACAGGCAATCGCTGAGCTTATCGATGACAATACCAAAGCAGTATATTGCGAAAGCATTGGCAACCCAGCAGGAAACATTGTCGACATTGAAGGACTGGCAAAGGTTGCTCACGACCGTGGCGTTCCGTTGATCGTGGATAACACCGTAGCCTCTCCGGTACTGTGTAAACCAATACAGTTTGGTGCTGATATTGTTGTTCACTCAATTACCAAATATGTTGGTGGTCATGGTAATTCATTGGGTGGTGCCATTATCGATTCCGGCAACTTCCCGTGGGAAAAGTATCAACAGCGATTCCCGATGTTCACTACGCCGGAAGCGGCCTATCACGGTGTCGTCTACACCGAAAGTTTTGGTGCTGCGGCCTTTATTGCCCGCGCCAGAACCGTTCCTTTACGTAACTGTGGTGCCGCCCTTTCGCCCATGAATGCGTTCTTACTATTGCAGGGGCTTGAAACCTTATCACTGCGTATGGAACGTCATGTAGAAAACGCCAGAAAAGTTGCCGACTACTTAAAACAGCATCATAAGGTTGCCTGGGTCAGTTACGCCGGTCTGCCAGACCATCCTCATTATCCATTAGCACAAAAGTATATGAATGGCACCCCTTCCGCTATTCTCTCTTTCGGCCTGAAAGACGGCTATTCTGCCGGCGTAAAATTCTATGATGCGCTGCAAATCTTTAAACGTTTAGTGAATATTGGTGATGCCAAATCTTTGGCCTGTCATCCTGCATCAACGACTCATCGACAAATGTCTGAAGAAGAGCAAGCCAAAGCCGGTGTTAAGCCAGAGATGATCCGTTTATCTATTGGTATTGAAGCCATTGAGGATATTCTGGCCGATCTGGAACAAGCACTGAACGCCGGATAGTCGTTAATCGCATCATAAGAAAAAAGGCGGCGCCATAAATAATGGGTGCCGCCTTTCTTATTTGGAAAATCCGCCTTGATTATTTACGACTTCCGCCTTTCGGCAGTTTACTTTTTATCTGAGCAATCAGTTGGGTACGGAAATCCCCTAACCGTGGCTTATCATCGTCCATCCAAGGTAATGGACGGCATAACTCCATGGCTTTTATGCCAAGACGAGCAGTCAATAAACCGGCACCAATTCCCTGCGCAGCACGGGTAGATAATCTGGCGGTAATGTCCTGAGAAATCCAGTCCATTCCTACCTCGCGAATTAATTCGGTAGCCCCGGCAAAGGCGATATTGAGCATAACCAGTTTAAACAGTCGGATACGACTAAAATAACCTAGCTGGATACCATAAATACTGGCGATGCGATTAATCAGTCTAATATTACGCCAGGCAATAAATGCCATATCAACAATGGCCAGCGGACTGACAGCAATCATCAAGGCCGATTCCGCAGCAGAACTACTGATTTCACGACGAGCCTGTTGATCCAGCACTGGCTGAACTAATTTGGCATACAGCGAAACCACTTCCCGATCGTTTTGTGTTTCATGCAAAGAGGCCTGCCAGCGTTGTAATGCCGGATGGCTTTTATCAATCCCCGCCTGAACAGCCAGCTTTTCACAAAACTCACGTCCTTTGCCCAAGGCGTGACTGTGTAACAGTTCTCTGGCGATATCCCGTTCTTCCGCTCGTTCGCGCAGGCGATATAAACGACGCCATTCGGTTATCACTGAGCCAACACCGGCTACAACAATAATTGCGCCGGCACTATAAGCCCCCAGCGTAATCCATTCGTGATTCTGAATTGCATCAGAAATACGATAAATCCCCTGAGCCACTACGCTAATGCCAAACACTCCCAGCCCAAAAGTGACCATTTTACGCCACAGGCTAGTTTTTGGCTTAAGGGCATTCATAATAATGCCTTCAGCTTCGCCTTCTTCCTGCTCCTCTTCCAGTTCAGGTGCGGTAGGAAAGAAGTTTTCTGCCTCTTGCTGGTTAAACTGCAAGTTGCTGCGTAAAACAGGCTCTTTTTCATCCAACAGTGGCTCATCAAAGGTGATGCGCCCTTTTATTGGCTGGTTCATTTAAGCTTATCTCCTAACAAAAACTCCATAACGGCATCTAAACGAATATGAGGTAGTGGCGTGTCTACACTCATTGGCTTAGGCCTGAATTGATCAAAGTGAAAATCTTGCTGTTGCCAGAAAGACGGTTCCGGTAAACGAGCCGGTACCTCACCGGGATAGACGGTTAATGGTTGACCATCCTCCAGGCGGTAACCTTTCAGAGCCGGCAGGCGATTTCCCTGATGTTCAATCATACCGCTATCTGTTGCCTGTATTGATGCCAGGCCTACACAATCCATACTGATGCCTTCAAATGCCGCATTCTGCCATGCTTCTTGTACCAGCTGTTGTAGCAGAGAGACCAAATTAGCGTGCTGATCCGGTGTAATGTGGTCAGCTTTGCTGGCCGCAAACATCAACTTATCAATACAGGGAGAAAACAGACGCCGGAACAAAGAGCGTTGACCATAGTGGAAACTCTGCATTAACTGCGTCAAAGCCAGTCGCATATCGTTAAATGCCTGTGGGCCGTTATTTAACGGTTGCAGGCAATCCACCAGCACAATCTGGCGATCAAACTTCATGAAGTGATCGCGATAGAAACCTTTTACTACATGCTGACAATAGTAATCATAGCGAGCTTTCAGCATTCCCCAATTGGTTCGCTTATCAGCCTGCGCCAGTCGGGATTCATTTTGTGGATTAATCTCTGGCCATGGGAAAAACTGTAATGCCGGAGCACCGGCTAAATCGCCGGGTAACACAAATCTACCCGGTTGAATAAAATGCAGCCCTTCCTGCTTACAACGCAGCAAATAGTCACAATAGGCTTGAGCTATATCCGCCAATAAATTCTCATCAACCGGCCCTAACGGATCGCATTTAGCGCAAAGTTCAAGCCAGGGTTTTGCCCATTCGGCACGCTCTCCCTGCCGAATGCTGTTCATTTGATGAGACCATTCCAGATAATTTTGTTCCAGCATGGGTAAATCTAATAGCCACTCACCCGGATAATCGACAATTTCCAGATAGAGTGTGGAATGGCTGGTAAAGTGGCGTATCAAAGAATCATTGGAACGAAAACGCAGCGCTAACTGAATTTCACTAACGCCACGAGTTGGCGTTGGCCAACTCGCCGGTGAGCCATACAGCGATGCCAGTCCTTCATCGTAGGTAAAACGCGGAATCCCAAAATCTTTCTGTGGAATTCGTTTTACTCCCAGCAATCGCTCTTCTCGTACAGCGGAAAACAGAGGCAAACGGGCGCCATTATTCACATTCAAAAGTTGGTTAACAAACGCGGTAATAAATGCCGTTTTTCCGCTACGGCTAAGCCCAGTGACCGCCAGTCTTAAGTGACGATCCAACCCGCGGTTAACCAACGAATTTATTTCATTTTGCAGTCGTTTCATCCGAACCCTTTTTAAAGCGCCAGGCAATGGAACCAAACACTTTTCTTAACAGTGGCTCACCAAACATGACCAGTAACAGTCGAACCGGTCGCCATAATTTGCTTTTTAACAGGAATGATAGCACTAACGCCGGAGCATAAGAGCGGCCAAAGAACAATATTATCGTGATTAGCGGTTGAATAAGAGCCTGCAGTTTAGCTGACTTTTGCATGATTGTTCCTGAATCTCTTGGGTTATGCTATCTCATCGGAAGATGATGACATGTCGATGCGAGCTTCCCTGAACAGAGGGTTGCCCGCATTGTATGAAGATAATGACCGTAACTTATAATGCCGTTATTACAGGCGACGAAATCGACTTTCCACCTGAAAAGTCTCAGAGGTCAAATAACGTTCCAGATCGCGCAGACGCTGTTCGCTGGCTGCCAGTTCTTGTTCAACTTGCTTCATTCGCTGGCGGGCAGGAATTCGGCTATGCAAGTTTGCTTCTTCGACCGGTGCACTTTCCAAAAAGAACACCATGGTGAAATAGACCACGACAGTGACAAAGAAGAAACCAAACACTAATGCTAACAGGGCTAAAATTCTAACCACCAGTACCGGAATGCCCAGATAACGCGCAATTCCCGCACATACGCCGCTAATCATGCCTTCATCAGGAATACGATACAGTTTATTGTTCATTAACGTTGTCTCCAGTTTGGATGTTCTTCATCCAAAATAGCTTCCAGAGTCTGAATGCGGTCACGCATTCTTTGCGCTTCATCAGTAAGTTTTGCTAACCGTTGCATATCTTGCTGATTTAATTGCCCACCATCGCTCTGCTTTCCACGGTAGTGCAACCAGAGCCAGATAGGGACAACAAACAAGATAAATATTGTCAGCGGTATGGCAAGTAAACCCAGTAGCCAACTCATTGATATTCCTTCTTATCTAGAATTCTTAGATTGTCGCTTATCCATACCTTCTGAATAAGCGACCTCATCAGCCTGTTATGATTAGGCGTCTTTGTTCATATTCATTTTAGCTTTCAGGGCCGCTAATTCATTATCAATTTGCTCGTTAACTTTCAGCTCGGTGAACTCCTGACTCAGGCTCTTCGACTTACCGAAACCAACGCTTTGCCCTTCCGCTTCCATGTGATCAATGCGACGCTCAAACTGTTCAAAACGCGCCATTGCTGCGTCAATTTTACCACTGTCCAGTTGACGACGAACATCACGTGAAGAACTGGCTGCCTGATGGCGTAAGGTTAATGCCTGCTGGCGAGCACGAGTTTCACTCAGTTTCGCTTCCAACTCACCAATTTCGTTACGCATACGATCAAGAGTTTCATTGACGATAGTCAGTTCGGACTGTAACACTGCGACCAAATCCGCAACTTTCTGCTTTTCAATCAGTGCAGCACGAGCCAGGTCTTCTTTATCTTTACGTAATGCCAGTTCAGCTTTCTCTTGCCATTCAGCTTGTTGAGCCTCCCCTTGTTCAATACGGCGAGATAATTGTTTTTTCTCTGCCAGTGCACGAGCTGATGTTGAGCGAATCTCTACCAGTGTGTCTTCCATTTCCTGAATCATCAGGCGAACCATTTTTTGTGGATCTTCAGCCTTCTCTAATAAGCTGCTGATGTTAGCGTTTACGATATCAGCGAAACGAGAAAAAATACCCATGGTTATATCCTCTTCTACATAGTGGTTAATCAATTAACTGGCATGTACTGCCATTCATGTTAGTTACCATAGATATATCAAGAAGCGTGCCAACTTTTAAAATTTTTTAATCCTATGATTTTAAAGTAATTTAATTTTTGTTGCTATTTACATGCAAAAAATGGTTTGATGAAAAAAACCAACTATTGGCGAAATTAACCATGACTGACGTTATAGATAATATTATTGGTGAAGCAAACAGTTTTATTGAGGTGCTTGAACAAGCATCTCAAGTGGCTCCGTTAACCAAACCGGTGTTAATTATTGGTGAGCGCGGTACAGGTAAAGAGTTGATAGCTCATCGTCTGCATTATTTATCCAAACGCTGGCAAGGCCCTTTTATATCACTTAACTGTGCCGCATTGAGCGATACGCTTCTGGACTCAGAACTGTTTGGTCATGAAGCGGGGGCATTTACCGGCGCACAACGTAGACATTTGGGGCGTTTTGAACGTGCTGATGGCGGTACGCTGTTTTTAGACGAACTGGCAAATGCCCCAATGCTGGTTCAGGAAAAACTATTGCGGGTAATTGAGTACGGCCAGTTAGAACGGGTTGGCGGCACCCAACCTCTGCAGGTTGATGTTCGCCTGGTTTGTGCCACCAATGAAGATTTACCTGCGATGGCAAAAGCCGGTAAGTTTCGTGCCGACCTGCTTGATCGCCTGGCATTTGATGTCATTAACCTGCCTCCGTTACGGGAACGTCGTCAGGACATTATGTTACTGGCCGATAACTTTGCGATCCAAATGTGCCGAGAGCTGGAATACCCTTTCTTTCCCGGCTTTACTCCCCAGGCGGTTGAAACTTTAATGAACTACAGCTGGCCAGGAAATATTCGTGAATTAAAGAATGTGGTAGAACGTTCGGTTTATCGCCATGGGGAAAATGAAATGCCTTTAGATAACATTATTATCGACCCCTTTATACGCCTCTCCACGAATATTGACTCAGAGAAATTGTCGGTCACAAGCAATGACAGACTTGACTCTGAACTACCCGCATTACCTCTCGACCTAAAACAGTGGTTATCCCAACAGGAACAATCAATGATAACCAAAGCACTGGAACAGTCCCAATATAACCAACGGCAGGCAGCCAGGTTATTAGGTCTTAGCTATCACCAGCTAAGAGGAATGCTACGCAAGAATGAGCAAGACAAACAGTGACAATGCTCAGTTTTCAGACAGTTTTCGCATAATTGCTATACGGTTATAACGAAACATTGCTTAAGCAATGCTAAGCATTGGGATGACGGCTATACTCCTGTATAATCGATAACTTGAACTATATATCAAAGAATCCTTTATATATGCGCGGTTTAAAAATTGGGGCGTTGCTCTGTGCCGGTTTTCTTCTTCCAGCATGGGCAGCACCAACCGGGAAACTGGAAACGCCACCCTTGATTACCACTCCGGGATCGACAACGGCGGTGGTACCATCAAAGCCTGCTCAGCCCGATATTCGTCAGAGCGGTTTTGTTTATTGCGTCAGCGGTGTTGTTGATAGCTTCAACCCACAAATAGCTAATGGCGGCGTGATGATTGATACCATTGCCGCTCAGTTATACGACCGCTTGTTAGATGTTGACCCTTATACCTATCGATTGATTCCCGAACTGGCCGAACGTTGGGAAAGTCTGAACAATGGTGCAACTTACCGTTTCCACCTGCGCAAAGGAGTAACATTCCAAACCACTGAGTGGTTCGCCCCAACCCGCACCATGAATGCTGATGATGTAGTATTCAGTTTCAGCAGAATCTTTAATGCTGAAGCGCCTTATCATATGGTAAATGGTGGGCATTATCCTTATTTCGACAGCATGCAGTTTTCTGACTCGGTAAAAAGTATTCGTAAAGTTAATGACTATACCGTCGATATTGAACTGCATAATGCGGATGCCTCTTTCCTTTGGCATCTGGCTACCCACTATGCCCCTGTTCTTTCGGCTGAATATGCAAATAATCTGACTCGCGCAGGAATGCAGGAACGTATCGATCGCCAACCAGTAGGCACGGGGCCTTTTCTGTTAAATGAGTATCATCCCGGGCAATTTGTTCGCTTGTACCGTAATAAAGATTACTGGCGTGGCTCACCTAAAATGCAGCAGGTGGTCATTGATTTAGGCGCTGGAGGCACCGGTCGGTTATCGAAACTACTTACCGGTGAATGTGATGTTTTAGCTTACCCGGCTGCCAGTCAGCTTTCTATCTTGCGTGATGATCCTCGTTTGCGTATTTCGCTACGTACCGGTATGAATGTGGCCTATCTGGCGTTTAATACCGGCAAGGCGCCGTTCAACGATCGTCGGGTACGTCATGCGATTGCACTCGCCATCAATAACCCGCGTCTGATGCAATCAATTTATTATGGCACCGCTGAGACAGCCTCATCGATTCTTCCCCGGACATCATGGGCTTATGACAATGAATCAGAAATTACAGAATACAATATCGAGAAGTCTAAACAGTTATTAAAAGAAGCGGGGGTGAATAACCTTCGGTTACACCTTTGGGTACCGACTGCCTCTCAGGCTTATAATCCCAGCCCGCTGAAAACGGCAGAATTGCTTCAGGCAGATCTGGCCAAAGTAAATATTAAGGTCACGATTGTTCCCGTTGAGGGGCGTTTTCAGGAGCTTCGCCTTAGCGATGATGCTCACGATCTAACGTTAACTGGTTGGGCCACCGACAGCAACGATCCTGATAGTTTTTTCCGGCCGCTACTGAGTTGTGCCGGTATTGAGTCACAAACTAACTACGCCCGTTGGTGTAATCAAGAGTTCGATCAGTTGTTATCTAAAGGGGTAACTTCTCAGGATCTTTCCATGCGAATTGAGACTTATACTAAAGCTCAAAAGATTCTGGCGGAAGAGCTGCCCGTTCTGCCACTGGCCTCTTCATTAAGAATTCAGGCTTATCGATACGATATTAAAGGACTGGTCTTGAGTCCTCTGGGCAACGTTTCATTTGCCGGCGTGTATCGGGAAAAATCAGAGACGAATAATAAATGATTATTTATATTCTCAGGCGGCTACTGCTGGCATTGATAACGTTACTGATTCTAACCTTTGTTAGCTTCAGTATTTCCTACTATACACCTAATGCACCGCTGGCTGGTGCGCGTCTGTTTGATGCTTACGTTTTTTATATGGAGAGCCTGCTTCAGGGAGAATTTGGTACTTCGGTCATTAATGGACAAATTATCGGCGAACAGTTAAAAATTGTGTTTCCTGCCACTCTTGAACTGTGCATTTTTGCCTTTGTGATTGCTTTAGGCTTAGGGATTCCACTCGGTATTTTGGCAGCCATGTCAAAAGAGAAATGGCCTGACTATATTATTACCTCCTTTTCTCTGTTTGGCTTCTCTATTCCTATCTTTTGGCTTGCATTGCTACTGATGCTGTTTTTCTCGTTAACCCTTGGCTGGTTACCGGTTTCCGGTCGTTATGATTTGTTATATCAAATCAAACCCATTACCGGCGTCGCATTAATTGATGCCTGGTTCTCTGATTCACATTATCGTGAAGAAATTATTGTCAGCGTATTGAAACACCTGATTTTACCCGTACTCACTCTGGCCGTGGCACCAACAACGGAAGTTATTCGCCTGACGCGTCAAAGCGTCATTCAAATTATTGGACAGAATTACATTAAAGCCGCGGCAACTCGCGGTCTGTCCCGGTTTACCATTATTCGTCGTCATGTGCTGCACAATGCCCTACCGATGATCATTCCTAAACTGAGTTTACAGTTTTCCACTATGTTAGCTCTGGCAATGATCACTGAGTCAGTGTTTAACTGGCCGGGTTTAGGCCGTTGGTTAATTCTGGCAATTCGTCAACAGGATTTTGCGGTGATCTCCGCAGGTATTATCGTAATGGGAAGTCTGTCCATCGCAGTTAACCTGATTGCCGATATCTTTAGCGCAATGACTAACCCTTTTAAAAATAAGGAGTGGTATGCTTTCCGATAACGTATACCGCGAAAAGAAAATGCCGGGAGCCATGAGCTATATCTGGCAGCGGATCCATAAAGACATTCTGGCTATGATTGGTCTTTATGGTTTTGTTATGTTGATTGTTTTGTGTCTGTTTGGTGAGTTAATCGCACCCTACCAGCTCGATCAGCAGTTTCTCGGTTACCAGCTTCTGCCACCGTCCTGGTCTCGTCATGGTGATGTATCCTTCTTTCTGGGAACTGATGATTTAGGTCGGGATCTGTTAAGCCGTCTGCTTAATGGTGCAGCACCAACGTTTGGTTCAGCGCTGCTGGTTACCTTAGCCGCTGCTTTTTGCGGCACCCTGCTTGGTTTATTCGCTGGTGTCAGTCATGGATTACGTTCTGCTGCATTAAACCATATGCTGGACACGTTACTGGCCATTCCATCTTTACTACTGGCGATCATTGTTGTTGCCTTCCTGGGGCCACGCCTGGAACATGCCATGTTCGCCATCTGGCTGGCGTTATTACCTCGTATGGTTCATACCATATACAGAACCGTTCACGATGAGCTGGAAAAGGAGTATGTTATCGCAGCACGTCTGGACGGTGCATCCACCGCCTATATTCTGTGGAATGGTTTGCTGCCAAATATTGCTCCGGTACTGGTGACAGAATTTACTCGTTCACTTTCTATGGCAATTATGGATATTGCTGCGTTAGGCTTTCTGAATCTTGGTGCTCAAATGCCATCACCTGAATGGGGAGCCATGCTGGGAGATTCTCTGGAGTTATTGTATGTAGCGCCCTGGAGTGTGATGTTACCGGGTGCTGCTATTATGATTAGCGTATTGCTGGTCAACCTTCTCGGCGATGGGTTATACCGGGCTATCTCTACGGGTGATGAATAATGCCTTTACTCGATATTCGTAATCTCACCATTGAATTTATGACTGCCGATGGTCCGGTAAAAGCCGTTGATCGCGTCAGCCTCACCCTAACCGAAGGAGAAATTCGGGGACTTGTGGGTGAGTCCGGTTCAGGAAAAAGTCTGATAGCTAAGGCTATTTGCGGCATCAGTAAGGATAACTGGCGTATTACTGCTGACCGTTTCCGTTTAGATGATATCGACTTATTAAAGCTTACCCCTCGTCAGCGCAGAAAACTGGTGGGACATAATATTTCAATGATCTTTCAGGAACCGCAATCCTGTCTGGATCCCTCAGAAAGAGTCGGCCGCCAGCTAATTCAGGCTATTCCCGGATGGACTTATAAAGGCCACTGGTGGCAGCGCTTTAACTGGCGTAAACATCGGGCCATTGAGCTACTACATCGGGTAGGTATTAAAGACCACAAAGATATCATGCGCAGTTATCCTTACGAGATCACGGAAGGTGAATGTCAGAAAGTCATGATTGCCATTGCGTTGGCTAATCAACCAAGATTGCTGATTGCCGATGAACCCACTAACGCAATGGAACCGACAACTCAGGCACAAATCTTCCGCTTGCTGGCCAGAATGAATCAAAATAACAACACCACTATTCTGTTGATTAGTCATGACCTGCAAATGATGAGTAAATGGGCAACGCGAATTAATGTAATGTACTGTGGTCAAACGGTAGAAAGCGCATTATGTGATGAGTTACTGACTGCACCTCACCACCCCTATACACAGGCGTTAATTCGTGCAATGCCTGATTTTGGTCGTGCTTTACCCCATAAAAGCCGTTTAAATACCTTATCGGGTGTTATTCCCTCTCTTGAGCATTTGCCCATTGGTTGTCGTCTGGGGCCTCGTTGTCCTTATGCGCAGAAAAAATGCATAGAAACACCACGATTAAGAGATGTGAAAGGCCATAAGTTTGCCTGCCATTTTCCTCTTAACTATGAGGAGCCATCCTGATGGGTACCTTACTTGAAGTCCGTAATTTATCCAAAACCTTCCATTTTCGGACAGGCTTGTTTCGCCCTCATGAACTGGAAGCGGTAAAACCCGTCAGCTTTATTCTGCGTGAAAAGCAAACTATGGCGATTATTGGCGAGAACGGTTCAGGCAAGTCAACTTTGGCAAAAATGATTTCCGGCATGATTAAACCAACGTCGGGAGAAATGATGATCGGAGATCATAAACTGGAGTTTGGTGATTATGGTTACCGCAGTCAGCATATTCGCATGATCTTTCAAGACCCAAATACCTCATTTAATCCACGACAACGTATTGGCCAGTTGTTGGATATTCCCCTGAAGCTGAATACCAATCTGGAAGCCTCCGCACGGGAAAAACAGATTAATCTGACCTTGCGTCAGGTGGGTTTGCTCCCAGACCATGCTTACTATTACCCACAAATGCTGGCATCTGGTCAGAAACAACGGGTTGCATTGGCCAGGGCATTAATATTACAACCTAAAATTATCATTGCCGATGAAGCATTAGCGTCACTGGATATGTCCATGCGTTCACAACTAGTGAATTTAATGATGGAATTACAGGAAAAGCACGGTATATCCTATATCTATGTAAGCCAACATCTCGGCATGATTAAACATGTCAGCGACCAACTACTGGTCATGCAAAATGGTGAAGTGGTTGAACGCGGTAATACAGCAGAAGTTATCGCTTCACCGCTGCATGATATCACCCGCCGAATGATTAACAGCCACTTTACCGAAGCGTTAACCGCCGATCACTGGCGTAAAGATGTTTCAGATATTTAACGGCAGGTAGCAGAATATGGAACCCCAAAATAGCCAATAACGCTACCTGTTTCATATCACTGATCGGAGCAGTATGACAAACATGCGCTATCCATCGTAGTGCATGATAGAATTGCTCCGTTTTTTTAACAATGACTGTTCCGGGTATACTCCGGCGGCCATCAAATTGACTACAAGGATCATAGCTATGGGTTTTTTAACCGGTAAGCGCATTCTGGTTACTGGCGTTGCCAGCAATCGTTCAATCGCCTTTGGTATTGCACAAGCAATGAAACGTGAAGGTGCAGAACTGGCGCTGACTTATCAGAATGAAAGACTGAAATCTCGCGTAGAAGAGTTTGCTAACGAATTGGGCTGCAAGATCGTATTACCATGCGATGTTGCTGAAGATTCAAGCATTACTGAGCTGTTTGCTCAACTGGCTAAAGTATGGCCTAAATTCGACGGTTTCGTTCACTCTATCGGTTTTGCTCCTGGCGACCAGTTAGATGGTGACTATGTAAACGCGGTAACTCGTGAAGGCTTCAACATTGCTCACGATATCAGCTCTTATAGTTTCGTAGCACTGGCCAAAGCTTGCCGCAGCATGTTAAATCCGGGCTCTGCATTACTGACCCTTTCTTATTTAGGGGCTGAACGCGCTATTCCAAACTATAACGTAATGGGATTAGCTAAAGCTTCTCTGGAAGCTAACGTTCGCTATATGGCTAACGCAATGGGGCCTGAAGGAGTTCGTGTTAACGCAATCTCCGCTGGCCCAATTCGCACATTAGCCGCTTCCGGCATCAAAGACTTCAAAAAGATGCTGGCTCACTGTGAAGCTGTTACTCCAATTCGTCGTACTGTGACCATTGAAGATGTAGGTAACTCAGCAGCATTCCTGTGCTCTGACCTGTCTGCAGGCGTGAGTGGTGAAGTTCTGCACGTTGATGGTGGTTTCAGCATCGCTGCAATGAATGAGCTTGAGCTAAAAGCCTAATCCTCACATAATTTCGGCTTACTGCTGATGCGGTAAGCCGAAATATTCTTAACTACATTCTTAACTACAAATCAGAAATTATTATAAATAGCGGCACAGATAGGCCGTACTCTCACATACCTGAACGTTAAACTCACTTTTCCCCGGTACATGGAATGACTCCCCTGCGGAAAACACCGTCCATTCCGTCGCACCCGGCAGCAGCACTTTAAGAGAACCAGTAATCACTGTCATCTCTTCAGGTTGTGCTGTACCAAAGTTATATTCACCTGCCGCCATCACCCCTACGCTGGAACGACCAATGCTCCCATTTTCAAAGCCAATCGATTTTACTTTTCCGGCAAAATATTCATTTACATTGAGCATAATTGGGTACCTGATGTGAGTTGTAAAACAGAATCTTTATATTAAGAAAATCAGTGAATTATTGTCACAAACAAAATGTCAGTTTGTGAAGCATAACCGATATTCACCTTTTTATTATCGGACTTCACTATCATGACATATCAATTAATTGCGGTAAACGACAGGATAAGCTTGCTCCCGACACGCCTTTTGTGTAAAACAAGCCATCATAAAAATGGTTAACTCATTGAATAGCGCTCCTCATATATGTTTCAAAATAACCCGCTGCTCGCTCAGCTTAAACAGCAACTTCATGCTAATACTCCACGGGTTGAAGGCATTGTTAAGGCCACCGAAAAAGGTTTTGGCTTTCTTGAAGTAGATAATCAGAAAAGCTACTTTATTCCACCGCCTCAAATGAAGAAAGTTATGCATGGTGACCGTGTTTCCGCCACCATTCATACGGAGAAAGACCGTGAGTTAGCAGAACCGGAAACGCTAATAGAACCCTTTCTGACACGTTTTATTGGTCGTATTCAGCAAAAGAATGACCGGTTAATGGTGATCCCCGACCATCCAATGATTAAAGATGTCATTCCATGTAAACCAGTAAAAGGACTGACTCACACTTTAATTCAGGGGGACTGGGTCGTTGCGGAGATAACCAACCATCCATTGAAAGATAATCGTGGATTTCAGGCGCAAATCAATGAGTACATTACCCATGGAGACGACCATTTAGCACCATGGTGGGTGACATTGTCACGTCATCAGTTAGAGCGAGCTGCGCCAGAATGGACGTCAGAAACTATTCAGGATGATGGAATTGTTCGCCGTGATTTAACCGAGTTAAACTTTGTCA
Organism: Limnobaculum allomyrinae; assembly: GCF_016649425.1. Classification (GTDB taxonomy): domain Bacteria; phylum Pseudomonadota; class Gammaproteobacteria; order Enterobacterales; family Enterobacteriaceae; genus Limnobaculum; species Limnobaculum allomyrinae. The sequence continues at coordinate 302,377 of NZ_JADRCR010000001.1, forward strand.
CTATTGATAGCGAATCTACCGAAGATATGGATGATGCGCTATACGTTGAACAACTGGATAACCAGTTGCTTCGACTATCCATCGCTATTGCCGATCCAAGCGCTTACGTGAAGCCCGGAAGTGAGCTGGATAAGACAGCATTAAAACGAGCGTTTACCAATTATCTGCCGGGTTTCAATATCCCGATGCTTCCAAGAGAACTATCGGATAATCTTTGCTCCCTATTGCCTAACCAACGTCGTCCGGCACTGGTTTGTCAGGTAACCCTCTCTCCAGATGGTTCAATCAGTGATGATATTGCGTTTTTCTGTGCCTGGATAACATCTAAGGCGAAACTGGATTATGAAAAACTCTCGGACTGGATTGAAGGTATTGACGGCTGGAAACCAGAACAGCCGGAAATAGCGCAGCAAATAGAGTTACTACATCAGGTTGCACTACGCCGTATCTCTTGGCGAACAGAGCATGCATTGGTATTTAAAGATCGGCCTGATTATCGCTTTATTCTCGGCGAAAATGGTCAGGTATTGGATATTATTACTGAATACCGCCGTATTGCTAATCGTATTGTAGAAGAGTCAATGATTGTGGCTAATATATGTGCCGCTATTGTGCTGAAAACACGATTAGGTTATGGGATCTTTAACGTCCATGCAGGTTTCGACCCTACTCTGGTCGATCAGGCTATCAATATTTTGGAGCTCAATGGGGCTGAGTTTGATAAAGAAAAGATCCTGACACTTGATGGATTTTGCGAACTACGCCGCTTCCTGGATAAACAACCAACATCCTATTTAGATAGCCGTATTCGCAAATACCAAACCTATGCGGAGATCAGCACTACGCCAGCGCCACACTATGGTTTGGGACTGGAAGCTTACGCTACCTGGACTTCTCCAATTCGTAAATATGGCGATATTATTAATCATCGCTTATTAAAAGCACTCATTCACGACAGTCCATCCACAGCACCGGATGAAAGTGTAATGCAACCGTTGACAGAACGCCGTCGGGCTAATCGTATTGCAGAGCGAGATGTCAGTGATTGGTTATATGCGCGCTTTTTACAAGATAAAGCAGGAACGGACATTCGCTATCAGGCAGAGATTATGGATATCTCCCGCGGCGGCATGAGAATTAAGTTGCTTGAAAATGGTGCAGTGGCATTTATTCCGGCTCCATTTATTCACCCGGTACGTGATGAACTGGTGTGCAGCGCAGAGAACGGTACCATACAGCTTAATGGCAATGTGATTTATCGTCAGGGTGATTCGCTGGAGGTCACTATTGCAGAGGTTCGAATGGAGACTCGTAGCATCATCGCTCGTCCCGCTCCATCACTCTCTTAACGCCATCTCTTATTCTTATCTTTTGAATGCGCGCTGATTTTCAGCGCGCATTTATCTTTTATTGCTGATTATCCTTTATCCGCTACATTAAAGAGGTTATAACGTTATCAACAGCTAATGTTTTACTCTTCCTTCATATAGTCAAACGGGAGCATCATTATGACGATTACTTCGCTGAGCGTACGAATTCCCGCTGAGTTAAGGGCAAAATTAAAAGCCCAGGCAGAACACAATAAACACTCAATGAACGCTGAAATTATCAAACGACTGGAAGAGAGTTTTACCAGTCAGACCGAAACAGCGCCCTCTGTAAGCAAAAAAAAGAGTGCTGGTAGCGTAGAGCTCCCCGCTTCTGATGTGAATCGTATTCGTAAGGTACTGAAGAAAGCGGTAAAAGAGCTGAAGAAAAAAGCTGATTAAGTCATAAGAGCTCTGTTCTGACTATTTTCAGGCAATAAAAAACCCGCTCAATGCGGGTTTTTGGCAATACGGTTATTGTGTAATAAATTACAGAGCAACAACTTCAGCCGCAGACGGGCCACGTGGGCTGTCTTGAATAGAAAATTCAACATGCTGGCCTTCGGCCAGAGTTTTGAAACCATCATTAACGATAGCAGAGAAATGAACGAACACATCTTTGCTGCCATCAGTTGGAGTGATGAAACCAAAACCTTTACTTTCGTTGAACCACTTAACGTGACCAGTTTTCTTAGACATTACAAAATTCCTATTGATGTTTAACCTGCCAAAAGGCACGAAAGGTCGGTAGTTGTGGTTACTTATGTTAAGCACTGAAGAAGAGAACCTGGAAGAAGTTAAGGATAACGAACTTGCCGGGAATACTTGATTCAAAATGACTTATCTGAAGTAGCTCTATTTTACTGACCAAAAACATTACCGCATATCCAATAAATTTAGGCAAGGTGTTTTCAGCAACTGAATAAAAAATTAGATCAAGAGCACATATTTTTGTTTTTTAATTGCCATCGAAACGGTTAAGCAAATACTTATCAATGTTCTTATCCTAATATTAATTAGGCATCAGGTATAATGAGACATTAATTTCATTAATCAAACTAATCCCACTAATCTGTAATGCAGAAAAACTTATTAACTGTTAGAATGAAAGACCTATTTATACTATAAATTGATTTGCACAAGAAAAATAACGTGAATTCCCTTCCCTATCTCGCAGGCTACCCGGAACACCTCAAACTACAGGTAGCTCAACTGGTTAAACAAGAAAAATTAGGCGCTTTATTACTAAGCCGTTACCCTGCGCCACATATCTACGTCACCGATAAAATGCTATATCAGTATGTGACTGAGATAAAAAACCAATACATGAAGAATGCTCAATTAGTTAACAAAGTTTGTTATGACAATAAAATTCACATTATCAAACATGCATTAGGCTTGCACACTTCAATATCCCGAATTCAGGGTAGTAAATTAAAGTCAAAAGCAGAAATAAGAATATCAAATTTATTCAAATCAGCGCCTGAAGCATTATTACGAATGATCGTGGTGCATGAATTAGCCCACTTAAAAGAGAAGCAGCACAATAAAGAATTCTATAATCTATGCTGTTATATGGAACCAAACTACCATCAATTGGAGTTAGATACCCGACTTTATCTTACTTACCTGGAGAAATGTGGTGCGCTTTATTCTGATGCTAATTCGTAAAAGAATTATTCATCATCAAAAGAGGCAAAAGTTTGCTCGCCCTGATGTGTTTCTCTAATCTCTTTGGCTACCAGAGCAATAGCTTCTCCACTGCTCATTCCTTCGGCCATTAATTGCTGAATGCGTTCTACAGCGTCTTGCTGCTGATCGTGACGAAGTGCATGTGAACCGATCGTAGTCATATATTTCTATGTTCCCGGTAGGATAAAACAGCTTTTTTGCGCAATTGCACAAAATCATTTTACTAACGGCTATAATAGCACAGAATGAAACATCGCCGGGAATATCTCCCGTTAATCTCGGCTATTTAACCAGAAATTTCAGTGATAATGGCTAATGAGCGATATTCTTCAACATTTTATCCAACGTTTTCAGCTTCAATTACCGCCTCCGGCCTATGACACTCATCAGCTACGAAAAGCCGCGGTATTAATCCCAATAATTAATGGCAGGCCCCCTTCCTTGCTGTTAACTAAACGTTCTTCGGCTTTGCGTAAACATCCGGGTCAGGTCGCCTTTCCCGGTGGTGCAACCGATGATACAGATATATTGCCAGAGACTACTGCACTCAGAGAAGCCTATGAGGAGGTTGGTCTTAATCCGGGAAACGTTGAGATTATTGGTCAGCTCCCTGCAATGGACAGCGTAAGTGGTTTTCAGGTAACCCCGGTTGTGGGGGTATTACCTCCCGGATTAAGTTTCAGTAAAAATCATTATGAAGTAGAGAGGCTGTTTGAAGTCCCACTGGATTATGCTTTAAACAGTGATAACTATCATTTCATTGATATTGTTCGCCGCGGTAAACCTTTACGTGTCTACTTTCTTTATTATGCTGATAATTTGATCTGGGGACTTACCGCCGCTATTCTCCAACGCTTATCAATTCAAGTTAAAGGCTTTATATCTTATTAATTAACAAGTAATTAAAGTTTCTTGCAACTAATTTCCTTTTGAGTTTTAACTGATTAGAAAGCCAGCAATCACCGTCAAGAATATACCTTTCAATACACTATATTTATAGCCGAACACTATGCAAAAAGACTATAATTAGCTTATGAGCCAAGATGAAATCTTATTCAGATAATTTCAGGCAGGTCATTTGACTGATGAATATCCATAATATTTCTGGTGTTATTTAACACTTCGGCCAAATGATTAAACAAGTTTACCTACTGAGGAGTTTTGTGTGATTAGCGTTTTCGACATGTTCAAAATTGGTATTGGCCCATCCAGTTCACATACCGTTGGTCCGATGAAAGCGGGCAAAGAGTTTGTCGATGATCTCTGTCATAAAGGGCTAATCTCTTCTGTCAGTAAAGTCGTCGTGGATGTTTACGGCTCCCTTTCGCTGACAGGCAAAGGTCATCATACAGATATTGCAATTATTATGGGTTTGGCGGGTAATTTACCCGCCACAGTAGATATTGATTCCATTCCTGGTTTTATTCGTAATGTAGAAACGACTGAGCGTCTCCCTCTGGCTAATGGCCAACAGGAAGTTGATTTCCCTCGCCAGGGTGGCATGGTTTTCCACAGTGATAATCTACCATTACATGAAAATGGTATGACAATTACCGCTTTCGCCGACAATAAAACGATTTATACCAAAACCTATTACTCTATTGGCGGTGGTTTTATTGTTGATGAAGAAAACTTTGGTAAAACATCTGAAAACGAAGTGACGGTACCTTACCCGTTCAAATTTGCATCAGAACTGTTAGATTTATGCAAACATCATGGCCTGTCTATCTCTGGCCTGGTGATGCAGAACGAACTGGCTATGCACAGCAAAAAAGAAATCGAAACTTACTTTGCGGCTGTATGGCAAACCATGCGTGATTGTATCGATCGCGGCATGAATACCGAAGGTGTTTTACCAGGCCCATTGCAGGTACCACGCCGAGCAGCACCACTGCGTCGCATGCTGATCTCTTCTGATAAGTTGTCTAACGACCCAATGAATATTATCGATTGGGTTAATATGTTTGCCTTAGCTGTAAATGAAGAGAATGCTGCTGGTGGTCGTGTTGTTACAGCCCCAACCAATGGTGCCTGCGGTATTGTACCTGCGGTTCTGGCTTATTATGACCATTTTATCCAGCCAGTAAGTCCAGAGGCTTATATTCGCTATTTTATGGCATCAGGCGCTATCGGCACCCTGTACAAAATGAATGCTTCCATTTCTGGCGCTGAAGTCGGCTGCCAGGGAGAAGTGGGAGTAGCCTGTTCAATGGCTGCTGCTGGATTGACTGAGTTACTGGGTGGTAGTCCTCAACAGGTTTGTGACGCTGCTGAAATCGGCATGGAACACAATCTGGGATTAACTTGCGACCCTGTCGCAGGGCAAGTTCAGGTACCTTGTATTGAACGTAACGCTATTGCCTCGGTTAAGGCGATTAACTCAGCGCGTATGGCACTACGTCGTACCAGTGAACCTCGAGTATCACTGGATAAGGTGATTGAGACTATGTATGAAACCGGTAAGGATATGAATTCCAAATACCGTGAAACATCACGTGGTGGATTGGCTATTAAAGTTGTTCACTGCGATTAATATCATCCTGGCGCCCTCTTATTGGTTGAGAGGGCGTTTATAATATTCTGCACTTCTCTAACTTATTACCTGCCGATCAACACAATTGCCTGTTTTCCCGATTAATTCTCTATCCGACATTGACACCACCAGATAAATCATTAGGTTAATAGCTGTATTTCAGTTAATGGCTCAATTTTTGCCTGCTGAATTTGGTTTTTTATATGGAGAAGAAGTTAATGCGGGAATATTTACTGCTTATTTTAAGCAAATTGGGCGTTGAAGCCACACCAATGATTATCCTGGTGCTGACACTAACCATGATCATCTTACTTTCTGTGGTTATTCACCTGTTTCTTCACCATGTTATCCTCAAAAGCATGAGAAAAAGTGAGGCTAAAAACCATAAGTTTTGGCGTCAGTTACTTATCGAACATAACCTGTTTGATCGTTTATCTTTTGTATTGCAGGGTATTATTGTTCACGTGGTTTCATCCTTATGGCTAACGCGCGATCCGGAAGTTCTGGAGTTTATTCTTACCTGCGCGCAGTTATGGATTCTGATTTATGGTCTGCTTTCTCTGTTTTCTATGCTGGATACGCTACTTAGCTTGTCTCAGAGAACTAAAATTGCCAGTCAGTTACCGTTAAAAGGTATTTTCCAGAGCATTAAACTCATTGCTGCTATTTTCATTGCTATTCTGATTATTTCAATTTTAATTGGTAAGTCCCCTGCTCTGTTACTCAGCGGTTTGGGGGCAATGACCGCAGTTCTGATGTTGGTATTTAAAGATCCTATTTTAGGGTTAGTTGCCGGCATTCAATTGTCGGCTAACAATATGCTAAAAATTGGCGACTGGCTGGAAATGCCAAAATATGGTGCTGATGGTGCGGTATTAGATATTGGCTTAACCACAGTGAAAGTTCGTAACTGGGATAATACGGTTACAACCATACCTACTTATGCTCTGATTTCCGACTCGTTTAAAAACTGGCGTTCTATGTCAGAATCCGGCGGTCGTCGCATCAAACGTAGCATCAGAATTGATGCTACCAGCGTCAGTTTTTTATCACCTGACCAACAGCAGTCGCTACAGCATAGCTACCTGCTTCAACCTTATATAGAGAGTAAAGCAAAAGAGATCGATCAATATAATCATCAGCACCATATTGATCTAAGCCTGCCGATTAATGGTCGTCGGTTAACTAACCTTGGCACATTACGCGCTTATATACACGCTTACCTTAAAGCTCATCCGGGAATTCATCAGAATATGACCTTAATGGTCAGACAGTTAGAGGCAAGCTCCGAAGGCATTCCTTTGGAAATTTACGCCTTTACCAATACGGTTGCCTGGGTTGAGTATGAAGGTATTCAATCGGATATTTTCGACCATATCTTCTCTATCATTCCACAGTTCGGTTTGCGATTGCATCAAACACCGACCGGTAGTGATATGCGGGCAATGGTTAACAATCTGGCTTAAAAATGAGATGTTCTACGGGGCTTTAGGCCCCGTTTATTATTTTTTGCGGTATAAACGGATGTAAAAATCCGTTTCACAATAAAAATCAGGATTATCAGAAAGTTCAGCGATCAATTGCTCTGAGGCTTTCCAGGCAAATGGCGTCATTTGTAGTAAATTAACCGCCTGCTCACCCGGTAAATTCAATTTATAGCTTAAACGCTGACTTTCTATCAGACAAAACCCTTCTATTTGTTCCTCGTTATCCTGATGAGGTTGAGGGGTTTGATAAATAAGCCCTTTAAGCTGTATCAAATGATTGGGGGCGGGAGTGACAGCAACGACTAAACCTTCTGACTTAATGACTCTGCTAAGCTCCTGAGCCTTACAAGGAGCATAAATTCTCAATACCGCATTCATCGATTGATCGCTAAAGGGTAAAAGATGGCTGGATGCGACACAAAACTCAGCTGAAGTGTAACGCTTAGCTGCTGAACGTATTGCACCTTTAGCAATATCCAGCCCATACACCGTAATATCTCGGCGTTGCTTTAGTTTTTCAGCCAGAAATCCCGTGTAATAACCCTCACCACAGCCTATATCTAATAGCGCCTGAGGAGCCACATCATTAGATAATGAATTATCCAATAACGAGAAAATGGCATCTCTTAATGGTTGGTAATAGCCCGCATCCAGAAACTGGCGGCGGGCCTGCATCATCATTTGGTTATCACCAGGATTTTTAGATTTTTTATGCTGAACGGGCATCAGGTTCACATACCCTTCTTTTGCCCGATCGAACTGGTGGCGATGAGTGCACTGCCATACCTGATTGTCCAATTGCAACGGGTGGTGACAAAGTGGACATTGATATTGCATAGCGAAATCCTGACGAAAATATTGGATACCGGAAAAACCGATATATCAGTAAATAAAATTTTTATGAAGGAAGTATAACATTAAAGCAGCAAGGTTTGAGAGGCGTGCTAATTGTGATTTAACACGTTAATAATGCAGAAACTCTAATTAATCTCTTCCTCCATATCATTGTCAATTAACTGGTTAAAATGCGATAACATCCGTTGCTAACAGACCGCGGGAAGTTTTATAAGTAGAAAACTCTACGTTTTGCCCTTCAGTCAATGATTTAGTTGATGTCGCAATTGATTTACGATCTACGTACAGTTCGCTACTACCATCAAGTGGAGTAATTAAACCGATACCTTGGTTTTTATCAAACCATTTTACGAGTCCCATTCTTAGGGTCATATTTTTTACCTCTTAATTTGTTCAGTTATTTTATTTCCTTCTACAGTAAGTTTTTACAACATCTGTACCTGGAATATCAGGTTCAAGTAATTTTCTGTTCCAAGACCACAAAAAAACCCGCATCAGCGATGCGGGTTCCTTGTCACTGAAGCTAAGAAAGTCAGAGACTTATCTTATCTTCCTTAACGTTTGCTGCTAATTACAGAGCAACAACGTTTGCAGCTGCTGGACCGCGTGGGCTGTCTTGAATGGTATATTCAACTTTCTGGCCTTCAGCCAGAGTTTTAAAACCTTCACTAGCGATAGCAGAGAAGTGAACGAATACGTCTTTACCACCATCATCTTGCTCAATAAAACCAAAACCTTTGCTTTCATTGAACCATTTAACTTTGCCAGTTTTCTTGGACATCTTTACTTACCTTTAAATTAGTTAACCTGCCATACATCATAGGGTATAGGCATTATGGCCAGATTTTCAGAGTCATTACTTATGGAGGCACTAAGAAGATGTTCGTCTAATAAGCGAAATCAAAAGATAACGGCTTTAAGAAGGAACTGCTTTACTCTAATGTCGTACATAAATAGGTCTGTAGCACAGGCCGGTTCACATTTACTCATAATGAACCACATAACGCAAGCGATTTCTCACTCTTTTGGGTAAAACAACGTAACTGGTTACTTTTCACCCTTATAAATTGATTAATAAAGAGATATCTCACCTGCTGGCCGCGTCTTAAATCGACGATGTAGCCACATATACAACTCAGGTGCTTTCAATATTTCTTTCTCAACCACTTTATTCATAAATTTTGCTGCTTCTGTGGAGTTATCCATCGGGAAGCCGGTTGGTGGTTCTGTAACCATTACCGTATAACCACTACCATCAGTATGCCGTTTTGGCGTAAAGGGCAATATAACCGGATTAGCCTGACGCATTAATATGCTGGTTCCAATGGTTGTTGCTGCTTGAGGAACGGCAAAGAATGGTGCAAAGACACTGTTACGTGGGCCGTAATCATGATCGGGAGCATACCAAAGTATCTCTCCTTTGCGCAGTTCACGAATCATGCCTTTAATATCATGCCGGTCAATAAAATACTTATTTGAACGACTGCGACCTTTACACTGAACCCAATCCATCAATTTGTTATTATGTGGCCGATAAACACCAACACCCGGATTATACATACCGTATATGCGCCCCCCTAACTCGAGGGTTAAAAAATGGACGCCGACCAGCAACACCCCTTTTCCATCGGCACGAATACGCGACATGATCTCAATATTATCAACTTTACACCATTTCTTGATTCGGTTATCAGACCAAAACCAGGCCATTCCTGTTTCCAGTAGCCCCATACCTAATGATTCAAAGTTTTCAACCAACAGTTTTTCTCTATCGTCTAAACTCAGGTTTGGAAAACACAGCTCCAGATTCCGCCGGGCAATATGCTTACGACGCTTTAAAAAGCGCATTGACAGATGACCTGTCCGGGTACCAATAAAATGAATCACTGGGTATGGTAACTGCACTAATAAATAGAGCGTAATAAGTCCAAACCAGGTTAACCAATATTTTGGCATCAGGTAGGAGTAATGAAATTCAGGTTGTTTAAATTTCGACATTCAGGTTCTGCTTTCTCTTGCTGCAAGGCAGCGCTAATGGACAAACTTAGCCTTTGTTCAAATAGATATTAATAGGCTAAAGAGATAGCAAATTAACGTGTAATTGAGACAACGCTGTGCATACTGTATGACAACGGCTTGATAAGCAAGTTCTTATCAAGACAATTATTTACATAAAATAACACTTTTTATAATTAAAGATTGTCACGGTTATTTATAGGCTGATGATTCTTTCATTATAGCGATTTTTCTTGCATAGCGCTGTGCTAAAAATGCACATACCATCAGTTGAATTTGATGAAAGATCATCAAAGGTAACACCATCATTCCGACGGATGCGGCAGGGAAAAGCACATTAGCCATAGGTATGCCATTGGCCAGACTCTTTTTAGATCCACAAAATATAATCGTTATTTCATCCTGGATACTAAAACCCATCCATTTAGCCAGACAGGTATTAATAGCTAATACAATTACTAATAGTAATATTGAGAAAATAATAATAATTAACAAGGACCATTGATTAACCTGATGCCATATTCCACCAATAACGGCATCGCTAAAAGCAGTATAAACCACTAATAATATGGAACTGCGATCGGTGGTATTAATTAGTTTTTTATATTTTTCAATCCAATTAACAATAAAGGGACGAGAAAGGTGTCCAATAATAAAGGGCAACATCAATTGTATTACAATATCAATAATTGCCTGTACTGTGTCCTGCTCCCCCTCTTGTGTATGCATTAACAGTCCAACCAGAATAGGTGATATGAATACGCCTAATAAACTCGATGCTGAAGCACTACACACCGCCGCCGCTACATTACCACCAGCAATCGAGGTATAAGCAATCGCTGACTGAACGGTGGCAGGCAAAGCACAAAGATAAAGAAAACCCAGATAGATACCTGTTGACATCAGGTCAGGTACAAACACTGACAAACCAAGACCCAATAATGGAAACAGGACAAATGTGCTGGCAAAAACAATCAGATGTAGACGCCAGTGTCGAATACCATTAAGGATATTTTGCCGCGAAAGTTTTGCTCCATGCATAAAAAATAGTAACGCAATTGCCGCTTTTGTCAGATATCCAAAAAATACTCTGGCATCCCCTTCACTGGGAAAGAGCGTTGCTAAAATCATTACGCCAATCAGCATTATCAGGAAAGAATCGACCTTTAAAAACTTTAACCACGACATGGATAACAACCTTCAACAACAAACCTAATCAATAGAATCTGGTAATCTATGCGGTTTTAGCAAAAATGCAAATTTCGTCATGACGCAAACGATACCTATCCTTCATTATCAGCAGATTTGCCAAACTTAAAAAACAAATAAAATGATTATTCTTGCCCTTTTTTACTTTGATTTATGACATAATTTGGCCTTCGCTTACTCCCGCCCACTGGGTATCTTGATTTTAATACATAGGATCATGTAGAGAATGGCATCTTCACCATCACTTAAGCCAATTCAAGAAATTGCACAACGTTATGGCATCACTTCAGAATACCTTATCCCTTATGGCTCCAGTATGGCCAAAGTCGATTTGTCATTAATCGATCCTCAGGCTTCTAAAGGTAAACTGGTTTTAGTTTCCAGCATTACTCCGACGCCATTGGGTGAAGGTAAAACCGTGACCACTATTGGTTTAAGTCAGGGTTTTAATTTTATCGGCAAACCCTGTATCGCCTGTATTCGCCAGCCAAGTCTTGGCCCAGTGTTTGGTGTGAAAGGTGGTGCGGCTGGCGGCGGAAAGGCTCAAGTGTTGCCAATGGAGAAACTAAACCTTCATCTTACCGGTGATATCCATGCAATAACTGCCGCGCACAATCTGGCCGCTGCCGCATTAGATGCTCGTTTGTATCATGAACACCGTTTAGGCGATCAGTTTACCGAGCAAACTGGCCTGCCAATGTTAAATATTGATATCAACCATATTCTTTGGAAGCGTGTAGTTGACCACAATGACCGTGCTTTGCGCCATATAATGGTTGGCGTCGGTGGTGGCGTTAACGGTGTTGAGCGCGCTGATGGTTATGATATTACGGCCGCTTCTGAACTGATGGCGATCCTTGCGCTGTCAGAAGACCTGAAAGATATGCGTCAACGTATTGGTCGCGTCATCCTTGCTCTCGATACTCACGGTAAGCCCATTACCGCAGAGCGTTTGGAAGTCGCCGGTGCCATGACAGTATTAATGAAAGATGCCATCCAGCCAACGCTGATGCAAACCAGTGAAAATACACCGGTGCTGATCCATGCCGGGCCTTTCGCCAATATTGCTCATGGTAACTCTTCTGTTATCGCTGACCGTATTGGGTTGCAGCAAGCTGATTATGTTGTAACCGAAGCAGGTTTTGGTTCAGATATGGGAATGGAGAAGTTCTTCAATATCAAATATCGCCAGTCCGGTATCAAGCCATCCTGTGTAGTTCTGGTGGCAACGTTGCGTAGTCTGAAAGCTAATAGCGGTAAGTTTAATATTAAACCAGGGCAACCACTGCCAGCGGAAATCGCTGAAAGTAATGTTGAACTATTAGCTCAGGGGTGTCAGAACTTAGGTTGGCATATTGCTAACGCCAAACGTTATGGTTTACCGGTAGTCATTGCCATTAACCGATTCCCAACTGATTCAGGCGAAGAGCTGGAATATCTGCGCGAATATGCTCTGTCTTGTGGTGCGGAAGGTGTAGAAATCAGTGATGCTTTCGCTGCTGGCGGTGCCGGAACCGCAAAACTGGCTGAACTGGTTTCCCGTGTTTGCGAAAAACAACAGGAAGTTACCCTACTTTATCCTGATAACATTAGCCTGTTGGAAAAAGTGCAGACCCTGGTTAATACTTACGGCGCAAAACAAGCGGTTCTGACCGCTCAAGCCTCTGACCAGTTAGCACAACTGGAGAAAGCCGGGTTTGGTCATCTTCCGTTATGTATAGCAAAAACGCCGTTGTCGATCAGCGCCGATCCTGCATTAAAAAATGTGCCAAAAGATTTTACTGTCACTATTTCTTCTTTCCGGGTTTCTGCCGGTGCTGGATTTATCCGTGCTTATGCAGGAAATATTATGACTATGCCGGGTTTAGGTACTTTACCCGCCTATCGTAATATTGATATCGACCAATCCGGGGATATTATTGGCTTGAGCTAACGCCGTTTAATTTACCTCAATAGAGGTAAATACCAATACCCCTACACTTACAGTGTTGTGATTAAGCCGCCAATTATTGATAATATGGCGGCTTCTTCTCTTTTAGGCAGTTTAATGAGCGATTATTTGCTACTTTTTGTTGGCACTGTTTTTGTCAATAACTTCGTGTTGGTTAAGTTTTTAGGCTTATGCCCTTTTATGGGAGTGTCGAAAAAGCTGGAAACAGCCATCGGAATGGGATTAGCAACAACATTTGTGCTGACGCTTGCCTCCATCTGTGCATGGCTGGTTGAGAATTATATTTTAGAACCGTTAGGGTTGTCTTACTTGCGCACCCTGGCGTTCATTTTTGTTATCGCCGTTGTGGTTCAGTTCACAGAGTTAGTCGTGCGTAAAACCAGCCCGGTACTTTACCGTTTGCTGGGAATATTTTTACCATTGATTACCACTAACTGTGCGGTGCTGGGCGTAGCGTTACTTAACGTTAATCAATCACACAATTTTATGCAGTCTACCGTGTATGGTTTTAGCGCTGCAGTTGGGTTTTCATTTGTTATGGTTCTTTTTGCCGCTATTCGTGAACGTCTGGCCTCTGCTGATGTACCGGCTCCATTTAAAGGTTCATCCATCGCGTTAATTACCGCCGGATTAATGTCACTGGCATTTATGGGCTTCACAGGGTTGGTAAGGTTTTAATGTTTTCTTTATGGTCCAGCATTATTGCACTCACGCTACTGGCGTTGGTGTGCGGTGCTATTTTAGGTTTTGCTGCCCGCCGTTTTCAGGTGGATGCCGATCCTATCGTTGATAAGGTTGAGGCTCTATTGCCCCAAAGCCAGTGTGGTCAATGCGGTTATCCTGGCTGTCGCCCCTATGCAGAAGCCGTAGCTAATAATGGTGAAATGATTAATAAATGCGCCCCTGGTGGTGAGGCTGTGATGCTAAAACTGGCGGATACACTGGGCATCGAACCTCAAGCGCTTGATCAAACTACGATGGAAAGTAATCCGGTGCGTAAGGTGGCATTTATTGATGAAAATAACTGCATTGGCTGCACCAAATGTATTCAGGCTTGTCCTGTTGATGCCATTGTCGGCTCAACCAGGGCTATGCATACCGTAATCACCGATCTTTGTACCGGATGCGATCTTTGTGTTGCCCCTTGCCCTACTGACTGCATTGAAATGCGCCCGATAGAACAGACAACTTCAACCTGGAAATGGGACCTGCAAGCCATATCTGTTAAAGTGATAGAGATTAATTCACATGTTTGATCTATTTGCTAAGTTTAGAAAAACCAAAGTTTGGGATTTCGATGGTGGCATTCATCCTCCGGAGATGAAAGATCAGACGCGTCTTATCCCTATCAGACGTTCTGCGCTACCGGATTATCTACAGATCCCTCTGCAACAGCATCTTGGGCCAGAGGGTGAGCTGTTGGTTAAAGAAGGCGATTATGTCTTTAAAGGCCAAAAGCTAACTACCGGTAAAAATCGGGCTTTACCGGTACATGCATCCACATCCGGTACTGTGATAAATATCGATTATTATCCAAGTACCCATCCATCTGCCATTCCCGAACGCTGTATTCGCCTGAAACCAGATGGGCTTGAACAGTGGGCTGAGTTACATGCATTGGATGATTACCGCTCTTATACACCAGAACAGTTAATCGCTCATATTCATCGTTCTGGTATTGCCGGGCTGGGAGGCGCAGTATTCCCTACCGCCAGTAAAATTAATGGTGCATTGAGCCGGGTAAAAACTCTGATTATTAATGGCGCTGAATGCGAACCTTATATTACCGCTGACGATCGGCTCATGCAGGAGTACGCCGATGAGCTAATTACCGGTTGTGAAATCCTGCGTCATATACTGAAACCTGAAAGCATTCTGATTGGTATTGAAGATAATAAACCCGAGGCAATTCAGCAGTTGAAAGATGCGTTACAGCGTAACGGATCTGCCGATATTGCTCTGCGTGTTATCCCGACCAAATACCCTTCCGGTGGTGCAAAACAGTTAACTAAAATTCTTACCGGACTTGAAGTACCTCATGGTGGACGCTCCTCGGATATTGGAGTGTTAATGCAAAACGTTGGCACGGTATACGCCATCAAACGTGCTGTGATTAATGGTGAACCGCTGATTGAACGTATCGTTACCTTAACAGGAGATGCGCTTCAGAATAAGGGTAACTTTTGGGTTTTGTTAGGCACTCCGGTCTCTGAATTGCTGAAACAGATGCAGTATCAACCTCAAACCAAACCGATGGTAATTATGGGCGGCCCATTAATGGGCTTCGCATTACCGGATATCCAGGTACCGGTAACCAAAATGAGTAACTGTATTATTGCTCCGTCCAGCGATGAGATTGAACCACCGCAACAGGAACAGGCCTGTATTCGCTGTACCCAGTGTGCTGATGCCTGTCCTGCTGGATTATTGCCTCAGCAGCTTTATTGGTTTAGTCGCGGCAAGGAACATGAAAAAGCACGCAACTATAATCTATTCGACTGTATTGAATGTGGTGCCTGTGCTTACGTTTGCCCCAGTAATATTCCTTTGGTTCAATATTACCGTCAGGAAAAAGCAGAAATACGCGAGCAAGATCAATTAGCTGAATTGGCTCGTACCGCTAAAATTCGTTTTGAAGCCAGACAGGCTCGTCTGGAAAAAGAGAAATTAGCACGTCAACAACGCCATAAAAAGGCTGAAACCCGTTTAGATGATAAAGACAACCATATTATTCAGGCCGCTCTGGAGCGAGTAAATCAGCAAAAATCCGTTGAAAATAGTAATAGCTCAACAATACCGGTAATTAAATCCGTTGATGGCAAATTACTACCGGATAACAGTGCTGTTATTGCGCTCAGGCAGGCCAGAAAAGCCCAGCGACAAGTCACTGAACAATCTGCACCCTCCACTAACAGTAACGTTGATGCTGAACAAGATTCACGTAAAGCCGCGTTGGCGGCTGCTATAGCTCGTGCTAAAGCAAAAAAAGGACAACAGCAGCAAGATGAAATAAAACCTGTTGAGCAGAATGTTTCTTCGGAGACATCGAATACTGATGAGCGTAAAAATGCGGTTGCCGAGGCTATCGCACGTGTTAAGGCGCGTAAAGCACAGCAACAAGCTGACTCAATGCCTGCTGCCGCCGCCATAGTTCAAAAAGACACAACGTTTACTCAACAAGCCACATCACCTGCTGACGATCGCAAAGCTGCTGTAGCTGAAGCTATTGCTCGCGCTAAAGCGCGAAAAGAGCAACGTCAGGAGATACAGCAGCAATCTGAATTCTCGGAACAACAAGACCAAATCATTGAGACGCAACCAGTAGCAGAAGTCGATGAACGTAAAGCTGCCGTTGCCGAGGCTATTGCTCGGGTGAAAGCCCGTAAAGCTCAACAGGCCGCACTTCAGTTAACCGCAACAGGTGAAGAATAGATGTCATTTCGTATAACCAGTTCACCATTTTCACACAGTCAGCAATCAACACAGCGATTAATGTTGTTGGTGGTACTGGCCTGTATACCGGGAATTGCTGCTCAATGGTATTTCTTTGGTTACGGTAATTTAATTCAAGTTGTGCTGGCTTCATTTGTTGCCTTATGTGCTGAAGCCGCGGTATTAAAGCTGCGACATCAGCCAATTGCCTCCCAGCTAAGTGATAATTCTGCCCTACTAACCGCCCTATTATTAGGTATCAGCATTCCTCCTCTGGCACCCTGGTGGATTATTGTTATCGGGACTTTTGCCGCTATTGTAATCGCCAAGCAGCTGTATGGTGGTTTAGGACAAAATCCTTTCAATCCGGCAATGGTCGGCTACGTTATTCTGTTGATCTCCTTCCCGGTGCAAATGAGCAGTTGGTTGCCTCCAGCTCCGCTGCAGGCAACCCATATCAGCCTGATGGATACGCTGAGTATTATTTTTAGCGGACACAGCACGCAAGGTGATGATGTGTTCAAATTAATGCTAGGGGTTGATGGTGTCAGTCAGGCCACACCGTTAGATACCTTAAAGACCGGACTGCGCAGCGGTCACAGCATTACTGAAGTATTAAGTCAGCCCATTTATAACAGTTTGGGGGGTATTGGCTGGCAGTGGGTAAACGTCGGATTCCTGCTTGGCGGACTATTCCTGCTTGGGAAAAAAGTGATCCAATGGCATCTCCCCGTTAGTTTTCTGCTGACGCTAGCCATTGTCTCCACCATTGGCTGGCTACTGGATCCCTCACATAATGCGGCTCCGTGGTTTCACCTGTTTTCGGGAGCCAGCATGTTATGCGCCTTTTTTATTATTACCGATCCGGTAACAGCGTCTACTACGGTAAAAGGTCGGTTGATTTTCGGTGTGTTAGTTGGCGTACTGGTTTGGCTGATTCGTAGTTATGGCGGTTATCCTGATGCGGTAGCTTTTGCTATTTTACTGGCAAACATTACCGTACCGTTGATCGACCACTATACTCAACCTCGTGCTTATGGACATCGCTAAGGAGCCCCCATGCTGAGTACCATGAGACGACACGGCCTGACGTTAGCGCTTTATGCCGCACTGGCAACCGGTATTACTTCAGGTGTTTATCTGCTGACTAAATCCACCATTGAGAAACAGGCGATTCAACAGCAAAAAGCGCTTTTTGATCAGGTTATTCCGTCAACTGTTTATGATAATGCACTACAGAATGAATGTTACGTTGTCACCGACAAGTCTTTAGGAACCGATAGCGCCCATCGGCTATTTATTGCCCGTAAAGGTTATGCTCCGGTAGCGGCGGTAATAGAAACCACTGCTCCTGATGGCTACTCTGGCGCTATTCAATTGATGGTTGCCGCTGATTTTAATGGTAATGTGCTAGGCGTTCGTACTCTTGAACATCATGAAACGCCCGGACTGGGCGATAAAATAGAGTTACGCATTTCCGACTGGATCACCCATTTTGCCGGTAAACAGGTTGATGGTGAGCAGGATAAGCAATGGCTGGTACGCAAAGATGGCGGTATGTTTGATCAATTTACCGGAGCCACTATCACTCCCAGAGCAGTGGTAAAAGCGGTAAAACAAACAACGCTCTATATACAGCAACATCACCAGCAATTTGAGTCATTACCCCACTGTGAGGCAGAGTAAATGAGCGAAATAAAGACGCTGCTTAATCAGGGTTTGTGGAAGAACAACTCTGCGCTGGTTCAGCTATTAGGCCTTTGCCCATTGCTGGCAGTATCCTCTACCGCAACCAATGCTCTTGGACTTGGCCTTGCTACTACATTAGTTTTGGTTTGTACTAACGTGGCGGTATCTGCCCTGCGCCGCTGGGTACCACAAGAGATCCGCATTCCTATTTACGTTATGATCATTGCCTGCGTAGTTACCGTCGTTCAATTATTGATTAATGCCTACGCCTATGGCCTGTATCAATCATTAGGTATTTTCATTCCTCTGATTACCACCAACTGTATAGTTATCGGTCGGGCAGAAGCCTACGCCGCACAAAACCCGGTGTCTTTATCTGCGCTGGATGGCTTTGCTATGGGTTTTGGCGCCACTATAGTGCTGTTTATTTTGGGCGGCATGCGTGAGATTCTGGGAAATGGTACCCTGTTTGACGGAGCCGATTCTCTGTTGGGTTCCTGGGCTAAGGTACTACGTATCGAGGTGTTGCATCTGGATAATGCTTTCCTGTTAGCAATATTACCTCCCGGTGCTTTTTTAGGCCTCGGTTTTCTACTGGCATTGAAATATGTTATTGATGAGAAAGTTAAAGCCTATAAACAAAAAACCACAGAGGTAAAAGTTTCTACTCTGTCAGGTGAAAACATTAAATAATAAAGTAAGGATACCCGGTTTGAATCAGGCAAAACGCATAGAAATATTAACCCGGCTGCGTGATAACAACCCAACGCCAACCACTGAACTGGCGTTCTCCAGCCCATTTGAACTATTGATCTCGGTGTTACTTTCAGCACAGGCAACCGATGTTAGCGTAAATAAAGCAACCGCCAAACTCTACCCAATTGCCAATACGCCTGAAACAATTTTGGCATTAGGAGTTGATGGTGTTAAAGAGTACATCAAGACTATTGGCCTGTTTAACAGCAAGGCTGAGAATGTCATTAAAACCTGCCGTATTCTAATTGAAAAGCATAACAGTCAGGTACCTGAAGATCGCGCAGCCCTTGAAGCCTTACCGGGAGTGGGTCGTAAAACCGCCAATGTCGTCTTAAATACTGCTTTTGGTTGGCCAACGATTGCGGTCGATACCCATATTTTCCGTGTCTGTAATCGTACTCGTTTTGCCCCAGGTAAGACCGTTGAGTTAGTAGAAGAAAAGTTACTTAAAGTCGTTCCTGCTGAGTTTAAAGTAGATTGCCATCACTGGTTAATTTTACATGGCCGCTATACCTGCATTGCTCGTAAGCCTCGTTGTGGTTCTTGTTTAATTGAAGATCTGTGCGAGTTTAAAGAAAAAACCGAATAGTACACAACATGTAGATGGCCGTAATCTGGTGATAACTCCTTGGGTTTTCTGCTACTTTAACTAAACTTAAAGCCATAATTAACCAATATCGCCGCTCGTTAGACGATCTTAAAGTCAGAGGTGATCGTGTCTATAGCAACTCAGGATCTTTTTAACCAGCCCCGAACGTTCTATCTGGTATCAATATTGGAGTTATGGCAGCGTTTTAGCTATTACGGTTTACAAAGCATTCTCGTTCTCTATTTTGTCTGGCAGCTTGAACTGACGCAAGCCGATGCTTTCAGACTGTTTTCTACCTATGTTGCTTTAGCTTTTGGTTTTATTTCCGTTGGTCGCTGGCTGGGTGAACAGGTTATAGGCATCAGGCGCAGCCTGCTTTTAGGTTCATTAGTTATGATGAGCGGCTATGTCCTGTTAGTCTTTTCCAGTCATCAAAATGGACTTATTTATCCCGGACTGGCGACTATTGCTGTAGGACATGGACTGTTTAAAACTATACCTGCGTCTCTGCTGTCTGATACTTACAACCGTACGCGATTTACGCTGTACCACATTCTGGCTTGTTTTGGCTCTATTATCTCGATACTTTTGACCCCCTGGATTGCTCACCATTATGACTGGAATATAGCTTTTTCTTTGGGTGTATTTGGTTTGTTTCTGGTTATTATTCATCTGATTTTCGGTAAACATTACCTCAATAACCATGGAAGCCTGGCCGATCAACAACCTGTTCCATTAAAGATAATCTTGCTGGTAACAGTTATTATCGCTGTCGCCATCATTTTCAGTACTTTCTTATTGCACAATCAAGCCATTGCCCCCTGGATTTTGGCCGTTTTATTCATCGCCAATATCCTGTTTTATTGGAAACAGCTCGTTCGTCTTGAGCCCGTAATGCGCCAAAGAATAGGTGTTATTTTTATTCTGTTAGCAATGGTGTTTGTCTTTTTCGTGCTCTATCTTCAGATACCTACTTCCCTTAATTTTTTTGCTATTAACCACGTTTCACATCAGGTATTCGGTATTTCGTTTTTGCCGGAACAATTTCAGGTACTAAATCCTATTTGGATTATCATTACCGCCCCTATGCTGGCAGCCTTATATAACCGGCTGGGTAGTTACCTGCCTATTCCCCATAAGCTCGCTATTGGAATGGTACTTTGTTCCGCTTCATTTCTGGTTTTACCTTGGGCAGCGGCTTTCTCTGACAGCTCCGGTTTTATCTCTGCTAACTGGTTAATTTTAAGTTATGCATTACACAGCATTGGTCATCTGTCTATTTCAGCATTAGGGCTTATCGTAGTTAACCGCATGGTACCGTCTGAATTGAAAAACTTTATCACCTCAATATGGTTTTTCACCTTTGCGGCGGCGGCACTAACGGCGGGCAAAATTGCAGCACAAACAATCGCCCCATTAAACAGTGATTCCCCTTATATTTCTTTGGCGTTATATAGCGAATGGTTTATGAAGATTGGCATTTTTACTGCCGTTATTGCGGTATTGATGGTTATCTCGGCACCTCTCATACACAGAATGATGCAAAACAATCAACGATAACTTAATGGCGACTTAATTGATTAAACTTACGCTTTACCATTTTTTTACTGATATTTAGTTACTATTTCACAACATATATCAAACATCTTTCAGGCAGGATAGAATACGATACCTTAACGCTTCATACCGTTAATCTTATACCTTTAACTGCTCGGAGAGTTTTAATGAAATTATATTATAAGCCAGGTGCCTGTTCTTTATCTCCCCATATCATTTTGAATGAAAGCGGTCTTAACTACTCGGTAGAAAAAGTGGATTTAGCCACCAAAAAAACTGAGCATGGTGCAGATTTTCTGGCCGTCAATCCAAAAGGACAAGTTCCTACTCTGGAGTTAAATGATGGCAGTATTTTGACGGAAGGTGTGGCTATTGTTCAGTACATTGCACATAAAGTTCCGGGTAAACACCTGATGCCTGGCGTAGGAACACCAGAATATTATCATGCTATTGAATGGCTGAACTTTGTTTCAACTGAATTGCATAAAGGCTTTAGCCCTCTGTTTAATCCACAGACGCCTGAAGAGTATAAGAAAATTGCTAAAGAGAAATTACTTAAGCAATTTACCTATGTTGATAGCGTACTGGAAAAGCAAGATTATGTTTTAGGTGCATCATTTAGCGTAGCCGATGCCTATCTGTTTACCGTAACCCGTTGGGCCGCTGCGGTTAAACTGGATCTGAGCGCATTAAAATCACTGGCTGCTTATATGGAACGAATTGCCGCCAGACCAGCGACAGCCGCTGCGCTTAAAGCTGAAGGCTTACATTGATTATTTCTTAGTCAGAAGATAAAAAACGGGCTAAAAGCCCGTTTTTTTATTTGTAAACATTACGATACATATCGATGTAATCTTAGAGTTTAATTGCTTTAAAATGATGTTCCGGATTAACCATTTTGTCCTGTGCAGCCACCAATTGCAGCTCGTACTTCCCTCTGCGCTGGGTCTCCAGCATCACCTCATAAACAGCCGCGGTGACATGTTCTAATGCATCAGGTAATGATTTTTCCAGTAATAAATTAACCAGCAATAAGCCACTGGTGATGTCACCCACCCCAACCGGCTGACGAGGTCCAAAATCGACCAGAGGACGACTGATATGCCAGGCTTCATCAGGCGTAACCAAAGCCATTTCAAAGGCATCGGCACGATAACCAGCTCGACTCAAATGCTTAACTAAAATCAGCTCAGGGCCTTGTTTACACAATTCACGAGCGGCGCTGACAACCTCATCAACCGAAGTAATGGTTTTACCGCTTAATATTTCTAACTCCAGCAGGTTTGGTGCCATCATATCGCTAAGAGGTAATGCCTCCTGACAGAAAAATTCTGAAACGCCTGGGGCGACAATACAGCCCTTTTCCGGATGCCCCATCACAGGATCGCAAAAGTATCGCGCCTTAGGATTTGCGGCTTTAACGGATGCTACTGCATTTAAAATGCTCTTTCCCTGCTCCGGTGAACCAATATAACCACTCAGAACGACATCACAATGTACCAACTGATTAATTTCACTGATGCCACGGACAATATCCGTTAAATGGCTGGCGGGCATTACACACCCTTCCCATTGACGGTACTGGGTATGGTTAGAAAACTGTACCGTATTTAGCGGCCATACGTTCACACCCATTCTGCGCATAGGAAATTCAGCCGCGCTATTCCCTGCATGGCCATATACCACGTGGGATTGAATGGATAAGATATTTTTCATGATGGCATGTCCCTAATATAAGAAAGGTATTAGCAATATTGTGTCAGATATCAAACGCCGAATGCTATGCTCAAGGCAAAAAATTCGGCCGCTGAGCGACCGAATTTATGGAACAATTTATTTCCAGCTTATTTCCAAATCAGCAAACAATAATGTTTTTTACCACGACGCAATAACGTATAGCGATTAAACAAACGATCGCTATCGGTGAAGACATATTCCGGGCTGGATTGTTTTTCACCGTTGATGGTTACGGCATTTGAGCTAATCATGGTTCTGGCCTGGCCGCGCGACGGTACCAGCTCTGCACTGACTAACGCTTGCTGTAAATCAGCCCCCTTCTCCAGCTCAACGGCAGGCATACCATCCTGAGCCAGTTGAGCGAAGTCTTCTTCGGTAATATCCGCCAGTTCACCAGAGAATAAGCTTTGAGTGATGCGTTTTGCTGCATCTAACCCTTTAGCACCATGCACTAAATGGGTTACTTTCTCTGCCAGCACGTATTGAGCACGCGGCGCTACGCCGCTGTTTTTGTCTTCTTCTTCCAGTGCATTAATCTCTTCAATACTCATAAAGGTGAAGAATTTCAGGAAGCGATACACATCCGCATCAGCAGTGTTGATCCAGAACTGATAAAACTTATAAGGACTGGTTTTCTTCGGATCTAACCAAATCGCACCACCTTCAGTTTTACCAAATTTAGTACCATCAGATTTAGTAATTAACGGTACGGTAAAGCCATAAGCTTGTTTCTGATGCAGACGACGGGTTAAATCGATACCGGAGGTGATGTTGCCCCACTGATCGGAACCACCGATTTGTAATTCAACGCCATGTTCTTTATTCAGACAGGCAAAATCATAGGCTTGTAGCAAGTTATAGGCGAACTCAGTGAAAGAGATTCCGCTATCATCACGATTCAGACGCTGTTTTACCGCTTCTTTATTAATCATCGCGTTAACTGAAAAATGCTTACCAATATCCCGCAGGAAAGTCAGCACTTTCATACCACCAAACCAATCGTAGTTGTTGGCCATCTTGGCGCTGTTGCTGCCACAATCAAAATCCAGGAACGGTGAAACCTGCTGACGAATTTTATCCACCCAATCAGCAACCGTATCTTCGGTATTCAGTTTACGTTCAGCTGCTTTAAAGCTAGGGTCACCAATCAAACCGGTAGCACCGCCTACTAATGCAACGGGCTGATGTCCGGCTAACTGAAAACGTTTTAAACACAATAACGGAACCAAATGGCCCAAATGCAAGCTATCAGCGGTAGGATCGAAGCCACAATACAGTGCGATAGGCCCTTGCGCCAGTCGTTCTGCCAGTGCCTCTTCGTCCGTAACCTGGGCTACCAGCCCCCGCTCCTGCAATTGTTTAATCAGGTTATTCGCCATCGATACATAACTCCGTTGTTATAAGTTGCGATATTTATTACCGCTGAATTAATTAGTTTTAATGAACTGGATAGCATAAACGCCGATTAACGCAATGACCAGTATTTAAGGTGCCAGTCGATCAATATTCCAGTGATTTTCTGCACGCTGATAAACAAATCTATCGTGTAACCGATTTACTCCACCTTGCCAAAACTCCATTTCCTCAATACTGACGCGGAATCCACCCCAAAAACTGGGTAATGGAACTTCACCCTGAAGAAATTTCTGTTTTAACTCCAGAAATTTACTTTCCAATACGCCACGGGTTGAAATTCGGGATGATTGCTGAGATACCCAGGCGGCAATCTGGCTGTCTTTAGGACGTGAGTGAAAATATTTCAGCACTTCGATGGATGAAAGACGCTCGGCCTTACCGGAAACCATTACCTGCCGGTCAAAAAAGTGCCAGGGAAACAATAAATTAACCTGATTATTTTGTGCAATTTGTTGCGCCTTGCGGCTGCCCAGATTGGTATAAAAGACGAAACCTTTTTCATCATAATGCTTTAGTAACACAATACGCTGAGAAGGCCGCCCTTGAGCATCAACGGTAGCAACGCACATTGCGGTAGGATCGGGGATTTGAGCTTCACAGGCTTGTTTTAACCATAATTCAAACAAAACCAGCGGATCTTCAGGTAAATCTTTTCGGCGCAAACTACCCTGAGTGTATTCACGCCGTAGGTCAGCAATATCATCACTTAATTGAGTTGGCATAATCAGAAAACCTATGGGTATCTTATTTTGCCTTATCTTGCACTCACTGCTGTCGGATTTCAAACCTTGCAGGAAAGAAAATCCACAGAAAAAAATCGATTACTGAACCAGCTTACAGTCGTTAATAATGATATCGTCACCTTTTAATACCATTGCCGTATCACCTTTAGACCAGAAAGAGTATTTGCTATTACTGTATTTCGCACCGGAAGCAGACACCACCTGATGAAGCAGTTGAGGTTCTCCGGCAATAATGACATTAACTGTCTGTTTTTCATTATTCAGTATCACAGCCAGCGATTGCCCCTCACATTGGTAACTAAGTGCGGTGCCTTCAACCCGCTGCTCTGTTGTCACTGTACAACCAACTAACCCTATAACGAAAACCCCGGCTAATAACTTTTTCATCATTGTCTCCCATGGTTGATGATAAGAAAAATAGAATACCAATAGATTGATGTATCTAAGTTTAGACTATGGCGTGTAGATAGCCCCTAACACGGTTGCTCTGGATGCTCCGGTAACTGCCGGCAAATTTCCTGGCAATCCCGATAGTGTACGAGCAGCCAGCCAGGCAAAAGCAATAGCTTCCATATCATCACCGCTTATGCCGTAGTTATCTGTGGTATCTACGACAGTTTCTGGAAGGACTTCAGCCATACGCGTCATCAGATAGGGATTCCGCGCACCGCCGCCGCATACTAATAATCGGTCACAACCACCTGAAGCTTTTACCTGATCGATAATGGTTCGCACGGTTAACTCAGCCAGCGTAATTTGTACATCCTGAGGTTTGAGATGAGGAAAATTGATTAAATGATGTTGTAGCCACTGTATATTAAAATACTCTCTCCCGGTGCTTTTCGGAGCCGGTAGCGCAAAATAGGCATCAGACATCATCTGCTGTAATAAAGATTCGCTAATTTGCCCCTGACGTGCCCACATCGCGTCTTTATCATAAGGTAACCCTCGCTGTTGTTGAATCCAGGCGTCCATCAGCATATTCCCCGGGCCAGAGTCAAAACCCGTGACATCCCTCCCCGGTATCAACAAAGATAAATTAGCAATACCGCCAATATTCAGAATAATTCGCCGCTCATCTTCCACCATCAGCAAGGCCTGATGAAAAGCAGGCACCAATGGCGCACCCTGCCCACCAAACGCCATATCTTTACGGCGAAAATCGCCAACAGTCACAATACCGGTACTGGCAGCAATGCGATTGTTATCTCCAAGCTGCATCGTAAAAGGGTAAGTCCCATCCGGCTGATGCCAGACCGTTTGCCCGTGGCATCCAATAGCAGTAATTGTTTCTGGTTTAATATGGTGAGTATTCAATAAACCCTGAATAGCTTCAGCGAACAAAATACCTAAACGAAGATCTAATTGACCAATTTGAGATAACGTAGTCTTTTGTCCCTGACATACTGACAAAACATCTACTTTGAGATCGACAGGCATAGGGTGTGAATAGCTGGCAATTTGTGTCACAGCAACATTATCAATTTCGACTAATGCAACGTCGACACCATCCAGACTGGTACCTGACATAACGCCAATATAGTTGCCTGCTTTCATGATTAATACCTTCTCAATAATTGTGATGAATAAATCAAAATGACCACAACAGGTATTAGAGCAAAAAAATCAGCAATTGCCAGAGATTAATCGAGGAAAGTGTGGGATATCTTTTTATACAGAGACAAGGTGCACACCCCCTGACGGGGGTGCTTAACCAT
Source organism: Limnobaculum allomyrinae (assembly GCF_016649425.1). GTDB lineage: Bacteria > Pseudomonadota > Gammaproteobacteria > Enterobacterales > Enterobacteriaceae > Limnobaculum > Limnobaculum allomyrinae. The sequence continues at coordinate 329,124 of NZ_JADRCR010000001.1, forward strand.
TAAATACGCGAAGTTATTTAATCTGATGTTCACCAGAAAACTATTTTCCAGATAAATCAGCAATATTTTGCTCAAACTTCCTGATCAGATTGACAAATGTTGCTAACTCTTCGTCCTTGACGCCGCGCAGAATGCCTTCTCTAACGCCATCAACAACCTCTTTCACCTGATTCAAAATTGGCTTGGCATCTTCTGTCAGATTAATTTGTTTTGCTCTGCGATCGCATGGGCAAGGATCTCTTCTGACATAGCCCATACCCTCTAATTGATCTAAAGTACGGACTAATGAAGGTTGTTCTATTCCAATTGCTTTCGCTAATTGTATTTGTGATTGATTTGGAGGTAGCCCATTTAGATAGTAAAGCGTAATCCAATGTGTTTGAGTTAAGCCGATTGGTTTAAGCTGAAGATCAATGATGCTTCTCCAGCTACGTACTAAACGTGCAATATCCGCACCTAATGTATATTCTGTTTTTGAATTCATGTGTTAATCCGATAGTAGTAAAGTAAATGATATTATTACAAAGCTAATTATGGCTTTTTTCACCACTCAATTGCTAATAATTAAAACATTAATCTGCAATTAATTTCAATAAATATGATTTGAACGACAATTAACATGTACTTTAATCATTCAAATTAAGATGATGATTTATTTTTATCTTTAATTTCAAATAGTTGAAATCATAATTGATATATTAATTAATTTTGAATTAATTACTGTATTAATGTTAAATAATTACAGATCGGAATTAACGCCAACATATATTGGCGTTAATAGGTGGAAAAGAGTTAAATTAATTAAGTAATAATATGTGTGATAAATTAATTAATTACGCCACAAGCCGATCTTGCTCCGCCACCACCAAGTGGTTCTGGATGATCGTCATGATTGTCTCCACCAGCATGAACCATCAAAGCGTGGCCTTTAATTTGGCCAATAGTTTTCAGACGCGGGGCTAATACGGGATAAGTCGCTGTACCATCAGCCGTAGCGTAAATTGCCGGTAAATCACCTAAATGGCCATTAGCATAAGGCCCCAGATGCTTACCCGTCTTCTCCGGGTCAAAATGCCCCCCCGCAGCTAATGCAGCAACTGATTTACCCTCTTTCATTCCTGGTTCGCAGCTTCCTTTTTCATGAATATGGAATCCATGTACACCTGCTGGTAATGATTTCAAGTTAGGAGTAAATAGCAACCCATAATCTGTTTCACTAATGGTTACACTACCTATTGATTGTCCGATTCCTTCAGCGGAAACACTATTAACAGGAACCTCAACCGTTGCAGCCTGAATCCCACCTGAAATAACCAGAGCAGCTAATGCAGTTAAATAACGTTTCATTGTTTATCCTTTTAATAAATCGCTTATTATGTAAGCAATATTATTATGAGTGATAAATGAAGTAATTGCAGGGTAAACATCAAGCTAAGTGATCGTTATCACGCTATGTAAAATAAACGAAAGCGTTTTAACTTGCTAATAACCAAAAAGAAGTAGTTAATTTAAAATAAAGAAGGTTGCTCTGGTTGATTATCATCTTGCCCAACGGCTTTTCGATTTCGGATGAGCCTACGCTGGTGACAAAGCCGTAAAACATCACGTTTTTCAGTATCACTTAATGTCATCCATTTGAAACGTTCATCCCTACTTCTAAAGCAGCCCAGACAATATCCCCGGCTGTCACTTTGACAAACGCCGCGGCATGGCGAAGGGATATCAAAAAATTCCAGTTGCTGTGGCATAGTCGGACTCAGTGTATTACTTAGCAGACAAAATAATCAGTATTGATAGGTAATAGATTGAACTATGATAAAAAGCAAGGAGTTTATTGTATTCAGGCATGACTGATGCCCCTACGCTCCGATTGATACTTACTGTATCAATCCACTAAACACTTCGGTTCAGTCTCGGGTATACTGGACAGCAGATAGACTTGTTTGAAAATACCGAGTGAAAGTTTTAACAACCAAGAGGATAACGACATGCGTTTGCTTCATACCATGCTACGAGTAGGTAATTTACAGCGTTCTATTGACTTCTATACCAAAGTATTAGGTATGCGTTTATTACGCAGCAGCGAAAATACCGAATATAAATACTCGTTAGCATTTGTCGGCTACAGTGATGAAAGTCAAGGTGCAGTTATTGAGCTGACTTATAACTGGGGTGTCGAAAGTTATGAGATGGGAACGGCATTCGGTCATATCGCTCTGGGTGTTGATAATGTTGCTGCTACCTGTGAACAAATACGTCAGGCGGGTGGAAATGTTACTCGCGAAGCGGGCCCGGTAAAAGGTGGTTCCACTATTATTGCATTCGTTGAAGATCCTGATGGCTATAAAATTGAACTGATCGAAAATAAGCAAGCCAGTCAAGCATTGGGCAACTAATTAATATTTTCTTTTCTAATCGTTGAGCATGCTTCGGTATGCTCAATAAACACCCTCTTTTTCTCATTTTATTCTTTTTTGATGATCGGTTAGCTTTATTTCTTAATTTGAGGTTACCTCAATCTAAGATAACGATTATACCAAGCATCAGAGAGTAAAATTTGGCATAATAGCGACTTGAAAATTTTAAAGAACAGGTAGACATGTCTGATAATAATACTCAAAACAGTTTAAGCGAGCGTTTCCGTGGGTTTTATCCCGTTGTAATTGATGTGGAAACCGCAGGATTTGACGCAAAAACTAACGCGTTATTAGAAATAGCTGCCTTTACCTTAAAAATGAACGATCAGGGTTGGTTGATGCGCGATCAATCCTTGCATTTTCATATTGAACCTTTCGAAGGTTCAATACTTTCTCCTGATGCTTTAGCCTTCAACGGTATCGACCCAACTAATCCACTGCGTGGAGCAGTCAGTGAGCACGATGCGTTGCATGCTATTTTCAAAATGGTACGTAAAGGAATTAAAGACCAGAACTGTAATCGGGCTATTGTTGTTGCGCACAATGCCACATTTGATCATGGTTTTCTGATGGCTGCCGCAGAACGTGCAGGCCTGAAGCGTAACCCTTTTCACCCTTTTGCCACCTTTGATACGGCTGCATTAAGTGGTTTAGTACTTGGGCAAACTGTACTGGCAAAAGCTTGTATTACGGCGGGTATCGCTTTTGATAGTTCTCAGGCTCATTCGGCTCTTTACGACACAGAAAGAACCACTGAACTATTTTGCGAACTGGTTAATCGTTGGAAGAAACTTGGTGGTTGGCCAGTAACGCCTGACCAGCAAGTCAGAGACTAACGATAAAAAGCCCCGCTCTTCGGGGCTTTTTATGGCAAAACCGATTAATTACTCTGCGTCCGGAGAACCTGCATTTGCAGCAGCTTCTTTCAACAATGCCTGCAACTCACCACGTTGATACATTTCCAGAATAATATCGCAGCCGCCAACTAACTCACCGTTCACCCATAATTGAGGAAAAGTTGGCCAGTTAGCATATTTAGGTAATTCGGCACGAATATCAGGGTTTTGTAGGATATCTACATATGCAAAACGCTCGCCACAAGCAGACAGCGCCTGAACAGCCTGAGCGCTGAAACCACAGCTAGGTAGTTTTGGAGAGCCTTTCATATAGAGTAAAATTGGGTTTTCAGCGATTTGGCGCTGAATCTTTTCTAGTGTTGTCATTATTTTGCTTCCTCAAGCAGACATTGCGCTTATTGTATGACTATTGTAGCGGCTATATTGACAGGAAAAAATACCACTTTTTATAGGGTTATAGTATAGCAGACGGAGAACATTCTATAATGTCTGACTTATAACCTAATTACCTGATTTATTTCGAGCTTAAATTAATCTCTCAGGCAATTTTTATTTTTCTCCGGTTCCTTTGATACCAACACCTTCATTGATGAATCTTTTTATGACGCCGATCTTTTCCACTATTTCCCTTTAAATATAAAAAAAAGTTGATAAAATCATAAGTTATAACAAAGTAACAACAGTTTTTTTGCAAATGACTCATGATTCATACAACTGGTTACTCAGGGTTGATGAAATCAATGAGCACTATTTTTTTCTTGAGGAGCAATAAAATGTCATTTGAATTACCAGCCCTTCCTTATGCTAAAGATGCCCTGGAACCACATATTTCCGCTGAAACTCTGGACTATCACTACGGTAAACACCACAACACCTATGTTGTTAACCTGAATAACTTAATAAAAGGTACTGAGTTTGAAGGTAAATCTTTAGAAGAGATCGTTCTGAAATCTTCTGGTGGGATCTTCAATAACGCAGCTCAAGTCTGGAACCATACCTTTTACTGGAACTGTCTGGCGCCTAAAGCAGGTGGTGAACCTACTGGTGCACTGGCAGACGCCATTGTTAAAAACTTCGGTTCTTTCGCAGCTTTTAAAGAGCAATTATCTGATTCAGCTGTAAAAAACTTTGGCTCAGGTTGGACCTGGCTGGTAAAAAAAGCTGATGGTAAATTAGCTATCGTAAATACTTCCAATGCGGCTAACCCAATGACCGATGGCGATAAGCCACTGTTAACCGTAGACGTATGGGAACATGCTTACTACATCGATTACCGTAATGCCCGTCCTAAATATTTAGAAAATTTCTGGGCGCTGGTTAATTGGGAATTTGTTGCTAAAAATCTGGCATAATTCTCCAGTAACACAAAAATGCCGCATATAATTGCGGCATTTTTTATCTAAAAGTATTGCTCGATTAATCTACCAAATTAAGACAAGCTGCCCCCCGAGCTCCCCCGGCGTCACCATAACGCGCCTTCTCAATGGCCGGCAGGGTTGCCATACCATACAAGTACTGAGGTAAATACTCAGGTAATAAGCGATAGATTTCATCAAACTGCGACAATCCTCCACCAATGACCAGCAAATGCGGGTCGAATAGTGTCAGAATATTACCGAGGTAGATGGATAAGACGGTAAGGTAACGTTCAACATGAACTTTAGCTGATGCATCACCCGCATAATAATTCTCAATGATTTGCACTGCGGTCAGCGGGTTGTGATAAAAGCTACGGTAGATACGCTCAAACCCAGGCCCCGCCAAATAGCCTTCAAAACACCCCATTTTACCGCAGCCACAAACTATTTGAGGTACCGCATCCGTCAGAACTTTATCAGCAGCACTTGTCAGATTCAAATGCCCTATTTCACCGGCAATACCGTTTTTCCCGGAAATGACTTTTCCGTTAACCACAAAACCACCGCCTACACCAGTACCCAGAATTAATCCCAGTACCGTTGGATATTGCCGAAACTCAGGCGCCCATGCTTCAGACAGAGCAAAACAGTTAGCATCATTGTCTATTTTCACCGGGCGTTGTAAACATTGAGTCAAATCAGCAACCAGAGGTTTATATTTAGCCGCCGGGACATTGGTGGTAAACACCGTTCCCTCTTTAGCATTAACAATTCCTGGTATGCCGACACCAATCTGCCCTTTAGTATTGAACCGCTGGTCAGCTTCATTAGTCAGATCGATAAATACCTGTAGCAGAGCCTGATAATCATCTTTAGGCGTTGGAACTCGCTTCTGCCATAACTGATTTAAGTCTGCATCAAAGACAGCCAATTCCGTCTTTGTGCCACCCATATCAAAACCATAATACATATCAGACTCCTAAATAATATTTATCCCTGACTATAGCCTTTGAGGCTATGATTTAACAATCAGTTAAATCATAGAAAATACACTATAAAAACGCCGACTCTATTCGACCATCAATATAATAAATAACCTCATGCGCTTCTTCCGGAACCGGTAACTCCAGTTTAGCTAACATACGTTCCATCACCATATTGGGTACTGCATAGGTTCGGGTGTTATTTTGTTGTTTCCATTTCACATAAGGTACTTCTATGTACACCACCCTGACTCTGGCTTTATAGCTGACAAACAGATTTATCAGTTGTTGACGCATCTGATGGGTAATATTAGTCGCATTCCAGATAAAATCTTCACCGCGCCGTAATTTCTCTCTTGCCAGCTGTTTAGCCTGTTGGACTACCCAACCATTCGCCATTTTGTCATCTGGCGCAATACGATGTTGCCGACGAATATCGTCCAGGCTAATTACTGGTAATGACGGAAAATATTGCTGAATATAGCTATCCTTTCCCATTCCCGGTAATCCGGATAATAACGTGACCTGACTTTGATAATTATCATAAGGTTGGTAATCCGGCGATGCATTGTCAGTAGAGAAATAACGATATCTGGCTTCCACAGAGGGAAATTCCCGTGCCTGTCGCCAGCACTGTTGTTCAGAGCAATACAGCTCAAACAGTTCAATACGATTTAATAATTCTTCTGCATCAGTACATTCCCAACCAAGTACATCTGCTTTGGCAAGGAGTGCCAGCAAATGCGTATCGACCCGTAAGGATGCAGAAAACAGTGACTTTTGTGGATCCTGTTTTTCCATAATCCACAAGGGTAGTCCATGATAACGTACCAAAGCAGCTATCATCTCTCGGATAGCAAAAGGTGTAGCCAGATCCCTAAATAGAATCTGGCGTGCAGTCAGCTCACCTTTACGGGCATGTCCGGGTGAAACAATACGTCCATCATAATCGATTCGGGTAGTACTGCGTTTTTCCACATCGTGAAGCAATGCAGCACTCCATAAGACTTCCTGCTGTAACACCGTTAATCGCTGATATTCAGGTAATGATATCAGCGCGGCTAATACATGTTGAGTATGTACCGACACATCGCCTTCGGCATGGTGATACGGATCCTGCATGACACCATCCATATCAGCGACCCATGAAAAATTCTGCCGCAGGAATGGCCATGACTTATCACTGCTTAGCATCCAGCTCATTTCAAGCCTCCTGTTGCATCTCGTTCATAATAAAGCGGCGCTCGCTGCCAGTTACTCTTCCAGTGAATATCGGTTTTCACATGATTTTTTCGTACATACTTAAATACGTTATGAGAAAAATCCGCTACCGGATAGGCCTCACTATTACGGGTAACAATTCCCTCCATCGAACAACGTTGATGGGAATGCGTATCCCAGGATTCAAAATGACTCTCCTGACCTGCATGCTGAATAATCAGGCTACTGAATGCTGACTCACTGGTTGCTTCAATAACATCTATTTGTGGAATACGAGGAAAATCAAACAGCTCGGCATAAAAACCAACCTCTTCCCAACTTAGCCACATATCTTTATGACGTACGGCAAATACAAAGAAATAATCCTCCAGTTTGTGATACTCAATGGAGTGAATGGCATACAGATTTTCACCAAAAATTTCTATATCACCTAAATCATCTTTGATTAATTGCCAACGCTGGCGAATCTGCTGGGTCCAGGCCGATTGTGTTGGTGCGGCGTGAGAACGAGCAAATACACCATATTTATTCAGGCAGTTATTTTCACCATCCAATTTCTCGGTATGTATCAGGTTAGGTATCCTTTCAATATCACACCACCATTGATGGTTGATACGATCGTCACTGGTGGTTCCCGGAGAAAATGGATAATGGTAAGTTCTGCCATATTTTCTCGATTGCATATCCATAATGCTAATCCATTTTTTAGATGCACATTATTTCATTACGAGACTATCCGACATTGGTATTCCGCGATTGCGGACTAACAGTATTAATTCGTTAAAAACAGATTCGTTGAAATAGTTGTGCAGAGTTCATCCTACCCAAATGAGCAGATGATAGTGCGTAAAACAGAGGGATTTTAACGCGGTGTAACTTGAAGGCGGGCGCATCTTAACAGGGTAAAGATGACTTTATCAACAGATTATGGATAAATATTATTACCGGGTAGAAAACAAATCGCCAGACAAAACATCAATCACTGTCTGGCGATCCGGGATAATTGAAACTTAAGTTACAGCGTAACTTTAAATAATTGACTAAAATTCCTGGTGGTAATTTCAGCAAACTCTTCCAACTCAACGCGCTTTAATACCGCCAGATACTCCGCCACATCACGTACATACGCAGGTTGATTCTCTTTACCTCGATGCGGTACCGGTGCCAGATAAGGCGAATCTGTTTCAACTAACATTCTATCCAGAGGAACATAGCGGGCTGCTTCACGTAAGGCATCAGCATTACGAAAAGTGACTATCCCTGAGAATGAAATATAAAAACCAATATCTAAAAGCTTTTTGGCAGTATCGCAATCTTCCGTGAAACAGTGCAGAACACCACCGCACTCATCCGCTTTCTCTTCTTTCAAAATAGCTAATGTATCGGTACGTGCATCGCGAGTATGAACAATCACTGGCTTATTCAATTCTCGCCCTACCTGGATATGCTGACGAAAACAGTTTTGCTGCAGTGGAATATTATCTTTTTGATAATAGTAATCCAGCCCCGTCTCACCCAGAGCTATTACACGAGGATCGTCAGCCAACGTCAGTAACTCTTCCTGTTGGTAAACTTCATCCAGGTTTAATGGATGAACGCCACAAGAAAGAAATACTTCGTCATGTCCGGCCACCATCTGCTTCAACGTTTTAAACCCGGGCAGTGTAGTAGACACCGCCAGACAGGCTTTAACATCACGCATTCTTGCCTGTTGAAGTACGCTGCTGAGGTCAGTGTGCAGTCCGGCGTAATCCAGACCATCAAGGTGGCAATGTGAATCAACTAAATACATAGGAATATTAACTCGTTAGAATAGATAATCAGGCCAGTAAGCTATCAGCCTGATTTAGCATATTGGTCAGTAACAACTCTTTGTTTACACCGGCAACGCTTAGCAGTTCATATCGACAATTTAACCAATCGTGTGCCAGTTGATTAAATAGCGAAGTTGATCCCATCGTAGCCAGCCGTTGTATTAGCAGTATGCAATCCTGATTAACCACAAAGTTTGCTGCACCCTGCTGATATTTAACCACATCTAACAACAGGGAAACGGACCAGTGGATACGCTCATTGGCGTTATCATGATTAAGCTGCGGTAAAAATGACAGTAAATCCCGCTGAGAGAATGCGCTATCCAATCCCTGACACACTGCTTCTCTCTGTTTCCACACTTCCGCGGTCAACAATTGTTGTGCCGCTAACGGGGCGCCATGGCTAAGCCGCAATGCGGTTTTCAGGCTCTCCTGCTGTCCTGCATTCTGTCGTGACAGCCATTCAATACTGAATGCTTCATATGGGCAGCTCAGCGTCCACAACAAGCAACGGCTACGTATGGTTGCCGGTATTTGAGAAATTTCATGGCTACCTAATAAAAAATAGGTGCCTTCAGGCGGTTCTTCAAGGGTCTTCAGTAAAGCGTTGGCCGCAGCTTCACTAAGTAATTCAGATTGTGTAAACCAAACGGCTTTAACACCACCTTGCTGCGCATGATTATATAAGGTTTCTGTCAGTTGACGTATTTGATCCACACCTATCGCGGTCTTCCCTTTTTCAGGCTCAACCACATGCCAGTCAGGATGAGTGCCCGCTTTCATCAAATTACAGTTATGGCAAACGCCACAGGTCTTTTCCCCCTGCGGGTTTTGACACATCAGCCAACGACCCAGCGCCTGAATTAATAGCTCATCACCACATCCCGGCACGGATTGTAATAATAGTGCGTGATGCTTACGCTCAGAGGCATATTGAGCCACGAGTTGTTTATAGGCGGGCGTTAACCACGGATACCAAATCACGTGCGGTGCTCCAACCAATGATGTATTGCTGTTTGAATGTTGGCTGTCACTTTTTCTAATGGTTGTGATGCATCAATTGTCACAATGCTCGGATCCACTTGTGCCAGTTCAAGATAGCGTTGACGAGTTCGTTCAAAAAAGCCCAGTGACTCTTTCTCAATACGATCCAGTTCACCACGAGCTCTGGCGCGCTTTAGTCCGGCCTCCGGTGGGATATCCAGATATAATGTCAGATCCGGACGAAAATCGCCCAAAACGGTATCTCTCAAGGTTGTCATCAATTGATTATCGATTCCCCGACCTCCGCCTTGATAAGCCTGAGAAGAGAGATCGTGGCGATCGCCTACCACCCAATCGCCTCGACTTAATGCCGGTTTAATCACATTTTCAACTAGCTGAACCCGTGAGGTATACATCATTAAAAGTTCAGCCTTATCTGTCAGAACTTCATCTCCAACACCCTGCTTTACCAGCTCACGTAACTTCTCCGCCAGCGGTGTTCCCCCTGGCTCACGGGTAAAGACAATATTTTGGATACCACTATCGCGCAGTGCTTTTACCACAGTATCCCGGGCGGTGGTTTTACCTGCGCCTTCCAGCCCTTCAATAACAATGAATTTACCTTTGGTCATGCCTATTTTCCTGCTCGTAAAGTCTTGAGATAAACCTGTACAGCCTGATTATGACTTACCAGATTAGTGGTAAACGTATGTCCACCTTTACCATCTGCGACAAAATAAAGATAGGGCGTTTTTGCCGGATGGGCTGCCGCTTTCAGTGAGGCTAGTCCCGGCATAGCAATTGGCGTTGGGGGTAAACCGTTAATCACATAAGTATTGTATTCGGTCGCTGTGGTCAGATCTTTGCGGGTAATATTGCCGTTATACTGGTCACCCATACCATAAATAACCGTTGGGTCTGTTTGTAACTTCATACCAATACGCATCCGATTGATAAAGACCGAAGCAACTTTATCTCTTTCTGAATCCAGCGCGGTCTCTTTCTCGATGATTGATGCCATAATCAGCATTTCATACGGCGTCTTATAAGGAAGATTATCTTCTCTGCCAGCCCAGGCTTCATCAAGCGCCGCTTTCATGCGTGAATAAGCTCGCTTCAGTACCGCAAGATCGCTGGTTCCCGCCGTATAATTATAGGTGTCAGGATAGAGCCATCCTTCCGGATGTTCCGGATCCTGAATGCCTAATTTCTCCGCAATCTCTTTATTACTCAAGCCATTCAGCGTGTGCTGTAAAAAATTGGCATCGGATAATAAAGGCATCCAGTCCTTCATCCGGGTACCTTCAATAAAGCGAATCGAGAATTGGGCTTCACGACCAGAGCGCAATAATAGTAATAACTGTTTTAAAGTCATTCCGGGAGTGACCTGATAAGTACCCGCCTTAAATCCCCCCAGTTCTGGCTGAACTCGCAGTAACCATGGGAAAGGCTTAATTTCATCAATCAGTTTTTTATCAACCAGTAACTGGGCCAGACCCACGCGTCCGGTTCCTGCTGGCAGCGTGAAATAGGTTTCCTGCTCGATATTCAGCGGTGTCTCTGCATATTTCTGTAGCCATTTATATCCGGCAAATAAACCGGCAGCTCCCGCCAGTATCAATATTGCAAAGATCCCTAAAATTTTTTTCTTCATTGCCCTGGCATTCCCTACAAGCGTGTTTCTGAAACGTTTGGTCGTTTAACGAAATTATCCCGATTTTATAAGCAAAACGGCCCGGTGAATATACCAGGCCGTTTATTTACTCATTACAGAACTTATTTATTCTGACATTACACTTTACGGAACAGTACAGAACCGTTAGTACCGCCAAAACCAAATGAGTTACATAATACGTACTCCATTCCTTTTACCTGACGCGCTTCATGAGGAACAAAATCCAAATCACAACCTTCATCCGGGTTATCCAGATTGATGGTTGGTGGAATTGCCTGATCGCGTAAAGCAAGAATAGAGAAAATTGATTCGACTGCACCGGCAGCACCCAACAGGTGGCCCGTCATCGATTTGGTTGAGCTAACCATGACACGCTTCGCATCTTCTTTGAAGATAGTCTTCACCGCTTGCGCTTCTGCTTTATCGCCTGCGTTAGTAGATGTTCCGTGTGCATTAACATAACCAACTTGTGACGGTGTCACATTAGCATCACGTAGCGCATTTTCCATCGCTAATGCTGCTCCTGCACCATCTTCCGGAGGTGATGTCATATGATAAGCATCGCTACTCATGCCAAAACCAACGATCTCAGCATAAATTTTAGCGCCACGCTTCTTAGCATGTTCATACTCTTCCAGCACCATAATACCGGCACCATCACCCAGCACGAAACCATCACGGTCTCTGTCCCACGGGCGACTTGCTGCCTGAGGATTATCGTTACGGGTAGATAATGCTCGTGCGGCACCAAAACCACCCACTCCCAAAGGAGTACTGGCTTTTTCGCCACCGCCGGCCAACATGACATCGGCATCGTTATGCGCGATAATTCTCGCTGCATGACCAATATTATGCACGCCAGATGTACATGCCGTTGCAATAGAGATGCTTGGGCCTCTTAATCCATAAATAATGGATAAATGACCGGCAATCATGTTCACAATGGTCGAAGGTACAAAGAATGGACTTACTTTACGTGGGCCACCCGTCATCAATGCGCTGTGGTTCTCTTCAATTAAGCCAAGGCCACCGATACCTGAACCGATAGCTGCACCAATACGCGGTGCATTCTCTGCTGTAACTTCAATACCGGAATCTTTCATGGCTTGAATGCCAGCTGCAATACCGTATTGAATAAAAGGGTCCATTTTTCTGGCATCTTTGCGAGAAATGTACTCTTCACAGTCAAAACCTTTAACTAAACCAGCAAAACGCGTTGCGTAGGCGCTAGTATCGAAATGGTCTATTAGGCTGATACCACTCTGCCCGGCAAGGAGAGCCTTCCATGTAGTCTCTACAGTGTTGCCGACAGGGGATAACATGCCCATTCCAGTCACTACAACTCGACGCTTAGACACGTTGAATCCTCCAGAGGGGGAATGATTTGTATATGGAAATGAGAAAAAACTTAGGCGGTCGAGTGACCGCCTAGATATGTCTGATTACGCGTTAGCAGCAGTGATATAATCAATCGCTGCTTGAACAGTAGTAATCTTCTCTGCTTCTTCGTCTGGAATCTCAGTATCAAACTCTTCTTCCAGAGCCATAACCAGCTCTACGGTGTCAAGAGAATCAGCACCCAGGTCTTCTACGAAAGAAGCTGCGTTTTTGACTTCTTCTTCTTTAACACCCAGTTGTTCAATAATGATTTTCTTAACACGTTCTTCGATAGTGCTCATACTCTTAAATTTCCTATCAAAACTCGCTAACGCGATGGTTTTCGTAGTTTATTCAATGTTGAAAAAGATGCAACCAAATATCGGCTGGTCGAACCACAATTTTAAACTATTTAGCTAAATTTAGCGCAAATTGCTTAAAAAAAATGCGATTCTTATAGCATATACATGCCACCATTCACATGTAAGGTTTCACCCGTAATATATCCAGCTTCATCAGAGGCTAAAAATGCAGCAGCGCTGGCTATCTCTTTTGCTTCGCCCAAGCGGTTAGCTGGGACTTGTGACAAAATGCCTGACCGTTGTTCATCTGTCAATGCACGCGTCATATCAGTTTCAATGAAACCTGGTGCAATAACATTGACAGTAATGCCTCTTGAGGCAACTTCACGCGCCAGCGACTTACTAAAACCAATAATGCCAGCTTTAGCCGCAGCGTAGTTTGTCTGCCCTGCATTACCCATTGTACCAACAACTGAGCCAATAGTAATTATCCGACCATAACGTTTTTTCATCATCGCACGCATAACTGCTTTTGATAATCTGAAAACGGACGTCAGATTGGTGTCAATAATATCTTGCCACTCATCATCTTTCATGCGCATTAACAGGTTATCACGGGTAATACCCGCATTATTGATCAGAATATCAATTTCACCAAATTCAGCACGAATAGTCTCAAGCACAGATTCAATAGATGCGGAATCAGTCACATTTAGTGCCAATCCTTTTCCATGAGTGCCCAAATATTCGCTAATCGCTTCTGCACCTTTCTCTGTCGTTGCTGTGCCAATAACACGAGCCCCTTCAGAAACCAGTTTTTCAGCGATAGCTTTGCCGATACCCCGGCTTGCGCCAGTGACCAGTGCTATTTTTCCGTCTAACTTCATGCATTTCCCCTTTAGGATAAACTCGGTTCCGGCTTACAGCTCCAGAGCACTTTGTAAGCTGGCTGGATCGTTAACCGCAGCGGCTGACAAGGTATCTACAATGCGCTTGGTTAATCCGGTTAAAACTTTTCCAGGGCCCATTTCCAACAGGAATGTCACCTGTTCAGTCGCCATATGCTCAACAGTTTCAGTCCAACGAACCGGACTATACAGTTGACGTACCAATGCGTTGCGAATCGCTTCACCATCAGCTTCAGCTTTAACATCAACATTATTAATTACGGCAATTTGTGGTGCGTTGAAGTTAACTGATTTTAATGCTTCAGCCAGTTTGTCTGCAGCCGGTTTCATCAAAGCACAGTGTGACGGTACGCTAACAGGCAATGGCAGAGCGCGTTTAGCTCCGGCGGCCTTACAGGCCGCACCGGCACGTTCAACGGCTTCTTTGTTACCAGCAATAACCACCTGACCCGGAGAGTTAAAGTTAACCGGAGAGACTACTTGCCCTTGAGCCGACGCTTCGCAAGCTTTCGCGATAGCGTCGTTATCCAGGCCAATAATGGCATACATCGCGCCGGTACCTTCTGGTACAGCGTCTTGCATCAACTTACCGCGCAGTTCAACCAGTTTAATCGCGTCTTTAAAATCCAACACGCCAGCACAAACCAGCGCTGAATACTCACCCAGGCTATGGCCTGCCAGCACAGCAGGCTGTTTACCGCCCTGCTGTTGCCAAACGCGCCAGATAGCAACTGAAGCAGCTAACAGTGCAGGTTGAGTCTGCCATGTTTTATTCAGTTCAGTTTCCGGCCCCTGTTGTACCAGTGACCAAAGATCGTAGCCCAGAGCTTCAGAAGCCTGAGCAAACGTCTCCTGAACGACAGGAAGCTCTTCTGCCAGCGCAGCTAACATACCAACGGTTTGCGAACCCTGTCCCGGAAATACGATTGCAAATTGACTCATAATTATTTTTCCAGATCCTAACTTAAAAACGAATTAGCGCAGAACCCCAGGTGAAACCGCCACCAAAGGCTTCCAGCAAAATAAGATGACCACGTTGAATACGTCCATCCCGAACCGCTTCATCCAGTGCCGCAGGCACCGATGCTGCCGAGGTGTTACCGTGACGATCGAGCGTAATGACCACTTTATCCATTTCCATACCCAGCTTTTTCGCGGTAGCGGAAATAATCCGGAAGTTAGCCTGGTGAGGAACCAACCAGTCCAGTTCAGATTTATCGATATTGTTGGCATCAAGGGTTTCATCAACAATGTGGGCCAGTTCTGTTACCGCCACTTTAAACACATCGTTACCCTTCATCGTCAGATAATCAGGTTTGGAAGGATCGACACGATCGTGATTAGGTAAGGTTAATAACTCACCATAACGACCATCAGCGTGTAAATGAGTAGAAATAATTCCTGGCTCATCAGATGCCCCAACCACAATCGCACCGGCGCCATCACCAAACAGAATAATGGTACCGCGATCTTCTGGATCCAGCGTGCGACTTAACGCATCAGAACCGATAACCAGAGCGGTTTTAACAAAACCAGTTTTAACATACTGATCTGCTACGCTAATGGCGTAAGCAAAACCGGCACAGGCAGCGGCAATATCGAATGCAGCTGCATCTTTAATGCCTAAATATTTTTGTACTTCACAGGCAGCGCTGGGGAATGCATTGCTTGATGATGTGGTTGCAACAATAATCAACCCAATATCATCTTTATCAATCCCTGCCATTTCAATTGCTTTATCAGCAGCGTGGCATGCCATGGTAGCAACGGTTTCATCCGCTGCGGCGATATGACGTTGACGAATCCCTGTACGGGAGACAATCCACTCATCTGTTGTATCTACCATCTGCTCTAGATCGGCATTGGTACGCACTTGTACAGGCAGATAGCTGCCTGTACCGAGAATTTTTGTATACATGGACGATCATTCACTCTTAGGTAATACAGCCTGAAGGCGAGCTGCAATTTGCATAGGAACCTGTCGTTCCACGGCCTGCACTGCCTGCTCAATGGCTACGGTGAAAGCCTGTTGGTTTGCTGCCCCATGACTCTTAATCACGGAACTGCGTAATCCTAACAGACAGGCACCATTATATCGATCAGGATTTAAATGGCCGAAACGTTTGGAAAGACTCTTTTTAAACCAATAACTGATTAATTTCATCCACCATAATCGTTTCCGCTTCCCTGACGACAGTAATGAAAGGAATACTCTAACTACGCCTTCCAGTGTCTTTAACGTAACGTTACCGACAAAACCGTCGCATACTAACACATCCGTTTCGCCAGTCAGAAGATCGTTACCTTCAAGATAACCGATATAGTTTATCTGTTGAACTTCCCGGAGTATAGCCGCAGCAGCCTGAATATTATCAAGGCCTTTGGTCTCTTCTTCACCAATATTCAGTAACGCCACTCGTGGGTTGCTAATTTGCAGAATCTCTTCCGCCATCACAGCCCCCATCACAGCAAACTGAACCAGCATATCACTGTCACACTCAACGTTGGCACCTAAATCCAGTAACAGAGTTTTACCCCCTTTCTGGTTTGGCAAGGCTGTCACCAACGCCGGGCGGTCAATACCATCCAGTGGTTTAAGCATCATTTTGGCTAATCCCATCAACGCACCGGTATTTCCGGCACTAACGCAGGCCTGAGCTTCGCCTTCTTTTAACAATTCCAGCGCAATACGCATAGAAGTGCCACGACTATTGCGAATAGCCTGAGAAGGTTTGGCATCATTAGCCACCATTAGTTCTGCGGGAATAAGTTGAAGACGTTGAAGAAGAGCCGAATCACATTGATTAAGATGTGGTTGAATATCGGATGGATTACCAACTAACTTGATATTGAGTGCGGGATTAGAAGCCAATGCCTGCAAGGCTGCAGGCACTGTTACGCAGGGACCGAAGTCCCCGCCCATAGCATCTAACGCAATGGTTAGACGAGACAAGGCATCACCAGTGATTATTTAGTGATAACCTTGCGGCCACGGTAGTAACCGTCAGCGGTGATGTGGTGACGCAGGTGAGTTTCACCTGAGACTTTATCCACAGATACTGCAGCTGTAGTCAATGCATCATGTGAACGACGCATGCCACGTCTTGAACGGGTACTTTTGTTCTGTTGTACGGCCATCGACCTTACTCCTCGGTTACTTTTGCTTTAAACTGGCTAATACGGCAAATGGATTTGGTTTTTCCGCCTCTGGCGGTAGTTCACCAAAAATCATGTCCGCTTCGGACACTTCACAGTGTTCATATTCATGAACCGGCGCTATTGGCAATGAAAGAATAAGTTCATCTTCAATGACTGCCAGCAGATTGATTTCGCCAAACTCATCGACTTCAATCGGCTCATAGCCTGCCGGTAATGCTTCTGCCTGCTCATCATTCTTGACCGGGCTGAAACAATACGTTGCGTGAATAGTGTAAGGGAAGTTGCCATTACAACGCTGACACATCAAGGTTACGGGAACCGTGGCCTGCCCTGTAATCACAACCAACCGCTGATTATCAATCTTAAATGATAAAGCAGCTTCAACATCACCATCCACACTTACTACTGATTCTGCTAACCGCTGAGCCTGAGCGCCTGAATAAATACCTGAGTAATCCAGACTTTTCTGAGCCGTACGGAGCGGATCAATAGTTAAGGGTAATTTTACCTTTTGCATAGGGCGCGCATATTATCGTTGTCATGGCTGATAGTCAAAGGAAATGCACGCAAATAACGTGCTTTTAACGATCTCAGCTTTTTCGAGTGGGCATAGTTTAAAACAGCCGGCGCTGTTTCGCTATTGTTTTAATAAAAATTAAATACTCCAAAAAAGCCAGGTTACTTATTAATTTATAAAATAAAAACAGAATTTATTGCCGCCACGTAATAAATTGATAAGCTTTGTTAATCACTCAAATTATTTTAATAGTCATTAAACAGTAACTAATTAATCATCATATTCCATCGAAAATAAATACTCTCCCGATCCTATTATGACTATCGAATGAATTACCTTTATTATGTTTGTTTCAACAAACTCAATGTTTTTATACGATAAAAAAATATGACAACACTCATTCTGGCTTCAACATCACCCTACCGCCAGGCTCTACTGGAAAAACTGGGGCTTCCTTTTATCTGTGTTGCGCCAGATGTGGATGAAACACCACAGGCCAATGAATCTGCAGAAGCGTTGGTTATTCGGCTGGCAACCAGTAAAGCCGAAACCGTCGCTAAAAATAATCCAGACAGCTTAATTATTGGTTCTGACCAGGTCTGTGTTCTAAACCACCAAATCACCGGAAAACCGCTTAATCGGGAAAACGCCATTGCCCAATTAACTCAAGCTAGCGGACAATCTATTACCTTCTACACCGGCCTTTGCTTATATCACGGTGATAATCAACAGGCAGAGGTGATATGTGAACCTTTTACTGTTTTTTTCCGTCATCTGAGTCAGGAAGAGATAGAAGCCTATGTTGATCAAGAACAACCCTGGTATTGCGCAGGGAGTTTTAAATCCGAAGGTTTAGGTATTACGCTGTTTGAACGGCTGGAAGGACGGGATCCAAATAGTCTGATTGGGCTTCCTTTAATAGCCCTTAATCATATGCTGATAAAAAATGGTATGAATCCATTGAATCGAAAATAAAATGTGACAATGTCACTGATGTTGATTGGACTAAATTAGTTATTCGCACTTTTGCGGTTTAATTAAACCCAGACAAAAGTGCGAATCATCAGAAAAATTAAGACTTTTGCGCCCGTAATACGGTTAAACAACGATGAAGCGTTTTATCCATCGGCGCCTCTACTCTCATCGTTTCCCCGGTAGATGGATGTTCAAAACGCAAACTGGCCGCATGAAGGAACAGACGATTTAGACCAGTATGCTCAAGCTGTTGATCAAATTCCCGGTCACCATAGCGATCGTCAAAAGCAATAGGATGACCAGCATGCAAAGTATGAACACGAATTTGGTGAGTTCTTCCCGTTACCGGACTAGCCTTAACCAGCGTAGAAAACTCAAAACGCTCTTCTACTTTAAAACGAGTCTCTGAGGGTTTACCTTCCGCATCAACCCGTACGATTCGTTCACCGCTCTGCAATACGTTCTTCAGCAAAGGGGCTTGTACCACTTTACAATGGGACTGCCATTGACCACGAACCAGCGCCAGATAATCCTTTTGCATGGTCTTTAAACGTAATTGTTCATGTAACGAACGCAATGCCGAACGTTTTTTCGCTACCAGCAAAACACCAGAGGTTTCACGATCTAAACGGTGAACCAGCTCAAGAAATTTAGCGTCTGGTCGAAGCGCTCTTAAGCCTTCTATTACGCCAAAACTCAAACCGCTTCCGCCATGAACCGCCGTACCTGAAGGCTTATTCATGACCAAAATATAGTCATCTTCGTAAAGAATGCAGTGTTCCAGCGCGGCGACTTTATCTAACTTGGCGGAAACGACTGATTCTTCCCGTTCGGCCACTCTAACCGGAGGAATTCGAATAATATCGCCGTCTTCCAGCTTATATTCCGGTTTAATGCGTTTTTTATTTACGCGAACCTCACCTTTACGCAACACTCGATAAATCATACTTTTTGGCACGCCCTTCAGCATGGTTCTTAAAAAGTTATCGATGCGTTGCCCTGCCGTATCGGCAGTAATGGTGACAGTTTGTACAGTTGGTTGATTTGTTTTCATAACGCTGATTCTAGCACGATCATTTTTTGCTAAATATGCCTTATTAACCTGTTTTAATGACTACACTTACTAATAGTGCTATTTGAGCTGAAAAATAAATAAGATACGTGTTGCAAGTATGTCTTCATATTCAGGCATGTAAGCCTCTGTCGTCGTTAACTTTAACACGTTTTTTACATTATTATGTATCTGAGTAAAAGTCACCTTGCCATAATGCAGTTGGCAGTTGATAATGTGGCTGATTTTCTACCCTGACTCACTTTAAAGTGAGATAACAGGGAAAAATGAAATTTGCAGATAGCTCAAGTAGTGCAGCAATGGCGTAAGACGCATTGAGTATCAGGCAATTAGCGAGCTACGGGTAGTGGCCTGGATAGTATAAAGGGACCCGATTTCCACAGATTTCAGGAACGGCTTTCCCCAATAAAAAGCGCTGTTTTCACAAAGAAATACAGGCTTACCGAGATAATGCGCCCCTGTGCAGGCGACAACCGTGAGGTTGACGATTTTGCGATAAGACTCGGGGCCGTCGGTTAACGCTGTCCATCAGTTCCTCTATGCGTAGACTCAATTGACAATGTAAAAAAATGAGTATTTTTTAATGAAAAGAATGTTGATTAACGCAACTCAACAGGAAGAGTTGCGTGTAGCCTTAGTTGACGGGCAACGTCTGTATGATTTAGATATTGAAAGTCCAGGGCATGAACAAAAAAAGGCAAACATTTATAAAGGTAAGATCACCCGCGTTGAACAAAGCCTTGAAGCGGCATTTGTTGACTACGGTGCAGAACGACACGGTTTCCTCCCCTTCAAAGAAATTTCCCGCGAGTATTTTTCATCCAACTCTGCGTCTCAGGGTCGTCCGAATATTAAGGATGTACTGCATGTCGGCCAGGAAGTTATTGTTCAGGTCGATAAAGAAGAACGTGGAAATAAAGGCGCAGCACTGACAACATTTATCAGTCTGGCCGGTAGTTATTTAGTTCTGATGCCCAATAACCCACGCGCTGGCGGTATTTCTCGCCGTATCGAGGGTGACGATCGTCAGGAGTTAAAAGAAGCTCTGGATTCACTAGAGATCCCTAACGGCATGGGCTTGATTGTCCGTACCGCAGGTGTAGGTAAATCTGCCGAAGCTTTACAGTGGGATCTGTCTTTCCGTTTAAAACACTGGGAAGCCATTAAAAAAGCGGCAGAAAGTCGCCCTGCTCCATTCCTGATCCATCAGGAGAGCAACGTTATTGTTCGTGCTTTCCGAGACTATTTACGTCCGGATATTGGTGAGATTTTGATCGATAACATCAAAATTCTCGACCTGGCTAAAGAGCATATCGCCGCGTTAGGCCGCCCTGACTTCAGCAGCAAAATTAAACCTTATACTGGTGAAATCCCGCTGTTTAGTCACTACCAAATTGAATCGCAGATCGAATCTGCATTCCAGCGTGAAGTGCGCCTTCCTTCTGGTGGTTCAATCGTTATTGATACTACCGAAGCATTAACCGCTATCGATATCAACTCCGCTCGTTCCACTCGCGGTGGTGATATTGAAGAAACGGCCTTTAATACTAATCTGGAAGCTGCGGATGAAATTGCCCGCCAGTTACGCTTGCGTGACCTGGGTGGTTTAATCGTTATCGACTTCATTGATATGACCCCGATTCGCCATCAGCGCGAAGTAGAGAACCGTTTACGTGACGCCGTTCGTCAGGACCGTGCCCGTATTCAAATTGGTCGTATCTCTCGTTTTGGCCTGCTGGAAATGTCCCGTCAGCGCCTGAGCCCTTCATTGGGTGAATCCAGTCATCACGTCTGCCCTCGCTGTAATGGTACCGGCACCGTACGTGATAACGAGTCGTTATCTCTGTCTATTTTGCGTCTGATTGAAGAAGAAGCGCTGAAAGACAATACCAAAGAAGTTGATGCCATTGTTCCGGTGCAAATTGCTTCTTACCTGTTAAACGAAAAACGTGAATCAGTTAATGCTATTGAACGTCGTTCTGGCGGCAAAGTTCGCGTGGTGGTGGTTCCAAACGATCGTATGGAAACGCCACATTATGAAGTGATTCGTAAAAAACCAGGCGAAGAAAGCAATGTGTTGAGCTATATGCTGCCACAGTTGCACGAAACTGAAACCGAATCTGAAGAAGAGACCGTTCTTGAGCGTAAAATACCGGAACAGCCTGCATTAACCAGCTTCTCTATGCCTACAGAATCTGCTCCGGTCGAAGAGAAAAAGGCACCCGTTGTTGCTACACCAGTGGCCAGCCAACCAGCGGGGCCGGGTCTGTTCTCTCGTTTTGTTAGCGGATTAAAAAATCTGTTAGCGCCAGCAGAAACCGTTGCCGCTCCTGTTGAAAAAACACCGGCTGAGAAATCATCCGGCAATCAGCAAGATCGTCGCAACAATCGCCGTAATAACAATCGTAAAGACCGCAATAACGATCGTAACAATGATCGTAATAACGACCGTAATGAGCGCAACGAGCGTAACAGCGATCGTCAAAACCGCGATAATAATCAGGAATCACGCCGTAATAATCGTCAGGCTCCTGCTGCACCACAAGAAAATGTACAGGAAGCTACGGCTACCACCACACCTCGTGATGAAAACCGTCGTGAAACTCGTGCAGAACGTCAACGTCGTCGTAATGAAGACAAGCGCCAACAGCAGCAACAGGCTGCACAAGCAGAGCAAGTGGAAGCCACTGTAGAAAATGAAGTTTCCGCAGAGGAAGAAAAACCGGCTCAGGCGCCAGCTCAACGTCGTCAGCGTCGTCAAATGAACCAAAAAGTTCGTGTTGCGGCTCAAAACGACCAAACGGCAGAAAACATTACACCCGTCGCTGCGGTTAAAACGCCTGTTACTCCGGTAGAAGAGATTAAGCTACTGCCTCAGCCAGCCGTTATCAGTGAAAACATCGTCGCCCCAACACCGGCAATTGATGAAACTGATGGAGAGAAAAACGGTTATAACAACGCAACTGACAACAACGGCATGCCGCGTCGTTCTCGCCGCTCTCCTCGTCACCTGCGCGTTAGTGGACAACGTCGTCGTCGTTATCGCGATGAAAAGTACCCTACCACATCGCCAATGCCATTAAGTCTGGCTGTGGCTTCACCAGAGATGGCGTCAGGTAAAGTTTGTATTAACTATGCCGCTCTGGCGACAGAACAGGTAAAAGTTTTCGAACCGGTTGAAGCTCTGGAAGCCGCCAATAACCAACGGACTGAAGCTGTATCTGCAGTTCCAGCCATTGTTGAAGCACCAGTCGCCGTCGTTGAAACAGCAGCAGAACCTCTGGTCGCAACTTCAGTTATTGCTGAAGTGACAGTGCCTGCTGAAGCGGTAAGTGAACCAGCCATTGCGGTAACCTATATTGCTGAAAGAGATGAACAGCCAGCTGCGGAAACTGAACTGGTTGTTACGCCATCAGTAGAAACCGTATGGCATGTTGAAGCACCTGCACCGCTTGATATCGCTCCGATTGAAGCACCAAAACCATTGAAGAGTGAATCAGTGCTGGCACCTGAAGCGATTTCTGGTGGTAGCTCATCCGCTCCGGCAGCATCTCCGTCATTCAATGCTGAACCTGAAGCTATCGTTGAAGAAGTGATTCAGACGGTAGTTGAAGTTGAAACATCAGCGGTTGAAGTTATTAATATTGAATCGGTTGAGAAGAAGGCGTCTAGTGTTGCCAGTTCCCCTGCCTTTAAACCAGTGATGCCTGAGTCAGAAACAGCTGAAGAAGCCCCTGCGGCTCCACAGGCTAAACCTGAAGAAGCGTCAACCGCTAAAGAAGAAGTCGTTGCTAAGCCTTCAGCAGGTGGTCATGCTGCGACTAATTATGCCAGCGCTCCTGCCGCAAGACCGGCTCCAATTGATGATTAATTGATTGTGATATAGCAAAAACAAAAAACCCGCATTAAGCGGGTTTTTTTATCACTTAAGAAAATTAATAAACTTTCGACATTAAATTAATCGTCAGTGATTCAATTTTGCCTTTAGTAAATTGACCAAAGGAAACAAAATGAGACGATTTACTGTGAATATCCAGTATTTCTTGTGATGCCCAGCGTTCTATAAACACATAAACCAATGGGTTTTTATTATCCTGATGTAAATCATATTGCAGGCAGCCTTCTTCAGCCCTGCTGCTATCAACCAGTTTTTTTAGTGCATCCATTAAAGGAGCCTGAAAATCTGCTTTAATAGTCAGTGTTGCAACAATCGTTATTTCGCTCATTTAAGATCCTTAGCCTTTTTATGTCATCACAATAAAATTATTTAATTAACCACACCCGACAATTTTTGCCTTTAATCTTTCCATTACGCAATTGTTCAAGGGCGAATCTGGCTCGCTGGCGGCGAATAGCCACATAAGCCTGAGTATCAAAGATAGCTATCTTGCCAACATCAGCCGCGGTTAAACCGGCATCGCCGGTCAATGCACCAAGTATATCTCCCGGGCGAACTTTAGCTTTACGTCCCCCATCAATACTTAACGTCAACATATTCGACACCACCGGCTGAACATCACTATGGTTAAAACGTTCTGCCTGTTTCCACTCTAAACGTTCAGAAAGATAATCTTCAATAGCGTGAGCACGCTGCAGCTCATTCAGCGTACAAAAACTTATGGCCATTCCCTGCGCCCCCGCTCTACCGGTTCGACCAATGCGGTGAATATAGACTTCAGGATCAAAAGGTAACTCAAAGTTAACGACTAATGGAAGATCCTTAATATCCAATCCTCTGGCTGCCACATCAGTTGCTACCAGTACCCGGCAACTTTGATTAGCGAATTGAACCAGCACTCGTTCCCGATCCCTTTGTTCTAAATCACCGTGTAGAGCCAATACGCTACTACCGGCGGCGCTCAAGGTCTCGGCTATCTCCTGGCAGTCCCGTTTTGTGTTGGAGAATACCACGCATGATTCTGGCTGAATGCTGGAAAGAATTTTCTGTAGCAGGCTAATACGCTGCTGTGTGGTCACTTCAATAAATTGCTGTTCAATATGAATCCGATCATCCGCCGATTCAATAATAATTCGTTCGGGTGAATGTTGAACTCGTTCACTCATTTTTTCAATATCTACCGGATAAGTAGCAGAAAACAGCAATGTCTGACGCTGAGATGGTGTATGGCTGATAATGTCGTTGACTTCATCAGAGAACCCCATATCCAGCATTCGGTCTGCTTCATCCAACACCAGAATATTTAAATCATGCAGGGTTAGATTCCCTTTGCGTAAGTGATCCTGAATTCGCCCCGGAGTACCAACAATAATATGGGCTGGATGAGCCAGTGAATCTACCTGAGCTCCCATCGGTTGACCACCGCATAGCGTTAATACTTTAATATTGGCAATAGCGCGAGCCAGGCGACGAAGCTCTTTACTAACCTGATCGGCAAGTTCTCTGGTAGGACAAAGTATCAGTGCCTGAGTCCGATAGGCATCAACCTGAATAGCGGACAGCAATCCAATACCAAACGCAGCGGTCTTCCCACTTCCTGTTTTTGCCTGTGCCACCACATCCTTCCCCTGTAAAATAACGGGCAGCGCTGCGGCTTGAATTGGGGTCATTTGTGCATAACCCAGCTCATGCAGGTTATCAATTAGCGCTTTATCCAGCGGCAATTCAGAAAAGGATAGTGTTGTACTCACAGAAGACTCTTTAGCAGAAAGTGAACGGACTGGCCCAGACCAGACGAGTAGCAGATATTATCAGATTTTTTGCCTTATTGATGCTTATAACTGTTACCCTGATAAAACACATTCAAATAGCATTCTGCTATCGCCCTGTTTTAAATCACGTAAAATAATTTTCATGTTTCCCAAGGAAAGCAGTTGACACTTATCATCAAAACCAGTTTACTAGTACGCAAGATCGGACGATTAAAACAGGTAACTATCATGATGACATTCCTTATTGTACTGACAGGTTGGTGGCGAGACTTCCCTTAGCGGGCGGCCTACTTGCACCATTTTGTCATCTGATAAAGCAAATAGCCCAAGAGCCCGCAAACTGCGGGCTTTTTTATTGTCTGAATATTAATAAATAACTAACTAATACTGGCGTACAACATGCAAACACAGAAACCAACAATGCAATTATTAACCGCAGAGACGCCATACCGTGACGATCCTACGGCTATTTTTACCCAATTCTGTAATAATCGCCCGTCCACTTTGTTACTTGAATCAGCTGAAGTTGACAGTAAACAAAATCTAAAAAGTCTGTTGGTGATTGATAGCGCACTACGGATTACCGCTGAAGGGCGCCGGGTTACGCTCCGGGCACTGACAGAAAATGGTAATGCGTTACTGTCTTTGTTAGATCAGCGGCTACCAAACGAGGTCGAGAACCATATTAGTGTAAGACAACGTGAGTTAATCTATCCGGAGATTGATGCGGTACAGGATGAAGACGCCCGATTAAAATCCATCTCAGTTTTTGACTCATTACGTCAGTTACTTACTCTGGTTAGTGTCCCTCAGGATCAACGTGACGCTATGTTTTTTGGTGGTCTGTTCGCCTACGATCTGGTTGCTGGTTTTGAGGATCTACCGGCTCTGGAAAGCGATCGTCGCTGCCCCGATTTCTGTTTTTATCTGGCTGAAACGCTACTGATTCTCGATCATCAAAATGGCGTCTCCCGCCTTCAGGCCAGCCTGTTTAGCCAAGACAATACTGAACAACAGCGGTTGAAATCACGGCTGATCGAAATTCAACAACAGTTACGTGCACCTGCTTCTCCGGTAACAGCTCCGGCACTCGATAGTATGCAGTTAAATTGCGATCGTAGTGATGAAGAGTACGGGGATATTGTTCGTGAGCTACAGCAATCTATTCGCTGTGGGGATATTTTCCAGGTGGTACCTTCACGCCGTTTCACTTTGCCTTGCCCTTCGCCACTGGCGGCTTATCAAACCCTGAAAGAGAGTAATCCCAGCCCTTATATGTTCTTTATGCAGGATGAAGAGTTCTCGCTGTTTGGCGCCTCACCAGAGAGTGCGCTGAAATATGAAGCCAATAGCCGTCAAATTGAAATCTACCCTATTGCCGGTACGCGTCCACGGGGTCGTCGACCTGACGGCTCACTGGATAAAGATCTGGATAGTCGTTTTGAACTGGATATGCGTACCGATCACAAGGAACTGGCAGAACACATCATGTTAGTCGATTTAGCACGTAACGATTTGGCACGCATTTGCGAAGCGGGTAGTCGCTATGTGGCCGACTTAACCAAAGTTGACCGTTACTCTTTTGTAATGCATTTGGTTTCACGGGTGGTAGGTACACTCCGGAAGGATCTCGACGCTCTGCACGCCTATCAAGCCTGCATGAACATGGGAACCTTAAGTGGTGCCCCTAAAGTTCGGGCCATGCAGCTGATTGCTCAATATGAAGGTGTTCGCCGCGGCAGCTATGGCGGTGCGGTTGGATATTTTACCGCCCATGGCGATCTGGACACCTGCATTGTTATCCGTTCCGCCTATGTCGAAGACGGTATTGCAACGATTCAGGCCGGAGCCGGCGTTGTTCTGGACTCGAATCCTCAATCAGAAGCAGATGAAACCCGCAATAAAGCCAGAGCCGTATTACGGGCTATTGCCAGCGCCCATCAGGTTAAGGAGATTTTCTAATGGCTGATATCTTATTACTCGATAATATCGACTCCTTTACCTATAACCTGGTGGATCAATTGCGTGCCAGTGGTCATCAGGTAACCATTTATCGTAATCAATTACCTGCCGATATGATTATTCAGCATATTGAACGTATGAGTAATCCGGTATTAATGCTTTCACCGGGCCCGGGTAAGCCGTCAGAAGCCGGATGCATGCCAGAATTACTCTCCACTCTACTTGGCAAGCTGCCTGTTATCGGTATCTGTCTTGGGCATCAGGCTATCGTTGAGGCCTATGGCGGCACTGTTGGTCAGGCCGGCGAAATCCTGCATGGTAAATCATCATTGGTTACCCATGATGGTATGGCGATGTTTGAAGGGCTATCATCGCCATTGCCCGTAGCTCGCTACCATTCACTGGTAGGTACCGAGATCCCTTCAGAACTCACGATTAATGCACATTTTAATCAGATGGTAATGGCCGTTCGCCATGACCAGCATCGCGTATGTGGTTTTCAGTTTCATCCTGAATCTATCTTAACCACTCAGGGAGCGCGTCTGTTAGATCAAACATTAGAATGGGCTCTTTCCTGAAGTGATTAACCATATGAAAAATAGATAAATAAATTTCTTCTTTTAACTGAAAAATCGATTTAACTGAAAAAATAAAAATATTTTTATTTTTCTATATTAAATATATTGACAGTGATACATAAAACTAGTTTACTAGTACACAGATGCAGTCAATAACTAACACAACAACACAAAGGTAATATCATGATGACATTAAATATTTTAGCAAATCGTTGGTGGCGACTCCTCCCTTAGCGGGCGGTTTACTTGCACCAATTTGTCATCTGATAAAGCAAATAGCCAAAAGCCCGCAAAATGCGGGCTTTTTTATGGGCGCTTTTCACTTACCGATCAGCACCCTGGCAAAGAAACAAATCTTCATAAAAACGGCGAACACGAAAATGCAAACACAAGACATGATGCAATCGATTCTTAATAAATTATTCCGTGCTGAATCATTAACTCAGCAGGAAAGCCAAATGCTTTTTAGCAGCATTGCACATGGAGAACTGGAGCCTTCACAACTGGCTGCTGCCCTTATTAGCATGAAGGTTCGTGGTGAAACTCCGGATGAAATCGCTGGCGCCGCCAATGCATTTTTAGCTGACGCTGTGCCCTTCCCGCGTCCGGATTACGATTTTGCCGATATCGTTGGTACCGGAGGCGACGGTACTAACAGCATCAATATCTCAACAGCCAGTGCGTTTGTTGCCGCATCCTGTGGTATCAAAATTGCCAAACACGGTAACCGGAGCGTATCCAGCCGTTCAGGTTCTTCTGACTTGCTGGCGGCAATGGGCATTAAACTGGACTTACCCGCTGATATTTCTCGCCAGGCACTGGATGATTTAGGCGTTTGCTTTTTGTTTGCGCCACAGTATCACGCTGGTTTTCGTCACGCCATGCCGGTTCGTCAACAATTAAAAACCCGCACCCTGTTTAACGTGCTGGGGCCGCTAATCAATCCTGCTCGCCCTAAAAAAGCCGTGATTGGTGTTTACAGCCCGGAACTGGTACGCCCTATCGCTGAAGCGCTGAAAGTACTTGGCTACCAACAGGCTGCCGTGGTTCATGGTGGAGGAATGGATGAAGTTGCTGTACATGCCCCAACTCAAGTGGCTGAACTGCGGGATGGTGAAATCGTATGTTATCAGTTAACTAATCAAGACTTTGGCCTGAAGCAATATACCCTGTCTGACCTTGAAGGTGGTACACCTGAAGAAAACCGTGACATTTTGTCTCGCTTGTTACAAGGTAAAGGTGAAATTGCTCATGCGTCTGCTGTAGCAGCAAATGTGGCATTATTAATGAGATTATTTGGACAAGAAAATCTGCGTGCCAACGCACAACAGGCAATGGATGTGATTAATAGTGGTGTCGCCTTCGATAGAGTGCAGGCACTGGCGGCAAGAGGATAAATGATGCAAGAAACCGTATTAACGCGCATTGTTCGTGATAAGCAAGTTTGGGTCGCAGAACGTCGTCAAAAACAGCCACTGGAAAGCTTTCGTCATAAAGTTATTCCCAGCGAGCGTAACTTCTACCAGGCATTAACCAGTGATAACAGCGTTTTTATTCTGGAATGTAAAAAGGCCTCTCCATCAAAGGGGGTAATTCGCCAGAATTTTGATCCGCGTGCCATTGCAGAAAGTTACCGTAATTTTGCTTCTGTTATTTCTGTATTGACCGATGAAAAATACTTTCAAGGCAATTTTGATTATTTAACGCTGGTCAGTAATCAGGTTCATCAACCGGTTTTGTGCAAAGATTTTATTATTGATGAATATCAGATCTATTTAGCTCGCTTTTATCATGCCGATGCCGTTCTGCTGATGCTTTCAGTGCTGGATGATGAACAATATATCGCGCTGTCCGCCGTTGCTCACTCTCTCAATATGGGCGTGTTAACGGAGGCCAGTAATGAAAGTGAGCTACAACGAGCTATTGCACTACAGGCTCGTGTTGTTGGCATTAATAATCGGGACTTACGCGATCTTTCCATCGATTTGAATCGTACCCGTACCATGGCACCACAGTTACCTGAATCCACTATCGTTATCAGCGAATCCGGTATTCATAACTACCAGCAAGTGCGTGAACTCAGCCAGTACGCTGATGGTTTTCTTATTGGAAGCGCACTGATGTCCGAAGAAAATCTGGATCTGGCCATACGTCGCGTTCTTTTCGGTGCGAATAAAGTATGTGGATTAACCCGATCAGAAGATGCGGCTGCCGCTTATCATGCTGGTGCCGTATATGGCGGTTTAATTTTTGTCGGCAAATCGCCGCGCTATATTGATTTAGTTCAGGCTCAAAAAGTAGTAGCTGCAGCCCCATTAAACTGGGTTGGTGTATTCAGCAATGCGAAAGCCGATACCATTTGTCTGGCGGTTGAACGACTTAATCTCTCAGCCGTTCAACTGCACGGTAATGAAGATAACGACTATATTGATGACTTACGTTCACGCTTACCGGCAACTTGCCTGATCTGGAAAGCACAAACGGTTGATGGTCAGCTACCCGAATTGAATCATCCTCAGGTTGATTGCTATGTCCTGGATAATGGTGCTGGTGGTACCGGACAAACTTTCGACTGGCAAGTTTTGCAAGGCCAAACGCTGGACAAGGCAATGGTAGCCGGTGGATTAAACCCGGGCAATACCGCTGCAGCAGCCAACCTTGGCTGTCAGGGGCTGGATTTCAATTCCGGCGTGGAAAGCGAGCCTGGTCATAAAGACATTACTAAAATCAACGCGGTATTTAGCATACTACGCAACTATTAATAACGACAAAAGTGGAAGACTAAGGGATATAACATGACATTACTTAACCCCTATTTCGGCGAGTTTGGCGGGATGTATGTACCTCAAATCCTGATGCCCGCATTACAGCAACTGGAAGAGGCTTTCGTCAGTGCTCAAAGAGATCCGGCATTTCATGCTGAATTTCAAGATTTACTGAGAAACTATGCTGGTCGCCCAACACCATTGACCTTGTGCCGCAATCTGACGGCGGGAAGTAAAACCAAGCTGTATCTGAAGCGTGAAGATTTATTACACGGCGGTGCTCATAAAACCAATCAGGTACTGGGTCAAGCCCTGTTAGCAAAACGCATGGGCAAAACCGAAATTATCGCTGAAACCGGTGCTGGCCAACACGGTGTTGCAGCGGCATTAGCCAGTGCCTTGTTGGGTTTAAAGTGTCGGGTTTACATGGGAGCTAAAGACGTTGAGCGTCAGTCACCAAACGTTTTCAGAATGCGCCTGATGGGTGCTGAAGTTATTCCTGTTCACAGTGGTTCTTCCACCCTGAAAGATGCCTGTAATGAGGCGCTACGCGACTGGTCTGGTAATTATGATACCGCTCACTATCTGCTGGGTACTGCTGCGGGGCCACATCCATTCCCAACCATCGTACGTGAGTTCCAACGGATGATTGGTGAAGAAACCAAAGAGCAAATGAAAGAGCGTGAAAATTGTCTGCCGGACGCGGTTATCGCCTGTATTGGCGGTGGCTCAAACGCCATTGGTATGTTCGCCGATTTTATCGAAGAATCCCGCGTTCGACTGATCGGTGTTGAACCTGCCGGATTAGGTATCGAATCCGGACAGCACGGAGCACCATTAAAACACGGCCGCGTTGGTATCTACTTTGGTATGAAGTCACCGATGATGCAAACCAGCGAAGGCCAAATTGAAGAGTCCTACTCAATTTCTGCCGGTCTCGATTTCCCTTCTGTTGGGCCACAACATGCCCACCTGAACAGCATAGGTCGCGCAGAATACGTTTCAATTACTGATGATGAAGCGCTGGATGCCTTTAAACAACTATCCCGCCATGAGGGAATTATCCCTGCACTGGAGTCTTCTCATGCCCTGGCTTACGCCCTGAAAATGATTGCCGCAGAGCCGGAAAAAGAACAAATTCTGGTGGTCAATCTATCCGGTCGTGGTGATAAAGACATTTTTACAGTTCATGATATTTTAAAAGCGCGGGGAGAAATCTGATGGATCGTTATCAACAATTATTTGAACGTCTGGCTGCCAACAACCAGGGCGCTTTTGTTCCTTTTGTTACGCTGGGAGACCCAAACCCGGAGCTCTCGCTGGAAATTATCGATACCTTAGTTACCGCAGGCGCCGATGCTCTGGAGTTGGGGATTCCATTCTCCGACCCGCTGGCTGATGGCCCAACGATTCAAAGCGCCACCTTACGTGCTTTTGCCTCAGGGGTGACACCGTCACTTTGCTTTGAGTTATTAGGCAAGATCCGGGCAAAACACCCTGATATCCCGATTGGTTTACTGATGTACGCTAACCTGGTGTTTAGTCGCGGTATTGACGAGTTTTATGCACAGTGTGCAAAAGTTGGTGTAGATTCCGTACTGGTTGCGGATGTCCCACTGGAAGAATCACAACCCTATCGTCTGGCGGCACAGCGTCATAATATCGCGCCAATCTTTATCTGCCCGCCTAACGCCAACGATGAACTATTACGCCAAATTGCTACTCATGGCCGTGGTTATACCTACCTGCTCTCGCGCGCCGGTGTTACTGGTGCAGAAAATAAGGCTCATCTGCCACTGGAGCATCTGGTCGCCAAGCTGAAAGAATACAATGCAGCGCCGCCTATTCAGGGCTTTGGCATCTCAGAACCCTCACAGGTAAAAGCGGCTCTCACCAGCGGCGCAGCGGGCGCTATCTCCGGTTCAGCCATTGTGAAGATTATCGAACAAAGTCATCAACAGCCGAAAATTATGCTGGAAAAACTGGCAGAGTTTGTTAAAGGGATGAAGGCAGCAACTAAGTGATAAGTTAGTGTGTTTTATCTTATTACAGGCCCGCTGTTTAGCGGGCCTGTTTGATTACGACTTCATCCATAACATATTGAACTGTCAGCAATATTCTTTAATTATGAAGCGTTACCGTAATCATTTGTAAAAGTTCATGTACGGTTATGAACAAATAGGAAAGGTTTGGAAACTTATGGCGAGAAGCAACTTATGTGCGTTAATTCTATATATTCCTTTATAATCGTATAACGTAACGAAGAGGCAGACAGGCACGATACATGTACCGCGCTCCTGCCCTCCAGGTGATGCGTACTCGCCTTCGGCTCGGCGCTTGAAATTAAAGGAAAGGCGCACACGTTTCGCAAGCGCCTAGGTTATAATTATTTATTGTCTGCTATTTGTGATATCGCCAGAAACGCTTCAATACTTTGCTGTACTGATATAGTGGCAAAAGCTAATGCCTGACGTTTTAGGTTCTTCGGAAGCGAGTCGTGTGACGGGATGCGCCGTAGTTCTTCTTCACAATAATCAAATGTCAAACTGATGAAGTCATTCGCTTGTTCCTCAAAATCTTTGAACGCCATACGGTTGCCTGTCTGTTTTGCCATGTCCAAAACTCCTTTTGGAGTTTTCGGCACACCGCTACGATGCTGCTCCATATAAAAAACCGCCTGTAATGCTACAAAGCGGTTATTTGAACGCCACAAGCGAGAAATAGCAGTCCATTTCTCATAGGGCTAACGCACAGAGGCACCAAACGCATTCTCGATGCGGGATGCTTATTGGATACCGAACTGTGCGCAGCAGCTTGGCGTTTATGAGATTTTTTCTCTACAAATTTTCCTCTTGTGTTCCGTGCTAAACTTTTTGTATAAAAACGAATAGGTCATTTGACCCAAAATAGTTTTACGGTGAAATAACATGAATTTATATGATGAAATCCCCGACAAGTTCAGGCAAAAAATTAAGCGCAAAAGATATAGCAAAGGCGAGGCAATCCTTTTCTCAGAAAGAGAAAATGATTCCGTATACTTTATGATAGAGGGGAAGGCAGAAGCGTATATTCCAACTTTAAAAGGAACATTCTCTAATATCTATCTATATGCAGAGGGGAGTTTCTTTGGTGAAATAGAGCAATTTTACAAAGGAAGAAAGCCCGTCTCTATAACTGCGTCTACAGAATGTGTAGTTGATACCCTGCATAAAGATCATTTTTTAGAATGGTTGAGTAAAGATTTTGAATCAACAAAGTTTCTGATTCAAGAAATCGCGCATAAGTTAATTATCAATAGTGATATTATTGAAGAACTTTCATCATTGACAATTAAAGAACGTGTTTTACGCAGGGTATTCATTCATCATAAAAATAATACATTATGCAACCTTACAAAAATCCAACTTTCTAAAGAGGTTAACGCTCCAATACGAAGCGTGAATAGAATTATTGAAGAATGTATGAAGCAAGGAGCAATTTTATACGAAAAGAAAAAATTTGTTGTTACAGACGAAGATTTTCTTTCGCGTTACTCCATGTGATGAACAATCAGTAAATACAAAATAAAATACAGCCACCGGAATGATGTTTTTTGCATCTTCTGGTGGCTGTATTCTTTGTTTTCCTGTCAGTTTACTAAGCCATACATATAGGAATCAAAAAACTGCCCATTCTTGAACACAGATTTTTTCAACACCCCTTCCATTTCAAATCCGCATTTTTCCAGAACTTTACAAGATTCTTTGTTATATGAGTAAACAGCCGCAAAGAGCCTTGCAAGGTTGTATTGGCCAAATGCAATACAGCACATTTGCCTGGCGGCATCGGTCATAATCCCTTTGCCCCAATATAGCTCGGCTAACCAATAGCCGATTTCAGCACTCTTGGCGTAAACATCTTCGCCCAACGTTAAGCTAATAACGCCGACAGCTTTATCGTCATGGAAAATTGCACGGTTTACTTGCTTGCTTTCGGGGGTATCAATGCAAAATTCGACAAATTGCCGTGCGTTTTCTTCTGTATAGGGATGCGGGAAAATATCGCGCAAATTGTCTGCAATTTTTTTGTTATTGGCGAATATGGCAATGTCGCTCACATAGTCGTAAGATAGTTTTTTAATTTCCATTTTTATTCTCACTTTATGCCTTACAAAAGAGAAGCCTATCCAAACCAACTCCACTTATTAGGCATTTTTGTTTTTTACTTCCGAGCATTTGATAAATCCAATCAACAAATCCGCCATCACCGATTTCAATCTTTTCACCATCTATTTCCACGAATATTTTGAAATTGATCCCCTGATAATATTTATTGTCCATATCGCTAGAATCATAAGAAAGTGACACATCAGGGAACGCATTTTGAATAACTTCGGACATTTTGGCAAAAAAGCCGTCACTATCTTTATATCCATTTCTTTTTCGCAAAACGATGGATAATTTTGTGCTGAATTGTTCCTGGAAAAAATCTTTATAAAAAAGAAGATGTTTGTCCAAAAGCTCTGTTTCGCAGCGATAAGATCCAGTATCTTTGCCCGAAGAAACCATACAAAAAATGCCAAAATGAGCAAAAAAACCCATGCCCGAATATTGTTGCGCCCGAGTAACTCTTGCAGTTGCAGCGTAATGCAATGGATACGTGTTGCTTTCTTTTCTTTTTTTTAATTTGTCAGCAATAATAATTGCCAGCATATTAGATGGATCGGCCAAGGTTTCTGTACCACGCACTGCACTGACAATATTGTACTGATCAACACACCCAAATACGCTACAACTTCCAAGAGGAGCAGATGGTGAAAGAAGAACAGTCTGTATATCCATTTTTTGCGCTGCTAATAGTAATTGAGCTTCTAGATCATGAAAATTTGCCGGGTTAATATCGCTGGGCGTAGAAAAACGGTTCAATTGAAACACTTTTAAAACATCAGCCGCGGTAAACCTATCTGTCTGTTTTTCAAAAACTTCTAACAGTACCGAATTTAAGTCTGACTTTGACAAAGAAAGGAGTTTATCTACTATTTTTTCGTCGCCTATCTTTTCTAATATCTTGCTATTTATTGTATTCATTGGCCGTATCCTCAAAGATGATTTTCTAAATGGCCTTTTCTCTGACCAAATTGCCAGCAGTGGTGCAATACAAATAACTGTTTCTCAAGCAGCAAGAAAGGTCAAATGACCCAAAATCGAGCAGCCTCTTGAATATTCATTCACGGATTCAAGAGGCTGTTTTTATAGGCTATGATTTTCCATTACACTCCGGCCAGCCGGTGCAGCCCCAGAAGTCATAACCACCTTTGCCGGGCTTTTTTACCCGATGCACCATAGGCTTGCCGCATTCTCACGTCACCGCCCCAGCCCCCGACTCCGTATACAGAAACTTCATGGACACCAAATGGTTCGTGGCTTCGACACGGCGCAACGCATCAAGAAAGTCAGGTGTTTTCAAGCTGCTCACAGGCATTTTGCCCAATAGCGGGAAAGCATACCGCTCCAATACGCGCTGATAGCTTTGCAGAGATTTTTCCGCCACCTTTGAATTAATAAATCATGCTGAAGCGAGCATAGAAGCTCTCTTATTTTATATCCGGAAGAATAGTTGAGTTAGATATCCCATCAACACTGCCATACCTAAAATTACGGTAAGAAATGCAATAATCATCGGTGTTCTGAACATAGACTTCAGCAGAATAACTTCTGTTAAGCTGGCTCCTGCACTCCCGATGATCAGCGCCATCACGGCGCCAATCCCCATCCCTTTAGCCATTAAAATCGACGCCAGCGGGATCATTGCTTCAGCTCTGATATAAAGAGGAATACCTACCACTGCGCTTAATGGAATAGCAAAGACGTTATCACCACTGGCATGTCTGGCAATCCATTCCGTAGGTACAAAACCATAAATAAAAGAACCAATCAGTACTCCAACCAGAAGATAGGGAAATACCTCCCTGAACTGTTTCCATGCATCCTGCCATGCCAGTGATATCGAACTTGATGTTGTTGGTATCTTACTGCTCTCACTGCTACAACACGAATCAACCTGAACTACGCGTTTTGGTTGATTAAATGGTTCACTGTTACAGCATGAAGCTGCCTGAAGCGTTGGCTCTGGTGCAGAACAGCTTACTGAACAAGATTTTCCTTTGGTCTCTTTCGCATTAATTACATACCGTTCAAAACCTAATTTACTCAGCAAAAAACTGGACAACACAGACACAACAACAGCAATGGAGGTATACAGCAAGGTGATCTTCAGTCCGAACGTTACCCACATCAATCCAACAATAATAGGATTGAGCAGCGGTGAGATAAACAAGAAAGTCAGTGTCGGCCCGAAACCCGCTCTGGCGGAGAGCAACCCACGTAACATAGGAATTGTAGAACAGCTACAAAATGGAGTGATAGACCCGAGCAGTGCAGCAATGACATATCCTCTACCTTTACGGGCACCCAACATCGTCTGGATTTTAGTATCCGGAACTTTTTGGCGTATAAAACTGACACCCAGGCTAATCACCAGAAACAACAGCGACAGCTCGGTAGCCAAAAATAAAAACATGTTTAACGCATCCATCAACATACCTAACCCATCATTCATCTTTTAATCCTTAACGTTCCATAAATATTAAAACTATATTTCCAGTATATTCGAAATGATATATCAGGCAATAGATATTTCTGGTATTATCGAAATATCACTTACCGAAGAGAGCTGAATATGCAACTGGAAATGGTCGCTAAGGCATTGAAAGAATTAGGTCATCCTACGCGTTTGTTTATCTTTAAACATCTGGTCAAAGCGGGTAATCAAGGGTTACCTGTGGGTGAATTGCAAAAGCAGCTAGAAATCCCAGCCTCGACTCTGAGTCATCATATATCAGCACTCGTGTCTGTTGGGCTACTTCAGCAAAATAGGGAAAGTCGAACGCTTATGTGCATTGCTCAGTATGACGTTCTGGAGGGTATCATCCAGTATTTACAAGATGAGTGCTGTATCAATAGTGTAAAGCCTGATGCTAATAAATAGCATCGTTGTTTTATTCCAGACCCAATAGAACATATTAACAAAGAAATATAGGGAACGTTACGGAGGCGTCCACCTTAATGCCTCCTGCCCGGCCACCCACCTTAATGTTACTGCGAACGCAACACACTTAGTGGATGAAACTAACTCAGAACTAGATTCTGCCTCTTCTTGATACTCATAAACAATAACTATTTATCCACCACTAACCTTCCCGGCAACACAAACCTGAACTCACTTCCAACCCCTAACTGACTTTCAATACTCAATTGGGAATCATGGTGATTCAGCACATGTTTAACTATTGCCAGCCCCAAACCGCTGCCTCCGGTCTGGCTGGAGCGTGATGGATCTACACGATAAAAACGCTCCGTCAAATGGGCTATATGTTGTTGCTCAATGCCCGGGCCATTATCTTTCACACTAAATTGCGCACCGCGAGGCGTTAACTTCCAACTCACGTTAATCTCTGTGCCTGACGGTGTATGGTTGATAGCGTTATACACCAGATTAGACATAGCGCTGTAAAGCTGATCCTGATTACCCAGCACTTGCAATTTGGCATCAACATCAAAATGAAGCTGATGTTCGCCATTACTCAAAATAGCGGCTTCACGGGCAAGACTATCTAACAGAACCGGTACGTTAATCTTTTCATTTAACGCATAGCGAGGCGCTGCTTCAATACGTGATAGCATCAATAATTGATTCACCAGACTGCTCATCCGTTCAGTTTGGCCTTTCATGCTGGTTAACGCCTTATGACGAATCGCCGGTTGAGTATCGTCATCACCCAGCATCTCAATATACCCCTGCAAAACCGTAAGCGGCGTTTTCAGTTCATGACTTACATTGGTAAAGAATTTACGTCGAACTTCTTCCAATTGCCGGATTTGCGATACATCCCGGGCAGAGATCAACATATGCCCTTCATCATAAGGCATTACCCGAAACTCAATATAACTGCCTTTATTAAACTTTAGGGTTAATGGCTCATCAAACTGTTTACGCTTAATAAATTCGGCAAATTGTGGATAGCGGATCAAATTAAGAATGTGCTGACCATTATCTTCTGGCCAGCGAAATCCCAGCATTTGTTGAGCCAGCTTGTTACACCAAAAGATATGTCCGCTTTCGGTACTTAATACCACGGCATCAGGTAGCGATTCGGCACCGCTACGAAAGCGTTTAATCAGTGAGGCTAATTCTCGACGGCGCTGGCGATTGCGGTGCTGCATTTGATACAGCCCATAGAATAACGGTTCCCAACTGCCTCGCCCTGGGGGCGGCATGATGCTGCGATCCAACCATAACCAGTGCGATAATTTAAGCAGATTATAAAAGTGCCACAGTAAAGCACCGAGTGCTGAAATCAGCAGTAACAGCGTCAGATGACCAATAAAAATGCTTAACAGCAATGCCGGAAGGCAAAACAGCAATAGCTCAATGACAATTCTCTTCCACGACAGGCGTTCTAGCACAAGCGAGTCCCTAACCAGTTAACTTAAAAGCGGGTTGAAAAACGGTAGCCTGAACCACGTACGGTTTGCAGCATCTTGTCATAACCGCTGACTTCAAGGGTCTTACGCAAGCGACGAATAAATACATCAACGGTTCGATCTTCAACATACACATTGGTTCCCCATACCTGATTAAGCAGCTGCTCACGGCTATATACCCGTTCAGGATGGCTCATAAAGAAGTGCAACAGTTTGTATTCCGTTGGTCCCATATCCAGCGGTTTGTCATCCGCCATAACCCGATGAGATGATGGTTCTAAGGTTAAGCCATCAAATACCAAAGCTTCATGTTCGGTCATCGGCGACGTTCGGCGCATCACCGCTTTAATGCGCGCCAAAAGTTCTTTAGGGGAAAAAGGCTTCGTCACATAGTCATCAGCGCCGGATTCCAGCCCCTGGACGCGATCTTCCTCTTCAGCACGGGCGGTTAGCATCACCACAGGAATCGCCTTCATCAGAGGATCGCGCTTCAGATATTTAATCAGTTGAATACCCGATCCCCCCGGTAACATCCAATCCAATAAGATCAGATCGGGGAAAGGTTCGATGAGTAAAGATTGTGCTACGGTAAAATCCGCTGCTTCGATGGCCTGAAAACCATTTTGTTCAAGAACAAGAGAAATCATTTCCCGTATAGGTGCTTCATCCTCAACCACCAGTATGCGTTTTATCATGCGGGCTCTGCTCTTTGTTGTTTTTTCTCAACACAATGCGAGTTGAATGATTATATACCCTAATAGTTTGAGTTGCAGAAACGCCAATAGCATCGTCAATATGTCTGCAACTTAAAGTACGCTGGATTATAGTGCATTGGCATTATGCTACAGATATATGACACTTTTATTACGTTAACAACGTTTTCCGTTAATTGAACCTTCACTAAGGTAGTCCTGACCATCTCTGCTGCGTATAATCCCAATAACCATAGCGCACCACATGGCTATTTTTTGACAGAGAGGATTCATGCGCATTATTCACACATCTGACTGGCATCTTGGACAATACTTCTTTACCAAAAGCCGTGCGGCTGAACATGCAGAATTTTTGCGCTGGTTAACTGAAAAAGTTACCGAGCATCAGGTTGATGCCATTATTGTGGCGGGTGATATTTTCGATACCACGTCTCCCCCCAGCTATGCCCGTGAATTATACAATCAGTTTATAGTGGGATTACAGCCAACCGGCTGTCAGTTAGTGGTATTGGGTGGAAATCATGACTCTGTTGCGATGCTCAATGAATCCAGAGAATTACTGACCTATCTCAACACTCAGGTGATAGCCAGTGTTACACAACAACCGGAACAACAGCTTATCGTTCTGAATAACTTACAGGGTGAACCCGGTGCATTGGTATGCGCTATTCCTTTTGTTCGGGCAAGAGATGTGCTCTCCAGCCAGGCAGGGCAATCCGGTAGTGAGAAACAACAAGCTTTACTGGAAGCGATCAGTCAGCACTACCAGCAGATATACCAACTGGCAAAGGAGCAGCAACAACAGTACACCAAACATTTGCCGATTATTGTTACCGGACATTTAACCACTGTCGGAGCATCCACCAGTGATTCCGTCCGCGATATCTATATCGGTACACTGGATGCTTTTCCAGCACAAGCATTCCCCCCAGCGGATTACATCGCTTTAGGGCATATTCACCGTCCACAAAAAGTGGCTAAATCAGAATATATTCGCTATTCCGGTTCCCCTATTCCTTTAAGTTTTGACGAAAGCGGTCAGGAAAAAAGTGTAGTGCTGGTGGAGTTCTCCTCTCAGGCAGAGCCACAAATTACTTTGCTTCCCGTGCCGCAATTTCAGCCTATGCGTTTAATTAAAGGCGATCTTGAGGAAATAAAATCTGCACTGGAAGGTTTTCGACATCAGCAAGAACAGAAAACCATCTGGCTGGATATTGAAGTAGATTCACGCCTCTACCTGAATGACATTCAGCGGCAAATACAGCAAATAGCAGAGCAATTACCGGTTGAAGTAATATTACTGCGTCGTAGTAAAGCACTCACGCAACAGGCCATTCAGCGTCAGGAAAAAGAGACGCTATCAGAACTCACGGTAAATGAAGTCTTTGAACGCAGGTTACTACTGGATGACGACGATAATCAAAGCACTCAACAGCAACATCAGCGGGTACGACAACTGTTTCATTCGTTAGTCGAGGAAATGGCAGAACAGACAGAACATCCTATTGATGAAGGAGCCGTGTGATGCGCATTCTTAGCCTGCGGCTTAAAAATATCAACTCGCTGAAAGACGAGTGGAAAATCGATTTCACACAGGAACCCTTTTGCGATAACGCCCTGTTTGCCATTACCGGCGCTACTGGCGCCGGCAAAACAACGCTTTTGGATGCTATTTGTCTGGCGCTTTATCACAAAACTCCGCGTCTCAACGTATCTCCCACCCAAAATGAACTGATGACCCATCACACCGCCGAGTCACTGGCTGAGGTAGAGTTTGAAGTTCAGGGCATTGGCTATCGCGCATTCTGGAGCCAACGCCGGGCGAAAGGCAGCCCGGACGGTAATCTGCAAACGCCTAAAGTTGAACTGGCTTATATTCGCGATGGCAAAATCATTACCGACAAAATACGCGATAAGCTCGATCTTACCGCTCAAATTACCGGATTAGACTTTAGTCGTTTCACTAAGTCCATGATGTTATCTCAGGGAGAGTTTGCCGCTTTTCTTAATGCA
The DNA here is from genome assembly GCF_016649425.1 of Limnobaculum allomyrinae. GTDB lineage: Bacteria > Pseudomonadota > Gammaproteobacteria > Enterobacterales > Enterobacteriaceae > Limnobaculum > Limnobaculum allomyrinae. The sequence continues at coordinate 370,966 of NZ_JADRCR010000001.1, forward strand.
GAACCCAATGAACGAGCTGAACTATTGGAGGAGCTAACCGGCACAGAGATTTATGGTCATATTTCTGAGCAGGTTTTCCTGTCCCATAAAGAGGCTAAAAATCAGCTGGATACCCTGCATACCCTATTGGGCAGCGTACAATTATTGTCAGAAGAACAAACTCTGGCGCTAAATCAGCAATCACAACAGCTGCAAACACAGGAAAAATTGCTGGCTCAGCAAACTGAACGCCTGCTGGTGGGTAAACAATGGTTGGAGAAACAAGACGAGTACCTGCTTCAGGAGTCTCAGTGCCAACAGCGGCTAAATCTGGCTCAGCAGAATTGGCAACATCAACAGCCACAACTGGAAAAATTACAACGAAGCGAACCGGCAGAAAAGCTGCGTCCTCTGCATACACATTTGATGCGTTTACGCCAGGAGCAACAAGATAATGAACAGGAAATAGTTCGTCTCACTCAAGCTGAAACCGAACTCAAACAACAGATTGCCATTGCCCTGAAAGCTCACGAACAGGCAGAACAACAACGGGAATCACAGCTTAAACAGTATGAGCTAACCCGTACCCTGATTAACACTCAAGTGATGCCGCTGGATTTACAGATTGGAAATAAGGCCAACCAGTTAACCCAACTGGAATCAACACATACTACACTCGCCCTACAGCGGCAACAACAGCAAGGTGAGTATGACGCTGGCTTGCAACAACAACATCAACTGCTCAGCCGACAACAAACGCTAAATGACTATTTTCAATCTCACCCATACCATCAATATTGGGGAGAAAACCTCCCTTTATGGCAACAGCAATTAGGTCAACTCACTCGCATTAATAACGAGTTACAGAAGACCCAACAATTAGCGGAGCTTAAGCAAAAAGAGATTGATGAGCTGCATCAACAGTTAAATGAAGTGACATTGTCACAGAAACGACATCAAGAACAGCTTCAACAACTGCAACAACATTTTGACCAGAATGATGCTATCTTCCGGCAACTGCAAACTCAGCACGACCTGAATGGATTAAAACAACAACAGCATAATCTTGCCCAAACCAGAGACAGGCAACAGTCTCTCACGCTGTTGTTTCAACGCTATCAACAAGTCACTAAACAGTATCAGGCTCGATCAACTCAGCTAAATGAACTCTCGATGGCCATTAAACAGCTCGATGAGGATTTGCTAACCAAACGCCAACAATACGCTGATAAAAAAGTCCATCTGTCTGATGTGGAGAAACTGGCTGAACAAGAACTGATCATTAATCGTTTTGAACAGGAAAGAGCGTTATTACAGCCTGGCTCACCCTGCCCGCTATGTGGCTCTATTGAACATCCATTAACGGCTGAAAACACCTCGTCAAAAACATCAAATACCCAGCAACGCCTGGCTCAATTAAGAACCGAATTTCAACAACTGCATGATGCTGGCATTGAGCTAAAAAGTAAAATTGCACTACAGGGTGACCAGCAAAATCAGCTGACAAAAGAGTTAAATAATCTGAATCAGGAGCTGGGTGACATCAGCCAACAGTGGCAACAACACTGCACACAACTGGATATCAAGCTATCTCTTACTGAGACCGGGCAATTCGAACAGTATCTGGAGAACCTGCGTCAGCAAGAGAAGCAATTACAACAGCAGATAAACCTACTTGAACAAGCCGAGCAACAATGGCAGCAAGAAAAAGATCGGCTGAATAAGCAACACAATGCAACTCAGGAAGCACAACAACGGGTGACGTTGCTGGCTCAGGATGTGCTGAATAGAACTCAGCAACAACAGCTATCTGAACAAGCTCGATTGTTATTACAACAGGATCACCAAATACTGTCTGAACAACTGCAAACTGCTTTGGCCCATTATGAACTAACGCTTCCACCACCAGAACAGTACGATCATTGGTATAACACACGTAAAATTGAGTGGCAGCAGTGGCAAGAGCGTCTTAATGACCAAAAAGCATTAGAGCAGCAATTAATTACCCTGAATACTCAGATAGCCACGTTGGCAACCAGACTGGAAAGTCTGAATAATCAAGCCGCAGAAAACCAGACGCAGCTCACCCGTTGCCAGCATGAATCACAACAGCTCAAACAACAACGCCATCAACTATTTGGCGATCGGCAAACTGATGATGCAATAATGCAGCTTCAGCAACAGCAGCAAGCTCTTGAGCTGATGGTGACCAATAGCAAAAACACCTGGCAGCAACTGAACGATCGGCTGACAGCGCTCAGTGGGCAGCATTCCACCCTGTTATCTCAACAACAGCAACTGCAACAAAAAACTAACAGTGCTGAGGATGAATTTAGCGCAGCGTTACAGCAAAGTCCTTTCAGTCATCAGGCTGATTTTCTGGATGCCCTGTTACCTCCGGAATTACACCAGCAGCTTCGCGAACTCAAAGAGACGCTCACTAATGCGTTGTCTCAGGCACAAACGCTGTTTAACGAAGTGAATAAACATCGGCAACAGCATCTGGCTCATCGACCGGAAACCCTGTCAGAAGAAAGTAATATTGCAGACCTCAATCTACGAATAGTTCAACTGGCTGAAGAGAATAAAGCTAACAGTATCCGTCAGGGGGAAATTCGCCAACAGCTGGAAAACGATCGACAAAACCGGATTAATCAGCAGTCACTGGTGGAACGTATTACTCAGCTTCAACAGCAAGTTGATGATTGGGCCTATCTGAATAATTTGATTGGTTCCAGTGATGGTGCAAAGTTCCGTAAATTTGCTCAGGGTCTCACACTGGATCACTTAGTCTATCTGGCTAATCAGCAGCTAAATCGACTACATGGTCGTTATCTGCTACAGCGTAAAGAGAGCGGCGCTCTTGAACTACAGGTTGTCGATACCTGGCAGGCTGATAACTTACGGGATACCCGAACCCTGTCTGGTGGAGAAAGTTTTCTGGTTAGTCTGGCGCTGGCACTGGCATTGTCTGATTTGGTCAGCCACAAAACCAGTATTGACTCTCTGTTCCTTGATGAAGGATTCGGCACTCTTGATGCCGAAACGCTGGATATTGCACTGGATGCCTTAGATAACCTGAACGCCAGCGGCAAAATCATTGGGGTTATCAGCCATATCGATGCCATGAAAGAACGAATTCCGGTTCAGATTCGGGTTCGTAAAGTGAATGGATTAGGTATCAGTAAATTGGATGATCGGTTCAAAGAATAGCATTATTCAATTATTTCATAAGTTTCGTTAGCCAAAATCACAGCAAGACGCTTTGCGATTGGTTATGATGGCGGCTATGTTTATACAGAGCTCTGCTCTTTTTAATGGAAATAACTATGTTGTGGTTTAAGAATTTAATGATTTATCGCCTCAGCCGCGAAACCCATCTGTCTGCCGATGAGATGGAAAAGCAGCTGAAGCCATTAACATTTACCCCTTGTGGCAGCCAGGATATGGCAAAAACAGGCTGGGTCTCTCCTTTAGGGTCACAGAGTGATGCCTTAACCCACGTATCAGGTAATCAAATTCTGATCGTTGCCCGCAAGGAAGAGAAAATTCTGCCCTCTCCGGTGATTAAGCAGGCTCTACAGGCAAAAATTGAGCAGTTAGAAGCCGAACAACATAGAAAATTAAAAAAGACTGAAAAAGATGCATTAAAGGACGAGGTATTACACAGTTTATTACCTCGCGCATTTAGCCGCTTTAATCAAACCAGTCTGTGGATTGATACGGTTAACGGTTTAATTATTGTTGATGCCGCCAGCGCCAAACGAGCTGAAGATACACTGGCTCTACTGCGTAAAAGTTTAGGTTCGTTACCGGTAGTCCCTTTAACACTGGAAAGCCCTATTGAATTAACGCTTACCGAATGGGTTCGTTCTGGTCAGGCACCCACTGGATTTGTTCTGCAGGATGAAGCTGAATTGAAAGCGATTCTTGAGGGTGGTGGCGTTATTCGTTGTAAGGCCCAGGAACTGGTCAGCGATGAAATTGCAGTACATATTGAAGCAGGAAAACTGGTCACCAAACTGGCGCTGGAATGGCGTGAGCGTATTCAGTTCGTGATTGCTGATGATGGCAGTCTGAAACGCATTAAATTTACTGAAACTATTCGCGATCAAAATCAGGATATTGATAAAGAAGATTATGCTGCGCGCTTTGATGCAGATTTTACTCTGATGACCGGCGAAGTTGCTCAGTTAATTCAAGAATTAATTGAAGCGCTCGGCGGTGAGCATAGCGAATAATAGCATTAAAAAACAAAAGATAATGCTAATAGAGGTGAAATAGCATCTCTATTAGTATGATAAATAACAATTAGCTGTTTTTAGCGAAATAACCCCAATTTACGTAATGCTATTATTTCTCTGCAATCTGGTGAGTTAATGTGCAGAATGCGCGAAATCACAGATTAAAACACCAGTGAGAAATAAGTGTCCGGAGGGAATGTTTGCATAACTATATTATTAATGACCGAGTGATGTTTAACACTTTTACCGGTGGATTAAGTCGACTTGACGATCCCCGTAAATTGAGCACGCTCAGTAGTAATGCTAAACGATTATTTCTGCGTCTGATTGACAGTGGTTATCAGATTGTTCCTTTTGAACAACTAACCAGCGAAATTGAACAGACTGAAAACGTTACTAACACAGCTAAAGCAGTTGTATCTGAACTGAGCGACATTACTCAGGCTTTTCATCAATTAGGTGAATTTGAACCTATCCTGACCACCTACTCATATGGTGTGCAGCTATCCACTGATGTAGAGCTAAAAGTTATCACCAGCTATCGTACCTTCAGTGATGACAGCAAAGAAAAACCGTATATTGCCAAAAAACCATTGATCAACGCCTCTACGATCAATGGTAATAATGACGCCTCTCCCGTGCCACAGCCTAAAAGTCGTTTTTTCTGGTATTACACCCGAATAGTGATGGTTGCAGCCCTGTTTATTTTTGTGTTCTATTTTGCTTTAGACATGTTTACCAGCAAACCGAGCTATTTTGCTGATTACTATCATCAGGAAACATATCAACAGTGTGATATTTTCATTCACAATCAAAAGCCTACTGATTTATCCAATTTGAAAAAGCGGTTAGATGAATTTGCCATCGCCTGCGACAGCCCTAAAAATGTCTATTTTAGTCTTCCCGCAGACGATCGTCGGGAGTCAATTCAGGTCTGCGACAGAGATCCGGATAAATCTAATACCTCTTGCTTCAATTTCTATGTGGTAAAAGTGAAATGAACAATATCAAGTTATCTGTGATTGCCACATTGATCGTTACTGCCTTACTGGCGGTTGGTCTGTATCTGTTTTATGCCAGTGGCAACAATAAATTCACCTGTTCAGCCAACACCACCTATCTGTTTGAAAAAGTGAGTAAAGAAAAAGAAGCGGTATTAAACTCTGAAATGAGATTTCATTTTGATGGTAATGGTAAAGGTTACAACATCATTATGGGAAATTTACTTGTAGATGGACACAATTACACCATCAATCGCAAAGTACAGTTTGATTATACCCACAACAAAGCTAACAACTATGTTTTAAGCACTACACAGGTATCTTTAGAAAATAGTGATAATTTGCCTAAAGCGTTGGGAGAGCGTTATCTCTATCGTTTCAGTACTGAACAAAATGAGTCGACCCATCTGGTCATTATCAAAATGAATAGTGGAAAGCGTCTGTTCTCCAGCGGAACTTTGCCCTACTTCTTATGTGAATAACACTCACCATCGCTAACTAGCTGGATTCTGTCATCGTTCTTCATTACATAAAACAGACATCCAGCTTACGCTTCATTACCGAACTTCCATATTTCCTTCATCATTTTTTTCCCCGAACCAGTTATACTGATAAAATCACAGTATTCCCAACTAATTCAGAGTAATAGCTCCACCATTGAGCTGTTTAAGTGAGCTTCTAATCATGACACTGCAATTTAAACGTTTATTACGCCCACTACCGCTCATTATTGTCGCCGTTGTTGCTATTGGAGCCTGGTTGTATTGGCATAACAGCCATACAGCTCAGGCACCAGGTGCAACTAAATCATCCCAACCCACCAGCGGTGGACGACGTAATATGCCGCTCCCTCCGGTACAGGTTGCCACTGCGAATGTACAAAACATTCCTCGCTATCTTAGTGGATTGGGTACGGTAACCGCAGCCAATACCGTTACCGTACGCAATCGGGTAGATGGCCAAATCATGGCAATACACTTTACGGAAGGTCAGGAAGTTAATGCCGGCGATCTACTGGTTGAAATTGATCCTCGCCCCTATCAGGTACAGTTAACCCAGGCTGAGGGGCAATTGTTGAATATGCAGGCTACGTTAAGCAATGCCAAACGTGATTTAGTCCGTTATCAAAAACTGATTAAAACCAATATGGTCTCACAACAACAGTTGGATACGCAGCAAGCGTTGGTAAAGCAAAGTGAGGGTAGCCTGAAAGCAGCGCAAGGGGCCGTTGACAGCGCTAATCTGCAATTGACGTACAGTAAAGTTACTGCCCCTATTTCTGGTCGGGTTGGCCTGAAGCTGGTTGATGTGGGTAACTATGTTTCCAGTGGTGACAGCACCGGATTAGTTGTTATTACCCAAACCCACCCTATTGATGTGCTGTTTGCTTTACCGGAAACCGATCTGAATGCTATTTTGCCTGCTTATAATCAGGGCAAAAGTTTGTCGGTTGAAGCCTGGGATCGGGGAAATAAGCAGTTAATAACCACAGGAACACTACTCAGTCTGGATAACCAGATCGACACCGCTACCGGCACTATCAAATTAAAAGCGCGTTTTACCAATCAGGATAATCAACTGTTTCCTAATCAGTTTGTGAACGCCAGAATTAAGGTTGATACGTTGGATAATGCCATTGTTGTCCCTGCGGCAGCTATTCAGACTGGCAATAATGAAAACTTTGTCTGGGTAATTAATGACGAGAACAAAGTCAGTAAGCAACCCGTCACGGTCGGATTACGTACCGGCGAGACTGTGGTGGTTTCCAGCGGTATTAAAGCGGAACAACGGGTGGTAACTGATGGTGTTGACCGACTGAAACAGGATATGCAAGTTGAAGTTGTCACGCCACAATCCCTGTCAGCACCCAAGACTAAAACCACTGGTCAGCCGCAGGATACAAAATGAGCGAATATCCTGAACAGCACACAGACGAGATAATGTCAGGCGGTGGGCCATCGCGCCAGTTTATACTACGTCCGGTAGCCACCACACTGCTGATGATTGCTCTACTGTTAGCGGGAATACTGGGTTATAAATCTCTGCCAGTTTCTGCATTACCCGAAGTGGACTACCCAACGATTCAGGTAGTGACGCTCTACCCTGGTGCCAGCCCCGATGTGACTACTTCAGCCATTACCGCCCCACTCGAGCAGCAGTTGGGTCAGATGTCTGGCCTGAAACAAATGTCGTCTCAAAGTTCCGGCGGCGCTTCCGTGATTACCCTTCAGTTTCAGCTCGATCTGGATTTGGATGTGGCTGAGCAAGAGGTTCAGGCGGCAATTAATGCGGCAACCAACCTGCTACCCAATGATTTACCCTATCCACCAATCTACAGTAAGGTTAATCCTGCCGATGCCCCAATTCTGACACTGGCTGTCACTTCTGATGGCTTACCCATGAGTCAGGTACGGGATATGATAGAGACCCGAGTAGCGCAGAAGATCTCCCAAGTTTCAGGCGTTGGTTTGGTTAGTTTATCCGGTGGTGAACGACCTGCGGTACGCGTTATTCTCAATCCTCAGGCGGTAGCCGCCTACGGTCTGGATAGCGAAACTGTACGTACAGCAATTACGGGTGCCAACGTTAATACCGCTAAAGGTAACCTTGACGGCCCTACTCGTTCCGCGACCCTGTCGGCAAACGATCAGATGAAGTCGTTACAGGACTATCGCCAGTTGATCGTATTTTATAAAGATGGCGCCCCGGTTCGTCTGCAAGATATAGCGAATATTGAAGAAGGTGCAGAAAATACTCAATTAGCCGCCTGGGCCAATCAAAAACAGGCCATTATTTTAAATATTCAACGCCAGCCCGGTGCCAATGTTATTACCACCGCCGATGAGATCCGTCATGTACTGCCACAACTGACAGAGAGTCTGCCCGCGTCGGTAAAAGTTCAGATACTGACTGATCGTACCGTCACCATTCGCACCTCTATTAACGATGTACAATTTGAACTGTTGTTGGCGGTGATATTGGTAGTGATGGTGATTTATCTCTTCCTGCGCAATGTTCCCGCAACCATTATTCCCAGTGTAGCAGTACCGTTATCATTAATCGGTACCTTTGCCGCGATGTATTTCCTCGGTTTTTCCATCAATAACCTGACGTTAATGGCAATGATTATTGCCGCTGGTTTTGTGGTAGATGACGCAATCGTCGTCATAGAGAATATCTCCCGCTATATCGAACAGGGAGAAAAGCCGCTCAATGCGGCACTGAAAGGCGCAGGGGAAATCGGTTTTACCATTATCTCTCTAACGATCTCGCTGGTGGCGGTATTAATACCGTTACTGTTTATGGGGGATGTAGTTGGCCGCCTGTTCCATGAATTTGCCCTGACGCTGACCATTGCGATTCTGATTTCTGGCGTAGTTTCCCTGACACTAACGCCAATGATGTGTGCACGACTGCTAAATCACGAATCCTTGCGTAAACAAAATCGCTTCTCTCTGGCCTGTGAACGTTTTTTTGAACGAGTTATTGCCGGTTATGGACGCTATCTGACTCTGGTCTTAAAACATCAGTGGACGACACTGGCTGTAGCAGCCGGAACGTTGGGACTTACGGTTCTGCTTTATCTGTTCATTCCTAAAGGCTTTTTTCCATTACAGGACAACGGACTGATTCAGGGAACACTGGTAGCGCCACAGTCCATCTCTTTTTCAGCCATGTCTGAACGCCAGCAGGCTGTCACTAACATCCTATTACAGGATCCTGCGGTAGAAAGCGTTTCGTCCTTTATTGGTATTGATGGTAGTAACGCCACCCTAAACAATGGACGACTGCAAATTAATCTGAAGCCATTGAGCCAGCGAGATGACCGTGCACCTAAAATTATTGAACGCCTTCAACACAGCGTGCAAGCCATTCCGGGGATCACTCTTTATCTACAACCGGTACAGGATTTAACGATTGAAGATCGGGTAAGCCTCACCCAGTATCAGTTCACACTGCAAACCATGTCACTGGAGCAACTGACGCTCTGGGTACCTAAGTTGCTGGATCGTCTTAAGCAATTACCGGAACTGGCCGATGTCAGCAGCGACTGGCAGGATCAGGGATTAGTCGCTTATGTGAATGTTAACCGTGATGAAGCCAGTCGTTTAGGCATTAATATGAGCAGCATTGATAATGCGCTGTATAACGCCTTCGGTCAGAGATTGATCTCTACTATTTACACTCAGGCTAATCAGTATCGGGTGGTACTGGAGCAGCAAGTTGATCAGCAACGAGTGCTGAACGCTTTTGATGATATCTACCTGAAAAATGGCAGCGGTCAGTCAATTCGTTTAACCAATATTGCCACTATTGAACAACGGCTCGGCCCATTATCCGTTAACCGTATTGCTCAATTTCCCTCAGCTACCGTGTCATTTAACTTACCGGCTGGCGTCTCACTGGGTGAAGCCACAAAAGCCATCACTCAGGCTGAACAGGAACTGAGTTTTCCGAGCGACATTACAACACAATTTCAAGGCGCCACACTGGCATTTCAGGCCTCTTTAAGCAGTACCTTATGGTTAATTCTGGCGGCAATTGTCACGATGTATATCGTACTTGGCGTATTGTACGAGAGTTTTATTCATCCGGTGACGATCCTTTCTACCTTACCCAGTGCGGGCGTTGGCGCCTTACTGGCGCTGATGTTATCCGGTCAGGAACTGGATATTATTGCTATTATTGGCATCATTCTGCTTATCGGTATTGTGAAAAAGAACGCGATCATGATGATCGACTTTGCGCTGGCAGCAGAGCGAGAACAGGGGAAAACCCCTTATGATGCTATTTATCAAGCCTGTTTACTGCGTTTTCGTCCTATCCTGATGACCACCATGGCAGCATTGCTTGGTGCGTTACCTCTCATGCTCAGTACTGGTATTGGTGCAGAACTGCGTCAACCGCTAGGGATCTGTATGGTGGGAGGTCTGTTAGTCAGCCAGGTGCTCACTTTATTTACTACCCCGGTTATCTATTTGATGTTTGACCGTTTGAGTCGTCATAAGCCGGTTATCACTCAGCCAACTGAAACGACTCAGGGCGGCATGTGATATGAAGTTCTATGCCCTGTTTATTAACCGTCCGGTAGCCACCATTTTGCTGACATTGGGGATTATTCTCAGCGGTATCCTTGGCTTCAGGTTATTACCGGTATCTCCTTTACCTAAAATTGATTTTCCGGTGATTTCCGTTAGTGCTTCTCTCCCTGGGGCATCTCCGGAAACCATGGCATCGTCCATTGCCACCCCACTTGAACGCTCACTGGGTGCCATTGCCGGTGTTAATGAGATGACCTCAACCAGTTCACTGGGCAGTACTCGCATCATTCTGCAATTTGATATGGACAGGGATATCAATGGTGCCGCCCGTGACGTACAGGCAGCCATCAACGCTGCACATAATCTGCTGCCCAGCGGCATGCCTTCCAGACCAACTTATCGCAAAGCTAACCCTTCCGATGCACCCATCATGATCCTGACGTTAACTTCCGATGTTTACAGTCAGGGTGAGCTATACGATTATGCTTCAACACAATTGGCGCAGAAGATCTCTCAACTGGAGGGGGTTGGTGATGTTTCTGTTGGCGGTAGCTCTCTCCCCGCGGTACGGGTACAACTTAATCCGCAGGCACTATTTAATCAGGGTGTCTCATTAGACGATGTCAGAACCGCCATTAGTCAGGCCAACGTTCGTAAACCTCAGGGTTTTCTGAAGGCCGATGAGCAAAACTGGCAGGTTCAAACCAATGATGAGATTAAGACCGCCGAACAATATAAGCCGATTATTATTCATTATAATAATCAGTCCGCCGTGCGATTACAGGATGTGGCCACCGTCACCGACTCGGTACAAGACATTCGTAATGCCGGTATGGCAAATGGTGTTCCGGCTATTCTGATTATGATTCGTCGTTCTGCTGATGCCAATATTATCGATACGGTAGATCGTATTCGCGCCGAAATGCCTGAACTGCAATCCTATATCCCTGCCGCAATTAATCTGGCGATTGCTCAGGATCGCTCACCCACTATCCGCGCCTCACTGGTTGAAGTTGAACGTGCATTAGTCATTGCTATTGCACTGGTGATTTTGGTGGTGTTCCTGTTTCTGCGTTCTGGCCGGGCTACGCTGATCCCGGCGGTTGCTGTACCGGTTTCACTGATTGGTACCTGTGCTGCCATGTATATGCTCGGTTTTAGCCTGAATAATCTGTCGCTAATGGCTTTAACCATTGCCACCGGCTTTGTGGTCGATGATGCCATTGTGGTGCTGGAAAACATTGCCCGCCATATTGAAGCAGGACTAAAACCTTTTGATGCCGCGCTGAAAGGCGTAAGTGAAGTTGGTTTTACCGTTCTCTCTATGAGTCTTTCTCTGGTAGCGGTTTTTATTCCATTGTTATTTATGAGTGGACTGCCCGGCCGTTTATTCAGTGAATTTGCTATTTCATTGTCAGTCGCGATTGGAATTTCACTGATTGTTTCACTGACTTTAACGCCGATGATGTGTGCCCGCTTGTTACGGGCCAGAAAACAGGAACGTCCCCCTTCATCACAAGGCTTCGGTCGCATCATTATTGGCTTACAACAAGGCTATGCCCGCACCCTTAATTGGACGTTAGACCACTCACGATTAGTGTTCGTGGTCTTTCTTAGCACCATAGTGCTCAACGTTTGGTTGTATATGAACGTACCAAAGACCTTCTTTCCTGAACAGGATACCGGGCGACTAATGGGCTTTGTACAGGCAGATCAGAGCATCTCTTTTCAGGCGATGAAAAAAAAGATGGAAGTGCTGATGAAAATCGTCAGTAGCGATCAGGATGTGGATAATGTCACCGGTTTTACCGGTGGATCACGTACTAATAGCGGTTCGATGTTTATCTCTCTGAAGCCACTCACTGAACGTAAAGCCTCAGCTCAGCAAGTGATAAGCCGACTGAGAAGTAAACTCTCTCAGGAACCCGGAGCCAGCTTGTTTTTAATGGCGGTACAAGATGTCAGAGCCGGTGGCCGTCAGTCTAACGCCGGTTATCAATATGCTTTATTATCTGATGATCTGAGTACCCTGCGCGAATGGGAGCCAAAAATTCGAACGGCATTTGCCACCCTGCCTGAACTGGCGGACGTTAACTCTGACCAGCAGGACAAAGGGGCAGAAATAGCCATCACCTATAACCGTGAAACCATGTCGCGATTAGGAATTGATGTTTCTGCTGCCAACGCGCTGCTGAATAATGCATTTGGACAACGGCAGATTTCTACCATCTATCAACCGCTGAACCAGTACAAGGTGGTCATGGAGGTCGCTCCTGAATTTGCCCAAGATCAGAGTGCGCTGGATAAGATGTTTGTCATCAATCAGGATGGTAAACCCATCCCCCTTTCCTACTTTGCTCAATGGATGCCGGCAAATGCGCCGTTATCGGTTAACCATCAGGGACTTTCCGCCGCGTCTACCGTTTCATTTAATCTGGCGGACGGCTATTCGTTATCAGAAGCTACCGCGGCCATTGAACGAACCATGACTGCATTAGGCGTTCCCAATACGGTCAGAGGATCTTTTGCCGGTACTGCCCAGGTATTTCAGGAAATGTTGCAATCACAGATATTCCTGATTATTGCCGCCATCGTCACTGTCTATATTGTGTTGGGTGTTTTGTATGAAAGCTATATTCATCCACTGACCATTTTGTCTACTCTGCCTTCTGCCGGGGTTGGCGCTATACTGGCTTTAGAGCTGTTTGATACGCCATTCAGCCTGATAGCCCTGATCGGCGTGATGTTGTTAATTGGTTTGGTGAAGAAAAATGCCATCATGATGGTGGATTTTGCTCTCACCGCAGAAAGGCAAGGTAATCTGACGCCTCGAGAAGCCATATTTCAGGCCTGCCTGCTGCGTTTCAGACCAATTATGATGACCACACTGGCTGCTATTTTTGGGGCGGTTCCACTGGTTCTTGGTAGCGGCGACGGCGCTGAATTACGACAACCTCTGGGTATCACAATTGTTGGTGGGCTGGTAATGAGCCAACTATTAACGTTGTATACCACACCGGTGATCTATCTCTACTTTGATCGCTTAAGACTCTGGTATAAGAACCGTCGCCTGTCATCGGCATCAAAACTGATGACCGGGACAACCCGTCACTCATAAGCCACTAACCGCATTAGTCTGGCCGGAGGAGCCAATACAAAATGAAAAATAGCCCTGCTAATGTGCGCTGGCAATTGTGGATTGTGGCTCTGGGTTTCTTTATGCAGTCGCTGGACACCACTATTTTGAATACGGCCTTACCTTCTATGGCCGTTAGTTTGAATGAAAGCCCGCTACAAATGCAATCGGTGATTGTGGCTTATATTCTTACGGTTGCCGTAGGGTTGCCCGCCAGCGGTTGGTTAGCCGATCGCATTGGCGTTAAGCCCGTATTCCTGTCTGCTATTGTACTTTTCACTTTAGGTTCTCTGCTTTGTGCTCAGTCAGAAAATTTACAGGAGCTGGTACGTGCGCGAGTGATCCAGGGAATTGGCGGTGCCATGATGGTACCTGTTGGCCGATTAACTGTGATGAAAATCGTTCCCCGGGAACAATATATGGCAGCCATGACCTTTGTCACTTTACCCGGGCAAATTGGGCCGCTGATGGGGCCTGCACTGGGTGGATTTCTGGTGGAGTATGCCAGTTGGCACTGGATTTTTCTGATTAATATTCCGGTTGGTATTATCGGCGTACTGGCAACGTTGATGATTATGCCTAACTACAAAATGCCGCCGCGCCCCTTTGATGTGGTTGGCTTTATTTTGCTGGCCATTGGTATGGCGACCATTACTCTTTCTCTGGATGGCCATTCTGGTTTAGGACTGGCTCCGGCTACTATCCTCTTGTTATGTGCCAGCGGCATTGCTGCACTCGGACTTTATTGGTTGCACGCTCGTCGGGCAAAAGCACCACTGTTCAATTTAGCGATGTTTAAAATCCCCACCTTCTCGCTGGGACTGACCGGCAGTTTGTTTGCCCGAATTGGCAGCGGAATGTTGCCTTTTATGACACCGCTTTATTTACAAATCGGCTTAGGATTTTCTCCATTCCACGCGGGTCTGATGATGATTTCGATGATCATCGGCAGCATGAGTATTAAACGTCTGGTGGTACAAATCGTTAACCGTTATGGTTATCGGGTAGTTCTCAGTATTGCGACCTTAGCCTTACCGGCTATTACGCTGATGATCCCCGTCGCCGGCATGCTGGGATGGTATATTGTTATTCCATTTCTGCTATTTATGCTCGGTGTGACTAATGCCGTACGTTTTTCCACCATGAATACCCTGACGCTAAAAGATCTGCCCGATGAGTTTGCCAGCAGCGGTAACAGTCTGCTATCGATGGTTATGCAACTCTCTATGAGTCTGGGCGTGAGTACCGCCGGGATTTTACTGGGTGTCTTCTCAATGCATCACGTCGCGGTGAGTAGCCCTGAAGTACAACAAGCATTCTTATATACCTATTTGTGTATTGGTCTAATTATGTTAATTCCAACGGCAATTTTTGCCCGAGTGCCCAAAGACAGCGCCAAAAACGTCTTGTTGGGTTCCGGTAATCGCCGTAATAAGCCCGATAACTGACGGAAAGCAAATCGAATGAAAATGGGGATTACCGGAAAACTGTTCTTCGCTATTTTAGCTACCTGCATGTTGGTTCTGATTACCATGCACTGGGGCGTTCGCCTGAGCTTTGAACGTGGTTTTACTGATTATATTCGCTCCAGTAATGAGCAGCGTTTAAGTTTACTGGGGAATGCGCTGGCTGAACGCTATCGTCATGAAGGGAACTGGCAATTTCTCCAGCGCAATGAGAAAACTATTTACCAACTATTGCGCTCGGTTGAACAAAGCGATGATGAAAATGACGAGCGGGCATTACCGCCTCAGGGATGGCGTGTTCCCTTCTGGATCTTTGATACTCAGAACCACATCCTCGCCGGGTCTTCCCATCCCGTTCCACGTCAGGCTACCCGTAAAGCTATCATGTTGGACGGGCAAACCATCGGCTGGATTGTTGGTATGCCCAGCGAAAAACTAACCCGTAGTGCCGATATCAACTTTGCCAAACAACAAAATCGCACCAGTTGGATGTTAATAGGCCTATCAACCTTACTGGCAGCTATTGCTACACTACTGGTTTCCCGCAGCCTGCTATCCCGGGTAAAACGCCTTGTTACCGGTACTCATCAACTGGCGGCCGGAGACTTTTCCGCCCGGGTTCCTGTCACCAGTAAAGATGAACTGGGTATTCTGGCCAATGATTTTAACCAACTGGCCAACACGCTGGAAAAAAATGAACGCATGCGACGAGCATTTATTGCCGATGTCTCCCACGAATTACGCACACCATTAGCCGTATTGCAGGGAGAACTGGAAGCATTGGAGGACGGAGTACGTCAGCTAACCCCGACCTCATTACACTCTTTGCAGGCTGAAGTGCGATCCCTGACTAAATTAGTGAATGATTTGCACCAGCTGTCGTTATCCGATCTGGGGGCATTAACCTACAAAAAGAGTAATCTCAACCTGATAGCCTTACTGGAGCAGGCGATTGCTGCCTATCACAGCCGCTTCAGCCATAAGGGTCTTGCCATTGAAACTGAGTTACCACAAAGCGCTCTGGTGTTTGGCGATCCGGATCGTCTGTCGCAGTTATTTCACAACTTATTAGAGAACAGCCTGCGCTATACCGATGCCGCTAACCACGATGCGCCGGGACGACTGCATATCTCTGCCACCGTGACTAAACAATCGATACTTTTACACTGGCAGGATTCTGCTCCCGGCGTCACCGATGAGCAATTGAGTCAAATTTTTGAGCGTTTTTATCGTACTGAAGTTTCACGCAACCGCGCCAGCGGCGGCTCAGGACTAGGCTTATCCATCTGCTGGAATATTGTTGATGCTCACGGTGGAGAAATTAGCGCCAGTCATTCTACTTTGGGCGGGCTGGAAATTAAGTTACTCTTACCGTTGGTAACGGAAGTGGTATCCCAATAACTATGACAGAAAACATCCTATTGTCTGACTTACCGCCAGTATTGATTGTAGAAGATGAGCCTAAACTGGGTCAGCTGTTAATTGATTATCTTCAAGCTGCCGGGTATCGCACGCATTTGATTACTCAAGGACAGGAAGTGATTAACTGGGTGAAACAATACTCTCCTTCACTGATCCTGTTAGATTTAATGCTACCGGGTGTTGATGGCATCACTCTGTGTCGTGAAATTCGTACGTTTTCTGATGTTCCGGTGGTGATGGTGACGGCGAAAACTGAAGAGATCGATCGCCTGTCCGGACTGGAAATCGGTGCTGATGATTATATTTGTAAGCCCTATAGCCCCCGAGAAGTGGTAGCGCGGGTTAAAACCATTTTAAGGCGCTGTTATTTACCGACCAGAGAGCTACCCTCACTGACATCTGGATTGCAGCTGGATGAATCACAGTTTCAGGTTCGTTATAACAATACCAGCCTTGATCTAACCGCCGCCGAATTTCGATTGCTTAAAGCCCTGTCAACCCATCCGGGTCAGGTACTAACCCGGGAATCACTGCTGGATAACCTTTATGATGACTATCGTGTGGTAACCGATCGTACCGTGGACAGTCATATTAAAAATTTACGCCGTAAACTGGAAACCTTAGCACCAGAGAGGGTCTTCATTCGTTCGGTATATGGATTAGGCTACCGTTGGGAAGAGTAATATTCATACTTTTCTAAGCCATAATGGAATAACACAACAGGAGTTGTCAGGTTAATGAGTTTAGTTATTAAGAGTTCCCTTTTCGTTTTGGTTATTCCAGCCTTGCTGGCCTCTGTAGCCCATGCTGATACCAGTGAGAACTGCGCAGTGAACAAAGATATTATTATTAATAATCATCTGGCGCTGTTAAGCATGCCTGAGTTTAATCATGCCCGAGAAGTAGAAACTATCACGGAAAGCGACAATACCCGGTCAGCTTTTTACTATAAATTTAACTATGACCGCTGCGGCCAGTTGACCGGTATGTATGCTCAAATGACCCGCAATGAACTCCGCTTTCGTATTGATTCCAGCTACGACATTAGTAAAAACCAACAGGGTTGGAGAAACAGTTATAACGTCACCCTGTTTGGTATGAATAAACTGTTTTATGCCCGGGAAGGCGCAATTGATTATCATACAGATGACAAAGGGTTAATCGTCAGCTCAACGGATAATTACATTTCCGGTAGTGATGAAAAGAAGGCTGAAAACGGCATAACCAACGGCATCTATAAAACTGATGATAAATTCCGGATGGCTTATAGTTTATTGAGCGGTAGTGATGAATCAGTAAATGGTGAATATCGCTTCTTCTATCAACCCGATAATAAGCCCTTCTCCTTAATCAGCCCAACCATGAGCATCAGCTATCTGTATGACGAGCAACAACGAGCCAGTGGAATGATTGAACTTACTGTTTCACCTTACTATCTTGGCGGCAAAAAAACTGACTGTCTGGAATGGAATGAGCGTAATGATTGCACTAAATCTGTCAGCAAGGAGCTGGAGTTGTTTCCAACCTATGTGGTAGATAGAACGACGGTGTTGCGATCAACCTACACTTATTGGTGATAAGTAACCTGGCATTGATGAATTTTCCGACCGTAAGCGCGATATTGCACATACCACCATGGTGCCCGGCCGGAAGATCATCTTTATTCAGCTACAAAGCACTTCGACCTATTCTACTGGCGGTAATCTCCCCCTTCAGCGCATTATTCCAATCATAAAACGCATCCATCGGACTTTATCTGCAATCAAAAAATATCGAACCACTTGTTTCACCCTGCCGTTGCCATTCCGCTCAACCAGGTCTACAATTCCGCCCCTGGGATTTTCCCAAGGCTGTACCTTCAAGGTGCGGCTCTGACTTGTGATCAGACTAAGAGACCAACAACATGTTTAAACCGGAATTACTTTCTCCGGCCGGTACGCTGAAAAATATGCGCTATGCCTTTGCCTATGGCGCAGACGCAGTATATGCCGGTCAGCCTCGCTACAGCCTGCGAGTGCGCAACAACGAATTCAATCATCAGAATCTGGCTTTAGGTATTAATGAAGCCCATGCGCTTGGCAAGAAGTTTTATGTGGTAGTTAATATCGCCCCCCACAACTCCAAGTTAAAAACCTTTATTCGTGATTTGGCTCCGGTCGTTGAAATGGGGCCCGATGCATTAATCATGTCCGATCCTGGCTTGATTATGATGGTGCGGGAAGCGTTTCCTGATATTGATATTCACCTTTCTGTACAGGCTAACGCAGTAAACTGGGCAACGGTAAAATTCTGGAAACAGATGGGACTAACCCGGGTAATTCTTTCTCGTGAGTTATCACTGGAAGAGATTGAAGAAATTCGCCAACAGGTTCCGGATATTGAACTGGAAACTTTTGTGCATGGCGCGTTATGTATGGCTTATTCTGGCCGTTGTTTGCTCTCAGGTTATATTAATAAACGCGACCCTAATCAGGGCACTTGTACTAACGCCTGTCGTTGGGAATATAAAGTAGAAGAAGGTAAAGAAGATGACACAGGTAACATTGTGCATATTCATGAGCCCATTCCGGTAAAAAATGTTGAGCCTACATTAGGTGCCGGAGCGCCTACGGATAAAGTGTTTATGATTGAAGAAGCACTTCGCTCTGGCGAATACATGAGTGCCTTTGAAGACGAACACGGCACTTACATTATGAACTCTAAAGATCTGCGCGCCGTTCAACACGTAGAGCGTTTGACCCAGTTAGGTGTTCATTCATTAAAGATTGAAGGTCGCACCAAATCATTTTACTACTGCGCACGCACCGCACAGGTTTATCGTCGGGCTATTGATGATGCCGTTGCCGGTAAACCGTTTGATGAATCACTGATGACAACGCTGGAGTCATTAGCTCACCGTGGATATACCGAAGGTTTCCTTCGTCGCCATGTGCATGATGAACATCAAAATTATGATTACGGTTATTCTATTTCTGACAGTCAGCAATTTGTCGGGGAATTTACCGGGGAGCGTCGCAATGGCTTAGCCGCCGTTGATGTAAAAAATAAATTTTCCGTTGGTGACAGTGTGGAGATGATGACCCCACAGGGAAATATCCATTTCACTATTGAATCGATGGAAACCAGCAAAGGTCAGCCAACAGAAGTCGCTCCGGGTAATGGTCATGTGGTCTACCTGCCCGTACCGGATGATGTAAATCTGGAATATGCTTTGCTGATGCGCAATTTAGCCGGAAACAACAGCACCAGAAATCCGCACAGTGCATAAAAATCATTTTTTTCCACTGGCGATGATAAAAATCACACGCTTTAATTCAAATTATTAGAAATAGATCACATCTATTAGCAAATAAAAGGACTACTATCTCAGTCCTAAAGATTAATAACTAGTTGTGTTCCTATTATCTCTTTAATAGAAACCACCTCCTTACCAGTCCAATCTCCCTTGGGCTGGTTTCTTTTTTTTAGGGCTCTTCTAAATTCAATTCCCCCCTCTTTCCCGATAATTTAGCCATGCATAACACGACTATCATCCGGGGCCTGCTCTCTGTCCGTCATGCCATAATCCCGAATAATGCCGGCAATCTTCAATCGATAATCGTTAAAAATTGTCGCCCGTCCTTTAGCCTGCGCCTGACGATGTAACTCTAACTGCCTCCACTGTTGAACGGCCTTTTCATCGCGCCAAAATGAAAGAGATAAAATTTTGCCTGGCTCAGACAGGCTTTCAAACCGCTCAATAGAAATAAAACCATCAATTTCACTCAGTAAAGGTTTTAATTTCGCCGCCAAATCCAGATATTCTTGCTTATGCCCTTGTTTTATCTGTACTTCAAAGATTACTGCAATCATTATTTGGTTCCTTATATTTATCAGGCAACGAATTATTATAATGTAAACAATTGGTAAAAATATTATCACTCGCCAATGAGTCGTTATACTGTTTTTATCTTTTCGTCACTCTCTCTTTCAGGAGATGTTATGGCTCTCTCACCCAATGCTTTTATTATCTTGAACGGTAAAGGTGCCAATACACCCGAAGTTCGGGACGCTATAAAAAAACTCAGGGAACAAGGATACCAACTCGACGTCAGAGTCACCTGGGAATATGGTGATGCCAGTCGGTATGTGGCAGAGGCTCAACGGGAACAAGCTGACCTGGTTATTGCCGGAGGTGGTGATGGAACCATCAATGAAGTTGCAACGGCTCTCGTACAACTGGACAGCCATTCCAAACCCGCCATGGGGATCTTACCGCTGGGAACCGCCAACGATTTTGCCACCGCCTGCCAAATACCTGACCAACCTTATCAGGCTTTAACTCTGGCACTTAACGGTAATCCGGTCGCTATTGATATGGTGAAGGTTAATCAACAGCACTATTTTATTAATATGGCTACCGGTGGTTTTGGTACCAAAATCACCACCGAAACACCGGATAAACTTAAAGCAGCGTTAGGTGGTTTTTCTTACCTGTTACATGGCATCACTCAGGCCAATACGCTAAAACCTGACAAGTGCACCATTACAGCAGATAACTTTGATTGGTCCGGAGAGGCTCTGGTTATTGGTATCGGTAATGGCAAGCAAGCCGGCGGCGGTCATCCTTTGTGTCCTGAGGCGAAAATTAATGATGGTCAGCTACAGCTTGCGATCCTGATGGCAGATGAATCTTTCCCGGCTTTGCTTTCCAGCCTAATGGGTGGTAAAGACAGTGAGCATATCATCGAGAAATCCTTAAGCAGCTTAACCATTACCTCCAACCATGAAATGATTCTCAACCTTGATGGTGAGCCGTTAAAAGGCAATAAATTTCAAATTGAAGTAATACCCGCCGCAATTCGGTGTCACTTACCAGAGAATTGCCCTTTATTAATTTGAACTCAATAATAAAGGGCGCTTATTGCGCCCTTTCACTAAACCACTTCGAATGCCGATTAATTCGCTTCGGCTAAATCCTTTGGCATATTACTTTGCATTTTATGCCAGATAATACCGCTGGCTTTACCGTACTGACGCACAGATTCCATCACCTGATCGTGTAATCTGTCGCGACACAACTCAGAAAGACGCTGATAGAAGTTCAAGGCTAGCTGACGTGCTTCCGGGTTAGAGAAATAGTAACGGCCAACACGAATATACAGACCTTTGATACCGTTAAGAATCAGACCATAAATCGGATTCCCGGAGGCAAAAGCTAAACCGCGGAAAATATTATAATCCAACTCAGTAAATAGCTCCGGACGTTCTTCAACGTCATTCGCCTGAGCTAAAACCTCTTGGGCTTTTTCCGGATTTTGACGAACCGCAGCCCGAATAAAGATAGCGGCAATATTCGTTCTGACGGCCAGAAGATTATCGATTAACTGAGGAACGCTATCGTGATCTAAACGTACCAAAGTTTCTAACAGACTCAGGCTGGAAGTTTCCCAAAAATTATTTACTTTAGTTGGTTTACCGTGCTGAATAGTCAGCCAGCCATCTCGGGCTAAACGCTGCAATACTTCACGCAATGTGGTACGAGTTACGCCAATAAGTTCGGAGAGTTCACGCTCTGCAGGCAGAATGGTCCCCGGAGGAAACCGGTTGTTCCAAATGCTCTCAATTAAATACTCTTCCGCAAATCCTGCCGGACTCTGCGCTTTGATCACCATAAAAGTGCTATTCCATTAAGGTACAAAAATTAAAACGATTTGTTGCATCATACCAGAAGCCCACAGCCGGATATAGCATTCCAAAATATCTAATAGAGTAAACTGTGGTTTGGATTGCAAAAATAGGTTAATTTCAGTGTAAAAAATTACTTATTCCCCCTAAATCAAGCAGGCAGGAAGAAATACTTGGCTAACAGGGAAATTCTTAACCATAATGTCATTTGAAAGATGGCATAGAAATAAAACTAGTTTAAACTACCGCTATCGGCGATCGCTCATACATATTAAAGTGAATTAATCATGTTATGTTATTTAAATAGCTGTTCTAAAGGAAGAAGCGCCTGGTTCCTTCTGGCTCTGATTGTTATTGTACTTGAGTTAATTGCCCTCTATTTCCAACACGTGATGTTACTGAGACCTTGTGTACTCTGTATTTACGAACGTTGCGCGCTGTTTGGTATTTTAGGCGCAGCCCTGATTGGTATGTTGGCACCTTCCTCTACGCTGATACGCTTTTTGGCTATTATTGTATGGCTATATAGCACTATCGAAGGTCTTCTGTTGACATGGAAACACACCATGATTCAACTTTATCCTTCTCCGGCAAATACTTGCGATATCTTTGTTAACTTCCCATCCTGGTTACCGTTGGATAAGCTATTACCTGCTGTATTTGTAGCTAATGGTGATTGCAGTGAAAAACAGTGGTCATTCCTTTCTCTGGAAATGCCGCAGTGGTTACTGATTATTTTTGCTATTAACTTAGTGATTGTTGCTTTGGTTATTATTGCTCAATTTGTTAAACCAAAGAGACGTTTTTTCTACAATAACCCGCTCTGATATTTCAATCAGAAGATCAATGACAAAAAGGCGCCGATTATGGCGCTTTTTTGTTAGTAACGTTTAGAAAGTGACGGAGATAAAAAAGCCCCGCATTGCGAGGCTCAGAAGACGATTAGCTTAATCAGCCAGTTTAGAGGATACGCAGCCCGTGCTGCTACATTCACGCTCACGTTCTTTCAGAAACGCAATACGTTCATTCATCATATTGTTAGCGCAGGTTAAATTAACAAAGTATCCGCTACTCTTCTCTTCGCTACAATTATCATCCCGTTGCTTGATCCAATTTAGCTGGCTCTTCTTCAAAATAGCCTTCTGTTCTGCACTGACTAACTTCACCACACGAGAATACTGTTGGTTTAAATCACGGTCTAATTGAGAAAACTCGGTACTACTACAATAAACCTGATCGAAGGCATTACGTGGTGCCGCACAGCCCGCCGCTAATGCATTGGCTGATACCATTACGGTTAAAGCAACAAGAATTCGACGCATATTAAACGACCTTTTAGTTAATTTGACGCGTTATTCTATACAGTAATATTTATTTTTATAAGCAGAATATAACTATCAGAAACTACGCCTCTTCTAAGAAAATCATAAAAAACCCTCCTGAGAGGGTTAATCATAAAATAGATATTCTTAACCTTTTTGAATACTAATTTGCCATTGCGCATCACCGGTTTGTTTAAAACTTGTCACTTCATGACCATCCTCAACAGCCCAACGAGGCAAATTTTCGGTTGCCTGAGCACAGTCATATTCAATCACTAAAGTGTCACCAGAATTAAGCTCTGCGATATGTTTTTTAGCTTCAATTAATGGGAATGGACAGAGCTTACCTGTGGTATCCAGTATGATGGTTTTCATATGTTATGCCTCGCTTTTCTTAATTGATTGATTAGGAATGATAATAGTGAAATAACTTACCAGCCAACTACCGACTAAAATACAGGGAATAAACAGCCATCCTTGCCATGAGAACCAGGCGGTATTAACCACTGTGTTCCCCAACATACAACCACCCGCTAATCCACTGCCAATACCCATTAGTAAGCCGCCGAATAAACTTTTGACTAACGCCTTCCAACCCGGGGAGCGAACTCTTAGTTCCTGACTTCCCCAGGCAGCAATAAGCGCACCAACAAATATTCCAATCAGTAAATATCCAGCCCAGCCAAAGAATCCTGTTTTTCCTTCAGTAATTAAAGAAAACAGTTGCGCGCTTGGCCCACTGATACCCAGTCCTCCTACTCGTCCGGAAAGCAGGCTGGATGGCCATGCCAATAAAGCAATAATGCCTATAATGGTTGCAGTAACGAAAGGATGCCATCTGGCCTCAAAAAGCAAATGGGAAATCCCCTGCTTTCTGGGTTGAAGCTGAGGAATAGGATAAGATTTTTTATTTAAATGGCGATATACCAGAAACAGCGTGGTGATAGTTAAAACAGAAACCGCAATCCAGGGAGAGATATTAAATGTTTGGGTAAGTGGTGCATCAGGTAACGAAGGCGCATTAATTGGCGCAAAGATCTGCTTTCCATTTGGCTGTCGGATAAACCAGCTGGATATAACAAAACCCAACACTGCCACCATACTTCCTATTAACCCTTCCGCTGCCCGATAATAGGCTCCGGTAGAACAAGAACTTGCCAGCCCCATTCCTATACCAAACATCAATCCTCCGACCAGGGTTGCCAGCCAGCGAAAATCTCCCGAAGGTAACTTCGCCCAACCTAAGTCAATAAGAATAAACAGACCGATGCTTTGAAGAGTAATGATGATTAGCATAGCAATAGTCATTCGACTATCACGAAACAAATAAAGGTCCCGTAACCCTCCTGCCATGCAAAAACGCCCACGTTGCATGACAAAACCGAGAAGAAGACCCAAAAACAGACCTGTCATAGGGGAAAACTCCAGCTCAATGGCGTAAGCCATAATCAAGTTGTAAAAACAAACGAGCGTGGAGTATACAACGCTTCAATCTGAAAAATAATCATTTATTGATAATAATATCAATTCTTGTAATTAATTTAATATCCATCATTAAATTTTCATTGAAGTTTTTTTAATTTATTAATCCCATTTTTTATGATTAGTTACCCTTTCAAAAAATAAATTATTTCACTTCATAATTATATGATCTGATTATTATCAATACACTAATCTATTCAATCCCTTGATCCATTTAAAGCACGACAAAGACTGATAATTAATCATTTAATAACATGAATATAGCAAAATAAAGAAATATATACCCATGTAATTATTTTCAAAAAAATATATAACAAAGTAATAAATCCATAGAGAAATCAATTAAATCCATTGATTTAAATTATTATATAAACTTTCATTGCAACATGTTAGTTATATGATATACATTTAATGACTGGATATTGTTTTTGCGAAAATAATAATATCGACGGTTATTAATATAAGGATGTATTCTCATGACTGATCAAAAACCATTACCCGGAAACTTTTCTGGATTCTATTTTTTAATACAAAAACCAAAAAAAACTCCACCTGAAATAATTTCTTTTCTAACTAATCAATTACAGGTGAGCGTATAAATTATGAACTCCTCAAATTATAAACATTCGAAAATCGCAATCATTATTGCCACAATACTTAGCCCAGTGCCGTTTACATCACCAGCATTTAGCGAACCCGTTGATGATATTGAAATTTCTACAACAGGAGTTCGTGAATATGGCGTATTGGCTTCTGGTGAAGAAAAAAAATTAGGCAACAGAGCCTCTATTTCAACCTCAGGTGAATATGCCTACGGTATTTTTAGTCGTAGCTCAGGAATAGCAATTATAGGCGACAATGCCACCATTTCGACCACAGGAAAGAATGCTTCTGCCCTTTATGTGATAAATTCAGGTCAAATAACCCTGGGGAATAATGCAACGATTACCGCAATTGAAAGTCTTTCTTATGGTCTTTTTGCTAATGGAAACGGAACCAAGGTTGTACTGGGTAATAATGCAAATTTTTCTGTTTCTGGTGGTAGCGGTGCTGGCGCCATATGGAGTACCGATTCTGCACAAATTACCTTAGGGAATGATGCCATAATTTCAACTTCCCGTAATAATGCCCATGCCGCATCAACCTTCTTATCGGGAGTACTTAATATAGGTGAACGAGCCACGATTACCGTTAATGGCCTTAATGCCCATGCAGTAAATGCATCAGGAGAAAGTAATGGAACTAATGGCGGTATTATTAACTTGGGTGCCAATAGCCACATTATTGTTAATAACAATCAAAGTTCACAGTGGGCGGGTTCTCATGGCGTGAGAGCTTATGATGGTGGCGTAGTCAACCTTTTAGGTGGTAATACTATCACCATGACAGGTGATAATATTTATCAAACCAGCAATGCGATGTATGCCACTACCGGCGGTTTTATTAATGGTTCTGCTGGTGGCCGTTATATTATCCAGGGCGATATTGTAGCGGGTGGCGGACATTATTCAACGTTTGAAACCGGCAAAATTATACTTAACTTAACCGATGAATCATTATGGAATGGCTCCTCTTATACTCAAGAGAATGACGAAGGAATAGGCACAATCTCATTAGCTATGACTAATTCCGTTTGGAATATGTCAAACAGCTCAACACTCACTGATTTAACACTCAACCAAGGTGCTGTTATTAACTTCCAGCATTCAGGAAGTGATTACCAGACATTAACCATTAATGATAATTATATTGGTCATGGTGGAACACTGGTTTTCAATACAGTTTTGCATAACGATACTTCTGAGACCGATAAATTAATTGTTAACGGCCAGGCATCCGGTTTGTCTTATGTCATGGTTAATAATGTCGGAGGCTCTGGGGCTGAAACAATTGACGGCATCGAGATTATTTCTACTCAAGGTTCAACAGATGATGCTTTTGTCAAAAGTGGTCGTATTGTGGCTGGTGCTTACGAGTACGATTTAGCCAAATCAGGCAATAACTGGTACCTGACCAGCAGTATTTTACCTGAGCCCGTTGAACCAACACCAGAGCCAGAACCAAAACCCGAGGAACCTGCTCCGGAACCAAAACCAGAAGAACCTGGCAATAACGATAATAGTACCAACGAGACTAAAATCATTCGACCTGAAAGTGGTGCCTATATTGCTAACCTGTCAGCAGCAAATACCATGTTTGTATCCCGCTTGCATAATCGTCTTGGGGAAACCCAATACACTGACTACTTAACGGGTAAAACTAAAGTTACCAGTATGTGGTTACGTCAGGAAGGTGGCCACAACCGTAGTAAAACCAAATCAACCCAATCTAAAACTCAAACCAATCGCTATGTTGTTCAAATCGGTGGCGATGTTGCTCAATGGAGTACTGATGGTCTTAATCGACTCCATCTGGGGGTGATGGCTGGTTACGGTTATGCTCATGGTAATACGGATGCTAAATACACCGCTTATCGGGCTAAAAATAAGGTTGATGGCTATGCCGTTGGTCTGTACGGTACCTGGTATGCCAATCAGGCGGACAAGTCGGGACTGTATGTTGACAGTTGGGTTCAATATGCCTGATTTGATAATACCGTTCAGGGAGATGGTCTTGCTAAAGAAAAGTATGACTCCAAAGGATGGTTAGCGTCTTTAGAAACGGGTTACAGTTTCAAACTGGGTCAGAGTGAACGAATCAGTTACTGGTTACAACCCAAAGCTCAGCTCACCTGGATGGGAATTCATGCAGACAATCACTATGAGGCTAATGGTACCCGGGTTACTGGTAACGGAGATAACCTGGCCACCCGCTTAGGGCTACGAGCCTATCGTCAGGGTCATAGCGAATTTGACAATGATACTGGTCGCATGTTCCAGCCATTTATTGAAGCTAACTGGTTATATAACAGTAAGCGTTTTGGCGTCACCATGAATGGCGTTTCAGATTTTCAAGCTGGTACTCGTAACATTGGGGAAATTAAAGTTGGCCTTGAAGGCCACTTAAATACCAATCTAAATGCGTGGGGTAGCATTGGTCAACAGATAGGTGGAGACGGTTACAGTGATACTCAGGCGACTATTGGTGTTAAATATAGCTTCTGATAATTGGTCATCCTCTTTGTCCCGTCCTAAAAACTGTTAACGTATTTTAGGACGGGACACGGCACCAGATCCCGAGGGTGAGTGATGAAATCTAATCACCACTTACATCGATTAATGAAGCGCCCGCACTGACAAAGTAATACCTGGTACTGTGTGGAATCATTACCACAGTAAATGAGTTGCGATTAAAACCAGCTTATGGACAGCTAACGTCGATTCACTTTTACAGCAAAATCAGGAAAAGGAGTGGGAATTATATTAACCAGCCTGACGAATTCGCAACAATCATAAGTGGTATCTGTGCCACTGCTGTTTTAATTATACTGATATGGAGGGCGTGAATTTGATATTTTACCAGCGCCTACGGTTCAGTGAATAATATATAAAATATCGCTTGTATATTTCGCATGAAATGATAGCAATTCATTTTCAGATAGGTTATTAATTTAACTGCATTCATTATTTCTTCTTTTAAATCAAAAAATAATAACTCTCGACATTGTTTCTCCTCAAGTATTAACTGAATGAAACAATAACAGTACTTACCTTAAATTTTATTAATTCTAATGGGGATATATATGGCTACTGCAAATGATATTAAATTAACCGGCAACCCTGAAATTGATCAATTTATCAGGGAAGGAGGCAGCAGATTATTGCCTACTGAAGGTAATACCTATTATTGGTATATGCCTGGTGAGACCAATCCAGCTAATACGACTATTGAGCCCATCACTAATGAGTTAGCGAAAAATATGGTCCGAGATGCTCTGCAACAAATTAGTAATGTAATAAACATAAACTTTAAAGAAGTTAATTATCCTGTTGGCGCAACAGGTGGGTTTGAAATTGTTTCTGGGACAGATAGCTTTCCTATGGGGGGCGGGGCCGACCTCCACTCAGGACAGGCCGGTATCACCATTAAACATCTTAACAACTATTCTGATACAAATACCTCAATTAGCTCTAAGGTAAGAAGTACTACAATGCATGAGGTATTACACCTATTAGGCTTTGATGATGGCCCTATTAACGATAATCCAGACTATACAACGGTAGATTCCGTAATGTCATATCATTCTTTGATTAACGATGTGTATGGTGAAAAAGTCAGAAGTTATGAATTCGATGAAAATGGAAGTCCAAAAGATGGAACATCATGGGCTACCACTAGTACGCTTGGTATTTATGATATACAAGCCATACAAAGTATATATGGTGCTAATTACAATTATAATGCGGGCAATACGGTATACAAGTACACACCGGAAACGTTAAAAAACTTTCAGACTATTTGGGATGGCGGTGGTATTGATACCATTGATGTCAGTGAGTTTATTTTAGGTGTGGAACTAAATTTGAATGATGGCACACGAAGCAATTTATTTATCAAAGACTCCTCCTGGAACGGCTGGGAATATGATGGTACACGTGCAATCGGTATAGCCTATGGCGCTAATATAGAAAATGCTATTGGTGGACAGGGTGATGATATTATCTATGGTAACAAACTGGACAATATTATCAGTGGGAATGATGGTAATGATAAATTATATGGGGGTGATGGGAATGATTGGCTAGATGGCGGTTCAGGCACAAATACTCTATATGGCGGAGCGGGTAATGATAAACTAATTTCACATGGTAGTGATACGTTATATGGCGGTGATGGTAATGACCTATATCAAATACATGGTACAGATTTTCGTATCATTGAAGAGCAAAATGGTGGCTTCGACACAATAGAAATAGATTCAATTTATGCTGCTACATACGTTATGCCTGAGCATGTTGAAAATGTTCGTTTGAATACAGGATGGAGTATTAACTCAAATCTTACTGGCAATGATTTAAATAATTCTATACATGGTAACTTTGGCGACAATATTCTTATTGGTGGTAAAGGGAATGATTCATTAGCCGGTTTCAGAGGGAGTGACACTTATATTTTTAGTCAAGGAGATGGCCGAGATACTATAGACGAATATAATAATAATAACGTACCAGCCACAGATACCGACATTTTGTTGTTTAATGATATTTCTATTGATCAACTATGGTTCTCAAAATATTCCTCATGGGGAGATGAATCTCTGTTAATTAACGTGCTTGGTACCACCGATCAAGTTACAGTTTATGGATGGTATTCCAACAACGCTAAACTGGAACAAATCAAAACTCAGGACGGTGTGACTTTATCTATTGACCAAATAGAGTCACTCGTTGATATCATGGCAAGTCAAACGATGCCTCTGGCGAATAACTCAACAATTATTGATGATTATATGATGACACAAACATCAATGATTATGGGTTAATGCATATGTAGTAAGTGTTATCCGGTGCCCTATAAAATCCCGATCTTCAGGATGAATAATAAAGGGG
Organism: Limnobaculum allomyrinae; assembly: GCF_016649425.1. GTDB lineage: Bacteria > Pseudomonadota > Gammaproteobacteria > Enterobacterales > Enterobacteriaceae > Limnobaculum > Limnobaculum allomyrinae. The sequence goes on from NZ_JADRCR010000001.1 coordinate 401,216, forward strand.
GCCGGGTAACACAATAGTCCCTTGTCCCTGTTATGTATAATATCAAGGCAAAAGAGACATTATCATGAGCCACAATCTTGCAGACCTGCCACCTGATAAACACGAAAAGTCGATATAGACTTACACGCTTTTGGCGTAGCTTACAAAGCGCGCTACGGGATGCCCTTCTCTATGCGTGAAATAGAAAACATTATGCGTCAGGAATATCTGGCAGATTGCCATTAATACAGGAATGAGGTGTGAAAAAATTTATGCGCTCGCGTGGGAGAATATTAATACAAAGAAATGACCAATAACAATTAGTAGAAATATAGTTGTGGTTGCCCATTTCACGCCTCAAAACTGATAGTAGTAACAGGACAATCAGGCTCACCACCGCTGTATTGTAGTCAAATAAATGGGACATACTTCAGCTCAAATGGTCTATAGCGTTTATGGTAAATGGATGAGTGAAAATGATAACGACCAAATGAAAATACTGAACGCAAATTTTATCGACAATGTTCCACTTATGCTCAGACAATTAACAATAGATAGATTTAACTTTATAAATCAAATTATTACCTGGCCCAATCGGGTTTATTTAAAATATGATCCTGCCAGTCAATCACTTCACTCTCAGGAACCGCAATATGACGCACTGAAATTCTGGCAGCATGCATAGCTGATTTAGAACCGGCTAACAGTGGATGCCATTCCGGTAGCGCCTTCCCTTCTGCTATCAGACGATAGGCACAGGTTGGTGGAAGCCATTCAAAAGTAGGTAAATTATCACGCGTTAATTTGATGCAATCTTCTTCCAGCTCAAAACGACGATCGTAATTGCTACATCGACAAGTTTTAATATTAAGCTGATTGCATGCAACATTAGTGAAGTAGATTTCATCGGTGTCTTCGTCAATCAGTTTATTTAAACAGCACTGACCACATCCGTCACACAACGACTCCCATTCGTCATCGGTCATCTCGGGCAGCGTTTTTTGCTGCCAAAAAAAGGATTGGCTCATGATGGTATTCCGGTATTAATAAATAAGGGATTAATCTAAAAACAGACGCCTGTAACTGTTGGCTACAGGCGTCTGTTTTAGACGATATGAAACGATTATAACACGCGGCTGGTAATTTCTTTACCATTAAGCGCAACGGTGAAGCTATCACCATGTTCAATTGGGCCTACGCCCGAAGGTGTACCGGTCAAAACAATATCTCCAGGGCGCAGCGTAAAGAAGCGGCTCATGTAAGAAATCAGCGGCAGAATCGGGGTAATCATTTCACGGGTATTCCCGTTCTGGCGCACCTGACCATTAATCGACAGTGATAGTGAAGCCTGTTGAGCATCACCAAATTGCCCTACCGGAATAAAACCAGAAATAGGACAGGAATTATCAAATGCTTTGGCTTTTTCCCAAGGTTCGCCTGCTTTTTTACACTCGGCCTGTAAATCACGCAGGGTTAAATCAATAGCAATGCCGTATCCTACGATTGCGTTAGCAACGCGCCCTTCATCTGCATTTTTTAACGGTAACCCAATGAGTACCGCCAGTTCGACTTCATAATGAACGGAACCAAATCCGTCCGGAATTGCTATTGGCTGAGTAATATCGCATAACGCTGTTTCAGGCTTAATGAACAGAAGCGGCTGTTGAGGCGTATTATCCCCCATCTCTTTGATATGGTCTGAATAATTTTTGCCAACGCAAACCACTTTACTCACAGGTAACTCTAACAGGTCACCCTGCCAATCCCGATGTTGATACATATGATTGCTACTCCTTCATAACCTTTGTCTGATTTTATCAATGTTGTCATTTATTATTGTTTTCAACCCAACATCATGCCGGATCGTTTGGTGTTGTCCGAGTGTTATCGTCCGATAGTATCATTACATCGGTAACAAAAACTTAGATTAAACGCTTAGTTTTGTACAACTTTATCTGCCAAAGTGCCGATACTGATCGCAAAGTAAGTAGAACGGTTCCAGTGCATGATAGTTCGAAAATTGTTAAATACCATAAATGTTCTCCCCTGCGCATCATCAGGCTGAATAATCCAGGCTCGCTGATTAGCGGAGACTTTATGCGACAGCACAATCCCCAGTTTTTGCCATTCGGCTACGGTTTTCACTTTGTTATCTTCCAGACCAACAACGTTATCCGTCAGATCTTTTGTTACCCTAACCTCTTGTCCCCAACCTTCATTAGAATTCCAGCCTTCGGTTGCCAGATAATTTGCAGTTGAAGCGAAAACATCATCCAGAGTATTCCAGATATCAATCCGTCCGTCACCGTTCCCGTCCAGCCCATATTTAAGAAATGAAGTTGGCATAAACTGGCTTTGGCCCATTGCCCCTGCCCACGAACCTTTAAATTGGTCAGCCTGAATATGACCTTGCTGCAAAATTTGCAATGCGGCTATCAACTGATTAGTAAAAAACTCTTCACGGCGTCCTTCAAACGCTAACGTTGCCAGAGCAGAAATGATATCTTCTTTCCCCTGACGTTTGCCAAAAGTACTCTCCATACCCCATAGCGCCACAATATAGCTGGCAGGAACACCTGAACGTTTACTGGCCTTATTGAGTTTAGTTTTATTGGCCTGATACATTTGGCGTGCGCGCTCTACTTTCCAGGTTGGTAATACGCGCTGCAGATAATCATCGAGGGTGATCTTTTTTTCTAACTGATTCTTGTCTGAATCAATCACCCGGCTCAAAAAATAGACATTCGCAAATGCCTGATCGATAGTTTGTTGATTGATACCTTCACTCAAGGCTCTGGCCTTAAGCTTTTCTACATAGGCAGGAAACTGTGATTCGTTATAAGCCGCACTTTGTTCCGATGCTGAAGTGCCACCTGAAGCGTTATTAATACTTGGTTGAGCCTGAAGGTTTTTGCTGCTGCATCCGGCAACCAGCACTACAGCTGTCAACCAGGCAATTGTCGATAATTTCACTATCGTCATCCCAAATTATTCTTACGTAATCCGCATAAGAAAATCTATTTTTACAACGCTATGGAAGCGCCAAATAATATCAAACCATTTATCTTAAAATTAAATGCGGTTTAATCGTAGAGGTCATCCGGCGTTTTTAACAGACTTTCTACCGGAGGCGGAACTTGTAAGTAGAACCCCTGTTCCATCAAATCTTGTTTTACTCTGGTGATATCGGCTGAGGCTAATTTAGCCCTTTGCTCTAAGTTAAGTGTCATAACAAACACAGGTTTACCGAAACTGTTCATTAATGCTTCAGGGATTTTAGAAAAATCATCCTGCTGCTCAATATAAAGATAGGTCTGATCGCGTTTATTACTACGGTAAATTGCACACAACATTGTTCTTTCGCTCTAATTAATTGAGTCATTGACTTGCCTAGATATGCCGCTAACTATAACATGCAGCTATACGTTCGTGCATTTTACAATATTGAACATTAAAACAGTGCTCTGGCTATAATAGCGGGGGCCAAAACTGAGTAGGATAGATGTCACAATCGCCAGTTGAATTAAAAGGCAGTAGTTTTACTCTGTCTGTTGTTCATTTGAATCATTCAGAACCTAGTATCATTCGGGAAGCTTTAACTGAAAAAGTGAAGCAAGCCCCCGCTTTTCTACAAAATGCGCCCGTGGTTTTGAACGTAGCTGCACTGACACCTGATGCTGATTGGTTACAGGTGCAGCGTGCAGTAATGGATGCTGGCTTACGCGTCGTTGGTGTAAGTGGTTATCATAATGATGAACAAAAACGCTCTATCCAATCTGCCGGTTTACCACTGCTGACAGAAGGCAAGGCAGGTAAAGTCACCAAAGCTGCTACGCCACCTCCTCCGCCGCCGAAAACAAGAATAATTAGCACCCCTGTTCGTACCGGCCAGCAAATTTACGCTCGTGGTTGTGACCTTATCGTTATCAGCTCGGTCAGTTCCGGCGCCGAACTTATTGCCGATGGTAATATTCATGTTTACGGCATGATGCGCGGTCGTGCTCTGGCGGGTGCCAGTGGCGATATTACCAGTCAGTTTTTTTGTACCCAGCTAGCTGCTGAATTGGTCTCGGTTGCCGGTGAATATTGGCTAAGTGACAGAATTCCATCTACATTCTATGAGCGCAGCGCAAGACTGTTTCTGCAAGATAGCATTTTAACTATTGAATCATTAAATTAAGCCTTATTTACAAGGAACACCTTATGGCACGAATTATTGTTGTTACTTCCGGTAAGGGGGGCGTTGGTAAAACCACCTCCAGCGCTGCCATTGCTACTGGTTTAGCACAAAAAGGAAATAAAACTGTCGTTATCGATTTCGATATCGGGTTACGTAATCTCGACTTAATCATGGGATGTGAACGCCGCGTAGTGTATGACTTTGTTAATGTCATTCAGGGTGATGCTTCGCTTAACCAGGCACTGATTAAAGATAAACGTACAGAAAACCTCTATATTCTGCCTGCCTCTCAAACTCGCGACAAAGATGCATTAACTAAAGAAGGCGTAGAAAAAGTACTGGCAGATCTGGCTGAAATGGAGTTCGACTTTATCGTTTGTGACTCTCCCGCTGGTATTGAAAGCGGAGCCCTGATGGCACTGTACTTCGCAGATGAAGCCATTATTACTACTAACCCGGAAGTCTCTTCAGTACGTGACTCTGACCGTATTCTGGGTATTCTGGCATCAAAATCTCGTCGTGCTGAAAATGGCGAAGAACCAATCAAAGAGCATTTGTTGGTCACCCGCTATAACCCTGGCCGCGTTAACCGTGGTGATATGTTAAGCGTTGAAGACGTACTGGAAATTCTACGCATTCCTCTGCTGGGTGTTATTCCTGAAAGCCCGTCGGTACTACGTGCTTCCAACCAGGGTGAACCTGTCATTCTGGATACCGAATCTGATGCTGGTTTAGCTTATGCGGACACTGTTGAGCGTTTGTTAGGTGCAGAAATACCATTCCGTTTCCTGACTGAAGAGAAGAAAGGTCTGTTAAAGCGACTGTTTGGAGGGGCATAAGCCATGGCATTGTTAGATTTTTTCCTGTCTCGTAAAAAGCCAACCGCCAATATCGCTAAAGAGCGGCTGCAAATTATCGTTGCGGAACGTCGTCGCGGCGATAGTGAGCCGCACTACTTACCTCAGTTGAAGCGTGACCTGCTTGAGGTTATCTGCAAGTATGTGCAGATCGATCCGGAGATGGTGACCGTTCAACTGGAGCAGAAAGGCGATGATATCTCAGTACTGGAGCTGAATGTAACGCTACCAGAACATGATGAAGTGAAGCGTTAATCATACCGAATGGTGTTATAACATGAGAAAAACCGCCTTTTAAGGCGGTTTTCTGCTTTAATTGAGGCTACCAGTTATGACATAAAGGCTCTGGCTTCCTGCTCAAGCAATGCGCTTAAACGCTCGCTCATTAGCTGTCCTCGCCATCCTTGCATCAGCTCTGGCTGTTCGCTGCCCTCTTGCTGCCAGAAAAACTTCAGTAACTGATTAATCTGACGGCGCGATGCCAGAAGTTCAACATTCAGTCCACTTTCGCTGGAAATAGTCTGAATCAGCGTTTTAATCTCTTTAAACACTCTCTTATAGCCCGCGTGATCTACTATCCGTGATATTTTTTCTGGTAAGGTTTCTTCCGGCAACTGCTGACCTTCGGCCACTAAGCGCAGCATGGTTCTTCCATGGTAACGAATTTCGGGCCCGCTTAGACCTAATGGCTCCAGTTCCCCCATTGATGATGGTTGGTGTCGAGCCACTTGCCACAGATTTTCTTCCCTGACAACAAAGTTAACCGCCATGTCTCGTTCACGGGCGTAATTTAAACGCCAGGCAGCTAACAGCTTCAGGCACCCTAACTGACGGCGATTTAACTGCCAGGCGTTATTAATCTCAATATAGGCATCTTCAGGAGCAAGCAGTTCACAACGGCGCTTGCTCATCATCATGCACTCATTTTTAGCCGCATCCAGCCATTTTAGTTGCTCGGTCTCTTGCAAAATCAAATCAGCAATAGGTAGCAGATAGAAAACATCTGCCGCGGCGTAAATACACTGCCTTTCGGTTAGGGGACGCGCCAACCAATCCGTTCGGGATTCGCTTTTATCCAGCTCAATATCCAGATATTCCGCAACCAGTGCTGCAAATCCCGTAGAAAGAGAACGTTGATTGAATGCCGCCAGTATTTGGGTATCGATCATAGGCTCTGGCAATACGCCAAATTCGTGGAGAAAGACCTCCAAATCTTCACTACAGGCATGGAGAAACTTAATGACTTTTGGATTAATTAATAGTGCGCGAAAGGGTTCCCATTGCTGAATATTCAACGGGTCAATTAAAACGACCTGTTCACCATCATAAAGTTGAATCAATCCTAACTGGGGGTAATACGTTCGGGTTCGAACAAATTCAGTATCCAGCGCAATGCGTGAAACCAGACTGGCACGTTCGCAAACCTGTTGTAATTCAACATCGGTTGTTATCAGTTGATAATCCAAAACATAGTCTCTTATTTGTTAGTTTCTGACACAAATAACGCCGGAAAACCGGCGTTATCTATGCCTTATCACAAGCTAATTACTCTTGAGTACCCGCTTGCTGTTTAATAGCTTCATCGCGCAGATCCTTACGTAGAATCTTACCCACGTTAGACTTCGGCAGTTCATCACGAAATTCAACAATTCTTGGGATTTTATAACCGGTTAATCCACTACGACAATGTGCTAAAAGCTCATCCTTAGTCAGGCTTGGATCTCTTTTAACCACATAAATTTTCACCGTTTCCCCGGAAACTTCATTTGGCACGCCAATGGCAGCCACTTCCAATACTTTCGCGTGACTGGCGACCACCTCTTCAATTTCATTAGGATAAACGTTAAATCCGGAAACCAAAATCATATCTTTTTTGCGATCGACGATCTTCATAAATCCCTGTTCGTCCATCACCACAATATCACCGGTGGCCAACCACCCATCATTTAACACTTCATTCGTCGCTTCAGGACGATTCCAGTAGCCCTTCATTACTTGTGGGCCTTTGACCCAAAGTTCGCCTGGCTGCCCTTCTGGTACATCAATCCCCCGATCGTCAACCAGTCGTATTTCCGTAGATGCTACCGGTAAACCAATACTGCCGCTGTATTGCTGCAAATCATAAGGATTACCCGCAACCAGTGGTGAACATTCGGTCAGGCCATAACCTTCCAGCAAATGGGTTCCGGTCAGCTGTTGCCAACGATCTGCAACACTGCGCTGAACCGACATACCGCCACCAACGGTAATACGCAAATGGCTGAAATCCAACTCGCGGAAATCCTCATCATTGATGAGTGCATTAAACAAGGTATTCACCCCTGTCAATGCCGAGAATGGATAACGGGAAAGCTCTTTCACCATGCCTTTTAAATCACGTGGATTAGTGATTAACAGGTTACATCCCCCCACTTCAAGAAACAGCAGGCAGTTTACGGTTAACGCAAAAATATGATAAAGCGGCAGAGCTGTCACTACCAGTTCCTGACCCACAATCAACAGAGGAATATAGGCAGCACGCGCTTGCTCCATATTGGCCAACAGGTTGCCGTGAGTCAGCATGGCCCCCTTGGACACCCCCGTAGTTCCCCCGGTATATTGCAGCAAGGCCAAATCATCAGGTGATAACCGTGGTTTAATATACTGTTGGTTACGTCCTTTATGTAAAGCACTACGAAATGATACCGCTCCGGGCAGATTGTATTTGGGCACCAGTTTTTTAATGTACTTAACGACAAAATTGACCAGAGAACGTTTACCAACAGAGAGCTGATCTCCCAGACTGCTGAGAATGACATGTTCAATTTGCGTCTGCTTAACGACTTTTTCCAGCGTATGGGCAAAGTTCGACACAATAACGATCGCTTTTGCGCCGCAGTCATTTAACTGGTGCTCCAGCTCTCTTGGGGTATACAGTGGATTCACATTCACCACCACCATACCCGCACGCAAAATACCAAACAGTACAATCGGATATTGCAACAGGTTCGGCATCATTACTGCAACCCTGTCACCTTTTTTCAATCCCAGTGAATTTTGCAGGTAGGCGGCAAAAGCCCGGCTGCGCTTTTCTAATCGACGGAAGGTCATCACCTTCCCCTGATTAATATAAGCAGGCTGATCGGCAAAGCGATTCACCGCATTTTCAAACATATCCGCCAGTGATGGATAGCGTTGAGGGTCTATCTCTGCCGGAACATCTTTGGGATAACGGGATAACCATACCTTATTCAATGAAATACTCCTGTATCTGATATTTTGTCTTCATTCTGTCGTGGTTATTCTTTACACAGAACAAGACTGATTACAGTGAACTTAACCGTTAATATCCCTATGCTTAACATAGGCTAATATTCTATTACCACTGTAATATCAAAAAATTACATTCTCTGACAAAAGCATAAAGGAAAACGAGAATGGTCTTCCTTTATTCCCGACCGGGTAGTTTTTTCCAGGTCACTTCATTACGTAAATAGACCGGTTCTGCCGACTCTACCGCTTGAGTTTCGCCTTTTTTCCAACAGGAAACGGCCAAAGGCAGCATATCCTCTGCCTGTGGCAACGGCATTTTACCGTTACGAATTATCACCTCGGTTTCGTTTGCCATATCCGGATAGGTTTCCCATCCGGTACCGGCGATAGCCCATTCACCATGAGTGGATTTAAGCTGTTCTTTAACCTGCTGTGGTGACAGAACCTGCTCCGTATTAATCAGGCTCCATTCCCCTTGTGAAGAGCGTTGATACTGCCCCCAGTAGACCTCTCCCATTCTGGCATCGATAGCGGTCAGGACTTGCGTCATGCCGGTCATTCGATAAGCACCCTGAGCCATCGTATTCAGTGTTGAAACGCCAATCATGGGTAAATCAGCGCCTAAGGCTAATCCTTGTGCGATACCAATACCAATTCGCACGCCGGTAAAACTCCCCGGACCGCGGCCGAAAGCAAGAGCATCCATATGGGCCAGAGTAAGACCGGTTTCAGCTAAAATTTGCTGAACCATAGGTAAAATACGTTGGGTATGTTCACGAGGACACAGTTCGTACAAAGCATGAACTTTACCGTCATTCCAGATGGAAACGGAGCACGCTTCTGTGGCTGCATCAAGCGCAAGAATTCGCGTTGACATAGAAAACCTCAGGCGGGATTACAGATAAAAATAATCCGCCAATCATATCATATTGATGATGGTTATTATTCATTAGGTGAGCAGTTTTATTCATCAGGCTTTGAGCGTTGATGAAGAAATTCAATCGCTTTGGTTAAATCACGCGTTCTGGGCGCTGGCGGCAAACTGTTAAGGAAAATAGCCCCATAAGGACGCATGACTAATCGATTATCACAAATGACAATCACCCCTCGGTCGTCAGTATCTCGAATCAGCCGTCCAACCCCTTGCTTCAGAGTGATAACGGCATCCGGAAGTTGAACATCATTAAAAGGATCGCCGCCACGCAGTCGGCAATCTTCAATGCGCGCTTTAAGCAACGGGTCATCCGGTGAGGTAAAGGGTAGTTTATCGATAATGACACAGGACAGTGCATCGCCGCGCACATCTACCCCTTCCCAAAAGCTGTTAGTTGCCACCAGTAATGCATTGCCGGAATCAACAAATTGAGACAGCAGCTTGCCTTTGCTGGTTTCTCCCTGCATCAGTACCGGTAAGGTCATGCTCTCTCGGAAGGCTTCGGTTAAATCACGCATCATTTGGTGCGAAGTACATAAAAAGAAGCAGCGGCCGTCATTAGCCTCAATGAGTGGTTGCAGCATGGCTGCCAGTTGTTTAGCTCCACCATATTGATTAGGTGATGGCAGAAAACGTGGCACACATAGCAATGCTTGTGTTTCATAATCAAACGGACTGGCAAGAATAAGTGTTTCGGCTTTTTCCAACCCTAAACGCTGACTGAAGTGATCCAAAGAATCATTAACCGAGAGCGTTGCTGAAGTAAAAATCCAACTGCCCTTTTTTTCGTCCATTAAATCACGGAATTTATCCGATACGGAAAGCGGCGTCAGCGCCAACACAAAATGGCGAGCTCCACACTCGTACCAATAGCTATAGCCGGGAATCGTAACATCTTTCAGACGATCAAGACGTGTTCGGTACTGAGTCGCTCTTTCAAAAGCAGCATCCAGCAAGGCCGAACGACCTAATGCCATTTTTATTACGTCATAACACAGAGTTAGTGCATCATCGACTAATAACAGTGCACGTTGGATAGCGGGTTGTTCCAGAACATCCCGTAAATTACCTCTGAAGCCGGGTTCTCCCAGTGCCAGTCGGAAATCCTGAGTACTTTGGGTTAAACGATCGGCACTCTTTTGCAGTTGCGCCATATCCCGCACTTCTGTGCGGTAAGCAATAATAATGTCTTTTGCCAAATCCAATAGCTGACGACTGGTAACCTGCTGGCCAAAGTATTGACTGGCGATGTCTGGCAATTGATGGGCTTCATCAAAAATCATGACATCGGCATTCGGGATAAGCTCAGCAAAACCAGTCTCTTTCACCACGATATCGGCTAAAAAAAGATGATGGTTGACCACGACCAGATCTGCATCCATTGCCCGACGACGAGCTTTGACTACAAAACACTCTTTATAATAGGGACAATCGCTACCCAAACAGTTGTCATTAGTACTGGTAACCAAAGGCCAGATATAGCTATCTTCCGCTACCTGAGTACAGGTACTTACATCCCCATCCACAGTGCTGGACGACCAACGGCGTAAATTGACCAGATCGTTAAGCGTTGAATTAGTGAGTTCTCCCCCGGTCATGGATTGTTGTTCCATGCGCTCAAGGCACAGATAATTAGAGCGCCCTTTTAACAGCGCCAGCTTGCCACTAAATTCCAGTGCGGTAGCAACTGTGGGCAAATCGCGGGCGAACAGCTGGTCTTGCAAGGCCTTCGAGCCGGTTGAAATGATAACCTTACGTTTAGAACGTATTGCCGGCACCAGATAAGCATAGGTTTTTCCTGTGCCGGTACCTGCTTCCACCACCAGTTCCTGTTTTTTCTTGATTGCCTGAGTGATAGCCTTGGCCATTACGCGCTGCGGTTCACGCGGCTTAAAACCTCTAATTGCCTGAGCTAGTGCACCTTTGGGTGCGAAATCATCTGCCAAGTATGAGTATCCGTTGGGTTAAGCTTGTTGAATGAGTCTGACCGCCAGCATAGCGCCGATACGGTAAAAGAAGTTGCTTATTATGCCTGTCCTCACCTGTCACCACCACCCTGTTTGCTCATATAACAAGAAATTGGCTGATATTCAGTAAGTTGACTTGCCAACAACCGCTGCGCTAATGCACATTTTTAGCATCAGGTTTATGCTTGTTTCTATTAGAGAATTGATCCACAAGAGTGGTTATCTTAACCTTATGCCATTAATATGAAATCACCATGATAAATTCAGGAGCAATACACCATGACAATTAAACGAATTAACCCTGCCAAACGCTGGTCTGATGCTGTGATTTATAACGACACTATTTACTATACCAGCGTACCTGACAATCTGGATGCAGACGTAACCGCTCAAACGGCGAACGTTCTTGCTGATATCGATATCATGCTTAGCCAGTTAGGTTCCAGTAAAGAACGTATTCTGGACGTCACTATCTTTTTAGCCGATCGGGTTGATTTTGCCTCAATGAATGCCGCATGGGATGCCTGGGTTCCGGAAGGTAATGCGCCAGTGCGTTGTACCGTAGAAGCTGCGTTGATGAAGCCACAATATAAAGTGGAAATTAAGATTGTGGCGGCATGTTAGGTTAAGAATTTTGCAAAACAAACCGCGCTCTGAGGTTTGTTGCCATTAATCTGGAGTGCTGGCAAATCAGCAGCGGTTAATATTCCGGCCGTAAAAACACGGTGCTTATCTCTGCGCCGAAAACGGTCGGTAAACCGTCTGTTCTCAGCTATGGTGCTCATCGGTTCGAAACCCAGTGCCGGTGGTATTCCGGTCGGGCACAAAATCAATATTGGCATATTAGATTTTACGATCGGAATACCCATTGAGACCAATTTATCGGGTTTGTTTAAGCACCATAATAAATGAAGATTATTTTTAAGTTCAGCATCAAACCGCTAACTTAAGAATAACCATCCCAAGCAGTAGTAACATCAATCCAACCCAGCCTCTGGCGTTTAGCTTCTGTCCAAACAGAATCCAACCGGCAGCAATAGTCGCGGCAATACCAAAACCACCCCATAACGCATAGGCGATGGATAAATCCATTCCCTTTACTGCCTGAGCCAGTGAGCTAAATGCACCCAAAACACAAACCAGCGAAAGTATTCCTAACCAAAAACGCTTAAAGCCGTTTGAGAGTTTCAGAAATATATTGGCGATAATTTCCAATACAATCGCCAGTGCCAAAAATGCGATATGGTAAAACTCAAGCTGTTGCATGATGTTTCTCCATCACTTTGGATTGCGATTTCCCTGTTGGTTTCTGCGTGCCTGACTTAATCAACACGATACCCAGCAGCAGTACTGCCAGACCAACGACTTTAACGACTGAGATTTCTTCCCCAAACAACAGCACGCTGAATGTGGTGATCAATAAAAACCCAACGCCCTCCCACAAAGCATAGGCCACTCCCAGTGCAACACGTTTAATGGAAAGGGATAATAAAAGATAAGATAGGGTAATCATCATATACATAATGATGTGCCCATAAATACTTCCGGTTTCGCTGGCATATTTCATCGATAAAGTGCCAATAACTTCAGTAATAATTGCCATTAATAACAGCAGCCAATAAATCATTTTTCTTCTCCAGATTATTTTTATTTAATAATCCTGACCACTAAATTTTTTGATGCCAAAAATAATATTTACCGACAGCAAATATTATTCATCGCAAAATAGATTAGCGACATCAGAATTAATGTATTGATATACCAAACAGGCTGGGAGAAGACGCTAAAGTGCAGAGCTCCAGTTAAGCTCACTGGCCAAAATAGCTGAAATAAAGAAGACAAAAGTTGATGTTTGTAGCACAGAACGTTGAATGTTCATCATGAAATTTGGTTGTCAGTCGTGTGATAAAACCACGATTTGCCCTTACCCCTCCAGAATAGTTTATTTACAGCTCTATTTTTACCACAGGGAAATAACGAAAGTAAACACACAAAAGATAATATATTTATAAATTTAACCACCTTTAGTCATTGCATTAAATAACTTATATCAGTACCAGAATAGTCCCTCTGCATTAATATGCATTTAATATAATTAAAACACGGCTATAAAAAAATCCCGTCGGTTATTAAGCCAACGGGATTTATCTGTAACCAAACAACAGAGAGAATTAACCTTTCGCGTGCGCCACTGCTTCACGAGCCAGTTCAGTAATGCGGTTAAAATCACCCTTCGCAATAGCATCTGCCGGAACCAACCATGAACCACCCACGCACAACACACTAGGCAGCGCCAGATAGTCACGGCAGTTGTTCAGGGTAATACCACCGGTAGGACAGAAACGAACTGAAGAGATCGCGCTACAAATTGCCTGAAGCGCTTTTACGCCACCGTTAGCTTCCGCCGGGAAGAATTTGAACTCACGTAAACCGTAATCCATACCCAGCATCAGTTCAGAAACGCTACTGATTCCCGGAATCAAAGGCATATTGCCTTCAACAGCCGCCTGTAGCAAAGGCTCGGTCAAACCCGGGCTGATAGCGAATTGACCACCTGCTGCTGCAACTTCAGCCAGTTGTTGAGGGTTCAGCACTGTACCTGCTCCAATAATAGCTTCAGGCACTTCTTTGGCAATGGCGCGAATGGCGTCCATAGCACAAGGAGTACGCAAGGTCACTTCCAGTACGCGAACACCACCGGCAACTAATGCTTTAGCCAGAGGAACGGCATCTTTCAGTTCCTTAATAACAATAACAGGAACAACCGGCCCATCAGACAGGATACTTTCAGCGCTTACTTTCCAGTTTTTCATCTCGTGAGATCTCCATGTGGCTAATCAAATACCTGACTCAGCCAGGCACGTCGCAGCCGTTAAAATAAACGTGCAACTGACTCGCCACACGCAGGATTATTTAAATCGTTATGCAGACCAGAACACATCTACCGGCGTATGGGTTTGGTGTATTACCGCACGGACAGGCATTTCATTAACATCATCCCCTTCCTGTGCCTGATGGTAAACCGCCCGCTTATTCTCTCCCACCAGATGCAGGAAGATATGGCGGCTGTTCAACAAAGCAGGTAGCGTCAGCGTTAATCGGTCTAACGGTGCTGTTAATGGCGTCATTCCCATACACAGCCGTTTAGACTTCATATCCAGTGCCGGAAATAAATTCTCGGCTCCGGGAAACAATGATGCCGTATGCCCATCATCACCCATACCCAAAATCACAACATCAAAAGGCTTAGCTATCTCTTTCAGAGATTTTTCGATCCCTTCTGCACCTTCAAATGGCGTGAGACTCTCATTCTTTAATGAGACAAAATGTGCCGTAGCTGCGTGTTCCTGCAATAAGTTTTCACGTACCAACTTTTCATTGCTGGAATCATCACTGCTGTCCACCCAACGTTCATCAGCTAAAGTAATGGTGACCTTTTCCCAGGCCAATGGCTGCTGACTAAGCAATTTAAATAAACCTAACGGGGTTTTGCCGCCGGAGACTACAAGACTCGCTTTTCCCTTAGTATCAATTCCTTTTTGCAACTCAGAGACCACCTGTTGCGCTAAGCGGCGATTTAAATCATCCGTTGATGGGAAGTTAGTTAAGTTTGCCATGGTAGTTACCTTCATTAACAATCGTTATAGCCATCCCATTCTAACCTGAGAGGATGGCATCGTTTTGTCTTATTTATTCAAATTCGCTCCATGAGCGGCCATCGCGGGTGATCATAGCAACCGATGCTACGGGCCCCCAGGTACCTGCCTGATACGGTTTTGGCGGTTCATTATCCGCAGCCCAGGCATCCATAATAGAATCAACCCATTTCCAGGCTTCTTCGACTTCATCACGACGAACAAACAACGCCTGAATACCGCGCATGGTTTCCAACAACAAACGCTCGTAGGCATCAGCAACGTGCTGTTCATGGAAAGTATCGGAGAAGCTCAGATCCAGTTTGGTTGTTTGCAGACGGTGCTTATGGTCCAGACCCGGCACTTTATTCAGGATCTGTACATCTACGCCTTCATCAGGCTGAAGACGAATGGTTAAGGTATTTGGTGGTAATGTTTGGTAAGAATCTCGGAACAGATTGATTGGCAAATTCTTGAAGTAGATAACCACTTCTGAACACTTGGACGGCAAACGCTTACCGGTTCTTAAATAGAACGGTACGCCAGCCCAACGCCAGTTATCAATATCCACCCGCAGAGAGACGAAGGTTTCGGTGTTGCTGCGCTTGTTGGCACCTTCTTCATCCAGATAGCCCGGCACTTTCTGTCCCTGAACAAACCCGGCAGTATATTGCCCCCTGACCGTTGCTTCACGAATATTGGTGTGGTCAATGCGGCGTAGAGAACGCAGCACTTTCACTTTTTCATCACGAATACGGTCTGCACTTAAATCCACCGGGGGAGACATCGCAATCATGGTTAAAATCTGTAACAGGTGATTTTGCACCATGTCACGCATCTGCCCTGCTTTATCAAAATAACCCCAGCGCCCTTCAATACCTACCTCTTCGGAAACGGTAATTTGAACGTGGTCAATGGCAGTATTATCCCACTTGGCAGAAAACAGCGAGTTAGCAAAACGCAGCGCTAACAGGTTCAGAACTGTCTCTTTACCTAAATAGTGGTCGATGCGGTAAACCTGAGATTCATCAAAATACTCAGCAACCTGATCGTTAATTTCTTGAGAAGATTTTAAATCGGTACCCAGCGGTTTTTCCATCACAACACGGCTGGGAAATTTATTTAATCCGGCTTCGCCTAAACCGCGGCAAATTGCACCAAATGTATTTGGTGGCATAGCAAAATAGTTGATGGTGACTCTGCTGGTTTGATCAAGCATCTGACCCAGTCGGTTATAGCCAGGAATATCAGTAACATCCAGATTGCAGAAGTCTAAACGTGCACTTAATCGCTTCCAAACCTCTGGATCGATTTCCTCTTTCATAAAGGTGGTCAGTGCTTTTTCGATAACATCAGTATAAGCAGCCTTATCCCAGTCAGCACGACCTACGCCCAGAATGCGAGTATCCGGGTGAATGTGGCAGGCTTTTTCCAGTTGATAAAGTGACGGTAATAGCTTGCGGCGAGCCAGGTCACCTTTAGCGCCAAAAATGACTAAATCACAGGCTTGAGCTATCGAATCATCTACCATAACTATCTCCTCAATTAAGCCGTAAAAATGTAGGTGTACGACTTAAAAAAATCTTGTAATTTTATTACATAAGTAATGTACCTCTTTATCTGACCGACGTAAATAGGTGGATAAAAAAGTAAAAACCTGTAGTAAACCCTTGCGAGACTAATAGGTAACCCATTAAATATAAAAAATATTTAGCTATCCACTTGCTCTTTTCGTGCTGTTAAAACGTTAAAATCAGATGTGAGTCAAATTTTCTGAAAAAAAATTACAAAATAATGCTTTATTACTGCACGATCTGATATCACGTAGTATATTTCCACAAATCAGAGATTGATTTCTCCTTTGAATGTAATAGGCAAATACAGCGGGATATAAATATGCTGGAAAGAATTCACCAATTTCGAGATTCATTAAGCAAATCAGAGCAGAAAGTTGCTGATGCTATTTTAGCCGCGCCACAAACTGCCATTCACTCCAGCATTGCTACCTTAGCTAAAATTGCCAACGTTAGCGAGCCAACCGTTAACCGTTTTTGCCGCCGGTTAAATACCAAAGGCTTTCCTGATTTTAAACTGGCGCTGGCGCAAAGTCTGGCCAATGGAACGCCTTATGTAAATCGCAATGTGGATGAAAACGACACCACCGATGCCTTTACCTATAAAATCTTTGAATCTGCCGTTGCCAGCTTAAATATGGCGAAGAGCAGTCTTGACATTATAGCCATTAATCGAGCCGTTAACTTACTGACTCAAGCGAAAAAAATATCATTTTTTGGCTATGGCGCCTCCTCCGTTGTTGCTCATGACGCCATGAACAAATTTTTCAGATTTAACGTTCCGGTGATCTATTTTGATGACATTGTAATGCAACGTATGAGTTGTATGAATTCCAACCAGGGTGATGTGGTAGTGTTAATTTCCCACAGTGGCAGAACCAAAAGTCTGGTTGAGCTGGCTAGCATTGCCAACCAAAATGGTGCTACGGTGATTGCCATTACTTCTCAGGGAACGCCGCTGGCAAATGCCGCCAATCTCTCTATTTTACTTGATGTTCCTGAAGATACCGATATCTATATGCCGATGGTTTCCCGCCTTGCTCAGTTAACGATTATTGATGTATTGGCAACAGGATTTACCCTCCGCAGCAGCCTTGCCAGAGATAACCTGAAACGCGTTAAAGATGCCCTGAAGCAATCGCGTTTTGATAAAGATCGTTAAACTTTATTTCATGCACAGTTTCAATTAAATGAAAACACAGTTTAATCACTAAACCTGATAATTTGATATTAAGCAAACGATTAGCCTGCTGTGATATGAAACGTGACAGCTCTTATTTGAGAAGCTAGCTATATAGTGGTATAAAACCCCTCAGAAATTAAGACCACTGAAATTTTTTAAAGTCAGGCAGATACCATATGTCTGATTTTTATTAGTACTAACGCTTTAAAAACACACTGATTAGGTCAAAACTTATCATGTTGAATGGAGTGATACATGTCCAGAAGGCTTAGAAGAACCAAAATTGTTACCACGTTAGGCCCTGCAACCGATCGTGACAATAACTTAGAAAAAATCATTGCCGCAGGTGCCAACGTAGTCCGCTTAAACTTCTCCCACGGAACCCCCGAAGATCACCAACTCCGCGCTAACAAAGTTCGAGAAATCTCAGCAAAATTAGGTAAGCATGTGGCCATCTTAGGCGATTTGCAGGGGCCTAAAATTCGAGTGTCGACCTTTAAAGAAGGCAAAGTATTCCTGAATGTTGGCGACAAATTCCTGTTGGACGCTAATCTGTCTGTTGGTGATGGCGATAAAGAAAAAGTCGGTATCGATTATAAAGGCCTGCCTGCAGATGTTGTTCCCGGCGATATCCTGTTACTGGATGATGGTCGTGTACAACTGAAAGTACTTGAAGTTCAGGGAATGAAAGTGTTTACCGAAGTTACCGTTGGTGGCCCGCTGTCAAACAATAAAGGTATTAACAAGCTGGGTGGCGGCCTCTCTGCCGATGCGTTAACCGAAAAAGATAAAGCAGATATCATCACTGCTGCAAAAATCAACGTAGATTACTTAGCCGTCTCTTTCCCTCGTACCGGTGAAGATTTGAACTATGCACGCCGCCTGGCGCGCGATGCCGGTTGCAATGCTAAAATTGTCGCTAAAGTTGAACGTGCTGAGGCCGTAGCGACTGATGCAGCCATCGACGATATCATTCTGGCATCTGACTCTATCATGGTCGCTCGTGGCGATCTGGGCGTAGAAATTGGTGACCCTGAGCTGGTTGCCGTGCAGAAAAAACTGATTTTACGTGCTCGTCAGCTAAACCGTACGGTTATCACCGCAACTCAGATGATGGAGTCGATGATCACCAATCCAATGCCAACCCGTGCAGAAGTCATGGACGTTGCCAACGCCGTACTGGATGGTACCGATGCTGTGATGCTTTCAGCAGAAACCGCCGCCGGTCAGTATCCTGCCGAAACTGTTGCAGCAATGGCTCGCGTTTGCGTTGGGGCAGAGAAAATGCCTCGTCTGAATATATCCAAACACCGAATGGATGTGGAGTTTGACAACGTTGAAGACACCATTGCATTGTCGACGATGTATGCCGCTAACCACCTGAAAGGCATTAGCGCTATTATCGCCATGACCGAGTCGGGTCGTACCGCATTGATGATGTCTCGTATCAGTTCCGGTTTGCCTATTTTCGCTATGTCTCGTCATGAACAAACCCTGAACCTGTGTGCCCTCTACCGTGGCGTGACACCGGTGATGTTTACGGGTGATTGCGATGGTCTGGCAGCGGCAATGGCGGCAACCAATCAACTGCGCGATCGTGGTTTCCTGATGTCTGGCGATCTGGTTATCATTACTCAGGGTGACGTGATGGCGCTGGTTGGTAGTACTAATACTTGTCGTATTCTGCGAATTGAGTAATTCGATTTTTCATTAATAAAAAGGGCCCAAATGGGCCCTTTTTATTTGAAATAGAAATTATTTATCCTTTGGCCACAAGTCGTTGCGCTTATAAGGCTCTGTATCGCCCTCTTTTCTGGTTTTCAGAAACTTAAGTACCCAAACATACTGTTCCGGATTAGGACGAACCAATTTCTCAACTTCTTCATTCATTCGGCGAGCAATCGTATGTTGGTCAGCGTCGGCAATGTCGCTCATTTCCGGGTTAATATAGATATCTAAAATACCTTCATCAGAACGATAAACCGGGAATAGCGGCACAATTGCCGCATGGCATACTTTCATTAATCGACCAACCGCAGGCAATGTTGCTTTGTAAGTAGCAAAAAAATCAACGAACTCGCTGTGTTCAGCACCATGATCCTGATCCGGCAGATAGTATCCCCAGTAGCCCTGACGTACTGAACTGATAAATGGTTTAATCCCATCCTGACGGGCATGCATCCGCCCACCAAAGCGGCGACGTACCGTATTCCACATCCAGTCAACCAGCTCATTCTTTTGATTATGAAACATAGCCGCCATCGGCTGGCCGCGCGCTGCCATCATCATTGCCGGGATATCCACACTCCAACCGTGCGGTACCATAAAGATCACATTGCGTCCGGAAGCACGAATAGCATCCAGTTGCTCATCACCATGCCAGCGTACTCGCTTCATCAGATATTCCGGGCTGCGTACGCTCTGCTCTACCATCAACATGGTGGAATGAACGGCGGTGACAAACATTTGTTCAATGATCGCTTCCCGTTGTTGTTCACTTAATTCAGGAAAGCAATAATATAAATTGATTCTGGCACGACGTCGGGCACTGCCCACAAATCGGCCGGCAAGTTTAGCCAACGATGCCAACATTGGGTTTCTGATTTTTACTGGCACATAGGCCAATAACAGCATAACGCCAACCCCCAGCCAGACGCCCCAATATTTAGGCAGAAAAAAGGACTTCTTAAATAGGGGAATAAACTCAATATTTGAACGCTGTTGTTTTTGCATGCCAAAACTCATTAGATAGATGAACAACCCTGCAGTTGATAATAGTCTGCTCACCTGATGAATAGAAATAATTAAACAGTGTTTGAAAAATAGAACGCTGCCAAATGATTAGCAGCGTTCTATTTTATTCTCAGAGATGAAGTTGTGGAACTACTTCTTTAACTTGGGCAAGATATTCCGCACGATCCTTACCAATCAGAGAGTCAGAACGTGGAAGCGTTGCGGTTAATGGGTTTACTGCCAGCTCGTTAACCCACAGTTCATAGTGCAAATGAGGCCCGGTGGAACGACCGGTATTGCCGGACAATGCAATACGATCGCCTCGCTTAACTCTCTGACCAGGCTTCACCAAAATCTTATTCAAGTGCATATAACGAGTGCTGTACTGGCGACCATGACGAATCGCCACATAGTTACCTGCCGCACCGCTGAATTTAGCGACCACGACTTCGCCATCACCCACTGCCAGAACCGGAGAGCCAATCGGCATAGAGAAGTCGACCCCTTTATGCGGTGCTACACGACCGGTAATTGGATGCAAACGACGCGGGTTAAACGGCGATGTCACTTTATATTGCTTGGGCGTTGGGTAACGCAGGAAACCTTTTGCTAAACCAGAACCTTCACGGTCGTAGAATTTACCGTCGCCCGAGCGAATAGCATAATAATCTTTACCGGAGCTCTGCATTCTTACGCCAATCAATTGGCTTTGCTCATTCTTACCATCCAGCACTTCTCTGGAAAGTAATACCGAGAAACGATCGCCATTACGCAACTTACGAAAATCCAGTTGCCATTGAAGCGCTTTGGTTACCGCACGAATTTCCGAATTCGTTAAACCTGCGGCTCTGGCACTAACCAGAAAGCTCCCGTCCATTTTTCCGGTTACAACAGCATTCTTCCACTCACCTTTTAAGGTATTGATAGTTTCTTTAAAGCCGTTCTCTGCGCGTTCATATACACGCGTCTCCCGGCGAGAAACTACCCAGGTCAACGATTGCAGCGTACCTTCATCATCCAGCACCCAGTTCAACTGCTGACCAATTTTCAGATTAGCTAATGCACTGTTCTTATTGGCCAGTAAATAAATATCAGAGGCATCCATACCAAACTGAGTCAGAATACTGCCAAGAGTATCGCCATTAGAAACCACATATTCGTTCGGTGTTGACGCATCGCTGGTGGTTTCATCCAACTCATCCTTAGGAATTTCATCATCAGGCGTTGGCTGATCCATCGGTTCAGCATCATCAGCATCGGTTGAAATACTGCCATCGGTTGCGGTCGTTGTGGGTAAAGGAAGCGGCGATTCCGTTATTGGTTTATATACTGCCGCCTGCCAAACCAACATACTCCAGGTGAGAAACAGAAGAGCCCCAAAGGTAAACTTATGAGGCCGTGGTAAATTATTATAAAACAGCGCAATGGTTCTAACGACTTGGAGCACTACTCGAATTCCTCGTTCTGTTACTCCAGGCAGCTCGTAAACTGTTGGGATAGCTGGGTCAAAAACTGTACGTAGCTATCTTTACCTAACGTTACTTTGCTGCCTAACGGATCCAGTGTTCCGATGCGGACATTCGTCCCTTGGGCGACAGCATTTATGACGGCTGGCTGGAATTGTGGCTCAGCAAAAACGCATACTGCTTTATGCTCAACCAACTGTGTTCGTATATTGTGTAAGCGTTGCGCTCCGGGCTGGATTTCGGGGTTTATCGTAAAATGCCCTAATTGGGTTAAACCGAATGTTTTCTCAAAATAATTATAAGCGTCATGGAAAACAAAATATCCTTTGCCACGCAACGGCTGCATTATATTAGCAATATTTTCTTTTGTCAGCTCTAGTTGTTTCTCGAACTGAGTAAGATTAGCATCTAATTTGTCCTTATTTTGTGGCATAAGTTCCAATAATTTGTGATGAATTGCAATTGCAGACTGTTTCGCTATTTCCGGTGACATCCAAATGTGCATATTATAGTCACCATGATGATGGTCATGTTCGTCATGATTGTGAGCATTATCAGTATGTTGTTCATGATGCCCCTCATCATGATCGTCATCTTCACCGCCTTTAATCAATAATGGTTTTACTGAATCCAGGCTGGCTAATGGAATTTGTTTCTTTTCATTTACCTGTTGTAATGGTTTAGTCAGAAAAGCTTCCATATCCGGACCTATCCATACAACTAAGTCCGCTGAACGTATTTTCTGGACATCTGACGGACGAAGCGCATAATCATGCGGCGATGCACCATCCGGAAGCAGTACTTCTACCGGTGTAACCCCTTCGGTAATGGCTGCCGCAATAAACCCCAGTGGTTTAGTTGAGGTTAAAACCGCGGCCGATGCGTTAACCGCGATGCCTGCTGTTAATAGTGTTCCAGCCAAAATCATGCGGTTAAACCATTTCGTATTTGCTGTTTGCTGCATTTGTTCTAATCTCATTTGAATAGTAATTGCCTTTGATATGTTATAATATAACACATCTTGAATTCTGCAAGAAAAATGAAAAATGTCCAGTTTGCTTAAGTTAGAACATATTTCTGTTGTTTTCGGTAGCCGGAAAGTTCTTTCCGATGTTTCTCTGACCCTGAATGAAGGTCAGATTCTTACCCTGCTTGGCCCAAATGGTGCCGGTAAATCGACGCTGGTTCGCGTTGTTTTAGGCTTGGTCTCCCCTGCGTCAGGGAAAATTAGCTGCCCTAAAGATTTACGTATTGGCTATGTGCCACAGAAATTGCACCTTGATCCTACTCTGCCCTTGACCGTTGAGCGTTTTATGCGCCTGCGTCCCGGTGTAAAAAAAGAGGATATTCTGCCGGCTCTCAGCCGCGTTCAGGCAAAGCATTTAGTAAAAATGCCCATGCAAAAACTGTCTGGCGGAGAAACCCAGCGCGTTTTACTGGCCAGGGCTCTGTTAAATCGCCCTCAATTGCTGGTACTGGACGAACCGACCCAAGGTGTTGACGTTAATGGGCAACTGGCATTGTATGATCTGATCGAGAAACTGCGTACCGAACTAAACTGTGCGGTATTAATGGTTTCTCATGACTTACATTTAGTTATGGCAAAAACGGATGAAGTGCTGTGCCTTAACCAACATATTTGCTGTTCTGGTGCACCGGAAGCCGTCTCTGAACATCCGGAGTTTATTGCGATGTTTGGCCACCGCGGAGCCCGCCAATTAGCGGTTTATCACCACCGTCATAATCATCAACATGACCTGCAAGGTCGTATTGTTCTTAAAACTTCAGGCAGTAATAAAGCATGATAGAACTGTTATTTCCGGGCTGGATGGCGGGCGTATTACTGGCGCTGGCCGCAGGTCCTTTAGGCTCTTTTGTCGTTTGGCGCCGAATGTCTTATTTCGGTGATACGCTGGCACACTCCTCTTTACTGGGTGTCGCTTTTGGTTTGTTACTGAACATTAATCCTTTTTATGCAGTAATTGCTATCACCCTGTTGCTGGCAGTTGGTTTGGTATGGCTGGAACGTCGCCCTCAGTTTGCCGTCGATACGCTGTTAGGTATTCTGGCCCATAGCGCCCTTTCTTTAGGCTTAGTCACTATCAGTTTAATGTCGAATGTTCGTGTTGACCTGATGGCTTATCTGTTTGGCGATCTGCTCTCTGTTACGGTTAATGATCTATGGATGATTGGTGCCGGTGTGGTTGTGGTACTGGCGATTTTATGGTGGCAATGGCGTTCCTTATTATCAGTAACCATTAATCCTGAATTGGCGCACGTTGATGGTATTAATCCTGAAAGAGTTCGGTTATTACTGATGCTGGTCACTGCCTTAACTATTGGTCTGGCAATGAAATTTGTTGGAGCACTGATTATTACCTCATTACTGATTATTCCTGCTGCTACCGCGCGCAGATTTTCACGCACACCAGAACAAATGGCTGGTTTTGCAGTTATTATTGGAATTATTGCCGTAACGGGTGGGTTGACGCTTTCCGCTTTCCACGATACGCCTGCTGGCCCTTCCGTCGTGCTTTGCTCCTGCTGTTTGTTCATCCTTAGTTTGATGAAAAGACAATCCGATTAATCTTATGAGAAATAAAGAGAATAAAAATTTATTGATCTCGTGAGGTAAAGCCGTATTTTTTAGTATGAATGATATGGCAATAAGCTTTAAAATAGCCTGTCCGAAATATAAAGGTCTTGCAGATGACAGATTTTTCGTCAGTGCAAGACTCTTTTTTATGTGGATTATAAAGATGAATCCACTATTCATTCATTGCAAATGACGTAAAGTTAACATTGTGAATATTGATATTATCAGCCTGCTAAACAGTAACTACATTCTTTTGCTGTTTGTAGTATTAGCATTAGGCTTGTGTTTAGGGAAAATTCGGCTGGGTTCAGTTCAACTGGGCGGCTCAATCGGCGTTCTGGTTATCTCCTTATTGTTGGGTTATCAGCATTTTACGATAAATACCGAAGCCTTAAGCCTGGGCTTTATGCTGTTTATCTTCTGCGTTGGTGTTGAAGCCGGTCCAAACTTCTTTGCTATCTTCTTCCGCGATGGAAAAAACTATTTTTTACTGGCTCTGATTCTGGTTGGTAGTGCGATGTGTATTGCGCTGGGACTGGGCAAATTCCTTAAATGGGATATCGGCCTCACCGCCGGGATGCTGGCCGGCTCGATGACATCAACACCGGTGCTGGTCGGTGCCGGTGATACATTGCGTCATACCACCTCTGATACAACGATATTAGCTACAGCCCAGGACCATCTCAGTTTGGGCTATGCTCTGACCTATTTGATTGGTCTGGTCAGCTTAATCTTTGCTGCTCGTTATATGCCAAAATTACAGCGACAAGATTTATCCACCTGTGCTCAGCAAATCGCCAGAGAGCGCGGCCTGGATCATGATAGCCAACGTAAAGTTTATCTGCCGGTAATTCGAGCCTATCGTGTAGGCCCTGAACTGGTAGCCTGGGCTGGGGGTAAAAATCTACGTGAACTGGGTATTTATCGTCAGACTGGCTGTTATATTGAGAAAATTCGTCGCAATGGCATTATCGCTTCCCCTGATGGGGATGCGGTTTTGCAAGTCAACGATGAGATTTCATTGGTGGGTTATCCGGATGCCCATGCCCGATTAGATCCCAGCTTTCGCAATGGTAAAGAGGTATTTGAACGCGATTTGCTGGATATGCGCATCGTCACTGAAGAGATCGTAGTAAAAAACAATAATGCGGTGGGCAAACGCCTGAGTCAGATAAACCTGACCGACCATGGTTGTTTCCTTAATCGGGTTATTCGTAGTCAGATTGAGATGCCCATTGACGATAATATCGTGTTGAATGCCGGTGATGTTCTGCAAATCAGCGGTGATGCTCATCGAGTTAAGGGCGTAGCTGAACGTATTGGTTTTATCTCTATTCATAGTCAGGTTACCGATCTGTTGGCCTTTTGTGCCTTTTTTATTCTTGGTCTGATGATTGGTCAAATCACCTTCCAGTTCAGTAACTTTTCATTTGGTATTGGTAATGCTGCCGGCCTGCTGTTCTCCGGCATTATGCTGGGCTTTATGCGGGCTAATCACCCGACCTTTGGTTACATTCCTCAAGGTGCCCTCAATATGGTTAAAGAGTTCGGATTGATGGTATTTATGGCTGGTGTTGGATTAAGTGCCGGTAGCGGTATTGGTAATAATTTGGGACTGGTTGGTGGCCAAATGCTGATTGCCGGTTTACTGGTTAGTCTGGTTCCCGTCGTTATTTGCTATCTGTTTGGCGCTTATGTTTTACGAATGAACCGGGCCTTGCTATTTGGCGCCATCATGGGAGCCAGAACCTGTGCGCCAGCGATGGAAATTATCAGTGATACTTCCCGTAGTAACATTCCTGCGCTGGGCTATGCAGGTACCTATGCGATTGCAAACGTATTACTCACGCTGGCGGGTTCATTAATCATTATCATTTGGCCAAGTTTGCCATAAAATAATTTCATATAAATCATGACATTATGGATAAGTGTAAAAAAAGTGAAAAAAATCTTGCTTACGTGATGAACTATTTCAACCTATTCACGTCTTAAATAGTGCCACTGCTTTACTTTAAAACTCCCTCATTGAGGTTGACCCGATAAGTCATTTTTACGTTTCATACTTATCGGGTTTTTTATTGCCTGTAATTCAGTAACTCTCACGATTTGTTCATGCATGTCATTAAGCAATGACATACAATATAAGAAGTGCATTACCCCAAAACTCATAGGGAAGCGTGATTCTTATGTCATTAATCAAAAAAATATTTATCGGTTATCTGGTCTGTTTTGCTATCGGTACTGCTCTTCTTTGCAGCTTCTATCTGCCTTCAACTGATATTGTCAAAATCACCGGTTCTGAAGTGAAACGCGTTGATAACGATGGCCCTATTTCCGCAGAAAACCCGGCTGATGGCCCAACGCGCGATGTGTATTACATTTACACTATCGATGAAAAGAAAAAGATTATGGTCTACCGTAATGAAGATACCGGCTGGAGCTTCCCATGGTATTTCAAATTTAACAGCGCTGATATCCAGGCTCAGGCTCAATCTGCTAATGATGCCAATCAAATTACCCGGGTAGTTCACTACGGCTGGCGCTTTAATATGGTTCATATGTTCAAAAACATTATCTCCATTAAACCTGTTGATGGATTTGACGCCTCTGGTTTCTCTTTTTATACCGTAATGAAAGTTCTGGGTTGGATTATCTGGTTCGTTCTGATCGCCATTCAGGCTGCGCTGCCAACGATTATTACCAACTGGCGCGATCGTAAAGATCTGAGACGTCCTGATGGTTCTATTGTTAAGTAATTTATATTCACTCTAAATTGAAAACGGCAGCCAAAAGGCTGCCGTTTTTTATGGTGACCAATCATCAGAAACGGTATTTAATACCAACGTTAACTGATGTATCACTGTAGCCATCACCACCTATCTGCTGAGCGACATTCGTCCACAGGTTAAGATGGTTGTTTATTTGCCCTTCAGCACCCAGCTTCAGCTCACCAATATTACGGCTACCAACCTGCTCCAGATGCACATCGTTCATATAAACACCGGTCACTTCACTGTTATACAGCCAGTTAATGGCAGCATAGATAGTAAACAGCTTATTCGTTCCTTTATCTTTATCGTGAACGCCATCCCGGGAAACTTTTAACCCTAAGCGAGTTTGGACATTATCTTTACCGTTGGAGCGAACATAGGTACCGCCAGTTTCACGATAGTCATTAACATCCAGCGCATTGAAGATGACTTGAGCCTGAGGAGTAACAAACACATTACCATTTAGTCCCTGATAAACCGGCAAGCGGTAACCACCTTCAAGTGATGCGCTGTATCCCTTAATGTCATAGTCTTCTTGTGACAACTTCTCACCATTGACTGAGGCATCCAGCCAGCTGTATTGCAACCAGCTATCAAGATACAGGCCGTTTAAGGTTTTAGCATCCTGATACCAGGTACCATATACCCCAGCGGTATATCCATCGACACGGCCTTTGGAATGATAACCCGTAAAGGTGGAGCGTGTTTTACTGCTGGCATTACCGTATCCCAGCATCAGTCCTAAGCCTAAACGATCCTGCGCACCAAACTGATGGGACAGAATTTCACCGCCACCTTGTATTACATAACTGTTGGTAGTGGTGCGTAATTGCCCGGAAGATTCTCGTTGACGATTGTGACTACCTGACTGACGTAGCCACATACTGCTGTTTTCCGCACGACCTTCACGATCTTCCAGACGCAAATTAAACATCGTTTTTGCTGCGGCCATATTAGCAATATAGCTGCCTGCTTCCGGGCGATAAATTGGTGTGCTCTCTTCCGGCGTGACCTCTTCTGGTTTAACGCCGCCACCATTATCCTCACCACCGGATTGATCTTCGGTAGTATTACGTAAATACCAATGACCATCCTCTGTCGTGGTACCATTTTTATACAGTAAATATTCATAGGCACCGGCTACCGCACGGTTAGCCAGTTTAAATTCAGCGTCTGAAGCGCCACTCACGCTCACAACCTGAATACCATTTTGAGTTGCTGCGCCTGCACCGTTCATGTTATTAACAATCAGATCGGTAGCCCCTGCACTATCACCATTAATCACCAATTTATCCGTTGCCGAGTTATCGTCGCCCAGTTGGGTATTAATTATTAATTGACTGCCGCTATTACCGGTATAATTACCATTCACATTCAGTTGGTTGCCCGTAGCTCCGCCAGCTAAACGAATAATACCGTTGTTGTTAATCCCACCAACGGTAAATTGGCTGGCAGCAGCAGATTCATAACCTGATAATGCATTCAGCGCAGTAATCATACCGGCGTTATCGATATCTCCGGCAACATTACCGCTACCACCCAGTATGGCACCGGATAACACGTTCACTTGCGCACTGGCAGAAAGCGCTCCGGTCGTCCCCGTATTGTCACCAATTACCAGTGTGCCATTTTCTACGGTTGTATTACCGGTGTAGGTTAAATCACGATTGACGACCATTATGGAAGCGCCCTGCTTATACAGGTCACCGCTACCATAGATATCATTTTCCAGTATCCAGTTATTATTCGCCGTCAGGTAAAGTTCACCCTGATTATCGATGCTGGCGCTTCCCAAATGGGATACTGCAGCGGCACGTAATGTGGAATCCTGAGCCACCGTAAACAGACCGCTAAAGCCGCTGTTATCCGCATTCAGGGTAATATCGGTACTGTCTTGCAAAGATACAACGCCCTGGCCTGCCAACGTCCGGGTAAAGGCATGGGTTGGGATCGTATTATCAGGTGTAATGGATAGCGTCAATTTATCGTCAGCGCCAGTCACCGTAATTTTCCCTGAGGCTCCCAGACCATTCGCCTGCTCTAAAGCTACAGATGAGCCGTTATTCAGAGTTACATCGCCGCTGTACTGTTCATTAGTGCCATTTACCACCATGGCACTCTTGTCCAGTATTAAGCTACCCGTTCCTGTTAATGTATCTTGTGCAATTAAACCACCATTATTATCACCAATTGCTCGTTGTGCTGAGGTAATGGTAAGTTGGCTGCCATCATCAAGATTTATCTGACTGTCAATCGCCGTACTCAGTTTACCCACCGACTGCTGATAGCTATTCATCAATACCTGAGTATCAGCATTTAACTGTAGATGAGATGTCTGCCCCAATACATTATTGTTTGCCAGTGACAGAGCCCCCTGACGAACAAACGTTTCGCCGGTGTAATCATTACCGCCGTTAGATAATGAGACGGTTTGACCCATGGCATCAATGGCCAGATCGCCGCTTCCAGTCAGTTTGGCACGCAAGTCAGTCGCTAAGCCGCTGGAACCTGTGGCAGGCGTCAGAATAAGCGCATTATTACCGCTACCCTGCAATTCCAACTGTTTTAATCCATAACCAATGTACAAACCATCATTATTTGTACCGCTGCTTAACTGAAAGTCGTAGGTTCCTTTGGCAACGACACTTCCATTTTGAGACACATCTAATTGTTGAGCATTGCTGATTGCATTACCGTTTTCATCAATCAGGTTAAGCTGGCCGCCGGTTCCGGTCACGCTGCCATTTGCCTTGACCAACATGATTAACGTCTGCTCATCATCTTGCTCTAACAAAGATTTATTGCCATTAATCACCGGTATATCGTTAGGTACAGCAGGCGGCATCGAGACTTGAATAGAACCGGTACCACTAATGTCCAGAACGCTATTAGTGGAAGTCTCAACCCAATTAGAAGAGAGCAGCTCACCTGGGGTGATCGTTGTGTCAAAAGATAGCTGACCACCATTAAAGGTTAATCCGCCAATGGATTGAGCCCCGACTCCAACGGTTGCCTGGCTGCCACTATTAAGCTGCAGTGTCGTATCCGTCAGGAACTGAATGTTTTGTGGAACGTTTAATGAATCAAGCGTAAAACGAGTATTGTTTAGCGCCACAGTACCGGTAAAAGCATTACCGGTATTGGCAGCGAAACTAAATTGATTGTTATTGGTATCAACATTAATCAGGCCATTACCTGAAATTTTGTTAATCAGTTCCCAGTCACTATTGCTAAGCAGCGTCAAGGTACCATTATTTGAGATATCAACATTACTCAAATTTTGCTGTTGTCGGGCCGTCAGCGTACCGTCATTTTCAATAGTAAATTTACCAGTAAAACCCGTGTTATCTGCGGTTAGTTCAGTATTTCCACTCAGTACATTAATCGCACCCAGCCCAACAACAGTAGCACTCAGTTGATAATCATCATTGGTGTGATTAAAGGTGATTTTACCGTTACCAACCAAACCATTCTGACCAAACTGGATAACACTGGCATTAACAGTACCGGCAGCCAATGCGCTTTCTCCGGCACGTCCACCAACAACTAATTCGCCAAGAGAGCCTGAATATCGGGAAATATAAATATTATTTTCACTGGTCAGGGTTCCCCCATCGGCTACAACAACCGCACTTTGGCTCTTGTTACCTTCACCAATATAGATGTTCTCTGCCTGTGCTAATGAACCACTTCCGGTAACAGAGAGCAGGCTTTCACCCTGAATATTTTCCACCCGACCAACGCTAATATAGGAATCCGCTTTTGCAGTTCCGCCATTAGTCACTGTTAGTATTCCTTGATTATAGGTACCAACCAGGATTCTGTTTTCGGCATAAAACTCACTACCGGCACCGTCAACCGTTACATAACCTTTGGTGGTATTCGCTCCCCGGCTACCAATATAAATTCCGACACCTCTGTCAGTACCATCATTGTCTCTGACGCTAAACTTTCCGCCATCAGTGATATTCAGATAGCCAGTGGCACCATTACTACCTATTGAAACCTCGCCACTCCCCAGAGAAAGCGACTGGTTTAACGGGGTAACAACCACTTCACTTCCCGGTCCGGTCCGGTGATATTAAGTATTCCAACCGCCCCAACCGAGTCAGTTGTTCCACCGTCACCACCAACCGCCATTGGATAAGCATAACTGGTATTAATAACGTGAACTTTACCGCCTTTCTCAACATTCATTACCGCATAAGAATTTGGGTGACGGGCAAGGTTGATTAGTCTGGCGGTAAGATTACCGTTCTCTGTAACGGTAAGGGTTCCATTAGTCCCTTCTTTTATATACTCCTGAAAACCAATCAGCACGCGGCCAGTGCTCGATACATTAGTTGGCCTGATGTCCATTTCGGTATCAATGGTCATTTCCTGGTCATGATGAAGAATGATATTGCTGCCATTTGCATTAACCAGTTGCGGAAAAGTAGCAGAAAGCGTGGAAAAGGCTCCGGCGATAACAGCCATCGCGATGCGTTTCTTTTTAAACGCATACTCAGGATGTTTACCGTTTGTTTTTGAATGGTTAAATGAGTTGCTCAAAACAATCCCTTTTATATTTGCGTCCATATCCTATCCAGGATAAGAGTAATTGATATTTATTTAATGCGTTGTTAATTAATAAGCACAGAATAAAACAGATAACTAATGATACCAAAGTATCATTGTAGATCCACACTTTTTAGAGCAAAAAATGTTCATATATTCGTTGGGAAAATTTAGAATATTCGTTTAAGCAGACACAATGGTATAAAAAACAAACAATATGTTATCATTTAATAAATAAAATCATTAAAAAACATAGAGTAATGATAATTCGTTCTTATCGGAAAATTTCTGATTATTTATAAGCCAATCGATTGACCAATGCTAAATGGTTAGTTTTTTTAAGCCCGATTGATTGTTTTTACTGAAGACCATCTTTAAATACACACAAAACATAATCGCGTTGTTTATTATTAAAAATAAAAAATTAACGAGTTGAATCATAGTTTTTTATCAGACCACTTAACATTAGATTCATTTTGAAGCTCAAATTTTCTGATTTTATCTGTCTGATGTTCTACACTACTGCCACCTATCAGCCAGTCAAATCACCGCATCTGGCTATATGATTTTGGCTTCGACATCGGTAGAATTCTGCCCCAGTCGCCACCAGTCGTGAATACCGATAAATCGGTTCGCTGCTGAATCACTAAATCAATGAGTTTTGTATAATGCCCCAAACTACAACACCCCATGCTCCAACAGTCGGTTTTATTTCTTTAGGCTGCCCTAAAAATCTGGTCGATTCAGAACGCATTCTTACTGAGTTGCGTACCGAAGGTTATCAAGTGGTGCCAAGTTACGAAGGTGCCGATCTGGTTATCGTTAATACCTGTGGCTTTATTGAAGGCGCTGTACAGGAATCGCTGGAGGCCATTGGGGAAGCATTAACTGAAAACGGCAAAGTTATTGTAACGGGCTGTTTGGGAGCGAAAGAAGATCAGATCCGTGAAGTCCATCCTAAGGTACTGGAAATTACTGGCCCCCACAGCTATGAACAGGTATTAGCCCATGTTCATACTTATGCGCCAAAGCCAGAATACAATCCATTCACCAGTCTGGTTCCTGCTCAAGGGGTTAAGCTAACGCCGAAGCATTATGCTTACCTGAAGATATCCGAAGGCTGTAATCATCGCTGTACTTTCTGCATTATTCCTTCCATGCGTGGCGACCTGGACAGCCGTCCGATTGGCTCCGTGTTGGATGAAGCTAAACGTCTGGTTGATGCCGGAGTAAAAGAGCTGCTGGTAATTTCACAAGATACTTCAGCTTACGGTGTAGACGTGAAACATCGTACCGGTTTCTGGAACGGTCAGCCGGTGAAAACTGATATGGTTAGTCTGTGTGAACAACTCTCCACTATGGGAATTTGGGTACGTTTACATTACGTCTACCCTTACCCTCATGTGGACGACGTTATTCCATTGATGGCCGCTGGCAAAATTCTGCCTTATCTGGATATTCCTTTGCAGCATGCCAGTCCAAAAATTTTGAAAGCGATGAAGCGTCCTGGTTCTGTAGAACGCACACTGGAACGCGTTAAGCGTTGGAGAGAAATCTGCCCGCAACTGACATTGCGTTCTACCTTTATTGTTGGCTTCCCGGGTGAAACGGAAGAAGACTTCACCATGCTGTTAGACTTCCTTAAAGAAGCTAAACTGGATCGCGTAGGCTGCTTTAAATACAGTCCGGTTGAAGGCGCGGCGGCTAATGAGCTTGCCGATCAGGTACCGGAAGAGATAAAAGAAGAGCGTTTCCACCGCTTTATGCAGTTGCAACAACAAATTTCTGCCCAACGCTTACAAGACAAAATTGGCCTGACGCTACCGGTGATTATCGATGAAATTGATGAAGAAGGTGCCATCGGTCGAAGTATGGCTGATGCCCCGGAAATTGACGGTGTAGTTTATCTGAATGAAGAGCGTCAGGTTAAAGTGGGCGACATTGTTCAGGTCACTATTGAGAATGCAGACGAATATGATCTGTGGGGTTCTGTAGCAAGATAACGCTGCGCCTATTTAACAGATAAATATAAAAGCCCCGGTTCATATCAGCCGGGGTTTTTATATAAACCGAATTAAAAATCGCTATCCCCCAGTTCTCTCAGTGCCAACTGTGCAACAGCCAATGGTGTTTCCGGATTCCCGCCCTCTTCGATAAACCAGGCTGCCGAAAGTGTCGACCACGAAATAATCCAGGCCAGCAGACGATTACGCTCGATATTCGCTGTTTCGGTCACTATCTCCAATCGTCGGAAAAATCGCTGCGCACTGGTAGCAATATCTGCCCGGGGATTACAAAAAATATTGGCGAAATCAAATCCTCGCTCCCCCAATAATCCTTTGGGATCAATTGCCAACCATCCTCGCTCCCCGGCATCCAAAATATTTCCGTGGTGAATATCTCCGTGGAGAATCGTTATATCCTGAGGTTGTGCAAATAATCGGGCAGCAACGGATTCAGCCTGACTAAAAACGCCACCCAGCTCTTCTGCAGCCAAAGAGAGTGATTTGAACCGCTCTGATAAAGAAACTAATTCAGCATACGGCGCTATGGGTTGTGAATGTAGCTGATTAACGACCTGACAAATAATACAAGTAGCCTGATCATCCTGATTTTCCATTGCCATTTTAACCAGTGATTGTTCTCCTGACAGATACTCAAGCAATATAGCATCACCACCTTGCCTTAACACTCTGGCAGCCCCCCGACCATCCCACAACATCATCAGTTGGGAACCTCTTCGCTCTTCAGCGGATAGGGCGATTTTAAGCATGGCTGGACGGTTGTCATAACAAACTCGTTGCAGCCAGCTGGAATGGGTGTGGAACGGTTCTCCATCCTCGGTAAGCTGCCAAAGGGTCAAATAATCACGTAGCCTGATTAACCCCTCCGACAACCCGGTAATTTGTCTGGTCAATGCTCAACACCCATCCTGTTTAATATGAAAAATCAGAGACCCTGAGTAACGATTTTTGCTGCCGATGCTAAAACTTCTCTGCGGGATTTAGCCTCTTTTTCGTTCTGGGTAAAATAAGTAACCAAAATTAATGGCGCTTTATCCGTTGGCCAAATAACCGCAATATCATTGGTTGTGCCATAAGAACCGCTACCTGTTTTATCACCCACTACCCACTCTGTTGGTAACCCTGCACGAATACTGGCGGCACCGGTGGTATTCCCTTTTAACCATTCAATCAATTGGGCTCGCTGTGGTGCAGCAAGCGCATCACCCAGCGTCAATTTTTGCAAGCTGACCGCCATGGCCAATGGTGTTGTGGTATCACGCTTATCACCGGGGATGGCCGTATTTAGCGTTGGCTCAGTACGATCTAAACGAAAGGCTTGATCACCAATGGAGCGCGCAAATGCCGTGGCTTTTTTGGGGCCACCCAGTTGCTCGAGCAGCTTATTCATAGCCGCATTATCGCTGTATTGTAACGTGGCTGCGCTTAACTCCAACAATGACATCTTTTTATTTAAACGCTGTTCTGCAATCGGGCTATGACTGACCAGATCTTTCTTTTTGATATCTACCTGCTGGCTCAAAAGATCGTTCTGTGTTTCGCTCTGTTTTAATACTCCGGCAACCACCATCATCTTGCTGGTGCTACACATTGGGAAACGTTCATCACCACGATAAACAACCTTTGAATTATCCGCGGTATTGATCAGTACAACACCCAGTCGTCCTCCAGTACTTTTTTCTAATTCAGCCAGATTGTGCTGAATGATTGAAGTTTGGTTTGCTGCCGCCGCCAACAGTGGTGCAGAAAAAGTGATAAAAGGTACAAAAGCAGCCACTGCCAGCAGACTTTTCCGCAACATATTTTTAGTCATATTAGTCTCGTCAAATAAGAATGTATTAAAAATATCGCTTTCTCAAAATACGCAATACAGTTATTCGTTATCACCTCATCAAAAAATAATGGCTCTCTCACCCACCAAAAGAAATACTATTACCATTGTCAAATTAGTGGCTATGATGGTAGATATTATTATTTTGAATTAGTTATAACTCTAGCAATATCAATCATTATAAAGTAATTCACAAGCAAGGTTATTTTCACCAAGGGTAAAGAAAAACTTATAGGTATCGATGAATGCGATCTTTTTTTCCTCTTAATGCACTGCGCGCTTTTGAAGCCTCAGCAAGACATCTGAACTTTACCCGTGCTGGCCTTGAACTAAACGTCACTCAGGCGGCGGTGAGCCAACAGGTTCGTTTACTCGAAGCACAGCTGGGTACCGTACTTTTTAAACGCTTACCTCGTGGCCTGGAGATGACTGAACAGGCTCAGGTTTTACTTCCGGTATTAACCGAAGCCTTTGACCATATCCAGACAGTGCTAAAACGATTTGAAGGGGGCGAATTTCATGAAGTTCTCACGGTCGCTACTGTGGGTACTTTCGCTGTGGGTTGGTTACTTCCCCGGCTGTGGAAATTTCATGAAAAGTACCCTTTCATCGAATTAAAATTACTGACCAATAATAACGTGGTAAATCTTGCTGCTGAAGGGCTGGATTTCGCCATTCGATTTGGTGAGGGTAGCTGGTCAACCAGTGACAATACGTTATTATTCGATGCACCACTGACCGTTTTATGTTCGCCTGAGATCGCTAAACGGCTGAAAAACCAGACGATCTGGCTAAAGAAACACTTCTTCGTTCTTATCGAGAGGAGGAATGGGATTGCTGGTTAATCAATGCAGGCCTCAGCCCATGGCGACCAAATGGCATGATTTTTGACTCTTCCCGTCTCATGGTTGAAGCCGCCATACAACATGTCGGGGTTGCTTTAGCCCCTTCCAACATGTTTGCACGAGAACTGGAAACCGGAGCCCTTGTTCGCCCCTTCAATACAGAAGTTAATATGGGGAGTTACTGGCTGACCCGGCTGAAGTCAAAGCATCTCACTCCTGCAATGCAGCTATTTCAAGAGTGGATATGTCAGGAGGCGTAAACCGACTCTTTTTTCATCTCTTTCATCGTTAATGAAGATTTTGCTTGCCTATTCATATTTAATGAATATATATTCGATTTATACGAATAAATAGTCATAACCTTTTTACTATCGGAGTCTGTACCATGAAGAAAGTTGTAGCCATTCTGTTATTAGCTGGTGCTGCGTTATCTGCTCAAGCCGCTGATCCTATCCGTTTTGCATCATCGGCAACTTACCCGCCGTTTGAGTTTATGGATAAAGACAGCAATATTGCAGGCTTCGATATCGATCTGGCCAAAGCACTTTGCAAAGAGATGAAAACAGAATGTACTTTTTCTAACCATGCATTTGATAGCCTGATTCCTGCCCTGAAATTTCGTCGTTATGATGTGGTGATTTCCGGTATGGACATTACCGCTGAACGTAGCAAGCAGGTTCTGTTCAGCCAGCCTTATTACGCGAACTCTGCGGTTCTGATTGTTCGTAAAGGCACGATTACTTCAGTTGATCAGATGAAAGGTAAAAAAGTGGGTATGGAGAATGGTTCTACCCATCAGAAATACATGAATGAAAAGCATCCTGAAATTAAAACCGTTCCTTATGATAGCTACCAAACTGCAGTTATCGACCTGAAGAATGGTCGTCTGGATGCAGTATTTGGTGATACTGCCGCAGTAAACGAGTGGCTAAAAACCAGCCCTGAGCTGGTTACTCTGGGTGAGCATATTGCCGATCCTGCTTATTTTGGCGCAGGTTTAGGTATTGCAGTACGTCAGGATAACACTGAACTGATGAATAAAATTAATACCGCACTGGAAGCGGTGAAGAAAGACGGCACCTATCAGCAAATCAGCCATAAGTGGTTTCCGCAATAATTCATTCCGTTAGCTATATAAAAATGGCCTCTTTATGAGGTCATTTTTACTTTGAGTTTTGCAGTGTTAATATACTTTTTCACTGGTTTTCGGTTAAAGGGTAATCTGTTATGTACCATCAACTCTATCTCTCCCCTGTTGGTCAATTGCGCATCGTGGCAGACGATATTGCTCTGCGCCAGCTTTGGTTACCCAATGAAGTAGAACGTCGCCAGCCAGAATCGACATGGATTGAAAATAGCCATCATCCAATGATTAGTTTGGTGGTGAAAACCCTCTCCGATTATTTTGCCGGTAAAAAAGTAGATTTCAGCTTAATCCCTTGTCAACCGGAAGGCTCAGCGTTTCAAAAAAGCGTCTGGCATCAGTTGAAGTTCATCGATTACGCAAAAGTTGTTAGCTATGGCGATATTGCTGCTGCGATCAATAAACCCAAAGGTGCTCAGGCTGTGGGTGGAGCCGTGGGGGCTAATCCTATTGCCATTATTCTTCCCTGCCATCGGGTGATGGGCAAAGATAATTCATTAACCGGCTATTCTGGTGGTTTACACGTAAAAAAAGCGCTATTAGAACTGGAAGGCATTCCCTATAAAGAGAATAAGCGCTGAGACTTTACTTCGCCTCAATACGTTGTAACAACGTCAGGACTTCATAATGTGCGGTGTGGGGGAACATATCAAACAGTTGAACTCTTATTATCCGATAGCCGTTCAGCTGACAAATATCCTTTGCCATAGTTTGTGCATTACAGCTGGAGTAAAGGATCCAGTCCGGGGACATTTGACTCAAATATTCGCATAGCTCTGTACCAATTCCCCTACGCGGTGGATTAACCAGTACCAAATCCGGAATATTCTGTTGATGCTTGCTGCGGGCAAACTGAGTTGAATCCAGCGCATCAAACTCAATATCAGTTAAGCCAATAGCGGCCGCCGAGCGTTTAGCACACTCTATCGCTTCTGCGCTGATTTCAATGCCGGTTAGTTTAATTCCGGAATTAGCCGCACAATGAAGACCAAAACCCCCTACACCACAAAACAGATCCCACATACTGTGAATATTCAGCGCGGAGACCCACGCCCTTGCTGTGGCATATAACGTTTCTGCCACCTCAGGATTCGTTTGAAAAAAACTTCGTGGTCGAATATACAGAGGAATATGATTTAGTTGCTCTTCTAACGCATCCTGCCGGGTGAGGATGACTTCCTGCTCCCCTTCCAGCACAGCCATATGAACCGGTTGGATATTGGCTGATATGACCTGTAACTGAGGTAACTGTGTCTGTAACCAGGGTAACGCCTGACGCAGTTGCTGAAGTTTTGATTCTGAACGTAATACAAAACGCAGCATCAAACCGCCGTTGAAACGGCTCTCGGTAAGCAAAATAAACTTTAGCTCACCCCTTTTTCGCTCTACGTTATAAGGTGTTAATCCTGCCCGGGCGATAAACTGTTTAAGATACGGAAACACATCGCGCATCGATTCCGAATAAAGTGGACATGCGCATAAATCGACCGCCTCCCCCTGTTTGACAGGCAGCCCCAGCACCGGACGTTCAACGCTGCCGCTTACCACCATTTTTGCTTTATTACGAAACTCTGCCTCAGCACCGAATATCGGCATACAACACTGTTCAACGGGCATCGACGCCAGCAGTGTCATTAATTCTTGCTGTTTCTCTTCCAATTGTTGTGGATAGGGTTTGTCTATCCATTGGCATGAATAGCAAAGCCCTGCGGCGTGAAGCTGGCACTGCATCAGAACGGACTCCGAGGCTATTGGATTAAGCAGATATAGGAAAATTAATGAATAGTGTGGGTAATTGAGTGAATCACCTGAATGTCTTCTTCAGTTTCACGCTCGTTATCGCTGACTGTCAGTAGCTCGTTAGCTCTGGCTTCCATAATAATCTGGGTGGTTTGCTCTTCTGCTTCCTGAAGTAACAAGCGGAATTGCTCTAATGTGATACCTGCAGCAACACTCAGAGACTGACAAATAACCAGCTTAGGTAAATTGTCATCCTGAACATCAATAAATACTTTAGTCGTTAATGATGAAGCATTAATTTGACTAAGATCCGCAACCAGAGGAATCAGTGCTACAGGGCGAATTTCCGCCACGGCAGAGAACAGAATAACATTTTCGAGCAGATCGACTTTCGCATCAAAAATACCATCCACGCTTTGCAGATACGGTAAATGTAACGCCTGACAAGAATCACATTCGAAAAAGGCGATGCCCAACTGTTCAAGCCAACTACGCATTAGGGCCAGATCAGGGACGATCAGCTTATCCATTATGGTATGTCCTCAGTAAATCAAAAAGAAAGTGCAATAACGCACGAATATTACCCTATTTATCACCGGATGAGGTAAGTTATTATGAATTTTTATGTTATCACTGGAAAAAATATGCAACGTCGAAACTTTTTAGCCATGGAGCCTCATCTGTTATTTAGTATTATTAATATGAAACTAAGAGATGAATTTGAATCGCTGGATGATTTGGCACGTAGTTATGATATTGACCAGGAAGCATTGATAAAGAAATTATTGGATGCTGGTTATCAATACCAGCCATCCAATAACCAGTTTCGCTAACTTAACGAGTCACCCATCCCTGCTTATGTAAGTAGTCCAGAATAAACGGGCGACGTTCTTTACGAACCGTGGCGGCTATTTGCTCACTCCAACTCACATGCTTTTTATTTTCTGAACGAGCCTCGTAATAAGCCACAATATGGGCATCATATTGTGCCAGTAACTCCCGATTTAATGGTTGGTAACTATTCTCGTGCACCACAATCTCCGCCGGCAAACGGGGCTTCTGTTCAGGATGTTGATCGGGATAACCCAAACATAAACCAAACAACGGCAATACCTGTTTTGGCAACTGCAGTAACGCCGTCACTGCCGCAATATTATTTCTTAAGCCACCAATATACACGCCACCCAACCCCAATGATTCTGCTGCCGTTAAAGCATTTTGCGCCATCATGGCGGTATCTACTGCCCCTAACAATAGCTGCTCGGCATAGCCCAGCTCGGCTTCAGGACAAATTTCCTGATTGCGATGATAGTCAGCACAAAATACCCAAAATTCCGCCGCCTGAGCCACATGTTTTTGACCACCGCTATATTCAACCAAAGCCAAACGTAAATCGGGATCGGTCACTCGAATAATCGAACTGCATTGCAAAAAGCTGGAGCTCGATGTCGACTGCGCGGCCCGAATGATTGCCTGACGTTGTTCATCTGTTATCGGCTGAGGTGTAAAGGCACGAATGGAACGATGAGAGCAAATTAGATCGATGGTCGGTGTCATAAGAAGTCCTGATTTGGGGTTGGTAGAACGTGTATATAGGCTTAAAACACGGGTTATCGTAACACAAGCAACACCTCTGGCAGAAAATGATTCCCCATCGGCCAACTGCTATATGTTTTTTTACACAAATTTTTCTTTATAAATTTATACAGTTAGTGTCAGATAGGTAAGATTTATCAAACTGACAGGTAATTCCTGCTTTTTTTTACTGTCTGTGACGGGCATAGTAATGCAGTTTTTATCATATTGGCTAACGGCGAAAAGCCGAACATTCTAATAATTTTAAGGAGTATTCATGTTTGTTGTGATTTTTGGACGTCCTGGGTGTCCTTATTGTGTTCGTGCTAAAGAATTAGCAGAAAAATTAAGTCAGGAACGCGACGATTTCAGCTATAACTACGTTGATATTCATGCAGAAGGTATTACTAAAGCCGACCTGGAAAAAACCGTTGGTAAACCAGTAGAAACCGTACCTCAAATCTTTATCGACCAGGTTCACATTGGTGGTTGCACTGATTTTGAAGCTTATGCGAAAGAAAATCTGAGCCTGTATCAATAATTATTGATAATTAATCTGACTCAACAAAAAACCGGAGCTATGTTCTCCGGTTTTTTTATCTTTATTAACCACAAATTAGCGCCGTTCATCATCTCTGGTGATGCCAAAATGCTGATAGGCATGCTGAGTAGCCATACGCCCTCTTGGCGTACGTTGAATGAAGCCCTGTTGAATCAAATAGGGTTCGATAACATCTTCGATAGTTTCTCTTTCTTCACCAATTGCCGCCGCCAGATTATCTAACCCGACCGGGCCACCCATAAACTTATCGATAATGGCCAGTAGCAACTTACGATCCATAAAGTCGAAACCTTCAGCATCAACATCCAGCATATCCAACGCCCGGGTTGCCACATCGCCATCAATAGCACCATTAGCTCTGACTTCGGCGAAATCACGTACCCGGCGCAGCAGGCGGTTAGCTATACGTGGTGTTCCTCGTGCCCGACGGGCTATCTGATTTGCCCCTTCCTGTGACAAATTAAGATCCATACACAGAGCACTACGTGAAACGATCGATTCCAGATCGGCGACCTGATAAAACTCTAAACGCTGTACGATACCAAAACGATCGCGTAACGGCGAAGTGAGTGAACCTGCACGTGTTGTGGCGCCCACCAGAGTAAACGGAGGTAAATCAATTTTGATAGAGCGTGCCGCCGGGCCTTCACCAATCATGATATCCAACTGATAGTCTTCCATCGCCGGATACAGGATCTCTTCTACTACTGGCGAAAGGCGATGGATCTCATCAATAAACAGCACATCATGCGGTTCAAGATTGGTTAGCATTGCTGCCAGATCCCCGGCCTTTTCCAGAACAGGGCCGGAAGTGGTTCGCAGGTTTACCCCCATCTCATTAGCCACAATATTAGCCAATGTGGTCTTCCCTAGTCCCGGAGGGCCAAAAATTAGCAGATGATCCAGCGCATCACCACGCAATCTGGCGGCCTGAATAAAGATTTCCATCTGTTCACGAACGTGGGGCTGCCCAACATACTCACTCAGCAGTTTGGGGCGCATTGCACGGTCAATAGGGTCTTCTTCTTCAAACTGTGCTACGGGTGAAATCAAACGATCGGCTTCAATCATGCTTTTTCTCTTTCTACTTACAGTGCAGAACGCAATGCTTCACGGATCAGGGTTTC
The DNA here is from genome assembly GCF_016649425.1 of Limnobaculum allomyrinae. GTDB lineage: Bacteria > Pseudomonadota > Gammaproteobacteria > Enterobacterales > Enterobacteriaceae > Limnobaculum > Limnobaculum allomyrinae. The sequence goes on from NZ_JADRCR010000001.1 coordinate 443,748, forward strand.
ACTGTCAGCACCCGGTGTTACCACTTTGCTAACCAGTCTGCTGGCTTCCTGCGGTTTATACCCCAAAGAAACCAGTGCAGATACCGCTTCAGATTCCGCATCGTTATCCGCGCTTTTCGACGGGCTAAGCGGAAGCAAATCATTATTGTTGTTAAACAGATCGCCATTAAGCCCTTTGAAGCGATCTTTCATTTCCACCACTAAACGTTCAGCAGTTTTCTTTCCAACACCCGGGAGTTTAACTAATATGCTAATTTGCTCTTGTTCAACCGCGTGAACAAATTGCTGCGCTGACATACCAGAGAGAATAGCCAAAGCTAGCTTTGGCCCTACGCCATTCACTTTAATCAATTCGCGAAACAGTGCCCGCTCCTGCTTATCATTAAAGCCATATAGCAATTGAGCATCTTCACGCACTACAAAATGAGTGAAAATAATGGCTTCCTGACCCCGATCGGGTAATTCATAAAAACAGCTCATTGGCATAAACACTTCATAACCAACACCATTTACCTCAAGCAAAACTTCAGGTGGCTGTTTTTCCAGAATAACTCCACGTAAACGACCAATCACGACTCAGGCTCCTTATGGCTTACACAGGGCAGAAACTGAAGATAAACGTTCGTCTTAAGTGGGCTGCCGCTCAATATCTCTATTTATACACGTATTACAAACAAAAGCTGGATAAATATCCAGCTTTTGTTCTATTTATTTGATCGCCGCATCACTTAGCATCAGCATTTCACTCAATCATTCTCCAACTCGCCCGCGAGCCAGCGTTAATCTGGCGTTGCCCATGCGAATGGTATTTTGACTCAGGTGACAGTGGGTAATAGCAATTGCCAGCGCATCAGCAGCATCGGCCTGTGGGTTAGCCGCCAGTTTAAGCAAGGTTCTCACCATGTGCTGTACCTGTGATTTTTCTGCGGCTCCGTGCCCGACTACCGTTTGTTTAACCTGACGAGCAGCATATTCAAATACCGGTAAATCCGCATTGACTGCGGCAACAATTGCCGCACCACGCGCCTGCCCCAGTTTTAATGCTGAGTCAGCATTACGAGCCATAAATACTTGTTCAATGGCGAAGAAATCGGGCTGAAACTGGGTGATAATTTCACTGACGCCGGCGTAGACCAGCTTAAGGCGAGTGGGAAGATCGTCGACAGCGGTGCGAATGCAACCGCTACCGAGATACTCTAGCTTACGCCCCTGCTGACGAATTACGCCGTAACCGGTAATTCGCGAGCCGGGGTCAATGCCAAGAATAATGGCCATTAAAGCGTTGCCGCAACCTCATCAGAGATTTCACCATTGTGGTAAACCTCTTGAACGTCATCGGAATCTTCCAGCATATCAATCAAACGTAGCAGTTTTGGTGCAGTTTCTGCATCCAGTTCTGCTTTGGTTGATGGGATCAGGGAAACCTCAGCCGCGATAGCCACCAGACCCGCTGCATCCAGCGCATCTTTCACATCACCAAAGCTTTCTGGTGTGGTGAAAACATCGATAGCGCCATCATCATAAGTCACAGCGTCGTCTGCACCCGCTTCTAATGCTGCGTCCATTACCGCATCTTCATCGGTACCTTCCGCATAGGAAATCACGCCTTTCTTAGTAAACAGATAAGAAACGGAACCGTCAGTACCCAGGTTACCACCAGTTTTAGTAAACGCATGGCGAACTTCAGATACAGTACGGTTACGGTTATCACTCAAACACTCAACCATAACCGCTGTACCGCCAGGACCGTAACCTTCATAAATGATGGTTTCCATATCGTTATCATCACCACCACCCACACCGCGGGCAATAGCGCGGTTTAAGGTATCCCGCGTCATGTTGTTTGATAACGCTTTATCGATAGCAGCACGTAAACGCGGGTTCGATCCTGGGTCACCACCACCTAATTTGGCTGCTGTGACCAGTTCACGAATGATTTTTGTAAAAATTTTACCGCGTTTTGCATCTTGTGCCGCTTTACGATGCTTGGTATTGGCCCATTTACTATGACCTGCCATAAAAAATCTCCAGTCGAAAGCCGGTTAAGGCTTAATGAGAAATAACAAATTCTTCAATCGCCTGCCGATTGCTCCACGATTTTGTCAGTTGAGCAGCCTGCGTTTTTTCCAACCATTGGTAAGCATGATGTTCAGTCAACACAATCTCACGCTCGCTGGGTAGTGCCAGACAAAACCAATGTTCCAGATTATGCGTTGTACCTGGCGCATAACGGTGGCGAAAATGTGTGAAAATTTCAAATTCAACACTGCGTTGACAGTCTTGCAGAATCAGCGTTTCTGCCTGAATATCAATGCCAACCTCTTCCTTGACCTCGCGCAGCGCCGTTTGTTCCGTAGACTCTCCCGCTTCCAGACTACCGGTAACCGATTGCCAAAAGTCAGGATCGTCGTTACGTTGTAATATAAGCACCCGTCCGCTATCACGGCTGTAGATCACAACCAGCACAGATTCCGGGCGCTTAAACTGCTTCATATTACTTGTCTGACTTCTCTGTGACTACGCTGATAGATAGCTCTTTCAACGATGCCGGATTAGCGTAGCTTGGTGCTTCAGTCATCAGACAAGACGCTGCCGTCGTTTTCGGGAAGGCAATAACGTCACGAATATTTTCAGTACCGGTCAGTAACATGACTAAACGGTCCAGACCAAATGCAATCCCTGCATGCGGCGGTGTACCATATTTTAGCGCATCCAGTAAGAAACCAAATTTCTCACGCTGTTCCTGTTCATTAATACCCAGAATACCAAATACGGCTTGTTGCATTTGACCACTGTAGATACGAACTGAACCACCACCCACTTCATAACCATTCAGTACCATGTCGTAAGCATTGGCAATAGCTGACTCAGGATCCGCAACCAATTGCTCAGGAGTCATCTCTTTTGGTGAAGTAAACGGATGGTGCATTGCCGTTAAGCCACCTTCTCCGTCATCTTCAAACATAGGGAAGTCGATAACCCACAACGGTGCCCAACTGTTTTCATTAGTGATCTTCAGGTCACGACCCACTTTCAGTCGCAGTGCCCCCATGGCGTCGGTTGCTACTTTAAAGCTGTCAGCACCAAATAACAGAATATCGCCATCTTTTGCCTGAGTACGTTCCAGCATCGCTTCGATAATCTCAGCAGTGAGGAATTTAGCTACCGGACTCTGTACGCCATCCATGCCACCATTACGATCGTTGACCTTCATCCAGGCCAGACCTTTAGCACCATAAATAGAAACAAACTGAGTGTAGTCATCAATTTGTTTACGGGTTAATTGCGCACCACCGGGTACACAAAGCACTGCAACACGACCTTTAGGGTCGTTTGCCGGGCCAGAGAATACTTTGAAATCAACATCTTTCAACAAGTCAGCAACGTCAACCAGCTCCATTGGGTTACGCAGATCCGGTTTGTCAGAACCGTAACGGCGCATCGCTTCAGCGAAGGTCATGCTTGGGAACTGGCCTAAATCAACACCTTTCACATCTGCCCACAGTTCACGAACCATTTTTTCCATAATGGCCCGAACCTGTTCTGCACTCATAAAGGAGGTTTCGACGTCGATTTGGGTAAATTCTGGCTGACGATCTGCCCGTAAATCTTCATCGCGGAAACACTTCACGATTTGATAATATCGGTCAAAACCGGACATCATCAGCAACTGTTTAAACAGTTGAGGGGACTGAGGCAGAGCATAGAATTTGCCTTTATGTACCCGGCTTGGCACCAGATAGTCACGAGCACCTTCCGGTGTCGCTTTAGTTAGCATTGGGGTTTCAATATCCAAAAAACCGTTGCTATCCATATAGCGACGAACAAATGCCGTAATACGCGCTCGGGCTTTCAGGCGTTCTGCCATTTCCGGGCGACGCAGATCCAGATAGCGATATTTCAGGCGCTGCTCTTCAGTATTATTTTGGTTAGAATCCAGCGGCAATGGCTCTGAACGGTTAATGATATTCAGCGTATGGGCGAAAATTTCTACGCCACCGGTTGCCATATCTTTGTTTGCCTGACTTTCAGGACGGGCACGTACGGTTCCAACGATCTGGATGCAGTACTCATTACGTAACTCAGAGGCTTGTTCATATGCAGCTTTGCAATCAGGATCAAAAAATACCTGCACAATACCTTCGCGGTCACGCATATCGATAAAAATTAAGCCACCTAAGTCACGACGACGATTGACCCAGCCGCACAGGGTTACTTCTTGCCCAACGTGAGTGGTATTGAGCTGTCCACAATAATGAGTACGCATAACGATCTATCCTTTTATTCAGCTAATGCTGCGCCCGGGCAATTCGCCTGACAGGCCCCAGCACAAGGGGTATCTGATGAAGTATTCTTACGGCTTTGCGGGGCTTCACTCGCATACCAGCCGGAACCTTTCAAATGAAAATTTCCCGGGGAGACCAATTTAACTAATGCTGATTCACCACACTCCGGACATTCGACCAAAGGGGCATCCGCTAACTTCTGTAATTTATCCAGACGATGGTGGCAAATACCACACTCATATTCATAAATAGGCATAATAATGATTCTGAATACCGATCGTTTGTTATTTCATTCAGGATGAAGCTGAAATGTTAACCCATAGCGTCACCCAAAAGGCGGCTATTATAAAGGAAATTATCACTGCCGATAAGTGCTACATCAGGTGACATCAACCTGATTCAAACTAATTTATGCTTAAACGAACAAAAAATCAGCACTCTTGTTTTTAAAATCTGCTCGTTTACTTATTTCTGAACAAGAATTATGACGTTGCTTTATCCACAACTTTGCTAATTATTTCCCTGAAAATTAAATTTGATGATAATAATTCAACTTTATCGTCATATTTTTTGTCTTATAAAATAATAAGTAAGCTAAACTTATTTCTTTATAGCGGAATTTTTTGCTATATCCGGTTATTATTCTGTTGCAAAAAATCATATCTGTGGGGTGATAAATGGTTAGCGCACTGTATGCCGTGCTGGGCGCACTACTATTATTTAAGCTATCTCTTGATGTAGTAAAGCTTCGTACCCAATATCGGGTTCCTTTTGGCGATGGCGGCTTTTATGAGTTGCAGATGGCTGTTCGTATTCATGGCAATGCCGTGGAATATATTCCTATTAGCCTGATATTAATGGTAATTATGGAAATGAATGGCGCTAATGTGTGGTTAGTTCACGTTAGTGGAATTATGTTATTCGCTGGTCGTCTCAGCCATTATTATGCTTTACGTCATCGCGACTGGTTCTGGCGTCGCTCTGGTATGGCGGCTACCTATATTTCTATGGTAATGATGATTTGTGCCAATATCTATTATTTGCCGTGGGAGCAAATTCTGATTCTGTACTAATTTTGTATTGCAGAAATACCAACCCATCATTATCACACTGTTGGTTATTTGCCGCGGGGTTTACAGACATTCCCCCACTGCTCTGATAAACTGTGCCCCTTATTTCATTGTTCTGACTCTTTCTATTGCTATGTCAAACCGCGATACCTTATTTGCTGCCCCAATAAATAAACTGGGTGACTGGACTTTCGATGAACAGGTCGCCGAAGTGTTTCCGGATATGATTCAACGCTCCGTTCCCGGTTACTCCAATATTATCTCGATGATTGGCATGCTGGCTGAACGTTTTGTTCGCCCCAATACCCATATTTATGATTTAGGTTGTTCTCTCGGCGCTGCAACCCTGTCGGTTAGACGTAATATTAAAGTTGATGGCTGCCATATTATTGCCGTCGATAATTCACCGGCAATGGTTGAACGCTGTCGCCGTCATATTGATGCTTTTCGCGCGGCTACGCCGGTGGAAGTCATTGAGGCTGACATTCGTGATGTTGAAATTCATAATGCCTCAATGGTGGTGTTGAATTTTACCCTGCAATTTCTCGAACCCGATGATCGCCAACGTTTACTGAATAAAATCTATCAGGGAATGCTGCCCGGCGGCATTCTGGTGTTATCGGAAAAATTTAGTTTTGAAGATCGGCAAATTGGTGAATTATTGTTTGATATGCACCACGATTTCAAACGCGCGAATGGCTATAGCGAGCTGGAAATCAGTCAGAAACGCAGCATGCTGGAAAACGTCATGCGTACCGACAGCGTTGAAGCTCACAAAACTCGTCTGCATCAGGCGGGCTTCAACCATGCCGAAACCTGGTTTCAATGCTTTAACTTTGGCTCATTGATTGCGGTAAAAGAGGAGGCTAAATCATGATTGAGTTTGGTGATTTTTACCGACTGATTGCTAAAGGCCCCCTTAGTCACTGGTTAGAAACTCTGCCGGCACAAATTGCTGCCTGGCAGAAGAGTTCCCATCACGGACAATTCAAACAGTGGTTTAACGCCGTTGAATATATGCCAACCATTAAACCCGAGCCGCTAGACTTATTACACAGTGTTACTGCGAATACCTCTCCTGAACTGAGTGAAGGTCAACAGTTGGGTATATTAACGCATTTGAAAACATTGATGCCCTGGCGTAAAGGGCCGTTTAACCTTTATGGCATTCATATTGATACTGAATGGCGTTCGGACTGGAAATGGGAGCGTGTTGTCCCCCATATCTCTTCTTTAGCTGGTCGTACCGTGTTAGACGTTGGTTGCGGTAGCGGTTATCACATGTGGCGCATGATTGGTGCTGGCGCTCATTTAGCCGTTGGTATCGATCCTACCCAACTGTTTTTATGCCAGTTTGAAGCGGTACGTAAACTGTTAGGTGGCGATCAGCGAGCACATTTATTGCCATTAGGTATTGAGCAATTACCAGAATTAAAAGCATTTGATACGGTATTCTCCATGGGAGTGCTCTACCATCGTCGCTCTCCTCTCGACCATCTGTATCAATTAAAAAATCAGTTAGTTTCTGGTGGTGAATTGGTGCTGGAAACCATCGTGATTGAAGGTGATGAACATCAGGTTTTAGTGCCAGGCGATCGCTATGCTCAAATGCGTAACGTCTATTTTATTCCGTCAGCGGCGGCTCTGGTTAACTGGCTGGAAAAATGCGGCTTTATTGATATCCGCATTGTCGATATTTGCCCTACTACCATCGAAGAACAACGCAAAACTGATTGGATGACCAGTGATTCGTTAGCTGAATTTCTGAACCCGCAAGATCACAGTAAAACTATTGAAGGATACCCGGCTCCCATCAGGGCTGTTATTGTAGCTAAAAGACCATAACTCTCGGTCTGTTTAGCGGATTAAAGGATTAAACCATGATATTTTGCAGACCCGTTATTTCTCTGTTTGCCATTGTATTCAGTGGCTGCTTTTTACTTAGCGGCTGCACAATGCAAATTTCGGAAAAAGAAGATGACCAGCCTGGTACCGCCAATGCACTTCCGGTAGAGATCCAGATGCAACGTCTTCACTCCTATCCTGAAGGCGGAAGTCTGGTTATTCCAGCTACGGAAATGGCTGCTGGTGATATTCTGTTAACCTCACCTTATGGGCCTACCTCATTAGGCATCCGTCTGTTTAGCGCTTCAACGGTTAGCCATGCCGCAATTTATTTAGGCAACGACCAGGTCGTTGAGGCGGTTGGTGGCAGTGGAGTACAAATCGTTTCTCTGGATAAAGTGATGGATCACAACTCCAAGATTATTGTCTTCCGGGTGCCTGAATTATCAGTAGAACAAGCATTAGCCATTCGTGACTTCTCAGAGTCACAGGTTGGTCAACGCTATAACTATAATGGTGTGGCTTTGATGGCACCGTTTATGATGACACGTCAGTTATGTAGCCTGAATCCATTCTCTGAAAAATTCCGCAATAGTTGCATTAGCACATTAGCTAAAGTTCAACTGGGCTCAGACGATGATGCCAAAGGTAGCTTTTTCTGTTCCCAGTTTGTCATTGAAGCCTACAATCGAGCCGGACGTCCTATCACTGCTTCCGATCCGGTTTGGGTCAGCCCTGTAGATCTACTTCATATGCGCGAAGGTGATGTCGCCTCGTTGACCCCAAATAAACCACTGTTGTATGTAGGCCATCTGAAAAAAGGTATCGTTGAAAACACTACCGCTTCGATTCAGGACTTCTTTAGCTTCAAGTAACAGGGATAAGCCAAATTTCAGCATGGTTTATTTGATCTTTTCAAGATCTGGGGTAATCATTAATCCATTGTTAATCATTACACTCCGGCATTCACTCTTGTCTTACTTACACTTTTAAGGGATGTCGTACCTTTATAAAAATACAGGAGATTATATGAAGAGAAAGCGCATGGATGGTTCAGCAACCACAGCAATTTACCGCAATATCATTATTGGATTATCTTCTCTTGTTACTTTTCCCGCTTTAGCTAATACCGAACCATCAGCAATGCCTTCCGTTGAAACCATGGCTTATGTTGCCACCTATAATCCTAATGGCGAAGGTATCTACCTGATGAAGGTAGACAAAGAGGGTTCGCTTACAAAAGATAAACTGGTTAGCAATATTCCTAATGCTGCGCAAATGGTATTAGACAACAACAGCAAACATCTTTATGTCGCCAGTGAAGTCGTGAACTACAACGGTGGAAAACATGGTTCACTCACGGCTTATGCCGTAAATAGCCAGGATGGCAGTTTGAAAAAGCTGAATGAAGTTGACTCTCAGGGCGCTGGCCCGGTCTATCTTTCAATTCACCCCGATGGTAGGTATCTGCTGGTGGCAAACTATATTAGCGGCTCCATCGCCAGTTTCCCGATTAATAAAGATGGTTCGCTGGGGCGTCCGGCATCGGTCAAACAAAGTAGTGGAGAACCAGGAGCAAGTAAGCCCGCAGCGGCTGTCGAAGGCAGTTTCGCTTTTAGCGATCATGATGGTCCCCATGCTCATATGATAGCCAGCGATCCTGATGGTAAATTTGTTTACTCTACTGACCTGGGGTTAGACCGTATTTATCAATGGCGGATGGATAGCAGTAATGGCGTTCTTTCAGCTAACAATCCACCTTTTATCGCTGCATCATCAGCAGGTGCCGGCCCTCGCCATTTTGTTTTTCACCCAACGAATAAACATGTCTATTTGATTAATGAAGAGTCCTCCACGCTGAGCATCTATTTATTTGATGCCGAAAATGGAAAACTGACAGAACAACAAACGGTCTCATCGCTGCCTGATGGATATAAAGGAACCAGCTTCGCTTCTGGCTTGGTGCTCAGCCAGGATGGTCATCATCTGTATGTAGCGAATCGTCTGCATAACAGTATTTCTCATTTCAATATTAATGAGAACGGTAGCTTAACGCTGGCGGATAATATTTGGACGCATGGTGACTACACTCGTACGCTGGTTATTTCCCCGGATGGTCAGTCACTGTACGCCATGAACCAGCGTAGCGATAACATCACTCAATTTAACCTCGACCCAACCAATGGCAAACTGACATTCACTCATCGCTTTACCCCTGTCGGTAGTCCATCGCAAATGCTGTTTATTACTCATCAGTAGTTAGCCACTCTCTAAAATTTGATGAAAATAACAAAGTAAAAAGGCCAGATTGATATCTGGCCTTTATGTCATCCGGGGATGGTTACCCTATCTGTTGGCGAAACCGTACCACGCTGGGAGCAAAAACTTCCTTCATGGCCGCCACCATATCACTATCAACCTGAAACTGAGCAAATTCATCGGCCTCACTGTCAGTATTCATACTCACTCCCGCCTTACGATAACGCATGCAGGAAGGAATAGTCTGACAGGCTGAAGTATGAATCTCCTGAACCCCTGCTTCAATGAACTTATGAATATTGGTCAGGCGAATACCTCCGCCGGGCATAATAACCGGCCGTTGGCTTTGCTGAATCAAGGTACGAATTAAGGGTAATCCAACTTCAGCAGTCTGCTGTTGTCCCGACGTCAGAATACGGTCCACTCCCAAATCCGTCAGTTGGCTCAGTGCCAGTAACGGATTAGCACACATATCAAACGCCCGATGAAAGGTAATAGACATTCCCTCCGACTGACGGAGGATTTGCTGCATACGTTCAACGTCAATATGACCGTCTTCCGTCAGGATCCCAATGACGATACCGGGGAAACCAAGATCACGAATCTGGTCAATATCACGTTTAATAATGGCAAACTCATTTTCGCTATAGCAAAAGTCCCCTCCTCTTGGACGTACAATCGGATGAACCGGAATAGAAAGCTGATGAGAAACCCAGTCAAGCATGCCGATACTCGGCGTAATTCCCCCTTCTTGCTTGCCTGCACAAAGTTCTATACGATCCGCGCCAGCGCGTTCGGCCTTTATGGCACAATCGGCGCTATAACAACACACCTCCAGTTTTGACATCTTTCCCCCTAAATCAAGTAAAAACAAAACAATTCTTGAGCAAGAGAACACATCTGGCGTAGTCTACACTTTAATAAATAACACCCAATCAAAGGCGCACTAAAGGTTTTATTATGGCATCTAATTTTGATCTGTATGTGGAGCGACGTCACACCGATAGTGATAAGTGGCATAAATATGAAGATAAGGAGATTATTCCCCTGTGGGTTGCGGATAGTGACTTTAAATCTCCTCCTTCTGTTATTGAAGCCCTACAAAAACGAATAGCCCATGGTGTATTTGGTTATGGCTACCCTTCACCTGAACTGGTTGAAGTGTTCATTCAGCGAATGAAAGAGCGCTATCAATGGGAAGTAAAACCAGAATGGCTGGTTTTTCTACCCGGATTGGTGTGTGGATTAAACTTATGCGTTCGGGCATTAACTACTCCGGAGCAAAGTACTATTGCACCACACCCCATCTATCCTCCATTTATGAAATCTGCCCGCTTCGCTAACCGAAATCAGGTTTCTGCACCGGTTAAGCTACAAAACAAACGTTGGGTGTTAGATCTGGAGGCGACTGAGAATCAACTATCGGGTTCAGAAAAGCTCTTGTTGTTGTGTAACCCACAAAATCCTGGAGGAACTGTTTATCGTCGCCATGAATTAGCGGCTCAGCTTGATTTTGCCCAGCGACATAATCTGATTGTTTGTTCAGATGAAATCCACTGTGATCTATTGCTGGAAAAGGGATTAGAGCACATTCCTTTTGCCTCTCTTAGCGAAGATGCAGCTCAACGTTCTGTGACGTTAATGTCTCCATCCAAGACCTTTAATATCGCCGGATTAGGCGCCTCAATTGCCATTATTCCAAACGCAGCATTACGCCATCGCTTTACCGAAGCCAGAGCCGGTATTGTTCCCAGCGTAGATATTCTGGCTTATGTTGCGGCAACAGCAGCTTATCAGAACGGGGATGAATGGCTGGAGGAGCAATTAACTTATCTGCGCGGTAATCGGGATCTGGTAATGGAAAGCATTAATGCGATTCCGGGGCTAAAATTAATGCCCGTCGAAGCCACATATCTGGCCTGGATTGATGCTTCAGGATTAGCAGTAACCAATCCGCACGCATTCTTTGAGCAGGCTGGTGTGGGTTTATCTCCTGGCAGTGACTTTGGTAATCCAAACTTTGTTCGGCTGAATTTTGGCTGCCAGCGAGCGTTGCTGGAACAGGCATTAACCCGTATGGCAAATGCCGTAGCAAACTTACCCGCTTTAGTCTGACAGAGTACGGCCACGATTAAATCATAAGGTGGCCGTTTTTTCCTTTACTACCATCGCTTAACTTTCACTTCTGACCACATCCTGAATACTGAATGGATGAAACTTAACGGTTACTCCATTATCGGTTACCGCCAAGGTTGGATTGGGTAATCTTTCCCCTTCTCCGGTGGGATTACTGAATTTTAATTTTAGCTGTGGCATCAACAAAATATCATCTGAAAATAGCGCCAGCGCTGTTTGGTGAAAACTTTCAGGATCGCCAGGTACGACCCATTCAACATGTTCCCAATCCTCTTGTGGATAAAGTTTATCCCCCGGATAGGGTAATTCGACACAATCGATCTGCCATTGACCAACCTGTAATGGCTCATGCAGATTAAATAAACAGATAGGACGCCCATTGATTATCTTTTCAGACATCAGCACGCCACACTGCATTAATCCCTTGCGCCAACGTTCTGCCGTGGTTTTCTGAAAACAACGGACGGAGATATGATCCGCATGATAAGTTTCCAACGACAGCGCCAGACGCGTAAGCAATTGATGCAACTTAGCAACAAATGCCGGTAAACTCTGATGTAAATCATTAAGCTCTGCAATATCCTTAAATGATGGCACTTCTGTACTCCGCCTTTAATAAACGACTAACCGTTGACTATTATTCATAATAACGCCAGTTACGCAAAACCACCGTTAATGGTAGCCAGCATTTTGAGTTTGTCTCATTTTTACTTTACACTGCGATTTACTATCTGCCCCAGACCCAGAGCGCTATGCAAGAGATTACCACCAAAACACCGGCCATTGATAAAACGACTCGTATTTTAAAATATGTCTCTGCTCAAGGCAGTGTCACTTTTAGCCAAATTCATCAAAACCTGGATCTGGCCCAAAGCTCAACAGCGACATTACTTAATAGCCTGGTCGCCCATGGTTTTCTGCGCCAGGAAAAAGGCCGCTATTATTTGGGGCTGACTCTGTTTGAATTGGGTATTCGTGCAATTGAAAGTTTTGATATTCGGGAACTTGCTATTAATCCAATGACTTTCTTGCGTGATAGCACCGGATTAGCCTGTCATTTAGGCGTTTTGGATAATACTTCTGCGATTTATCTGGCAAAAATTGAAAGTCCTGGAGCGATAGTTGTCCGAAGTTGGCTGGGAAAGAGACTGTCATTACACAGCTCCAGTCTGGGAAAATGTCTCTTAGCCTGGTTACCCGAGGCCGAGATCGACCGCCTGTTACCAGAAGAAACGCTGGAAGCAAAAACCAAAACCACAATTACTACTCGTAGCGCATTTAAAGCTGAACTGGCAACAGTTCGTCGGCAAGGATGGGCATTTGACAACGAAGAAGATTATGAGGGAGTGAGCTGTATTTCTGCTCCGGTTTTTGACCAAAATAATAAAGTTATCGCTGCTATTAGTATGTCTGGCGTTAGTTTTCAGGTTCCTGAGGAAAAAATTCCAGAATTTGTTGAGTTAGTAAAAACCGCGGCCAATATGCTGTCTGAATCCATTCGTTAATTATTTCTTCCCGCCTGCCGCAAAGTACCTCACTGCGGATTCATCATTCAATTCTGTGATCTGCCTCCGCCAATTACCATTATGTTGCTTTAACAACGGTTTTATCTTCGGTATAGTTTTAGCTCTCACATACAAGATTAAAACTCCCGTATATGAGAGTTAATTGAGCAGTAGCATATAGCCCGTGATGACCGCATTTTCGTTGTAAGCGATCAGAACAAACATCCGGGTCAGATAATGTCATTAATGACTTGGTGGCATCATACCCGGGAAATTATGTTGTGAATCATCAGAGGAATAAGAGATGAGTAATAAAGCCCTGTTTTCCGGTGCCTGGTGCCCTTCTGTCATACCATTTAAAACCAGCGGTGAAATTGATTACGATGCGTTACAGAAACATTTCGATCGTCTGGCCGCTTCAGGAACCGATGGGATCTTATTGATGGGAACGATTGGTGAATTTGTCACCATGAATCTGAATGAGCGTGAAGCATTACTGAAAAAAGCACGTAAGATGACTAAGCTGCCGATGATTGCTCACGTATCAACGACCTGCGTTAATGACATGGTACATCTGGCCGATATCGCTTATGCCGAAGGTTATGAAGCTGTAATGGCTCTGCCTCATTACTATTATGCCCAGACGCCAAAACAACTCTATGAATATTTTATCGATTTAAACAATCGCTTTAAAGGAAAGTGGCTGATTTATAACTTCCCTGCCCGTACCGGCTGCGATGTAGATGCGGCATTGGTGTTAAAACTCGCTCTTGAATGCCCTAATTTTGTTGGCATCAAAGATACCGTTGACTGTTCTTCACATACTCGCCTTATTGTTCGGGCTCTGGCACCAGTACGTAAAGATTTCTCTATATTTGCTGGTTATGATGAATACTTTGTCCCTAATTTAATGAATGGTGGTGCAGGCGTACTTTCTGGCTTAAATAATGTTGTACCAGAACTGTTCACAAAAATTAAAACTGCCTACCAGGCTAACGATCTTGCCGAAGTTGCCGCACTACATGAAGAAATTGGGCGACTATCTGGTATCTATGCTATTGGCGACGATTTCGTGACCACAATTAAAACGACCGTAGCCAGAAAATATAAATACCTTGAGCCAATTTCTCGCAACTACGGCGGTAAACTTAATACAGATCAGTTAGCTGCCGTTGACAAGCTATTTGATATTAAATAATACCCTCTAAACCGCTCTATAAACCCTACTATGTTATGTAGGGTTTATTTTATCTATGCATCTTAGTGTGAATGACAGACAGAATGATTTCATCTCTGAACCTGTTCAACGCTGAAATAGGGCTCACTTCAGGGAAAATTGCGTTGTTGTTCAGTACATAAAACGTGCTAACGCTATTGCAATCATCCCAAATAGTTAATTTAACTTATTACGATATTAAAAATTGATATCATCATTAATCAATATAAATTTTATTAAAAGAATGTAAACGATAATTAAATAAGAAATATAACAATCTAAATAAGTTAACTTATTTATTAATAAGATTTAAGGAAGATCTTTTAGGTGTACTTAATAAGAGAAGTAATTATAGATACAGTTAAAATGAAAGCCCGCTACTCAACGGGCTTCTCAATAAAATAAACAGAGATAAACTATTTATTCAGTAGATATTCTTCAATTGTATTGATAAGTACCTCACAATTATAGTTAAAGTGATAATTTATATTATCTATTTTGTTATCATGAGGTTATGACCATGATGAAACAAGCATCAAGATGACAATTATCATCAAAACGATATATCACTTATTTCTAACATGGTAATTGACTTTATGACAAATACTTCTAATAACCTTTATCTTTAGGATAAAGCTGGTTCTGGATTTTTATAATAAGCTGAATAGACGTATTTCACCTGGAATGTACGACTACAGTTTACACAATAAAAACGTTGATAACCGGCACGTCCCTTTCCATGTTTCCTGACAGACTGATTATCCTGACAATAACGACATGGCGTCTTCTTCTTAAACATAATGCGCTCCTGCTTTAGTTTAGGTTCAATGAAACAACACGAACAATGTAATATATGTTCCACTATTCCGTTATCCAAAAAACGAAAAAAACACAGAAAATATATTTTTGGATATTTGGTTATTTAAATATTAATGATAATAATCAAACTGAAATATTTAGTTTTACTAATTTTTAAACTTGTCGTAAGCGTGACTTCCCTTATCCGGGCTTATCCATAAACACTCGCACTACAATAATAAAATCAATTGATTAAGAGTTTATCTGGCTTTCAAATTCCCTTTCGGAAAAAACTGTTCCCTCTCTCTTCTTACTTCGATTTAATGTGTGGCTTGGGTATTCACCAAAGGTTTTACGGTATTGTTCCGAAAAGCGAGAAAGGTGCTGAAACCCCCAACGGGTAGCAATACCGGATACGGTACTTATTGGTGTCGCCATCAACAGATCGCGCAATGTCCCGTTTAACCTCAGATTTAGAAACCATTTTCCCGGTGACATACCTACCGAATTACGGAAAATAAGTTCAAGAGCTCTAAGGCTATACCCTGTTCGCTGAGCGATATTGATCAAACTGGCACTTACATCATCGCAAGACATAACAAAATATTCGCTGTCCAAAATAAGATTATTGTGGCGCTGAGATACACTACTCTTTTTTTCGATTGAAGATGCCGACATGGCATCACAAATGATCTGGCTATAACTGAGCAATAATTGTTCCAGACACCGTTTGAGAATATCCATTCGGGGACTGGAATCTGGACAATTTTGAGCAATCGTAAAAACTTCGTTGGTTTGCTTTAACAGCTTATCAATACAGCCCTCAGGCAATTTTAATGAAACAATATTCTCTTTTGATAATGTCACTTCCTGACCACTAAATGCGTGCATTGCCTGCTGTAGTCTCGTACGGGAAACGGCATAAATAACCCAACGAGATGACCCGGATGATTGATATAACAGCTCAGTTCCTTCCGGGTAAATTTGTATTTCATCGGTACCAATAGGCACCGTATTATAACGGGTCACATCGCTACCATGCGCCATAAAACCAATGCATATACTGTCCGAGGGGGTGCATCCTCTGGCAATAATAGGGAAACTATAGTTTCCCGTCTCCAGTCGAATATCATCCAATATAACTCTTTGATGATATAAACTTAATTGCGCAGAAGAAGACAGTCGATGTTCAAAATATCCACCATAAAGAATATCTGAAGCTCGTGCGACATCCAGCCCGAAATAAACATTACATTGATAGATCGATGATGAAGACATTTAGCACTCTTTCTTATTGATACTTCGCTTTCAGGATATTTAAAATGTTGCCCTGACATCCAATTGGCTAACCGAAGTTTTTGATGGTATTAAAATAACTACCCGGCATTGCTGTGGTTTTGCTAAATAAATGTCATATATTCAGCCATGATAGGAATATTCTTATTAAATAACCGATACACAACAAACAGGTATTTCCCGAAGGCAGTTCGCCATCCCGATAACAAAATTCACTTTTACTGTACCAGGTTCCATTAATTATTTGAGAAGTGGCCTTTCTTTACTCAGTACACTGATAAAACAGCCAGTTTTCAAATGCTATTAGTCTTAATAGACGTTACAAGTTAGACTAGTTTAAGGAAATACGTTATCCAAAAAACGAAAAAATGGCAGAGATTTTATATTTTGCATTCCAGTAAGCGAGTTAATACTGATTAATTTGATAGATAGAATTTAATTAGAAAAGTCGATAAGTAACTTTAATGATGAAGATTGTCTGATAATGCTATCTTTATGGATGAAAATGTGAAAAAAAACAAATCAGACCAATAGACGCCAATAAACAATAAAAGCAGTTAATAGAATCAAAATCATGGTTTCTTTAGTAAAAAAACACAAAAAAAAACGCCCATTATATGGACGCTTTTTTTGTTATCGATATTTGTTTGATTATTGAGCATCCAGCCACAAAACAACATAACCTTCGGTTGTTATCTGATAAATCGATTTAACCTGTGAATTTATCAGAGCCGAATATTGGTGTGATTCAGTTAGCTCAAAACGCATTGCCATGCCACACTCTGCTGAGAGCACTCTGGGAGCATCAATAACCAGAAAATGGATTCCCCATTCATTTAGTCTCTTTTTCAGCTGGATTACTCCCAGAGGCGTATGAAAAAGAAACAGATATTCACGACTCATCCGTAGCGTTTTCCAGAAACTTCCGCGTCATTACGGTATAGATAACGCCAATAGCTAATACCAGAATAATGCCTGCGATAACCACAATTTTTCCATTCTCTGTCGGTCCTGCAGGACTTGATGCAAAAGAGAAGTTATGTGCAAATGCGGCACCAATCAACATTCCCAACACGCTAATCGCGGCATCAGAACTCCCCTGCCCGGCACTGATTAACTGACGTAATGGACAGCCTGTAATGAATACACCACAAAGCCCAACTAACATCATTGAAAGAAAATTCCATACACCGTCAGTATGAGCAATTGGCTGATTATCAAAACCCAACGTAAATTTATCCAGGTAAAGATTACCCGCGGCCACAATTAGCGTTAAGGCTAAAACACCCAGAGCCATGTTGTAGTTACGCGACAGAAAAACATTTTTTGCCATACCTATAAAGCAAAAACGCGTACGTTGAACAACCACACCAATCACCAAACCAGCAATAATGGATAACCATACCGGCGCATGACTGGCGCCTGGCCCTTTCTCGCTGGCGCTAAAGATATCGCTATTCCACAAAAACATTATCAGTAAAACAATACAGGTAACCGGAAACAGAATTCCTTCAATGGAAGATTGACTATAATTACGCGGCAGTGAGAACCCTTTTTTCAGGAACAGGCTGCCAATACCAATGCCAACAACCAGCCCTACCAACCCTATTACCGCATTTAAATCTCCTGCACCAATGCGTAAAACCATGCGTAATGGGCAGCCTAAAAAAACCAGACATCCTGTCATCATCAGGAAACCAAGAGTGAAACGGATAATCGGTGCCGAACCGGCCTTTGCCTTGAATTCTTTAAATATTAATGCCGCCGCAAAAGCACCAATAACAAAACCAAATATTTCCGGACGCAGATACTGTACTGTTGCTGTTGAGTGAAGATTTAAACTACCGGCACTATCTCGAATAAAGCAAGCGACACAAACCCCCATATTGGGCGGATTCCCTGCCATAGCCAACGCTAACGCAATAGCCCCAATAACAATACCTGAGATAATTAATATCCATGATCTAGACATTTTTGTTGTTTCCTTTGATGGCGGGATAAATCCCTACTAATAGACCTATTAAGTTGAAGGGTATTTTATACTGCATTGCACAGGACTTCTTGTACTTAAGTCACGTTATTCTTTTCAATATCAAAGGGAAAACACACTTTATAATGGTAAAAATAACCATTATAAGCATTTACCAGATAAGATAAGTTGGTAAGCGTGGAATGAAACAGAATAGATAGGATAGATAGCAGATTGTAGAAATAATAAACGGGAAGAGTTTCTGCCCTCCTCTTCCCGTCAGGTATTCGCCCTCAGGCTAAACTAAGATCCGACACATGGTATAAATGACGATCCTGATATCTTTTAACAATATACAAAACCGCATAATCCACCATTGTATTAAGCAGGCAGCCAAACTTTCGCCTATTCGCTTATGCTCCGATCTTTTCTTCTTCTTCCAGTGTAATCAAGTATATATGGCGGTCGATAATTCCCTGACTAACCCCCAATATATGACTAATATCTACCCGGCTCTTTCCTTCATCCAGTAAAGCCTTAACCTGACGCAGAATATTTGTTTCATTTCCCAGATATATATAACGAACCTGAAACGTTCTTTTACAGGATGTGCAATAGTAGCGCTGCACTCCGGAGCGCGCTAATCCATGCTTACGGACGCTGTCTATCTTACTGCAGTGGTGACAAACAGGCAGATTTTCCTTCATCTTACTTCTCCTCATATACTTCTGATAAAAAGAGCATATAACAAACCACCACATGTCCTTTTGCATCATAAAGATACGACAATTTCACCATTCCATATTGGATTCCAGTTGCCGTTCTCTTTGGCCGTTATGTTTAAAAAACATTCAGCCTTTTTATTATGTTTACTTCATTATTCACACTGTGAATTCTGTTTTTCCTGCTACAGGTTACCCCTAGCAGGAAACCGGGATCATTGAGTAACAATCCCGATAGCTATTCAAATCTCTAAAAGCTCAAGAGATACTCTCTATATTTGAAATTCAAATCTCAAAATATCAAGCTCATCATTTGCTAAAAACATGATCTACTTCACCGCTATTTTCAACCTTGACATTAAGTCTTAAAAGATAATCGCAAATCAGTAGAAACTAAATAATTAAATAATATTAATTTTCTTCAACCATTCGTTTCAATGAGGGGGTTAATATAATTATTGAGCAAAATTCAAAACCATAATGCGAATAAACAAACACCTTCATTGGCCTTGAGAGTAATATCTAAAACCACTTGATTACAAATCGTTAATTCCTAACATAACAACCATTTTGATAGCTATTAACTATTGATAATGATTTTTTTATCGTTGTAATATTCTCAACATTGACTTACTGCATTGTTTTTATTGATTAAGTTTGATTTAAGTTGTTGTAATTTCGACTACCGGAGTAGCACCTGTATATTCATATTTTATTGCTTATAATAATTCTTAAAATGCTATTTTATCAGCACTACATAGGGTAATTATAGAAATATAATAATAACAGACTAATAGTATTAAACACTAATCTTATCATTGGCATTATACTAAAAATAATTAATTACCATCAGTTAACCAGAGTTAAATTTAGGTGAACTCTTACTGCCATACTACGCATTCTATTATAAGTATCACGTAATAAAGTGCAATTATGGTTTATTTTTTTGATAAAAAAATAGTAAGTAAAGCGCTTGTTCTTACATCACGTCTGATAAGTATAATGATCCTATAAATTGATAGTGCTATGCTGGTATTAGTCGAAAGCTTTTCAGTAAATGTAGGTTATACCGCTGTGTCTTAGTCAGAATATCTGACAAAATTAACTTACATCACATCAGACAGGTATCATTAACGTGGATATTGGTTTAATAGATAAGAACAGTGCATTATCCGATCTGGTGTTCGGCGCCTCTCTCTACTTTCCTCCGATATTTAAAGCGCTTTTTCTTGGTTTCATCATCTGGTTATTAGTTCATCGTGCCATTCGCGACTGGCTTTACTCTGGCGATATTTGGCATCCTACCCTGATGGATCTTTCTATATTTATTATTGCCGTCAGCGGCGCTATGTGGATGTTAACCCATTGGTAATCATATGAAGATTAATGTCATAAAATACTTCTCTACCGTCATTATTTTTGCCATTGCCCTGAGCGCTGGTTGGTGGCTATGGAATTACTATATGCAATCCCCCTGGACTCGTGATGCGAAAGTCAGGGCTGAACTGGTTAACATTACCCCTGAAGTTTCCGGCAAGCTAACGCTGGTTAATGCTGCTGATAATCAGATGGTCAAAAAAGGTGACTTGCTGTTTATCATTGATGCCAGTGCCTATCAAATTGAAGTAGATAAAGCTGAAGGGGCGTTGGCAAAAGCACTATCCGATTTGGGCAAAGCCAATCATGAGGCAGAACGACGTGGTCGATTAAGCGGCGGTGTCATTTCTAAAGAAGAGCTGGACGATGCTAATCTCAACGTTCAGGCCATGCAGGCAAACTATAAAGCCGCACAGGCCAGTCTGAATCAGGCAAAATGGAACCTCTCCCATACCAATATCTATGCCCCAACAGATGGCTATCTGACCAACTTACAAATTCGTGCGGGAAGTTATGCGACATCAGGTACACCTTTGGTTGCTCTGGTCGACATCCACTCTTTCTATGTTATGGGGTATTTTGAAGAGACTAAACTAAGCCATATTAAACCCGGTTATGCCGCCAGCATTACACTGTATAACGGTAATATTCCTTTAAGTGGCAAAGTTGAGAGTATTGGTCGGGCTATTTCCGATCAAAGTGTCGATGGTGATGTGGATATGTTGATGAATGTTAAGCCTAACGTTCCCTGGGTTCGCCTTGCTCAACGAGTCCCCGTAAGAATAAAGCTCACCACTGTACCTGAAAATGTTTTGCTAATTGCCGGAACCACTTGCTCCGTTTCTATTCATCAATAGGTGCATAGTGTGAATATTTCCTGGCTTGAATGGAAAAATACCCCTTGGGGAAAAGCGACTCAAGCACAGTGGCGCTATGCTTTGCGCAATGCTATTGCAATGTGCCTGGCCCTTGGCGTTGCCTTTTTGCTGGATTTAGATGCACCTTATTGGGCCATGACCTCTGCGGCAGTCGTCAGCTTTCCTACCATTGGTGGTGTTATCAGTAAAAGCATAGGTCGTATTTTGGGGAGCTTGTTGGGTGCTCTGGCCTCAATGTTAATTGCGGGCAGCTGTCTGAACGACCCCTGGTTGTTTACTTTTGCCATTGCTGGCTGGCTATCGTTGTGTACTTATATATCGAACCACTACCAAAACAATGTCTCGTATGCATTTGCTCTGGCGGGCTATACCGCTGCCATTATTACCTTCTCTTTGACGGACAGTACTGACTCGTTACAAGTTTTTAATACCACTCAGGCACGAGTATGTGAAGTAGTCACTGGTATTGTTTGTGGTGCCATCATGATGATGATTTTGCCCAGTACCTCCGATGGTTCCACTCTGCTTGACTCGCTAAAAAGAATGCATAACCGTCTGTTAGAACATGCTGAAAGCTTGTGGCATGCGGAAATTACACCACAAGTACGCACCTCTCATGAAGGTATCATCAACCAAATATTGACCATGAACGTATTGAGGATTCAGGCTGTCTGGAGCCATTATCGCCTGCGTAGGCGTAATAATATTCTTAACTATATGCTGCACCAGCAATTACGTCTTACCAGCGTAATTTCCGGCATTCGCCGTTTGATGATCAACTGGCCGGATCGACCTGAAAATTTGCCTGACGTTTTACATCGTTTACTGACCGAGCTTGGCAAACCCGATACCAATAAGTATCGACTGGCTAAGCTATTACAAGAAATATACCCAACGGATGAAAGTGACTTCCGTCATCGTACGGTTTGGCTGCGGTTGCGTCACTTTTGCTGGCTCTATCTGGAGTCCAGCCATTGGTTGCTTCGCCTGGAGGCCTCTGCGGCTGACAGTGACCTGCAACCACCGAAATTCAAAAGTATCGCTCAACACACCGATTCTACTGAAGCCGCCTATAACGCATTAAGAACTTTTTTATGTATTGTGATCGGCTGTGCCTATTGGATAAATACCCAATGGGATGCGGGTGCTTCTGCATTAACATTGACGGCTATCAGTTGTGTTCTCTATTCTGCCACACCTTCCCCTATCAATAGTGTCATGACATTAATTAAAGCCATCGTTCTGCTTTCTATTGCCTGTTATATGGTTAAGTTTGGTCTGATGATTCAAATCGATGATTTTTGGGTATTCTGCGCCTTTTTACTTCCGGTATTACTCACTATGCAGATGCTAAAGTTGCAGCATCCTCGTTATGCTTCTCTTTGGGGGCAGCTAATCGTTTTTATGGGTTCATTCTTAACCATTACTAATCCTCCTGATTACGACTTTAGCAGTTACATTAATGATGACTTTGGCAAACTGGCGGGCGTTATTCTTGCCGGAGCCGCCTTTCAAATATTGAGACCCAGCTCTGATAAAGTGAAAAGCCGCAGGATTATTCGGGCATTGCGCCGTAACTTTATGGGGCAGTTGAGCCAGAAACCTTCTCAAACCGAAAGCTATTTCGAGTCTATGGTCTATCACCGCATCAGCCAGCTAACCCAGAGTAAAGATGAACAGGTTCGCATTTGGGTATTACGTTGGGGCGTTGTTCTGCTTAACTGTAGCCATGTTGTATGGCAACTGCGTGAGTGGGAAACCCGTTCAGATCCATTGGTGGTAGTTCGGGAAGTCTGTATTCGCTGTTTAAAAGGCATCATGACAGAAAAAGGCTTTCAACAACGCTCGTTGGAGGTGGCTCTGGAAGAGCTACAAAAAATGAGCGCCGTTCTTTCCCGCCATCATGATGCCTCCGCCAAAGAGCTAGCCGGATTGATTTGGCGTCTCTACTGTTCCCTCTCCCAGTTACAACAAGCCACCACTGGTATGCCGGGTACCCTGACGGAACAAACAAAACCAGCCTGATAGTAAAAAATAAGCCCCGATTATCGGGGCTTATTTTTACGTTAACAGAAAGATATTACTTAGCCTCAGCAACAGCCCCGGTTGTGTTTTCTGCAACCTTATCTTTTTTCAGCGCCATAATCACCATAGCCCCTACAAGAGTCAGTACCGCTAATGTCAACAATCCAGCCATTGAATTATTCATTACCGTTTCAGCTTTCACTCGAATTAGCGGTGCCAGAAAGCCACCGATCGCACCAAACATATTGACGAAACCAATCCCGGCGGCCAGCGCCACGCCAGATAGCATGCTGGTTGGCATTGTCCAATACACCGGCTGTACGGCAATAAAACCAGCAGCAGCAAAACATAGTGCAATAATAGCTACTACCGGTGAGGCAAATGCAGACACTCCGATACCGATACCGGCAACAGCCAGTGTAAGCGCGGCCAGATTACGACGGTTTCCGGTTCTGTCTGAATAACGAGGAATGTAGTAAGTACCAAACATCGCCGCAATCCACGGAATAGCAGCCACCATTGAAGCCTTAAAGCCTACGGTGGTCCCCATCAGTGCCGCTACCTGAGTTGGCAGGAAGAAAATTAGGCCATATACACTTATCTGAATCAGCATATAGATAATTGCCAAATGCCACACCTGAACATTCTTAACCGCATCCATCAGTCTTGAAGTTTGTTTCTTCGACTCTTCGCTGGATATCTGATCAATTAACGCTTTTTTCTCTTCGGCTGTTAAAAAGCGCGCTTTTTCCAGATTGTCATCCAAATACCAGAATGTCCAGAAGCCCGCCATAACGGCCAGAGCCCCTTCAATCATAAACATCCAAAACCAACCCGGATGTCCGGCAAAACCGTGCATTTCCAATAGTGCACCAGAGAGCGGGGAACCCAGTGTTAATGCCAGTGGCGCCCCCATATAGAACAATCCCATTACGCTGGCTCGGGTACGTTGAGGAAACCATTGTGAGGTCAGATAAATCATTCCCGGGAAGAAGCCCGCTTCAGCAGCCCCTAATAACGTACGAACCGTCAGGAATTTCCATTCAGTATCACAAAAAGCCATTGCAGAGGATAAAACCCCCCAGCATAACGTCGTAACACCGATCCATTTTCTGGCACCAAATTTTTTCATTAACAAACTGGCTGGTGCCCCCAGACAGGCATACGCAATAAAGAAAATACCGGCACCCAGGGCGTAAGCTTCGTTACTTAAACCGGTATCTAACTGATAGGACTGCTTGGCAAAACCGATATTGGCGCGATCCAGAAAGGCCAAAATATACAGCGTCAGCATAAAGGGAACCAGACGCCACCTTGTTTTAGTTACAGCCGTGTTGAGAACCGTAGTCATGACTAGATCCTTAATGATATAGAGTTTGATATTGCCTGCCGTCTAATCGGCAGGCTTATTATTTAATTAACGGCTAATCAAATATCAGTGTGTGTAAGGACGAGTTAATTTACACGCCGGATTTAGCTCAACACCGAAACCTGGTTTATCCAGAACTGATTTATGCATCCGCCCATTAACCGGTACCGGCTCGTTAAGCAGAATAGGATCGAACTGTGGGCGCATCGTTGAGCAATCCGGACTGGTCATCAGGAACTCACTGAACGGCGTATTGGTAAATGTGATTACCGCATGATGTGAATAAACGGAAGAACCATGTGGAACCACCAATTGACCACGCGATTTGGCGATAGCAGCAATTTCCAGTAGCGTCGTTAAGCCACCACACCAGCCAACGTCTGGCTGCATAATATCAATGCCGGTTTCAGACAGAGTACGGAACGACTGTAATGTACCGTGGTGTTCACCAGAGGTAACCAACATTCCCGGAGGCGCGTTGCGTTTTAGCTCAGCATATCCCTCATATTGCTGTGGAGGTAGACATTCTTCAATCCACTTCAGATTGTATGGTGCACAGGCATGAGCCAGCTTAGTCGCATAGTTCACGTCCTGACTCATCCAGCAGTCCAGCATTAGCCAGAAATCAGGGCCGCACTTCTCACGCATATCGGCGACCATAGCCGCATCTTTGCGAATACCGGCATCACCATCATGTGGCCCCCAGTGGGTCGGCATTTTTCCACCAATGAAACCCAGACCTTTTGCCAGATCGGGACGAGCTCCCGTCGCGTAAAACTGAATCTCATCACGCACTGCGCCGCCTAACAGTTTATACACCGGCAGATCAACCACTTTTCCGAACAGATCCCATAACGCCAGATCGACACAGGAGATGGTATTCATGACCAGACCGCCAGAGCCAGAATAATACATGGTGGCGTTCATCATTTGGTCGTTAATCAGCTTAATATCCGACACGCATTTGCCTTCAATAAAGCGATTCAGATGCTTTTCTACAATAAAACATCCCATTTCACCGCCGGTTGAAACGGCAAATCCCTTCACACCGTTTTCAGCTTCTACTTCAACGATCAGTGTGCCCAGCACGTTAATCCCGAATGACTGACGGGATTGCTCATACTGCTTATATTTACTCATTGGTGTAGCAATATGATCGTCAATCCAGTGCTTGTCGCCTTGATCATGATAATCCGCACCGCCAGACCCCTTCTCTGCGGTCGCTCCACCCATAAAATAGGCTCTAACCTGTTTGATTTTAGGTAAGTTCATGGTTATCCTCTGTTTCGCTAGTTGGCAATATTTAGAAGTTGTTGCAGGGCTTTCTCTAGTTTATTTTTTATTGAGTTAGCCTTTTCTTTTACTGAATCAACTTGTGGGAATGGTGTTTCCCCCATGTTGAACCCTCTTATTTCCATTCCCAGTTTATAACCCAGTGGGAATGGTAATGAAGACAGCATCATCATCACTGGCAGTGCCGCCATTTGTAATTGATGAGCCTGTTGATCTTTTCCTTCCATCGTCAGGCGATAGATTTTCACCATGACTTCAGGTAATACACCCGCTGTCGCCGTCATACAGCCTTTACCACCCGCTTTCAGCGATGGATAAAGAAACTCTTCACGCCCGGTCAGCACGTTAAACTGTGGATTAACCTCACCACAGAGTGAGAGCATCTGCATAAACTCAACGGCGTTACCCCCCGAGTCTTTGATACCGACCACATTTGGTAATTGCGCCAGCTCAGCAACCATTGTTGGTGTGATAGCATCGGCAAAGAATGGAATGTTATACAGACATACCGGTAGCGTTGTGCTTTCGATAATCTGTTTCATAGTGGCGACAATCACTTCAGATGAATGGCGATAAAAGACCGGTGGCATCAAAACTAAACCCGCCGCGCCCTTCTCTTTGGCAAATTTCCCCAGTGCAATGCTTTCTTGCGCAGTACTGGCCGGTATACCACACCATACAGGTACTCGCCCGGCAGCCTGGTCAATAACCGTTTCCATCAGCGCACACTTCTGTTCGAACGACATCAGACCCGATTCTCCAACCGAACTTACAGGAAATAACCCGGTCAATCCCGCATCGATTTGAAAATCAACAATCTTTCTGAGTTCAGCTAAATCAGGCACCCCATTTTTCCATGGGGTCAGCATTGCGCTATATATACCAGAAGGTCGAATCATGACTATTTTTGCTCCTTACTTGTGACTATGTCCCAGCTCTTTGGAAATCAGTTCTGCTGCATGCATTACTCTTTCCGCTAACATCTGCAAATTGTTTTCATTAACTTGCAAGGTGGTTCCTACCGCCGAAATTGCGGCAATCATTTTGTTGGATGAATCAAATATTGGGGCGGAAATACACTGAATATTCAGTAGATCTTCCTGATTATCGAAGCTCCAGCCACGCTGCCGAATTAACGCTAATTCATTCATCAATGCTTCTTCGGAGGTTAAGGTGTAAGGCGTGACGACTTTAAATTCAATGGCAGAGATCAATGCTTTTTGCCGTTCGACATTTGTCCAGGCTAACAGGCATTTACCCAACGCTGAGCTATATAATGAAAGGCGCTTCCCTTCCCATGAGCGCACCTGAATGGTGCTTTTGGAGTCTATTTTTAGCAGGTAAATAGGATCGTTATCATCCAGAATACCTAAGTGACAAACTAATCCGGTCTCCAGCATTAGCTGAGTAAGATAGTCTTTGGCGATACGACGCAAGTCCAGTTGTTCTACAGAGCGGCTACCCAGCTCCATCAACTTTAATCCTAAACGCAGAGAACCATCTTCACTTTGAGCCAACAACCGAAGGTTTCTCAGTTCATCAATCATTAAATAAAGCGAACTTTTCGGCAGAGAGAGATTTGAGGCAATATCCGTCACCGAACAATGTCCATTCTCAGCAACGAAGTTGAGAATATCGATGGCTCTGGTTAATGCTGGCACTTTTGATTTTTTATCAATTTCCATCATATTGGAACTCATTCTTTTATATTAGACTTCATATTTATCACGTCTAACCGGGCAAACAATAACCACGTTGTTAATTTGTGATACTCATCTCACGGCATATTATTTATCCAACTTTCTTGCATTAAATATTCCAATATGATGGAAAAATTCGACCAATAATGAATAAAATACAATGGGTTGGAAAACAGAAAGAATGGTTAAAAAAGGAGTTTCCGGCTTACTGGCGGCAAAAAAAAGCAGCGAATAAATCGCTGCCTGTTATGCAAAATGAATAATGATCAGAAGCTAAAGCGATAACCACCATTAATCTGACGTTGGTTGAATTTATTACCACTGGCGCTATCCAGATCCAGATAAAGGGTATGTTGCTTATTTATCCGGGCGCTGATACCAACACCATTATTCCACCAGTTGCCTTTGAAGGTATGTTCTTCCAGAGAGCCGTTCAAACGATAGTTTGCATCCCCGGAGAATTCGCGTAAATAGCCAGTTTTAACATAAACATTAAGCGCATTATTACCACTTAATATTTCATAACCCACTACGGCTCCGGCACGCCCGATCATTGATTCATAGCTGCCCAAATCAACAATCAATCCGTTAGCCGCCTTAATTCTGGCGGCATCCTGATGGCTATAAGTAAACTGCATCTGAGGTTCGATATACCAACCATTCCCCGGCTGATTCAAACTAAATTTCTGACCAGACTCCAGTGAAAAACTCACGCCATCAGAACTACCGCTACCGTTAACATGGTTATTCTGGCTATCAAGTACATCAAACTGATTCTTCAGACGAGAATATTTTGCCACGCCATCAAAATATAGCCCTGATGGCGCCATGTAACTGGCATAGAGCCCCATATGGCTCGACTCGACTGTACCATCACCGCTGGTATAGTTTGGACTGCCTCGCGTTTGCCCCATAAAAGTACCAATAAATAACGGTAACTCCGGAGAAATTCGCTTATCTACCCCAAGTTGCACGCCACTGTAATCCATATCAAAACGGCTCAGTTTGGCACCAGAAAACGAGTCAAACTTACCGGCATAGCCTCTTAGCCACATGTCGCCATGTTCGTTATTTTGCCGTAGATCGCCCATACGCTGTAGCAAAGTCTGTATTTCTGCATAGTTCACTAAATAACCGACATTCAGGAAATTGGCGCCTGCGTCAGCCGTTGTAGTAATTTCAGGTTCGGGATTAGGATCCGGATTAGGGCCTGGATTCGGCCCCGGATTCGGCTCTGGCTCCGGGTCTGGATTAGGATCAGGATCCGGCGTCGGAGGGGGAACATAAACACCTGAAGAATACAGTTCCCAGTTATTCCCCGCTTTACGCACGTCATACAGATAACCACCCAGTTCTACCTGTGTTGAATTGGTAAAGGTCGCTTGACCATCCGCGGTTTCCACTACGGTCAACACTTCATTACCGGTAGTTGCCAGGCTACCTCGATTGAGAATAGTCAGCGTGTGATCGCCACTGCTGCTGCCGGTTACCACCAGTTTATCACCACTATTATTGACACCATCGCCATCACCGACGATATCCGTTCGCATAATGAAGTTGCCGTTGCCACTTAACTGATTAACCGTCAGTAAAGAACCCGTTTTATCCTCTGCAAAATCAACGGTACTGTTGTTCAGCGTTAAGTTATCCAAATTAGAATCAGCAATCATATTCCAGCGACTATCCGTCATGGCGATATTTAATGCACCACCATTAACGCCATCACTGTAAGCCTGACCCGTCCAGCGGGAGCCGGAAGCCATATCAATATTAATCAGCCCTCCGCGGGAAAGAATACCGCCATCAATGATCATTTTTCCGGACGCATTAATCCGACTGGCCGCATAGCCATCATTGTGTTGAGTCGCTATCGCCATATCCAACGGATTCGCCATTGTTATTGTGGTATTTCCTGTCAGATCAATCTGGCTATTGGTCATGGCATAAACACCGCGCGTTGCTGCAGCACCATTAATCGTCAGATTATCGGCGGTTATAACACCACCGCCCAATGTCCAAAGACCCAGTCCTAATGCACCGCGGCGGTCAATAGTGACATCCGTATTATATAAATGAATCGCTGAACCTGAACCTTGCGCTGAAGCACCATAAGAACCACCGGAGAAAATGGTATTGCGGGCTAATTCACCGCCGGTGAAGTCGATAATAGCGCCATTGCCGGAAGCAACAATCCCACCAGCTAACTCTGATGAAATGTGGCTATTAGCACCAACGGTAACGGTACCGCCCTCACGGGTTTCAATACCGATACTATCAGCTCCTGTGGCATTGATAGTTAATGCATCCGCCTTAAGTATGCCCCAGTTCCATATACCTGTAGCATAATTTCCGGCGGTGTTAATCGTGCTGCCCTGACCTAAATCGATCAAAGAATTTTTCTGAGCATTGATACCATAGGCACTATACCCTTGGGTATTAATAGTAAGTTCAGTCGCTTTAAAACTGGCAGGCCCATTAGCTGCATTACCATTGGCACCAAAAATATACAGACCAACACTACCTCGTCCATTGGTAGTAATAGAGCTTCCTTTGCCGAGATCTACCGATGTCCCCTGATTATCCACGCCGACACCGACACCATTACCGCCTTTAGTTTCGATAGATAATGCATTGGCTTTCAATGTCGATGCTCCACCAACACGAAGTCCATAAGCTTGCGCGTCGTTGGTTCCCTCAACAGTAATTTTGCTGCCAGTACCCAAATCAACATTGTTTTTACTACCGCCGATATCGATACCGGTACTGGTTAAACCTTTACTGTTTACCGTTAAACGATTCGCTGTTAGCGTTGAGTTGGTACCATCAACAATGATTCCTTTGGCCTGACCCGTTGGCTTTTCCGCCGTAATAGTGACACCATTTGCCAGGTTAATTGAAGACTGGGTGTTATAACGATTCAATACACCATAGAGCGTACTATTATTCTCAAGATCGGCCCTGATGTTATCACCATCATTCAGTACTATGGTTTGAGACGATTGGCTGCCAATATCCTGTGACAGTACCATCGAAGGAAAAAACAGTACGCTAACGCTCAGTAAGCCGCTCATGGCTAACTGATTCTGTAAGATACTTTTTGAGATTTTACCGGAGAACTTTCCCTGATATTCCTTTTTATACAAAGACCTATCCATACTAATCCATCCTACTCCATTAAATACTAACAACATCCTTTAATGAATAAGCTAACTCATTCATTTTATTGGGGCTTATATCTATTGCTCATCAGATAAATCCTTCATCATCATTAACAGTGAAGAATATAAACACATTCCCGCAAACAATTAATCATACGTAAAAATGCAAATATAAATTAAAAAAATACATTGATTAATAAAACAGACACGCTTTAAAGAATTATTCATTGCCATGGAAAGGTAATGTTAATTTTATGAAACAACAAATCGTTATTATCAAACAAACACACAACAATTGATAGATAAATACTATCACATTGAATTATTCGATCGATTATTTCGATCTAATTATTGTGTTTGATATAATTCCAAATGAAATTCACACAATAAAACCAAACCAATATATTGATTTTTAATCAAAATTTTATAGTGGAGTAATAACTTATAGAAAAAACGTTGCGATTGAGATCTCTGATAAAATCATAAGATAGAAATGACTTACTTCTGAAAGATAAAGAGCATAGAAATCAAACAACTCTTTAATGAATGGAATTAAACAAATTAAAAACTTATAAATAAAAAAACAAAAAACTTTAATACAATGAAATTGTAATAAATTATTTCTTCAGTGAAAAAATTTAGTAAGCATAAATAGATGAATTAAATTTAAAAAATTTATGCTTAATCACACGCTAATGATTACTTATAACCAACATAAACTATCAGCTTATCGGTAAAGGTTTCCCCGACAGGCCATTGCTCTGGTGTTAATTGACGGGTCATTTTTAAACCACAATGTTCAAGCATAGAAAGGTACTGTGATTCTGTATACGCCTGCATGGTCGAACCATATTCCAGGACATTCCCCTGCTGAGTCTCAATTATCAGATAACGAGTCGTCGCCGTAGCTTGTTGTTCATCCCAATAATTTTCCTGCAATAACAGATGTGGGCTGGTGGAGAATAGTCCCGTCTCATGGCTTTGCCATGATGATAAGCTTTCCCCCTGCCGACGAACTTCATCATAAGTATGAACTTCAACAACCAGAATACCATGGTCATTTAATAACCATGTGGCATTTGCCAAAATCTGTTCAGCATCAGAAGCAGTGAATACATTAAATTCACCGAAAGTCAGCATGATCAGATCAAATTTCTGATCTGATTGATAATCACGAATATCAGCTAAAACATACTCAACATTTATTTGCTGTTTTTTGGCCTGCTCAGTGGCATAAGCTATTGATGCAGGTGAGAAATCAACGCCGACGCAGTGATAGCCTAATTTGGCCAGCATCCCGGTATAGAGACCTGGGCCACAGCCGAGATCCAGTATTTTTGCCTGTTTGTCAGGTAATTGTTGTGAAATCCACTCGACCTGCCGTTGAATAACAACTAAACGACGACTGGCCCAGTCATGTTGTTGCGACAGATGATTTTCCAGCATACGTTGACTAAATTCCGGATTGTTCCAGGGAATTTTTTCACCAGAGTCCCACGGTAAAGCAGGAATTGAACGACGGTTGATATCCAATAAATTCATTAATTATTGCTTCCTTTATCTTTCTTATTCTCTATTTAAATCTCGCCATGCAGGAACCCCAAGTACACCTATAGCGGCCTTTACGCCATTAACTACCGCCCTGGCCACCACCTCTGCGGCTAACGTACCTAACAGATTTATCGAAACATCGATACCACCAGTAGTCAGTGCAAACAAGGTATCGCCATCACTCATGGTATGTACCGGGTAAATCGTTCTGGCCAGTCCATCATGACCCATTTGGGCAACTTTGGTCATTTGGGTTTTATTCATATTGGCATTACAGGCAATTACACCAATAGTTGTGTTGGTTCCGACTGGGCCAGGATCGGTCACATTCTGCAGCATCAAAGCCAGCATATCCTGGATTCGTCCCTGACCATCATGGCTTCCGGCAATGACGCGTTGCGTATCAGGATCCCGAACTTCACCAACTGCATTGACGACTACCATGGCTGCAACAACCAGCCCATTCGACAGGGTTATTGATGCACTTCCCAACCCACCTTTCATGCGCCAACGATCGTCAACTAACTTCCCTACGGTTGCGCCAGCGCCAGCACCCGTGTTGCCATCAGGATATCTATTTTTACTGGCAATCTGCGCCGCCAGATATCCCATTGCCGCATCGGGTCGAATTTTTGCATCACCAAGTGAAAGATCGAAAATCACTGCTGCTGGTACTATGGGTACCACGCCGACACCCACATCGAAACCGATATGCTGCTCCTCCAGATATTTCATAATGCCTGTTGCTGCATCCAGACCATAGGCACTACCACCAGAGAGTAACAAGGCATGTATCTTATCCACTGCATTAACTGCACTCAGTAAGTCAGTTTCCCGTGTACCGGGAGCAGAACCTCGTACATCGACACCACATACCGAAGGATGCTCAGTAATAATCACGCTGCATCCAGTCATCGAAGTCATATTCTGTTGATGCCCCACTTTTATTCCGGGCACATCAATGATGGAACCATTGGCGTTAAACATAGATTTTTTCTCTGCTGGCGATAGCTCTATTGAAGCATACTGAAAGGCCGTTCAGTCCTCTCGGAGGTGGAAATGCCATTGCACACTCAAATTGCAACACATTTTCTGTTCAGATGAAATAAATTCAACTTCTTTGTGATAAATAACCAACACATTATTGGTTTTTCACAGGTAAACTATCGCTCCCTTTCATATCAATATATGGATATTGTCATGATAAAAAAATTCAACTACCGAGCGTTGCTATGCAGTCTGAGTCTACTGACTGTTTTTCCTTGCTTACCTGTGGTATCGGCTACTCCCGAAGGATATCAACTGGAACAGGTCGTTTTATTCAGTCGTCATGGCCTGCGCGCACCTTTGGCTAATTCAGGTAGTGTTCTCGCAATATCAACACCGAAAAGCTAGCCAGAGTGGGAGACTAAAGGTGGGCACCTCACTTCTAAGGGCGGTATTCTTGAAAGCTACTTTGGTGAATATGTCAGCTCCTGGTTAACACAGGAAAAACTCTTCATTAAAGATACCTGTCCTTTGGCTAAAGATACCTTTATCTATGCCAACAGCCTGCAAAGAACGCTTGCCACGGCTCAATACTTTACCCTGGGCGCATTTCCCGGATGCGACGTGAAAATTTTTCATCAAACCGACCTCGGTGTAATGGATCCAAACTTTAATCCCATTATTCACGATGGTTCTGAGGAATTTAAACAATCGGCACTTACAGCCATGAATGCTGAAGCCAGTGCGGATGGATTAGCGGGTTTAAATCGAGAGCTAAAGCCCTCTTATGACTTATTAAGTAAAATTACTGATTATAAAAATGGCAGTGTCTGTCTGACAGACAAACGCTGTGATTTAGCCAGTGAACCGGCCGAGTTTACTATTGCTAAAGATAAAGAGCCTGGCGTCAGTGGCCCTCTGCGCATTGGTACTTCTATTTCAGATGCCTTTATTCTGCAATATTATGAAGGATTTCCGGCACAGGACATTGCCTGGGGCGCTATACAGACAGATAGTGAATGGAAAATGCTGGCAACGATTAAAGATCGTTATGGTGAAGTACTATTTGGTTCACCGCTGGTAGCCAAAGATGTTTCTGCCCCACTGGTTAAGTACATTAATGCCATCTTTACCCAAGATGTAATGCGTCAACCGGCAAAATTTAACCTGTTAGTTGGCCATGACTCGAATGTTGTTTCTTTACTTTCGGTATTAAAGATTAAGCCATACCAATTACCTGGTCAGTTCGAGAAAACACCCATTGGCGGAAAAATTGTTTTTGAACGCTGGAAAGATAAAGCTACTGATAAAAATTTAATCAAGATTGAATATATTTATCAAACTAAAGAACAAATTCGCCGTGGCGATAAACTCACCCTAAATCACCCTCCTAAGCGAGTCGTACTGGAGATGAGTGATTGCCCTGTCGATAATAATGGTTTCTGCTCTTTTGAAAATTTCTCCAAAGCACTCAATGCATTGCAGGAATCGACACCTAAGACCGAATAACCCTCATTTTTATCCGGCAATCACTTCGTGATTCACGAGGTGATTGCTATTCAGCAAACAACATTTTAATCTGCTCAGATATTTTTTTATATTTTGTGATAGCCACTAAATTATTTACTGGTCAGCTAATAAACCACTTACCAAATATAATTTATACTCATCTCATAACATCTTACTGACAGTAATTCACTATGCTGAAAAATATGATAGGCGCTTTGGTTGTTATGCTTGGTATTTCTTTCTCTCCTGCTATTAATGCTCAGGAAGCGTCTGCTACAGAGAGCTACTACCAGTTTGATAAACACTCAGATTTCACTATTTTCTGGCATGATTTACAGCTTGCCGTAAGCAGCCAGGATAAAGAAGCCGTCGCTAAAATGATGAACTTCCCATTTAGCGATTATGAACACTCTCCAATGATTTTTCAGAATGAGGAGGAATTTCTGTCTCAATATAATGAACTATTTGATGCAGAAATGGTGAAGTTGATTAAAACCAACCAATATCGTCAGGGAGATGCGGATCAAACTCAGGTTCTCGATGCCGTTAGCCCCGAAGGTTATATCATTGAGCATGAGAATAGCGACAACGGCTACAATCTGGTGATTGAACCCGTAGATGGTATTTATAAACTGGTACGCATTGCTTTTTATTCATAACGCCTGAATGCAAAATCGGGAGATGTCGCCAAAACTCTCCCTTTATGCTTTCTGTTAGCTGATTTTCTCTCTTAACTTGCATAACTGCTAAACCCGGTCTTAACTGATTAATGTACTCACACATCATGGGAAAATATCATGAGTCACGATCAGAAGAAAAAACCACTGAAAACCCCTGAAGAAAAACGTCGCGAAAAGCATGAGAAAAAGCATCCTCATGAAGAGGATAAAAAGAAATAGATTAGTTATCGTTTCTGTTTTTTATCAATCCGATATATCCGGGTTCATTCTCTGACTGGACGCTATCACCACATCCGAGTAAGATTCCCTTTTTCTTTCAGAGGATGAACTCATGGCTCAGCAGCGCAGTCGTCGTTTACGTAAAAAATTACATCTGGATGAGTTTCAGGAAATTGGCTTTACCGTTAACTGGAATTTCGCTCAGGGTACTGATATCGATACCATTGACGCTTTTATTAATCGCATGATTAAAGAAGTCATCGAGCCCAACGGCCTTGGTTTTGGTGGCAGCGGTTATTTAGATTGGGAAGGTATTATCTGCCTGCAAAAAGTCGGCAGTTGCACCGAGGAGCACCGTACCCTGATTGCTAACTGGCTAACACAAAACGGCATGGAAAATGTCGAAACCAGCGAGTTATACGATATCTGGTGGGAATAATCTTCTCTGTTTGCCATCAGGTAATATTGTCTGGCGATTAATTACGTCGCCAGACTCTTCCTGTTTTAGCCCTTCTCTTTATTCCTGGTCGCTGAAGTTTACTCATTTTTCTATTCTTTCCTGAATCGTTTCGTGCAAATGCCATTATTATGATAAATATCAATTTTTATCGTGGCTAATTCCTCTGTTTCGCCGAGCCAGTCACAATTTTAATATCACTTTTCTCTATGATGAGTTTGTCTGTATTTGAAACAGATTGACGATACAAAGATCAAAATGATTAACCGACTAGAGCTATAAGCACCTGTGCAAGGATGGTTATAATGAGTGATATTGCCCTGACAGTCAGCCTGTTAGCGCTGGTTGCCGTACTCGGTTTATGGATTGGCAACTGGAAAATTCGTGGCGTTGGGTTAGGCATTGGTGGTGTATTATTTGGCGGTATCATCGTAGGTCACTTTGCCCATGCTTACCATATTGAACTTGACGAAAGCATGTTGCATTTCGTACAGGAATTTGGCCTGATTCTGTTTGTTTATACTATTGGTATTCAGGTTGGCCCTGGCTTCTTCGCCTCATTACGACGCTCCGGACTACGCTTAAATGGCTTTGCCTTTTTACTGGTCATCCTCAGTTGTGTAGTGACTGCCGGATTGCATAAACTATTCAATATCCCTCTTCCGATTATCTTAGGTATTTTTTCTGGTGCGGTCACCAATACCCCTTCTCTCGGTGCCGGGCAACAGGTATTAACCGATCTTCATGCCGACGGTGTATTAGTTAACCAAATGGGTATGGCTTATGCGATGGCTTATCCTTTTGGTATTTGCGGCATTCTGCTGGTGATGTGGATTATTCGTTTGGCATTCAAAATCAGCGTTGACCAGTCCGCAAAAGAGTTCGATCGCCAGTCCGGCGCCTCTGCGGATAATCTGCAAACCATTAACGTAGAAGTGTGCAATACCAACCTGAATGGTTTACAGCTGCAAGATATCCCTATTATTAATGGTGATAGCATTATCTGTTCCCGATTAAAACGAGACAATGTATTGATGGTGCCGTCCGCCTCTACTCAAATACAACTGGGAGATTTATTGCATCTGGTCGGCGATCGACAATTACTTAATCAGGCTAAGCTACTTATTGGTAATGAGGTGGATGTTTCTCTGTCCACCCGCACCAGCGATCTAAAAATGGCTCGGGTAGTCGTGACCAGCGAAAAAGTCATGGGTAAAAAAATTGGTGATTTGAATCTGCACCGTTATGACGTAGTAATTACTCGTCTCAACCGGGCAGGCGTTGAACTAATGGCGGGACGCAGCCTTTCATTACATTTTGGTGATATTCTTAATCTGGTTGGTAAACCCTCTTCTATTGATATTGTGGCTGATATCGTCGGTAATGCTCAACAGCGCCTTCAACAAGTACAGATGTTGCCGGTATTTATTGGTATTGGACTTGGTGTATTACTGGGTTCTATTCCGCTGTTTATTCCCGGGTTTCCTGCCGCGTTACGTCTCGGTCTGGCCGGAGGGCCGCTGGTTATCGCGCTGATCCTTGGTCGAATTGGCACCCTGGGAAAAATGCACTGGTTTATGCCGCCCAGCGCCAACCTGGCATTACGCGAACTCGGAATAGTACTATTCTTATCTGTCGTTGGGTTTAAATCCGGTGCCAGCTTTATTAATACCTTGCTCAATGGTGACGGTATTGTCTGGATGGGATATGGTGCGCTTATCACCATAATCCCGCTGCTGATCGTCGGTTTACTGGCCTATACCGTAGCCAAAATGAACTATCTGGTCATTTGTGGGTTACTGGCTGGTTCAATGACCGATCCACCTGCATTGGCTTTTGCTAACGGAATGCACCCTACCAGTGGTGCTGCCGCTCTTGCTTATGCAACAGTGTATCCATTAGCTATGTTTCTCAGAATTATGTCACCACAGATTCTGGCGCTGATGTTCTGGATTTAGATATAACAATCTAAAGGTTACTTATAAACTAAAAGAGCATCCGATTATCGGATGCTCTTTGCTTTTTAAGACGATACACAAACTCATCGCTTTCTATTTGGTTAACTTAGCTTCTTTTGCCAAAAAACGGCTTTTCCCATTTGCGGATCCAGCTCATAACCCGAAAAGCCGAACTTACTGTAACTGTTTTTAGCCACTTGATTACCTTCGAGTACTTCCAGTGTCATCTTGCAACAGCCTTTCTCTCGGGCGACCTGTTCAACTTTAGCCATCATTTTCTGACTAAGCCCCAAACCTCTAAATGATGAGCTAACCACCACGTCGTGGATATTCACCAAAGGTTTGGCTGCAAAAGTTGAAAAACCCAGAAAACAGTTAATCAAACCTGCCGGCTTATTGTCGACATAAGCCAAAATGGTAAAGGCATGAGGTAGCTTTGCCAATTCCCCCAGTAAATTCGCCTTTACAGATGGTTCTAACGCTTCGCCACCGCCCATAGGGTCTTGAGCATAACCATCCAATAGCATCAGCAGATCTTCACCCTGTGCAGAATTCTGGTAGTCCGCAATAACAATATCAACATTCATAACTAAAAACGGATCCTGATGTTAACTTAACCATCAAACAACCTTATTCTGCATCAGCTGGTTTTTTGCGAATAAACTTGTTTAGCAAATTACTTAAATCTTCTGGTGGAGCCGGACTCAAGCATTCATCTAAAGAAACGCCTAATTCCTTCCCCTCTTTTTTCTTTTCTTCCGTCGTCAGCTTTTCATCATCTTCGTCTTCATCGTCATCTTCTTCCACCACAACAGTCGGTTTCTTTTCTACCGTATCTTTAGCTTCTGCTTTTGGTGTTTCAGACTTTTTTACCTCTTCCAACGCCTCCGCTTCGCCCGCTTTCTTTTCTATCGATGATGTTTCAGCTTGATTGGTATACATGACTTTGGCATAAGGCATATCAAATTCTGCTGCATCTTGCTGAGAATCATGACTATCAAAGAAAATATGCGGTTTGAATGCTTTGAGGAAACGAGACTTTTGTAAACCACCCAGGAAGAAAATATCATTGATATAGATACCCCAATGCTTCAGTGTATCAATCATGGTCATTTCAGCCGGATCGCTGGAACTGTTTTGAGAGGTAATCAATGCAACCCGAAGTGGTGAGTGATCTAAACTTTCAGAGATACGCTCTTGTACCTTAGATAATTTAATCAGTAAGTTGGCATGAGGCCCCGGGTTAATCGATGTTTCAGTCTGATCGCCGGTAATGGCGTTAAAAATCCCTGCGTCACCATCAAAAGCAAATCTGAGCTGAGGCAATGTGCTCTGAGCAAGCGTCTTCTTCGGTGCATACACCAAAGCAGTAGCACACTGATTATTATCCATTACCCGTTTCGCTTCTTGCGTATCGGTTGTCAGGAACAAATCAATATAATATGCGTCAAGATAATCGCTAATTGATTCACCAGAAGTAAACGCTGAACGGGAAATGTTTAAACCGCGTTTTTTGATCTCTTTTAATACCCGGTAACCAACTTCAGGCGCATTGCGAGAAACCACGACGATTTCAACTACCGGCCCGTCATCATTGGCCTTCTTGTGCTCATTTAAGGCCAGTATTGATTTTACCAACGGCATGCCGGCACCATCATCCAGCGGTTTGTCTTCATTTCCCCGCAGATAACGCCGGAACTCTTTCATTGCTGAATCAGGATCTTGCTGCAGCTTTTCCTGGTACATATCGTTGTCGGCTGATAAATCAAATAGCGCTGTAGCTGAGATACCTATCACCAACGTTTTAGATAGATCGATTGCCATAATGTTTTTTTATTTCCCTTTAATATTGTAGATGCCCAACCATCCATAGCATTGATTTCAGACATATGGCTTCTTTTAGGTAAACTCACTAACTCTCTTGTTAGTCATTTTTAGCGCTTGATGTCTGTGTTTGCTATGTCTGTAATCAGCTGTCAATTTAACGTTTGTACCACCGAAATCAAATTTATTTTCGTTAAAAACAACACGACTGAAACTCAGTATTCATTATTTCTCATTTTTGTTCCAGTCAGGTTGATAAATGTATTTCATTTTCCCCTCTTTGTTACGCTATAGCAGGATTGTTCCCCTTTGATAAATATTGATTACAGCGACAACTTTCAGCGAGGTTTTCCCTGATTTTTCTCACTGTTGTTAAACGTGTCCTGTAAGCGTGTTTAGAGGCGGGGGATTTTTCAGCCCGGTGCATTTTTGACGTGGTATGATTGTGAAGAGATTTAGCGGAAATCACTGATATGACAATGTTGCTGGCTCTGTTAGCCAAAATGCTTATTGGAGCACTGTTGGGGCTGATTATTAGTACCACTGGTGTTGGTGGCGGAGTTCTTATTCTTCCGGTATTAATCTGGTTGTTTGGTATGGATACCTTAACTGCGGTTGCAACGGCAAATTTGATGTCGATGTTAATGAAAATATCTTCAACCGGAGTTCACTTCCGCTTGGGTAATATCCCACTCAAACGCTCATTGATCATTCTTTCTATTATGTTACCCAGTACACTGATTGCCAGCTATGGAATTACGCTGTTAGCCAGCATTGATGCCTGGCATCAATATGTTCAGTTAAGTATCAATATATTAATTGTTCTGGCTATCGCTTTGTCGCTCTTTATCTTTTGCAGCCAACTATTTCACTCTACCACGTTGATTGATGATGAACTTACGAAAACATCAATACCAATCTCCCGCTTTATTTTGCCAGGAATCGCAGCAGGCATGACCATTGGAGCAACGGGTGTCGGTGGTGGAGTTGTGATGCTACCCATTTTAACTAAATATGCCGGAATGAATATCAAACAAGCAATAGGAACCTCAGTATTTGTGACCATGCTGCTGTCTGGTGCTTCTGCCCTGGCATATGGTCAGGGTGGATATACCGACCTCCATCTGGCAGTGATACTCAGCCTGGGCTCAATACTTTCAATCCCCTTAGCTAAATTCTTGCTTAAAAACATTTCGGAACGAACCTTTCAGCTAATCACTTTTGCCTTTATTCTTTGCAGCGCGATGACCATGCTTTATCGCTTGTCGTCATCAGTCTAACCCGCTCTTACCTTGTTTGAGTCAAGGCTAACGATTCAACTTAATAGTATTACTGCTTGATTGTCTCGTATTTCATATATTGACGAACTGAGGTCAAAGCGATTTTTAGCTCGTAACTTATTCTTTCAGGCGTATAGCCATCCTCTGACATACGTTTTATTTGTCTCAGGATATTCTCTTCATAGCCCTTATAGATATAGCTGGTCTGAAATGTTGTTTTGCAAGATTTACAGTAAAATCTTGGATAGCCATTTTGCGCTGTTCCATGCCGATTCACAGCTGTTGAATCGCCACAGTAATGACAAATTGGTTTATTAGCTTTCATTTTTCTCTCCCAATAAGAGCGTGTATTAAAGTTTCAACAGGCTTATTCACTTCCAAGTAATAGAGATAGGATTCAGACATTTTTGAATTGATTGTTTTTAACAGAAACAATTATTTTTTGCGGCACAACATATAGTCATGCTTACGCATTATTATCTAAACCCATTCCATTTAATAATGTATCGGCACATATTTATAATGTAGTTTAATATTAAATTGAAAGTGAAATCAAAATAAATCGTTCTTAACACTCGATCATTTAGAAACAATCGAAATTACCAATTAAACATTATAAAAATTAATATATATCAATAAAATCAATTGATTAATTAAATACAAATATGATTCAAATTAGTTGAAACTTACATTAAATAAGCAATTATTCATTTTTTTAAATATTTATTAATTAAAAATAATCATATTTGAATAATAATTTTGAATTTCTAATAAATATATAAATACAAAACAACAACAAAATAAAAATTCAAATTAAAAATTAAGATTAAAATAAATACTAACAAAATCGGCATAAAAATATATAAGTAAAACCTTATTTATACCAAATTAAAAAAAGATAACTTACGCAAAAAAGTAAGAATTAACTTAAAAAGAATAGGTTGTTAGCTTTTTTTAAAAATATAATGTCTGCTAAAACGGAATCCAAAAATGAACTAACCCATTCTTTAAAAAAATAAAGGCACTCCTCATTGGAGTGCCTTTATCTGACTCTGGTGCTATTCATCAATGAAACAGAGTGACTTACTGTTTCACTACTTTCGAATATGTATTTCTGCGACTTGATTTATCGATTGAATATCAATACAACAATCAAAAAACTGATTAATAACCAAAGCATTAGTAGAAATATGATCGGTTATTGCCGGTGTTGTAAAACTTCCATTCCCGGCTATTGCCATTGGCAACAGCAGTTGATCGGCTAAATACTCTCCTACTACTGCTGTCGACTTCAAATAGGCCTGAGCTTCATCACAAGCCTCCAGTGCTACTTTTGCTGCCGCTTTGCCTTTAGTACCTATTGCACAAAAGAGTTCTGCTAAATGTTCAAATTGCAGTTTTACCAACAGCGCATTACCAGAGCACTTTGCCGATGATGCGTCAATCGAGTTTAATTTTGATTGTTCTGCCTTTAACTGCTGCTTTACGATATTTAACTCCCTGACGGCCACTGAATAAGGTACATCAGCAATCAAAGCTTGTGCGCTGATATCAACCAGTTTACCTCGCTGGGGGATATGCAGTGCCTGCCACTGCTTAACAGGATAAACCGTAACCTCTACTTCACCACCACCTGCAGGATAAAAACCATAACGATGCAGCGCTAAACTCGCTTTAGCACCCATTTTGGCCATTAGTGGTAGCCAAACCTGTTGTAAAAAGCTGATAGACGGCGCCATTGGATTATGCGTACCACCGCTCAATCTCACCCGACTTTCACCATTAGCTGACCATAAAGCCGGTAACAGCGTCTGTAATACCAATGCACAACTGCCTGCGCCCCCTAAATCAAACTGATAGTCTCCTGACTTAATTTGACCAGGAATGAAGGTCAACTCGGTTGAGTTTAATGTTGCCCCACTCACCTGAGCAGCACAGATCTGCTGTGCTGCCAGAATCGCAGTTAAATGTTGGCGCATGATGCCGGGCTTACTCCGCCCGGCTCGTATATGGGTAAAACGTACCGCTTTACCCGTGATCATAGACAGCGATAATCCGCTGCGGAGAATTTGCCCTCCGCCTTCGCCTTTTGATCCATCGATTTCAATCCATTGCACTTCACGTTCCTTCTAAATCTTATACCTTAAGCGTCAGGTAATTATCCTTTAACACAAACCACCTGTTTTAAAGTATGAACAATCTCTACCAGTTCTGACTGCGCGGTCATCACTGCATCGATATCTTTATAAGCCATTGGTATCTCATCAATAACGTCCGAATCTTTACGGCATTCAACACCTGCCGTCGCTTTGATCTGGTCCTCTATTGAGAAGCGGCGCTTAGCTTCGGTACGGCTCATGGTTCGACCGGCTCCGTGACTACAGGAGCAAAATGCATCCGGGTTACCTTTTCCTCGCACAATAAAAGATCGAGCTCCCATGGATCCAGGAATAATCCCTAGTTCACCCGCTTGAGCGCTCACCGCACCTTTACGCGTAACCAATACCTCCTGACCAAAATGCTGCTCTTTCTGTACATAGTTATGGTGACAGTTCACCGCTTGCATCTCTAAAGTAAAGGGCTTAGTGATAACACTACGCACTGCTGAAATCACATTATTCATCATAGTTTCACGATTTAGTCGGGCGTAACGCTGTGCCCAATCAACAGCAAAAACATAATCGTTATAATGTTCGCTACCTTCGACCAAATAGGCTAAATCCTGATGCGGTAAGTTGATAAAGTGTCGTTGCATATCCTTCTTAGCCAGTTCAATAAACAGGCTTCCGATGGCATTGCCGATACCGCGAGAACCAGAGTGCAACATAAACCACACAGCCTGATTCTCATCCAGACAAACCTCAATAAAGTGGTTACCGGTTCCCAACGTTCCTAAATGAACCCGATTGTTGGTATTTTTCAACTTAGGGTACTTATCAATAATTTGCTTAAAGTCAGGGTCTAACTGCAACCAGGCACGGTT
This sequence comes from Limnobaculum allomyrinae, assembly GCF_016649425.1. Lineage (GTDB taxonomy): Bacteria > Pseudomonadota > Gammaproteobacteria > Enterobacterales > Enterobacteriaceae > Limnobaculum > Limnobaculum allomyrinae. Next base: position 488,098 of record NZ_JADRCR010000001.1, read on the forward strand.
TACCACGTCAGGTACATCATTCCAGGCACCTTTATCTCGCTTGGATCGATTAACTTCTCGCCCATGTGGTACCGCTCGCTCTATAGCATCTCGCACCGCAGATAAGTTATCCGGCAAATCACTGGCGTGCAGCGATGTTCTCACCGCAATCATTCCACAACCGATATCCACCCCTACCGCGGCCGGAATAATCGCCCCTACGGTAGGAATAACAGAGCCGATGGTTGAACCTTTACCCAAATGTACGTCCGGCATCACTGCAATATGTTTAAAAATAAACGGCATTTTGGCCGTGTTTTCTAACTGACGCTTGGCTTCGTCTTCAACCGGCACTCCCTGAGTCCACATTTTTACCGGACGGCCATTTTCAACGTTCATTACCTGAATTGAAGGTTTCATTATTTATCCTTTATTCTCTTCCATTTCGTTGTTTGTCTTGTTATTTCAACAAACAGTCTTTATTAAGGTCGGGCGACAAGTTTTGGTGAAACATTCACAATGCTCTATCCAACTGAGCTACGGAACCTGGTTAGATTCCGGCGGGAGTTGAACCCGCGACCTTTGTACTTGGATGTAGTTCCACCGGCATTCGCCCTGTATTTAGCTGCGGTAACAAATATTGTGCGAAACACTCGCTCTACCTGTTGAGCTATTACTGATGACTCAGTAACCCGGACTCGAACCGGGAACACTGTAGTTTCACCTGCATTTACCGCTGATTGGTAAAGCAAACCGATAACAACCAGTGATGCAGAGATATCTCCTTGCGGAGGCCGGGTTCGAACCGGCTAAACCATGTAATCCCTGCGGGCATTTGTTACCTGTTTGCGTTGTTCTGTAATTATTCCAACTATTACTTAAACTATTTAATCTGACTCTGGCCCTGAAAAAGCGGAGGACAAAAGTGATGAAACGTATTGGATGCAAGCATCCGGTGCTCTGCCTCTGAGCTACGATTCCATTGTGGCGGAACCGACGGGATTCGAACCCGTGACCTCCTCATTAGTGATGATGTAGTTCCATCGGCATTCCTCCTTTATCAGGAGTGGCATAACATTATGATGATCGGGAAGATAAATTCCTTTTCATCCTGCTCTATTCTGTTATGCCACAATGCTCAGTTATTGTGACAATGTCACTTTATTAATTTCACCTAACCAGTGTTCGGATTGCATTTGTCCTTGGGAAAATGCGCTAATCATCTGAAATACCGTGTCAGAAAAACCGCCAATATTCAGAATGTCTTCTCGCTCCTTTGCCTGAGTGGTTGCGTAGGGTTGAATATCCAGACAAATCAGTTTGGCCGACGGATTAAAACGCTTAAACATTTCCCACTGACGCATAGTTTCCGTTGCACCACTTCTCTTGCTATCGATGCTTCCCCAGGATTCATTATCCGAAACCAATAGCACCAAATCTGCACGAATACCTTTGGCATTTAGCCATTTCAACGGGGCACTACAATCCGTTCCACCACCGCAGGCGCCTGCCAGTTTGGCTGCATTAGTCAGTACCGTATCTCTTGGGTTCAAGGCTACCCGATTACTTTCTACCACTTGATACTCAAAGGGTACAATTAATGTATCGCGCTGTTTACGCAGATACGTGGCGGCAATTAATGCCGCAATATCAACGCAGCGGGTTACGGTTGTTGCCCCGGGGCGATAACCGGTTGCCGGAGAGTGCATAGAACCAGATACATCCGGACACACCACCATCTTTCCTGTTACAGGTAAGACGTTTTCTAATGCAATTTCCAGTGCATCCTGCAATGCTTCACGTACCATCAGAGGTATCTCTTTACTGGCCGACTGATATGCCGTCATGAGCTGATAAGGAAACACTTTTGCCTGCATTATGTTTTTTCTGTCACTTAACTTATCAGCAATAATTTTTGCCATGCCCGGTAACTCAAATACGCCGTGACGGGCAAAAGTATTCAGATTCATTCTCACCATCTGCCAGCCGCCCTGCTTTGCTATCTCTGCCCAGTCAGCGGGAGTTAAATTCAATGACGTCAACATCTGAAATGGTACTGCCGGTAATCCACCTTCATCACAATTCCCCTGACGTTTATATTGCTCAAACGCGCGAGTAATTGGCGGTAACGCGTTTTCATCGTAAGGTTTGCCAATTAACCAGGCAAAAAAGGCTTCTCTCCAGCTTTCTTGTGGTTTTGGGTGTACCATTTTTACCACATCCGCCAACGAAGGATTGTTACCTACTGCGGCTGATAACAGTGCTCGTTCACTGGCATTATTTAACCAATCCTGAACTAATTTTTTAGGACGTGATCCCAGAGATTTACGTCCAACGGTATCGCTACGTAATATCTGCACAAAGTTACGCAGCATTTTGCCGTTATCGACTACCAGTGGAAATGCCATTGGTAAATACTCTTTTCCTTTAACGGACAGTATTGCTAACAGTAGTGCCGGCATATCTTTCATATAACCATATTGGCGGCAATACACAGCAATCTTTGCCAGCATCAACGGATCAACCTGAGAGCACAACGCCATTACGGTGTCTAACTGCGTTTCTGCTGAAGCATAATAAGTGCCATTTAAACAACCTGTTGCAGCGTACTGAGCTAATGCATGTTCTGCATTAAAACGATATGCCGTTCCACCAGCTTCATTCTTATCATTAGCTTTTGGTAACCAACGACCTTTTAGTGATTTAAACAATTGGGCATTCGCCATTCTCATTCTCCTTTGAGACAAATTTAATCTGGTGGGCAGAACACCATCTTCTTTGTTATCACAATCAATCTTTGATTATCTGTTCTAACGTTCTGCCCTTCATGCCAGATATATAGCTATAAGCGTGCCAATTTTTAAATTTTATGAAAAAATATTTTTAATTTATTGAAATTAAATGGAATTAAATTTTAATTTAATTTTGAGAGGTTAAATACCAGAAAACAAATTGAGGATTAACTTATCTATAAAGATAAGCTTTTATAAAATTTAATAATTAATGGCAATGTAATCTGTGACTACATTGCCATTCTGTACTCGAGTTTGAATGATGGCAGGATAGGTCTATTTTAACTGCTGAATTGCCTGCCAAACTTCGCTCAACGTATTAACCTGTATATCGGCTAATCCAAACCGTTTATCCTGACGCGCTTCTGGCGCAGGCATAACTATCACTTTCATCTGGGCAGCTTTAGCCGCCACCATACCGTTAACGGCATCTTCAATTACAATACACTCTTCCGGATTAACGCAGAGTATTTCTGCTGCGCGTAAAAATACGGCTGGATGAGGTTTACCGTTGATCATTCCTTCGGCAGAAATTTGGTGAGAGAAGTAATGGCTGATATTTAAGGCATCCAATACGCGGGCAATTTGCTTTTGAGGTGAAGAAGAGGCAACTACCATCGGTAAACCATGTCCCTGAATAGTTTCCAGTAGCTCAACAACACCTGGCATAGGCTGAGGGTGAGTTTGAATCCGGCGACCAACTTCTGTAACGATTTCTTCAACGCGAAGAGGTACGTCTTGTAACGGAAGTGAATAACGTTGGTGATGCTCTGTCAGTAATTTGTCGATACGGATACCGGCACTATCTTTAAAATCCTCATCACTTAAATGTACATTGTAACGTTGCAAATAAATTTCTTGTTCAACTTTGACCCAAACAGGTTCTGAATCTACCAGTACACCATCCATATCAAAGATAATAGCCGTCGTCATACCCTCGCTCTCCCGCTCTGATGATATTAATACCCGCCTGTCGGTAACGTTGAAACGTCTCCTCGGGCAATAATGCATCGGTAATAATACAGCTCATCGAGAGTAACGTCGCCACACTGTGAGGTTTTATCTGATCAAATTTGCTGTGGTCCGCCAGTAATACCACCTGCCGCGCCCGCTGGATCAGCATTTTCTTTACCCCAACCTCAAAAACCGTGGAATTGGTTATTCCACTCTCCAGAGATAATGCATCACAAGACATAAAAGTTTTATCCGCTGAAAATAACTTCAGCATATCAACAGCCAGGCTTTCACCTACAGAAAAGTATCCGGAGCGAATCATGCCGCCAACGATATAGCTCTCCAGTTGGTTATAACACCCCAGTTGATTGGCTATTTTTACATCGGTGGTAATGACTTTGGCGGAGATGTCTGACAGCCGTTTTGCCAGTTCCAGGCAGGTTGAACCTGAATCCAGCAGAATGCAGTCATCCGGCTTTATCATGTTACGGGCAACCTGAGCAATATCCTGCTTCGCCACCCGTTGAATACTTTGTTTAACGTCAAAAATGTACTCTTGATCGACAGTGGTTTTGTCAAACACAATCCCCCCGTGGCAGCGAACCATTCCCGGATAGCCATCTACAATAATCTGAAAGTCCCGTCTGACAGATGCTTCAGCATAACCGAATAGTTCAACAGCCTGACGCGTCTCTATCTTTTTATGTTGCCACAGATAGTGCAAGATATTGCGCATTCGATCAGAACGTTTATCGCTCATACCCCACCTCCCGAAAAGTATCGACGTTTGTTACATAATCCTCTGAAGCAAATAGCGCCCGCCCCAGTACCAAATGTCGTGCTCCGGCGGTATATAGTTTGCGGGCTGCGGCAAAGGTAATACCGCCATCTGCCCAAATTTCCATGGACTTAAACAACGATGTGGCCTGCACAACTTTATCTATCAAAAGAGGATTAAAACGTTGTCCCATACCGTCAGGTTCACTGGTCATAATCATTATGCTATCCGCCAGTGAAGCCAGATAAGAATAAGGCTCCAGCGGCGTTGCCGGATTGAAAGCCAGTCCCACTTTACTGCCAACTCCTCTGACTAATGCCAGAATCTCAGCGGGATTTGCCAGTGTTTCAACATGAACAAATATCCAGTCTGGATTAACTGGTTTCAGCCATTCAATCCATGGAAATGGGTCGCTGACCATCAAATGAAACGACAATGGATGATGTGTAGCGCCCGCAACCTGAGTAACCGTTTTTAAACCAAAGGTGATGTTTCGGATAAAACTGGTGTCTTCAATATCTAAATGTATCGACCCTATCGTCGCCACATTCAACCGTTCCAGGGTTCTTCCTAACTCAAGCTGACTGGCAGAAGCTAATGAAGGATGGATAGTGGTTAACATGATCAAATATCCACCGTTGCCGAATGTAATAGCTGATAAAGTTGGTTATCACTCTTAGCCTTTTGTATTTCAGCTATCAACGCAGAATCATCCAGTAAGGAAACAATCGTTTGAATAGTCTTTATATGCTGTTCGGCATCAGTTGCACTGACGCAAATAAGCAGCCAGATAGGATCGCACTCATCATGGCCAAAGCTCACGGGTTGCGACAACGTGGTAAATGCCACGCCGTTACGAAGAGCCCCCTGCTGTGGACGCGCATGGGGTAAGGCGATTCCCGGCGCTATCAGATAATAGGGGCCATATTCCAGCGTATTATCAATAATGCCCTGAATATATTCTGTTTTTACATAGCCAAGTTCAATTAAAGGTGTGGCCGCCAGTGCCACTGCTTCTCGCCATGATTCAACATGGCGAGAAGCCTGCGTAGTTTTGCAATCCTCAATCAGCATCGTTGACTCCTTTAACTATTAGGTTATTGTAATATTCCCCCGAAGGTACTTTTGGCGAAGACTCCGGGGGAATAGCCTGTTGAATGGCTAATTATCAGGGATAAGCATTTTGCTTATCCCTTTCTATTGGCGAATACTGCGAACCTTATCCATAAATCGCGCTACGCGATCGCCATCAACAAAATTTTCAAAGATGCCATCTTTCTTAAAGTGCGTGGCGGTAACGCAACCATCAGCAATCAACAACTGCTCCTCTACGTTTTCCAGACAAACACCGGTATTTGCCAACACGACTGTGTTCGGTACCGTATCTTTTACTAACTTCAATGTGGCCGAGTCGGTTTTACTCCCGGCGGTCAAACCAGAAACACAGAGGGCATCCGGCCGATTGTTAAATACCGTTGATTTGGCAATAGACTGAATATCCCGATGACCTAAATAGACAGCCGCTTCCGGTACGATATTAAACAGAGTTTTCACCTTTTCTGCGCCAATCCGTTGCTGATGTCGAATAGTTTCACCCACATTCGTGTTCCAAACACCGAAGTCACTGGCATAAGCCCCGGTAAATATTTCTCTGATAAACAGTGCATCTACCGCCATGGCCAAATCAAAAGAGGCTACCGGATCCCAGAGCACGTTAACGCCATACGGAACCCGAATTTCTGCCATTAACTGGCCAATAATGCGTGCCATTGCCGCTGAGGTTTCGGGTTTCACCTTGGTTAAGTAAGGCATACTAAATTCATTGGAGAACATCACCGCATCCACACCGCCATTCTGTAATGCGGTCAAATCATCATATGCCCGGTCAATTACCCAGCTCATCCCTTTACTGACGTCAAATCCCGGATCTCCCGGTAGTGCTCGAAAATGACACATGGCTATCACCGCTTTTTCTGTGCCAATAACTGACTTAAGCCAACTCATCGCTGTTACTCCTGTTTAATTAAGACATGAATAAAAATTACTAATTATGCTGACAGTTCTTTAGTTCGTAGCCACAGCACCATTGCACATACCGCCCCCACCGCAATCACAACACCAATGATGCCCATTGCCATTAACTCAACAATCGACCAGCCAAACATGTTCCCTACGGATAATGCACTGATTTGTGCCCCATCCGCGGCAAAGCTAAACCCGCCATTACGGGCCATTTCGGTGAAGTAAGGCGCAAATTGAGTGGCAATAAGCAATACGGTAATCATCACAATGACGCCGCTAATCAAGGTACGAATCAGGTCTCCGCGATGAATCACGGTTGCCATACAAATGAAAAATGGAGCAACGGGGAGATCGGCCAGTGGCAAGACCTGATTACCGGGCAGTACGCTGGCAATCAATAACATAATCGGAATCAACAATAGACCGACGGCAATGGTGGTTGGATGCCCCAGAGTTACGGCAGTATCCAGACCAATATAGACTTCCCGTCCATGAAGGTATTTCTGGAAAAATTTACGCGCGCCGTCTGAAATGGGCATTAATCCTTCTACAATCAAACGGATCATTCTCGGGAACAACACCATAATCGCCGCGACGGTAATCATGAGTGTCATCGTGCCTTTAAAGTTTTCTCCAGCGGATAATCCAAAAATCAACCCCAGTACCACACCGATAATCACCGGGTCACCGACCATACCGAAACGTTTCTGAATCTCAGTCGCATCAATATTTCGGCCTTTAAGGAATGGAATATAGCTATAAAGCTTATCCAATAAGATAAACAGAGGTACCGAACTGGAACCATAGCCTTGAGGAATGGAGATACCGTCTAACCCAACAATGTTTTGTACTCGTTTAGCCGTCAGATCGGCCATTTTCAGTGACAGCGCCGCGTGGCAGATTGCTGCCAGCACGCCATAGATCATATTTCCTGTCATTAACTGTACGACTGAACCAGTGATGGCATAGTGCCAGTAGTTATAAATATCAACGTTCATGGTTTTGGTTAATCGCGTAACCAACATGCCAATATTGAGTAAAAAAATCACCGGAATAATAATGGCACCAATGGCTGTGGCATAACCCACACCAGAGGCTGGCCCTGCCCCCACATCCAATATGTGCAGGTTCAGACCGAAACGTTCAATCATAATTTTTATTGGCGGGCTGAGGCTATCGATAGCCATAACAATCACAAGCCCCATACCAACAAAACCAATACCTACGGTTACCCCTGCCTTCACCGCCTGCAGAACAGGAATTCTGAAAATCAAACCAATCAAAATCATAACCATCGGTACGAAAACAGTTCCGCCAAGAGACAAAATGTAATCAAACATAACGCCTCCCGCCTTATTGGCTTAACAGTGCTTTGACTTTTTCTTTAAGCGCATCATCATTAATACCGATTAATAACGGTGCCCCGTTCAACGTGGGAATGCCGTAATCTTTATCCACTTTCATGGATGTCACGATCAGATCCATTCCGCTACAGTTATAAGGGATCTCATTCAGACAGCATTGAGATGTACTCACCGGGATCCCTTGCGCACTTAAGTATTCCTGTAGGCGCTGTGCAATCATGGTTGAGGTGGACATGCCTGTTCCACAGGCTACCAGTATCTTCTTCATCTTGTTGTACCTCATCATAGGAGAGAGTTGTCAGGTGCCTGAGCCTGACGGGAGGTAACAGGAAACTGTTGCCCCTTAACCCTGGCTATGGCGGTTAATAATCGAATACAGTCACTCAGGTCACGTACGCTGGCGACTTCACTGGGAGAATGGGTATAGCGACAAGGAATAGACAGGCTGGCACAAGGAATGCCATCTTGCTCCATTTGGATATAGCCGGTTTCAGTAATCACGCCCGGAGCCACTTCTCGTTGTACCGGGATTTGATGCTCTGCCGCCGTTTTTTCCAGAAAAGCGATCAGTTTAGGTGGGGTAATAAGGCCGGCTAACGTGCCGCGCCCATGGTAATTCAGGCAGGTAATTCCCGGGCCTTTATTGATAACGACATCCGAGTAATCAGATAAATCAGGGGTATCACAAGATGGTGTAATATCAATGCCAATGGCCATATCAGGATTTATTCGCCGCAATACGGGCAAAATCCCCCGGATATTAAACTCTTCCTGAACCGAAGCCACCAGATAAAGGGCAATATCCAGATCCATCGATTCTACTGCTGCGGCAACGCCCAACAAAGCAGTACACCCTAATCGATCGTCCAGTGCTTTACTGCAAACCAGATCGTTGGCTAAAAGTTGTGGTGGATTATATAAACATACTGGTGTTCCAACTTTAATCCCCATTCGTGCAGCATCCTGTTTATCTGCTGCGCCAATATCAATCCATAAATGCTCAATACCTGGAGCCTGTGTGCGTTCATCACCTTTACTGAAATGATAAGACTTAATGCCAATGCAACCTTGTATCGGGCCGTGTTCACCCTCCAATCTCACGGTTGAACCCGACATCGTGATTTGTGCCGGGCCACCTACTCGTTCAAAACGTAAAAATCCATTCTCTTCAATCTTGCGCACCATGAAACCCACTTCATCCATATGCGCAAAGATCATCAATCTGAAAGCATCAGGTGCCTGGCTGCCGTATTGAGCAACGACATTCCCTAATCGATCCTGCCATACCTGATAAGCACTCTGGCTAAACTGCTGCTGCATAACAGCCGCTATTTTATGTTCATGACCTGAAATTCCATCCAGCGCCAATAAGCTGAGTAAATTTTTTTGCACATCAAACGTCATATATCCGCCCCATTTCGCTATTTAGGAGGCATTAACCCACCTCCATTCAATCAACTACTGAACGTTTATATGCTTCCAATGGCGTTAAAATTGTGACAATCATCACCACTAATGGTGTAAATCCTTGCCAATCGTGAGTTCTGTGATTGATTTCAAAATAAAATAATCAATTAAAGTGATTGTTAGCATTATTCACTCATTAGCTTTGATTGTTTTTCATCTGACAATGGAATTAAATGGCATCGGTAATGAGCTGAAACATGAATTCGACGATTGTAGTAGAAGCATTATCACTATCAGCATATAATGCTTACAATTAGTTTATTTAAAGAAGGAAAATAGCGAATGAAGATCAAACTCACCCTGATAGCTGCTTTAATGAGTATCTCTACCCATGTACTGGCTGAAACGCCAAGCCATAACCATATTGGTTCCGCATCGAAAGAGGAAACATCTGTGACAAAAGAGATTGCTCCAGCCTCTAAAACGCCGGAACTGAAAGAGATCGCCCCTTACCCTGAAGCACAAAAAGGTCAGGTTCGCCACGCTATTTTTCTACCTGCTGTTGAAAATGAAAATAACCTGAAAGTCGAACTGGTGATGGGAAAAGAGATAGAAGTCGACTGTAACCGTCAAATGCTCGGCGGTAAGTTGGAGAACAAAGATCTCGAAGGATGGGGATATAACTACTTTGTTTTAAGTGATGTAAGCGGCCCGGTTTCAACCATGATGGCTTGCCCGGATGGCAAAAAACACAAAGCGCTGGTCACTATTCCTCATGGTGAGTTTCTGCAACGTTATAACAGCAAATTGCCTATCGTAATTTATGCTCCACAGGATATTCAGGTTCGTTACCGCATTTGGTCAACCACGGATGAAACCACCGCGGCAGAAGTTAAATAATCGCTGTTATTGCCAACGTGCTTTCAGATACATCTGAATTCAGATATTCTGTTTGCACGTTACTCCCTGTTTCATTCCCTCCTGTTTAAACTTTTTGATATCACAATATGTTTTTTAGCCTGTCCGACAGAGAATAGTGAACCAGCCGCTATAATCAGATAATGCACATCTTAAACGCTCTGTATTATTCCTTCCTTTTTCAACCTGATATGAACTGCACTTACTTAAATTAATCAGATAGTTAGTCAGAACTGCCCCTGCGTGTTTCTGATTAAACATTCAGATCGATTTAACCTTAGTTTTTAACACCTGATTTACCCTTAGCAAACAAAGCATTAATTATATTTTATCGGGTAATACACCGATTATTTTTACTTCACAATGAAATAGTCATATTCATTGATATACCCCATGCAATAATTTTACAAAGGGAGTATGGTTATCAGATAAATTTGCGACGGGTCGCGATGGCCCGCCATTTTTTTAGCTCTATTTTAGGGTCAGGTTATCCCACGATGAAAACGCATGGAATTAACGGTGTCAGACCGTTCAGTGCACTGATTGATGCCTGTTGGCGCGAATCCTATACACTTCAACGTTTCCTTAAAGACATTATTGCCGGTATTACTGTAGGGATTATTGCAATTCCGCTGGCAATGGCATTGGCGATCGCCAGTGGCGTACCACCACAATATGGTCTGTACACTTCGGCTATTGCCGGTATTGTGATTGCCGTTACCGGTGGATCTCGCTATAGCGTTTCCGGGCCAACCGCCGCTTTTGTCGTTATTCTCTACCCGGTCTCCCAGCAGTTTGGCCTGTCGGGCTTGCTGATTGCCACTCTGATGTCTGGGGTATTTTTAGTAATCATGGGGCTGGCTCGTTTTGGCCGCCTGATTGAATATATTCCAATCTCAGTTACCCTGGGCTTCACTTCTGGTATCGGTATTACCATTGCTACCATGCAGATTAAGGATTTCTTTGGCCTGACGCTGGATGTACCGGAACACTACATCGATAAAGTCGTTGCATTAGCTTCCGCTATGCCAACCATCAGTTGGGCTGATACCCTGATTGCCAGCGTAACCTTAGCAGTACTGGTATTATGGCCGCGTTTAAAATTACGCATTCCCGGACACTTACCGGCATTGCTGGCAGGAACTGCCGTGATGGCCATACTCTCCTGGTTTGGTTATTCAGTTGCTACCATTGGCTCCAAGTTTCATTATCTAATGCCTGATGGCAGCAGCGGCCAAGGTATTCCACCCATTCTTCCCCAGTTTGTGCTGCCCTGGAACATCCCTGATATCAGTGGCAAAACAGTTGAGCTCAGTTGGAATACCATTTCAGCTTTACTACCTGCCGCTTTCTCAATGGCTATGCTGGGAGCAATTGAATCATTGCTCTGTGCCGTGGTACTGGATGGTATGACCGGCAAAAAACATCACTCTAATGGTGAATTAATTGGTCAGGGGTTGGGAAATCTAACCGCACCCTTCTTTGGCGGGATTACCGCTACTGCCGCAATTGCCCGCTCCGCCGCAAACGTTCGGGCAGGCGCCAGCTCCCCTGTCTCTGCCATTGTTCATTCAGTATTGGTGATCATGGCTTTACTGGTTTTAGCTCCGGCACTTTCCTATTTGCCTCTGGCTGCCATGTCATCACTGCTGCTGCTGGTGGCATGGAATATGAGTGAAGCGCATAAAGTTATCGATATTTTACGCCGTGCGCCAAAAGACGACATTATTGTCATGCTGCTTTGTATGAGCCTCACAGTACTGTTTGATATGGTTATCGCCATTACCGTTGGTATCGTTCTGGCCTCATTACTGTTTATGCGCCGCATTGCGCGTATGACACGCTTAACAGAAATGACGACAGAATCAACACCTGACCGTCTGGTTATGCGCGTTAGCGGCCCGTTGTTTTTTGCTGCTGCAGAAAGAATCTTTAATGAACTGGCATTATGTATTGAAAATCAACCAGTAATTATCCTGCAATGGGATGCTGTGCCAGTACTGGATGCCGGTGGTCTTAGTGCATTCCAACGATTTATTGATATTCTGCCGGAAGGTACCGAATTGATTAACTGTGATATTCAGTATCAACCATTAAAAACACTGGCGCGGGCAGGTATTAAACCGATTGCGGGTAAACTGGCGTTCTATGCTTCTATGGAAGAGGCATTAATGGCGAAGTCTGGCGTTCCTGACTAATTGGAAACGTTGGTAATTCATTGTTATAAAGCCCCGCATTAAACGGGGCTTATCATTTTCACTGATAAAGTTTAATAAATTAACTGAATAACTACAGTGAATTGAGTGCTTCATCCAGTTCGGCTTCCGCTTCCTGAAGCTTCTTCTGCTTTTTGCTGATTTTGTCAGACTTACCGGACGCTTTTGCTTCAGCCAGTTCCTGACGACGCTCTTCAACTTTGCGTTCTTTATCCGCAATCTTACTCTCGGCATCAGCAATATAACCTTTATTGCTACAGTGCGCTTTCACATTACTTAATGCCCGTTCCAAACCCGCTAAACGGTTTGGGTTGTTATATTTCTTTGCATATTCTATTTGCTGATTAATTTTCTCCTCTTTTATCGCACAGTAATCTTTACCCGCGTTGGATCCCGCCGCGAAAACGGCTGGAGAAATAATCAGAGGAACAATTAAACAGATTTTCTTAAACATATGCTATCTCCCTGGAAAGCAATTAATTATCCTCAACCCTTTGAGAATTTGGGGATAATAACACGCAAACACACGTTATCAAGCCATTGAAACAATTAGTAGCATTTACTGAAAGATTCTTAACGCAGATTAATAGAAATATAACTCAACATTAGTACACGGGAAAATAAATAATTAATGGGATAAAAATTAATGCGTGTTAAAAAATTAACACCAATAATTTCATATTAAAAAAGGAGAGCCCGGGCTCTCCTTTTCACATCACTATCGTAGAATATTATTTACTGGTATCCAGCTCCGGAAAGCTCTTAACCAGTTCATCAATAGCTTTCATCTGTGCCAGGAACGGTTCCAGTTTATCTAAAGGCAACGCTGAAGGGCCATCACACTTAGCATGTGCAGGATCCGGATGCGCTTCAATAAACAAACCGGCAATACCTACCGCCATACCGGAACGAGCCAGTTCCGCAACCTGCGCGCGACGCCCACCAGATGCTGCACCAAACGGGTCACGGCACTGTAAGGCATGGGTTACATCAAAAATCACCGGATGGCCGCCTGTCGCCTGCTTCATCACATTAAAGCCCAGCATATCCACAACCAGATTATCGTAGCCAAAATTACTGCCGCGATCGCAGAGAATAACCTGATCGTTACCACCTTCTTTAAATTTATCGACGATATTCCCCATTTGTCCGGGGCTAACAAACTGTGGTTTTTTAACGTTGATAACTGCTCCAGTACGCGCCATAGCTTCCACTAAGTCAGTCTGACGAGCAAGGAATGCAGGTAACTGAATGACATCAACCACGTCGGCTACCGGTTGCGCCTGCCAGCTTTCATGTACATCAGTAATGATTTTTACCCCAAACGCCTGTTTCAACTCCTGAAAAATTTTCATCCCCTCTTCCAGACCCGGGCCACGGTAAGAGTGAATAGAAGAACGATTGGCTTTGTCAAAAGAGGCCTTAAAGACATAAGGGATGCCTAACTTTTGTGTAACAGTAACGTAATGCTCACAAATACGCATCGCCAGATCCCGCGACTCCAGCACGTTCATACCGCCAAACAGGACAAATGGCAGGTCGTTAGCTACCTTAATGTCACCAATTTTAACCACTTTCTGACTCATGCTGACTTTTCCTTAATCTCTTGATTAACAGATTTAACCACCGTTATTGACCGCATCTTAATGAAGCGTAACGGAGTTTTGTTCAATATTGTTAAGCTGTAACTTAATAATCTCCGTTACCGGATCTTCCGGGCACTGCTCTACAAAATAGTTTAAATCTTTTGCTGCAATGTGGTTACATTCAAGCTGCGCATAAATCAAACCACGATCGCGAATCTCATAGGGGTCTTCCGGATCAAAACTCAAGGCTAACTCACTGGCTCTCAGTGCCAGCTCCGGTTTGTTCTCCTGCATTAGTGCACCTTTAAGAGAACCCAGTAACCGTATAATAATCTGACTGTTTTCTGCATCACTCAAGTCATCATTACTTAATGTAGCACTGATACCCAGATGCCCTTTCAGCCAGACATCCAGAATATGGCTGGTTAATGTCTCACCATTCAGCGGATTAATCACCCAGCTGTCACCATTCAACCATTCAGCTTTAATCAGTAATTGCGTTGGGAAAATCACCGGATAGAGGGGAATATCCAGTCGATTAGCAATATACATCAATATCAGACCTAATGATGAAGGTGCTCCCTGATGGGTTTTTAGCACTTTATCTAACCATAAGGTATCGGACAAATTGTAAACGCCAGCTGCACCACCAAACCCCCAGGTATGGTAGAACAACTCCAGTAACTGCTCGAGCTGTAAGTCCGCATCCAGCTCTTCAGAAATCAGAGATCTGGCTTTTTCAGCTAACTGGTCTAACTCATAACGAACCTGATCTTCCGGAAAATCGTCACGAATAAACCGAGTAATCAGGTAAATACCTTCACTTAACGGATGACTGTTAAACTCAAAATCAGTTATGTTTCCGCGCTTCATGCATACCCCATAAATAACGGCATTTTATTTGTTGCTAATATAACTATCAGATACAGGCAGAGGATCGCCACCATAAAGGCGACCGACCTTACCATCTGGCTCCGATTCCGTTTTCCCAGAGCTATATATCCCAAAACAATATATATCACCACAGCTACCAGCTTCTCAGTTAACCAGGTTCCCTGAACCGAGAATGGATAAAAGTGAGTGATAAAGATTAACACTATCCCTGTGACAAAAAGAATTGTGTCATTCAGGTGAGGTGTTATCTTCACCCAACGCTGCTGCATGATGGCAGAGCCCCGCCACTTCCAATAAAAACGTAAAATAAACAGTACAATACTGATTACTGCAGTGAGCACATGTAAATGTTTTAACCATATGTACATATAAAGCTGTTCCTGTTTATTTGGTGTTTAATCGGTGATAAATCAAGTTTAATGTTTAAACCAGCGTCCCAATGTTACCCGCTCATTGCCACCGTAATCCTGATGGGTAGCGATTAATTCAAAGCCTCGCTGTTTAAACAGAGTTCGTACCTGCTCTCCCTGCGTCCAACCATGCTCCAGCAATAGCCAGCCACCCGGCTTAAGGTATTCCGGTGCTTGTTCAATAATATGGTTTAAATCAGCAAAGCCTTGCTGTGCGGCAATTAACGCGCTGTTTGGTTCATAACGCACGTCCCCCTGGCTCAAATGCGGATCGCTTTCATCAATATAAGGAGGATTGCTGACGATCATATCAAAATAGGCGTCATTAAGTGGTTCAAACCAGTCACCCTGAACAAAATGGACGTTATTGATATTCAAATTATCTGCATTATCTTGCGCCAGTGAAACCGCCTCGGCCTGGAAATCGATACCCGTTACTGAACTATCGGGGCGCTCATGACCTAACGCCAATGCAATAGCACCGGTGCCTGTACCTAAATCCAGAATATCACAATCAACGGTGGGTAAGCGCTCTAATGCCAACTCCACCAACTTTTCAGTATCTGGCCGGGGAATCAACGTGACCGGAGAAACCTTTAATAACAGTGACCAAAACTCGCGAGAACCTACCAGATAGGCAATAGGTTCTCCCTGTAGTCTTCGGCACAATAGCTCTTCAAGACAAGATTCCTGTTCAGCATCCAGTTTTGTTTCACTAAACGCCATCAGAAATGTTCGGGTTTTTCCCGTCACATGCCCCAACAGGATTTCCGCATCCCGTTTAGGACTGTCACCGCCGGTTAATCTGGCGATTGCTTGCTCTAACCATTGATTAAATGTCATGGTGTCAAATTATGCATCCTGCTCAGATAATGCTGCCAGTTGGTCAGCCTGATATTCCTGAACAATAGGTTGAATTAGCATATCCAGTTTTCCTTCCATCACTTCATCTAAACGATAAACCGTCAGGTTGATACGATGGTCGGTCACCCGCCCCTGAGGAAAGTTATAGGTACGATTACGGTCAGAACGGTCACCGGAACCCAGCAGATTTCGACGTGTTGACGCCTCTTCAGACTGACGTTTTTGCATCTCAGCAGCACGAATACGTGCACCTAACACCGACAGTGCTTTAGCCTTGTTTTTGTGCTGAGAACGCTCATCCTGACACTCCACTACTATACCGGTTGGTAAGTGGGTTATCCGGATAGCAGAGTCAGTGGTGTTAACGTGCTGACCACCCGCACCGGAAGAACGGAAAGTATCAATTTTCAGATCGGCCGGGTTAATGTCCGGCAACTCCGCTTCTGGAATTTCTGGCATCACTGCAACGGTACAGGCTGAAGTATGGATACGCCCCTGAGATTCAGTCTCTGGCACACGTTGCACCCGGTGACCACCAGATTCAAACTTAAGCTGGCCGTACACCCCATCTCCGGTTACTTTGGCAATGATCTCTTTATAACCGCCGTGCTCACCTTCATTAGCACTCATAATCTCAACCCGCCAGCGACGGGATTCCGCATAGCGGCTATACATACGAAACAGATCGCCGGCAAAAATAGCCGCTTCATCACCGCCAGTTCCCGCACGGACTTCAAGATAACAGTTACGCTCATCGTCAGGGTCTTTTGGTAGCAGCAGTACTTGAAGTTGCTGCTCCAGCGTTTCAATTTGTTGTTTGGCTTCGTCGATTTCTTCCTGAGCCATTTCACGCATTTCAGGGTCGGCCAGCATCATTTCTGCGGCCACCAGATCCTCTTGCACTTTTTGCCACTGACGAAAACAGTTGGTGACATCTTCCAGTTGTGCATATTCTCGCGAAAGCGCACGGAATCTGTCCTGATCGGCAATAACAGATGCATCTCCCAGATGAGCCTGTACTTCTTCGTGACGCTCTTGTAATGCTTCTAATTTAGCAACAATAGAAGGTTTCATGCGTGGCTAAACACCTTGTGAATAAAAATAAAAGAAAACTAATACTGATCCAGCCCGAGGCTGTCACGTAATACATTCAATTGTTCCAGATCGCCGCTGCTTGCCGCTTTCTGAAGAGATTTGGTTGGGGCGTGAATAAGACGGTTGGTGAGCTTATGGGCCAGTTCGTTAATCGTACTTTCAACATTGGCCCCTTGTTCAATGGAGGACAACGCCTTTTCCACTAACTCTTCCCGAATGCCATCCGCCATTGCACGGTAATCCCGAATAGAGGAAACGGCAGACTGTGAACGCATCCATGCCATAAAGTTGGCACTTTCTTGCTGAACAATATCTTCAGCCTGAACCGCCGCCGCTTTGCGCTGTGATAAATTGTGTTCAATAATCGCATGCAGATCATCAACGGTATAAAGATAGACGTTTGACAGATTACCTACTTCAGGTTCGATATCACGTGGTACAGCAATATCGATAAATAACATTGGCTGGTTACGACGCGCTTTCAGCGAACGTTCAACCATACCTTTACCAATAATAGGTAACGGACTGGCGGTCGAACTGATAACAATATCCGCTTTATATAAGCGTTCATCAATTTCAGGCAGAGTGATAACTTCCGCCTGAACTTCATCCGCCAACTGCTGCGCTCTTTCCCGTGTACGGTTAGCGATAACCATTTTTTTAACCTGATGCTCACGTAAATAACGCGCCACCAACTCAATGGTTTCACCGGCACCAACTAACAGTACATTTACGTCGCTCATGGATTCAAAAATCTGACGAGCCAGCGTACAAGCAGCAAACGCAACCGACACTGCACTGGAGCCAATTTCGGTCTCAGTACGAACCCGTTTCGCTACGGAGAACGACTTTTGAAATAAACGTTCAAGTTCAGTATTTAACTTACGGTGTTCCTGCGACTCGGCAAAAGCTTTCTTCACCTGCCCCAGTATCTGAGGTTCCCCCAGAACCAGAGAGTCTAACCCGCTGGCAACACGCATCAGATGATTGACTGCGTCAGAATCCTGATGCCAGTACAGACTTTTAGTTAATTCTTCTGGTGACAACTGATGATAGTGACATAGCCATTTAATGAGCTGTTGCAGCGTATTGTCATTCTGTTCAACACTTAAATACAACTCGGTTCGGTTACACGTAGACAACACGACACCGCCCTGCACCAAAGGTTGTTGGTGCAGGCTTTGCAATGCATCACCTAATGTATCAGGGGAAAAGGTAACCTTTTCTCTCAATGATACCGGGGCAGTTTTATGATTGATTCCAAGTGCAAGCAGCGTCATTAAATAGTTATAGTTATTGTAGATTCTCAGTTGAATCAGTATTTCGTTAGCATATTCTACTTGATGCTGACTACCAATAAAAGTCACTACTTATCGTGAGAGTGCGTTTGCGGGATTTATCGGCACAAAACAGATATACTTTACGCCATTAGTTTTAACACGTAATAACAATCCGATTGACGTTTTACCTTAAGGTGATTAGCGTTATCGGTTATCGACAGGATCCCGGCGAGAACATCATGACATTTATACGGACTTCTACTTTTCTAAAACTGATCCCTTTAGCCAGCCTATTTCTGACTGCCTGTACTTTAACCGGTCAACAGGGTACCGCTGTTTCGCCCTCTTCCCCTGAGTGGCAAAAACACCAACAGCAAGTAACCGCTCTGTCTCAATATCAAACTCGTGGTGCTTTTGCTTATCTTTCATCTGAACAAAAAGTGTATGCCCGATTTTTCTGGCAACAACAGAATCCTGACCAATACCGTTTAGTATTAACCAATCCATTAGGTAATACAGTTATGGAGCTAAACGTTCAGCCAGGTCTGGTGCAGTTAACTGACGATCAGGGCCAGCGCTATGTCAGCGATGATGCCGAAAAGATGATTCAGGAACTGACAGGGATGAGCATTCCATTGAATAATATGCGTAAGTGGATGCTGGGCTTGCCGGCCGACGCCAAAAATTACACGCTGACACCAGAAGCTCGCCTGCATAAAGTCACACTGGAACAAAACGGACAAACCTGGACTGTTGACTATCAGGCTTATAATCAGGACGTTCAACCAGCACTGCCGAGTCGTCTGGAAATCGCCCATGACGAAGAGCGCATTAAACTGAAAATGGACAGCTGGACACTGCAATGATGGTTGACTGGCCCTCACCCGCCAAACTGAATCTGTTTTTGTATATTAATGGCCGTCGCCCTGACGGCTATCATGATTTACAAACACTGTTTCAGTTTCTTGATTATGGTGACACCTTAAATTTTGCACCACGTCAGGATAATCAGATTATCCTGTTAACGCCAATTGATGGCGTTCCCAATGAACAAAACTTGATTGTACGCGCGGCCAGAATGCTACAACAGTTTAGCAATTGTCATTTGGGGGCTGATATTTCCATCACTAAAATTTTACCTATGGGGGGAGGCCTTGGCGGTGGTTCATCCAATGCTGCAACGGTACTGGTAGCCCTTAACCATCTGTGGAAATGTGGGCTGACAATCGACCAATTATGCAAAATTGGATTAACGCTGGGTGCTGATGTTCCGGTATTTATTTATGGACATGCTGCTTTTGCTGAAGGCGTTGGTGAAAAATTACAGCCTGCCCAACCAAAAGAGAAATGGTATTTAGTTGCTCATCCGGGAGTACATATTCCCACACCCTTCATCTTTAACGATCCGGATCTGGTTAGAAATACGCCAAAGCGTACTCTCACCACCCTTTTAGCCTCACCTTTTTTAAATGATTGTGAACCAATCGCAAGAAAAAGGTTCCCCGAGGTTGAACAGCTCATTTCTTGGCTGTTAGAATATGCACCATCACGTTTAACGGGAACAGGTGCTTGTGTATTTTCGGAATTCGATACGCAGGCAGCGGCTGTTGACGTGTTAAAACAAGCCCCTGAGTGGTTACATGGTTTTGTTGCGCAAGGTGTCAATACCTCACCGTTGCAAGCTGTACTCTCAAGGCAAGAATGAGCACTACTTTAAATGTTGTAACCAAAGCTATTCTGGAGTCAGCCCTGTTTACAGCATTTTGTGGTCTCTATTTCCGTATATCATCAATGGGTCAGCTCTATCCCTGTCCGCGATGATATCTTATCTGGATGCAAGCCTGAGGTTCTTCTCGTGCCTGACATGAAGCTCTTTGCTGGTAACGCTACGCCGGAACTAGCACAACGTGTAGCCAATCGTCTTTATACATCTCTTGGTGACGCCGCTGTAGGCCGTTTTAGTGACGGTGAAGTGAGTGTTCAAATTAATGAAAACGTACGTGGTGGCGATATCTTTATTATCCAATCCACCTGTGCACCAACCAATGACAATTTAATGGAATTAGTCGTTATGGTTGATGCCCTGCGTCGTGCTTCTGCTGGTCGTATTACCGCGGTAATTCCTTACTTCGGTTATGCCCGTCAGGATCGTCGTGTACGTTCTGCCCGTGTACCAATCACTGCTAAAGTTGTTGCTGACTTTCTTTCCAGCGTTGGTGTTGACCGCGTATTAACTGTAGACCTTCACGCAGAACAGATTCAAGGGTTCTTCGATGTACCAGTTGATAACGTATTCGGTAGCCCAATTCTGCTGGAAGACATGCTACAACAAAATCTGGAAAGCCCGATTGTTGTCTCTCCAGATATTGGTGGCGTAGTTCGTGCCCGCGCTATCGCTAAACTGCTTAACGATACCGATATGGCTATCATTGATAAACGCCGCCCGCGCGCTAACGTTTCTCAGGTGATGCATATTATTGGTGATGTTAACGGCCGCGATTGTGTTTTAGTTGACGACATGATTGATACCGGTGGCACCCTGTGTAAAGCGGCTGAAGCACTGAAAGAGCGTGGCGCTAAACGTGTATTTGCTTACGCGACCCACCCGATCTTCTCAGGTAATGCCGTTGATAACATTAAAAACTCCGTGATTGATGAAGTGGTAGTCTGTGACACCATTCCGCTATCTGCCGAAATCAAAGCGATTAATAAAGTCCGTACATTAACGCTTTCTGGCATGCTGGCTGAGGCAATTCGCCGCATCAGTAACGAAGAGTCAATTTCTGCCATGTTTGAGCATTAATTTCTCAAGTATTAGCAAAAAATTGTCTAATGAAAAAAGCCCGTTATTCAGTATTGAATAGCGGGCTTTTCAATTGATAAGCATCATAATAAGTGTACCTATATGATGGTTAATTTAATAAATAACAACAACACCCTACTGCTCAGCTTTTGGCTGACTTAACCATAAACTTAAACTACAGATGTTTATGGCGATACCCACATCTGCGAGCACCGTTGTCACTGTGTTTGATCCACCAATAGCGATCTGCAACCCGGTCGCGCCCACCAATACGAGCACCAACCAACCACACTAAGGCGCCAACGAAAATCCCCATCACGGGTATATGGGCTAGATCTCCGGGTAAAAGTACCACATCCTTCAGATGGCCAACGATGGTCAGGCCTACGCCGCCAATCATTGAAACCAAACCTAGTCCCATTAGGATATTGCCGAGTAAAACTGCGTTTCTGCGTTTCATAGTACCCTCCACCAAAAGCTTGCTGAAGTGACTTAACCTTACTTTCACTATGAGTATAGACACGTAAATACATTATTTGTGTGGCTACGATCACAGGTTGGCCAATAATCCTTACAATTTGCTTACAATTCATTAGACAGCAATTTTAGCAATTTGTGCTACGGCAATAACAACGCTTTGTCGATAGGTACAACGCTTCAATCAGGCTATCAGGTAGCTGATTTTGTAATTCGATGGACTAAGAGTAAACTAAGCCGCTTATTATTTTGTCTTCCCGATACCATCATACTGTTTTGTAGGAATTGATTGTGAGTAGTATTAAATTAATCGTTGGTTTAGCTAATCCTGGGGCAGAGTATGCTCAAACTCGCCACAATGCCGGGGCCTGGTTTGTTGATCTGCTGGCTGAACGCCATAATCAACCGTTAAAAGAAGAAGCTAAATTTTTTGGCTATACCGCTCGTCTGAATATCGCTGGTGACGATATCAGGTTGTTGGTTCCTACTACTTTTATGAATTTAAGTGGAAAAGCGGTACTGGCAATGGCCAATTTTTTTCGTATTGCGCCCGATGAAATTCTGGTAGCTCATGATGAACTCGACCTTCCCCCTGGCGTAGCAAAGCTAAAATTGGGTGGTGGGAATGGTGGTCACAACGGCTTGAAAGATATCGCCAACAAACTGGGTAATAATCCTAACTTTTATCGATTAAGAATTGGTATTGGCCATCCAGGGGACAAAAATAAAGTAACAGGATTTGTTCTCGGTAAACCACCGGCCTCTGAACAGAAGATGATTGATGAAGCCATTGATGAAGCGGTGCGTTGTACAGATATTCTGATCAAAGAAGATATCACTAAAGCAATGAATCGATTACACGCTTTTAAAGCCACAGCATAATTATCAACTGAGTTTTGCGAATAAATTATACCAGCCACAAAAAACATCAGCCGCTGGATTAGCGGCTGAAGATACATCGTGGCTAACTGATTAACCCTTGATTTTGCGGTAAATAAACAGAACCAACAACGCACCAAGAACGGCAATAACCAGACTACCAATATTGAAACCATCTACAGTTCCAAAACCGAAGAAGGAACTGATATATCCTCCAACTAATGCACCAACAATACCCAGAATAACGGTTACGATAAAACCACCGCCATCTTTACCAGGCATGATCCATTTAGCCAAAATACCGACAATTAAACCTAATACAATCCAAGCAATAAAAACCATATTCACCTCCAAAAAAAACACATTCCTGTCAGACTAGCTGTTCATCATCACCGATAATTCGGCTAATTAGCTGAACGGCCTTTTCCTTAATGTTGCCACCCGTTAATCATAGTTGTTACCCGTTCAAATTTCTATTTTTGTATGTGATTTCAACAGAATAACCATTATCACTCATTATGGTTTTAAATTTAACTTATTGATATAAAATAACTATTTAAAACTTAGACTTTAAGCTATCTGAATCTCGTAAAATGACTTCTTTTTACTTCCTCTTTCACAGGCGTGTTAGCTTCTGACGATTGCTCAATATTGTATCAATCATCTTTATGCATATACGGTTAACTTTTTCTAATAATTACCGCTTTAATAAATAGTGATGACATGGATTGGAGTCAATATGAATAGACTGGAAGTTAACGGCCACATTGTCAGCGTGTTTAATGGCAATATCAGCTTTGAGATCGATATACCAAATGGATTTGTGGTTTACAGGAAAGAGTCAAAATATCTACTGGCAGAAATTTATCAGCGCCGATTTCGTTTACTAACTGAACGGCCGTTTAATACCTTCAAAGAAGTCATTGAACAACTGGAAACACTAACCCGATAATGACAGGCGAATTATCGGGTACAGAACCACCCTGCTTATCTGTCACAAAAAGCGGACCATGCCTCTTCCGATAATTGATGGATACGGATAAATTTCCTGGTTTTACACAAAGAACGCCGGAGAGCTTTCTTTGCTTGTTCTTGCCTGATTCGCGTAGCCGGATGATGAATACGTCTGGAAGCTCTCAATGGGGTACCCAGAATAACCACACTGTAGCATATATCAGTATTAAGCCCGTCGCTGGTGATTTCATGATAAAACTTCATAAATAGTGCGTTCCTGATAGTCCTTGTTATTGCCTTAGTATAGCTTTTATAACGACATAATAAACCAGATAAAATCAGCTCGATGAAACTCATTTTCATGCTTTATAAACAATAAATGAATGCCGTCCTGCCATTCCTCTTTTCATTGGTCAATTTACTATCAACAAATTTCAATATTTGACTGGCTGGAAAAACATGAATGCAGTATATCAACTAATTTTTGAACGTTATTTGACCACCTGATTTATCGCCACTCATCAATCATTAGCTTAAGAATAAAACTAAATTTTGACTGACCAATTCTCTTAAATAAGATCAGAAGCAGAGAATTAACCTACTGTAACGGCTCATTTTTATGATAGAGATAATCTGTCGCATCTGCCGATGGTATCTCTTTTGTCAGGAAAGCTTTCTTATTATCAATATTTATCTGAAAAACACGGCTGTTGCCAGATTGATTAGCCATATGGATACCAAAGTTAATCTTCCAACACCTCAGGTTCATCATACTAATAATTTATTCAAAGCTAATATAATTTATTATAAAGCAACACATTAAGTTAACCCAAACACATTTTACGACACAATTACCATGATTATCATAAATCCAATACATAATCACGCACAAAAACTAATGTTTGTAAGAATATTATTGCGTAAACTCAACAAACAATACAATTTAATCCCCATTTAATGGTAAAATCGGTATGTAAAAAGCTGTTAAAATCCAAACTGTAGATATGTATTATTCACGCGGGTGTTACGTATTGACCATTGAGTCTTAACGCCTGTTCAGGTAAGCTGTAAGGAGTATATCTATAATGGATGATAGATGAACATGCACTCAAATAAAGATACGGTGCATAAATCCGAGGATGCACATGTGTGCAATGATTTATGTCACTTGACAAGAATGTCGCTCAAGCACGCACATAATTTGAAAAAAGCTGAAGCTCAGTCTTACTGGCAACGAAGTATGCTTTTTCTTGTTGTGAGTACTATTATTACGCTGTTTTTCGGCATTGTGTTTTTCAGTACCTCTACATTGATTACCTACTTTATCGAAATGGTTATTTCGATAATGGGTATTACCATTGCTCACGTCTGGTACCGGGTTACTGTAAATAATAATTACTGGCATAAGAGCTGGTATCGTCACGTCAGTCAGTTAGAGAGTCAACTGGCAGAATGCTCAAAAAAGCCAGTACGTATGATTTCTGAACTGAAGTCTAATCAAAATAACAATACCTCCCTGTTACTCAATAAAACGTTGAATGTCATATTCTTTGTTTTTTGGTGTACTCTGCCCGTCATTTCAGTCGTAAAGTTCTTCTACTACCTTGTTTATATCAATGGTGTCTCACTCTCCTTAATGAATACATTATTCTTGTGTATTCCATTCCTGATTATGGTGTTCCTGTCTATCGCAATAAATATATTCTTATGCATGTTCTCTTCCAAAGATGATGCGGAGATAGATAACAAAGAGTTGGATATCGCACAACAGTATAAAACCACCAATAACTAGTCTTCCCATTCTTTAATTGTTTTCAATCCTCCCGTGTCTATCGCCTATTTGCATACCCTTTGTCCAAATAAGCGTTTTTATCTCGCACTCCTCCTCTGCACTAAAGCTGACGTAATCCATAAGATCGGGTATTATTCACCGGTTTTCTTTAGAAAGTGGTAAGCCCGCACCAATTCAAACATTGTAACGGTGTTTATAGCTTGCCGCTGTTTTCGCAGAATTATATAACAGGTCGTAATAAGGTAATCCGGTGAATATACAGGCTCTTTTATCAGATAAAATTACCCAGGCACTCATTGCTGCTGGCGCACCGGCAGATTGTGAAGCTCAAGTGCGTCAGTCTGCCAAAGCACAGTTTGGTGATTATCAAGCCAATGGCATTATGGCCGTAGCGAAAAAACTCGGTCTCCCTCCTCGTCAATTGGCTGAGCAGGTATTAACCCATCTGGATCTCTCCCCCATCGCCAATAAAATCGAAATCGCAGGGCCGGGGTTTATTAATATCTTCCTGGCTCCTGACTGGCTGGCGTCCAAAGTGGAACTGGCATTACAAGACGACAAATTAAATGTCACTCCAGCTCATAAACAGACCATTGTGGTTGACTATTCTGCACCAAACGTTGCCAAAGAAATGCACGTGGGTCATCTGCGCTCTACTATCATCGGTGATGCGGTTGTTCGTACCCTGGAATTTTTAGGCCATAACGTTATCCGTGCTAACCACGTTGGCGATTGGGGAACCCAGTTTGGTATGCTGATTGCCTATCTGGAAAAGATGGAAAATGAGAACGCGGATAATATGACCTTATCCGATCTGGAGGCCTTCTATCGTACCGCTAAGCAGCATTATGATTCCGATCCGGTTTTCGCAGAACGTGCTCGTGAATATGTGGTAAAACTACAAGGCGGTGATGAATATTGTCGTTCCATGTGGCGCAAACTGGTCGACGTGACCATGCATCAGAATATTCTTACCTATCAGCGTCTGAATGTTACCTTAACCGTTGGCGACATTATGGGTGAAAGTATCTATAACGCGATGTTGCCCGGTATTGTGGCCGATCTTAAGGCCAAAGGTCTGGCAGTAGAAAGCGAAGGGGCAACGGTCGTTTACCTTGATGAATTCAAGAATAAAGAAGGTGAACCTATGGGGGTTATCGTCCAGAAAAATGACGGTGGCTTCCTGTATACCACAACCGATATTGCCTGCGCTAAATACCGTTATGAAACCTTAGGTGCTGAACGCATTCTTTATTACATTGACTCTCGTCAGCACCAACATCTGATGCAGGCATGGACCATTGTGCGTAAAGCTGGCTACATTCCGGACAGTGTGACACTGGAACACCACATGTTTGGCATGATGTTAGGTAAAGATGGAAAACCGTTTAAAACCCGTTCTGGTGGCACTATTAAGCTGTCCGATCTGTTAGATGAAGCTATTGAGAATGCGGATGCTAAACTGCATAACCTGATTCTGGATAAGAACCCGGACATGCAGCCTGATGAGCTAAAAGAGGTGATTAACGCAGTAGGTATTGGTGCCGTTAAATACTCGGATTTATCTAAAAACCGTACCACAGATTATGTGTTCGATTGGGACATCATGCTAGCGTTGGAAGGTAACACCGCACCTTATATGCAGTATGCCTACACACGCGTGGCCTCTATTTTTAAACGCGCTGGCATTGATGAAAGTAAGTTAACCGGCGCACTAAAAATTGTTGATGAGCGAGAGAAAGCACTGGCAACTCGTCTGATGCAATTTGAAGAAACGCTCTACACCGTAGCCCGTGAAGGTACACCGCATGTGATGTGTGCTTACCTGTACGATGTGGCTGGCTTGTTTTCCGGCTTCTATGAAAACTGCCCAATTCTGAATGCTGATGACGAAAGCACTCGCCAGAGTCGTCTGAAATTAGCCGCGCTTACGGCCCGTACGTTGAAGCTGGGTCTGGATACATTGGGTATTCAAACGGTTGAACGGATGTAATGTTGTTTTAATGATGACATTAAAGGCGCCATCGGCGCCTTTATTATTGCGGTAATATTGTTATTCCGTTTCGTTTTTTAATCGGGATGACTTAACTTCCGACAACGACTCAGCCTAAGCTATCCGACGGGCAAAATCCCTGATACGAAAACCTAATAAACCCAATGTGCCAAAATAGGCCACGACACCAACAACGACCACCAGCAACAAGCGTAATATACGCATCAACATGCTACCAATATCCCAGGCCGGCATAATATAGACCATGCCAACTAACGCCGCAGTCATAACTAAAAGCGCAATAACTAACTTAAGAAAGAAAATCCCCCAACCCGTTTTTGGCTGAAAGTATTTACGTTTTTTCAACTGCCAGAACAACAAACCGGCATTAAGACAGGCTGCAATACCGATAGACAGTGCCAGGCCAGCATGTTTCAGAGGGCCAATAAACGCCAGGTTCATCAGTTGAGTAGCAATCAGTGTGAAAATAGCGATTCTGACCGGAGTTTTAATATCCTGACGGGAATAAAATCCCGGAGCCAAAACTTTAACCAAAATCAGTCCCATCAACCCAACCGAATAGGCAATTAACGCCTGACGGGTCATCATTGCATCATGAGCACTAAACTGACCATACTGGAATAGCGATTTAATCAATGGCTCAGAGATAACCCCCAACGCTACCGAGCAAGGTAAAGCCAGAAGAAAACAGAGACGCAGCCCCCAATCCATCAACCCGGAGTACTCTTCTGCATTACCGCTGGAGAAACTTCTCGCTAACGAAGGTAATAAAATCGTCCCCAGCGCAACCCCTAATACCCCGGATGGCAGTTCCATTAAGCGGTCAGCATAATACATCCAGGACACGGAGCCCGACGCCAAAAATGAAGCAAAAATAGTATTAATAATCAGCGAAATTTGGCTCACTGACACACCAAGAATCGCAGGCCCCATTTGTCTCATAACACGCCAGACGCCGCTGTCT
The DNA here is from genome assembly GCF_016649425.1 of Limnobaculum allomyrinae. Classification (GTDB taxonomy): domain Bacteria; phylum Pseudomonadota; class Gammaproteobacteria; order Enterobacterales; family Enterobacteriaceae; genus Limnobaculum; species Limnobaculum allomyrinae. Next base: position 516,540 of record NZ_JADRCR010000001.1, read on the forward strand.
CGCAAATTGAGACGAGGTAACACCAACATTCCAATCTTTTTCAGATGCGGTAACTGATAGAGCAGTTGCAGGATTCCCCCTACTACCACAGCCCATGCCAGCGCCATAATTGGTGGATTGAAGTAAGGAGCACCAAATAAAGCAAAACCAATCATACTGACGTTTAATAACGTGGGAGCAAATGCCGGTACAGAGAATCTGTTCCAGGTGTTGAGGATTGCACCAGCCAAAGATGCCAGAGATATCAGTAAAATATAGGGAAAAGTAATCTGTAACAGTTGAGTCGTTAAAGCAAATTTATCAGGCTCATCAGTAAATCCAGGTGCTGTGACCCAAATTACCCACGGCGCAGCAACAATCCCCAGAAACGTCACCAGCGCTAATACCAACGTTAACAGGCCGGATACATAAGCAATAAAGGTTCTGGTGGCTTCTTCACCCTGCTGAGTTTTATACTCCGCCAGAATAGGGACAAATGCCTGAGAGAATGCCCCTTCGGCAAAAATACGTCGTAGTAAATTAGGTAGCTTAAAGGCGACAAAAAAGGCATCCGTTGCCATTCCGGCACCAAATGCCCGCGCCACAATCGCATCACGGGCAAATCCCAGAATCCGTGACACCATGGTCATTGAGCTGACTGCGGCAAGTGATTTTAATAAATTCATGTAATTAAACGATTCTTATTAATGGCATCGCTATCGGTGCGATGGCTGACTGAGGCGTAGTGTACGGTTAGTCCGTTGAATCACCAATCTAAAAGCGTATAAAAATGTGATTTTCACCCTGAATCGCACTTAGTCAGCAACAATTCAGGATGAAAATATTTACTTAATTAATTGATTTAAATTAACTTTATTTTTAGTGACAATGTCACCAGCTAACCAACTAAAATCTCAAACTTTTCGTTCAGGTCGGCCAATTGCTGCTTCAGTAAGGCAACCTCGGTCTCTAACTGTTGTACGCGTTCACTTAACTCTTCTGAGGCTTCTGACGACCTGTTTTCTGACGCTGAACCTGCTGAACTAAAAGAGGCGGCATCTACTGGCCCACAAAATAGATGAGCATAACGACTCTCTCTTCTACCCGGTTCCCGCGCCAGCTTAACAACATAGGGGCCATCTTCCCGATTGGACAGCCCTTCCAGCACCTGTTCAACTTCACTGATATCCGAAAATTCATACAATCGGTTTGAGCGAGTTCTCAATTCGCCCGGAGTTTGAGGGCCTCGCAATAATAACAGGCAAACTACCGCCAGCTCGGCCGGTGACAGTTTAAAATCACCAAACTCAGTGTTACAAAAGCGATGGACATATTTAGCAACCCGTCCACCAATTCCGCTGGCGGTACGTACCAGATATTTTTTCTGCAAGCTGTCCAGCGTCTCCTGAACATCCAGTTCGCTTAAATCCATTACTGGCTCACGGCTGGTTTTCTGGTTACAGGCGGTCATTAAGCTGTTTAGTGATAAAGGATACTGATCCGGTGTCGTCACCTCTTTTTCCAGCATACTGCCGATAATCCGGGCTTCACTATCCGTTAATTGATATTTCATCTATCGACTCCTTAAATCGCCGGTTTCCAGTCAAGGTTTGTTAAAGCCATCATAACGTGATCCTGCCAGTTTCCATCAATTCGCAGATACTGTTTAGCATACCCTTCACGCTCAAAACCTAATCGTAATAATAAATTTCCACTGCGCTGATTGTGGGGCATATAGTTAGCCATTATTCGATGCATTCGCTGTTGGTTAAGCATGTAGCGTAATGCTGGCTGTAGCGCCTCGTACATTAATCCCTGGCCTTCCCATTTTTGTCCAAGGGAATATCCCAGAATACAGGCATGAAAATCGCCCCGAATGACATTGCTAAAATTGGCAACGCCTCTGACCTCTTTTTCATCGGGATCGAGCAGCAGGAAATAATAAGCATTACCCTGTTTATGCAACTCATTAATCAGATTTAATCGCACCTGCCAACCGGAAGGATAACAATAGCTCTGGTCACGCACCGGTTCCCAGGGCTTCAGGAACTCTCTATTCTCGGTATAGTAGTCTGCAAGCCGGTAGGCATCACGTTCGCAGGCAAGGCGCACCGCCAGGCGGTCCGTCGTTAATGATACCTTAGGAACATTCGAACGATAGCCAAACATCCGGAACCCCTTATAAAAAATGGAAAGACAGCATTAAATGACAAAGATAGTGTACTAAATTGGTATCGTTATTCAGTAATAAAGTTCAAAATAGCGACAGAATCCCCCTTGTTTTATTTATTTTTTCGCTGACGGTGAAATTATGCCTCGGGTATCGCGAGTCAGAAGCTTAGGTAAGTATTTTCTATTATTAGATAACCTGCTAGTTGTTCTTGGTTTTTTTGTCGTTTTCCCGCTTATTTCAATTCGATTTGTTGACCAACTTGGCTGGGCCGCATTAGTCGTAGGTTTGGCTTTAGGCCTGCGTCAGTTTCTTCAACAAGGGTTAGGAATTTTTGGTGGCGCACTGGCCGACCGTTTTGGTGCCAAACCGTTGATAGTAACCGGCATGCTGTTACGCGCCGCAGGCTTTGCCACCATGGCATTAGCAGATGAGCCCTGGATCCTGATTTTTTCCTGCGCCCTTTCCGCTTTTGGCGGCACGTTGTTTGACCCTCCGCGAGTGGCATTAGTGATTAAATTAACCCGTCCCCATGAACGCGGCCGTTTCTATTCGCTGTTAATGATGCAGGACAGTGCCGGTGTGGTGATTGGTGCGCTATTAGGCAGTTGGTTGCTACGTTATGATTTTCACTGGGTTTGTTGGTTTGGTGCCGCATTCTTCGTACTGGCTGCTGCGTTAAACGCATTTGTATTACCGGCCTATCGGGTTTCCACTTCGGTACGCGCTCCTATCATGAATGGAATTAAAGCGGCAGTGAAGGACAGCTATTTCCGTCGCTATGTACTAACGCTCACCGGTTATTATGTGTTATCCATTCAGGTGATGTTAATGCTGCCATTACTGGTAAACGAAGTTTCTGGCGCACCGGAAACGATTCGTTGGATGTATCTGATTCAGGCTATTCTCTCGCTATCTCTGCTCTATCCTATTGCTCGCTGGAGCGAAAAATATTTCCGCCTCGATCAGCGCTTAATGGTGGGATTACTATTAATGACGTTTAGTCTGATGCCGTTAGGGTTTGTTCATTCCCTTTCTGGCATTCTGGCCCTGATTTTCTTTTTCTATCTCGGTTTGATTATTGCTGAGCCTGCTCGCGAAACGTTAAGCGCTTCCCTGTCAAACCCTCACGCCCGTGCCAGCTATATGGGATTTAGCAAATTAGGTTTAGCTTTTGGTGGCGCAATTGGCTATACCGGGGGCGGATGGCTGTATGATATTGGACATGAGATGAACCTGCCTGAAGTTCCCTGGTTGCTTTTGGGGGTAGTCGGAATAATCACTGCGCTGGCGCTACATCGTCAGTTCTCTCCAGGAAGTATGAATACCAAAGCCATGGCATCATGAAATATTCTGAACGGATTTAGGTTTGCTCTGTCTATAAAGTAATTGCTACTCTATGGCGAAATGGACTGTTTGATAGAATGATATAAGGGTAAGTATGTTTAGAATTTTTTCCCGCGTTTGTGCCGTGCTGGTTATCGGGCTGCTGTTTGGTTGTAATCAGGTTTCTCAATATGCGTTAAGTGAGCAATCAATTAATAAATATTTGTCCACTCATACTGATAAAGCATCGCGCAGCTTTAACCTGAGCGGTCTGGTCAATGCCGATCTATCCCTGAATAATCTGAATGCTAAAATTGGTCGCGATACGCCAAATAAGGTGACGTTAACCGGTAATGCCGTGTTTGCTATTTCATCTATTTTAGGCAATCAGGATGCCAATCTTCAGCTAACCATCAACGCCCGTCCGGACTTTGACCCGGTAAAAGGTGCCGTTTATCTGAAAGATCTGGAACTGGCAGACTATGATCTGAAAACGACTCAGGGTGCAGTAAAAAATGTGAAAACCTTTATTCCATTGCTGAATAGTGCACTGCAACTCTATTTTAATGACCAACCGGTATATGTTCTGAATCCGGCTAACAGTGCGTTAGAAGCAACGGCACAGAAATTAGCGAAAGGCATTAAAGTAGAAGAAGGCAAACTGGTTTTCGACTTTATTAAATAATGAATTAATCGCATTAAAAAAGGCGCATACGGAAGACCCGATGCGCCTTTTTATTACTCTTCAATTCAGCTCTGGCGGCTCTTCCTTGGTGCCTTCACCGAACGCAAAATCACAAACTTTTTATTAGATGCCAGTAATTCACAATTACCAAACAAACGTTTTAACTTTTGGTGGTATCCCAGATGGCGGTTGCCAATGATACGCAGCTCACCACCAATTGCCAGACAGCGTTTGGCGTCATTAAACATCTGCCAGGCAATGTAGTCCGTTACCGAGTGGTGCTGATGAAACGGTGGGTTACATACAATTCCCTGCAAACTGTTACGTTCAACATTTGCCAGCGAGTGGTCAGCTTCAAAGAAGCAACGTTCAATATCCTGCGGTCGGTTCTTTTCTACGTTTAACCGGCTCGATTCCACCGCCATAAAAGACTCATCGCGGAAAATCACTTCAGCTTCCGGGTTTTGTTCCAGTAAACCAAGCCCCAGAACGCCGTTACCACAACCTAAATCCACCAGCGTTCCGGTTAATCCGGACGGCAGATGTTCAGAAAAGAAACGAGCCCCGATATCCAGAGAGGTGCGAGAAAATACGTTAGGATAGTTATGGATAAGATAGTCAGTTCCATCCAGTGGCCAACTGACCAGCTCATTAAACGGCGCAACTTGCGGCTGGTTAAACTGACAGAATATCAATCGCGTTTTTTTCCATGCCAGGCTGGTATGGGTTGGGCCAAGAACCTTCTCAAACAATTGCAGCGTAGAGGTGTGAATATCACGGGTTTTTCCTGCGGCAATAATTTGGGTATCTTCCCCTACGACTTCCCGCAGCGCGTACAGTTGCTGTTCTAGCAGGGCCAGCGCTTTAGGCACTTTAATCAACACCACTGCCGGTTTAGCTGATAGCGGCGTTACACTGTCAATAAAGCTGACGTTATCAGCCGACAGATTATTTAGCTGTAAATTACGCAACGTCGCCAGTTGGCTAACGTAGGAATCGCCATAGCTTACCGGATGATACTGATGTAATTCACAGGCTAAAGCACCAAAAGTATCATTCAGTAGCAGTACCGGCCCTTGCGCTAATTTTTGCTGATCGACAGTATTAATCAGGTACTCATCCGCTGCATCCCAGGCCTGCAAACTGCTGGCAGTATCAAACTCGGGATAACGGGCTAACGACAGATGGGCAAACACCGACGGTGCCAGTTCTGATTCATCACTGTTAATGACGGTTTCCATCTTATTCATTTCCTTCATCAGCGGAAACTTCAGCCAGTTCATCACGCATTGCCTGTAATGCTTCGCGGCTCACCATGGATAAAGTGCGGAAGAAAGCGGTTGTGGCATGCGCTTCAACTTTCCCCAGAAAACGCCCGCACCATGGCAATAAATAGTCATCAAACAGCACCAGTTGAGCCTGCACTTCATCCGATTCCAGCGCATTATCTTCAATCCATGAAGCCGCCAGTAATAGCAGGCCAAAATGATTCGCTGGTGCTTCAGTTAACGGCATACCACATTGAGTCAGGAAAGCACGTGTCTCCGCTTCTCCTGCTCCGTCTTCGTAATCAGAGCTATAAGGGGAAACGCTGCCCTCTGCGGCAAACATCGCCTGATAGTCAGCCTCCAGAACCTTACGATCCAATCCCTGTCCCATACGGTCCAGCAGATCGTCTTGCTCCAGCGGCCAGTGTTGCTTCAACTTGCCGTCAGCTACAAGAGCAAACAACGGATCCAGAACCGGATCCTGAGAGCTGCGATAAAACAGTGAACCCAGAATACGGCAGACTACAGAAAACTCATTCATCAAATTGACCTGTTAACTTAAGTAAAAAAAACGATAATTATAAACCAATAACCAGCTGATCTTTCGGATACTTCACCGTATAAGATAAGCCCAGTTTACGTAATTCATTTGGTGTCAGATCCAGCGACCACTGTACCTCGCCGGTATTTTTATCGAAGGTTGCACCATCATATTTCAGCCCCTCAACAGTAACGGAAGCATCTTTACTGACGGGAACCTGATCCTGCACCACCAGCTTCACCGGTTCTTTCCGGGTATTCTTAATATCCAGAGTGTAGGTATATTGCTGACTGACTGAGTTACCAAAAAACTCTGCTTTTCCGGTTACCTGTTTTTCATTTTCACGAGTCACTACGATCTTCTTATCCCGGCCTAATGAGAGATCCAGCGTCTCTTTAACGTTGCGGATATCAATATATCCCTGTCCTACAAACGAGCCTTCAAAGAAGATATTGGATTTTCCTGGCAGCAGATTCAGTTTTTCCCACTCTTTTAACTGCACTTGTAAGAAAGCATCCGGTTCCAGTTTAGGTACTACCACATAGCGATAGTCCCCCTGAACATCCACCTGTTTAATCAACACCGAATGCCCTTTGCCATCGGCGGCAATATTATACGGTAAAGCGATACTAAAACGCGTATTCACACCGCCAACATCGGTAACCACATAGTCAGACAGCGGCTTTGATGTCTTAGCTCTTCTCTCAGTAGCAGCCATCTCTGCCTGAACTGCCCTGTCTTCCTGCATTTCCATTACGGGAGCTGGCATCGCCATTGGCGCAGGCACCTCTCTCTCATATCGGGCACTTTTCGACGACAGAATTGGCTGTCGATACAGATCAACATACCACGGAGATAACCGCGGTGCCTGAGCGCCTTCACTTGGGTTACCGGTAGAAAGGGTCAGATTAACTTTATCCCAGTTAATACCGCTATTCTGGAACACATTGGCCTTATAGCCCAACTTTACCGGTTCCGTAATGCTATCAACCCGAACATCATAAGTAGGAACCCAGCCTGCGGAGTTAATCACATAGGAAAGTTTAATATTGCTGGATGCCGCTTTTGGTGCATAAAACTTCACCACCACTTGATTAACTGCCTGAGCGTTTTTTTGTTGGGCTTCTTCCAGTTGATTGTTCAGCTTATTAATGTTTTTTTCGACGTCGGTCAACTTCTCTCTGAGGTCAATATCACTCATCAAGAGTTCATTCATTTTGCCATTAACCAACTGTAACATTTGGCTTACTTGTTCAACCGAAGTTCCTTCTTTTTCATTACCCAGTGCACGATTACTCTCCAGCACCGCTAACTGAGCCTGAATTACCTCACGTTGTACGTTCAACTTACTTTGCTCACGAACTTCCGCTTCAATTTGTTTCTTCAGTGCTTCCACTTCAGGTGAAACGTTTTCACTGAGAAAATCACGGCGTACCCCCGATGACTGAACGACCACACCATTATCCGCTTCAACCATCAGGCTTTGTTCATTTAAGCCGCTGGCGATATTGGTAAATACCACTTCGCTCTCACCGGCGGGTAATGTGACTTTTCCACTGTTAAACAGCTCTGCACCACGAATAAATACGGTAACGTTATTTAACGTCATCTTTTCTGTGAGGGTATCTGCCTGAGCGGAGACGGAACAAGCCAGTGCCACGGCTGCACCCAGTACCGTGGTTTGGAAACGACCGGAGGTAATTAATGACATAGATATTTATCCTTAAATATTAATGAATTTCGTTTAACCGCTCAGGTAATAAATGACTTACCGGACTTAAAGCGAGGCCAGTTCAGGAATTGGCTTTTTACCGTGTGATTCCAGGAAGTTTAGCAATCTTCGCGGCGTTACGTTGAGAATTCTCTCCTCGGGGAACTCAATGTCCTTCAATACTTTGAGAGAGTGATCAAAACCACCCAGTGCAAACGCCACATGAGAATCAGAACCTAACGCCACCCAACCACCAGCATCACGAATGGCTTTAGCCACTTCAACACAGTTTTTCTCACTACCCAGGCGGGAGTGAATAAATGAAGAGTTGTTAATTTCCAGCGCTACATTATGTTTAGCCGCAGCCTGCGCCACCGCCATAATATCAATAGGGTATCTTGGGTTACCCGGATGACTAATAATATGTACCTTGCCGCTGGCAATAGTCGCTATCATCGCTTGTGTATTTTCTTCGCGACTCATGGGTTGTAGTACGGGTTCATGGAATCCGGCGATAATCAGATCTAACTGTTTATCCATCTGCTCATCACAGTCGGTTTCGCCCTGAAGGTTTTTGATATTCGCTTCAATGCCGTACAAAATGCCAACACCATCCACCATACGAGGAATAACTGCCATATTCATAAAATGCCAGCGGTGCGGTGCATCTGCCATATCTGGGCCATGGTCAGTAATAGCAAACAGCTTGATACCTTTCTGTTTGGCAATGGCGAAATAATCACTTATTGTACTGTAAGCATGGGTACTGGCTACGGTATGCGCATGTAAATCAACCGGGTACATAACGAACTTCCTTCTTTTATTGCTGTGCTTGTAAAACGTTTCTAATCCATTTCTTGTCTGGAACGGATCAATATCCTTTAATAATATCAACAATACCGCTGATTGGCTCTCCTGCCTGAAAAGCCAGCAGCCGAGCGCATATCTGGTCCATGGTGGTTTGGGGTTGTGTAATGGCTGAAATATGCGGCGTTATGGTAATCTCCGGACGCTGCCAGAATACATGCTGTCGGGATAACGGTTCAGAAGCAAAAACATCCAGCGTTGCCGCTTTTAGCTGACCGCTATCTAATGCCTCTAATAAATCCGCTTCGACCAAATGCGCTCCCCTGGCAATATTGATCAGGTATGCACCTTTTTGCAGTTGGTCAAACAACGCTTTATTCAGTATACCTTGAGTATCCGGCGTTCTGGGTAATAAATTCACAATCAGACGGGTTTGGTTGAGAAATTCAGGCAACTGTTCGGCACTGTATGTGGTTACACCATCAATTTGCTTTTTGCTTCGGCTCCAACCGCGTACCGAAAAACCAAAGGATGACAGTCGCTGCGCCACACTGGCGCCTAAAATCCCTAACCCCATCACGCCAATGGTGAAATTTTCATAGGTATGGGGTTCCAGAAACTGCCAGCGACTTTGCTGCTGCAGTCGTTGATAATCATCCAGACGGCGGAAATAGCGTAATACCGCCGCGCTGGCGTACTCCTCCATCTGGCTGGCCATGCCCGCATCTTCCAGTCGAACCAGCGGAACACCTGGTGCCAGCATCTCCGGTCGCTCTCTTAATTGGGCAACAATAGCATCAACTCCGGCACCTAAACTGAAAACCGCTTTTAAACCTTTACGCCCTGCCAGCATTTCATAAGGTGGTAGCCAGACAATGGCGTAATCTGCCGGTTGATCGTTCCCCGGTTGCCATACTCTGATTTTTGCACCCGGCAAACGGGCAGGAATGCCTTCCAGATAAGGTTTGGCATCATTATAAGGATGATAAAAGAGAATATTCATGGCAGCTCCAGAAGATAAAAGATTTGCTGAATCAGAGGGTAAATGTGTAGCACTCCTCTAATCTACCTGATTCCATCCGCGGACATAAACGACAATTTGCTGATAGCTTAACCAAATAGCTCAAGAACTTGAATTTATACTTGACCGAACCTCGCCTTCTCCCTATAGTAGCGCCCCGTTGCGGTGAATAATCCTTGCTGCAACCACAAAATTTGGTGAGGTGTCCGAGTGGCTGAAGGAGCACGCCTGGAAAGTGTGTATACGGCAACGTATCGAGGGTTCGAATCCCTCCCTCACCGCCATATTTAAAGACCTGCTTTTAGCAGGTCTTTTTCATTTCTGAATCAATTACACTAACGCCGTTATTTCCATTTCAGAAACGAGGAATTCGGGATACGAAGCGTTCAAACAACACATCGTTATTTGTCTTTCGTTCTGTATTCTGGCTCTGAAATAGCGGCACTGGGATATTACGCTCCTGACATAACCGTACACTTTCACAAACCAGTGAGTTGATAAGAATAATACCGGTTAACGTGGATAAAGGCCCGGTAACATAATCGCCAAATTTCATTTGTGCATCGCCGTCAGGGGCGCCATTATCCAGCACAACATCAGCAAGTTGATACAGTTTTTTCCCACTATGATGAAGTGACATATTAGCCTTTGATTGTGCCAGTGAAGTAATAGCAACGGTAAAAACCCCTTCCTCTTTGGCTTTCAATGCCATTTCAACAATAGCGGCATTCCTGCCGGAATTAGAGACAATAAACAACATATCCCCTGTACCTGGCGGCGTGCTTTGCCAGATAACATCGGCGAGCCCGGATAGTTGCTCCATCCTGCTCGAACGCCTTGCCCCACCACCATTTAAAATAGTTTCGTCAAGCATCGCACACACATTAGCTAATCCACCTGCCCGCCCAAACAGCTCCATTGGAATCATGTGAGAGTGACCTGTTCCAAACGCATAAATAATGCCATCATCCCGAATAGTTTTTACCATTCGTTCAGCAACACACTCGGTTTGTTCTTTCTGGCTCTGTAACACGTTGTTGATGTGAGGAAGACTTGTGTGAAAGTAATCAGTAATCATTTTATGTCGCTCTCTGTCAGGAATAATAACCTTCATTATCCAGAAAGATAGGTAAGTTTAGTTTAGTATTAGCGCAGAATAATGCACAATCAGCTCAAAATTGTACGTGAGATAACCCATGCTTAAGCGTGAAACATTCCGATATGAAACAACAACCTCATGGTTTTCAACGCACCTAAAGCTGCACGACATCCCCTTTAAGTGGCATTATCATCATGAATATGAACTTACCTTGACGCTATACAGTGAAGGGAAACGCTATATTGGTAATCATGCCTCCAGTTACAGCTCTCCGGATCTTGTCTTTATTGCTCCCTGGCAGCCTCACTCATGGGAAGGTGTTCCAACGGACTCTGCCAGTGAGATTTTTGTCATTCTGATCCCACAAACCTGGTTTAATCGGCAGTTACTTAGCGGTATGGAAGAATATCGTGCAATAAGCCAACTATTTTCCCAAGCCTCACCGGCCATTCAATTCTCTGCTGAGTGTGCAAAGCTGAGTGAGCCATTGTTCAGAAAGATAACAACCAGCAACTCGCCACTGACTCGCCTGAGCCTGCTTGCATTGCTATTTGAACTTTTGATCGAGGATAAAGGCCTTAAATACATTTCAGAAAGGCATCCTCTCTTACCCTATCGAAACCAGCGAGTAGAGAAGATATTGAATTATCTCGATAATAACTTCACATCACCGGTGACACTCCAACAGGTGGCCGACCATGCTCATTGCAGTGTCAGTGCAGTAAAACGAGATTTAGCGACCTTTGTTGGATTGTCATTTAGTGGATATATATCGCAACTGCGAATCAACAAGGCCTGTTTTTTATTAAGAACAAGTTCACTTTCTTTATCCGTCATTGCATCGCAATGTGGTTTCCAGACTGTTAGCTACTTTCACCGTCAATTCAATAATACCGTTAATGAAACACCCGCCAGATATCGAAGAAATAATTCAATTTGATATATTCCGGATGTGATGAAACAGAGATTCAGGTTAATAACCAAAAATTCGAGTCCCTATATTCTTACCTCTACCGCTGATACATCCACGGCCAACGCTCTGTCATATGTTCATCAATCGTCGCTTCAACTAACTGCTTAATATCCACAGTAAATGACGGTATAAAATTCTCCAACTCCCCTTCTCTGCATAATATCGCCATTTTTCGGCTCAGCCCGGGTGCAGACAGTGGATCGCAGTTCAGCGATGACAATAAACTAAAGTCATTAGCAAGAAACATCGGGGTTGCCAGTGTCCATCCATGTCCGGAGGCGATCATAGATAATATGTGATCCGCTCTCGCCAACTCGAACTGAATATTAGGTTTAAGCTTGCGCCATTTCAGCCAGTTGAGGGTTTGTGCACCTGTTGGCGTCCAGTTGGCATAGGCTATGTAATTCTGACGCTTACACAACTGTTCCAGACTCTGTTGCGGCCAGCTTATTGGCGTTACGGCAAAGAACTTTTCGGTAATAAGCGGATACAGAGACAGCGATTCCGGCACATCGCCATGAATCATGGTGACTATCACATCTAACTTGCCGGATTGTAGTGCAGCTAACAGTTCAGGGGCTGTGCCGGTTATCTGGCTAACTTTATCCACTTTAGGTTGCAGGTACTTTAAAATTTGTAACCCGGCAATAGCGACAACAGAGTCCACCAGCCCCAATCGCAAACGCGGTAATTTCCCACTATCAATGGTATGTAACCAGTTCTGCATTTCCCCACACTCGGACAAAATTTTCATGCTGAAGCGATAACATTCATGCCCCAGTAACGTCGCTTTCACCGGACGATGCCGTCTATCAATCAGTTGGCTATCTAATGATTTTTCCAACTGCAAGATAAGCTGCGAAATAGCGGATTGAGTCTGATTTAGCTGGCGGGCAGCGGCGCTAAAAGAGCCGGTATCGATAACCGTAATAAAAGCTCTGAGCTGATGCAAATCAAAAGTGACTTTCTTCATATTTACGCCAATTATAAATATTTTTAATACTATTCATTATATTCTCAACTGCTGTTTCGTAGCCGATCTTGCTCTCATTTTCGATAAAAACCCTGCCACATAATGAATCCTGTCAATTCAAACAGGAGTTTATTTATGAGAACCGAAACAGACTTATTAGGAAATATGATGATACCGGATAATGCTTATTACGGTATTCAGACAGAACGGGCCCGGTTAAATTTCGCGGTGTCGGGTAAAACCGCTGTTGATGTCCCTAACTATCTTTGGTCTATTGCGGCCATAAAACGCGCCGCCGCCCAAGCCAACAGTGAAATTAATGCACTAGATCCAACCATTGCCAAAGCCATCATTCAAGCTGCCACTGAAGTGATGGAGCATAAGTTCGACGATCAGTTTCCCATTGATATTTTTCAGGGCGGTGGAGGAACCTCCACCAACATGAATATGAATGAAGTTATTGCTAACCGGGCTAATGAAATCCTAACAGGTCATAAAGGTTACGATGTTGTTCATCCTAATACTCACGTCAATATGTGCCAGTCAACCAACGATGTGATCCCCGCCGCAATGAAAATTACCTGCTGCCTGAATCTGGTGGATTTAATCTCTGGCGTTAGTCGCCTTGAAAAGGTGCTGGCACAAAAAACCAAACAATTCGCTCATGTCGTTAAGCTGGGAAGAACCTGCCTGCAAGATGCCGTACCGATGACAGTAGGCCAGCAATTTAGCGGTTACCATCATCAAATTAAGCGTTTACACCAGTCGCTGACAGAAGCCCGTAAACAAACTTTTGCTCTGCCATTAGGCGCCACTGCCATTGGAACCGGTTTATCCACTCAACAGGGGTATCTTGAACATGTCTATCCCCTGTTACAGCAAATCACCGGCGAACCCTTTGTTGCCGAAGAGAATTTCTTCGACGGATTACAAAATGGGGATAGCTATCTTGAAGTGGCTGCGCAGATTAAAAAGCTGGCGGTCTTTCTCTCGAAGATGTCGACGGATTTTCGCCTGCAAGGTTCCGGGCCTCGGGCTGGTTTTAATGAGCTTTTGATACCCGCCGTTCAGCCGGGATCCTCAATTATGCCGGGGAAAATTAATCCGGTTATTCCGGAGCTGATTAACCAAATTGCCTATCAGGTGATTGGTAACGATCTCAGCATCACCATGGCCGTTGAGGGTGGTGAATTGGATCTCAATGTATGGGAACCGGTAATCATCAAAGCCCTTTTCGAATCCTGCGGTCTACTCACTAACGCTATCCCAATTCTTATCGATAAATGTTTGCTGGATCTGCAACCCAACATTGAAGTATGCCGTCGTTATGCCGAACAAAGCACTGCATTAGCCACGGTTATCTCCACGCTGTTTGGATACAAAGTTGGCAGTCGGGTTGCCACTCAGGCCTTTGAACAGAATCTGAGCGTCCGTGAAGTTGTGATTGCTGAAAAAATTCTGACTGAATCACAGGCAGATTATTTGCTCGATCCAATCACCATGTGCGATCCCACAGCCAGCGCCGCCGCCATTCATCGCTATCACCAGGAAAACCAATGAGGTCAAACCGCCCCTAAACGGGGCTGTTTACACAATCGATTGAATTATAACAATAATAAGGAAAATCATTATGTTAATACTAGAGATAATCATACTGCTTGGCGCGATAGTATTAGCCGCACGTCTGGGAGGTATTGGCGTAGGCTTGGCGGGAGGATTAGGGTTAGCCATTGTTATTTTTATCCTTGGGTTACCGCCCGGAGATATTCCTATCGCCGTTATGTTAATTATATTATCCGTCATTCTGGCACTGTCAGTGATGCAGCAGGCTGGCGGCATGGGTTATATGGTTAAGTGCGCCGAAAAATTATTAAGAAAACACCCTCGCTATATCAATATTCTGGCACCGGCAACGACCTTTGTGCTCACCACCTTAGCGGGAACCGGTTATACCGCCATGTCGGTGCTTAACGTCATCCAGCAGGTGGCTAAAGAGAACGGTATTCGCCCAAGTCAGCCGCTAAGCTCTGCGGTGGTCGCCTCTCAGATAGCCATTACCGCCTCTCCTATATCCGCGGCCACTGCCGCTATGTACGTCGTGGTTGAACAGATGGGCGTCAGTTTCGGTTCAGCTTTATGCGTTATCATGCCCGCAGCAATATTTGGTTCTGCCGTAGCGGCGTTTGTTGCCAGTCGTCAGGGAATCGAGCTAAAAGACGATCCTATCTATATTGAACGAGTAAATAAGGGATTAGTTAACTTTATACCGCCAGAAATAAAACTAGTTGAAGCCACCAAAGAAGCTAAACGTTCAGTGTGGATCTTCCTGGGCGGTGTCTCATTTATTGTCCTGATGCTACTGTTTAAACCGATAATTGGTCATAAATTGGGCTCGCAGGATATCATTGTGATCACCATGCTACTGACCTCATTCATTATGGTATTAATGTGTAAAGTAGAGCTAACAACCATAAAGAAAGCGCCAATCTTCCAGGATGGTGCCGAATCATTAATTGTAGTTCTGGGTATTGTCTGGTTAAGCGCAACCATCATTGGCGTACATATTCCTGAAATAAAAACTGCAGCCGGAGAAATACTACAGGAGTATCCTGCGCTGCTGGCGGTGGTTTTCTTCTTTACCAGTGCCCTACTATTTAGTCAGGGGGCAACCAGCGCATTATTAATCCCTATTGCAGCCTCCTTGCATGTTGATGCAGCGACGATTTTAGCCAGCTTTGTAGCTGTTAGCGCCTTGTATATCACCAATATCTATCCCACCACCGCATTCGCCATCGCTACTGATGATACCGGTTCATTTTTGAGCAAAAAATGGAATGGCTGCTTTATTATCAATCATCCTTTTTTCTTGCCCGGTTTATTGGGGATTGTTTGCGCCATTCCGGTGGGCTTTATGTTGGCAAACCTGGTTCTCTGACAGGCTCATCACTCAGGAAACCATAACGCAAAAAAAACGCCATTCCTTCCAGAATGGCGTTTTTCATTGCTAACTCTCAATGACATCAGAAGCTATAACGAACACCTAAATGACCGCTGTATGGCATTTCGATATGTTTGCCGTTAGCGTAGTTGATTTCCGCATAAGTTGACCATTGGTCATTAAACTGTGCAGTAAGACCAACGCCATACTTGCCTACCGTGCCGGACATATCATTGGTGAAACGTTCGGTATCATTAATAATCACGTCATTGTTTTTCTTAAACTCATGGCTCACGGCTAATCGGCCATAAGGCTTGATAATAGAGCCATCAGCCAAAACAAAAGACTTACCAAATGTGGTACCAACTTCTGCCTTCAACGATTGTGCAGAATCCGCTTTCACTTTCATACCGCTATCCAGTTTATAACTGGTTTTTCCACCGTGGAATGCAGAACCTAACAGGTAAGGCTCGATGAAATAGCTATCCAGTTTAATATGCTTACCCGCTTCCAGAGAAATACCGATACCATTGGTATTATCTGTGCCTTTGGTTTTGCCGTCGTTAAATCTGGCATTGTTTTCTGTTCTGAAGTGGTTTGCTTTCAACACCCCATCCAGATAATAGCCATTATCCATTAACCACGTGGTGTACAAACCTAAAGCATAGCTATCCACTTTACCGTCACCACTGCGTGAATCCAGTTCAGAATGAGTATAAGAGAACAAGCCACCAATAATCAGTCGGCTACCGTCCAGCTCAATTCCATGGTCACCACCCAGCATGACACCATTCATGTCTTGCTTATAGCCAACATTGTCGGTAGAAACGCGATAACGGTTAGTAATATATTTACCCCAGGCGCCATTTTGCGGTGCACGGTTATCACGCAAATCACCTAAACGCGCTCTTAATGTTGATAGTTCACCGTCCCAGATGGTTGGCGTAACGTTAGCTAACGCAATTACCGATTTCGCGCTATCTGATAGCTCAGGTTCTGGATTTGGCGAAACACCTCCCGGGCCTTCACCGCCAGGTATTTCCGGATCAACAGGGCCCGGCTCTTCCGGATCGACAGGGCCTGGCACTTCAGGCTCTACGTATGTTGGTGATAAATACCAGTTGTCCTGATCCCCTGCCTCTCCTTGTACTAAATAGTACTTATAGGCACCCAGATCGACGCTGCCGTTCAGCAGAGTAAAGCTATCCGTTGTACTTCCATTAGCAAAAATCAGGTGATGGGGATTAACACCCGCGATCGTCGATCTTAACTCCTGGCCAGAATCTCTGACATTAACGTTAAAAGCACCGCTGATAGAGTCACTAATATTGAGGAAATCCCCCTGTTCACCATTAATATTAGTACTCATCACAAAGGTACCGGTACCCGACAAGTTTTCCAACTCCAGACGACTATACTTACCTGCATCACTTCCATCCTGACGACCAAAAACAACCGAACCATTATTCATGGCTAAATTTGCTACTGTGGCCGTTGACTCAGAAGTGGTGTCATTATGTTGAACGTACAGTCGTGAGTTTTCACTATTCAGATTCACATTGCTGGCGTAGGCACCTTTGCCTAAATTTCCGGTCCAGCTGTGGCTGTCACCGGCAATCAGCGTTAAAGAACCATCATTCACATCCATGGTACCGGTAGAATAGCCACCGTAAGCAATCGTTGAACGACCATTTCCCTGAATTGTGGTGTTTTCAACGTGACCACGTTCATCGACGAACTGCGAACCACCATCAATTAACGTATCTTTAGCTTCACCATAATAATCAACCCGCTGTACGCCGCCGCCATAAATGGTTGCATTCTGGGCCAGAGGCCGCTTACCTATCCATCCGTCCTGAGGCCACTAATCCAGCCGCCTTTACTACCGCTGACAACTTGCAGGCCATACACCTTTGCACCATCAGAAATACCGGTTTGTACCTGCTGGCGTCCACCTTCATGGATGGTGGCATTGGTTGACTTCTGCTGACGTGACACTGAAGTGCCATCCATAATCCAGTCGCCATTTATCCACTCACCATCAACCGCGGTAATTAACTGCCAACCATAAACCTGTGCTCCGTCAGAAATACCGGCCTGAACCAGTTGACGCCCACCGGCATAAATAGTCCCATTCTGATCGGATATCTTTTCGTCACCAGAACCGGCATACACCAACTGGAAACCGCCATCATAGACTTTAGTGTCGATAGCGACACCACTGGCTAATTGATAACTGCCGCTACCGATATGAGAATTCGTTGCAGTGCCGCCATAAATAATCTGCTCACCGCCATTTTTAACCAAAGTATCTTCAACAACCGCAGTGCTCATAACGGATAACTGCTGTTTACCACCGTCAATCAGGTTTGCCTGAGCATAACCACCACTGTCAATAACCTGTAATCCACCGGCCATGACCGTTGTGTTATAAGCTTCAGCTCCGTTGTTAACCGATATGCTGCCATTACTTTCAACTAAAGTATCAAATGCTTTTGCAGTACTGCTAAGCTGTAAATAGCCACCTAAGATTTTTGAACCATCACTGACGGTGCCTTTCACCAGTGTACCAACGGCAACACTGTTGCTTTGCATGGTAAACTGCGCAGAATTGATGGTGGTATTCAGGCTGTATGAATTGTTAGAAATAGTGAGTATCTGCCCCATCGCATCCAAACGGGTTCTGATAATTTCACGATTATAAATGTATTTGTGATCGTCAATTGTTGCCCGATATACCGAGTTCCACACATTCGATATACGCTCTCCGTCATCGGAATAATCAGCGTTATTTAGAATATCCGAGATAGCAGGTGATTTTTTGTTAGGCTCAAACGGATCCTGGGGAAATACCGCGGCGTGAACAGTCGTCGATAAGGAAAATAGCGCTGGTAGCGCCAATACAAGCGGCTTAAGTTTCATAATCTAAATCCCTTAGGTAGAAAGGCGTATCCAATGCGTCACTTAAATCAAAGTATCAAAAATAAATGCGTTGCCTAAAAACAAAAAAAGATCATTAGCTAAGCATTAATTAAGAGACTATGTATAAATATTAACACACACATTTAGCAAATTGGTAGCCTTAGTTACGAAAATATAAGGATTTTAATCAGACAGCCCTGTAACCATTAGAAATAAAAAGAAATATTAAAAAATAAATTACTCATTTATTAAAGTGTTTCACGTAGTATAAATTATCACCATAAAAATAGAATTATAATAGTGAAATCAGAAAACCTTTTAATATATCTATTTATATTAAAAGGTTTTTTATTGATTACAATCATAAAACTAATCTGTTACTTTAAAAATAACTTATTGTATCTAATTGATAAAAAAATATTTAAATTAAAATTATCACCACCGTTACTACTTAATCAGTAATAATTAATATCGAATTTTATTTAAATAATACATTTAATGGAGTGGCATACCTTAATACATCAGAAAATAGAACGGTGGATAATGACCACCGTCTTGTCTACTTCCAGGAAAACAGTGCAATTTACTGTCCCGACAGGGAAAAATACTTCTTCATCACTAACAAAGAAATCGCCGTCTCTTGCACGTTATCAAGAAACTGTGACACATAGGTATTAGCGTTATTGATAATCATTTTAGCCTCATCAATATGATGAGAATAGTAAGCTATTTTTTCTTCCAAATCGGAAAAATCATCTTTTAGTAACACATAATGGAAATCAGGAACCAATGTTCCTTCCATAAACCAACTCTCAATACGTGGCTTACGCATAAAACAGAGAGAATTAGAGTGCATAATCCATTTCAGATTCGTGGCAACATCGTTCCCTTCAATGCTGATGATGAACTTATACTTCATCTGTTCAGTTTCACACATCAGATTCTTTCTTTTTGCATCAGCATATCGCCCGGTATCGGCCACATCAACTAATGGGGAATCATGAAAGTTATCAAGTAACAGCTTTCTGGCATCCTGATAGCAAGCGCCTCGAAACACGGCCATATCCCGCTTTTGCTCAAAAGGGATCGAATCATTAAACAGACGAAAATGGCGTATTTTGTTTAGCTTCAACAACACCGAATTTTGATTATCTCCGGCTATTGGCCGCGTTTTTAACAAAGTCGGTTTATCCGGAATATGCTTTATATCACCGAGAAAATAGTTAAAGCGTAGATGAGGATCAAAATAGCGTGCAGACTCCATTAAGTCATAATAATAGCTACTGGGATGACCCTTAACCGTCAATTTGCCACATTCAATGGCTGATTCATCCAAAACAAAGGGCTTATTGAGTTTATTGTAGTAATTCACTCGATAATCAATGTAGTCCCGTTGAGAGTCGCTAATGCTATCGAGTAATCGATGAATATTTCTCCGAAAAAAAGATCGGGGAATCAAATCCTTGATAATATTTTTAGTATAAAATGGGATCTTCTCACTATGCATAAATACCTTTTCCTGGCATCACAATACTCTTGAATAAGTGTAGTCTTACCAATCAAAACTCTCTGCTTTTAAAGCAATATTTATCACGTAATTCAGTGTTATGTACATCAGAAAGGATAATCCCCCACTCAACTGTACCAACCCTACCTGATATTGGTTCTTTATTTTTCATTTATGTTCCGTGCAAACATCCATTTTTTACAAAATATCACAAACAAAATATAACCCAATAAAATAATAACCATGGTTATTATTTTCTCATTTCACACATACCTTTCCTCATTATATATAAGCAAAACACCAGGAATATATAAATCATGTTATTCAAACGCTCACTACTAAATGGCTATTCAATAGCACTTATCAAAAAAACAGTAGTAACAGTGGATACTCTGTAATGCACAACCTCCGATTATAAAAGGCTTTTGTAAGTTCTTTGCGCTAAATACATTAATAATAAAAATAGCGTTCATAGCTGATGAGTAAAATATGATGTAAAACAAAGTAGATAATTTATACTTATAAAATAAAAAATATCAGAACAATAATCTTTAGAATGTAACCTCATCAATCCACATGGCTATCCTGGCTAATCACCCCTAATATCAACAGAATAATCATTTCATTTAATATCAATTAGTTATAATAAAAACATATTAAAAAATCAGGAATGTGACATAAAATAATTAATTATGTTTACTTATTGTTATGAGATTTAAAAAATTTAATAATTTTATTTTTGAAATGAAAACTACGCATTCCCATATAGCAGAAAAACACTTTCGCTATATATTTTTTAACATAACGAATATCTATCTACTCGTGAAAATAATGTGATGTACTGCATATACATTAATAATAGAAATAATTACTATTATTAATAATCATAAATGGGTAGTGATATTTCTTTATTAAAAACTCAACCAATAACAGACGCTACTGAATCTAATAATGAGGATGGTTATTTATTATGGCAGGAAGGAAGTCAAAGTTTTTACTATTTATCTGTTCAGCATTATTGCTGGGGCTGTTTGCGTTTAGCGGTGGCAGCTATGTATTACACAAAACCTCAGAAACCAGTTTTTGCCTCTCATGCCATACGATGCAGGCGGCCTATGAAGAATATCAGGGTTCAGTTCACTTTAAAAACCAGAAAGGTATTCGTGCTGAATGCTCAGACTGTCATATTCCACAGGCTCCAGTTGATTTCTTACTGGCAAAAATGAAAGCCAGCAAAGACGTTTACCATCAGTTTGTCACAGGAAAAATTGATACGCCTGAAAAATATGAAGAGCAGCGTCTGGCTATGGCACAAACGGTTTGGCACCAATTACAGCAAAACGACTCGGCAACCTGTCGTTCATGTCATCAATTTGATGCGATGGATATCCAGGCTCAAAGTGCCGATGCCCAAAAGATGCATGAACTGGGTATTAAAGAGAAACAGACCTGTATTGATTGCCATAAGGGTGTAGCTCACTTCCCACCAGAAATTAAAATGGATGAAAAAGCACAAGAAGCGTTACTGAGTGAAGCTAAGCAAACCTCTCAGGATGCGAAACTGGTCTATCCGGTTCAGCCAGTCAAACTCAGTGAACTGGGAACCGCCTACCCTGCTACTGCGTTAAAAGTGCTGAAATCCGATGCGTCCGGTCGACAAGTTGAGTTGAACGGAAGCCAGATGAAAGGGGCTGAACAGGTTATCTATCTGGAAAAAGGTCAGCGCCTGATTCTCGCAACATTGACTGAACAAGGGGAAAAAGCACTAAAGATTAACGCTGACTTTGTTAAGGATGAATACGACAACCAATGGCGTCCGGTAACCTTAGTCGCCACCATAACCGAACCCGTATTGTCTGATCTGACCCCACTATGGAGCTACGCCGAAAATTTAGACAACGTTTACTGTTCCGGCTGTCACGCCAAAATCTCCTCCAAACACTATACCGTCAATGCCTGGCCCGCTGTGGCAAAAGGCATGGGAGCCAGAACTGATATCTCTCCACAGGATTTGGATATTTTAACCAAGTATTTCCAATACAACGCCAAAGATATAAACAGTCACTAATAAAAGAGGATGGCATATGAATCTTACTCGCAGAGGTTTTATTAAAGGTGCAGGTGTTACCGCAGGGGCGATGGCGATCTCCTCTGCAATTCCATTACCGGCCTGGGCAGATGCGCCAGCCGGTACGATCCTAACAGCCGGCCGTTGGGGTGCCATGCAGGTTGAAGTCAAAGATGGCAAAGTGATTTCATCAAAAGGTGCGTTGGCAAAAACCATACCGAACAGCCTGCAAACCACCGCACCGGATCAAGTGCACAGTAATGCCCGGGTGAAATATCCAATGGTGCGTAAAGGCTTTTTAGATGCCCCGGGTAAACCTGATGGCAAACGCGGTAGCGATGAATTTGTAAAAATCTCCTGGGATGAGGCCATGAAGCTGATTCATGAGCAGCATATGCGCATTCGTAAAGAACACGGTGCAGCATCAGTATTTGCTGGTTCTTACGGTTGGCGCTCCAGTGGTGTATTACATAAAGCTCAAACTTTGCTACAACGCTATATGAGCCTTGCCGGAGGCTACTCTGGTCATATGGGCGACTATTCAACGGGTGCAGCCCAAGTGATTATGCCTCACGTGGTAGGCTCCGTTGAGGTTTATGAGCAACAAACTACTTATCCGGTCATTTTAGAACATACTCAGGTTGTTGTTTTGTGGGGTGTCAACCCGCTGAATACACTGAAAATTGCCTGGAGCAGTACTGATGAACAGGGTCTTGAGTTCTTTAATCAGTTAAAAAGTTCAGGCAAAACCGTTATCGCCATTGACCCAATGCGTTCAGAAACCATTGAGTTCTTTGGTGACAAAGCCCAGTGGCTGGCACCTAATATGGGCACCGATGTAGCCATGATATTAGGTATTGCCCATACGCTGGTAACCAAGTCCATGCACGATAAAGCATTCCTGGATAAATACACTACCGGCTATGACCGTTTTGAAGAGTATCTGTTAGGTAAAAGTGATAATACGCCAAAAACAGCGGCCTGGGCGGAAGCCATCTGTGGCGTTCCCGCACAGCAAATTGAGCTGCTGGCCGAAATTTTCAGTAAAAACCGCACCATGCTCATGGGTGGTTGGGGCATGCAACGCCAGCAATATGGTGAGCAAATACACTGGATGCTTGTCACTCTGGCAGCTATGTTAGGCCAGATTGGTACCGAAGGCGGCGGCTTTGGTTTCTCCTACCACTACTCTAATGGTGGTAATCCAACTCGTAGCGGCGGTGTACTTTCTGCTATTTCAGCCTCAGTAGCCGGAGCCTCGTCTGCGGGTAATGACTGGGCAGCTTCCGACGCGGTAAATAGTTTCCCATTGGCGCGTATTGTTGAAGCGCTGGAAAAGCCAGGTAGTCAATATCAGCACAATGGTCATGAAATGACCTTCCCGGATATCAAAATGATCTGGTGGGCTGGCGGTGCTAACTTTACACATCATCAGGATACTAACCGGCTGATTAAAGCCTGGCAGAAGCCAGAGATGATTGTTATCTCCGAATGCTACTGGACTGCTGCCGCTAAACATGCGGATATCGTATTGCCAATCACCACATCGTTTGAGCGTAACGACCTGACGATGACCGGTGATTACAGTAATCAACATTTGGTACCGATGAAGCAAGTTGTGCCACCGCAGTTTGAATCACGTAATGACTTTGATGTTTTTGCTGACATGTCTGAATTACTGAAGCCGGGAGGACGTAAGGTCTATACCGAAGGTAAAGAAGAGATGGATTGGCTGCGTGAGTTCTATGATGCTGCTCAAAAAGGTGCCCGTGCTCAGCGCGTAGCGATGCCGCAGTTCAATCAGTTCTGGCAGGAAAATAAACTGATTGAGATGCGTAAAAACGATAAAAATGAAAAATTCATTCGTTTTGCTGAGTTCCGTGCCGACCCGATAATGAACCCTCTGGGAACACCAAGCGGTAAAATTGAGATATTCTCTAAAACTATCGAGGGCTTTAAATATGCTGACTGTCCTGCCCATCCAAGCTGGCTTGCGCCAGACGAATGGAAAGGTAACGCCAAAGAGGGACAGTTGCAGCTATTAACTGCTCACCCTGCTCATCGTCTGCACAGCCAACTTAACTATGCCAAACTGCGTGAGCAATATGCAGTGGCTAACCGCGAACCAATTACTATCCATCCGGAAGATGCAAAAGCGCGCGGTATCGCTAATGGCGATCTGGTCAGAGCGTTTAATAACCGTGGTCAGGTATTAGTGGGAGCCGTTGTCTCTGATGGCATTAAACAAGGTGTCGTTTGTATTCACGAAGGCGCATGGCCTGACTTGGATCCAGCGACCGGTATTTGTAAAAATGGCGCAGCTAACGTATTAACCCTTGATATTCCGACCTCTCAGTTGGCTAACGGCTGTTCCGGAAATACCGCATTAGTTTCCATTGAGAAATACACTGGCCCTGCTTTAACGCTAACCGCTTTTGATCCACCAAAAGGTGAAAGCGCTTAATTTAGTCAGTCAAATGACGGCATAAAAAAGACCCCCGGATATTTACCGGGGGTCTTTTATTGGTGGCGTCGTAACAACTTCAATATCGTTAATGTAGCTGTCATTCTAAGTTAATACCTGGATGTGGCATTCGATGACTTCGCAGCTACTGCTGACATTACTTCCAGAAATTAAATTTGTTCTTAAAGCTGGTGCCAATGCTACTGAATGTACCTTCAACAAATGCACCTGCTGTATAACCCGCCAGATGGCCTACATTTTCACCATTAACAATGCCTGTTGAAGTCAGAAGATCAAGACCGGCTCCTAATGCAGGTGAGAATTTACCAGCGATGCCCTTCACCACAGTAATACCGGTATCACCAAACGTTTTACCCAGAAAACCGCCTACAGAAGCCATTGAGTCTTGAATAAAACCCGCTCCCGATACCTGCTCAACTTCAACAATACTTAGCTCTCTCATTATTTCATCCTTAAAATTATTTCTTATTAAACAGGGAGTAAATCCAGTTTATCGGCGTTGCTATAATAGTCCCTATGGTTCCACCAATCTTATCGCCTACAACATTTCCGGCAAGACGTGATGGTACATCAACAGCTAAATGAATTGCGTCCCATATTATGTCAGTAAAAATCCCTGCTCCATTTACCTGCTCTATTTCTGTGCTTGATAGCTCTCTCATCCTGAATCCTTAGTAAGGTAATAATATTACTTAAAATAGTCTTGGTTTATATACAAATAGCGCCAATACGGCCATTCGTGCCGTTAAAGAAATATATATAAATGATTCAGAATGAGATAGTCATATTTATTTAAATGGCAAAAAAATAAAGGTATATTTGCATTAAATAAAATATATATTGAGTATTGATTAAGGAATTATTTAAATTACTTATGATTTCATTAAGGCGAAATCTAAATGCATTGATAAAAACATCAAAAATATAAATGACGGCGCTCTTAATAAAAAGAGCGCTGGATGTGATAAAAATTAGAATAAGAACCTATTTATATAGATTCACTTTCCAACATATAAATATGACGATCTATATTTTTCAGACTAACCCCCAAAGAACGAGAGATTTGCTCACGACTTTGTCCTTCAGCCAACAGAGATTTAATCTGTTTAGCGATATTTGTCTCATGACCTTGATAAATATAAGAAACTTGAAATGTTTTTTTACATAAAACACAAAGATAACGTTGAATCCCGGAGCGCGCCTGACCATGACGTCTTATCCTACCAGGTACATTACAATGGTGACAAACTAACTGCCTCACTTCCATAATAACCTCCTTTTTAAAAAATATGCATCCATTACCACTATAAATGTCAGACAGCCACCTTCCTCCATACCTGAAGGTAAAGAGAAAAAGCATTATCTTTTACAGTAATCTATTTTTATATCCCGGACATCACTACCATTCAGTTAATTACCCACTAAACTGATAATACAATAACGTTGATAAAATGAATGATAAACCGGTCGGGAATTATATACAGTTTAAATTAAATCGATCAAGCCGTATTATCGGTTTGATAAGGTTGAATCGCAACTTCACGAAACAGAAAATAAATTCAATAATATGATTATGTTACCTGATAAATCATTCAATTAGCCAACATTTGATACTCAAATATCATTGAAAATCCTCAGTTATATTTTATCGGATATATCTGAGTGATTTATTATCATAAAATATACTTAATAATCTCAGTCTAAAATTTTTATTTTTTTATGGTAATCACTCAGTTTTCAACTAACCTTAACCATACACCCTTGTTCTTTCTACGGAGGATAATGCCAATGTTAGTGAAACGTGCTATTGCCATTCTTTCATTAGTTCTTTTCTGTGGTCTGCTGTCTGCCTGCAATACGACTCGCGGTGTTGGGCAGGATATTGAAGCTGGTGGTGAAGCAATACAGAGAAGTACCTACTAGTTTCAACTGTTAAATAGTACAGATAATGACCCTCATTATTGTTGTCGAGGGTCTGTCTGTTTATGGAATTAAATTATTCTGGTTTCAAATGCCGTTGAATTTCCAGTTTTAACTGTCCCATAATTCCGTCTAATTCTTCTGTTAAAAAACGAGATATTGACTCCCCTTTCATTTCCAGAAATTCAGCCCTGCTTTCCTCACCGGCTTCAATATTAATCAGTTGTCGTTCATTTATCATCGAGCTGGAAACTTTCTCTTTCGCTTGTTCAATAAATACCATCATCTGCTGATATAGCGTTTCATCAATCCACAAGCGATGTCGATTAATAGTGGCTTTCACCTCATGGGTAATATCGTAAAAAGCCTTAGAGTCCGGATGGGAAGAAGAACAAAACTGCCTGGCGGCAGATACAATGGAATACAACTCCAAATAGACTTCGTCTAACGAAGTCATTGCTCTGTCATGATATTTCGACAGCTTGATCTGATAGGCAATGGTTCCTTTTTCCAACTCACGTTTGATCTGTTCTGTTTCCTGAGTTAGCCGACGGTTTTGCTCCATCAGTTCAGCAAAGTTATCTTTCATGGCTTTAAACTCAGCGCCCGACTTCAGTCGAATAAACCAGAGGTAACCCACCAGAAACAGCCCCAGCATGGCAAGTTGAAGCCATACGTTCCACCACTGTGCGTCCAAAATTCCGGTTTTAAGATCTAATAAAAACTGCTCCATTAACTCATCTCCCGATAAATTTTGTTCATTAAAGCATCTTTATATAAAACAAGGGATCATCTGCATCACAGTCTTACCATCCTGTTTATTGGTTGTGGCTTACTCCTTTAAAAGGAGGTGTAAAGCAAAAGTTTTAACTACCGCTCTCTTCATCCTTAGCTATCGACTGATATACCCAATTAGCGATAAAAATCTCATAATGTGTATAATAGCGCATCAATTTAGAGTGCTTTGAGCAAGGTATTGATTAACTTGCTGATATTAAACAATTTTAAGGTGAGATGAGTTATGGGATTTAAATGCGGCATTGTTGGATTGCCTAACGTAGGCAAATCAACCCTGTTTAATGCGTTAACAAAGGCGGGTATCGAAGCGGCTAACTTTCCGTTCTGTACAATTGAGCCTAACACTGGTGTCGTACCCATGCCCGATCCGCGCCTCGACCAACTGGCTGAAATCGTTAAGCCACAGCGCATTCTGCCGACTACCATGGAATTCGTGGATATTGCCGGCCTGGTTAAAGGGGCTTCTAAAGGTGAAGGCCTGGGTAACCAATTTTTGACCAATATTCGTGAAACCGAAGCAATTGGTCACGTTGTTCGCTGTTTTGAGAATGACAATATTATTCACGTATCAGGCAAAGTAGATCCGGCTGAAGACATCGATATTATCAATACCGAACTAGCCCATTCCGATCTGGAAACTTGTGAACGCGCTATCCATCGCGTACAGAAAAAAGCTAAAGGTGGCGATAAAGATGCCAAAATTGAGCTGGCGGCATTAGAAAAGTGTCTGCCACATTTAGAGAATGCCGGTATGTTGCGCGCTCTGAATCTGGACAGCGAAGAGAAAGCCGCGCTGCGTTATTTAAGCTTCCTGACCTTGAAACCAACGATGTACATTGCCAACGTCAATGAAGATGGTTTTGAAAATAACCCGTATCTGGACAAAGTCCGTGAAATTGCCGCTGCTGAAGGTTCAGTCGTGGTTGCCGTTTGTGCTGCCGTCGAGTCCGATATTGCCGAGCTGGATGACGATGAACGTGATGAGTTTATGGCTGAAATGGGTCTGACCGAACCCGGTTTAAACCGCGTAATCCGTGCTGGTTATGAATTGCTAAGCCTGCAAACCTACTTCACCGCCGGTGTAAAAGAAGTTCGTGCCTGGACAATTCCTGTCGGTGCTACCGCCCCGCAGGCCGCCGGTAAAATCCATACCGACTTTGAAAAGGGTTTTATCCGCGCTCAAACCATCGCCTTTGAAGATTTCATCACTTATAAGGGTGAACAAGGCGCTAAAGAAGCCGGTAAAATGCGTTCAGAAGGGAAAGACTATATCGTTAAAGATGGCGATGTAATGAATTTCTTGTTTAACGTCTAAATCACCTGGCAAACCCGATAACATCTCCAGGTGATTTATCAGGGCGACAAAATACTTAAAATCCACGCAACTGCGTGGATTTTTTAATTGTCATTCTTAAACCACCTCCTCTGGAGGTGGTGATTGTTCTTGTAGGGCTTTGCCCGAATAAATACTAAGTCGATTATTCTTCTTATTTCATCATATTGATGTGAGTTACAGACTTGGTTTTATGCAGACTGAAATACAGAAATAGTAATGAGATGGTGTTTATACAGCAGTTAGCCCCCTTTTAGGGGCTGTGTCAAAGCCACCTGCTATGCAGGTGGATTATTACTCAATAAAATATTGGCTGTTTTCAAACTGACTCACTACTCACCAAATTCAAACGGCATTGATTCTGCGCTCTTATTGATAAAATCCACTCGATATCCTGTTC
Source organism: Limnobaculum allomyrinae (assembly GCF_016649425.1). Classification (GTDB taxonomy): domain Bacteria; phylum Pseudomonadota; class Gammaproteobacteria; order Enterobacterales; family Enterobacteriaceae; genus Limnobaculum; species Limnobaculum allomyrinae. Next base: position 545,464 of record NZ_JADRCR010000001.1, read on the forward strand.
CATCCTTATGGAAAAACCCAGTTACTAACTCTACTTTAATATAATACATCTCGTTGCTGTCTTCGTTATTATGAGCAAAGTACCATGGCTCAAATACTTTAATCAGCTTGCTTCTAATCTCTTGATTTTCTGGCTGAAGTGGATGCCCTATATTGTATGCTTTGCCTGTAAAACGATACATTTCATGACACAATGCGACATTTTCATTCAGCGCGATTTCTCTTATTTTTTGAGTTCTTCCGGAAACAACAATATAAAAGCAATAATCATCATAAAACGCATCGACAATTCTGACCGATGGGACATTATCTTTTGAGGTAGCAAAGGCAAAAAAACTATCCCTGGCAAATAAGGATTCTAAAACCTTAATACTCTCTTGATAAACCGGCATAAATGCACTCCTTTCTTTTTCATTACATCGCCAATAATGGACTCATTTAATAATGGCGTTATACCACCATATTTATCGAGCGGCATTCAGCTCAATTAATAAGACAATGTCTTCAGGGCTCGTTTACCCGCGCTATAATGTCTATCTCCCTTATCATTATCAACAATAAGAGTCGTGACCAGTAAACTTCCGCGATACTCAGATAATTGCATCATAGAGGCACGCTTTCCCGATGACTTTATGCTCATCTTCTGTAATTCCAGCCAGATCACTTTTCGACCATTAACCTTACCCTCTCTCATCGTTGGTGGGGAAGAACCAAACTCTTCGACCATCCCCTCAGCCACGGCGCGTAAATTAGACTCAGCCATCTTTTTACCCTTCATTTCAAACTGGCTGAAAGTCACCATTGCGCCGGTATTCCGATCCGTCATATACCATGCTTCTTTTGGGCGACCTGAGCTTGAATAGGCTTCTTTCAGTTTGTTATCCGGCATTTTCTGATACTCAGCGGGGAGTTCCATACGGGCTTTTCCATTGAATACCGATCTGGTTTTGGTATCCGCATAGCTATTGCCTCCCATCGTTGCTAAGGCGAAAAAGACCATCGTCATCCCTAATAATGTTTTTACTTTCATATTTCTTCCTGTCAGATATTTAATGTTATTTATCTAAACTCATCTCATTTCCAATGAGGATATAAAAACTAAAATTAAAGTGTGTTATAACGAAATACATCTTCTCAAACTAACACTAAAAATTACTTAAAAATCATAATGATCATATAGTTAATTAAATATCATAAAATGTAAGATAATGAATAAATTTGAATCTAGCACAGACATCTAAATAATGTCTTATCAGTAACGGGCATGAATAGATAAAATCAGATTACTTTTTTCGCTCACATCGTTCCCAAATACCAATACACCCTGAAACCACAAGGATAATCAGAGTAACCATCACGTAACCCATCATTGCCATCATGGCGATATCAATACTTAAAGAAAACAAAAACATTCCGGTTTCATCCCTGAACATCATTCCCTCTCATTTAATCCAATGGTTGCGGTATCAACAGATGACTATCTACATCGAATTTAAGATATACCGCCGCCGCATACGCCAGGTTATAAAAATCATTACGCCATCAAACAGACTAATCAGTCCTGCAACCATAAAATTAGTCCGGACTCGATTGTCATGAATATCTTTGCTCTGTGGAGCGGTAACTTTGTAATCCCCGGTTCGATCAATAAACACTTCCCGCTCAAGGTTATATTTACCGCCCCGGGAGATCCCGGTTTTTAACGATGGCGAGATCTTTTCTTCCGAACGGTACTTTCCATCTGCCGATGCAAACACGGCATAATGACGATTAACCACCTTACTGGTTCTCCGCCCGGTACGTTCCCGCTCCTCTTTCACCATAATTTCGCCGGTAGAAGTAAAGGTATAAATGCCGATACTTTCATAACTACGCCAAACCGCATAACCACTGGTGGCTGAAAAAACCAGTCCGGCAACAAAAATAACGACTCCCAGAACAATAAACCCGTTATATGTTCGTTTTTTCATCTTGATGACTCCCTGTATTTAAAACTTCCAATGGAATAAATTATCCCGTTACTGTTTCTGCCACTTTTAATCGGTTAATCACATAAATATATTTATTCTGAAATGTCCTGTTGCAGTCGCAACATAAATAACGCTGAGCTTTAGCTTTGCTATAGCCATAGCGTCTAAAATGACTCCCTTCACAAAACGGACATCGTACTGAGAATTGGTTTTTATTTAACATAGTGATACTCCTGTTATTCATTATTATTCGTATTATCAATATGATGGAATTAAACAGGCCACCGTTAAATTAGCGACCTGGTTTTAATCAAAATCACTACCAGACCAGACTAGCCAGTGCCGCTTTACCGTTTTGAAGGTATTTGTCCTGCAGATCTTCACTAACGCTGAAGGTGGTTATCAGCAGTTTGTCGTTCATCGATGAGAACTGCATGATATTGAGGTTTTTTGGGCTCCCAGGATTGGTTCCATCCGGAGTTAACATTTCCAGTTGCATTGCTTTTTGGCCGTTAACCGTGACCTCAACTACTTTCGGGGTGAAGGCAACCAGTTGGGTTTTCATACTTTCAGCCAGCACCGGAAGTTGAGACGCCTTTACGGCCTGAGTTGTCTGACTGAAAGCCAGTGATACTTTGCCGTTCTCACTTTCCATATACCAGGCTTCGCTAGGGCGCTGTGCCTGTGGGTATTTCTGTTTCAGTATTTCTTCCGGCATTTTGATAAATCCATCCGGCAGCGTGATGCATGCTTTTCCGCTCAGGATATTGCCGTTTTCACAGGCTTTTTTCTCTTCGTTATCGCAGCCGGATAAAAGCAGCGTCGGGACCAGGATCAATCCAGATAATAGCGTGGTTAGTTTCATTACGGTTTCCTTAGTTGTTAATGTGTTTAATAAGAATCAGATAGTCCCGGTACAGGGAATAAAACAGACTCAGCTATTCATCAATGAGCATCGGCGGCGGTAATTGATTAACACCTCACGGCATACAACGGCACCTATCCCTATCATTCCCCCCACCAAAATGCAGAGAGCCAGAATGTGTATAACTTTGGGGCGCTGCTTTTTAACTGAGGCATCCAGCGTGCGCTGATAGCTGTAGGTTTGTTCCGGTAATGTTTGAATTAATAGCGGGGCAAGCAATTGTATTTCTCGTTGAATATCGTAGTAGCGAACCGGATACACCAGTGGATTGCTTTTTAATCCGTTTATCTCCGCGCTTAAGAAATTCTCCCCCAGCATGTATTTGTGCACACTGTTGGTCAGCTCAATTTTGGTATTGCCATTGTCGGCGGCACTGGTGTAATAGTCTTTAATACCTGCTTGTCTGGCAGTTTCCAGCGCCCGGGTGAGTTCTGTTAGCTGGTTTTCATGTTGGGTTTGCAAACTGAATTCGATATCCGACAGCTCTTTTTGTCGGACATTAACCAATGCGGTAATGCTGTTACGAAACTCCGTATCTTCCCGCTGCAACACTCGATGATTAATAAAGGTAAGATAGCCTTCCATCAGTGCTTTAGCTGTCTCTGAGCTGTCGGCTTTTGCTTCCAGAATAAAGTAAGGTAATTGTCTTCTTTCATCCGGAGATGAAATGACCAGCTCCTTTTCTGCCATATGTTCCAACCAAAGCCGCTGTTCAACTTCTGTCATCCCTTCGGTTTCCTGACGGAAATAGTTAGTGTTCAACAGGTAGGTATATTTTTCATTCGGGCTCAACGCCAGCGCGGTAAAATGGTTAAACAGACGCTGTGACATATCCGTCGGCGTTTCGTTTAGTCCCAGCACCAGAGCAAAGGCTCGTCGTTGTTCAAGATAAGCGCCAAACTCGGCAATCCTGGGGGCGGTAAGGTAGGATTTAGCATTCCACTGCTCTTTCACCACCATCACATAGGCTAATCCCAGAGAAAATGCCACGGCGGTCAAGGTGATTATCCACCATCTCCCCTGCCACAACTGCATCAGAAGGTCGATAAGGTCAATCTCATCGCTATGTGATGGTCGATAGCCCAACGTTTGGGGATTGTTATTATCTGCAAATATGCTCTTCATATTCGGAATCTCTCTGGTGGTTGCCGGTTGCACGGCATCATGACTTAACCGACTTATTATTAGTCTGTCCGCCCACTAAACTATCTTTATCTTCTGCCACTACCAGGTAATTCAGTGACAGGCTGAGAGCAATAATGGAAAATAACTCCCTGCCTGCATTAATATCCTTATGAGTTATCACCATAAGGCTCTCTTATCGGTCAGGATAGTTATTGAGTATCCGGGTTTAATGACCTTCAATTAATTAACCATGCCCGGCTTATCAATATTGGACAGGCTCTTGAGTAAGGAGAGTCTTTCTTTATTTAAATACTCTTTCTTTTTTTCTAATTCTTCAGGTGACTTATAAGCGTTATAAATATATTCCCCCTGAAAAGTTCGTTTACAGTGACCGCATAAATAGCGCTGATAACCTGAAGGTGCAGTGCCGTGTTTTTTAATCGCATTACCTTTAAAGCAATATCGACAAACGATTCTTTTATTGAACATGGTATTTTCTCCTGTAACTTCACTTTTAAATAAATCTGTAAATACTGATAAGTTAAATAAATTAATCTTGAATTATGACAAAAGGCTAATAGTTAATTTTATAAATAAAACTTGTGTTAGTGGCTTCCCAAAAACAGATTGAGAATAGGTATTAACTTAATGTTTAACCATTGGTAATTTCGGTTTAGTGTTTATTATTTTATTAATAATAGGTGACGAACATATTAACTTTTCCGGTTACCGGACCGGTATAAGCCACTCCATTACGTTTAATAGCGCTACGCTGAACAAAACGCGCTCCGAATGAGGCACTGCTTTGGCTATTGTATGTTAAATCGGATGGATTGGTTTTTATGCTGCCGTGGGTACCAGTATTCGTTTTATAGGTCGTCGTCGCTTCGCCCATTTTATGGACATCCAGGCGAGTACCGTTATAAAGCATTTCCACTTCCAGCCCTTCAATTTTTTGTCCACCAATACTGTCATAAATACTAATATTATGGTTAGTTAATGGCGACGCACCGGTATCCTGAAAACTGAATTCAACATTATTAACTTTGCCAGAGCATTCAAGATTCAGCCCCACCGATTTTATATTTCCACTAATGGGCAAACTAACATTCGGCTGAATAGAACTGGCGGCCATATTGACCCAGCGACCTAAATTAATCTGATAATTTGTTGCCCCGCGTAATCTGCACGCTGGTTGCTGTATCTTGATAGCATCACCACCAAGGAAAGCACTAGTAGGAACCGTTAAATTCAGAGGGTTTGGACTTATAATTGAAGAACCACCACTGCACCTATAATGCTTAATGCCCCTGACGTCGTAATATCGCCCGTTTTTATCAGTTCCGCCCTGATGGAATAATTCACTTTTCCTTTAAGTAAATGCAGATTGCGACCTGGAATATTGTTATCTGTGTTAGAGTCACAGTGCATAGACGCATAAAGAACACCATTAACGGAGGTGCCTGAGCCTCCTCCCAGAACCAGTTCACTGCCTGCAGCAGGGTTACTAATATTGCCGCTTGCGCCAATGTAGCTAGCAGTTGAGGTGTTGCAGGTGCCGAAATTATAAAATGTATCTCCTGATACTTTCAGGTAAAACTTTATACCAATACCTTCTATTGAAGTTTTATAAATACCAGGGGATAACTGTGTGGCGCCGGATAAATAGGTCATATTTAATCTATATGGAATATCATTGACGATTACTCCTGTATTAGATTTTACAGTATTTGCGCATTGTTTAATTCCCGAGCTTGTGCAGGACCAACCAAAGTTGGGGAGAAAATTATCATAGCTCCAAGAATAAAGCACCGAACCATTAGGCAAATGGTTATCTACGATTAATGTTCTTGCCTGGTTAAACGGTCTATTATCCGGATATGTAAAGGTACAAGATCCCGCACTTTTATTTAGGGCAGGATTTGCTGAACTCCCCGAACCCGACAATTTTGGACAGTCTGGGGTAACCCAAGTAAATGAATGATTTACAGTATAAGCAAATGCATTCCCTGCCATCAGACTCAACACACCGATAGCAATAAATGATTTTAACGGTTTTTTCATAATCTTACCCCCGTACTCAACACCTCAGTCTCCCCACCATAATCATTCACCGCACTGTAGGTCAGCGTTACTGATTTACCTTTAAAACTCTTCGGTACCGCATAGCGCTGGCTGCTCATCGGTGCCGGCATCGCTGTTTTACTTTCCAGCGTGGTGCCGTTTGTACCACCCGCCTTCAGTTCCAGCTTGCCAAAACTGATGTAATAAGGGGTTGGATTGGTGGCCTTTAGCCATACTTCACCCCCATCACGCTCAACATCCCACTGTAATGACTTCACCGCATCGGCGGCCTTACTACCATCCAGCCCCTCTGGACGCACAAACACCTTCAGACGACTACGGATGGCCAGCACCAGTTTATTGTTCTCATTATCTTTCGCCTTGGGCGGGATTTCCTGAATCGACAACCAGTACACTGATTCCCTGTCCTGTGGGATTTCTGCCGGTAACACCACCAGACGCAGTTTGCCTTCCTGCTTACCAGCAATCTTCATTACCGGCGGCGTTAGCACTAACGGTAGATTGTTCTCATTGCCCTTTAAATCCTCCAGCCAGGACTGAATCAGGTAGGTTTCCTGACTCTCATTAATGACCTCAATCGGTGTCTCTTTGTCGGCTGCATAAGCCACAATTCGGGTTAGCTGTGGCCGAACCGCACCGAAAGTCTGTGCCGAGAGCAACAGGGTTCCCAAAGCCAGTGCGGCGAGAGTTGTACGTTTCATGTTATTCAGCCTGTTCAACATCATTTTTCCACTTCCTTTCAATTCATCACTATTCAATATCGGGCGATTGCTCCGGGTTAACTCTGGCTGTCAGCGGCAGTTCACCGGGATTTTCTGATGCCATTGTGATTTATCGTCGGCATCCGGCAATTTGGGCAACGTAAACTGACACTGCTGGTTGTTTCTGCCCCAGGAAACGGTCAGTAATTCATCGTTGCGAGCGTCCAGTCCCGTCAGGTAAGTCAAACCGTTATTGCCCACAATACCGGCCTCTTCATCCTGTCCTTCAACAGTCACTATCGCCCCTACCGGTACCGCATTTGGGCCCTGAACGATCACCATCGCCCGTCGCCCCACTCGGGTGGCAAAACGCAGGAGTACTGCCGCGCCCTCGGTGGGCACCACCTTTCTGGCAGACTCTTTCAGCTCTACCGATTGAGTATTAGTCGTATCCAGACTAATGGTGTTGTAGCGATAAGGGCTCAGGTAGTTCACTACCGCACGCCCAAAATAATCGGTTTGATTATTACTGCCTGACACGCCGACACCTGATGCACCCGGGGTTTCCACGATAGCGATGGTGTCCCCCATTCGTGGGGTTAAAATTGGCCCGCCCTTATACAGAACTAAACCACCAGACATCCCCGCCGAAAATTGATCCGAATAGTCACTGTGACTGATAGAGGTATTCAGCATCGCCAGACTGGAGTCATAACTCAGGGAGGCGGACTCACTGAACTTTTCCTGATAATCTCGCTGTACGTTCAGGCTGTAGGACAGCGGACTGTTCTGACTGCTGCCCGAGAGGCCTACCGACTGGCTGTAACGGTTATCTTTATTGCGGGTCAGGTTGTAATTCACCGAGTTATAATTTTTGCCCCTCTCTCCCCAGCGCAAAGGAATACTGATGCCCAGATTCAGTGAATTATCGTTATCCCCTTTGCCATTTTTACTGTAGGTATAGGCCAGACTGATATTGGCTGGTCCTGCCATAAATCCATAGCCCGCAGAAGCCGAAGTGGTTTTTTCTGAGGTGCCGTAGTAACGATCCTGACTCAGCGTCAGATAAAGGCTGCCGTAATCTTGCATTCCCTGATTAACGTTCACTTCAAGGCGGCTGCGACGCCGTTTGTTCCACAGGCTATCGCCATCTTCGTAGTCGTTATCGTACCCTTCCCGGCGGTGGTAATTACGGCTGTTAAATTCGGAAAACGAGAGAAAGTGCTCCGAGCGATACTGATAACCCAAAATACGTAATCCGGTATCGGTGGTATCAAACTGTTTGGCGTACAGCAGGCGCAATGCGGTACCATTTTTAGTCTCTTTATCATGCTGACCGGATACCCGGTCATAGGTATAACGGGCCTGCGCCATATCCAGTGAAAATGCCCCAATATTGCCGATATTCCAGGCTGCACCCACAGCAACTGACTGGTAATCATCTGAGCCCAGACCGGAAACATTCAGGGTAAAGGCCTCAAATCCCCGCTCAATACTTAGCGCTCCCATCACCGGTTTGTCTGATTGATTATCCCGGTACTCCCCTACTGACAAGCTATAGCGTAGTGCTCCGGGTCGTATCATATTGGGGAGAGAAGTATAAGGAACGCTGAACTTTTGCTCAGTACCGTCGGTCTCTTCTACCGTTACATCCAGGTCAGCCCCCATTTGAGCGGAGTACAGGTCATCAATGGCAAACGCACCCGGCGTCAACGTTCTGCTGTAAACGATGTTTCCTCGCTGGCGTACAATCAAACGGGCGTTAGTACGCGCCGTTCCCCGAATAATCGGCGCATAAGTAAACTGCGACTCCAGCAACATGCGCTCGTTAGTACCCAGGGTAAAACCCCGCAGTGGGATAACCCCCATAATATTGCTGGGGGTGTAGGTATAAATATCCCCTGCAGAAATTTTGGAACTCAGCGAAACAATATTTCTCTCGGCATACAACCGGTCATGGTTACTCTGCCAGCCCCGATCCGGATTCTTGTTAAAGGTATCAAAGCTATAGACCCGCCAGGCACCAAAACTGGCGGTACTATTAAGACTGACGAAGGCGCTATTGTTAATATGTCGCCCGCCATCACTGCCGCTGTTCTTCTGCCGGGAATGATAAAAATAGCCGTTATAAGCGGTACGTAAGGTTGGTGTACCATCATCCCATTCTTTAGGCGAAATCATCTGAAATCGCTGGCTATTTACTGCTTCCTGCGGCAAGGTCAGGCGCAATTGCTGATGCGCATCATCATAAAATACTCTGGCGGCCGGAATACGCTGTTCTAAATCATCACAAACGGCTGATGCTTCTGAAGGCCCGTCATCATTTTTTAGTGACGTTCGCCAGTTGTCATACAGTTCGGTTTTAACGCCGGCGTCATTCAACAACCGACGATTCAGACAGGGCACTACCTGCCCCCCCTGTGACTGAGGAACAAAATTCACTTCATACACATCGGTGATCCGGTCATTGACCACCACTTCCACCCGTTTCATTCCGGGTGCAATGGCATTTTTGTAGAGAAAGATGTCTGGCGAAGCGCCATTTTTGTCTTTTCGCAAAAACGCACTTTCAAATTCACTGTCATTTTCTTCTGCCCATACGCCAGAAGAAAATGACAGTAAAATCGACGCAGCAATAACCGATAAAGTGCATTTTTTTCTTATAATCATTCGCTTAGGTAACTTTATCATTTTGACTTTCTCTCAGTCCGTTAAGTCATTTCATACCCACCACGACAATCACTGTCGTGGTGGTTGTTATTTCTATTAAATGCAGTGAGTTAGTTATCAGAAGTAGGAGATGACGAAATCAGCCACTCCAGTCACGTTACCGGCCGTTACACTCTGGTTAAGTGACTTATAAGCCGCTTTGTAGTGCAGATTAAGTGGCCCTGGAGAGCCGGCAACCGGTAATGCAGCCCCCGGATCGGTTGCGGTACCGCCCATACCTCCATTGAGGTCAATCTGCGTAGTGCCGTTTTGTTGCATGATGGCAACCGCGACGTTAGTTGCCGGTGTTGTCGCAGCAGTATTCGCCATCACATGGGCATCACCAGACGGCGTGTTAGAGGTGGTGAACAGTGCACGCACGTTGCTCAGCCCTGTGGCTGCCTCACATCCGGTTAACTGGATAGAGAACGGAGTCTGACCAGCATAAGTGCCTGTCGCAGCGTTCAGCGTGGTAGTGGTAACCGGCGGCAAGGTCAGCGTAGCTGAAATTGGCGTACCGGTTGCTACGGTATCCGCAGTAACAGATGCAATCGCGGTACAGGCTGAATCCGTCACGGTACCGTTAAAAGTAATCGTTCCATCAGCCGCCTGAACGGCCGCACTACTTAAAGCCGTTGCCACAACGGTTGCCAAAAGATATTTATTCAATTTCATAACAAACTCCATGTTGGTATTTCACTTTCTAAATTAAATAACCAATGTGTATTTTTTGGTTATATCATCATGATCTGAGACACAGACAGATGGCCTGCGAATGCAGCTATCCATGCTCTACTCACGTAAACACTCTCATCTTTTTATATGCATGAGAATTCATCTTTCAAAATAAGTTAATGAGAATAACTTAATGTGTTGAAATTATTTTTCTATCATCTTAATGTTTTTAAAAGTCCATTAAATAAGAGCAACGTCGCCCCATCACCCTGAAATCACCATGTAGTGATTTATTCAAAAAAAACATCAATAAATCACTTTTTATCGCTTTTCAGCATTAGAACACGATCAATAATGCTGTGCAATATGATTAATCCAGCAATAAAAACCAATTCAATTAAGTAAAACGATCAATAAACCCAATGTGTAGTATTTTAATAAGATAATTAATATGAATAATTAATGAATATAGCCGATAAAACTTTTTTTCAATCCACCTATTTTTTTGTAAATTTAAAAAAGAGTAATAGATTTAATAAATCCATTACATAAAAATAACCTTTTTAAAGATAATTAAAATAAAAATAATGACACTACCAATTATGAGTAATTTGAATTTTAATCATAGATAATGCACTCAATATAAATTGATTGAAATCAAAAAAAATACCCAATAAAATCAAAAGTTAACCAAATAAATTAACAGCAAACATTATTGATTTTTCTTCAGAGAAAGCGAAAGATAAGAATGAAAATAATAATAACCAAGGAAATAGTTACATAATTAAATGATTTTAGTTTTAATTTATTTTCTTGTTTATGAAAATGTAAGCCGCAGATAAAAATGAATACTACATTAAATAAAAAATACATTGTAATTAGCGATAAACTCAAAGCGATAAAACTATAACTACCCCATGGTTTGCTCAGAATCATTATCAACTTGCTAAATTCCAGCCATAAAAAATTCAGGTTTTCTCATTAATTTTTTCATCAAATGCAATTTTTCATACTTAGCATAGTTAAGATGATGGGTAAAAGTGTCGGAATATTTTTGTAAAAATACCAATAGAGGATACATTCAATGACAAGCGAGATCTTCAGTTACTGTAATATCAAATAACCATCGCATCTTCATCAGTCCTGTTCGTAAAAATAGAATCGGATAAACGCATTCATTCATAATGATTCAAAAGGTGTGTAGCTTTAATACGAAATACTTCATTTCCATCTTTTATCTGATTACTTTTGCCATACCACCTTTGATGTCGGGTGCTCGATTTACTCCGCCACGAATAGATCAAGAGCGGACCAGTAAATCACTTTTTTACCCTCACTATAGTCGATTGAAACAACGCTAAAGTGGTATTCAAACCATCTTTGTTTTGTCAAACAGGCATGTTACATTGATTATCGCTATATAAATAATAACATATCGATAGCTTTTGTTTATCATGCTGTCTAAGTCATCGAACCCAACGCCAGAACAGTATTTAATAATAATGAGAAATCCGTTATGCCTCGTTTATTCAAAAAAGCACTTACCCTGATGAGCTTACTACTAGCCAGTTATTCTGCCAGCGCAGCAGAATTACACCTCTATGCCGGAGCAGGTTTACGTCAGCCTGTAGAATCGATCGTAAAACAGTTTGAACAAGATACTGGCCATAAAGTGGTGATTGAGTATGGCGGTTCAGGACAAATCCTTACCCGCTTTAATCTGACGAAAACCGGTGATGTTTTTCTGCCCGGCTCTGCGGACTACGTTGAGAAATTGCAGCAACAGGGAGAGGTGAGTTCCTCTTACCCACTAGTACTTCATACACCGGTCATGGCCGTCAGAAAAGCCACCGGTGGTGATATTCATACTCTGGCTGAACTGGCGAAAAGTAATCTTAAGATTGGTATGGGCGATCCTAAAGCCATTGCCTTAGGCAAAAGTGGAGAGCAGTTACTGGTCGCCAGTGGTTATGAAAAAGAGCTAAAAGCCAAAATCGTGGTACAGGCTACGACCATTAAACAGCTCCTGATTTATTTACTGAATGGTGATGTAGACGCAGCCGTTATTGGTCGTTCTGATGCTATCAAAAACCAGGACACCCTAACGCTGTTACCTTCGCCGGATGGAACCCCCGAAGAAGTCGCCACGATTGCCGTGCTAAAAACCAGTATTCAGCCGGAGATTGCCAGACAACTGGCTGAATTTTTTGCTTCTCCGCAGGGCATAAAAAACTTTACCGATCGGGGATACCTACCGGTAAAGTGCAATTAACTGATTAATACGGATACAGGTTAACAGGTGGCAAAATTAACGTTATTACCTCTGGCGATCCTACTTTTTTTAATCGTAGGATCGCTATGCTCACTCTTTACTCAACTGAGTTTTAGTCACCTTATCCAGCTATTGTCAGACAGTGAGATTCAGTTTGCGTTAATGTTATCTGTCACTACGGCGCTCATCTCATTGCTGCTGGCCTGTATCATCAGTCTTCCCGCCGCCTGGGCCATGGCTCGTTTGCACGTACCCGGAAAGCGAATTATCAACATACTGTTGGATTTGCCAATGGTGATGCCACCTTTAGTGGTCGGCATTGGGCTGCTGCTGTTGCTGGGGCAATCCGGGCCATTAGGTAAAGTGGCACCGATGATATCCCAATGGCTGTTTTCTCCCTTTGGTATTGTTATTGCTCAAACCTATGTCGCCTGTTCCATTATTACCCGCAGCGCCTATGCTGCCTTTACCTCTATCGCTCCCGCCTATGTGCATACGGCCTATAACTTAGGGCTCACCCCGTTAAAAGCCCTTTGCCTGGTTGAAATTCCATTAGTCTGGCGTTCATTACTCAGTGGTTGTGTGCTGGCAATGTCCCGTGCACTGGGGGAGTTTGGCGCCACGCTAATGCTGGCTGGCGCAACACGAATGAAAACCGAAACCTTGCCTATTGCCGTGTATTTGAATATTGCCAGCGGTGATTTTTCGTTAGCGGTTGGCTGCGCCCTGTTATTAATTTTGTTTGCCGTCTTCCTGTTACTGATACTGCATCTGTTACAACAAAAAGGGATTCCCGATGTTAAAAGTGAATAACCTTTCCTGCGGTATTTTAAAACAGGTCAGTTTTTCCGTTGAGCACGGAACCTGTACCGCAATATGCGGCCCTTCCGGTAGTGGCAAAACCACGTTACTCAATGCCATTGTTGGCAATATTCACTATCAGGGCTCGATTTCCATTGCGGACCAGTGCATGGATACATTGCCTATCTGGCAGCGTCCTTGCCGCTACTTAAATCAACGTTTATATCTGTTCCCTTACCTAACAATAGAAAACAATCTTCGCCTTGCTCAATACGCAGCAAAGCAGCCACAAGATTGGCAAAAGCGCCGTGATTTATTACAGTTACTGGAAATAGAACATTTAGCTAAACGCTATCCCTCACAAATTTCTGGTAGGGAACAACAGCGGGCAGCGTTAGCCAGAGCGTTAATTAGCCAACCAAGATTATTATTACTGGATGAACCTTTCTCCAGCCTTGACTGGTCAGTCAGACTGCGTTTATGGCAGGCACTGAAAACCATACAATCCGAGTTTTCCGTCACCCTGTTATTAGTCTCTCATGAGCCGAAAGAGGTTGAAGCGCTAGCCCGGCAGCATTTAGCTATAGATGATGGCCGCCTTTTAGCCGTAACCACTAACGGATAATCCCCATGATCTCTTCTCTTTAAATTCGAAGAAGCCTGCCTATAGCGTTATCCGTCAGAGTTGATTTCTCATCATTTTTCTCCCTACCTCTCACATTGTTAAACAAAAAATTCACACAAAAAGAACAACAATTACTTTCTGTCAAAATTCATTTGTCGATTATGTGATCCATATTGTCGTTTTTATAATCTTAATTGTCGACAATATGACTGTGTGTTGTAGTTCAGATTCATTACGTTCTTTTATGTATAAAAAATAATCTAACGAGGAAAAGTAACATGTCATCAAAACTATGGGGCGGCAGATTTGATTTACCAACCAACAAACTTGTCGAAGAGTTCAATGCAACCATCATGATTGAGCAAAGGCTATGTCCATTCGATATTAAAGGCAGCATCGCCCATGCAACCATGCTGGGGCGTCAAAATATCATCAGCCAAAGTGATGCAGACACCATCATTAGCGGACTTAAAAAAGTAGAGCAAGAGATCGAAAACGGCCAGTTTGTTTTCAGTACCGCTGATGAAGATATTCATATGGCAATTGAAAAACGCATGACCGAGATCGTAGGCCCCGTAGGTGGAAAACTACATACCGGAAGAAGCCGAAACGACCAAACCACGCTGGACTCTAAAATGCATATGCGCGCGACTATTCTGGAAATTCAACAGAATATCCGTGCGCTACAAGCAACCATTGTGGCCAAAGCAGAACAAAATTTTAATGTCATCATGCCAGGACTTTAAGTTTATCGAACTGTCTGACGATTTCTGTACCGGTTCCAGCATTATGCCGCAGAAGAAAAACCCTGACGTGGCGGAAAAAATGCGCGGCAAAGGTGGTCGGGTTTATGGCAATCTGATGGCGATACTCACCATTATGAAGGGCCTCCCCCTCTCCTATAACACCGATATGAGTGAAGACAAAGAGACGGTCTATGACTCAATGGATACCCTGCAAGCCGGCCTGAAGATTATTGCGCCAATGATCGAGAAAATGAAAATCAATGAAGATAAAACCCGGGATGCGGCAGACCGTGGGTTCTCAACCGCTACCGATATGGCCGACTATCTGGTACGCAAAGGCATTCCGTTCCGTGATGCTCACCATGTGGTAGGTAGCGTAGTGAACTACTGCATTAAGCATGGCAAAAAGCTTAATCAACTGACACTCGATGAGTACCACAGCTTCCATCCACAAATTGAAAACGATATCTATGAAGATATTACGCTGGAAGCCTCAGTCGGTGCCCGACAGTCCTACGGCGGTACAGCGCCTGATGCCGTGACTAAGCAGATCGCTCTGGCCAAGAGCCTGTTATAGCCCTTGAACTAGCCAATCATGTCATAGGGCATCGGCTCATCACTCTGCGCTGATGCCTTAAATAAAAATAACCTATATGACTGCCGTGCTTTTTGCATGTTGTAGGAGGGACTCTTATGTCTGAATTATTCTGGGTTCAACTGTTAGTTGTACTTGTTTGTATCGGTGTGGGTGGACGTTATGGCGGGGTTGGACTGGGTGCGGCCGGGGGGTTAGGTGTATGTATACTGACGCTACTGTTCGGCTTACAACCTGCCTCACCACCGATTGCCGTATTATTAATTATTATCGCGGTTATCGCCTGTACCAGCGTATTACAAGGTGCCGGTGGTCTTGATTTTCTGGTGCGCGTCGCGGAAAAGATGCTGCGGAAAAAACCCAGCGCAATCACCTTTCTGGGCCCTTTCATCTGCTCACTGTTTGTCATGTTTTGTGGAACGGCTTACGTGGCTTTTGCTGTATATCCGGTGGTGGCAGAAGTTGCCGCTGAAGCTAAAATCAGGCCCGAACGGCCCATGTCGATGTGCGTTATCGCCGCGGGTATAGCGGTTATCGCCAGCCCAATGAGTGCCGCAACCGCAGGTATGATAGCAGCCCTGTCGATGTATGACGTTTCTATTATCCAAATCCTCGGAGTGAGTATCCCTGCGTTCATTATTGGTACATTGTGTGGGTGTCTCTCCGTATTTAAACGTGGAAAAGAGCTGGAGAACGATCCGGAATTCCAACGCAGAGTTGCCGCAGGTGACTATCAGTCACTGCACGTTGAGCAAAAAGAAGTACAGGCTTATAAACCAACGTTTGGCGCTAAAGTTGGGGTACTGATTTTTGGTATTGGCGTTGCCACCGTTATTCTGTTTGGCTCCGTCAAGTCTCTGCTGCCCGCCTGGGAAGTGGGCGGAAAAATGGTGCCTCTGGCCACTCCAGCTCTGATCCAAATGGTCATGCTGGCAGCAGCCCTGTTTATCATTATCTTTAGTAAAGTACCCAGCGATAAGTTTGCCTCCGGCTCAGTATTCCGTTCCGGTTTAATTGGCGTGGTTGGTGTATTCGGTATTTTCTGGATGACCGGTACCTTCTTCGATGCCTATCGTCCTCTGTTCGAAGAACTGTTCAAACACATGGTTGAATCCTGGCCGATGCTATTTGGCTTAATTTTGTTCTGCTTCTCGGCAGTTATCTTCAGCCCGTCCGCCACGGTGGCAGCGCTAATGCCATTAGGCGCAGCCATGGGGATCCCCCCTGCGCTGCTGGTTGCTATGTACCCGGCAACCTGTGGCGACTTTATCGTTCCCGGTGCAGGCCAAATTGGTTGCGTAGCCTTTGACCGAACCGGCACCACCCGGTTGGGTAAATACGTTATCAACCACAGTTACCTACGGCCAGGTTTTGTGATGGTTATATCAGCAGTAGTTGCAGGCTATTTCATTTCTAAAATTGTGTTCTAGCTAAACCACACCAAAAACTGACAGATTACCCTTTGTCAGTTTTTGGATTAAGTTTTATCAATTAGATCTTATATCTAAAAATAGCCAATCGGAGGGGGAGATTTACAGGCTGACGCCTGCCCTTCGGGGCAACGCAAAGCGTTGTCCGCTGGGGTCGACCTGGCGTAAACCAACGACAAACAGGCAAGCCTGTTTGAACAGTGTTTGTGCTGGCCCGCAAGGTGTTTCATAACTGCCCCAGGGAATCCAGACCCGACGCGCTCGGAAACTCAGTACCGATGGTTTTCCGGCCGGACACAACGTTGGTATAAACACACCGCCTTTACGGCCGGAATATTCGCCAAAATCAAAACAGACAAAAAGCCAACAAATTACTCTTTATCAGCCTTTTTATTATTGCGCTTAACCTTCGGTTTACTAACAGCAACATTCTCTGGCGGCAGAGTCTGTGAAGTATTCACCAAATGCTCCCGCAACAGTTTTACCGCCAACTCAACCTCTTCGCTTTTAATCGCACTCAGAATCGCTTTTTCCTGCCGGGCAATATCAACAAAATACTCCGGACCAAAAGAGTTCAATAACGCAGAGGTTTTGTCAAAGTAGGTTATCAGTACATCAGAGAACACCTGCAACACGCGATTGCCGCAGGCCTGCAAAATCAGCAGATGGAAATCCCGGTCAAACTGGTCTGCTTTGGAAGGAATATGGGCAAACTCTTCCATCTGATTCAGGGTGTTTTCTAATTTTCCCATCAGTGCCGGCGTCATACGCTTAATGGCTAAAGGCAGAATCGCACACTCAATTAACACCCGCGCTTCTAAAAACTCATTAATATCAAACCCCGCCGCACCAAACTGAATCTGCATCTGATCGCTTAAAGTATCGGTGTTCATCTGGCGAATCACACTGCCTTTTTTAGGCGATCTATCTAAAATTCCCATTTGGGTCAGCGAGGTCAGCACCTTTCTTATTTGATAGCGAGTAACCTTAAAACGCGCCGCCAGTTCTGTTTCCGTTTCAATTCGTTCGCCTAAAGTTGCCTGCTCTAAAATATGCGAGCGCACTTTTTCAAAAAAAACCGATTCAGAACCCATTAACAGCTCCCTTACTTCGCTAATTCAATAAGATATAAGTTATTTAGTCGGTAAATCAGTAGAATGTTTTAGCAATCAACATGCAAAAAACAACCGACATCACTAACGATACCATACCGGGCAGCAGAAAACTGTGGTTAATAACATACTTACCTAACCGGGTGGTGCCGGTTCGGTCAAAGGCTACACAGGCGATTTGCGCACCACCGGGAATAATAAACACAGCACAGGCGGCAGGCAGTAATGCTATCAGGGTATACGCCGGAAGCCCCATCGCTACCCCTAATGGCATCAGCGCAATAATGGTAGCTGCCGGGCTGTAAATCAGTATCGACAGGAAAAACAGCACCAGACCGAACACCATCGGATACTCATTCAGAATATGAGAGAAGTTGGTAATAAACAGATCGTTGTAGGTACCAAAGAAAGTACCGGTCATCCAGGATAAGCCAAAGATCCCTACCACGCCGATTAAACCGGACTTGAAGGTCGAACCTTCATGGAGTTTTTCCGGCGGAATGCGGCAAAAAATCATAATCAGGCTGGCAGTGGTTAACATCAGTATTTGCAAGGTGGTAGAAACTGACATCACCTCACCGTGCCATTCAGGTCTCATCGCTTTAAAAGAACTCAAAATAACAATCAACAGTACACCAACGGCAAAAATAGCCAGACCGATTTTAGCCTGAGTCGGATTGCCAATTTTTGCCGCTGACAGTGTAGTTAAATCGAACTCACCTGCCTGCTGACGCCGAACAAACTCCTCATCATCGGACAACTCTGCACCTTTCTTATACACAAACAGACAACCGGCTAAACAACCTAACAGCGTGCCCGGTACCGTAATAGAGAGAATATCCAATAGGGTAATATTTAATGAGGCTGCTTTTGCCAGCATTCCCACCACAACTGCACTAATCGGGCTGGCAACCAGTGCCATATTGGCCGCAATTACCGACATAGACATGGCTCTTTCCGGACGGACTCTGGCATCGGTAGCGATTTCCGCAATCACCGGATAAACCGAGAAAGCAATATAAGAAGTTCCACACATGATGGTGAAGATATAACAGACGAATGGCCCCAGAAAAGTAATCGCATTGGGTCTGGTGCGTAACATTTTCTCTGCCAGCGATACCAGAAGATCAAGCCCTCCCGCGGCCTGAAGAATGGTGATACAGGTAATAACCGAAATAATAATCAGCATGACGCTAACCGGCGGAGAATCAGGTTCCAGATGAAACAGAAACGCCAGTACAAACAGCCCCATTCCCCCTGCAGCACCCAGCCCTATTCCACCAATTTTTCCACCAATAGCTATACATAACAACACGACAGCGAGTTGCACTAAAAAGAGATCCATCTGTATCACCTTATCGTTATTATTTGCAGAGATAAGAAATCAAAAACATTCTGCATAATGTATTAAGTCATTTAAATTGTCAGCTGCATTTGAAGTGTTTAATTAATCAACATTGATATAAATCATGAGAGTAAACTGGCACCTCGTTATTTCGCCAGCACTTCTGTTTGCCCGTAATTACATAATTAATCTTAGTCGATATTTGTCTCGGGTATCGCAATAGCTAACATGAATTGATTAAAAAACAGAGACAAGACAATGTGTTAAGATTTTACCAAAATGAGTCACCATATTGTTTTTAAAGAGAAAAAATAATGAACCGAAAAATGACAAATCTTTATTTCATTCAGAATAGTTAATTATTAATGGTTTGAATAATTAGAAAATATTAAAGCACCGGGAAGAATAAAAATTAATTATTATCTACTCAAACTGCATAAATAGACATCATACGAATTATTAACGCTGGTTTGTTTAATAAACATACAATACGATCTTATATTTACCACCAGAGAGATAACATCAAAGCCTTGATTAAACATTCCACCGGCCACCCTCTTCAGGCACGGTTCATCAATATCATGTAAAGCAACTTTGCAGCCTTCTTTCACATAAATTTTGGCAATCGCTTCACCAATACCGAATGTTTCACCGGTTATTAGTATCTCTTTTCCTTCTGGTTTTCTGGTCATCATACTTTCTCATTATATTGGCTTTAGACATGTTCAAAGGTGGTATCACCTTTATCTGAAAACACTATAACAAGGGGGATCGGTTGAATAAGCACCAGATTGGCCGCAAATAATGTAGGGGAATTTAGGTTATGAGTAGAAGGTTAAATGCTATAAACAAGAGAATAAAAACAGAGCCTGATTAAACTCAGCCATCTGAACCAGAAGAGAGTCCAACACCAAACCCATACTCTTTAAGAATATACGTTGCCGTTGGGGTACGAAGAAATGCGCCAAGAGCCGTCCCCATTTCACTACATATAGCAGAAACGTAATCAGCGACTACATTCATCTCTGCCGGAATATCGCAAACCAACATATCCGTATGTTGCCTCAAACTTGAAGCATAGCTGGCATAGCCAAGAAACATTTCGGCTTGCTCACTACGAATCAGCCAGCTGGCCGCCATCTCTCCCGGTGGGATGGCAACACTATTTACGCCCCCCACCAAACATAGCGCCCGGTTTTTGAGGCTTTCACCTAAACCGGGCTGATAGCGTTCCAGATTATCAAACAGTTGCCAGGCATAATCACCGGAAGGATCACACCCCGGCGTAGAGGTCGCCAGGCGTAATTGAGGATTACTCAGCAATGACAACCAGTCATCACCCGCCACAGTAACCCGTCGCGCTACGGTTAAGCACAAACAGTTAGTGGCAAAAGGTATACAACCTGAGGCAAGTCCGGCCTCAGCCAGTATCGCCGGATGATTGGCACTGGCTGACGCAAAGAGATCACAGCTTTCACCTGCTTCTATACGCTGGCGCAGCAAACCTGCTGGCCCAAAATGAGTCTCCACCGCCATACCTGTTTCAGCCTGAAACTTCATCATCAGCGGAGTCCAGACTCGACGCAAACTGCCCGCAGCCAGCACGTTTAACATCAATCAATACCCTGATAATGAGTACGGTAGAAACGCTGATACCAGCGATCCGCTTCTTTACGCATATCAATATCGCTGAACGTTTCAGGATAGAGCTTTTTCGCCATCCACAACTCACCTAAACCGATAGCTTCCGGCATCGGGTAACCCCAGGCTTTCGCATATTCTGGCATCAGCCACACGCGGTGATTTTTAACCGCATCGATAGGTTGCCATTTCGCATCATGAGTAATTTCATCCACCACGTTAGGGTAACGATCCTGAACAAAAATCACCTGGGGATTCCAGACAATAACTTGCTCCAATGAAACTTGCTTAAAGCCTTTTACCGTGGCCGCTGCTACATTCAGTGCTCCCGCATGATTCATCATCAGTCCGGTATATTTACCAGAACCATAGGTGCTCAAGTCGGGATTGGCCATATAAGCACGTACACGCTGCTGTTTTGTCAGTGAATTTAAACGATCGGTAACAATTTGGCGGCCTGCAAAGGCAGCATCCACCAGTGCTTTGGCTTCTTCAGGCTTATTGATGACATGACCAATCAGCTCAATGCCTTCCCTCAATCCCAAATTATAAGCCTGTTCTTCATCATCCATGGTTGGGTTGATTTTCGACTGTTCCCCCGGATTATCATGACGCAATGAAATAGCCAGCACCGGAATACCCAATGCGCTGATTTTATCGATCATCTCCTGAGGGGCATAGTTAGTAACAAAAACTACCTGTGGCTTCAATGCCACCAGGCTTTCTGCATCCACATGGGTTAAATCGCCCAGCGTTGCTTTACCGTTTAGTTCAGGAACCAGACTGGCATAATTGTTACCTAATTGCTGTTTCCAGTTGGCCAGAATGCCTACAATCTTGTCGGTAGCATTCATTTGCACCAGCAGATTCAATGTTTGATGTTGCAGAACCACTACCCTGTCAACCTGGTCAGGAATGGTTACCGTACGACCAATCTGGTCGGTAACCTGGCGATCGGCGAAAGTAGAAAAAGAGATAAGCAGAGTCAAACAGGCAAGCACCAGACGGCGAGATAAAAATGTCATTAGCAATCCTCTTTATTCGATATATAAATAATTATATATCGAAAGGTATCCCGAATAACAAGAGCCACTTCAACATTTGAAGACCTCAGTCTCTTTTTTACTATCAGACCGTGCCGAACACCTTACTGTTGTCTGAATATTATCAGCCATATCAAAAATCGGGTCAGATAAGCCCCAAAAATCATGATGGCAAAAAAATCCCAGTAAACCAGAAGCGTTGACTCTTCAAAATCAAAAAAGGCAAAATCGACCTGAAGTAGTAGATAGGGCAATATCCCTCGTTGAATAAAAGCATAAAAACCATAACCGGAAACCATGCCTAAAAGTGCCGGAAGCACACGCCTGACCGAGACAGAGTCAGGTGAAATGTGCCAGATTTTGCAGAAGAAATTAGCCAGCATTTTCCAGTAAACGCCAAAGTGTAAAGCGATAACGACGAATCCCCAATGTACACTGGTCATATGTATCTTTCGGACCAAATCAGATGAATTATGCATAATGAAATTGGGAAGTATATGTCGCGAAAGCATGACACCACTCATCACCGCAGATAAAAACAGTAGCATCAGAAGAAAATTTATCGCCAGTTTCAGGATGCGAAAAGCAGAGTACTCTCCCTGAAATAGGGTTTGTATCCAGTGAATATTCAAACTCACATGTAATACCACCATTAAAAAAAATACCGCACCAAGCCATTCGTGGACATATTCACTCCATAGATGAAATCCCATTAATGAAAGTAGAATTGAAACCATGACCACATCCAACATAACCTGACACTGATATTTTTTTCTCATCTCAAGTCCGTTATTGCTGCATGTTAGCCAATTGATTCAACCAGTCACTGACTCTGGTTACGGTGCTGTCATCTGCCACATCATCTCTGGAAATAGCCAGCCCCTGAGTGATTAATTGAACATCAGGTTGCAGGCGTTTAATTTCACGAAGAGAATCAGAGAAACGGCTACCTCCATGTGAGGTAAAAGGAATGAGGGTTTTGCCACTCAGGTCGTGCTGTTGTAAAAAGCTATACACTGGCATTGGCATCTTGTACCACCATATGGGATAGCCAATAAAAATCCTGTCGTAATCAGCAAGATTATCAATTTTAGCTTTCAATTCGGGGTGTCGGTTATCTCGCAGTTCTTGTTCCGCGTAGCGTAGTAATGGCTCGTGCTGTGTTGGATACGGGATAACGGTTTCAATTCGAAATAATTCTCCCCCCGTATAACGTTGAATAACCTGAGCGAGATATTGTGTACTGCCCAATATCTGACTATTTTTTTCTAAAATGCTGGCTCCGGAAACGCCATCAATCCCCTCTAGCTTCACCTCTTCTGGCTGAGAGAAATAGACAATCAGTGTTTTGGAGCCGTGCTGATTTATTGGTTCTGCAATAGCACTCAGGCTACTGAAGGCCACTGACAAAAAAAGAATGACGATTTTTTTCATGACGTTTCCCGATAGTAAAAAAGGATTTAACTTGGCCTGCCAGCAAACACTTATCCTCTTAATACAGGGGCGATCACTGCCAGGCACAGACAAGTCATATACGGTTTTATCCGTTAAAGATTTTTAGCAAAAAACTGGTTCAGCTTATCCATCGCCTGATTGACATATTGCGGCTGCCAATAGGTTTCAATATGGGTTGCCCCATCGATCAAAAACAGCTCTTTATCTTTTGCATTGGTCGCCAGGCTAAACGCGTTTTGTGTCATATACAGGGAATCAGCTTTACTACCCGCCATCATTAACAGCGGTTTGTCGATTAAATCCATATTGCTGCTGGCATCAAAACGCATTAAATCGAGCAGGCTGCTCAAGGTATATCTGAAAGTAGAATTGGGGTGTGCGTGTGTTTTTCCATAATATTCAAACCCCTGACGGTACAGGTCAAACGGTAATTGCGCGATCTGTTCATCCGTCAATTTGGCATCACCGGTATAGATAACGTCACCGCCGGCTGCTTCTTGTGCCCGAGCGTCAGAAGCCTGTTTTAAACGCTGCTGGATGGTATCGAGTTGAGAGTCAACATAACCATTACGTCTGACCAGACCTGAATCAAACATGCTCAGAGTGGCAACGGCACTAAAACGTTTATCCGTTTGCGCCGCTTTTAGCGAATAACCACCGCCACCACAAATGCCCAGCAAGCCTAAACGTTCAACATCAACACCGGCATACTGACTGATAAAATCGGCCATACCATGGATATCTTCAATTCGATGAGCGGGTTTATCGACATTACGCGGCGTTCCACCACTGGCCCCCTGATAAGCGGCATCGGCGGTAATCGAGATATATCCCTGTTCTGCCAGCCGTTGGGCATATAAACCCGCCACCTGCTCCTTTACTCCACCATTCGGATGAGCTACCACTACCGTTGGATAGGTTTTACCGGGATCATAGTTCGCCGGGGTATACACATTGGCAGCAATATCAATTCCATTAAGCTTATAGGTAACCGGATGAATATTGACGTTGCCTTTCACATTGTCAGTAATTGCACCGTCATACGTTAGCGTAAAGGGATTTTTCTTATAGTCTGCTGCCAGTGCTGCTCCAGATGAAATCGTTATCATTGCAGCTAATAGCGTGGTTCTGAACATGTTATGTTTCATTAGAAGTGGTCTCCTGATAGGGAATTAACGATTTAATATTCCGGACTCTCCCTTGCAGTTGCTGAATAAGGGAATTGATTTTCAGGTAGTCTAAATGGGGTTGGCTGACATCAACGTGACCGCCAGATAACATTTCTGTCAGTTTAAAATCGAGGTTTTCTGACAAAAATGTCAGGAAAATGTCAGCTACATGTTGGCGATCAGCCGTTAAGATAGTGGTAACAGGTGTATTATCACCCTGAAGAATAAAGGGGAAAAACATGCGATTACTTCTGATAGAGGATGAAGAAAAAACCTCTTCTTACATCAATCGGGCTCTCAGCGAACTGGGATTTACCGTCGATGTAGCCGCTAACGGAACAGATGGATTATATTTAGCACTCGAGTATGACTACGATGCCATTGTGTTGGATGTGATGTTGCCAGGCATAGACGGTTACAGTGTTTTGGAAGGATTACGTGCCTGTAAACAAACACCGGTATTAATGCTGTCTGCTCGCGGTTCAGTAGATGAACGCGTTAAGGGGTTACGTCACGGTGCCGATGATTATCTGCCTAAGCCCTTCTCTCTGATTGAGTTAGTTGCACGTATTCAAGCCCTGCTAAGACGCCGCCCCAGTGATGGAGCCGATGTCACTCAATTACAAATTCACGATTTACATCTCGACCTTCTGGCCCGACGTGTTACCCGGGCAGGAAATCGCCTGGAGTTAACCGCTAAAGAGTTTGCTCTGTTAAGCCTTCTGGCCCGACATCAGGGCGAAATACTGTCAAAAATGATGATTGCCGAACAGGTTTGGGATATGAATTTTGACAGTGATGCCAATGTGGTCGAAGTGGCGGTTAAACGTTTAAGAGCAAAAATAGATATGCCTTATCCGGTGAAATTACTGCATACCGTACGTGGCATGGGGTACGTTCTTGAAATCAGGCCGGAGCACCCGGCAAAATAGTGAAGACTTTGATGATGAAACGTTCTATCTCTGGCCGACTGGCATTGATGTTTGCTTTAGCTTCCATTCTGATTGTCTCCACCTCTGGCCTTCTGTTAAGAAGCTCTCTGCACGACTCACTGCAAAGGCAAATGCATAATGAACTGTTGTTCCGTCATTCATTGATGGAACCATGGATTCAAGCCAGAACAACACTGGATGGCTGGCAAACGCTGGCCACTAAATTTGCCGATCTGTCAGCAGCAGAGGGAGGTCGCGTTCAGTATTGGGTTCTCAGTGATGACGCGCAGTTTCAGGTGGGTGGCCCCGCCCCGGCCGGCGTTAATTTAGCTGCTTTGGATAACGGATTCAGTAAAGTTGCCGGAGCCACAGAAGATGCCTGCTCTCTGTTTCTGTTGATTACAGAAATTCCTGCTGCCGGTGAACGTCCCTCGTTGCGCTATGTGGTGACGATTGATTCCACACCCTATATGGGGACACTAAATGAATTTACCCGTATGCTGATTATCATTACGGCTTTTGGTGTTTTTCTGGTGACGCTACTGGGATATGCCATTGCCAGAATCGGGATGCGCCCGGTTAATCATCTTAGTGAACAGGCACACCAGCTTGCGCCCGGAACTCAAGGCCAACGTCTGGATACCACAACCCTACCGGATGAGTTGCAAAAACTGGCGATGGCATTTAATGGGGTGCTTAAACGTCAGGAAGTGGCATGGCAACAATTAGAAAGCTTTAATGCGGATGTGGCTCATGAACTGAGAACACCACTGACTAACCTTATTGGACAAACCCAATTAAGCCTGTCACGCAAACGAGAGGTTCACCAACTTGAAGATCTACTGGAATCCAATCTGGAAGAGCTTGAAAGAATGACGTCGATCGTCAATGACATGCTTTTTCTGTCTCATGCACAGGCCGGTGAACACGCTACGCAATTAACTGAAGTCTCTTTACGTGAGGAGGCGATTAAAACGACAGAATATGTAGAGCCCTCTTTTGCAGAGAAGAATCTTACTATTCAGGTAGAGGGTGATGTTATTGCCCGTATCGATAAACGTCTGTTTCATCGTTCACTGGCAAACCTGTTGGAAAACAGTGCCCGGCATGCTTTTCCAGACACCACCGTTAAAATAGTTATCGACCAGGAAGAGGGTTTTGCTTCTGTTGCGGTCACGAATATCGGTGAGCCCATTGCTTCAGAGCATTTAACTCGCCTGTTTGAACGTTTTTATCGCGTGGATTTATCACGCACCAGTAGCAATACCCATCATGGCCTGGGGCTTTCTATCGTTCGGGCGGTGGCATTAATGCATCAGGGCGATGTATTTGCCCGTAGCCACCATGGTGTTAATACTTTTGGGCTGACGCTGGCAATTAACCTTCACTAAATTGATAAATAAATGCTTTCTGACAAATATGTCAGTGGGTTGTCAGGCTGATGACATCAGTCATTCGGTAACATTGTTTCATCTTCGTTGATATCCAGATTTAACTTCACTGATAACAAAGGAAATGAACAATGAAAAAAATGATTAGACGTTCTTTAATCTGCACCACTTTAATATTTACCAGTTCAGTCACCGTATATGCCCACGCTCAGGATACAGCGACTCAAAATAAAGCCCCTTCCCGTGCACAGCAACTCATGGGGGATATTGCCCCTAAAATGGCTCAACTCACTGATGACGTGTTGTATGCCGATATCTGGGAACGCCCACAGCTATCTAAAAGAGATCGAAGCCTGATTACGGTTAGTGCTTTGGTGGCGATGAACCGCCCCGATCAGTTACGTTCGCATCTTCGCCTTGCTCGCCAAAATGGGGTAACACAGGAAGAGTTAATTGAAACCATCACTCAACTGGCATTCTATTCCGGCTGGCCAAATTCCGTCACCGCCATTTCAATAGCCAAAGATGTTTTTAAAGAAAATAAATAAGCACATTTTCAGTCTGATCATCACCAAGGAATCCGTCATGAAAAAAGCCATTATCCTTGCTCTCGCCGCCCTGTCATTACCTGTATCCGCTATGGCAACGCAGAATAATGTTATCGTCAGCCCGGCAGGTTCTCAACCTACTACCATTGGCGCAGCTGATTATTTTACCGGTACGGCAAAAGTAGACTCCCGTTTTCAGCGAAGCTCTCCCGCCAGAATTGGCGGTGGTATTGTCTCTTTTGATGCAGGTGCCCGCACCGCCTGGCATACACATCCACTTGGCCAGACACTGATTGTCTCTTCCGGAACCGGCTGGGTACAGCAATGGGGCAACGAAGCTCAGCAAATCAAAACCGGTGATGTGGTATGGATTCCACCCGGCGTTAAACACTGGCATGGTGCATCAGCCAGTCAACCGCTGGTTCACATTGCCATATCAGAATCACTGGAAGGACGTAGCGTAACCTGGATGGAAAAAGTTACCGATAGCCAATACCCGCGCTAATAACCTAAAAATCCACGCCATGGCGTGGATTCTTCTAAACCCATTGTCTGACCGCGGCTTATATATCATACTCCTGCGCGAACTCATCATATGTCCATACTTGCCTGCCGCGGGATTGAAAATATTCAATTTCTCCCGCTACGCCACTGCTTTTATCCCAGCCGGGTAACGTCAGTACAATCAATTCATCGCAGCGTGCCATATAAGCTTCATCAATAGGCGTCCAGCTAATCTTTTTGCCCTGCTCACTTACTACCACATTAATTGGATGGGTCATGGTAATTTGGCTATATACCGCATACCCGGCTAATGACAATTTCGCCGCGACTTCAGTGCACTGGTTAAAACGTTGTTCAACAATTTCCGGATTTGGGTCTGAATAAGGACAGGCAATAAAATAGAGCTTCATTATTTTTCCTTTACATTATATAAATCAATCAGATAATTTTTAAGTGCCTTAAATCAGGCGTAGGGAAATGCCGGCCATAGAATTAATGGCCTGACATTGAATACAAAATTTTAATTAACTCATGCGAAATGCTATTTATCTATTCCGCATCACTTGTGGTATTAGCCAGAATAACTTTGGTGCTAACCGCATTACTTTTATCCGCGATCTTAAAATCTTTACTGGTAGTGACTAAAATATCAACATTCTCCCAACCGGTGACCAGATTGATCGCATGCTTATTCACTTTGGATGAATCCGCTAACACAATGAGTTTATCGCTGTTTTCCAGCATTTTTCTGGCTACGGCAGCTTCGTCGACATTCTGATCCATGATGCCACGATGTGCATCGATGGCACCCACCCCAATAACTGCGTAGTCGGCAAATAGCTCGCTGATATTTCTCAGGGCAATCGCCCCCAGACAGGCATATTGAGATCCAATAAACTGACCACCGATTAAGATGGTCTCTATGGTTGGATTCTCTTGCATGATGCTGGCAATCACTGGTGAATTAGTAATCACTGTCAGGTTATTAATCATCTTCACACTTTGACTGAATTCAACCGTGGTTGAACCAAAATCAATAAACAGCGTATCGCCAGACTTAATCACCCCCGCCGCTTTTACTGCAATGGCTTTCTTTTCATCAATAGCCACCTTAGCCCGTTCAGAAAAGTTTCGCTCAAATTTAGACTGGATATTCACCGCACCACCGTGAACTTTTTTCAGTAACTTTTGCGACTCCAGCTTAGTCAGATCACGACGGATGGTTTCCTGTGCAACATTAAAATACTCAGCTAAATCGTGAACAAATACCTGACCGTTAGAGGATAACTGTTCCAGAATCGTTTGATGCCGGAAATTAGATGAACGTCCTTCAGCCATATATTTTTATACCCTATTATTAAGTAGTTAACTTTCACTCAACTATACGATACTCACGCTGATTTCTGTAGCATTTAGCGGTATCAATTCTGCATTCACATTTTTCAACATGACTCGACGCCCTGGCATACAGCGGTGATTTCCCTGATACAAAATGGTACTGCCTGCTTTTACCGTGACCTGTCCACTAATCGCCTGTTTCACCC
Source organism: Limnobaculum allomyrinae (assembly GCF_016649425.1). GTDB lineage: Bacteria > Pseudomonadota > Gammaproteobacteria > Enterobacterales > Enterobacteriaceae > Limnobaculum > Limnobaculum allomyrinae. The sequence goes on from NZ_JADRCR010000001.1 coordinate 574,806, forward strand.
GAATATTCAGATCAAACTGACTATTGGCTGCCGTTTTGTCCACACAGCCCGGTGCAGTAAACAAAATGTGGTTATCATGTTGGATAGTAATGCGATGACTCGCCGATTCATTTTCTTTATGCAGATCTCTGGCAACTACCTCCCCAATCACTTTTCCCTCCAGATAGCACTGGTCTCCCATATCGGCAGGATGCAGCATATTACCTAACGCATAGTAAGCCGCATCAGAACAGCGCCCATTCGTATCCACCACCGGACAACCAGTATTGGCAATAAAGTCGAGATGACTCTTTCTAATCAGGGTATTTTCACCCGTGAACTCCCCGGTGAAGATAACCGCATCACACTCAATGCGTTCATTTTGGCCATTACGCTCAATCACCACGTACTCCACCCGATTTAATCCACCAATCTCAACCAACTTGCTATTTAAATGCAGTGGTACTCCCATCAGTGCAGGGAACAAACTCAAGGGGCGATTGGCCGTTATACGTGGCTGAGATTCAATCATCGCTTTGGCTTTAATACCTGCATTACGCAACGTCCAGATAGCAGAAAAGCTAACAATCTCACTGCCGATAATCACCGGATTCCGGCAAGGTTTCTGGCGGTTAAGGTAAATAAACTGCTGTAGTGCTCCGGTCGTCAACACCCCCTGAGGTCGTAACCCGGAGACCAAACGCGGATGACGCGGCGTTTCGCGTGCGCCGGTAGCAATCAATACCCGCTTAGCCTGCATCTCAACCAGTCCCTTATCACAGGAGACCAGCAACTTTCCTTCTGGGCGAATTTCTACCACCGTGGTATTGGTCATTACCGGTACACCGGCGCTTAATGCCAGAATCTTTTGTACAAATGCCCCGCCTTTCATCGGACGTTTAAAGCTTAATAAACCAAAGGTGGGATGTTGGCAGTGTCGGGGGACGCCACCGGCCTGCGATTCGCGTTCCAGAACCACAATATTATTAATTCCTTGCTGTTTTAGCTCGGTAGCAGCAGCAATACCGGAAGGGCCAGAACCAATAATGATCGCATCATAATTCAGTCTCATTTCAGCACCTCCACAGCCAGTGTGTTCTCAAAGCGATCGTTAATAATTTCTGCCACTTTATTACTGCAGAAAAATCCATTGCAGCGCCCCATCATGGCTCGGGTACGTCTACGTAATCCGCCAAGGCATTCCGGCGGGATATCAGAATCAAATACGGCTTCAATTTCTCGTCGGGTTACCAACTCACAGTGACAAACGATGCCGCCATTATGCTCATGTTGATAATCACGTTGATGATATTCAGACAGTACCGGCATTTGTGGCCAGATAATCTCTTGAGGTGGATTGAATTCAAACAGTGGAGAAAAATTCTGCAAATACAGACTGGCAATATGCTGAGCAACACCTAAGGCAGAAGTCAGCCCGGTAGAACGAATACCGCCCACGCAGATCCACTGTTTTTCCGGGTAGTCAGCAATACGATAGTGTTTCTCTTCTGTTGCCGGGCGCAATCCTGCATAGGTGGCAGTTACCGTATAGTTATGCAAGCTGGGCAACATTTTGCTGCCCTGCCGAATCAGGTCTTCCAACACCTCTTCTTTCACTTCCGCTTTCCAGCGGTCGTCCTGTTCTTCTGCCGTTGGCCCCAGCAGTAAATTGCCAAAAATGGTTTTGGTTAGCAAAACGCCTTTAGTGATTGCAGTTGGTACCGGCAGAATAATCGCGTTGATGTCTTCCGCTGCCGCTTTATCATAAATAAGGAACTGACCTTTTCTGGGCTTAATTTGAAAAGGTGATGGATGGCAGATACTTTCAACAATATCTCCATTAATACCGGCACAGTTAATCACTAAACGGGCACGAAACTCACCTTTTTTGGTTTGTAAAACCCACATTCCTTGTTCCAGCGCCCCACTTTCCACTTCGCAGTGGAATTGGTAACTCGCACCATGTTTCACCGCCTGAGTCAGGTAGGCTAATGGGGAACTCCACGGATCCATCACCGCTTCCCCCGGTACACTTACCGCAGCCAGAGCTCCGGCTGCCAGCTTGGGCTCACGCCGATAGACTTCCTCTTTATCAATCAGTTCAACATCCATCACACCATTGCGATGGGCCTGTTCAACAATACCCGGTAGTTTAGCCAATTGCTCATCGCTCCAGGCGACAACCAACGCACCGGTTTGCAGCAACGGTAAATTCATTTTGTCTTTGATATCCATGAATTCACGGTAGCCATTTTGAATACAGGCCAATTCCAGACTTTCTGGTGGTGCATCAAATCCCGTATGTAACAAAGCGCTGTTGGCTTTACTGGCACCAGAGAGTATATCGCCCCCCCTTTCCAGCAGCAGCGTTTTAGCGCCCATCAAAGCGAACTTACGGTGAACGGCACAGCCCACTACGCCGCCACCAATGACGATCACATCCCAAATCTGGTCATTTTGCTTTTTCATCTTCAGGTAATCCCGATAAATTTTGTTTCCTGAATACATAAAACCACATCAAATCCACAGTATCAACATCACAAACAACATCAATAACCACCAATAACAAAAACAATGCCACAATGTTAATTTGTTGTGATGTTTGTCACATATGAGAAACATAATGTGATATTTTTGTGGATTTTATTTCCGTTTGATCGAGATAATCAAAAAAACACTCCAATTTACAACAATAATATTTAGGGAAGTGAACAATGCTTAACCAACGTTATGCCGCCATCGATCAGGGAACGACCGGAACCAGAATCGTAGTTTTTGATGAAAATGGCCGGTCTCACTCCCCCATGAGCATTCCACATAAGCAAATCACCTTAAACAGTGGTTGGGTTGAACACGATCCGGAAGAAATTCTGGCAAACATGATGAAGTGTCTGTCTGGCTGTGAAGTGGTCGATGCTCTTGGGATCTGCCATCAGGGAGAAAGTATTGTCGCCTGGCATGCAGATAGCAAAAAACCACTGTATAACGCCATCATCTGGCAGGACATGCGCACGGAAAAGCGTATTCAACACATGAAAGATCAGGGGCTGGAACCCTTAGTACAACAAAAATCCGGGTTGCCACTCGATCCCTATTTTTCCGCCAGCAAGATGAACTGGATTATTGAGAATATCGTCGGTGTTAAGCAGCTGGCAGATAAAGGAAAGTTGCGTATCGGTACCATGGATGCCTTCTTTCTTGACCGTTTATGTGGCATTTACTGCACTGACTATAATGCCGCATCCCGTACTTCGCTGTTCAATATCCACACCCTCACCTGGGATCCTGAACTATGCGAAATATTCGGCGTTCCTATGCACTGCCTACCGGAAATTCGCGATACGGTAGGTGACTTTGGCAGCATTAATTTGGATGGGCACATTACCCCGGTTACCGCCGTCATTGTCGATCAGTTTGCCGGAACCTATGGCCATGGCTGCCGGAATCAGGGAGATGCAAAAGTCACATTTGGTACCGGTGCTTTCCTGCAATCCTTAACCGGAACGGCTATCGCAGAAACCAAAGGCTCCGGACTGTTACCTACATTATGTTGGAAGTTTCCCGATCAAAAGCCAATTTTTGGTCTGGATGGCGGTGTATATAACGCCGCATCCGCTATCAATTGGGTGAAAAAAATTGGCCTGCTTGACGATTTTGATGAGTTAAGCGACTTCAGCAACGATTCGGCAATATCTCGCGGGCTGGCTTTTGTTCCGGCGTTGTCCGGTCTGGCTTGTCCATACTGGGATCGTTCTGCCGCTGGTCTTTGGGCGGGATTATCGTTGGATATCGAAAGAAAAGATCTTCTGCAATCGGTACTGGAAGGCATCGCGGTGCGATCGGCAGAAGTGATTCTCGCTATGGATAAGCTTTCTCCACTGGGTGACGCCATCTCTGTTGATGGTGGCCTGTCTTCTAACCAATATTTCAAACAGTTCCTCGCCAATCTGATTCAAAAAAACATTGTTGCCCCTGCAAACCGTGAAGTCACGGCACTGGGAGCCGCCATGCTGGCACGAAAAGGATTGGGAATCGAACGCCCTATTAGCTTTAAACAAGATGCCCAAATTACTAAACCAAACCGCAGTTCCATGTCCGGCGTAATGGAAAAGTATCAAGACATTATTGCCCGTTCACGCAACTTACGCAGTTAATAAAATAATAAATTTAAAAGGATATCCCATGGCTGAGTTCGGCAACTATGTTATTTATCTCATCATGGTGGGAACGCTGGTCGGTGCACTGGCCTCCATCATTAAACCAGACAGCGGGCTGGGAAAAGAGTTTGTTAACGGCATACACTCTATCGGCCCGGTATTTCTGGCTCAGGCGGGTATCATGGCCGCGGTACCTTTACTGTCTCAGGCAATATCACATTTGCTGGGACCGGTATTCAGCGCCGTTGGTTCCGATGTTTCTATCGCTGCGCTATCGATTATCGCGGTTGATATGGGCGGCTATCAGTTGGCCGATGCCTTAACCGCTAATCGCGATATGTGGATTACCGCCATGCTGATTGGTTACACATCCGGGGCAACCATTGTGTATTTGATTCCGGTGGGGCTAACCATGCTTAATCGTCAGGATCATAAATATCTGGCATTAGGTGCTATGGCGGGGCTGATCAGTATTCCATTTGGCGTCTTAGCTTCTCTGTTACTGATTACTTTTAACAATATTCCGGTACGCGATGTTATCTCCACTAACTCTCCGGCACTACATCATCTGACGCTGGATTTCATCACGATGTTGCAATATCTGGCGCCGCTGTTTGTATTTTGTTTCCTGCTGGCTGCCGGTCTGAAGTATCGCCCTCAACTGATGGTGGCTGGCTTTCTGGTGTTCGGCAAAATTATGGATGCCTTTATCAAACTGGTTCTGGCCTGTTCCATCATCGAACACTTCACTGGGGTATTTGCGAGAGTGTTTGGCGCGTGGGGATTTGACCCGTTGTTTGCCGATCAGAAAGAGCTGTTCAGAGCCATCGAAATCGCCGGCTATATCGGCATCATGCTGGCAGGTACCTTCCCTATCTGTTATCTGTTCCAGAAGTACTGCAAACGTATGGTTGGCGCATTGAGCAAAGTACTGAAGTTAACCGATACCGGCGCACTGGCGTTCATTATGGTGTTAGCCAATATCATTGCCACTTACCATTTATTTATTAATATGCGTGCCCGTGACAAAGTATTGTGCGTAGCTTTTGGCGTATGCGCTCAGGCAACCATTGGGGATCATCTGGCCTTTACTGCTAACTTCCAGCCAACACTGGTCATTCCAATTCTGCTAGGTAAATTGGTCGGTGGTTTCCTGGCAGTGATGATCGCCATTAAAATCTCTGTTCCTGCGGCTGAACGTTTCCAACAGGAAGACGATGAGCAAGAAAAAGCCGGACAAACCGTACCGGGAGCGACACCTCAGGCGGTTATGGGCTAAAAGCCACATTCATTCCACATAAATAAAAAGCCGGGGTAATCCCGGCTTTTTAACGACCGATACACAAATCCATATCACATCACGGCTTCACTTCCGCACTGACCGGCCTTGGAATTAAAAACGAAACCAATAGCGCCAGAACGGTGATGGCTAATCCCACAGTAATTCCATTGAAATACCCCACAGGTGAGCTGGCACCCTCTGGTGTAGTCATAATTTGCACCGCTGGCAGCAGCGCAAAACTCAGTCCTGCACCCAGGTTAAATGCACCTGCGTTCATTCCCGGCAGGTAACCGGGGTTATCTTTAGGAGATAACACAATCCCTAATCCATTAAGCATAATATTGGCGATCCCCGCATAGGTCATGCCTATCAGCAAGACGGCGGCAATCAGTACCGGTAAGGAGTGCAGGCCAATAAACATCATTAACAGAATCGCCACAATGCTTCCTGACAGACCAATGCGCAGTACATTGTTATAACCAAAAGTTGGAGCCAGTCGACCAGAGAAAGGCCCGACTAACCAGCCAATCAGTGCATAAGGCGTCAGAAATGCTAATGCGGCAGTATCTGCACCTAACGAAAAACCCACAGACTGGTTTTGAGCAAAGGACATAACCAAACCGTTTACGATAGCAAAAATCCCTGTCATGGTCAGAATGGTGGTTAGCAACAGTGCCCAGGTACTACGCTGCTTAAGATAGAATGTCGTTACCAGCGGGTGCTGGCTGCGGTTTTCAACCTGCCAAAAAGAGATAAACATCACCACAGAGAAAATCACCAAACCAATCACCAGCGGCCAGTTTACTGCGGCGATATTTCCTGCCTGTCCTAATGCTATCAGCATTGACGCTAAAGAAAGCACCAGTAAGACAACGCCAGGCCAATCCATTTTGGTTCCTGCTGAAGGACGGGATTCGGGTGCCCATTTAATCACCAGCAAGGTAGAAATCGCTGCAACCGCAGTAATCACCCAGAATACCGAGCGAAAACCAAAGTTAGCCGCCAGTACACCACCGGCGATGGCATCAATACCCGCGATGCCACCATTTACCGCAGTAACAATTCCCATCATGGTGCCATAAACTTTCGGATCGGATATTTCATGGCGCAACATCAATAAACATAATGGAACTACCGGGCCGGAAACGCCCTGAATAATTCGGGCTACGTACAGCGTTTCAATATTAGGTGCTAAGGCGGCTAAAATAGTCCCTGCGGTCATAATCACCAGCATCCAGACTAATACTTTTTTACGTCCCTCAATGTCACTCAGTCGAGGCAAGAACAGCGAAAACAGTGCCGCTGAAGTGAAAAAAGCGGTCTGAGATAATGAAACCGCCGCCTCATCAGAATGTAATTCCTCAGCAATAGTGACCAACACCGGGCCTAGCATACTGGCATTCAGCTGAAAGGCGATACAGGCTGCCAGCAACGCTGTCATCAGTACCGTTACACTTACCGTTGAAGATCCAGAAGAGGTATTGGTCATATTTTTACCTCACCGATACGCTCAAGGGCATCTACCACCAAATCCCAAAAACGCTGATGATCAAGCTTTACGGCGACCTGAGTATGGCAATCTGCCGGAGGCGGTGAGCGGAAATCAGCAACCGTCATTCCCAGCGTTAAGGTTCCTGTCAGTTCAATATCAACCGGTACTTTTTGAGTGGTCATCACTGAAGGATCAATAACATAAGCAACGGCACAAGGATCGTGTACCGGTGGATAATCAAAACCCTGAGCGCTTTTGTACATGGTGCCAAAAAACTCAAGCAGCTCCAGAACAAATTTAGCCGGATTGGTTCCCACTGCTCTGATTTTTTCTACCACATCAGGGGTTGCCAATGCCTGATGAGTAAGATCCAGCCCCACCATGGTTAATGGCCATTTTTCATTGAAAACGATATGCGCCGCTTCCGGATCAATTTTGATATTAAATTCGGCTACCGCGCTCCAGTTTCCCACATGGTAACCACCGCCCATTAATACCACCTCTTTCACACGCTCAACAATACGTGGTTCAAGACGGGCAGCTAATGCAATGTTGGTTAAACCTGCGGTTGGAACAATGGTTACCGTCTTGGGTGGGTGAGACATAATGGTTTCAATGATTAAATCTACCGCATGGCGAGAATCCACTTCAAATGCCGGTTCAGGTAGTACCGGGCCATCAAGACCAGAGTCACCATGAATATCAGGAGCAATTTCTACCTGACGAATCAGAGGTCGGGCCGAACCCGCAGCAAAAGGAACACCGGTAATATTGGCAATCCGCGCCACCGCCAGCGCATTGCGGGTTACTTTCTCTAATGTCTGATTACCGACGACTGTCGTCACCGCCAGTAATTCAATATTGGGGTTACCGTGAGCCAGTAACATAGCGATTGCGTCATCATGACCGGGATCGCAATCCAGAATGATTTTTTTTACCATGTTGTTAATACTCCTGAATTGAACGTGTGATTAAAAATCGGCATTTAACGAGAGCCGATGCATGACTTGTTGATGAGTCGGCATATTTGAAGCCCCCTCCCGTTCCACCGCCAAAGAGGCAAAAGCCGTGGCATATTTCACCGCCCACCCCAGATTCTGTCCTGAAGCAATGGCCGCGGTTAGTGCGCCGGTAAAAGCGTCACCCGCACCGGTGGTATCTACCGCAACGGCGGGTAATGCGGGAATATGTTGAAATTGACTGTTTTCATAGAGCAGCGCCCCATTGCTTCCCAGTGTAATGATTACCGTCTGAACCCCTTTATGGGCGATTTCACGGGCAGCATTCTGCGCACTGGTCATATCCGTCACTTCAATACCCGAGAACAATGAAGCTTCCGTTTCATTAGGGGTAATAATATTAGCTAATTCAATGAACTGTAATATTTCGTGCGAGTAGGGTGCCGGGTTAAGGATGATTTTGACCCCAAGTGCATTGGCCAGCCTCATTACATTGAATGTGGCATCAAAATTATTTTCCAACTGAACCAGTAATACGTCAGATTTTTTTAGTTGCTCACTAATAGCAATAATTTCGCTTTCAGTAATGGTTTTATTGGCTCCCGGATAGATAGCAATCATATTTTCCCCATCCTGTTGAGAAACATAGATAACCGCATTGCCGGTACTCGCTTCATCCGACTGATAAAGAGTAAAAGAATGAATTGCCGAATCACTTAAATGGCGGTAAGCAAACTGACTAAACTGATCTTTGCCTGTTTTACAGACAAAATGTACTTTTGCACCGGCATTACTGGCTGCCATCGCCTGATTGGCACCTTTGCCTCCGGGGCCAAGGGTACTGTTAATTGCCATCAGCGATTCACCGCCTTTAGGGAAACGTTCTACTTTTGCCACAATATCAACGTTAAAAGAACCTAAGATACAAACGTTACCCTGAACCGTTTGGCTGTTGCTCAACAATGAAGTCCGTTTTTTCTTTTTGCCAATTTTTTTAAGTAACGAGGCAATATCCATATCAGGTGATGGGGTAATAAGATCCGATTGCAGCGTTTTCCGTAACACCTGAGCGCCACCGTGGCAGCGCAACAACAAGCTTTTTTGAGCTAATACTCTTAAATCGTAACGTATCGTCTCTTTAGAAACAGAGAACATCAAGGCCAACTGATTTACCGTTGCCCGTTCGTTTTTATCTAAAAAAGTCAGAATTCTCTCTCTTCTTTCTTCTAAAAACATGTTCCCTCCTCTGTACCAGAGTAATAGTAGTTAATGATAAAAACACAGAGGGTGATTACAGTCATACACTCAAGTCCAAATCAGAAGCAAACGGAAGTAAACAGAAGCTCATTTAATTGCAATTGATTGATAAATAGGTGATTATTAATTATAAAATGCGTGTTATACGATATCATCAAAAGTGTGAATTATTTAATTTTTAATCGTATTGAAGAAGGCTGGCAGGGATGATGTCTAATAGCATCCACATTATCCGACACAAAATGGCACTAATGTGTAAATTGGGTTACTCTCTGGCTTTCTATAACCTCTGGCATTATGGTTTTGAACCTATCGCAGTGCTGACAGGAACAATGCATGGATATCGTAAAGTACCCCTACAAAATAAATCGATTGTTTATTTTAATGGGTATCGGTTTTTTCGGCTGGTTAGCCTGGTTTTCATATAATCAAATCAATAACACCGAGCAGTGGTTAGTTGTTGGGCAATCCGCCTCAGTGACAGCTGAACAGGCGCGGTACCTGCTTTCTGCTACCGCACTGATTTTTGCTCTACTGACATTGATGGCGTTTATCATATTGCTTAATAGCTTTTCTGAGCGGCAGAACGTTATCTTTACTTCTGATTCCGTCAATTACCCTAAAGGTCATGTCAGGCCAAAAGTGATTACCATCATGTATGGTGATATACGTGAACTGGAACGGGTTAATGCACAACATAATGAGGCATTAGAAATTACCACCAGTCATGGTAAGTACCGTATTTTGAAAAGCATGCTAAAGAATCAGCAGACCTTTAACGAAGTGTGTGAACGGTTACAGCAAATGGCTGCCCCTTTCATTACCGTGGTTTAACCACTAAAAATAAAAACGATCGGTCATCAATAGGGTAATCCTTGTGATGAACGATCGTTTGTGGCACTGTCGCTTTGGCTATTTTTTATTCATTAAATCGCGCAAATTAGCAAACGGGTTATGGGTCGCCAGTCCCTGATCCTGTTGAGCATCTTCCCCGGCAACCACCGTTGAACCATAGATATCCGCTTCGGTATACTTTGAGTGTTCATGGTCGTGGCAAAACAGACACAACATTTCCCAATTGCTGCCATCTTCCGGATTATTAGAGTGATCGTGATCGATGTGATGCACTGTCAGCTCTCTTAAGTTGGAATAGACAAACTCGCGGGAACATCTGCCGCAAACCCAGGGAAACAGCTTCAACGCTTTTTCACGGTAGCCATTCTCAAGTTTGGCGTAGTTCTTTGGTATATAGGCCATATGAAACCTTCAGATTAAAAAATCAAAACCTTGTCTGCCTGATATCTTATAGTTAAACCCCTCACCTTCACAAACAGAAAAAGCAGCCAGTATGGAAACCATCAACGAGTTACGGCAAAGGGTTTAACATCATGATATGAGCTCCAGACAATGAGTCACTCCAATGTTCTCAACAAAATGCCGGTCATGACTGACAACCACCAACGTTCCATTATAACCCGCTATCGCCTGTTCAAACATTTGTCTGGCCTGTAAATCTAAGTGATTGTCCGGTTCATCCAACAACAGTACAGAAGCCGGTTGTGAACCACTGGTTATTGCCAGTAATGCCAGTCTGACCCGCTGCCCTCCGCTAAGCGAACCTGCCAGCTTAAACACGCTATCTCGCCGAAAACCAATATTGGCTAACTGAGTCCGGTATTCACTTTCTGTCAGGCCTGATGCCAGATAACGCAGGTTATCCAAAACCGATAGTGAATCCTGAAGCAGTGACTGATGCTGGTCGAAATAAGCAATACGGCCCTGCATTTTCACTGTACCCGATTGAGGTATTATCTCCCCTGCCAGAATTTTCAATAACGTTGATTTGCCACAACCATTATGTCCCTGTAACCAATAGCGTTCGCCGGGGAAGATGGTTTGAGTTATCTCCCCCTGATAGCCATAAGGCATGATCAACTTATCCATCTGAACAGCATAACGACTCTTTTTGCTCTGGGTATCAATGACCATATTTAACGCTTTAGGCTGTTGTAGCTTTTGTTGCATATCGGCAATGGTGGTTTGCGTCTGCTCAATTTTACGATCCGCATGGCGTAAGCTTGAAGATCGACGCATCTCCGCACTGTTTTTCATTTTATCCAGCAGTAACAGACATTGGCTGCCGCTATCGCGTAACTTTTTACCGCTTTTAGCACGCCTTTCCGCCCGTTCAATGCTGTTTTGTTGCGCAATACGCAAAGTTTTAAGCTGTTCCTTCTGATGAGCTAACTGCCGCAATTGTGCCGAGTGCTGCTCCTGTTTTTGTTGCTGGTATAGACTGTAGTTTCCCCCATAACTTCGCAAGTTACCTTCCGACAGTTCATGAATCTGCGGTATCTGTTCCAATAAATCGCGATCGTGGCTAATTAACAGTAAATTTCCTGCATAGCGTTCAATTTCCTGTTGGAGCCAGCGACGGCCAGCTAAATCAAGGTGGTTGCCCGGCTCATCAAGAATCAACCAGTCATGATCGCCGGTAAATAGCGCCTGTAACATTAATCTGGTTTGCTCTCCACCGCTCAGGGAGGCAACCAGCCGTTGTGGATCGGCGGTGATATTAATATCAGCTAATTGCTGCCTTAATTGCTCCTCCAGTAGCCAGTTATCTTCAGATAACAGTAAATCTTCCGGACTAAAATAACCGGAGAACACTCGACGAAGCGCAGCTAAACAGGTGCCATGGCCTAAAAAATCAGCAATCGTCACTCTCTCAAAATCATACCGTTGAGTTAAAAAACCTGGGGATGTTGGCCCAATCAGCGTTCCGGCATCGGGTAAATACTGTCTGCAAATCAGTGCCGCCAGCACCGATTTACCACTGCCGTTGTCACCCACGATAGCGTGCTTACCCGGCAGGAAACTATGGCTTAATTGTTGAAAGATCACCCTGTCACTGCTGAACTGAAAATGCAGTTGGTGAAGAGAAATTGCGGTCATTTATCACCTCAAAAATCAATATGGCGATAAGACAGAGCATCAATATGCTAAAAAACGATGAGCAAAAAGAAGATGGTGATGTTTGCGCATATATAACCCTGCCTCAAAAAAGATGGATATCTGTTATCGGCAATTCAGGGTTATTTATTCATTTCGGCGCAAACTCCAGTCAGACAGGTGTGTTTACTTTAGCAAATTGTCTTTTGGTTATACAAGCGAATAACTAAAACGCCAATTAGCCTGATGGATCATTCTTATTATCTGTCTTCAGGCAATGGTCACATTATTGGATATTCAGTTCTTATAAAGGGTATTACTTAAAGTAACCAATCCATTCATCTGAATAACAAAAAACATACAATAGATTATCTTATTAAATCAATAATACTCGCCACATTGAACCATCCTACAGGCCTTGTCACATCTGGCTTTCATCAATTTATTTATGATAAAATTTTACTGTGCGGCGACTAATTATTGCCAAACGGGTTTAAGTGCTATAAGGTACGCCCCCTGCGTTCACCCCAGCGGATGAAAAGCGTGTGGCTTTTCAACGTTTCATTGAGCTCTCTTTTATCAGACATTATTTCTGATGTCGCTTTGATTTAAGGGTTTCACTGAAAATGAGCGCAACATCGATTATTTCAGGTGCAGTGCTATATCAACTATATATAGGCTGCATTGGTCAGGGCTTTTGGGAAGGGCTTGGAAAATAATGCAACACAATGCGGTACGTATGACAAGAGTATTAACCACCCCTGCGTTAGTATTCTTTGGATTGGCCTATATGGTTCCTTTAGGTATCTTCACCACTTATGGTCAAGTTACTGTACTCAGCGAAGGCCATCTGCCTGTCGCTTATGTTATCACCTTAGCAGCCGTTCTTTTTACAGCACTCAGCTACTGTCGAATGACCAGCGCCCTGCCTCTTTCAGGTTCTGCCTACTCTTATGTCCAAAAAACATTTGGCGGCAATCTTGGCTTTTTAGTGGGCTGGACACAGCTACTCGACTATCTGTTTCTGCCAATCATCAACTACATGGCGATTGGTATCTATTTGCATGCTGAATTTCCGGCGATTCCAATGTGGGCGATTATTTGCACCACTATATTTATCGTGACTTCGTTAAATATATTAGGAATTAAACTGGTTAGCTCAATGAATATGCTAATTATCATCATGCAATTAGCTTTTATTGCGCTGTTCCTTTATCTCTGTTTCCAGACGCCAATTGATTTTGATATCGAAACCCTAATGGCGCCAATTACTATAGTACAGGGGCAGACATCCGGATTATTCGCTGGCGCAGCCATACTCTGTCTGGCTTTTCTGGGTTTTGATGCCATTTCAACCATGGCAGAAGAGACTAAAGATGCCAAACGCGCCCTACCGCGCGCCATCATGTACACCGTATTTATTGCCGGAGTGATGTTTATCATCATCTCTTACTGTTCTCATTTGGTGTATCCGGCATGGCAGGATTTTCTGCCTGACACCGATACCGCAACGCTGGCGGTGATGCGTAAAGTTGGTGGTGCGCTGCTGGCCTCTGCATTCACCTTTGCTTATGTCATCGGCGTATTTGCTTCCGCCATGACCTCTCAGGCCAGTATTGTGCGAATTTTCTATGCCATGGGACGTGAAGGTGTGGTACCTAAATCGGTATTTGCCTACATTCACCCACGGCTGAAAACCCCGGTATTGTCGATTATCTTTGTTGGCGTGACTTCTTTGTTCGCTCTGGTGCTGTCACTCAATATGGTGGTGTCAATGATCAGCTTTGGCGCACTGATTGCCTTTACCTTCGTTAACCTGACGGTAATTAAGCATTTCGTTATTGACAGCAAAACGCCTCACAGTGCCATGAAGCTATTTACCTATTTGATTCTGCCATCCATTGGTGTTCTGTTAACCCTGTGGCTATGGACTAGCCTGGACGGCTATGCCCTCACCGTTGGTCTGATTTGGTTATCGATTGGTGCTATTTATCTGGCATTTATTACCCGAGGCTTCAGTAAAACGCCTCCGGCAATCTCCTCTGAAGAGGTTGACCTGATAATCGGCTAACGTTACTCATCAATGAGTTTCAGGTGCCGCCTGAGCGGGGAGAATTCAATTCTCCCCGCTTTGTTATTTTAGCCGCCCTCTTTTGCTCTCTTGCTAATCCCTCAACCAGAGATAGCAAGTGCAACAGTGGGAATTAAACATTGGTTGAAGCTGTTAATTGCGCCAACCCGTAACATTTTTTAATCAACAATTGGATGATTGATGATGAGTAATACCGTAGCCGACGTCATTTATTTTAATGGATATATCTACACTGCAGATGCTCAAAACAGCATCGTTGATGCTATTGCGATTGCAGGTGGCAGAGTTCTGGCCTGTGGCGATATTCAACAGCTTCAAGGCTATGTCGGTGCAAACACTGAGCAAATCGATCTGCAGGGAAAAATGATGATGCCAGGCATTATCGATGGTCATATGCACCCATTCTGGGGGGGTGAGCAGCTATCTGGCTGTCATTTGAACTATGAGTCTCTGACTATCGAACAAATTTTGCAACGCGTACAGCTGCATCTGGATAAAGATGTATTGAAAGGTGAAAACGACTGGTTAAAAGTGACCGCATGGCTGCGTCAGGGCATGATTCCAGCCGGCACTGATATGTATCGTTCCGATATGGATCGTCTGAATACTCAACGCCCGGTGATCCTGTTCTCTAACGATTGCCACACCATGTTGGCTAACAGTCGTGCTCTGGAGCTGTTCGGTATTGATAAAAATGCACCTGAACCCAGTGATGGCAAGATTGGTAAATATCCAAATGGTGAACTGAACGGCATACTGGAAGATGCGCCGGCAATGCGGGCAGTTGACAGTATTCCGTCTCTGACGGCTGAACAGGCGGTAAAAGTGGCGGCGCTGGTGCAAAACGCCCTTAACGCTCAGGGTGTCACCGCGGTGATGGACGCTCGGGTTTCCGCCAAACAGCTGGATGCCTTTAGCGAACTGCAAAAGCAAGGTCAACTTACCGTGCGTTTTCAGGCTGCCCGTGAGATCACGCCAGATGATGCCCATAGTGTAGAAGCCGTTGCCGGAGCGGTAGAAAAAGCCGTTGAGTTTGCAAACCGCTACCACCAGGCTGAATGGCAACCAGAACCGGGAATCGGCTTACGTAATATCAAGATGTTTGTTGACGGCGTATTGCAGCCACCAACCATGACCGCCTCTCTGTTGGAGCCTTATACCATTAATAAAGGCACCGAAGCTCAACCAGACTGGCAGGTTACCGATCGCTATGGTGACCTCTATTTTACCCCTGAAATTCTTGATGAACTGATGGAGAAGATTGCTGCCGCAGGTTTTGATCCTCATCTGCATACCGTGGGTGAAGGCGCTGTCTCCATTGCTTTAGATGCCATTGAAAAAATGCGAGTAGCCCATCCTGATAAGGATATTCGCCCGGGGCTGGCCCATAACGAACTGGTTAATGCCAAAGACTATGCCCGTTTTGCCCGTCTGGGAGCCATTGCCTGCCTCTCTTTCCAATGGGCAGCCCCAACGCCAGAACTCATCATTGCAGAACGCCATATGTTGGGAGAACAGCGTTTTCAGGAGCTGGAGCCTATCGCTAAATTTATCGATGCCGGCGCCGTTGTCGCTTTTGGTAGCGACTGGCCTATTGATGGTCTGGATGAATGGTACGACCTGAAGGTCGCAGCCACCCGTCAGGGACGTACTGTGGATGGTGTCACACCACCGAGACTGGACAATGATCGCAATCTAACCGTTACTGAAGTACTGCGTGCAGCAACTATCGACTCAGCTTATGCTCAACATCGTGAAGATGTTATCGGTTCGCTGGAAGTCGGTAAATTTGCCGATATGATTGTTCTGGACCGAAATGTGTTCAATATTCCCGCGGAAGATATCGAAAACGTAAAAGTACTGCGTACGGTTGTTGGTGGGAAGACGGTATATCGCGCCGGGCTGGTATAAAAGATTGATATTAGCCTCTAAGCGGTAGATAAAAAAACACGCCCAATATGATTATCGGGCGTGTTTTTTATTAACTACAATACTTCAGAGAATGCTTTAGCCACTCGCTCAACGTTAGTCGCATTTAATCCGGTCAGGCACATACGGCCATTTCTCACCAGATAGATACCATATTCATGCTTTAGCCGATCGACTTGCTCTGGCGTTAAGCCCGTGTAACTGAACATACCGGTTTGCTTCACCAGGTAGCTTGAGTCACGACCCGGTAATGCCTGAGTCATCACTTCAACCATTTTTTGACGCATGTGCAGAATCCGGGAACGCATTTCAGCCACTTCTCCCATCCACATTGCTTTTAACTGTGGATCGGACAGGACAGTAGCGACAACCAGTGCACCACTCAATGGCGGGCTCGAATAGTTACGGCGAACGGTCGCTTTGAGTTGCCCCAATACTCTGGATGCCTCATCCGAATTATCACAAAAAACCGAAAGGCCGCCGCAGCGTTCACCATAAATAGAAAAATTCTTTGAATAAGAGTTAGACAGTAAACAAGCAATACCCGCTTTAGCCACTGCACGAATGGCATAAACATCCTCATCCAAACCTTTACTAAAGCCTTGATAAGCAATATCCATAAAGGCAATCAGCTCACGTTCTGCCAATACCTCAACCACTTTATCCCACTGCTCCGGCAGAAGATCGGCTCCCGTAGGGTTATGACAACAAGGATGCAGCAGTACAATACTTTTTGCCGGTAGGGTCTTCAAGGTTGCCAGCATTTGCTCAAAAGCAACTCCGCGGGTTTCACTGTCAAAATAGGGATAACGATTGACCTTAATACCTGCACCTTCAAAAATCGCTACATGATTATCCCAGGTAGGATTACTGACCCAAACTTCTGACTCAGGGAAGTAGGTATGTAAAAAATCGGCGCCTACTTTTAAAGCTCCGGAACCCCCCAGCGTCTGAATAGTTGCCACTCGATTAGCCGCTAATGCGGGATTATCCTCTCCCAACAATAGATGTTGAGTTACGGTACGATAAGCAGGCATACCGTCCATCGGCAAATAGACCAGAGGGTCATGATTGGTTTTAAACAGTCTTTCTCTTGCCTGGGATACCGAATCTAAAACAGGAATTCGCCCCTGCTCATCGTAATAAAGACCGATGCTCAAGTTCACTTTTGACTCACGCTTATCTTTAGAAAACTCTTCCATCAAAGAAAGAATTGGATCTCCGGCATATGCATTAACGTGTTGAAACATTCCCTACCCCTTAAGTTGACTGCACGCTTCGCTGTTCAGGTGTTTATATATCATTGACGAAAACATATGACTCTTTTCTTTTTTATATGGCATATATATAAACAATCAGGAACGGATAGCGTCAATATAAATCAATCGCATCTGAAACTGGTTTAACTCTCCCTCACATTACCCTGAAAGTAAAAAACTCGCCAGTAGCATGATTATCCTGTTTTTATCTGACTGGATATTTCTGGATAACAGGTAAAAATCGTTGCTAAGCTTAGCACTTATGATTCACCAAAGGGCAAACTCACCATGACCAATCAAAACGAACAACGTTATCAGCAGCGCCAGCAAAAAATTAAACAGCAAGTTGATGAACGAATAGCTGCCGCCACGCAGGATCGCGGGTTACTGCTGATATTAACCGGCAATGGTAAAGGTAAAAGTACTGCTGCTTTTGGTACCGTAGCGCGAGCCGTTGGTCATGGTCAGAAAGCGGCTGTTATTCAATTTATAAAAGGTACCTGGGCGTGTGGAGAGCGAAATCTGTTATCTCAGCATGGCGTCGAGTTTCAGGTGATGTCTACCGGCTTTACCTGGGAAACACAAAATAAGGCCAGTGATACTTTAGCTGCACAAGAGGTATGGCAACACGGTAAACGAATGCTATCCAATGCGTTATTAGATTTGGTGGTTTTGGATGAGCTGACGTATATGATTACCTATGGTTATATCGACCTGGATGAGGTCATACAGGCACTTCAAGGCCGTCCACAAGGGCAAACAGTCATCATCACCGGGCGAGGTTGTCATCGCACACTAATTGAAATGGCGGATACTGTTAGCGAATTAAGACCAATAAAACACGCTTTTGATCAGGGATTACAGGCAAGACAAGGAATTGACTGGTAACACAGCAAAAAAAGCTAAATAGCCAATAAATCATGTTTTCAGCATAACTTATTGGCTATGAGCGCAGGATCAACCTGTTGATGGAGAATTTTGCTATCTCACATCAATAATACAGGCAATAACCGGGTGGCCATCAACCAATACAGGAGGCCCTCCACGGTGAACTTTATAACCTAACCCTTTGATTAATCGCTCTACTGCCAAGGGTGAGACCGTGACAATGGTTTTCACATTATACTGGGCAAGGTAATTTATTGATTCTTTCAATAAACCTGCCGCAACGACTGATGAAAGACTACCCCGCTGCTTTTCCAACGCGGACGCATTTAAATCAAGCGCAGAAAAACGAGAGATTTCCCATATATAAGGTGAACTTGGTGGGTGATTTCCATTCAATAGCTCAGGAAATACTTCACTTAGCAAATAGGGTTCTGTCGTTGGTAATAACCTGGAACATCCTATGATCTCTTTCCGGCTATTTCTGGCGATAACATACACCGTATCAGGCTTATCAAACTGGTCTCGCTCATATCCGATGGGAGTATTTAACTCCCAACCCAGCTTCTCAACAAAAACCTTATAGCGATATGCAGCAAGCTCATTTTCTAATCCAGAAGGTAAGTTACGAGGTGAACCTGATAAAAATTCCATGATATATTTTCCCACACTGTAAATTTATTGGAAAAATATATTAATAACATTGGATTACAGAACGTAACCTGACAGATCTACTAGCTATCTGACTGAATTATTGCGTGATAGACTGAAGAATTTTTTCACTCCATTCAATCTCAGCTATTTTGCTATCGAGTAACTGCTGTACATACTCTTCTTCGTCCATTTCATTCTGTAGATTTTCGTCCATATGAAAAGCGATATTACTAAAAACGGGTCCAATTTTCACATATTGGCAATTGGCATTCTCATAACGCAACTCCCAATCCCAACCAATTGATAAAACCGGAGATATTTGACTAACCCATTCCGTATAGCCGGTAATCGCAGTTAGCACGCCCTCTTGAAAACGCAAATCTTCAGGTTCCGCATGCGCAGCAGAATAAAGATGAGTAAATTCAACATTTTTAAAAAAATCGAGATCGACTTTAATTCGATAGTCCACGCTATTTACATGGCATTTATCATGATTTTCTATAGCAATGTCTTTCTTCTTCTGCACACACATCTCCTTAAGTGTTAAACTTTGGTATCTTAAGTTGTGATCAAGCTTGGTTAGTACAACATATTTTATTTACAGCTCAAAATTATGATATTAGTATACTAGTTACTACAATCAGTCAGTTGTTTAACTATAATTTATATTGCGCACTGGCTACCTGACGGGCTTCGTGTATATATTATAATTAAGTGTATAAAAATTTATCATGTCGTTGCCTTGTTAAACGATATCGATTTCCCGTTGGGTTATTTCTAAATGTTTTGCTATCGAAGGAAGCGGTTTTGAAAATTAATTTATATCGAACCTATGAAAATTTATCAAAAACCAAAGATAAAGATTCCTTCTTTAAAACATTACAAAAAGCAGCCAGCGATTTGGGGTTTGAATATTGTGCTTACGGAGTAAGACCTATATATCCATTATCAGCACAGCCACCACAAGTTATTAATAACTACCCCACTGGCTGGAATCAGGCCTACCACTCCAATAATTATTTTGAAATAGATCCAACCGTTCAACATGGCCTACGCTCTACCCAGGCGTTATTTTGGGAGGATGACTTATACAGAACATCCCCTTACTTTTGGGAAGAGGCTAAAGCATTTGGCATTAACCATGGTATTTCTCAGGCTCAGAAAGATTCTGAGGGTCGAGTCGGAATGTTAACCTTTGCCAGTCCCGACCAGCACTACACCGCTAAAACCTTGCTGGTTCAAGCCCCTTCTCTTATCTGGCTTTCTCAAATTGCCCATAATCGTCTGGCAGAATACCTCTTACCACAAGAAAATCATGATGCCGATTATCAGCTAACTAAACGAGAAAAAGATATTCTACGCTGGACGGCAGAAGGCAAAACCTCAAATGAAATTGCTATCTTAATGTCTATCAGTGACAGAACCGTTAATTTCCATGTAAATAATATTCTTAAAAAACTATCTGTCTCTAATAAAACAGCCGCAACAGTTAAAGCAATGGTACTCAATCTGTTATAGATGGTATGGATAAGCAGGGATTATAATAATATTATTCGCTGAAATCTGCCTGATTGTTTTCTATTTAAACTAACTTTCGTTTCTATTTCTACACAATCAGAATAATATTTCATTTATTGTTACTTATCATTCTAATAGTTACCTGAAATAAATAATTATTCTTCCTATAACTATGCAGTATTATTGATTTATTATTTTAAAAAATTTATTTTATTTAATACCATAATGAAATAATACTACAGTCTAATTTTGTGTGCAATTTGATGAATCGAAAATCAATCTGATAATAAAATATTTGATTCATTCAAACTCCCCATTTTAGTCGCCATCGCACAGGCAGCATCTATTATTGGAAATGCCATTACCGCCCCGCTACCTTCACCCAATCGCATGGACATTTCTAAATAAGGAACAAGATTCAGTTTTTCTAACGCTAACTGTGTGCCTTTCTCAGCAGAACGGTGGGAAGGTATCAAATAAGGATGAATCTGTGGCGCAATATTCACTGCGATCAGGGCTGCTGCACAAGAGAGAAAGCCATCCAAAACAATGGGTACCCCTGCGGCAGCGGCACCAATCATAATGCCAGCCATACCACCGAGATCAAACCCTCCAACTTTTGCTAATACATCAATGCTATCGTTAGCATCCGGTTGGTTAATAGCAATTGCCCTACGGACTACCTCAATTCTATGTTGCATGCGATCCTGCGGAAAATTAGCCCCAACACCAACAGTGTGTTCAGGTTCAGCATCGCAAAGCACACTAACAATCGCCGCAGCTGGCGTGGTATTTCCCATTCCCAGTTCTCCGGTACCAATTAATCTGACACCATGATTAACCTGCTCTATAGCCAGCCGGGCGCTGCGTTCCAACAGTGTTATAGCCTCTTCACGACTCATGGCTGCCTGAGTCGCAATATTTCCACTGCTGCGACGTACCTTATAATTTAAAACACCCTCGATAGGTAATGAATCGATACCTGTGTCCACCAGCAAAACATCCGCCTTCATCTGTTTTGCCAGTACACAAACACCAGAAACACCTTTTACCATATTCAACATTTGCAAATAGGTGACAGCCTGCGGCGCCAACGTGATCCCCTCCGCATAAACGCCGTGATCTGCTGCCATGACAATCAACTGTTTATGTGAAGCACTGATATTCAGGTTGCGATAAATACCGCTAAGTTGAATAGCCAATTGCTCTAATCTTCCCAAACTACCAACAGGTTTTACCAAACCATCCAGTCTGATGGACATTTCCTCCATCACCAGCCTGTCCAGTGGGCGTATTTGCGCGATGATTTGGTTTAAGCTTTGCATAAACAGTCACTACCTTTTGTGGTTGTTGTATAACAGAATAAATGGATCAGGCCAGAACGTTTAACTGTTGAATCACCGCATGTCCCTGATGAATATCAATAACGCTGTAAGCGTCATGCCTGAAAGTAAAATACCAAAAGCCTTCTGCTGGCATTTTCATCAGCGAGAGCAAAATACAGCGTAAGGTTCCCTGATGACCAACAAACAGGATGTTATCTAAACCGGTTGCTTCAGCTTCACTTAACCAGGCGGTGAAAGATTGATGAATTCGCAAATTGAACTGATTAAAGCTTTCGCCTTCAGGGGGAGCAACGCTCTTCCAGTCCAAACACCAGTTGGCATAATTCTGGCTATCGTTTTGCTCCAACTCCTGATAGTGACGCCCTTCCCAGAGGCCAAAATGGATCTCATCTAATCCTTCTAATCGTTGATGGTGTTGTTTATCAATGCCGGAGATATATTCTGCTGTTTGCTGAGTTCGCCTTAGCCCACTGGTCACGATTCGGTCAAACTGAATGCCGGATAACGCTTTAGCCAATAGTTCCGCCTGTACGATACCCTGTGAATTAAGTGCATGATCGGTAGAACCAGAATAGACGCCACGCTGATTGA
This sequence comes from Limnobaculum allomyrinae, assembly GCF_016649425.1. Classification (GTDB taxonomy): domain Bacteria; phylum Pseudomonadota; class Gammaproteobacteria; order Enterobacterales; family Enterobacteriaceae; genus Limnobaculum; species Limnobaculum allomyrinae. Next base: position 597,158 of record NZ_JADRCR010000001.1, read on the forward strand.
CTTGAGTTTCGCCATGACGCACTAAATATAAGCGCATTGATCAATGAACCATTAACAGCAGGAAGAGCAGTTCGGCGATTTCAATACCGGCACCCAGCGTATCCCCGGTTTGTCCACCCAGTTTGCTTTGAATCAACGCCCGATAAACCAATAACAATACGCCAGCTACAGCGGCCATCAATACACCATATCCACCGGCGAACAAAAATACCAACACCACGCCAATCAGTAAGGCGGTATAGAATTCCCCTCGTTCAATCTTGCCAATAAATAGATTCCCCATACCACTCTCTCTGGCATAGTTCTGTCGGTACATCAGTAGTACGCTCAGTGAGCGACCAACGACTGGCGCAACAATCAATAAATGGGCGACTGAAGCCTGATTTTCAGCTAACTGATATACCACCAGTACATGTAGCAAGATCTTGAATATCAGCGCCAACGCACCCTGAGTACCAATGCGGCTATCACGCATAATCTCCAGCATGCGGTCTCTTGGGCGGGAAGAAAATATGCCGTCGGCGGTATCCGCTAAGCCATCCAGATGGAACGCTCCGGTAATCATGGCAATAGTCAAAACTGCACAGGCTGAAGCCAGTAGGTTTCCCCACCACAGTTGAGTTAAGACAAAAGCGCTAATTAAGCCAACGGTTAATCCGGCGAGAGGAAACGCCATCACCATTCGACGATATTCACTTATTTCAATACTGTCCGTATAGCGTCCCGGAACCGGGATTCGAGTCAAAAACTGCAAAGAGACCAGAAAAAGTTTAATAAATTTCATGATTAACCTTTAATTTTCATATCGATTCCCGATACCACAAAGTGTACCTCATTCGCCTGTTGCGCCAATTTCTGGTTCACTCGCCCGGCAATATCTAAAAAATGTCGCGCCAACGGGTATTCAGGCACAATACCGCACCCCAGCTCATTAGTTACCATAATGATTTCACTTCGGCTTTCGGTACTGGCCTTCAATAAATCATCAATTTGTGGTTCCAGCCAACGTTCAAGCGCCAAATAATCAAGCCGGTCAGGATCGCTATCTCCTGCCCAGTCAAAGATAAGGTTAGTCAGCATCGTCGTTATGCATTCGAGCACCACTACCGGGAAAAAAGCAGATTGCTGACGAATCTCATTACCCAACTGTCGATAGCCTTCATGAGTACGCCAGTGCGAAGGCCGCATTTGCTGATGTTGTTCAATACGTCGAGCCATTTCATCGTCAGTAACCAATGAGGTGGCAATATAGAGTACGTTTCCTCCGCACGCTGACGCTTTCTCGTTAGCCAGTTGTTCAGCCAGCCGGCTTTTTCCACTACGAGCGCCGCCGGTAATCAAAATCATAATTCATTGTCCTGCATGCAATTATTGGTTATCTCACTCATAGAGTAGCCATATCAACACCGGTTAGCATTAAGAATAACGCCTTTTTACGCCAGCACTCAACTACCGATAAATCGTTGCTGGTAAAAGTGGCTGATGCTGCCCATAATTTAATGTCAACGCCTTAAAAAAACCTCTGAATAAACCAACTGGAGAATTTAGTCATGCCCTACGTCAATATTAAAATCACTAAAGAAGGCGCTACCGCGGAACAAAAAAAGCAGCTAATAGAGGGAGTTACTCAGCTATTGGTTACAGTCCTGGATAAAAATCCGGCAACCACTTTGGTGGTTATTGATGAAGTAGATATGGACAACTGGGGAATTGGTGGATTTCCCGTTACTGAATTAAGAAAGAAAAAATAATTTGCCAATGCCGAATGGCGGTTACAACCATTCGGCATTGCCATTGTTTAATCAAAGCAACTGTACGGGAAAAAACAATGGATTTTTATATGATTAAACACGCTTTACTTTACTGTACGGTAATTAATTATGCTGTTTTGATTATTTGGTTTATCGCAATAGTGTTAGCAAAAACATCGATTTATCGTCTGCATCGCCGTTGGTTTCAGCTCCCTGATGCCACCTTTGATGCTATTCACTACGGTGGGATGGCAATATATAAAATCGGCATTCTGATATTTAATTTAGTGCCGTGGATAACACTGAGCCTGCTGTTACCCTCTGGTTAATGACTGCCCCGGCTCCAGTTGTTCGGAATCCACGTGATATTTGACCACCACATTATTACGATACAAACATTCTGACTGTAGGATTATCGGTTCCTGCCCTTTGGTTGATATATCTCGCCAGATCTCATTTTGTCGCCATACCTGCTCTCCCCGGCGAACAAAGCGATGTGCCTGCTGATAGACATGGTATTTCACTTCCCGTGGCCTGTTACACAGTAATTCCCCCTCTAACTGATGTTCTGCCACATTAAATACCAGTTGGAAGGTATCTTGAAAAACCAGATCGATGTAGTTATAAAAAATGGCAGCACCTGAACCAAAGGGTAAAATTCGCCCTTCATCGGGAAAAGGGTCAAAACTATGGTTAGCTCGTTCCACTACCACTAATGGTGAATGAATAGCCATCCAGTGAATAAGGTTACTTAACTGACAAATTCCACCGCCAATTCCCTGGCGAGCCTCGCCATAAGAGAGTTCCATACCTTCAACAAACCCGCGTTTTGTCGTCGGTTTACCCACCAGACGACAGAATGAAAAGTATTCCCCCGGTGCAATCACAATACCGCTGGTTGCCACCGTTGCCAGTTTAAGGTTGATCACTTTGTTATGTTGCAGAGCAATATCGCTATTGCCTAACTTACGGATAAGTTTAGATGTGTGTTTGATAAAACGATATTCCAGACGCTGTTCTGGTATCAATCGGCTGGTGTAACGACGGGAACCCAGTCGCCAGCTTATTTGACGAAACAAACGCCGTTGTTGTACCCGCAACCAGTAAAGCCAGGGATGATATGAAGAGAAGGGTCTGCGCATGGTTATTTTATCCATTAATTAAACCTGTGCACTGAGCTTAATTGATTTATATGTGTTTTATATGAAGTTATTACGCTCAACTGTATCAACATCAATAACGTCGCATTAGGCGACGTTATTGAATAGCGTTAAAACATACGGTGAGTTATCAGACGTTTTTACGCTCGATGGTTTCTTCCCCCCAGTAGAGGCGATCCGCATCGGTTTTACTAAATGCCAGTGGCAGAACTTCATCGCTGCCTTCGTCCCAAATTTGCTGTGCTTTTACTTCATCGTTATCAGCCAGTTCAAAAATAGCCTCTGCAATTTCGACGGATGTTTCACGAATTTTAGCCCACTCTTTAATTCTTAGTCTTTGCATTTCAATATCTCCCAACGGGTTATTCAGACGTGGCTTTATCACTTTCAAAGCACTGTCTAACAGTATTGTTCAACCTTGTGATTTTGCACGTAAAAAAACCGGTGAATAACGTTAGTATACTCAATATCTAACGTTCTGGTTAAAGCCCTTATGACAGAATATTCTGTTACTCAGTAAGTTAGCCTCTTCCATGAATCACTCATTTACATTAAACAGACCAATTACCCATCGGTTTTATGTTAATGTTAATGAAGTATCTTGTTAAGCTTTTCTGAAACAAAAAAACTACTGTTTCTTATCCATCATGTTACCGTCAGGATCTATCACTATGAATAATTTCAGCCTTCATCTTGCTACAAAAGTTTTGTTTGGTCAGGGTCAGATTGCTCAACTCCCTACGGTTATTCCTGCCGATGCACGGGTATTAATTACTTACGGCGGCGGCAGTATTAAACGTAATGGCGTTTTGGAGCAGGTTCATCATGCGCTGAAGGGATATACCCTGTTTGAATTTGGCGGTATTGAACCTAACCCAACTTATGAAACTCTGATGCAAGCCGTAGAAATGGTGCATAACAATAAGATCGATTTCCTGCTTGCCGTTGGTGGTGGTTCCGTACTGGACGGCACAAAATTTATTGCCGCGGCGGCTGATTATGTGGGCGAAACCTGGGAAATCGTCACCAGCCGTGGAAAAAAAGTCACTAAAGCATTACCCATTGGTTCAGTATTAACTCTCCCGGCAACCGGTTCTGAAATGAATGACGGCGCCGTTATTAGCCGTCGTGAAACGGGCGATAAGCAAGCATTTATGTCTCCTTTCGTCATGCCGCAATTTGCTATTCTGGATCCAGTTACCACCTATACTCTGCCTCCTCGTCAGATTGCTAACGGGGTTATTGATGCATTCATTCATACCATGGAGCAATACCTCACCTATCCGGTTGATGCCAAAGTGCAGGATCGCTTTGCTGAAGGTCTGTTGCTGACACTGATAGAAGAAGGTCCAAAAGCGTTAAAAGAGCCGGAAAACTATGCGGTGCGGGCTAATATTATGTGGTGCGCTACCATGGCATTAAATGGCCTGATTGGTGCTGGTGTGCCTCAGGACTGGGCTACCCATATGCTGGGTCATGAGTTGACCGCAATGCACGGACTGGATCACGCACAAACGCTGGCTATAATTCTGCCTGCCATTATGCGGGCCAAGAAAGCACAAAAATGGGAAAAACTATTACAATACGCAGAACGCGTCTGGAACATTGATACCGGTACTGAAGATCAGCGCATTGAAGCGGCAATTAAAGCCACTGAAAACTTCTTCCAACAAATGGGGGCACCTACGCGCTTGTCTGACTATAAGTTAGATGGTAGCTCGATCCCTGCGTTGATCGAAAAGCTAAAAGAACACGGCATGACTCAACTTGGCGAACACCGCGATATCACTTTAGCTGACAGTCAGAAGATTTACGAATCAGCACGTTAAATGTTTTTTTGTTAGTTCAATAAGCAAGAAGGCCCGGATAATAATCCGGGCCTTCTCTTTTTATATTTTAAAGAAAATATTAATCATGATGATGGTCATGTTCGTCATCATGATGGTGATGATGGGAATGCCCGCCACTATTATCCGGTACCATCACCAACTTACCATATCTTACGCCTCGTTCCGTAATCACCTGCTCCGCCAGTTGCCCCACCCGCTCAGCATCACCTTTCAGCATCGAGACTTCCATACAGCTACCGTGATCGAGATGAACGTGCAGACTGGCCAATGTTAAGTCATGCTGCTCATGAAAAGTACGCGTCAATCGCTTAGACAACTCACGAGACTCATGGTCATAAACATAAACCAATGCCGCCACACAAGGAGGATTACCTTCAACGACTAAAGAGGAGTTCTGAATACCTGTGCGGGTTAAATCGCGGATCGCTTCTGAACGGTTTTGATAGTTTTTTTGCTTGATAATGTTATCTATCTCTTCCATCAGGTCGTCATCAATAGAAATCGTTATACGCTGCATCACCGTTCTCCAAAGGTATCAATCAGGTCTTGGCTCATCATAACGGGAAAGTCCTGATGCGTCGAGGCCAGGCATATTTGCCAACGCGCCATTAAAAAGAGTTAATTACATAAATAACAACAAGTTATATATTCAGATAAATAGTTACTCAGAAGGTAACGGTCATCATTCAGTATATAAAGAAGCAAAAATTTAGTTTCAAAACCAATTATATTAACTGGCTGTAAATCTGAAACATTTTCATAGTTTGATACAAATTATGTTGCGATAATCGCCGACTATGCAGAGTTTGAGGTACACAAGTTGCTTCAATTTATATACTATCGCCCACGATTAATTAACAGAGCAATATAACAACAAGATCCAATACTAAATCAGTTAAGGGAATAACCCATGAGTCCTATCGATTATGTTATCAATCTTATTTTAAGTGGTATTCTGATTGTTGGTGTTTATCAGTTTTACTTTTTTACTCAACGCCATACCATTACCAAGGTTCGTGAATTTAGCTCTGCCATTGACGAAAAAATCCCGTTCTGGCCATCCTGGTCATGGATTTACAGTTTCCTCTATTATCCTGCCATTTTGTATATCAACTGGATTGTGGAAGATTCCCGTCACTTCATCATGATTGTTTTCAGCTATATTGTTCTTCTGGTTATGCAGATGACATTCTTTATGCTGTTTCCAGTCTCTACGCCATCTCACTGGCGTAGCATGAATACTGGTAAAAGCTGGTCTGAAAAGTTCTTGTTGTTTGTGCAAAAATTTGATGACTCATCTAACTGTTTCCCAAGCATGCACGTATCCGTTGCTACGTTAACCGCATTATTAGCATACGGTACTCTGGGACCTTGGGTGTTCCTGTTCCCGGTTCTGATTGCGCTTTCCTGTATGTTTACCAAGCAACACTATATTATCGATTTGCCGGCTGGTGCGGTCTTAGGTTGGGCTGCCTATGAGGTTTATTGCGCAATTCTATAATTAATGTTGTCAGAAAAATGATTGAGCCACACCCATTGGCTGTCTTTGGCAGCCAATGTTTCCTTTCTTCCCTCACTCTTTTTGTTATCTCCTTTTGTGCCGCTTTTAAACATGGCCTAAACTAAATCTGCTGCATTGACCGGTAAATAGTCGATGATTTAGTCATTCCGTTTTCCGTTAATTGTGAAGTCGTTGCAAATTTTATGCGGCTTTGATTGCATCCCTATCCGGTCAACGTTACCATTAACGCATTAATTACTATTCAGTATTGGCGCATGAGTATTCATTTAAAAGCGATAAACTGTTTCTACGGTAGCCATCAGGCACTGTTTGACATCACACTGGACTGCCCAAGCGGAGAAACCTTAGTGTTACTCGGCCCTAGTGGTGCAGGTAAAAGCTCACTTATCAGAGTATTAAATCTATTGGAAATGCCAGTTTCCGGGCAGCTTTCCATCGCCGGTAACCACTTTGATTTTAGTCAGCCACCGTCAGAAAATGCCATTCGTGAATTACGTCGTAATGTCGGTATGGTATTTCAACAATATAACCTGTGGCCCCATCTGACGGTAATGCAAAATCTGATTGAAGCCCCTTGTCGGGTTTTAGGCTTGTCTAAAGAAGCGGCTATCGATCGGGCAGAGAAATTGCTGGCGCGCCTGCGTTTACAGGAGTTCAGTACTCGCTTCCCATTACACCTTTCTGGTGGGCAGCAGCAGCGTGTGGCTATTGCCAGAGCGTTAATGATGGAACCTCAAATACTGTTATTTGATGAACCGACTGCAGCGCTGGATCCTGAAATTACCGCTCAGGTGGTAAACATCATTCGTGAACTGTCTGATACCGGCATTACCCAGGTTATCGTGACCCATGAAGTCGAGTTTGCCAAAAAGACTGCCAGTCGGGTGGTCTATATGGAGCAAGGCCATGTCGTGGAATACGGTACCGCCGATGCCTTTATTCACCCGCAAACCAAAGAGTTTGCCGGTTATCTCTCCCATTAAGCCTCTCTGGAGTCTGGATATGAAAAAATTACTGGTCGCCACTCTGCTTGCCAGCTTTAGCCTCTCTGCCGTCGCCGCAGAAAAAATTCGTTTTGCTACCGAAGCATCCTATCCTCCGTTTGAGTTTGTTGATGCAAAAAATCAAATTCAAGGATTTGATATCGATTTGGCTAATGCGCTGTGTAAAGAGCTTCAGGCTGAATGCACTTTTGCCAACCAGGGTTTTGACAGCCTGGTTCCCGGACTGAAATTCCGTCGCTTTGACGCGGCGATTGCCGCAATGGACGTTACGCCAGAGCGTCTGGAGCAGGTTGCCTTCACCAACACTTACTATGATAACTCCGCTCAGTTTATTGCGATTAAAGGCAAAGTGGCTGATTTAGCTGCACTGAAAGGACAAAAAGTCGGCATGCAAAATGGTACCACTCACCAGAAATATCTGCTGGAGAAGCATACCGAAATCACACCGGTTGCCTATGATAGCTACCAGAATGCCATTCTTGATCTGAAAAGTGGCCGTATTAACGCCGTGTTTGGTGATACGGCGGTTGTCGCTGAATGGTTGAAGAAAAATGATGATTTAACCAGTGTTGGTGACAGGGTCACAGATAATGCCTATTTTGGTACGGGTTTCGCTATTGCAGTAAACCAGAAAAATACCGACCTGCGCGACAAATTGAATGGCGCACTGGATAAAATCAAGAAAGATGGTACCTATCAGACTATCTATAACAAATGGTTCCAGAAGTAATCTGACAAATAATGAATGAAATTCTCCCATTAGCCAGCGCCGCCGGTATGACCGTCGGCCTGGCAGTATGCTCTCTGGTGTTGGGTCTGATATTGGCTATGTTTTTCGCCGTATGGGAGTCATCTCGCCTGAAGTTTCTTAGCTATATCGCTACCGGTGTTGTCATGATACTACGCGGTTTGCCAGAAATTCTGGTGGTGCTGTTTATCTATTTCGGCGCATCACAGCTGTTGATGACTCTGGCGGATGGTTTCACTCTGCTGGGCCTCACTATTCAATTAAATATTGAAAACTTTGATGTTAGCCCATTCCTGTGTGGCGTGATTGCCCTGTCATTGCTATATGCAGCTTATGGCTCACAAACTCTGCGCGGAGCATTGAAAGCCGTTCCTCGTGGACAATGGGAGTCAGGTCAGGCGCTGGGCATCAGCAAAAGTGCAATTTTCTTTCGTTTGATCATGCCACAAATGTGGCGTCATGCCCTGCCGGGTTTAGGAAACCAGTGGTTGGTTCTGTTAAAAGATACCGCTCTGGTTTCACTGATTAGTGTCAATGACCTGATGCTGCAAACCAAGAGTATTGCTATTCGTACTCAGGAACCGTTTACCTGGTTTATGATTGCCGCGCTGGTTTATTTAGCCATCACGCTAATCAGCCAACATATTCTCTCCCTGATTGAGCGACGTACTACGCGCTTTGAACGGGAGGCTTCATAATGTTTCAGTATCTACCGGATGTATTACAAGGGTTACATACCAGCCTGACGCTGACGATTGTTTCTCTGATTGTGGCACTGATTCTGGCTATCCTGTTTACCGTGGTTCTGACGTTAAAAACGCCGGTCATTAATTGGGTAGTGAAAGGTTATATCACGCTATTTACCGGTACCCCGTTACTGGTACAAATATTTCTGATTTACTACGGCCCGGGCCAGTTTGAAGGCATCAAGCAATTCCCGGTGTTATGGCAATTACTGTCCGAGCCTTGGTTGTGCGCTATGATTGCGCTGGCTTTAAACAGCGCGGCCTACTCCACATTGTTGTTCCACGGCGCAGTACGAGCCATTCCATCGGGTCAGTGGCAGTCTTGCTCTGCATTGGGTATGTCTAAAGCACAAACTCTGCGGATCTTATTACCTTATGCTTTTAAACGAGCGCTCTCTTCCTATTCCAACGAAGTTGTTCTGGTATTCAAGAGTACTTCTCTGGCCTATACCATTACGCTGATGGAAGTGATGGGTTATAGCCAACTGATGTATGGTCGAACCTATGATGTGATGGTGTATGGCGCAGCGGGTATTATCTATCTGTGTGTTAATGGTTTACTCACGCTGATGATGCGGTTAATTGAGAAAAAAGCACTGGCATTTGAGCATCGTTAATTAACGTCAAATAAATCATTATTAGTGATTATTCCGGCCGCACTCGATGTACTTATATAAGCATCAAGTGCGGCCGGAAGACTATCTTGGTTTAACTACAACAACGGCATCAGTGCCGGATCTTCAAAGCGGTATTCAAATCCTAATTCCCGACATATCTTTTGTCCGTTAATGATTCGCCCCAGCGATGTACGATCTGTTGGCGTAAACTGCGGTGGTGCTATGCCCAGTTTTTTTGCCATCTGCGGATAATAGTCCTGTTTGCGTGGATGCAGTGGCGCGCACAGGTTATAAACATGCCCACCCTGTGGCTGCTTCAGCAATAGTTGAATCGCTGCAATAGCATCTTCCTGATGAACCAGATTTACGCCACAGTTTCCCTCTGGTAGCTCTTGTTTACCGGACAGGAAGCGCCCAGGATGACGCTCGGGCCCTACCAACCCCGCCAGACGCAGAATATCCACCTGAAGATGAGGCATATCATGTAACCAGTTTTCTATGCTCACCAACGCGTTGCCTGAGACGCGTTCTGGTTTCAGAGGGGAGTCCTCGGTTATTTCGCCTTCTCCTGGCCCATATACTGATGTTGAACTGATAAAAATAATGCGGGAAATTTGCTTACTCAAAGCACTATCGACTAAAAGCTGTACTGACTGGCGGTAGATATCCGCCCTTTCAGGATCCCGGCTGGCCGGTAGCGTAATGATTAACACATCACAGTTCAGTAGTTGCTCCCAATCCTCTGCATCACATTCTGGCGAAGGTGTCATGACTAAAGGATACGCATCAATACCCGACATGCGGGCCGCTTCAACGCCATCCTGCGTGGTTTTACTGCCTGCGACAATATATCCCTGTCCTGCCAGTGAAAGTGCCAGCGGCATTCCAAGCCAGCCTAAACCAATTATGGAAACCTTCTTCATCTGCATTTTACCTGTAGATATATATGACTCTGATTATTGGAGTAACGTTATACAATATAAGCCAAAACTAACCGCCTTACCTGTTTAATTCGGTAACTGTCCGAAATTTAAAGTAGATCGTTCAGCTATGATTTTCTTACCTATTCTACATTCTGCATAATTATTTAAAAAAGTAGTTGCCATTCTGTTAAACAATGGGTAGGTTACTTAGCAGCGACATAAATAAATTATCTGATTCAAGGCGCAAAATATTATGAATAACGTTCTGTTTAACCACCATCATCACCATCACCCTGATTAGTCTTCAGGCCTTTGGTGCTGGAAGACGATCAACGGATCTTCCAGTGGCGAACAGAATGTTAGAGAGAGCCCTCGGAAGAATCCTTCCGAGGGCTTTTTTAATGCCCACGATTTAAGAAGAATAAATTAGAGAGATAAGAGGATTACCATGTTAGATAAAAGCCGTTTACGAATAGCTATGCAGAAATCAGGTCGTTTAAGTGATGAATCCCAGAAGCTGTTCGCCAGCTGTGGTATCAAAATAAACCTCCAGCAACAGCGCCTGATCGCTTTCGCAGAAAATATGCCCATTGATATTCTTCGCGTACGTGATGACGATATTCCCGGCCTGGTTATGGATGGCGTAGTAGATCTCGGCATTATCGGTGAAAACGTCCTGGAAGAAGAGCTGTTGAGCCGCCGTGCTCAGGGAGAAGATCCTCGTTACACTACCCTGCGTCGCCTTGATTTTGGCGGGTGCCGTCTCTCTATCGCTATGCCGCTGGATGCCGAATATACCGGCCCACAATGTTTACAAAACAGCCGTATCGCGACCTCTTATCCTCACTTGTTAAAACGCTATCTGGACGAACAAAAAGTTCGTTTTAAATCCTGTCTTTTAAATGGTTCAGTCGAAGTTGCCCCTCGGGCAGGTTTAGCGGATGCCATCTGTGATTTAGTCTCTACCGGAGCAACGCTGGAAGCCAACGGCCTGCGTGAAGTGGACGTTATCTATCGCTCTAAAGCCACGCTGATTCAACGCGATGGTGAAATTTCTGACGAAAAACAAGAGCTGATCAATAAACTGCTAACCCGTATGCAAGGAGTGATTCAGGCCAGAGAATCTAAATACATCATGTTGCATGCGCCGAACGATCGTCTGGAAGAGATTGTCGCCCTGCTTCCCGGAGCCGAACGCCCTACCATTCTGCCGCTGGCCGGTGATAAAAACCGCGTGGCAATGCACATGGTGAGTAGCGAAACGCTGTTCTGGGAAACCATGGAAAGCCTGAAAAAACTCGGTGCCAGCTCAATTCTGGTGTTACCAATCGAAAAAATGATGGAGTAACCACCATGCAACTGACCTTCTGGGAACAATGCAATAAACAGCAGCAGCAAGAACTGCTTTCACGTCCTGCGGTAAATGCATCTGACCGTATCAGTGCCGCGGTGAGCGAAATTATCGAACAGGTGAAAGCCGGTGGTGATCGTGCGCTAACCCTGCTTAACGCCAAGTTTGATAAAGTGCAAACTACCAGCCTGCGTATTACCGAGCAGGAAATCAATGCCGCCTCTGAACGTTTAGGCGATGAAATCAAACAGGCGATGGCTATAGCCGCACGCAATATCGAAACCTTTCATAAGGCTCAAATATTGCCACCGGTGGATATCGAAACCCAACCTGGCGTACGTTGCCAGCAGGTTACTCGCCCAATCAGATCTGTCGGCTTGTATATTCCTGGAGGTACCGCACCACTTCCATCAACGGTATTGATGTTAGGTATTCCTTCTCGTCTGGCGGGCTGTAAAGAAGTCGTTTTATGTTCTCCACCGCCAATTGCCGATGAAATTCTGTATGCCGCAAAACTGTGTGGTATTAAAAACGTTTTTCAACTGGGGGGCGCACAGGCCATTGCTGCCATGGCATTTGGTAGTGAAACCGTACCTAAAGTAGATAAAATCTTCGGGCCTGGTAACGCCTATGTGACCGAAGCCAAACGTCAGGTAAGTCAGGCCATTGGCGGTGCTGCGATTGATATGCCCGCCGGCCCCTCAGAGGTTCTGGTCATTGCTGATAGCGGTTCTACTCCTGCTTTTATCGCCTCAGATCTGCTATCTCAGGCAGAGCACGGCCCCGATTCTCAGGTTATTTTACTGACTCCGGACAGAGACATCGCTCAGGCCGTTTCTGAGCAGCTTGAAAAACAATTAGTGACATTGTCACGGCAAGATATTGCCCGTCAGGCATTGGCAGAAAGTCGTTTAATTGTAACAAGGGATCTGGATCAGTGTGTTGATATCAGTAATCAGTATGGGCCGGAGCACTTAATCATTCAGACACGCGATCCTGAAGCACTGGTGGAGCAAATTACCAGCGCTGGTTCAGTGTTCCTTGGCGACTGGTCACCGGAATCCGCCGGTGATTACGCATCCGGAACCAATCACGTATTGCCGACCTACGGTTATACCTCCACCAGCTCAAGCTTAGGTTTAGCGGATTTTCAAAAGCGTATGACCGTTCAACAGCTAACCCAACAGGGTTTTATGGCGTTGGCCCCGACGATTGAAACCCTGGCACAGGCTGAGCAATTGACCGCCCACAAACAGGCTGTCTCTTTGCGCGTCGCCAAACTAAAACAACTGAATCCGGAGGCGTAAATGAGTATTGAACAATTAGCCCGCGATAATGTAAGAAAGTTAACGCCTTATCAGTCAGCTCGCCGTATTGGCGGTAATGGTGACGTTTGGCTGAATGCCAACGAATATCCGGAAGCCACCAGCTATCAGCTTACAGAGCAAAATTTAAACCGCTATCCGGAATGCCAACCGGTTCAGGTAATTCAACGCTACTCCACTTACGCGGGCGTAAAACCAGAACAGGTTATCGTTAGCCGTGGCGCTGATGAAGGTATTGAATTACTGATGCGAGCTTTCTGCGAACCGGGTAAAGACGCCGTGCTCTACTGCCCGCCAACTTATGGTATGTATAGCGTAAGTGCAGAAACCCTCGGTGTTGAACGCCGGACTGTCGCCAGTAAAGCTGACTGGCAGTTAGATTTACCCGCCATTGCCTCTGCACTGGAAGGCGTAAAACTGGTTTACGTTTGCAGTCCAAATAATCCAACCGGAAACCTGATCAATCCGGACGACATTCGTGAACTGCTGGCAATGACTGCCGGGCGCGCACTGGTAGTGGTTGATGAAGCCTATATAGAGTTTTGTCCTGAAGCCAGCGTAGTCAGTTGGCTCAGCAAGTACCCTAATCTGGTGGTGTTGCGTACGCTGTCCAAAGCTTTTGCACTGGCCGGTTTACGCTGTGGTTTTACCCTCGCCAGCGAAGAGATTATCAATCTGCTGTTGAAAGTGATCGCCCCTTATCCACTATCAACACCGGTGGCAGACATTGCCGCACAGGCACTGAGTGAAACGGGTATATCCACCATGCGTAAACGGGTAGCGGAACTCAATGCCCGTCGCGATCAATTGAAGCTCACGTTAGCTCAATGCGCCTGTGTAACCCAGGTTTATCCCAGCGAAACTAACTATCTGTTATTTAACCTGACAGATTCAGAAAAAGCCTTTAAGACGCTTTGGGATAAAGGAATTATACTCAGAGACCAAAACAAACAGCCGGGACTGAAAGGATGCCTGCGCATCTCTATCGGCACCCAGCGTGAATGCGATGCCGTCACTGACGCTTTGAAAAACTTTTAAGGAAAACAGCCGCCATGAGCCAAAAATATCTGTTTATTGACCGCGACGGTACCATCATCGCCGAACCCCCTGAAGACTTTCAGGTAGATCGGTTAGATAAGCTGGCGTTAGAGCCACAGGTCATTCCCGCCCTACTGAAATTACAGGATGCCGGTTATCAATTGGTGATGATCACCAATCAGGACGGACTGGGAACCAGCAGTTTTCCGCAGGAAGATTTCGATCCACCGCACAACCTGATGATGCAGATCCTCTCCTCTCAAGGAATTTGCTTTAAAGAAACCCTGATCTGTCCGCACATGCCCGCAGACAAATGTGACTGCCGCAAGCCTAAAACCAAAATGGTGGCGGCCTATATGCATAAAGCAGTGATGGACTATGAGAACTCCTGGGTAATTGGCGATCGGGAAACTGACATTCAGTTGGCGAAAAACATGGGTATTCAGGGTATTCGCTACCAGCGCGATACACTGGGCTGGAATCAAATCGTTGAACAGTTAACTCAGTCAGACCGCCACGCTCATGTTATTCGCACCACCAAAGAAACCTCCATTGATGTGGAAGTCTGGCTGGATCGCGAGGGCGACAGCAAAATTCACACCGGTATTGGTTTCTTTGACCATATGCTGGATCAGATAGCCACTCATGGCGGTTTTCGTATGAATATCAATGTGAAAGGCGATCTATTTATTGACGATCACCACACCATTGAAGATACCGGTTTGGCACTGGGCGAAGCGCTTAAAAAGGCATTGGGTGATAAACGCGGTATTGGCCGTTTTGGTTTTACGCTACCAATGGATGAGTGTCTGGCCCGCTGTGCGCTGGATATTTCCGGTCGTCCTTTCCTTGAGTACAAAGCCGAATTTACCCATCAGCGCGTTGGCGATATGAGCACAGAGATGGTAGAACACTTCTTCCACTCGCTTTCTTACTCAATGGCGGTCACCTTACATCTGAAAACCAAAGGTAAGAATGACCACCATAGAGTGGAGAGCCTGTTTAAAGTCTTTGGCCGTACCCTGCGTCAGGCAATCCGCGTAGAGGGTAATACCCTGCCGAGCTCAAAAGGGGTGCTGTAATGGAAGTGGTGATTTTAGATACCGGCTGTGCCAATCTGGCTTCGGTGGCTTATGCGGTAAAGCGCCTGGGCTATAACCCGGTAGTGAGCCGGGATCCTGACATTGTCCTGCGCTCCGACAAGCTATTTCTCCCCGGTGTGGGTTCCGCCTCTGCCGCTATGAAAATACTGAACGAACGTGAGTTAATCCCTTTAATCAAAGCCTGTACTCAACCGGTTTTAGGCATTTGCCTCGGTATGCAGCTACTGGCTAAAAGCAGTGAAGAAGGCTCAACAGATACGCTGGGCATTATTGATGCTCCGATCAAGCAGATGAAAGCGGACAACCTGCCCCTCCCTCATATGGGCTGGAATAATGTCAATCCACTGGCGGGTCATCATCTGTTTCGCGGCATCGAGGACGGTGCTTATTTCTATTTCGTACATGGATACGCTATGCCCGTATGTTCAGCCACTATCGCGCACTCCACCTACGGCGAGCCCTTCACCGCCGCAGTACAGCAAGACAATTTCTTCGGCGTACAGTTTCATCCAGAACGTTCTGGTCAGGCCGGCGCACAACTGCTGAAAAACTTTCTGGAGATGTAACTGAGATGATTATTCCCGCATTAGACCTGATTGACGGCAGCGTAGTGCGTCTGCATCAGGGAGATTATGGACAACAGCGCGACTATGGCAACGACCCACTGCCGCGCCTGCAACAATATCAGCAACAAGGTGCTCAGGTACTGCATCTGGTTGATTTAACCGGTGCTAAAGATCCAAAAGCTCGCCAGTTACCTTTATTACGTAAACTGTTAGCCGGTGTTTCGGTTCCGGTTCAGATTGGTGGCGGTATTCGTACAGAACAAGACGTCAGTGATTTAATCGATGCCGGTGCCAGCCGGGTCGTTATTGGTTCAACCGCCGTACGCCAGCCCGAAATGGTAGAACAATGGTTTAAACGTTTTGGTGCCGATGCATTGGTACTGGCGCTGGATGTACGCATTGATGATAACGGTAATAAAAACGTGGCCATTAGCGGCTGGCAGGAAAACTCCAGCCAAACACTGGAACAGATAGTAGAACGCTATCTTCCCTATGGCTTAAAGCACGTGCTCTGCACCGATATTTCCCGCGACGGTACTCTGGCCGGTTCCAACGTCGATTTATATTGTGAAATTAGCCAGCGTTATCCGGACGTTGCATTTCAGGCATCCGGCGGCATTGGCAGTCTGAATGATATTGCTGCCCTGCGCACCAGCGGAGTAAAAGGCGTGATCGTTGGTCGCGCCCTGCTGGACGGTAAATTTAACGTAGAGGAGGCCATTTCATGCTGGCAAAACGGATAATACCCTGTCTGGACGTTCGTGATGGTCAGGTGGTTAAAGGCGTACAGTTTCGTAATCATGAAATCATTGGTGATATTGTTCCACTGGCCAAACGCTATGCTGAAGAAGGCGCGGATGAACTGGTATTCTATGATATTACCGCCTCTTCCGATGGCCGCGTGGTGGATAAAAGCTGGGTCTCAAAAGTAGCAGAAGTGATTGATATCCCCTTCTGTGTTGCCGGTGGGATTAAAAGCATTGAAGATGCCGGTCAGATCCTCTCGTTTGGCGCGGATAAAATCTCCATTAACTCCCCGGCATTAGCTAATCCATCACTGATCTCTCAGTTAGCCGACCGTTTTGGTGTGCAGTGCATCGTGGTGGGCATTGATACCTGGTATAACGCTGAACAGGAAAGCTATCAGGTTTATCAATTTACCGGTGACGAAGCCCGCACCAAAGCCACCGCCTGGAACACACTGGATTGGGTACAGGAAGTACAAAAGCGCGGAGCCGGTGAAATTGTGCTAAATATGATGAATCAGGATGGTGTCCGTAACGGCTATGATTTGAAACAGCTGAAGCTGGTACGCCAGGTCTGTAAAGTTCCGCTTATTGCCTCTGGCGGTGCCGGAACAATGGCGCATTTTCTCGATGCATTTAACGTCGCTAACGTTGACGGCGCACTGGCTGCATCGGTGTTTCATAAACAAATTATCAATATCGGTGAACTAAAACGCTATCTTGCCGATAATCAAGTGGAGATCAGAACATGTTAACGCAACAGCAGCATAGCCAGCTGGATTGGGAAAAAGTCGACGGTATGATGCCAGCGATTGTCCAGCATGCGGTTTCCGGTGAAGTTCTGATGCTAGGCTATATGAATCTGGAAGCCTTACACGCCACTGAACAAAGCGGTAAAGTCACCTTTTTCTCCCGAACAAAACAGCGTTTATGGACCAAAGGCGAAAGCTCCGGCAACTTCCTGAATGTTGTCAGCATGACGCCGGACTGTGATAACGATAGCCTGCTGATTCTGGCGAGTCCGGTTGGCCCAACCTGCCATAACGGTACCCGCAGTTGCTTTGCCCCGGCGGAAACCGAATGGACATTTCTCTATCAGTTAGAACAGTTGTTGGCCTCACGTAAGCAGGCGGACCCGTCTACCTCTTACACCGCCAAACTGTATGCCAGCGGAACCAAACGCATTGCTCAGAAAGTAGGAGAAGAAGGCGTAGAAACCGCACTGGCGGCAACAGTGAATGACCGTGAAGAGCTAACTAATGAAGCATCCGATCTGGTTTATCACTTACTGGTTCTGCTACAGGATCAAGATTTGAATTTAAGTTCAGTGATTAACCGGCTGCGGGAAAGGCATAAGTAATAGGTAGTTTGGTTGACGAGGGTACAGAAAAGATAACTCGGCGTCTTCTTCCTTAGTCATTCACCAAATAACTCAAATAAAAAAACACCGTCACTCTTTAGCATAAGAGGACGGTGTTTTTTACTACCTGTTTAGCTTACTTAGTCCATAAGCCTTTATTCTGATCCCAGATGCTGTTTGGCGTTTCCAGCAGCCCCTGAGCGACATCAATCCACTGATCAAAACCCGTCTCTTTGTAACAAACTACGCGTCCGGTCATAAATGACACCAGATACTCTTGCCAGTTAGCATAACGAGCCGTTGCCAGGCTACGCGCCTGAGCCAGATATTGGTAACATTCATCTTCGGTAATGTACCCGGCAAAATAGCATTTTCTGGCGGTACCCGCTAAACGTTCGATATCCCATGCATCAATATTTTGCAGGCCCATAATTTGCTGATAGCTCAAACTTAAACGTTCATACATCTTACCGAACGCTTCAACTTTTATATTCTGATTAATTTGCTCTAAAGCCTGTACCCATTTATTAAGTTCCGCCGGATCCTTTTGTTGTTCAGGAGATAGCTTCTCGAAATGAGTAAAAAACGTTTTAGCGCTGGCTGAATAAATTGATGATGGGGAGAAACCATTATTAGACGGCAGAGAAGCTAATTGATTTAACGTTTCTTTTGCTGAATCAGTATCTTTTATATCCCAGTATTGGTCCAAATCATACTTTTTAACGTCATCAACCTTAGCGTTAATATGTAATGTTCTGGTTGGCCCGGCAAATAATCCACCATTGATAAATAAAACACCAAAGGCTAAGTTTTTCTCTTCCCCTGCTCTGGCCGGATATTGTTGTTCCATTTTAATAAACTCTTCAGTGTCCGGATTTGTTCCAGTCCCTTTCCTTTTAGCTTTGGCTTCAGGAGAGTTTATATTTTTCATTATGTAATTTTTATACGCGAAAGAGCCACCGAATAAAATAGCAACAACAAAAATGATCAATACATATGACATTAGTTAATTCCCTTTATATTTAGATAGATAGAAAATTCCAGATAATCTTGATAATTACTCAACAACATATCTAAAAAATCCACAACAACTGAATTCTACTTTTAGTAAATTTGCCTTTCAATATAACCGTTAATTTTAGATGTAAGATTTAGTTAAATTCATTATAAAACAATAAATAGCAATAAAATCCAGAATCAATCACCTTAAAAAAAGAGCGCGTAAAATAAATATTACTTATTAATTTATATGGATATTTAAAAAAAGATATCATTCAGATAACAAAAAACTCATCAACACTTTAAACCAGACTAATTCACAAGAGAAATCAACAAAAATAATTAAATGATAAAAATAAATGTTGATAAGTCTTTTTAAACGATTAGCTGGCTGGTTATCAAATTGAAAAGTAATTTTTTAATCTTCATAGATAAAAAAATCATCAATATGGTTAAAATTATCTCTTTAAAAATAACTTCAAGACTCTTGATTAAATGAAAATAACTCATATTGACTTAATCAGATTAGACCTTATCAGTTATAGATATCATTTTCTTTTACGAGCCGTATTTATTCTTAATTCTCATAAAAGACCGCTATCCTAAAAGCCAGCACCTGGCTGGCTTTTTTATTTATTACTTCGCCATCACTACCGATTTCAAATCCTGATTAAATCGCTGATATTCCGCTTCAGTAATCCTTCGTCCGCTGCTTAAAACTTTCAGCTGATGCCCATGAAACTTACCCTGATAAGGCGGGTGAACATGAGAGAAATCATTTTCCACAAACCCCAATGCGCGATAAAAACGCAAGCGTTTTTGCGAGATATCATCCACCACCGGGTCAATTTCCAGAATCACCGTTTTATTTGTTGAAGCAATCAACTCCCCCAGTAAACGGGTTCCATAACCCTGTCCGCGAACCTTATCGCTAATGGCATAGTGTTCGATATACAGATAGTCAGCGAACACCCAATAGGCCACAAAACCAACAAACTGCGAATTCTCTTCGTAGCAGTGAAGAAAATAGTTTTTTGCCGTTAACCCTTTCGCCTGATGTTCAAAGGTACGCTGCTCAAATTCGGGGAAAGAGATACGATAAAGGCGTTCAAAGGTTGGAAAAAGTGCGTCATTAGTACTGTGTAATCGGGTAACTTTCATGATGTGAGAAAATAAATATCCTGATAGTTGAAATTAGAAGATCGATAAAACATACCGAATAGTCACCTTATTGCCAACCCTTCCATTAGGCTAGAGTCAGATATTTTGTTTTGAGGCCTGACATCAATGTTTATTCTTTTTTTCTGGAAATAATAACCAAAAATAACTGTTCCCCCCCTTTCCTAACCTATATCAATTTTCTGACAGGAAAGTTAATTACTCTAAGTTCATAGACATGGAGTTCGGTTCAGCCGGCTGGAAAACAGCATGAACTGCCAATTTAGATAACTTCAAGAATTGATTCATTTTTAATCGCTTTTAAATATAACAATCTTATGGAGCTATAACATGGCAAATAGAATGATCCTCAATGAAACCTCCTATTTCGGTGCCGGAGCCATTTCCCACATTGTGGATGAAGTGAAAAAACGCGGATTTAAAAAAGCGCTGCTGGTCACCGATAAAGACCTGATTAAGTTCGGTGTGGCAACCAAAGTCAGCAAACTGCTGGATGAAGTCAAACTGCCTTACGAGATCTTCGATGAAGTTATCCCTAATCCAACGATTGCCGTAGTGCAAAAAGGGGTAGCGAAATTTAAGCAGTCCGGAGCCGATTACCTGATTGCCGTTGGTGGTGGCTCTCCACAAGATACCTGTAAAGCAATTGGCATTATTATCAATAACCCTGAATATGCTGATGTAAGAAGCCTGGAAGGCGTGGCGCCAACTAAAAACGCCTGTGTTCCCATGATTGCCATTCCTACCACCGCCGGTACCGCCGCTGAAGTTACCATTAACTATGTCATTACCGACGAAGAGAAACGCCGTAAGTTTGTCTGCGTTGACCCGCATGATATTCCGGTTATTGCTATTATTGACTCCGAAATGATGGCCAGCATGCCTGCCTCACTAAAAGCCGCAACCGGTATTGACGCCCTGACCCACGCCATCGAAGGCTATACCACTAAAGGCGCCTGGGAATTGACGGATATGATGCATCTGAAGGCTATTGAGATTATTGCCCGTTCTCTGCGCGCATCGGTAAAAGGCGATCCTGTTGGCGTTGAAGATATGGCGTTAGGTCAATACATTGCCGGTATGGGATTCTCTAACGTTGGTTTAGGTCTGGTTCACGGCATGGCGCATCCATTGGGCGCTTTTTACGACACGCCTCATGGTGTGGCTAACGCTATCCTGTTGCCACATATCATGGCTTACAACGCCGATTTTACCGGTGATAAGTTCCGCGCTATTGCGATTGCTATGGGTGTTAATGGCGCGGCAGATATGCCGCTGGCAGAAGTCCGCGAAGCCGCTATTGATGCAGTGAAGCAACTGAGCAAAGATGTTGGTATTCCAGCCAGATTGCGTGATGTTGGTATGAAAGAAAATGATATCGATGCGCTGGCTCAGGCCGCCTTTGACGATGTATGTACCGGTGGCAACCCTCGGGATACTAACGTAGAAGAGATTAAAGCGCTGTACCGTTCTATTTATTAATTTACTATATTAACAGCCCTTTAGTTCATCTAAAGGGCTGTTCTTCACCTCAGCCGTTACTACTCAGTTTGCCACCACAGTGTTTACAGTATCGGGCATCACGTTCATGCTCTACGTGTTGACATATCGGACAACGAAAAGAAATTTTATGCTCCCTTTCTGCCATCACATATGCCGAAAGAATACTGGTGGGTATCGCCAGTGACAAATAGCCCAATATAATCAACATTGAAGCAATAATACGACCAGGCATAGTATGGGGGGTAATATCCCCATATCCAACGGTAGCCAGTGTCACTACCGCCCAATAGATTGAAGATCCCAGATTAGTGAATCCATTTTGCGGACCTTCTATTACAAACATAATACCGCCGCTCATCATTGCTACAATCACAATGCAAAATAAGAACAGGATTAATTTGCTTCTGGCTTTTAAAATACAACGATGAAAAAACGCCACATCATCCATGACACCCAATAGTTTAAACAGGCGCAAAATACAGAGAATACGCCCCAACCTCATAAAATTCTCATAATGCGCAACCAGCTCAGGAAATAATAAAATCAAATAAAGACTGAGCGTGGTAATTAAATCAATCAATCCCATGACTGAAGTTGGATACTTGATAAACTTAGGTGTGACCCAAAGTCGCATCAAATATTCAAAAGAAAACAACAAAACAAAGATGATATCCATCTGATGATAAAACGCCGGATGATTATAATTAAATCCTAATCCTCCCATCCGCATAAATTCAGTCAGTACGATAAGTAATGCTATTCCGCCCCAAAACAGAGACACAGCTTTTCCCATTGGAGTTTTGATACTAAAACACAGCAGATAAATCCGGCGTTTAACCTGATCATAAGAATGCATAGTTTCAGACATAAAAATATACCAACCATAGTGATGAAATTAGAACAGATAATGCAGCTAGTTATACCACTTAATTAATCACTGTAATTATATCAATAATAATTATTATTCATTGGGGAGATGGTTATATCCTCAATAAGCCCGGACGTTCCCACAACATTAAACCGCCATGGATAAATTCTACCGATTGATTCGGCTTTTAATGTTATCCTTACCAACCAGAAATCAGATAACCGGCAGACAACTAAAGACTATTCGTAAGATGAAAAACCCAGCAGACCAGCCAACTTTTTACGTTCATGACTATGAAACTTTCGGTATTAGTCCATCCTACGATCGCCCCGCTCAGTTTGCCGGTGTCCGTACCGATAGTGATTTCAATATTATTGCTGAACCATTAGTTATTTACTGTAAACCCGCCAATGACTATCTTCCCGATCCTGATGCCGTGATGATTACCGGTATTACTCCTCAGGAAGCAATCAGTAAAGGGATGGTTGAAGCGGAGTTTGCCCGTCAAATTCACGATAGTTTTAGTGCCCCAAATACCTGCATTCTGGGTTACAACAATATTCGCTTTGATGATGAAGTGAGCCGGAATATTTTTTACCGTAACTTCTACGATCCTTATGCTTATAGCTGGCAAAATGGCAATTCCCGCTGGGATCTACTGGATGTGATGCGTGCCTGTTATGCCCTGCGCCCCGAGGGGATTCAATGGCCATTGAATGATGATGGCTTACCCAGTTTTAAGCTGGAGCACCTCACCAAAGCCAACGGTGTGGAACATACCCACGCTCACGATGCAATGTCCGATGTTTACGCCACTATTGCTATGGCAAAGCTGGTGAAGCAAGCCCAGCCGAAACTGTTTGATTATCTGTATCAGTTAAGAAATAAGCGCAAAGTCGCTAATCTGATCGATATTGCTGAAATGACCCCGTTGGTTCACGTATCCGGTATGTTTGGAGCTCTGCGGGGAAATACCAGTTGGATCGCACCACTGGCCTGGCACCCGGATAATAATAACGCGGTAATTGTTTGTGACTTAGCCGGAGATATGACGCCGCTGCTGGAGCTGGATGCCGATACGTTACGTGAACGTCTCTATACTCGCCGTGATGAACTTGGTGAGGGTGAATCACCGGTTCCATTAAAACTGGTGCATACCAATAAGTGCCCGGTGCTGGCCCCGGCTAAAACATTGCTGCCGGAAAATGCGGATCGTTTAGGTATCGATCGTCAACGCTGTCTGGCCAATCTTCAATTACTGCGCCAGAGCCCCGACCTGCGCGAAAAAGTTATTGCTATCTTCAGTGAAGCAACGCCGTTTACACCGCCCACTGATGTTGATGGTCGATTATATGATGGCTTCTTCAGCGATGCCGATCGCGCAGCCATTGGCATCATTCAGAAAACCAAACCGGAAAACCTGCCGGCATTAACGCTGGCCTTTAGCGATAACAGGCTGGAAACTCTGTTGTTCCGCTACCGTGCCCGTAACTATCCAAAAACGCTGGATGATGCAGAACAACGCCGCTGGCTGGCACATCGTCAGGAGATGTTAAGTCCAGAACGTCTGGAAAAATACGTCGCTAAAATTGAGCAACTGGCACAGCTACACAGCGATAATGCAGACAAAGTTTCTCAGCTTAAGGCTCTGTTCCGCTACGCAGAACAGTTAGTTGGCTAGTCTCTTCTACTATTTAGCGCCATATAGCAGAACTCTCTGATATATGGCGTTTTAATTGATTTAGTCTGCTATCTCTCTGTTTTATCGCGGTGTATCATGGTCTCATCACTCGTTTAAAGCAGGACATCGGCACTATGATGGTCAGATCAGGAGCCGCGCTGGCAATCTTCTCTTTTATATTGTGGGGTATCACTCCACTATTTTATCGCCTGTTGCCCGGTGCCGAACCCATTGAAATGTTGGCTCAACGGGTTTTATGGTCTCTCCCCCTGCTATTGTTAGTTCGTCCTTTGATAAAACAGCGCACTCGCTGGCAAGAAGTTTGGCAGGATAAACGTTCGCTGCTGTTTTGCCTGCTGGGTACCAGCGTTATGGCTATCTCCTGGTGCACTTTTACTTACGCGATGACTCACGATCAGGTTTTAGCCGCCAGCCTTGGCTACTTTATTAATCCACTATTCTCTATTTTGTTGGGCATGATTTTTTTGCATGAGCGTCTAAGCCTTAGCCAGAAACTGGCGGTGCTGTTTGCTTTTGCCGGTGTCAGTTATCAGCTCTGGCAATACGGTCAATTACCGGTGTTAGCATTAATTATGGGCAGCGCTTTTGCGCTGTACGGGCTGATTCGTAAATTTATTCGTTTTGACATTATCACCGCCCTTACCGTTGAAACGCTGTGGCTGTTTCCCGTAGCCATTGGTTTAACCATTTGGTTATCCACCAGCGGCGAAAGTGCATTAACCGATGCCGATACCACAACTCGCATTTACTATGCTCTGACGGCTCCTGTCACCCTGCTGCCTCTGCTATTTTTCGCAGCCGCTATTAAACGCACTACCTTAACTGTAATTGGATTATCCCAATATATTGAACCCACCATTCAGTTCTTACTGGCGATCTTCTTATTTAATGAAGCGTTCGATAAAGTGAAGGGCGTTAGCTTCACCCTGATTTGGATTGGATTGCTGTTTTGTATGTCAGGATTGCTAAAAGGATGGATTCTGCAGAGACGACGCGGAGATCTCTTGGTTTCGGATAATCAATCAAAACCAAAAGTGATTTAACATAGTTCAGAATTTTCCTGCCGCATTATTCATCGCTTTTATATAAGAATAATGCGGCAGAATCTATTCACTAATTCACTATCGCTTCCTGTGTGCTGACCACCTTGGTTCCTTTATTTCCTTTTAAAATGTCAGCGGCATCTTTTAACGCACCAATAAAGGCTGTTTTTCCCGTCTGTTCAACAAACTCAATCACCGCCTGTGCTTTAGGTCCCATAGAACCATCAGGTGCTGCAAATGGTCGTAATGTCTCTACCGTTACATTACGTAAAGCGCGCGCCTGTGGCGTCCCCCAGTCCTGATATACCGCATCAGCATCGGTGAGTATCATCAGGTACTCGGCCTTTAACTCTTTTGCCAGTAACGACGCGGCCAAATCTTTATCAATTACCGCTTCAACGCCAACAAAGCCCCTCTCGCCATGAGCAACCGGTACGCCACCTCCACCGCCACAAATCACCAGATTGCCCTGAGATAACAAATGACGAATCGCATCTATTTCCAGTACTCGCAGTGGTCGGGGAGAAGCCACGACCCGACGTAAATATTCCCCGTCACGCTTCATCTTATAGCCATAATTCGCCACCAGCGCCTGTTCTTGCGAGGGCGGGTAAACCGGACCAATAAATTTACTGGGATCATTGAAAGCAATATCCGCAGGATCGACCTCAATACGCGTCAGCAAACTGCTGATAGTTGGCATGTTGCTCATCTGCCCCAATGTTTGGGTGATCATATAACCCAGCATACCCTGAGTTTCCGCTACCAAAATATCTAATGGATAAGGTGGAGCCAGATCGCAGGCCTGATTTTGTAGCGCTAATAAGCCCACCTGTGGGCCGTTGCCATGCACAATAACTATCCGGTATTTGGGTGCCAGTGCAGCAACAACGCTGGCAACCTGTTCAATATTTTTATATTGATTCTGAGCAGATAATACTTCACCTCGTTGTAATAATGCATTACCGCCTAATGCAATCACTAATGTCTTTTTCATTTAAATCCTCATCACCAGAAATAACTCCAGACAGAGAAAATATATTTAATATAAAAACAAAATGTGATCTTGATAGAAATTAATTAATAACCTAAAAACTCTTTTATAATTAAATGCAACATCATTCGATTTATTTAAATTTATTTAATAAATCACTTTTAAAAATTTTTTAATAATGGAAACATCAATAAATAAAATTACCTCACAATAAAATAAATGTGACGCACTTCACCTGAAAGTATCATTAATTCATATAGTTTCCCTGACAGAACCTGTTCTACACAGTGTCATAAATTTATTAATCGAAAAAATAAATATGACTATTGAATAGGTTAAATAATATTAAAACATGGAGTATATATATGTCAGACTCAGTCAATGATGTGGCAACGCCACAAAAAACCGGAATACCTGCATGGTGGGTAACTATTTTTCTATTCTGGTTAGGTTGGATATTTATGTATGCTGACCGAACAATATTAAATCCTGTCATGGGTGAATTAGAAAAAGAGTTTAGTTTAACCGGAACTCAACTCGGTATTCTGAATTCAGTATTCTATTTCTCTTATGCTCTATTACAAGTTCCTGCCGGGGTTCTGGGGGATAAAATCGGTAAGAAAAAGGTTCTGGTACCCGGCTTCTTACTGTTTGGCGTATTTACCGCCGTTACCGGCTGGGCCAAAAGCTGGACAACATTATTATTTGCTCGCGTGGTAACCGGTGCCGGTGAAGGAACCTATTACGGGCCTCAATATGGTCTCTCCTCTGAACAGATCCCGAAAAAGTACCGTTCCCTTGGCAGTGCCATTATTAACAGCGGTATGGCATTTGGTATTGCACTGGGTCTGATGTCATCCAGTTGGCTGGTTTACGATCAGGGTTACAGCTGGCGTATGCCATTTTACGTGATGGCTATCCCCAGCATTTTAACTGGTTTAGCTATCTGGTTCTTTATCAAAGAAAAAAAGAAAGCTCAAACCAGCGCTGATGGTGTACCGGTTAAAAAAGGTAAACTCGGCGATCTGTTGAAAAACCGTAATTTATTGCGCGTCTACCTGATGGTGTTTTGCAGCCTGTTTGGGTTCTTCGTTATCCTGACCTGGCTCCCCTATTATCTGCAAAGTGAGCGAGGTATTCCGGGTAATGAAACTGGCTTTATCTCTTCATTAGTCGCCTGGATCTCCATTCCGGGAGCCTTATTGTTCTCCTCTATTTCCGATCGTTTAGGTAAACGTAAACCCCTAATTCTGATCCTGGTTCCCCTCGCCACTCTGAGCCTGTTATCCATTGTCTGGATGCCAAGTATGACCGGTGTTGTTATTGCACTGTGCATTTATGGCTTAGTTGGCAAGCTGGCTCTCGATCCTGTGCTGGTAGCACTGGTTGCCGATAGCGTTGATGAAAACAACTACAGTACTGCCTTCGGTCTGTTCAACTTTATCGGAATGAGCTCGTCCATTCTGGCCCCAATCATCACCGGTGCCGCCCGCGATATCACCGGTAGTCTGGCCTCTGGCTTCTATCTCTCTGCCATCCTGTTAGTCATTGGTTTGGTTGGCATGTTGTTCTTAAAAGAAAAGAAATAATCTGAGGTAACACAATGATTTACGCTTTCGTAAAAAAAGGGAGTTTTCAGGATTCAGTTAGTCTGATGCTCATTTCCCGCAAGTTAAGCGCCTCACCGGGAGTGGATGAAGTCTCTGTGATGATGGGTACTCCGGCTAATAAAGCACTGTTAGAAGCTACGGGCTTCTGGCATTCGGATTTCACGACTGCAACCCCAAACGACATTTGCGCGGCGATTCGGACTCATGAACAGATGCCGGAAATTATCGATATCATCCGCACGTCTCTGGAAAATGAGTTAAACACCATAGCTCAAGGCCAGAGTGGTGGACAGCATCTGCAAAAAGCACGTCGTTGGGAAAGCTCACAGCAAAAACTGCCTGACGCTAACCTGCTGCTTATTTCCATTGCCGGTGAATATGCCGCAGAGCTGGCACAACAAGGATTGGATGACGGTAAAAATGTCATGTTGTTCTCCGATAACGTATCCCTTGAGCAAGAGATTGCTCTGAAACAGAGTGCACGCGCCAAAGGGCTGTTAGTGATGGGGCCTGACTGTGGTACTGCCATGGTGGCTGGCGCTCCTCTGGCCTTTGCCAACGTTCTGCCCAAAGGCAGTATTGGTGTAATAGGCGCATCAGGCACCGGTATTCAGGAACTCACCTCACAAATTGCGCTGCTACGTCAGGGTGTAACCCATGCATTAGGTTTGGGTGGGCGCGATCTGAGTGCTGAAGTGGGTGGTATCAGCGCACTGAGCGCGCTTGAAATGCTGGCAGCAGATAGCCAGAGCAAAGTACTGGCTTTTGTTTCCAAACCGCCTGCAGAAAGCGTTCGCCTGAAAGTTTTGGCGGCAATGAAATCCATTGCTAAACCGGTGGTGGCTCTGTTCTTGGGGGCGAAACCAGAAAAGCGTCATGATGGTAATGTGTGGTTGGCCAGTTCACTGGCAGAAGCGGCACAGCTGGCAGTAATGCTGGCAAATGTGGAAGAGATTGCAACTAATCAACCTGATGTAACAGAAAGAAAAATACTTGGTCTGTACGCCGGAGGAACCCTGGCAGCTGAAGCAGCAATGCTGCTGGCAGATCAAATTGGAGCAGAAACGGATAAGCATCACCACCAAGGCATTATGCTAAATGCCCAAGGTCATAAACTGATCGACCTGGGAGATGATGTTTATACCGTTGGTCGGCCACATCCGATGATAGACCCTACCACTCGCTCATTAGAGATCCAAAAGCTGGCAAACCAACCTGAGACAGGAGTGCTACTGTTAGATGTGGTGCTGGGATATGGAGCCTGTGACGATCCGGCGTTGGCTGTTGTCGAAGCGGTCAACCAGATTCGAACAGCTCGGGGAAATAAACATCCGTTAGTGGTGATCGCTACCGTGACCGGTACTCAGCAAGACCCACAGCCGCGTGCAGAACAAATTGATGCTCTCATCAATGGCGATATCGTGGTGATGAATACCCTGCAAGAAGCCGTATTACTGGCACACCATCTGACCACCCGCCACCCTTCTCATCAACCAATCACCGAGCCACCGCTACTGCAAGGTGTAAAAGTCATTAATGCAGGTTTGCGCAGTTTTGCTCAGGATTTACAAACCGCCGGCTGCCCGGTTGTTCACTATCAATGGGCTCCTGCTGCCGGTGGCAATCAACATCTGGCCGCTTTGCTGAAAAAATTAAATTAATAACATTGAATTAATAAGAAGGTACCGAATCATGTATGCATCTATTTCTGAGGCCAATGCCGCTATCATTGAACGTATCAAAGAAGCCCGCCCATACTGGGTTGGGGTACGTACCGCACGGGATGTTATTCCTGAACTGGCTCAGGGAAAAGTACTGTTACACGCAGGCCCCCCCATTCAATGGCAAGATATGACCGGACCTATGCGCGGAGCTTGTATTGGTGCCAGCCTGTTTGAAGGCTGGGCTGAGAATGAACAACAGGCTTTAAGTCTGTTGGAAAAGGGTGAAATTAACTTTATTCCCTGCCATCACGTCAATGCGGTAGGCCCAATGGGAGGTATTACCTCCGCCAATATGCCGGTGGTTGAAATTAAAAACAGAATTCACGGCAACTCCGCTTACTGCAACCTGAACGAAGGAATCGGTAAGGTGATGCGTTTTGGTGCCTACGGTGATGATGTGCAGCGGCGCTTACGCTGGATGCGCGACACGCTTGCGCCAGTGTTACAGCAGGCCTTGAGTGATATGGAAGATGGTATTGACCTTACCGCTCTGATGGCTCAGGCCATTACCATGGGAGATGAGTTTCATCAGAGAAATATCGCCGCATCGGCCTTACTGATGCGAATTCTTGCCCCTTCTATTGCCCTTCAGGATGGCGATAAAGCACGGTTAGGAGAAGTATTGCAGTTCCTTAGCGTCACCGACCAATTTTTCCTCAATCTGGCGATGGCTTACTGTAAAGCTGTGATGGACGCCGCTGCTGATATCAAGGCTGGTTCTATCGTTACGGCCATGACACGTAATGGCCGCGACTTTGGGATTCGGGTGAGCGGGTTAGGCGATCGCTGGTTTACTGCTCCGGTCAATACACCTCAGGGACTGTTTTTTACCGGTTTCAGTCAACATGATGCTAACCCGGATATCGGCGATAGTGCCATTACTGAAACCTTTGGCGTTGGCGGTGCCGCGATGATTGCCGCACCTGGCGTTACGCGTTTCGTGGGTGCTGGCGGAATGGAAGCAGCTCAGGAAACGTCTGAAGAGATGAGCGAAATCTACTTACAACATAATCCATTACTGCAAATTCCATCATGGAACTTTCAGGGGGCTTGTGTAGGTCTGGATATTCGCAGAGTAGTGGAAACCGGAATTACGCCACTGATCAACACCGGTATTGCTCATAAAGAGGCTGGTGTCGGTCAGGTAGGAGCCGGTACGGTACGAGCACCGCTCCCCTGCTTTGAGCTCGCGCTGGAGGCATTAGCCGAGTCTATGAATATTCAAGCTGAGTAATTGCAACAACATCATATTCACCGGGTGCCTTTGGGCACCCACTACAGGAGAAATAGATATGCCTCGTTTCACGCTGGCGGTCAGTGCCTTTTCTCCATTACAGCCCGATAGTTTAATCTGTCATAGCCGTTTCAGTCAGGCGATCAATTTACAAAACACCAGGGGTGAACTCTTAACGCTACACCGCTATGGTCAGGGCATCAGCCCAATGGGGTGGCTATTACGCACTGCTGACTTTGACCAATTACATCAACAGTTGAAAGTCGGCGATCTGTTCACCATGCGTCAGCAAGGGCTCTACACGTCAGATAACCTGCTAATTTCCCCTCAACGCTCTATGGCACTACACCTCCCGATTCTATCATCGTCGGTATACTCAGCCCTATCAACTTTATTACTAAACACTTCACATCCTACAGGCTTGTCAGGCCATTTAGGTCAGGCTATTTCTACTGCCTCGCCTCTGATTTTCCATTTCCATCAGCAACTAACGAACTGGTTTGCAGGACAACAACCCCAATGGCAATCAATTATTGGTCTGGGCCCGGGGCTCACCCCTAGCGGAGACGATATGCTGGTTGGTGCAATGGCCATTCTGCATTCTATTCCGACCTTACGTGCCCGTTTACAACAGGCACCATTAATAAATAGCTCAGTAAAAGCGTTATGTTTATTAACTACTGAAGTCAGCGCTTGTTATTTGCATCATGCTACACTCGGACATTACTCGTCATCCCTAACACATTTACTACACTGTCTGGCTCGTTCATCCCCCATGACCCAACTGGCTGTAGATAGAGTATTACAGCATGGTCATACTTCTGGCGCTGACACGCTGTTGGGCATGCACGTTGCACTTTGTTGGCTTAAGTTAAACCTCCAGAAGGATCTTCCCTATGCTCGATCAGGAAACACTACGAACGTTTATTAAAGTGGCTGAAAGCAAAAGCTTTTCCAAAGCGGCAGAGAATCTGCATAAAACCCCGGCGGCAATCAGCTATCGCATCAAAATGCTGGAGGAAAGCCTGGGCACTCAGCTATTTTTGCGAACCACTCGTACGGTTTCTCTGACTCCGGCAGGCAATCATCTTCTGGAACGCTGTCATCAATGGTTAAGTTGGATAGATGGCATGCCGGATGAGCTTAATCAGATTAACGACGGCGTAGAGCGTCAGGTTAATCTGGTGGTGAATAACCTGCTTTATAACGCCAGTGCCGCAGCAAAACTACTTAGTTGGCTGCATCAGCGTTTTCCTTTTACTCAATTCCGACTTTCACGTCAGGTTTATATGGGAGTCTGGGACGCCATGTTGCATGATGATTTTCAGCTCGCCATTGGCGTTACCGGTTCTGAATCACTCTCCAATACTATTCGCCTGTTACCTTTTGGTGATGTTAGCTGGGTATTTGTTCTCTCCCCCAATCATCCACTGGCAACTAAAAGCGGTGTTCTCACAGATAATATGCTGCGCGCCTATCCCGCTATCAATATCGAAGATACCTCTCTCAAACTCACTAAACGGGTGGCCTGGCTACTTTCCGGTCAAAAAGAGATTAAAGTTCCTGATTTACACACTAAACTGGAGTGTCATCTGCTGGGAGTGGGGGTTGGTTTTCTGCCTAAGAACCTGTGTCAGCGCTTTATTGATAATGGTCAGCTGATTACTAAAGAAGTGGAGAATAAGCGTCAACCTTCCCCGCTCTCTCTGGCCTGGAGCCATCATGAACGCATGGGCAAAGCGGTGCGGGAAATTGTATCGTTATTTAAACATAATGATGAAAAGATTAGCGGCTTTCTGACCAATATCGATCGGCGTCCGAATCTGGAATAATAATATCGCTAAACAGTAACTAAAAAGGGCGCCATATATCGACGCCCTTTCAGGTAATTACACGGAATTATTTAATTTCAGTGACTGTATTATCACCATTATCGGGCAATAATGCAGGTGTCGCTCCCCGATTAGCCCCCAGCGTTGGTACCGGACGGCGGAATCCACGGGTGATATAGATCAGATACAACAGCCCCAATCCGCCCCAAATCAAGCCAAGACGCAGTGAATCTTCTTCCAGATTCAGCCACAGAATAACGATCATAATTGCGCCAATCAGCGGAAGGATCAGGAAGCTGAAAATATCCTTCGCGCTTTTATTACGCTTCTGGCGCACAAAGAAGAACCAGATAACCGAAATATTCACAAAGCTGAAAGCAACCAGTGCACCAAAGTTAATCAGCGAAATGGCACTTTCCAGATCGAGGAACAGCGCGGCCAGAGCCACTACACCAACCAGTAAAATATTGGTTACCGGTGTTTTCCATTTTGGATGCACATAACCAAACACTTTTTCCGGCAGTACGTTGTCACGCCCCATCACGTATAACAGGCGGGCAATACTGGCATGTGAAGCCAGACCTGATGCCAGTGCCCCAACTACCGTACAGCACAGCAGAATGAACTGGAACATCTTACCACCAACGTACAGCGCGATTTCTGGCGTTGCGTTATCCGGATCGTTCAGTATGGTTAAATCCGGAAAGTAGAGCTGAATAAAGAAAGAAACCGTGACGAAAATGATGCCACCATACAGAGCCGTCAGGAAGATAGCCTTAGGGATCACGCGTTTAGGATCCGGCGTCTCTTCTGACAAGGTACTAACCGCGTCAAACCCCAGAAACGAGAAGCAAAGTACCGTTGCACCGGCAATGATCGGTACCATTTGCGCTTCGCTGGAGAAGAACGGTCTGGTGATATCAACCTGAGATCGGCCAGCATCACCAAGATGTAAACCTTCCCAAACCAGATAGACAAATGCTACCAGAATAGCAATCTGGAAAAACACCAGAATCATATTCAGGTTTGCCACCCAGTTAACGCTACGCAGGTTAATCACCGTCATAATGAAAACAAAGCCGACAACCCATATCCATGACGCAACTTCAGGGAACAGTGCCGACAAATATATTTTTGCCAGCAGCGTGTTAATCATTGGCAGGAACATATAGTCCATCAATGATAACCAACCCACCATAAAGCCCACATGAGGATTTATCGCCTTTTGCGAATAAGTATATGCCGATCCCGCTTCCGGAAACTGACGTACTAACTTGCCATAACTGATAGCAGTAAACAGTACGGCAACCAGTGCCAGAATATAAGCGCTTGGGACATGGCCTTCTGTCTTACCGGAAACGATCACAAACGAGTCGAATACGGTCATTGGCGTCAGGTACGCCAAACCGATAACGACGATTTGCCACAGTTTTAGTGAACGTTTGAGTTGAACGCGGTTAGCGACAGGTATAGAAGTTGCAGAAAGACTAATAGACATAGCCATATTCCCCCATGCTCTCAACTTTTTTACTCGATAACACACAAAGCAGAGAGGCCGCAGGGGAATAACTTAACAAGCGGCTAAAATTTAAGGGGGTATAACATCGACGGGTAAGGCGTTGGATTTGCCGTGCGCCATAGTCACTGCGGCGGTATTGATTACCGACGCAGAGAGGTGGTTTGAGAAGGGTATTTTTCATTTTTATTCCTTATTCAATAAGTTACCAAAATTAAGCGGTATAAGTGAATATTTATTAACCTCGGAATAAGCCCTATAAATCTAATATCTTTAAGATTTATAACCATTTTTCTCTGGTCGGATGCAAAAAAATAACCGACGTCATTTTACGCCGGTTATTCATTATTTGATGCATTTTGCACCACAACAATCCCCTTGCCAATAGTGCAAAATAAATATTTTTTACCTGCAAAAAAGCGCTTAAAAAACTATTTAATAAACAAGGAATAACATCGATTAATTTGATGAAAAATGAGCGGTTAAATTTTTGTTTTATACTGATAACGGCAATGAACCATTTGATGCTTTTCAGAAATGATTTGAAACGATCTTTCATTACATTTATTGTGTGATCCATAGCACATTAATAAAATTTAATTGTATGATAAATCCAATTCTAATGCAGAGGGACTTTTTATGCTGCCGTTCCTGAGACTCTGCTGGCAATACCTCCGAGCCTTTGTTCTGATTTATCTTTGTTTGTTAGCTGGCAACGCCATCTCTACCCTGCTTCCCCTGAAAATTCCGGGTAGTATTATTGGCATGCTATTACTTTTTACCTTACTCTCTACTCAAATATTACCCTCCAACTGGGTAAAACCGGGCTGTTACCTGTTTATCCGTCATATGGCCTTGCTGTTTGTTCCTATCAGCGTTGGGGTAATAAAGTACTATCCTCAGCTCGTCAGCCAGTTTGGTCCTTTGGTGATCTCTTGTCTGATCAGCAGTTTGATAACCATGTTGGTGGTCGGCTACTCCTCACACTATATGCATGGCATCAGACGAATGAAATCTGATAAGGAATCATCATAATGTGGTGGGCTATTCCTCTGACTCTGGTCGCATTTTATGGTGCTCGTCAACTGGCGATTAAGTTAAAACAACCATTGCTTAATCCGCTGTTAATTTCGCTGTTTATTATCATTCCTGTCTTGTTACTGACTCATACCAGCTACGACCGTTACTTTGCCGGCAGCTCACTGCTCAACGATCTGCTACAGCCTGCCGTGGTGGCGCTGGCTTTCCCGCTGTATGAGCAGTTACACCAGATACGTGCACGCTGGAAGTCCATCATTACCATCTGTCTGGTTGGTAGCCTGGTTGCTATGATTACCGGTACCGCTGCCGCATTATTGCTTGGTGCATCGCCGGAAATTGCTGCTTCGGTATTGCCCAAATCAGTCACGACACCCATTGCGATGGCGACGGCCGAATCTATACATGGCATTCCCACCATCAGCGCTATTTGCGTTATGTTTGTGGGAATATTTGGTGCGGTGTTTGGTCACCCAATTCTCAATATGTTAAAAATAAAAACACCGTCCGCCAGAGGATTAGCGATTGGCTCAACGGCTCACGCCCTCGGAACAGCGCGTTGCGCTGAAGAAGATTATCAGGAAGGTGCCTATAGCTCTTTAGCGCTGGTGATCTGCGGTATTATTACTTCGCTGGCTGCTCCGTTTGTTTTTCCGGTGTTAGTAAAACTGTTTGGCTAATTGATAAAATAAATCCGGGGTTATGATCAGCAATCACATTGCTTTTACTGTGCCCCGTTCTCCTTTCTTCGGGTAACGCTTTTTCCGTCAAATATTTTCTTAAATAACTAAAAACAATAGAAACAACGGGAATTGCTATTTCCCTATTTTATTTACATTTTTTCACAGCTTAGGCCGAACAAAAGAAAATTTTTCAGGTAGACTAGCGCCCTAAGACCCGAAATCGCCAACTCATGATTTATGTCGCTTGGATCTCAATATTCAACAAAATATCTATATATTAGCAACATTGATTGTACATTTGTGTTGAGTTTCCTAAAATCGGCGGACGATTACGGGTCGCAGTTGCCCGACTATCCTTTTACCTGATCTAAAAGAGCCAATTTCATGGAACTGGAACACGAAAGTAAACGTCCGTTGTATATCCCCTATGCTGGTCCTGCCCTGCTTGAAACCCCACTGCTGAATAAAGGTAGCGCTTTCACTGAGGAAGAACGCAGTAACTTTAACCTCCACGGTCTGTTGCCTGAAGCAATTGAAACCATCGAAGAGCAAGCTGAGCGTGCCTATAAGCAATTTTTAGGTTTTAAAACAGATATCGATAAGCATATCTATTTGCGTAATATCCAGGACACTAACGAAACCCTGTTCTATCGCCTGATTGAAAATCATATGAGCGAAATGATGCCTGTGATTTACACTCCAACCGTTGGCGAGGCTTGTGAGCACTTCTCTGATATCTATCGTCGCCACCGTGGCCTGTTCATCTCCTATCCGAATAAAGACAATATTGATGACATGCTACAAAACGCCACTAAACAAAACGTTAAGGTGATTGTGGTAACCGATGGTGAACGTATTCTTGGCCTGGGCGATCAGGGCATCGGGGGCATGGGGATTCCTATCGGTAAGCTCTCTCTTTACTGCGCCTGTGGCGGTATCAGTCCGGCCTATACCCTTCCGGTGGTTCTGGATGTGGGAACCAACAATCAACAATGTCTGAATGATCCGCTGTATATGGGCTGGCGTCATCCGCGTATTACCGGTGATGAATATTTTGAATTTGTTGATGCCTTTATCAGTGCGGTAAAACGCCGCTGGCCAAACGTTCTGCTGCAATTTGAAGACTTTGCACAGCAGACCGCTACGCCGCTGCTTAATCGCTATCGTCATGAGCTTTGCTGCTTTAACGATGATATTCAGGGCACCGCGGCTGTTACGCTGGGTAGTTTAATTGCTGCCAGTCACGCTGCCGGCAGCCAGATGAAAGATCAGACCGTGGTATTCCTGGGCGCCGGTTCTGCCGGTTGCGGTATCGCCGAACAGATCATCGCCCAAATGATTGCTGAAGGCTTAAGCGAAAATGAAGCCAGAGAACGGGTATTTATGGTTGACCGCTTTGGTCTGTTAACCGATAAGATGCCAAATTTACTTGAATTCCAGTCTAAGCTGGTTCAAAAACATGAATTGCTCAACCACTGGCATACTGAAAATGAAGCTATTTCACTGTTGGAAGTGGTACGTAATGCAAAACCAACGGTCATGATTGGTGTATCGGGTCAGGCAGGCCTGTTTACCGAAGAGATCATTCGTGAAATGCACAAACACTGTGCCCGTCCAATCGTATTGCCTCTGTCTAATCCAACTTCACGCGTTGAAGGACGCCCTGAAGATATTATCAACTGGACTGACGGTGCCGCATTAGTGGCTACCGGTAGCCCGTTCTCTCCGGTAATGTATAAAGATAAAGTGTTCCCAATTGCTCAGTGTAATAACTCTTATATCTTCCCGGGTATCGGTCTTGGTGTGCTTGCGGCTAAAGCCAGTCGGGTTACTGATGGTATGTTGATGGCAGCCAGTCGCGCACTGGCTGACTGTTCTCCACTGGCTAAACATGGCGAAGGTGCTCTGTTACCTGAAGTGGATGACATTCAGCAGGTTTCCCGCTATATCGCGCTGAAAGTAGCTAAAATGGCACAGCTGGAATCCGTTGCAGTTGTGACGTCTGATGAAGCCTTGCAGCAAGAAATCGATAATAACTTCTGGGATCCGCAGTATCGCCGGTATAAGCGGACTTCGTTCTGATTTTATTATTGTTTAATAACGGCTCGATTCAGAGCCGTTATTTATTGAGGCGCTGTCTGACTCAATGAATCCGCTACTGAGGACATTCCGGCCGTAAAAACGATATTGCTCATATCATCTTCCGGCCGTGCTCAATATAAATATAACCACAGGGGCCATTACCGTCGGAATATCCTCAAATATCGATTTATTAAGTGTGTCAGCAAGCTAAAAGCGTGCTGCTTTTCTCACCATTACGAATAATTTACTCATTGCTTAGCAATTTTTTAGTTTAAGCCATCTTGTTTTCGGTCTTGCCGTAAAGTAGCCTTGAGAGCTGCCGTTCATTTTAAAATGACCAACTATGAACCAACTATGATATTGAAACGATTGATATATAGCCTGTTAGTGTTGCTGGCATTGATGCTATGCACCGCTCTGCTGCTCGATCGCTGGATTAGTTGGCGAACTGCCCCTTATGTGTACGAAAACATCGAAGAACTCCCCGCAAGCCATGTTGGCGTCGTGCTGGGTACATCCAAATATGTGCGTACCGGCGTTATCAATCAATATTATAAATTCCGAATTCAGGGTGCCGTTAACCTGTATAACAGTAATAAAATTAGCTACCTGTTACTCAGTGGTGATAACGCTCAGTTGAACTATAACGAACCAATTACTATGCGTAAGGATTTTATCCAGGCGGGCGTTCCTGCCTCTGATATCGTGCTCGATTATGCTGGATTCCGAACGCTGGACTCAATTATCCGTACGCGTAAAGTGTTTGGTGCCAACGAATTCACCATCATTACTCAACGTTTTCACTGTGAACGTGCTTTGTTTATCGCGTTACATAGCGGTATTAAGGCTCAATGCTATGCCGTTCCCTCGCCTAAAAATATGTTTATGGTGCGCGCGCGTGAAGTCGTAGCCCGACTTGGTGCGCTGACCGATCTCTATATTTTAAAGCGGGAACCTCGATTCCTTGGGCCTATGGTACCAATCCCTACGCCATACAGTCTGGAAGGCGATGTGCAGGATTATCCGGCCGTATCACCGGAACAGCTGTTTGAACTGGAAGATTTAAATACAGTGCCTCCGTTGCGAAATGCCAGAGCTTCGGGACACTAATAGGTCATAGGGAAGGATATTCGGATTAGCAATCGAAGGAATATGGTAAAGATAAGTGCTTAAATCACCACTCTGCCCATTCAGAAACCATTATCTGTCATGACTCAACAGCCACTAAACTCGTCAACCGTCGCCATAGCCATTCAACCGGCCCCTGTTTGAAATACTTCAGCCACAGCACTGAAAACAGAATATTCACACACCAAATAGCCGGTACCATCGCCAGTAACTGTAAGCGATCAAAATGGTTAAACCAGCCATAGTGATAAAACAGCGTCGTGCAGATCAACGTCTGTAGCAGATAGTTACTTAACGTCATTCGCCCTACTCGCGACAAAACGGCGCTGACTTTTGACCAGCTCATTGACTGACCATAACCATACCATAACGCCAGATAGGCTATTCCCTGTAACGTCGCGGCAATTTCTTTAGGCACCTGAAGATAGTATCCGGCAATAACGAAATCCCACTCAGTCCACCACTGCATTATCATGGCAGGAACATGTATTAACAGCGAAAGCGCGAACAGAAGCCATCCCTGACGGCGATAATCGGTTAATGAAGCTTTGCCCAATAACCAGCCGCTATGAAGCAACCCAGCCCCGATGAGCATCAATCCTGCCAATTCCCAGCCATACTGAAGAATCACTGAAAGTTGAATCATTAACGTCATCTTCAGACGTTCAGCATGAGCCAGCTCGCCGCCGGTTAGCTTCCATGCAGTTTCATAGGCCAGAGTCCTGGCTGAGGGAGTCCAGTCCTCACTGAATCCACTACCCGGTAGCGAACCCAGCCATAGCATGATTGCCAATCCAATAAAATACAGCAGAATACCGGTACGCATCAGGCTACGGGATGTGGAGGTGGTACGAATGATGACCATGCTGCCAAGGCCTACCAGACCATAAGTCAGCAGAATATCACCATCCCAGAGGTAAACACTGTGGCAAAAACCAAGCAAAGCCAGCCAAAACAGACGCGAGACATTCCATCCGGCGCTGCGTTTACTCAACAACTGCAAGCCTGCACCAAACAGCATAGCGAACATAGCCAGAAAGGTACCCTGCACAAAAGTACTGAGTAGCGACCAGACCAAACCGTCGCTGAAAGAGGGCATACCGATATAGGCAGGATTCATATAGGCAGATTTAGGTAAACCAAATCCGCCGATATTCATCACCAGAATGCCTAACAGCGCCAGGCCGCGAGCGCTATCCAATTGTTCAAAACGGCAGGAAGGCATTAATGCCTTCCCGTTATTCTGTACTGACCGGTTTTCATCGTGCTGCACAGGTAAATGCAGAATCAGATATGGTGTGGGGAGTGGCGTACTGCCCGGAGAAATTCCTGACGAGTACTTGGATTACTTTTAAAGATGCCACCGATAGAGGTGGTACTGGTGGAGCTGGTGGCATCGCATACACCGCGTGATTTCACGCAGTAGTGAATAGCATCAATAGATACCGCAACGTTGGTGGTTCCCAACAGAGTTTGTAACGCCAGCAAAATTTGCTGAGTTAAACGCTCCTGCACCTGAGGGCGCTGAGAGAAAAACTGAACGATACGGTTAATTTTTGACAGGCCAATCACGTAATCTTTAGGGATATAAGCCACGGTCGCCTTACCATCGATAGTGACAAAATGGTGTTCACAGGTGCTGGTTAGAGTGATATCCCGAACCGTCACCATCTCATCCACTTTCATTTTGTTTTCAATCAGGGTGATTTTAGGAAAATTGGCGTAATCCAGACCGGAGAAAATCTCATCCACATACATTTTAGCAATACGCTTTGGCGTTTCTGCCAGACTATCATCGGACAGATCCAAGTTAAGCAACTGCATAATCGACGTCATATGCTCTTCAATTTTCTGTTTGCGCGTACCGGCATCCAAAGGTTGACCGCGTAACGGGGTCTCCAGTCCTCTGGCTTCTAATGCTGCATGAACTAACATCGCTTCTTTACTCAGGGATGACATCGTCTCTCTCCAACCTATCTATGGCAATATCTTTGATAAGGATCACACCTTAGCCTGACACTGTAATTTAGCCGACGAGGTTTATCCAGCATTCTGTAGAAATATTGTTAAATAAGCGGATGTTTCTAAGCCAAGTGTTATCTTGAAATTGGGATGATGGTTGATGACTTACCCCCGCCGCAGAGATATTTTCCGACGAAACCCATATCTCAACAAATTGTGAGATGGCTGTTGTTCGGGCATAATAAACCGATATTTTTATATCCTCACCCCAAACCTTATGGGTTTGTAACGGAGCCGTCAGATGGACTGTTGTTCAACTTCTTCCTCACTTCTTACGCTGAGTCAGGCTTTAGATAAATTACTTTCTCAGGTTGAACCGGTTGGCAAAACCGAGCAAATCAATTTAACTCAGGCTGCCGATCGTATTACTGCACAAGCAATAACCTCACCGCTGAACGTACCGCCGTTTGATAATTCCGCTATGGACGGTTACGCCGTACGCCGTCACGAAGTTACCGAGTCCAGCATATTGCCTGTTGCAGGTAAAGCCTTTGCCGGTCAGCCATTTCATGGTGAATGGCCTGCGGCCAGCTGTATCCGCATTATGACCGGAGCCCCAATCCCGGCCGGTACAGATGCCGTCATCATGCAGGAACAGGCAGAAGTTCAGGACAACGGCGTGCGTTTTACCACCATGCCAAAGGCAGGACAAAATATTCGTTTAGCCGGTGAAGATATTCGTCAGGGCGCAGAAGTACTCCCTGCCGGTTCAAAATTAGGTGTTGCTCAGCTTCCACTGCTGGCCTCTCTGGGTGTTGATCAGGTTACCGTATATCGCCGCCTTAAAGTGGCTCTGTTCTCAACCGGTGATGAACTACAAACCATCGGCCAACCATTACAGGAAGGCCAGATTTATGACACCAATCGCTTTGCCGTACGTTTAATGCTGGAAAAACTGGATTGTGAGGTTATCGATCTGGGTATTATCCGTGATGATGAAGCGGCTATTCGTGAAGCCTTTGCCAAAGCCAATGCACAGGCAGACGTTGTTATCACCAGCGGCGGCGTTTCCGTCGGTGAAGCGGACTACACCAAACAGATCCTGGATGAAATGGGCAAAATTAGTTTCTGGAAATTGGCCATCAAACCCGGAAAACCTTTTGCTTTTGGTCAGTTAAGCGATTCCCTGTTTTGCGGCCTGCCGGGAAATCCGGTTTCCGCCGCCCTGACCTTCTATCAATTAGTTCAACCATTATTAATGAAGCTGAGTGGCTACAGCCAGTGGCAAAAACCACGTCAGATTAAAGTGAAAACTACCTCTGTCCTGAAAAAAACGCCGGGAAGAATGGATTTCCAGCGCGGAATTTTATCCAGCAATGCTCAGGGTGAGTTGGAGGTAAAAACCACAGGCCATCAGGGCTCTCATGTGTTTAGCTCATTCAGTCAGGGAAACTGTTTTATCGTGCTGGAACAGGATCGCGGCTCGGTGGCCGCCGGTGAATGGGTAACCGTTGAGCCATTTAATCCGCTATTGGAGAGTTAACTCATGCTGCCGGAATTAAGCGATGCCGAAACGCTGCGCTATAACCGCCAAATTATCCTGCGGGGATTCGATTTTGATGGTCAGGAGAAGCTTAAAGCCTCTTCCGCGCTGATTGTTGGTTTGGGCGGCTTGGGCTGTCCGGCCTCCCAATATCTGTGTGCGGCGGGTATTGGTTCGCTAACCCTGCTGGATTTCGATACGGTTTCTTTGTCTAACCTACAGCGTCAGATTTTACATCGTGACGACCGTATTGGTATGGCGAAGGTGGAATCCGCCAGAATGACACTGGCGGATATTAACCCCAACGTGGCATTACATACGGTCAATGAAAATCTTGACGATAACCAACTGCAAGCGTTGATTGCTCAAGTGGATATTATACTGGACTGCACCGATAACGTTGAAATCCGCAATCGCTTAAACCAGCACTGCTTTACCCTGCGT
Source organism: Limnobaculum allomyrinae (assembly GCF_016649425.1). Lineage (GTDB taxonomy): Bacteria > Pseudomonadota > Gammaproteobacteria > Enterobacterales > Enterobacteriaceae > Limnobaculum > Limnobaculum allomyrinae. The sequence goes on from NZ_JADRCR010000001.1 coordinate 640,052, forward strand.
AAACCGATGGTTTCCGGAGCGGCTATTCGTATGGAAGGCCAAATCAGTGTGTTTACCTACCAGCAAAATGAGCCTTGCTATCGCTGTCTCAGCCGGCTGTTTGGTACAGAAGCGTTAACCTGTGTGGAAGCGGGTGTTATGTCACCGGTGGTAGGCATTGTTGGTGCTATGCAAGCGACAGAAACAATCAAAGTTCTGACCGGATTTGGCACACCGCTGGCCGGTAAGCTATTAACCCTTGATGCCATGACCATGCAGTTTAGAGAAATGAAATTGCCACGAGACCCCAACTGCCCGGTTTGCAGCTCGACCAATTAATATGACAGAGGCAGATAACGTTTATCCGCCTCAACACGTCTTATTCAACACGAAAACCCATCAGATTTTCAGATAGACATCATCCGGATCCTGTCCGGTGCGATAATCACGGTTCAATCCATCAATCATCTTCATATGTTCGTCAGACAGCGCAAAATCGTAAATATCCGCGTTTTCCGCAATACGTGATGGTGTAACCGATTTAGGAATTATTACCATGTCCTGCTGTAGATGCCAGCGCAACACTATCTGCGCCGTGCTCTTATGATAATATTCTGCGATAGTTTTTAGTACAGAATCGTCAAGAACCATCCCTCTTCCCAAAGGACTCCAGGCCTCAGCCACCATGTTGTGCTGTTTCAAATAATCTTTCAGGGGATACTGGGTCAGGTAAGGATGGCATTCAAACTGATTAACCGCAGGTACTACCGTTGCCATATTGGCTAATCTATCCAGATGACTGACGTTGAAGTTGCAAACGCCAATGGCACGTACTCGCATCTCTTTATACAATCGTTCCAGCGCGCGCCAGGTGTCGAAAAAATGTTGTTGGCTTGGCCAATGCACCAGCAATAAATCCAGCGTATCCAGTTTTAGCGCTTTCATTGACAGATCAAAGGATGAGAGCGTTGCATCATAGCCTTGATTATCATCACCAATTTTAGTGGTGATGAACAGTTCATCGCGGGCAACGCCACTTTGCTGCAATAAATTACCCAGAATTCCTTCATTATGATAAAGCTGAGCGGTATCAAAAGAACGGTACCCGACCTCCAACGCTTTATTGATAGCTATTTCGGCATCTGCCTGATTATCGATTTTATATACCCCAAATCCATGCTGGGGCATGAGCACACCATTATTAAGCTTTACTTTATCCTGTAGCCCTCTTTTTTTCATATTTGAGTCCTTATGCTTAATGTCAAATTAAATAGATTCTATTGGTATCCTCTCATAGTTGTTATTAAAGAAACCTTTCAGATGCCGCAATTACAGAATGTTGTCATCATTATTTGGCGATTGTTCCTCTGATGGTTCATCGCAACTCTCAGACCCACATTTAATTAGCTCTACCGGCCCCTGATGCAACACAATCAGTAACCAACCGGTTTGACTGGTAAAATCTTCACCGTCAAATGGCTTTTCACCCACCTTGCCACCACACAACAACAAATGTGAAGAGACTGCACATTCCCAACCATGGGCTTTCAGCCCTGCGGCTACCTCACTATCCTTCTCGTCCATTCGGTCAAAAAATACTTTTTCTTTGGTCTCCATATCCTCAGCAACCCAGGCACGTTTTTTTAACTGACTTTCAGTCAGATTGTCTTCATCACCTTTTTGATATGGGCTAATGTGTAATAGCGTTGGAGAAACCTCACCACTTTCCGGATCGACAATTCGGTAGTTACCTGCAAAGGAGATGCTGCCATCGTCTTCCGCTGCCTGAACCAGTCCCAGGGGAAGTAATATCAGGGTTACGGCCAGAACGCCCATTAATCGTTGATAAACACTACACAAAGGCGTAAACACCTTATTTTGTCTGACCATGATTGCTTTCCTGTTGGATTCTAAAATCATAAAACGAATATAAACAGTATGTACCAGATTGGGCGATTACGAATAAAATTGTCAGGTTTGTTTTAGTTAATTAATCCTTTATTGGATATTTAATTTTGCTTACTCGATAAATCACACAGGTTGAATTTATTTTTGATAAAACTGATTGATATCATGGCAAAATCACCGTCAGAAAAATTTAATTTCCGTTCGATTTATTTAACAACAATGAAGCAGGCTGTTTAGCCTGTATTAAAAGGTATTTATCTCTATGTCAAAAGTGCTCTTTCACTTGCCGTTGAAATACGCATTACTCTCACTGAGTTTATTGTGCAGCACTCATTTACTGGCGCAAGAGCACGCAATAACGCCAGAGATGGAAACAGAACTTCGTAACGAATTTAAAAAATACAGCTTCCCACAAATAAAAAAGAGATTACGAGAACAGTCCGATAGCCTGAAAAAGTACCAGGAATTTAGTTCAATACGAATTTCCGCAGGTTCTACAACAGACCAACAAACAGAGCATGTAGATAAATTTATTCCATTATCTGCGACAGAAATAAACAGTAAATACCATGAATATCTGAACAGTTTGTCATTTTACCAGTCCATCTCTGGCGATCTATCGACTATTCAGACTAACTATAATTCCTATCATCTGTCTCAATTAATTAAAAACTATGATGATTACAACTATCCCGAACATGAGTTAAACATTACCAGCGTCACTTTTATTGATGGTTCCACCGCCACAATAAGCAGTGCTGATACGGAAGGCAAAGGGAGTCTTAATGGCACCAAACGTATTGCCAGTCTTTCAATGACAGCAAGTTACACATTACCCCTTCAGTCAAAGCAATTGCACTTTAGTCATGGTGATAAATCTGTTGAGGAGCAAATTGAACTGGTGCAAATGTCCGGTCAGGAAGTTGAGCTTAAATTGTCCGAATCCGTCCATAAAAATATTCTTCATGTTGAAGGAATCGACAGCAGCGGTCAGGCATTAAAACCGCTTGGGTCTTCATCTTATAGTAATGACAATTATTATATTAGCCTGCTTTACACCTTTACCGAACAGGCTCTGCAACAAATAGAAAGTCACCAAATTACGGATAAAGAAGCACTGCTACAGTTCTTTCTCAATAACTACCCTTCTCAGGAACAGACTCATAAAACTCACCCACCGGTTTTTATTGCTACTTATCAGTTTCAGGGAGAGGTTTCGGCGATTAACCTGTATCTGTATCCGGAATCCAAAAGAGAAACCTATTCATTTCAACTAACCCAAAGCGATCAACGTTACTTTAATGGCCTGACCAGCGCACAAGATAACACCGGAAAAAAGTATGGATTAATATCTGAACAGGGCGAATGGATTATTGCTCCACGCTATAACCGGCTTGAATATGCCGTTGGCGATTATTATTACGCTACAGAGGCACATAAAAATGTTAACGATACTTCCGTTTATCGGTTAAACAGAAATGAGAAACGCCTTGAGCTTCAACCTTTTAGATTTAGCCAATATGAACCAAAGCTACTGCAAAATAAATATGTTTATATTACTAAAGAAAACGACCGTTCCCGTCTTCAGGGGCTATTGAATATACAAACTCATCAAATCATCTTACCTGTAAAATATAGTGATATTGAAATAAGCGATAATTTTTTCGGTGCTTATAACATCAATAACAAAAAATTTGATCGTAACTACGAAATATATAGTAGCCATAACCTTCAGCTTATTCTGAAAGGAACCTTTGATGTTGTAACCTTCGATAGCAGCAATATTATTACCCGATACACTACCCGCACCATCGAACCGTTAAAAGGTAATACCCCTTACTATGCCATTGAAAATGACAAGTACTACCTGTATCAACATTATGATATCTACGATGTAAATGGTAAAAAACTCAATGATAACCATTATTATCAGTTGGATAGCTTTTCCAGCTTTGGTAAGGATGGTCTATTGCCGGTAACCGATGCCCATGGCAAACGTTATTATATTAATCGTAGCGGAAAGAATGCCGGTCTTGATGTCAGCAAATACGAAACTATTTATCCCTTCTCTAACGGTCTGGCAGCAGTGAAAGGTGTCAAGGATGAATATGGCTATATTGATACTTCAGGTAAGTTAGTTATTCCGTTGATATATCGATCGGCAGAAATGTTTCAGGGCGGCAGTGCCAAAGTAGAAAATGATAAGGTTACTCTTTTAATTGACCGCAAAAATCAGATCATTCACACCTTTAATGATTCGGTTTATACCTATACCAATCATCAGGATAGCGATAAAGCCACCTACACCCAGTACAACGGTGTGACCTATGATGAAAAAGGACAAGAGGTAGTGAAAAAGAAGGATAAGTAGCCTGACAGCATTGATATCCCTGAGGCGGGTGTGACAGAATGCACCCGCTTCTTTTTATCTATTATTCGGTGATCCCATGCGTGTAATGTTAGCTCCAATGGAAGGCGTATTGGATGCCTTTGTTCGTGAGCTTCTCACAGAGATTAATGACTACGACCTTTGCGTCACCGAGTTTGTTCGGGTGGTAAATACCCTGCTTTCAGCCAAAGCTTTTTATCGCTTTTGTCCGGAGCTGCGTAACGGTGGACGAACTAAATCTGGCACGCCGGTACGTGTTCAGCTATTAGGAAATTCCCCTCAGTGGATGGCAGAAAATGCTTTTCGGGTAACCGAGCTGGGATCACACGGGGTAGATCTTAACTGCGGTTGCCCTGCCAAACGCGTCGTCGGTGGTGATGGCGGAGCCAGCCTGTTAAAAACGCCAGAAACCATCTATCAGGTAACCCGCGCTATGCGTCAGGCGGTTGCCGCCGATAAAGCTGTCTCAGTAAAGATCCGTCTGGGTTGGGAGTCTATCGACCATCGCTTTGAAATTGCCGATGCTGCACAGCAAGGTGGCGCCAGCGAACTGGTGGTTCATGGACGCACCAAAGAAGACGGCTATAAAGCGGATAGAATCAATTGGCAGGCAATTGGTGACATTCGCCAGCGTTTATCCATTCCGGTCATCGCCAATGGTGAGATCTGGAGTAGTGAAGACGCCCGGCACTGTCTGGAGATAACCGGCTGTCAGGATCTGATGGTGGGCAGAGGTGCGCTGAACGTTCCCAATTTGGGTTCAGTGATTAAGCACCAGCAGAACAAAATGTCATGGGAACAGGTTCTGCAACTGCTGAAAAAATACGTTCAGACTGAGAATCCGTTTGATACCGGACTGTATAATATTGCCAGAACTAAGCAGTGGTTGGGTTATTTACGTAAAGAATATGATGAAGCCGCTGAATTGTTTGCCACAATAAGAACCATTACCGATAAGCAACAACTTGCCGACGCCATTATTCCATTCAAATAATATCTTGTCGGGCATAACCTTTATTATGATTATGCCCTTTTCCAATACCCATTAGTTGTAGGTAAAGTTCAATGTTCCTGTGGCATTAGCCTGACCTGGGCCAACGGGGCTTGCGGTTTTATAATACGTCGCGGTCACCATGATCGGAATTGAACCAGGTGCACCACCACTGACCGTGACAGTACCGTTTTTATCAGTCGTACGTGTAGAGGTTGCCAGTGTAATCGGTGTGTTTAACGGCAGCCCGTTATCATAGGTATTATATAAGCTGGATTGAAACCCGAGTTGTACACCTACATTGCTGGCAACACCCGGAGATCCTGCATTGGTTAAAGCAATCACGGTATTGTTAGCCGTATCCCCTGAAGTCACCGGAGGGGCAGCAACAGATAACGAAACGTTGGTTCCCGGTTCACAGTTTAGTGTCAAATCTGCCGAAGCGGTTCCCACCTTAGTGTTAGAGTCGAAATCCGACAACTGAATATTCCCCAAAGGTAAATTCACCGGAGAACCGGTTACATTGCACCCCATGGCTTTTACGGTAATAGCACTGGTCGATACCGTGAATTGCGATGCCACATCTCCCGAAGAACTTCCGGCACTTTCCCGAAAATCAACTCGCGCAATGGGAGAACCAAAAGAGAGCGTTCCCGAACTAATTGGCCCTCCGGTCGCAATAAGCTGTAAGTTGTAAGAGGAATGATTCAAGTTATGTGTCGACTTACCGTCTCCCGGCTGGTAAGTATTATCGATAGCCCTTACCGCATCATAAGGACCGGCCTGATTCATGGTGGATACTTTTACTCCTAATCCTGTTACACCAGTAGGAAAGACCATATCGCCCATTGGGGTGCCACTGGCCTGAGGCGCATTAAGATAGAAAAAACCAACAACATAATTTTTTCCGCACCCGGTAATTTGTACGCTCGACGGTTGTGAACCAGGCCAACTTGACGCATAAATGACTTCTCCACCAACATAGTTCTGACTGGTCACAACAATCTTAGAGGGTAATGTCAGGTTGGAAACAGAAACATTATTACCTGCGGCACGCCTGCAATCTGCATGCACCTCCGAAACCACAGAGCATAATATCAACACTAACCATAAATACTTTTTCATCATTATATCCATCTCATATCGAGCAGAACTTAACCCCATTTACCCAAGCTATTTCACGCTAGTCATAAGTAAAATTAATGGTAACTGTTGCACCAAAATCCCCTGCCGTCGGCGCACCGTGGGGGGTATACATGCGAGCAGCCATCACTAATGCGGTAGATTGAGTTGTTGCATCAATATTCAGCACATAGCTGGTGTTATTACCCAGAGAAACTACGGGGTCGTTATTAAATAACTGCAGCCCCAGATCGTGAGCGCCATCCGTAACGTAGAAGCATTAAACGCAGTGGCATTAAACCCCATGCCCAGTAATGCGATGAACCAATATCCCTTCATCAATAACCTCTGACGCCGATGGCAACACATCACTTTTTTATTGTTTATTTCCATCATCATTGTGTCCTCGCCATTAAAGACATTTCTCACGCAAGATCAGCACACCAGAGCTGGTTTCTTGTGGAGAAATTCGGTAATTCACCATACATTGTTCACCGGCTGATTTTCCCCACGTCACTAAAAGCTGACCTTCATTTTGCAAACCGGCAACGTACACCTGCCCGTCATCTCCTACGATGCTACTTTTAGCTGATGCTTCAGTATCGCTGGCTTGACTAACGATGGCGCCAAAAGGAATCATCCCTCCTGCATATTCAAGAGTCATCAGTGCCCGATATCCGGTCTGTGTTATATATTCAGCGCGCACTACCGCGCCGCGCGTTGGAACCACGCTCTTACTGGTATCATCCAGCTCAAGGTTATTATCAGGAATTTCTTCGGTATTCAGAGTGATATCACTCTTACGATAAGGGGAAGCGTAAGGTACGACAGCATAGCCCCTAAAGTCAGTCTTCACGCCGGTTTGATTATTAACAGGAACCCCTTCGGCACCGGGGGCTTTAACCAGTACAATCGTATCGCTGAGTGGTTGGGAGAGCGTCACGCCGTCGCCATGTACCACAACCCCGCCCTGAACGCCGTAGTTAAATCGATCGGCATAATCATCATAACCATAACCGGCATTAAGCTTGGCGTAAGTTCCCTGATAAGTGGCATTGGCATTGCCGGTATTGGCATTGCCTTCTGTCACATATCCCTGTTGTACACTCCAGTTAAGATTATTATCTTGTAGTGCGGTTCCGTTAAGACCGATGTTATGAGAGGTTGGGCCATGCTTCGCACTATTCAGGCTATAGTTTGCGCTACTGCCTGATAGCCATTTGTCTAATGGAACACTGACATTGAAGGAGAATATCTGGTCGGTACTTTTACCATGACCGGAATCATCGTAGTTGGAACGGTTACTATTGTCAGAGTTTTTGCTGTAGGTATAGTTAAAACCATAACTGATGCTTTTCCAGTTGTTGTTATAACCAATGCTGACCGAGCTCATACGGCCTCTGTCCCAGTAGTTCTCATTGATTAAACTAAGAGACATGGTACCAAACACTACATCTTGTGATAATGAAATATCAGTACGGTTACGGCGACGCCCGGCATTATCATTGTCAGCATTGTCGTTATAAGTATTCAGCATATCCTGTAGGGTGTAATACCCGCCGGTAGAATAGCGATAACCCGCCACACTGAAGTTAGTGCCGGTTTTAATAATATTTTTGCTATAGCGTACCCGTAAAGATTGACCGTTTTGCCGTTCAATTGATGAGTTGTCCGGGCTATGTATTTTTGACCAGGCTTGGGTGACATCCATCGATAATGCACCGATATCTCCCAAATTAACGCCACTATCTAATGCCACTGAATTGTATTTACTTTCAGCCAGTTGAGTTCCACCGTACAGGGTGACGCCCCATGGCATACCATATATCGCTGTCATCTGACCAAAATTCATTTTTTGGTCACTACTATCGTTAGAACGAGTCCTTCCTCCGGTCAGGCTGTATTTGAGACGCCCTTCCCGTTGTAATACCGGTAAAGAAGCATAAGGGATTGTCAGATGTTGCTCGCTACCGTCAGATTCTTTAATGGTAAGCTGCATATCTCCTGAACCACCGGTAGGATACATGTCGTTAATTTCAAAGGCCCCTGGAGGGACGGTAGTTCTGTAGATGGTGTAACCATTTTGTTCAACGGTCACTTCCGCATTGCTGCGTGCAATCCCCCGAATTACCGGAGCAAAACCTTTCTGGCTATCTGGTAGCATGTCGTCATCAGAAGCGGCCTGACCGCCACGAAAGGCGATGCTGTCAAACACATCTGATGGTGAAACGCTGTCACCCAATATCAACTGGCTTTTTAATGACTTAATATCCCGGGAAACGTAGTTATAAACTGAGTCCCAACTTTTTTGTCCGTCGTCGTTATGATTCCAGGTAGAGTAATTACGATAGCGCCAGGGACCAAGGTTTATCCCGGGACGTAAGTTAACATATTGGCTATTTTGTGTGCCGTCAGAACCATGGCGCGGCATGGTTCTGACGGCACGCTATAATTGAGCAGTAGTGCATTAATGCCATCATCCCATTGTTCCTGAGGCACATAACCTCTGGCGAAAGAGAGCACCGCTATTTGTGGAATACTGAGATTCAGGCGTTGTTCATTAAACTTAAATTCCGCAGTAGCCTGTGGAATTGCCGATAAATCGGCGCACTGATGATTGAGCGAATTGAGGTCGGGATAATTTTCAGTTTTTACACCCCAACTTTTTAGCTGTTCCACACTTAAACAGGGCTGAAGCTTGCTATTACTCTGTTCACTTCCTGCTGATTTAAAATCGATCTCTTTCGTATCAACAAGCTGTTTGTTAATAAAGACATCAACACGATAACGACCAGGAGCCTGAGCCCCCTCTTCAAATGAAGATAAATCAACGGAAGGAGGTACTGAGTTATTCATTTCAAGCAATGCCGGATTAAAGTAATCTTGCGACACGGCATAAGGTACACATAACGTAGGCAGCAGGCTGGCTGCAATAATCAATTCACGACGAGAGTTTTTACAGATTACCATCTTACTTACACCATAAACTGTCTCTGTCTATCCCTGGCAATAATGTGAATTTGTTGACAATTCATTCACACCTCAACAGAACAAAAAGAGTGCAAATTAAAAGGTGGCTGAATGTTCTGCGCCAGCCATGCCATAGTCATTCAAAATTCGCCATGACACTTTTCCACTATCTGTATTTTGATGTAGTTGAAAAACTGCCTGAGAACGAGGGGCCACATAAGTCACATCAGGTACCGTTTTGCCATTAACTTTGATTTGTGCAAAATTCATGTAGTACGGCGTTGGGTTATTTACAGTAATGTTGTTACCGCTCTTGCCCCATACCAGTTGCTGAGTTAATGATTCGGGCACGGTATCCTTCAAACTTACCGGTCGATAAATCAGCTTAACCCTTGAGTTAATGGCGATTTGCAATGAATTACTTGATGAGTTTTTGTTGGTTGATGGAATGCCCTTGACGTTTAACCAGTACATTGATTCCCGATCTTCCGGCATTGGCAATCCTGAACGCACAATACGCAATACGTTTTTATCACCGGCGTCTAACCGGAACAGTGGTGGAGTAATAATGATGGCGTCTTTATTTGGGGTATCGGCATCGGCGGGTGTAATCCAGGATTGAACTAAATTAGCGACATTATCCTTATTCTCTAACGACACCGAGGTTTCTTTCTTACTGCCATCAAAGATCACACGAGTTCCGCCAATAACAACGCTGGCATTAGCCTGAAAAACGGTCGTTATACACAGAGAGAAAAGTATGGGGGTCCATAATAACTTCATCGTGAAATCCTTTATTTTTAACACTACGGGGCAGACTAATTAAAAAACAGTTCTGAACTGGATAACCCAGTTCAGGACTGTATGCGTTAACGATTAATTAGTTATAACTAACGGTGTAAGTAACCGCAGACTGAACCTCACCGGATGTAACACCTGTCGCTGTAGCGACTAACTGAGCAGTGTAGTTGGCAGTAATATCACCACCCGCACTCGGTATCGAAATCGGTTGATTATCATCATTGTTAATAATGTCTGTACCGCCACTATCTTTCAGCAATACCGCAACGTTAGTTGCAGCCGTTGCGCCGGTCAGGCTATTTTTGAAGTACGTATTATTGCCATCAGTCGTTCCACTAAACTTAACCGATGCAGTGGTCGGTACACCTGCACCCGCTACCGGACAGCCGGTTAAATTGATAGTGAAAGCCTTTGGTGCTCCGGTCATACCCGCATCACCTAAATCACTTTTAGGTGTTGAACCTAAATCGACCGTCTTGTCAGTAGAACCATCAACATCAACAGTACAGCCTGCATCAATAACTTTGCCGGTAAAAGTAATGGTGCCAGCCATAACGGATGATGGAATTGCAGTGAATAAAGCCGCAGCCAGTAATACTTTATTAATTTGAACTTTCATTGTGATGTCCTAATTCATTATTACAGTCAAAAACAGAGAGTGATAAGTCATATCATCTAAATCTCAGTGTTTATTTATTCAAAAACATTTATACCAATTCAAAAAAGCCAAGCTACAAATAGCTCAATTTGACCTTATCAAGGCGCAAACACCTAGAATTACTAAGGGCTTTCCTGTATTTAGGCGATTAGCATATTTCCGTCAATATAATTAGAAATCCAATAATAGACTCTTAACCATCTGGACTTAAAAGAAAAAATGAATATCCAACAAAGATGGATATGGTTATAAAAATAACAAAATCTAAATTTTAATCAGAATGGAAATGTAAAATAATTAATACTGAAAACTTAATTATGTTGATAAAAGGAGGCGTTTTTAGCAGGAGTAATCAAATATAGAGAGGTAAAGCATCGTAGATGCAGAGATAATATGGAAGAAAAATATACAAACTGAAAACTCATTTAATGTCAGATTTTATCATCTTGCCAGGATTAGGAAACTATCAAAGAACGCTTACTTAATTCCATTATTTTAATTAAATAACTTCCAATAAGGGCATAACCTTTATTATGCCCTTTCCGTGCCATTAATTATAAGTAAAGTTCAATGTTCCTGTGGCATTGGCCTGACCTGGGCCAACAGGGCTTGCGGTTTTATAGTAAGTAGCCGTAATTGTCATCGGTATTGATGCGGGGCCCCCCCCGTAACGCTAATCGTGCCATCGGCATCGCTGGTACGCTTCGAGGTTGCCAGTGCAATTGGCGTATTCAACGGCAGGCCATTATTGTTGGTATTATACACGCTGGACTGAAGTCCAAGCTGAACACCAACATTGCTGGCTACACCAGGAGAACCTGTATTGGTTAAGGCGATCACGGTATTATTGGCCGTATCCCCTGACGTCACCTGAGGAGCCGCTACGGATAATGAAACATTCGTTCCCGGCTCACAGTTCAATGTCAGAGGGGCTGAAGCCGTTCCAACTTTAGTATTCGAATCAAAATCAGACAGCTTAATATTACCCAGCGGTAAATTAACTGGGGAGCCGGTCACATTGCACCCCATGGCTTTCACCGTAATCACACTGGTGGACACGGTTAATTGGGAACCTACCGATGAATCCCCTAAGGTACTTCCGGGACTCTCCCGGAAATCAACCCGGGCAATAGGTGAACCAAAGGAAAGTATCCCTGAACTAATCGGCCCGCCAGTAGCAACCAACTCTAAATGGTAGCTGGGGTTATTTAACTTGTGACCAGCCCTTCCGTCTCCGGGTTGGAAACTATTATCAATAGCCCTGATATAGTCATAGGGGCCGGCCTGATTCATTGTGTAGACTCTTACCCCTAACCCGGTCAGGCCGGTAGGAAACACCATATCTCCCACTGGCGTACCATTAGCCTGAGGGGGATTCATATAATAAAAACCAACAACATAGTTGTCACCACAGTTGTTAATTTGTGCACTTGAAGGCCGGGAACCCGGCCACCCGGATGAGTAAATCACCTCGCCGCCATTATAATTACGACTCTCCACCACAATATTTTTAGGTAATGTCAGGTTTGAAGTTGCAATATCAGTCAACCAGGCTCGTTCACAAATTGCATGAACCTCAGTGATTGAGCTAAAAAAAACCAGAACTAAAAATAAATATTTTTTCATAAGACTTCCATTTCATCTCGGGCCATAACAAAACTTACTGATAAGTAAAGTTGATGGTTACAGCAGCACTAAAATCACCCGCTGTTGGAGAACCATGTGGGGTGTACATACGGGCGGTTATATTCAATGAGGCAGATTTTGTTGAGGAATCAATATTGATCACATAATTAGCATTATTGCCCAGCGTAACCACTGGATCGCTACTCAATAGTTGTAACCCCAGATCCTGAGCACCACCCGCAATGCTATTGGCATACAGAATAGATTCATAGCCAGCGTCTTCGGTATAAGCGGTTCCGCTAAAACTTGCCGTGGCTTTACTGATAAACGGTGAGCAATCAGTCAGGCTAACCGTAACCGGAATATCCGACGTATTAGCCCCGGCTATTGATATATTTTGTCGATAGTAAGTGCCTAAATTAATATCGCCAGGAAAAGTAACCGTACATGATGATGCATATATGGAACCCGTAACGTTAAGAGGTACTGAATCAGAATTGTTGTATGCTGCAGCATTAAAAACTATGCCCATCAGCCCCAAAAAGAGATACCCCTTTAACCATAAATTGTGCATCCAATGGCAACATTTCACTTTATTGCTGTCGGTTCCCATCATGACTATGCTCCCTGTCCTTAAAGACATTTTTCACGTAAAGTTAATACACCAGAGGTGGTTTCTTGTGGAGAAATTCGGTAATTCACCGTGCATTGTTCATTGGCTGATTTCCCCCACTTCACCAAAAGCTGCCCTTCGTCTTGTAAACCAGCAACAAAGACCTGACCGCCATCTCCGACGATGCTACTTTTACTCGATTCCTTACTATCACCAGTGCTGCTATTGCTCACTACGGCACCAAAAGGAATTACAGCATTTGCATGCTCAAGAGTAATCAATGCCCGATATCCGGTCTGAGTCATATACTCAGCACGCACCACAGCCCCCCGGGTTGGAACGACACTCTTATTGGTATCATCCAGTTCCAGATGGTTATCTTTGATGTCTTCAGTGTTCAGAGAGATATCACTCTTACGATAAGGCGAGGCATAAGGCACAACGGCATAACCACGGAAATCGGTCTTCACACCAGTTTGGTTATTAACCGGTACATCTTTGGCTCCGGGCGCTTTAACCAGCACCACGGTATCGCTCAATGGTTGAGAAAGCGTAACACCATCACCATGCACGACTATTCCGCCCTGAACACCATAGCTAAATCGATCGGCATAGTCGTCATAGCCATAGCCTGCGTTAAGTTTGGAGTAAGTTCCCTGATAGGTAACATTGGCACTACCGGTATTAGCCCGATCGTCGCTAACGTAGCCCTCCTGTACACTCCAGTTAAGATTATTATCTTGCAGTGCGGTACCATTGAGCCCAACGTTATGGGTAGTCGATCTGTTTTTAGCGCTATTCAGGCTATAAGTTGCACTACTGCCTGCTAACCATTTATCTAATGGAATGCTGACATTGAAGGAGAACAGCTGATCTACGTTTTTCTGATTATTGTCGCTATCATCACGATTATTTCTTGAGTTCTTACTGTAGGTATAGTTAAAACCGTAGTTAATGCTTTTCCAGTTATTGTTATAACCAACGCTGACTGAACTCACACGGCTTTTGTCCCAATAATTCTCATTGATCAAACTCAGTGAGACAGAGCCAAACACCACATCCTGAGATAAAGAGACATCGGTACGATTACGGCGTCGTCCAATATTATTGTCAGAATTATCGTTATAGCTACTCAACGTATCCTGCAAGGTGTAATACCCACTGGTAGAGTAACGATAGCCAGCGACGTTGAAGTTAGTCCCCGTTTTGACAATATTTTTACTGTAACGTACCCGTAAAGACTGGCCATCTCGTTGTTCGAATGACGATGAGTCGTTTTCAGCATAAAGTTTTGACCATGCCTGAGTAACGTCCATCGATAATGCACCAACATCCCCCAAATTAACGCCAGCCCCTAATGCAACTGAGCTGTATTTGTTTTCAGCCTGCTGAGCCCCACCATAAATGGTTGTGCCCCAGGGAATACCATATATCGCCGTCATCTGACCAAAATTCAGTTTTTGCTCGTTGCTATCGTTGGTGCGTGTTTGTCCGGCTGTCAGGCTGTATTTAAGCCGGCCTTCACGTTGTAATACCGGTAAAGAGGCATAAGGGATCACTAAATGCTGCTCACTACCGTCAGATTCTTTAATGGTAAGCTGCATGTCACCTGAACCACCGGTAGGATACATGTCGTTAATTTCGAATGCGCCCGGAGGGACGGTGGTTTTGTAGATGGTGTAGCCATTTTGTTCAATTGTTACTTCCGCATTACTGCGTGCAATACCCCGAATAACGGGTGCAAAACCACGCTGGCTATCCGGCAACATATCATCATCAGAAGAAGCCTGAGCGCCGCGAAATGCCATGCTGTCAAACACATCAGAGGGTGAAACGCTATCACCCAATATCAGTTGGCTTTTTAATGATTTAATATCGCGAGTGACATAGTTATAGACAGAATTCCAACTATCTTGTCCATCATCACCATGATTCCAGGTCGAGTAGTTACGATAGCGCCATGGGCCAAGATTACCCCCCGGACGTAAGTTAACATATTGATTATTCTGTGTACCGCCAGAACCGTTGCGCATTACCGTGGTAGATGCCGACACGCTATAATTCAGCAATAATGCATTAATGCCATCATCCCACTGTTCCGGAGGTACATAACCTCGGGCAAAAGAGACAATGGCAATCTGTGGAACACTTAAATTTAAACGCTGCTCACTAAATTTGAACTCAGCTGTCGCTTGCGGAATAGCAGAAAAGTTGGCGCACTGGCTTTTGATATCACCGAGGTCTGGATAATTTTCTGTTTTTACCCCCCAGCTTTTTAATTGAGCTACACTCAGGCATGGTTGAAGCTGATTATTTCCCGGCGCAATCTCAACCTGTTTAAATTCAATTTCCCTGGTATCAACAAGTTGTTTATTAATAAAAATATCAACGTGATAAATACCGGGAGCCTGGGCACCCGCTTCAAAAGAAGACAAATCGACAGAAGGAGGCGCTGTACTGGTCATTTCAAGCAATGCCGGATTAAAGTAATCCTGTGACTCGGCATAGGGTATACATAACGCCGATAACAAACTTACCGCAATCACCGATTTACGAGGATAATTTTTAGAAAATTCCATCTTGCTTACACCATTAACTGTTTCGATCAATCCCTGATCGCAATGTGGATAAACTCATCCTTTAAGCCACATCACGGCATAACAAAAAGAGTGCGAATTAGAAACTGGCTGAATGCTCTGCACCGGCCATGCCGAAATCATTAAGAATTCGCCATGTCACCTTCCCACTACCTGCATTTTGACGGAGTGGAAAAACAGCCTGAGAGCGAGGTGCGACATAAGTTACTTCCGGAACCTCTTTACCATTAACTTTGATTTGGGCAAAGTTCATGTAGTACGGCGTTGGGTTATTTACCGTGATATTGTTACCGCTCTTTCCCCATACCAGTTGCTGAGTTAATGATTCAGGCTGAGTATCTTGCAGGCTTGCTGGCCGATAAATCAGCTTAACTCTTGAGTTAATGGCGATTTGTAGCGAATTGCTTGATGAAGTTTTTGCCGTAGATGGAATACCTTTAACGTTCAGCCAATACATCGACTCACGATCTTCTGGCATTGGTGCTCCTGAACGAACAATACGCAATACATTCTTGTCGCCGGCATCTAACCGAAATAGCGGTGGTGTAATAATGATGGCGTCTTTACTGGGCGTATCTGCATCTGCCGGAGTAATCCAGGATTGGACTAAATTAGCAACATTATCTTTGTTCTCTAACGACACTGAAGTTTCTTTCTTACTGCCATCAAAAACGACGCGCGTGCCGCCAATAACGACGCTGGCACTTGTCGGGAAAACAGTCGTCATCAGCAAAGAAAAAAATACCGGCATCCATAATGATTTCATCATTAAATCCTTTTATATCGGTTAAAACTGAGCAAATTTCAAATCAGAAGCAGTTTTGAACCAGCGGTAACCTGGTTCAAAACTGTAGGTATTAACGAATGATTAGTTATAGCTAACGGTATAAGTAACCACAGATTGAACGTCACCTGATGTAACGCCAGTAGCAGTAGCAACTAAACGCGCTGTATAGTTCACAGCGATATCACCACCGGTAGTTGGAATAGCGATCGCTTCATTGCCATCATTGTTGATAATGTCATTACCCTTTTCATCTTTCAGCAATACGGCAACGTTAGTAGCACCTGTTGTTATGCTATTTTTGAAATAAGTATTTTTACTGTCAGTGGTACCACTAAATTTAACGTATGCCATTGTTGGAACACCTGTTCCAGCTACCGGACAACCTTTTAAATTGATAACGAAAGATTTTGGTGCGCCAGTCACACCCGCACTGGTGAAATCACCTTTAGGTGTTGACCCTAAATCAATCGTCTCGTCAGTATTACCATCAATATCAACAGTACAACCGGCATCAATATCAACAGTACAACCGGCATCAATATCAACAGTACAACCGGCATCAATATCAACAGTACAACCGGCATCAATAACTTTACCTTTAAAAGTAATAGTTCCAGCCATAACTGATGATGGAATTGCAGTCAGCAGCGCTGCAATCAGTAATACTTTTTTAATTTCAACTTTCATATCAATGTCCTAATCCATTATTACATTTAGAATTAAAACCGACAAATTATATCGATCCTAACTCATCATTAATCAACTAAATAAATACTTATAAAAACTAAGCGAAAAGAAATAAAAGAACCGCGTTCAGAGAAACAAATAATATATCCAGAGAGTCTCAAAACACCGCCATATTCAGCCATTCATTACATTCAAGTCAATATTATAAATATTCCAATATGAGACTAATCTTTAATATAAAAATTTAAAAAACAAAAGAAATAACAACAAAAAACAACTAAATACATATTAATAAAAAAATAAATGCAACGCTTCTTAAACTAAGAATATTTAAAGACACTTATCAGTTTAATAATTAAAATTAAATCAAAATTTAAATAATTAAAATGCATGATTAAACAAAATATTCAATTAACTTAAAAAACATAAATCACCACTCAGTAATAATGAAGGTTTGTTTTTTAGGGGAGTGATAACCTCTCAAAAACTACTCTTTGTTGTTTAAATATAAAGTCAGGCAAAGGTACAAGAGCGATTTCTGGTTCTGTTAATAACGGAGCAATGTTTAGAAGACGATTTCTTCCAAAACCCCGGGAATACATTTTTTTACAAATACCCCCTATTATTATGTCGATATGCCACAAATTGCCTGTGCGAATTGCATAACTATAAATTATAATTTCAGCAGCAGAACATCCTGTTCTATACCGATAACTCAATGGAAGTCAGTAAACTATGCGCAAAAAAATTCGATTTTCTTTATTGAGCCTGCTCATCCTGTCCTCCAGCATGGTGGCAATGCCCGAAGCAACGGCTAAAAACAATAAAAACGCATCAACGACTTCATCACCGCAAATAGGTCTTTCATCCCAAAGTGCACTGGTTGTAGATATCAATACTGGTAAAGTTATTTACGCTACAAATCCGGATAAAGTTGCACCAATAGCTTCTATTACAAAGTTAATGACTGCGATGGTAGTTCTCGATGCCAGACAACCATTAACCCAGGTTATTCCGGTCAGAATTAATCAAACACCTGAATTGAAAGGGGTTTATTCACGAGTTAAAGTAGGCAGTGAAATTACCCGTAAAGATATGCTGCTATTGGCGTTGATGTCGTCTGAAAATCGTGCAGCAGCCAGCCTGGCACACAATTACCCCGGTGGATATAAAGCATTTATTCGCGCAATGAACGCTAAGGCTAAATCTCTGGGAATGACACATACTCGTTATGTTGAGCCGACAGGATTATCAGAGAAAAATGTGTCAACTGCCCGCGACCTGAGCAAACTGGTCATGGCGACTAAAAAATACCCAATGCTTAGCCAGCTTAGTACCACGCCGGAGAAAATCGTTTCTTTTGAAAATCCCAGATATACCCTCGAATTCCGTAATACTAACCATCTGATTCGTGACCATGACTGGAATATTCAGTTAACCAAAACTGGTTTTACTAATAAAGCAGGCCGCTGTCTGACAATGCGTACCGTGATTGGTAATCGGGAAGTTGCTTTAGTGATGTTAGATGCTTACGGTAAATACACTCATTTTGCCGACGCAAACCGACTGCGGAACTGGATAGAGACAACCCCATCATTACCGGTTGCGGATGCCAGCAAAAGCACCAAAAAGCAGAAGGTTCGTCAGGGGTAATACCGTAATTGGAATAGTCGCAGGCTGCTGACAAATCAGATCAATCCGCAGTTATGCCTGTTTCAGCCGTTATTGGTGTTGATATCAGCACCAATAACGGCCAGTAAACCACCTGAACTTAGCTGCGAAGAGCCTTGGCCCTGGTTTAAAATAATTAATTACATATCGTCCCATAGGCGAAAAACAACAACCTCATTTATACTTGCCCCAATTGGAATTATCCCAACCCTTTTTCTGAAATAACATTGGTTACTATGCGCATAAAACTTCGTTATTCCCTGTTAGGTTTGCTGTTATGTTCGGCAGGTACCGTTTCATTACCCCATGCCTTTGCTAACCCACAATCGTCTACTGTACCCGCTGTTTTATCTCAACCTGAAATTGCCTCCGGTAGCGCTTTAGTGATTGATATGAAAAACCGTCAGGTGATCTATTCTGCTGCACCAAATAAAGTGGTTCCCATTGCTTCAATTACCAAGTTAATGACGGCAATGGTCGTGCTGGATAAACAGCTCCCATTATCCGAAGTTATTCCGGTGACCATTAACCAGACTCATGAATTAGAAGGTGTCTATTCCCGGGTTAAAGTCGGCAGTAAAATCTCCCGTGAAGATATGTTACTTCTGGCGCTCATGTCTTCTGAGAACCGTGCCGCTGCGGCGTTAGCCCATAACTACCCTGGTGGTTATCAGGCTTTTATTCAGGCAATGAATGATAAAGCCCGGGCACTGGGCATGACCCATACCCACTATGTCGAACCTACTGGCCTGTCTGAGCAAAATGTCTCTACCGCCAGCGATCTGACCAAATTGCTTTTTGCCTCCCAACGTTATCCCCTGCTCAGTCAGCTAAGTACTACGCAGGAAAAAACAGTTACCTTCCAGAATCCGCTATATACCCTGGATTTCCGCAATACCAACTATTTAGTTAAAAAAGGCGACTGGGATATTCAACTCACCAAAACCGGATTTACCAATAAAGCAGGACACTGTCTGGCAATGCGTACCACCATTGCTAATCGGGATGTGACGTTAGTCGTTCTGGATGCATTTGGTAAGTATACCCATTTTGCCGACGCCAACCGTTTACGTAAATGGATGGAAACCGGAGAAGCCCCGCCAGTACCCGCTGCTGCAAAAAACTATAAAAAGCAGAAGTCGCTGGAAACAACTCAAAGGTAGTAGTCTGAAAGTTTTCTATAGGCAGCCAACATCCCATCAGGTAAGCTTTGCCTCCATAATGAGTAAGGACACATTGATTTCCCTTTTTTCAGGAGTTTTAAAAATTGGCAGGAAGTAGTTTACTCGCATTATTAGATGATATTGCCGCCGTTCTGGATGATGTTGCGCTGATGACCAAGGTTGCAGCCAAGAAAACCTCCGGTGTATTGGGTGATGATTTAGCGCTTAATGCTCAACAGGTAAGCGGTGTTAGGGCAGACAGAGAATTACCGGTAGTCTGGGCCGTCGCTAAAGGATCATTTCTGAATAAACTGATTCTGGTGCCATTGGCGCTGGCAATCAGTGCCTTCATACCCTGGGCAGTCACTCCGCTACTGATGGTCGGTGGTGCTTTCCTTTGTTATGAAGGATTTGAAAAGCTGGCCCACAAATATCTACATCCTAAAACAGCCGATACTGAAAATGAGCATCAGGAGACGCCCGCCTTGTCACCTGAAGAGATTGCTACTTATGAAAAGCAAAAGGTTAAAGGCGCCATCAGAACTGACTTTATTTTGTCAGCAGAAATTATTGCCATCACTCTCGGTACCGTTGCCAATGCCAGTTTTTTACAGCAGGTTTTAGTGATGTCCGGCATTGCGATCGTCATGACAATTGGGGTTTACGGTTTAGTCGCCGGTATTGTCAGGCTGGATGACGTGGGCTTTTACCTGAGCCGCAAAAAAGCCAGTATTGCTCGCATAATTGGTAGTGGCTTAGTCAACGTTACCCCTTACCTGATGAAAACTTTATCCATTGTTGGCACCGCAGCGATGTTTATGGTGGGCGGAGGCATTCTGACTCACGGATTACCGATGATTCACCACCTTATCGAAGGTGCTTCAGTGTCAGTATTAACGTTGCCAACCGTTGGTAGCATTCTCAATATGCTAACCCCTACTGTGCTCAATATGCTGTTCGGCGTTGTTGCCGGTGCGGTGGTGTTACTGCTAGTTACACTGCTCGGTAAACTTAAACCGAAGAAAAATGCTGAAAAAGCAAGCTAATATCTCACTGTCAACCTGTCGTATTTTCGACAGGTTGACATGTTTTGAAATACAATTCTCTCCCACACTCCAACTATTCCCTCCCGCTGTTTATATACTTATCTGGTGACCGTAGAAGAAACCTGAGCACTCAGGCAGGATCTCTTACCTGACAGGGTTTTCAGTAAGCTCGGAGGTGTCATATGATGTTCAATCACGTATGGGGACTTCTGGCCCATCCTGGCCGTGAATTCCAACAAATCAGTCAAGAGAAGGAAACCATTACCCATCTCTATACCCGTAACCTTCTGGTACTGGCAGCCGTTCCTGTTGTCTGTTCATTTATTGGAACCACTCAGTTTGGCTGGATGATTGGTGATCAACCCGCCATAAAAGTATCGCTGTTTACGGCTGCCTATATTGCCATTATTTTTTATGGCATGTTGCTGGCTGCGGTAGCCGTTGTCGGAAGGATTATTCATCTGATGGCTCGTCGCTATACTCAGCACCCCAGCCTTGAACGTTGCATTATTTTTGCTGGCTATACCGCAACACCTATGTTTTTGAGCGGTTTGGTTGCCCTCTATCCATTAGTATGGCTTTGTCTGTTAGCGGGTATTATTGGCCTGTGTTATTGCGCCTATCTACTCTACTCCGGCATCCCGACTTTCCTGAATATTGACCATAACGAAGGGTTTATCTTCTCCAGCTCAACGCTGGCCTTAGGCATACTGGTGTTGGAAGCATTATTGGCCATTACCGTATTAATGTGGGGATATGGTTCCCACTTCTGGTAATAATCATTATCTGTCAGTAAGGGGCGATTTCGCCCCTTTTCTATTTCTGTGATTTTTTGTTTCTGAATAAATCCTAATGCCTTTTTAAAACAGTTATCTATACTTAACAGGTAACAAGATAATCATAAAAATAAGTGAGCGATTTATGAGCAATGAACTAACCGAGAAAGGCTATCGCTGCTATACCGGCGAAAAAATCGATGTCTATTTTAATACTGACATATGCCAACATTCAGGCAACTGCGTGCGGGGAAATGCCAATATTTTTAAACTGTCCCGTAAACCCTGGATTATGCCGGATAATGCCAGCGTTGAAGAAGTTAAACGCGTGATTGATACTTGCCCAAGCGGTGCCCTGCAATACAGAGAGAAATAGTATGGAAATTAACATTCTTGAAGGTGAAAATCGTTTCTACGTCAATGATAAAGACGGCAACATGCTGGCTGAGGTCGCCTTTGTTCCCACGGGAGAAAAGCTGACCATTATTGATCATACCTATGTTGATGAAAAACTAAAGGGTCAGGGTGTAGGGAAAAAGTTGGTATATAAAGTCGTGGAGAAGATGCGCGGCGAACATCGAAAAATTATTCCGTTATGCCCTTTCGCGAAACATGAATTTGATACCACGCCTGAATATCAGGATATTCGGGCCTGAATTAAACAGCATCATTAGTGACTATTCTGTTTGGTGCAGAATAGTCATCTATTACACCAACTTTAACACAAACGGCTGCTGCCGTAGCTTATGCTGAACCTCAGGCGTTAATCCTTTGTCCGTCACAATATCGGTTAACGTGTTGAGTGGCGTTACGCAAAACAGAGAGTAGGCGCCATATTTGCTGCTGTCCGCCAGCAAAACGCGTTTACGTCCATTGGCAGCCAGGTCTTGTTTTAATCCTGCTTTCTCTTCTGTTGGTGTGGTGATGCCTCGTTCCAGACTCCAGGAGTTACAGCTAACAAAAGCCACATCAGGATAGATATTTCGCAGTAATCGACGACCGTGATCGCCAATACAGGATTGGCTACTATCATCTATTCTGCCACCAATGATCGTAACTTCGATTTGCTTAAACGCAGACAAAAACAAGGCAATATGTAGATCTGTGGTAATCACTCGTAGCGGGAGATGAGTCAAGTGACGAGCCAGCTCCATCATGGTGGTTCCCGCATCCAATACCACTGAATCACCGGCTTTTACCATGCCGGCGGCATACTGAGCTATGGCCTGCTTCTCATGCTGGTTACGGTGAATCTTTTCATGGGTAGTAGGCTGATCGGGGATAAAGCGGTCAAGAGTAACACCACCATGACTGCGAATAATCACACCTTGCTTATCCAGCTTAATCAGATCGCGGCGAATGGTTGCCGGTGAAGCATCAATCGCCGCAACTAACTGTTCAACGGTGACCAGATTATGGCTTTTTAAATAGTCCATAATCTGATCCAGACGACTTTGTCCTTTCATGGCACTCGTATATCAGGCAAGTTTCAGAGCTAACTCTATGGATATTCCCATGCTCTCAGATTTGGCTGTACCTGTCCACGCAATATCAAATGCGGTACCGTGATCGGCTGAAGTACGAATAAACGGCAAACCGGCAGTGATATTAACTCCATCATGGAAACCCAATAGCTTCAGTGGGATATGCCCCTGATCGTGATACATCGCAACCACCATGTCATAACGACCTTCGTTAGCCTGCAAAAATACGGTATCAGGCGCACAGGGGCCATAAACATCAATACCTTTCGCTTTCATGGCTTCAATGGAGGGGGTTAATATTTTTATCTCTTCATCACCAAACAGACCATTCTCACCGGCATGCGGATTCACCCCGGCAACGGCAATGCGTGGATGCTCAAAACCAACACGTTTTAAGAAGGTGTCAGCCATACCAATTACCGTCTCAACCCGATCGCGATTTAGCGTATCAAGAAACTTACGCAACGCAATATGGGTGGTCACGTGGATCACTTTCAGAGTATCGGTATACAACACCATGGCATAATCACGGGTATTGGTTAACTTAGCCAATAGTTCAGTATGCCCAGGGTAGAGATGACCGGCTGAATGCAATGCTTCTTTATTCAGTGGTGCGGTAGCGATAGCTTGCACTTCTCCTGCCAGCGCCAGGTCTGTCGCGCGTTTGATACAGCGATAGGCTAGATCACCCGCCTGCGGCTGAACTTTCCCCGGTACCAAGGCTTCAGGATCCGCCAGCGGTTCATCCAATACGTGAATAACTCCTGGCGTGAATTGCGCTTGCGATACTTGCTGAATCTCCCGTAGTTCCACTTCAGGAACAATACCCAGTGCCTGCACGCGACGTAAAGTATGCAGACAACCAATCACTACCGCCGGCGCGCCTGACAAACTACCTTCAGCCAGCGCTTTGATAATAATTTCAGGGCTGATCCCTGCCGGATCCCCCATCGTGACGGCAATAGTTTTACTTCCCATGATACATCTCCTCAATAAAATAAATGGCGTCGCTCAGGGCGTTGTCCGCACCAAACCCCCCGGCCTTGGTAATCACCGGCAAATCATCAATCTCGCTGTTAACGAATGTGCCACAAGGGATACAAGGGGAAACCTCGGCAGAAATACGATAACCTTCAGCATTCAGTGCGCGCGCAACGGCAATAGCAATATCCCCACCGGTCAGGAATAATCCGCCTATTTGCGACAAGGCCAGCAGTTCAAGGGTTATCGCTCCCAGGGTTGAGCTAATTTTGTCACCTAACTGTTGACGGCTAAGCTGGTAGCGTTCACACAATTGGTCAATCTTTTGGCGAGCGGCCTCATCCCTACAAGTGCGTAACACACAGTGTTGGTGTTGACGCAATACGTCTGCCGCCTGCGTAATAATCTGTTTCATTTCACTCAGGCTTTCTGCACCGAGCAGTTTTTCAACGTCTACTTCAATGATTGCCAGGGACTTTTCCCTTTGGGCATACATAATCTGTTTACGGGTCGCTTCGCTCATCGACCCCGCAACGACCAGTACCGGTAATCGCTCCCGAGGTTCTAGATAAAGTTCGGAAGGTAAAGCGCCGGCAAATCCGGCGGCACCAACCAATAAATAGGCTTGCTCCAGTGTAATAAGCGTGTCGGCAATGGCGGATAAGTCACTTTCTACTTCCGCATCCAGCACCACGATACATTCAGCGCCTTGAGCCAGTGGTTTCAATACCTCAGCTAACTTGCCCGAACGTACCTGCTCCAGCGAAATTTCATGAACAGGCAGTGTCGTTTGTTCAGCAATAATATCTTTAATACGTGACGAATGGATTGGCGTTTTTGGGTCGCTGGCAAATTCGGTCTCCACCAGCGGAATACGGTTTACCAGACATAATCCATTGAGCGTAACTCGCCCCGCCGCAGGGATTGCCGCAGCCACCAGTGCTATTTTTGCGCCACTGGCCTTCATAGCTGCCTCCACTTCCGCGCCAACATTACCGCGGAAAGTGGAATCAATTTTCTTATACACTAACAGTGATGAACTATCAGCGGAAAGCTGGGCATTGATAGCCCGGGTAACACTCTCCGCCGCCTGCCGGGCAGTTGCAGCTCGACTTTCCGTATTGATCACCAAAACATCGGCTTTATGGCTACGTAATGGTTTCTCATGCAACAGCACATCTGTCCGGGCACCTTTTTTAGCCAGTTGAACGCCCGTATCGTTGGCACCGGTAAAATCATCTGCAATGACCAGCATTTTCATCTTAGTTTTCTCCCGCTAAGCGAGCGTTACGTTTTGCCACCCAAGAGGTAAGGATCGGAACCAAAATAGCCGTAGTAATAACCGATGCTGCGATTAATGGCGCAGCCGCATTGGCTATCTCAGTCAAGGATGGGTCAGCAGTAGCAATTGCCAATGGCGTTGCCACCGCATTACCTGCTGTACTGGATGCCGCCGCACCGGCAACCCCGGAACCCCCTACCAAACGATCTGCTTTAATATTGAAGAAACCACCAACCAGCGTAGTCAGAACACCCAGTGCGATTCCTGCCAGACCACCTTTCAGCAGCATATGCAGATCGATACCTGCACCTAATGCAAAAGCAAAGAAAGGAATCAGAAGTGGGCCACCTTTAGTCAGGAAATCACGCATTTGTGGGTCAAGGTTACCCAGAATCATCCCCACGACTAATGGAACCAGCACAGCCACCAACGCCATCATTGGGATATTGGCCATACCCGCCGCACCTAATGCAATCATGGTAAAGAAAGGGCCATCATTCAGTGACAGAATGGAAATAGCGCCAACATCGCGTTCATTACCAAACTCGCCCACTAACGCCGCATAGAGTCCACCGTTTGAGTTACTCATGGCAGCAATAATGGCCAGCCCGGTTAAACCGAAAATGCCATCCGCACCAAAGAAACGCTCAACGGCAAGGCCGATGGCAACAGCAACCAGTAATTTGGTTAACGTAATAGTACCGCCCTGCAGCAAAGCACGAGGAGCAGCTTTAATGCTTATCCCCGCACCCATACATAAAAGAAATGCGCCAATCAGTGGTGCTGCCCCGCCCTTAAACAGTGCTGTGGTAAACCCACCAATCTGAAGTGCTTCTGGTATAAATGTATTGATAATGGCGCCTAAAACTAATGGAACCACCATCATGCCGCCAGGGATTTTCTCTATCGATTTTTTAATGTTCATTGTATCCTCAGCATAGTGATTTTTATTGGTCAGCATTGATTATATTTAATCACAATTATCATACTGTGACCATGATAACATTTCTATCATTTTTGATTAAATGTAATCACAACTGAACTAAATCACTCAATAAACCAGTCAATCTCTCCCTTTCATTTAATTGTATCGAATAGTTTTAGTTATACATGACTAAATATAATCATAAAAATTTAATTATCACAGAGTGGCAAATAATAGTGTGGTATCAAAATAAAACCTATTTGTCAGACAATATAAGATGACAAACTGGCGCTGGCTGAAAAGGTGGTTATGCTAATAATGAATATGAATATATTAATTAAGCTATCAGCCTGGTGATTCAGACATAAATTAATCACCATTAATACCAATACTATTTATTGGATCATCCCTGCGTTAATAAACCCTTTGAATAATTAAAGTGGGGAGAAACACATTAAATATTTCATTAACCGATGATTTATATGGAATTAATTACAAAAATGAAACTCAAGTATTATTATTTTTACCCTTTTAACAGCCAGGTTCCATCGTGAAATTTAAGATTGTTATCTTATTTACCGTCTGTCATTGGTACCCTTAGTGATAATAAATGAGAGGTATCTATTTGGCTGAAAAGAGCTGTATAGCTGCTATTATATGAATTACAAGAACTAACTCACAGTTTTAATCTGATGATTCAGTAAGGTAAAACAAGGCACTTAATTTAATATCGCGCCTATTAATTAGCGATATTATATTTTTTATTGGCTGGGTTTTTATTTTAAGCCAATAAATAACATATTGGGAGAATATGGATGTCCGGCACTATTGACAGAGGCACGATCCAACAACTAACTTCCGGCCATTATGCAGACCCATTCTCGATTTTGGGGATTCATAAAACCGCAGATGGCTATGCCATTCGCACCTTCGCTCCTGATGCTAGCCAAGTCAGCGTTTTGGACAAAGACACACAAAAGATACTACTCACACTGACACAAACTGACCAGACGGGCTTCTTTTCCGGCACTCTCTCTCCCAGCGAAACCCCTTATCGCTACCAGCTAATGATTGATTGGGGAGATGCCCAGCAGATAATTGAAGACCCTTATCGCTTTGGCCCTCTATTGCAGGAACTGGATGCCTGGTTGTTGTCTGAAGGTACCCACCTGCGCCCTTATGAACGACTCGGTGCACATCTCACCAGTATGGACAATGTTGACGGCGTGACCTTTGCCGTTTGGGCACCTAATGCTACTCGTGTATCGGTAGTAGGCGATTTCAACTTCTGGGATGGCCGCAGGCATCCAATGAGATTTCGTCGCGAGAGCGGTATCTGGGAGTTGTTTATTCCCCATATACATGAGGGTCAGCTGTACAAATATGAAATTATCGACTGCAATAATGTCACTCGTCTGAAAGCCGATCCTTATGCTTTTGCCGCCGAAATGCGACCAGATACGGCATCTCGCGTCAACCAACTTCCATCCCGAGTGGCAATGACTCAACAACGCCGTCAGGCAAATGACTTTACTGCGCCAATGTCTGTCTACGAGGTTCATTTGGGCTCCTGGCGGCGTCACCTGCACGATAATAGCTGGCTCAGCTACCGCGAACTGGCGGATCAGTTAGTACCTTATGTTAAGGATATGGGGTTTACCCATATTGAACTTCTGCCGATTAATGAGCACCCGTTTGATGGCTCCTGGGGTTATCAACCGGTCGGTATGTATGCCCCTACTCGCCGCTTTGGCACTTTAGAAGATTTTCGTTACCTGATCGAAACGGCACATCAGGCTGGCATTAATATTCTGCTGGATTGGGTTCCCGCTCACTTCCCCAGTGACGACCACGGCCTAGCACTGTTTGATGGTACTGCACAGTTCGAATACTCCGACCCACGGGAAGGCTACCATCAGGACTGGAATACGCTGATTTATAACTATAGCCGCCATGAAGTCAGAAACTATCTGGCAGGCAATGCGCTCTATTGGATAGAACGGTTTGGCATTGATGGACTGCGGGTTGATGCCGTGGCCTCTATGGTTTATCGGGATTACAGTCGGGCGGAAGGTGAATGGATACCAAACCAGTACGGTGGTAATGAAAATCTCGAAGCCATCGAATTTATTCGCTATACCAACAAAACCATTGGCATCGAGTGTCCCGGCGCCATCACCGTAGCGGAAGAGTCAACTGACTTTGCCGGTGTAACCTTGCCACCTGAAGCTGGCGGTCTCGGTTTTCACTACAAATGGAATTTGGGTTGGATGCACGACACGCTGGACTACATGAAGTTGGATCCGGTTTATCGCCAGTATCACCACAACTTAATGACCTTTGGCATGTATTACGCCCATACGGAAAACTTTGTTCTTCCTCTGTCTCATGACGAAGTGGTACATGGCAAACGATCATTGCTTGGCCGCATGCCCGGCGATACCTGGCAGCAATTTGCCAACCTGCGCGCCTACTACGGTTTTATGTGGGCCCATCCCGGCAAAAAACTGCTGTTTATGGGGGGTGAATTTGCTCAGGGACGCGAATGGGATCACGACGGTAGCCTCGACTGGCATCTGTTAGACCCTATTCACGGTGGCTGGCATAACGGAGTACAAAATGTAGTCCGCGACCTGAACCATTGCTATCAGCAACATGCTCCGTTGTATCAATTGGACTATGCTGAAAATGGATTTGAATGGTTAGTAGTAGACGATCATCAGAATTCGGTCTTTGCCTTTATACGTCGTGATGATTCGGGCAATGAAGTGATTGTCATCAGCAATTTCACTCCGGTACTGCGGGAAAACTACCGTGTGGGCATTAATTTGCCGGGGCACTATAAAGAGATACTGAATACCGACTCTGAATATTATCACGGTAGTAATGCCGGTAATCTCGGTGGCGTTCATAGTGAAGAGATATCGTCCCACAATCGGGCACACTCGTTAAGTCTGGTATTACCGCCACTCTCTACTCTTTATCTGCAACGGGAGGATTAGTAGCATGACGGTCACTTTAGCAGCAGGCAGTCCTTATCCTCTTGGCAGTCATTTTGATGGTCAGGGCGTCAATTTTGCTCTTTATTCGGCACACGCAGACAACGTAGAACTGTGCCTGTTTAATCAGGATGGCGAAGAGCAGCGTTTAATGTTGCCTTCACGAACCGGCGATATCTGGCATGGTTATTTGCCAACCGGAATACCTGGATTGCGCTATGGCTATCGGGTGCATGGGCCATGGGATCCTCAACGAGGATTCCGTTTCAATCCGCATAAGCTGCTAATCGACCCTTATTGTCAGGCGCTGGATGGCAAAGTCATGGATAGTCCGTTGCTGAGCGATGCCAATGATTATCCTGACGATGCAGACAGTGCTGCCGTTATGCCGAAAAGCATCGTAACTAATGAAAGCTATGACTGGCAAAACGACACTCTCCCCCGGACGCCATGGTCTGAAACCATTATTTATGAAGCCCATGTCCGTGGTTTGACCAAAACCCACCCGGATATTCCAGCCATTCTGCGAGGTACCTACGCGGGTATTGCCCATCCGGCCATGATTCAATATCTAAAAAGGTTGGGAATTACTGCGCTGGAACTACTGCCGATTCAGCTTCATGTTGACGAACCCCGCCTGCAACAGCTTGGTTTAACCAATTACTGGGGTTATAACGTGCTGGCACCTTTTGCCGTGGAGCCAGGCTACTGGTCTCAGCGTCCTGGAACCACGCCACTCGCTGAATTCCGCGATATGGTTAAAGCACTACATCAGGCTGGCATTGAAATAATTCTGGACGTGGTGTTTAACCACACCGCTGAGTTGGATCTTCCGGGGCCGGTGTTATCTCTGCGCGGTATTGATAACCCCAGCTACTACTGGCTCGATGAACGGGGTGATTATCAGAACTGGACCGGATGCGGTAATACATTAAATCTTACTCAACCCGCAGCAATGCAATGGGTACTGGATTGTCTGCGTTTCTGGGCCACCGAATGTCATGTTGATGGTTTCCGTTTTGATTTGGCCAGCGTATTGGGCAGAACGCCCGACTTCTCCCCCGAGTCTCCACTATTAACCCAATTACAGCACGATCCGATGTTGTCAAAACTCAAACTGATTGCAGAGCCCTGGGATATTGGTCAGGGCGGTTACCAGTCTGGCCATTTCCCGGCACCGATGGCCGAATGGAACGATCACTTTCGCGACAACATCCGCAGTTTTTGGCTACAACAGCCTTCAACGCTGGGGCTTTTTGCCCGTCGTTATGCCGCCTCCAGCGACATTTTCCAGCACCATCAACGTTTGCCATACGCTTCAATTAACAAGATCACCTCCCACGATGGTTTCACGCTACGGGATTTGGTTAGTTTCAATCAAAAACATAATCAGGCGAATGGTGAAGAGAACCGTGATGGAAACAGCAATAACTACAGTTACAACCACGGTACCGAAGGACTGGAGGCGGACGAGGCAATATTACAGCGTCGCAGTGCCAGCATTCGTGCACTTTTAGCCACCATGTTGCTGTCACAGGGCACACCGATGCTGTTAGCCGGTGATGAACTGGGCAACAGCCAGCAAGGTAATAACAATGCCTACTGTCAGGACTCTTCCCTGACCTGGCTTAACTGGATTCAGGCCGATCAAGCGCTACTGGCGTTTACCTCAGGCCTGATAGCACTGCGTAAGCAAATCCCCGCCTTAACGACTGAAGCATGGTGGACAGGTGAAACCACATCGTCAAACGGTAATAAAGATGTGATATGGCTTAACGCACAGGGACAATCCATGTCAACGGACGAATGGGAACGCACTGAGCCACTTCCTCTACAGATTTTACTGTCAGGAGGATGGCTTGTTGTCATCAACCGTACCGACCAACTACAAACCCTGAACTTACCTTCCGGACAATGGCATATCGCCCCGCCGTTCTCCGTTGCTGATATTGGCGTGGGCGATACCAAATGTATTGCGTCACCCCGCAGTATTAGTGTGCTACGCAATAGAAACTAAAAAATTTAACTATACCGATCCCGGTATTTATTGACTCAATTTGATTACATAGGATTTTAAGATGGCTGCAGGAAAAATGGTTAAACAGGACACCAATCATCAACTCATGTTAGCAAGACAGTTACCTAAGCAATCGGTGGCATTGATACTTGCAGGAGGACGTGGGTCGCGCCTGAAGGATTTAACCTCCAAACGAGCAAAACCCGCAGTACACTTTGGCGGAAAATTCCGCATTATCGACTTTGCTTTGTCGAACTGTATGAACTCAGGGATCCGTCGAATTGGTGTTTTAACGCAATATCACTCCCACTCACTGGTACAACACATTCAACGCGGCTGGTCATTTCTGAATGAAGAGATGAATGAGTTTGTTGACTTGCTGCCAGCCCAGCAGCGTGAAGATCATGAAGAATGGTACCGTGGTACCGCTGACGCTATTTATCAAAACCTGGATATTATCCGCCGTTATAAGGCTGAATATATCGTTATTCTGGCCGGTGACCATATCTACAAGATGGACTATTCGCGCATGCTGCTGGATCACGTAGAAAAAGGCAGCCAGTGTACTGTAGCCTGCATTGCTGTACCACGTGAGGTCGCCTCTGAATTTGGCGTTATGGATATCGGGGAAGATGAACGCATTCTTCAATTCCTGGAAAAACCGGTGAATCCACCGGCCATGCCTGACCAGCCGGATATGTCTTTAGCCAGCATGGGGGTTTATGTATTCAATGCTCAGTATCTCTACCAACTGCTGGAAGAAGAGAGCCTGAACATGGAAACCCATCATGACTTTGGTAAGGATTTAATCCCTAAAGCCGTCTCTCAGGGCGTGGCATGGGCACATCCATTTAATCTCTCCTGCGTAACCTCTGACGTGAATGCCGAACCCTACTGGCGCGACGTTGGAACCATTGACGCATACTGGAGCGCTAACCTCGATCTGGCATCGGTTACTCCTGAGTTAGATATGTACAATAAAACCTGGCCAATCCGTACTTATATGGAACCTCTGCCACCGGCTAAATTCGTACAGGATCGCTCAGGTAGCCACGGCATGACCATGAACTCACTGATTAGCGCTGGTTGTATCATTTCCGGTTCGGTTCTGGTGAATTCAGTGCTGTTTCCAAGGATTCGGGTTAACTCCTTCTGTACCATTGATTCCACGGTATTGCTACCGGATGTCTATGTTGGCCGTTCTTGTCGCCTGCGTCGCTGTATTATTGATCGGGGCTGCCATTTGCCGGAAGGCTTAGTCGTGGGGGAAAATGTGGCAGAAGATGAACGCCGTTTCTATCGCTCCGAAGGAGGGATTGTTTTGATAAACAGAGAGATGCTGGCGAAATTATAATCAGGAATCCTGAAAATCAGGTGACTATCCATTATGTTTAATATTTAACCCGGTTTGTGCGAGTTATCGCAAACCGGGGGTATTTCTATTTTCAGACAGGAGTTAGGATGCGAGTTTTACACGCATGTTCTGAGTTATATCCACTATTAAAAACGGGAGGACTGGCTGATGTACTCGGTGCCCTTCCCGCAGCTCAGATTGCCGCAGGGGCGGATGTTCGCCTGCTGATGCCCGGCTTTCCCGCCTTGATGCAAGGCATTGGAGAAACCTCACTGGTCACCGAACAGGAGACCTTTGCCGGTAAAATAACGCTGCGTTATGGTACCTATAATAACGTCGGAATCTATCTGATTGATGCCCCACACCTTTATGATCGTCCCGGCAGCCCTTATCACGATGGGGGTCAACATGAATATGGTGATAACTATAAACGCTTTGCGTTGTTAGGTTGGGTTGCCTGTGAACTGGCCTGCGCTATCGATCCTTACTGGCAGCCCGAAATTGTTCACGCCCACGACTGGCACGCCGGACTGGCAGGTGCCTATCTGGCCGCGCGAGGCTATCCGGCTCGTTCAGTATTTACCGTACATAACCTGGCTTATCAGGGGCAATTTTCTGCCCGGCATTTACATGAGCTTCAGCTTCCTTCTCATTTTATGCAACCTGACGGGCTGGAGTTTTATGGCCAAATCTCTTATCTCAAAGCGGGTTTGTATTACGCGGATATGATCACCGCCGTCAGCCCCACTTACGCTAAAGAGATAACCCGTCCGGAATACGGCTTCGGTATGGAAAACCTGCTTGAGCAACGTCAGTATTACGGTAAGTTAACCGGCATTCTTAACGGCGTTGACTATCAAATATGGAATCCGCTGACTGATCCTCTGTTACCTGAGAACTATCATCCGAGAAAGATGGCTGGCAAAGCCGCATGCAAAGCAGCGTTGCAATATCAACACGGCCTGACGGTTACTCCTGATGCGCCGCTGTTTGGTGTAGTAAGCCGCTTGAGTAGCCAGAAAGGGCTGGATCTGCTGTTAGAGTCTCTGCCAAAACTGCTGGAATTGGGTGGTCAACTTATCCTGTTGGGTAGCGGCGATGCTCACCTTCAGGATGCCTATCTGGATATCGCCAGCCAGTACCCTAAACAAGTCGCAGTGCGTATTGGTTATGATGAGGCACTGGCTCATAACATCATTGGCGCAGCAGATGTCATTCTGGTTCCCAGTCGCTTTGAACCGTGCGGCTTGACACAACTTTATGGCCTGAAATACGGCACCCTCCCTCTGGTTAGATATACCGGCGGCCTGGCGGATACGGTCATTGACTGCTCACTGGAAAATCTGGCGGATAAATTAGCCACCGGCTTTGTCTTCCGTGATAGTCAGGTGAACGAATTAAATGATGCTATTCGACGAGTTTTCGCCCTTTGGGCAGAACCGGTTAAGTGGCGCCGGGTACAACGTCAGGCTATGGCAATGGACTTTAGCTGGGACATTGCCGCCGAAAAATATTTAACCATGTACCAACATTTAAGTTAGCTTTTCCTTGCATTGCTGAAATATTGAACGATAACTTAAATAGGGATCGCATGGAAATACCACTTAAAACCAAACTGGGTTTCAAACCATGAAACCCAATTACTGATAATTAAAATTCACAGGGCCTCTGGCAAAAAATGGATTTGCCCTTAACGCTGACACATCCACAATATGGACGAAACCTATGTCTTCACAATTTAATTTTGAAACACCCGAAGAACGCATCCGGAATCTAAAAAATTCCATTCAAGAAAAATTGAAGTTTGTCATTGGTAAAGAACCGGCGCTGGCCACAGAGCATGACTGGTTAAATGCTATCTCATTTTCCGTACGAGACCTGATGGTTGAACGCTGGCTGCGCTCTACTCGCGCACATTTCTCCCAGTCTGGTCGTCGCGTCTCTTACCTGTCGATGGAATTTTTGATTGGCAGAACGTTGTCTAACTCGCTTTTAAATCTGGGTATCTATGACGATCTGGCTCAGGCTCTTGATAGCATGGGCTTCAATCTCGAGCAGTTAATTAATGAAGAGGATGATCCGGGTCTGGGTAACGGTGGTTTGGGTCGTCTGGCCGCCTGCTTCCTGGATTCTCTGGCGACACTGGGTCTGCCCGCTCGCGGTTACGGCATTCGTTATGAATATGGCATGTTTAAACAAAACATCGTTGACGGTCAGCAAGCGGAATCTCCGGATAACTGGCTGGAATACGGCAATGCCTGGGAATTTCCACGCCACAACATCCGCTATAAAGTGTTCTTTGGTGGTCGAGTGCAAACCGAAGGTAAAACGTCTCATTGGGTAGAAACCGAAGAGATTCTGGCCTGCGCCTACGACCAGATTATTCCTGGTTATGATACGGATGCTACCAATACTCTGCGTTTATGGTCAGCACGTGCCAGTAACGAAATTAACTTAGGTAAGTTTAATCAGGGCGACTATTTTGCTGCGGTAGAAGATAAGAACAATTCAGAGAACGTATCCCGGGTACTCTACCCTAACGACTCTACCTCATCAGGCCGCGAGCTGCGTTTAAGTCAGGAGTACTTTTTGGTTTCCGCCACGCTGCAGGATATTCTGCACAGCCACTGGCTGGCCTATGAAACCTACGACAATCTGGCGGAGAAGGTCGCCATTCACCTGAATGATACTCACCCGGTTCTGGCCATTCCTGAACTAATGCGTTTGTTGATCGATAATCACAATTTCAAATGGGAAGATGCCTGGGAGATGACGATTCGTATCTTCTCTTATACCAACCATACGCTGATGAGTGAAGCGCTGGAGACCTGGCCGGTGGATATGATGGGCAAAATTCTGCCTCGTCACTTGCAAATCATTTTTGAAATTAACGAATACTTCCTGAATGTGGTTAAAGAGCACTATCCGGACGATCCGGGTTTATTAAGCCGTGTATCACTGATTGATGAATCTAACGGCCGCCGGATAAGAATGGCATGGCTGGCAGTTATTGGTGGTCATAAGGTCAATGGGGTTTCGGCGCTGCATTCCGAACTAATGGTGAAATCACTGTTTGCCGATTTTGCTAAGATATTCCCTCACCATTTCTGTAACAAAACCAATGGCGTAACGCCAAGACGCTGGATAGGGCTGGCTAACCGCCCTCTTTCCGAACTGTTGGATAAAACCATCGATAAAACCTGGCGCACCGATCTGAGTAAGCTCTCTTATCTGAATGAAGCCATCGATTTCCCGGCCTTTATTGACCAAATCAAACAGGCTAAATTGCAAAACAAGAAAAAGCTGGCGGAGTATGTCGCTGAAAACCTTAATGTGATTCTTAATCCTAATGCGCTGTTTGATGTGCAGATTAAGCGAATCCATGAGTACAAACGTCAGTTACTTAATTTGCTACAGGTTATCACTCGTTATAACCGCATTTTGCAATCTCCGGATGCCGACTGGGTACCTAAAGCGGTTATTTTTGCCGGAAAAGCCGCCTCATCATATGTTAACGCTAAGCTGATTATTCATCTGATCAATGACGTGGCTAAAGTGATTAACAACGATGCGCGCATCAAGAACAAGCTGAAAGTGGTATTTATTCCTAACTACAGTGTGAGTCTGGCGCAGATGATCATTCCGGCTGCCGATCTGTCAGAACAAATCTCTCTGGCGGGAACAGAAGCATCCGGCACCAGTAACATGAAGTTCGCCATGAACGGTGCTTTAACCATCGGCACCCTCGATGGCGCTAACGTGGAAATGAAAGAACATGTCGGTGATGAGAATATCTTTATTTTCGGTAACACCACCGAACAGGTTGAAATGCTGCGAGCCCATGGCTACGACCCGCGTAAAATCTACGAAGAAGATATGGAGCTGAATCAGGTATTAAATCAAATTGCTACCGGGGTGTTTAATCCTGAAGATCCTCATCGCTACGGTGCTCTGTTTGATTCACTGGTTAACTTTGGTGATTACTATCAACTGTTGGCGGATTATCGCTCTTATGTGGATATGCACGACGAGGTGGATAAACTTTATCGCAAACCAAACCTCTGGGCACGTAAAGCAGCACTGAATATTGCCAATATGGGCTACTTCTCCTCTGACCGTACCATTCAGGAGTATGCCGAAGAGATTTGGGAAATTAAGCCTACGAAGCTATAACCAGAACATATTGTGGTATTATTTTGCAATTAACTCCCCTGTTTCGACAGGGGATTTTTTTACCCGCGGAAATAACAGGAATGACTGATAAATCAGATGTATTTGATGGAAATATTGGCACGGTAAAATTCAGATATACCATCCCGGCAATGCCCTACCGTGAGCACAAGGAAGCTGCGCGTCTGTTTCTGGTATTAAATAGCAATAAACGTCGGAGTATTTTCCAACGTATTGCTAATGTTATTTTCTACTTCTGTTTAATTGTGGTCGCTATGATGTGGGATGGGATCCCCGAACGCTATGATCTCTGGGTTAAACTGGCCTTAGCGTTCATATTCGGTATCTATTTTGAAGGTATTCGTTATAACTTTTGCCTATCCCAAAAAGTGAAAAAACACCTTCAAGCAGCTCCATCAAAACACAATGAAATCATTGAGATTGGTGAACATGGTATCAACCAAATTCGCGCACAGTTCGTTATTGCTCTTAAATGGAGCTTTGTTAAATCCGTCATCACTCATGACAAATATATTTTTATTTTTACCGATGAGGGATACATCGGTATTCCCAGGGAAATGACTCTGGCAGACAACGAAAGCGTTATTGCGTTTATTAGTAGTAACGTTCATCAGGATTAACCCTGATGAATAAACCGTGAAGATGCAACTGAGCTATATTTTTAACAGCACATTGATTTCTATCCAAATACGCTATTAGTGTGGTTAACTTTGCTACCATTGATTGAATAATCTTAGGGATACGCTATGAATATCACCATCGAAAACCGGGAAACGATCACTGTTTACGGTATCAGACACTGTGGCCCTTATCCTGAAATTCATAAGGCATTTAATGCACTTTGGGACTGGGCACTGGCGGAAGATCTCACCAGTCAGGTTAGGTCGGCAATTGCTATTTACCACGACAACCCAAAAGTTAAAGCCCCTGAACAGTGCCGTTCCGATGCTTGTTTACAGTTTGAACATTCTCTGTCAAACCAACAGCTCTCTGAAATTGTCAGACCCGTCTTAATAAGCGGTGGATGCTACGCCACCTATCGTCATATCGGCCCTTACTCTGCGCTGGAGCCGGTTTATAACGAGTTTTATAACAACTGGTTGCCTGCCAGTGACTTCCGGAAAACCGACCAGCCATCGTTTGAAGTGTATCGAAATAATCCAATGGAAACGCCGGAAGACGAGCTGATAACTGACCTTTATTTTCCGGTGACGGGGAAGTAAACGGATACCATAAAAATGCCAATCTATAAGCCACATGTTTATTTATATCAGTAACATGTGGCTATTTTATTAGTCTGTTATTTATTGACTGGTGTAAGCTACTGATAAACATTTGTAGCAATCTTTATGTTTTACAGCTTTTGTGCAATATCCCAGATATAGCCAAAAGGATCTTTCACTCTGGCCTTCAAATCGCTCCAAAACATCTTATCCGGCGCAGCCAAAACCGTTGCCCCATCATCAACCATGGCTTCCATCAGCTGTTCTACATCATCTACGTACAAATAAAACATAAACGCAGGTGCCTGCCCTGATGATAACGGACTAAGAAGGTCTGAATCCCAGTGTTCCTTGTTAAGTGTAAAGTTAGTGCCTCTGTATCTGATTCTTGCAAACAGCATGGTGCCATCATCATCTTCCAGTTCAGCAATGGCCACCATATTCATAGTATTAGTATAAAAATCAATGGCCTTTCTGACATCAGGAACACAAAGTGCAGCCGTCAGCCAGGTTAATCCTGGCCACGGATGAGTGCGATTTTCAACGTTATCGAACCAGTTTGCTTTCTTAGTCATTTTTGTATCCTCTTCATATGCATGACACGCTGAGGTTTTAAAAATTATCATTGCCTCAACGTTCTCCCTTTCGTACCCATCTCACATCAAACAAAAAATAACCAATTTTCCGCAATCCATGATAAGTATTCCACTTCGCCCTCGTTATAATCCCCCTCAGGAATTATAAATACTAAATGGAACAATACGTTATGCGGAAGTCCAAAACTGAACAAAATTATCGTCGCCGGGTTCAACGGGTTCATCGCCTGATCGCCGCATCGTTAGATGAACCGGTAGATATCGCTACGCTGGCAAAAGCATCCGCATTTTCTCTGTACCACTTTCACCGTATTTATGCTGCCTTAATGGGAGAAACCGTGGCGGATACTCATCGCCGATTGCGCCTGGATCGGGCAGCCGCTCAGATTGCCCGCGGCTCACTTCCTATTACCCATATCGCGATGGAAGCCGGATATGAAACGCCTCAGTCTTTCTCGCGCGCTTTTAAACATCAGTTTGCTTTATCCCCTGCCCAATATCGTAAGGCGGGAACACAACCTGATTGTCAAACTCCTGTTTCAATCTATCCCCCAATCTGTACGGAGATCATTAAAATGAATATCACTATCGAAACCCGGGAAGACGTTATTGTTTATGGCGTAAGGCATATTGGCCCCTATACCGGCATTCAGCAGGCATTCCATCAATTATGGCAATGGGTTACCGCCAATCATCTTGAAGCACAGGGAAAATACGGTATCGGTATCTACTATGACGACCCTATTACTACCGCACCGGAGAAGTGTCAGTCAGATGCCTGTATTCAGTTTATTCAGCCGCTGGAAAAAGAGCCGGAAGATAAAAACATTCGTACCATTAAGCTGGCCGCAGGACGCTATGCACGATACCGTCATACGGGCCCCTATAACACACTGGAACAGGCTTACAATACCTTCTATGGCCAATGGCTGCCTGACAGTGGTTATGAGTGTGCAGACCAGCCACCGTTCGAAATTTATATTAATAGTCCTTACGATACACCGGAAGCCGATCTGATCACCGACATCTATATGCCAATTAGAGATAAATAACGGATATTTTGAATAAAAAAATGGCGCCATCTGGCGCCATAAATAAAGCACATCAATGAATTATTCTTTTTCGCTCTGAAACTCTTTTTCAGCTTCATTAAAGCGAGCAATCATTTTCTCTGTTGGCTGGCTGCCAATCTTGCTGAAAATGACAATGGCAATAGAAGCAAAGATAAAGCCCGGAATAATTTCATACAGGTTAAACCACCCGTACTGTTTCCAAATCAATACCGTTGCCGCACCAACCACCATACCAGCCAACGCACCATTTCTTGTCATGCCTGACCAGATGACTGATAGCAGGATCACTGGGCCAAAAGCGGCACCAAAACCTGCCCAGGCATAAGCCACCAGACCTAATACCCGATTATCCGGGTTAGCGGCTAACACAATCGCAATCACCGCAACCAGCAATACCATCAGACGACCTACCCACACCAGCTCATTTTGACTGGCATTTTTACGCAGGAATGCCTTATAGAAATCTTCGGTTAATGCACTGGAACACACTAACAGTTGGCAACTCAAAGTACTCATCACCGCCGCCAGAATAGCCGACAAAAGAATACCGGCAATCCATGGGTTGAATAATAATTTAGCCAGCTCAATAAACACCCTCTCGCCGTTTTCACTCACATTCCCTGCCAAGGTCGGGTTATTGGAGAAGAACGCAATACCAAAGAAGCCAACCGCCACTGCGCCACCCAGACAAAAAATCATCCAGGTCATACTGATACGGCGGGCATTGTGAATCACGTGGTGAGAGTCTGCTGCCATAAAGCGCGCCAGAATATGTGGCTGCCCAAAGTAACCTAATCCCCAACCTAACAGTGAGAGAATGGCGACAAAGTTCAAACCTTTAAACATATCCAGGTATTCCGGATTTTTCGCTGCAATCACAATCATTGAGCTATCGATACCACCCACCGCGATAATTACCATCACCGGGGTCAGAATCAACGCAAATATCATCAACGACGCCTGAACGGTATCTGTCCAGCTAACAGCAAGAAACCCTCCTATAAAGGTATAGGCTATAGTTGCCGCCGCGCCAACCCATAATGCGGTTCCATAGTCCATATCGAAGGTACTTTCGAACAGTCGGGCACCCGCAACCACTCCGGAAGCGCAGTAAATAGTGAAGAAAATCAAAATTACTACCGCAGAAAAAATTCTTAAAATACGACTTTTGTCTTCAAAGCGAGTGGTGAAATAATCCGGTAGTGTTAATGCATTATGGTTAATCTCGGTATGTACCCGTAAACGACCGGCAACAATACGCCAGTTCAGGTAAGCACCAATGGTTAAACCTATAGCAATCCAGCTTTCTGAAATACCCGACAGATAAACCGCTCCCGGTAAACCCATTAATAGCCAACCGCTCATGTCTGAAGCACCGGCAGATAATGCGGTAACAAAACTCCCCAGACGACGGCCACCCAGAATGTAATCACCAAAGTTATTAGTTGCCCGATAGGCCGCTAATCCAATAACAATCATTCCCACGATATAGACCACAAAGGTCACTAACATTGGCATGCTGGCGCTCATGCAACTCTCCACTTTCATTATTTTAAAATATTCAGTTGACGTTGTTTGTCGCTGCTAGCGGGAGGATCTGAGCCGATTCTGATTAAACAGAAGCGGTAGCGATGTTATCCCGAAGTTTCACCACTGCCAGAAAACGGAGCGCGCGACATAAACTAAAACGCGAATTTAAAGTGTCACCTGTGATTCAGTGCGTCTTACAATCCTAGTCAACAAAATAAAAGATTAACAATATAATTAACAATTAAATTACATTTATGTTACAGCAGATCACATTTATAAAATTATTACTCCGCCTGCAACAAAATTCCCCTGCCAAACTGTGATGCGCAAAAGTCCGAAATTATCCATATCTTATCAATAGATTACAAGCATCTGTCAGATATTCCAAAAAATGGCATTTAAATAGAATTATTCACCATCATGGATCGAGATCACATAATAGGTGCAACCATATTAAAACAAAGTTGCAACATTGAGGTTTTACTGCCTATTCTCAGTGAGCGATAATTTTCAATTCAGCCTAACCATTTATCTATTTTTCGATGTTTTACGCTTCTTTCGAACTGAATTCTGCAGCGATCCGAGAGAAGCTTAATGATAACTACCTGATTTTGACAACAGGCGTAGAGGAAACAAAATGGGAATGACCACCATGGGCGTTAAGCTGGATGAAGCGACACGCGACCGAATAAAAAAAGCGGCCCAAACCCTGGACCGTACTCCTCATTGGTTGATTAAACAGGCTATTTTCAATTATTTAGAACAGCTGGAACAGGGTAATATCCCTTTCGAACTGTCGGCCAATGACCAGGACAACCGGCAAGATGACGATACTCTGCCAGAGCCAGAACCCGAGCAGGCTTGCCAGCCTTTTCTGGAATTTGCTGAAAACGTACAACCTCAGTCCGTTAACCGTGCCGCCATTACTGCCGCCTACCGTACGCCGGAAACCGAAATTATTCCGCGACTGCTGGAACAAGCCCGCCTGAACGCAGAGCAAAGCAATGCAGCACACCAGCTCGCCTACAAACTAGCCGAAAAACTACGCGGGCAAAAAACTGCCATTGGTCGTGCCGGTATGGTTCAGGGATTACTACAAGAGTTTTCTCTCTCCTCTTCTGAAGGCGTGGCGTTAATGTGTCTGGCTG
Source organism: Limnobaculum allomyrinae (assembly GCF_016649425.1). GTDB lineage: Bacteria > Pseudomonadota > Gammaproteobacteria > Enterobacterales > Enterobacteriaceae > Limnobaculum > Limnobaculum allomyrinae. Next base: position 682,639 of record NZ_JADRCR010000001.1, read on the forward strand.
AAGCGTTACTGCGTATTCCGGATAAGGCCACTCGTGATGCGCTTATTCGTGACAAAATCAGTAACGGTAACTGGCACTCCCATTTGGGACAAAGCCCTTCTCTGTTTGTTAATGCCGCAACCTGGGGATTATTGTTAACCGGCAAGCTGGTTTCCACTCACAATGAGTCTCAGCTTTCCTCATCCCTTAATCGAATTATCAGCAAGAGTGGTGAGCCGCTTATCCGCAAAGGGGTGGATATGGCGATGCGTCTGATGGGGGAACAGTTTGTTACCGGTGAGACCATTTCTGAAGCCTTAGCCAATGCCCACAAGCAGGAAGATAAAGGTTTTCGTTATTCCTATGACATGCTGGGTGAGGCTGCACTCACCGAAGCTGATGCTCAACGCTATCTCTTTTCTTACCAACAGGCGATTCACGCCATCGGTAAAGCAGCCAATGGCCGTGGTGTTTACGAAGGGCCGGGGATCTCTATTAAACTGTCGGCACTTCACCCTCGCTACAGCCGGGCTCAATATGAACGAGTGATGATCGAACTCTACCCTCGCCTGCTGGAACTGACCCTGCTGGCACGCCAATATGATATTGGTCTGAATATTGATGCCGAAGAAGCTGACCGGTTGGAGATCTCGTTAGACTTACTGGAAAAACTCTGCTTTGAACCGCGTCTGGCTAACTGGAATGGTATCGGTTTTGTGGTTCAGGCCTATCAGAAACGTTGCCCATATGTGATTGACTATTTGATCGATCTGGCGCATCGCAGCCAGCATCGCCTGATGATTCGTTTAGTCAAAGGCGCATACTGGGACAGCGAAATCAAGCGCGCACAAACCGACGGGCTTGAGGGCTATCCGGTGTATACCCGCAAAGTGTATACCGATATCGCTTATCTGGCTTGCGCCCGTAAACTACTGGCGGTACCGGAGGCAATTTATCCGCAGTTTGCTACTCATAATGCCCATACCTTAGCGGCAGTTTATCATTTGGCTGGTCATAACTACTATCCTGGCCAGTACGAGTTCCAGTGCCTGCACGGTATGGGAGAACCGCTCTACTATCACGTTGTGGGTAAACACAGTGATGGGAAGTTACAACGCCCTTGTCGTATTTATGCGCCGGTGGGTACTCATGAAACCCTGCTGGCCTATCTGGTGCGTCGCCTGCTGGAGAACGGGGCGAACACCTCCTTTGTTAACCGTATTGCTGACCACAGTATCACTCTCGATGAACTGGTGGCCGATCCGGTTAAAGTGATTGAAGCGCAGTCAGTGGCGGAAGGTGAATTGGGTAAACCTCACGCTAAAATTCCATTACCGCGCAATTTGTATGGCAACGTACGCCTGAATTCTAACGGGTTAGATCTCTCTAATGAGCAGCGTCTGGCTTCACTGTCCTCCGCCCTGTTAGCTGGCGCGTCTCATACCTGGTGTGCTGAACCGATGATTGACGGTGAAACCAACAGTGACCTAACAGCAGAGAAAGTGTTCAATCCGGCAGACCATCGCGACTGTGTTGGACGGGTCAAAGAGGCAACTGAACAGGATGTCGAGCAGGCACTCAACAGCGCGGTGAACTTTGCGCCTATCTGGTCAGCCACCCCATCAGAGCAGCGGGCAGAACTGCTAAACCGTACCGCATCCCTGATGGAAAACCAGCTGCAACCACTGATTGGCCTGTTAGTCAGAGAGGCTGGAAAAACCTTTAATAATGCGATTTCTGAGGTGCGTGAGGCTATCGACTTCCTGCGCTATTACGCTGAGTTGGTACAGCATGACTTTAGCAATGAAACCCATCGTCCTTTAGGCCCGGTGGTATGTATTAGCCCGTGGAACTTCCCGCTGGCCATTTTTACTGGTCAGGTTGCTGCTGCACTGGCGGCAGGTAACACCGTATTAGCTAAACCGGCGGAGCAAACGCCATTAATTGCGGCTCAGGCGATTCGTTTAATGCATCAGGCAGGAATTCCAACCGGAGCGGTTCAACTCCTGCCCGGTAAAGGTGAAACCATTGGCGCCAAACTGGTGAATGATAAACGTATTCGCGGCGTCATGTTTACCGGTTCAACCGAAGTAGCAATGATATTACAACGTAACATATCCGGAAGGCTTGATACGTTAGGCCACACCATTCCACTGATTGCCGAAACCGGTGGCTTAAACACCATGATCGTAGACTCCTCAGCCCTGACTGAACAGGTAGTTAACGATGTGGTTGCTTCCGCCTTCGATAGTGCCGGACAACGCTGTTCTGCTTTGCGCATTCTCTGCTTGCAGGAAGAGATCGCTGATAAAACCATCACCATGCTGAAAGGGGCAATGAGTGAATGCAAAATGGGTAATCCTGATTGTTTATCAACGGATATCGGCCCGGTAATTGATGTTCAGGCAAAAACAAATATTGAACAGCATATCCAAACCATGCATTCCAAAGGACGTAAAGTTTATCAGTCTTCATTTGACTGTCATTCAGATAGCGCCCTGCTGACAAAAGGCACCTTCGTACAACCAACTTTGATTGAGCTGGAAAGCCTCGACGAGCTAACCAAAGAGGTGTTCGGGCCGGTTTTACATGTGGTGCGTTATCAACGTGAAAATGTCTCTCAGTTAATCGAGCAAATTAATGCGGCAGGTTACGGATTAACCATGGGTATTCACACCCGTATCGACGAGACCATCGCCAAAATTACTGAGCGGGCAGCCGTGGGTAATCTGTATGTAAATCGAAATATTGTTGGTGCCGTGGTTGGCGTTCAACCGTTTGGTGGTGAAGGTTTATCCGGAACCGGGCCTAAAGCCGGTGGCCCGCTGTATCTATATCGCCTGCTTTCCCATCGCCCGGATGATGCCATTGCTAAAGCGCTGTCACGTAGCGATCGGGAACGTCTGGTGGATACTCGCACCAAAGAGCTACTATTACAGCCATTAAATGCATTTAAAGAATGGGCACTGAAAAAAGAGAATCGTCCGCTGGCAGCGTTATGTGACAGCTACGCTAATTATTCTCAGGCGGGAACCATTCGTCTGCTTACCGGCCCGACCGGTGAACGCAACAGCTATGCGTTAATGCCACGCCATCGTATTTTGTGCTTACATCATGAAGAACAGGACGCGTTGATTCAACTGGCCGCTGTTTTAGCCAGTGGCTCCAAAGTGTTGTGGGTAGATCATAACTTCACCCGTTCGCTGCATAAAAACCTGCCGGAGCCGGTTCAGTCACAAATCGGCTTTGTTGCCGACTGGCATAATACCGAAGTGGCGTTTGACGGCGTGTTGTACCACGGCGACAGCGACAAACTGCAACTGATTAGTGAACAGATCGCCCAGCGCGACGGGCCAATATTATCGGTACAGGGGTTTGCCCATGGGGATACCAACATTCTGTTAGAGCGTTTGATACTGGAGCGTGCATTAAGCATTAATACCGCCGCTGCCGGTGGTAACGCCAGTTTAATGACCATTGGTTGATCTGCTATTACAGGGCTTGGTAAACACTAAGCCCTGTATATTATCGATAACTCGCCTTAGTAAATCCCCGGGAAACAGCGCCCATATCCCATTGATTCCCATGTCCGTTTTATTTAATTCCATATACTGGTTATACTATAGCCTACCCTGAATTCTGTTCAGCTCCTTTAACAATGCCTATTGTATAAGTACCGCGATGAAAACAATCACTACACAAATTCCTGCGCTGGATAAAGTTGTTCGTATTTGTGACTTTTTATCTGATAAAAATGGTGCCACCTTTAGCCAGATTTATCAGGGCGTTGGCATTGCAAAAAGCAGCACGTCTTCGTTGCTCAACGGCATGGTGGCTCACGGTTTGCTGCGCCAGGAGAATGATAAATACTATCTTGGCCTGCGGTTGTATGAACTCGGTAATAAAGCCGTTGAGCAGTACGACATCAAAAAAATCGCCCTGCCGGTACTGACAGCATTACGCGATAAAACTAATCTAACCTGCCATTTAGGGGTATTACAGGGTTCGTCACCTATCTATCTGACTAAACTGGAAAGCCCACAGGCGATTATTATCCGCAGTTGGGAAGGCAAGCGCTTGTCGTTATACAGTTCCGGTTTAGGTAAAGCGCTGATGGCGCATTTAAGTGATGAAGAAGTAGATGCGCTGTTGCCGGAAGATAAAGTCCTGACTCGTATTACTGATACTACCATTACCGATATCAATGTACTGAAAGCCGAGCTGGCTGAGATCCGTGTGCGCGGCTGGGCCTATGATAATGAAGAGGATAGTCAGGGCGTTCGCTGCATTGCCGTTCCGGTGCTTAACCCGCAGGGCAAGGCGATTGCTGCTATTAGTACCTCCGGAGTAGCTTTCCAAATCCCGGACGATAAACGAGAATATCTGGCCTCTCTGGTGATGGAAGCAGGACAGCAGTTGGCTCAACAACTAAAGTAGCCTGAATCTCGCCCCAAAAAAACATCAGACCTTCGCCAATAGACGAAAGTCTGATTGCTTTCTCAATAACTATTTTTACTGTACAGACAAATTAGCGATCCTGATAAGGTATGCCAGCAAAGGTCAATACCTTCATCAATTGCTGTTTTTTCTCTTCCGATAGTTTCTGTACCGGAGCCAAAACTTCGGTAGAAATATTCAATCCGCACAGTTTAATCGCTTGTTTAATCACACCAAAGAATGGTGTCTCTAAACTATACACCGTTGATAAACGCGATAACTGACGCTGTAGTTCAAACATGGTTTCATAATCTTTCGCTTTAAACGCCCGGTAAATTCCACAGGTAATCTGAGATGCAAAGTTAGAGGTTGCCGGAATAGCACCATTACCGCCCATAATCAGGGTATCCATCATATATTCGTCATAACCGGAGAACACCACAAAGTCCGAGCTTATTGGCCGCACCTGATTAATAATTTCACGTACGTGACTGATATTATCTACGGTATCTTTAATGCCGATAATATTGCTGACTTCTTTTGCCAGGCGCGCAATCAGATTTACACTGATATCCTGACCGGTTAATGCCGGGAAGTTATACAAAATAACCGGAGAACGAATGCTCTCCGCTACAGTGCGGAAGTGGTTATACATATACTCTTCATTAAGCAATGCATAGTAAGGATTCAGTACCAGTACGGCATCTACTCCCAACTTATCCGCATGCAGGCCAAACTCAATCACTTCCTGAGTGCTTGGGCTGCTAATGCCTAATAATACAGGAACTCGACCGGCAATATGTTTTACCGCAAACTCAGCCACTTCAAAACGCTGTGCTTTAGGCATATGGCAAAACTCACCGCCGCTGCCAAGGATTAACATACCATTCACGCCATCATTGACTAATTTATCAATCAGCGCCCCCATTCCTACGGTGTCCAGTTGTCCGTCCGCATGAAAAATCGTCGGTACCGGAGGAAAAACGCCTCTAAACTTATTCAGGTCAGCCATTGTATTATCCTGTCTTATTACTAATGAATTACATCTCTGTTACTTTGCCTCCGTCACGTTTAACCGCGACGGAGGCCTTACTTGTCCTGTTATGATGACAGAGTCTTAACTGGTATAGGCACCAGCCATTAACGAAGCCGCTCGCTCAGTAAACTGTTTGTACACGCCTTTACGATGAGAATAATCCGGGCGTACCCACTTAGCCTGACGTTCAGCCATAACGACCTCAATCTGCTCCGGCGTTTTATGCTCACCATTAATACCAACGATATTCAACTTACGGGCTGGTACATCCATTTCGATTAAATCACCGTCTTCCACCAGTGCAATTGGCCCACCATCAGCCGCTTCCGGTGAAACATGCCCTACACACGGGCCGCTGGTCGCACCGGAGAAACGACCATCGGTAATCAATGCAACTCGACCATCCAGACGGTTGTCATACACAATGGCATCAGTAGTCATCAACATTTCCGGTGCGCCGGAACCTTTAGGGCCTTCGTAGCGAATAAACAGCACATCCCCCGGATTCACCCGGTTATGAATAATCGCCTGCTGCGCATCTTCCTCTGAATTGAACACTTTGGCCGGGCCTACGTGCTGATGCATATCGGCACGGCAGGCAGCATATTTGATAACCGCCCCATCCGGTGCAATATTGCCTTTTAGAATAGCGATGGAGCCTTTCTTGGTGGCTGACTCCGGCTTTCTGATGACCTCTTCCGGCTTCACTTTATGATTAGCCAGATAGCCCTGATTACGTTCAAAGAAACCGGATTGCTGTAACATGTCCAGGTTATCCCCCAATGAACGCCCCGTTACGGTCATCACGTCCAGATCCAGTTTGTCGCGCAGTAACCATTGAATCATCGGTACACCACCGGCAAACCAGAACAGTTCTGTCACGTACTCACCGCTTGGTTGAATATTGGTGAGATAAGGGATGTCATGGTTGATACGGTCAAAGATCTCCGGCTTCAACTCCCAACCCAATTCATGGGCAATGGCCGGTAAATGGATCAGCGCATTGGTGCTACCGCCAATGGCTGCGTGTACTTTAATGGCATTCTCAAACGCCGCCGGCGTTAATATTTTGGCTGAGGTGATGTTCTTCTCTGCCAGATACATGGCCTGATGCCCCGCTGCACGGGCTACCCGACGGATCTCTGACATGGTAGAAGGCATAATAGCGCTACCCGGCAACGCCATACCTAAGGCTTCTGACATACACTGCATGGTGCTGGCGGTTCCCATAAACTGACAGGCGCCGGCAGTAGGACAACCGCACTGCTGATGCGCTTCTACCTGCTTCACGCTAATCTCACCTTTCTTCAGTTTGGCCGTCAGCCCGCCTAAATCGGAAGTGCTCATATTCGGAGCCGGACGCATAGAACCGCCAGGAATATGAATCAATGGCATATCCAGACGAGCAGCAGCAATCAAATGGGCCGGAACCGATTTATCACAGCTGGAAATCAGTACCGCGCCATCATAAGGCACTACCGATGCATGAATCTCTACCATATTGGCTATCGCTTCCCGCGAAGCCAGAATGTAGTTCATACCATCATGCCCCTGCCCCCAGCCATCACAAATGTCGGTGACATGATGGCGTACTGCTCGGCCACCACTTTCATGAACCCCTAACATGGTTTCATAGCCCAGTTCATTGAGGTGGAAGCTTCCCGGATGGCTTTCGCCATAACAGTCATCAATCAGTACCTGGGGTTTCTGAGTATCTTCTTTGCTGTAGTTCATTCCCATACGCAGTGCATCTAACTGCGACCATAAATCACGAGCGCCCTGACATTTCTGTTTCATTTTGTGGTTCCTTTAATGATTAATTCTTCACGACATTGCTGATTATTTTTTCGGTGGCCGGGCGGTAATAGCCGGCAGTGTAAATAACAGAAAAACAGCTATCATTAAGGCGGCGACCAGTACAAACATGCCCGCCGTCTGACTAACTGTCATGGTTAACAGTCCCACCAGATATGGACCAATAAATCCACCCAGGTTACCTAATGCGTTAATGGTTCCACGTACACCACCTAACACATTGGATGGGAATAGCAACGGTGGTAGCGTCCAGAATGGACCTGCATAAGCCTGTAAGAAGAAGCCACACAGCACCATGACACCATAAGAAAGCCAGATGCTCTCTTTCAGTAACAGAGAAAGGGTTAAACAGATAGCAAAACCAACCAGAGGGATCGCGGTATACAGACGACGATTCATCGTCTTGTCACACCACTTAGCGATATAGTATTGACCGAAGATACACAGTACATAAGGCGCAGCGGTCAGCATACCCACCATGGTCATACCACTACCGGTCAGGTTTTTAATCAGGTTAGGCATCCACAGCGCAAAACCATAGAACCCGACCTGAACAAAGAAGTAGATACCAATCAATTTCCACAGGTTTGGACTACGAATAATGGTGCTAATGCTGGCTTTATCATCAACAGAAGCCCCCATACGATCCTCTGCCAGTTTTTTCTCAATCCACTCACGTTCCCGTGGATCCAGCCATTTAGCCTGATGAGGATGGTCAGATACTAACGGCATCCAGACAAACAGCAGTGCCAGTGACAGTACCCCTTCAATGATGAACATTTCTCGCCAGCCGTGCAGCTCAATCAACCAGCCGGATAGCGGGCCTGTGATAATTGAGGCAACCGCCAGATTCATCTGGAAAAAGGCAATGGCTCTGGCCCGCTCTTCATTGGGAAACCAGTGACCGATTAACGCCAGAATAGCTGGATATACCCCACCTTCAGCTACCCCAAGAATAAAACGAATAATCAGTAACTGAGTTGGGTTTTGCACAAAGCCGGTTAGCAGGGCAAATCCTCCCCAGGCGACAATTGTCCAGGCAATAAATTTCTTAGCGCTGTAGCGTTCTGCAATATGACCGCCGGGTATTTGCAGGAAGATATAACCGATAAAGAAAATCCCAGCCACCAGTCCGGCGAATGACGCCGTCATGCCTAAGTCTTTATCCATACCTCCGGCAATACCAATTGCGATATTGGTTCGGTCCATATAAGCCACGATATAGACCAAAATGGTTGCCGGGATGATATGCATCCAGCGCCCTTTAGGAATAGGTTTACTTGAATCTGTGCTCATTACTATGTTCCTTGGTTCAACCGCTAAATGATAAAAAACGCGAGTACGTTAGTTGTTTGTTATTCATTGTTACGCAATTTGTTCTACATACAGAACAATTATTCAATATGCAGAACAATATTCCTCGCGCTACATAAAAGAGTCAATGGGGTAAATTGCCAAAGTTGAATATCTGTGAACTGACGCAACTTTCGCCATTTTGAAGTTGACGACTAATCATTTCAGGAAGAACATACCCACAAGCAGAACAATAGTTCTACATAAAGAACAATAAGCACTGGTAACCATTTTTATCACTATTAAGGAGCTAAAATGATTACTACTGCTATTTTCCCTGGTCGTTACGTACAAGGTTCAGGGGCGGTTGAAAAGTGTTTAGGTGATGAACTATCGCGTCTGGGTCAGAAAGCCTTGATTCTGCAAGATCCTGTCGTTCATCAAAAGCTGGGTAATGACATCGCTAAAGCGCTGGAGGGCAAAATTGCCTGTCAGGTTGAAGTGTTTAACAGCGAATGCTCTGATGAAGAGATCGATCGTATTTCTGCACTGGCACAAAACTACGGTGCTGAAGTAATCGTTGGTATTGGCGGGGGTAAAACATTAGATACCGCCAAAGCAACCGGCGCATTCCTTAAGTTACCTATTGCTATTGTACCCACTCTGGCCTCTACCGATGCGCCATGCAGTTCTTTAGTGGTGATTTACACTCAGGAAGGGAAATTCAAACGCTATATGATGATCCCTCGCAACCCTGATGTGGTGCTGGTTGATTCAAAAATTATTGCTCAGGCTCCGGTACGTTTTCTGGTTTCCGGCATTGGTGATGCATTAGCAACCTGGTTTGAAGCAGAAGATTGCCGCATAAAAATGGCTGGCAATATGACCGGGCGCCCTGGCCCAATGTCAGCTTATGGTTTAGCCCGTTTATGTTATGACACCTTGCTACAATATGGTGTGCTGGCTAAATCTGCTTGTGAACAACAGCAGGTCACCCCGGCTCTGGAACATGTTATTGAAGCCAACACTCTGCTCTCCGGATTAGGTTTTGAAAGTGGCGGTTTAGCAGCAGCTCACGCTATCCATAATGGCTTAACGGTACTGCCACAAACCCACAGCTACTGGCACGGAGAAAAAGTCGCCTTTGGCACACTGGCAATGCTTATGCTCACCGACCGGGAACCCGAAGTGATCGATACGGTATATAAATTCTGTCGTGATGTCGGTCTGCCAACCACACTGGAAGATATAGGCCTAAAACAGGTCAGTGATGATGACCTGATGAAAGTCGCCGAAGCCTCGTGCAGTCAGGGAGAAACTATCCACAACGAACCCCACGAAATCAGCGCAGAAAATGTACTGGCGGCATTGAGGGCGGCTGATGCTGAGGGGCAAAGACGTAAACTGTTCGCCTGAGATAATAAAAAACCAAAAGAGACTGCTGATAAAGTCTGGTAGTTCAGTTTATTAAGATAGCCAATCGACGGGAGGGGCGGGTGTTGGGGGTCGTAGCAGCTTTAGCTGCCGGACAAACAGGCAAAGCCTGTTTGAACAGCACTTGCGCTGGCCCGAAGGGTGAAACACCGCAAGGTGTTTCATAACCGCCCCTAACCCGGCCAGGCCCGTCGCGCTGCGTAGCTAAGTACAGATTGTTTACCGACCGTTATCGGTGTAGATATAAGCATTGTGTTTTTACGGTCGGAATATACGCAAGTGCTGATTTATCAGCAACCTAAAATAAAAAATCCAACATCATCCCAGCGCCTTCAACTCCTGATTCACCTTCGTCAGCCATTCTTTATGCATTTTACGATAGTGTGGTTTAGCGCGTCGTGCCATCACAGCAATGGTTTCCAACTGATGCTTAGCCTCTGACTTATCACCCTTTTCGAGCAGTAACTGATAATAACGAAAACGTGCTTCCGGTCCGGTGTAGTATTCGACCAATACTCTGAATTCATCTTCTGCCTTAGCCAGATCGCCAGTTTGCTGTAGCGATCTGGCATACAGTAAATGACCATCCTGAGAACGATAATCAGGATTGGCATTAATCAGTCGTTCCAGTGTTTTCTGGCAGGAGACCGGATCGTGGCTATCAAACTCTGCCTGAGCCAGCTTAACTAAAATATCGGGATCCTGAACGAAGATGCCGGTTAAGGCTTTTTGATAATTTGTCACCGCTTCCTGCGGTCTGCCAATACGTAACAGCTCATCCGCTAAACGTACATAATTCTGACTGGTTTCTGTAATCACCAGCTCATCACGTAACATACGTACATGACGCTCCGGATCCATTTTGTCCTGAGCTTTACCAAGCAAGCGTTTTCCATCCCGGCTGCCCAACAAGTCCGGTAATAAAATTGCCAGTGCATATACCGCACAACCAATACCCGGTAAACCAATGATAAGATATAACCAATAACGTTCCTGCCCGGTTTTCACCACATGAACGCCACACATGATTTGAATAATAACAACCAGAATGACCGGCATTTCAGCACTCCCTGCCAAAAATAGAATAACAACTATAATGGGTGCATCATATTGCCGAGACCGCCGTCTGACAATGGTTTCAGTAGATAAATACAATAAAATAATAAAATATGAAATTAATTGATGCGGCTTTTTCTGTTTATAGTATTAAATGATTCCTTGTTAAGAATCGCCTAAAAATATGCAGAAAAAATAGTCTGCTCACAGGGATGCCTAAACCACTGCGTTCTGTGGCATAATGTGCCTAATATCACACTTTCAACTATGAGTATTCGTTTTGTTAATCAGCAATAATATTACTATGCAGTTTGGCTCCAAGCCGCTGTTTGAAAACATTTCGGTCAAATTTGGCGGCGGTAATCGCTACGGCTTAATTGGTGCTAACGGTAGTGGTAAATCCACCTTTATGAAAATTCTGGGTGGAGATCTGGCTCCTTCTGGCGGCAACGTATTCCTCGACCCAAATGAACGTCTGGGGAAACTGAAACAGGATCAGTTTGCCTATGAAGAGTACAGCGTTCTGGATACCGTGATTATGGGCCACGCTGAACTTTGGGAAGTCAAAGAAGAACGCGATCGTATCTATAATCTGCCGGAAATGAGTGAAGAAGATGGGCTAAAAGTTGCCGATCTGGAAGTTCTGTACGGTGAGATGGATGGATATACCGCGGAGTCTCGTGCCGGTGAACTGCTGTTAGGCGTTGGTATCCCGGTAGAGCAGCACTACGGCCCGATGAGCGAAGTAGCTCCCGGCTGGAAACTTCGGGTATTGCTGGCTCAGGCGCTATTTGCCGATCCAGATATTCTGCTGCTCGACGAACCAACCAACAACCTGGACATCGATACCATCCGTTGGTTAGAGCAAACGCTGAACGATCGTAACAGTACTATGATCATCATTTCCCATGACCGTCACTTTCTGAATATGGTCTGTACCCACATGGCCGATTTAGACTACGGTGAACTTCGTGTCTATCCGGGTAACTATGATGAGTATATGACTGCCTCAACTCAGGCCCGCGAGCGCCTGCTGGCTGATAACGCCAAGAAAAAAGCTCAGATTAACGAACTGCAATCTTTCGTTAGTCGCTTTAGTGCAAACGCCTCTAAATCCCGTCAGGCAACATCCCGGGCGCGTCAGATTGATAAAATTCAGTTGGAGGAAGTTAAGGCTTCCAGCCGTCAGAATCCATTTATCCGCTTTGAACAGGACAAGAAACTGTTCCGTAATGCGCTGGAAGTGGAAAACTTGTCGAAAGGCTATGATGGTAACGCTCCACTGTTTAAAAACATCAATTTGATGCTGGAAGTGGGTGAAAAAGTTGCCGTGTTAGGTACCAACGGCGTGGGTAAAACTACCCTGCTGAAAACCTTAATCGGTGAATTAACGCCAGACTCAGGTCGTCTGAAATGGTCTGAAAACGCCAGCATTGGTTACTATGCTCAGGATCATGCGTCAGATTTTGAAATCGATATGACCGTGTTTGACTGGATGAGCCTGTGGATGCAGCCGAACGACGATGAACAATCGGTACGCAGCGTGTTAGGTCGTCTGTTGTTCTCTCAGGACGATATCAAGAAATCAATCAAAGTTCTGTCCGGTGGTGAAAAAGGCCGCATGCTGTTTGGCAAGCTAATGATGACTCGCCCTAACATTTTGATTATGGACGAACCAACCAACCACCTGGATATGGAATCTATTGAATCACTGAATATGGCGCTGGAGCTGTATCAGGGAACACTGATTTTCGTCTCCCATGACCGTGAGTTTGTTAGTTCACTGGCAACACGTATCATCGAAATCACCCCTGAGAAAGTCACCGACTTCCGCGGTAATTATGATGATTACTTGCGTAGTCAGGGTATCAATAACTGATTAGTCAGTACAAAATAACAAAGGCCACCTTATAAAGGTGGCCTTTTAGTTTGATGATAATTTTTGATTTGCTCGCTATCTAAAAGGCCATCTATAAATAGATGGCTTTTATTACATCAAACGCATTCACAACGGTATTTAACTACCCGCTGATTCCGAACGACGCGCGCCAGCGAATGAAGCGCGTCTTTGCTGAGCGGGTTTATCCGAACGAGGTTTCTGGCTACGCGGCTTATTGTCACCCCGTCCCTCAGACTTATTGCCCCACGGACTATTATCACTACGGCCCGCATTTTGACCAGCGGCCGGACGAGTGCGCCCTGAATTTGGACGTCCTCCCTGCCCTTGGCCCGGGCCTCTGCCCTGACGACCATTGATAATCGGTTCAGCTTTAATCGTTGGATCCGGCTCATATCCCGGTAAAGCGATACGCGCAATTTCAAACTTCAGCAAGCGTTCAATATCACGCAGCAGTTTATGTTCATCAACACACACCAGAGAGACTGCTTCTCCGGTACATTCTGCTCGGCCGGTACGACCAATGCGGTGAACATAATCTTCCGGTACGTTTGGCAGTTCATAGTTAACGACATGAGGAAGGTGGTCGATATCCAGACCGCGGGCAGCAATATCGGTAGCGACCAGCACGCGGATTTTACCGTTCTTAAACTCATCCAACGCACGGGTACGGGCACCCTGGCTCTTATTACCATGAATTGCTGAAGCAGTAATGCCATCTTTATTCAGCTGTTCTGCCAGATGGTTAGCACCGTGTTTAGTGCGGGTAAATACCAGCACCTGTTGCCACTGGCCTTCACCAATCATTTGTGACAGCAATTCCCGCTTACGTTTTTTATCAACGAAGTGGACTTTCTGATCTACCAGCTCTGATGGTGTATTACGTTTTGCCACTTCCACAGAAGCAGGATTGTGCAGTAATTTTGATGCTAACCCTTTAATCTCATCAGAGAACGTCGCGGAAAACAGCAAGTTTTGGCGCTTGGCTGGCAGCTTAGCTAAAACACGACGAATATCGTGAATAAAGCCCATATCCAGCATACGGTCGGCTTCGTCCAGTACCAGAATTTCGACTTTAGATAAATCGACCGCATTCTGGTGTTCTAAATCCAGTAAACGCCCCGGCGTTGCCACCAGTACATCTACACCACCGCGCAGTTTCATCATCTGTGGGTTAATACTGACACCACCGAAAACCACCAGCGAACGAATGTTTAAATGGCGGCTATAGTCACGCACATTTTCTCCAACCTGAGCAGCAAGCTCACGGGTTGGCGTAAGAATCAACGCCCTAACCGGACGACGACCGCGAGCGGCTTCACCGTTTGCCGTCAGGCGCTGTAATAATGGAAGCGTAAAACCTGCGGTTTTACCGGTACCCGTTTGCGCACAGGCCATTAAGTCACGACCCGATAAAACAACAGGAATTGCCTGCTGCTGAATAGGTGTAGGATCGCGATAACCCTGTTCTTCAACCGCGCGCAAAATATCGGCACTTAAGCCGAGGGAATTAAAAGACATATAAGGAAAAACTCCAGACTCGCCCGGCAAACATTCCCTGAAGGGATTGTCGTTTGCTACGGTCCTGACGAGATTATTATTACGAGGTATGACGTTGAGGCATTACCGCGAGGAATATGGCGTAGACCGAAGTACGCCGGATGTGAGCAGTATAGCAGAACTTATGTCAGTTAGTGTAACTATTCAGGAACATCATGATTAATCGGCAATGAGCGGGCTTTTGAAAACAATAAGGGCGCGAAATCGCGCCCTTATTAAATATAAACTCGCTGATGATATTAGCGACGATCGCCCAAAATACGCAGCAGCATTAAGAACAGGTTGATGAAGTCTAAATAGAGCGTCAAAGCACCCATAATAGAAGACTTACGGTAACCTTCTCTGTCATCAATAGAAACCTGCTCACCAATCGCTTTCAGTTTTTGTGTGTCATAAGCAGTTAAACCAACGAACACAATCACACCGATATAGGTGATTGCCCAGGTCAGAGCCGGGCTCTTAAGGAAAATATTTACCAGCGAAGCCAGAAGAATACCAATCAGACCCATGATCATCATGCTGCCTAATTTGCTTAAGTCACGCTTAGTGGTATATCCGTACAGGCTCATGGCACCAAAAGTACCGGCAGTAACAAAGAAAGTACTGGCAATTGAGCTGCTGGTATAAGCAATAAAGATGCTGGATAACGTTAACCCGGTCAGAACCGAATAGAGCATAAACAGCGTTGTGGCTAAAGCGCCACTAATACGATTAAGCATACCGGACAGGAAAAACACCACGCCCAGTTGCACAATAATCAAACCAAAAAAGGTGATGTTACTGGAGAAAATGAATGACTGAAGCGCAGTTCCGGTAACGAACCAGGCAGTAAATGCAGTCAATAACAGACCGCAGGTCATCCATCCGTAGACCTGAGCCATAAACGCCTGAATACCGGTATTGGCGTGTTCTACGATAGTACCGTTGTGACGTGGATCCATTAATTTTGTCCTTCTTATCTCTAAGTCAAAAATACAGGGGTGAAAACAACTAAATATACCCAAGGTTATCACATATTATGACACCTGATGGCAAAAATAATTTCGTAATGTCTGGTAAAGATAGATGAAAATACCTCCTTTCACCAGATATCTGAGCATGGTTTACACTCTTGACCAGCGCTGCGCTAACTGAGCGATTCGCTGACCAAACAGACGAGCGGTTTCCAGTTCACCAGACAATGGCGCTTCCTCTACTGAAGCATCAGCAGGAGAAACCGTCATCAGTCCGGAAACACCGGCAATATAGTTAACATCCTGACGGGTTGCCGCTTTGGTATTGGATGGCAGCATACCCATGCCTGCCCAGATGCCACCATGCTGTTGGGAAAGGTGGAACATATAATCCAGGGTACTAAGCTTGTCACCATTCATACTGGCGGAGTTGGTAAATCCGGCAAACAGTTTATCTTTCCATAACAACGTAGACCAGGGTTTAGAAGAGGCATCAGCAAACTTCTTAAATTGCCAGGAAGGCCCGCTCATATAGGTCGGACTACCAAAGATGATGCCATCCGCTATTGAAAGAATAACCCATGCCTGTTCTGGCAAATTACCTTCCGCATCGATGGGCAATATATCAACCTGTGTGCCACTGATTTCCGATAATCCTTTTGCTACTGCTTCGGCAACTTTTGCCGTATGTCCATATCCACTGTGATACACCATTGCTATACGAGCCATCAAAACCTCTTCAAAATCGAAAAAACAAAGCCTGCCCTGAACTTCAGACAGGCTTCTGTAACCGGGGAATTATATCATTTCTGGCAGGGAATGTGATGGTGATTAGGCAGATAGTTTGGTATCAGACGCCATTTGCGTTTTAAACCTCTCCCCAATCTTTTTTAACATAATAAATATCGTCGATTAATTACCAGCGTTCAGCAGCCTGCTTGTCGCTGTCGCGGGACTCAACCCAGCGAGCCCCTTCCTGAGTGGCTTCTCTCTTCCAGAACGGCGCTTTGGTTTTCAGATAATCCATAATAAATTCAGCAGCCTCAAATGCAGAGCTGCGGTGGGCACTGGTTACACCAACGAAAACGATTTCATCACCGGGAAACAGTTCTCCAATACGATGGATAAGGCTGACCCGCTGCAAAGGCCAGCGCTGGCGCGCTTGTTCAACAATCTCAGCCAGTGACTTTTCCGTCATGCCCGGATAGTGCTCAAGGGTTAACGCACTGACGCTATCACCTAAATTATGATTACGAACTTTACCGGTGAAAGTAACTACCGCCCCATCATCATTGCACTGGGACAACCACTGGTATTCATCGCCAACCTGAAACGCAGCCGGACTTACTGTAATTCGGGTATTCGTTATATCTGGCATTCTCTTATCCTCCGGTAACCGGTGGAAAAAATGCCACTTCATCACCATCTACGATTGGGTGGTCTGCGGTCACTAAAGTCTGATTAACCGCCATCAGCAATTTTCCTGGTTCCAGTGCCAACGGCCACTTATTACCACGAGTGCACAGAGCCTGACGTAGTGCCTCTACGGTTGGGTACTCCGCCACAAGTTCTAACTGTTCGGTTCCCACCAGTTCTCTGACCTGAGCAAAAAATATCACCTTAATCATGATGTTTTATCTTCCTTTGTTACTGCCCCGCCTTCGGCCAAAAAGTCACCAGACTTGCCACCGCTTTTCGCCAACAGTCTTACCGGGCCAATAACCATATCTTTCTGAACCGCTTTACACATGTCATAAATCGTCAGGGCTGCCACTGAGGCGGCGGTTAGGGCTTCCATCTCAACCCCGGTTTTCCCCGTTAAACGACAACATGACTCAACGCGTACACGATTACTTTCCGGCAATGCTTCAAGAGAAACTTCCACCTTGCTGAGTAACAACGGATGACAAAGTGGGATCAGCTCCCAGGTACGCTTTGCCGCCTGAATACCGGCAATACGCGCAGTGGCAAATACATCACCTTTGTGATGGCTACCCTGCATAATCATTGCCAGCGTTTCTGCTTTCATTTCAACAAATGCTTCCGCTCTGGCTTCTCTGACCGTTTCACTTTTCGCGGAAACATCCACCATGTGCGCTTCGCCGGAAGCATTAATATGAGTTAATTGTGACATGTCGTGGCTTATCTCTGTTTTTTGCTTAAGTGAGGTAAAAAGTTACACGGCCGGTGACGGGCATCCAGCTGTTCGACTATGATGCGCTCCCAGGCCATTTTGCAGGCATTGGTTGAGCCAGGGATGGCAAATATAATGGTTTGATTGGCAATACCGGCCAACGCACGCGACTGAATAGTCGACGTGCCAATGTCTTCATAAGACATCATTCGAAACAGTTCACCAAAGCCTTCAACGTCGCGATCAAACAACGGTGAAATGGCTTCAGGGGTATTATCTCTGACGGTAAAGCCAGTGCCGCCGGTTATCACTACTGCCTGTACAGACTCGTCCGCTATCCAGCCAGAAATTACCGCACGAATCTGATAGATATCATCTTTAATAATACGTTTATCAACCACCTGATGACCGACCTGTTTGGCCGCTTCCACCAGATAATGGCCAGAAGTATCCTCTGCTTCCCCGCGGGAATCAGAAACGGTTAATACCGCAATAGATACCGGAATAAATTCGCTGGCTGCATGTCCCATGTAGGCTCCTTAAATCATAATGTCTGTTGATAACCCAGCGTGTTGTAGGTTATCAGCCGCCAATAAATGACAGGTTTTGCGTAATACCGCTATTACCCTGATGCAGGAAGTGCGTCTGTTTTTTAGTTTGAAGTTTTTCCTGAATGCGATCTTTTAACGCTTCGAGCTGGCTATCTTCCTCTAACAGGTCACGCAGTGAAATACCGTGCTCACCAAACAGGCAAAGATGCAAGTTACCTACAGCAGAAACTCGCAGGCGATTACAGCTCAAACAGAAATCTTTTTCATAAGGCATGATTAGGCCAATTTCGCCCTGATAATCGGGATGAGTAAATACCTGTGCCGGGCCATCGCTACGGCTACGCACCGCCTGTTGCCAACCTCTTTCCAGCAGTTGCTGGCGGATCACTTCGCCGGAAACATGGTGTTTACGAAACAGATCGGTTCCCTCGCCGGTTTCCATCAGTTCAATAAAACGCAGTTGAATTGGACGATGTTTGATCCAGTCAAGAAAGGTCACCAGGCTGCGATCGTTCACATCACGCATCAGCACGGTATTGACTTTGATTTTTTTGAATCCGGCGGCAAAACCGGCATCGATACCTTCCATCACCTGACGGAACTTATCCTGTCCGGTGATAGCGTGAAACTGACGAGCGTCCAGACTATCAACGCTGACATTTACTGAGGTTAATCCGGCCTCTTTCCAACTTTGAATATCTCTTGCCATCCGATAGCCATTGGTGGTTACCGCCAGGGTTTTAATGGCTGAGTTTTCCCGGATTGCTGCGATGATATCCACGAAATCACGGCGCAACGTAGGTTCACCACCGGTCAGACGGACTTTCTCCGTTCCGAGCTCAGCAAAGCCACGCCCAACGCGTTTAATTTCGTCAAGAGTCAGGAAGCGTTTGTTTGAATTTGGTTTATAACCATCAGGCAAACAATAGTTGCAACGGAAGTTGCAAACATCGGTAATAGATAAACGCAAATAGTAAAATTTGCGATCAAAAGCATCGGTCAGTTGCGATACCATAAAACACCTTTCCAATATCGGGAGGCGCAGGCATTTCTACCATACACCCTGGTGACGTTAAGCCACGGCTGCAGCACCATATCATTGACTGACTTAGGTCGAAGCAGCTCAGAGTTTCATTTCATTGTATGCTCTAATTCAGTTGATAACTAACAACTGAGTGATTAACAGAGCAATATATAGATACTAATGCGTAATTTAGCTTACTGCCAGAATTATAAATCGATATGTAATTAATTATATAACGTTTATTCTTCAATTTATTTGTAAGCACCTTACTGAAAAACTAACTGATACAGCTTGATATAAGTCAATATTGACCCATGTCATGCAAAATCACTCAGATTTCGCCTTTTGTTTCAAAATCGGTTAACTTATGCCGCAAAAATAAGCTTCACAAAAAGGAATGTTATGCGTAATCGCACTTTAAGCGATCTGGAACATGTGGTGGCGCTTGGCGGAGGACACGGTTTAGGCCGGGTAATGTCAGCGCTTTCCCCTTTAGGTTCGCGCCTTACTGGCATTGTGACCACTACGGATAATGGTGGTTCAACAGGACGCATCCGCAAATCAGAAGGCGGAATTGCCTGGGGCGATACGCGTAACTGTCTGAACCAGCTGATTACTGAACCCAGCGTAGCTTCCACTATGTTTGAATACCGTTTTAGCGGTAACGGCGAGCTGGCGGGTCATAATCTGGGTAATCTGATGCTTAAGGCGCTGGATAACCTCAGCGTCCGTCCTTT
This sequence comes from Limnobaculum allomyrinae, assembly GCF_016649425.1. GTDB lineage: Bacteria > Pseudomonadota > Gammaproteobacteria > Enterobacterales > Enterobacteriaceae > Limnobaculum > Limnobaculum allomyrinae. The sequence goes on from NZ_JADRCR010000001.1 coordinate 702,545, forward strand.
AGAAGCCATAAACCTGATTCGTAATTTGTTAAAAGTACGCGCTTACCTGATCCCCATGTCGGAGCATCCGGTAGATTTGGCGGCAGTAGATGTGGAAGGTAATGTGGTTTATGGTGAAGTCAATGTCGACAGCCTGAAGCAGATGCCAGAACAACTGTTGTTAGAACCTCATGTCCCGGCAACCCGTGAAGCCATAGAAGCCATTGATGAAGCAGAGCTAATCCTGATTGGCCCCGGAAGTTTTATGACCAGCCTGCTGCCACCGTTGCTACTCACTGAAATCGCTCAGGCGCTACACCGCAGTAAAGCAAAGATCATCTATATTGGTAATCTGGCGAAAGAGCTAAGCCCTGCTGCGGCAGCACTTCGTCTGAAAGATAAAATGGATATCATCGAGCAAGCTATCGGTGGACGGAAAATTGACGGTATTATTATTGGCCCGCATACCAGTCCGGAAGGCATTACTGACAAAGTCATCGTTCAACAACCTCTGGAAGCGGAAGATATCCCTTATCGTCACGATCGTGAAATGCTGCATAAAGCGCTGGAAGCGGCACTGCAAAAATTTGGCAGATAGAACAACATAAAAAAGCGCGAGGATGTTTCATCTCTCGCGCTTTTTTATTCTCATTATTCAACTATTTCTGAGTACGGGTATCCGCCACGACGCGGGTTGGTTTACCTTCAATCACCAGAACTTTTTGGCCGTTAGACAGCGGTTGATCCATGCCCTGAGCTACGGTAATCATGCCGTTGCTTTCAGTTTGAATCACATACTCGATCGCCTGTTGCTTAGAAGCGCTGCTTTCAACGGATGAGCCCAGCATTCCTCCCAGTAAAGCGCCGCCAATTGCACCCAACGCATTAGCCCGGAAACCACCACCAATGGCAGAACCTGCTACACCACCGGCCGCTGAGCCAACCAGCCCACCAATGCTGCTGTTACCTTCCACATCAACCACTCTTGAGCTGACAATTACCCCCGCATAGGTGCGGCTGGCCTGCCCAACTTGCTTATCATTGTATGTACTGGAAGAGATATTCGAGGCACAACCTGCCATGCTTAATACAATGCAAGCGACACCCAGTGTTTTAATAAATGCTGATTTCATCTTGATTCTCCCTTTAGACTTAATTGTCTGCTATCAATCCTGATACACCGACGTTGACATTCCTGTCAGGTGAATTCAATAAGTATAACAGTAGATCGCTACTTCACCCCGGAAACGATATGAATTAACAGATTAAACTACCAGTGAATCAAACGTTTAACTTATTGAGGGATTAGCGTTTTCACCGGATTGATTAATCGGGTGTCAGGAAGAGTTGCTGGTTTTGTGAGCGATAGAAAAAACTGACTACTTCTCCCATTTCCCCCAAGGACTTTCCACCTCATCCCCTTTACTCGCCTGATGACTCAACTGGTGATGGACATACAAATCTTCTACCTGTTTACGAGCCCATGGCGTACGGCGCAAGAATTTCAGACTAGATTTAATACTGGGATCGTTTTTAAAGCAGTTGATATTGACTTCACGCGCCAAAGCTTCCCAACCGAATTTATCCACCAGCGTCGTCAGCAGACGTTCGAGGGTTATACCGTGAAGAGGATCTTTAGATTGATGTTGCATAAAAAATTAACGGCCTGTGCTGACGATAGAGGCTAAGTATAACAAGCCGATGTCCCAAGGTCACTTTATGCCTAAACCTTAAATAATTAATAGCGTAAATATAACCAAGGAAACTAGTAAAGCATCCCGGTACGCTATATGCTGAATACGCTTATGAATCACGCAGTTAACTACAACGCTTTTGGTTTTTCTTATGAGGCACAATTATGTTTCTCTCACGTTCTTATCGATTAACTGCTTTACTGCTTAGCCTGTCTCTTGCTGTTGCCATTCCAGTTCAGGCAGCAAAAACAGCCCCGGCATCTGACACAAACGCCAGTACACAAACGGCGCCCTGGCCACACAGCTATACCATTGACAAGATACCCATTACTTTTTATCAGCCACAATTGGATAGCCTGGAAGGGAATACTCTGAAGGGACGTCTGGCAATCTCGGTTAATAAAGGTTCTGTCTCCGATAAAAATGGTAAGAAAAAGGCTCAACTGGATTATGGTGTGATCTGGTTTTCAGCATTAATTGATACCAATACCGCCGCCAGAACAGCACAACTACACGATATCAGCATTGATAAAGCCAATTATCCAACGGCTCCGGATAAACAAAACGACTATCTGGCATTAGTGAAAAAAGCGCTGCCTCAGAAAAACCTGATGGTTAATCTGGATCAAATTGAAGCCTCACTGGCCATTAATCAGGCGGAAAATCAGCAGGTCGGCATTGCGGTAGATAATAAACCACCTCAAATTATTTTCTCACTAACCCCTGCACTGTTAGTACTGATCGACGGGGAACCCGTAACGAAACCAACTGCCATCGAAAGTATCAGTCGAGCGATCAATACCCGTTCGTTGCTATTGGAGAAGGATAGTCGCTGGTATCTCTATTTTGCCAATCACTGGATGTCCGCCGCTAAGCTGGATGGTAACTGGCAACCGCTGACCACTATCCCTGATGGTTTTGAACAAGTGATGCAAGAAGCGGTTAAAAGCAAAGCCGTGGATGTCATGGAAAAACCCAGCGATGTGATGAAAAAATCATTAGCGGAGGGCAAATATCCAACTATCTATACCGCAACCACACCAACAGAATTGATTACGGTTGATGGCGATCCACAATTTGCCCCGATTGAAAATACCGCATTAATGTATGTTACCAATACCAGCGGTGATGTGTTCGTTGATTCAGCGACCAATAATGCCTGGTATGTTTTATTGTCCGGGCGTTGGTTTACGTCTGACTCAACAAAAGGCCCCTGGACGTATGTACCCGGTGAAAAATTACCGGCAGACTTCGCCAAAATACCATCGCTCAGTGCAAAAAGTGCTGTACTGGCATCCATTCCGGGAACTCCCGAAGCGAAAGAGTCGCTGATTGCTAACTCAATACCACAAACCGCCAGTGTTAATATTCAGCAGGCAAAACTTAATGTTAACTATGACGGCGGTAAAGCTCAGTTTAAATCCATTGATGGCACTACTCTTCATTATGCTGTTAATAGCGCGTTGCCGGTTATTGAAGTTAATCAGAATCTGTTTTACGCCGTACAAAATGGTATCTGGTTTACAGCGACTTCATCAACTGGCCCCTGGGCAGTAGCACTGTCGGTTCCGGCGATAATCTATACCATTCCTGCTTCATCACCGGTTCACTATGTTACTTATGTTCATGTATATGGACATACCTCCAGCGTCGTGTATGTCGGTTATACCCCAGGTTATTACGGTACTGTCGTCAGTAATAGCGTGGTGGTTTATGGTACTGGCTATCCTTGCAATGCCTGGGTTGGTAATGTCTGGTATGGCTGCCCTGCTACCTATGGCTATAATGCCGCTTTTGGTTATGACCCTTACGTCGGCTGGTCTGTTGGCTTTATTGCCGGATGGGCATGGGCTTCCGCCTGGTATGGCCCATCATGGGGGCCTTGGTACGATTGGGATGGCCCTACCCCATGGTATGACGGCCCTTCTGTTGCCATCAGCAATGTTTATGGTCGCTGGGGAAATACCGTTGCACAAGGTGTTCGTACTGGCTGGTCAAACCCATGGACCGGAAACTACGGTACTGGCGTCAGGGGCAGTTTCTACAATCAGGCCACGGGTACTCATGGCTATGGCTATGCTGCCCGTAATACCAACGATTACACCGGAATCAAATCCGGCGTTGCCGGCAACGTTCGCTATAATCCACAAACCGGTAGAGCCGTTGCTTCTCATGGTGCAGCGATTGCCAATCCGGATACCGGAAATGCCATTGGAGCCAACAACAGAACCAGCGTCAATACCCGTACCGGCCGCGTAACCGATAGTGCCCATGTAGCCACTCGTACCGATCAGGGAGCGACTTCCGCCCGGGCATTTAACAGTCAGGGTATCGCTGGCGACGCTCATGGTTCTGGTTATGTGCACTATGATGCCAGTACTGGCCAAGTTACCCATGGCGGACACGTCAATACCGATAATGGCTTCTACGCCGGTAAAGACGGTCATGTTTATCGTTATGATAAGGGTCAGGGTTGGCAACAGGTTCAGTCAAACGGTCAGCTTAAGCAGGTTACACCACCGTCTAATGCCGGTGTAGACCGCGACCAACTGGCCCGCACCCGCGCTAATCAGCGCACTGAAGATCGCAGCTTCTCATCTTCTGCTGATATCAACCGGGATAACTTCCAACAGAATCGACAAAATCGTGTTCAGCAACGTCAAAATATTAATCAAAACTTTGACGGTAGTCGTTCAGGCGGTGGGCAATTCCAGGGGGGAGGTAACCGTATGGAAAATGTGCATCAGTTCGATCGGGGAAACCTGTCTCATGGGTTCCAGAGACGGGTTGGTGGGTTCCGGCATTTTAGATAGTGTAATTTTAGAGAAAAGATAAAGGCGGCCGGTTGGCCGCCTTTATGCTACAAATAAACCGGATAAATCAGATTTTGAGAACATTCCTGCCGGGCACCAAAGTAATATAAACGCCTTGCTTTTATGGCCGAAATATTCTCTAAAGCCCATCAATACAGGGGCTGGATAATCCCCAAAATCACATCATGATATGGCTATAAACTGCTCCCGCAGTTTCTGTAACTGATCCCGCAACTGAGCCGCATCCTCAAACTCAAGATTTTGCGCATGCTGATACATTTTGCCTTCCAGTTCACGGATCTTTTTATCCAATGCCTGTGGTGTCAGTGCAGTGTAATCTGCCTCTGGCTCTGCCGCTTTCTTCTTACCGCGACCCTTGGCATGTTTTAGCGTACCCAGCCCCTGACCCAGCTCCAGAATATCCTCAATTGATTTATTCAATCCTTGTGGAACAATTCCGTTAGCCTCGTTATAGGCTATCTGCCGCGCTCTACGGCGTTCTGTTTCATCAATGGCCTTCGCCATCGACTTAGTAATTCTATCGCCGTAGAGAATCGCTTTGCCGTTTAAATTACGTGCTGCACGCCCAATGGTCTGAATCAGTGAACGTTCAGAACGCAAGAAGCCTTCTTTATCCGCATCCAGAATTGCCACTAATGAAACCTCTGGCATATCCAGACCTTCCCGCAGCAAGTTGATCCCCACCAGTACATCAAACTCACCTAAACGCAGATCGCGGATGATCTCGACTCGCTCAACGGTATCAATATCCGAGTGCAGATAACGTACGCGCTCTCCATGCTCTTCCAGATATTCGGTTAAATCCTCGGCCATTCGTTTGGTTAAGGTAGTAACCAGTACCCGTTCGTTCTTCTCTACCCGAATACGAATCTCAGACAGTAAGTCATCCACCTGAGTAGTCACAGGACGAACTTCAATCAGCGGATCCAGCAGCCCTGTCGGACGCACGACTTGATCGATAACTTCCCCACCCGATTTCTCCAGTTCGTAATTTCCCGGGGTAGCTGATACATAAATAGTCTGTGGAGCCAGTTGTTCAAACTCTTCAAACCTTAACGGGCGGTTATCCAGCGCCGAAGGTAAGCGAAAACCATATTCCACCAGCGTCTCTTTACGTGCCCGGTCACCACGATACATACCGCCTATCTGAGGTACTGTTACATGGGATTCATCAATCACCAGCAGACCATCAGCCGGTAAGTAATCAAACAGGGTTGGAGGTGGTGCCCCTTCCCCACGTCCTGATAAGTAACGTGAGTAGTTTTCGATACCGGAGCAATAACCGAGCTCATTCATCATCTCTATATCAAATTGAGTTCGTTGGCTCAGGCGCTGTTCTTCTACCAGTTTGTCATTGGCCAGGAGTACCCGACGACGATCCGCCAGCTCAACTTTAATGCCTTCTATCGCTTCCAGTATGCGTTCCCGCGGTGTGACATAGTGTGTTTTAGGGTAGATAGTGAAACGGGGAACAACTTGTTGAACCTGACCAGTGAGCGGGTCAAAAACCGACAAACGCTCTACTTCATCATCAAACAGTTCAATACGCAGGGCGTACTCATCGGATTCGGCCGGAAAGATATCAATCACTTCACCACGCACCCGAAAAGTACTGCGTTGAAATACCTGATCGTTACGGGTGTATTGTAATTCGGCCAAACGTTGCAAAATAGAGCGCTGATCGATGATCATACCGCGCGTCAGATGTAACATCATTTTCAAATAGGCATCCGGATCACCCAACCCATAGATAGCGGAAACCGACGCCACCAAAACGACATCCCGTCGCTCCAGTAAAGCTTTGGTTGCTGACAATCGCATCTGTTCAATATGTTCGTTTATCGATGCGTCTTTCTCAATGAACGTATCCGAGCTGGGGACATAAGCCTCTGGCTGATAATAGTCATAATAAGAGACGAAATACTCCACGGCATTTTCAGGGAAGAAGGCTTTCATTTCCCCGTATAGCTGGGCAGCCAGTGTCTTATTTGGCGCCAGAATCATGGTTGGCCTTTCCAACTGAGCAATCACATTGGCAATCGTAAACGTTTTACCCGAGCCGGTTACCCCAAGTAGCGTTTGATGAGCTAATCCATCTTCCAATCCTTCCGTCAACCGTCTGATCGCCTCGGGTTGATCGCCTGCGGGTTGAAAAGCAGAGTTTAATTTGAATGTTTTACTCATGATTCACGCTACCTGAATTAAAAGATTAGCTATCTGAAAATAAAGTCCGATAAAGATCGCAATTTCTATTATGTGGAGCTGGACAGTTTTTTACCACTTCCAGTATACTGTATATTAAACCAGTAAAAAACCTCATTTAAGTAACAGATTAATTTTAAAACAACTATTGCTCTAATAGGGCAGGTATATCGAGAAGGGACAATAGTCAAGTTATAGAAATGTAATTTATCCCCAAAAACGAGTTGACATTTCTCAAATCAACTCATTTTTTCAGTCATAATCACTGAAGCATTTACTGTCTAATATTGGCCTCTTGATTTTAAATAACTGAATGATATTAAACATCTTTATATCGACGTCGAGAATGCAAACAAAAACTGGAAAAGCCGCATCAGGGCTGGGATGAGGTGATTTTTCTAACGTTAATACACAAGGTTATCCACAGGAATGGTGGATAAGTAAAATTTTCCTACTAATACTGCTGCATTGCGTCCGGTGACTTTTTCAGAAACTCGGCAAAAAACATCTCTTCTAAAAATTTTTTTATCCTGTTTACCAGCGATTTATTCTTAAAAATAATTGAAAAAAAATTTTACAGTCGTTCTTTTGAGTCATGATTTCACCAGCTACCTCCTTCTTTCTTCTCAGAATAAAGATCTCTCACATTTACCATAAACTTTCGTATTACCCCGCTAAAAGTGGCAATTTAATGATGTTCAGGTTAATCAGCTCAATTCTCCCCTCTTTTACAATACCCTGCTTTAGTTACAGAAATGTTACACATCACAGATAAAAAGAGTCAGGAATTAAACTTTGATAATATGCTGGTTTTATGCTCGAATTGAGACTTACACACCCTCCTATCACGTTAACAGCAGACCATATAGCCACCATGAAATATCAGATTATTGCTCTCGACCTCGACGGTACTTTACTCAACTCACAAAAGCAGATTTTGCAGGAATCTCTCGATACTCTGGCTCTTGCGCGTCAACAAGGTGTTAAAGTGGTTATCGTTACCGGACGCCATCATGTCGCTATTCATCCTTTCTATCAGGCTCTGCAATTGGATACTCCCGCAATTTGCTGTAACGGTACTTATACCTATCACTACCAAAAGCAGCAGGTACTCTCCGGAACGCCACTGACAAAACCACAGGCAACTCGCGTGGCACAATTACTGCGTAATCACCCTATTCAAAGCCTGATGTACATTGATAACGCCATGACCTTTGAACAAAAAGATGACAGCATAGACCGCTGGTATGCCTGGGCTGCCCGCCTGCCGGAAAACCAACGCCCGAATATGCTGCATGTGGATAAATTCGAAACGGCGATCGATAAGGCTGATAACGTGTGGAAATTTGCTACCTCAAGCGATGATGCGGATGTACTTAGTCATTTCAGTAATCTGGTAGAAAAAGAGCTGGGACTGGCCTGTGAACGCTCATGGCATAACCAGATAGATCTGGCTCAACAAGGTAACAGTAAAGGCAACAGACTGCGTGAATGGGTCGAATCTCAGGGAATCAGCATGAATAACGTCATTGCTTTCGGCGATAACCTGAACGACGTCAGTATGCTATCTCAGGCAGGATTAGGCGTCGCAATGGGCAATAGCAGCGACGAAGTAAAAATGCACGCCAATCTGGTAGCAGGAGAAAATGACACTCCTACCATCGCGAATATCATCCGTGAGCGTGTTTTGCAGCAGTAAATAGAGTGATGATAACGTAAGGTGGTTTAATATTTACGCCAAGAAATAACCAATCGTCTGAAGAGGCCGCCGTGGGGTCAGCTAACGACAAACAGGCAAAGCCTGTTTGAACAACACCCGCGCTGGCCCGAAGGGTGAAACACCGTAAGGTATTTCATAACGGCCCCCTTACCCGGCCTGGCCCAACGCACATCATAACCAAGTACAAATTGTTTACCGACCACTTTCGGTACAGATATAAGCACCGTGTTTTTACGGTTGGAATATGCACAGATGTTGATTTATTCGCGCTATCAAAAATAGCATCATCATCACCATGCCTCACGACTAATCGACACCGACTTCACCAACGCAAACAGAGACTGCCCCACTTCGATCTGTAACTCATCCCGAGCCCAGGGCGTGATCCTCGCCCAAATGGCGTGTTGACCTACCGACAGCTTCACATCAATGCGATCGTCCGAAGCATGAATTTCTGTCACCTCCGCAGCCAGTACGTTACGGATACTGCTATCTTGTGGTTTAGTGAGTGCTAAAGAAACATCAGCGGCATTAATACGAATACGTAATCTTTGCCCCTGCGCTACATCCACCCGATTAACCCACAGGCACTGCTCCCCTAACGCCAACGCACTCATCGAATACTTATCATGTTGCTGCAATAAGGTCACATTCAGTACGCTACTTTGTTCATCCTGCTGTAACCATGGCGCCATCGCATCGCTGGCCCATACGCTTTCCAACTCCCCGGAGGCACGCACTTTGCCACTATCCAAGACGATTACCTGTTCTGCCAGACGCAAAATCTCTTCCATACTGTGGGTCACATACAAGATGGGAATATTCACATCTTTCGCCAGACGTTCCAGATAAGGGATCAGTTCCCGTTTACGAGGTACATCCAGTGAGGCCAATGGTTCATCCATCAGCAACAGTTCAGGGGCGGTTAACAACGCCCGACCAATGGCTACCCGTTGTTTTTCACCGCCAGATAAAGTGAGAGGAAAACGTTTCAATAAATGACTAATACCCAACAGCTCAACGATATCATCAAACTGTCGCTGCATTTGTGCTGGCATACCGTACTGTAAGTTACCTTTAGTGCTGTAATGAGGAAACAGACGCGCATCCTGAAATACATAGCCAATACGGCGTTTTTCCGGCGGCAGGTGAATTCCGCGCGAACAATCCACCAGCACTCTGTCGTTTAAAACAATTTCACCGCTGTCCGGACGCGTCAATCCACTTACGGCATTAATCAGTGAGGTTTTACCTGCGCCAGACAGGCCAAAAATTGCTGTGATACCCTCTCCGGGAACTTCAACTGAGATATCCATCTCCAAAGCTCCCAGGCGCTGTTTAAAATTTAGTTTTAACATCAGCCTTTCAGCCTCCGTTGACTCCAGCGCGCCAGCCACTCAGACATCAGTAACGATAGTAACGACAGTAAAATAGCGATAATACACAGACGGGCCGCATCGCCTTCTGCTCCGGGTGTTTCAATCAGGGTATACATCGCCAGGGGAATAGTACGAGTTTCACCTGGAATATTAGATACAAAAGTGATGGTCGCGCCAAACTCCCCCAGCGATCGGGCAAAGGCCAGCACCACCCCCGCTAACAAACCGGGAAAAGCCAGAGGTAAGGTTACGGTAAACAGTACGCGCCAGAAGCCTGCTCCCAGTGTTCTGGCGGCCTGCTCCAGCTTGGTGTCAACCGCTTCAAGCGCCAGTCGTATTGCCCTGACCATAAGGGGAAAAGCAATAACTGCGGAAGCGAAAGCCGCTCCACGCCAGCTAAAAGTAAAGCTAAAACCAAACCACTGATATAGCCATTCACCAATAATGCCTCTGCGACCAAAGCCAATTAGCAGTAAATAGCCAATAACAACAGGAGGTAGCACCAGAGGGAGATGAATAATACTGTCCAATAACGCTTTACCCGGAAACTGGCAGCGAGCCAGAATCCAGGCAACGAAAATACCGACAGGTAAACTGAAAGCGACTGCTACTCCAGCCACTTTAAGGCTGAGCAGCAGGGCTTCTAACTCATATTGAGATAACATCATTTAGTACGTGGACTGAACCCATATTTTTCAAATACCGCCGACGCTTCCGGTGTTGTCAGATATTTAGCAAATTCCTGCACAACCGGGGTTGCATGGTCTTTTACCGCCGCCATAGGATACTCCACCGGTAAGTGGCTGTCGTCCGGGAATATACCGACCATTTTTACTTTTTTACTGGCGACCGCATCAGAACCATACACAATACCCAATGGCGCTTCTGCGCGCTCAACCAGCGCTAATGCTGCACGTACGTTGTTTGCCCTGGCCATTTTTGGTGATAGTTGATCCCAAACACCAAGGAAAGTTAATGCTTGTTTGGTGTAAATACCTGCCGGAACGTGATCCGGATCGCCTACCGCCAGACGGCCATCTTTTAATAAAGACGACCAGTCAGTCACTTTATTCACATTAACGTGTTTCAACTGGCTATCAAGTGGAGCAACCAGAACCAGATCGTTACCCAACAGGGTTACACGGGTTTTGTCATCCATCAGTTTCTTTTCGACTACGTAATCCATCCACTGCTGGTCAGCAGAAATAAACATATCAGCCGGAGCACCTTGTTCAATTTGACGAGCCAGCGTTGAAGAAGAAGCAAACGAGGACGTGACCTCTACGCCGCTCTTTTTCTTATAATCTGTAGCGATCTCTTCCAGCGCGTTGGTCAGCGATGCCGCAGCAAATACGGTGATCTTTTCTGCGGCTGATGCCGTTTGTAGCAGAGCAGCAGCTAACAATCCAACCAGAGTAAGTTTCAGTTTGTTCTTCATTTTAGCCTCGTTATTTTATTGTCGATAATATCGGGCAATATCGCCTTCGATATATAGACAAGAATATAACGATTTCCTGTTTACTTGTCATTGATTGATGTTTGATTTATGAAAGAACTACCGAAAAGAGGTATCGCAGAAACGAAAAGAAGCTGGCCTGCAATGCAGGCCAGCTTCTTATAATATTCAAATTAACACTAATCCCTTGCGGAACTAGTTATTGCGGGTTTTGCTTGGGCCTAATTTTGAGATAAAGTTAAATACTTCACCCAGACCATAAATCAACCCCAAAATAATTGCCATCACCACGGGAACCATACAGGCGGCAAATACCAGACTTTTTAATAACTCAAACATAAGTTCCTCATTTAACTATTCATGCTGACGCATGTCCGCGCTGGTTTTATTACCAGCGGTATTAATCAATATAACACAGAGTTTATCAGCTATCTGCTGATAATTTTCATCTATCTGTGCTGCCTGTACATTTGGCAGAAGGACAAAAATAAAGGACAATGCCATATGCCTTTACCAAACGGACCTTATCGCGATGAATGCTGAAATCTTACTTACCCTAAAATTACAAGGCCATCTTTTCGCTGACCCTCGTCGTATTGCTTTACTAAAACAAATTGAGCATACCGGCTCTATCAGTCAGGGAGCCAAACTGGCAGGGATCAGTTATAAAAGTGCCTGGGATGCAGTTAATGAGATGAATCAGTTAACCGATAACCTGTTAGTTGAGCGAGCTACCGGCGGTAAAGGTGGTGGTGGCGCTCATTTAACACCCTATGGTAAACGCCTGCTTCAACTATATGACCTGTTAGAAAAAATACAGCAAAAAGCTTTTGATGTATTACAAGATGACGCCATGCCGCTGGACAGTCTGCTGGCTGCCATCGCCCGTTTTTCACTCCAGACCAGCGCCCGTAACCAGTTCTTTGGCACTATCCTCGATCAACAGCCTGCGAGTCAACCAGACTGCGTTACTGTACTGATGAACGATGGTAAAACTGAAATTCATGCCTCCCTGACTCAACAAAGCATAACTCGCCTGCAACTTACTCAGGGAAAAGAGGTATTAGCGCTGATCAAAGCACCGCTAATTGGCTTACACCAGCAACCTCCTGCTGTCAGTGATAACTGTCTGCGCAGTACCGTCAAATCGGTAAACTCCGGCGAACACCGTAGCGAAGTATTAGTGCAATTAGATGGGGGAGAAACGCTCTGTTCTACCATTTCTAATCAGCAAGCAGAGGCACTCTCTGTTCAATCAGGACAAACACTATGGGCAACCTTTAGTGCCGAAAGTGTCATTATCGCTACGCTGTGTTAAATCGTCAGAATAGGTTTTAGTCAGTTAGCACAAGTGCCAATTATTTCACTCACCCGGAGGATTTAATTGGCATCCGATATAACCAAATAATAAGGCGTTAGGCCGAAACGACCTTTAGTTCATCAATCAACCTTAGGGTTGTTGAAGTGATCTGCGATTCATCATAAACCACATACACATCGGCAGGAATTCGCTCTTCCAACGGTCGAAAAATTACCCCGGGCCAGTTCATTTGAGCATAACTGTCCGCTATCAACGTAATCCCCAATCCCATACTGATTAATGCCAGCACCGTTTGTGGTTCAACAGCCTCACGGACAATATGCGGCGAGAAACCTGCTTTATTGCATACTTTTTGTAAAAAGGACCAATCCGAATGCACCGCTGGCAGCGTTACAAAAGCTTCATTTCTTAACTCGTGCAGAGGAATAGCGTCATATCGGGCCAGACGATGCTCACTCGGTAAGGCCACCAAAAAAGAGGCTTCTTGTAATCGCAGGCTGGTTAACCCTTGAGGGGGTATAGAAACCATGCGCCAGATACCGGCATCAATTTCGTGGCGCTCCAACATGGCCATCTGTATACCGGGGGATTTTTCACGAAAGATAATATCAACGGTAGGATTGGCTTTAATAAAATTATGCAAAATCGGTCTTAACCGCCCCCACAGCGCGGTACCAACAATACCTAATTCTATTCTCCCTCTTTCTCCCCTACCTATTTGCTCAACTCTGGCCAGTGCCTGATTGGTCGCCGCCAGCAGATTACGCGTCTCTTCCATTAGTACCTTTCCCGCATGGGTCAAGGCAACGCTGCGGGAATGACGAATAAACAACATAGTTCCCAGCTGAGCTTCCAGCTCTTTTATATGAATACTGAGCGGCGGCTGCGACATATTCAGGCGCACCGCCGCTTTGCCAAAATGAAGTTCTTCCGCTACCGCTAAAAAATAGCGCAATAGCTTCAGGTCAGTACGATAAACGCGTTCAATTGAATCCACATCGACTCCTGTCCCGGGTATTTATTATCGTTAGTTTATGTTACCGCCAGTCAGAACCTCATCATGACAATTTAAACATCAATAGCCATTTTGAGAGATAGCAGACTGTTTATCATCCAGCGTTGCCAGTAAACTCGCCAACAGGCTGGAAGCACCAAAGCGAAAATGCGCAGGTGTTATCCATGCTTCGCCCAATAAACGGGCAGCAATAGCCAGATAAACTTGTGCTTCTTCTGCTGAACGGACGCCCCCGGCGGCTTTAAATCCACAGCGACCGCCTTTTTCAGCAATCACACCAAGCATGATCTCCGCCGCTTCCGGCGTGGCATTAACCGCTACTTTACCGGTGGAGGTTTTAATAAAATCAGCGCCGGCATCAATAGCGATGATGGATGCCTGACGAATCAATTCAGGCGTTTTTAACTCTCCGCTCTCAATAATCACTTTCAGTAATTTATCACCGCAGGCTGCTTTACAGGCAGCAACCAGATCGTAACCGATTTGGGTATCACCCGTCTGTAACGCCGCCACGGAAATACCACGTCAACTTCATCAGCACCTGCTGCAATAGCAGCCTTCGTTTCTCGCTCGGCTAATGCCACATCCGCCGCTCCGGTCGGAAAATTAGTGACGGTGGCTATCTGCACTTCAGATATCCCCTGTTCGCTTAAAGCACGACGCGCATCCGCAATAAAAGCCGGATAAACACAAACTGCGGCTGGATGACCATGAGCAGTTTTGGCGTTTTGACAAAGTTTATTGATAACCTCTGTAGTGTCATTATCGTTCAATGAGGTGAGATCCATCAGATTCAGTGCCTGTCGTGCAATGGTTTTTAAATTCTGCATGTTGCTTGTTCCTTTATTTCTTATTGCATGAGCCATTTAATAGCCAGATAACCAATATACATGAAGACAATAGTCAACACGCCCGGCAGGACGTTAGGTGCCGGAATAGGAACCCGAAGAAATGTACACAGGGCACCCACGGCAAAGCCCACTCCGGAAGATAATAGAATTTCTTTCATTTACTACTCCATTTACACACTGCTATTGCCTGACCGTCATGCTCAGGCCTGAAAAATTGACCAACTGAGAATATTGGCCCGCCGAAACGGGCCTGTTTTCAGTATTTAGTGAGCGATACTGGTTTGAGCCAGTTTTTCTGGTTGATGCTTGTACTGGAAGGTAAAGAAGAAAACGACTGCCAGCAGAACGGCATAGGCAGCAAATACCAACCAAGTGGTGTGCCAGTCTTTAATCCCATCAACAGAGAAGTAATCCACCGCTTTACCACTCAGGATAGCCCCGACATAGGCACCCACACCGTTGACCATGGTCATAAACAGCCCCTGAGCACTGGCCCGAATATCCGAGCTGACTTCCTGTTCCACAAACACCGAACCGGAAATATTGAAGAAGTCAAAGGCGCAGCCATAAACGATCATTGACATCATCAGTAATACAAAGCCCACCGGAGAAGGATCGCCATAGGCAAACAGACCAAAACGCAGACACCAGGCCACCATGCTTAGCAACATGACGGTTTTAATACCAAAACGTTTAAGGAAGAATGGAATGGCCAGAATAAACAGCACTTCTGACATTTGCGAAACCGACAGCAAAATGGAAGGATACTTCACCACAAAACTGTCTTTAAACTCCGGATTCAGTGCAAAATCGTGCAGGAACGGACTACCGAAAGTATTGGTAATTTGTAATACCGCTCCTAACAACATGGCAAACAGAAAAAACACCGCCATTCTTGGCTTTTTGAACAGCACAAAGGCATCCAGTCCCAACATACTGACCCAGGTCTGATTTTGCTTTTTATTCGCCGTTGGAATAGAAGGTAAAGTTAATGAATAAGCTGCCAGTAACAGCGAAGCTCCCGATGCGATATACAGCTGCATGTTGCTCAGTTCAAGCCCCAGCAGGCTGATGGTCCACATGGCAACAATAAAGCCGATGGTGCCAAACACCCGAATAGGTGGGAAATTACTTACCGTATCCAGTCCGGCTTTTTCCAGACAGTAATAAGAGATGGTATTAGATAGCGCAATGGTTGGCATAAATGTCATGGCGTTAATCAACATCACCCAAAACATCAGGCCAGGTTCATTAATACTGGCGGCATAGAACAGCGCCACCGCACACGCCAAATGACATAAGGTATAAACCCGGTTAGCCCTCATCCACTTGTCGGCAATAATACCGATCAGGCTTGGCATCAGTACCGCAGCTAACCCCTTAGTGCTATACACCACGCCAACTGATGCACCGTTAAAATGAAGCGTATTGATCATGTAGGAACCCAGCGTTACCAACCAGCTTCCCCAAATGGAATACTGTAAAAACGACATGATTTTTAAGCGATTTTTAATTCCCATGTTGTTTTCCCTTCCCGCCGTATGGCTGACCTATCGCGGGTAACACCGCGCTATGTAACATCACAGATAACTTCATTAGTACAGACATTCCTGTCTCCTTATGGATGTTCTCTGTTTTAAGCCAGCTTGCGTAAAAAACCGCAAATCAGAGTGATAAAGTTTTGACGAGAAAGCTCGGCCGCTGCCAGCGTTTGAGCATGGGACAACGTCACCTTGCCTAATCCTTCTGCCAGATTAGTGATCGCCGATACTGCCACCACTTTTAAACCACAGTGACGAGCGGAGATCACTTCCGGCACCACCGACATACCAACCACATCGCCACCGATAATCTGCATCATGCGTATCTCTGCGGCGGTCTCAAAGTTAGGCCCCGGATAAGAGACAAAAACCCCTTCGGACAATGGGAAACCTGACTCTTTCGCTACTTGCTGAAGCACTGCGCGGTAATCAGCATCATAGGCATTGGCCAGTGTGAAGAAGCGCTCACCAAAACGCTCATCATTCAAACCAACCATTGGTGTGCCCGGCATGGTGTTAATATGGTCGTTCAGAGAAACCAGACTGCCCGGCTCAACTTCCGGTCGTAAAGAGCCTGCCGCATTGGTTGAAAACAACAGTTCACAACCCAACAGTTTAAAAGTGCGAATAGCATCGGTCATGATGGTCATACCGCGACCTTCATAAAAGTGTCCGCGCCCTTTCATACAGGCTACCGGAACGCCGGAAAGTGTTCCCAATACCAACTCACCCGCATGGCCATGAACGGTACTAACCGGAAACCCTGGCAATTTTTCATAAGAGATAGCAACCGCATCTTCAATTTGTTCAGCCAATGCCCCCAGACCAGAGCCTAAAATAAAAGCCACTCGAGGTGTAAAGTCTGGTTTATATTTACGAATAATGTCTGCAGCATAAAATGGATTTTGAGATAATTCTATTTGTGACATAACAGTTTTCCTCATTGATTGAGTTTTTTTAGTTTTAATCGCAATAAAGCTTTTCTTTTTAAT
The DNA here is from genome assembly GCF_016649425.1 of Limnobaculum allomyrinae. GTDB lineage: Bacteria > Pseudomonadota > Gammaproteobacteria > Enterobacterales > Enterobacteriaceae > Limnobaculum > Limnobaculum allomyrinae. The sequence goes on from NZ_JADRCR010000001.1 coordinate 719,529, forward strand.
CCTGTTATTTATACCGACTGCCAAATCACTTTATCCAATATTGTTTTCCCACAAGATCAATACGGATTTAGTATTGATTAAATTCACCCACGTTAATCAATTCCTGTTATATATAAATTTATATAATTTAACTGACTGAATTATTATTCGGAGATAATATGCGCGCGATTATTTTAATCATGGACTCCTTTGGCGTGGGAGCAACTCCCGATGCGGGTACGTTTGGTGATACCGGTTCAGACACTCTGGGACACATTGCTGAATATTGTGCAACAGGCCGGGCTGAGCTGGGACGCCATGGCCCATTAAAATTACCTCATCTGGAACAGCTGGGATTGGGGCTGGCGGGTCAACTGGCTACCGGTAAATTACCCGCTGGATTTAATCAGAATCCGGTTATTCGTGCTGCCTATGGCGCAGCCAAAGAGGCTTCTTCCGGTAAAGATACCCCTTCCGGCCACTGGGAGCTGGCAGGCGTTCCGGTGCGTTTTGATTGGGGTTACTTTAGTCAGCCAACCAATACTTTTCCACAAACCTTACTGGACAATCTGGTACGCAGAGCCAATCTGCCCGGCTATCTGGGGAACTGCCATTCATCCGGTACCGTAATTCTTGACCAATATGGCCAAGAGCATATGGCGACCGGTAAACCGATTTTCTATACCTCGGCAGATTCAGTTTTTCAGATTGCCTGTCATGAAGAAACCTTTGGTCTGGAACGTCTTTACCAACTGTGCGAAATCGCTCGTGAAGAGGTTGATCCTTATAATATATGTCGAGTCATCGCCCGTCCTTTTGTGGGCGATGCCAGCAGTGGTTTTAACCGCACCGGTAACCGTCACGATCTGGCGGTAGAACCCCCGGCAGATACCGTATTGAAAAAGCTGGTTGATGCAGGGGGTTCAGTGATTGCTATTGGTAAGATATCCGATATCTATGCGGGAGTCGGCATTAGTCAAAAGATTAAAGCCAACGGTCTGGATGCTTTGTGGGACGCCACGTTAGAAGCCACCGCTCAGGACAATGATTTCAGCATTGTGATGACCAACTTTGTTGATTTTGACCAAAACTATGGCCATCGTCGTGATATTTCTGGGTATGCAGCAGCGCTGGAACTGTTTGATCGCCGCCTGCCGGAACTTTATCCATTATTGCGTGATGACGATGTGGTCATTATCACCGCTGACCATGGCTGTGACCCAACCTGGCCGGGCACCGACCATACCCGTGAACACATTCCGGTTCTGGTTTATGGTAAGCAAGTACAAAACGGCAGCCTGGGAATCAGGGAATCCTTTGTTGATATTGGCCAAAGTCTGGCTACCTGGTTTGAACTACCACTATTCGATGAAGGCAGCAGTTTTCTGAATAAGGCCCTCCAACGATAACCCTCTGTTTTGAGAAATATTATTTCTAATCAATCAATAAACTAAGCTCAATATTCGGGGGCGTTTATATTTAACGCCCCCGTTGTTATTTAATACTTAATTTATTTTAAATCTGTAAAAATTATTTATAAGATCATTCTTCATTTAATTAACAAATTAATTACCTGCTGCAACATCAAAACATTAACCATTTCATTTTGAATGAGTCACCCGATAATTTAATTATCGTTTTTCATTATATATTTTGACTTCCATCACAGAAAATGAATTATAATTATTTCACATCAAATCATCCTGATTCAATTTATAATCACAATAGCCTGTTTTAAATAGGCTAATTACCATTCATATTAAAATTATATTGATAACTAAAAATTGAATATTGGTTTTAATTCTTTCCCCCCTTTAATAATACAGCGCCATCATTTTATTCCGGCATAACAACAATCAAATTCTATTCGGGATAACTTCCCAAATACGCTTATTGGACAAAGGGAATAACATTAATGAAAAAATATCTCTCCGGCATGGTTGCTCTTACTGCTGTTGCTGTCAGCCCCGCAACTCAGGCCGATTACCTGTGGGGTTTTGCTGACATCGGTATTCACTATCTTGACTGGACATCTCACACGACTCACCGAACCTCGAACAAATCCCATAAAGATGACTTTGCCTATCTGGAGCTGGAAGGCGGTGCAGGTTTTACCTGGGGTGAAACCTATGGCTTTTTCGACTGGGAAAACCCTTTCAACGGTCGACACGACAAACCGGGTAGTGAACAGCGTTACACCTTCAAAAACACCAACCGCATTTATCTTGGGGATACCGGTCTTAATCTGTACGGCCATGTTTATGGTACCTATGGTTCGCCAAACGGCAGAAACTTTCATGATGTTATGGCCCTTTATGGCTTAGGCTATAACGTTAAACTGGATCAGTTCTGGTTTAAGCCTTTTATTGCCAAGCGCTACACCGACCAAACCTATTACAGCGGGAATAACGGTTATGTATTTGGTTGGGTCGCCGGATATGACTTTAACCTGTGGAACGAAAAGTTCGCACTGACTAACTGGACAGAGTATGAGTTTGATCGTGCTGCTCGCTATGCCGCCGGTAACGGAGGTAAGGAAGGTACCAACGGTGCCGTGGCGCAGTGGTGGAAACCAAACCCATCGATTACTACCGGAATTCAGTACCGTTATGCAGATAACAGGCTGGGGGAAAGCTTCCTGCAGGACGGTATAATCTATTCGGTCAAATATAATTTCTAATCGGATTTTAGTTAATGAAAAGCCTGTGAGAGCTGGAATTCACAGGCTCATTCTCCAAAGATTAATCATCACAATTTATAATCCTCTATTCACATCGCATATTTCCCCATCCCTTCTAATAAAAAATTGCTGTTTAGCTAAAAAGCAGCACTTTATGTGGTGTCATTTCGCTTTTATTTTGAGATGCTTATAAACAGCTATAGTCACATCATAGAAAATAATAAGAACTTACTGATATCTAAGTACAAAGGTCGTGATATGAAACAGTTAACTATTACTGATGGATGCTTTCGATTAAGTGATACCAAAACTTTAACCCTACCGGCACTTTGCTTAAATGAAGGTGAAAGTTGGGGGGTTGTTGGTTCTAACGGCAGCGGAAAATCGGCGCTGGCCAGAGCCTTGTCTGATGAGCTAGTCTTGCTTAGCGGTTCCCGCTACAACAATTTTCAACACATTGTTCGCCTGTCATTTGAACAACTACAAAAAATTATTGAAGAAGAATGGCAGCGTAATAACACCGATCTGTTAAGCGAAGGGGAAGATGACACCGGCCGAACCACCGCCGAAATCATTCAGTTAGAGTATCATGATGAGAGCAAATGCCAACAGTTGGCGGAAATGTTTGGTATCAGTCATCTGCTTAGCCGCCGGTTTAAATACTTATCCACCGGAGAGACTCGCAAAACATTACTGTGTCAGGCGCTCATTTCCTCTCCCGACCTGCTGATTTTAGATGAGCCGTTCGATGGATTAGATGTAGCTTCGCGCCAGCAATTAGCCAATTTACTGGAGGAGCTATCGGCTAATGGGTTGACACTGGTTCTGGTTCTGAACCGGTTTGACCAAATTCCCGACTTTATTACCCACGTTGGCGTTCTGGCAGATTGTCATTTGACCAGCATAGGTTCTCGTCAGGAGATTTTGTCAGAGGCTCTGGTTGCACAACTGGCACAGAGCGAACGGATCGCCGGAATTTCTCTACCTCCGCCTGAAACTATCACAGAGCCAACTTTTCCTGCTAATACTCCACTCATCACTCTGAATAACTGTTTGATTACCTATAACGATCGCCCCATTATTAACGGCCTTAACTGGCAGGTTAAACCCAATGAACACTGGCAAATTGTTGGCCCTAATGGTGCAGGAAAATCTACCTTACTCAGTTTAATTACCGGCGATCATCCACAAGGATACAGTAACGATCTGACGCTATTTGGCCGCCGTCGCGGCAGTGGTGAAACCATATGGGACATCAAAAAGCATATTGGCTATGTTAGCAGCAGCCTGCACCAGGACTATCGTGTTAGCGCCAGCGTACGTAATGTCATTCTTTCTGGCTATCTGGATTCTATTGGTATTTATCAGGCCACTTCCGATACTCAGGAAAAACTCACACAGCAATGGCTGGATATACTAGGCCTCAGCCAACAGGCTGATAGCCCTTTTCATGCTCTGTCATGGGGACAACAGCGGTTAACGCTGATTGCCCGGGCGCTGGTAAAACATCCTACCCTACTGATTCTTGATGAACCACTACAAGGGCTCGACCCACTCAATCGACAATTAGTCAGACGCTGGATCGATGTGTTGATGAGTGAAGGTAACAGCCAACTGCTGTTTGTTTCCCATCATGCAGAAGATGCACCTGAATGTATCACTCATCGTCTAAGCTTTATTCCTACCGGCAATAGCTATGCTTATGCAATAGAACAACTGCCGGGTTGTCGTTCGTCGACTATGCTTAAAATTAGTGACTGAAAAATATTATGTCCGCCAATGAATACAGGGAAACCTTATGTCCAGTGCTTTAATTATCATTGACCTTATTGAAGAAATTGTCGGCGAACACGGGCGTTCCAACAGTAGCCACCAACAAGTGAAGGAACGCCGCCTGATCCCATTAACTAATCAGGCAGTGGCTTTCGCCCGTCGACACCATATCCCCGTAATCTGGGTGAAAGTTGGTTTTGCTGATGATTACCACGATATTCCTCCCTACTCTCCATTGTTTAACCTGGCGAAAAAAAATGGCGCTCTGCGCCTGAGCGATCCTGGTTGTCAGTGGGTAAAAGATTTAGATGTTCAACCAGAAGATGAAGTGGTGATTAAAAAAGCGGTTTCTGCCTTCGCAGGCAATAACCTTTATGACTGGTTAACCGGTCGGGGATATGACCATATCGTGTTGGGTGGCGTGAGTTCCCTGATGGCTATCCAGAGTACCGCTCGTCAGGCTCACGATCTGGGATTTAACGTTACGGTTCTGGAAGATTTGTGCGCTGCTGCTTCTCCGGAACTTCATCAACAAAGTATGCAATCTCTGACGCCATTAGCTGAAATCACCACCAGCATGCAGTGGCAGGAACATAACGCGTCATAATCAGGTTAACTCCGTTTTATCGTTTTGATTGCTCCGCGCTAATGACGCGGAGCCTCTTTTTACTATAGCCATATGTATTATTTCCCGCCAAAATGTAAACGCTTTCATTTTTTTATCTCGATCACCTTTTTCCCTATTTTTGTTGTGCTATCATTGCCTCAATTACTTTATATGTGGAGAGAGTCTTGTGAATGTTCTGATTACAGGTGGTATCGGTTACATAGGCAGTCATACTTGCGTTCAACTGATTGAAGCCGGACATACTCCGGTTATCATCGATAACTTATGTAACAGTAAGGCCAGCGTACTTAAACGTATTGAACAGCTCACAGGCCATAAGCCTGCGTTCTACAACGGTGATGTTCGCGATGCCGCTTTGCTGGATAAGATTTTTGCAGAACATCGCATTGACTCAGTTATCCATTTTGCCGCGCTGAAAGCGGTAGGTGAGTCAGTCAACAAGCCGTTGGAATATTATGACAATAACATTCATGGCTCCTTAACGCTGGTAGATGCTATGCGTCGGGCAGGTGTTAAGAACTTTATCTTTAGTTCATCCGCAACCGTCTATGGCGATCAACCGGTTACCCCTTATGTGGAAACCATGCAAACCCGCCGCCCTTCCAGCCCTTATGGCAACAGTAAACTGATTATCGAACAGTGTCTGGAAGATATACAAAAAGCACAGCCGGACATGAGCGTAGCGCTATTACGTTACTTTAATCCGGTTGGAGCACACTCTTCCGGTTTGATGGGAGAAGATCCACAGGGTATCCCGAATAATTTGATGCCATTTATTGCTCAGGTAGCCGTTGGTCGCCGCGAATATCTCTCTATCTTTGGAAACGATTACCCAACGCCGGATGGCACCTGTGTACGTGATTATATCCACGTAGTCGATGTGGCAGATGGTCATGTTGCCGCACTAAATAAAGTCACTCATCATCCTGGTACTTATATCTACAATCTGGGTGCCGGCTTTGGTTACAGCGTACTGGACGTGGTAAATGCCTTTAGTAAAGCCTGTGGTAAACCGGTTCCTTATCAGTTCGCTGCTCGTCGTGATGGCGATCTGGCCAGTTACTGGGCAGATTCAACTAAAGCTGCGAATGAATTAGGCTGGCAGGTGAAACTGAACCTGGACAATATGTGTGCAGATACCTGGCGTTGGCAATCAATGAATCCTCAAGGGTATCCCGATGAGTAATACCAATACTGTTGGTTTTAATCCTGTTGATCATCCACACCGTCGGTTTAATCCACTAACCGGACAGTGGATTTTGGTCTCCCCCCATCGGGCTAAACGCCCGTGGCAAGGGCAGCAAGAATCCGTAGACCATACCCGGCAGCCAGCTCACGATCCGGACTGTTTTTTATGTGCAGGCAACACTCGGGTAACCGGTGATGTGAACCCCGATTACCATGGAACTTATGTGTTCACCAATGATTTTGCCGCACTGATGCCAGATACCCCTGACGCGGAGCAATCTGTCGATCCGCTAATGCGCTGCCAAAGCGCACGGGGAACCAGTCGGGTGATCTGTTTTTCTCCCGACCACAGTAAAAGCCTGCCTGAATTATCACTTCCCGCTTTGGAAGAGATCATTTGTACCTGGCAACAGCAGTTAGACGAGCTGGGAAAAAGCTATCCCTGGGTACAAATTTTCGAAAATAAAGGTGCGGCTATGGGGTGCTCGAACCCGCATCCCCATGGGCAAATATGGGCTAACAGTTTTCTACCCAATGAGGCCGAACGGGAAGACCGGCTGCAGCGAGAATATTTCGAACAGCAACATTCCCCCATGTTGGTGGACTATGCGAAGCGGGAAATGGCCGACGGTAGCCGCACGGTGGTAGAGACTGAACACTGGCTGGCGGTTGTTCCTTACTGGGCCGCCTGGCCTTTTGAAACGTTGTTATTACCTAAGGCTCATATTCGTCATATGAGTGAGCTGAGCGCTGAACAGAGTCAGGATTTGGCTTTGGCATTAAAAAAACTCACCAGTCGTTATGATAACCTGTTTCAGAGCTCCTTTCCTTACTCAATGGGCTGGCATGGTGCACCATTTAACGCACAAGATAATCCACACTGGCAACTGCATGCTCACTTCTATCCGCCGTTGCTGCGTTCCGCTACGGTGCGTAAATTTATGGTGGGTTATGAAATGATGGCAGAATCACAGCGAGATCTCACCGCAGAGCAGGCCGCAGAACGTCTGAGAGCAGTTAGCGATGTGCATTACAATGAGTCAGGAGAGCCAAATGAGTGAGTTAAAGCAAAAAACCCAGGCTATTTTTCAACAGCAATTTGACTATCTCCCTGACACGACTATTCAGGCTCCGGGAAGAGTCAATCTGATCGGCGAACATACCGATTATAATGACGGTTTCGTACTGCCTTGCGCCATTGATTACCAGACAGTCATTAGCTGCGCTAAACGTGATGATAATGTAGTACGCGTGATTGCTGCGGACTATCACAACCAACAGGATAGCTTCACTCTCGGTGAAGATATCGCCTCCCATCCTGAATATATGTGGGCTAACTATATTCGCGGGGTAATTCTGTTTCTGCAACAGCGTGCACCCGGGTTCGGCGGTGCCGATCTGGTGATTAGCGGTAATGTTCCCCAGGGAGCAGGTTTAAGTTCCTCCGCATCATTAGAAGTGGCGGTTGGCAAAGCTTTTCAGGTGTTATATCAATTGCCGCTGGATGGTGTAGAGCTGGCGCTGAACGGGCAGCAGGCTGAAAATCAGTTTGTTGGTTGTAACTGTGGGATTATGGATCAGCTTATCTCCTCACTGGGCAAAAAAGATCATGCCCTGCTGATTGACTGCCGCAGTCTGAAAACCAAAGCGGTTTCTATGCCTGAAGATATGGCAGTGATTATTATCAACTCTAACGTGAAACGTGGACTGGTTGATAGTGAATACAACACCCGTCGCAAACAGTGCGAAGCAGCTGCCGATTTCTTTAATGTGACTGCACTACGTGATGTAACAATTGAACAATTAAATGCGGCTGAAGCCAGTCTGGATCCGCTGGTATTTAAACGCGCCCGTCACGTAATCACTGAAAATACCCGTACTCTGGCCGCCGCTGATGCACTGGCTGCAGGCAATCTGCCTGAACTGGGTCGCCTGATGGCTGAATCGCATATTTCGATGCGTGATGACTTCGAGATTACTGTTCCTGCGATCGATACTCTGGTTGAAATCATTAAGCCCGTTATTGGCAACCGCGGTGGTGTACGTATGACCGGCGGTGGCTTCGGGGGTTGTATTGTGGCGCTGGCTCCTCAGGATTTGGTGGATGAGATCCGTCAGGTGGTACATCAACAATATCATCAGCAAACCGGCATGAAAGAAGTGTTCTATATTTGCCGGGCGTCAGAAGGAGCTGGATTATGCTAGAAACTACTGCCGCGCTGGCTCCTGATGCTCAGCCATTTCATATTGTTACTCTGACAAACCAATCGGGTAGTCAGGCTCAAATGATGGACTGGGGAGCTATCTGGCTCTCCTTCCGCCTGCCTATGGGTGATGGTTCAGTACGTGAATTACTGTTGGGTTGCAGCAAACCGGAAGATTACCTTCATCAGGGTGCCTATTTGGGCGCTACTGTTGGCCGCTATGCCAATCGAATTGCTCACTCACGTTTGATTCGTCAGGCTATTCAAACTGCGTTGGCTGCTAATCAGGGCGATCATCAATTACACGGTGGTGCTAACAGTTTTGATCAGCGCCGCTGGACAATTGAAAGCCAGTGCGATCAATCGGTGACCTTTAAGATCTATTCTGCTGACGGCGATAATGGCTATCCGGGAAACTTTTCCGCAGAAGTTACCTATACCCTGACAGAAACTAATCGTATAGAAATTAGCTATCTGGCTACTGTCGATCGCGATTGCCCGGTCAACCTGACCAATCATGCTTATTTCAACCTGGATGGTAAAAATCAGGACAGTCGCCATCATCGACTACAAATTAATGCCAATAACTTCTTACCGGTAAATAGCGAAGGTATTCCTGATGCAGATTTGACGCAGGTTAATGGCTTAAGTATGGATTTCCGTCAGCCTAAAACCCTGATGCAAGATTTTCTTGCTGATGAATACCAGCGAAAAGTCAGCGGTTATGATCATGCTTACCTGTTATCTCCGGAGTGCCATAGTGGAGAACAGCCTGCTGCCCTACTCTGGTCTGCGGATAATAAGGTGAAGATGAGCGTATTTACCACTAAACCTGCGCTTCAATTGTATAGCGGTAACTTCTTACAGGGTACACCATCTCGCGATGGCAAAACCTATGGCAGCTTTGCCGGCATCGCTCTGGAAAGCGAATTTTTACCCGATAGCCCTAATCATCCGGAATGGCCGCAACCTGACTGTTGGTTAACGCCAGAGCAAACTTATCGTTCTTCAACTGTCTATCAATTTGATTTGGCTTAACTATCATCATTATTAACTTCCAGGTAAAAAGCCCGATATCACTGATGAATTCGGGCTTTTTACTCTTCTGATTTGCCTCGTTATGGATAACTTCATCTATCATTAAGTCATACCCTTCTATTTGAATTTATTTTAATAAGAGTATAGTGATAATCATTATCATTTAATGAATATATGGAAAGGAGATAACGATGGCTGTAACAAAACTAGTTCTCGTCAGACACGGTGAAAGTGAGTGGAATAAAGAGAACCGTTTTACCGGTTGGACTGACGTAGAACTTTCCGATAAGGGTAGAGCCGAAGCCGCTCAAGCCGGCGAGCTTCTTAAAGCAGAAGGCTTTGCCTTTGATTTTGCTTATACTTCCGTATTAAAAAGAGCGATTCATACGTTGTGGAGCATCTTAGATAAGATGGATGCTCAATGGCTGCCTGTTGAGAAATCCTGGAAGCTAAATGAACGTCACTATGGTGCACTGCAGGGGTTAAATAAGGCTGAAACCGCACAAAAATATGGTGACGAACAAGTTAAGCTTTGGCGTCGTGGCTTTGCTATTACCCCTCCTGAGCTGACTAAAGATGATGAGCGTTATCCTGGTCACGACCCACGCTATGCCAAACTAAAACCAGCTGAATTACCGGTAACCGAAAGTCTGGCAACCACCATTGAACGGGTAATTCCTTACTGGAGCGATGTTATTAAACCGCGTATTGCCAGCGGTGAGCGTGTCATTATTGCGGCTCATGGTAACTCTATTCGCGCTCTGGTGAAGTATCTGGATAATATGACCGAGGATGAGATCCTGGAACTCAATATCCCAACCGGCGTACCCTTGGTGTATGAGTTTGATGAGAATATGAATCCAATCAAGCACTACTATCTTGGTGATGCGGATGAGATCGCAGCGAAGGCGGCGGCAGTAGCTAATCAGGGTAAGGCTAAATAGCCCTTACATTACGTTGAATATAAAACGGGAGAGCCAACGCTCTCCCGTTTTATTATATTTCACACTTTCTATTACTTACCGCGACGAGCCTGAACCGCATAGGCCAGATTTTGCAGCAACAGTTCGGTGTCGTCCCAGCCGATACAGGCATCGGTAACGCTCTGACCATAGATTAGCGGTTCGCCGCTTTCCAGGCTCTGAGCCCCTTCCACCAGATGGCTTTCAACCATTACGCCGGTAATCGCATTATCACCACCGGCAACTTGCTGGCACACGCTCTCGCACACTTCCATTTGCTTTTTATACTGTTTGCTACTGTTAGCATGGCTGAAGTCGATCATGACGTTCAGCGGCAGTTTGGCCTTATTCAGACTCTCTTTGACGTTTTTCACGTCTTCTGGGCTGTAATTTGGCGCTTTACCACCACGCAAAATGATATGACAATCATGATTTCCACGGGTATTCACAATCGCGGAATGACCATATTTGGTTACTGACAGAAAACAGTGCGGCGCACCGGCAGCATTGATTGCGTCAATCGCAACTTTAATCGTTCCGTCGGTTCCATTTTTAAAACCAACCGGACAGGATAAACCGGATGCCAGTTCACGGTGAACCTGGGATTCAGTAGTACGAGCACCAATAGCACCCCAACTCATCAAATCCGCCAGATATTGTGGAGTAATCATATCCAGAAATTCGCCGGCGGTTGGCAAGCCACTGTCATTGATATCCAGCAATAGCTTACGTGCAATACGCAGACCATCATTAATCTGGTAGCTGTTATCCAGATTAGGATCGTTAATCAATCCTTTCCAACCCACTGTTGTACGCGGCTTTTCAAAGTAAACCCGCATAACAATTTCCAGATCTTTATCAAGGCGTTTACGTACTTCAGCCAGACGGCGAGAATACTCAAGGGCAGCATCAATATCATGAATAGAGCAAGGCCCAATTACCACCAGCAGGCGATCGTCTTCACCTGCCAGAATATTATGAATCGCTTCGCGGGAAGCCGCGACCGTTAAAGCAGCCTTCTCCGTAGCAGGGAACTTCTCCAGTAACGCAACCGGAGGTAACAGCTCATTAATCTCTTTTATTCTTATATCATCATTTTGGTAGTTCATTTTTACCCATCCGGTGTCTAATCAAACAACAATATTACAGCCTACAACAATCCCCTGCCTTCAAACAACCGGAGAAACGGACATTATTTATTAAAGATAATTACATGGCAAAAATTGATAATGACGTAGTTTTGTATAGTTAAAAATGACTCAAATAAACTAAAGCACCATAAATAGACATTCTTTTAGTGACAATGTGTTTGAAAAACTAAAAATTGCTTGCCTGAATGACGCTTGAAGCTCCAAAAACAGGTGGATTAACATGTAATCTGGCTCACAACTTCCCGCCAGCAAATTTTTCCACACCAAAAATGTGTGTTATTATGCCCGCCGTAAACACCTTTCAACTCAATCAGAGGCTTGATGCTGGAGAATGTAATCATCAGATAATCAGACACCCGCGACCTTACGTCGGGCTGATTATCAATGCGCTAAAACAGGATGCGAACACCTTGTGTTTGCAGGTTTGCTCATGATGATTAACAGGTTTTTCCAGTATGAATATTTCCCGTCAAGAACAACGTACACTTCACGTCCTCGCTAAAGGTGGACGTATCACTTATATTCGCGATATCTCTGGTCGTGTCACTTCCGTTGAATGTTATTCCCGGGAAGGATATTTACTTAGCGATTGCACCCTGGATATTTTCGGTAAGCTAAAACGTAAAAAACTGATCAAATCAGTTAACAGTCAACCTTATCGTATCACTATGGCTGGGTTACGAGCGGTTCGCCCTCAGTTAGATAACCAATAGTTTGATATTGGTGCTTTGGCAGATGAAGGCGCAGGTCAAACTGCGCCTTTACTTCTTTTAGTCAATGAATCAGACAGTCATTTATTCAAACCATCAATGGAAGATTTAAACCTTGTGTTGAACAGTTGCCCCTCTATGCCATCCTTGAGCGTTTAAAAAGATCAGGATGAAGGAATTTATCTGTTTAGAAAGAATAACGCTGACAGATGCCATTCAGAGCCCAGAAATCTTATATATGCTGCATATTGGCGCGAAGTGTAAATTGAAGTACTAACAGAGATGATGTCTTTCCACGATTTTCAGACATAAAAAAAGCGCCTTAGGCGCTTGTTCAATAATGGTGGGTCGTGCAGGATCACTCGGCCTGTGGCCTCGCCCTTCGGGCCGTTGCCGCTGGCAACGTTGTCTCACTGCGTTCGACTCGAACCCTGGGTTCTTCATCCCCACGATTTTCAGACATAAAAAAAGCGCCTTAGGCGCTTATTCAATAATGGTGGGTCGTGCAGGATCACTCGGCCTTTGGCCTCGCCCTTCGGGCCGTTGCCGCTGGCAACGTTGTCTCACTGCGTTCGACTCGAACCCCGGGTTCTTCATCCCCACGATTTTCAGACATAAAAAAAGCGCCTTAGGCGCTTGTTCAATAATGGTGGGTCGTGCAGGATTCGAACCTGCGACCAATTGATTAAAAGTCAACTGCTCTACCGACTGAGCTAACGACCCATTATTGATATTCTGAAGTGATAACAACGAAATAAATCAAGATGAAATGGCTTAGATGGTGGTCGTGCAGGATTACTCGGCCTTTGGCCTTGCCCTTCGGGCCGTTGCCGCTGGCAACGTTATCTCACTGCGTTCGACTCGAACCTTTGGTTCTTCATCCTCACGATTATCTATCGTGCTAAAGCTTAGTAATGGTGGGTCGTGCAGGATTCGAACCTGCGACCAATTGATTAAAAGTCAACTGCTCTACCGACTGAGCTAACGACCCTAAGCTTTACTATCTTTACTAATTTGCTATCTGTTACATGCGGATGCTGTATCCAGTTATCCCCTGCAACGGCGGCTTATATTAATCACTTCTGGAATTTGTGCAACAAAAATTTTCCCTTTCGGCATCTAACTGCCTGATCTTTACCCATCTGACCTCATAAAATAGCCAATCTGGTAAAAATACAGGCAGATTATAATAACCAAAAGCTTACAGAGCGCTTAAACGTTTCTCTGCTTGTTTAGCGCTGGCGCTGTTCGCATACAGGGAGATAATACGCTGATACACCGCTTTAGCCTTATCCTTCTCACCTTTCTCCTGCATGATAATGCCTACTTTCAGCATTGATTCAGAAGCTTTAGGGGATTTAGGATAATTTTTTACTACCGTAGCAAAATAGTATGACGCATCATCTTTCTTGCCTTTGTTGTAATTCAGTTGTCCCAGCCAGTAATTAGCATTTGGCTGATAGCTGGAGTTTGGGTACTGTTTTACAAAACTCTGAAAAGCAGTGATAGCATCATCATACTGTTTCTTTTCCAGAGCCAGGGTTACCGCATTATCGTAATCCTGTTTTTCATTACCACTGCTTGCTGCGGCAGCACCGGTTGAGGTACTTGCTGCTGTGCCGGTGGTGGTAGCCGCGCTGGCAGATGATGTATTGGAAGTACTCGCGGCAGATGAAGCCCCTTTGCTGCCCAGTTCATCTATCTGCTGCAAAATAATCTTTTGTCGTTCGACAATTTGTTCTAACTGATACTGATTGGTTTGGATCTGACCACGCAGACTATCAATATCTCTCTGCGAATCGGACAATTGCTGCTGCAATTGAGTCAGCAATTGCCCATGTGCGTTAGATATACGCTCCAGCTGAGTGAGGCGCTCATCATCTGACGCAGCAATAGCAGCCCCAGGGGCTGCTATGCCAACCAGTAACGACAGACCTAATAAACGATATCTGAAATTACGGTTCATGAGTTTCTCTTAGTAAACAAGTACTGCGCGACGGTTTTTAGCATAAGCAGCTTCGTCATGACCTAATACTGCAGGTTTCTCTTTACCATAAGAGACGATAGCCATTTGCTCACCAGATACGCCTTTACCCTGGAGATACATCTTCACCGCATTAGCACGACGTTCGCCCAGTGCGATGTTGTATTCCGGAGTACCACGCTCATCCGCATGACCTTCGATAGTCACTTTGTAAGACGGGTTTGAACGCAGGAATGCTGCATGAGCATCCAGCATTTGAGCGAAATCAGAACGCACATCGTAGCTGTCGTAATCGAAGTAAACGATGTTGTTGCTTTGCAGCTGTTGCAGAGTCAGACGCGCTTGCTCATCCAGAGATGAACTGTTGCCACCCATACCGTAACCGCCATTAGCACCCATACCTGACTGGCTACCATCAGTGTCAGAGCCACTGCTGCTACATGCAGCCAGAGCCATAACAGGTAACGCAAACATCAGCCCCTTCAGCACTTTATTCAGTTGCATTTTTCTCGATCCTTTAATAAATAAGATTGCCATACATTTTTAACATCATGCATCACAGATACGGCGACCAGGCAGGAAATTTAACCTGACCTTCAGTTGCCGGAAGACGCGCTTTAAAACGCCCATCGGTCGAAACTAAACGTAACACGCTACCCGGCCCTTCAGTGGCACTATAGATAATCATGGTTCCGTTAGGTGCGATACTCGGCGTTTCATCCAGGAAGGTTTCGGTCAATACTTGCACCGCTCCTGTGTCCAGATCCAGTTTAGCGATGTGCTGTTGACCATTCGCGGAACTCACCATCGCCATAAACTTGCCGTCTGGTGATACATCCGTGTCTTGATTTTGAGCACCTTCCCAGGAAACGCGAACCGGCGCACCGCCGTTAATATTCACTTTATAAATTTGTGGATGTCCACCCTGGTCAGAAGTGTACGCCAGAGTTTGGTTATCCGGATACCAGGATGGCTCGGTGTCGTTGCTACGACTGCGAGTCACCTGAGTAATTTGACCTGAAGCTAAGTTCATCACATACAGATTCAAACTGCCATCTTTTGATAATGCAAAAGCCAGTTTAGAACCATCCGGAGAGAACGCCGGAGCACCGTTGTGACGAGGGAAAGCGGCAACGCGCTTAATTGCGCCGTTAGATAACGTCTGAACTACTAATTCAGAGCGACCACTTTCAAAAGTTACATAGGCAATTTTGCTACCGTCCGGAGACCAGGCCGGAGACATCAACGGCTCTGGTGAACGGTGAACCACTGACTGGTTAAATCCATCATAGTCGGATACACGCAGTTCATGAGGGAATTGACCACCGGCTTTACGTACCACGTAAGCAATACGAGTACGGAATGCACCTTTAATGCCGGTCAATTTTTCAAAGGTTTCATCACTGGCGGTATGAGCCGCAAAGCGTAACCATTGTTTAGTGATCTTATATTGGTTTTGCGATAAAACCGTTGGGCTGGCCGTTGAGGTATCAACTAATTGATAAGATACCAGATAACCACCATCTGCACTTGGCTGGATTTGTCCAACCACTACCGCATCGATCCCTAAAGCAGACCATGCTGCCGGAGTCACTTCAGAAACGGTGGTTGGTGATTGTGGGTTACGTTCAGCCGCCAATGGGTTAAATTTGCCGCTGTTTCTTAAATCAGAAGCAATAATATCAGCGATATTTTCTGGCGCAGCGCCAGTACCAGTCCACTTAAATGGCACAACACCAATTGGTCTGGCTGAATCCACGCCCTGAGTAATAACGATTCTGACTTCAGCGTGTAGCACAGATGCCCACAAAATCAGCAAACCCATGGCTAGTCGAAATGCATGCTTCATGTTCTCTCCCTTATCCCGGCCGAATGGCCTTGATAAATTGCTCGTTTGTAACAAAGTGACAACGTTTAAACCGTTCAAATATTGGCTATAACCAATCAGAAATCAAGTCTAAAACGTAATTTCTCTTTATCTATCTTCCAGTTACTGTGGTTTAAAATCGATTGGGGCGTTTTTAAACTTTTCATACACGGCAGTTGATGGGGGTTTCGGTATCTTCGCCTGCCTTGCTGCCACTAATGCAACCTGACAAAGCGCCGGATCCCCACCTTCTGCCTGAACACTAAACAAGGTTCCATCTGGTGCTAACTTGATTCGCAGCGTACAGGTTTTACCTCTGTACAATTGCGCATCATAAAAATTTCGCATAATTGCAGATTGAATCTGCGACATATAAGCATCAACCTCAGGCCCCGTGGCTCCTGCTTTAGTACCGCCACCCGAAGCACCATTAGCTGATGGTGCATTTTTATCAGAAGCCAATCCGCCAAAAATATCATCGACTTCTGCGGCAGCCTTTTTGGCATCCGCTGCGGCTTTTTTCGCATCCGCTGCTTTCTTGGCATCATCTGCGGCTTTTTGCTTAGCATCCGCAGCAGCCTTCTGTTTGGCATCTTCTGCCGCTTTCTGCTTAGCTAATGCTTCGGTTTGCTTTTTAGCGTCATCAGCAGCTTTTTTAGCATCGGCTTCCGCTTTCTTTCGTGCTTCTGCAGCGGCTGCCGTGGCTTTTTGTTGAGCTTCGGCTTCAGCCTTAGCCTGAGCAGCCTGAGCCTCAGCTTGCTTTTGTGCTTCCTGCGCTTTCTTCGCTGCCTGCTCGGCCTGTTGCTGTTGTTCCGCCTGTTTTTTTGCTGCTTCCTGAGCAGCCAGACGATCTTTTTCTAACTGCTTCAGACGTTGTTGCTCAGCGGCCTGTTGTTGACGCTGCTCTTCAGCCTGACGGTCAACTTCCTGCTGTCTGAGTTTTTCTGCCCGCTTGGCATCTGATTTTTGTTGCTGTTGGCGTTCATACTGTTGAGCCATAGCGTTAGGATCGACCATCACAGCATCAATAACTGAGCCACCACCGCCCCCGCCGGTCAGGATATCTTTTTGCATAAACGCGCCGATCGCCAATAAGCCAATCACCAGGATATGCAAAATTATCGAAACCATTACTGAACGGTTTAGTTTATCTTCGTGCTCTGTTGCCTTTACCACTCGCTGCTTCCAAAAAACAAATGAACTGACAAGACCGCTGACTTAACTAAGCTAAACTCAACCATTATATCGGTTGAGTCATCAACCCAACAGAGGTTACACCTGCACGATGAAGCATATTTAACGCTTTAATAACTTCATCATAGGGAACTTCTTTAGCGCCACCGATTAAAAATACTGTTTTTGGATCTTCCTTTAACCGTGCCTGAGCTTCCGCAATCACCTGTTGCTCGGGGATCTGCTCAATGCGCTCTTTATCCACAACTAACGCATACTGCCCTACTCCAGATACTTCGACAATAACCGGAGGTTTATTATCCGTAGAAACTGCTTTGGAATCGGAAGCATCCGGTAAATCAACCTCTACGCTTTGGGTAATAATTGGTGCAGTTGCCATAAAAATCAACAACAACACTAATAATACGTCCAATAGCGGAACGATGTTAATTTCAGCTGTTTTACCCGTGCTACTGCGCCGAGATGTACGTTTATACGCCACGCTAGCCCCCTTGCTTATTTAGTCTCTGTTGAGAACGCCTGACGATGGAGAATTGTGGTGAACTCTTCCATAAAGTTGTCATAATTCTGCTCGAGCTTAAATACCCGCAAGCTAAGGCGGTTGTGTGCCATTACGGCAGGGATCGCAGCAAATAAACCAATTGCGGTAGCGATCAATGCTTCAGCAATACCCGGCGCAACCATCTGCAAGGTAGCCTGTTTTACTGCGCCCAGTGCGATAAAGGAGTGCATAATCCCCCATACGGTACCAAACAGACCGATATACGGACTGATAGACCCGACCACACCAAGGAATGGAATATGGTTTTCCAGGTTCTCAAGCTCACGATTCAGAGAAAGGCGCATTGCTCTGGTTGCCCCTTCAATGGCTGCTTCCGGCGCATGATTGTTAGCGCGGTGCAGGCGAGCGAACTCTTTAAAACCTGAATAGAAAATTTGTTCGGAACCACCCAGCTCATCGCGGCGGGAGTTGCTTTCCTGATACAAACGCGACAAATCAATACCAGACCAGAATTTATCCTCAAAAGCTTCCGCTTCACGTCTTGCCGTACTTAAAATACGGGTACGTTGGATAATAATGGCCCAGGATGCAATCGAGAACCCAACCAGGATCAGCATTACAAATTTTACGAGTAAACTAGCCTCAAGAAACAGGCTCATGATATTCATGTCAGTCACTTCTTCAACTCCGCGACAATAGACTTGGAAAGCTTCATTGGCTTCATCAAGTGTGAATCAATACATGCTACTAACACATCTGCCTGGCTTAAAAGTTTACCATGTTGGTCAAAGATGCGTTGTGCAAACGTAAGGGATGCGCCGCCAATAGCTACCACTTCAGTTTCAATTTCCAGCATGTCATCAAGACGAGCAGGAAAAATATACTCAACGGCCATACGACGAACAGCGAAAGCGACATGCTCACTCAGCAATTGTTGCTGATTATAATTGTATTGGCGCAGCATCTCAGTGCGCGCTCTTTCATAAAAGGCCACATAACGGGCATGATAAACTACACCGCCGGCGTCAGTGTCTTCAAAATAGACCCGAACGGGCCATTTGAACAGCAAGTTACTCACAAATATATCCAGTCTGACTCTATAACTAACCGACTGATACTATACGCAAGAGCAAACCACTTGGGAATGGAAAGCAGCAGATGAGAGCAAAAATAATTCTCAGTTAGGAAAACTGACCATTATTTTTGCTATGTGAAAATGAGCTTATGACAAAAAGTAAGCTAAGCCTGCGATCAAGATCGCAATTGCAGGAAGCGGTGTAAAAAAGGCTTTCCAGCGAATTCTCCGCGGGCGGAACCCTACCCCGTGGATAATTCCGGTGCATATGGCCCACATAATCAGAAAACTTTGCCATATTTCAATAGAACTGGTTTTAGCTGCGAATCGGGCAGGATCCCAGAAAACGCAGAACGCCAGTGAAAACGCTAAGATTAAAGAAAGGGCCCGAAACGGGCCCTTATCCATAATAGCGTACAGTTTATTAAACACAGTACCCATTATTATTCGTCTTTATTCCCGTTGTTGGTTTCATACCATACTGCACCGATGATACCACATGCACAGGCAAGCAACGTACCGAGACTCCAGGCAAAATACCACATTGTTTTGCTCCTTGTTGATATCAATACAGTGAAGCGTGGTTGTCTTCGATGTGTTTCTTATCGAGACGACCGAACATTTTCACGTAACTCCAAATCGTATAAATCAGTACGATTGGTACGAAAATCAGCGCAACAAAGGTCATTACTGTCAGAGTCAGGTGACTTGAAGTTGCATCCCACATCGTCAGACTAACACTTGGGTTAATGTTTGACGGCATGATGAATGGGAACATGGTGATCCCCGCCGTAAAGATAACACAAGCAATGGTCAGTGATGAGAACAGGAATGCCATACCGCCGCTGTTACAACGAGAGCTGATGATGGTCAGTAACGGTAACACCACACCTAATGCAGGCACAGCCCACAGAATCGGATAGTTGTTATAGTTAATCAGCCATGCGCCTGCCTGAACAGCAACTTGCTTATTCAGCGGGTCAGATGGAGCGGTATAATCCAGTGCCGAGGTTACAACATAACCATCGATACCATAAACCACCCAGGCACCTGCTGCTGCAAAAGCAATCAGTACCACTAAAGCACCAATTTGCGTTGCGGCACGAGCACGTAAACGCAGTTCAGCAGTGGTCTTCATTTGTAGCCATGCTGCGCCCTGAGTCACTAACATCATCAGGCTAACCACGCCAGCAACCAGTGCAAACGGATTCAACAGCTGGAAGAAGTTACCGGTGTAAGTTAAGTGGGACATGCTGTCGATGTTGAAAGGTACACCTTGTAACAGGTTACCAAACGCCACACCAAACACCAATGCTGGCACAAAGCTACCAAAGAAGATGCCGCCATCCCACAGGTTACGCCAGCGCTGATCTTCAACTTTACCGCGATAGTCGAAACCAACCGGACGGAAGAATAATGCCGCCAGAACCAGAATCATCGCAATATAGAAACCGGAGAATGCAGCGGCATAAGCCTGTGGCCATGCAGCAAACAGCGCACCACCAGCAGTGATCAGCCATACCTGGTTACCATCCCAGTGAGGGGCAATACTGTTAATCATAATACGACGTTCAGTATTGGTCTTACCGATAATAGGAACAAGGATACCGACGCCCATATCAAAACCATCGGTAATGGCGAAACCTACCAGTAACACGCCAACCAACAGCCACCAGATAAATCGTAATGTATCGTAATCTAACATGTCTGGACTCCTGTTTACCGTGTTTCTTGCGCTAATGCGGCACTGCTTTGTTCAAAGTGATAACGCCCTGTTTTCAGGCTGCTTGGGCCCAGACGCGCATATTTGAACATTAAGTACATTTCCGCAATGAGGAACAGTGTGTACAGTCCGCAAATCAGAATGATTGAGAACCACAGATCACCCGTAGTCAGGTGTGATGTTGCCGCCGCAATTGGCAGGACATCAGCAATCGCCCATGGTTGACGACCATACTCAGCAACGAACCAGCCGGCTTCACAAGCAATCCACGGTAATGGAATACCGTACAGTGCTAAACGAAGTAGCCATGGTTTCTCACCGATACGGTTACGTGCAACCTGATATACCGCAATACCGATTATCAGCAGCATCAGGAATCCACAGGCAACCATGATACGGAATGAGAAGTAAAGCGGAGCCACTTCTGGAATAGTGCTGGCAGCAGCAGCTTTAATTTCAGCTTCTGTTGCGTTGTTGATATCTTTAGCTTGTGTATGCAGCAAGATGCCATATCCCAGATCTTTCTTGGTCTGGTCAAAGGCAGCGCGTACCGCTGGGTCTTTATCCCCTGCACGCAGTTTTTCCAGCATCTGATAAGCAGTAACACCATTACGAATACGTAACTCGTTTTCTGTCATCAGATCTTTCAGACCGGTGATTTGTTGATCTAAAGAACGCGTGGCGATAATCCCTAAAGCATAAGGGATTTCAAGAGCGTAATGGTTCTTCATCTCTTTTTGATCAGGAAGACTAATGATGTTGAATGCTGCCGGAGCAGGCTGTGTTTCCCATTCAGCTTCAATAGCTGCCAGCTTCACGCGCTGTACATCACCGAGTTCATGACCAGACTCATCACCTAACAGAATAACTGACAGGGTTGAAGCCAGACCAAAACAGGCAGCGATAGCAAATGAACGCTTGGCGAATGGCAGATCGCGTTTCTTCAGTAAGTAGAATGCGCTAATGCCAAGAATAAACATCGAACCGGTTACATAACCAGCAGAGACGGTATGAACGAATTTAACCTGCGCAACAGGGTTTAATACCAGCTCCGAAAAGCTGAGCATTTCCATACGCATGGTTTCAAAGTTAAATTCTGATGCAACTGGATTTTGCATCCAGCCGTTTGCCACAAGAATCCACAGTGCAGAAAGGTTAGAACCTAAAGCAACAAACCAGGTTACTGCTAAGTGTTGAACCTTACTTAAACGATCCCAACCGAAGAAGAACAAACCGACTAACGTTGACTCCAGGAAGAACGCCATCAGACCTTCGATCGCCAGAGGCGCACCGAAGATATCCCCTACATAATGAGAATAGTAAGACCAGTTTGTACCAAACTGGAACTCCATGGTTAAACCCGTGGCCACACCCAGTGCAAAGTTAATACCAAATAACTTGCCCCAGAATCTGGTCATATCTTTATATATTTGCTTACCTGTCAGCACATATACCGATTCCATGACTGCCAACAAAAACGCCATACCCAGCGTTAGTGGGACAAACAGGAAGTGGTACATTGCCGTCAGGGCAAACTGTAATCGTGATAGTTCGACGATATCAAACATCTTGACTCCTTGCTCCTCAGGAAGACAAACGGTAACAACCCAAACTAATGCTGTACCTGTTGTCTTACACCCATTACTCACCAGAGGTGAATGCCTTAAAAAATCAATTTACATCAATCTGTAAGCAATATTTGTTTCATCAACTATTCTAATAGTCATACAGCGCTTAACTATCTATCCACGCTGCCCTGTTGAACATAAACACCTATTAACTTAAACAACCCTATAACACACGTTAAATACTACGCTTCTAATCCCTTACAATAAATAGGTATTTCACAATAAAATCAGAATTGTGAACTCAAATCAAAATCGATATGTAACACACATGCATAAAAATTGATGTAGAACAATTTTCGCTAATTACACCATAGATTTAATATTTTTCAATTCCATTTAATTACTATTTTGGCGATATATACTAAATAAAATGGCTTAATCGCTACAATTAATTAACATAAACACACAACAAGAAACAATAAAGAAACAATAAACACTATTTATTAAAAAATAGCGTTCATATTAATAAGCGACTCTATTGGATGAAAATGAAGTACTGATAGAAAAAGAATAGTAGAGTACAAAGAAACTGCTGCAATTCTTCTTATTTAAAGCAAAATTACAACAGAGATATTAAGACGGTGGTTTTACATCCTGCGATACTGAAACAAAAAACTAATGAGTTGATATTATTTCATAAACGCCTTTCAGAACATCATCCGGCTTAATTGATGATAATCCTGATCCTTCTTCAGTAATCAATACTTTATGTTGAGCCAAATCCTGTAATGGCCTGGTACCTGCGGCATGCTTTGTGCCCCGGAACATAACAACCGTGGGTGTCTTAACTGCAATAGCCACGTGTAAAGGCCCGGTATCACCAACAATCAAACATTGAAGAGACGCTATTTTTTCAACCAGTTGCTTCAAATTTGTTTTTCCGGCGGAGTTTGTCACTCGCTGGCTAAAGGGAAGTAATAATTGTATCAGTTGATTATTGCGTTCAATCTCGCCCGGCCCACCGAGAAGTTCGATATCAATATCGGGAAAATTAATCATAATTTGTGTGGCAACAATAGCAAATGATTCAATCGGCCAGCATCGTTCTTCTGAAGAGGCACCAGGATGAATGCCAACTGTCTTTCTATGCTTTTTCTCAGGAAGAAATTCAATCGGGATCATCATTTCCACTGAAGGAAGGATGATTCCAATACTCTGCAATAATTCTGCTTTTTTATGGATAAGGTGCACATCATCAATCCGTTTATGGCCAGGCACCGATAAATATGGGTTGAGATAAAAAGTAGGCAGGCCTAAATAGTCGTTGTAATACACATCCTTAATGATAATGTCTGAATTTGCCAGTGTTGCTGAAATGATGTCATAAGGTGCCCTGGAGTGCAGCAGAAACACGGCGTCAAGATGATGCCGTCTTAAGGCTTTAACGAGTTTCAGTACACCATTCAGCTTACCGTCCCAATAGAGGATATTGCTGAACATATCACTGCCTTCAACTAGCATGGCATTTCGCTGATGAACAACCATTGTGATATTGGCATCAGGGTATCTTTTTCGAATAGCGGCAATTGCTGGCGTATTGAGAAGAAAATCCCCTAACGCTGTAGTAGAGAAAATAGCGATATTCTTTAAATCAGAGATATCAGAGGGCTGTTGATATTTTTTAACCCGAAAGCCAGTGAGCCGATAGGCGGTAATAAATAGAGCGGCTAACTTCTGCTTTAATAACTTACTCATAACAATCCCTATCATGGACTCTGATAAAAGTTGCAAAAAATGATATTGTCCACAAAAATGAGTTTCACCTCTCAGATTATGGATGTTTATATACAAATATTATTATAAACAACAATATAACTTCAACAAATGATTATAATAAATAATATAATTGAAGTAATAATTATTGATTTTTATAGTAAAACCAACACGATTACTAAAAAATATTGAATAACAAACAACAAAAAAGCCGCATAAGCGGCTTTTTTACAAACTAGTCATGAAGTGACTTTTATTATCAATTCACTTCAGCTGAGATCTTTTTTGCAGCATGAGCTCCCAGCGAAGCTTTAACCGCATCACCAATGTCCGCCAGGCTACGTACTGTACGAACGCCGGCAGCCTCCAACGCAGCGAACTTCTCATCAGCAGTACCTTTACCACCTGCGATGATAGCGCCAGCATGCCCCATACGCTTACCCTTAGGTGCAGTTACGCCTGCGATATAGCCAATAACGGGTTTGGTAACATGGTGTTTAATATAGTGAGCCGCTTCCTCTTCCGCTGAACCACCAATCTCACCAATCATGACAATGGCTTCGGTTTGTGGGTCTTGCTCAAACAGCTTCAGAATATCAATAAAGTTAGACCCCGGAATCGGATCGCCACCAATACCTACGCAGCTTGACTGACCAAATCCGGCATCGGTAGTTTGCTTCACCGCTTCATAAGTCAATGTACCAGAACGGGAGACAATCCCCACATTACCTGGTTTATGAATATGACCCGGCATGATACCAATCTTACAGGCCCCCGGGGTAATGACACCCGGACAGTTAGGGCCAATCATACGTACGCCCAATTGATCAACTTTCACTTTTACCGTCAACATATCCAGAACCGGAATACCTTCGGTAATACAAATGATCAACTTAATCCCCGCATCCGCGGCTTCAAGGATAGAATCTTTGCAGAATGGCGCCGGTACATAGATAACTGATGCAGTAGCGCCTGTAGCTTCAACCGCTTCACGCACGGTATTAAATACGGGTAAACCTAAATGGGTGGTACCGCCCTTACCCGGGGTCACACCGCCAACCAGTTTAGTACCATATTCCAGCGCTTGTTCAGAATGGAATGTACCCTGACTGCCGGTAAAACCCTGACAAATGACTTTAGTATCTTTATCTATCAGAATGGACATTATCTAACCTCCCCGGCTGCTACACTGACCACACGCTGAGCGGCATCGGTCAGGCTGGCTGCACCAATAATATTCAGGCCACTGGCGCTGAGTTTTTTAACACCCAGTTCAGCATTATTACCTTCCAGACGAACAACCACTGGTACGTTAACGCCAACGTCTTCAACCGCGCTGATAATACCGTCAGCAATCAGGTCACAGCGAACAATACCGCCAAAGATATTAACGAATACCGCTTTTACCTTTTCATCGGACAGAATGATTTTAAATGCTTCGCTAACGCGCTCTTTGGTTGCACCACCGCCCACATCAAGGAAGTTAGCCGGTTCGCCTCCGTGAAGCTTAACAATATCCATGGTGCCCATCGCCAGACCAGCACCATTAACCATGCAGCCTATATTACCGTCCAGAGCAACGTAGTTTAACTCCCACTCCGCTGCATGTGCTTCACGCTCATCTTCCTGGCTTGGATCGCGCATATCGCGCAGTTCTTGCTGGCGATATAGCGCATTGCTATCTACATCCAACTTACCATCCAGACAGATTAGCTCGCCGGAACCGGTAACCACCAGTGGGTTAATCTCCACCAGAGACAGGTCACATTGCAGGAACAGATTCCCTAAACCAACAAAAATATTGGTAAATTGATTGACCTGTTTACCTGTTAAGCCCAATTTAAACGCCAGTTCTCTGCCCTGATAAGGCATTGGCCCTGTTAATGGGTCCAGCACCATTTTATGGATCAGATGTGGTGTCTCTTCCGCAACTTTCTCGATTTCAACACCACCTTCTGTTGAAGCCATGAAAACTACGCGACGAGAACTGCGGTCAATCACCGCACCTAAATAAAGCTCACGATCGATATCAGTAGCCGTTTCAACCAAAATCTGATTAACCGGTAAGCCCGCTGCATCAGTCTGATAAGTTGCCAGACGTTGGCCTAACCAACGATCGGCAAACTCACGAACTTCGTCTTTAGTCTTCGCCAGCTTTACACCACCGGATTTACCACGACCGCCGGTATGTACTTGACACTTAACTACCCAAGGCCCCTGACCGATCTTTTCTGCTGCTTCGACCGTTTCCTGTGCCGTGCTACAGGCATAGCCTGTTGGTACCGGTAAGCGATACCGAGCAAAAAGCTGTTTTGCCTGATACTCATGTAGGTTCATGATGTTCTATCCATTATTGTAGGGATTAAAGAACTGCGCCTCTCGACACTAAAGATACCGCTTGCTGAGCGAATACTAAGTTCGAAAACACACTCATTCTGATATGTACTCTCATTACACTTCAGAGAATAGGTACCTATCGTCCTTAACTTAGTGTTGCTATGTAGCCACAGATCCCGTGGCTACATATGTGTCGACTAACGCTTAAACCGGTATAAGACCTAAACGTCTAACAGCAGACGAGTAGGATCTTCCAGCATATCTTTGATTGCCACCAGGAAACTCACCGACTCACGACCATCAATCAGACGGTGGTCATAAGAGAGCGCTAAATACATCATTGGTAAAATCACAACCTGACCATTAACCGCCATTGGGCGATCTTTGATAGCGTGCATACCTAAAATAGCACTCTGAGGTGGGTTTATAATTGGTGTAGACATTAATGACCCGAAAACACCACCGTTAGTAATAGTGAAATTACCTCCGGTTAAGTCCTCTACGGTCAACTTACCATCACGGCCTTTAACCGCGAGATCCTTAATACTTTTCTCAATATCAGCCATGCTGAGGGAATCAACATCACGCAGTACCGGCGTGACCAAACCACGCGGTGTTGATACCGCAATACTGACGTCGAAGTAGTTGTGATACACCACATCTTCACCGTCAATCGAGGCATTAACTTCAGGGAAACGCTTCAGTGCTTCAACCACCGCTTTCAGGTAGAAGGACATAAAACCTAAACGCACACCGTGGCGTTTTTCAAAATCATCACCGTACTGCTTACGCAGATCCATGATGGGTTTCATGTTCACTTCGTTGAAGGTCGTCAACATAGCGGTATTGTTTTTCGCTTCCAGCAAACGTTCCGCGATACGCTTACGTAAGCGGGTCATTGGTACGCGTTTTTCACTGCGATGCGATAAGGCACTGCTGTCCGCTTTTTTAGCTTCAGCACTAGCAGCTGGTTTAGCCGGGCTGGTTTTCTGTTGAGCAATGTGTTGAGTGACATCTTCACGGCTGATACGACCACCAACACCAGAACCTTTAATGGCATTAGCATCCAGACCATGTTCAGCAATCAGACGACGAACTGCCGGGCTCAGAGCATCGTTGCTGCCCTCTTCCAGACTGGCAGTCTGGCGCTGAGCAGGCGTCGCTTCTGTCGACTGAGGTGTAGCGGTAACTTGTTGACCAGTAATATCACCCGGACGTAAACGTCCCAGTAGCTGACGAGAGGTGACGGTTGCACCCTCTTCTTCTACGATGGCATCAAGCACACCGGATTCCAGAGCAGGAACTTCCAGCACTACTTTATCTGTTTCAATCTCAACCAGTACTTCATCACGCTCAACGCTGTCGCCTGGTTTTTTGTGCCACGTCGCAACAGTGGCATCCGCAACGGATTCAGGAAGGTCTGGAACGAGAATGTCTATGTTACTCATTATTTATCCTTATTCATTTTACGTTAAGCGCGTCTTCAACCAGTTTCTTTTGCTGTTCCTGGTGCACGGACATATAACCTACTGCCGGAGAAGCGGATGCAGGGCGTCCGGCATACTTCAGCGTTGCACCTTCAGGGATCACTTCACGGATATTATGCTGACTACAGTACCAGGCTCCCTGATTTAAAGGTTCTTCCTGACACCAGATAAAATCTTTGACGTGGGCGTAATCCTGTAAAGCATTTTGCATGGCTTGATGAGGGAATGGATACAACTGCTCGATACGGATAATCGCCACATCGCTTTTTCCGCTCGCCCGGCGCTGCTCCAGCAGGTCGAAATAAACCTTACCGGAACACATTACCACGCGTTTTACCTGCTTCGGATTCAGATTATCTATTTCACCAATAGCCGGTTGGAATGAACCATTTGCCAGCTCATCCAGCGAAGAGATCGCCAATGGATGACGCAGCAATGACTTCGGCGACATGACCACCAACGGACGACGCATACCGCGCAGTGCCTGACGGCGTAACATGTGATAAACCTGAGCCGGCGTGGAAGGAATACAAACCTGAATATTCTGTTCAGCACAGAGTTGCAGGTAACGCTCCAGACGTGCTGACGAGTGTTCAGGCCCCTGACCTTCATAACCATGAGGCAACAGCATCACCAGACCACACATACGCCCCCACTTCTGCTCGCCGGAGCTAATGAACTGGTCGATAACCACTTGAGCACCGTTGGCGAAGTCGCCAAACTGTGCTTCCCAAATAGTCAGCGTGCGAGGATCGGCACTGGCATAACCATATTCAAACGCCAGAACACCCGCCTCACTTAGTACTGAGTCCCATACCTGGAATTCGCTTTGACCATTATGAATATTGGCCAACGGAATATAGTAGGAACCATCTTTTTGGTTATGTACTACCGCGTGACGATGGAAGAAGGTGCCACGACCAGAGTCTTCACCGGAAATACGCACCGGTGTACTCTCATCAACCAGTGTTGCATAAGCCAGATTTTCTGCAGCACCCCAGTCAAATGGCTTCTCACCTTCTGCCATCAGGGCGCGATCTTCATAAATTTTAGCAACCCGGGGATGCAGCTCAACACTTTCAGGAACCTGACTGATACGGCGAGCCAGATCCTGCAAGCGTTTCACTTCAACGGTATTGGCATACTCTTCGTCCCACTCGTGATTCAGGTAAGGTGCCCAGGTCATTGAATGGGTGCTCAGTGGACGCCATTCCTCAACGACACATTCACCGCGATCCAACGCATCACGATACAGGTTCACCATCTCGGTAACTTCTTCAGAGGTAACCACATTATTCTCAATCAGTCGATCGGCATACACTTTACGTGGTGTAGGCTGCTTTCTGATTTTAGTGTACATCATTGGCTGGGTTGCACTTGGCTCATCCGCTTCGTTATGACCATGACGGCGATAACACAGTAAATCGATCATCACATCGCGTTTAAAGGTATTGCGATAATCCAGCGCCAAACGAGTCACAAACGCTACCGCTTCCGGATCGTCAGCATTGACGTGGAAAATCGGTGCCTGAATCATTTTAGCGATGTCGGTACAGTATTCTGTTGAACGGACATCCTGAGGGAATGAGGTCGTAAAACCAATTTGGTTGTTAATAACGATACGTACGGTTCCACCTACTTCATAAGCGCGAACCTGAGACATATTCAGCGTTTCCTGAACGATGCCCTGTCCAATGACGGCCGCATCACCGTGAATAGTAATAGGTAGAACCTGATTACTGCTGCCAGTGGCATTCAGTCGGTCACGACGAGCACGAACAGAACCAATAACTACCGGACTAACGATTTCCAGATGCGATGGGTTAAATGCCAGCGTCAGGTGAACACGGTTGCCATCAGTTTCGAAATCAGATGAGAAACCCTGATGGTACTTAACGTCACCGGTGCCAAGATGCTCTTTATGAATACCGGCAAACTCATCAAACAAATCGCCCGGGCGTTTACCCAGCAGGTTAATCAGCACATTAAGACGACCACGGTGAGCCATGCCCAGTACCACTTCTTTGGCATCATTTCTGGCGGCGTGGCGCACCATCTCTTTCAACATTGGAATCAGCGCATCACCACCTTCCAGCGAGAAGCGTTTGGCGCCCGGGTATTTAGCCCCCAGATAACGTTCCAGCCCTTCTGCGGCTGTCAGTTCCTGCAGGAAGCATTTCTTTTCTTCTTTGCTATAAGTACCACGACCCACTACCGACTCAAGACGCTGTTGGATCCAGCGTTTTTCTTCTGTGTTGGTAATGTGCATGTACTCTGCACCGATAGAATCACAATAGGTTTGTTTCAGAGCCTGATAAAGGTCACTGAGCTTCATGGTCTCTTTACCGATGGCAAAAGAGCCAACGTTAAAGGTTTCCTGCATATCTTCTTCGGTTAAATTATGGTAGGCAGGATCGAGCTCGAGCACTGGCTCTTTATAACGTAATTTAATAGGGTCAAGATTGGCATTCTGATGACCGCGGAAGCGGAAGGCGTTAATAAGCTGTAGAACTTTAACTTGCTTAGCGTCGTTCTCCGGATCGCTAACGTTAGACGTGTAACGTTTGGCATCTTTCGCTAACCGACGGAAATAATCACGGGTGGTTGAATGGAATTGATCCGGGCTTAATACATCAGTAGGCAGTTTATCGAAAATTTTTCTCCAGCTCTCATCGATAGAATCAGGATCCGTCAGATAATCTTCGTAGAGCTGCTCTATGTAAGACTGGTTTGCACCAGCAAGGTAGGATGAGTCTAACCAAGTCTTTATTGCGCCGTTCTGCATTATGACCTCTTAAGCTTCATGCTTCAGTATGTGTTGCGACATGAACCCGCTACTCTCTTCTCTAACACGTTGTTACTAAAAGCTGACAAGCTTATTTTAATGAACTGTTAAAAGAGAGTTGTTCGATCCGCTTTTATCCAGCACTGATAAAACGATTGTTGCTGCTTACAATTGGCGCGTATTGAAACGAAATTGAGCACTTCATTACAACCGCGTTCCCCTATTAAAACAGATTATTTCTCTGAACATAACCCTTTGTGATATCAATTATTATGTTCAAAAAATCACTCTTTACCGGATATCCAACTAACGAGGTACAACCTACTTTTTCTGACTAAAGGTTGCACATCCCGTCCAGGAAGTGTCCATGAGTATAGAAGCCTCATTTTACAAATACAATTCAAATAAAAACAGATTGATAACAATTTACCCAAATAGTGACAACGATCACAATCATAAAAAAACCATTAAAAACAATAAGTTTATGTGAAAGGCATCATCTAATATGTTAAATAAATGCTAACGAAGCATTAAATTGTAAAAAAAAAGTAAAATTACTCTTCACGATGGTCTAAATTTATGCAAATGTAATAGCAAGTTATTTATAGGAAAGGCAATCAACGGTTTCACCGCTAATAAATTGCCAGAATCCCTTAACCTGAATTAATTATGGAGACAATCATGGCTGTAGAAAAAAAAGCGACGTTAGTCTTTGATGATGGCAGAAGTATTGAGCTACCCATATTATCAGGTACCCTGGGCGAAGACGTTTTAGACGTAAGAACATTGGGTTCAAAAGGACTGTTTACCTATGATCCGGGTTACCTATCTACCGCGTCCTGTGAATCGCAAATCACCTTTATTGATGGTAATGAAGGCGTTCTGTTACACCGTGGTTATCCTATTGCCCAGTTGGCAAAAAACTCAACCTATTTAGAGGTTTGTTATATTCTGATGTATGGTGAAACCCCAACACCAGAACAGTTTTCCACCTTTAAAGAGATTGTTACACGCCACACCATGATTCACGAGCAAATTACCCGCCTGTTCCAGGGCTTCCGCCGTGACTCTCACCCGATGGCGGTACTTTGTGGGGTAACCGGTGCTTTAGCTGCTTTCTATCATGACTCATTGGATGTACATAATGAGCGTCACCGTGAAATCACGGCGTTCCGTCTGTTATCCAAAATGCCAACCGTCGCGGCGATGTGTTACAAGTACTCCGTCGGTCAGCCATTTATTTATCCACGTAACGATCTTTCTTATGCCGGTAACTTCCTGCATATGATGTTTGCGACGCCATGTGAAGAGTATGTGGTGAATCCGGTTATTGAGCGCGCTATGGATCGTATTCTGATTCTGCACGCAGACCATGAACAAAACGCATCAACGTCAACCGTGAGAACGGCTGGTTCATCCGGCGCTAACCCATTCGCCTGTATTGCTGCGGGTATTGCTTCTCTGTGGGGCCCCGCTCATGGCGGTGCTAACGAAGCCTGTCTGAAGATGTTAGAAGAGATCGGCAGCGTTGATCGTATTCCTGAGTTTATTGAGAAAGCAAAAAATAAAGATGACCCTTTCCGTCTGATGGGCTTTGGACACCGTGTGTATAAAAACCACGATCCACGCGCTACTGTTATGCGTGAAAGCTGCCATGAAGTACTGAAAGAGCTGAACCTTAGCGATGAGCTGTTAGATATCGCGATGGAGCTGGAGCATATCGCTCTGAACGATCCGTACTTTATTGAGAAGAAACTGTATCCAAACGTCGATTTCTATTCAGGTATTATCCTGAAAGCCATCGGTATCCCAACGACTATGTTTACCGTGATCTTTGCTATTGCTCGTACTATCGGTTGGATTGCCCATTGGAATGAAATGTACACCGACGGTATCCGTATTGCCCGTCCGCGTCAGCTATATAACGGTTATACTGAGAGAGAGTTTCATTCTCAGATCCCTAAGCGTCAGGATAAATCGTAACGTTTTTTAAGTCTTTTTAGTTGGATTGGAAACCCCAGGGTAATGCTCTGGGGTTTTTGTTTGGGGTTATGCTGTTTTGATCGAAAGACCACTGGCTCAGGATTAGTGGGCACATTTGCACACTCTGGTTCTGAGAATATTCCGGCCGTAATAGCGATGGAGCCCATATTATCTTTGTGCTCGGCCGGAAGACCATCTGTACTCAGCTACAGAGTGCGTCGGGCCTAGGCTGCCTACGGGCACTTCGTTGGCTTACGCCAAGTCGACCCCCACGGCACCCTCTCCCTCCAATTAGCTTCAATTAAAAGATCTAAAGACAAAAAAGACTCAGGGCAACGCCCTGAATACTAAACAATTTTTTGACCTTAATCTTTCGACCTTTAAGAGCACTGGAATTCAGCCGACAACTGAATGAGGGTAGCACGCCGAACA
This sequence comes from Limnobaculum allomyrinae, assembly GCF_016649425.1. Taxonomy (GTDB): domain Bacteria; phylum Pseudomonadota; class Gammaproteobacteria; order Enterobacterales; family Enterobacteriaceae; genus Limnobaculum; species Limnobaculum allomyrinae. The sequence continues at coordinate 752,552 of NZ_JADRCR010000001.1, forward strand.
TGGATGTTCGGCGAGGCGCAGCGACGTCTGGAGCGGCTCTGCGCCGGTGCGTAAGCCCGAGTGAAGGCGGAGGGAAGTCGCCGCCAGGCGACCTGGATTCGTGTGCGAAGGCGCGGGAGTGCAGAGGGCATTCGCCCTAATGCCCTCTGCACTCCCGCCGCACGATAGCCGAGCAAAACACAGCACGATTTGCGGACGAAACGTTCTCAATACCCCATCAGGTTCCACTACACCACAACTCTGGGTTACACCTCTCCCAAACAATTACTCTACGGGTATAACCCAATTACTCCTGACACCCACCACAATAATAAAACGGCCTCGACGACAGCGCAGTCTTCTGAATCACTGCCCCGCATCTTTCGCATACTTGACCTTCTCTGGCAAACACATGAAACTCAAACAGCGCTCCATGATGATGATTAGGGTTCACCTCTCCTCGCGTCTGATAAGAAAGCCGAGGAATAGAAATCAAAGCGTGCGCCAGCTTATCCAGTTGTAACTCAGTGAGTGATTCGGGTTTATGGTGAGGAAGTAACTCCGCAGCCCACAGAATCTCGGCTCGCAGATAATTACCTAATCCGGCAAGAAAGGCCTGATCCAGTAACATGCCTCCCAGTTGTCTGCGACGAAATGCTTTATCCAACAGACGAGTACAAATATCCGCTTCAGTTAATGTCATATCTAAGACATCAGGGCCAATGCGTTGTAAAAACGGATGCTGAAGGATAATCTCAAGTGGCGCCAACTCAATGTCTGAAGCGCTGTAGAGCAAAATAGCTTTATCCACAGTTTCTAACGCTACTCGTAAGTCACGTTTAGTTTCAGGACGTTTGCCCGGTTCCGCAACTTTCCAGATGCCATACAGTTGATTATGGCTGTACATACACAGGCCAGAGGAAAAATGGGTTAATAGCGCTTTGCCTCTGGTCTCAATTGAAGTAACAGTTTGTCCGATTAACTGCCTTTCAAATACTTTTAACTCAGGAAAAGCAAACCAGGCGGAGGTCAGGGCTTTACCTTCAACCGCATCCACCAATTTGTCTGCTGCCCTACGAATTTCAGGTCCTTCCGGCATATCAACTCCTTAAAACAACGATGCCCTGCATAAATAGTGCAGAGCATCATTAAGTCATACTCGATATTAATTAAACCGGATTATCAATATCAATAAAGGTCACATCGAACTTATGGTGTTCTGCCAGCCACTCGCCAAGGGCTTTAATACCATAACGTTCAGTTGCGTGATGACCTGCCGCATAAAAATGAATGCCCATCTCTCTGGCGATATGGATAGTGCGTTCAGAAACCTCACCGGTAATAAATGCATCAAAACCGTGTTCTGCTGCCTGTTTGATATAATCCTGAGCACCACCGGTACACCAGGCTACGCGACGGATTTCAGCCGGAGCATGATCGCCACAATGAAGGGGCTCACGACCTAAACGATGAGCAATTCTTTCAGCCAGTGCACTACCGGTCAGTGGAGTCTCTAACGTGGATTGCCAGATTAAGCAATCCGGGCTCAGAGGATCTAACGAACTGGCATGATGAAAGCCCAATACCTCACCCAACAATACGTTATTACCCAGTGTCGGATGCCCATCCAACGGAAGATGATAACCAAACAGGTTAATATCATGATTCAGCAAAGTCTTCAGTCGCTTATGCATCATACCAGTGATCACCGGTTCGTCGTTTTTCCAAAAATAGCCATGGTGAACCAATATGGTATCTGCTTTAAGTTCGACGGCAGCATCAAGCAATGCCTGACAGGCAGTCACTCCAGTCACAATGCGTTGAACCTGAGCCCGTCCTTCTACCTGTAATCCATTCGGGGCATAGTCGCGGAACTGCCTGACTTTCAGCTCATCGTTCAGCAACCCTTCTAATTCTCTGTTCAGCATGATGACCTCCTTAAAGCAAAAATGAATTTACCGGCAACAGTAACCCGGCATAATTTTCCAAAGTATATCCGTTTTTCAACGATTTTAATGCGCTGAAAATTATTCAGGCCCCGAAGGGCCTGAATAGATAACATTAGTAAATTACTCCTCCGGCAAGATAAACATACCGTGAGGATGAATATGCAGATAGTAATGGTCGCCGGCTGAGGGTTCAAGCTGTGTCGCATTTACCTGTAACAATAGCGTTTGCCCGTGCCAGTTAACGGTAACTTCATACTGCGGCCCCATGTAGGCAACGCTCACCACTTGACACTTTTGGCTATCTTGTCCTTCACGCACCAGAGCAACAGCCTCAGGTCTGACGCCTACGGTGTAATTACCGGTAGCCTGACCAAACTCTTTTGGTTTCGGTACCACGTAACCAAACACATCAACGCCATCTGCCATTAGGGTTGCCGGGAAGATGTTGGCATCCCCCATAAAGTTAGCCATAAAGCGCGAAGCCGGTTGGCGATACAATTGCTTTGGTTCACCAAGCTGCATGATCTTACCTTTGTTCATCACCAGCACGGTATCCGACACAGCAAAAGCTTCGCTCTGATCATGAGTGACATACAGAGAGGTAATATTAAACTGCTGCTGAAGCTCGCGAATTTTATCCCGCATGCTGCGGCGCAGATTGGCATCAAGATTACTCAGCGGTTCATCAAATAACAGTACTTTCGGTTTTAGAATCAATGCCCTGGCCAAGGCAACTCGTTGCTGTTGACCACCGGAGATTTGGTCAACAAAACGGTCTTCAAATCCTTCCAGATCGACCAGCGTTAAGGCTTCTTTAACCCGCTGGTGAATTTCATCCGCAGGCAAACGCAGCATTTTCAGACCGTAGCCAATATTGTCCCCCAGCGATAAATGAGGGAACAGCGCATAGGACTGAAACACCATACAAATATCCCGCTGCTGGATGGCTCTGTCAGTGACATCTTCACCATCGATAAAAATCTGCCCTGAGGTTGGCTTTTCCAACCCGGCCACCAGCCGAAGAATGGTGGTTTTACCGCAACCGGAAGGCCCGAGCAGCGTGACCAGATTTCCCTGAGGAATTGACAGATTCAGCTCATCAATCACGGTGTTCTTACCGAAGCTCTTATTGATATTCTTCAGTTCTACAAAGTTTGTTTTAGACGGTTGATTGGTCATATTCAATGTATCCATTCCGTGATTAATCGGCGTTCTTGGCTTTTGAGCGGGCAATGCGTGCTTCACCAACCAGATAATCAAATATCAGGATGATAGCTAACATGACCACAATCAAAATAGAACCATAGGCAATAGCAATCCCATACTCTCCATCCTCTACACGGTTAAGAATGTAGGAGGTTGCTACCCGTGTATCCGGTGTTACCAGGAAAATAATGGCGCTAACGGTTGTCATCGCACGAACAAAGCTATAGATCAGCGCCGACAGAATCGCCGGGCGCAGCAGCGGCAACAGAATATAAATAATGGTACGCAGCGATCCGGCCCGCAGGCTGAGAGAAGCTTCATCCAGTGATTTATCTAACTGCCCTAACCCGGCAATACCGGCACGAATACCAACCGGTACGTTACGCATCACCATTGAGATAATGACGATCACGGCTGTCCCTGTCAGATAAACTGGCGCACTGTTAAAGGCCAGAATATAAGAGACACCAGCAACGGTTCCTGGTACGGCAAAACACAGCATGGTAATAAACTCGATAGTTTTTTTACCGTGAAACTGTTGACGTACAACGATATAGGCAATCAACAAACCAAAGAAGGCGGTAATCGGCGCGGCGATACCGGCAAAAATCAGAGTATCAATGAGTGATGGCCATGCGCCGTCACTGAAGCCTTGTCCAAACAGCTTAATGAAGTTTTCCAGCGTCAGCGTGTAGTCCACACCCCAGTTAACAGTAAAGCTACCGTAGAAGATGCTGCCGTACAGCAAAACGTTAAAGGCAATCCACAGATATAACGTCAGAGAGATTCCCCATTGCAGCGTTGGCGGCAGCGGCTGTACATCACCCCGAGAGAACTTACCGGAAATGGTGACGTAAGAACGTTTGCCAATCCACATGTACTGAATACAGAAAACAAACAGGGAGAACAGCAGTAGAATAGCACCAAGAGTACTGGCAGCCGGATAATCTAACTGAGCACCGGTAATATAGAAGTAGATCTGAGTTGCCAGTACGTCGAAGTTACCCCCCAGAACTAACGGGTTACTAAAGTCCGCCAATGACTGCACAATAACAATCAGAAACGAGTTTGCCAGCGCCGGTTTCAGCAACGGTAAAAAGACCCGATAAAAGGTTTGATAGCGGTTAGCCCGCAGAGTATAGGATGCTTCCTCTAATGACGGATGAATAGTCTTGATAGCACCATCGAGAATCATGAATGACATCGGAGTGAATGCCAGCACCTGCGCAATCCATATCCCGGTGAAACCATACAGCCAGTTAGTATTCTCCAGCCCCATATATGTCACCATCCAGTTGGTTACATAACCGGAGCGCCCCATCATCAGGGTAACCCCCAATCCAACCACAAACGGAGGGGTAACAATAGGCAAAATAGAGAAGATACGGCTGACAAATGCAGAGCGTTTAGCGATACGCGTGGTGTAAATGGCACACACCAGACCAAAGAAGGTACAACCCGCACCAACGGCGGCGGCCAGTCCAATAGAGTTGATAATTACTTCTACCGTATGGGACTGGGTTAGTAATTGAATAAAATTGAATGGTGCAAAAGCACCACTATCATCTTTGAACATCGGCACAAAAATAGCGATGCTCGGAAACAGAATAAATACGGTAATCAGGGCTACAATAGCCACCAATGAGCCCATCACAAAGCGATCGCCGCCCATCCATTCCATACGCACACAGGCTAAAGTGATGATGGCACCCAAGGCGAAAAACAATGGTACGGTGGCCCAACCTAATCCTTGCTGTGTCCACCATGAAGTAGCTATGGTTAACAGGACACAGAATAGTGCATAACCCGCATCAAACAAATGACGACCGCGATGCTCCTGTGATAAAGGTGAAATTGGGCGAATAAGTAGTAACAGCGGAGGTAAAAACCACAGCCAGCCAACCCCACCGCTGTGCCAGGCATAACTGACTAACAGCTCATCGGATGTTGACTCAAACAGGCCATAATCCAGAGTGTACGCTGGTAATAGTGCAAAAGAAGCCACTATCAATAGCAACCAATAGAATACAGGATCCCATACACGACGAGCGTGCAGAGTGAGCGATTGTGACATAACGCGACCTCAGTAGCGGTGAAAAGGCTGTAGCCGCTGCTACAGCCATTGGGACGTGATGGAGTTTATTGCCCCATTTTCACTTCATTCAGCCACTTCGAGATCAGCGCTTTACGCATATCTGAAGCACCATACTTATCCATGTCGTACTTGATTAGGTTCAGTTCGTTTAATTTCAGTGAGTTTGGTGCCGGATCTGCCGTCAGGTTGGTCAGGATCTGATAAGACTGTCCTTTCTTCCATGACAGTTCCTGAGCTTCTTTAGACAACGACCAGTCAACAAACAGTTTGGCATTTTCCAGGTTACGGGCATTTTTGATAATACTAACGCCACCAATCTCATAGCCAGTACCTTCACAAGGAGCTACCAGTTTGATTGGTGCACCCTTCTCAATTTCCAGCGCATAGTCATGGAGGAAACCAATACCAATAGTGGCCTCACCACGCGCAGCGTTACGAGCAGGAGCAATACCTGACTTGGTATATTGTGAAATGTTGGTATTCAGCTGTTTCAGGTAATCAAAGGCTTTGTCCTCACCCCATAGCTGAGTGAAGGTTGCCAGTGCGGTATAAGCGGTACCTGAGCTTTGCGGATCGGCAATTTGAATTTCGCCTTTGTAAGCAGGATTAGTCAGATCGCTCCAGCACTTTGGCTCCGGCAGGTTTTTCTCTTTCAGACGGTCGGTATTTACACCATAACCAAGGATACCGATATAAATCGCCGAGGAGTAGTTGCCTTTACGGGTAGCAGGGTCCTGGAACTGTGGCATTAGCTGCGCCAGATTAGGAGATTTGTACGGCTGCAACAGATCCATTTCACCCGCTTGTGAATGTGGATCCAAGGTACCACCATACCAAACATCTGCCTGTGGGTTTTTCTTTTCCGCTTCGATTTTTGCCAGCGTACTACCAGAACCGTTACGGATAAAAGAGGTTTTCACATCATATTTTTCACCGAATGCTTTAGCCTCTTCCTCACACATAGAGTTCATGGCGCTACAATAAATTACCAGACGACCTTTAGCCATTGCGCCGGTAGCCAGAGTCGCCACGGCCAGACCAGTTGCAATCAGAACAGACAGGGTACTTTTTTTCATTATGTAGATCCTTGTGTTGTTTTCAGATGACGAAATAGCCATACAACTTGTCATTTTGGTTTACTAAGGTGTTTCGGAAGTACGAGATACCGAAACATTAAAATCATTTTTCGCCACACCCAGCATCAGCAAGGGCATCAGTAACATACCTATTAACGCCGTGGCTAACGTCAACAGGGTGAAAAATCCAGACCAGCTATAAAAATGTAATACCTGAGCTAATGGCCATCCAGCCAGTGCCGCACCAACGTAAGCAAAAATGCCTAAAAAACCGGTTACGGTTCCGGCAGCATCTTTATGGGTATACTCAGTCGCCGCCAGACCGATCAACATTTGTGGACCAAAAACAAAGAACCCCACACCGAAAAAACCAATCGCCAACAGTCCATAATGGTGAATCGGTGACAGCCACAAGCATGTCATGGTGGTAAACAGGCCAATGCTGAACAGTAAAATCATGGGGGCTCTCTGTCCGCGAAACAGTAAGTCCGATCCCCATCCGGCAAACAGTGCTCCGGCAAGCCCTCCCAGTTCAAACAGAGAAAGAGTCATATTGGCATTCAATAAACCAATACCGTGGCTCTCTGCCAACCAGATATTTCCCCAATCGTTTAACGCAATCCGTACCAGATAAACCAATATGTAAGACACACCCAGTAGCCAAATAGTCGGGTTAAACAAAATAGCCCGCCGAAAAATGACTAATATCGGTGCCGGTGGGCTGGACTGCTCCTGTCGAATTTCCAGTGGATCATGAAACCACTGCCCCACAGAAGGTAATCCTTGCTGCTCAGGGCTTTCATACAGCTGTCGGCAGAGCCAAAGCCCCAACGCAATACCAATACATCCTGGCACCAACAGCGCAGCCTGCCAGCCATATTCCATTGCTAACCAACCACAAAGCAACGGTACTGCGGCCCCACCCAAATTGATGGACATATTCCAGCATCCCCACCAGAATCCCCGCTCTTTTCGGGAGTACCAACGGGTTAATAATTTTGCACAAGGCGGCCATCCCCAGGCCTGAAAAAATCCATTAAGTGTCCAAATCAGTAACAACGCCGATAATGAATAACTGAAAGCAAACAGAATATTTAATACCCCAGTGATAACCAGTCCTGCTCCCATAAACCAGCGCATATTGCGGCTATCATTTAACATTCCGCAGGCAAATTTAGAGATACCGTAGGCCAGATAAAACAGGGTTCCCATCAGACCAATATCATCCTTGGTCAAACCCAGTTCCAGTTGCATCACAGGCATGGCGAAGTTGGCACTTTTGCGCGTCATATAAAACGCGGCATAACCGATAATCATCGACATCATTAGTCGGGGCCGCCAGTAGCGGTAACGCTGTTCTATCTGTGCATCCGTCAATGACATAGTGAGCCTCGGTGCCCCCTCGATTAGTTTGAAGTGTAGATAAACGCAGCAGAAAATGAATGAGACAAGGGTTTAAGCAACTAGGAAAAATTCCTAATTAAAGGTCTTTATTTATCGAATTTGTGGGGAGGTTAACAGTTATGCAAGTTCCTTCCTGACGGGAGAGTACCCAGTAACCGCCCAGAGCCCTTACTCGCTCTTCAATACCACGTAAACCAAAGCCTCCGCCGGTTTGTTCAGGCATACCGATACCATCATCTTTAACTATCAGGGTCATCATTTGGTTATCCTCCTGATGGAGTGATACCCGAATGGTTTTAGCCTGAGCGTGTTTATTAATGTTATTCAGCAATTCCTGTACCAGACGGTAGAAGGTAAACATAACGGTGTCGCTAAGCTGCCTGTCGTCCAATTGATAATTCAGTTCAAACTCAATACCACGCTCAGCAAAGGAGAACTCCTGAGCCAAATGGGTTAACGCATCTTTCAACGACATCTCTTCCAACACCGGCGGTCGGAGTTGATGTAATAGCTGTCGGGTAGCCTGATGGATACGCTGAGAGAGATGAGTAATCTTTTGTACTGACTGTAGGGAAATCGGTGAGTCGGTAGTTTTGTTAACAATCGCAGCCTGAATCTGAATCGCTGTAATGTTCTGCCCTATTTCATCATGAAGTTCCCGGGCGATATCTTTACGGACTTGCTCTTCCGTGTGCACCAGTCGTTCGGTCAATTGCCGTCGGGTATCCAGCTCCCGCTCCAACTGGTTACGGTAACGCTCCAGACGTTCCACCAATTGTTGCTGACGACTAACCGCAATACCTAACCCCAGACTCAGCAATGCCTGAATGGATAGAAATAACTTTAGTTCCATGGGATTGTATTCAGAACCACTGGCATGGCGAGTGGCAATCAACAATACACTCCCCAACAACGTAGCCAGAACACCGCCTTGCCAACCAAAGCGATAGGCCATAAATACGTTAGGTAAAAAGATAAAGATCAGCAGTAACCGCTCAATTTCAGGCGTTAGCATCAGTTGAATACTGATACCAATAGCAAAAAACAGCGAACACCAAATCAGTAAAGAAGTACGCAACGGCGGCGTAATATTTTCCGTTGGCAGTAACGTTTGCAGGTTCTGCTGTTTCAAATATTCATACAGCAAATAGATAAACGGCGTCAGCAATACGCCACCGGTAAAGGTGGTGAGTAACATCTCAGACAATGAAACATCCAACCAGTGAACCAGACACACTGTATGCAGAATCGTGCTACCCATTACCGCTGCCAGCAACATAAGTAACTTTTGCCAGTAAAGAGTGAAATAGTGCCAAAAACGACGGGCAACCAGAGCAATAATCAGAGATAAACAAGGGGAAGCCAGCAGGACATTAGTATCCAGCAATTTTTCATACTGCAACCAGCCAATAATCAGACAGGCTGACAGCATGACTACCGGGAAATATCGTCTTGAGATCAAAATTAGCAGCGTTAATGTCCATGCCTGAGGAAACATTAATACCGCCAGTTGAGCATCCGCATTCAGATAGAAGCTTATCCCCCACAATGCAACCCAGCCAAGTGTAAAGCTAAGCATCACAAACAAGTTCAGCCCTGTGGAGTGAAGCGCTTCCAGTCTGGATACCATCTACTTTTCTGCCAATAACTGATGTTCGAGGGCGAAATGAACCAACTCAATAATGCTGTCACACTCCAACTTTGCCAGCACATTAGCCCGGTGAACATGAACCGTTTTATGACTCAGGGATAATTTCTCCCCTATTTCTTTTGCACTTAAGCCAGCGATCAGCAGATCAAAAATTTCTTTTTCCCTCGGCGTTAACATTTGCAGCTCTTTGGGAATGGTAGCCGTCTGACGCAATGCCTGCAACGCATCAGCACAAAGATAAAAACCACCGCCATGCACTGCGCGTATGGCTCTCACCAGCTCTTCGGGCCCACAGCGTTTAGTTAAATAACCAGAAGCTCCTGCATCCACCGCATTTTTCACAAAAGCGTTGGTATCATAAATACTGAGGAAAATAGCACGAAAACCGGGACGAACCTGTCGAATACGCCTTAATAAACTCAAACCGCTTTCATCTGGCATAGAAATATCCAGAATGGCTATGTCGCATCCCTCTTTCAATAAATGGGGCCATGCTTGTGCGGCAGAGTTGTATTCACCAACGATGCGAATGTCCTCTTCCAGTGAAAGTAACTGCGCAAATCCGGAACGCACCACAATATGGTCATCAATCAGAGCAATATTAATCATATCTGCATGGTCTGTATGAAATAGGGAGATAATGTTCATTATTCTCCACGATAGCAAACCCTGAAAATCAAAAGTGTTAAGGTGGTGAATAATTTTATTGTTGTCCACCTTCTTTATCCAATGGTGAAACGAGTCACCTGATCTGAATGCGTTTTGTTTGGTTTTTTATCTAAACCTGATATCAAATGATTTTGTTTTCTCAATATCAATGAATATATCTTCAGTAAAAAAATACAGAATTTGTAGCCGCAAGAAATCATTAAGTAGCAAGTATAAAAAATGCCCTGATAAAATATCAGGGCATTTTGTCATCAATGATGAGAATCACAGCATCAATTTAATAAAAATCTTTAGGTGCTTTTTCAGCCAAAGACAACCAGACAGGTTTAGTGCTGGTTTTACTCCACACTCGATGTAAATAGCTGTAATAACGGCTCTTATCACTGCGAAATGCCATAAACGGCAGTGTGATAATGGTTAGCAACACTACGCCTGTACGACGTAATAAAATACGGTAGAGTGGATACCTCTGATACATCATGACTTGCCCCTCCCCTTATTTAGTAACAGCAATTTACCCGCGGTGAAAAATCACCGATTAACTGTGATTTATATTACGCTATAATAACTACACATTCAACTGGTCGGATCAGTTAAATAAAATATTAACTCGCTATCTGCCAAATCTCTTCCATCCTGTTACTTTCCGTTGCGGGCAACGGAATCAACGCTAAAAAATAAACCTGTGGTAGCTTGTTCAAATAGATAATCAACCAGCCATTCTCGCTCCACTCTCTTAACTCATTACAGTTAAACCGCCTCGCCAACTGCCACCTTAAGCGTTGGTTATCACTGTTAGTCGCTGTACGATTAAGAAACAGGCGCCCCTGGCAAGGATAACGTGCAATATTGGGTAACACGCAATTCTGCATCCAGTGAGTATTGATAGTTGATTGGTTAACGGCTTCGGTCAACATATCAATAAACTGGTGGGTGAAATGTAATTGGTATCCCTGAGACATGATGATTCATCCTGTTATCGCTTAACCATTCGACCCCTAAACTTTTTCTGTAATACTACTTTCGAAGAGCTCACATCATCCATTCCTCTCAACGCTGCCTGTAGCGCTAAATGATGTAAGTTCTGGTAAAAATGATGTTGAATAAACCGCTCTTGATGATTAATTTCCTGTGTCTTTTCCATAACGATTCCTGATGTGAATGACTTGTGCGAGTAACATAATCAGCTAATCTCTGCATCACCAGTGACAACTAACAAAGTTGCGTAATACATTCAGATAATAGTAACCAACCTGGTTTTTGTTATGCTGAAGCTTGTATGTTATTGAGAATTAGTCGTAATATCACCTAACTATTCCCGCCTACTCTGTATGATATTGAAGGATAAATTATGAGTACCTGGCTAATATACGCACTGCTATCCGCCATCACCGCTGCACTGGTAGCGATTTTTGGCAAAATCGGGTTACAACATTTGGACGCCAATACGGCAACGGCCATTCGCTCTATCGTTATGGCGCTGTTTCTGGTTGGCGTGGTAGTCGTTCAGGGAAAATTGGAAATGATTGGTGAAATAATGGCTGACCGCAAGGCATTATTCTTTATTGTTCTTAGCGGGGTAGCGGGTGCCTTATCATGGCTATTTTATTTTATGGCCATTAAGAATGGTACCGTCTCTCAGGTGGCTCCGATAGACAAACTCAGTGTCGTATTTGCCGTTATTCTGGCAGTGATTCTGTTTGGTGAAAAAGTGACATTATTTACCGGTGTCGGTATTGGGTTAATATCTGTCGGTGCGCTGTTGGTTGCTTTGGGATAACTATTCCCGAACATCAAATAATAAAAAAGCGTGGTAATCGCTTACCACGCCCTTTCTTAATTGACCTGTCAGGCTAAATCATACTATTCAGCTTTAGCCAAAACTGCGCTGACAATGTCTACTGCTTCACGTTCAATCTTCTCGCGGTGTTCTTTACCAAGGAAGCTTTCACAATAAATTTTGTAAGCTTCTTCCGTTCCTGAAGGCCGAGCGGCAAACCAACCGTTATCGGTCATGATCTTCAGGCCACCGATTGAGGCGCCATTACCCGGAGCCTTTGTCAGGCGTGCTGTAATCTTATCTCCCGCCAGCGTATCAGCAGTAACCATTTCCGGAGACAGGCGGGAAAGAATAGCTTTCTGAGCATGAGTTGCCGGTGCCTGGATTCGGTTGTAGCTTGGTGCACCAAAGCGCTGAGCTAATTGCTCGTAATGGTCCTGTGGGTTCTTACCGGTTACTGCGGTAATTTCAGCCGCTAACAGGCACATAATGATGCCATCTTTATCTGTAGACCACGGTTTACCATCAAAACGCAGGAAAGAGGCGCCAGCGCTCTCTTCACCACCAAAGCCCAGAGTACCGTTAAATAATCCATCAACAAACCATTTGAAGCCAACCGGAACTTCAACCAGCTTACGATCGATACTGGTAACTACCCGGTCAATCATCGCACTGGAAACCAGCGTTTTGCCGACCCCCATATCTTTGCTCCACTGTGGGCGGTGTTGATACAGATAGTTAATAGCGACAGCCAGATAATGATTAGGATTCATTAACCCTTTAGGGGTCACAATACCGTGGCGATCGTAGTCAGGGTCGTTAGCAAAGGCTAAATCAAATTTATCCCGAAGTGCCAGCAACCCTGCCATTGCATATTCCGATGAGCAATCCATGCGGATCGCACCATCATGATCAAGGTGCATAAAACGAAAAGAAGGGTCTACCGCGTCATTAACCAGTTTAAGGTTTAATTTGTATACATCTGCGATACGCTGCCAGTACTCAATACCCGCGCCTCCCAGAGGATCAACGCCAATAGCTAATCCGGCATTCTGAATGGCTGGCATATCTACAACATGCACGAGCTGTTCAACATAAGGTTGAATCAAATCCTGTGCGTGGATATGGCCGCTGTTATTCGCAGCAGCCAGAGTTTGACGCTTAATGCCCTGTAAACCATTTTTCAGCAGTTCATTAGCCCGGTTTTCAATCCACTGAGTCAGATTGGTGTCCGCGGGGCCACCATTTGGTGGATTATATTTAATACCGCCATCTTCAGGTGGGTTATGCGATGGGGTAATCACAATGCCATCAGCCAGTGCCTTTCCTGTGCGGTTATAACAAAGAATGGCGTGAGAAATAGCAGGCGTTGGAGTAAAACCATTATTCTCTTGCACAATGACATCAATACCGTTGGCAGTTAATACCTCCAGCACGGAAACAAAAGCGGGTTCAGATAAACCGTGGGTATCTTTACCGACATAGCAAGGCCCGGTAATTCCATTAGCCGCCCGATTCTCTGCGATTGCCTGAGCAATGGCTAAGATATGCGCTTCATTAAAACTTTGACGGCAAGCGCTACCACGATGTCCGGAAGTCCCAAACTTGACCGAGTGTGCGGGATTATCACTGTCTGGCTGCAAAACATAGTATTCAGAAACCAGTTGCGGAACATTTATCAGATCGCTTTGGCGGGCTAATTGCCCGGCTCTTGAATGATTACCCATCACACTCTCCCTGAAATTCAGTAAAATTAAATAGTTAGGCAGATAGCGGCTGTCAGTTCAGCCGAAAACTGCATTGATAACATAATCTGTTCAACCATACTGCGCTTACGTTCAGTATTAGTGTTAGTAATCACCCAATATGGCGTATCCGGTATATTTTTTGGCTTAGTATGTTTGCCATTTTTTAACAGGGTTTGCTGCGAATGAGAGAAATAGACACGAGTTCGACCATGCAATAACTCTGTCGCGTCAGCAAAACTGCTCCTGTCAACACGATATAGCGTAGACAATATCAACAAAAAACGATCCACAGCTTTCTTCTGAGCGATTAACTCGCCGGAATCAAGTAGTTTTTGAACATCGTGAACACGATCGGCCTGTGCAGTTACCGCTACCGGGATGACTGTTTCTGCTTCTTGCTTTGAAGCGGCCACTGCCGGAGATAAATTAAGCATCCGACGTAAAATTTCAGAAGCGCTTTCGCCAATGTGTAACGTGTGGCTGGCAATATAACGATAAAGCTCTTCATCAACTTCGATAGTTTTCATCTTTGTCCTATAATTCTTTGCTAGTTATTCATGGGGAATTATACAAGTTCATCTCGTGATACTCTAACGCAAAGCAACCCAATATGTGACATTGTTATGAAATTAAACTATCGCCTTCAGGGAAATGGCCAAACTATTGTGCTGATTCACGGCCTGTTTGGTAGTCTGGATAATCTTGGTGTACTGGCTCGCGACCTTCAACAGGATTACCAAACACTACAAATTGATCTGCGTAATCATGGATTATCGCCCCACAGTGATGAAATGAGTTATCAGTTTATGGCTGAAGACGTACTGGCTTTACTCGATGAACTCAACCTTCAGCAAGTCATTTTGATTGGTCACTCCATGGGGGGAAAAGTCGCAATGAAGCTGACGGAAATCGCCTCCGAGCGTATTTCTCAGTTGGTAGTTATTGATATAGCGCCCGTCGCCTATCAAGAAAACCACCATGACGATGTTTTTGCAGCACTGAATGCCGTGACGCATTCAGCGGCCACACAAAGAACGGAAGCAGCTGAAATCATGCGGACTCAGGGTTTACACGAAGGAGTCATTCAGTTTTTACTGAAGTCTTTTCATCAGGGTGAATGGCGATTTAACGTCCCTGTGTTACAACAACGCTATGCAGACATTATTGGCTGGCATGAAGTGCCGACCTGGACACATCCCATGATCTTTATTCGTGGAGAGCTCTCCCCTTATATTCAGGACAGTTATCGCTCAGCCATCGCGCGTCAGTTTCCATCTGCCCGTGCCTATGTTGTAGCCGGTAGCGGTCACTGGGTTCATGCTGAAAAGCCACAACATGTTATTCGCATTGTGCGTAAATTTTTGCAAGGATGATGAGATCGGATGGTTAGAAAGTTAATTATTTGCTGAATTAACAGGGTAAACCATTGGCTGGCTGATTCTACTGCGTTATCATCCGCGGCGACGTGACATTGCAGGGTATGATTTTTGCTGTAACTACCGCTGTCACCTAAACTGAATGATTAAATTTATTTCTATCTGGTTTCGTATTCTGATTTTATGGCAAAAGAACAAT
The DNA here is from genome assembly GCF_016649425.1 of Limnobaculum allomyrinae. Lineage (GTDB taxonomy): Bacteria > Pseudomonadota > Gammaproteobacteria > Enterobacterales > Enterobacteriaceae > Limnobaculum > Limnobaculum allomyrinae. The sequence continues at coordinate 767,684 of NZ_JADRCR010000001.1, forward strand.
TAGATCGTACCACGCTGGATCTTTTCGCTGATGAACGCCGTCCTGGTCGTCCTAAAACCAGCATGCTATCCCGCGATCAACAATTGCGCATCAATAAACGCAATCAGCTACGACGTGACAGAGTTCGTGGGTTAAAACGTGTAGAGTTGAAGCTATCGCAGGATGCGGTTGATGTTCTGGATCAACTGGCTGACCGACAGGGAATCAACCGTAGTGAATTAATAGAAATCTTGTTGTTGAATGAGAATAAAAAGCAGCGTTCCAGACCGTCATAAAACCGCTGTTCTGCTTTCCGGGCCTTGTGCCAGGCAGCACAGATTAACGATGCCAACCAGCATCAACAATGTTATATTATTGAATACGACGTATTAATATTTATTAAAGGTGTAAATCGTTATGGCAACCGTAGGTATTTTCTTTGGTAGCGACACTGGCAATACTGAAAACATTGCCAAAATGATTCAAAAGCAGCTTGGTAAAGAAGTTGCTGAAGTTCACGACATTGCGAAAAGCAGTAAAGAAGATATTGAGCGTTTTGATACGCTGCTGTTGGGAATTCCAACCTGGTATTATGGCGAAGCTCAGTGCGACTGGGATGATTTCTTCCCTACTCTGGAAGAGATTGACTTTGAAGGTAAACTGGTTGCTATTTTCGGCTGTGGCGATCAAGAAGATTATGCAGAGTATTTCTGTGACGCAATGGGTACCGTTCGCGATATCATTGAACCTCATGGCGCAACCATCGTAGGTAACTGGCCAACGGCAGGCTATCATTTTGAAGCCTCTAAAGGTTTAGCGGATGATAAACACTTTATTGGATTAGCCATCGATGAAGACCGTCAGCCAGAATTAACCGCTGAGCGTGTTTCTGCCTGGGTGAAACAAATCTCTGCTGAAATGAATCTTGCTTAATTCTATACCCTTCGCTTTTGTATTACTTAATAAAAACAAGTAATACATAACATCAAATAATCAAATAATCAAATAATCAAATACATAATAACCACCAGAACTGTACTGGTGGTTATTATCTCCTGCTATAAATTTAACTTCCTAATAATTTAGCAAAATTAACTCCACATAATTAATGTGGACATAAATCACAAATTAAAATAAAAATTTCATCAACCTGTGATCGAGTGCAAAGTCAATCTGGCTAAACGCATTGGAAAACTTTACAAATTCATTACTATAATTAGGCTAGTTGTTATCAGATATAAATAAAATATTTGATGACACAGTTTTTATATATCTAGTTTTAAATCTAACTTACTAATACAAATAGAAAATAGCTCATACGGCAAATACTGGAATATAACTATTTTACGTTATATACAACGCATAACCATAATAAACAGAGGGGATAGGCTGATACGACATATTATTTAAAATAGAGCCCTGCATTGCTGATAACAATGTTTATATCGACTTTATTGATTCATCATATAAATGTCTGTTTTAGGGTGCCCGACAATAATTTCCTATTTAATATTTATCTTCTAATTAATGAGGAGGAACGCTTATGCGCAGCATAGCGTCCTATATTATATGGTTCGCTGTCGCTATTCTTGGCGCCTGTGGGCTCGCCATCATTGCTTTAAACAATGGTGAAAAGGTTAACGCACTTTGGATCGTGGTGGTTGCCGTATCGGTATATTTGATTGCCTATCGTTATTACAGCAAATTTATTGCAAATAAAGTTCTTGGCCTTGATTCGACCCGAATGACCCCAGCCTATCGCCACAATGATGGTCTGGATTACGTTCCTACTAACAAATACGTGCTTTATGGTCACCACTTCGCCGCTATCGCTGGTGCGGGCCCGTTAGTTGGACCGGTGCTGGCAGCACAAATGGGCTACTTGCCGGGTATGATCTGGATTCTGGCGGGGGTTGTTCTTGCCGGTGCCGTTCAGGATTTTATGGTTCTGTTTGTTTCTACCCGTCGCGATGGTCGCTCTTTGGGCGATTTGGTGAAAGGCGAATTGGGTACTGTACCGGGTATTATTGCCCTGTTTGGTGCCTTTATGATTATGATCATTATTCTGGCAGTGCTGGCATTGATCGTCGTTAAAGCGCTGATTAACAGCCCATGGGGTGCCTTTACCGTTGGTGTGACTATTCCTATTGCGCTGTTTATGGGGGTTTATACCCGCTATATCCGTCCGGGAAAAATTGGGGAAATCTCAATTATTGGTTTCATTTTACTGATGCTGGCTATTATTTATGGCGGTGAAGTAGCTAAAAGTGAAACGCTGGCACCAATTTTTACCCTTGATGGTGTACAGCTGACTTGGGCTCTGATCATTTATGGCGGCATTGCCTCTGTTCTTCCGGTATGGTTATTGCTGGCTCCGCGTGATTATCTGTCAACCTTCCTGAAGATTGGTACTATCGTTGGTCTGGCTATTGGTATTGTTATCATCGCTCCTAGCCTGGAAATGCCGGCAACGACTCAATTTATTGACGGTACTGGCCCGGTTTGGGCTGGCGATCTGTTCCCATTCCTGTTTATTACCATTGCCTGTGGTGCGATCTCCGGCTTCCACGCACTGATCTCTTCCGGTACCACACCTAAAATGCTGGAAAACGAAACCCATGCCCGCTTTATTGGTTACGGCGGTATGTTAATGGAATCATTCGTTGCCATCATGGCGTTAATCGCTGCGTCCGTTATCGACCCGGGTGTGTACTTCGCGATGAACAGCCCTCTGGCTATTCTTGGTCCAACGGTCGAGTCCGCAGCCAGTGTTGTTAGCTCCTGGGGCTTTACCGTAACACCAGAAGTTCTGGTTCAGTATGCGAAAGACGTTGGTGAAACCACTATCGTATCCCGCGCCGGTGGTGCTCCTACTCTGGCCGTTGGCATGGCGCACATTCTGAGTCAGTTGACTGGGCCAACTATGATGGCTTTCTGGTATCACTTTGCCATTCTGTTTGAAGCACTGTTCATCCTGACCGCAGTTGATGCCGGTACCCGTGCTGGTCGTTTTATGCTGCAAGACTTAATGGGAACTTTTGTTCCATCCATGAAGCGCACTGACTCTTTTGTTGCCAACATTACAGCAACAGGATTGTGTGTCGCAGCATGGGGTTACTTCTTGTATCAAGGCGTAGTTGACCCACTGGGTGGTATCAATACCCTATGGCCTCTGTTTGGTATTGCTAACCAGATGCTGGCAGCGATTGCGTTGACCCTGTGCGCCGTTGTTCTGTTCAAAATGAAGCGCGAAAGATATGCCTGGGTTGCCGTTGTACCAACCATTTTCCTGCTGGTTTGTACTCTGACTGCCGGTTGGCAAAAAGTGTTTGATGATAACCCACGCGTTGGCTTCCTGGCTCTGGCTAAAAAATATCAAGCCTCGCTGGATCAGGGACAAATTTTGGCTCCGGCTAAGTCTCTGGATCAAATGAGTGCACTGATATTTAACAACCAACTGGATGCGGGTCTGACTATACTATTTATGTTAGTCATGATCAGTGTGGTGGTGTTTGGTTTACGTACGGCGTTTAAAGCGCGTTCAAATCCAGCACCAACAGCGAACGAAGTACCTTACGAACCAATGCCTGCATCGGCAACGGTTAAGTAATCGCTGATGTTAAATAGACATTAATAGTAAAAAGATGGCAGTATCGGGTTATTGATTCGCTGGTTACTGCCATCCTGATTAAGGGAAGTCACTTATGTTTGAAGATCTCGCAAAAGTTGGCCGCTATCTTGGTCAGGCGGCTCGTCTGATGGTGGGCGTCCCTGACTATGATAATTATGTTCAGCATATGCGCATTACCCATCCGGATCAGGAAGCGATGACTTATGAAGAGTTCTTTCGTGAGCGTCAGCAGGCTCGCTATGGCAGCGGTAATGGTTCTTGCTGCTAGACATTAACTCTTTTTGTGACACATCAGATATTTTACCAACGCAATAATGCGTATGGTTAAAATAAAAAAGGCAACACGTTATGACCACCCCACTTCAGTTACCGGTGACGGTATTAACCGGTTTTCTTGGTTCAGGCAAAACGACTCTGATTAACCATTTGCTGGAAAACTACCCCGGCGAACGCATCGCTATTATTGAAAACGAATTTGGTGCCGTTGGCGTAGATGGCGGACTATTAGGGCAGCATAGCGGTATTGAGGTTATTGAATTAACCAATGGCTGTGTATGTTGTAGCGTGCGCGGTGAGTTGACTGAAGCCTTAAAAAACCTGTTAGAGCAGCGGGATGCGGGTCAGCTTAATTTTGATCGACTGTTGTTAGAAACCACAGGATTAGCCGATCCGGCTCCGGTGATTCAAACCTTCTTTGTTGATGATATTTTGCGTGAACGTCTACAGTTAGACGCCATTATTACCCTGGTAGACAGTGAACATGCACAGAAACAGCTAACCGAACATCGGGTTGCCGTTTCTCAGGTTGGTTTTGCCGACAGACTTATTTTGACTAAATTAGACCGTATCGATAGCGAAGCAAAAACGCTGCTATTAGAACGTTTACGTAACATTAACGCCAGAGCACTGGTATGTGAAGCTCAGCACGGTAAGCTGGAAAAAGCTGCCTGGATTGGTATTCAGGCATTTAATATGGATGACTCTTTTGATCTTAATGGCACCTTTGTGGCCTCTACTGCACCTTCACAGGCACCAACAAACTTTCGTCCTTTAAATCAAACATCCAGGCCCCTTGCCCGCTCATGGAATGATGATATTACTTCTCAGGTTTTTGAAACCGGCGAGGTTGATATCAAGCTGATTGGTGCATTTATGGAAACGGCCATCGAAAAATATGGCAATGACATGCTACGCTATAAAGGCATTCTGGCAATTGAAGGGGAACCTCGCCGTCTGATTGTTCAGGGTGTGCACAAAGTTGTTGGTTTTGATTACGGAACCGAATGGGCTGAGAAAGAGCCTCGTAAGACGCTGTTAGTTATTATTGGGCGTAATTTACCTGTTGAGACATTAAGAAATGAGTTTTTAGCCACGGCAGTTTCACACTCCGTTAGCTAATAACAGATCCAGTAACGGTTGAATATCATCAGAATTATGATTCTACCTATCGATTCTATCGAACTTGAACTGACTCCCTAAGGTTTTCATTTCATATGTCTGGCTCTATAATGGTATATTATAATTATGTTAATCATTCGCTAGCGATTCATGGCGCCCCGAATTTAGGAACAAATCTGCATGACTGATAATAATATCGCACTGAAGAAGGCTGGACTGAAAGTTACGCTCCCACGGCTTAAGATTCTGGAAATACTTCAGGAGCCAGATAACCATCACGTTAGCGCGGAAGATTTATATAAAAGACTGATTGATATGGGTGAAGAGATCGGGCTGGCTACCGTATATCGTGTGCTGAACCAGTTTGATGATGCCGGTATCGTAACCCGCCATAGTTTTGAAGGCGGTAAATCAGTATTTGAATTAACGCAAAAACATCACCACGACCACTTAATTTGTCTGGATTGTGGACGCGTAATTGAATTTAGCGACGAGTTTATTGAACAACGTCAGCGTGAAATTTCAGAAAGATACAACATCAAGTTAACTAACCATAGTTTGTATCTGTATGGCAAATGCAGTTCTGGTGATTGCCGTAAAGACGATACGTTACACGATACTAAATAAGTTGCTTTAGTAACTTCAGATTTAAATATGCCAGCAGCTAACTACTGCTGGCATTATTTTTGGGTAAACTCCCCGCAGTCATTACACTTTATGCCGTGTTGATACTTAAACAGCGGGAAGCCTAACAAAATAAACACCACAAATGCGGGTCTCTTACCTTTAGTAAAAGGGATGACATCACTACTACCGCAATGAGAACAGCGCCATTGTGATTCTTCTTCATCTTCCCCCGCCTCTTCTATCACCGATTGAGAGAAGTCCTGACGAAGTATCTCTTCAGCTTCCTGCACATTATCACTATCAACCATCAACCTGACTCCGCCCAAAGCATCAGAGTAAAGCCAGTTAGTATTGATAGTATGTACATCGGCTATATGGGCACTAATCCCTGCGGCTTCCAGATTGCTTTTTGCTATCTGGGCTTCAAGGGGATAAGAGTAGCGAGCAACGACAACCAGTTGTCCCATAATATCTCCGTATAAAATACATCCATTGACTGTTAAAAAAGCCTGTCGGATTGCTCTGACAGGCTTCTGATATTAACCATTCTCAATCAAGACTAAAAATTAGCTTGCCTGAGCAGCCCAGGTGTCACGCAGGCCAACGGTGCGGTTAAACACTAAATGCTCTGATGATGAATGACGGCTGTCTGCACAGAAATAGCCTTCACGTTCAAACTGATAAGCAAACTCTGGTTTAGCCTGCGCCAGACTTGGCTCTACAAAACCGTGCACCACTTTCAGTGATTCAGGATTAATGGTAGATAAAAAATCCTCAGCGGCCCCCGGATTCGGTACGTTAAACAGGCACTCATATAAACGAAATTCTGCCGGTAACGCATGAGATGCGGATACCCAATGAATAACGCCTTTCACTTTACGCCCGTCAGCCGGATCCTTACCCAGAGTTTCACTATCATACTGGCAATAAATAGTGGTGATATTACCCTGATCGTCTTTTTCTACCCGTTCGGCTTTAATCACATAAGCATTACGCAGGCGAACCTCTTTGCCTAACACCAAACGCTTATACTGTTTGTTTGCTTCTTCACGGAAATCAGCGCGATCGATATAAATTTCGCGACTGAATGGTACAGCACGCGTCCCCATTTCTGGTTTATTAGGATGTGCGCTTACCGTTAGTATCTCTTCATGACCTTGAGGAAGATTTTCAATCACCACTTTAACCGGATCGATAACCGCCATCGCTCTTGGGGCGTTTTCATTCAAGTCTTCACGAATACAGGTTTCTAACGCAACCATTTCCACGTTATTGTCTTGTTTGGTCACACCAATACGGCGGCAAAACTCACGAATAGACGCAGCGCTATAACCACGGCGACGCAGGCCAGAAATAGTCGGCATACGTGGGTCATCCCACCCTTCCACCACTTTCTCTGTCACCAGTAAATTTAACTTACGCTTAGACATAATGGCGTACTCTAAATTCAGGCGAGAGAACTCATACTGCCGTGGATGGCATGGAATGGTGATGTTATCTAAAACCCAATCGTACAGACGGCGGTTATCCTGAAACTCCAGGGTACAAAGTGAGTGAGTTATCCCTTCCAGCGCATCAGAAATACAGTGGGTAAAATCGTACATCGGATAGATGCACCACTTATCCCCCGTCTGGTGGTGATCGGCAAACTTAATACGATACAACACCGGATCGCGCATCACGATAAATGAGGAGGCCATATCAATTTTGGCACGCAGACAGGCTTTACCTTCCGCAAACTCACCATTTCTCATTTTTTCAAACAAAGCCAGGTTTTCTTCAATACTGCGATCGCGATATGGGCTATTTTTTCCTGGCTGAGTGAGAGTACCGCGATATTCGCGCATCTCTTCAGGAGACAGCTCATCTACATAAGCCAGTCCCTTACTGATAAGTTCAACAGCGTATTGATGCAGCTGATCGAAGTAGTCAGATGAGTAACGAACAGCACCATCCCAGTGGAAACCTAACCACTCAACATCGTGCTTAATTGACTCCACATACTCGATATCTTCTTTAACCGGGTTGGTATCATCAAAACGCAAGTTGCACAGACCATGGTAGTCCTGTGCGATCCCGAAATTCAGGCAGATAGACTTCGCGTGACCGATATGCAGATATCCGTTTGGCTCAGGCGGGAAACGGGTCACAATGGTCGTGTGTTTACCTGATGCTAAATCTTCGTCAATAATATGACGAATAAAATTAGTCGGGCGAACTTCAGCCTCACTCATTTACTTTTTCCTCTATGCAAAATGCAAAAGCGTTCACAACGTATAACTTGTTATCTTCTAACAACCGCACGCAGGACACAACTGTTAGTTGCACGATTCCCGCGTCAGAACAGAAGCGACTGAATTAAAGAGGTTATACGTACGCATTAATGCGGAGCATTTTACATTAAAATCAGCACAAATAAAAAAACGGGAAGGTTATTCACCTTCCCGCTTCATATTTAACTATCTACAGACAAGAAACTAATCTTATCCTTTGATATCAAACAGCTTAGTTTGTCCTGCAACTACACTACCTGTTGCCACATCAGTGATACCAGAGAAGTCATCAATATTGCTGACAACTACCGGGCTGATAATGGAAGCAGCGTTAGCTGACAGATAATCCAGATCTAACTCCAGTACCGGATCACCCGCCTTCACTGTTGCGCCTTCTTCAGCTAAACGAGTGAAGCCTTTACCATCCAGTTTAACCGTATCAATACCAATATGAACGACAACTTCGGCACCGTTTTCAGTTTCCAGGCAGAATGCATGGTTGGTACCAAAAATCTTGACCAGTGTACCATTTGCTGGCGCCACTACGGTTTTACCCGTTGGGCGAACCGCAATACCATCACCTACTGCCTTGCTGGCAAATGCTTCATCAGGTACGGCTTCCAACGCCACGATCTCACCGGTAATTGGAGAAATCAACGTGCTTACTGAAGCTGCTTTTTTCACTTCAGCTGGTTTATTCGCTACAGCCTGAACTGGAGCTGCTGCCGTTGCTGCTGCCTGAAACTTAGGTGCAACACCTGAAGCAATCACTTTACGCATGCTGTCAGCAATAGACTCAGCTTTAGCACCAACGATAATTTGAATACTTTGTTTGTTTAACTTAACAACACCCGCTGCGCCTAAACGTTTAGCGGCAGTGCTATCAACAATACTTGAGTCTTTTACCGTTAAACGTAAACGGGTAATACATGCATCAATACCGGTCAGGTTATCGCTACCACCGATAACACCAATGTAGCTGCTGGCTAAAGCATCCAGACCTTCGCTGGTATTGCTGTTATCCGGGGTGACTTCTTCTTCAGTTTCATCTTCACGACCCGGTGTTTTCAGATTGAATGCGCGGATAATGAAAGAGAACAACAGGAAGTAGACCACAAATGCTACCACGCCCATCACTAACAGCATCCAAACGTTGCTGCTGGCTGCCGGCAGTTTAAACATTAATGCATAGTCGATTGCGCCTGCTGAGAAGGTAAAGCCAGCGTGAATACCTAAAGCGGTAGCGACGTACAGGCTGATACCAGTCAAAATGGCGTGTACTAAATACAGTAATGGAGCCAGGAACATGAACATGAATTCAAGTGGTTCAGTTACACCGGTCAGGAATGCGGTTAACGCAACTGACAGTAACAGACCACCTACCGCTGAGCGGCGCGCAGGTTTTGCAGCAAAGTACATTGCTAATGCAGCACCTGGTAAACCAAACATCATGATTGGGAAGAAGCCTGACATGAACATCCCGGCAGTGCCATCACCGTTATAGAAACGGTTGATATCGCCGTGGAACACTTGACCTGCTGCGTTAGTGAACTCACCGATTTGGAACCATGCAATGGTATTCAGAACCTGATGCAGACCAGTCGGGATTAACAGACGGTTTACGAAACCGAAGATACCAGAACCCAGTGCGCCCTGTTCAACGATCCATTGGCCACCGCTGTGAATAGCCGCCTGAATTGGAGGCCAGACATAGCCGAAAATCGCTGCCAGAATCAAACAGAAGAAGCCCGTTGCAATAGGAACGAAACGCTTACCACCGAAGAATGACAGGAAGTCTGGTAATTTAATATCACACCAGCGGTTATATACCGCACCACCAACCAGACCAGAAATAATACCGGCTAACACACCCATATTAATACTGGCTTCAATGGTAACTGTTGCTTTAGTTAAAATGAAGAAACCAACCGCACCAGCCAATGCCGCAGAACCCGCATTATCTTTAGACCAGGTTGCTGCCACACCGATAGCAAAAATCAGCGCCAGGTTGTCGAAGATTGCCGCACCGGCCTGAGCCATAAACGCCAGGTTCAGTAGATCGGGCTGACCGAAGCGCAACATCAATGCCGCTACGGGTAATACGGCGATCGGTAGCTGTAACGATCGCCCTAGTCGTTGAAAAAATCCAAGTATATTCACCTTGTTTCCCCCTGCATGTCCTTAAAAAAGGACTTATTTTTTATACTCAACAATAAGGCGCCTACCGTACAACTCTGCTACCGTCGATAGACAAGACACAACTCATGCACAATCTAATTCATAGTGTAAAAAATATATTTCGCATCGCAAATTAAAACCTCCAGATTTGTGATAATTATCACCAAAAAGATTAATATCAGGATGACAATACTAGCTATACACCGCAACTTATTTTATCATATAAAATATCAGCTTCACAGAGTATCAGAGGCGTGTTGCATTAACGTGCGTTATAGTTATAGTCATTAATTTCAATATGTCACGTTATCCTTCACGTATGAGTATAGCCAGTGTTATGTAACCAAGAGGTTTTGACATGAGACTTATTCCATTAGAAAGTGCAAAAGACGTTGGGTTATGGTCCGCCCGCCATATAGCAAATCGCATTAATGCGTTTAAACCAACGGCCGATCGCCCTTTTGTATTAGGTTTGCCAACAGGAAGCACGCCACTGAGCACCTATGTCCGTCTGATTGAACTATATAAGGCCGGCGAAGTTAGCTTCAAACATGTCGTTACATTTAATATGGACGAGTATATTGGCTTAGAGAAACATCATCCACAAAGTTATTATTCCTTTATGCATAATAACTTCTTTAATCATGTCGATATTCAACCAGAGAATATTAACTTATTAGATGGTAACGCCAGCGATGTTCAGGCTGAATGTAAGCGTTATGAAGATAAAATTAAGTCATACGGTCAGATAAACTTATTTATGGGCGGTGTGGGTAATGATGGTCACATTGCATTTAATGAACCTGCTTCCTCCCTGTCATCTCGTACTCGTATTAAAACGTTGACGGAAGATACCCGTATTGCTAACTCTCGTTTTTTCGAAAACGATATCAATAAAGTACCAAAATATGCATTAACCATCGGTGTTGGTACCCTGATGGACGCAGCAGAAGTGATGATTCTGGTTACTGGCTTGAACAAAGCTCAAGCACTGCAGGCCGCTGTTGAAGGTTGTGTTAATCATTTATGGACTGTTTCTGCGCTGCAATTACATCCAAAAGCTATCATGGTTTGCGATGAGCCTTCCACGATGGAACTGAAAATTAAAACTGTTAAATACTTCCGTGAATTAGAGGCGGAAAATATTAAAGCGCTTTAAGCCACTACTGCGAGGGTGTGTGATGTATGCTTTAACCCACTGCCGGATCTATACCGGCCACGATATTCTGGATGACCACGCGGTTATTATTGCCAATGGATTGATCCAGCGTGTATGCCCGCAAAGTGAGTTACCGTCAGATATCGAAGTTCAGGATCTACAAGGTGCCATACTGGCACCAGGTTTCATTGACGTTCAGCTTAATGGCTGTGGTGGCGTTCAGTTTAACGACTCCATGGAGGCTGTATCTGTTGAAACCCTTGAAATCATGCAGCAGGCTAACGAAAGGTCAGGCTGTACCAGCTACCTGCCAACACTTATCACCTCCAGTGATGAGATGATGAAACATGCCATTGAGGTTATGCGTAGCTATCTTGGTAAATATAGCCATCAGGCTTTAGGCCTCCATCTGGAGGGGCCTTATATTAACGTACTGAAAAAAGGGACGCATAACCCCGATTTCATTCGTAAACCTGATGCGGCAATGATTGATTATCTGTGTGCAAATGCAGATGTCATTACCAAGGTTACTCTGGCACCGGAGCAGGTTGACAGTCAGGTTATTCGCCAGCTTACTGAAGCCGGTATCATCGTTTCTGCCGGTCACTCAAATGCCACTTACGATCAGGCTCGCACCGGGTTTGCTGCCGGCATTAGCTTTGCGACCCATCTGTATAACGCAATGCCTTATATCACCGGTCGTGAACCTGGTTTGATGGGGGCTATCTTTGATACGCCTGAAATCTATACCGGCGTTATTGCGGATGGCCACCACGTTGCCTGGGCAAGTATTCGTAACGCTAAGCGTCTGAAAGCTGACAAACTGGTACTGGTAACTGATGCAACTGCACCAGCCGGTGCCAATATTGATCATTTTATTTTCGCAGGTAAACCAGTATATTACCGCAACGGAATGTGCGTAGATGAAAATGGAACCTTAAGCGGCTCCGCTTTAACCATGATTGAAGCCGTAGCCAACAGCGTTCAATTTATTGGTATACCTCTCGATGAAGCGCTTCGTATGGCGTCGCTCTACCCTGCCAGGGCAATGGGTGTCTCCAACACATTAGGCAGCATTGAAACCGGTAAGGTGGCCAATCTCACCGCGTTTACTCATGATTTTAATATCACTCATACATGGGTTAATGGTTTATTGAAAAAACAATAATCATGATCCGGCAATAACAACAGAGGTAACGATGACGACAGGCGGTCAAATTGGTAACATCGATCTGGTAAAGCAGTTAAATGGGGCAGTAGTTTATCGTTTAATCGATCAACAAGGCCCTATATCACGCATTCAGATCGCTGAACTTAGCCAACTGGCCCCTGCCAGCATCACCAAAATCACCCGACAACTTCTGGATCGTGGCCTGATTAAAGAAGTTGAACAACAGGCTTCAACCGGAGGACGTCGGGCGGTCTCTATTGTTACTGAAAACAAAAACTTCCATACCGTTGCTGTACGTCTGGGGCGTAATAACGCCACCATCACTCTGTATAACCTCAGTGGTAAAGCACTGATAGAAGAACCCTACTCTCTTCCTGAACGCACTCAGGAAGCACTGGAAAAAGGTCTTCTTCAGGCTATTGCTCACTTTATTGATACCTACAGCAACAAAATCCGTGAATTGATCGCTATTGCTATCTCTCTCCCCGGTCTGGTGGATCCAGAAGATGGCATAGTGAAATATATGCCACATATTTCAGTATCAGATTGGCAGTTGGGCAAAATAGTCCATGAGCGGTTTAATATCAGCTGTTTTATTGGTCACGATATTCGCAGTCTGGCGCTGGCAGAACACTATTTCGGCGCAACTCAAGACTGTGAAGACTCTATGCTCATTCGCGTTCACCGCGGTGCTGGTGCCGGTTTTATTATCAATGGTCAAATCTTCCTGGGAAAAAACCGCAACGTTGGTGAAATCGGTCATATTCAAATCGACCCATTAGGTGAACGCTGCTATTGCGGTAACTTCGGCTGTCTGGAAACCGTAGCGTCAAATTTTGCCATTGAACAACGAGTACGTAACCTTCTCAGTCAGGGCTATAACAGTAAGCTGACCCTGGATGACTGTAGCATTTCTGCTATCTGCAAAGCCGCGAATAAAGGTGATGATTTAGCCGTTAATGTGATTGATTATGTCGGTCATCAATTAGGTAAAGCGATTTCTATAGCCATTAACCTGTTTAATCCTCAAAAAGTAGTGATTTCCGGCGATATCACGGAAGCACAAAAAGTGTTGTTGTCCTCTATTCAGCGCTGTATTGATAACCAGGTTCTGATTAACTTTCGACAAAACTTGCCATTGGTGACGACTCAATTGGATCACCGCTCTGCCATTGGCTCTTTTGCTCTGGTAAAACGCTCAATGCTTAACGGTGTCCTGTTACAGCATTTGCTGGGCGACAGTAACGACTAATATTTATTGCTTATAAAAACTTTTTTCACTTATCACCTGTCACATCATCTTGAAATCAGTGTAATGTTTTATTTAAAGGCATTGCACTGAAATAAACCTTTCATCGCACTAACCTGGTGCAAATCTGCTGCTATGCTAAAAAGTATCGCCCTGAATGAGGCGGGATTCGCTCTGCAACCTGACTAAAAATCTGGCTTAATTCTTGCTTAAGTTAATATGACCGAATTTAAGTAACTTCAATGACAACGGAATAAGAGAGATAACAATGTGTTCAATATTTGGTGTACTCGATATTAAGTCCGATCCGATTGAGCTGCGGAAAAAAGCATTAGAGATGTCTCGTCTTATGCGTCATCGTGGTCCTGACTGGTCCGGCGTCTACGCATCTGACACGGCAATACTCGCTCACGAACGTTTATCCATTGTCGACGTTAATAATGGCGCACAGCCGCTGTATAACGCAGTACACACCCATGTCCTGGCGGTTAACGGTGAAATTTATAACCATCAGGAACTGCGTCGTCAGCTAAAAGATAAATATGAATTTCAGACTGAGTCAGACTGCGAAGTTATTCTGGCTTTGTATCAGGAAAAAGGTATCGACTTTCTGGACGATCTTCAGGGAATGTTTGCCTTTATTCTGTATGACAGCACCAACAACAGTTACCTGTTAGGCCGTGACCATATTGGTATTATCCCGATGTATACCGGTCATGATGAGCACGGAAACTTTTATGTAGCATCTGAAATGAAAGCGCTGGTGCCCGTTTGTAAAACGATTAAAGAGTTCCCTGCCGGTAGCTACTTGTCCAGTACCGACCATAAAATCCAGCGCTATTATCAGCGTGACTGGATGGAATTTGATAACGTTAAAAATAATGCTACTGATGAATACGAACTGCGTAACGCGCTGGAAGAGGCAGTAAAAAGTCATCTGATGTCCGACGTTCCTTATGGGGTGCTGTTGTCTGGCGGTTTGGACTCCTCCGTTATTTCTGCAATTACCAAAAAATATGCTGCTCGTCGTATTGAAGATGACGAACGTAGCGAAGCCTGGTGGCCTCAGCTCCACTCTTTCGCCGTTGGTTTAGAAGGCTCTCCCGATCTGGCTGCTGCGCAGGAAGTAGCACGTCATTTAGGTACGGTTCACCATGAAATTCACTTTACCGTGCAGGAAGGAATGGATGCCATCCGCGATGTGATTTATCACATCGAAACCTATGATGTGACAACCATTCGTGCCTCAACGCCAATGTACCTGATGGCGCGAAAAATTAAGGCGATGGGTATTAAAATGGTGCTATCCGGTGAAGGCGCCGACGAAGTATTTGGTGGTTACCTCTACTTCCACAAAGCGCCAAACGAAAAAGAGTTTCATGAAGAAACCGTACGGAAACTTCTGGCTTTGCATATGTATGACTGCGCCCGTGCCAATAAAGCGATGGCAGCCTGGGGGGTAGAAGCTCGGGTGCCTTTCCTGGATAAAAAATTCCTCGATGTTGCTATGCGTATTAATCCAAAAGATAAAATGTGCGGTAACGGTAAGATGGAAAAATATATTATTCGTAAGAACTTTGAGTCTTATATTCCTGCCAGCGTGGCGTGGCGTCAAAAAGAGCAGTTCTCTGACGGTGTTGGATATAGCTGGATTGACAGCCTGAAGGCTACTGCCGCCGAACAAATCAGCGATCAGCAGTTGCAAAATGCCAGTTTCCGCTTCCCGTATAATACGCCAACCTCTAAAGAGGCCTATTTATACCGTGAAATCTTTGAAGAACTCTTCCCACTACCCAGTGCTGCAGAATGCGTTCCTGGTGGCCCTTCTGTCGCTTGTTCTTCGGCTAAAGCGATTGAATGGGATGAATCCTTCAAGAAATTGGATGATCCATCAGGTCGCGCAGTAGGTGTTCACCAATCGGCTTATAAAAGCTAATTCGTTATATAAAAATACTCGCTAATCTGGCGTTAAAAAAACGGGCCACTTCGGCCCGTTTTGCTATGGAAACAAAAAAGGGTTTTAACCCTTCTCTCATCAAATTGATGCTTTTTTTGTCGCTTTTATCGACATATCGGTTATTAGCCAAACAATCAGACAAAACTGTGCCCTTTATGAGAAAAAACTAGTTGACGATCGTGGCTCAGATACGCATAATGCGCCCCGCAACGCCGTTGAAGGTTAAGCAATTATTATGGCTACGTAGCTCAGCTGGTTAGAGCACATCACTCATAATGATGGGGTCACAGGTTCAAATCCCGTCGTAGCCACCATTTTGCGGAAGTGGCGAAATTGGTAGACGCACCAGATTTAGGTTCTGGCGCCGCAAGGTGTGCGAGTTCAAGTCTCGCCTTCCGCACCATTTTCCTTCAATGACAATGCTCGGGTGGGGTATCGCCAAGCGGTAAGGCAACGGGTTTTGATCCCGTCATCCCCAGGTTCGAATCCTGGTACCCCAGCCATTTTTCTGCTTATAGTTATAAGCTATTTTGGAAATTATCTCCTATTGGGGTATCGCCAAGCGGTAAGGCAACGGGTTTTGATCCCGTCATCCCCAGGTTCGAATCCTGGTACCCCAGCCATTTCCTTCTTTCCTTTCAGTGCTTCTTATTATTTCCCATTGCGTTAATTTTCTTTTGTTCTCCCCTCTGCTCATTGCTCAAAAAGTCATCAAACAAATCGTTTAATCCCCAAATCTGACTGTTTTCGACTATACAAGCAGATCAAAACCTTGACGAAAACGACACATGTCCGCATAATGCGCTCCTTAACGCCGTTGAAGGTTAAGCAAAAAATATTTGGCTACGTAGCTCAGCTGGTTAGAGCACATCACTCATAATGATGGGGTCACAGGTTCAAATCCCGTCGTAGCCACCATTTTGCGGAAGTGGCGAAATTGGTAGACGCACCAGATTTAGGTTCTGGCGCCGCGAGGTGTGCGAGTTCAAGTCTCGCCTTCCGCACCATTTTCCTTCAGCGACAATATTACTGGTGGGGTATCGCCAAGCGGTAAGGCAACGGGTTTTGATCCCGTCATCCCCAGGTTCGAATCCTGGTACCCCAGCCATTCTCTTATTGAGCATGGTTATCCAGACATAAAAAAACTCGCTGATGCGAGTTTTTTTATGTCTGCCGTTTGGCATAGTTAATCGGCTAACTATAACCCCAGCGCATATTTCAAGGCCCATTGTTTAAGCTTACCGGAACGTTCCGCTGCCATTAATGCCAGATTGCGTACCAAACGCAGTGGTGGTAGTTGGTTGCTAAACGCTTTGTAGAATAAATCCATACCAGACTGCATCAGTAAGTTATCCGGATAGCGTCTACGCTGATAACGGCTTAAAACCTTATCAGAACCATACTCTTCCCCTTTCTTACGTGCCTCCAGCAATACCTGTAATAAGCAATCCACATCCCGATAGCCTAAATTAACTCCCTGCCCAGCCAGAGGATTAATGGTATGGGCTGAATCCCCCACCAACACCATGCCAGACTGATAATAACGTTGGGCATGACGACGAATTAACGGAAATGAACCTGCGGCTTTCACTTTTACCTTTCCCAAACGTTGCGGGAATTCACGCAGTACTTCTTTTTCCAATTCTGACAAAGAGAGTGACTGCAATTGGCGAATACGAGACGGTGAGTCATACCACACCAGAGAAGCGTATTGTCCAAACAGTGGTAAAAATGCACGAGGGCCCGAAGGATAAAACTGCTGCCAGGTTGCATCTTGCTGAGGTTGTTGCGTCTCAACGGTTATCAGCATACAAGACTGGCGATATTGCCAACCGGTTAATCCAATTCCGGCAAACTTTCTGACAGCTGAATCCGCACCATCTGCACCAATCACTAAAGGCGCACTCAGGCATTCGCCATTATCTAATGTTACCTGTTTCAATTTTGCCTCAGACTCCAATGGCATAACGGAAACTAAGCGTGCAGGACAATGCAATGTTAATGATGGCCAGTGCTCAAACTGCTGCCATAAACCCAGTTGAATAAGTCGGTTTTCTACCATATACCCTAACTCGGGTAATGATAGCGAAGCGGCATCAAAGACGACTTTAGACTCATTCCATTCCCAGGTTTCCAGCTTGCGATAAGGTGTAATTCGCATTGAGGCAATAGCATCCCATGCACCCAATCGCTTTAACAGATTGACTGAAGTACAACCAATAGCTGAAACCCGCACGTCGGGTTCGCTATCAGCGGAAAAAGCAGCCGGGTTATCATGTTCTATTACCGCTACCGACCAGCCTTCCTGCGCTAATCCAAGGGCAACCGCTGCGCCAACCATTCCACCGCCGACAACAATGGCGTCATATTGTTTTATCGTTTTTTTCATGTTGTTATCACACCGCGCTAATCCTTACTACCACAGAGTGTACCGGATTTTTACAATTCCTTCAGCGTCGAAGCGATGCTTAAGCTGGTCACGGGAACAACAAACCATTACAATACGCGCCCTGCATAGGGTTTTAACCTGTACTGAGTAACGAATCTATGACCAAGAAAATGTATATAAAAACCTGGGGCTGTCAGATGAACGAGTACGATTCATCTAAAATGGCCGATTTACTGGGAAGTACCCATGGCTATCAGCTGACCGAAGATGCTGAAGAGGCGGATGTTCTATTGCTGAATACCTGCTCAATTCGTGAAAAAGCGCAGGAAAAGGTATTCCATCAGCTTGGTCGCTGGAAATCATTTAAAGACACCAGACCTGATATTATTATTGGTGTGGGTGGATGTGTGGCATCTCAGGAAGGAGATCACATTCGTCAACGCGCACCGTTTGTCGATGTCATATTTGGGCCACAAACTCTGCATCGCCTGCCGGAGATGATCAACAAAGCCAGCGGCACTCGTAGCCCGGTGGTTGATATCAGCTTCCCGGAAATCGAGAAATTCGACCGTTTACCAGAGCCTAAAGCCGAAGGCCCTACTGCTTTCGTTTCCATTATGGAAGGCTGCAATAAATATTGTACTTACTGCGTGGTGCCTTACACCCGCGGTGAAGAAGTGAGTCGCCCAAGTGATGATGTGCTATTCGAAATAGCACAGCTTGCAGCTCAGGGCGTGCGGGAAGTAAATCTGCTGGGTCAAAACGTTAACGCCTACCGTGGCCCCGCTTTTGACGGTGGTATCTGCACTTTTGCAGACCTGCTACGTTTAGTCGCCAGTATCGATGGTATTGACCGTGTTCGCTTTACCACCAGCCATCCAATTGAGTTCACTGACGATATTATTGAAGTCTATAAAGATACCCCTGAATTGGTGAGTTTCCTGCACCTTCCGGTACAAAGCGGTTCCGATCGCGTTTTAAATATGATGGGCAGAACCCATACTGCACTGGAATATAAAGCCATTATTCGCAAATTGCGTGCGGCACGTCCTGACCTGCAAATCAGCTCTGACTTTATCGTTGGCTTCCCGGGTGAAACCCTGCAAGACTTCGAACAAACCATGAAGTTGATTGCCGATGTTGATTTCGATATGAGCTATAGCTTTATCTTCTCTGCCCGTCCGGGAACGCCAGCGGCCGATATGGTCGATGATGTATCCGAAGAAGAGAAAAAGCAGCGCCTGTATATTCTGCAGGAAAGAATCAACCAGCAGGCGATGCAATATAGCCGCCGTATGCAAGGCAGCATCCAACGTATTTTAGTGGAAGGTACATCACGTAAAAGCGTTATGGAGCTGTCCGGTCGTACCGAGAATAACCGTGTGGTTAACTTCGAAGGTACTCCGGATATGATTGGTAAATTCGTTGATGTAGAAATTGTCGATGTCTATACCAACTCCCTGCGCGGCAAGCTGGTAAGAACCGAAGATCAAATGAACCTGCGGGTTCAGGCTTCACCGCAAGAGGTGATCGCTCGTACCCGTAAAGAAGATGATTTAGGCGTAGGCGTTTACCAACCTCAATAAGGTCGTTTTCATATTAAAACATCATGATAAACAAAGCCTGTTTATCATGATGTTATGAAACACAAATTACTGCTTCATTGAGATTATTATTCATCAGACACAGGGAAAGTAAAACATGGGCATGATCATTCTACCAACCATCGGCTTGCTGTGTATTTTGTTGTTGGTTCTGGGCGTCCTGCTGTTCTATATCAATAAACGTTCATCCCCTGTGCTTGTCATTCTGTTTATTCTGGCTGCGGCTGCCGCCTGTTCGGTTGGCTGGTTCCTCTATCAATGTATTGCGGCTACCGGCGGCGCTCACTGAGTTATTCCCCTCCCCTAAACGTGATTTCATCGAATTTATCTCAATAGTTGCGAATTTGAGATCCCACATGAATAATGATGTAAGTTATCTATAATTAAAGATAAATAGCGCTGTACAAAAAACATTCTTATTCATTAATCACATCGCGAGATTAAGAGGTACTACTTGAAAATTGATACTTTGGAAGTTTCACTGGAACCCGCAGACAACGAGCGACTGAAAAGCCTATGTGGTCCATTTGATGACAATATCAAACAGTTGGAACGACGCCTTGGTATTGAAATCAACCGTCGCGATAATCGATTCACTCTGGTTGGAAAAGCTTCCTGTGTTGAGGTTGCTAAAGATATTCTTCTCACCCTTTATGTTGATACCGCACCAGTGCGTGGAATTATTCCTGATATCGAACCCGATCAAATACATTTAGCCATTAAAGAATCTGGCGTTTTAGAGCAAATTGCCGATTCGGTACCGGAGTACGGTAAAGCCGTCATTATCAAAACCAAACGAGGGATGATTAAACCACGCACGCCAAATCAGGCTCAGTATATTGCCAATATTCTCGATCATGATATTACGTTTGGTGTCGGCCCTGCCGGTACCGGTAAAACCTATCTGGCGGTTGCGGCAGCAGTGGATGCACTGGAACGTCAGGAAATTCGCAGAATACTGCTCACCCGCCCCGCCGTTGAAGCCGGTGAAAAACTGGGTTTCCTGCCCGGTGATTTAAGCCAGAAAGTCGACCCTTACCTGCGCCCGTTATATGACGCGCTGTTTGAAATGTTAGGCTTTGAACGGGTTGAGAAGCTGATGGAGCGCAACGTTATCGAAGTGGCTCCTCTGGCCTATATGCGTGGCCGTACTCTAAACGATGCATTTATCATTCTTGATGAGAGCCAAAACACCTCCATTGAGCAAATGAAGATGTTCCTGACCCGTATCGGATTTAACTCTAAAGCGGTGATCACCGGTGACGTAACGCAAATTGACCTGCCACGTAATCAAAAGTCCGGCTTGCGTCATGCAATTGAGGTATTATCCAACGTTGATGAAATCAGCTTTAATTTCTTTCATAGCGAAGACGTGGTCAGACACCCGGTGGTTGCCCGTATCGTTATCGCCTATGAAGAATGGGAAGCTGAAGACCAAAAACGTAAAGACGCACTGGCAGAACAGCGCAAACGCGAATATCAGCAAATCTCTGAGCCCGGTGCGCAATAATTGAAGGCAGATATGGATCACGTGATTTTAGATTTACAGGTAGCCTGTGAGAATACTCAAGGGCTACCTGATGAGCAGGAGATTCAACGCTGGCTGGATGCGGCGGTGCTTCCTTTCCAACGAGAAGCAGAAGTCACCGTTCGTCTGGTGGATATTGAAGAGAGCCACCAGCTTAATCATACCTATAGGGGAATGGATAAACCGACGAATGTGCTATCATTTCCTTTTGAGGCACCACCCGGCATGGAAATGCCACTGTTGGGGGATTTGGTCATCTGCCGCCAGATAGTGGAGAAGGAAGCGGATGAACAAAATAAGATTTTACTCGCACATTGGGCTCATATGGTTGTCCATGGTAGCCTCCATCTGTTAGGGTATGATCACATCATTGATGATGATGCGGAAGAAATGGAGTCTTTAGAGACTGAGATTATGCAAGAGTTAGGTTATCCTGACCCTTACGCCTCAGAAAAAGACGCAGTCTAACTAACTAATAAAGAATGCATGAGCGACGATCATTCACAAAGTAACGATAGCCCTGGACCCAAAAAGGGCTTCTTTTCACTGATTCTTGGCCAGTTTTTTCATGGCGAGCCTAAAAACCGCGGCGACTTAGTCGAACTTATCCGCGATTCAGAACAAAACGATCTTATCGATCCCGATACCCGCGATATGCTGGAAGGTGTCATGGATATCGCAGAGCAACGCGTCCGCGATATTATGATCCCACGTTCCCAGATGATTACCCTAAAACGTAATCAGCCGCTGGAAGAGTGTCTGGATGTGATTATCGAATCAGCCCACTCCCGCTTCCCGGTGATCAGCGAAGATAAAGACCATATTGAAGGCATTTTAATGGCGAAAGACTTATTGCCATTTATGAGTAAAGATTCTCAGCCTTTCACTATCGATCAGGTTCTTCGCCCGGCGGTGGTGGTGCCCGAAAGTAAGCGTGTTGACCGCATGCTGAAAGAGTTCCGTTCACAACGCTATCATATGGCCATTGTGATTGATGAATTCGGCGGCGTTTCTGGTCTGGTTACCATCGAAGATATTCTTGAATTGATTGTTGGTGAAATCGAGGATGAATATGACGATGTGGAAGACCGGGATGTGCGCCAACTCAGCCGTCACACCTTCACCGTCAGAGCCTTAACGCCGATAGAAGAATTTAATGAAGTTTTCTCTACCAACTTCAGTGATGAAGAGGTTGATACTATTGGTGGTCTGGTTATGCAGGCCTTTGGTCATCTGCCATCGCGGGGAGAGATCATCTCTATTGAGGGTTACCAGTTTAAAGTCGCTATGGCGGATAGTCGGCGCATTATTCAGGTACACGTCACGATTCCTAATGAATCGCCACAACCACAGTTAGAAGATTAATTATCACATGGCTGTAGCCCATATTTTTGATCGCCAGCGGATTCGATTGCCGCTGGCGTTAATTTTAGGTGCCTGTGGCACCTTGTCACTCTCCCCTTTTGACCTGTGGCCAATGGCGCTGGTTTCGCTCTGTGGCTTACTTGCCCTGACGCTGAACCGTACGCCTAAGCAAGCCATGTCGGTTGGTTTTTGGTGGGGGCTCGGTCTGTTTCTGTCTGGTATTCATTGGGTTTACGTCAGCATTGACCAGTTTGGTGGTCTGCCGATGCCAATCAGTATCGGGCTGGTATTACTACTGGCTGCCTATCTGTCCCTTTATCCAATGCTGTTTGGTTGGTTGCTGGCTCGCTTTTGGCCAAAGACCACCATCTGGCGCCTGGCGCTGGCGGCCCCCGCGCTCTGGCAGGTTACTGAGTTCTTACGCGGTTGGGTTTTCACCGGTTTTCCATGGGTACAGTTCGGCTATAGTCAGGTCGATGGGCCGCTGAAAGGAATTGCACCGCTGCTGGGTGTTGATGCCATCAATATGTTGATGGTCGCCATTAGCGGCATGCTGGTGTTTGCTATTTGTCAGCGTCGTATTCTGCCCGGCATTATTGCCGTGCTCTGCATGCTGCTGCCCTGGCCTCTCAAACAGATTCAATGGTTTACCGAACAGCCGGAACGTGCCGTTGATGTGGCTTTAGTACAGGGAAATATCGCTCAGTCACTAAAATGGAGCCCTGACCATTTGCTACCTACTCTGGAAGCTTATGTTAATGAATCCAGACCTTATATCGGCAAATCCCGAATTATTATTTGGCCAGAAGCGGCTATTCCTGATATCGAAACCAGACAGGCTTCATTCTTATCCATGCTGGATCGGAACTTCCGTGAAAATAACTCAGCACTGATTACCGGTATTATTGATTATCGAACAACTCCCCAACGTTCTGATTACTACAATACCCTGATTGTATTGGGCAACCAGCAACCTTATCAGTATGGCGGCGCTAACCGATATAATAAGCACCATTTGGTTATCTTCGGTGAATATGTTCCTTTTGAGTCGATTCTTCGCCCGCTGGCCGCTTTCTTTGATTTACCGATGTCATCAATCAGCGAAGGTAATTATCTGCAAGCACCGATTAACGTTGCCGGGTATAAAATCACCAGCGTCATTTGCTATGAAGTGATTATTGGTCAACAAGTGAGAGATAACTTCACGCCGGATACTGACTTTCTGTTGACCATCTCTAACGATGCCTGGTTTGGAGACTCTATTGGCCCGCTGCAGCATTTTCAAATGGCTCGCATGCGAGCATTAGAACTGGGTCGCCCAATGCTACGCGGCACCAACAATGGCGTGACGGCGGCGATCAATGCCAACGGTGATGTAATTGACCGAATTCCACAGTTTAAACGTCAAGTACTGGAAGTTAAGGTAGCGCCAACAACCGGTATGACGCCTTATGCCCGTTGGGGTTCGTTACCGGTATGGCTAATCACTTTATTGTTGACCGGTGGTTCCTGGTTGCTGTCTCGCCGTTCAAAATAGAGTGCTTCAGTGGGCTACAGGTTCATTATTTCTGTAGCCCGCTATTCTGCAACATCACTCAATAATCGTTTAGCCCGTACGGTAAAGCCACTGTTGATATGCTGTTTAAGCACGCGACATGCCTGTTCTGAATTATTACTACTCAGCCCCTCAACAATTTCTTTATGTTCCTCAATCGAGCGAGTTATATATTCCTGCGAGAACGTGAGTCGGTTACGCATGGCTAATACCTTGGTAGTGGTATTGCGATGCATATCCATTAAATAGGGATTATTGGCAAACTTAAGCAATGAGCGATGAAAATCAGTATCTAAAGCCAGATAAGCTTCACGATCGGGTTTTAGTAAAAAAGGTTCACAGCGTTGAATATTCTGTTGCAGCTCAGTAAGCAATTTTTCGCGGTTTTTATTTAAAGCACTGTGAATAGCGCAGGTTTCGAGTGCGATTCTTAATTCGCTGATATTATCAATTTCTTCCGCAGTCAGACGGCAAATGAAAGTGCCACAACGCGGACGTATTTCAATTAAGTGCTCAGAGCAGAGGCGCAATAATGCTTCACGAACCGGGGTTTTACTGAGGCCAAACAGCTCTGATAGCTGGCTTTCCGTCACCTGCTGCCCAAATTCAAATTCGCCGGAAATTATCATTTGACGAATTTTGTCCGCCGCTATTTCAGTTAACGTTTTTGGGATCTCTAAATGCATAGTCGACCTCGCTGTAGCTATCTTGTCACGATTGCTATGTTTCAGCCTTGAAACCGTCCGACCGATGGATCGCCAAGACCTGTAACGAAATACCTTCTTATCAGTCAATCAGGCGAATCATATACTATGCGATAAGAAAATATAGCGATGGCATCATACTTTCAGAATAAGCGCCCCACCCAAAGAATCAGGGCGGGGCTGAAGATAAAAATAGTTAAGCCGTAATGGTATAGGCCAGATAATCTTTCACAATATCCTCATTAAGCTCCTGCCCTAATCCTGGCAGATCGGGGATGGAATAATAACCATTAACTGGCTGATAATCGTTAGTACAGAGTTCACGAATACAGGCTTTTAAACCATGGGTATGATGCTCATGAATAATGAAATTTGGAATAGCCGCTTCCATATGTAGCGATGCCGCCATTGATACAGGCCCACCACAAACATGAATTTGAACCGTCGCATCATAAATATTGGCATAGTCACAAATTTTCTTGCCTTCGGTAATACCTCCACATAAACATAAATCAGGCTGAACTACGGCTACGCTTTGTTTTTCAAACAATTCACGGTATCCCCAACGAGTATATGAACGTTCCCCCGTCGCCACCGGAATGTTGATACTGCGCGCAACCAGCGCCATATTATCGCTATTGAGTGGATGAACCGGCTCTTCATAAAAGAAGATATTATATTTCTCAATGGCTCTGGCAAACTGAATGGCTGAGTTAGTTCCTAACAGAGAATGGATTTCCACGATGATATCCACATCAGGCCCTACGGCTTGCCGCATGGCCGCAATACGCTCTTCTCCCATACGTAACTGATCAGCGAGTAGCAGACCAAAATAGTTCTGGTTAATCTCCCAATCTAACGGCGGCCCACCATTACGATCAACCTGTAGTGGATCAACTTTAATCGCCGTATACCCTTCCGCAATCGCTTTACGTGCCGCATCGGCATACTGTTCTGGCGTTGTTAGCATCTGGAAAGTATCGCTCCAGCCAAACTGCAATTGGCTGGCATAGGCGCGCAATCTCTCGTTGGTTTTGCCGCCCAGTAATTGATAGATGGGCGCATTCAGCACTTTGCCTTTGATATCCCATAACGCAATATCAATGGCGCTCATACCGGCATAGAAGACGTTACCGCCCCCCATCCCCCAGAAGGTAGCCCGAAACAGGTTTTCCCAAATAGCCTCTGACTTCATGGGATCTTTACCCACTATTCTTGGTGCCAGATCCCGCAGGATACCGACCCCGGCTTTAGCCCCTGCGCCATATGCCAAACCCACTTCACCAATACCGCTAATACCGGCATCGGTGTTGATACGTACCATCACCGGGTTAAAACGAGCCATTCTTGGATCCCGACGATTAACCTCACAATCAAAAATTTCAACGCTGGTAATTTTCATACAACTCTCCATCCTGTTATATAAATAATGGTTACTGCGAAATTTATGCCGTTACGGCTTGGTCTGTTTTTGCTTTTACCCGAGGAATTCGCATCGTGATAAGCAATACGCTGGAGATAACACACAGGATCGCTTCCACCACGAAGACACCATAAGATCCATAGGATTTGGCCACATACCCCAATCCTAAATTGGCGAAGAATCCTCCCAGGCTTGAGCAAGAGTTAATAACCGCGATGCTGATAGCTAAACCGGCAGGTGATAACAACATGGAAGGAATGGCCCAGAACGGGCCGTAATAACTAAGGATACCGACACCAAACAGCACCATGCCAAACATCCGAATCGACATAGAATCAGCCGTAGCAATAACTAAAAACGCCGTAGCAATAACTAAAAACGCCGCGCCCGCCAATAGCATCGGTAATGCCGCATGAAATTTTCGTTCCCCCTGTTTATCCGAGTGCGCACCCCATAAAGGCATAGCAAACATAGCGCACAGGAAAGGTACCGCCATAATCAAACCGACATGGGTATCCGTCAGACCGGGAGCAAATCCTTTTACCTGCCCCGGCAACCAGTAGTTACTGGCCTGAGAAGCAGCCTGAACAAACATATAAACAAACGACAGACGCCATAAAATTGGATTACGAATAATCTGCCAGAACGTCATTGAATTGCACGCGGATTGCCCCTGAGTTTCCGTGTTTAATTCAGCAATCAGCCAGGATTTTTGTTTGTCCGTTAACCAGGGTGCATCCTGAGGGCGGTCATACAGTACATAAAAGGTCAGAACGCCAAGTAAAACCGTCGGTATACCTTCAATGGCAAATAGCCAGCGCCAGCCAGCATGGTCAAAGAAATTGGCGTGCTGGATAATCCATCCGGACATGGGTGCTGCCACTACGGAGGAAACTGCGATTGCCATCATAAACAGCGCCGTGACACGGGCCCGCTCTTTGGCAGGAAACCAACAGGCAAGATAGTAAATCATCCCGGGGAAGAACCCGGCTTCAAATACCCCTAACAGCAAACGTGCCACCATCAGGTGTTCAAAGCTTTGGGCAAAAAATAGGAGTGTTGTCACCCCACCCCATGCAATCAGAATGAAACCAATCCATCTTCTGGCGCCTAACTTCTGAATCATCATATTGCTGGGTATCTGGCAAACCAGATAAGAGATAAAGAATACCGATGCGAGTTGTCCAAACTGAACGCTGGAGATCCCTAAATCGACATTCATTTGTAAAGCGGCGAAACCGATATTAACCCGGTCCATGTAGTTGAAAAAATAAAGAATAAAGGCAAAAGGAATAATATGTCTGCCGATGGTTTTTAATGTGTCCCTGCCTGTCTGAACATTAGTTTGTCTCTCCATACCTCACTATCCTCATTCTTATTGTCAGGAAATGAGATACCAAACTAATTGAAAAAACCTCGCTGTGCTTACGCTGATATATGATATCTCAGTACATCATATATCAGCTCAAATATTGACCAGCTTTGCTTTGATATATGTTCTGTTGCCCCCTTCTCTTCTGATGATTCTTACCAGTCGTGGCTTTATCAAACAAAAATTTAACATATCTCAGACTTGGCACGCACCTTGCTACATATCTATTGAAGCCGGATAAAAGGTGAAAATAATCCTGAAATTTCTGGTTGTTAAAGACGGAATGCACCAATAGGGTGCAAATTTGCACTAAAAGCAAGCATATCTGTGAATTCGCTCACTAATGGTGCAAATTACTGGTAAACAAGGTGTTAATTGTTTTACACAAACACAGCATTAAACTACATTTTAATTACATCATTGGCGGTCTTCTGACTGACTGATGGGCAACAAAAAACGGTTACAACATCATACTGATAACAACGAAGGAGTAAGTCATGCAATTACGCAAGTTAGCACTACCGCTAGTTTTAATGGGTCTGACAAGTACGGCGCTCCACGCAGAGGATTTGGATGGTACACTGAAGAAGATTAAAGACACGGGAGTCATCACCGTTGGTCACCGGGAATCTTCTGTTCCTTTCTCTTACTATGATAATCAGCAGAATGTTGTCGGTTATTCACAAGACTACTCCAACCTGATTGTTGATGCGGTTAAAAAGAAACTGGACTTACCAAACCTTCAGATCAAATTAATTCCGATTACCTCGCAAAACCGTATTCCATTGTTGCAGAACGGTACTTTTGATTTTGAATGTGGTTCAACCACCAACAACGTAGAGCGTCAGAAGCAAGTTGATTTCTCTAACACCCTGTTTGTGGTAGGTACCCGCCTTCTAACCAAAAAAGATTCTGGCATCAAAGAGTTTGCCGATCTGAAAGATAAAAACGTTGCGGTCACCTCAGGCACTACCTCAGAAACTATTCTGAACAAGCTGAACGACTCCGACAAATTGAACATGAAAATCATCAGTGCTAAAGACCACGGTGATGCATTCCGTACCGTGGAAAGTGGCCGTGCTGTCGCCTTCATGATGGATGATGCACTACTGGCGGGCGAAAGAGCAAAATCGAAAAAACCTGATCAGTGGGAAATTGTTGCTAAACCACAATCATTTGAAGCCTACGGTTGTATGCTGCGTAAAGGTGATGCTCAGTTTAAAAAGCTGATGGATGAAACCATTGCTCAAGCGCAAACCTCTGGCGCAGCAGAAAAATCTTATGACAAATGGTTCAAACAGCCTATTCCACCGAAGAATCTGAACATGAACTTCGAACTGTCAGAAGATATGAAAAAACTGTTTAAAGCACCGAACGATAAAGCCCTGAACTAACAGAGTTACATCGCAGTTATCGGCTCTAGGTTGGCTCCCATTACGTCCAATTTGGCGTAATGGGATGTCAATAAAAAGAAATAATAAGGGCTAAGTTATGTTTGGAAACTGGAATTGGGGAATATTCTTAGAACAAGCCCCGTTTGGAAATACTACCTATCTGGATTGGCTATGGGCCGGTTTTCAGGTCACGGTAGCACTATCCATATGCTCATGGATTCTGGCGTTTATTCTGGGATCGCTGTTTGGTATTTTACGCACTGTTCCTAACCGTGTACTTTCCGGAATGGGAACCCTGTATGTTGCGCTATTTCGCAATGTGCCATTAATTGTACAATTCTTTATCTGGTATCTGTTGGTGCCTGAACTATTACCGGCATCTATTGGTGATTGGTTTAAAGGGGACTTGGATCCAAATATTCAATTCTTTGTGGTCTCTGTCTGCTGTCTGGGCTTCTTTACCGGTGCCCGTGTGTGCGAACAGGTCAGAACCGCGATTCAGTCACTGCCTCGTGGACAAAGAGGTGCTGCGCTGGCATTAGGGTTAACCCTGCCTCAGGCATATCGCCATGTGCTGTTACCTAACGCTTATCGCATCATTATTCCACCGTTGACCTCTGAAATGCTTAACATGGTGAAAAACTCCGCCGTGGCATCAACCATTGGTCTGATTGAACTTTCCGCACAGGCCAATAAGCTGCTGGAGTACTCCGGTTACGCCTATGAATCCTTCCTTGCTGTCACCATCGCTTACGTACTGATTAATATTGTGGTTATGCGACTGATGAAGCTGGTTGAGAAGAAAACCCGTCTGCCTGGCACCTTTGGAGGATAATGATGCTTGAATTTGACTGGAGTACCATTATTCCAAGCATGCCTTATCTTTTAGAAGGCATGTGGGTGACGCTGAAAATTGCTATCAGCGCGATTGTTTTTGGTATTGCATGGGGAACCGCATTAGCAATCTTCCGCCTTGCACCACCGCCTTTCCGCTGGATTAGTATGTTGGCAGCGGCATACGTTAACACTTTCCGTTCCGTACCGCTGGTTATGGTACTGATGTGGTTCTACCTGATTGTTCCTCAACTACTGCAAAAGTTTCTGGGACTGTCACCACAAACGGATATTCGTTTTATTTCTGCCGTTATCGCCTTCTCTCTGTTTGAAGCGGCTTACTACTCAGAAATTATTCGTGCCGGTTTACAGAGCGTTGCCCGCGGACAAAACTCCGCCGCACTGGCATTAGGCATGACGCCGTGGCAATCCATGCGTTTGATTATTCTGCCTCAGGCATTTAAAGCCATGACGCCACTATTGCTGACTCAGGGCATCATTCTGTTTCAGGATACTGCATTGGTGTACGTTATCGGGCTGGCGGACTTCTTCCGCAGCGCGACTAACGTTGGTAAGACTTCCGGTACCGAAATTGAGATGGTTTTATTTGCCGGATTCGTCTACTTTATTGTCTGTTTATCCGCCTCCTTACTTGTAACTTATTTGAAAAAAAGGACGACAGTTTGATGATTTCCTTAAAACATGTTTCTAAATGGTATGACCGTTTTCAGGTGTTGTCAGATTGCACAACCGAAGTGAACAAGGGTGAAGTGGTCGTAGTTTGTGGCCCTTCCGGTTCCGGTAAATCTACCCTGATTAAAACGGTTAACGGCCTTGAGCCAATTCAACAGGGAACTATTCTGGTTGATGGTATTGCGGTTAACGACCCTAAAACTAATCTGGCACAATTACGCGCTCGGGTTGGTATGGTATTCCAGCACTTTGAACTGTTCCCGCACTTGTCAATCATTGAAAACCTGACGCTGGCACAAATTAAAGTACTTAACCGCAGTAAAGATGAGGCGCAAAAGAAAGGATTGGCGCTGTTGGATCGCGTTGGATTAACCAGCCATGCTAACAAGTTCCCAAGCCAGCTTTCTGGTGGACAGCAGCAACGCGTAGCCATTGCCCGTGCTTTATGCATGGATCCTATTGCCATGCTGTTTGATGAGCCAACTTCAGCACTCGATCCGGAAATGATTAACGAAGTTCTGGATGTTATGGTTGAACTGGCTTACGAAGGCATGACCATGATGGTGGTTACTCACGAAATGGGCTTCGCCAAAAAAGTAGCGCATCGAATTCTGTTTATGGATGAAGGTAAAATCATTGAAGACACCAAAAAGGATGACTTCTTTAATAATCCTCAATCCGATCGCGCCAAAGATTTTCTGGCGAAAATTCTGCACTAATATTAATATTAGTCCTTCACTGTACAAAGGCTCTGCAATTTGCAGAGCCTTTGTACAACTAATCTACAAAATTCAGACAACAGCACATTAAGTCCTGTATAAACACACCACTTTGATACACTTCCCACCTTGTTTTATTGTGCCAAAGAGCCTATTAATGATTGTAATTGTCTATGCAAACTGAACTCTCAATCTTGTATCGTGCCATACAGCAATTTTTGCTTTATTCGCTGGCTGCCGCGATAGCGACGGGAATGATGTTTCTTGACATTACGCTGGTCGGTAATCAATTGGATGAGCTCTCATTTGTTGAGATCTCTCAGGAAACCATGCTTCTGATAAGCATTCTGTTGTTTCTGCGACTGGCATGGAAAAGAGTAGATATCAGAAATTCGAGTGTGCTGATTGCTGGCTTTTTTAGCTGTATGCTTATCCGTGAGTTCGATAGTGTTCTGGATATGATCCATCACGGCTTCTGGCTTTACCCTGCTTTACTGGTTACTGCCATTTGTCTGTTTTATGTCTCTTTCAATATTAAAAGCACATTGGTGCAACTGGTCAATTTTACCCGTTCACCCAACTACGGTTTTATGATCTCTGGTTTGGTATGCATCCTGATTTTTTCCCGGCTGTTTGGCATGAAATTCTTGTGGTACAACCTGCATCCTGAAGAGTCTCGCTTCTTAATGTATAACGTCAAAGCAGCCGTTGAAGAAGGCGCTGAGCTATTTGGCTACTCTCTCTGTCTGATTTCCAGTCTGTTTTACTATCGTGAACAACGTACATCACCAATACATTCATCTTCAGAATCTCATAACTGAAGGTCATCCCCTGTTTTGCGATAAATATTTAACATAAAAATCATTTACCATGCTTTTGAGTATTGTTGAGGCCGACGCTTATCGGCTATCCTATGGGGATCTATTTCCCAATTGCAGATAAATGCTACTGCCAGTCATTTAGCAAATTAAAACAGAAGGACGATGCGTCGCCATGCAAGAGCAATACCGCCCGGAAGATATTGAATCTCACGTACAAAACCATTGGCAAGAAAATAAAACCTTTCAGGTCACCGAAGACCCAACGAAAGAAAAATATTATTGCCTCTCCATGTTGCCTTACCCTTCAGGGCGACTACATATGGGCCATGTGCGTAACTACACTATCGGCGACGTAATTTCTCGTTACCAGCGTATGCAGGGCAAAAACGTACTACAGCCAATCGGCTGGGATGCGTTTGGTCTTCCTGCTGAAGGTGCCGCAGTTAAAAACAACACCGCTCCGGCACCCTGGACCTACGAAAATATTGCCTACATGAAGAACCAGTTAAAGCTGTTAGGTTTTGGCTATGACTGGAGTCGTGAATTGGCCACCTGCGATCCTGATTACTATCGCTGGGAGCAATGGTTCTTCACTAAGCTGTATGAAAAAGGCCTGGTTTATAAAAAAACCTCTGCGGTGAACTGGTGTCCAAACGACCAGACCGTACTGGCTAACGAACAGGTTATTGATGGCTGTTGCTGGCGTTGTGATACGCCAATTGAACGTAAAGAGATCCCACAGTGGTTTATTAAAATCACGGCCTATGCCGATCAGCTGTTAGACGATCTGGATACTCTTGAAAGCTGGCCTGAGCAGGTTAAAACCATGCAACGCAACTGGATTGGCCGCTCCGAAGGGGTGGAAATCAAGTTTGCTGTCGATGGTTCTGATGACAGCCTGTCGGTCTATACCACGCGTCCTGACACCTTTATGGGTGTGACTTATGTGGCTATTGCTGCTGGTCACCCACTGGCTGCTCTCGCTGCACAAAGCAACCCAGCGCTGAACGCATTTATTGATGAGTGCCGGAATACCAAAGTGGCAGAAGCCGAAATGGCAACCATGGAGAAAAAAGGGGTTGCTACCGGTCTCTATGCTATTCATCCTTTGACCGGTGAAAAACTGGCTATCTGGATCGCCAACTTTGTACTGATGGATTACGGTACAGGCGCCGTTATGGCAGTTCCGGGTCATGATGAACGCGACTGGGAATTTGCTACCAAATATAACCTGCCGATTAAGCCGGTCATTTTAACCGCAGAAGGGACAGAACCAGACTTAAGCCAGCAGGCAAGCACGGAAAAAGGCGTACTGTTTAACTCTGGTGAGTTTGACGGTCTGGATTATGAGGCAGGATTTAATGCGATTGCCGATAAGCTGGTCTCCATGAACGTAGGGGAGCGTAAAATTAATTACCGCCTGCGCGACTGGGGTGTCTCCCGTCAACGCTATTGGGGTGCACCAATTCCAATGATGACGCTGGAAGATGGTACGGTTGTACCAACACCAGAAAATCAACTGCCGGTTATTCTGCCGGAAGATGTCACCATGAATGGTATCACCAGCCCAATTAAAGCCGATCCTGAATGGGCAAAAGCAACTTATAACGGGCAACCAGCGCTGCGTGAGACAGACACCTTTGACACCTTTATGGAGTCATCATGGTATTACGCGCGTTATACCTGCCCGCAATATGATAAAGGTATGCTGGACCCGGCAGCGGCCAACTATTGGCTACCGGTTGACCAATATGTTGGTGGTATTGAACACGCCATCATGCACCTGATGTATTTCCGTTTCTTCCACAAACTGTTGCGTGATGCCGGCATGGTTACTTCCGATGAGCCTGCTAAACGCCTGCTGTGTCAGGGAATGGTATTGGCGGATGCTTTCTATTATACCTCCGGCACCGGTGAACGAATCTGGATTGCGCCAAGTGAAGTCACCGTAGAACGTGATGATAAACAACGCATCGTTAAAGCCTTTGATAAAGAGGGTCGTGAACTGGTCTACAGTGGCATGGCTAAAATGTCGAAGTCTAAGAATAACGGCATCGACCCACAGGATATCGTGGAAAAATACGGTGCTGACACCGTTCGTTTGTTCATGATGTTTGCTTCACCAGCAGAGATGACGCTGGAATGGCAAGAATCAGGGGTTGAAGGTGCTAACCGCTTCCTGAAACGTTTGTGGCGTCTGGCTTATGATCACTTGTCAAAAGGTGCCGTTGCCGAGCTGAATGTTGCCGCCCTGAACGATGAACAAAAAGCCCTGCGTCGTGACCTGCATAAAACTATCGCTAAAGTGAATGATGACATTGGCCGTCGTCAGATTTTTAACACCGCGATTGCTGCCGTGATGGAGTTAATGAATAAGTTAACCCGCGCACCGCAAGAGAGCGAACAAGATCGTGCACTAATGCAGGAAGCCTTGCTGGCGGTTGTACGTCTGCTCTATCCATTTACCCCACATATCTGTTTCACCCTGTGGCAATCGTTAGGTGGTCAGGGGGATATCGATTCATCACCATGGCCAGTTGCAGACGAAGCCGCTATGGTTGAGGACGAGAAGTTGGTCGTAGTTCAGGTTAATGGTAAAGTCCGGAGCAAAATCACTGTAGCCGCTGATATTACCGAAGAGCAGGTTAAGGCTATAGCGATGGCCGATCCTCAAATTGCTAAATATCTGGATGGTGTCACTCTTCGTAAAGTGATTTATGTTCCAGGAAAACTTTTAAATCTGGTTGTAGGTTAAGCCAAGGAGTATATGTGCGACATCCTATTGTAACAATCATCATTGCTATGGCAGTGCTGGTCACTGCCGGATGCGGGTTTAACTTACGCGGTACTACCAATGTCCCTAGCGAGTTAAATACGCTGATTCTGGATACGTCTGACCCTTATGGCCCAATGACCAGGGCTGTACGTAGCCAGTTACGTCAAAGTGGTGTGACTATTGTTGATAGTTCAACGACTGATGAAAAAACCTTAAAGAGTACTCCATCTTTAAGATTGGGCGGTTTAGCTGCCAGTCAGGATACTGTTTCTATTTTCCAGAATGGTACTACTGCTGAGTATCAAATGGTTATGTACGCTAATGCCCAAGTAATGATTCCTGGGAAAGGTATTTACCCAATTGGTGCAAAAGTATTTCGTTCGTTCTTTGATAACCCATTAACTGCATTAGCAAAAGATGCAGAACAGGAAATGCTTTATCAGGAAATGAGAGAACAACTGGCGCAACAGCTGGTACGTAAACTGATCACTGTTCAAACCACCGAACAACCAGAAGATGAGTCAGACAATCAGCCGACTACACCCACTCGCGGTGCCGTAACGGTTCAATGATTCGACTCTATCCTGAGCAACTTAACGCGCAGCTCCATGAGGGGCTGCGCAGTTGCTATCAACTTTATGGCAATGAACCCTTGTTGCTGGAAGAGAGTCAGGATGCGATTCGTCGGACTGCTTTAGCACAAGACTTTCATGAGAATTTTAGCTACGACCTTAGTCCCCAAACTGATTGGGAATCTATCTTTACTGAATGTCAGTCTCTCAGTCTTTTCTCCAGCAAAAAAATATTTACCCTTCAGTTTCCTGAAAATGGTGCTAATGCGTCCATTGGCGAACAGCTAAAACAATTAGCGGCGCTGTTAAATCCGGATATTTTACTCATTCTACGCGGACCTAAGCTTACCAAAGCACAGGAAAATAGTGCCTGGTTTAAAACGCTGGGAGAACATAGCGTTTATGTCAGCTGTTTAACACCGGAGCAGGCTCATTTACCACGCTGGGTTGCTCAACGAGCCAAAACGTTTAAGTTAACAATCGATGAAGCAGCCATACAACTCTTGTGTTACTGCTATGAAGGTAATCTGCTGGCTCTATCTCAAGCACTTGAACGCCTTTCGCTGCTTTATCCCGATGGCAAGCTTACTTTACCACGCGTTGAGCAGGCAGTTAATGACGCGGCTCACTTCACGCCTTACCATTGGCTTGATGCCATTCTTGCGGGGAAAGCCAAAAGAGCATTTCATATTCTCCATCAGTTGCGTCTGGAAGAGACTGAGTCTCTGATTTTAATCCGCACGCTACAACGAGAACTGCTGCATCTTTTGAGTTTACAAAGAAAAATGCAACAAACCCCACTCAGGACACTATTCGATCAACAAAAGATATGGCAAAATCGGCGCCCTTTGTTAACGCAAGCTTTACAGCGACTAACTGCGGTTCAATTGAATCAGGCTGTCGCCCTACTCACCCAGCTTGAGTTAATCGTCAAACAGGATTTTGGCCAGTCAATTTGGGATGGTCTGGAAAGTCTTATGATGCTGCTATGTGGCAAACCTTTATCTGAGGCGCGTTTAGATGTCTGACAAGATAGAAAGCGGTGAGGCTATTCACGCCTTATTTGGTGGCACCTTTGATCCTATCCATTACGGGCATTTGAAACCCGTAGAGGCTTTAGCTCAGGAAGTGGGTCTTAATCGTATTACGCTCTTGCCTAACCATGTCCCGCCTCATCGACCACAGCCGGAAGCGAATACTCAACAACGGCTGGAAATGGTAAAATTGGCGGTGGCCGGTAATCCTCTATTTGCCGTCGATGAACGTGAATTACATCGTCTGGCCCCATCTTATACCATTGATACGCTGGAAGAAATTCGCCGTGAACAAGGGGAAGAAATTCCTTTAGCCTTTATTATTGGTCAGGATTCTTTATTGACACTGCACTACTGGCATCGCTGGCAAGCGCTATTAGATTATTGCCATCTTTTGGTTTGTGCCCGTCCAGGCTATACCGATAAGCTGGATACACCAGAACTGGAGCGCTGGCTGGAGCAGCACCGTACCACCAATATTGATGATTTAAAGCAACAGGCTAACGGTCTGATCTACCTTGCCCATACACCACTGTTGGATATTTCTGCCACTGATATTCGTCAGCGCAAGCATAATGGCGTTAGTCTCGATGACTTACTGCCACCATCCGTGCAACAGTATATCGAACAACAGGGCTTATACCGCTAAGGCTGGAATCATGCTATCATCCGCCATCGATTAAAAAACATAAAATTTCGTTAAGTTCATTTAATTATATTGCGGTGATGACCACTGATGTTGTCATGCCCGTAACATAGTAGAATGTTCCATATAATATGAAGAGATTTTTATCAGGAGGGGAACCTTTGCAAGGTAGTGAGCTCCAATCATTCGTTATTGATAAAATAGAAGATCTGAAAGGTCTGAACATTGTCAGAATTGATGTCAGTAAAACATCCAGCATTACTGACTGTATGATTATTTGTACTGGCACATCCAGTAAACACGTTCAGTCTATTGCCGACCATGTTGTTCAATCTGCTCGTCAGGCGGGTATGCTGCCTCTGGGGATTGAAGGGCAAAATGCCGGTGACTGGGTCGTGGTCGACTTAGATGATGTTATTGTTCATGTATTGCAGGAAGATAGTCGTCAACTATATGAACTTGAAAAGCTCTGGAGCTAATGGGTGAAACTGCAGCTTATCGCAGTAGGGACTAAAATGCCCGACTGGGTACAGACTGGATTTAATGACTATATCCGTCGTTTTCCCAAAGATATGCCCTTTGAATTAACAGAAATTCCCGCGGGAAAACGCGGTAAAAATGCTGATATTAAGCGTATTCTGGAAAAAGAAGGTGAACTCATGTTGGCCGCCGTGGGTAAAGGTAACCGAATTGTCACATTAGACATTCCCGGTAGGCCTTGGGAGACACCACAACTGGCACAGCAGTTGGAGTTATGGAAGCAGGATGGACGCGATGTGAGTTTACTGATTGGTGGGCCGGAAGGTTTAGCCCCCGCCTGTAAAAGCGCTGCCGAACAAAGCTGGTCTTTATCACCATTAGCCTTACCTCATCCATTAGTGAGGGTTTTAGTGGCTGAGAGCCTCTATCGTGCATGGAGCATCACAACAAATCATCCTTATCACCGTGAATAGCAAATTGAATGAAATAGTTTTTGGATGAAAAAAGAACCTAACGCCTTCCGTGACCACACGGCAGAATCTGCTTTATTTATACGCCGGGCACTGGTTGCTCTTGTTGGCGTCATTATCCTTATCGCTATTCTTATTGCTAACCTCTATAACATTCAAATTAAACGTTTTGAAGATTATCAGACTCGCTCTAACGACAACCGTATCAAACTGGTTCCTATTGCCCCTACTCGCGGATTAATCTATGACCGTAACGGCGTGGTTTTAGCAGAAAATCGAACCATTTATCAGCTTGAATTAGTTCCGGAAAAAATCAGTAACCTAAAAGGTGTAATGGAAGAGCTACGTTCCGTTGTTGATTTAGATGATGATGATATTGCTAATTTTGAAAAAGAGCGTAAAAACTCACGTCGTTTTACGCCTATTGCGTTAAAAACCAAACTGACTGAATTACAAATTTCTCGCTTTGCCGTTAATCAATATCGTTTTCCCGGCATAGAAATAAAAGGATATCAGCGCCGTTTCTATCCTTACGGCTCTGCCCTCACCCATGTTGTTGGTTACGTTTCAAAAATAAACACACAAGATTTAGAGCGTCTGGCCGCCAACGACCAACTGCAAGACTACTCTGCCACACATGATATTGGTAAGCAGGGTATTGAGAAATATTACGAAGAAGTACTGCATGGCAAACCAGGTTATGAAGAAGTTGAAGTCAACAGTCGTGGACGAGTGATTCGTCAACTAAATGAACAACCGCCTCAGGCAGGTAAAGATATCTATCTGACCATTGATTTAAATCTGCAAAAATATATTGAAGAGTTACTGGGTACTCGCCGTGCGGCAGTGGTTGTTAGCGATCCTCGAGACGGTGGAATACTGGCTATGGTATCCAGCCCCAGTTATGATCCTAATATGTTTGTTGATGGTATCGCCTACAGCGACTATCAAAAATTGTTGAACGATCCGGACAGGCCACTGATCAACCGAACCACTCAGGGGACCTATCCTCCTGCTTCAACCGTGAAACCCTATGTTGCCGTCGCCGCACTATCAGAAGGGGTTATCACCAAGAAAACGTCAATTTATGATCCCGGCTGGTGGCAACTACCTAACACCGATAAACGTTATCGCGACTGGAAACGCTCCGGTCATGGTCATTTGGATGTGACTCGCGCTCTGGAAGAGTCAGCTGATACCTATTTCTATCAGGTTGCCTATGACATGGGGATCGATCGTTTATCTGGTTGGATGAGAAAATTTGGCTATGGGGAATATAGCGGCATTGATATTGCTGAAGAGTACCCTGGTGTCATGCCAACCCGCGAGTGGAAAATGAAGCGCCACAAAAAACAGTGGTATCAGGGAGATACCATACCAGTTGGTATCGGCCAGGGCTACTGGACTGCCACACCAATGCAAATGTCTAAGTCGCTGGTGACATTGATTAATGATGGTCTGGTTAAGACGCCTCATTTACTCAGCGGCACAAAAATTAATGGCAAGTTAGTACCCTATCAACAGAAAGAGAATATTCACATTGGTGACATAAAGTCTGGTTTCTGGGAAATTGCCAAAGATGGCATGTATGGCGTGGTTTCTCGCCCTAACGGTACAGCACGCCGGGTATTTGCCGGTACGCCTTATAAAGCCGCAGGTAAATCAGGAACCGCTCAGGTGTTCGGCCTGAAGAAGAATGAAGTCTATAATGCCAAAAAGATTTCAGAGCATCTGCGTGACCACGCACTGTTTGTTGGCTTTGCCCCTTATGACAGCCCAAGAGTCGCTGTTTCAATGATTCTTGAAAACGGTGGCGGTGGCGGTGGTAATGCAGGTCCAATTGTACGCCGTATTCTTGACCACATATTGCTGAACGATCAGAACACAGCAATGCCTGAACTTAATGCATCACACAGTGATGGTGACTGACAGTGGCTGATAAATAACCAATGAGCGATAACAAAAAACCAACCATATGGACCAAAATCCATATTGACCCCATTATGACCTTCTTTCTGCTGGTTCTGCTTGCCTATAGTTTTTTTGTACTATGGAGCGCCAGTGGCCAGGATCCGGATATGATGGAACGAAAAATCAGCCAGACTATTCTTGGATTTGGTGTGATGTTGGTAATGGCTCAAATTCCACCCCGAGTGTATGAAAACTGGGCTCCTTATCTGTATATTTTCTGTGTCATCTTACTGATTCTGGTGGACGTTTTTGGTCAGATCAGC
Source organism: Limnobaculum allomyrinae (assembly GCF_016649425.1). Taxonomy (GTDB): domain Bacteria; phylum Pseudomonadota; class Gammaproteobacteria; order Enterobacterales; family Enterobacteriaceae; genus Limnobaculum; species Limnobaculum allomyrinae. The sequence goes on from NZ_JADRCR010000001.1 coordinate 807,919, forward strand.
AAAGGGGCACAGCGCTGGTTAGACTTAGGTGTAGTACGATTTCAACCTTCAGAAATCGCTAAAATAGCGGTTCCATTGATGGTTGCCCGCTATATCAACCGTGACTCCTGTCCCCCCTCATTAAAAAACACCGGTATTGCTCTGGTGATCATATTCTTCCCTACTTTACTGGTTGCAGCCCAACCTGACTTAGGGACAGCAATATTGGTTGCTGCATCCGGGTTATTTATTCTGTTCCTTGCTGGTATGAGCTGGCAATTGATATTTGTTGCAGCCCTTGGTGTAGCCGCTTTTATTCCAGTCCTTTGGTTCTTCCTGATGCATGATTATCAGCGAGGGCGAGTCATGATGTTACTCGATCCGGAAAGCGACCCTCTGGGAGCCGGATATCATATTATTCAGTCAAAAATTGCCATTGGTTCCGGTGGGTTGTGGGGCAAAGGTTGGCTGCATGGAACACAATCACAATTAGAGTTTTTACCAGAACGACACACCGACTTTATTTTTGCCGTTCTGGCCGAAGAACTGGGGCTGATTGGTGTATTGGTGCTACTGGCTCTCTATTTATGCGTCATTATTCGTGGATTTATGCTCGCGGCCCATGCCCAAACCAGTTTTGGTCGTGTACTGATTGGCGGAATAGTGATGATTCTCTGTGTGTATGTTTTTGTCAATATCGGTATGGTTAGTGGAATTTTGCCAGTAGTTGGCGTACCGTTACCGTTCATCAGTTATGGCGGTTCGGCATTAATTGTGCTGATGGCCGGGATGGGTATTGTTATGTCGATACATACCCACAGAAAACTACTTTCGAAAAACGTTTAAGGACGAGTTGATGCGTAAACAGTGGCTATGGATTTGTGCAATGGGTTTCATGCTGGCGGCCTGTGAGTCAACGCCTCCTCCACCTAAAACACCGACATTGCCTCCTTTGCCTCATTCCGGGCCCGCTGCTGAAATTAGCGGCGTTGAGCCACGTTATGAACCTTATAATATCGGCACTATGAAAGATTATAAGGTAAGAGGAAAAAGCTACCGCATAATTACTCAGCCAGAAAACTTCAGTGAAGAGGGGTTGGCAAGCTGGTATGGTCAGGAGTTGCATGGAAACAAAACCGCAACTGGCGAAATCTTTGATGCCTACGAGTTAAGCGCCGCTCACCCTACTCTCCCCCTTCCCAGCTATGTCCGAGTGACTAATTTAAGCAATGGTCGCCAGTTAGTCGTACGAGTAAATGATCGTGGTCCGTTTACCAAAGGCAGGGTCATCGATCTGTCTAAAGCTGCTGCCGATCGCCTGAATATTACCGGCCAAACTAAAGTAAGGTTGGATGCGATTGTTGTATCACCAAACGGTCAACTATCGGGCCCGGGAACTATCGGTTCAACCGTTGCGAAGCGCTCCTATGAGCTACAGAGTCGCCCATTAATTGGCAATCAGGTAATTTCAACTCCCCAACAAAGCCTGAGTGCTCAACAGGAAGTATCGGTAAATATTCCCGCTCAACCTGACAACCGGGTTGCGATACCAACCCCTGCTGATAATAATCATAGCCTGTTGCTTAGTGCTCCAACACAAGCAGAAAGGGTAAATGTTCCCGTAACACCAACTTCAACTATCAGCGTACCGGCTTCTCCTGACAGAGATAACGCTCAATCAGTCACTGCAACCTCGACCGGTTTTCTGGTTCAGGTTAGTGCAGTTAATAACCGTCAACACGCTGTGGAAGTACAAAAAAGATTAAGCAGCCAACTGAATGTGCCGGGAATGGTGTCTGAGGGCGGTGCTTATTATCGCATCCAGTTAGGCCCTTTCAGTACCAGAGAGCAAGCTCAAGAATTGCAACAACGTTTAGCAAGCCAGGGACAGCCTAATAGTATTATTTTGGTGGCATCGCGCTGATAAGCGTGTCGCCATCTCATCGTCTCACAGACATGGAAAAATTCAACGGCACCGGATACCCATAAAACAACACGCGTTGGGTGCCCCTTGGTTGGCCACCTGTTATACTGTGGCCGTTATTAACTTTCTACGGATATTGTTGTCCCGCTTATGAAACAGACGCTATCTACAAAACCATTTCGCCATACTCTGCTCAAAAGTCTGACTTTGGGCGCATTCATCGCTCTGGGAACGACTTCCGTCGTTAAAGCTGATGATGTAAATCTTACTACTATCATTCCAGCCGTTCCGCAAATTGATGCTGAAGCCTATATCCTGATGGACTATAACTCAGGCAAAGTATTGGCAGAAATGAATGCCGATACTCGCAGAGATCCTGCCAGCCTGACTAAAATGATGACCAGTTATGTTATTGGTCAGAGCATTAAAGCAGGAAAAATCAGCCTGGATGATAATGTTACTATCAGCAAAGAAGCCTGGGCTACCGGAAATCCGGTATTTAAAGGTTCTTCCCTGATGTTTTTACAACCTGGTACTCAGGTTAAAGTTTCCGATCTTAATCGCGGCATTATTATTCAATCAGGAAATGATGCTTGTGTGGCTATGGCCGAGCACGTTGCCGGTAGTCAGGATGCTTTCGTTAATATCATGAATAACTATGTGAAGGCGCTGGGGTTACAAAATACCCACTTTGGCACCGTACATGGTTTAGATGCTGCCGGTCAGTTTAGTTCAGCTCGCGATATGGCCATTATTGGTCAGGCACTGATTCGTGACGTACCGGAAGAGTACGCAGTGTATAAAGAGAAAGAGTATTACTTCAATAATATCAAACAGCCAAACCGTAATGGGTTGCTGTGGGATACCAGCCTGAATGTCGACGGTATTAAAACCGGCCATACCTCAGCTGCCGGTTATAATCTGGTTGCTTCAGCAACTGAAGGTAATATGCGTTTAATCTCTGTTGTTATGGGTGGACGTACCTTTAAGGGTCGTGAAGCTGAAAGTAAAAAACTGCTGACCTGGGGCTTCCGTTTCTTTGAAACCGTTACGCCACTTCAGGTAGGTAAAGAATTTGCATCAGAACCTGTCTGGTTTGGTGATACTGACCGTGTTCAATTAGGCGTCGATAAAAATGCCTCGTTAACCATTCCTCGTGGACGTCTTAACGATCTGAAGGCCAGCTATACTCTGACCAACAGCGAGATTAATGCCCCTCTGGCAAAAGGACAGGCTGTTGGTACCATTAATTTCCAACTGGATGGCAAAACAATCGAGCAGCGTCCATTAGTTGTATTAAACGAAGTACAGGAAGGTGGCTTCTTTGGTCGTATGGTTGACCATATCAAATTGCTATTCCATCGCTGGTTTGGCTAGTCCCTTGAAAAATAAATTTCAGGCCCCATCTAATCAATAAGCCTGATGAAATATAGCTCCCGTCACACAGCGGGAGCTATAATTTTTATAGGTCATACACTTTTTTAATTTTTGTTGGAGCAACCATGAAAACGAAACTGAATGAACTGCTCGAGTTCCCATGTTCTTTTACTTATAAAGTGATGGGCCTGGCACAACCTGAGCTGGTCGACCAGGTAGTGGAAGTGGTACAACGCCATGCGCCTGGCGACTATAACCCTCAGGTTAAACCCAGTAGCAAAGGAAACTACCACTCCGTCTCTATCACTATTAATGCTACTCATATTGAGCAAGTAGAAACACTGTATGAAGAGCTGGGTGATATCGAAATTGTGCGTATGGTGTTGTAATTAGCCAACGAAAATACGTGATGAATAAAACGGACAGAACTCTTCTGTCCGTTTTTTATTAAATCAAACATCCCATTATGTAACCCTCCGTGACAAGTCCCCCTTTCCTCCAGCGTAATTCATTTATTTCTCTGCTAAATATCTTGTCATCGCTATTTCAACTACTGGTGGCAGAACTCAGTGGTCAACACTATTCTTGAAATAAGGAAAACCATCGACCGTTTTAATTCAGACTATTGATAGAGAGGATATATGATGGAAGTCCAGCCTTATCTGTTTTTTGCCGGTAACTGTGAAGAAGCATTACAGTTTTACCAGCGAAGTATTGGTGCCAGAATCACCATGATCATGCGCTACAGTGAGTCCCCTGACGCACTGCTTACCCCAGTTCCCGATGAATGGAAAGATAAGATTATGCATGCCAACGTCAGCGTGGGGCATTCACAATTTATGGCTTCGGATGGTCAGTGCGACCGCATCCACCCTGAATTCAACGGATTTAGCCTCTCCCTGAAAGCAGACAGTAAAGTCGACGCAGAACGCTTATTTAAATCACTCTCTTCCGGGGGAAAAGTCAATTTACCTTTTCAGCGCACATTCTGGTCCAGTGGATTTGGTATGCTCACCGATAAATATGGCGTAGGCTGGATGATTATGAGTGAAATCGGCACCTGACAGGTGCCGTTTCAACATCAAAACTATTTAGTCGTTCGATAGCACGACGCTCTCCTATTGCTTTAAAAGACTGAATCTTTCGATTTCGTCTGGTGGTCTCCCCAAACGGTGGGTATAATGTTTTTACCATTTTTGCAACGTTATGATGACCTCCTTGCAACAAGACACCATTATCTTACGTCAACTTGGGGTACAACCTTATCTGCCCGTATCTCAGGCGATGCATACCTTCACCGATCGCAGAATCAGTACCACATCCGATGAGCTGTGGCTGGTTCAACATCCCCGGGTATTTACTCAGGGTCAGGCGGGTAAAGCCGAGCATGTTCTGGCTGCCGGTGATATTCCGGTAATTCAGAGCGATCGTGGGGGACAGGTCACCTACCATGGGCCAGGTCAGCAAGTGTTGTATATCATGATTGATCTGAAACGAAAAAAGATGGGTGTCAGGGAGTTGGTTACCGCCCTTGAACAGACGGTCATCCAAACTCTCGCCCGTTTTGATATTCAGGCAAAAGCCCGCCCGGATGCTCCCGGTGTTTATGTCAATCATGATAAGATCTGTTCCCTGGGATTGCGTATCCGTCGTGGCTGCTCGCTACATGGTTTAGCCTTGAATATCGATATGGATCTTGAGCCATTCACCCGTATTAATCCCTGTGGCTACGCGGGTATGCAGATGACTCAGATGAAACAGCTAACTGAATCAGTCCGCTTTGAACATGTTCATCCTGTCCTGATACAGGAATTTACACAATTACTCGGTTATCAACATCCCGAGCCAAGCTATTGGAATATTAACGACTATGAGTAAACCAATTCAGATGGAACGCGGCATCAAATATCGTGATGCTGACAAAATGGCACTAATTCCGGTAAAGTCAGTGGAGACTGAGCGTCAGGAGATGCTACGCAAACCTGAATGGATGAAAATTAAGTTACCCGCAGATTCCAGCCGTATTCAGGGAATCAAAGCAGCAATGCGCAAGAATGGATTGCATTCTGTCTGTGAAGAAGCCTCCTGCCCTAACCTGGCTGAATGTTTTAATCACGGTACAGCAACCTTTATGATTCTTGGCGCAATTTGTACCCGTCGTTGCCCTTTCTGCGATGTAGCGCATGGTCGTCCAATGGCACCGGATGCTAATGAACCACAAAAGCTGGCGCAAACCATACAGGATATGGGGTTACGTTACGTGGTTATTACTTCAGTTGACCGTGATGACCTGCGAGATGGTGGAGCGCAGCACTTTGCTGACTGTATCAGCGCAATTCGTGATAAGAATCCAACCATTAAGATTGAAACGCTGGTTCCTGATTTTCGCGGTCGAATGGATCGTGCTTTAGATATACTCACGGCAACGCCACCCGATGTGTTTAACCATAACCTGGAAAATATTCCTCGCCTTTACCGGCAGGTTCGTCCGGGAGCTGACTATAGCTGGTCTCTAAAACTACTGGAGCGTTTTAAACAGGCTCATCCTGATATTCCTACTAAATCAGGTTTGATGGTTGGACTGGGAGAAACTAATCAGGAAATTATCGAAGTCATGCGTGATTTACGCGCTCATGGTGTCACCATGTTAACCCTGGGGCAATATCTACAACCAAGCCGTCATCATCTTGCAGTTCAACGTTACGTAAGCCCTGCTGAGTTTGATGAAATGAAAGCTGAAGCTACGGCTATGGGTTTTACTCATGCTGCCTGTGGGCCTTTCGTTCGTTCTTCATACCATGCTGATATGCAAGCAAAAGGTGAAGAAGTAAAATAACCCAGTCCGATTACGCTGAATTGATAGATTAACCTTATAAAAAAAGCGTGCTACTTATTGCACGCTTTTTCATTTAATAAACCTGGAAAGCAGGTCAATCAGATAATTACTTTTTATTTTCTACCTGCGGAGCAGCTTCATTGGTTGCATCTGCCGATGGTGTGTCATTATCCATCGCTTTCTTAAAGCCTTTGATTGCTGCACCCAAATCACTGCCTAAAGTACGTAACTTGTTAGTACCAAATAACAGCACGATCAGCGCACCGATGATCAACAATTTAGTAATGCTTATACCAGCCATATAAACCTTCTTACTTTATCTGCTGTCGATTTCTTCGACATAATTAACCCTACTTTCTTTGTACGATAAATATCAGGCAAGCACAATTTTGAAATGTAACAGATTAAAACAATCCGTACTTATTCTGTTGCTAATATCTACTCAAAACCCGAAAACAGAACCGTCAGGATAACTATACCCCACTGAACCAATACTAAAAAACCAGCCCGGTGCAGCAATTGACGAGCACCTGCCCAGCGGGAATCCAGACTGCGGTAATTGTCCCCTTTCTTTCCCCAACACTTATTGATCGCCGTATCAAAAATCTCAGTTTTTTCGGGAAAATGATAAAGAATCCTGAACAGATGAACGTCCATCCACAAACGCCAGCAATAGTAATGGCAAGTAAGTCCCAGCACTAAAGAAATCGCCAGCATTACCACTGAGTAGTCAGCGAAAAACAACATAAGCAATGTAAATAACATAGCAAAAGCAGAAAGTGCCGCAAAATAACGCCAGCTATTCAACGTAGCGACCAATACTCTTCCTGCTATCGGATGCTCAGTTATCATTCTGTTATCTTCCCAATGATTAAATTAAGTAACGTTGAGCCCAGCGATTCAAAGTATTCAGATGAGATTCTCTGAAAATAATCTTTGGACGAGCCCGACGAATCATCGCTTCAGCTTCAGCGATGGTGTTCACTCGCTGCTGTTGTAATAGCCATGCCGCGACCACAATCGCACTACGCGATAATCCCAATGCACAATGAACTAACACTTGCCCATGGGAACATAGCTCATTAAGCGCCTGTACGGAATGCTGTAGTTCTTCTTCACTCGGTGCCAGTAAATCAAGCTGTGGGCAGGCAATATAGGCCACGGCAGGAATACGGGTACTCCTTTGCCATTCAGATGTCATATCCAGTACAGCACTTACCGATACAGTATGGCGCGGGTAACTACCTAACAGAATACCCTCAGTAATCTGATTATTTCGATCGTATTTAGCACTAAAATAACGGAATGAGCACCATGCTCCAATTTGATAAGGCGCTAACAGTAGACGCGCTGAAGGTGACATACTACCCGCTGAATTCTTTTGAAAAATCGCACTCCCCAACCCGCTATAGCCTAACGCTACCATCAGCAATGCAATCGCTGGCCATATCAGTACCCAAAAAACACTTCCCAACCAGTAAGCCAGCACAGCTAAAACCAAGGCTGCTGAATAATAGTAAAGCGCTAACCGGCGGGCAAAAGGATCCTGACTTGGTTGCCAGCGCCAACGAGAAGCGACCGGCAAGGCATAACTAATAATAACGCCGACAAATAATCCGGTAATCACATCAATGAAATGATGTTGCCAGGTGGTCAAAACCGAGATACCAATTAAAGCAAACCAACTGTGTAATAACCAACGCCACTTTGCAGAGATATGGGGATAAAAACGCAGCCAGAGCAGCCAAAGTAAAATAATATGCAGCGACGGTGCCTGATTATAGGGAAGATCAAACATCTCCAATTGCTGAAACAACCAACCAAACATGCCATCACTTATTGGCCTGATAAAACTAAATCTTAGTGGGTAAAGCAAAAAGCCGACACAAGCTGCAACAGAGGCAATAGCCAGACGCAAGCCATGCACCATCAGCTCACGGCGGGAAGTGCAAATAAATAGTGAAATGCCATACAACAGATCGATGCTCCAGTAAGGAACAATGGTCCAGGGCAGAAAAGGAATTGATGACTCCCAGCTAAATGCCAGTACTTCGACATCATCTCGTGTTGCAGTAAATTGATTTACCTGTCCATAGGTTAAAAAGAAGAAAGGAGCCAAAAACAGCAGCCAGACACCGGCTCGTAGCCAAAGCTGCCGGCGAGAATCTGAATTTAATGTTAGTTCATTCATTCGACGCACTCAGTCCATGATACGCCGTCAGCCGGCACTATCGTTTGCATTTTTAACGCTTTTATCGCGTTGTTCTGGCTTTATCATAACCAATCATGCTGATTTAGAAAGTGCTTTCGATAATGTTTATGAGTTTCCTTTGTCAGAAAATATTTCACACACTATCATTCAAATAGTGCTGTATTTTAGCTTTAATTTTATAAATTAAATAATATATATATTATTTATAGCAACATCATCTTACTTAAAACTAAATCAACTAATAATAAAGAATCTATTTTATTAATTTAGAATAGGAGAATCAGGAACAATAGCACTATTATCTTGCCCCCACCGGGAAATAAAATATTATTTCCCTGGTGAGAGTCTTAGTTATTTCATCATCCTATTTTTAATGGATTGATAGCTTTAATAATAGCCGCAACACCGTTAAAAACTGAATCAATTACTGGTGCACCAACTTGAGCTATACTATTCACACCAAATTCACCAATTCCTTTGATTAAATTCAGCCCGCCATCTGCTAATGCTCCAATTGCACTTCCGATGGCTGCACCATACTCACCTTTGTTTCCAGGAGTATTACCGATATCAATAGCATCGCCAATCCCCTGACCAAAATCACGAAAAGCATCAGTAAAGATTCCAGCGCCAGATACAACTTTAATTTCTGCTACCGTTAATTCTCTCATGGTAAATCTCCTTTCATATACAAAATCGCTGTATGCGATCTATCTTAGTTACTAACTATTTATTTAATATTAATGATTATTCAATAAAGATAATCACCCGTCATTATTTGATGAAAATATAATCAACAAACAATTCTTTTAATTAAGTTAGCAAACTTCGTTTTGTATATTTATTTTCTACCACAAGAAACAGATTAAGATAAACAATTTTTTCACAAAATAATGTTTTTTTGTTAAGTTATGCACAAAATATAATTAACAATTAAGCAAATTAAATAAATACTTAATCACCAAAAGAAAAATTCAAATTAACTAAAGAAAAAGACTTATCAAAAATAAGTTAAAAGCAATAAAAAAGGCCCTTAAATAAGGGCCTCCGAAAACAGATTATTTAAATGCTATTTAACCCGTACTGCAATAGAAACGCTGAAAATTCCCCAGTCATCAATCAACTGAATCTTTTTCTCAAATCCTGCATATTCTACCATGCTGTCCATCTCTCCCTGTGTACGACAACGCATCACCCAAGGTTTTCCACTCTGATGGCTGGTCAGGGAACGAGCTATCATTTCAAGCTGTGGATGCCATGGTTGGCCGGTATAGACCAATAGCCCACCTTCAGGAATCGTATCTGCCAGCCCCATTAACGAAGCCTGAACATCTTTGTTTTCAGGAAATAGCTCATATAACCCGGAAACAATTCCCAATGTTGGATTTGGTGTCAGTTCAGCCAGGCTTTGACGATCGAAAGCATTACCGACGACAAACTCAGCCTTATCTGACAGGTGGCGTTCAGCAATCATCTTCTTGCCCTGTTCTACATTCAGCTCGCTGTAATCTCGTAAAAGAATAGACTCAATATCCTGCGCATCTCCTATAGCATCTAATACATAGCGACCATGGCCTGCAGCAATATCGACGATACGTACCGGCATATTACGCTGTTTAAGATCGTCAATAGCCTGGCGAATTAATGTTTCAATATTAACCTTACGCTGACGGATCCCTCGCCAGCCGATGCTATTCAGGTACTGCTTGTCAATAAAACGCCCAAAGCTATTACTGCCTTCCGGATGATTACGATAAACATAATCCAGCGTACTTCCTGAATCAAAACCGGTCTCGAAACCAAGACGTACCCCTTTTGATGCTTTCCCTAAAGAAGCCATTGCCGAAGTCAGTCCGCGATAATAATAACGTTTTATCGAATAATGCGGCAGTGGAGCCATTAGCTCACGATATTTGTCCGCATTGGCACTCCAGCGATCCTCTTCGCTATAATCATGACGTTGTGGAGCCATGCTAAATAGCTTATCGATAAATGCCCGAATCTTCTCAAATGCCAGATGACGATCTTTCTCACCCAACGTATCGTGATAAAAACCGCTCAGGATATGCTTCTCTTTAACTGGAGTATTCAGCCGCTGATAGAACTGATGCTGAGGTTTATGATGTACTACATAGTCATCCCCGGAGATCAGTAGCTGGGTAGGAATAGTAATTGCTGACGCATCCGCCACAATGCGTTCAGAAGTGCTGTACAGTTCCAATAGTATATTGACCGCGATAGCCCGGGTGATCAGAGGATCCTGATTAAAAGAATCAACCCGCTCTTGATCATGAGTCAGGTATTTTCCTTTAACATACGAGTTCACATAGAACAAACCGCGGAAGCTCTTCATCAACCCTAAACCTGCGCGGGCAAATGGAACATACAGTTTGACCTTAAATGCCGGGGAAGCGAGGATTAGTCCACGAATTTTTGGTGCGTAATCATGGGCCCAAGTGGCTGCCAATACTGCACCAACGCTTTGAGCAATCACTATAACGTTTTCCATCGGCACGCCACTGTCAACAGAAACATAGCGAACAAACTCATCTACATCCCGTACCGATGTTCCTATGCTTGGGCTATACCCCCGCTCTCCGGCTGTTTTACCGTGGCCTCGGGCATCCCATGCATACATTGGAACATTTGGCATATTCAGTTCATCTACAATATGCTGCAAACGACCGGAGTGTTCATGTCCACGATGGAAAAGTACAATCACTTTATCGGCAGTTCCTTCGTGCTGAGGCCAGCAACGATAGAATAATTCCGTTCCATCAGACGTTTTAAACCAATTCTCCGTTGCGGTACGAGGCTGCGCTAAACTCATGATTCTCTCCCTTGTGCATTATTTTGCAGCGATTCAAATCGCTGTTTTAAATCAGATATAAAGACCGACTTATCTGAGCGACAATAAACAGGCTCATCAACATAAACGTCAATAAAGAAAGGTACCGGTATCCATTGCCCTTTCCCCATTGCACGCCCCAGTCCATGCATAAATACTGGCGTTACCGGTACCTCTGGAAATTGCTGACACAAATACCACAGACCAGACTTAAATTCGGATAATTGTTCAGGTTCTCCACGAGTACCTTCAGGGAACAAAATTAATATTTTACCTTCCTGTAGCGCCTTAACGCACCCGGCCAGAGGATCGCTCTGTTTTGGATCGCCACCACGTACAACAGGAATAATGCCAACCACCCGGGTAGCAAACCAGGCTACCCAGCGGTTTTTCAGAAAATAATCAGCCGCTGCCGCGGGATGAACCAAATGTACTTTTGATAGTGGAAACAGCGTTAATAGCGTCAATAAATCCAGATGACTATTATGGTTAGCAATGATAATTCCCGGCCCTTTTATCGGCAGGCGTTTACGGTTAGCCACGGAAACACCCAGCCATGCCAACACTACCGGATAGGCAACTAACACCACAAACAGTAAACGCAATAGTCGGTTCACTCAGACCCCCATCGCGAATTAGTAGTGTAAATAATATAAAACGTGGAAAAACAACGGCGCGGTATAAATCAGTGAATCCAGACGATCTAAAATACCACCGTGCCCCGGCAATAATTTACCCGAATCTTTTACACCAATATCACGCTTAACAGCAGACATCACCACGTCGCCAATAAAGCCAGTGACACCAATCAATAGCCCAACCAGAACTGATTCCCAACCATTCAACGGCGTTAATATTCCACCCAGTAACCAGGCCAGGAACATAGTGGTGACTACCCCGCCAACTAAACCTTCCAGTGTTTTGTTCGGACTAACTTTTGGAATCACTTTGATGCGGCCAAATGATTTGCCCCATAAGTATTGAGCAATATCGTTACACTCTGTTAAAACAACCAGGAAAATCACTAACAAAGGCCCGGTTTCTGGTTTGCCAGGTAATACCGTCAGATAAGCTACATGACTAATAGCAAATACCGTCGTCATTACCCCCCAATGCAGCATTGAAGCGGAGTGAAGGAAATCCTTATTATTCCCGATTAGTACCATACGCATTGGCAAGAACAGGAAAACATAAACCGGAATAAACACCAGGAACATGCTGTACCATTCAATGCCAATCCAGTAATACTGAATCGGTATCGCGATATAGGCCCATAACAAAGGCATATGGTCGGTACGCCGGGTTGGTATAAGTGTCAGATACTCTTTTAACGCCAGGAAACTGATAATGGCAAAAATCGTTAGCGAAATAGCCCGGGGAGTAGAAATCGCCAGCGCAAAAACGATAACAATCCACCACCAGGTGTTAATTCTCTGACGCAGCTCTGTCCAGTCTCGTTCTGGTGAACGCAGAGACATGACTCGAATGGTAATGCTGGCGACAATCAACAGAGCAAACATGATGATTAACGCACGAACTAATATTGGACTCATATTATGGCTCCCCGGCTATGAGTTAACCTCTGCCAATGCTCGGCGACAGCGATTCAGGCAGGTCCATACTAATAAAACAGATACTAAAGAAAAAAGTATCCAGCTCCATTCCATACATACTGGCCAAATAAAAATAGCCAGCGCATAAGCACCAAAAATCAGCGCCCTGTCGCTTTTTCCCATCGGCCCATCATAGCGCCGGGAAGCCCCAATTGTTTGAGCCAGTACGCCACAAAACTCGGTCAGGATAGACAGTAATACTGCCAGTAACACCAACCACGGCGTTGCGCCTGGCAACAGTGCAAAAGGCAAATAAAGTGCGGCGTCAGAGATCACATCACCGGTTTCATTAAGCAATGCGCCCAGTTTTGATTTTTGGTTATATTCCCGAGCTAACAAACCATCAATGGCGTTTAACGCCATACGAATAAACAGAAATATTGGCAAAATTAAAAACAGAGCAGGACGAGGAAAAAAGAAGAGCAGTAAGCCAATAGCAACCGATGCTATCAAAGCGGCCAGCGTAACCTGATTAGCCGTTACACCTGCGCGAAAAAGGCGTTTTAACAGAGGTCTCAATAAGGCCTGAAACCGTGGCTTAAGATCGTATAGAGTCATAAATCCCTGTGACAGCTAAAAACAACATCTTACAATATGTGGGTTCACGCTACAGCACCCCCAGATGCTAATCAACCAAAAACTGCCCGGAACTTATGTTGTAGCATAATTTAATTTGTAACATTTTCCTGCATTCAACTCACTACCCGTACCATAAATCACTTCACATTCACTTCATCAACACCCGTTATGCTGGCACTATCATTTTACCAATTCCCTTTAATTCTATGACCAAAACCAGACTTCCCATCCTCCTGACGACCCTGGCCATTATCACGGTAGTTTCACTGTTTATCTTTTTGCCAAAGAGTTATGGTTATCAACCACAATCAGGAGACATCATATTCCACACATCTCGTTCCTCTCAAAGTAAGGCTATTCAGTTAGCGACACATTCACCTTACAGCCATATGGGTATTATTCTGTTTAAAAATAACAAGCCTTATGTTTATGAAGCATCCAAACGCGTGCAATACACCCCATTACATGAATGGATTGAACGAGGTGTCAACGGTAAATATGTCGTTAAAAGGCTCAAGCATCCCCTGACAGTTGAGCAGCAAAGTCAAATACAAAAAGCTGCACAAATATATGCTAATGCACCCTATGACCTGAGTTTTTCCTGGTCAGATGAGAAGCAATATTGTTCAGAGCTGGTATGGAAAATTTATTTTAATGCGCTTGGTGTGAAAATTGGTAACCTGCAAAAATTACGAGAATTTGATCTCACCTCCACCCCAGTAAAAAAGAAGCTGGCAGAACGATACGGTTCGTCAATCCCACTGGATGAAACCGTTATATCTCCTGATGCAATATTTGACTCACCACTTTTAACCGTTGTGGGAAAAAAATAACGGAGTAAATCAAAAATAATAGATATTGCTATTTATTAAACGGCGGTCTATGATGCGGCCGTTTTTTATTCGACTCACATTTCACTGGCAAAGGAGGTATATCATGCAACAAATTCAACTAAATACCCTTTGCAGGCGTCTCCAGGACTAACCCTACCCGTTACACTCCCTGGCTTCGGCCTGCCAATTCGATTTTATCTTTTCTCCAATATATGGATTGGTATATGGGCAATTTTATTCGTCCTTTATCTGAACGCGTCTCTTATATCGCGTCGGATGACACCTGGATCGAAAGCAACGCGATCCAACAATTAAACACCACCGCCTCACTACCGGATATGGTTCAGGTAGTTGGTATGCCAGACCTGCATCCCGGTAGAGGTTATCCGGTTGGTGCAGCATTTTTTTCAGTAAATCGTTTTTATCCGGCATTAGTGGGTAATGACATTGGTTGTGGTATGGGATTGTGGCAAACCACCATACCGACCCGACGACCTAATCTGGATAAGTTAGAAAAAAGCGTCTCCCGCATGGGGGATTTTGCCAGCTCTGAATGGTTACAACAGCATCTTTCTGAGGAAATGATGCAGTCTCCTTTTGCTGATGCTCTGGGCTCTGTTGGCGGAGGAAACCACTTTGCTGAATTGCAGCAGGTTGATCAAATTTATCAATCTGATGCAGTTAATCAGTTAGGCCTAAATCCACAACAGCTACAGCTGTTAGTGCACAGCGGTTCACGAGGATTAGGCCAGGCAATTTTACGTCGCCATGTCGAACGTTTTAATCATGGTGGATTAATGGCAGGTACCCCCGAAGCGGAGGAATATCTGAATGACCATCATCAGGCGTTACTCTTTGCCAAATTCAATCGCCGCCTCATAGCTCAACGGCTGCTGGAACAGATTAAGACAACCGGAGAATGCCTGTTAGATATTAACCACAATCTGGTTGAAGCAGCACAGGTTAACGGCACTGATGGTTGGCTACACCGTAAGGGTGCCAGTCCTGCTAATCGGGGGCCACTCATTATACCGGGATCTCGTGGTGATTATAGCTATCTGGTAATGCCAACCGCTTCTGATATCAGTCTTCATTCGCTGGCTCACGGTGCAGGCAGAAAATGGATACGCACGGAGTGCAAGGGACGTTTGTCTGAACGTTTCTCTCCGGTTCAGTTAAGTCGTACCGAATTCGGAGGCCGGGTTATCTGTCAGGATCGTCAACTGATTTATGAAGAAGCACCACAAGCTTATAAATCGATTGAGACTGTAATCGACAGCATGGCTGGAGCAGGGTTAATCAAAATTCTGGCTCGCCTTAAGCCAGTTTTGACCTATAAAACCAGTGGAGGCAGAAGCGAATGATACTATTGCAAATTTCCTCGGCTCAGGGGCCAGATGAATGCTGTCTGGCCGTTGCTAAAGCGCTAAAACAGCTGATAAAAGAAGCTAATACGGTTAACGTTCAGGTTGAGTGTCTGGAAATGGAACCCGCCAGGCAGCCGGATAGCTTTCGCTCGGTACTGGTTTCCCTTAATGGCACCGGGGCGGCACAGTTGGCTGATAATTGGTGTGGTTCGGTATTATGGATATGCAATAGCCCTTATCGACCTAACCATGGACGCAAGAATTGGTTTATTGGCATTGCCCGATTTGAACAAAATAATCCAGAGTTGGAGAGTGAAATTCAATTTGAGTCATTACGTTCTTCAGGCCCCGGAGGACAACACGTCAATAAAACCGACTCTGCGATTCGGGCAACTCATATTGCTACGGGTATCAGTGTCAAAGTTCAGTCAGAAAGAAGTCAACACGCCAACAAACGCCTGGCAATATTATTGATAGCACACCGTCTGGAGCAGTTACGTCAGCAAGCCGGAGCTGAACTAAAGGCGGAACGCCGTATGTTCCATCATCAGATAGAACGGGGAAATCCCCTACGGGTATTTAAAGGAGTGAATTTTAAATCGGCATAGTTGATGACAGAAGGAAATATCAATAATTTGAATTATCAATAAATTAGTATCTACAATACCACGCCGTAATTATATAACTACGGCGTGAGTATTAATTAGATTAACAACCTAATTGAGACAGAGTAGGTTTGAATGCATCCATAGCAGCTTTACAGCTGTTTTTCAGCGCTTCTTTATCACTCATTTGTTTCCAGGATTCAGTTGCAGCATCCATCTGAGTTTTAAACTGATCGGCCATAGCCTTGTTGTCTTTACCCAGTTTGTTTACACAAGTAGTAATGGTATTAACATACTCATTACACTCAGCTGGCAAACCATTATCCGCAGCCTTAGCAGGCTCTTTTTCACCACAACCACTTAAAGCCAGTAAAGAAAAAGCAACAACAGAAGAAAGAAGAACGCGGGAAGGTTTCATTTATTCATTTCCTTGAAATTTAATTATAAAAATAACAACAACTTGGAACAACATCATGATTGTTCAGCCCAAATTGTACCATCAAAAAATATCTATGAGTAGTTTTTAGCTGCGTGATAAAAAATAAAACGTAACACACAGATATCTTATTTTTCCATTTTTAATATAGCTCAATAAAACAAAATTTCATCAGAAATTGAAATGTTAAAACTAATCACTATCGACAGAATATTTAGATAATTTTATCTTGCTCTTTCACATAATTTCGAGACATATGGATTATCATTACCCTGAACCTTCAATATGCGTTGATTTCGTTCACATTCCCACTCAGTTACGGGATAAAACATATTCCAAACATCAAACAGTTCTGTTTGTTGTTTAGATAACCGAAAGTGATAGCGATCGCGCATGTAGAAATAAGTCCGTGCAATCACGCCCCGCGCTCTTTCCGGTGGTTCAACGGTTCTATTCTTAAAATCAACTTTCATTTGGCATTGTCCATATTGGGTGGCAGCCCCATTCCACTGACCAAACTGAAAGTTAGAGCGATCGTAATTAACTTCACCAATAGCAGGTTGTAAATTATGCAGGTCGGTTTCCATTACATTATATATCGGATCTTGAGTGCAATTTTTTCTACCTCCGCTTTGCCAACACTGCCGCTGGTGACCAAACTGCCAGGCGGGTACTACGTGTTCCCACTCTATACGACCAGCCCGCTCAACATTTTTCCTGATTCGGTATCCACATCCTTCTAAATCGGGCACTCCCTTACGGCCAAACCACTGAATGGAACAACCACAATAAAAGCTCTGGCTCATATCACGGTGGATTTCTATCGCCAGTTGCTTGGCTTTATTAAAACTAATGGGGCCTGACATTTCTGGTTTTGCTGTCAACCCATATAACGGAAAAAAAAGCAGACTAAGGGTACTCACCCACCATTTATACCCAATCATATTTTTTATATCTGGAGTCATTGAAATCAGGCCCGCAGGTTAACGGATACTCAGTAAGGAGACAAACAAAAATGATACCCAAAAAAGAGAGAGCCAGAGAAAATGAAATAGGATTGTATTAGTTACCATTACACATTAATTAACCAACAATTAACTTTTATAACAATAATTTTATAATTAGATAAAGAAACAAAAAAATACACAATCAAATATATTTTAAAAATATTAAATGGACATAATAAAGATAACTAAAACATAAGATAAAACACAAACTGAAACAGTTATCTTAATTTAGTGTACTAAAGAACACCTATTCTAATATAATAATTATGGTATAAATTATTTAAGAAAATATTAGCTAAACCTATTGAGGGGCGATTATGTGTCCTGACTTTAAATTTCAATGCTCAAGGTGTGGTAACACATCATTTCGATCTGACCAACAGGTAGAATCTTTTGACGATATTTATGGCTCAATATGTTCTGAATGCTACAAACCTGTAGGTATTCACGATATTACCGAGCACAAAATAAGACGCATTCAATTGATTATACAAAGAAAAGTAATCCCAAGCGTTCCTACACCTTAAGGATAAAAGATATCAATTTGCTTCATCCACTAATATCGACATGACACCAGATAGCACTTGTTCATGAATTTTTTATCTGTCAAAAAATAACATCCACTAATTTATTTTTCTTTTAATCCAGGAAAATATAAAAATTCACAGCGTGATTTCACCATTGTTATGAAATTATTTATCAATCTCATAACAATGTGTTTGTAAAAAATAAAAGTGTGCTAAAAACAATTCCTTCCGGCATCAAAAAAACCTGAATTTCCGATCAGTTTATAAGCAACTAATGAGTGGATTCTATACGAATAATATCTGCAGGTAACATGACGGTATCCAGGATAAAAGAGAAAGGAATATCAAGATAGTAAGCTCCATAACCTCTGTTGGCCTGATGTACGGAATATTTCACACCAGAGTAATACTCATCATGATATCCTCCTTCGAACCGGCTGGCGAAACTGCCACATCCACAGAGAAAAGAAGATAACATGACTAATATAATGATCTTCTTAATCATTATAACTTCCTTCCGATTACCCGAACGATTACACCAACAAATTATCGATACAAATTAATTACAGTCAACCAATTCACCAGTTACTTCCAGTACACAAAGATTACGCTTGTTTTGGATACGATAACACCCACTATCATCACACCAACGATCGCTGGCATAGGTAGACTCATCAACCTGATTACGACCAGAAGGACGTTCACTGCCGGAGGAATACATACGGCGATCTGAACCAGAAACAACAGAGGTAGGCCTCATAGATTGAGGACGAATAACATAATCATTACCCTGGCAATCACTGAGAGATGCCGTTCGGTTTCCTGAAGCGTCAGTATATTTATCAATGCAAACCTGATAGCTTTCTGCCTGAACAATTGGCAAATTGAATGTAACCGCAACAGCGCTAATGGCCAGTAATGCCTTTAAATGATGTCTCATGCTAATGATTCCCTTTTTGATACTTATATTCTGTTATCAAAGACAGCCACATAATGAATAACCTCCCGTTATCCAACACATTAATCTTTGATATCAGTTAATCCCTCTTATCTCAAGCAGACTTTCAATTTATTAACAAAAATGCCAGTTCCCATAATTAAATGAGAACTGACATTAAACATTGATATATCGTTTAAAACTAAGAGCTTGCTAATGCCAGCTTAAGCCCAAATGCCAAAAATAATGTACCAATACATCCATTAGATAATTTCGCTAATCCATAGCGCTGGCGGAACATAGAAGCCAGTGTCGCCCCACCAAAAATTAATACGGAAAGATACAACATACTAAATGCTTCTAATATGCTACCAAGGATAAAAAATGGAACCGCCGTATTCGGGTAGTCAGGGCTAACAAATTGAACAAAGAATGAAACATAAAAGATGATCGTTTTAGGGTTAGTCAAACTTAATAGCAGCGCTTTTCTAAAAGTATGCTCTTTGGTTGCTTTAGGCGTTTCAGCAACCGTATGCCCTTCTCTTTTTATTAGCGTGGTATAAAGAATACGCCCACCCAAATAAAGCAAATAAGCCGCACCGGCATATTTAACAATGCTGAAAAATAGTGGTGAAGTGCGAACCAGTGAAGCTACGCCAATAAATGCCAAAAAAATCAATGTGGCATCACCCAGAAAAACACCGAAAGAAGCTTTATATCCTTCTTTTACACCATGCTTAGCACTACTGGTCAGTACAAAAATAGAATTAAGTCCGGGTATTAATGTAATGAAAATTACACCAATAACATAAGTCCAAAGATTTATTACACCAAAATTTTCAAGCATTTTCGTATCCGCCCCACCAAACAGAAAACTTGCCCAAACAAACTTTCAGCGCCACACCGACCAAAAAAATAATGATCGGTTGCCTTAAAGGGGGAATATACAGACAAATAAACCAAAATCAAATCCAATAAAAAGAATTTAAATCCAATAAATAAACAATAAAGCAGATATTAAGATATAAAACAACCAAAAATCCAGAATTAAAAACCAATTTAAATTTAATTTTAGATAAAAAAGAAGAATTAATCATTTTAAAAAATAAATAATGATTAATTCAATAGTTATGGAAAGTTTTGTGGACTACTTGATTTACATCCAATGAGCACTATTATCAATTCTACACGGACAAAATGAAGAATGTTAATATTTTGATCCACCATTTGATTCCTTCCCATGAGGTTAAAGCTATGTACTTTCGTTTGTCTCACTTATTAACGTCACTATTCATCATATTATTCAGCTTAGCCTCACCCTCCGCGTTAGCTCATGCACATCTAAAACAGCAAACGCCTGCGGCAGAGAGCACTCTGACGACTTCACCAAAAGAGATATCATTAACATATTCAGAAGGGGTCGAAGTAAAATTCAGTAAAATTGAGCTACTCGGTCCGAATGACAAAGTCATACCTACCGATGAGTTACTTCTGGATACCACCAATAGCAGCCGTCTAATCGCCCCACTAAAAGTATCGTTATCAACAGGTCAATATACCGTTAACTGGCATGTCGTATCTGTTGATGGTCACAATACTAAAGGTTCTTTTAAATTTGTAGTAAAAGCTGATTAATGAGTCTGGAAGTTCTCTATATTTTTTTCAGACTATTGCATTTCTGTGCGGTGATATTACTGTTTGGTATCACCGTATTTGTCAGTTATCTGAGTTATGGAAAATTTCGTTTATCACTTCAATACGATCTACACAGATTATTAACCTATAGCCTACTGATAGCACTATTGACCTCAACAGGACTACTCAGTATACAAAGTGGCTTAATGGGAGATGGTTGGTCAGATACAATTAAAATAGACGTTCTCGCAGATGTCCTCTCAACCACCTTTGGTCAGGCGTGGCGCTGGCAAATTATATTTACATTAACTGCCACTATCTGTTTGTTTCTTCCTATTTACTGGCGTTTTAACCTGATTAGCCTGTTGGCCTTTTTATTGTTAATCTCATTGGGATTTGTCGGCCATGCCACACTACATAGCGGGTCTATTGGATGGCTACATCGTATAAATCATGCTCTGCATTTAATCTGCGGTGGATACTGGTTAGGGGCTCTTATTCCTTTATTAGTTTGCCTGCGTTATTTGTCGGTTGAGCTGTATCGTTCTGATGCCATACATACATTAATTCGGTTTTCTCGTATAGGCCATCTGGCTGTCATATTGGTCGTTTTAACCGGTATCATCAATAGCGCCCTCATTCTGCAACGTTGGCCTGTTGACTGGTCATCGGATTATCAACAACTGCTCGGAATCAAAGTTATTCTGGTCATCGTGATGATTATGATTGCCCTGTATAATCGCTATCGGCTGGTACCCAAAATGAATCAACAAGGCAGCCACACTATACGGTATTTCTCATTCTGTACCGGGATGGAGATCCTGCTGGGTATTATTGTTCTCTCGTTAGTCAGCCTGTTTGCTACCCTTCCCCCCACCTGAGTCCTTCTACTCCAATTTTACAACGCATGTATTTCAATATAAAAGTCAGACTCACAACTTCTGTCTATACAAATTAATTGGGCTGATAAAAACCATAGTGGTAAATAACATAAACAACTGACATAGAAAAACTGATAACGACCAATGATAGAAAGATCGGCAAAAATCTCACTTTTTTACCCGCCAGTCGGGAAAAAAATCGTATGAATAGTGCCAGTACGGCAGGAAAGATAATAAAGATAAATAAGGGTAAACCAGCCATCGGGAACACCTGTAATAAAAGAGCAATCTCAAACTGCTCTTTTATTATAGTGCAAAATTAATGAGTTGCAGTCCTTGGGTCAGGGCCATATTGGTTACTTCCTTCTGTTGGCCTTAGCATTAGCGAAGCAACGATGAACACCCCTGCAAGAATCAAATAACCAAAACACCACCATCCGCTCTGGCCGCAATCATGTAAACGTCGAACGTTATATGACAAGGTGGTCAATATTGTTATCATCATAAGTACACTGGCGACGGTTTCCGTAATCAACCCGCTATTACCAAACAGGATACTGACAATGCTGGCAACAGCAAAAAAGAAGACTAACTGCAGCAACAGAAACCAGGCAAAATCGCGCCGTCTTGCCCTACCGTTATAATCAAAAATTCGTCGATATCCATTTAACCAGGCATTAAATACATCTGACACACTATCACCCTTTAGTTAATTCACTTGATTTGTCTTTTACCATTAGCGAAACAATATACGTTAGATTTACAGAAGATGAATATTGCCATTCAGTAAATCTTATCTGCTATCAGACTAAAAAAGATTTATATAACTGGCTATCATTACTCATTAAGTCTATAGAGAAAACGGCTTAATCAACCTGACGAAATGTAAGATTAATGCGGCAATCTTGGGTATCTGAATGATAACCCGCTTTTACCGGTAGAATACCGTGATAGGCCAATCGAGACACGCCTCCCCAAACCACTACATCTCCCTGGGTCAGTACGCATTTTTGGACACTATCGCTACGGAAAAGTCCGCCAAATTGAAATACAGCAGGTAAGCCAAACGACATAGAGACAATAGGATAATTAACGTTTTTTTCATCCTTATCCTGATGTAACGACATCTTCGCGCCTATCGCATGACGATTAATCAAACAAACGTTTGGCTGAAAATTAGAAAAGCCCCCTTGTTCAGCCGCTTCTATTGCTAATTGGGAGAGTAATGGGGCTATTGGTGGCCACGGTTTACCCGTGAGCGGATCTTTCCTGCTGTAACGATACCCCTGACGATCCGTAACCCAGCCATAATCACCACAGTTAGTCATTGCTACTGACATATCATAGCCGCCAGGTGTGGTCATATGGCGAAACGGTGAATATTCAACAACTGACGCTACCTGAGCCAATATGGCTTTCGTATGTTGAAGAACAAAATGGCGTAACACTACTGCTCCGGGCGCCAATTCTTCCCGGACTACCTCTGGTGGCTCAAGGTGTTCAAATAAGTCAAATGTCATCGTTACAATTACTCAACACCGGGAAGAGCGACGATACCGTATAATATCGTCGGAAACATGATTTGCTGAATAATAAATCAGAAAAGTTTACTTAGCCTCAGGAGCGGGTACAGTGATATCCATACCATAAAGACGTAATATTGCAGGAACATCCTCAACACCACCAAAAACATAACGTTGCTTAACGCCTGCGTTTTCTGGAATAGTGATATCGAATTCTGCTGGTGTCAGTGGCGTTTTTAATGAGGAAATAAATCCATCTTTATCAATCAGAATAAGTGATTTACTTTCATTAAGATTCGACAGTCGAACAATCTTATCGGTGTTATTACGTAAAGCCAGCGTCAGTTTATACTCTTGCTCCGCTACCTTTTCCGCAGATAACACAGAAACAGTAACATACTTAGCCAAATTCTCTTTATCTGTCACAATAATAGCACCATCAATGCTACTGCCCGACTG
Source organism: Limnobaculum allomyrinae (assembly GCF_016649425.1). Lineage (GTDB taxonomy): Bacteria > Pseudomonadota > Gammaproteobacteria > Enterobacterales > Enterobacteriaceae > Limnobaculum > Limnobaculum allomyrinae. The sequence continues at coordinate 831,497 of NZ_JADRCR010000001.1, forward strand.
ACGTCCATCATCTACACCATCTTTCACTCCGCTAAGTGCATCTTTACCCGCAGCAATCACCCCGGAAACCGTACTCTTGATACTGTCTTTCACCACTGAACTATCTTCAGCCAGCGCAGGCAAGCTCATGAATATAGTTAATGCAAGTATGGTTTTCTTCATAATTATCCCTTATTAATGATTATTCCTGTCCAAGTGTCCCAACTTTAGCATGTTGCAAAAGATATTTACCAGATATCTACAACAAGAATCCCATCATGGATCACTCTCAAAAAGACATTATTGGAATTAATTGAGTAAAAGCACTTTTTGCCAGGATAAGCTGTTCAGATTCAGAAGATTAAAACAAATGACGTCAGGTGAGTATGAAAAAGAAAAAGCCCTGATGGCGATCAGGGCGAAGCGAGCAATTTAACAGTACATCTAATCAAGCCATTCGGTGAGGATGTGCTCAATCGCTATATAAATTAATGCATAGCGCATAATTAAGTCAATAACAAATTTGAGGTATCGTCCAAATGGTTGCCACTTTAGACTTAGTATCCATGTAAAAAACCAAGATCAACTTTTATGATTAGCCCGATAAAGTTCCCATGTATCAAGCTGTAAGCCATCTTTAAAAGAACAAACTGAATAGCTGCCTTTTGCATTTTGCCTTGGCTGAACTTTACCACCAACACTGGCACAATAGGTATCTGCAGGATTTCCCTGCCCTCCAATAGCAGAAACATCCTGAGTTTTTGAACCTGTAGAGCACCCTTGAATTAGTGCAACGACAAATAGCCCTGATGTAATACACACTACGTTTATCATTTTTCTCATCAACAGACCCCTATTCACTGATATCTATCAAGCTTGCAAAACGCCAACTCAATCTGGCGGGACTGTATTAACTATAAATCACATAATCAATTACTGCTGGCCGATTATCTACTTATATAACATTAGGGCCCCGACATAATGCGGGGCCCTAATGTTATATAATCACTCTGAATTAGTAACAGACTCTATTTTTCGACCATCTCTGAAATTTCTTCAGATTTTATCTGATGTTCATTTCCATCCTGATCGACATAACTGGTCATACCCGTTTCTTTATCTAAAACTGGTTTTCCATGTGCCACAATAATTTGTCCACTATTAGTGGTCATCACATAATCGCTGGCACATGCAGAAAGGCCAAATGCTAAAATCAGGCTCGATAAAATCATGGTAAGTTTTTTAATCATGTTAATTTCCCCTATCGTGCTCATCTTCAGATGATTTTCTGTTATCAAACGTATGTTTACTTTTTAAACATAGCTCAATATTTCAATCTATGACAAACAGGTTGTGCTAAAAGAGATGGTGATAACCACTATTTTTAGTCTTTTTGTGCGGTAAAATGAGGGAGTTCTACGGGGAGTATGGCAAGTTTTAAGCATAAAAAAACCCGGGTAATTATCCCAGGCTTTTATTAATAATTCAGTATGCGTTAACCCACTGGGCCAATTCTACATAATGAACTATCAGAAATGCTGATTAGCAAGCAACAACGTTAACCGCTGATGGGCCTTTAGCACCGTTCTCGATAGAGAAAGATACTTCTTGACCTTCTTCTAAAGTTTTGAAGTTTGTTCCCTGGATAGCTGAATAGTGAACAAACACATCTTTGCTACCATCTTTAGGAGAAATAAAACCAAAACCTTTATCGCTGTTAAACCATTTTACTAAACCAGTCATTGTATTAGACATCGTGTATTCCTCTAACTCTTATTAAATTACCATAAATTATTTGATGGTCTGTTTGTCAGTTTTACTTATGGGAACTAATTAGAAGGAATTCTTGAAGAAGTGATATCAGAGATAACGCTAAATGGCGAACTGCTTTAAATTACTATACATAAATAGGTCTGTACTACAAACCGGTAATCATTAAGCCACACTTAGTTGGATTACACAATCATTTCTTCCATTTATTTTCACTTCGGTGACAACTTGCCATTTAAAAGCAGCCTTGATAAAGAAACAACACCTTGATCAGTAAAGAGCCAAGCAGACAATCAGAACCCAAATATCAAGCTATCTAAATGAATTTTAAAGATAAAAAATAAATTACTCTTTTTAAAAATTTAACAATCATCAATAAAAATAATTTACTTCAGCCTGTTTATTATTGTTATCGAATTAAGAAGTACTTAACAAAAGAAATTTATTATCACTATTATTAATTTGGTGTTCGAACAAGCATATGCCATTGTAATCAAAGCGGCGTTCATCATGTCACTGCTACTATTACAATAACAAAATATTAAATACCAAGATGATTATCCCTGTCTGCTGATGGGGATATTTTTTATTTGATAAAAATTTCCTGATATATCTTTCCCGTTTCAGCCAATCTATCTTTGCTGCTAAAGCAAAACAGTTATGCTGCAAGGCCGCTTTTTCTACGATCTCTTTTTTGCCATGATGATCAAACAATAACAAAGTTATTACATCCCCATCATACAAAAGAGAAAATGATATGAATATCCCTGTGTTCGGATTAGGTACTTTTCGCCTTCAGAATGAAGTTGTCATTGATTCTGTTAGTAATGCGCTCGCTTTAGGCTATCGCACTATCGATACCGCACAAATTTATGAAAATGAGGCCGATATTGGCATAGCAATCAGTCAAAGTGGTATTAAACGCGAAGAACTATTTATTACCACAAAAATATGGATTGCTAACCTGAGTAAAGAAAAGTTAATCCCCAGCCTGCGCGAAAGTCTGACAAAACTAAAAACCTCCTATGTTGATCTCACATTAATTCACTGGCCTTCACCTAACGATGAGGTTCCAGTTGCCGAGTATATGGCGGAACTGATTAAAGCAAAAAATCTGGGATTAACTCGCCAGATTGGGATATCCAATTTTACTATCGCCCTGATGCAAAGTGCGATAAACGCGGTTGGAGCAGAAAATATTGCAACCAACCAGATAGAACTCTCACCCTATCTGCAAAATCAGCAGGTTGTTAATTTTGCGAAAAAACATAACATCGAGATTACTTCTTATATGACGCTGGCTTATGGCAAGGCACTACAAGAAGAGGTCATAAAAAATATTGCTACCCGTCACAATGCAACGCCAGCACAGGTAATTCTTGCCTGGGCAATGCAATTAGGTTACGCCGTTATTCCATCCTCAACAAAACGTGAAAATCTGGCCAGTAATCTCTTGGCTCAACAACTGCATTTATCTGAAGAAGAAATGACTGAAATCGCTAAGCTGGAATGCGAAGGTCGGTTGGTGAATCCGGAAGGCCTTGCACCTGATTGGGATTAACATTTTTAGCTACAATAAGAGCGGATATGACTAACGATATCCGCTAATTATATTTTTACGTTTTCAACTTCCCTCTCTTTCCTACATTATTAAAACTCGCTTACCATCGTAATTGAAATAATTTCAAGGCTAATAATGTCACCCGGATGATATTATTTAGACAAAAATAAAACAATTCCTAAATTTAAATAAATTAAAAATAAGAAAAGATTCAATAAAAACAAATAACGATAAATAAACAACACGATCGTATAAATACACCATTGACTAATATCCGATAGCCATTAAATTACCCCTGTGCATAAATTAGAACTGCACAGAACATTAAAACGCTTTTATTAAATAAAATATAAAGCTTAATATAATTTTCGACTTCGAAAAATATAAGGATATGACAATGAGAAATCTGACAGAACGCGAAATTGAACAAGTAAATGGTGCTGGAATCTTCGGTTCCGCACTGGGAAAACTAGGTCTGGGTGCTGCTGCTGAATCTATCAATAACTTTGAAAATAAAATCATTGAAGCCACTCTGGGCAAGATTCCATTGATTGGCACTTCAATTGTCAATATGCTGAAAGATCCGTTTGGCGCATTTAAGAAGTAAACGATAGTCAAACAGCAGGCTGTGTTTAAGGCCTGCTGTTTTTTACAGTTCACTCTTAATAAGAGATATTTCGGCTAACAGAATAGAACTTGCTTAGTTAACGTTTAATGTATAATTTAAAAATATTAACAATAGAAGCATCAAACATATTTCAAATAATACTTTCGGCTTAACATTAAAACATGCCATTAATCAATATGATCTTTTTGATACTTACTTGATTCAAAAATTTATTTTCACCATAACCATTCAGAGTTAATCAAAAAAAATAAAACCCCACAGCATATCCCTTAGTTAAATTGAAGTTTTTAATAACGACCAGATTTCCCTTACTTAGGGATGGGTCATAATTTAAAAATGAAAACTATTATTAAAAACAATTTATAAAATTGAATTTTACAATCAGTTATTTTTATTATATAAATGACACGCTTTATGACTTATCTTTCAAGTCATAAAGGAACAGATTAATATTTAACTTATATGTAACATATATGCAGTATAACCAGAGCACTGTACTCAGGTACATAAGAAAATATTCCATCCATAGTTGATAATATCAAAATGTTAACTATGCTAATAAAAATCAATACAGTATAGAAACATTATGTTAAAAACCATCTACCACTATCTTGCTTATGGATATCGATATAAACAAAAATACAGTCGTGATTATGACGAATTTATCACTACCTTACTTAAAAAAGGCAGTATTATCGATACAACAGAAGAAGCTATCATTTTTGAACTCAACAACCAATGCTGTGCCATATGGGCATTGGATAAAATGTATGCTCCGGGTACCCAAATTGGGCCTTACGGTCCCTATGGCCCTGATAAAGCATCAATATCAAATATGATAGCAATCGTAGAGCTTCACAATGAGTTATATAAAAGTAAAATGCTGAAACAAGCTAACTCAATGTCAATGTCAGAATAAAGCATTTACAATATGATTAGAAAGAATAACTCTAACTAACTTTATTCATTTGAAATTAGTAATTATCCTCTTTTAATACCATCTCTGATGGCATTGAAAGGCAACATTTATACTCAAAAAACCTACGCCAGCGATTCAGCTATCTAAGTGAAATAAAAACATATTTTCACTATATCAATTCGGGTCAAAACACAGCTCTTGTACAAACGTCCCTTTATACAAAGCAGTTCAGAATTATTCAATGACATAACCAGTGTTGGCATGACAAAATCTACGCAATATCTCTCTTCGAGACAAAAACCAAAAAATCGCAACAAAACCTTGTCACTAAATAGAGGAAAACAGATGAAGAAAATTATGCCAGTGATATTGATACTGCTACTCGCGGCCTGTTCTTCATATCAGGGTACTGGCGTCAGCGGTTCAGGAGGTAGTTCTGGTGCCAGCATTGGCGTCGGCACTGGCATTAGCTTTTAAGCTCCCACCTACTCTTACCATCTTACTTTGCAGTTCACATAACGTTTAATTTCACGCCAGCAACATTGCTGGCGTGAAGGTTAGAGAGCAATGACCTGATTAACTTATTTCAGAGTCCAGGCATCTTGCCACGCCAAACCTATTCCTGGTTCATAATAGGCTGGAGCAACATTACACCACGCACCATTTGGGAATGGACGACACTGATACGTTTTTCCACGGTTGGTCACCATATCTCCCGGTTTCCAGTTTTTCTTCGCTGACCAGGCCGGATATTGACCGGTATCACCTGATGGAGTAGGTTCTGGAGTCGGTTCTGGTTTAGCAACCGGCATCACAGTTAAAATATACTCTGCTGCACTGCTCAGCTTTCCATCAGAAACGGTCAAGGTAAAATGATATTGTTTTCCTTCTGTCAATTCTGGAGCAGTAAATGACAGACTCTGTTTATCTTCGCCAGAAATAGTCTGCCCATCGGGTATGATCCAACTATAAACCAGTTTGTCTCCATCAGGATCGCTGGAGTTCGCACCGTTCAATACCACATGAGCGCCACTGGTTACCGGGCCCGTTGGCCCACTCAAAACGGCTACCGGTGCTGTATTCGGTGTTGGCTCCGGCTCAGGAGTTGGGGTTGGCTCTGGAGTTGGTTCCGGCGTTGGCGTTGGTTCCGGCGTCGGTGTTGGCTCATTACCTCCAACAACTTTTACATTAAAGAAATGTTCAACACATTTTCTGTAATCGCCTTGTTTAAATGCCGTAAACGGTGTCTGATACCCAACCAACTGACAGGCATAAGTGCTACCATCAGGCGTATCCGGACTCCATCCCCAGTCCTGCTCCCAATAAATTGGTAAAGCACCAGCACCACCAGCATCAAACTGCTTCATATTTTTACAACCAAGAACTTCCGAACCTGGAACAGGTACTTTCAAATATTTGGTCTGCTCTTTATAGTAAGCGATACGATTCAGTGACTGAGCGATTTCAGTTGGGCCACCACATTCAACGCCACCGTTAATAATTTGAATTGTTACGCCAAATCCCGGAACAAGCCCATTCTCTTTATCATGAGCATTGGGTTGCCAGGTTCCATCAATTACATGCAACATACTTGGTTTTGGTGGTTGTGGATAAACATAAAAGAAAACCGCACTGGCCAAATTCAACCAGGTATCAGCGACAAGCTCAGGTTTATCCAGCAAGGTACGAACATCGCCAAACATTGCCTCAGAAAACGGTCCGTAGTTGTAGTTGTAGGAAAGTTGTTTAGCTCCCCGACCAAAATAACTCATGAACTGACCATTCTTATCCTTACCGCAAGGCCAGGTTTGTCCTTGCCAAACATCCGGATTACATTCACCGTTATAACCGCCCGGATCACCTTCTTTCCACCCCATCTCACGTAACCAAACCAGCCCCTGACGCCATTCTGCTTCTGGTTTCCAACTTTCATGCCCCCCAGTTTCCTGTGCAAAGTGGGCAAACATGGTAGCTAATCCCTTGCGACAAATGGCATCAGAATCTCGGCCATCACGGTAAGTTCCACACACTGCAGGAAACTTACCTATCGCCTTCAGAAAGTTTTCATAGGTATATTCCGGCGCGCGTAGAGGAAACAGATAATTCCAATCTTCCGGAGAAATAATCTTCTCTACCCGCTTTACGTTCTCCGGGTTTGAAGAGCGTCCCGCTGCAATTTGTTCCACAACATCATTACTGGCGGTGAGTATAGATTCTTTCACTTTCTGCATTAACGGATCTTTAGTCAGCTCCTTTTCTTTCTTGTCCAAATCACTGACATTGATAGTATAGGGTGCTGCAGTACTGGTGACCTGAAGTACCGCATGAGCAGAGAACGTACTGAAAACTATTGCAGCAGCCAGTCCTCCCATAACTTTTATTTTTTTAAATGCATAGTGTTACCTCTTGCCTTAATAAGTAAATAAATAGACGGGAATTTCACTCGTCAATTTCAAGCAACACTATTAATTTAGTCTATTTAAGTAAAAATAATTTTATAGCAAATGAAATTTAATTATTAAAGCTCATACTAACTTATGAAATTTATTTATGATAAAAATATATTAAAAATTAAAATCACAGTAAATCATGATGATATAAATAAAAATTACCACAATTAAAAAAATATCAGCCAAAATATGTTACACAAAACTAAAAAATAATTGACATAAAAAACGGACACTAACAAAACAAAACCAAATAAAAAATAATTAATTAAAAATCAATGCATTAAATTAAATTTTAAGTTATAAAAATATGTTATCACCCATCTAATATTTAATACTTTAGTTTCATTGACACTGAATTTACTACTATTATCCATCTCGTTTTTGTCAAGAATAATTTCAAATAAAATAACATCACCCTTAAGTTTCATTAAGATAATATTCAACTAAAAAACTAATCACATGATATTTATATCAAAATATAAAACAGAATAAAATCATTGAACTTCATTGATGATAAATCACTTGTCCTTACGGTATTAAAGCTATTTTTCCGTTTATACCCCTCTTAAAACAGCTAATTTATTTAACTGCTTATCCTTTCATTCTATTGGACACCTTTAAGCGACAATATAATGAAAACTATGATAATTGGTTAAGTTATATTCAGTATGATGATGAAAACAACACTCCCGCCGAATTAACACGTAAAAGCCATTGACTGAGTCCGCAAGAGCCGTATAATTCGACCCCACTGGAACACCTGAGGGTGTTTTGAATTATTGCAATTTCTTCTACGCTCCCATAGCTCAGCTGGATAGAGCAACGGCCTTCTAAGCCGTAGGTCGAAGGTTCGAATCCTTCTGGGGGCGCCACTTCAAAATATTTTTAAGTATTCCAAAGTCTACTAAACCTTGATAAATCCTAGCTCACAAGCAAATTTCGTTATCCCGACGTATACCTGCGTCTATTGAAAGCTATACACAATAGTGTATAAGATTGTGTATAGAACCCGTTCAATGGAAATTCCTATACACATGGCGCTGACAGATATCCAAATACGTACCGCTAAACCTCAAGACAAAGCCTATACCCTTAATGATGGTCAGGGCCTTTCTTTGTTGGTGGAACCGAACGGAAGTAAGGGGTGGCGTTTTCGATACCGATTCGCCGGTAAACCAAAAATGATATCTTTCGGCACTTATCCTGAAGTATCTCTGTCTGCTGCCCGCCAGAAAAAAGCAGAGGCCAGAGAGTTAGTCGCCAATAATGTTAATCCAAGTGAAATCCGGAAAACGGAAAAGGCAGAACTAAAAGCAGCGGCAGCGAACACTTTCGAGATTGTGGCCCGTGAGTGGCATCAGCATAAACTTGAAGGATGGACGGCTGGTTATGCATCAGACATGTTAGAAGGACTGGAAAAGGACATATTTCCTTACCTTGGTCAGCGTGTAGTTTCTGAAATAAAACCGTTAGAAGTATTGGAAGTATTACGCCGGATTGAATCAAGAGGCGCCCTTGAACGGATGAAAAAAGTCCGCCAATCATGCGGTCAAATCTTTCGTTATGCCATCGTAACAGGCAGAGCCGAAACCAATCCAGCCTCAGAGCTAACCGGCGCGTTAAAAACGGCTAAATCGAAACACTTCCCTCACCTGCTTGCTCCAGAATTACCTCCTTTCCTGCAAACGCTATCCTCATATCACGGCAGTAAAATCACTCAACTGGCAACACGGCTATTAATGATAACTGGCGTTCGAACCATTGAGTTGAGGGCCGCCGAGTGGAAAGAGTTCGATTTGGATAAAGCACTATGGTTAATCCCCAGCGAGCGAATGAAAATGCGCCGCCCTCACCTAGTTCCTCTGTCGCACCAAGCGCTTGATATTCTCAGCCAGTTAAAAGAAATAACGGGCCGATATCGATTAGTCTTTACGGGCCGGAACGATTGTACCAAGCCAATGAGCGAAGCCGCGATAAATCAGGTGATAAAACGTATTGGCTATAACGGTAAAGCTACTGGTCATGGTTTTCGCCATACAATGAGCACAATTCTTCATGAACAAGGTTATAACACCGCATGGATTGAGACTCAGCTTGCTCATGCAGATAAAAACAGTATTCGCGGTACTTATAACCATGCTCAATATCTGGATGGGCGCGGGGAAATGCTCCAATGGTATGCGGATTATCTAGATAGTTTAGAGCATGATGGAAATGTAGTTCATGGCTCGTTCGGTAAGCGGGCGTGACGTTGGTTTGTAGACGGCAGTAGATTATAGTAGCCGTTAAAAGAATAGGTTATGCCTAGGTTCGCTACCGAAAATCCGCAGACTTCTGTGGCTAGCATAACCATTAATTTAGAGGCTGTGGGGTGGCACGGTGGATGAAAAAGTTGAATTTCTTTCGTTAGAAAAAAGAGTTCCTTACAGATATGGAAAGCTATCCAGTATTGCTTATGAAGCTCAGGGAATTCTAAAAGCAAAAAATAGAACAGACGTGCAACTTCAAAATGTACTGAATCTAATTTTTGATTTAATTCAAGTGTATTTTGAAGAAGAAAAAGATTTAGCCATTAATAAGTTACGAGAAGAGATATTAGGAAGGGTTTATTATTCCGAGCAAGAAGTTAGTATCGATGATGTGTATCCTTTTCAATGGGAATATCTTGATAAGTACACCCATCATTTAGAGTTTATTGGTGATAGTAATGATTTAGATTGCCCAAGCGCTGAAAATACGGACGATGTGGATGCTTTATATGAAATATTAGACTGGCTTAAAGAGAATGAAAATGAAGATGGTTTTTTAGATGCTGAACCGAGAGAATATTACGCAGCGTTGGCTCTTCATTATATTAGTTTTGTCATAGAGCGTTATGAGTCCTTTGAAGGAAGTATCTCTTTAACATCTCTTGATTCAACAATTATAGCCTGTAACGCATTGTCTATTGGAAATATTATTCATGAAACAGGAAAGTATAAAAAAATAACGAATGATATTCAGGCTGAAAATAACGAATTAAAGATAAAAGAAAATAGAAAAAAGAAAGCATTGGCAAAAGCAACCAACTCTAAACATAAGCGTAATAGAGAAGCGAAGAGAATAGTCTGCGATGAATGGTTAAAAAATAAATCTAATCATAAATCCGCAGCAGCGGCAGCAAAATTCTATAAAGTATGGCTAGATGAGCGTGGTTATTCTTATGAAATTACAACTATTCGACTCTGGATACTGACCCATGCCAAGGAGAACAATGTTAAATGGTAGTCTCCAGCGCATAATGTATGTTGTGCATTGGAGACAATACATTGTGCATTGTACAGTGATGGAATTAACTATTTTTATTAACTAAATTGCTCCTATAGACCACTGGCTACTATAGGAGTTATACCAATGCCACAAACCCTTATTAGATTACCTGAAGTCCAACGTCGAACTGGTTACAGCAAGGCGTGGATTTACCGATTAATTAGCCAAAAGCGCTTCCCACAATCTGTAAAGATTGGCACCCGTTCCATTGCGTTTATTGAAAGTGAAATAAACGAATGGATTAATCAACGTATCGCTGAGTCTCGCGGGGAGGCTGCGTAATGAAAAATCAAAGCACCCCAAAAAAGCACCGCGCCCGCCTGTATATGCTGCGTACTGGCGTTAATGGCTTCACTGAAAATGAAATACTTTATTATTGCCGGTTATCTTCTGGACGGAATTATGCGTCTGAATTAGAACGCCGCTGCGCTATTCACTTAGAGCGTATAGACGAGCGAAACCCTGATGGCATTGGCTCACATTACCGCTACCGTTTCGCCTGTCGTGATGACGTTCAGCGTGTTATTAGTCTGGTTAATGCCAGAGCGACCACTTCAGGCTATCCAGCATTAACCCTGAGTGAAATAAACGACATTCTGAATTTATATCCAGACGATAAACAAGCCGCATAACAGGTAATTAATATGACAGTAATTAAAAATGCCGAATTAACGGCAGGGAATTCCTTTACCCAAAATCAGGCTCTTGGCTTATTAACTGAACTGGTTCCGGTTAGCTTAAATAATATTAATGGGCGAGAAATACAAACCACCAGCGCTAAGAAGCTACACGCTTATTTAGGTGTTGGACGTGACTTTAGCAATTGGATTAAGGGAAGGATTGAGGAATACGGTTTTATTTACGAGCAAGATTACATTAATTTTGATTCGCCAAATCTGGCGAATCAAAGTACAGAAAGTGTTCAGATTAAACAGTGGAAAACTAAGCGAGGTGGAGACCGGCGCAGTAAGGATTACTGTATCTCTCTTGGCATGGCTAAAGAACTGGCTATGGTTGAGCGAAATGAGCAAGGCCGTGCTGTTCGCCGTTACTTTATCCAGTGTGAAGAGCGGCTACAGCATATTGCCCCTCAAGATGTCCGAAAATTACGAGACCAGTTAAAGGCTCGTATTACAGCGGCTAACGACTTTAAACCAATGTGCGCTGCCTTGGAGTTAGCCAGAGCGGAACAAGGCAAGTTAACGCAAGCTCACCACTACACCAGTGAAAGCAACATGATAGCCCGTCTGGTTCTTGGTGGCCTGACAGCCAAGCGATGGGCTACGGGTAATGGTATCTCTGGTGACCCTCGCAACAGTATGTCCGCCGACCAGTTAAAACACCTTTCATATCTTGAACAGAGCAATATCACTTTGATAGAGCTTGGTTGGGATTATCACCAGCGTAAGACCGAATTAACCCGCCTGTCACAACGCCATCTTGCTAAGCAACTTGAGGTGGCTAATGACTGACGTCACCACACAGAACGGGGCTCTTTCCCTGACTGATTCGTTGCCAAAAACTGGCAGATTGAACCAGATAAAACCTGACATGAAGATTTTCGGGTGGTCACTACACAAGGCTGATAACCAAGATTTTCTTGCGGTCATTATGCGCGTGAAGGTTTTTCCAACATCACTACACGAAGCACAGGAAGATTTTATCGGAGTCACTACGCAAGCGGGAAGATTTTCTCACTATCACTACGCGCGAGGTGAGTTTCTTCAGTCCATAAAAAAGGGTAACACTGCGAATGCTACCCTTTTGATAAATAAGCAGACCTCAACGTTGAGGTGTGTTCAGTCTTTGGCTTCTTCTTTAGGCTTTTTACGTTGTCGGCGTTTAATCTCACCTTTCGCCGCCGTTACGAGAAAGCCCGCAGTACTTTCCCCATCTTCTTTAAATTTTTCTATATCTTCCATTACATCATGGGGGATTCGAACAGTTGTCATTTGTGATTTTGCGTTCTTCGCGCCGGTTGCCATTACTCATACTCCACTATTTAGGTGTATGTCAGTATACGCGAAAACAAAGAAAAAAAAGACTTGAAGTGTATTTCACTTAAATGTAATCTCAGAACCCAAGGTGAAATACACCTTGAAATAACAAAGCCCTTCAGTGCTACTAACACCAAAGGGCTTCTAACCGCAACGTTAATGAGGCTAACGCTATGGCTGATATACAGCATACCCAAACTCACCCTAAATTTACATTTCTTATTGGCTCGGGCCGTCAACGCCTGTCTGACCTTCTCCCACTTCAGATTATCTCTGTCACTGCTGCTAATGAACAAGAAGCCCGTTCTCTGGCTGGGTTCCCTTCTCTGGTGTTCGTTTCTCGTCAGGAGGTTCGCCATGCATAATCTGATTGATAAAACTCCGCTAACATCTGAAGAGCTGGTAGAGCAATGTCTTGCTCTGACCTATAGCCTGCAAGCGGCAGAGCACACACCAGTAAAAGAATCCCTTTCCTTCATTCTGCTTGAAAAGCTGGATACCTTGTTATCCCTGATGTCTTCGGAGGTTGCTGATGCGTAAATCCCTATCAAATGAAAGCCTTCAGAAGAGCCCTGATAATAGCCGCTCTGGTCTGGTTGATGTTTTGGATTTACGTGACCAGTTAAACCGTATAGCTAATCTGATTGAGGCCAGTTTGATTCTTTTGAATGATGGAAATCAGACGCGCATTGCTTTAGAGGTTCTGGATGTAGCATGGAAATATGCTCATGATGCGGGAGAGGCAGATTAATGAGACATCTCGATTTAATCCGTGATGTAACCAGTAAAGCACAAGGCCACTGGTGCGAAGTATTATCTTCAATTGGCATCAATGTGCCGGAGAACCCTCGCACTCACGCCCCCTGTCCTGCCTGTGGTGGAAATGACCGGTTTCGATTTGATGATAAGGACGGCAGAGGCCCCCACCTTTGTAATGTTTGCGGGGCTGGTGACGGTTTGGAGCTGGTCAGGAAGGTAAAACAATGTTCTAACTATGAGGCAGCGCAGATAGTGTCTGAGGCGTTAGGTGGTGATACTTGCTCAACCAGAACCACCAACCAAAAGATGGCATTTGACAGGCAACAGGATGAAGCTGAGGCAGTATCACGCCGTCAGGCATTCCTCACTCGCTACACCGGTCTGAGAGAAAATGCCATTGAGCATGAGCATAGCTACCTGACCGGCAAAGGACTAACTGGATTTCCGCTTCCCGTTCTGGCTGATGGTCGTTTACTTGTCTCGCTGGTGGATGGGTCAGGAGCAGTAAGCGCCGCTCAGACCATTACACCAGCAGGTAATAAGCGGTTATTAGCTGGTTCAGCGAAGAAAGGCGCTTTCTATCCTGTACAGAAGCCACCTGAACAGATTCAGGCAGTGATTATTGCTGAAGGGTTAGCAACGGCTCTATCTGTTCACCTGATGCGTCCTGATGCTTTTACGGTAGCGGCTATTGACGCCGGTAACCTGAAGCCGGTTGCTGAAGTGATGCGCCGGAAATACCCTGAAGCGCAAATAATTATTGCTGCTGATAATGATATTAAGCCGGACGAACCCAATACCGGCAAAGAGAAGGCAGAACAGGCGGCTAAATCCGTAGCCGGATGGGTAGCCTTGCCACCAACAGAGCATAAGGCTGACTGGGACGACTATCGACAATTGAACGGCTTAAAATACGCTACAGGCGCGTTTAATGCGTCTCTATATCAGTGTAATTCTGAGCCACCAGCAGCAATACCAAATCCAATGACCGTTAAACGTGACCCATTAAAGCCTTATGCAGATATTCGTCATGGAGGTTTGTATTGGGTTGAACCAAAAACTGACAGGGATACTGGAGAACAAATAGAGCGTGAAAGCTGGTTATGTGACCCGCTGACCATTGCCGGTATTGGTGAGGATGATAACGAGCGCTATCTGATTCTGAAATGGACGCCTGAAGGCAGTCAAACAGAGCGCACAGAGGCGCTCCCTATGCGTGATATTGGCGAGCGCGAGGGTTGGGCTAAGTTACGCGCTGGTGGCCTGTCTATCACTGCAAGAAGCGGATTGCGGGCCATCCTTGCTGACTATCTTCAGCGTAGCGGTAAGCGGGATATGTGGTCGATAGCTGGCGCTACTGGTTGGCAATGTGGCGCATACATCATGCCGGATGGTTCTGTTATTGGTGAACCAGATAAACCAGTATTGTTTAACGGGCGTTCTGCTGCGGCTAAAGGTTATACGGTGAAAGGGACAGCGGAAAGCTGGCGAGATAGCGTAGGACTGCTGGCATCGGGTAACCCTTCCATGATGTTAGGCATAGCCTGCGCCTTTGCTGCTCCATTGATTGGTCTTGCCAATGCTGACGGGTTCGGCGTTCATCTGTTCGGTGGCTCATCAGCAGGTAAGACAACAACTGGTAACGCAGCCACCAGTATCTACGGTGAACCCGAAGGACTGAAGTTGACGTGGTATTCCACTGCGTTAGGTCTGGTGAACGAAGCGGCTGCTCATAACGATGGCTTTATGCCGCTGGATGAAATTGGACAAGGGAGTAATCGCAAGGCCGTTGCTGATGCTGCTTATGCGCTGTTTAACGGCGTGGGTAAGATTCAAGGGGCTAAAGAAGGCGGTAACCGTGATATTAAACGCTGGAGGGCTATGGCCTTTAGTACTGGCGAGATTGACCTTGAGAGCTATATTCGTGCTGATGGAGGAAAGGTTAATGCCGGTCAACTGGTCAGGTTGCTAAACGTTCCTATCACTAAAGCGACCGTGTTTCATGGCTATGCTGATGGTAAAGCTCATGCTGATGCTATGCGGGATGCCTGTCAGAATCATTATGGCGCGGTAGGCCGCGAATGGATAAAGTACCTTGCCAGCCAGAAAGAAGCCGCAGCCGAGGCAACTAGAACCGCAGAGCGCCGCTGGTTATCCCTGTTACCTTCTGAAGCTAGCGAACAGGTTCGCCGTGTATCGTCCCGCTTCGCCGTTCTGGAAGCCGCATTGCTCTTATCTCATCATCTTACTGGCTGGACGGTACAAGAGAGCCGTGACGCACTTCAGCACAGCTTCAACGCATGGGTGAATGAGTTTGGTATGCAGAATCGAGAGGCTAAGGCATGGATAGAACAGACTGAGTCATTCTTGCAACGCTATGGTTATAGCCGATATATGCCACACCCCAGCAGTGACCCGCGAGACCTGCCGATTAAAGACCTTGCCGGTTATCGGGTAAAAAATCGAATGAGTGAAGAGATTGTCTTTCATACATGGCCTACCGTGTTCAAAGATGAAATCGCTATAGGTGCGAACCATATCGCCTTTGCTCAGGTTTTGGCGGATGCCGGTATGCTGGACAAGCCAAAGAAAGGTATCACTAAGAAAACGCTGGTGGTTGATGGTAAACAGCCTCACTTTATCGTTCTGCGCTACCAGCCAGAGATAGACGGTGAATCAGAAGAATAATTGTGATGTAAGTCACGCTGATATTTCTCACATGTGAGGAAAAACAGGTCGGTTTGGTCGGTTGGTCGGTTGGTCGGTTTTTCATGTGAGTATCCTTTTATATCAATTAGTTAATAGCAGTGAAAAAACCGACCTTAAACCGACTTTAGTCCGAAAAAACCGACTTGGTTGCCACATACTTAATGAAGCAGGTTATTTCTATTTACCATAAAGACCTCATCAAATATGCTAACGTCAACGTTGATTTATCATCATATGAGAGGGAGTAAGTAATGTCAGATTTATCACCGCTTGATAGCTGGCTTCGGGTGAGTACGTGGCACACAGGGCACCCAAAGGACGATGAGCGTTTTTTCAAGGCAATCTATCAGTTGATTATTCGAAACGAAAAAATGATAGAACCGGATAAAGTTGAAGGCTATATTCTGGACACTCAAAAAGAAATGCTAGCGCCAAGTTTTTTAGAAGATTTAGCCCACAATTATGCTCGAAAATATGACGTAATTTACAGCTTCATTTACGAGAACAAACTTGTTTTATAGTCACAACGTTGCTGACTCACCAAGAAAACCGACCTTAAAAGAGAAAAACCGACCTTGAAAACGCCAAAGTCGGTTTTTTTATTGCCACCAACCATCTAATAAATAACAATATTTATATAAAAAACCGACCAACCGACCAAACCGACGCACTTTTGCTTATATATACAAAAGATATAGTGTGATGAGTGTCACATTTTGGTGGGTATATTTTGGTTACCAGTATGAAAAGTTACCACCAAGAGTTACCACTGCAAACCAAGCTGTAAACCAAATCCTGACAGGGTTAAATCAGTTAATTAAGCCCTAAAAAGTACGCACCTAAACCCCAAGAAAACCAAAGTTTTTTGAATGAAGTCCGCAGTGCGAACCAAGCGAAAATAATGTGAGCTATCCAGTGTCAGCACGGGATAGAGTAGAGTTTTACCCTGAAGAGTACGTATCAGAATAGCGATAAAAATCCGCAATAGTACGCAGAAAAATCCGCACTGCGAACTAAGTGTGAACCAAGCTATAAGCCCACTGATATAAAGAATTTAGTATGTTTTTTACCAGTAAAAAGCTACCACCCAGACCGCAAGAAAACGCAAGTATTTTACTGGAAATCGAATTGGAAACCGCCAAAGAGCAGCATAGTGCTTTATGCGGATAACATGACAAACGATAATAGGTTCTCATAACAGCGCCGTTCTCAGAGGTACATCATGCTAGACCATCAGACAGTAGAATTAACGCTAATTGAGGTAGCTAATCAGCGGGGCTTAACCTTGGATGGTAAAGACCTGTTAGAGATTAGGACGAGAATAGCGACAACACTGGCGGCTAAAGAGCGCCATCACCAAAGAATGAAATCACCAGCTTACCAGTGGAAGAAACCAGCACCCCGCAGATGATTTAGCTTTATTTACCTTGACAGACTTAGACGGATTGAGCATCAAAAAAACGCTCTATCCCTTGCTGTGCCTGAGGTTAGCCAAAATTTCATAGTAAAGCTCGTCAAACAAACTATTTCAACAAATAGCCGCTTTCTCACCCTCTGTTGATAGTTAAAATTTAGGACTGATTATGACGGATTAAACACCTGATAATAACATTAGTGTGTGCCATTACTGACCTGAAGCCATATTTAAGCATTGGCTATGTCCTAAATTATTCCGAGACTGATGCCTGACTAGCCTATATTAATTTATGCAAATTTAGACAGGATTTGACAGACTTACGGCGAGTAATCAGCATAACCTCTTGCGCTGAGCAGCCTTAGCTAATATTTGGAGCAAAAACAGGTCAAAAATTTTATCTCGTTAAATCCACTGCTACAGGACTGAAGTGAGCAACCTCAAAAATGGTTAAGAAAAAACAAATGTGTATAGAATTGTGTATAGGCATGATTTTCGAATCGATAAAAAACCCTATTTAATCTAATAAAAACGTTTTATATTTACTCCTTCTGGGACTTCAAAGTATTTCAAATCATAACCCGTTTTACACCTCTCCTGTCCGATCCATCAATTACAGACAATAAACAGCCCTGCCCGATACGGTGAGCATATAAGCTTTAGCAACGCTGGATATGATTCTGATGAGTACTTACAGGGATGGGATTTAAAATCGCTCCCACCGCAGCAGGAGCGATAATGATTACAGACTTATAACTAACGTATCAGCCTCCGGCACAATGATGCATCCTGGCTTGCTGTCCTTCACACTTCCCCCAACAACTTTAACGGGTTGTTGAATATTACGCAGGCATAGACTCCAGTTACGGGCATGACCTTTGTGGCTCACATACAGTTGATTACCTTCACGGCGTACCATCAAGGTAAACTGAGCCTCTCCGGTCGCAGACGGTACCATTGCTTGTGCTGATGCCCCCTCTTCCAGCGCAAACAAATGGAAACAACTTCCATCGTTATAATCATAATCAGGACGTTGATCATTATTACCCAGCGCAATTAAACTGTTAGCCCGTACATACAATGGAAGACTGAGGAAATCGTGACGTTCACGATGCCAGCCTCCGGCGATTTCCCGATTATTATACATATGCGTCCAACGACCTGGTGGCAGGTAAAACTGTACATCTCCCTGTTCGCTGAATACTGGCGCAACCATCAGCGAATCCCCTAACATATACTGACGATCGAGATAGTCACAGCCGGGATCTTCAGGAAATTCCAGCATCATAGCGCGCATAACAGGTGTACCTTGATGCATGGCTTGTACCGAAGCTGCATACAAATATGGCATCAATTGACATTTCCAACCGGTAAAGAAACGAACTACATCACAGGCTTCATCATCATATGCCCATGGTACACGGTAAGACTTACTGCCGTGCAGGCGACTATGGCTCGATAGTAAGCCAAATGCACACCAGCGTTTATAAATATGAGCCGGGGCCGTATTTTCAAATCCACCGATATCATGGCTCCAGAAACCAAAGCCCGATAATCCCAGTGATAACCCGCCCCTCAGGCTTTCCGCCATTGACTCATAAGTTGCATAGCAATCGCCCCCCCAGTGAACCGGAAATTGTTGTGCACCCACTGAAGCCGAACGGGCAAACAGAACAGCCTGATCTTCTCCTAACTTTTCTTTCAAAACGTCCCATACCAATTAGTTATAGATAAAGGCATAGTGGTTATGCATTTTCTGTGGGCAAGAACCATCGTGCCACTGAACATCGGTTGGAATACGTTCCCCAAAGTCTGTTTTAAAACAATCTACCCCCATATCAATCAAACGGCGTAAATGTCCGGCATACCAATCGCAAGCATCAGGATTGGTAAAATCAACAATCCCTTGTCCCGGTTGCCATTTATCCCATTGCCATACGTCACCGCTCGGACGTTTAAGCAAATATCCCCGCACCATTGCTTCACGAAATAATGGGGACTTTTGCCCTATATAAGGGTTTATCCAAACACATATTTTTAAATCCCGTGCCTTTAAACGTTTTAACATGCCAACAGGGTCGGGAAAGGTCTCCGGATCCCATTCAAAATCGCACCACTGAAACGCTTTCATCCAAAAGCAATCAAAGTGAAATACATGTAACGGCAGTTGACGTTCAGCCATACCATCAATAAAGCTATTTACGGTTGCTTCATCATAATTTGTAGTAAATGAGGTGGTCAGCCACAGACCAAATGACCAGGCAGGAGGTAACGCGGGTCGTCCTGTCAGGCAAGTATAACGGTTCAGTACTTGCTTAGGTGTGGGGCCATCAAAAACCAGATACTCCAAATGTTCACCTTCAACACTGAACTGCACTTTAGATACCTTTTCCGAACCAACCTCGAACGAGACGCACTCAGGATGATTCACTAATACACCATATCCCCGATTAGTCAGGTAAAACGGGATATTTCTATAGGCCTGCTCAGTGCTGGTACCGCCATCACGATTCCAGGTTTCAATGATTTGCCCATTTTTCACAAAAGCCGTAAAGCGTTCACCTAAGCCATAAACTGTTTCACCAACGCCGAGATCGAGACGTTCATAAAGGTAAGTTTTCCCATCATTCGCATTCTGAATATAGCCATTAGATTTAGCCACACTGCCGGTAATGCGTTCACCATTACGCAAGAAGTCTAATGACCATTCATTACCTTTAGTAACCCGTACGCTCAAATTACCACTCTGTAGCGACGCAAACTGTGGATTATCATCAAACTGAAGAGTATGAGTCTTTTGTGGCATTAGCGGATAATCCGGACCTCTGGCAATCCGACCAGAAAAGTGCTCAATACGTACACCAATCACCCCCTCCAAGGGAGAGAAAAAACGCAGGGTAAACAACGGGCTATCAACCTGAGCACCACGTGTACTGGCATCACGAGGTGCAGCATAAATCACCATTTCACGTTCATGTTGTTCCACTTCAAACACATATAATGGATGGAGTAAACTCAACCCCTCCTGAATCAGCCAATTACCGTCACTGATTTTCATGGCTTAAACCCTCCGCTGACTTAATAGAATGGTTGGTTGACGATTTGATGAACTCTTGTTCATTACGTTTTGCCCCAGCGGCTAATTCAGCCAGAATACGATTGATAAATGGGGTATTGAGGGTATAAAGACGGGCAGCAATCAGCGCACTGAGCAGATAACAAATTCCGGGAATCAAAGTAAAAAGAGCAACAATAACGGATAAGGTGCCATCGTTCTGTGTCGCTGCACCTGACTCATAACCTGCTCCCGCCAGCATCCAGCCTATCATGGCGCCAGACAGAGCCAGACCGAGCTTAAGTACAAACAGCGTTCCTGCAAAGCTGATCCCAGTCAGACGCTTGCCATCTTTCCATTCGCCATAATCAACAGTATCGGACATCATTACCCACTGGATAGGCGTCACTAATTGATGCAGAACTCCAATCACAAAAATAAAGACAAACATGGTGATATTGGCACCAATGGGTACCCAGAACATAAGAATACTTAATACGGCGAGAGCAGCATTAGTCCACCAGAACACACTAACTTTACACTTCCAGTCAGTCAGTGGTTTAGCTGCCGCACTACCCAACAGGTTGCCAACAGAATAGGTAACCAGAAATAGCGTAAATACTGCGGGATTACCCAGAATATAGGTCACATAGTACATCATGGCTCCGCCACGTACCGCGACGGCCAAAATATTAAGGATGGTCAGCAGACCAACAATTCTCCATTGGTCATTGCGTATAATATCCCTTAAATCTTCACGTACGCTTCCCTGAGTGGCGCCATCATCACTGATACGCTCTTTGGTAGTAGCAAAGCAAATTGCCAACATCACTACTGCTACTACCGCCAGTACCGCTATACCCCCCTGAAATCCAACCACTTGATTACCCTGGCCGATGAGTTCTACCAGAGGCATCATTAATACGGTGCTTAACATACCGCCAGCAGTAGCCAGTACAAAACGGTAAGATTGCAAAGAGATTCGCTGTGTAGGGTTAGCGGTAATAACGCCGCCAAGTGCACAATAAGGGATATTCACTACGGTATACATCAACGTTAACAGCGTATAGGTTACTGCCGCATAGACCATTTTACCGGTCATACTGAGCTCCGGTGAGCTATAGGCAAATACGCAGACAATACCAAAAGGAATGGCACCGAATATTATGTAAGGTCGAAATTTTCCCCAACGGGTGCGAGTCCTGTCCGCTAACAACCCCATACAAGGATCAGATATGGCATCTAACGCCCGCGCTAATAAAAACATAGTGCCGACAAAGCCGGCTGGAATACCAAATATATCGGTATAAAAAAACATCATATACAGCATAACATTATCAAATACGATATGACTGGCTGCATCTCCCAATCCATAACCAATCTTTTCCCGCTTAGACAAAATCTGGTTGTGCATAAATTTTCCCTGAACTGTTAAAAATAAACTTGATCACTGTAGTTACTATTATCAATGGTAACTATTGTGTTTTTTGATTATGAATTTATGTTTTATGATTTATGTGATCGCGGAGGGGGTTTAAATAAAAATCTTTAAAATTAATGAGATAGGAGTATTGAAAATAACGTTAAATTGCAACGCATCAGCGATAAATTAATGTGCTCTATTTGGTTACCGTTTACTTTTGGGGGAATTATTCATCTGTTCAGTCATTATTAAGTCAAGCTCAACACCTTATTTTCGATATGACTTTGCTATTTAAGAATTAGTTAAGATTTCAATGTTACCTTTTACTCCGAAATAAAATAATAAAGAGTGAAAGTCAGATATGGAAAAGATCATTTATACCGTTTCTTTTATTTTTCTTTGTTCAGTTTTCTATATGGTTGCCATCTGGATGGATTGGGTCAGATAATAAGATACAAACCAAAACAGTTTAGGCTCTTTATCATCTGTGATGCCCCACTTTTCTAATTAATCACAACTTCTCCCTGACAGAACGCTTCTCTTCTGACAGAATATGACACCCGTTGTTAAAAAATGGATCTATTCTCAGATGTCAGCAAAGATTATTGATGGTAAGGCAATCGCTCAACAACTAAGAACTGAAATTGCCGTAAGTGTTCAACAACGCCTTCAGGCAGGCAAACGCGCGCCTGGTTTGGCAGTTATTCTGGTTGGTGAAAACCCTGCTTCTCAGATTTATGTCAACAGCAAACGCCGAGCCTGTGAAGAAGTTGGCTTTTTGTCTCGTTCATTCAATCTGGATATGACCTGTACTGAGAATGAGCTGCTTGAACTCATTGATTCATTGAATAACGACCCGCTGATTGATGGAATTTTGGTTCAATTACCACTGCCTCAGGGCTTTGATAACATCAAGATTCTGGAACGTATCTCTCCGGAAAAAGATGTTGACGGTTTCCATCCTTATAATATTGGTCGTCTGTGTCAACGCACGCCAAAACTTCGCCCTTGCACACCACGCGGCATTATTACCATGCTGCAGCGCTGTGAGATCAATACCTACGGCTTAGATGCACTGGTTATTGGCGCCTCAAACATTGTTGGCCGCCCAATGGGGCTGGAATTACTGCTGGCTGGCTGTACCACCACCATTACCCACCGCTTTACCACCAACATGGAAAAGAAAGTCAGAGAGGCTGATTTGATTGTTGCCGCCGTTGGTCGCCCTGGTTTTGTGCGTGGCGAGTGGATTAAGCCCGGCGCTATCGTTATCGATGTGGGTATCAACCGATTAGAAAGCGGAAAAGTCGTCGGTGATGTGGAATATGAAGCTGCAGCTGAACGCGCCAGCTGGATCACCCCTGTTCCCGGTGGTGTTGGCCCTATGACCGTAGCTACGCTGATGCAGAATACCTTACAGGCCTGCGAGCTTTATCACGATCCTATGTGATATTAATTAGATACAAAAACAAAAAAAGCGCCATCAGGCGCTTTTTTTACACATAAAATAATTACTTACGACGCCAAACCGTTCCCTGTGGGCCATCTTCCAGAATGATACCCATCTCGGTTAAACGGTTACGTGCTACATCCGCCATCGCCCAATCTTTTGTCTGACGAGCATCGTTACGTTGCTTAATCAGTGCTTCAATTTCTGCAACTTCACTGTCATCAGCATTGTGACCGGCACCCTGTAAGAAAGATTCCGGAGATTGCTCCAGTAATCCCAATACGCCAGATAAACGGCGCAGTTCCGCAGCAAGTTGATTAGCAGCGACCATATCTTCGGCTTTCAGACGGTTGATTTCACGCGCCATATCAAACAATACGGAATAGGATTCCGGAGTATTGAAATCATCATCCATTGCTTCACGGAATCGGGCTTCAAACTCGGTATTACCCTGCGCTTTTACCGCCTCATCCGTACCACGCAACGCAGTATACAAGCGCTCAAGAGCTGTTCTTGCCTGTTTGAGATTCTCTTCGCTGTAATTCAGTTGACTACGATAATGACCGGACATCAGGAAATAACGCACGGTTTCGGCATCATAATGTTTCAACACATCACGGATAGTGAAAAAGTTACCCAATGATTTAGACATTTTTTCCCGATCGACCATCACCATACCTGAATGCATCCAGTAATTAACGTAAGGGCCATCGTGAGCACAGGTCGACTGAGCAATTTCATTTTCATGATGTGGGAACATCAGATCAGAACCACCACCGTGAATATCAAAGTGTTCACCTAACTGTTTGCAGTTCATAGCAGAACACTCAATATGCCACCCCGGACGCCCTTCTCCCCACGGAGATGCCCAGCTCGGTTCACCTGGTTTAGACATTTTCCACAGCACGAAGTCCATTGGATTACGTTTCACATCAGCAATTTCAACCCGGGCGCCTGCCTGAAGCTGTTCTAAATTCTGGCGGGATAACAAACCATAATCAGAATCGGTATCAACCGCAAACATCACATCGCCGTTATCAGCGACATAAGCATGATTACGTTGCAGCAACAGTTCAACCAGCTCAATGATTTCAGCAATATGGTGAGTCGCGCGAGGTTCTAAATCAGGACGAGCAATGTTTAACGCATCGAAATCGGCATGCATCTCTGCCAGCATTCGGGTGGTTAACTGTTCACAACTCTCTTTATTTTCGGTAGCCCGACGAATAATTTTATCGTCAACATCTGTCACGTTTCTTACATAGGTCAGGTTATAACCCAAAAAACGCAGGTAACGAGACACAACATCAAAGGCAACAAATGTACGTCCATGCCCGATATGACACAGGTCATAAATGGTTACCCCGCATACATACATGCCGACTTTATCCGCATGAATGGGTTTAAATTCCTCTTTTTGTCTGCTCAGGGTATTAAAAATCTTTAGCATTGGAAGCCTGTTACCGTTTGATTAGTTGATTGGAAAGATATATTGAAACCTGATTATCAGGGCATTGCAAGAGGAACCCCATGATTCATGAGGTATATATCACTATGAAAAGATGCAGTGGAGGATGACTGCCCCCACTGTAACCAAATTTAAGTTAATCAAAAAACGCTATTTTACTGCAATACCTTCAATCTCAATTGAAGCGCCAAGTGGGATCTTACCTACCTGCAAAGCGGTTCGTGCCGGAGGCGCGCCTTTAAATGCTTTGGCATAAATCTTATTCATACTGGCATAATCATCAATATTATTCAGGTAGATATTTACTTTAACCAACTTATCCAGGGATGAACCACCCGCTTCCAGAACCAAACGTAAGTTGGCGATCGCTTGCTCCGTTTGCGCTTCAATACCTTCAACCATCTTTCCGGTTACAGGATCAATAGGTAACTGACCGGAAGTAAAAATAAAACCGTTAGCTTCAATGGCCGGAGAGAAAAGTGCTGAAGGTTTAGCCCCCTCAGGCATCACTACATTTCGCTCAGCAGACTGTGCCACACCAACAGATAGCAACACAGCAGCTATCACAGCAGACAGACAGGTTTTCTTCAGCATCAAAATATCCTTATAGATTATTTAACATCACCGACAAATTGGTTATTTCTCAATTTGATAATGAAAAAGCTGCCAGAATAAAATTTTCGGGCAGCTTCAGTTGATATGATTTAGAACCAAGGGGATTGGCTCATCACCCCGCTATAAAACAGCATCCGCCCGCAAACGGCAGCTGAGAGGACTACCAGCATCAACAGCGTAGCGCTTGTCATGGAAATAGATGATTGCTTATACAGGTAAGTGGCAACACCGGTTCCGGTGATTAATCCACCAAAGATCAACCATCCCATCAGGCCTGAGCCTAATACGGCAATAGCACTGCCTACCATCTGGCCTTGTCCATTCAGACCATGGCTGTACCACAACACTACACATAACATAAGCAACACACCCAGCATAATACCGGTTAACAGCAGTCCCGGAGTCTTGCCTTGTTGCGCTTGTTGACGATATTGATAAACCGCCACCATCAGACTGATGGTGACAAAACCCAACAATAGTGCCGTAGCAATAAAGCTGAGGTGGGTTATCAACGAGTGCCACATTGGGTGGCTGGCCATTTGATAATAGACCTGTGCCGAAACCAGAATCGCCGCAATACCCGCCAGAGAAGCAATAAAACTGGCGCTTTTCACCAGCGCACGATTGCGGTTAAAACGAAACATCACTACAGCCCAGATGAACACCACGCCATTCAGCAGGAAGAAAGCCACCACTTCACGACTTAGCCAGGAGTGTCCAATACCTAAAATAGCGCGATAGGCACCCAGTGGCGAACCCAGATGTAACAGTGACAAAAACGAACCCACGATGTTAATAGCTAAAATAGCCAGTGCCATAGAGCGCAACCGGTTAAAACGCGTCTCTTCATTCAACCATATCGGTTGAACCGTCATGAGTGCCGTAATAGCAATAATGGAGCCAACGGCCCACTGACACAATACGGTGAAAAAGACTAAAGGAAGTTCATATTCAGACATGATGGTATCTCCTTATTCCTTATCACCCGCTGGGATGATCACAATATTTGGATGACTGATTCGGTGATCCGGCAGTTTGTAGCGCGTTTCAATGCGTGATAAGTCAGCACTGTAACGTTTACGTAGCTCATCAATATCACCAAACTGCAATACGCCAGCCGGACAAGACTCTACACAACGAGGCTTCAGTCCTTCATCTAAACGTTCTGCACACAGGTTGCACTTGCTGGTTTTTCCTTCTACCGGATCAAATACCGGAGCGTTATATGGGCAAGCCATAATACACATCCGACAACCAATGCATTTTTCATGATCCTGAACCACAATACCGTCAGGCCGCTTACTGTAAGTATCCGCTGGACATACCTTCATACACTGGGGATCGTCACAGTGGTTACAGGACATGCTGATAAATGCCATGCCATTAGGGTCGTCGAAGTTAAACTCTCTGACGCGACGCCATAAAACACCAGTAGGTGTCGCATTTTCTGACTTACAGGCCATTGAGCAGGTTTTACAGCCATAACAGCCACGCATATCGACTAAAAATCCATATTGTCTGACCATGATTATGCCTCCGCTCTGACATCGACTAAGGTACTGTTACAGCTATGCCCTGTGCCCAGTACTTCAATCAAATCGTTAGTCACATGGCTACTGCTGCCCCCCTGCTGTTCCCACCAGCCGTTATCCAGGCTGATAACACCGCGTTTAATTTGACGGGTGACAACCACCAATGCGCGGTGCTCTCCCCGATGGTTAAAGACGACTGCCCATTCTCCATGACGAATATTACGGCTGGCCGCATCATCCGGATGAATCATTACATTGGGTTGATTACGCTGAACTTCGAGGATCCACTCATTCATACCATGACTGGAGTGAATGCTACGCGCCAGTTTTCGTTGAACCGCCATCAGTGGATACTTCTGAGCAAGTTCAGGTGAGCCCTTCGGCGACTCTTTCACCTGCATATAGGTGACAATGGGCGCGAAGTCCTTTTTTTGCCACTCTTCAATAAAGAAGTGGGCCTTTTTGGTTGGCGTGCGGAAAATACCGTCTTTAAATGGAATCCATGGTGCATCAACTGGTTTAATCGGCCCTTTGCGCAGTTGCTCAATAGTGATTCCGGTTCCGGCCAGACAGTTTTCAATGTAGTGTTCGATTGGTTGATTAAATACATCACCAAAACCAAAGCGCTCTGCCAGTCTGGCAAAAATCCAATAGTCAGGTTTGGCTTCGCCTACCGGCTCCACTGCTTTTTCCATCAGTTGCACATAGTGACTACGAACCCCGGCCATCAGGCTGACGTCCTCAAAAATAGTGGTTACTGGCAAAACTAAATCGGCATACAGTGTGGTTGAGGTCATCAGGTTGTCGGCAACCACCACAAAAGGTACCTTCTTCAGCGCTTTTTTCACCATATTGGTGTTAGGCAACTGAGTCAGTACCCCCATGGTCATAATCCACCAGAAATTGATCGGATGTGGCCTCTCATTGACAATCCACTCCCCCACTTTTGATACCGGAATAGGTGGAATCTTTTGCACTTCTTTTGGTGCAGGCAACGGGGCGTTGATTTTCAGCATCTGACGGACACCACCTGCATCACATACAC
Organism: Limnobaculum allomyrinae; assembly: GCF_016649425.1. GTDB lineage: Bacteria > Pseudomonadota > Gammaproteobacteria > Enterobacterales > Enterobacteriaceae > Limnobaculum > Limnobaculum allomyrinae. The sequence goes on from NZ_JADRCR010000001.1 coordinate 859,580, forward strand.
CGCCGCCGGCCTTACCCATGTTGCCAGTCAGCAATGCCAGATAAAACTGCCCCGCAGCAACATAAGTACCAAACTCAGTGCGCTGTGCTCCTGACATATTCTGTACGATCATCGATGGTTTATTGCTGGCATACTCTCTTGCCAGACGAAGCACTGTCGCTGCCGGCACATCAGTTTCAGCTTCAACTTTAGCTAAATCCCATTGTTGTGACTCGGTGCGAATCAGCTCAAATACCGTGGTGTATTCAGCATTGGCAGGCAGTTCGTCTTTAGTTAATGCGGGGACAATCCCTGGCGCATCATGACGAACGGTACTTTGCGTTAGGGTGTCATACACCAGATAGCTTTCCGTATCGTCTGCTTTTTCCCGTAGCTGTTTTTTCTCAGCATCAACTAAATAGACGGCGCCTGTATGTTGACGTAAAAAGTCAGCATCATACCGTTGCTCATCCATAATGATTTTTATCATACCCAGCGCCAACGCCGTATCGGTACCCGGTACAATAGGAATCCACTCATCGGCTTTCGCCGCCGTTTCATTAAAACGAGGGTCAATCACCACCAAGCGAGCACCATTGGCCTGTGCCTTGATGTACTCTTTAAAATAGGCTTGCATGGTTACTGCCGGGTTATTTCCCCAGCAAAGAATATAACGACTATCAGCAATGGTATCTCGCATATCTGCATAGCGTAATCCAACCATTGGCATCATGGCTGCGGTTACCGCAGAACAACAAAGAGAACCCGCCTGTTTGGTTGAACCACCCAGATAGTCAAAAAACGCTTTTCCCATGTCGTTTTTAATCGAGTCCATATTGCCTGCATGGGTAGAAATCAACATTCCTTTATTACCGTGGGTAGCAATCGTATCGCGAATGTTTTTCTCAATCAGATCCAACGCCTCATCCCATGAGATAGGCTTAAACTTACCTTCCCCTTTTTCACCCACACGAAGCAGCGGTGTTTTTACCCGCTGTTTATGATAAACCCACTTAGTACGGCTCATTCCCCTCAGGCAACACTTCACGTTGAAATCTTTACTCGCCTCAATCTTTTTCAGCTCGCCCTGATAAACGTAGGCTGTTAAATTGCAGTGTAAACACTCCATCGCGCAGGTGGAGCGAAAAGTCTGATAATCGCTGAGCTTTAAGCGAACTCTTGGTAATGGTTTTTTATCCTCACTAACCAGTGAAAACGCGCAAGGCGAAATACTGGCCAGGCCAATTACCCCCAATCCTTTTAGTAAGGTTCGACGATTCAGTCTGATATCAGATATGTTTTTCATGATGTTTCCGCCACATCTTATGTTTTATGGTCATCCTCACATTAGCCCGCCTTTCAATTAAATAACACATGAAAGACACCATAAGTTAACCATGGTTTACCAATAGTGTACTGATCGAGATCAACTTACCTCTTTATGCTTAATCAGTATTAGGCACGGTAAAACACCTCAATGACCTATTCGGGTTAGTTCCATAGGGGGTTATTCTGGTCAGACCGCCGAAAAAAAGGTAAACTCTCGGGTTATTTTCTATTCTTATCGTTTGTTGAGGCATGTTTCGGATGTCAGATACCCAGGGTATAAACTCTGTAGAAATTGCAATTACTATTCTGGAAGCGCTTGCTGAACACGATAAACCAGCCAGAGCAATTGATATTGCGCGCCTGTCCGGGCTGTCAAAAAGTCGATTACATAAGTATCTGGTGTCATTAAGCCGGTGCGATATGATTTATCAGGATCCGGAAACCAGCCTTTATTCTCTGGGCAATAAGTTGTCCGTATTAGGCACTGCCGCACAAAAGCAGAATGGTACGCTAACGGCCATCAATAATGCGTTATCCCAGCTTAGGGATAACCTGAATATATCTACTGGCCTTGCTATTCAAAAAGGCAATTTGATTAATTTAGTTAAGTACAATCGAAGCAATAAGAATATTGAAATTGATTACAGAGACAATACACCTATTCCGCTAAGCAACAGCGCGGCTGGAAAAATCTTTTTAACTTATGACGAAAGCTATAAGCATGAAAAAGTCTTAAGCGAAGAAGAACGTCATCAAATCATCCAATCTGGCTACTCTATTCGTTTGACAGAAACAGAAGGTATTCCCGGTGCGCGGGCGATATCTTGCCCTATATTTAGCTCATCAGGGCGCCTGATCGGCGCTGCAGTTATGATGGGATTTCTGCCTGATACACATAAAGAGTTACATCCTTTGGCTCTTCAACTTATTTCTGCAATACAAGAGATAAAGTTATAATTATTAACGATTAATCAAGTGACTTGCGGGTAGATTTAATATGGAATTTCCGCTGGAATTTTTATATTTATGTACAAACAGCCACAATGAACGTTATTAACCCCCGATTAATAAATTAATAATTCAACCTCTGTGACAAAACCAGAATAAAGTACTGGTAAACTATTTCAAAATGCTATAAACCAATGGGTGCAGCAATCAGCGCCTTAAGATACAATACACAGTTGATTGATTAACTACTAAATTTCAGGATATTTAATGATTACTCTTCATACCAACCATGGCGATATCGCGATAAAGCTTTTCACTAAAGAAGCGCCGGTTACCGCGCAGAACTTTTTAGACTATTGCCGTAGTGGTTTCTATGACGGAACCCTTTTTCACCGCGTAATCAACGGATTTATGATTCAGGGCGGCGGTTACACTTCAGGTATGGATGAGAAAAACACTAACGACAGCATTAAAAACGAAGCTAATAACGGGCTGAAAAATACCCGTGGTACTCTGGCAATGGCTCGTACCGCTGCACCTCACTCTGCAACAGCACAATTCTTTATTAACCTGGTGGACAATGACTTCCTGAATTTCCGTTCAGAAAGCGGCGACGGCTGGGGATACTGTGTATTTGCCGAAGTGGTTGAAGGTATAGACGTGGTTGATAAAATCAAAAGCGTTAAAACCAAACGCTCTGGTATGCATCAGGACGTTCCGGTTGAAGATGTGATTATCAATAGCGTCACCGTTGACGAAGAATAATAATCATTGATGACCACTTTATTTATCGCCGATCTTCACCTCAGTGACAATGAACCGGCAATCACTGCCGGTTTTCTCGTCTTTCTGCAAAGGGAGGCTGTTCATGCAGATGCACTCTATATTTTAGGGGATCTGTTTGAGTTCTGGATCGGCGATGATGATCCCAATGAGCTACATGATACCGTAGCCCGCGCACTGGCTGAACTGCATGATAAAGGCATTCCCTGCTATTTTATTCATGGTAACCGCGACTTCCTCATCGGTAAAGATTTCGCCAAACGCAGCAAAATGGTGTTATTGCCGGAAGAGTGCGTCATCGACGTTTACGGTCAGAAAGTATTGATTATGCATGGTGATACGTTGTGTACCGACGATCCTGGTTATCTGCGTTTCCGTCGTTATATTCGTAATCCGATTATTCAGAAAATATTCCTGTCCCTGCCGCTATTTTTACGGCAAAAAATTGCCGGAAAACTACGTCGTCAAAGTAAAAGAAGTAACCGCACTAAATCTTCCTTAATGATGGACGTCAATCCACTGGCGGTCATTAAAGCACTTAAAGACCATCAGGTAATACATATGATACACGGTCATACTCACAGACCGGCCATTCATGATATGACCATTGGCGGACGCCTGTCCCAACGTGCCGTACTGGGTGCCTGGCACGATAATGGCTCGGTATTGCGTGTCAATCCCGATGACCAAATTGAGTTAGCAAGCTTTCCACTCTGATTCTAAAATCGGTGCTTTGTCACCTTTTTACTGATTTCTCCGCCCAAATTATAATAATTCACACCACGCAAACGTTTTCCTTACCTGCGAGCCGTGGTATCCTCTACGCCCTCGTACCGGGAGTATCGACATATTATCGTGCTTTGGTTGATAACCGTATGTCGTAGCGTTATGTTTTATCCTAAGATTTCAATTACTGCCTGCACTAATACAGGAGCATCACACCTATGCCAGCCAACGCTGCCAAGGCCAAAATTGCTATTGTTATGGGGTCCAAAAGTGACTGGGCTACCATGCAATTTGCCGCCGACATTCTGACCGCCTTAAACATCCCTTTTCATACTGAAGTTGTCTCAGCACACCGCACACCAGATAAGCTCTTCAGTTTTGCTGAGCAAGCGCAAAACAATGGATTTGATGTGATCATTGCCGGTGCCGGCGGTGCAGCTCATTTACCGGGCATGCTGGCGGCTAAAACCCTGGTACCCGTACTCGGTGTTCCGGTACAAAGCGCAGCCTTAAGCGGTATAGATAGCCTGTACTCCATCGTTCAGATGCCACGTGGTATTCCCGTTGGTACGCTGGCAATTGGTAAAGCCGGTGCCGCTAATGCCGCCCTGCTAGCCGCTCAAATTTTGGCTCTGCATGATGATCAAATTGCTACTCGTTTGACTGAATGGCGCCGTAAACAAACCGATGAAGTATTGAATAATCCCGATCCGAGGGAACCTGTATGAAACCCGTTTGCGTATTAGGTAATGGTCAGTTAGGTCGAATGTTACGTCAGGCGGGAGAACCTTTAGGAATTGCTGTCTATCCCGTAGGACTGGATGCAGAACCCGAAGCTGTTCCTTACCAGCATGCGGTGATTACTGCTGAAATTGAGCGCTGGCCAGATACGCCATTAACTCAGGTACTGGCAAACCATACTGGCTTTATTAATCGGGATATATTCCCTCTGTTGGCCGACCGTCTGACACAAAAGCAATTGCTGGATAAACTCAATCTGGCGACAGCGCCCTGGCAACCACTAAACGCAGCAACCGAATGGCCTGCTATTCTCAATCGCCTCGGTTCACTGGCTATTGTGAAACGGCGGGTGGGTGGCTACGACGGTCGTGGGCAGTGGCGTGTAAAACCCGGTGACGAGCAGCATTTACCTGACGAAGTCTATGGCGAATGCATTGTTGAACAAGGCATCTACTTTAGCGGTGAAGTCTCTCTGGTTGGTGCCCGTAACCATCAGGGAGAATGCATTTTCTATCCCTTGACTCACAACCTGCATGAAGAAGGCATCTTGCGTACCAGCGTTGCGTTTCCTGAGCCAAACGCTCACTTACAGCAGCAGGCTGAAGAGATGCTTAGTGCCATCCTCAATGAGCTGAAATATGTTGGTGTGATGGCAATGGAATGCTTTATTGTTGGCGATAATCTACTGATTAATGAACTGGCACCCCGGGTACACAACAGCGGACACTGGACACAGAATGGTGCCTCAATCAGTCAGTTTGAACTCCATTTACGCGCGGTTCTGGATCTGCCCATGCCACAACCTAATGTGGCAACCCCATCAGTGATGATCAATTTGATCGGTACCAATACCAACCCACAGTGGCTATCACTGCCGCTGGTTCATCTGCACTGGTACGATAAAGAAGTACGTGAAGGTAGAAAAGTTGGGCATCTAAACCTGAATCATCCCACCTCGCAGGCGCTAAAACAGACATTATTACAGCTAAAACCGATGATGGATAAGGCTTACTGGTCTGGCATTGACTGGGCTTTAGAAAAATTAAGCTAGCCAGAAAAGGTTGGCCAAAGGATTCGTTCCTGTTGGAACGAATCCTGTTTAATTATCAGAAATAACTACTCCTGATAGCGTCGATACAATGCCTTTCCTTTCAGCAGGCTCACCCCTAACCATCCACCACATAACGACAACAGCGCAGCGCATAACGGTGGGAGTACTATCCACATAAGGTAGTTTGGCTGCCATGGAAAATCAAACACCTTATACTGCAACCACCACAAAGAGACTTCTGCACCGATCGCTGCTGTGATACCCGCCGCCAGCCCCAGTAAAGCGAACTCACTCCACAGCGTACGCCTCAGCAAGCGTTTTCCGGCACCCAGTGTGCGATACACCACCAACTCTTGTCGCCGTTGGCGCATGCCTACTTGTACCTGAGCTAACAGCAGTAATACCCCGCAAACCACGACCAATACCACCATCGCTTCCAACGCCTGAGCCACCTGTTGGAATACGGTAGAAATCTGCTTAAGAATGCTACCAATATCCATCAGGCTCAACGTTGGGAACTGGCGGTTTAGCTGAACCAGCGCAGGCCCCTCTTGCTGGTAGCGGAAACTGGTTAAATAGGTTTGAGGTAAATTGTCCAACGCACCTTCCGGGAAGATAAAATAGAAGTTAGGCTTCAGACTTTCCCAATCAACTCGTCGTAGGCTGGAAATTGTGGCTTCAAACGTTTGGGTATCTCCACTAAAAGTCAGCTTATCACCAATATTCAGATTCAATCGTCCCGCCAGACCGTCATCAATGGAGACTTCACCCAATTTTGGCGGCCATGTACCTTTGGTAATATCGTTTGGTGATGGTTTATTGACGGGCAGCCAGGTTAAATTCAGTTCACGATTAACTGCCTCTCCCCCCGGATCGTCCTCTTTCACCAGTTTAGTGGCTTCCTGCTGATTTATTTGGGTCAACCGTACCCGTACGATCGGATAAAACTCACCTGGTGCAATTTGATGACTGGTAAAGAACTGTTCCAGTTCCGGTAATTGCTGTTTGGTCATATTCATCACAAAGTAGTTAGGGCTACCCGGCGGGATTTGCTGCTGCCAACGTTCCAACAGCTCGCCCCGTAACATAAACAGCAAAGCCAATAACATAAACGAGAATGAGAAAGCTGAAAGCTGACTGGTGGTTATCCACGGCTGACGTAATAAACGATTAACTGCCAAACGCAATGCCAGACTCTTGAGCGTAATATGTCGCAACAGTAACAAGCTACACCAACCAAGAGCCCCCAGCAGTAAAGAGAGCACCAGAATACCAAACAGCGCGCCCCACCACATAGGGTTAAAGCCAACCAATGCAGCCAGTAACAGCACCACCACAACACTAATAATAGGTAGATAGAACTTCAACGGCCAGACATTACTCACCACATCTTCACGCAGTACCCGTAAAGGCCGGGTTGCCAGTAACTGCTTATAGGGGCGTAAGCCAACCAGCACAGAGATAAACAGTAATGTTCCCAGACTCCATATCCATGGCCACAAACCTGCCGCAGGTAATGCTTTCGGCAGAACCGGCGCCAGCAGCACCATTAATCCTCTTTCAAACAGCAGACCAATAGAACAGCCAACAATGGCGGCCAAAAGCAGTACTGATAGCCATTGCCCGATCACCAACTTACGCAGCGACTGTCGCCCTGCTCCCAGGGTTTTCAATACGGCAATCAGGTTATAACGGCTACGGCAATAGTGACTCATTGAAACGGCTACCGCAGCGACGGACAATAACAGCGTTAAAATAGCAGACAGTAACAGGAAGTTTTGTGCCCGCTGTAGCGACTTACCCACCGCAGTTCCTGACTGTTCCATACCAAACCAGCGCTGATCGGGACGTAATTGAGGGGCAATAAAATCACCAAAACGATTAAGATCTTGCTCGGCACCGGCAAACAGATAGCGATAGGTTAAACGGCTACCCGGTTGAACGGCTCCTGTCTTTTCGATATCCGCATAGTTCATTAAAATACGCGGTGCCGTTTGGAAAGGATTAAAACCCGAGTCTGGTTCCTGATGAATCTCTCCCGCAATACGGAAAGTGGCATCCCCGACGTCCAGCATCTCTCCCGGATGTGCATTCAACAGCGCCAGCAAACGCGGTGCTACTAAAACACTCCCTGGTTCCGGGCGCAGATTTTCGGGTACTGTTTCTAACTTACCGTACAACGGATAATTCAGATCAACAGCCTTAACCGATGACAGCAAAGGTACATCGTTAGCATAAGCCATTGTCATAAACGACAGTTGGCGACTTACCGTCAACTTATTTTGTTCCGCCTGCTGCAACCACTCAGCAGATATCGGACGGCTGGCAGTTAACACCCGATCGGCTGCAATAAAATCTCGACTCTGCTGACTTAGCCCTTTCTCCATGCGGTCGCTGATGCTGCCCAGTGCCAATACACAGGCTACCGCCAGAGTTAGGGAGAACCAAACGATCAGTAGCGAGGGGGAACGCCACTCCCGCCAAAACCAGCGCCAAATCATGACTCCTCCCACAGCTTACCGTCGCGTAAGCGCAGTCTGCGTTGGCAACGAGCCGCCAACGTTTCATCATGGGTAACCAATACCAGCGTGGTGGCATAATCACGATTCAGAGAAAACAGCAGATCGGCAATTTTTATCCCCGTCTGGCGGTCAAGGTTTCCGGTAGGTTCATCAGCAAACAGAATTTTAGGACGACCAATGAAAGCGCGAGCAATGGCTACCCGTTGCTGTTCACCACCAGAAAGCTGCGCCGGTAAGTGTCCGATGCGCTGTCCTAATCCTAGCTGCTCTAACAGCTGAATCGCCTGCTCTTTACTGCTGCGTTCATTGTCTCCCCGCAGCAAGGCTGGTAACTGCACATTCTCCAGCGCTGTCAGCGTTGGAACCAACATAAAAGATTGAAACACAAAACCCACATTTTGAGCGCGCAATGCGGCTCTGGCCTCCTCATCTAATCCTGGTAATGACTGGCCTAATAGCTTTATATCCCCGTCGCTGCCATCATCCAAACCAGCGAGAATACCCAACAGTGTCGATTTACCTGAACCTGACTCGCCAATTAGTGCTATTGTTTCAGCAGATTTGACAACTAACTCAACTCCGGTAAGGATGTTGAGCTTATGCTCTCCTTCACCAACAAATTTATTTAAATGATGAACTTCAAGAACATTATTCTCAGGCATATCCCGATCCTTTTATTACTGGGATTGTCATCAATACGTATCGCTGCTGCGGATACGCTACTTATTCTGGGCGACAGTTTAAGCGCCGGTTATCAGCTTCCTATCCAACAGGCCTGGGCCACACAGTTGGGTGAACGCTGGAAATTGAATCCTAAAGCCCCTGCCGTAGTTAACGCCAGCATTAGTGGTGATACCGCAGCACAAGGGCTATCCCGTTTGCCGGAGCTCCTGAAAACGCACCAGCCGCGCTGGGTTCTGATAGAACTGGGCGCAAATGATGGTTTACGAGGTTTTCCGACGGCCGATATTGAACGGGATTTAACACATATTATTACATTAGTGAAACAAGCTAATGCACAGCCGCTGTTAATGCAAATACGTATCAGCCCAAACTATGGTCGTCGATATACCGATGCCTTTACAGCAATTTACCCTAAGTTAGCACAGCAACACCAAATTCCATTACTTCCTTTCTTCATGGAAAAAATCGCCATTAAGCCAGAATTGATGCAGCCTGACGGCTTGCACCCTACTGCCGAAGCACAGCCAGAAATAGCTGATTTTATGGCGCAAACCCTGGCTCCTTATGTTGGCCTTACTGCTGAAAAACAGGCGAAATAAGCCCGATTACGGAGAATGTAAAGTTATGCAAAAGGCGATTTTAATTACCGGCTGTTCCAGCGGTATTGGTTTAGTGACCGCTACCGATCTTAAACAGCGTGGCTATCGGGTAATTGCCACCTGCCGTAAAGCAGAAGATATAGCCATGCTTCAGCAAAAAGGGTTTGAAGTAGTCAGGTTAGACCTTGATGACAGTGAGAGTATTCAACAAGCGGCATCCGAAGTATTAGCCATGACCGAGGGTAAACTTTATGCACTGTTTAATAATGGCGGATATGGTGTGTACGGACGGCTGAACACCATTTCCCGCCGTCAGTTTGAACAGCAGTTTTCCACCAATCTGTTTGGTGCTCATGAGTTAACTCAGCTTCTTCTGCCGTCGATGTTGAAACAGGGTGAAGGTCGTATTATTCAAACCAGCTCAGTGATGGGGATTATCTCCACCCCGGGTCGCGGGCTTTATGCTGCCAGTAAATACGCGCTGGAAGCCTGGTCAGATGCGTTACGGCTTGAACTATACGGCAGTGGTATTCAGGTTAGTTTGATTGAACCAGGCCCCATTAGCACAGCCTTTAGCGATAATGTGAATCAAACCCAGAGCGATAGTCCGGTAAAAAACCCACCGGTAGCTAAACGCTTCACTCTACCTCCGGAGGCACTGATTCCCATCGTTCGTCATGCACTGGAAAGTCCGCGAGCAAAAATCCGCTATCGTGTCACGCTGGTAACTAAAGCCATGGCTATTTGCAAGCGTCTGTTACCTGACCGTCTGATGGATAAGATTTTGGCAAATAAAGGCTGACAACGCTTGAAGCGAATAATAATGCCCACATATATTTGTTTAATAGCGCTTACAAGAAGAATTGAATAAAGAGAATCTATTATGACCACTAATGCCATCATTGACATCAACGAGTCTAATTTTCAGCAAGTACTGGAGCAGTCAGCTCAGGTGCCGGTACTGTTCTATTTCTGGTCTCCGCGTAGCCAGCATTGCGAACTGTTAGATCCGATTCTGGAAAAATTAGCGGCTGAATACGCCGGTAAATTTACGCTGGCAAAAATTGATTGTGATACTCAGCCAATGATTGCCGGGCAGTTTGGTATTCGGGCGATACCTACGGTTTATCTGTTTAAAGATGGTCAGCCTGCCGATGGTTTTCAGGGGCCACAGCCGGAAGAAGCTATTCGGGAGTTGTTAAACCGTTTCTTGCCGAAAGAAGAAGAATTGAAAGCTGCTGAAGCCGATGAGCTGATGCGTGAGGGCAAATATATTGATGCGCTCCCCTTACTGAAAGATGCCTGGCAGTTAAGTAATCAGCGTAGTGATATTGGTCTGATGCTGGCAGAAACGCAGATTGCCCTAAACCGAAGCGATGAAGCCGAAAGCGTTCTGGCAACCATTCCTCTTCAGGATCGCGATACTCGCTATCAGGGTCTGGTGGCGCAGATTGAACTGCTGAAGCAGGCGGCTGATACCCCGGAAATTCAACAGCTACAGCAGCAGGTTGAAGCTCAGCCGGATAATGCCGAACTGGCGGTTCAGTTAGCGTTGCAGTTGCATACCGTTGGACGTAATGAAGAAGCGTTAACCCTGCTAATGAAACATCTAACCCACTCACTGGATGCCGCAGACGGTAGCGCCAAGAAAACCATGTTAGATATTCTGGCGGCACTGGGAACCGGTGATGCTCTGGCAGCGAAGTTTAGACGTCGGTTGTATTCGTTGTTGTATTAATGTTGTTTTGATTCTGAGAATATTCCGGCCGTAATAACAAAGTGCATATATAGACTTTGTGCCCGGCCGGAAGACCATTTGTACTTAAGTCCAGAGTGCGTTGGGCCTAGCCAGCCTAGGGGCAGTTATGAAACACCTTGCGGTATTTCACCCTTAAGGGCCAGCGCTAGCGCTGTTCAAACAGGCTTTGCCTGTTTGTCGTTGGCTTACGCCAAGTCGCCCCCAACGGCAGTCTCTCCCAACGATTGACTTTTAAAATCTGGTCACTACACGAAACGCTTTATATAAATTTTATCACTCCAACGGTTTACCGGCTTTTTCCGGGATCAGGAATAGTGTGGCAAGGATATCCAGCACGTATAGTGAGGCCAATAGTGCGATGGCTGTCTGGAAGGAGTAAAGGGAGACAATTAATCCTACTACCAGTGGCCCCAGGCCGCCGATACCGCGTCCGATGTTGAACAGGACGTTTTGCGCAGTTGCCCGAGCTTCGGTTGGATAAACTTCTGAGATTAATGCGCCATATCCCCCCATCATACCATTGACGAACATTCCCATAATGGCACCGCCAATCAGCAGGCTAAACGGGTCGGTTAGTTGTGAATAGGCTAATACCATCAACGCTGCGCCAACCTGATAGATAAGAAAGATCGGACGACGGCCATAGCGGTCAGCCAGTTGACCAAACAACCAGATACCGAAGGCCATACCCAGGACGGTTACCGCAGTCCACATGGCGGATTTAGTTAAGGAGTAGTTAAACTGCTGGCTCAGATAAGACGGCATCCAAATCATGATGCCGTAATAACCAAAGTTTTGTACTGACGTCAGAATCGAGATACCAATGCTGGCCTTGATGGTTTCGCGATCGGAAATCAGCGCTTTAAATGGATTTCCTTTGCGTTTTTCTTTGCTCTTTTTAACAAAGATTTCCGGTTCACCAATATAGTGGCGGATAACGAAAGAGGCCAATGCCGGAATAACGCCAATGGCGAACATACCGCGCCAACCAATGACCGGCAACAACAACGGTGTTAACAACGCTGCCGCCAGCACGCCAGCCTGCCATCCAATACCAACATATGAAGACATGCGCGCCCGCTCATTCGGTCGGCATGCTTCGGCGGCCAGCGCCATACCGATACCAAATTCACCACCCAAACCTATACCGGCAATAGTACGATAAATCAGTAAGTCCCAGTAGCCTTGTGCCAAAGCACACATACCGGTGAAACCCGCAAACAGAACGATTGACCAGGTAAGTACCTTTACCCGACCGTAGTAATCACTTAATACACCAAATACCAGACCACCAATTACCGCGCCAATTAGCGTCCAGGTGACCAGAGATCCCGCCTCACTGGTGGTTAACCCTAATCCCAAAGCTACCGCGTTGAGAATAAAACCAAGAATCAGTAAATCAAATCCATCCATCGCATAACCGACGGTAGAAGCGATAACCGCTTTATAGGCATACTTTCTTCTTTTTGCCTCTTCGACAACCGGCGCTCTTTGGCTTTCTGTCAGGTTGATCACTTCATTGGTCACTGTTAATCCCGCCTTATTAATTATATCGTCATCAGTTATTACTATTCGGACGTTTGTCTACGGAATTACCTCTTTAATCAATGTGTTGCTTACCTCAGGCCATTTACATTCTGACCTTACCTATCCTTCCATCCCATATTTTGGGCGCAGGAATAGGAGCACCTATTGGTTTAACGACCAAAGGCGATAAGAAACAAAGCAAATTCATTGATTTTTAGAGAGGTGTAGTCAAACCTTCTGATTATAACCAATAAGAATAATTTTGATATAAATATTTTCACTCATCGTTGAAAAAATTTTATTCACCCTGACAACCTGTAGACTTTTCTGCAGGCGAGGTTCAAAAAGCCGGTGTCAGATAACCCTTTCCCGACGCATTCTGGCTTCCCTAATACTAAATTTCGCGTAGACTTAATGTATACAAACTTTAAAGGATTATAGGATGGATATTATGTTGCCTAATGCTTCTGCCATTGTGATTGCCATTCTGGTGCTGCTGGTTTTATTTGTACTGTTCGCCGGAATCAAAGTCGTGCCGCAAGGTTATCAATGGACTATTGAGCGTTTTGGCCGTTACACCAAAACGTTAATGCCAGGCCTGAACCTGATCATTCCATTTATGGATCGAGTAGGTCGTAAAATCAACGTGATGGAACAGGTGCTGGATGTCCCCTCTCAGGAGATTATCTCCAAAGATAACGCCAACGTAACTATCGATGCCGTTTGTTTTATCCAGGTTAGGGATCCCGCTCTGGCGGCCTATCAGGTCAGCAATCTTGAAGCAGCCATTCTTAATCTGACCATGACCAATATTCGTACCGTACTGGGCTCCATGGAATTGGATGAAATGCTCTCCCAGCGCGACCATATTAATACCCGTTTGCTACAGGTGGTTGATGAAGCCACTAACCAATGGGGCATTAAAATCACCCGTATTGAAATTCGCGACATTCGTCCACCAACAGAACTGATTGCGGCGATGAACGCCCAAATGAAAGCCGAGCGTAATAAACGAGCTGACATTCTGGAAGCTGAAGGGATTCGTCAGGCGGCAATTTTGCGCGCTGAAGGTCAAAAACAATCTGAAATTCTGAAAGCAGAAGGTGAAAGACAAGCCGCATTCTTACAGGCCGAAGCGCGGGAACGTGCCGCGGAAGCGGAAGCGAAAGCCACCGAAATGGTTTCTGATGCAATTTCTGCCGGCAATATTCAGGCAATCAACTACTTCGTCGCGCAGAAATACACTGATGCCCTGCAATCTATTGGTTCTGCGGACAACAGCAAAGTGGTGATGATGCCATTGGAAGCTGGCAATCTGCTGGGAAGTATTGCCGGTATCACTGAGTTACTTAAAGGCGAGCCGAAAAAATAATGGATATTATTCAGGACATGGCTGCTTACCCATATCGTTTCTGGCTGATACTCGGCGGGCTGTTACTGGCCGCCGAACTACTGGGAACCTATGGTTATCTGCTCTGGAGTGGCGTATCTGCGATTATTATTGGTGCGGTAACCTGGGTTGTTCCCATGGATTGGAGCTGGCAATGGGTTAACTTCGCCATTCTGACAATGGTGACCGCCATTATCTGGTGGTATTGGTTAAAAACCCGAACCGTCAGTGAAAATCAGCATCTGAATCAACCTGACAAACAGCTAATTGGCAGAAAGATGGTTCTGAGCTCCCCTATTATTAACGGTGCAGGCCGAATCAATCTGGCGGACGGCAGTTGGCCGATTCGATGCTCAGAAGATCTGCCGCAGGGAACCGAAGTTCGCATCATCGCAGTAGAAAGCATCACCCTGATTGTTGAAGCTATCAGGGATGAGCTTAGTCATTAAGTAAAATGTGTTTTGGCTCTTTATCTGGCCCCTGACCTGCTCATTGAGCACTGAAATTCAGCCGACAACTGAAAGAGGGTAGCACGCCAAACATGGAGATTTGGCGAAGCGCTGCTTCGCCGGACAAAATTGCAGGAGCAATGTTGAACAGCACAACGTGCTGGCCCCGTAGGGGTGAGCCTCATGGATGAGGCGAATAAACCGAATCAGCGCCGGTGCGTAAACCCGAATGAAGGCGGAGGGTAGTCGCCACAGGCGATCTGGATTTGGGTGCAAAAGCGCGGGATTGTTAAGGGGGTTCGCCAACCCCCTTAACCCGGCCACTTGCACAATAGCTTATTCGAACACCGCACTGATAGTGGACGAAACTGGCTCAAAACTGAATCCTCTTTATTCCTAATCTTTCTTACAACACCCGGTAAAACTATCAATAATCGGACAATCAGCCCCATTATCCCCCGGGCAAAGTTCAACTAACTCCATCAACCGCTCTCGCATCTTCGTCAGCTCAGCAATATGATTATCAATATCAGCCACTTTTTCCAACGTACGCGCTTTTACATCAGCACTACGGCGATCGGCATTATGGAACAAAGCCAAAAGCTCTTTGCACTCTTCCAGAGTAAAACCCACCAGCCGAGCCTGACGCAATAATGTCAGCTCCTCAATATTACGAGAGTTGTAAGTACGATAGCCATTCAATGAACGACTGGGCGTTGTAATCAACCCTTTCTCTTCGTAAAAACGAATCGCTTTGCTACTTAAGCCCGTTTTTTCGGCAACCTGACTAATATTCATCTCACCACCTGCTTATCCATTATCTACTTCAGGGTCGAGCCAGTAAGATAACGATCTAAATCATCAATTCGTCTTTCGGCATGCTTCTTCATGCAGGAGATATACACTACATTGCGAATCGAACCATCTATATAAAAATCATAAAGCGCATCGCAATCTTTTTTTCGAAAGGTTATCCATGCTCTCTGACTCTCTAATAGATCTTTCTTCACTGCGGCAAAAGACATACTGGGTAGATCGGGTTGACTCATCATCTGCATCACTGCTTGATATGTTTGATTCAGCTTATTCTCTACTATTTGCTGCTCTTGCTCGGCACATGCATTAATCTCCAGCGTATTCATCGCATTGCTGCAATCTAGCTCAGCATAAGCATTCAGGCTAAAAACTGAAAACATTACGCCATATAGCCATTGTCTATTTTTCATCATTTCCATTCAGTTAATGCTGCTTATTGACAGGCTGACTCGCGTCCATTTGCCACAATCAACTCAGCATCTTTAGTTAACGCAATGTTCTCACCGCTGGACAGGCACAAAATGGCATAGGAAAGCTCTTCGCTTCCTTTGGACAAATCCGATACCGCCATCGCATTTCCTTTTTCACCACGTAGCTTCATCAGGTAATGCTCACAGCCACTGGGACATTGGGCTGAAAATACGCTTAAACCCATTTTCTCAACGCTAACTTTCCCTAAGTATTGCGCAATCACTGGATTATGGTTAAACGCCGCTTCAGCCTCTTTCTTCAATGAATACCATTGCCAGGTAAAGAAGATTGCAACCACTGCAATCACCAGCACCAGATAGCGTAAAATACGCAGAAATCCTTTCATTCATCCCACCCCCAATTTGTCATGGTCACTACCATGCTACCCCGTAGGCTAAAAGTAAATAAATGAGATATTCCTTCTTGTTATAAAAAGTATCTTTTTATTCTTTATTATCCAATTCTATTTTCTGGCAGTCTCAAGGTGTTAATTACCTAACCATTTAATGAGGCGACCACCCATGCGTAACTGGAATATCGGCATACTGCTTTTTCTTACCGCGACCGGCGTATCTGCGAAAGATATACATCTGCTTAATGTCTCTTATGATCCTACCAGAGAGCTGTACCAACAGTACAACCAAGCTTTCTCCACCTATTGGAAAGATAAAACCGGCGATACGGTAACCATTAAGCAATCCCATGGTGGTTCTGGTAAACAGGCATCCTCGGTAATTAACGGTATTTCTGCCGATGTCGTTACCTTAGCTCTGGCCTATGATGTCGACGCTATCGCAGAGCATGGTAAATTAAATAAGAATTGGCTCACCCATTTACCTGATAACTCCGCACCTTATACTTCCACCATTGTTTTTCTGGTACGCAAAGGAAATCCGAAACAAATACACGACTGGAACGATTTGATTAAACCGGGCCTGAATGTGGTCACGCCAAATCCTAAAACCTCCGGTGGTGCTCGCTGGAACTATTTGGCTGCCTGGGGCTATGCCCTGAAGCATAATAATAACGACCAGGCCAAAGCACAGGAGTTCGTTAAGGCGCTGTATAACAATGTACAGGTGCTGGACACCGGCGCGCGTGGTTCGACCACCACCTTCGTTGAACGCGGCATCGGTGATGTACTGATTGCCTGGGAAAATGAAGCGCTGCTGGCGATTGAACAATTAGGCAAAGATCAGTTTGAAATTGTCACACCAAGCGTGTCTATTCTGGCTGAACCAACGGTTGCCGTAGTAGACAGCGTGGTAGATAAAAATGGTACTCGCGAAGTCTCAGAAGCCTATCTGAAGTATCTCTACACCAAAGAAGGCCAGACTATCGCCGCTAAAAACTACTACCGCCCACGCGACCCGGAAGTGCTGAAACAATTCTCCGCTAACTTTCCGCAGCTAAGTCTGTTTACTGTCGATCAGGTTTTTGGCGGCTGGCAAAAAGCACAGAAAGAGCACTTCTCAACAGATGGTATTTTCGACCAAATCAGTAAGCGCTAATGATTCATCGCCTGAGGCCCATTTTCCCTCAGGCGATTAACGATTGAATTAATGTATTACTGAACGTTTTTTACTGGCGATGACAAACAATCTGGGGAAAGGCAATAGAACCTGGCCATCCTGACGGGATGTAAACACTTTCTCCAGCTCTGCCTGATACTGTTGTAAAAATAGTTGTTGTTCTACCTCATCCAGTGGCGAAAGAAACGGTCGAAGTCCGGTTGATTTCACCCACTCAACAATAGAAGAGACCGATGGCAATACGTGATAAAACGTAGTGCGCCAGATATCAACCTGATAACCATGACCAGCCAGCAGATCGTAATATCCCTCTGTCGTTAGCAACGGGCTACGTTTAAATACCTTCTCACTGTATTTCTCCCACCAGACCCCTTCCATCGCTACCTTGCGCATTAAGGCATGGGATGGCTGCTCCAGATTATCCGGCACCTGAAAGGCCAAAACACCACGATCGGAAAGTTGCTGTAACAAATGAGGAAGCAGCTCATCATGATCCGGCACCCACTGCAATGATGCGTTCGCGTAAATGATATCCTGAGGGATATCCGGTCGCCATGTACTAATATCAGCCTGTTGAAAATGGCAGGCCGGTAATCGCTGTTTAGCCTGTATCAGCATAGTTTCAGAACTATCCACACCGGTAACATTTGCCCTTGGATAGGCCTGATAGAGTAATTCGGTACTGTTTCCCGGCCCACAGCCAAGATCGCTGATATGTTTTGCTTCCGGATGAAAAATACGAGAAAGGAGCTCTGCAGCTGGACGTGTTCTTTCTGCTTCAAACTGTAAATAGAGGTCAGGATTCCAGTCTTTCATGATATTCCTTAATTAGCGGCCGATACGCTGATGGATTAGATCTAAAATACAGAATCAATAGATTGAAGTGAATAACATATACAAGACTAAAAAGATAATGAAGTTTTGGCAGGGACTGATTTATCAGGCTATCAGCCAACAAGGCCCGCATGAATCAGAACTCATGCGGGCCTTGTTGGTTATCAGGGAAATAAAAAGTTTAGCTTTTAATGATTCCCCGCCCTTTCAGATAATCAATAAGCTGAGCTACCAACTCTTCCACAGGCCGTCTGCCATCCAAATGCACATCCGGTTTCAAAGGCGCCTCATAAGGTAAATCAACGCCGGTAAACTGAGTGATTTCCCCTTTTCTGGCCTTTTTATACAGCCCTTTCGGATCGCGCTGTTCACAAACTTCAATTGGCGTATCAACAAACACCTCAATAAAGTGACCGGCAGGTAAACGTAACAAAACGCTCTCTCTGTCATCACGATAAGGGGAAATAAATGCCGTAATAACCACCAATCCTGCGTCCATCATCAGGCCTGATACTTCCCCGACTCGCCGAATATTCTCTTTACGATCCCGATCGGAAAAGCTTAAGTCCTGACAAAGGCCGTGTCGGACATTATCCCCATCCAGCAAATAGGTATGAACATTAAGATGATATAACGCTTGCTCCAACGCACCGGCAATGGAAGATTTTCCTGAACCTGACAGCCCCGTCAGCCAAACCACGGCAGCGCCATGCTTATTTAGCCGTTCCCGTTCAATCCGGGTAACCGGATGAGCGTGCCAGACAATGTTATTTTCCATCTGCCATCACCCTTTGTTAGTGGCCCCACTGATATCCCAGTGAGGGTAGTAACGACGAATCAAAGCAAATAATTCCTGTTCAAAATCGCTGTTAAAGGTTGGTTGCTGTTTTTGAGTGATGTCAGTTTTCTGAACCAGGCCAGCACCTACCGTCACATTGGTTAACCGATCGATAAAGATAAAACTACCGGTCTCCTGATTAGTCTGGTAGCTATCAAACAGCAGAGGCTCATCAAATACCACTTCAACCACACCAATACCATTCAGAGGTAAACTTTCCGATGGACGTTGTTCCAAAGAATTGATGTCGCGCTGATGCACAATACGTTCTATGCGTACCCGGCTCTTTTTACCTGATACCTTAATATCGTAGCTCTGTCCTGCCTGCAATGGCTGTTCCGCCATCCAAACCACGTCCAGCGTTGCTCCGCTAGCCGGTTGCAAACTGTTATCTTCCGCCGCGACCAGCAAATCTCCCCGACTGATATCAATCTCATCTTCCAGTACCAGAGTTATCGCTTCCCCCGGCCAGGCTTTTTGAAGTTCGCCATCAAAAGTCACTATCGATTTAATTCGGCTGGTTACCCCTGAAGGCAGCACTTTAATTGCCTGTCCGGTTTCAATCACGCCAGAAGATAAGGTACCGGCATAACCACGAAAATCCAGATTAGGTCGGTTCACATACTGAACCGGAAAGCGCAGAGGCTTTTGCTGTTGCTCAGCCACCACGTTGACTGTCTCCAGAATTTCCAACAGTGTGGCTCCGGAATACCATGGCATATTGTCGCCCACGCTGGCGACATTGTCCCCATCCAGTGCGGACAGCGGCACAAACTTAATCTCAATTTGTTGTGGAAGCTGATTAGCAAACGTCAGATAATCGGTGCGAATCTGCTCAAAAACCGACTGCTGATATCCCACCAAATCCATCTTATTTACCGCAACCACCAGATGGCGAATCCCCAACAGCGTGGCAATAAAGCTATGGCGACGGGTCTGATCCAGCACCCCTTTACGCGCATCTATCAGCAAAATAGCCACATCACAGGTGGATGCCCCGGTTGCCATGTTACGCGTGTACTGTTCATGCCCCGGTGTGTCGGCAATAATAAATTTACGTTTTTCAGTAGAAAAATAGCGATAGGCTACATCAATGGTGATGCCCTGTTCGCGTTCAGCCTGTAAGCCATCCACCAACAGTGCCAAATCCAGTTTTTCACCCGCAGTGCCAATACGTTTGCTGTCATTATGCAGCGTAGTGAGCTGATCCTGATAAATCTGGCGGGTATCATGCAGTAACCGTCCAATCAGAGTACTTTTACCATCATCAACGCTGCCGCAAGTTAAAAAACGTAGCAGGCTCTTATTTTGCTGAGCGTGAAGATAAGCTTCAACGCCGCCCTGTTCTGCGATCTGTCTGGCAATAGCCTCATTCACGCTGACAGGCTGATTAATCACTTCACTCATCATCTGTTCCTCAGAAATAACCCTGACGTTTTTTCAATTCCATCGAGCCTGACTGATCCCGATCGATAACCCGCCCCTGGCGTTCACTGGTGGTTGATACCAGCATTTCTTCAATAATTTCCGACAGGGTTTCTGCTTCAGACTCAACCGCACCGGTCAGTGGCCAACATCCCAGGGTTCTGAAACGGACTTTACGTTTCACAATCACCTCCCCCGGTTGCAGGTTAATGCGATTGTCATCGATCATCATCAGCATACCGTCACGTTCCAGAATAGGCCGTGGTTTTGCCAGATACAGAGGAACAATCTCTATATTTTCCAAAAAGATGTATTGCCAGATATCCAGCTCAGTCCAGTTAGAGAGCGGAAATACGCGAATGCTCTCCCCCTTGTTAATCTGACCATTGTAGTTATGCCATAATTCAGGGCGCTGATTCTTAGGATCCCAGCGATGAAAGCGATCGCGGAACGAGTAGATACGCTCTTTAGCCCGGGATTTCTCTTCATCACGACGGGCACCGCCAAATGCGGCATCAAAACCATACTTATTCAGTGCCTGTTTCAACCCTTCGGTTTTCATAATATCGGTGTGCTTCGCACTGCCGTGCACAAAAGGATTAATTCCCATTGCCACCCCTTCCGGATTTTTATGTACCAGCAAATCACAGCCATAAGCTTTGGCGGTACGATCGCGAAACTGGTACATCTCCTGAAATTTCCAGCCGGTATCCACATGTAATAAAGGAAATGGCAAGTTACCCGGGAAAAAGGCTTTACGCGCCAGATGCAGCATGACCGATGAATCTTTGCCAATGGAATAAAGCATCACTGGATTAGCAAATTCAGCAGCCACTTCACGAATAATGTGAATGCTTTCCGCTTCCAGTTGGCGTAAGTGAGTCAGTCGTTTTTCGTCCACGTTCAATACCTCAATTCTCTGTCTGAAGGCCATCAGGCCAGATTGACTACCGACTGCCACTGCGCCGGACTATTCTGTGATGTTAATGATGACTGAGCAGATTCACCGAACCAGTTCAGCCGCTGATGCAGCGCCGCAACTTCACCAATCACCAGCAACGCAGGTGTTGGTGCTTCACGGGCCAACTCATACAGTTGTGAGAGCGTGCCACTTAACACTTTCTGATCGCTGCGTGTTCCCCTGCTAATAACCGCCACCGGTGTAGACGCTGAACGACCATGATTTATCAGCTGTTGTTGAATATCGCTGGCTTTTACTGTTCCCATATAAATTGCCAGTGTTTGATGTCCCTGAGCTAACTGTGACCAGTTAAGGCCATCAGATTCAGGCTTACAGTGTCCGGTAATAAACGTAATACTTTGCGCATGATCGCGATGAGTCAGTGGAATTCCTGCATAGGCTGCCGCTCCCGCAGCGGCGGTAATACCCGGAACAACCTGATAGGGAATACCAGCATTAACCAGTACTTCCAGCTCTTCGCCACCCCGACCAAAAATGAAAGGGTCGCCACCTTTCAGCCGCACAACACGTTTACCCTGTTGGGCTAATTTAACCAGTAATTGATTAGTCTCTTCCTGCTGTATGGAATGGGCTCCGGCACGTTTTCCTACGCTAATTAACGTGGCATCGCGACGCACCAGTTCCAGTATTTCTGACGTAACCAGCGCATCATGCAGTACCACATCGGCCTGTTGAATGGCCCGTAGCCCATTTAACGTCAACAGTCCCGGGTCTCCTGGGCCTGCGCCAACCAGCGTAACGTCACCTACTGTTGACGCAGGATGATATAGCTGTTGCTCAAGCTCAGCCTCCGCTTCTTCGGCTCGATTTGCCGCTACCAGTGAAGCAAAGCGACCATCAAACAAGCGCTCCCAAAAGTGACGGCGTTCACTTAATGAATGGAGCTGCTGCTTAACCTTAGTACGCCAGTTACCGGCTATGTCAGCAACCTGACCAAGACTGGCTGGCAATAACGCTTCTAACTTTTCCCGTAATAAACGTGCTAATACCGGTGCTTTACCACCGGAAGAAATCGCAACAACTAACGGTGAACGGTCAATAATAGAAGGGAAAATAAATGAACAGCGGGCAGGATCGTCCACCACATTAATTAAACGACGGCGCTGATTAGCCGCCTGAAATACTCTTGCATTCACGGTGCTGTCATTGGTTGCAGCCACCACCAAAAAAATATCGTCTAACTGACGAGTATCAAACTCCTGCGCCAGCCAGTGCAATGCCTTCTCCTGATGCAATTTATTTACCTCAGCACCAAGCACTTTAGCCACCACAAACACGTCCGCTCCGGCACTTAATAGCAGGCCAATCTTACGGGCGGCAATTTCACCGCCACCAACAACCAGCACCGGGCGGTGTTTCAAATCGGCAAACAGGGGTAAATAATCCACAATAACCTTCAGGTTCTTAACAAAACAATAACCTGACTATAGAGAGTCGTTGCTAACGAATGAAATCACCAAATGGAATTTGATATAGCTGAATGGAATAGGGAAAAGATTATTGAACGTTATGTTTACAAAAAGGCCTGTTACAGACCATTATTTATACTGACTTAAATGGCAGCAAACCTGGAGCCTGCATATGACTCGTCTCACCGCAAAAGATTTCCCTCCTGCACTGCTCGAGTATTTTGATTTCTACGTACACGGGCGCATCAGCAAGCGTGAATTCCTCGATCTGGCAACCAGAATGGTGGTTGGTGGCGTATCAGCAGCGGCACTTGGTGCATTACTGATGCCTGACTATAGCTATGCGCAACAGGTAGAGTTTACCGATCCTGAAATTATTGCTGAATATATCCAATATCCATCACCGTTGGGACACGGCAGCGTTAGGGGTTATTTCGTCCGCCCGGCGAAAGCCAGCGGTAAAGTACCCGGTGTGGTCGTGGTGCACGAAAACCGTGGACTAAACCCCTATATTGAAGATGTGGCCCGACGTCTGGCAAAAGCAGGATTTATAGCGCTGGCTCCGGATGGTTTGAGTTCGGTAGGCGGTTATCCCGGCAATGATGACAAAGGCCGTGAGCTACAACAGCAAATTGACCCAACGAAACTAATGAATGACTTTTTCGCTGCCATTGAGTTTTTAATACATCACGAGGCTACCACCGGAAAAGTCGGCATTACTGGTTTTTGTTACGGTGGTGGTGTGGCAAATGCCGCTGCAGTTGCCTATCCGGAACTCAGTGCTGCCGTTCCGTTTTATGGACGTCAACCCAAAACAGAAGATGTACCGCACATTAAAGCACCAATACTGCTGCACTACGCCGAGTCAGACACCCGCATTAATGAAGGTTGGCCTGCCTATGAAGCCGCACTAAAAGCCAATAATAAAACCTATGAAGCCTATATTTACCCCGGCGTTAATCATGGCTTTCACAATGATTCAACACCGCGTTATGACAAAGAGGCAGCAGAGCTTGCCTGGGACAGAACCCTGAGTTGGTTCAGAAAATATTTGATCTCTACAGATGGCACTAAAAACCATCAATCATAAAATCGATGGCCGCTTTAATTTCATCACGGTAATGCTGGGCCTGACACACCGCGTCACCCAGCATACTTTGGCGCACGCTGGCCATTTCATGGGTCATCAATAGATACTCAACTTCCCCGATGGTTAATATCGGACACAGATGCTGAGGCACCATTCCTT
This sequence comes from Limnobaculum allomyrinae, assembly GCF_016649425.1. GTDB lineage: Bacteria > Pseudomonadota > Gammaproteobacteria > Enterobacterales > Enterobacteriaceae > Limnobaculum > Limnobaculum allomyrinae. Next base: position 883,623 of record NZ_JADRCR010000001.1, read on the forward strand.
TAAACCGGCTGCGGGGGAAAAGCGGGATCACCAGTCGAGTGGTTAACGCATCAATCAGATGACTTTGTACATTGAGTAAATACGGGTAATCCTTGTTATTACCGGTATTACGATAGACGGTATATTGCACCATCAAAACGCCCGATACTCATCTGAAAGTAAACCACTCTCTTCACTAATTCGATTTAACTCTTCCATCGCCTGCTGATTATCATGTTTCCATTGAGAAACAGATAAAGCCTGCAACTGCGCCTCAATAGCCTGAGTTAACACCGCTGATAGATTAATGCCCATATCGCGAGCCTTTTGATATAAGATTGGATCCAACGTCACACTGACCGTCTTTTTGGTTACTTTGGCATGGGTCTTTGACATTTTTCACCCCTGTGAAAAACACGTGTTAATAGCACATATAGTGACCGATTAACACCTGGATGTAAAGTGCCCCTGCTTACTCATAACCCCCGATAACACAGTAAATAAATTGATTATTAAACCATTTCATTAACTGCCATAAATGCTATCCAAACAGTCTGACTCAATCCATATACATATCATTAAGTTGCGAAGCAATACGCAATAAAAATGCCAAGGGGATCGACTTAACATAAGTCAACGAAACATCCTATCCGTTAACAATACTGATAGTTGAGAAAAACTGCCGTAGGGATCAACTTGGCGCACACCAACGAAATGCCCTATCTGTTAGCAATGCCAATCGTTGGGAGGGATGGGCGTGGGGTCGACTTGGCGTAAGCCAACGACAAACAGGCGAATGCTTGTTTGAACAGCGCTTGCGCTGGCCCGAAGGGTGAAACACCGCAAGGTGTTTCATAACTGCCCGTAGCCCGGCCAAGCCCAACGTACTCCGATCCTGAGTACATATGGTCTCCCGGTCGAGCACCAAGCCGATATAAGCACCCCTGATTTTACGACCGGAATATTCTCTGAAGCCAATTTATCCTCTTAACCAACAACACATATCACCCCTCATGCAACCCACACTCTCGCTTCAAACCAAAAAACCGCGTTTCCTCTTCACTCATGCCGGGTTCCCATTTACGAGTGGTATGAGTATCTCCCACCGATAAATAGCCCTGCTCCCATAGAGGATGATAATTCAGACCATTATCCGTCAGATATTGATAAATCTGCCGGTTGTCCCAATCAATAATCGGTAGAAATTTAAATACTCCACGCTGAATAGCGAGCACCGGTAATTGCGCCCGGGAACTCGACTGTTCACGACGTAAACCGGCAAACCAGGTTTGTGCCTGTAACTCAGCTAAAGCCCTGTTCATTGGCTCAACTTTATTCAGTTGGTTATAACGCTCAATACCTTCAACGCCCTGCTCCCACAACTTGCCGTAGCGACTTTCTTGCCAGACGGGAGAATAAGGAGAACGATAAACCTGCAAGTTAAGCTTAAGCTGTTCCGTCAGGCTATCAATAAACTGGTAGGTTTCAGGAAACAGATAACCGGTATCCGTTAAAATCACCGGTATCTCTGGCTGCTGACGCGTAACCAAATGAAGACAAACTGCCGCCTGAATACCAAAGCTGGAAGAGAGTACTTTGTTTTCTGGCAAGTTCTCCAACGCCCATGCAACACGCCGTGCAGCAGATAATGACTCTAACTGGCGGTTAAGCTCCGCCAGTTCAGTTCTCTGCTCTTCCGCTGTTAGCTGGTTTAATTGGGCTAAATTCAGATACGACATTGTGTCCCCTTAATCGTAAAAATCACGCGCAGAGTCAACCACCGGCTTGATAATCCCGGCCCGGATAACGTAATCGCCAAACCCTTCCTGCTCCTGACGATCGCTGGCCCAACGGCCAATCAAGCTATCCAGCTCAGACAGTATTTGCGCCGAGGTAATATTCTCTCGATACATACGAGGAATACGCGTACCCTCACGATTACCACCAATATGCAGGTTATAGCGATCCGGCGCTTTACCCACCAAACCAACTTCTGCCAGCATCGCCCGCCCACAACCGTTAGGGCAACCGGTAACCCGCAGAATAATATGTTCATCAGGCAACTGATGTTTTTCCATCACCTGCTCTACCTGAGTAATAAAATCAGGCAGGAAACGTTCTGCTTCGGCCATGGCCAGTGGACAGGTAGGAAACGAAACACAGGCCATAGAATTTTTCCGCTGCTCCGATACCCCATCATTAATTAATCCATGCTGACGAGCCAGTTTCTCTATTTTGGCTTTATCTTCCGCGGCAACACCCGCCACAATCAGATTTTGGTTAGCGGTAAGGCGAAAGTCCCCTTTATGGATTTTGGCAATTTCTGCCATGCCGGTTTTTAACGGTTTATCCGGATAATCCAACAGACGACCATTTTCGATAAACAGTGTCAGATGCCATTGCTTATCAATGCCCTCTACCCAACCAATACGATCGCCACGGCGGGAGAAGTGATAAGGTACGATCGGCGCAAACGTCACCCCTGCTCGTTTCTCTACTTCTTGCTTAAAGGCATCAACACCAACGCGCTCCAACGTATATTTGGTCTTGGCATTTTTGCGTTCTGAACGGTTACCCCAGTCACGTTGAGTGGTTACTACCGCTTCCGCGATCGCCAGCGTATGTTCTAACGGAATATAACCAAACTCAGAAGCCTTACGTGGATAAGTCAGCTTATCGCCGTGAGTCATCGCCAGGCCACCACCCACCAGCACATTAAAACCAACCAGTTGACCATTTTCACCAATGGCAACAAAGTTAAGATCGTTGGCGTGTAGATCCACATCGTTATCCGGTGGGATCACTACGCTGGTTTTAAATTTACGTGGCAAATAGGTCGCACCAAGAATAGGCTCTACGTCGGTGGTTTCCAGCTTTTCCCCATCCAGCCAAATTTCAGCATAGGCGCGGGTCTTCGGCAGTAAATGTTCCGAAATTTTCTTTGCCCACTCATAGGCCTGCTGATGCAGTTCTGATTCAACGGGATTAGAAGTACATAGCACATTGCGGTTTACATCGCCGGCAGTAGCAATCGAATCCATCCCTAATCGGTGCAGCAGTTGATGCATCGGTTTAATATCGTTTTTTAATACGCCGTGAAACTGAAAAGTCTGGCGAGTTGTCAGGCGAATGCTGCCGTACAGTGTATCCTCAGCGGCAAAGCGGTCGATACCCAACCACTGTTGAGGAGTAATAATTCCTCCCGGCAAACGACAACGTAACATCACGTTCAACAGCGGCTCCAGCTTCTGTTCTGTCCGCTCTGCACGTAAATCGCGATCGTCTTGCTGATACATACCGTGAAAACGGATCAGTTGAAAGTTGTCGCCACGAAATCCGCCGGTGAGGCCATCTTTCAGATCATCGGCAATGGTTCCACGCAGAAAGTTACTCTCACGTTTTAGCCGTTCGTTGTCAGACAGTTTAATCTCTGAATCATTGCTCATTAGTAAACATCTCGCTGATAGCGTTTATCGATACGCAGTTCGCTTAAAAATTCGTCGGCCTGCTCGGAGTCCATAGCCCCGTGCGTTGACACAACGTCCAGTAATGCACGTTCCACATCTTTCGCCATACGGTTTGCATCACCGCAGACGTAAAGATGGGCGCCATCCTGAATCCATTGCCACAGTTCGTGACCGTTCTCCCGAAGCTTGTCTTGCACATACACTTTATGTTGCTGATCTCTCGACCAGGCCAGATCGATACGGTTTAGCAGACCACTTTTCACATAGCCTTGCCACTCCACCTGATAGAGAAAATCAGACGTAAAATGAGGATTACCAAAAAACAGCCAGTTTTTACCTTCTGCACCGGTGGCCTCACGCTGTTGCATAAACGCACGGAACGGTGCAATACCGGTTCCCGGGCCAATCATAATCACCGGTGTGGATGGATCATCCGGCAGTCTGAAGTTGTCGTTGTGTTCAATAAACACCGCAACCTCGCCTTCCTCCTCCAAACGATCCGCCAGATAGCCAGATGCGCCTCCGGTACGAAGGTTTCCATCCACGCTATAGCGCACCACCCCAACGGTAAGATGTGCTTCACTCCCGACTTCTTCTTGTGATGAAGCGATGGAATAGAGACGCGGCGTGATAGGACGCAACATCGTTAGCAATGTCTGAGCATCCATTGCAGAAGGTGCGTAACGAACCATGTCCACAATAGGTGTGTTATGGGCATATTCCTGTAAATGTGCTTTATCGGTCAGCAGCTCAACCAAACGTGCATCACCGCTGTGATTAGCATAAAACTCCACAATCGCAGCAGTATTTTGCGTCAGTTCATAATGATATTTGAGTGCATCCCTTAACGGTTGTGGCTTACCCTGAACTTCAACCTGAGTATCCCCCGCGATACCCAGCTCTGACAGTAAGGTCTCAATCAATTCAGCATCGTTTTGAAACCAGACACCCAGTGCATCTCCGGGCTGATAGCTTAGTCCGGAGTCACCCAAATCGATTTCGATATGACGTACATCGCGATCGGAGCTACGAGAGGTAATTTTCTGATTAACCGATAACGAAGCAATTAGCGGTTGCTCTTTGGTATATTTACTCTGACTTTCACTGATACCTGCCGTATGGGCAACCGCTGATGGCAGCGAAGCCGGAACATCCGCTTTTAAACGCTCAACAATTTGATGACGCCATTGCTCGGCCAACGACTGATAATCAACATCCGCATCAACTCTTGCCAGCAAGCGTCTGGCTCCCAGTTCCTCCAGACGCTGGTCAAAATCTTTCCCGGTCTGACAGAAGTTTTCATAGGAGATATCCCCCAGGCCAAAAACGGCAAACTGCGTCTGATTTAACGCCGGTGCTTTTTTGGAAAACAGGTACTTATATAGCGCAATCGCCTCTTCCGGCGCATCGCCTTCCCCCTGAGTTGATGCCACTACAATAAGCTGGCGCTCTTGATCGATCTGCTTAAATTTATAGTCACCTGCATTAACTAAAGTTGCAGCTAACCCCGCATGACTAAGGTCGTCACGCAACTGAGTTGCCAGTCTGCGTGCATTGCCGGTCTGGGAGGCGGATAAAATGGTTACCGGACGTGTAGTAGCAGAAGTTGATGAGGGAATTACCGCAGCAAGCGTATTGCTATCCCGATCGGTTAATCCCCATAAATAGCCTGATACCCAGGCAAGCTGTACCGGCGTCAAGCCGGAAGTAGCGGTCTTCAACCGTTCTAATTGTTCCTGTGACAACGGTAAAACCGGTGCAGGTAAAGCCTTATCTGACATGGGTATGCGGATCCTTTAGAATTATTCTGTCTAAGAGTATCCCGCTGGTTTCATTAGATTAAAGAATGGATAGACATAACAAATAATAAAAAGGCATATGGGGAAGTCGCGCTACTGAATATCTGAACCCAATGGCACGATTGCTGGCTTATCTGATAGTTAACATTATCAATTTACGGTATCTGATTCAGGCAGCGCTGGCAGAGGAATCATCAGTTCTGCTGCATCGGCTCATTCGCATGATAATCCCAGCCCAGATAGCGTAATCCGGCATCAGAGGAAGATCGTAATTCAGTCTTATCGGCACACTGGTAAGACCCATTGATCCCGATGGAATGTATAGCGTTATCGACAGATGGCGGCAACTTTAATGAAGGGGTGATTAACGGCGACCAATTAATTGGCAATATATTGGGATTCCCGCGGGGCGACAAAACAGCCTGCATACCTTATCCAGAGTGATTGGGCAGTTAAATGTCATTTAGTCAATAATCATCGTTATCTTAACAGGTATGAATTTTCTAAGTGAAAAACGGGAGAATAATTCTCCCGTTTTCTGTTTTCTGTTTTCTTACTTAACGATATTTAGCATTATCAGAAGTTAACTTTGATCCCCAGATGACCGCTGTAACCATCCACATTGGAGGAGAAAGATTTCTGATATTTCACATCACCATACAGCGAAGCATTATCCGATATTTTCGCGCTGACTCCGCTACCTATTTGCCACCATGTTTTATCGAAATCAGATGTCATGGTGGTATTCGCTACCCGAACATCCGGAGAGTCCGTAATGGTATGAATAACATCCATCAATACATAAGGCATCATGGTGTCCATTTGTTTGGTGATGCGTAAACCACCGCGAGCACGCACGCTATTATGTGATGTGCCATCAACATGACTCACATCATCGTTGAACGAGTTCATCGACAGATATTGATACATCACCTGTGCCTGCGGTTCGATACTCCAGTTATTCCCTGTATCAAATGGCTTACCGGTTTCTGCCGAGAACGCAAGGCCATACCCATCCTGTTTAGCATTATGATCGCTGGAATAGTCATTTCGGTAGTAAGTACCCTGAGTCACTAAATCCAGATAGCTACCATCCTGTGCCATGCGGGTATAGTAAGCTCCCAGACCATAACCGTGAGTATCCACCGTACCTGTCTGCGTTGATAATGTTGGATTCAAACTACGGGAGCTGTCATTAGCATCTGTATTCTGTTGACCCAGCGTCAACATGATGCCAGAGGTAATCTCCGTTTGAGCTTCATTCGTCGCCTGATAAAGGTCGGCACCCAACTGAGCAAACCAGGTATCGGTATCATAGCTAAAGCTGCCAGATTCATTCTCAATATGCTGACCGCCAATACGTCCCCACGCACTACCCGTATTACGTACGACATTATCGCCGATACGTTCATGCATCGTACCAATGGTATCAAAACCATACTGCTCGTTCAGATAAGGTGCCGCCACGTAGCCAGGAACTTCCGGACGATAGGATATCGTATGAGCCGGTGTCGGTACTGGAGCCGGTGTCGGATCTAACTCTGGAACCGGTGTCAGACCTGACTCTGGAGCGGGTATTGGATCTGGCTCTGGAGCTGGCGGTGGTGTTGGTTCCAGATAAGAACGCAGATACCAATCATTAGCGCCAGTCACACCACCCTGATACAAGTTATATTGATAAGCCCCGGCGCTGACAGTATTACCCAGTTTAAAGGCTCCACTCTCGTTACCATCAATCTGAACAACTTGAATACCATCACCGACTGTCAACGCACCTAAACCACCCACATTATTCACAAGCAAGTTATGGTCACCACTGGCATCCCCGGTTACATGTACTTTATCGCTCTGAGTATTGGCACCACCTTCATTCAGTACCGTATTCAAAACAAATGTACCGTTATTACCGTTTAATGAATTTACCGATAGTGTTTTAAAGTTGCCGGAAACCGGAGGGCTAAACGAGATCGTCGATTGGTTAATATTCAACAAACCGACATCAGAGCTGTCGGTCATATTCCAGCGGCTATCCGTTAAGTTGAGGTTAGTCACACCGTGCGCAGCACCTGTCATGGTTGAATTGTTGCTCAGCGTCATATCAGTACTGCTGTCTGATGCAACCAACACATCACCGTTCAGAACAGAGTTGTTTGCATTAAAGGCAAATGCAGAAGCACCATCGACATTAATGCCGATACCATTGCCACCGGTCACTTCACTGTCAGTCAGGTTAACCTCACTGTTCATTAAAGCATTGATACCATTTCCCTGAGTAGCCTTCACGGTGCTGCTCTTCAAGTCAATTGAGCCATCTTTAACAGACAAACCAGAAGCTCCGGCTCCTGTGGTCAGGACCTGAATATTACTACCGTTTATGTTTACTTTGCTGTCAGTGTCGCCTTCAGCACTTAATCCAGAGGCTGATGCCCCTCTGGTCTCAATGGTTCCGCCATTTAATTCAACCAACACGGCATTCACATTAGCGCCCTGAGCAACACCGACTACGCCAGATGCATCATTCCCTTCAGTCAAAATAGTAATATTGTTAGCCGTAATTTGAGCCGGATTGTTATCTGACTGAAGGCTGCCTACATCACTATGAGCCTGTAGGCCGTAAGCGTTCGCTCCCTGGGTATGTATTGAACTATCTTTCAAAACAATACTGTTACCATCAGAGACAGAAACACCATGACCAGAAACGCCAGTGGTCTGAATCTGAACATTATTAGCTTCAATACCGGCACCCAACGCTTCAGCATAAATATCATAGCCATAAGCATGGTCAAAATAGAGAGAGTTAGCCGATAATCCAAAGCTATTCTGGCCAGCTGTTTTAATCACTGCATTGTTCAACTGCGCTTGAGCCACGCCATTAACGGATACGCCGACGCTGCCTTCATCTCCCTGAGTTTCGATGAGGGTATCATTCACTATCAATTTACCATCAGCGCCATACGTGTATGCTCTGATCGCCGCGGCCTTTGTACCCGAAGTGGTTACCGTACCACCGTTTAACACCGTACCTGCACCATAGCCTGTTAAAAGCCCCATAGTACCGTCACCACTGGTAGAAATACGGCTGTTATTAATGGTCATATAGGTAGCATCAGCAATATTATTACCGATAACAAAAATCCCCGCAGAATCACCATAGGCAAGATTTGCTTTTCCATGAGTGATAATATCGCTATCGTTAAGTTCCGTTATTGTCCCTCTTTCAGCCGAAACGCCGATGCTTATATCACCGTACATTTCAACTCGAGTGCCGGTCGCTTTCAAAATAACCGACGTGTTAGAAGCGGTATCATAGGGATTAAAACTTGGGTTTTGTACGCTAATACCTACAGACTGAGAGCCTAACCCGGTAATGGTTCCACCTCTAACCTCGCTTTCTCCATTCGCCGAGATTAAACCCATGGAAGTATCACCATTGGAGGTAATATTGGTATCGGTTAAAAACAAATTAAGCCCACTATCAAAAACGATTCCGTCAGTACCATTGCCATTCATGATAATATTGGATTTATCAATATGATTAGTGTTGGCATTAGTATATATGGCGCTGGAATAATCTCTGGCATCCGTTATTTTAACATTTGTCATCGTCAAGCTATTAGCGTTCATCATGCTTATCGCTTGAGTACTGGCTAAGCCCGTGCCGTTTAAGTTAATTTGAACGTCTGTTAAAGAAACAGTGGAATTATTTGAACCACTGATTGCATTTCCGGTAGATTCGATATTACTGTTATTCATATTTAGCTCAGAATTAATAACCCAAATCCCTCCGCCACTTGAAGTCAAATTCGAATCAGTAAAACTAGCTTTTGAACCATTTAAAATTCTGGCGATATCAGCGCTATTGTCCGAGGAAGTTAATGCAATACTGGTTTGGTTAATATTTGCTGCTGCACCATTATCCAGCAGCATAGCAACTTCATAATGACCCGCTCTTGATGGGCCAGTTGACACGGTCATAATCGTGCCATCAACATTGAGCAAAGTTCCCAGTCCGGAGGCATTAACCGCACCCTGCGCATTCGTAATTAATGGAGGTGTTAATGTATCTCCCGGCTGTAAGGTCAAGGTCTGACCGTTAGATACAGAAATTTGAGCGTTATAGTCAGTTGAGTTAGCATCCAGAGAAAGGAGTGAACTTAAACCGCCAAATACCACTGCGGCAACATGATTGCGAGAAATCGCACGGCCAGATTTCTTTTTTCCACGGCTTAATTCTGAAGCAATAACCCACTGTCCCAGTGTGTTATTCCAAATTATCTGATAAACCTTATTCATATCAACATTCCATATTGTATTAAACACAAATCCATCAAGAGCATATAATTAATTCACCAATCCATTTCCAAAATGGAAAGCAATTAAAATACTCAATGATAAAATATCAATTTCAGCAACCTTTAATGCGCGCATATTAAAATCACCACAATATTAATGTCAATAAAATAACCCACCACCACCAACTTAATTAAAAATTATTTATACAATAATCAAAACACACGAGGAAAAAATTATAACTGATTGAAAAACAATCATTTTAACCAAAATTTAAATCTATTTAAAAATAAACAAACAAAATAAAAAACACGTTATTAAAAAAATAAATAAAAATAAATAAAATTATAAAATGATGTTTTTATAATAAAATTAAAAAATAGAACACTTGATTAAATCAACACAAAATTCATATGTGAAAATCCACACTATCCATTAACTAATTGTATTTGAAAGATAAAAAATATACAAAACCCTAAAGTTACATCAAAAAAATAAGAGAAAAAGAAACTTTATTTCTATTAATAAGTTGTAAAATTCCTGAAAACCCGGAAGTGACACACATTTAAGAAAGATTATTAAACTTATTAAAAAAATGTTTTAAAATGTAATAGGGAAATAAAAATGATAAAATACAATGTATTAATAATTTTTTTCAGATATCGCCAGATGCGTAAAAGCGGCACTAAATGTAGAAATAAATGTCCCCACCAATTCCGCTGATTCGCTTTATAGTGATAAAAAAATCAATAAAAATTCACCATTCATAATTAAGGCGCTATTGGGGTGTTATAAATCTGTAAGTATAAATATTCTCCCTTTTTATCAGATACCAAAAAATCATTTGACCTTCCCGTTGCTGGAAGGTTTAAACTCCATTACAGCTAAGAAAAGCCAATTACGGTAGAAAAATCTAAGCAAGTAATCAGGAGTTTATTATGCAACACACTACTATTTTGCAACTGACCGGTTTGTCCTGCATGGGTTGTGCCGGTAGAGTTAAAAAAGCACTGGACGCCCTACCCGGCGTACAATCCAGCGATGTAAATGTTACTCAGGCTAAAGTCGTCAGTGAATTGCCTGACGCTGAGTTAATTGCTGCGGTTGAACAGGCCGGTTATCAGGCTGAAACCGCCAAACCAGATGTAACATTAGATCTGTCAGGTCTTTCATGCGGTCACTGCACTGGTGCAACGACCAAAGCACTGGAAGCTGTTGATGGCGTGCTGGCCGCGGATGTTACATTAGATAAAGCTGACATCTACGGTAGCGCAGAACCTTCAGTACTCATTGAAGCCGTTAAACAAGCTGGCTATGAAGCCAGCCTGAGCACGGGTACCACTCACCCAAAAACTGAGCCGCTGTCAGTATCAGAAAAGCCGGAGCCAATGACAGCGGCGGAGAATAGCCATCCGGCAGACGTATTACCAACCGTAATGTCAGATGATAACGATGACAGCGTACAATTACTGCTTAGCGGTATGAGCTGCGCCAGCTGCGTTAACAAAGTTCAAAAGGCATTGGAAAGCGTTCCCGGCGTTGAACAGGCACGAGTCAATCTGGCAGAGCGCAGCGCCATGGTTTTTGGTCAGCCACAGCAGGCTGAACTGATCAATGCAGTGCAGAAAGCCGGTTATGGAGCGGAGATCATTCAGGATGAAGATCAACGCCGCGCTCGCCAGCAAGAAACCTCCCAAAAAAGTATTCGTAAATACCGTTGGCAGTCCGCACTGGCGCTGGCATTAGGTATTCCACTTATGCTGTGGGGCGTCTTTGGCGGCACCATGATGGTAACTACTGATAACCAACCTTACTGGATTGTAACCGGTCTGGTAACGCTGGCAGTAATGATTGCCGCCGGGGGGCACTTCTATGTGAATGCCTGGCGTAGCCTGATGAATCGAAGCGCCACTATGGATACCCTGATTGCATTAGGTACCGGTGCCGCCTGGATTTACTCCATCAGCGTTGCTATCTGGCCGCAAATTTTCCCGATGGCTGCCCGACATATCTATTTCGAAGCCAGCGCCATGATTATCGGTCTGATCAATTTAGGACATGCACTGGAGCAGCGGGCAAGGCAGCGTTCATCAAAAGCACTTGAACGACTACTGGATCTTACACCGCCAACCGCCAAAGTGGTTACCGAACAGGGTGAGAAAGTGATCCCCCTGTCTGAAGTTCAGGTGGGTATGTCGATTCGACTTACCGCCGGCGATCGGGTTCCGGTAGATGGCGAAGTGATACAGGGTGAGATCTGGCTGGATGAAGCCATGCTGACCGGTGAGGCCATGCCACAGCAAAAATCAGCACAGGATCGTGTTCATGCCGGTACCGTGGTTCAGGATGGTAGCGCCCTGTTCCGTGCAGGTGCTATCGGTAACCAAACCACGCTGGCTCGCATCATTAAGCTGGTTCGCCAGGCACAAAGCAGTAAGCCAGAAATTGGTCGTATGGCTGACCGTATCTCCGCGATATTCGTACCGGTGGTGGTCGCTATTGCATTAATCAGCGGGCTGATTTGGTATCTGATAGGGCCACAGCCACAACTGGTATATACCCTGGTGATTGTTACCACAGTGCTAATCATCGCCTGCCCTTGTGCGCTGGGTCTGGCTACGCCGATGTCAATTATATCCGGCGTTGGTCGTGCCGCTGAATTAGGTGTTTTAGTGCGTGATGCGGATGCGCTGCAACAGGCCAGCGCAGTGGATACTGTGATTTTTGATAAAACCGGTACTCTGACTGAAGGCAAACCGCAGGTTACCGCTATTCATACCTTTAATCAGTCAACAGAAGATCAGGTATTGGAATGGGCGGCGGCATTAGAACAAGGTGCCAGCCATCCATTAGCGCACGCAATTATGACCAAAGCAGAAAGAATAAGTCTGCCGCAGGTCAGTGAGTTCCGCACTCTGCGAGGTTTAGGGGTTAGTGGTTCCGTTAGTGAAACCGTACTCTTGCTGGGTAACGATCGTCTGATGAATGAACAGCAGGTAGATATCAGCGCCGCTGCTGAGGCTATTCGTACTGAAGCAGAACGAGGCGCTACACCGGTATTACTGGCAGCAAACGGTAGATTGGTGGCGGTATTCGCCATCCGCGATCCGTTAAGAAACGACAGCATTCAGGCGTTGCAACGCTTACATCAGCAAGGCTATCAACTGGTGATGCTAACCGGGGATAATCAAGTTACCGCCAAGGCGATTGCTAAAGAGGCTGGCATTGATAAAGTGATTGCCGGTGTCTTACCCGATGGTAAAGCCGATGCCATTAAGCAGCTACAACAAGCAGGCCATAAAGTTGCCATGGTCGGTGATGGCATCAATGATGCTCCGGCACTGGCCTGTGCTGATGTAGGTATTGCCATGGGAGGCGGTAGTGATATTGCTATTGAAACCGCGGCTATCACCCTGATGCGCCATAGTCTGAGTGGCGTTGCCGATGCATTGGCGTTGTCGAAAGCAACATTACGCAATATGAAACAGAACTTGCTGGGAGCCTTTATTTATAACTCCCTGGGTATCCCTATCGCGGCTGGTGTACTTTATCCTTTAACCGGCGCGTTACTTAGCCCTGTAGTCGCTGGCGCAGCAATGGCCCTGTCATCTATTACGGTGGTAGGGAATGCCAACCGACTGTTGCGGTTTAAACCTAAAGGGTAATTGAGCTAAAGTTAAAACTCGAATCAAAATAGTGCCCCTGCGTGGTTTATCATGGCCGGGGCACTTTTATATTCATCACAACATCTATTTAGGAAATGATATTCCAACATGGTATTCATCACAGATAAACCCCTCACTGGCTGGATTGTCTGGTGTTTCTTCCGTTGACCAGTAACGTAAAGACGGCTCTTCCCTTTCAATAACCCGACGAACATCCAGCGTTAATACACTGGACATATAAATCACCATCTCTACTTTTGACACGCTCTCATAAACTTCCTTAACGCGAATACCTGCCGAAATGGCTATCACCAGCGCGTGGCTTATAGATGGAGAACTGATCATGATGATTTCCTGAGTCGTGTTATTGGGTAAGTTTAGACAAAAAAAAACAGATCGTTTGATTGGGGTTTAAAACGATATTGATACAGTCCTTATCATCCGGATTTTTATTTTCACATTTTAAACATTGAGGAATGGATAACTATAAAAATACAAAACGGCATAAAACCAAATCATAGCCATTCATTAAAAAATAATTATATCGAGTTAAATAGAATATACTTACAGTGAAATTTTATTTAACCTTATATTAAAAAGGCTTCATCTTTATTTAGAATATTAATCAATAAAATATTGCTGAAGCCTTTCGAAAAAATACTTTATATATTATTAATGCAATGATGCTCAATGCATCAACTTTAGAATTTATAACCTATACCGACATTAAATCCATTAATGCTATGGCTACCCATCAGATCCAATTTTGAACCTTCATAACCGACATTGAAAGACAGATAGTCTGTTGGATTAATGATTACACCAGCACCGTAAGCAAACTCGGTTGAATTATTAGACAAACTGCCTTTCAGATGTCCATCATCTTCATCAGCGCCTACACTATTGTACCACTCATAAGAACCATCAGATTTAGTATAAGAAGCACCAACAGCACCATATAAACTCACATAAGAGTTCAAACGATAAGCTGGCCCGACTAATAAAGAATAATACTTCACATCAAGACTATTTTTATAATGGTCTCCCCAGGAATCATTATATGAATTGCTATCACTACCGCTCATATAAGTAAATGAAGTGAGTAAACTCACTGGTGAATCCCATTCATATCGATATTGAAGGTTAAAACCATTAATATTTTTATAATCCTGTACTTTGCTTTGTGCATAACCAGCAGATATTGTTTGAGTGTCAGCTAAAACTGTACTGGTTGAAACTAAACTGCAAACGACAAGACAACCTAATAATACTTTTTTCATACAATTCCTTTATATAAATATATAACTCATCCATTTAATACAGCACGGATATATAAGTAAAAAACGAAATAATTAAATATGAAATAATTGCAATGTCAATTAAAATAAGTTGTTTTTTTACATCGATTAATAATACGCCCCTTGATCCCCTGGCATGACTAATGCTTAATAAACTGATGTTATTCCTGGCTTGAGAATTCTGATGATCAAAACTCTGCGAAAACTGGCTATCGTTTTAGGTTTAGCTCCACCACTGGCTTGTGCTTATCCTGCCTATGACATGGTGATGCCTAACGGTAGTCAGCTGCATCTGGTTGGAAGCATTCATATGGGGACTAAGGATATGTCTCCTCTCCCTGCCCCTTTGCTGGAACGTCTAAAACAGGCTGATGGAATAATTGTTGAAGTCGATATTTCCAAACCGGTTAATTTTAACGGCCGTAGTGACTATCCTCATCTATCTGAACGATTAAGTGAACCTGAGTATCTGGAACTGACTAAAATTAGCCAACAGCTCAAACTGGACATTAAACATATCGCTACAGAGTCTGGCTGGCAGGCGGCACTGGTATTACAAAATACTCAGGCTCAACAATTTGGCCTGCAAGGGGAATATGGTGTTGACTACCAAGTGATACAAATTGCAAATCAGCAAGACATCCCGATTATTGAACTGGAAGGCGCTCAAAAGCAGCTTAATCTTTTAGAACAGCTTCCCAATAATGGTATTCCTTTATTGCAGGATTCACTGACTCACTGGCAGGATAACGAACAGCTAATGCAAATTATGGTGGGCTGGTGGTTAAATCAACACCCTAATAATGAACCCCTTAGTTTACCCTACGGCATGGGGGGCGAACTGTACGATCTGATGGTTGCCAATCGCAATCGCCAGTGGGAGCAGCAGTTATTGGCGCTGCCAAAAGGAAAATATGTGGTAGTGGTCGGCGCCTTACACCTGTTTGGTGAGCATAATTTGCTACAGCTATTGAAAGAAAATACGGGCGTAACGGGTTATGATAATACCACGCCTCTTTAGCCATATTTTTGATATTACTGACAGTTAGTTTGAAAGGTATTTTCTATGACACCCGCTGTTGATCTGTTAAAAAAACAAAAAGTAAGCCATACCCTGCATCCTTACGATCACGATCCTAATGAAACCAATTTCGGTGATGAAGCGGTAAATAAACTGGGTCTGGATGCCAAACGCGTGTACAAAACCCTGTTAGTCAGCATTAATGGCGATGCAAAACAGTTAGCCGTAGCTGTTGTACCGGTATCCGGCATGTTGGATCTGAAAAAAATGGCTAAAGCGCTGTCCGCTAAAAAAGTAGAAATGGCCGATCCAATGCAGGCTCAGCGTGTTACCGGCTATCTGGTTGGTGGTATCAGCCCATTGGGACAGAAAAAAAGACTTCCTACCGTCATTGATGCCGGAGCAGAAGCCTTTCCCACAATGTATATTTCTGGTGGCAAACGTGGATTAGATATTGAACTGGCACCGGCTGACCTGTGTCGTTTAACCTCAGCCACCTTTGCCCCTATTGCAGCCGAAGGCCGTTAATTCCTCACCAAAATGGCGATTTAACACACAATAACGCTTTTATTGCTAACCATCACCACGCTATACTGACTTCACACCCATTTAACATAAGTACAACCGATAAAGTCCGGCTCAGGGCTTTATCGGTTGTGCTTTGGGTTAGGCTATGTTCTAAGGCATCTTCAGCAACAATAACGAATACTATGACAAATCAAACCAGTACCGATACATTGCCACCCACAGTGGATAATTCGCGCAAAACATCATTTCACATATTAGGCGCAATCAGCGTTTCCCATCTGCTTAATGATATGACGCAATCCCTGATTATTGCCATCTATCCGATGCTACAAGGGGAGTTTTCACTGTCATTTGGCCAGATAGGCTTAATCACCCTGACCTACCAGTTAACCGCTTCATTATTGCAGCCATTAATCGGGCTCTATACTGATAAACACCCTAAGCCTTTCTCGCTGCCGGTAGGGATGGCATTCACGCTGATTGGTCTGATATTGCTGGCTTATGCTTCAAACTTTCATATGGTGCTGTTAGCCGCTGCGCTGGTAGGTACCGGTTCTTCGGTATTCCATCCTGAATCATCCCGAGTTGCCCGCATGGCTTCCGGAGGACGTCATGGTATGGCGCAATCTATCTTCCAGGTTGGTGGTAACTTTGGTGCGTCACTGGGGCCATTATTAGCTGCAGCGTTCATTGCACCTTATGGCAAAGGTACATTAACCTGGTTTGCTATTGCCCCTTTACTGGCTATCGTGGTGCTATTACAAATTGGTCGTTGGTATCAAGCTCAACAACGTAGCAACGGTGGAAAACCATTACGGCCATCTACCGCACAGAAATTGCCCAATAGCACCATTGCCTTTTCGCTATTTATTCTACTTTCGCTGATCTTCTCTAAATATTTCTATCTGGCCAGTATAAGTAGTTATTATACTTTTTATCTGATGCATAAATTCGGCGTTACTCTGCAAAATGCTCAGATACACTTATTTGTTTTCTTATTTGCTATTGCCGCAGGAACCATCATCGGCGGGCCTGTCGGTGATAAAATTGGGCGTAAATATGTTATTTGGGCCTCTATCCTTGGAGCAGCTCCGTTTACCCTCATTTTACCCTATGCATCACTGTACTGGACCGGTATTTTAACCGTGATTATTGGTCTGGTTATGGCTTCGGCCTTTTCCGCCATTTTAGTCTATGCACAAGAGCTGATTCCGGGGAAAATTGGCATGGTTTCCGGTTTATTCTTTGGTCTCTCATTTGGTATGGGAGGGCTGGGAGCCGCTGCATTGGGCTATGTTGCCGACCAAACCAGTATAGAGACGGTATACCATATATGCTCTTTCCTTCCTCTGCTGGGAATTTTGACCGCTCTGCTACCAAATATTGAGCATAAGGTGTAGTAATCAGGTTGACTCCTGCGTAGAAAAAGAATTTCTACGCAGGGAAAAACCTTATGGAGCATGATGATAATGATTCAATATTGTAGAAATGGCTCTCTTTAATCGATTCAGTAATTAATTGATACTTTTTTTCATAAATAGCAAATATTCCCAAGCAAAAGTACGATAAATACCATAAAATTAAAACGTCCCCTTTTCCCCCACAACAAAAAGGAGCGTTGATGGATCATTCTACACCACTCATTACCACTATTGCCGGAGGCTTGGTACTGGCCTTTATTTTTGGCCTCATTGCCAATCGTCTGCGAATTTCCCCTCTGGTAGGGTATCTGATTGCAGGGATTGTCGCAGGTAAACACACTCCAGGATTTGTCGCTGATGAAGCCCTAGCCCATCAGTTAGCCGAAGTTGGCGTAATCCTGCTGATGTTTGGTGTAGGGTTGCACTTCTCACTCAAAGACCTCCTTTCAGTAAAAAAGATCGCTATTCCCGGCGCTATTGTACAAATAGCCGTTGCAACACTACTCGGTATGGGCCTGGCTTATGGATTAGGCTGGGATATGATGACCGGTATTGTATTTGGATTGTGTCTTTCCACCGCCAGTACCGTGGTGTTACTTCGAGCGCTTGAAGAGAGACAGCTGATTGAAAGCCAGCGGGGGAAGATAGCAATTGGCTGGTTGATTGTAGAAGATTTAGCTATGGTGCTGGCGCTGGTTCTGTTACCCGCGATCACCGGCATTATGCAGCAAGGACACAGTGACTTTACCAATCTGGCTATTTCTCTGGGCATAACGCTTGGTAAAGTAATTGCCTTTATTGTACTGATGATTGTAGTCGGCCGTCGGGTAGTACCCTGGTTACTGGCAAAAAGCGCCGGTACCGGCTCCAACGAGCTGTTTACCCTTTCGGTTCTGGCTATCGCTATGGGAATCGCCTACGGCTCTGTGCAGCTGTTTGGGGCTTCATTTGCTCTTGGCGCATTCTTTGCCGGTATGGTACTTAACGAATCTGAACTGAGCCACCGGGCAGCACAAAATACCCTGCCGCTACGCGATGCATTTGCGGTACTGTTCTTTGTTTCCGTTGGTATGCTGTTTGAGCCAATGACGTTGATTGAACAGCCATTAGCTGTACTGGGTACATTGGTGATTATCGTACTGGGCAAGTCTATTGCCGCGTTCCTGATTGTACGTATGTTTGGCCATTCAAAACGTACCGCACTGACCATCTCTGCCAGTCTGGCACAAATTGGGGAATTCGCCTTTATACTGGCAAGTATGGGTGTTGCATTAGGTGTACTGAATAAAGATGGTCAGAGTTTGATTCTGGCTGGCGCCATTCTCTCTATTCTGCTTAACCCACTGGTGTTTAACCTGATTGGGCAATATCTTGCCAAGACAGAAACCATTGAAGATCAAATTATTGAAGAAGTGGTGGAAGAAGAAGTGGCACAGGTTCCAGTGGATATGTGTAACCATGTGATCCTGGTCGGTTATGGCCGGGTCGGTAATATCCTTTGCGAACGTCTGCACGATCAGAACATTCCATTAGTGGTGGTTGAGAATTCACTTTCACGAGTAGAAATTCTGCGGGAGCGCGATATCAGTACGGTTCTGGGTAACGCCGGTAATCATGAAATTATGACATTGGCCAGACTGGACTGTGCCAGCTGTATGCTGGTTACTACACCTAACGGTTATGAAGCCGGTGAGATTGTAGCCTATGCCCGTTCTCAACGCCCTGACCTGATGATTATTGCCCGAGCCCATTATGATGACGAAGTAGAATACATTTCTGAACGTGGTGCAAACCACGTGATTATGGGTGAGCGTGAAATTGCACAAAGTATGATTGATGAATTGCATCAGGACAGAGAAAGCAAAAAAGACACCATGATGGAAGGTTGCCCCATTTAATCTTCAGTAGTAACAATCAGGCCAGTGACCTGCCGTTTGGCAAGTACTGGCCTTTATTTTATAAGAAGCTAATTATAATCCGCGTTCGGTAACCAACGCCTGAAACAGGTCGATCTGGTCAGCACTGTCATTTAGTGCAGGAATATAGTGATAACTCTCCCCGCCATTTTCCATAAAAAAGGCTCGGTTCTGCTGTTCAATCTCTTCAATGGTTTCCAGACAGTCTGATGCGAAACCCGGGCAAATCACCTGTATGGATTTTACTCCCTGTGAAGGCAGTGAGCGCATGGTTTCATCTGTATAGGGTTGTAGCCAGACTTCACGACCAAAACGCGACTGATAGGTCATTTTGTACTGCGAAGGCTCTAACCCCAAAGCCGCAACAACGCCAGCTGTGGTGGCTTCACAGCGTTGAGGATAATCATCACCTTCATCTGCATAGCGCTGCGGAATACCGTGATAAGAGAACAGCAACAAATCTGGCTTGCCATAGAGCTCAAATGACACCTGAATAGAACGCGCTAATGCCTCGATATACAGCGGATGCGCTGCATAATCACGAATAAACGAGATTTCCGGCAGATCACGACGATTAGCCAGCTCAGCAGAAAGTGCATCCCAGGCTGCTGCTGTGGTTGAACAGGAGTATTGCGGGTAGAGCGGTAACACCACCAGACGCTTGATATTCTGGCTTTGTAACCGGTCAAGTGCCTGTTTAACAGAAGGAGAACCATAGGTCATTGCCAACTCTACCGGTACCTGTGGTAAACGAGCGGCCAATGCACGCTGTTGGCGCTGGCTGTAAACTAATAGCGGAGAGCCCTCCTCCATCCAGACTTCATGGTAGAGTTTCGCAACTCTGGGTGCCCGACGTGGCAGAATTATCCCTTTCAGTATAAAAGCCCACACCAATGGATTGAGATCCACAACCCGGCGATCCTGTAAGAATTGAGTCAGATAACGCTTAACCGCAGCCGCAGTTGGCGCATCAGGCGTACCTAAATTAACCAGTAAGATGCCGGTTTTAGGCCGATTAAGCGAAGAATCAGTGAGATCTGTGATGAGTTCTGACGACATAATTTCCCGGGATAAATGTTAGCGGCGAATAGTGAATATTATACTGACTCATTCCGACGCTTGCTGCCTTATGTTGATTGATTATGGCACCTGCTGCGATAGCCTGAGATTTAAACTATTCAACAGCCCTGACGGCCGGAGCATCTGCTACGGCATCCTGAACTCCAATATCACTACCAACACGTTCATCCGGAGCGTAATTAACGCAGTCTGCCGTACCATCATCCTCCTCAGCGGATACACAAGATGATACCCCCGGCGCTTCCATGACTCCGACCTCAGGATTAGAACTACAGGCACTGGTTCCCGCCAATAATGCGACAACCATCAACAGTCGAAGATATTGAACCATGATATTTATCCCTAAATTATCTGACACGCATTCAGTTTAATATACAACAAAGGCGACCTGAGTCGCCTTTGTTCTTCAAACCGTTCGGGAATTATCCCAAAATTTTAGCCAGCTCATCGCTAACTTCAGTAACTTTGCGGGTACCGTCGATTTTGAAATAGCGGGTGTTGCCGCTTTTTGCTTCAGCACTGTAGTAATTAATCAGTGGTTTAGTTAACGCATGGTATTCCACCAGACGTTTACGCACGGTGTCTTCCTGATCGTCTTTACGAATAGTCAGCTCTTCACCGGTAACATCATCTTTACCTTCAACCTTAGATGGGTTGAATTTAATATGATAAACACGGCCAGAAGCAGCATGGACACGACGACCAACAATGCGTTCAACAATGATTTCATCCGGAACGTCGAATTCAAGTACGTAATCTACCTGAATATCCGCTTCCTTCATCGCATCTGCCTGTGGAATAGTGCGAGGGAACCCGTCAAGCAGGAAGCCATTTTTGCAATCTGGCTGAGCGATACGCTCTTTCACCAAAGCGATAACCAGTTCGTCGGTCACTAACTTACCGGCATCCATCAGTTCTTTTGCTTGCTTACCCAATTCTGAGCCTGCTTTTACTGCTGCGCGCAGCATGTCGCCGGTGGAGATTTGCGGAATACCGTACTTCTCCATGATGAATTGAGCCTGAGTGCCTTTACCGGCGCCGGGAGCGCCAAGCAGAATGATACGCATTGCGTAAATCCCCTAGAATTTTAGCTTTTATATAAAAATTATGGAAAACCAGCGAACCTTATCACCCTACGTCAGGATGCTCAAGAGGCAGATTGAGCAGAGATAAAGGCCATAATAAACAAAAAAGGACATTAACCTACTGAAATAAATATACTATTTTTGTATTTTTTACCGGTTTTATTCCCTGTGCGGTTTTCAAATGAATAAAAATTTACAGGCCGACATGGACTATCGGCCTGTTTAGTACAGTTAACTTTCTGTCATTATTACTTCAACAGGAGTTGGTTCATACGGCGAATAAAGCTGTTTGGATCGTCCAGACTGCCCTTTTCTGCCAGTAATGCCTGATCTAACAGTAACTCAATCCACTCGCCAAAAGTAGCGTCATCGGTAACTTCGGATGCACGCTTAACCAATGCATGGTCTGGATTCAGTTCAAAGATGTATTTCACTTCTGGTGCTTTCTGGCCTGCTGCCGCAAACAGCTTAGCCATTTGCGTCGACATTTCATCCGCATCAGTAGTTACTACGGCTGGCGTATCGGTTAAACGATGGGTCAGACGAACTTCTTTTACCCGATCACCCAACAAGGTCTTAGTGCGATCAATGAAAGGTTCCAGTGCTTTTTCAGCTTCTTTCTGCTCTTCAGTTTCTGCATCCGCCAGTTTGTCCAGCGCTTCATCCGCTTTGCTGACTGACTGGAAAGATTTACCATCAAATTCGGTCAGATAGCTCATCATCCACTCATCAATACGGTCGGATAACAACAGAACTTCAATGCCTTTCTTGCGGAACAGCTCCAGATGTGGACTATTTTTCGCCGCTGCATAGCTATCAGCAGTAATGTAGTAAATCTTCTCCTGACCTTCTTGCATACGGCCGATGTAATCAGCCAGAGAGACGGTTTGTGCATCACTGTCGTTGTGGGTAGAGGCAAAGCGTAACAGGCCAGCGATACTCTCTTTGTTAGCACCATCTTCTGCCGGCCCCTCTTTTAACACCAGACCAAACTGCTGCCAGAATTGCTGATATTTATCCGCTTCGTTCTTGGCCAGTTTTTCCAGCATTTGCAGAACCCGTTTAGTACAGGCATTACGCAGGCTTTGGGTGATACGGTTATCTTGCAGAATCTCACGGGAAACGTTCAACGGTAAGTCGTTAGAATCAATCAAACCGCGGACAAAACGCAAATAGTTCGGCATAAACTGCTCAGCGTCATCCATAATAAATACGCGCTGAACATACAGTTTTAGCCCGTGTTTATGGTCGCGATTCCATAAATCCCATGGAGCCTGAGAAGGGATATACAACAGGCTGGTATACTCTTGTTTACCTTCTACCCGATTGTGACTCCAGGCTAACGGATCGCTGAAATCATGAGAAACGTGCTTGTAGAATTCGTTATACTCTTCGTCTGTCACTTCCGCTTTATTGCGAGTCCATAATGCCTGGGCTTTATTAATCTTTTCCCAGCTAACCACCGGCTCTTCGCCCTCTTTCTCTTCGGTAACCTGAATCTCTACCGGTAAAGCAATGTGGTCGGAATATTTGCTGATAATGGAACGCACGCGCCAGTCATCTAAAAACTCATCTTCACCTTCGCGCAGGTGCAGTGTAATTTCGGTACCACGGTCAGCTTTGCTGATATCTGCAATGGTGTATTCACCTTCACCCGCAGACTCCCAGAAAACGCCCTGATCTTCTGCTGTTCCAGCGGCACGAGTACGAACCGTTACTTTATCCGCAACGATAAAAGCCGAATAAAAACCAACGCCAAACTGACCAATAAGCTGACTATCTTTCGCCTGATCGCTTCCCATCGACTCCAGAAACGCTTTAGTTCCTGACTTAGCGATGGTACCCAGATTATCAATCACTTCGTCACGAGTCATGCCGATGCCGTTATCACTCAGCGTCAGGGTACGTTTCTCTTTATCAACCGATACCCGCACACAAAGTTCACCGTTACCTTCATATAAATCTGAATTGGAAAGCGCGCGAAAACGTAATTTATCTGCCGCATCGGAAGCGTTAGATATCAACTCACGCAAAAAGATCTCTTTATTGGAGTAGAGAGAGTGAATCATCAAATGTAATAATTGCTTAACTTCTGACTGAAACCCTCTGGTTTCCTGACTTTTCATGCTCATTACTTACCTCAATTACTTGATTTTACTCAGGCAGATTTCTACATGCCCTGGACTCTATGGGAATGCTAAACAGATGGGGATTAAGGTGAGGGTTTTCAAGGTAATGGTAGGAGGATAGTTAAAAAAACATAATAACTGAAGCTAAAGCAACAACAACGAAGCAGTTTTTGACCTTCATCTTTTGACTTTAATATTTTGACCTTCAGGAGCACTGGAATTCAGCTGACGACTGAAAGAGGGTAGCACGCCGAACAGGGATGTTCGGCGAGGCGCAGCGACGTAGGGAGCGGCTCTGCGCCGGTGCGTAAGCCCGAATGAAGGAAGAAGGCAGTCGCCGTCAGGCGACCTGAATTCGTGTGCGAAGGCGCGGAGGTGCAGGAGGCGCTCGCCCAAGCGCCTCCTGCTCGGCCACCTGCACAAATGTTGATTCAGGCACAGGACTAATGGTGGACGAAACTATCTCAGAGCTAAAACTTAATCTGCTGTCGCCCGGCCAAAGAGTGCGATAACGTGGTGCCATCCACCATCTCTAACTCACCACCCACTGGTACCCCATGGGCAATACGGCTCGCCATCACCCCATACATACCGCACATTTCAGCGATAAAGTTAGCGGTGGCGTCACCTTCTACCGTTGGGTTAGTCGCCAGAATCACTTCATTAATTTTTTCGGATGCTAATCGTTCTTCCAGACGATCCAGTCCAATATCATTCGGACCAATACCATCCAGCGGAGAAAGATGCCCCATCAGCACAAAGTATCGACCGGCAAACTGACCCGTTTGCTCAATGGCGTGGATATCTGCCGGGCTTTCCACTACGCAGATCTGGCCGCTGTTTTGACGACGCTGATTGCTACAAATGGTACAAACTTCTTCTTCCGTAAAGGTACGACAATCACGACAGTGACCAATTTCAGACATAGCCTTGGTCAGTGATTGTGCCAAACGCATGCCGCCGCTGCGATCGCGTTGCAGCAGTTGAAAAGCCATACGCTGTGCAGACTTCGGCCCTACGCCAGGTAAACAGCGCAGGGCTTCCATTAAAGACTCTAACAGTGGGCTGGTTTGCATCAGAACGGCATCTTAAAGCCAGGGGGTAATTGCATACCGCCAGAAACCTGAGCCATTTTCTCTTTTTGCGTCTCTTCAACACGACGAGCTGCGTCATTAAAGGCTGCAGCAATCAGGTCTTCCAACATTTCTTTGTCATCTTCCATCAGGCTTGGATCGATCTCCACGCGACGGCAGTTGTGAGCACCGTTTACAGTGACTTTAACCATACCTGCACCAGACTCACCGGTGACTTCCATCTTTGCAATCTCTTCCTGCATCTGCTGCATTTTTTCCTGCATCTGCTGAGCTTGCTTCATTATATTGCCAAGGCCGCCTTTACCAAACATGGTTATCTCTCTCTTTGCTATGGGTAAAAAATCAATCATCGTCGTTAACTAAGCTAACAACGATCGGTTATACGGGTCGAATACTGTCTTCATCCAGCTCGGCTTCAAAATAGCGGCACAGCGTCTGTATATGCTGGTCTGCGGCTATTGATTCCCGAGCCTGGGTTAACTTTTCTTCATAAATAGCCTGACGCCATTCCAGCGGCGTTTTAACCGTCATATCTTCATCTTCAACAATGGTCAGCGTGACCGGATGTCCGGCTAATTGGCTGATAGCCTGAGCCAACACCTGCTGAGCAGACTCCGAATTCAAATGACGCTGAGAAGGTCGCAAATGCAGACAGACCTCATTCTCAGACAGCTGTTGTTTGAAGGCGTTCAATGCCAGTTGTTGAACCAGTTTAGGCAGCGGCATTTGATTTATTTCTGCTGCCCACGGATCTCTGATTAATGATTCCTGCGCCAGCTTCGCCGACAGTTCAGGGGTTTTCTCATGTTCCAGCGCCGAACGTAAGGCTTTCGGAGTTGCTACCGGCTCATTAACCGCTTCAAAATCATGCTGTGCTTTCCAGCGATAGCTATCTTTTTTAGTGGGAGCGGATGATGGCACTTTGCTGCGCGCAACAGTACCCTTTTCGGTTGCCGAAGCGAGGCGTTCCAGCACCGAAGATCCCGGCTTCACTTTTGATGGTGCCGCCGGTTCACCCTTTTTTGAGTCGGGGTTCCCCTGATTTCGCCGCAGTTGATTGCGGGCCTGTAACATCTGTGCGGTGGTTTCTGACAAACCCGCTGAAATTTGATCCTCTTGCTGAGATGGCGTTTGCGCTACGGGCGCTGCCGTTACTGCCGCAGGAGGTTCTGATGTAACAGAAGAAGGCATATCACGAGGAGTATAAACCGGTACGCTCTGTGCTTCATAACGCTGTTCATGGACAGGCGCAGCCGGTCGGGAAACCGGGGAGGCAGACGTACTGGTATTCTGCGCTACCGCTTCCGGCGCTTTTATCACTGCTTTAGGATGAAAAGCCAGGGCTCGCAACAGTGTCATTTCAACGCCCATCCGCCGATCTGGCGCATAGGCTAACTCTTTACGACCGACTAATAAGGTCTGATAGTAGAGCTGTAGATCTTGCGGAGCCATTTGCCGTGCTAATTCACGCATCCGCTGCTCATTTTGCTGTAACGGATCTAACGCGGATGGCAATAACTGCACCATCGCTACCTGATGTAACAAGGCCAGCATATCCACCAGCAAGGTTTCCCAGTCGACGCCTTTAGCTGCAATCTGCGTCACTAATGACATCAGCTTTTCGCCATCAGCCTGATTTAATGCTTCAACCAACGCCAGCGAATGCTCATCGTCCAACGTGCCCAGCATCATGCTAACGGATTCGGTAGCAACAACGCCATCGCCCATGGCTATCGCCTGATCTGTCAGGCTAAGGGCATCACGCATACTGCCTTCCGCCGCACGGGCTAGCAATTGCAGCGCTCGGGGTTCGGACTGAATATGTTCAGCCTGAAGTATTTTGTCCAACTGGCCTTTTATCTGCTCCACGTCCAGCGCTTTCAGATGAAACTGTAAACAACGGGAGAGAATAGTGACCGGTAGTTTTTGGGGATCGGTCGTGGCCAGCAAGAATTTGACGTGCTCCGGCGGCTCTTCCAGCGTTTTCAGTAGTGCGTTAAAACTGTGGCGGGAGAGCATATGCACTTCATCGATCAGATAGACTTTGAAGCGACCGCGGGCCGGTGCATACTGGACGTTGTCCAGTAATTCACGCGTGTCTTCAACTTTAGTACGAGAAGCGGCGTCAATTTCTAACAAATCGACAAAGCGGCCTTCTTCGATTTCGCGGCAGTTACCACATTTACCACAAGGGGTGGCGGTAATGCCGCTTTCGCAATTCAGACCTTTGGCCAACAGACGCGCTATCGAGGTTTTGCCTACGCCACGGGTGCCAGAAAAAAGATAAGCATGATGGATTCGTCCTAAGGACAAACCATTAGCGATGGCGGTCAGAACGTGTTCCTGACCGACAACATCTGCAAAGCTTTGTGGGCGCCACTTACGGGCCAGAACTTGATAGCTCATTGGTACCAGAAAAGTCGATTAAAATAGGTGCAACATCTTACCACAGCCGATGATTCGCGACGACGTTTGTTCTGGATTAATGACCGTCAAACGAGACAAGGCTATAACTTTCAACGTCCTGAGCCGCTAAACGTGCACGACCGTCCAGTTCAGGTAATTCGATAACAAAAGCCGCATCGCTCACTTCGCCACCTAAACGACGAATAAGTTTTACCGTAGCGCTAATGGTGCCACCGGTTGCCAGCAAATCGTCAATCATAAGTACTTTATCATTTGGCTGAATGCTGCTGGTATGAATTTCCAGCACGTCAGTGCCGTACTCCAAATCATAGGTTTCCTGCAGCGTTTCGCGAGGCAGTTTGCCCTTTTTACGTACCGGGACAAAACCAACGCCTAACGCTAAGGCGACCGGCGCACCAAACAGAAAACCGCGTGCTTCAGTACCTACAATTTTGGTAATACCTTTATCTTTATAATGATCAACCATCATCTGAATGGTTGCGGCAAAAGCAGCCGGGTTTTCCAGTAACGTGGTGATGTCACGGAAAAGGATTCCTGCTTTTGGATAGTCAGGGATAGTCATAATGCTATCTTTGATCAGCGTTAGCTGCTGTTCTGTCGTCGTCATAAATATGTACCCGGTTAACTAACGGTTCTATTCCATAACGCCGGTGTCGGGGTCTATTTTTCCATCAATAAACACGGGGACAGCGGCGAAAAACGCTCAAATCTATGCAAAGCAGGCAGGAAATGCAACTGGTAGTTGTCACAATAAAGGAATTAATCACTTTTTTGCTGCAATGGATCAATAACCGGTAACCTCAGCATAAAGAGTAATAACACCAGCAAAATAACCAACAGCAACACTCTGACCCACAGTAGCGAAATCAACCACAGCGATACCGCAAAAGTAATAACGATCAACAAAATCGCTTTACTCTTCGCACCGGGAGGCAGACCACGATATGTCTGCCAATGACGTAAATAGGGCCCAAACCACGAACGGTACAATAACCAGTCATGAAAACGTGGTGAGGAACGGGCAAAGCACCAGGCCGCCAACAATAAAAAAGGGGTGGTTGGCAAGACTGGTAATATAACGCCAAGACAGGCTAACCCCATCGCCAGCCAGCCAAGGCAGAGAAGAAACCATCGATACATAATTCCGCCCGTAATGAAAACCCAGGGGTCAGTCTAATCAAAAATAGCGCTCCCCCCAACGTAATGATAGTCATTCTCGCACAATTGGTGCAATTTCAGCCAAATTCCATATCCAATTTTTATTCAAACGCCCGCTGATATAAGATGTCATCACGATTTTCAGCAAACACTATCGTCTGGCCAATATTGCCACCTTACACCAATCAGGGATGCCTATGAACACCGGCGCTTTATTACAGGCTTTACAGCATCAGGTTCAGCAACTGGCTCAGGCCATTGCCGATGCCCCAGCCTCCGGCGTAATGCCTCCCCGCTTCGATGATCAGTTGTTTAACCAGCGCGACTCACGCCTGAGTAATTACCTGGCTGAAGTAGAAAAAAATCTGCATCAGCTAAAGCAAGAAGTGGATAAAAACCGCCTGGAACAGGTGGCTTTTCTGGCTGAG
The DNA here is from genome assembly GCF_016649425.1 of Limnobaculum allomyrinae. Taxonomy (GTDB): domain Bacteria; phylum Pseudomonadota; class Gammaproteobacteria; order Enterobacterales; family Enterobacteriaceae; genus Limnobaculum; species Limnobaculum allomyrinae. The sequence goes on from NZ_JADRCR010000001.1 coordinate 912,408, forward strand.
CGAATTGTGGCGCAAATCACCGCGTTACAGCGCGAACTGGCAACCCTTAATTTGCGGAAAAGTAATACGACCGCAGTAAAAATCAACAGCGATATTTATCAAACGCTGGCTCAGCATCAGGACTATGAGCGGCGCTTGCAAGAGATGCTGAGAGATAAAGAGAGTCAGCTTATTCTGCAAACTACCCTGACGGCTCAACAGCAAATTCAAAAAGAGCTGGCGGCTCTGGAAGGCCGTTTGATGCGCTGTCGGCAAGCTCTTAAACGAATTGAAAAGCAGATTGAACGCCGGGAATCAGGTTTGTAATTCTATTTTCAGATAGCGGTTACAATTTGTTACATTCTTATGCATTAAACACACAACTCAAAAATAAATTCACCAATAATGACGGAACACCACCAATTACAGGAGTTATGTGATGAATATTAAGTATCTGTTTTCTGCTCTGGCCCTTTTATCTGGCTCAACCTTCGCCACATCGATCGCCGTAACCCCGGCACCTTATGTCATAACCAAAAGTGAATTGTCATCTCCGATTATTCTGGAAGGCTCACAAGAACATAACTACCTGAAGGTTTCTCTCACAGGTACCAAACAAGACACCGATAAACATACGCCTATCAATCTGGCATTAGTTATTGACCGTTCGACATCCATGTCCGGTGACCGTATTGAAAAAGCGCGTGAAGCCGCAATACTGGCAATCAATATGTTAAAAGACGATGACATCATCTCGATTATTGCTTACGACGACGATGCTCATGTGGTTATCCCTGCGACCAAAGCCAATAACAAACAAAAACTGATTAAAACCATCAATGACAAAATTACCCCGCAAGGCTGGACTGCACTGTTTGCCGGCGTCAGCAAAGGCATTAAAGAAGTTAATAAATTCCATAAAAAAGACCAGGTAAACCGCATTATTCTGCTGTCTGACGGTCAGGCTAACGTAGGGCCAAGCAGCACTAAAGAGCTGGCTGACTTAGGTATTGTTGCCGCGAAACAAGGCATCGCCGTTACTACCATTGGGTTAGGAGCCAGCTACAACGAAGACCTGATGACCGCTCTGGCCAGCTACAGCGATGGTAACCATGCTTTCGTTGAAAAATCAGCCGATCTGGAAGCGGCATTTGTGCGTGAATTTAAAGACGTCATGTCTGTTGTCGCTCAGGAAGTCACTATTACCATTCGTCTGCAAGACGGGGCTAAGCCAGTGCGTCTGTTAGGCCGTGAAGGTGATATTAAAGGCAATAACGTGACGGTAAAAATGAACCAGCTGTATTCCAATCAGGAAAAATATGTCCTGTTAGAAGTTATTCCACCTAAAGGCAAAGAGAACGAGAAGAAACCATTAGCCGATGTGGTTATCAGTTATGACAACTTACAAACCAGCAAAAAGGATAATCTGGAAAACCGCATTGATATTGCTTACAGCAAATCAGAACAGGCAGTAAAACAGGCGGTACAGGAAGAGATCGTGGTTGACTCAGCAATTCAAAAAGCCAACATTGAAAATGAGAAAGCCATTAAGTTGCTGGATGAAGGCAAAAAAGATGAAGCAAACCAGATTATTCAACGCAATGCCTCCACGTTAGATGCTTTATCCGGTTCCGTCAGCAGCCCGGCAGCCAAAGAAAAAGCCAGTGGTAGCGCAATTGAGAATAAAAAGCTATCTGAAGATCTTGATAGCAAGTCTGAGGCAGTCTCCCGTAAGAGTATGAAAGAGAGCACCTATAAGACACAAAAGCAGCAATCTAAAAACTAAGTAACATTTTTTTCACCGGGGATTAGGTAATCTAATCTCCGGTTCATCAATGACATGGTTGGGTATGGAATGAAATCTAAAAAGTTTCTTTATCTGTTTATAGTCGTCACTGTCCTGATTGTCGGAGTGATTGGCTATTTTGGATACCGTACTCTATCGCAGGAAAGTACCTTAAACGAATATCAAACCCAACAGCTGGCAAAAACTCGAGTGGCACAAACTCAGGATTTTATTTTGCAGCAGTTAGGACAAAAGCAAATTCGTCTGAGCGCTATTCTGGCCTATCTGAAACTCGATCCTCTGTCGCTCAATACTCTGATTGCTCAGGACAGTGATATCGAAGCACTGTTTGTACTGGAACATAACAAACTGGTGTTTCCCGATGCGTATAACCCGCTGAATCAAAAAGAGTCCCGTTTTGTCGAGCTCATCACGCCGATTATTCAGGACCCCGCCATTCTTATCGCTAAACAGCATCAATCTGACGATAAGCGGCCTGATTCCGGCTGGTATGTAATGCAAGAGCAACAACAACCGGTACTGATTTACTGGCATAAACTCAACAATCAAATCATTGGCTTTAAGCTGTCCTATGTGAAGTTGCTATCGGATATCGTTTCCAGTATCGATTTCAACTATGAGCCGGACAGCCTGATAATTTCAGACAATGGTCAAGTGCTGTATCAGTCACTGACCCGTGCCTATGATAAAACTAAACAGCCAACCTATAATCAGGCGTTGCCCTTCCCGCTTCATGCCTGGAAGATTGACTATTATGCCAGCAATAACAGTAACTACTCGCTCTATTATTTCACCCTCGCTCTGTTAGCCATCGCCATTCTGGCCGTGGGAACAATTGCATTATCGCTGTATCGTGAATTTAACCGGGCAACCCGTCTGGCCAGTCAACAGGTCAGTTTTGTCAGTCAGGTCTCCCATGAATTAAAAACCCCGCTCACCAATATCACGCTGTATGCCGAAATGCTTAAAGAGATGGAGCAGGAAGAAGAGAGTCAGAATACTCACTATCTGGAGGTGATCATCAGTGAAAGTCGCCGCCTGTCACGCCTGATTCAAAATGTCCTGACGTTTACCAAATCACCTAAAATCAATCTACAGCCGGTGGATATCAACCAGTTGCTGGCGCAGATTCACACTATTTTCACCCCGGTATTTGAAGCAAAAGGTATTCATCTGGCGCTGAGCGTTGAGGGGCATCTGAATACCCACAGCGATATCGACCGGATAACTCAAATCATCAGCAATCTGCTTAGTAATGCAGAAAAGTATGCCCCTGAGGGCAAAAAAGTTCAGCTCAGCGCCTGTCAAGATGATGAAAATATTTATATCCGCGTTCGGGATTATGGCAAAGGCCTGCCCGATAAAGAGCTGAAGCCTATATTTCAGCCATTTTATCGGGTGAAATCAGAGATTACCGAAGGCGTTACCGGAACCGGTATTGGTCTGACGATCGCACTTCAGTTAGCACAGAGTCTGTCGGGTACACCAATGGCAGAAAACCGTGATAACGGACTGGAATTTACCCTATGTCTTCCGCGTACCTGAGAAAAAACGGATCGCATAAAACGGATGAATAGCTATGAAAATTTTAATTGCTGAAGACGATGTTCATATTCGTAATGGATTGAGCGATATGCTCTCCCGCGAAGGTTACAGCATCATTACTGCAGAAAATGGTAAAGTGGCATTAACCAAATACCAGCAACAACAGCCTGACTTCATCATTCTGGATATTATGATGCCGGAGCTGGATGGCTACTCGGTGTGCAAAGAAATCAGAAAAAATGATGAGCATACGCCAGTGGTTTTTCTTTCCGCCAAAGGAGAAGAGATCGATAAAGTATTAGGCCTTGAATTAGGTGCCGATGACTACATCAACAAGCCTTTTGGTATTCATGAAGTACGCGCCAGAATCAAAACCATTGCCCGCCGTTGTTTGAAAGCTAAACAAAACTCACCCGATCAGATTTTTCAGTTCGGCGATCTGCAGGTATCTCCCGCAGAGCTGTGCGCTAAACGTGGGCAGCAGGTCATTGAGCTATCATTGCGCGAAATTAAAATTCTAATATGCCTGTGGCAGCATAAGAATCAGGTTGTCACGCGCGATATGCTGTTTGACTGTGCCTGGGGATATGATCACCTTCCTAACAGCCGCACATTGGATCAACATATATCCAAACTACGTAAATTGATTGAACTCGATCCTGTTGTACCGCTTCTGATTAAAACCATACACGGTGCCGGTTATCGTTATCAGGAATAACGGGCGACAGAAAAAGCCGCTACAATAGCGGCACCACTCACTCTTAGCCGAGGCATTCATTGATGTCGCTGGAACAAGCACCTGAAGAGGTTAAACTGGCTGTTGATTTGATTTATCTGCTGGAGAGTAACCAAATCGATGCCAAAACCGTACTGGCCGCGCTGAAAATTGTTGAACAAGATTTTTTACGTAAGGCAGAACAAGAGCAGAAGCAGACTTGATCCTGCCTGAATTACTTATTCTGCTGTCGCGCAGTAAATACCCCTGTACTAAACAGGGTATAAGTTAACATGGTTAATAGTGGTAACCATTGCGGTTCTTTTAAGTGGACGGCTATCCAACGGAAAGGCAAGCAGGCCAGCAAAGCAAAATCATAAGGTTGACGACCAATGATAGGCTCGCCCCCCGCAGACAATACCAGTGTACAAACCACCTGAGCATAGAGAATAAAAATCAGAAAAGGGATATAACGCCATAGCCGCTGTCGTGGTAAAGGGATATAACGGCCATAGAAATGCCCCATCGCCAGTATTCCCAGACAAAAAACCGCCAGGCAAAACCAGCGAGTTATCTGAAGCAACCCTACCCGGCTAATGGTAAATCCTTCACTCAATACCAAATCGCGGCTAAACCAGGCACTGGAATCCACCAGCAATAAGCAAAAATAGGCCAATACCTGACTTAGCAGTGGTAAAACTCCAATTAACACCAATAGCAATATGAGGAATGCCGCTGGTGATGAACGGAGAACAGAACGGGAATGCATCATTGATTAAACCCATTCTGATAAATAGCATCACTCATCAAAATGTCAGCACTTTGTCTGCCGCCAGCGTCCACTGAGCCAGTTCGACTAATGTACCAATCTCTACACCATCAATCAGCGGCAATTGACTAATACCACGGCCATCAGTGCAGGTTTTACATAATTTAACTTCAACGTTTTGAGCCGTCAGGATCTCTAGCATCTGCTGAAGGTTGTAGCCTTCATGAGGTTTATGCCCACGAATCCCGGCACTCACTGCATCCGACATCAAAAACAGTTTCAATTCACAATCCGGTGACTGCTCGCGAATAGCGATAGACAGGCGTAAAGCATTAAACAATAGTTCGCTGCCATAAGGCGCGCCATTAGCGATAACCAGTATACGTTGCATCCGTTATTTCCTGTGATGGGGTAACTCTATCCGAAGGCTAAAAACACGCTTTCTTTAAAGAAGGGCTGTGTTTCATTAAGTCAATAAAAGCATCAACTAACCGCGGGGCTTCCTGTTCTAATGAATAAGATTCTGGCATAAACAGCCAGTTCTCAATCAGACCACAAATATATGCCCGTAAAGTAATGGCCGCAAGGCTGATATCCAGTTGTTCATCCAATTGTTTATATTGAACACACAAGCGCAGATCTTTCTCAATTCTTTCATAATTTTCAAGGTATAAAGATTGATGAATTTGTTGTAATGAGAGCAATTCTCCGACAAACTCACACTTATGAAATAATATACCCAGTAAAGTTCTTCGGCGAGGGTCGGTTACTGTTGCCTGAAGAACAAAGATAAGTGTATGGCGTAATGCTAAAAGCGGCTCTGAGGGAAATTCATTTCTGTATCGCAGCACTACGTCATCAATGCTAGACTCTATTTGAGTCCACATTGCATTGAAAATATCGACCTTATTTTTGAAATGCCAGTAAATAGCACCCCGCGTCACTCCTGCCGTCAGGGCTATATCATTCAGTGATGTGCTGGATACCCCGCGTCGGGAAAATTCCTGCATAGCGGCATCAAGAATATGCTGACGGGTTTCCAGGGATTGTTGCTTAGTTTTGCGGCCCATAATTTTTATGCTTTATGTGCGGTGTGTTGTGTAATTGCTTACATACATACATGAATGTTTGTATTATAGCACACTAAATTTTTTGAGAATAACCGTGTGGTTACCTGAGTTTAACTATAACGGTAACTGATATTGAAATATTGAGTTGAGGTTGATCTATGAGTAGAAACAGAGGGGTGATGCCTCTGGCAGCGGTGCTAATGCTTTCAAGCGGTTTAGTACTCGTAGGATGCGATAATAAATCCGACGCGGGCGCCCAACACGCAGCTCCAGAAGTTGAATTTGTAACGGTAAAAACACAACCAATCAATATCACTACTGAGCTTCCGGGACGAACATCTGCTTTCCGTATCGCAGAAGTACGCCCACAGGTAAGCGGTATTATACTTAAACGCCAGTTTACCGAAGGCAGCATGATCAAAGAGAGTGACTCTCTTTATCAAATCGATCCGGCGACCTATCAGGCGACTTATAACAGCGCCGTTGCTGATTTAGCCAAAGCAGAAGCCAACGCGACCCTGATGCGTTTAACCGTGAAACGTTATCAACCACTGTTAAAAAACAACTTTGTTAGCCGTCAGGACTACGATACTGCCGTAGCTAATGCACGTCAGGGTGAAGCCGGCGTACAGGCGGCAAAAGCAGCAGTGGAAACTGCACGCATCAATCTTGAATATACCAAGGTTATGTCCCCTATCAGCGGTTTGATTGGCAAATCTAACGTCACCGAAGGTGCATTGGTGAATGCAAATCAGGCGACGGCTCTGGCAACCGTACAACAGCTTGACCCTATCTATGTAGATGTCACTCAATCCAGTAATGACTTCTTGCGTATGAAGCAAGAACTGGCTGACGGCTCACTGAAGAAGGAAAGCAAAGCAGCAGTAAGTCTGGTTTTTGATAACGGTAGCGTTTATCAGGAAAAAGGGACTTTGGAGTTTGAAGACGTCACCGTTGATGAAACGACAGGCTCTATTACCATGCGCGCTGTTTTCCCGAATCCAAATAATCAGCTACTTCCTGGCATGTTTGTTCGTGCCCGTGTTGACGAAGGGGTAAAACCTAACGCGATGCTGGTTCCTCAACAGGGAATCACTCGTAACCAACGTGGTGAAGCCACAACGCTGGTTATCGACAAAGAAGGAAAAGTTGAGTCACGCATTATTACTACCGGTCAGGCCATTGGTGCTGATTGGCTAGTGACTAAAGGCCTTGAGCCAGGTGATCGCGTGATTGTTACGGGCCTACAAAAGATCAGACCGGGCGCGTCTGTCAACGCTAAAGAGTATGCAGAAAAATCGAAAGATGACGCATCAAACGCACCAGCAGCGAAATCATAAACGAGATTGAGTGTAGCAGATGGCTAAATTTTTTATTGATCGCCCTATATTTGCCTGGGTAATCGCCATAATTATCATGTTGGCGGGGGCTCTGGCATTAGTCCAACTACCGGTATCGCAATACCCTACTATTGCACCACCGGCTGTTTCTATTTCTGCATCTTATCCAGGTGCCGATGCGAAGACAGTACAGGACTCAGTCACACAGGTTATCGAACAGAATATGAACGGTATCGATAACCTGATGTATATGTCATCCACCAGTGATTCAGCCGGTAACGCCTCAATCACCCTGACGTTTGACTCTAAAGCGGATCCAGATATCGCTCAGGTACAGGTTCAGAATAAACTGCAACTGGCGACACCACTGTTACCACAAGAAGTACAACAGATGGGGATCAGCGTTAAAAAGGCCACCAGCAGTTTCTTAATGGTTGCCGGCTTTATCTCTGAAGATGGTTCCATGAGTCAGGAAGATATCGCTGACTATGTGGGTTCTAACATTAAGGATCCTATCAGCCGTACCAACGGTGTAGGTGACATACAGCTGTTCGGTTCACAATACGCCATGCGCGTTTGGTTAGATCCTAATAAGCTGAATAACTATTCGTTAACGCCGCTTGACGTTAATAATGCCATTAAAGTTCAGAATAACCAGATCGCAGCCGGTCAGCTTGGTGGTACACCACCGGTAAAAGGCCAGCAGCTGAACTCCTCGATTATTGTGCAGACTCGTTTACAAACGCCGGAACAATTCGGTCAGATTCTGTTAAAAATTAATTCTGATGGTTCACAGGTTCGTCTGAAAGATGTGGCAACGATTGAGTTAGGTGGTGAAAGCTATAACGTGGTTGCTCGTTTCGATGGTAAACCAGCCTCTGGTCTGGGTATCAAACTGGCTACCGGTGCTAACGCACTGGATACTGCCGAAGCGGTTAAAACGGAATTAAGCGCGTTGGAAAGATACTTTCCAGCCGGCCTGAAAATCGTTTATCCGTACGATACAACGCCATTCGTTAAAATCTCTATTAACGAAGTAATCAAAACGCTGGTGGAAGCGATTCTGCTGGTATTTATCGTTATGTACCTGTTCCTGCAAAACCTGCGTGCTACCCTGATTCCAACCATGGCAGTACCCGTCGTATTATTAGGAACCTTTGCGGTGTTGTCCGCGTTTGGCTACTCAATAAACACCCTGACGATGTTCGCCATGGTGCTCGCCATCGGCCTGTTGGTTGATGACGCCATCGTGGTAGTAGAAAACGTTGAACGGATCATGGTGGAAGAAGGTTTACCACCGAAAGAAGCCACACGGAAATCCATGGGTCAGATTCAGGGCGCTCTGGTGGGTATTGCTCTGGTACTGTCAGCGGTATTCGTGCCAATGGCCTTCTTCGGCGGCTCTACCGGTGCCATTTATCGTCAATTCTCGATTACGATTGTTTCGGCAATGGTGCTGTCGGTATTGGTAGCGATGATTCTGACACCAGCCTTGTGTGCCACCATCCTGAAGCCGGTCGCAAAAGGTAGTCATGGCGCTACCACCGGGTTCTTCGGTTGGTTCAACAACATGTTTGAGAAGAATACCCATCACTACACCAATAGCGTTGCTAATATTTTGGGTAGTACCGGTCGTTATATTCTGATCTATCTGGTTCTGGTTGTGGGTATGGCATTGCTGTTTATCCGCCTCCCCTCTTCCTTCTTACCAGAAGAAGATCAGGGTGTATTCCTGGCGGCAGTTCAATTGCCACAGGGTGCAACTCAAGAAAGAACCCAAAAAGTTCTGGATGAAGTTAGCGACTACTTTATTACCAAAGAGAAAGACAACGTTGTTTCTGTGTTTACTGTTGGCGGTTTCGGCTTCAGTGGACAAGGCCAAAATACGGGTCTGGCATTTATTAAACTGAAGGAATGGGATGAGCGTCCTGGGGAAGACAATAAAGTGTCAGCCATCGTAGGTCGGGCATCCAAAGCATTCTCTCAGATTAAAGACGGTATGGTGTTTGCCTTTAACCTCCCGGCTATCGTTGAATTGGGTACGGCTTCTGGTTTCGACTTCCAGTTAATCGATCAGGCTGGTTTAGGCCACGAGAAATTAACTGAAGCACGTAATCAGCTGTTAGGTATGATTGCTAAGCATCCTGATATGTTAGTCGGGGTTCGTCCAAACGGTCTGGAAGATACACCTCAGTTTAAACTGACTATCGACCAGGAAAAAGCACAGGCCTTAGGGGTATCGATTAGTGATATCAACCAAACCCTGTCAACCGCTCTGGGTGGATCTTACGTAAACGACTTTATCGACCGCGGTCGTGTGAAGAAAGTTTACGTTCAGTCTGCTGCGCCATTCCGTATGGTACCAAAAGATATCGACAACTGGTTTGTGCGCGGAGCAAATGGTCAGATGGTTCCACTTTCTGCCTTCTCCAGTGCACACTGGCAATATGGTTCTCCACGTCTGGAACGCTATAACGGTTTACCTTCCATGGAAATTCTGGGTGAAGCAGCACCAGGCAAGAGTAGTGGTGATGCCATGAAACTGATGGAAGACTTAGCCTCTCAGCTACCTGTTGGTATTGGTTATGACTGGACTGGCATGTCCTATCAGGAACGTTTATCCGGTAACCAGGCTCCGTCGTTATATGCCATTTCTCTGATTGTGGTATTCCTGTGTCTGGCGGCGCTGTATGAAAGCTGGTCAATTCCATTCTCAGTTATGTTGGTTGTTCCACTTGGGGTTGTCGGTGCGTTGGTAGCAACCACTTTACGCGGTATGGAGAACGACGTTTACTTTATTGTAGGCTTGTTAACCACTGTCGGACTCTCGGCGAAGAACGCCATCTTGATTGTAGAGTTCGCCAAAGATCTGATGGATAAAGAAGGTAAGGGTTTGATAGAGGCTACATTAGAAGCAGTACGTATGCGTTTACGTCCAATTCTGATGACCTCTCTGGCCTTTATGCTCGGGGTACTGCCGCTGGCAATCAGTTCCGGTGCAGGTTCCGGTTCTCAGAACGCGGTAGGTACCGGGGTTCTGGGCGGTATGGTCAGTGCGACTATACTGGCAATCTTCTTCGTACCGGTGTTCTTTGTGGTGGTACGTCGCCGCTTTAGTAAACGCGGTGAAGATATCGAGCATTCACATGCTGTTGAACATAAATCCTAAGTTAAGATCGCATTAACTTCTCTCAGGGGCCGCAATTGCGGCCCCTGTTTTTTTACATACTACAAATAAGGGATTAATATCGTAGGCCACATCAGATAAATTTCCGGAGGCATCATGAAGAATTTCTCCGAGCTTTCAGAAAAGGAAATTCTGGCTCTGGCCATCTCGTTAGAAGAAGAAGATCACAAGATATATAACGAATTTGCAGAAGGATTACGGGAAACCTACCCTGATTCAGCAAAAATTTTCGAACTTATGTCCCGGGAAGAAAATGGACACCGACACCGCCTGATTAAGCTGTATCAGGAAAAGTTTGGTGATCATATTCCATTAATTCGTCGTCAGGATGTAAAAGGATTTGTTGAGCGCAAACCTATCTGGCTCAATCGCCCACTGAGTATTGATAAAGTCAGAAAACAGTCAGAGGTTATGGAGATAGAAACCCAAAACTTCTATTATCAAGCCGCTCAAAGAACCACTGACGCCGCTATTCGCCAACTATTAGATGATCTTTCTGCAGAAGAACATCGTCATCAACTGCGGGCGGAGCAGTTAGAAAAGCAGCTGATAAATCCGGAAGTTCAGGAAAAAGAGAGTAAATCAGCCCACCGTCTGTTTGTTCTTCAGATTGTTCAACCCTCACTGGCTGGCCTGATGGATGGCTCTGTTTCTACATTAGCACCAGTGTTTGCAGCAGCGCTGGCAACTAAAGATAGTTGGCAAGCCTTTCTGGTTGGTTTAGCCGCTTCCGTTGGTGCCGGTATTTCCATGGCGTTTGCCGAAGCCGTTTCAGACAATGGATCATTGACCGGTCGGGGAAATCCCTGGTTGCGGGGTGCCTCTTGCGGAATAATGACTACCTTAGGTGGACTGGGGCATACCCTCCCCTTTCTTATCAGTGATTTCTGGACAGCGATGACGGTTTCCGGCGTAGTAGTGATATTTGAACTGGCGGCAATATCCTGGATACGCAATCGTTATATGGATACGCCATTTCTGCAGGCTGCTTTTCAGGTGGTTGTGGGGGGATTACTGGTTTTCGCGACCGGACTGATTATTGGTAGCTCATAATTTTCTCATGTTCAGATAACCATAACAACGCCCGATCACCGGCGGCGTTATGGTTATTCTCATCATTATTTAACGCTTTTATTATGCTCTGCTAACCAACGATTCATCATGTTGATCTCTTCTTCCTGAGCGTTAATCACCGCTTCCGCCAGCTTACGAATTTCAGGGTCTTTACCATATTTCAGCTCAATACGAGCCATTTCAATAGCCCCCTGATGATGGGGAATCATTCCTTTCACAAAGGCCACATCAGGGTCGGGTTCTCTAACCGCAGCCATCATGGGTTCATGCATCATACTCATAGCAGCTGCATATTCTTTGCCTGCCGGCGTCAACGAACCATCGATAGCCGCACTGGTTTGCTGATGCACACTATGGCTAACCGGCTCTGCCGCGATAACCGCTCCCCATATAAAGAACAGTAATAGCGAGACCAAAATAGATTTTTTCATTGTGAATACCTGATACTGTAGAAATGGATTTATCATGTAGCCAGCAAACCAACCTGAGTTTAGTTTGGTGATACTGGCTACCGATAAAGTATTGTCGAAAAATCACTATCGTGCTTTTATCTGGCGATAATTCAGTAACATTAAGACAAGGCAGCAAATTGATTGGCTATTAAATTATGCTAAAATGGGATCAATTAGTTATCATGACATTGAGGTTGTGAGTTTCATACGGAACCTTAATGATGAAAATTAGAAATTTCTTTATTTTTATTATCTTATTCATTATTACATCACTGAGCATTCTTTCTGTTTCTACCATCAGCGGTGATTTATCCGACCTTCGCGCCAACATCAAAGAACAAAATAAAATCAAATATCTCCAGTTATTGTTGATAGCGGGTGAACGTATTTATGATGAACATCAGACGTCAAAAATGGCCTCTTATTATCAGATTGCCGGCCCGATAAATTATCATCCTGTCGATACAGCCATTAATAATCTGCTCGAGTTTACCGAACAAGAGACTAAAACAGGTGAATTTCCTCACGATAAATATGCCGCTTTAGAAGTTAACCGATTATCGGAAGAAATAAGAAAGGACAAACGCTTTGCCAGCGCTTACTCTTTTAATCGATTAGAGTCGATTATTGAGTATCAGATTATTCAGATTCAAAACCACTCCGCTGAGTTTATGATCGCCATCGAAGGTGTCAGATTAACCACTCAGCTATATAGTTTTTTCACTGAACTTATCGATCAATTGATTGATATTGAAGTATCTCAAACAATCGATCAGCCATCAGCGATTAAAGCCATCAAACTGCTGGGAGCCATTGATGAAACAGAAAGTCGGTTAATCTCAATACAGAAAAATTACCTTAAAAATAGTAACAAAAGTGAAGAGATCGATAACTTCGTCAACGAGGTTTTTAGCCATGACACCATTAAAATAAATCATCTTATTTACAATAATTTTGTTCATACTGCGAGTAACAATATTGGATTACAACAGGTTAATTATTCCTATTTTCAGGCTAAATATCATCTTTCAGCGTTAAACAGGATATTACTGAACGAAGCTATCGATATTTCTGCCAATCAAATCTACCTGTCCAAAATTAAAATTTATAGCATGGTGTGTTTCCTGGCTATCTTCTTTCTGTTTGCCATACTGCCGATTTCAGTCATGATCTTTAAACTTAGTGGTGCATTTACGCTGGTTCAGAAAGCCATTACGCAACTCTCTAATAATGACCTGAACATTAACTTTAATGAAAACCAAAGCCGTTTTAGTTTTGAACTGGAATCTATAATTCAATCACTGATTAAACTGAAAAGTATTCAGATAGAAAAATATCGTCTGGAAAACCGCAATAAAGAGTTAATTCGTAAACTTCAATTAAGTGCCACCACCGATTATCTGACTGGAATTTCTAATCGTCGGGCATTTCTGGATGCCATCCGATACTTGCCTGCGGAACAACAATACAAAGCCTCTCTGGCCTTGATAGATATCGATAACTTTAAGCGTATTAACGATCGTTTTGGCCATAGTTGCGGAGATGAAGTATTAATGAAATTCTCCCGACTGCTTAAAACTTTTTTCAGAAAAGAAGATCTGTTTTGCCGTTACGGTGGAGAAGAGTTCGCCATTTTACTCTATGACTGTGACAACCAGCAGGCGCAAAAAACCCTCGACAGATTATGCAAAAAAACCCGCTATCTCTCTGTTACCGTTCCGGAATCAGAAAAAGAGAAAGTTTATTTTACCATCAGTATCGGTACCACCGAGCTTGCAGACCGCTCCAGTATTAATCATGCCATTAACCGTGCCGATGAAGCACTGTACTATGCTGAATCCAGCGGGAAAGACCGGGTAATTACTTATACGCAACAGATTGAAACCCCCACCGAATAGCCCTTTATCAATCGCAACTATCTTCCGGCCATATTCAATGTTTTATGATAAATAACCTGACGATTGCTTGGCATATTCGATATTATCAGCCAATAGCTAAATATGGATGGGATCACAACGGATGAGATTTACCTTAAATTTGGGTTTATTGCTGATATCACTGATCGTTTCAGCTGCTTGTTTATGGATAGCCAGCCATAGTTCATGGTACTGGGCGGTTGCCGCTATTTGGTTTTTTGCACTCATTAACAATATGCCATTTGCTATGATGCATGAAGCGGTACACGGCGTAGCCGCTAAATCTGAACGGGGTAATCGTATTATAGGGACTATCGCCAGTTGGGCTTTTCCCACCTCATTTTTATTACAGCAAAAAGCGCATCTGGACCATCATCGCCGCAACAGAACCGATGAAGAGCTGTATGACTATTATTTACCTCAACAGTCAAAATGGCTACGTAACGCCTGGCTTTATATGGGTAATTTATTGGGCTTTTATTGGTTTTTTGTGGTATTAGGCAACGCTATTTATTTGCTTGCCTGTGGGTTCTACCGTTCAAACCTGTTCGTCAATAGGATTGCACCGGTATTAGGCTTTGGCCCTCAGGTTGCTGAACTGGTCAAGTTACCCGCGTTTCGTGTGTGGTATGAAATTGCTATGTCGTTTAGCTATCAGGCACTGCTGTTTTGGCTACTGGATTTAAACTGGATCGGCTACCTCGCCTGTCAAATTGCCTTTGCGCTTCACTGGTCAGCATTGCAATACGTTGATCATGCCTGGAGCAGCAGAGATGTTAAAAACGGCGCCTGGAATTTGAAAGTACTGCCGGTATCGCGCTGGCTGGCGCTCAATTATCATTATCATCTGGCTCACCACCAGAAACCAGAAGTGCCCTGGTATCAACTGCCTTCGTTAGTTGATCGTCAGGCACAACAGCCTAGTTTCTGGCGGGTCTATTTCAGTCTGTGGAAAGGTATTCGCCCTGCGCCACCAATGGGAGCACCGGCAGATTTAGCGTTTCTTTTTCCGGAAAACGAAGAAGCCAAATAACACCCCTAATAATATACCGCCTACGACACCACCTATTGCACTTTTCATGATGGTGTCGCGGGCTTCATTCAGTAGAGGATTATCCATAAAATCGGTACCAATATGGATGGCTTTTATCTTCCAGCGCCCATCTTCTACCGCCAGCGTTGCCGTCCAGCGAGTATGAAAATCATAGGTGCGTCCATCACTCAGGCTATATTTCTCTATCCCGGTGCCATAAACCACACCCCAGGTTTTATCTGGTGATAGCTCGGTCACAACCTCTGGCACAAAGGTAATATTTAACTTCTTTAAAAAACGCTCAGGGCCAAACCATTTCTGAAAATAAGGTACTACTTGCTGCTGTCCGTCGATAAATTCTTGGGTAATAGGGGTGGCCTTAATATCTTTACTCAAAACCGGCAGCATCTTTTCATATTCACCGCTGTTAATGGCATCGGTCACCGTTTGTAATGCCTGACGTAACTCATCATGAATGACTTTGTCCTGTTCTTCTGCCTGCACAGTAATGCTAAACAGCATCACGACAAGAATCAGTAATTTTTTCATAGCGCCTGTCCATAAGTTGATAAGTGAAAAACGACAACAACACACCCGATACAACATCTAACAAATGATGTTGGTGAGTGAACACCGTAGAAAGTATTAAACCTGACAGCCAAATTATCAGGCTATAACGAACCAGAGCCTGACTATTTTTTAATATGGCCAAAACGATAGTGACAGAATAGGCCACATGTAGTGAAGGCACCAGATTATGGGGTTTATCTAACGCAAAAATAGATTCGAATATTTCCCGATAAATACCACTCTCCGGTAGCTGACGAACGAATCCTAATTGCGCAGGGAACAATAAGAAAATTATCGCTGCAACAACAGTCACAATAATAAGTTCAGCGGCTAACCTCTTTAAGTCTCGGGTATTCAGAAAAAATACCGGCAACATAAAGACCAAATACATGGAAAGATAGAACCAGACAAAAGTCGGAATAAAAGGAATCGCTAATTCTGCCTGTAAATAAAGCAAGAAATAATCAGTACGTGTGCTGGTAAACCAATTGATGGTGGGATATAACCCAAAAAAGAATACCCCGACCCAACAAGAGTAAATCAAATAGGTTTTCAGACGTTTTGCAAAAGGCTCTGGTGCGAATTCCATTTATCTCAATCGATTAAATTGTAATTAATTCATAATCTCATAAAACCTGATTACATAACCTGAATTATTTTTTGGTTTCACTTCAGACCAAACCGCATCTGATGTTTTTTATGAACCTCTTTACGAAACAAGAGCGTATAGCGCCAAAATGAAGCCATTCTGGATAACGATTGTAATGTCATTCTGATATCTGAAAAGCGCCGAATAATCGAAGGTAAACTATTGAACTGACTGCGCGCCTGATGGCACGCTTGAGTCAGTTGTTCTGCCGTCATTAATTTAGGATTAAATGCTGCCTGATTAAAACGATACTCAGGATGTAGCCACCACTTTTGGTCATACAACAACCGCCCCTGCTGCTGAAGTTGGGTATAAAGCGGAGTATTGGGATATGGCATCAGAATATTGTATGCCGCGAACGCAAATCGATTCTTCAGGGCAAACTCCACCGTTTGTTCAATACTTTCTACGGTGTCGTGGTCATAGCCCAAGGTGAAGGCAGCCCAGGTCTGCATACCATGATCCCGCAATACCGCAATTTCATCGGCATAATGGGAGAAATTTCGTATATTGGGCGATTTTCTGGCATCTCTTAAACTCAATGGATTAATGGACTCAAAACCCATCACGTTTCCCCAACAACCACTTTTTTGCATTAACGACATCAGTTGGCTGTTTTTGGTCACATCCAGACTGGCCTGGCTAATCCAGTTTACTTTTAAGGGAGTAAGTGCATGGCAAAGCTCCATCAGTGCTGGTTGGTCTGATGCAATATTATCATCCACAAAGAAGATAAATTTACGTTCCTGCTGCTCAATTTCCCGCACAACTTCATCAATTTTTCTTAAGTAGTGCTTACGCCCAAAATATTGGCTCACCGCGCAGAACTGACAGGCAAAACGACAACCGCGGGAAAACTGCATCAAAGTAATCGGCAAATAATCCTTTCCGCGAAAAATATCACGGCGCGGTAGTACGCCTGATCCGCAATGGGTTATTTGCCCGGTGCCCGCCGGCGCATCATAACGCGCTTTTAACCGATGATGACGGGCATCGTTTATCAGTTCATGCCACAGCGTTTCCGCATCACCGGTAAACAGGCTGTCCGCATGCTGGCTCACCTCTTCGGGTAACAAACTGGCGTGGATTCCCCCCATCACGACCTTAACCCCACGGGAACGATATTCACTGGCTATTTCATAAGCACGACGGGCGGTATAGGTTTCTACCGTAATTGCCACTAAATCCGTCGCTTCATCAAAGGGAATTTGCTCCATCCGGTCATCATACATGACCACTTCTACGTCATCCGGCGTCAACGCAGCCAAAATGCCTAACATCAGTGGTTCCATGCGGCCTTCATCAATATAGAGACTGTGCTCCATCCGTCCGATGGTTGGTTTAATCAGCGTCAGTTTCATCCCTTTTCCCCTAACCGTTTGCCCTGCTTTCTGATAATTTCCCGATGCGAAATGATATTGGCTAGCAAAGCAATCACTCTATCTTTCCAGTAGGTTCGTTTTTTTAAATTCAATAGTCGATTCGCTATTGAAGGATAACTGTAAAACTGCTTTTTAGCCGAGAAGCAAAGAGCCGTTAATCGTTCCGCCGTTATCTTTTCCGGCTGAAAAATCGGATCGCCATAACGATAGTCAGGATCTTTCCACCACTGCGGTGAAATCAGCCGCCCTTCTTGCGCCAACCGCTGATATAATTTTGAACCCGGCGTAGGGATCAGCAAATTAAAATTGGCAATTTCCAGCTTATTACGTAACGCAAAATCAATCGATTGCTGAATGGTTTGTTCATCATCTTCGTCATAACCAAAAACAAAGGTGCCATAAATATTAATGCCCCGATCGTGAAGTGCCTTCACGACCTCATCATAGTCACCGGCAGCACGGTTCCAGGCTTTTCCCATCTGTTTTAAATTTTGTGCATTCAGGCTTTCAAAGCCAATCAGTGCAAAACGACAGCCCGCCTCGGCCAATTGATCTAAAAGCTGTGTATTTCTCGCTACGTCAATGCTGATTTGACATCCCCAACGCCGCTTTAATGGTTTAAGCATCGTCAGAAGTGCTTCAAGCAAAGTTCGATTAGCAAACAGATTGTCATCAACGAAGGCGATAAACCGATTAGAGTCCAAAGCCAACAGCTCCTCACGCAGTTGTTCTACAGGACGGGCCCGTACAGTGGAGTGATAAAAACCATGAATCGAACAGAAATCACAGGCAAAGCGACACCCTCGAGTATATTGAATCAGTTCAAGCGGAGCATATTTTTTACCGCTGAAGACAGTGCGATCGAGAAGATAGTCATTAAGCGGCAGACTATGATCGCCATAATAATAACGCTGTAAAGTTCCCTGAAGCTTATCCTGTAGTAATTGTTCCCAGGCACCTTCAGCATCACCAATGATAACGCTGTCCGCATGTTCCAGCACTTCATCGGGTAAAAACGTGGGATGATACCCTCCCATAACCACCGTATTGCCTTGTGCACGATATCGATTCGCTAACTGATAACTGCGTAAGGCGGTAAACGTTTCAACAGAAATAGCGATCAGATCCGCCTGTAACGTCTCCGGAATTTCTTCTACCCGATCATCATAAAAAATGACTTCATGACCTATCGATCGAGCAGCCAGAATACCAATGGCTAACGGCGGCATGGCATCCGTCGTTCGATAATCGCCCATGTTCGGGCGTAACAGAATAATTCTCATAAAATCGCCGCTTCCGGCGCTATTGCCTGTTGCAGCCATGGTGGACTGGCAACTAAATCAACGCCGTATAAACAGGTTTTATAGTTCAGGGGCTGGAAACGTTTTATCACAGCTTTCAACATCGGATGACTGCTGGCAAGCCCCAGCGTTAGCACCCGGGTAGTGCAACGAGATAAGGCATCATCTATCAGAGAAAGCATATACTGAGGATCCGTAATGGCGAAAAAAGCCAGAAAGCTCTGATCCAATGCCTGCTGCTCCGGTGGTAATGCAACCCGCTTCGTCAGGCTGGCGTAGCCGTTATAAATTGGCCTGATGGCGCGCCAGATTGAATGATAGCCCAGTGCCATCACTTGCTTAAACGGCTGTTGGTTCCATAACACCGCGCAGGCCTGCAACTCACCATTCACCCGATAACTCCATACTGGCAAACCGGAGTTTATCAGCCACTCAACGCTTAACTGTGGGGTTAACTGATAACGTATCGCCTGCCGATGGTAGAACGCTACCACTTCCGGATATTGTTGTGGTGCTTCATTTTGCCACAATCCTAAATGACGACCTCGCTGAGTACTTATTGCCAGCGTACTCAGTTCACCCAATGGGCAATAACGGGGTAATCCCCGGCTCTCTTTTTCCAACAGTTTTCTCGCCGTCAGATTATCGCTGGCGATGCTGGTATAACAGTATTGCGGTGGTGTCAGTTGCTGTTTAAGGTAGTCAAAACCTGACTTCAATATACGAATACGATGTCGATAATCGTGACTAATACGTAAACTATTCAGATACCCCAATTGCTGCGGTTGTCCGTTAACAAAACCGTTATGTCGGGTTAGCTGACACATTCCTACTGCCTGTCCGTTTTCTTCTGCCAGTACCGGGTACTCTGCGCCAAAATAGTGCAGGTTAGAAAAATAGTCTGGCCGTCGGGTCATCACCATTTCTATCTTGCCTTGCATAGCATTCTCTTCCAGCAATTGTAATAGCGACGGGCTATGCTGCGGCAATGCTGTCTGAAAACGCACTATCTCACCTCCAGCAACGGGCCTTGCCAGGTCTCATCACCTAACGGGTAGCCGTTACGGGCACTGATTTCATTATGGTGTAAGGCATTAATAGGAAAATAGTTACGAAACATAAAGAAGTCGTGACGATTATTCCAGCTACGTTTAGCAATAGAACGCCATCCATAGAACGTCCTGCGCGCTTCAACACAACCTTGAGTAACCTGTTGCGGTGTTAACTGAGTAGGGAAAAATGGCAGCTCGTTATAACGATAGCTATCATCTAACCACCAGCTTTGGTAACGAAGACGATTTTCCTGTTGCAGACGAGCATAGAGTGGTGTGCCGGGGAATGGTGTCATATGGTTAAAAGCAGCAATATACATTCCCTGCTGCTGAGCAAAAGTAACTGCCTGTTGGAAAGAATCTAAACTATCGTGGTCGTAGCCAAAAACAAAGGTGCCATATACCGCAATACCATATTTCCGCAAGTTGGCTAACGCCTGAACAAACCCGCCTTTCATGGTATTAAAGTTTTTATTCATCAGTTTCAGGTTGGCTTCATTGAGGGATTCAAAACCAATAAGTACACCTTTACATCCGGACTGAGCCAGTTGTTTTAAGAAACTCTCATCATGGGCTGCATTAATACTCATTTGCGTAATCCAACGCATATTCAGCCTGGCTAAGTCAGGAAGCCACAACCGACTTTCGTTAATATTGCCGGCAAAGTTATCATCCACAAAAAAGAACAATTTCTTATGCTTTTTCTGTTCAGTTAATTCCCTTAATACCTGATCAGGATCTCTGCGACGATATTTACGCTGATAAAAAGTTTGTACTGCACAAAACTCACAGGGAAAACGGCAACCACGCCCTGTTTCCACCAGCCCTATCGGTAAATAACGTTTGTTGCGAAACAGACTTCGGTCTACACGGACATGGCTGAGATCTGTCTGTTCTCCGCGATAGTGGGGCTTTAAGGTTTGGTGCTGTAAGTCGTCTAACAGCTCATGCCATATGGACTCAGCTTCTCCGGTCATGATGGCTTCCGCATAGCGGGCGGCCTCTTCAGGCACCAGCGTCACATGAAACCCGCCCATAATCACCGGAACACCACGACGGCGATACTCGCTGGCAATTTGGTAGGCTCGTTTAGCCGTATAGGTTTCGACCGAAATAGCAACAGCATCCGTTGGCTCATCGTAGGGAATAACCTCCATACGATCGTCATAAAAACGTGTTTCAATATGCGCTGGCGTTAACCCCTTTAACGTCGCGATAGGCAGGGGTTCCATCTGCCAGGAACGTAAATAGGATTCATTTGCCCGGTGACCAATTGCCGGATGAATAAAGGTTAGACGCATAATGTTCTACCCTCTGCTTTTTGCCGGATTATGCTCAATCGGCCAATCACAGGTATAGAACTTATGCAGATTGTGAGCATAGAAGCGATATCCCAGATTGGCTGTAATCGCCAGCGGTTGGAAATTTTTCGCATTCCACAGGCGACGAACAATATTGTTGTACTGATAGATTTTTTTCCATGCCCTTTCATGCCCATCCTCCAGCTCTTTTACCGTCATCAGTTTTGGCTGGAAAACCACGTGTTGAGCATCATATAGCTCCCAGTTTTTAGTTAAAATACGCTGCTCTTGCTCCAGACGCTGGTACAAGGGCGTAGCCGGGAATGGTGTCAGAATAGAAAAACGTGGAAGATCGATCCCTGCATCAATCACTAATTCAACCGTGGCATCAAAGGTATCCACCGTATCGTGATCCAAACCAAAAACAAAACAACCCTGAATGGAAATACCCAACTTATGTAATTTAGCCACCAGCTCTTTGTAGTTAACTGATGAATTGAACTTCTTACCCGCATCCCCCAGACTGCCGGTGGTCACCGTTTCCAGGCCGAGTAATAAGCCTTTGCAACCGCTTCGGGCCATAAGCTCCATCAGCTCTTCATTATGGGCAATCAACACTGTCGATAAACCAAACCATTTAATCTTTAATGGAATCAGGGCGGTAAATAGCGCTTTGGCATAACCAATATCGGATACCAGGTTCAGATCAACAAAAATAAGCTTTCGCTTTCCGGTACGCTCCACAAACTGCCGAATATCATTCACCACCCACTCAACCGGATGTTGATACTGTTTTCTACCCCAGGCCGTTGGCGCCACGCAAAACTCACAGTTATGAGTACAAGCGCGTGTCGCTTCAAATACTGCCTGAGTGAGGAAATCTTCACTGTTAAACCGATGGCGCTCAGGAAAAGGCATATTGGAGTCGTCAAGATTAAAATCTGGTGCCTGCTGATAGCGTTTTTGAAGCTTCCCAGCCATAAAGTCATGCAGCAGTTGCGGCCAACTCTGTTCAGCATAACCAACACAAATCGTATCCGCATGTTCTGCCGCTTCGTCTGGCATCAGGGTTACATGTGGGCCGCCCAGCACAACGCTCATCCCTTTTGCCCGAAACTGATCGGCCAGAAAATAGGCTCTGGAGGCCGTACCGGTAATCACGGTTAAACCAATCAGATCGGCGGTTAAATCGGCTGGAATCTCCGTGATGCTTTCATCAATCAGCGTCACTTCTATCGGTAAATCTTTAGGGGTTAACGCTGCCAGCGTTGTCAGCGTTAGCGGTTGATAGCGTAAAGAACGCTTAAAAATACCGCCACGTTTACGATATAGCGGCCCTTTTGGTGAAATAAGCACCAGTTTCATTTTACGATTGTGTGTAAATACATGAGATTCCATATCGGCACCTATTCCACTATTTGAAAGATTTTACGCCAGTTATTATCAGACATCAGGCTGGGGATTTTAATATCTCCCAGTCGTTTTCCTTGTGCACATTGCCAGGCTAAATAATGGCGCTCAGGTTGTTCAAGAGATAAACAGATTAGTGGCCTTAGCTGAGACAGTGTTCTGGCGTAAGCATATTGCGGATTTTCATTTAATCGTTGTTCAACTATGCCAACAGCATCTTGATTGTCCTGTACATATCGTTTATCCATCAGCATGTAATAGCCTGATGTCTTATCATCCGGACATAACATGGCAAAACCTTTTAAAGAAGACAGGCAGTCATTCACAAAGCTCTCTGTTAACTTTTCACCCACCAAATCACTGACAACACCAGCCCGACCGGTAAAACGCAATAGTGGAACATCCCGCTGAAATCCAACACATTGCACCATATCACCAATACGATAACGGTATAATCCGTTATTGGTCGTTACTATCACCTGGTAATGATGGTTTACCGTTAGACCATCAGCCAGATAGACTTGGCCCTGCCGATCGATAAACTCATAAAAATTACTGTCCACGCATAACTGCGGTTGATTTTGTTGATATGGGGTAGTAATAATCGCTTCCGTTGCCAGCAGCCCTTTCGGCTGTAAAGAAACGGAAGGAAAATAGCTCATCAGTTGAGCCACCAATGTTGTGGATGAGGCATCTGCCCAGCAGCTAATAACCTCTAATTGAGGCCATAAAATGCGGGTATCTCCAGATTTCAGATAACACTGATAAGCATCTGCTGCGCTTTGATCTTTTGCTAACAGATGACCCGCAATTTCTCCGCCCAATTGAAGCAACGCTAATAACGCCGGTTGGCGACTGCTCAGCCCTTCCAGTAACTGAATCAGAAAACTGGGACTCCAGACCGAAAATAATCTTAAATCGCGACGACATACCAGATAGTAGAGGGTAAGCAACTGCCAGTCGTTAACATCAACAACCTGCGCCAGTGTTAACGGAACAGCAGAAATTTGCGCAAATGCACTCAAATATTCCGCGCCTAAATAGAGGGCATCACCACCGCCAATCGGAATTCCGCCTGTCGTTACCGTAGCCTGAGTAATCGCCGGACTCAGCGCCCAGTAAGCGCTTCCCCGATCGATCTGGAATTGTTCAACCAATTGAGCCAACCAGCCTGATAAGGCATAACGAAAATCATCCAGTCCCGGCGCAGAGTAAGGGATCAGTTTTCCACCACTATGGCTCCCCCCGGTTTTTTCAAACGCGACAACTTCGCCGACAAACAGTTGATTAAGCTCATTTGACGCCAGTTTATTAATCCAGGGGCTCAGCTCAGCGTAATCCACCATCGGCACTCGTTGCTGAAAATCCACTACGTTCTGGATTTTTTCGAAACCATATCGTTGACCATAGGCCGAATTTTGATTGCGCTGCAGACACTGGCGTAACCACGCAATTTGCCGCTCGCTTACGGATGAATTTTCATTTCTCGCACTATGGCGAAACTGATGCCAGGGGGAGTTATTCACGATATTCAACCACCGGATTCAACAGTAAAGAACGGCAGCGTAAGGGTAAATTATCCACTCTGATTTCACATAAACAGACCAGTTCATGACCTGCGGCATAATGGGGATTCTTTTCCAGAAAAAACCGGGCATCCGGTTTTGCCAGACTCGCTGGCGGTATAATCGCCAACTTTTGTGCCAGAAAACCATAATCAGGAGGGCATTCAACCACACCCCGTTGTGCATTATATAATTGGCCAAATTTCTGTTCGGCTAACCGATCTGCCAGTTGCTTAAGTTCTGGTTGAGGTATTTGCCAGTGAGGGTAAAACTCTCTGGCAAATACCACTAAATATTTATAGGTGCGGTATCCCTTTACCAGAAGAAACCAATATAAAGGCAGTCCCGGATGTTGCTGTTTAAACAAGCCCATACGCTGAATCCAGGCTTTATGTAATACCTGCTGCTGCCAGTGCTCTGGCATGACAATCGTATCGCCGGAATAAACAATCATGGAGTGATGATAAGGATAGAATTGCAAGCTGCTGAAGCCGACAAGCTCCTGATTATGCTCCAGCATCAGGACTTCGTCTTTACTCTCCAGATCCAGTAAAAAACGTTTGATATCACTACCGGCATAACACTGAAAATAGATCGCAGCCATTCGCTGTCGCGTGGAAACGGAGAGTGTATTAATTTTCTGAAAATAGGCAACATAGCTCATTACTCACCTTTTCCATAAGAAAGATACATATAGATATTTTCCAGTGTCGCTATCCATCGTTAAACAACAAAAGAATCCATTGTTATTCATCAACCCAAAATGACAGGGGCAAGCTTATAGTATCAGCCACGCCTTGCAGCTGCCATACGATTAGGGTTTAGTAAAATCCAAGTATATGCTTAGTAAAATTGAGAAAAATCATAAGCAAAGCTAATTATCATGATTCTGGCTGAATAATTAACCAGCCCATAACGCTGTTATTCTTGCTTCCCACTGCGATCTGAGCACCCCTTCAGCTCCAATTTCTCCACCCTTTGTTTAAAGAACTCAGGCTTCGCCTTGTATAATGAAGGTGCATGTAGCATTGCCAACAACTCGACGGTCTGTGAACAATTCAACGCAGAGACAGGAACCGAAAAACGAATCCGTGCCGCATTCTCAAGGCCATAAACAGGTTTGCCATTATCAGTACCAAAATAGGCATTAGATAACCAGACAGAGTTTATTTCTGACTGACTGTACAAAACGGTTAACCAAAGCTGCCATAACGCATTATGCAGATGGTATTTTCCCTGAGAAATTCGTTGTCCCTGATGAAAATTAGAAAACAGATCCCGGGCGGCATAAACATAAATCGATGGTGATGGGTAAATAACAGAAAGTAATGGATCAACCTGAGGATTGTGGCGTGAAGCCTGATTCAGTGACTGGGATAATGCATTAATTTCACTGCGGTGGGGGGCGATTTCAACAAAATAGTAACCGCATAAGGCAAAAATGATGCCAGTGAAGAATGTAGCTGTAATACACAATAGCCAACGGAGGATCTTTTTTATCATTTTGACGACCGGTGCCATTAAACAGGGGATATGAAGATTATAAAAACAGAACCCCAGAATTGGGTGGGGGCCCTGCCAGCACAAGTAACTACATTTTTATGTATGTTAATCAAATGGTTATATTATTAATGAAACACAGGAATTGTACCACTACTTTTGATGATGTCTAGCTAATGCTTATTAAC
>NZ_JADRCR010000010.1 GCF_016649425.1 Limnobaculum allomyrinae
GGAAGTGGTTAAACATCCGGCACTTACAAATATTCAAAAGCGCCCTGCAGCTCAAACTTAAACTGTGATGAGTAAAGGTAACAAGCTGACGGGGCGCTTCTGAATGCAGACCTTAACTGGTCGCGTGGAGTAGTAAACCGCTGTTGATAGGTTTCTATGTGCAGTATGGAAACCCTGACGCAGTACCTTTAAATCTTTACGGAGTAGTTAACGTATGAGTGATGATCGTATGACTGTTATTCCCGATTTCTTCGGGGAACTGGATGCAGGTGTATTCCAGAATAAGTTTGCCGCAGCTCTGAATAACGTGGCATTAGGCGTCCTTAATAATGCAGGTAAGGGCAAGGTAACTATCACCTTAAACATTGAGCGCTTGAATAACTCAATTGAGGAAAAGCGAGTTGGCATCAAGCATACCTTGTCTTTTACCACCCCTACCCCTCGCGGTAAGTCTTCTGAAGAAGACACCACTGAAACGCCAATGTACGTCAATAAAGGCGGAAAACTGACCATTTTGCAGGAAGACCAAGGTCAACTGTTCACTCTTGCAGGGAAGCCTGACGGCAAGCTGTCAGCAGCCAAGTAACCCATCAACTCATTATTAATTTTAAGGAAAGAATTCATGACTCAATTAGACGCATCAGCAATTAAAGAAGTCCGTGATCTGGCACTGGCTGAACACTTAACGCACGACTTATCCAAAACCACATTCAGTGCAGTGGTTCTACCTGACGGTTATAAAATTCAGCGATTAGAACACCTGAACGGAATTCGTGACCGCTTTCGTGGTTCCATGATCACAACCAGCATTGATGATTTTGTTCGCTATTCCATTCAAAACGCCACGCTTGAATCTAATCCTGCAGGTTGCTTCATTAATGCAGATGCTATGGAAGCGGTCAGTATTTTTAATATTGGCAATATCGACCAGCCCGGCCATGCAGATAACACTGCATCAATTGTACTGAAGAAAACAGCTCCTTTCCGTGCCCTTTTGGATATTAACGGTCGTAAGAATCGACAGAAGGATTTAGCTGAATGGCTTATCAGCCCCCTGTTCAAACCGTATTAATCCACTTTGTCAGGCGACGAAGGGGTGAAAATATAAAACACTACAGGATTTATAACGATTGATGCGATCAAAAACTGAACGCTCATCTTGATCATTTCAGAAAAACCATCAAAATATAATAACCCTATCTTTTCCGCCATCATGAAAACAGGGAAAAGAAACAGAGCATGTATCAGAGCTGTAGTCAGCGCAAAAATAGCACACTCCTTTTTGACAGGCTTTCTTGCTTTACCTTTTGCAAACATTAACGCGGCAATCAAGCTGGCAATGGCCGTCGACGCCAGGCTAATAAGAGTAGTCGTGAGCTCAAAACGGCTACCAAATACATAGCCTGAGGTAATCATTACGATAAGAGCGATAGCATAAACGCCAATATATTTTATCATCAACTTTCCTTGTTAACGTTTATTTAAAACGTATAAATTCTGACTTTGATTATATGAACTAAAGTAATTACGGAGAATAATATCACTTCCCGCGCTATTTCTGATACGCATATTAAAACTTACTATTTTTTGCATGTAATTTTCTCTCACAATTAATACCGCTCATTACATCCCTCCGGAAAACAATCACAACTACAATTTAATTCATGTATCCAATGCGTCGCTTTATTCATTCTTCACGGATGATACACAAAGGGGATGACCTATGGATATTATTGAATATGAAAGCGTCGTCATCACAGTCTACGATGGTGACATTACAACGTCGCCACCCGATGGATTGGTTATTTATGGCGAGTTCGGGCGGCATATGCTTGGCATTGTCGAAAAAGGTAAGCTAAAAACGCTTAATGTTATTCCCTACCAGAGTATCAATGCCTTACTGGATGATTTAAAGAAGTTAAGTGGGCAGGAGCCGCATCATTAATGTTTATTATTGTCTTTTATCTCTGGAGGGAAGCAGAGAAAGCAGCAATACATACAACCTGATGCGACCTCTCTGCTTAAATGTAAATACTCAATACCAACATCAAGTCAGAGTGCTTTCCCGCAACAACTCCAGATAATCATATCCGTCGAAAGTAATACGTGAAATTGACCACTTATCATCCCCATTCTGTGCGGCAATAACATAGTGCTTATCGCATAACAACTGAATATGAGCTGCAACCAGTGCCGGATCGCGGTTTGGAAAATCTTTATTCGTAATAAATGGAGCGCCCAGCGGTTGCTGTTCAACTTTCGATAAAATGACTTCCAATAGCTCAAGATCTCTTTTCATCGCACGCCTCATGTGTCTGTCAGGGATTATTACTATTCTAGCAGCCAGTAAAAAAGTAGTGCGCAGCCTCCCGGCAAACTTTTTTAATTAGTCATGACCATCCGCTCACTATGTGACCGTCCTCTGATTTACCTGCTATTTGAACTCGTATAATTAAATTTCGGTTAGGCTAACAATAGGGATGTACTATGTTTCCAGAGTACCGTGATTTGATCACTCAGCTTAAAACAACCCACCCTCGTTTCCATTCATTGTTTGATAAACATAACGACCTCGACCACGAAATTCTTCGTTTACAAGCGCAGGGTGGAAATAGTCTTAACGACAAAATAGCCACATTGAAGAAGGAAAAATTGCGTCTTAAAGATGAGCTATACCGCATTTTACGTGAGGAGTCCCAGGCCAGAGCCTGATTGTAATATCATCGTTCAAATGCAAAAAACCCGCCAAAGAGCGGGTTATTGTTAAGCGTTAATGACAGATTGTTTCCACTTATTCCATCCAAAGCATACGCAATAGCTAATCCCGGCCGTTAAACTGACAGAAAAAATCAACAGGCTGTTCATTTCGTCAGGCGTAGACTGGGCTACCATTGGGGCAACAAAGCCAATAAATGCACCGGATAATAAGCTACACAAACAAGCCCAGAGAAAAGGCCAACCTTCCCGCAACATATATCCCGTCTGGATTGCCAATAACCCAAAGGGGATTAAACCAAACAGAAAAGCAACAAACAGCGGAACAAACATCATGGCTAATCCCAGAAAACCCATTAGCGCCTCCCCAAGATCGGGAAACTCATAAGTAATACAGCCAATAAAAACACAGAGTATTGGTGCAATAATGATATGAAAAAGTGCAATAAACACCCATGGCACTACTCTTTTATTAAATTCCATTTTTTATATTCCTGATATTGACTACTCAGTCCATCATAACAAGCTTATATCTATCGAATAACTGCCTGTTGTCACAGCATTTCTAAAGCAATAGCTAAATTTTTTAGCTATCCGGAGCAGTTCCACTAAAATTTCCGTTGCATTGCAAAATTGCCTCAATATACTATATGTATATACAGTATTATATGGATGCTACTGAGGTTCAAAATGCAAGTTGAAATTTCTATTCGTAAAGAAGATCCGTTACCGGGTGGAGCAGAAGCCGCATTAAAAGAAGAGCTGGAAAAACGTCTGCTATGCCATTTTGCCGATGTTCGCGTCAGAGTTCGGCGTGGTAGTGCTAATGATGTAACCGTACTTGGCGGCATGAAAACCGACAAAGAACTGGTCACTGAAATACTGCAACAAACCTGGGAAAGCGCTGACGACTGGTTCGAAGCCTACCAGTAAATAGAAAGCCCCCAAATCTTTATCAGAAATTGGGGGCTTTTGAGCTTGCTAAAGGGATTACCTTAACGGTTACTCTTCATCAGACTCTGGTGCTGCATCATCCGATGGCTGATTTTGCATTTCTTCGGTGTTTTCATCACCGCAGATGTTTTCATCATCATCTTCTTCCGGCTCAACAACACGTTGCAAGCCAACAACATTCTCATCTTCTGCTGTACGAATCAGAGTAACACCATGAGTATTACGACCCACTACGCTGACTTCGGATACACGCGTACGAACCAAAGTACCTGCATCGGTAATCATCATAATTTGATCGCACTGATCGACCTGAACCGCGCCAACTACACGACCATTACGCTCACTCACTTTAATGGAGATTACGCCCTGAGTCGCACGAGACTTGGTAGGATAATCAGACAATCCGGTACGTTTACCGTAGCCGTTTTGCGTGACAGTCAGAATTTCACCCTCGCCACGTGGAACAATCAGTGATACAACGCGATCGTCATCACTCAGTTTGATACCACGTACACCGGCAGCGGTACGTCCCATTGGGCGTACGCCTTTAATGGTGCCATCTTCCAGTTTCTCTTCTTCCAGGAAGCGAACAACCTTCCCTTCGGCAGAGAACAACATGATCTCATTAGTGCCGTCAGTTAAATCAACACCAATCAGCTCATCACCCTCATTCAGATTAACGGCAATGATACCGGCACTGCGTGGGCGGCTAAATTCGGTCAGCTGAGTTTTCTTCACGGTACCATTGGCGGTAGCCATAAAGACATTCAGACCAGCCTCATATTCGCGTACCGGCAGAATGGCGGTAATACGCTCATCCTGTTCCAGCGGCAGAATATTAATGATAGGACGACCACGAGCACCACGACTGGCTTCTGGTAATTGATAAACTTTCAACCAGTACAAGCGACCACGGCTGGAGAAGCACAGAATAGTGTCATGGGTGTTAGCCACCAGCAGACGTTCAATAAAGTCTTCTTCTTTAATACGTGCCGCTGACTTACCTTTACCACCGCGACGCTGAGCCTCATAGTCAGACAGCGGTTGATACTTCACATAGCCCTGATGGGACAAGGTGACAACCACATCTTCCTGAGTAATCAGGTCTTCAATATTAATATCGGCAGTATTCGCGGTAATCTCGGTACGACGAGGATCGTTATACTGATCGCGAATTGCTTCAAGCTCTTCACGGATAACTTCCATCAAACGTTCCGGGCTTTCAAGAATAAACAGCAATGCAGCGATTTGTGTCAGCAGCTCTTTATACTCATCCAGCAGTTTTTCGTGCTCAAGACCGGTCAGGCGGTGTAAACGTAACTCAAGAATTGCCTGAGCTTGCTGCTCAGTCAGATAATACTGACCGTCACGAATACCATACTCTGGTTCCAACCATTCTGGACGAGCCGCATCGTTACCGGCACGCTCAAGCATCGAAGCA
Organism: Limnobaculum allomyrinae; assembly: GCF_016649425.1. Taxonomy (GTDB): domain Bacteria; phylum Pseudomonadota; class Gammaproteobacteria; order Enterobacterales; family Enterobacteriaceae; genus Limnobaculum; species Limnobaculum allomyrinae. Next base: position 5,111 of record NZ_JADRCR010000010.1, read on the forward strand.
ACGTTACCCAGTTCCCACGGACGTGCCAATAAACCTGCTTTCGCATCAGCTGGCGTTGCCGCGGCACGGATCAGCTCAATAATCGGATCGATATTGGCCAATGCAATAGCCAAACCTTCCAAAATATGAGCACGTTCACGGGCTTTACGCAGTTCAAAAATAGTCCGGCGGGTAACCACTTCACGACGGTGGCGAACAAACGCCTCCAGCATCTCTTTCAGGCCCAGCAGTTTTGGCTGCCCCTGATGAAGCGCTACCATGTTGATACCAAACGTAACCTGAAGCTGAGTTTGTGAATACAGATTATTCAGCACCACTTCCGCTACCGAGTCACGCTTAACTTCAATAACAACACGCATACCATCTTTATCAGACTCGTCACGTAATGCACTGATGCCTTCAACTTTCTTATCTTTTACCAGCTCGGCAATCTTTTCAATTAACCGGGCTTTGTTCACCTGATAAGGAATTTCATGAACAAGAATGGTTTCGCGACCGCTTTTTTCATCAACTTCGATTTCTGCACGAGCACGAATATAAATTTTACCACGGCCAGTCCGGTAGGCTTCTTCAATACCGCGACGGCCATTGATGATGGCTGCCGTCGGGAAGTCAGGACCAGGGATATGTTCCATCAGCCCTTCAAGACTGATATTTTCATCCTCAATAAAGGCCAGACAACCATTAATCACTTCCACCAGGTTATGAGGTGGAATGTTGGTTGCCATACCAACGGCGATACCAGAAGAGCCGTTAACCAACAGGTTAGGAATTCTGGTTGGTAATACCGTTGGGATCTGTTCTGTTCCGTCGTAGTTAGGCCCAAAGTCAACGGTCTCTTTATCCAGATCCGCTAACAGGTCGTGAGCCATTTTAGACATACGAATTTCGGTATAACGCATCGCCGCGGCTGAGTCGCCGTCAATAGAACCGAAGTTCCCCTGACCATCAACCAGCATATAGCGCAATGAGAACGGCTGAGCCATACGAACGATGGTATCGTAGACCGCGCTATCCCCGTGTGGGTGGTATTTACCGATTACGTCGCCAACTACACGCGCCGATTTTTTATATGGTTTGTTCCAGTCATTACCAAGCACGTTCATAGCGAACAATACGCGGCGGTGTACTGGCTTCAGGCCGTCTCGAACATCTGGTAATGCGCGTCCAACAATTACGGACATCGCATAATCAAGATATGAGTTTTTAAGCTCATCTTCGATGTTGACCGGCATAATTTCTCTGGCAAGGTCGCTCATGGAGCCGCTATCCCTCTATTATTATCAGCCCGGAAAAGGTGCAAAATTATATCATATCTCGCGGCTTGTTTCTAATTTTCACCACGTTATCTTGCCCGAAAAGTATCGATAACAGCGTTTAATTTATTCCTGTTGCTCCCTCAGCCGCCCCAGTCATGTGTTGCATCGAAAAAATGCTTAATCGTTCAGGCAAGAATACATTCGACTTTGTGATGAAAAGCATCAACTACCGATGCAACGTAACCCATTCCCCATAAACTCATGTATAATTGCCTGCCCTGTAGCGAATTGTCGGATTACGCCTATGCACTCATCAGAAAATGTTGACCAGAAAGAGATTGCTAAATTTGAAGCGGTAGCTTCACGCTGGTGGGATCTTGAAGGTGAATTTAAGCCCCTTCATCAAATTAACCCACTGCGCCTGGATTACATTCAGCAACGTGCTGATGGCATATTCGGAAAAAGAATCCTCGATGTTGGCTGCGGTGGCGGTATTCTCTCTGAAAGTATGGCTAAAGAAGGTGCCAGCGTTACCGGTTTAGATATGGGCTCAGAACCGCTGTTAGTGGCGCGTCTGCACGCCATCGAAAGCGGAGTTCCTGTAGAGTATGTTCAACAAACCGTTGAAGCCCATGCGCTGGAAAATCAGGGGCTGTACGACATTGTCACCTGCATGGAGATGCTGGAACACGTACCCGATCCTGCATCGGTTATTCGCGCTTGTGCAAAGCTGGTTAAGCCAGGTGGTCACGTATTTTTCTCCACCATTAACCGTAATACCAAAGCCTGGTTAATGCTGGTGGTTGGTGCTGAATATGTGATGAATATGGTGCCAAAAGGAACCCATGATGCCAATAAGTTCATTCGCCCTTCCGAGTTGCTAAGCTGGGTCGATAGTACCACTCTTCGCGATCGTCATATTACCGGGCTCCACTATAATCCCCTGTTACAGACTTTTAAGCTGGGTGGAAATGTTGATGTAAACTATATGCTGCATTGCACTAATGAAGCTGAGGCATAACCATTAATATAGCAAGGTTATTAAACAACATATTTTCTGCATAACTCATTTTTATTTCTTGACTGATTAAGAAAACAACGGTTTGAAAAATTTTTACATCAAACCGTTAAAAATTTATTTACCATCTAATATCATAATAACCTAAGACCAGACGGGAACTTAGCGCGTTTATCCCAAAAGTTATCCACACAAATCCCTTGTTTTGTTCACTTGCAAAAAACCTCGCAGACCACTATCTTGTAGCTCATGCACACAACATCCACTATATATTGTGTTTTTATCGTGCAATTACACCTTAAAACCTTTTACCCATGCTGGTGTAAGCCATAAATTCTCACGGAAAGGTAGTATTACGCTATGAATCAAAGTCTATTAGTCACTAAACGCGATGGTCGCAAGGAACGCATTAATCTCGATAAAATTCATCGAGTCATTGATTGGGCTGCAGAAGGTCTGCACAACGTCTCCGTTTCTCAGGTTGAGCTTCGTTCGCACATTCAGTTTTACGATGGTATCCGAACTTCTGACATCCATGAGACGATTATCCGTGCTGCAGCGGACTTAATTTCGCGTGATTCTCCGGATTATCAATATTTAGCAGCTCGTCTGGCTATCTTCCATCTGCGTAAGAAAGCCTATGGTCAGTTTGAACCACCAGCGCTCTATGCTCACGTTAAGAGCATGGTTGAGAAAGGAAAATACGATAAGCATCTGCTGGAAGATTACACTCAGGAAGAGTTTGAGCAGATGAATGGCTTTATTGACCACTGGCGTGATATGAACTTTTCCTATGCGGCGGTTAAACAGCTGGAAGGGAAATATCTGGTACAAAACCGCGTTACCGGTGAAGTGTACGAGAGTGCTCAGTTCCTCTATCTTCTGGTAGCGGCGTGCCTGTTCTCCCGCTATCCGCGCGATACTCGCCTCGATTACGTAAAACGTTTCTATGATGCGATTTCGACCTTTAAGATTTCTCTGCCTACGCCAATTATGGCGGGGGTTCGTACCCCTACTCGCCAATTCAGCTCCTGTGTACTGATTGAGTGCGGTGATAGTCTGGATTCCATTAACGCTACTTCCAGCGCCATTGTGAAATATGTTTCTCAACGTGCCGGTATCGGTATCAATGCAGGACGTATTCGCGCTCAGGGTAGCCCAATCCGTAACGGTGAAGCATTCCACACCGGCTGTATTCCATTCTATAAGCATTTCCAGACCGCAGTGAAGTCCTGCTCTCAGGGCGGCGTACGCGGCGGTGCAGCAACGGTATTCTATCCCCTATGGCATTTAGAAGTAGAAAGCCTGTTGGTATTAAGAAATAACCGTGGCGTAGAAGAAAACCGCGTTCGCCATATGGACTATGGTGTTCAGTTAAACAAACTGATGTATCAGCGCCTGGTGAAAAACGAAAGTATCACCCTATTCAGCCCGTCCGACGTGCCGGGGTTATATGATGCATTCTTCGCCGATCAGGACGAATTTGAACGTCTGTATGTAAAATATGAAGCGGACTCATCGATTCGCCAGCGTCAGGTTAAAGCAGTAGAACTGTTCTCTCTGATGATGCAAGAACGTGCTTCAACTGGCCGTATCTACATCCAAAACGTTGACCATTGTAATACTCATAGCCCGTTTGATCCGACAGTGGCTCCTGTGCGCCAGTCAAACCTGTGCCTGGAAATTGCGCTACCAACTAAGCCATTGAACGATATCAATGATGAAAACGGTGAAATTGCCCTTTGTACTCTTTCTGCCTTTAATCTGGGTGCTATTGATAGCCTGGACGAGTTAGAAGAGCTGGCAACTCTGGCGGTACGCTCTCTGGATGCCCTGCTGGACTATCAGGATTACCCGATTCTGGCAGCTAAACTCGGTTCTATGGGTCGTCGTACTCTGGGTATCGGCGTAATTAACTATGCCTATTATCTGGCGAAAAATGGCGTTCGTTATTCTGACGGCAGCGCAAACGGCCTGACTCACAGGGCATTTGAAGCGATTCAATACTATCTGTTGAAAGCCTCTAATGAGCTGGCTCGCGAACAAGGCCCGTGCCCGTGGTTTAATCAAACTCGTTATTCTCAGGGTATTCTGCCCATTGATAACTACAAAAAGGATCTGGACTCTCTGTGCAATGAGCCGCTGCGCTATGACTGGGAAGCATTGCGCCAGAGCATCAAAACTCACGGCCTGCGTAACTCAACGCTCTCTGCCCTGATGCCTTCTGAGACTTCCTCACAGATCTCCAATGCCACTAATGGCATTGAGCCACCGCGTGGCTACATCAGTATCAAAGCATCTAAAGACGGAATTCTGCGTCAGGTAGTGCCTGATTATGAAAAACTAAACAATGGCTACGAGCTGCTATGGGATATGCCAAACAACGATGGTTACTTGCATCTGGTGGGTTTAATGCAGAAATTTATCGATCAGTCGATTTCTGCTAATACCAACTATGACCCAACCCGTTTCCCGGGCGGCAAAGTACCAATGAAACAGCTGCTGAAAGATCTACTGACAGCCTATAAATATGGCGTAAAAACCCTCTATTACCAAAACACCCGTGATGGTGCAGAGGACTCTCAGGAAGATTTACTACCAGCTAAGCAAGAAGATGATGGCTGCGAAAGCGGCGCATGTAAGATTTAATCATTTTCAGGGGGCACTTGCCCCCTATTACAGGGATATATTATGCCTCATACCTACACTACGTTCTCCCAGACTAAGAACGACCAGTTAAAAGAACCCATGTTTTTCGGCCAGCCGGTTAACGTCGCGCGTTATGACCAGCAAAAACATGAACTATTTGAGAAGCTGATAGAGAAGCAGCTCTCTTTCTTTTGGCGTCCTGAAGAAGTTGACGTTTCCCGCGATCGTATTGACTATCAGGCGCTGCCTGACCACGAAAAACATATTTTTATCAGTAATCTGAAATATCAAACTCTGTTGGATTCTATTCAGGGCCGCAGCCCTAACGTAGCCTTCCTCCCGCTGATTTCGATTCCTGAGCTGGAAACCTGGGTAGAAACCTGGTCTTTCTCTGAAACTATTCATTCACGTTCTTACACTCACATTATCCGTAATATTGTGAACGACCCGGCGATTGTGTTTGATGATATCGTTTCTAACGAAGAGATTCTCAAGCGCGCCAAGGATATTTCCGGCTATTACGATGACCTGATCACCATGAGTAACTATTATCATCTGTTGGGCGAAGGCACCCATCAGGTTAATGGGAAGTCAGTCACCGTCAATTTACGTGCGCTGAAAAAGCAGCTTTATCTGTGCCTGATGAGCGTCAACGCACTGGAAGCTATCCGTTTCTATGTTAGCTTTGCCTGCTCTTTCGCTTTCGCTGAGCGTGAGCTAATGGAAGGTAACGCCAAAATTATCAAACTGATTGCCCGTGACGAAGCACTACATCTGACCGGTACTCAGCATATGATCAATTTGATGCGCGCAGGTAATGACGATCCTGAAATGGTAGAGATTGCCAAAGAGTGCGAACAGCAGTGTTACGACCTGTTTGTTCTGGCGGCTCAGCAAGAAAAAGAATGGGCCGACTATTTGTTCCGTGATGGTTCAATGATTGGTCTGAACAAAGATATTCTTTGCCAGTATGTGGAATACATTACCAATATTCGTATGCAGGCAGTTGGTTTGACACTTCCGTTTGAAACTCGATCCAACCCTATTCCATGGATTAACGCCTGGTTAGTCTCTGATAACGTTCAGGTAGCACCTCAGGAAGTTGAAGTTAGCTCTTATCTGGTTGGTCAGATTGATTCTGAAGTGAATGCTGATGACTTGAGTGATTTTGAGCTTTAAGTATTGCATTATAATCTAACGTTAAAATGGCCTGTCTGAGACAGGCTATTTTTATGGTTGAAACAGCATCGCCACCCACTGTTCTTCTGATTTCATAAAGCCAATCTTATCCAGATTATTGCGTATTTCATCAGTACCTTCTGGCTGAAACTCAGAATACACGTTACAAATCAGCGTTTGATCTTGTTGAACTTCACAATCATCAACGGCAGTGACGTGCATCCGACTAATATCGGTTTTAACCATATCCATGGCCATTGGCGTACTGTTCTGTTGTGCATCCTGCAAAAATGCCGCTTTTACTGCCTCTTCCGCTTCCGGCACCGTGGGTGATAAAGCTGAAACCTCAGGTTTAGCAACGCAGGCCATCAGCAGTAAACCGATCGCTCCGGTACATAACATCTCGATTCCTTTCACCTTTCCTCCTATTTCTCAAATTAAAAATTAAAAATTAAGTTTTTCAGCATGATAGTTTAGTCATTTGAATATTTCCGTAGTTAACATCAAATTTCCACACTTTTTCGATAAAAAAAACACCGTTGTTACACGGTGTTTTAAATTCAATTGGATACAAGCAGAAGATTTATTGGTTATACCACCATCGGTGCCAGCATAAAGCCAAAAGCGACCCCTGCGACAATACCACCCAGCCCTGGCAGCATAAATGGGTGGTTTAATACATATTTACCCACTCGGGTGGTACCGGTGGTATCAAACTCCATTGCCGCCAGTGAAGTCGGATACGTTGGTAATACGAATACCCCGGTAACCGCTACATAAGATGCCAGAATGGCCCAGGTAGGAACCCCCAATGCCACCGCCAGTGGAATAATCAGCGGTGTAGTCGCCCCTTGAGAATAGAGCAGCGCACAGGTACCAAATAATACTAATGCCAATAACATTGGATATTGCGCTAATACATCACCAGCAATCGCCTTGATTTGTACCATATGAGCATCCACAAAAGTGGTTCCCAGAGTCACAATACCGAGAATAACCGCTACCGAACTCATGCCCGCTCTAAAGGTTGGTGCCAGAACAATAGAGGTAGTTGAGGTTTTACAAAATACCACCATCAAACAGGCGGCACTCATCATACAGATAATAATGATGTCTCTGGTTCCCATTGGTTTACCAATATCGAACCCGGGGCGCAATTGTGGGAACGCCGCCAGAACAACGATAGCTACCGTTGCCAGCAGGAACAGACCAACAGACAGTTTAGCCCCTTTGGTATCTTCCCCTTTTTTCTCTTCGTATTTACGTACTAAACCTTGCTGCAAACGTTCCAGATACACTTCGTCATCTTCAAGCTCACAACCCTGACGAGAAGCAATAAAAGCCGCCACCATCGCTGCCACAAATGATGCCGGTAAACAGACCGCCATCACCTGAATAAAGGTAACGCCGTTACCTTCCATAATAGTTAGCATTGCCGCCATTGCCGCACTGATTGGCGAGCCGGAAATCGCTATCTGGGATGCAACCACAGAACCGGCCAGCGTTCTGGAAGGCCGAATACCGGACTCTTTCGCCACTTCAGCAATAACCGGTAACGTTGAGAAAACAATAAATCCCGTACCCGCCATTATGGTCATAGTCCAGGTAATTATTGGAGCGATAATATTGATATATTTAGGATTGCGCCGCATAAATGCTCCGGCAACCCGAACCAAATAATCCATACCGCCTGCGGCCTGTAGTGCAGAAGCAGCCACTACCACAGTCATTATAATCAGAATAACGTCAACCGGCGGTGAACCAATAGATAATCCAAAACCTAAGGTTAATATGGCTAATCCCAGACCTCCACACAACCCAATACCAATACCGCCCATGCGAATACCAAAAAATATCGCACCCAATACCACAATAATTTCTAACCAAACCATGACAGGCTCCAATAGACAATTATTTGCCATTGATAATTATAAAAAATTTGATGTGTAATTATTTTGCCGACATTATTCCTCAGGCTGGCAATATAATTAATTAATCGCTTATTATTAGATTAATAAGTTATTTTTACCCACGCGATTTTCGTACCATTTAATTCCAGCACGCACTAATGATCCAGTTGAATCAATATATTTATTTGGATTATTTTTTACTTCATCTGCGAGTATTACCGGTACTTCTGTACAACCCAAAACAATGACTTCAGCACCTTGTTTAAATAATTGCTCCGCTTGCTCTTTCATTAAATATTCAGCCAATTGATTATCGCCAGACTTTAAAGCATAAATGCTTTCCATTACTTTAATCTGGCTATTTTCATCTGGTCTGATACATTCAAAACCCAGTTCCTCAATACTTTTTTGATATAATCCCATATACAAAGTGGCATTGGTTGCTAACAATCCTACCTTCTTTTTACCTGAGAAAATAACTTCCTTCATCGTGGTCTCAACAATACTTAGCATGTCCACATGACAAGCACTTTTTAACTCTGAAAACCAGTAATGCGCTGTATTACAAGGGATAACAATACATTCAGCACCCGCATCCTCCAGTCTTTTCAGATAATCCTGCATTACCGGAAGCGGTGATTGTCCGTGATGCATTAATGCTTCGGTTCGATCCGGAATATCAGGAATAGAAGAAATAATTAATGGAATATGTTCCTGATCGTTATGCGCAGCCGTATAAGTAACAAACTTATTAAATAAATCGACGGTTGCAGCCGGGCCCATTCCACCTAATACACCAATTAAACCTTTCACAATGAATACCCCTTAATAACTTTAATCAATTACTACGAGTAATCATGGTTAATTCGATTATTGCTCATAATAATTAACGTTATTAACTGTTATTTATCTTCTATGCTAATGACTAATATTTCGTTAGTCTGAAATTTGATAAACAATATTTATCAGGTGTATTCCAATAAGAGAAATGCAAGTATGTATGGCATGATGCAAAATCCGCATCAAGATGCGTCACAATTTGTTTTTTTGCTATGGCACAGATTGGCGTTTAATGCCAGTATAAGCACATGAATCCCCGTATCATCAAGTTCGATAGTTATCATTACAATATCAGCCTGATGTTAAAAACGAAGGGGCTATGCAAAATACAAATAATCATAGGTGATTTAAGTACCGTTAAGCTGCCAATACCAAAAAGTAGGGTGATAATAATAAAATGGCAACAACATCCCAAATTAATCAAATTGCTTCACAATAACAATAACTGAATTTAATTAACAAAGAAAACACATTAACTATTAAAAAATAAATTATATAGCAGGCGATAAAATGAAAAATATAGAGACAAAATGGTTGTATGACTTTTTAACCCTCGAAGCCTGTCGTCATTTTTCTCATGCCGCTGAGCAGCGAAACATTTCGCAACCGGCTTTTAGCCGTCGGATTAAAGCGCTGGAGTCAGCAATTGGTGTAGAACTGTTTGATCGCACTACTACCCCTCTCCAGTTAACGGAAGAAGGAAAGTTATTTCATTCCCAAACCCGCAGCCTGCTTCAACAGTTAGAGTGCAATCTTAGCGAGCTTTCCGGTCATAACTTATTAAGTATTCCTAATATTAAAATTGCCGCAGCCCACTCTCTGTCTTTGACGCTATTACCTAAACTGGTTCATTCGTTGTCAGATTACGGCGGGGAATTTGTTTATCATGTTGAAGCCATTGATGTGGTACAGGTGGTTAATACCCTGCGTGAAGGAAAAAGCGACTTTATTATTTCGTTTTACGATGAAGATCTGATGCAGTCTCCCTTCTGCTGCCTGAAGGTATTTGAATCTGAATTGTATCCGGTCTGTGCTGCCGACCCGCAAGGCAAACCGCTGTTTGATATCTACCAGCCTGAAGTACCCTTATTAAACTACACCAGCGCATCTTATATGGGGCGCCTCGTGAATCGTCGTCTGGGAGAAGTTGGGGCTATTGCACCACGTACTCTATTTATGTCCTCAATGAGTGAACTGCTAAAACATATGGCATTGGATGGCCACGGTATTGCCTGGCTACCTATCTATTCGGTAGTCAATGAGCTAAAAGAGAAAAAACTGGTTTGTCTGGATACACCGGAACTCACCGTTCCTATTCAGGCTTATATATATCGAATGGATACCCGCCTGAACAAAACTGCCGAATTGTTCTGGAGTATCTTGAAAAACAATATGCCAAAGAATTTAGATAATGGGTAAAGCCCCGCTGTCCATCTATAACAGCGGGATATTATCGCGACTAATGTGCCAACGTCTCCGCCTGCTCCAACCATTCATAACTGCCAAAAACATTCCGTTGGTTAAACCAGCGCGACAGCATATCCAGCGCCAGTGTCACACTGACATCCTGCTGAACTTTAATACTATGATTACGAGGCATATAACGTACTCGCTGGGCATAATGGCCATTCGGGGTGACTAATGCCAATGACAAACACTCATCGTGGCGAGATCCGATAACAATACTAATATCTGCCTGTTGCTGAATCGCTATCTGTTTTGCATTTTCCAGCAATGTCTCAAGGCTCAAGATATCAGTTGAAGGTCGAATTTCAGACTGAAGAATTGGTGCATTAACGGAGAACAGATTCCAGCTAAGTAGCCCTGCACTGAATTGTTCACTCACTGCCACCTTTAACCCACGTTCCGTCAGTTGACGGGAGATAATAGCCGGTAGACCTTCTGTTCCCTCATACAACAGATTCTCTTCAACCCCTTGCTTAACGATCTGCCAGTTTCTTAGCATCTCCTGACGCTGGCTTTCAGGCCCGGTCAACTTCAGTTCAATGATCGGCATGGAAGAACGATATCCCATTACGCAACCTTCTGGCAGCGTCAATACATCAAATTGTTGAGCCAGACTGCTCTCTGTACGGCCAAAGCTGGTTAAACGCAGGCAAAGTGGTGATGGCGGGAGACTATAGCGCTGTCGTAAACGGGGTAGGATCTGATCGTTAACCATGACTTTAAATTCTGATGGTACACCGGGAGTGAAAAACATCAGGCAATCATTAATGGTTAGCGCAAAACCACAGGCGGTTCCTACCGGATTATCAACCAATTCGGCACTTTCAGGGATCATCGCCTGTTTACGGTTAGTATCAGACATCACCCGACCCCGTGCCGCAAAATAGCTCTCCATACAGGCAATCCATTCCGGGTGCTCAATCAGAGATTCTCCGGCAGCAGTAGCCGCAGCCAGCGCACTCAGATCGTCACTGGTTGGCCCTAACCCACCATTAACGATCAATACATCAGCATATAGGCTACGTTCCAGTAAAACATCAACCAGGCTGTCAAGATTATCACCCACCGTTGTTCGCGTACTGAGCGGCAACCCGTGTTGAAAGAAGCAGTCGGCTAACCAGGCGGCATTGGTATCTACTATTTGCCCATGAAGAACTTCATCTCCCGTACTTAACATTTCTACCACTAACATCCGAAGACTCCCGTTTATGGTTATTCTTTGTATTCTCTGCAAATAATATCCACTATGTTACGCCTGATGACGCTGCTTATCAGCTAAAAATAGCACAGGCGGGTTGTTGCAGCGAATACGACGATAAAATCAGCACTCAGGCCAAATTTACATCAAACCAGTTTATTTATGTAAAGATAAAATTACACCTCGTATCAATAGTTTGACACCCACATTCATCTCACATACCCTACTTCCGTCTTCCGTCTTCCGGCTATCGTCTGTTTTTGATGGCTGTGTAATAAGAAAGTGCCAGCAAAATGGTACTTATCTAGCCGATTAACATAACTAAAAGAAATCGAGGTTCGTGTGAGGAATCGCACTCTGGGTAGTATATTTATCGTTGCCGGTACCACTATCGGCGCAGGAATGTTAGCCATGCCTCTGGCAGCGGCAGGTGTCGGGTTCGGCGTCACCTTTGCTATGTTGGTTATCTTATGGATGATGATGTGTTACACAGCCTTATTGCTGGTAGAAGTTTATCAGCATAGCCATTTTGATGACGGTCTGGGCACACTGGCTAAACGCTATTTGGGTGCCAAAGGTCATCTTCTTACCGGTTTTGCCATGCTGTTCTTAATGTATGCTCTGGTGGCTGCTTATATCAGCGGCGGCGGTGAATTACTGTTTGTCAGCCTGAAAGACACGGTAGGATTAGATCTTCCTCCGATTTCAGGCCCTCTACTGTTTGCCATTATTGGTGGTGGCGTTGTCTGCATTGGTACCCACTCCGTTGACCTGATTAACCGAATTCTGTTTAGCGCAAAAATTGTATTTTTGGTGATCATGCTATCCCTGATGATCCCACACGTTCAGGCAGTTAACCTGACCACCTTACCGCTGGAGCAAGGCCTGACGATTTCGGCGATTCCGCTGATTTTCACCTCTTTCGGCTTCCACGGCAGTATCCCAAGCATTGTTAAGTATATGAACGGCGATGTGGCGAAACTGCGCAAAATCTTTATTATCGGTAGCGCCATCCCACTGATTGCTTATATTTTATGGCAGTTGGCTACACTGGGTGCTATCAGTTCCAGCACCTTTGTGGGTATCATTGCCGCCGAATCGGGTTTGAATGGTTTACTGCAAGCGGTTAAAGAAGTGGTAAACACTCCAAGCGTTGAGATATCAGTACGTCTGTTCTCTGCGTTGGCGTTAGCGACTTCCTTCCTGGGTGTTGCTCTGGGGCTGTTTGATTATCTGGCGGATCTGTTTAAGCGTGCCAATAATACATCCGGCCGCCTGCAAACCGGGCTGATTACTTTCCTGCCACCTTTAATGTTTGCCTTGTTCTATCAAAAAGGCTTCATTATGGCGCTGGGTTATGCGGCTATCGCGTTATCTATTCTGGCACTGCTATTACCGGCCCTGTTAGTGATGCAATCCCGTAAACAGAACAAAGGTGGCTACCGTGTTCCCGGTGGTTCGTTAGGGCTGTTCCTTGCTTTGGCCTTCGGCTTCGCCATTATTCTGATTCAGTTTGGTATTGTATTTGGTTGGTTGCCGCAGACGTAATTATCGGCACCGGTTACTTTGTGAAAAATGAGCTATTGGTCAGTACTGATAGCTCATTTTTTTATCCCTTAGCGGTAAGCCTGTACGATACTAATCCTGGCGCTTAACATCCAGCAGCGGGTTTAGAATGTTAATGATTTCTGCTGTGCCCGTAATGTGAGAGCCTTCCTGAAAGGTAATAATCTTTCCCGGCCACAAACAGTGAGGATAACTGGAGGGCGACATAAAAGTGATGGTGCCCAAAACCTCGGCACCAGGCATGGCAACAATGGGTTCGATATACTCATGTTTTCCGCAGGTCAAATAGTCGCCCTTAATTAAATGGTCAGGTCGATAACCACTATAAGCTGGCGCCTTCCTTACCCCATTAAATCTAAAAATGACTTCGGCATCCGGCCCATGATCTTGCAGGCTCATAATCCCCCTCCACCAAAAGAATAAAACTTGTCCCATTCCCGGTTTTTATTATTAGCTAAAATCAGTGTGGTCGAAGGTAACTATGACTATCTATTTTTTATCCACAAGTCCAAAACTGTCACTTTCAGGCAATTATCATAAATAAAAGGCCTGACAGTGATTACTGCTTTATTTAATGCAAAATTTGGGACTTTTATCTCAAATAAAAAAGAATAATAACCTCAATAAAATATTTAAAATACAAATAGTAAGTCTGACAATTTTAATTGACATAATTTTGATTTTAAACAAATAACCACCTGATACCCCTCTTACTAAATCAGTACAGCAATGGTTTAATCATAAAGGTATGGCTACCTGATGATGCCAATCACTGCTAAAAATTTACAGAAGATAATTTCTTGTTTTTAGCAGCTATAAAAATAAACGTTCGTAATACCTTACAAACCATCCAGTTAATGCAATATTGGCAGCAGAAGCCCGTATCACAAGGCTCTGATACAAATTTGTCTATACTCTTATCATGCCAGTCAGGGTTCAGTACTTACCTACATTGGCTACGCGAATAGTCATAATAGGTAGTAACAATTGGCTATATTGGCCCCATAACTTTACTAATAGTCACAGTAGCAGGACCAATAGTGATGTTTTAGCTCTTTGTCAGTATGACGATAATATTTTGATGTTTAACAGGAGAAAGTAATGAGCGAAAAGAAACTAACCACGGCATCTGGCGCGCCGGTAGTTGATAATAATAATGTAATAACTGCAGGACCAAGAGGACCAATGCTGTTACAGGATATCTGGTTCCTTGAAAAATTAGCTCACTTTGACCGCGAAGTCATTCCTGAGCGTCGTATGCATGCTAAAGGTTCCGGTGCTTATGGTACTTTTACTGTTACACATGATATTACCAAATATACCCGAGCCAAAATCTTCTCCGAGATTGGCAAAAAAACCAATCTGTTTGTTCGTTTCTCTACCGTAGCCGGTGAACGCGGTGCCGCCGATGCTGAACGTGATATTCGTGGTTTTTCCATCAAATTCTATACCGAAGAAGGTAACTGGGATCTGGTAGGTAATGACACACCAATATTCTATCTGCGCGATCCACTAAAATTCCCGGACTTAAACCACGTAGTAAAACGCGATCCACGCACTAACCTGCGTAACCCAACCTATAAGTGGGACTTCTTCTCCCAACTACCTGAATCTCTGCATCAGTTAACCATCGACTTTAGTGACCGTGGGTTACCAAGATCTTACCGTCATATGCATGGTTTCGGCAGCCACACTTTCAGCTTTATCAGCGAAGACAACCAGCGTTATTGGGTTAAATTCCATTTCCGTACCCAACAGGGTATCGACAATATGATGGATGAAGAAGCGGCCGTAATGGTTGCCAAAGATCGCGAAAGCTCACAGCGTGATCTGTATGAAAATATTGAGGCTGGTAACTTCCCGAGCTGGAAACTGTTTGTTCAGATTATTCCGGAAAATGAAATTTCCAAACTGCCTTACAACCCATTCGATTTAACTAAAGTCTGGTTACATAAAGATGCACCACTGATTGAAGTCGGTGTGCTGGAACTGAACCGTAACCCGGATAACTACTTTGCTGAAGTTGAACAAGTGGCAATGAACCCGGCTAACGTAGTACCTGGCGTAAGCTTCTCCCCGGATAAAATGTTACAAGGCCGTCTGTTCTCTTATGGTGATACACAGCGTTATCGTTTAGGCGTCAACCATCATCAAATTCCGGTGAACGCACCTCGCTGCCCATTCCATAACTACCACCGCGATGGTGCCATGCGTGTAGATGGCAACAGTGGTAATGGTGCTACTTATGAGCCAAACAGCTTTGGTGTATTTAAAGAGCAACCAAACTTTAGCGAACCGCCACTAACTTTAGAAGGTGCAGCCGACCACTGGAATCATCGTGAAGATGATGACTATTTCAGCCAACCGCGCGCGCTGTTTAACTTGCTGAGTGAAGAAGAACACCAACGTATGTTCAAGCGTATTGCCGGTGAGCTTTGTGAAGTTCCGGAAAACATTCGTCAGCGTCAAATCGATCTGTTTACCAAAGTTCATCCGGACTACGGTAATGGTGTAGCTGAAGCGTTGAAGAAAATGAAATAATTTATTCAGACTTTGAAACCAGCGGTATAGCCTCGTTGGTTCTGATCTGAAGCGTTGAACCTCACCATCCGGTGGGGTTCTTTTTTTATGTGCCTCCCAATTTATTACTAAGACAAATCAGGATAATCGCCAACATGGATTGGCTAAATATTTATATATCTAAAATGCATATACAAACACATTAATTAAACCACCTAAATAAAAAATAAGATTAGACTTAAATTTAAAGCAATATAAATAAGCAATAAGTTAATTTAATAAATAATTGCCAATATAAAATAAACCCCCATCCATTTAACTTCCAATTCAATATCGACAAAGCTATTATGCTAATTAATAGAAATATCAGAAAAGGCTAACCATAGCCAAACCACAGCCTCCATGCAGATCTCACGCTCAGGCATAAAGTAAACTTTATTTAAATAAGTTAATTAATAGAACATTTAGATTAAAAACAAAACTTATATAAAACACCCATTGATAACCATATTTAATAATTAATAGTTTAGGATGGAACCTATTTATGTCCAATTTTCATTTAAAAAAAACATTAGCTATTGCTATCGCCAGTAGCCTATTCTCTTTTGAAAGTATTGCTGAAAATACGACAACCGGCACATCTTCAACCGGCACTTATCTGAGTGCTCAAAACGTTACCACTACTGAAGCATTACAAAATCAGCAGTATGGCGCCAGCCCGGGACTACTGGGAATTAATCTGGATTTGGGTTTTATCAATCTG
This sequence comes from Limnobaculum allomyrinae, assembly GCF_016649425.1. Lineage (GTDB taxonomy): Bacteria > Pseudomonadota > Gammaproteobacteria > Enterobacterales > Enterobacteriaceae > Limnobaculum > Limnobaculum allomyrinae. The sequence goes on from NZ_JADRCR010000010.1 coordinate 21,480, forward strand.
GGTGAAGTCGGCCTGTTAGATACAAGCTCAACTAACTACAATAATGTCTCTAACTCGGCACTCAGCATCTTTAATCATGCTTCCAGCGCTATCAGTTTACTGGGGAGTGCCAGTGCAACTAATTATGGTAACGCCAGCCTTAATGGGCCACTCAGCAGTGGCGCAAATGCAATGGCGCTTATTGGCAGTGCCAGCGCCCAAAACAACGGTGATGTCTCTACTGGCGTTCTGAATATTTTCGGTCACGGTGCCAGCGCCATCAGCATTATGGGTAGCGCTACGGCAGAAAATACCGGTAATGCTCAACTTAATAGCCTGTTGAGTAGTGGCGCCAGTGCAATCTCTATTCTCGGTAATGCCTCGGCTAAAAACAGTGGTGAGGTCACCACCAATATTCTCGACGTGTTTGGCCATGGTGCCAGCGCCATCAGTATTATGGGTAGCGCTACGGCAGAAAACGAAGGAAGTGCTCACCTTAATAGTCTGTTAAGCAGCGGTGCCAGTGCCATATCCATTCTTGGTGACGCTTCAGCTAAAAATAGCGGTGAAGTCTCCACCAATATTCTCAACGTGTTTGGTCATGGCGCCAGCGCCATTAGCATTATGGGCGGTGCGACGGCAGAAAATACCGGCAATGCTCAACTTAACGGCCCTCTGAGTAGCGGCGCCAGTGCGATTTCCATCCTCGGTAATGCCTCAGCTAAAAACAGCGGTGATGTATCTACCAGCCTGCTGAATATTTTAGGTCACGGTGCCAGTGCCATCAGTATTACGGGCAGTGCGACGGCAGAAAATACCGGCAATGCTCAACTTAACGGCCCCCTGAGTAGCGGCGCCAGTGCGATTTCTATCCTCGGTAATGCTTCAGCTAAAAACAGCGGTGATGTGTCTACCAACCTGTTAAATATATTAGGTCACGGTGCCAGTGCCATCAGTATTGTGGGCAGTGCGACGGCAGAAAATACCGGCAATGCTCAACTTAACGGCCCTCTGAGTAGCGGCGCCAGTGCGATTTCCATCCTCGGTAATGCTTCAGCTAAAAACAGCGGTGATGTTTCTACCAATATCCTGAACGTGTTTGGTCACGGTGCCAGCGCTATCAGTATTATCGGCGGCGCTACTGCGGAAAATAGCGGTAATGCCAGCCTTAATGGTGCATTCAGCAGCGGAGCCAGTGCGATTAGCGTTATGGGCGATGCTACGGCTAAAAACAGCGGCAAAGTATCAACCAACATACTGGGCATTTTAGGCCACGGTGCCAGTGCCATCAGTATTATGGGCAATGCTAAAGCAACCAATGAACAAGGTGCTGAAGTTAATCTTAACGGCCCGTTAGGACATGGTGTCAGCGCTATCAGCATTGTCGGCAGCGCTACAACAGAAAACCACGGTAAAGTTAGCACCGGCGTACTGGATATTCTGGGGCATGGCGCCAGTTCTTTTAGTCTGCTGGGTAATGCTTCTGCCATTAATGGTGAAACCGGTAATATTTCGGTTAACGGGCCTCTGGGCCATGGCCTGAGTGCCATCAGTATTGTTGGATCGGCATCCGCAGAAAATGCCGGGGAAATCTCCACCGGTATGCTTGATATCTTCGGTCATGGAGCCAGTGCATTTAGTCTGTTAAGCAGCGCAACAGCAAATAACAGTGAAACCGGTAAAATTTCGGTCAACGGACCTTTCGGCCATGGTTTGAGCGCGGTAAGTGTTCTTGGTTCAGCATCGGTAGAGAATGCCGGAGAGATCTCGACCGGCGTGCTCGATGTTTTCGGCCACGGAGCCAGCGCCGTTAGTGTGCTTTCCAGCGCTCAGGCCGTTAACACCAGCAGTGGAACCATATCCACCAATGGTCTTTTTGGATCCGGATTAAGCGCAGTAAGCCTTATTAATACCGCAACAACAATCAATCAGGGCAACATTACTACCAGCGGCCTGGGTGCAATGGGAGCTCAGTCAATATCGCTGTTCTCTACTGCGCAATCTTCCAATGAGGAAAACGCCAGCATTACTACTCAGGGTGCGCTGGCTCAGGGCCTGCTCGCTTTCAGCCTGACTTCTCAAGCTACGGTCAGTAATGCCGGTTCAATTGAAACTAACGGTTGGCAGGCCCATGGCGCTAATGCCACCAGCATATTCAATACTGCCGTGGGAATTAACACCACAACCGGTGAAATAAAAACTGCCGGTGATACTGCTCATGGTATTAATGCGTTCAGTTTCACCTCGTTGGCTAGTGCAACCAATCAGGGGAAAATAACCACTCAGGGCGACAATGCCAATGGTATGAATGCGGTTAGTCAATATGGAAAAGCCAGTGCAATCAATGAAGCTAACGCCACCATCAACACCGCAGGTACTGATGCTCATGGTGCATATGCGCAAAGTACCCATGAAGAAGCGGTAGCGATCAACTCCGGTACTATATCAACCACTGGAGATGGCGGTAATGGCGCCAGTGCCATTAGCGAAGATGCCAAAGCCGCAGCACTCAATGACACTACCGGTATTATCCACACTCAGGGAAATAATGCGCACGGCCTGCTGGCTCAAAGCTATCAGGCGCTGGCAGTTGTCAGCAATTTAAATCAGATAGTCACTTCTGGTCACGGATCTAACGGTGCCACTGCCCGTAGTACCCATGGCGAAGCACAGGCAGAAAACCTCGGTTCAATTACCACGGCGGGTAATAATGCCGATGGACTGAATGCCCAAAGCCAGCACAACAAAGCCTTTGCCATCAACAAAGGAAATATCCTTACCGGGAGTGAAATCGCCGGTGGCATTATCATGGCAAAATCCGGTGAAAATGCCCACGGGGTCAGCGCCTATAGTCAGGATGACACCGCCATCGTGCAAAATGATAATAATGCAGAGGTTAAAACCTACGGTAAAGGCAGCTACGGTTTACACGCATACAGTGTCAATGCTGAGGCCTTAGCCGTTAATGACGGAACGGTTGAAACCCATGGTGATAATGCTTATGGCGTCAGCGCATTGAGTAATAAGAGCAGCGCCGATGCGCTCAACAGAAACGCTATTCTGACCACCGGTAATGGCAGCAACGGATTAAATGCAGAAAGTATTCAAGGTGTTGCTCAGGCAGTCAATCAGGGGAATGTAGAAACCCGTGGCGATCACGCTTATGGCGTCAATGCCATTACCCAAAACAGCCAGGCATACGCTTATAACGAAACCACGGGTAACATTATTACTCGCGGTAACAATAGCCACGGTCTGGCGGCCAGCAGTAATCTTGGTGCATTGGCGCAAAACGATAACACTATCGAAACGGAAGGTGACTACAGCTATGGTATTCACGCTTTCAGCAAAACCAGCCATGCTCAGGCAATCAATAACCAAAGTGTCATCACTCATGGTACTGGTGCCCGTGGCGTTAGCGCCGAAAGCGAAAGTGGTGACTCACTGGCCTATAACCAGCTAAACGTAGAAACCTTTGGTGTTGATGGCTATGGTTTAAGCGCAGTAAGCCAACGTAATAGTGCAGAAGCAATCAACAATGCTCAGGTCACTACCCACGGAGACGGTGCCATTGGTGTTCATGCCTCTAATATCAAAGGTACCGCTCTGGCGAAAAACCAAAACACCGTCACCACTTACGGTAATGATGCTCACGGCCTTTCAGCCTTTAGCCAACTGGCTCAGGCGCTCTCCCTCAATCTGGAGAACCAGATTATTACCACCGAAGGAATCAATGCCTATGGTATGCGTGCTGAAACCGAGAGTGGTAGCGCCCTGGCGCTCAATTTGGGTAATGTAACCACTCACGGACAATCAGCCTATGGGCTTGGCACCATCAGTAAAAGCGGAACAAGTGAAGCGCAGAATCAGAGTAGCGTAACAACCTATGGGAATAATGGTTATGGTATTTTTTCTCAAACCAACACCGGTTCTGCTCTGGCAACTAACTTTGCCAGCATCACGACTCACGGAGAGTCCGCCTATGGCATTGCTGCCCTTAGTCAAAGTGGAACCAGTGATGCAGTGAATCAAAGCAGCGTCATCACATACGGCAATCAGGGCTACGGTATTTTTGGTCAAACCGATACCGGCCGTCTGTCAGCTATCAATAACAATCAGATTATAACCTACGGTGATGGCGCTCATGGTATCGCATCCCTGTCAAATGTCGGTACCAGTCAGCTTGATAATAATGCCACCGTGATTACCAACGGCATCTCCGCTCATGGTATGCATGCTGAAACCAATACTGGCGATATCAAAATGCTCAATCAAAGCACCATTGATGCTCAAGGTGATGGTAGTCGAGGTATGAGCGCTCAGTTAAAGCCAGCCCAGGGTCAGGTAGCTAAGAGCCTGCTAATGGATAATCTGGGTCAAATTAACGCACAAGGGCATGGTATGTACGCTGAAAGCAGCGGCCCTGTTGGCAGCTTTCTGGTACGTAATACCGGAACCATCAATGCCACAGACGGAAGCGGAATACAGGCTACCACCGCAGCCGGTAACGTAACGGTGCAGGCTACTAACCAAATTAACGCCGGACAAAGCTCCGCGGGGGGCACCCATCACGGTATCTATGCTGCAACCGGTGCGAATGGTAAAGCCAGCGTTACCTACGATTCGGGGATCATCACCCTTTCGCCAGTATCTTCCGATATTACGCCGACGGGGGTGGGTATCTGGGTTGATGACTTATCTACGGGTAATACTAAGACTGCCGCAGAGATCAATTTCAACAACGGTTTTATCAATGCAGAGCAAGGTGCTGGTGGTATCGGCATGTCACTGTCCGGTACGGGGAATCTCAATATTGGTAAAACTGCCATGGTTCACGGTGGTCACTCATTTGGTATCGGCCTTGGCAGTGCGGTAGCCAGCGACAAAACTCGCCTGACAGTGAATAACTATGGTGTGGTTGACGCTATCAGCGATCGGGTTATTTACTCAACTGCCAATGCAGGACAGGTTACCGTCAATAACTATAACCAACTCACCGGCTCGGCTCAGTTTGGTTCCGCTGACAACACCATCAACAACTACAATCGCTTCCTGCTGCGTAACTATTCTGACAGCAATCGGGATGGATTACGCGATAGCTGGGGCATTGCTTCTGTGGATATGGGCAACGGCGGCAACAATACCTTTATTAACCAGGGAACCTTAGTTCTGGCAAATTCCGCCAACTATGCCATTAATCCGGTTAGTACTAACGAAATCTATGTACCAGCGGATCTCACCTCCAGTTATGCAAATACCGCTACCCTCACTCAGGGGCAAATGTTAGGCGTTACACTATTTGACCATTCAGGCGTGATTGACCTGACCGATGGAACCACTAATGCCGGTAACTCACTGGTGATTACCGGAGGGCATACATCAGGTAAAAATGGCGGTGGCGTATTTGTTTCTAATGGTGGTCGGGTTGTTGCCAATATGAAGGCCGATGACAAAGGAAAATCACTGTTTTCAGACGTCATGGTGGTCGACTCTGCGCGACTGGGAACCGGTGGACCAACAACCGTTGAAATCAATCATCTTGGTGAAAACACCGCCCTCGCCCCCAAAAATAAAATTTTGGTGGTTGAAAGCCTGAGTAATTCTGACGCAGGTGCATTCCAACTCTCCACTGGTCGTCAGTTATTTGGCGTTTCGGACTACGAACTGGAGTACAACACCGCGAATAATAACTGGTATCTGAATACTGATTATCGTTCTGAAATTGTACTGGCTTCAACCGTATTTCCTGTGGCTAATGACTATGCCTATACCATGTTAGGCTCACTGGATACCCGTCTTGGGCCGCAACATGTTCGCAATACACCGGCTCAACCGCAGATCGTACAAACCGGTGGTGATGCCTGTAAAAAAGAGGGACTGACGGCAAAAGAAGAAGTTGAATTGCTGATCTCCGGCATGTGTACACCGAAGGTGGTTCAGGCACAGGCCAAATCCGATAGTTCTGCTTATATTCCTGAAGCCTGGGGACGTATTATTGGTAAGAAAACGGAACACGGCTCGAATAATATCGAGAAAAACGGTGCCGGATACGATTCCTATCTGTCAGGCATTCAGTTAGGTCACGATATCTATCGCCGCGAAGGGGCGGATTCATCAATGGATCGTACCGGATTTTACTTCGGCTATGGCGATACCGAAACGGATATTGATAACGATCGTGGGCAGAATGCTGGTTCAACCGTCACTAAAGCTTATAGCCTCGGACTATACTGGACCCATCAAGGGCAACAGAACTGGTATACCGACACGGTATTGCAAACCACTTACTACGATGTAGAAGCAACCTCAAAGCATAGCGAAACCTTCTCTACTAACGGTGTTGGTGTTTTAGGTTCTGTAGAGAGTGGTTATGCCTTTAACTTCAATAATGGCGTAACCCTCGAACCACAAGCACAGCTGGCCTACCAGCATATTTCGTTTGATGATGCTAAAGATAATCACGGTAGTTTCAGTTTTAAACAAAATGATTCGCTGCGCGCCCGTACCGGTTTGCTTGTCAACCGTGACTGGTCATTAGCCAAGGATAGCAATAGCAAACCTCATTACTTGAGAACCTGGGCAAAAACCGACGTGTGGCATGAGTTTATGGGAGATGCCACCACCTACGCCGTGGATAAAACCGGTAAGCATTCAACACAATTGAAGCAGCCATCTAACGGCACCTGGGCGGAAGTCAGCGTTGGCGCCAACTACCAATACAATGACAGCATGGGATATTCTGCCGCTGGTAGTTACAGCAAATCTCTTGACGATCGGGATAATAAATCCTGGGGTGGTCAGGTAGGGGTTAATGTTAAGTGGTAAACCTGTTGTAATGCGATAACAATGTCCGATCCTCTGAACCCGCTGGCGCAATCCAGCGGGTTTCTTTTTCAGGCTTCCCATTCGCTCTCCATCGGTTAGAATAACCCCCTTCGCCCTTCTGCCATCAGCGGTAATTTCTGACTTATGATTCTGCTCATCGATAACTACGACTCCTTCAGCTATAACCTGTACGATTATCTATGTCAGTCTTATTCTGATGTGAGGATTGTTAAGAATGATCAGTTGCAGCTCAATGAAATCGCTGCTTTAGCTCCTGCGGCGATTATTCTTTCTCCCGGGCCCGGAACACCAGAGAATGCCGGTATTACGCTGGAGGTGATTCGCAGTTTTGCCGGTGCTATTCCGCTATTGGGGGTTTGTCTTGGCCATCAGGCAATTGCACAGGCATTTGGTGCACGTATTGTTAAATGCCCGGTACCAACCCATGGCAAAACCGAGTTAATCACCCACGATGGTCGTACCTTGTTTGCTCATCTTCCCAGTCCGTTGCAGGTTACCCGTTACCATTCGTTAATGGTGGAACCTTCTTCGCTACCTGAGGCGTTGGAGATATCGGCGATAACTCATGACGGTATTATTATGGGGCTACGCCATAAACAGTGGCCTATTGAAGGGGTACAATTCCATCCGGAGGCCATTCTGACCGAAAGCGGTTTGACGCTGTTGCAGCAATTTGTAACCACTTACACCAGTGAAGGAGCCTGATATGAAATTACGCTTTGATTTTAATCGTCAGGTTCAACTGTTTGAGCATCCGCTAAAAGTCATTACTACCTCTGAGCTCAGTGAAGTGACGGCAAAACTGGCGGAAGTTGAACAGGCCGTAGACAGCGGCCTGTATGCTGCAGGATATCTTGCTTATGAAGCTGCTGCTGCATTCCAGCCCTATTACCAAACGCCAGCGCAGGGTGATATGCCGCTATTGTGGTTTGGCCTGTATCAGCAACCACTTACTGACAACGCCTCCGATATACCCGAAGAATTATTCGAGAATATTTTATCGGAATGGCAACCGACTACCTCCACAGAGGCATACCGTCAGGCTATTCTGCGCATCAAATCAGAAATTGAGGCGGGTAATACTTATCAAACCAATTACACCATTCGACTGGAAGCTAAAGTCGCTAAGTGTGATGAACAAGGTTATGACCGGCTTTATCAACATCTACTTCGCGCCCAACAGGCAGATTATGCCGCCTGTCTGGATATCGGCCGTTTCAAAATTCTATCCGCTTCACCGGAGCTGTTTTTTCACTGGCGTCAGGGACGTTTGACCGCCAAACCAATGAAAGGAACCGCTAAAAGAGGTCTGGATGCTCAGGACGATCTGATGCGTCAGGAACAGCTAAGAACCTCAGAAAAAGATCGGGCAGAAAACGTGATGATCGTTGATTTACTGCGCAATGACATCAGTCAGGTGGCGATTGCCGGTAGCGTAAAAGTGCCTGCGCTGTTTGATATTGAACAATACCCTACCGTCTGGCAAATGACCTCAACCATTAGCGCTCAGACGCGTCCACAAACCAGCCTTACCGATATTTTCCGTGCGCTATTCCCCTGTGGCTCAATTACCGGAGCACCTAAAGCCAGCACTATGCGGTTGATATCCCAACTTGAGCCGCAGCCCCGGGAAGTCTACTGTGGAGCCATCGGTTATATCACACCAGATAAAGAAGCACTGTTTAGCGTTCCAATTCGCACGGTGATTATCGATACAGAGAAAAGCATCGCCCGTTATGGCGTAGGCGGCGGCATCACCTGGGATTCCACCGCAGAAAATGAGTATCAGGAAGTGATTAATAAAGCTCAGGTTTTGCGCGGTGTTACACTGCCTAAACAACTGCTGGAAAGCCTGTTGTTAAAAGATGGAGATTATCATCTTTTAGCGCTGCATCTTAAACGCTTATCCGCTTCTGCCCGCTATTTTAACTTTTTGTTTGATGCCGATAAGCTGACAGAGCAGCTACAGCAGTTAGCCACTGCCCACCAACAGGGAGAATATAAAGTTCGCCTGCTGTTGGAACAAAACGGTGAGGCGATATTAAGTTGTGATCCAATTACACCATTGACTCAGCCATTGATTGCCTGCTGGGCTCCTTTTGCGGTACACAGCGATAATAACCTGCTTTACCATAAAACCACCCTGCGGGATCACTACCCTGCGGCTACGCTGGATCGCGAATTTTTGCTGTATAACCAGCGGGATGAAATCACCGAGTTTGTAAATGGTAATGTGGTTTTATTGATTGATGGACAATGGTTAACTCCGGCAATCTCTTGTGGTCTACTGGCGGGAACCGAACGACAGGCATTATTGCAGGCGGGAACCATTCGGGAGGCGATTCTGACTAAAGTACAGCTCCAACAGGCACAGAAGGTCGGGTTTATTAATAGTGTCCGAGGGTGGCGGGAAGTTGTGTGGAGCAACGACTAATACAAGTCGTTAATAATCAAATATAGACAATCATAGCAACAGACTATGAATTATTCACATATCATCGAGATATGAATGCTGCCAGACCTCCAAATATTAAGTTGCTTTTTAACACTTGGAGGCGCTATTTTTATGACAAAATAATCCAGTTAATATGTTAATTTCATCAACTATATGAAAGTACTGTTTCCTGCAATTTTTCAGTAAAATTATAAATATCATCAATTGATTCTATTGGATGTCTGACTTCTGTTTTATCCAAATCAAATGTGCCTAAATATTTTTGAGCCCGATTAAAATGCAATCTGCAGATAGGTTTTCTATTATTATCGTCCAAAAGAATACCACAATAGCTTTGCGTATCTCTCATAGTAACTCGTTTTGCATCAACCGCAGTGCGCACGATAGCTTTTACTATATGATAACCATCGATTTCATCCTGAGTTGTTACAATCCGTTCATCTTCCGGAGACTCTTCCACATGTACGTCTGAGCTTTTCTCAGGAACAGCAGTGACCACTGGTGACTCAACAACATTGCCACTCATGGCTGATTTAAGACGTTCATTCACCCTATCGTTCAAATATTGATTTGCGGCCTTCCGAGTTAATTCACCAAACTGTTCTCTAACTTTCTGAGTTACCATGCCATCATAAACACGATTTGCAATGAATTTAATGAAATCATCTTCAGGAATTGTAAATTGTGTCGCAATCACTTTTTTAATTTGGCTCAAATATTTCAATTCCCCAGCGGCATTAATAATTGAGTCAACATCAAAATCAGATTTTGTAAGTTTTACCAGTTCAGGTACTGTATATTCATCAATATTGAGCAAATCCAGCTCTAAAAATGGTTTTTCGTCCATTTTATTGGATGCATCTAAATCTGTAAAAAACTTATAGACCTGACCATTGGTTAAAATAGCGATACGTGCATTTGTAACATGAAAATAACGAAATAACTGACCGGCATGGTTTAAATTAAGCGGCTCACCAATTTTTTTACATTCAAATAGCATTTGAACATTGCCATTATTTAAAATGGCATAGTCAATCTTTTCACCTTTTTTCGTACCAACATCACAAACATATTCAGGAATCACTTCTGATGGGTTAAAAACATCATATCCCAAAACAAAGTTGATAAATGGCATTATAAACGCATTTTTTGTTGCTTCTTCTGTCTGTATTGATGCTCCTTGTTGCTTAATTTTTGCAGCAAGATTATTTAATTTTTCGACAAATTCCATGATTATTCCTTTCACAGCCAGATAAAAATTACTGGTAATCAAAATTTCTGAAAACCATTATTACAAGAGTGAGGTAACTACATCATTTAATTTTTAAATAACATTAGAGCTTAATGAACTTATTGAGAATAAATAATATGAAATAGATGTCAATACAGATTATTTAAAACAAAAATAAAAATAAAAATAATAACCTAGTATAAATAACAGGTATATTAGAAGTAATTCTGAATATTTAAACAGTGATTAATTAAATATAATAATGGTGTTTATCATTTTTACTTTATATGCATCACCCATTCCTTCACCGCCAACCGGGAGATCTTAATTCCCCCCTGCTTCAACTCAGCAGGCAAAACATAGTAACTATCCGGGATCTGAAAACGGGTTATTTTACCTTCCAGCCATGAAGATAATTGAGATAAATCCAGCCCCGGTAATGCATCAACCACTGCCACCGGACGCTGACCGAATTCCACATCATCAACCGGCACCACAAATGCCTGTTCAATCAGAGGATGGGTCACCAGTACCCGCTCAATGTCTTCCGGCTGAATGCCTTCGCCACCGCTGAAAAACAGGTTATCCATACGCCCACAGATATACAGCTCACCGTTTCGCATCTCACCGCGATCGCGGGTATGGAACCAGCCCTGGCTGTCGCTTAGCGGTTGAATTTCTCCCTGCTGCCAGTAACCCAGCGCCTGACCGCTACCTCGCAGCCAGATTTCATTATCCACCAGCTGTAATTCTCTGCCGGGCAAAGGTATGCCTACACCGGCGGTTGCGTCGGCAGGTTTGGCGCAAGTCGTAGAGGCCATTTCCGTCATGCCATATCCACACCAGCAACTGATTCCTGCCTGCTGTGCGCGTTCGGTTAACTCGACGGGAATAGACGCACCGCCCAGCAACACCTGCTTAAGTACTAACTGATTGGCATCCTGTTCCAGCAAACGCCAAAGCTGAGTTGGTACCAGTGAAGCATGAGTACAGCCAGCCAGCGCCTGATCTAAAGGATGCATATTACGCTGCACTAACGTGGCACCTTTTTGCAACCAGCGCCATATTACCCCCTGCCCGGAAACATGAAATAGCGGTAGGGAGAGCAACCAACTGTCACCTGCGTCGAACTGCATTCGCTGTAATAACCCGGCGGCATTGGCTAAATGAGCTTGTGGGGTATGTACCGCGGCTTTAGGCAGCCCACTGGAGCCGGAGGTTAGCGTCATGGTCAATGGCTGAGCCGATGACCAGTCAGCCATCAACGATGTATCGGAATTATCGACAGAGAGCGGTTCAATATAAAATGAAGGCAGCGGCTTAACGCTGTCCGGCCAAGCCGCTGGATGGCTGCTCCAACCCCAGTCAATATTCAGAATGGGTAACAGTTGTGCCTGTAATGCGTCGGGTAATTGAGGATTGAGAGGTAATACTCTGGCACCCAGTTGTAAGATCGCCAGATACCCTAACAACAGTTCAGGGCTGTTTTTGCCGTTCAGCGCTACGCCCTGCCCGGCTCGAACACCATGATGATAAAACAGGCTACAAAGGGCATTAACTTCGTCAGCTAAACGCCGCCAGCTGATCGACTGCTGTTCTCTGATAATTGCCGTGGCGTTTGGCTGTTCACTTGCCCACTGCTGCCACGGCCAATGATTAAAAACAGTTGGAGTTAACGACGCCATACCACTTCCAGCGCATCAACATCCAGCACAGGGAGTTCACTGTCAGGCCACGGACGTACCAACTGCGATTGCATCAGTGACAGCGTGTCTAACCCCGGAATAGTATCCGGTGTCAGCCATGCGGCCATTCTTGCTAACTGGGTCAGACCAAGGCTGGTTTCAATGGAAGAACTGATCACAGCCATTAAACCCGCTTTGTGTGCCTGATCAATCAGCATATGGCAGCGTTGAATGCTACCCACCAACGTTGGTTTAATCACAATCGCCGCAACACCTGGCTCTGCTTCAACCTCAAAGTCAGCTTCACGCACGCTCTCATCCCATGCAATGGCAATGCCTGTTTCACGAGAAAAATCGCGGGATTCATCACGGGTTTTGCAAGGCTCTTCCAGAAACTGAATGCGATCCCGGAACTGAGGCTGAACATATTTGGCAAAACCATCGGCTTTCGCGCGAGTCCAGCTGCGATTAGCATCCAAACGCAGTTTCAAATCAGGAATGGCTTCCAGCAGCAGGTTAACAATCATGCCATCACGAACTGCTTCGTACAGGCCGACTTTAACTTTTGCCACTTTTTCGCCCGGCATGGCGCCCAATACCGCAAACAGTTCATCCGGATCGCCATTACACAGTGGTGCCTTGCGGTAATCTGCTTTTTGCGGCAGAAAGCCAGAGAGCTCCCCCATTGCACAGCTTAAACCAAAAGCCACGGAGGGCAGTGCGCTTTCAAACGCCTGTTCGCCGTTAACCCAACTGTGTAACCAGCCCAGTGTAGCGGCTTCCGCCTCTTCCAACGTCTCTTCAGAAAACTCCGGTAACGGGGAGATCTCTCCCCACCCCTGTTTGCCATTCTCTGTCAGGCAAACCAGCAAACCATCGCGAGTTTTTAGCCGTTGATTGCGCAGAATCACCCCTGCCTCCATCGGCAGGCTAAAACGGTAAAGTTCGACCTTGCGCATTATGGATTACGCTTAAATTTGCTGAAGTCCGGCTGGCGTTTCTCGTTAAACGCGTTGCGCCCTTCCTGACCTTCGTCAGTCATATAGAACAGCATGGTGGCGTTACCGGCCAGCTCTTGCAGACCCGCCTGACCGTCACAGTCAGCATTCAGAGCCGCTTTCAGGCAGCGCAGCGCCATCGGGCTATTTCTCAGCATTTCACGACACCAGCGAACCGTCTCTTTCTCTAAGTCAGCAACAGGCACTACGGTGTTAACCAGCCCCATATCCAGCGCTTCCTGAGCATTGTACTGACGGCACAGGAACCAAATTTCACGGGCTTTTTTCTGACCAACGATGCGAGCCATATAAGAAGCACCCCAGCCACCGTCAAAAGAACCGACTTTAGGGCCAGTCTGACCGAAAATTGCGTTTTCTGCGGCAATAGTCAGGTCGCACATCATATGCAGTACATGACCGCCACCAATGGAGTAACCGGCGACCGCGGCAATAATTGGTTTAGGGCAGGTACGAATCTGGCGTTGGAAATCCAGCACGTTCAGATGATGAGTACCACTGTCATCTTTATAACCGCCGTAATCGCCGCGTACTTTCTGGTCACCGCCGGAACAGAACGCCTTATCACCTTCACCGGTCAGAATAATGGTTCCGATATGATCGTCATAGCGGGCATCTGCTAACGCCTGGATCATCTCTTTCACGGTCAGAGGACGGAATGCATTACGCACTTCAGGACGGTTTATAGTAATTTTTGCAATACCGTCGGCTGATTTATGGTAACGAATATCCTGAAATCCTTCAGAGCAATCCTGCCATTCGATAGGTGCGTAGAGTTCCTGTTCACTTGGATAAAGCATAACTAGCATTCCTTCAAAAATGTAAGCAACTGTGCGGCAAAACCGTCAGGGTTTGCCGAATGTGCATTATGACCTGCTGCGGCTACAATACGCAGCGGAAAGTGATTTTCAAGCGCAATTTGCTGAAACTTTGCGTCCTGTTCACCACAGAGATAACAAAAAGGTATATTTCGCTGTTTTAACCGCGCATTTAACAATTCACCCAGAGGTGGCTGACAGCCTAACGACGTCGATTCCAGCATATGTGCCACATTATCGCCGTTATTGTGACTACGGCGCAAAATCAACTGCCGGCGGCTTTGATCGCTCAGATTGGCAAACACTGGCTGTTGATACCACTGAGATAACACCTCTGACAACGGCTGCTGGCGAAACTGTTCAGCCCAGCGACCGTCATGCTGTAAACGCGCCTGTCGTTCCGATTCAGAACTTAGTCCTGGGTTTCCCCCTTCGACCACCAGCCCGACTAATCCATCACTCTCACCAAAGCAGGTATGATACATCGCACTGCGACCACCGAGAGAGTAACCAATAAGAATATAGCGGTTAATATTACAGGCCAACAGCGTTTCAGCCAGTTGCTGACCTAACTGTTCGAAACCGTTAACACTGATATCCTGCGACTTGCCGTGGCCGGGTAAATCAATAGTGAGGCAAGACCAGCGGTTAAGATAAGGTAACACGCTACTCCAATCCTGCCCGTCACCCAGTAATCCATGAAGAAACACCAGCCAGGGCTGATGGTTATCTGCCGCAGCCGATGGATAGCGGGTTACTGCCAGCATCAGAAGCTCACCACATCGTTAACTAACTGACGCAATGTTTCAGCGCCATCGTGTGGAGCTACCTGTAATTCCAACAGCAAAACACCGCCCTGTTGCCAGTGAGCGTCTACGGTTTGTTTTACCGCCTGCCAGCTTTTTGGGTTGGCATAGGTTAAGCCAAACATTGCCGCAGCATGCTCAAAGTTTATGCCGTGCGGCATGCGATAGAAACGCTCTCTTTCCGCTTCCGGCGTTGGCAGCAGTGAGAAAATCGAACCGCCGTCGTTGTTCACCACCACCAATACTACCGGAGCAGTACATTGTTTCATCAACGCCAGAGAGTTTAAATCGTACAGCGCGGAGATATCGCCCAGTACTGCCAGCATCGGCTTGTTTGCCGCACGTTGAACCCCTGCGGCAGTAGAAAATAAACCGTCAATCCCGCTGGCTCCACGGTTACTGTATACCGGATAGCCTGCCGGTAACTGTGCCAATGCATCGATCAATCGTACAATCAGACTATTACCCGCCCAAAACACACCGTTTGCCGGCAGCAGCTCGCTTAAATGACAGGCCAGTTGCGCTTCACCAAACTGATGTGCCAGAGATTCGGTAACATGAGTGCGAGCCCGTGTGGCTAAGAGAGTAAGTTGGTCAGCCCATGGTTGCCGGGCTTCTGCCGGATGCAGTTTCAGCCACTCACTGATATCAGCCACCAAACGGCGACCACAATGATTCGCCGGATCTAAACGCCCGTTAATATGATCAATCAACCAATACTCTTTTGGACAACAGCTGGCTTGCCATTGCAGCATACGCTTACCGGTCAGGCTGGCACCAAATTGCACCACCATCTCGGCCTGTGCCAGTATCTCCTGCGCTTTGGGGTTATTCAGCCACAAATCCGCACAGGGTAATGGCTGCCCGCTACTGGAGAGCACATCCGCTAACAGCGGCCAGCCTAACGTTTTAGCCCAGGCGGCTACCTGTTTGCCCTGCTCTGCGCCCATGCGTGCCGCAACCACCACTCCACGACGCTGACGCCACTGAGGCCAGTCCGACTGTTGTGTCACCATGCGTTTGTTATCGTTAATTAGCCAGGGTTTATCGCCTTGCCACCAGTCGCCTAATGTTTCAGACCAGTCAGCATAGGCAGAAGCATCACCACCATACAGCGGCTCCGCAAACGGGCAATTAATATGTAATGCTCCCTGTTTCTGTTCACTTAGCGCTTGATCGAGCGTTGAGGCCAGCCATGCGGCTGAAATATCCGGCGTAGGTCGGGGTAATGACAATGATTTACCCGGATGGTCGGCAAAAATACCCTGCTGACGAATGGCCTGATTAGCACCGCAATCAATTAATTCAGGTGGACGATCGGCGGTCAGTAACACCAGACGCTCCCCTGTCAGACTGGCTTCAATCAATGCAGGATACAAATTTGCCACTGCCGTACCGGAAGTCACAATCACCGCAACCGGCTGACCGGTAACTTTAGCGATACCAAGAGCCAGATGGCCAAGACCGCGCTCATCAAAATGGGTATGGCAGGTTATTTTGGCGTTGGCCGCCGCTTCCAGTGTAAGAGAGGTAGATCGGGAACCCGGCGCAATACACACATGTTGAACCCCGTGGCGGGTTAATGTTTCTAATAGCACTGCCGCCCAACGGCGGTTAAACACACTTATCGACATGGGGAGTTCACCGAAGATCAGCTTAATCTATTGATTTAGCTGAAAAATAGAATCCATAATGGTCACATATATTACACTAAGCATGCAGTGGCGACAATGAAATGCCCGAATGGCGCGGGTTTGTCAGCAAACGTATTGATTTTTAAGTTAATCCTCATGCCATGGCAACTTTTCATCCATCCTGCCTGTAGCATGATTGTTATGAATTATGGCAATAGGGGAAGTTCAGAAACATTAAGATACATTTAGTTTCAGGTGATTACAGATGATTGAAATTGTCGCTAATTTAAACGAAATGCTGACCTGTCACCAAAAACCATTAACCGCTGTTCACTGCTTTCCGGATCTTCATCATGATCGTAGACTAACACTTTGAAATCCAGCAGCTTGGGAATAGCAGCATATTCCGGAGTTTGCAAAAACTCATTCATCACTTGCGCTAACAGATTCATCCAGTACTGATACTTTTGCTGTTTATCATCGGTATCAAAATATCGGTAATCCTCATCTTCCACACAATTCATACTGCTGAAACACTGATACTTCCAGTCTCCGGTATTGTATTTAAGACTTAAAATACCTTCATCAGTCTGATAATAGTCCTTACGCGCCCCCGTCTGATAGTAATGCAGGATCTCATTCAGATAGCCCTGAGTCGTCAGACATAAATTCAGTTCCACACCTTCCCAAATGTTACAGTCAAAGGCAAACGCGGAGAACACCTCTCCGGGATGTGCGTCAATAAATTGGCTAACTTCATTTCTGACAAATAACATCACTGCATTAAACGAGGCTTGATTGTCTTTATCCAAAGTGGATATCTCCGATCCATAGAGTACCAATTGATGATTTAGTGATAATACCAGTCAGGCTCAGTTTCATTCGCATCAGGGTGACTGTTAAATACTGGAACCAGAGTAGGATAAAACCACAAACTGGCTGGTGTTACGGTTTTACGATCCCAGAGTATCGCCCCTAAAAACCAAAAGTGCCAGAATTGTAACTTCGCATCGGGATTACTACTGAGCAGTGCGTCAAAGGTTTCAATTTTTCCTATGGAAATAGACAACCCTTCGCGATAGAGATCAAACACGAATTTGGAACAAAACTGACGGGAGGATTCATACTTAAAGCCAGTGTGATACAGCACTTTTAAACGTTCAGGCACCTTTTCAACCAGCGACTGTTTTTGTTGCTCGGTTAATCCCCCTTCCAGACGACGAACGCCGTAGCGCCCATCAACGGAACGGGAAACAAATTTAGTCAGCGTAGTGGTTTGGGACAGAGGAACTTTACTCTCCGCCACAATGTAATCCTTACCGTCATGGCCAATAATAATCCCAACGTGGTTACTCCAGCAGGCAGATGCGGCAGAAACCTGACGAAACAGTAAATTACCAATACAGGTAAATACCACATCACCTACTTCATAGGTCGTCGGATAATTAACGTTCATAGCGATTCCTTTAACTTACGGGACGTTGATTAAACAGAAATTTCCCACAAATTATCCAGTTAGCACTATTGAATCAATAACCTCGACAAACCTTTACTATCACTGACAAATCTGACAGTTCTGTCAGTTAATTATCCCTGCTTCTCCATCAGAGTGACTCTCTTCATCCTGCACTTCCAACACGTAATAAGCCACTGCGCAAAACAGCGAATTAAGCCTTCTCATATCCGCCAGCAAGCCCATATGCAGTGAACTGGTCTCCATGCTTTGCAGATTCTTATGATGCAGGCGCTCTACGTGCCCTAAAGAGTAACGCTGATTCAACAAACGAAAACGGTGCTTGGCGCGACGCAGGCGACGGGCATTATCAATATCACCGGACAGGAATACCGACATGGCTAAGTCCAGATTTTTAACCAGACGTAAATACAAAGTATTGAGTTCTTCCATGCCTTTTAAAGAAAAAGATTTACGTACTCCCAGCGATTTAGAAGATACCTCAGAGGTCATACGGTCAATGATCTCTCCCGCCTGTTCCAGATTTACCGCGGTATCAATAATTTCCGCCCAGCGGCGGGAATCCACCGTGCTTAAACTCTCTTGTGGCAGTCTTGCCAGATAGAGCTTAATCGCGCCGTACAACATATCCGATTCATCTTTCAAATGAGCCACTTCACGGCGGTGCTGCTGATTCCCTGCTAACACTTCATTAAAGCCCACCAACATTTGCTCTACCACATCCCCCAAACGCAGAGTTTCCCGTACCGCATTGGCCAGTGCCAGCGAAGGTGTATCCAATGCAGCACTATCCAGATAGCGAGGGGTTAACTGAGCGGCCATCGCAGGGTCTTCCGCTATCATACGGGTTGTCAGGCGAGCCATTGGATTAACCAGTGGCAACATCAAAATACAGCGCAGCAGGTTGTACAAGACGTGGAAATAGATCACCACTTCCGCAGCAGGCAGTGAGTACTGACGTAGCCATTGAGTCAGTACTGCGATCCACGGTACCACCAGCACACAACCAATAATCTTAAACAGCAGACTGCCCAATACCAGACGTCGCGACGTTGCTCCCTGTCCACGACTGCTAAGCAAAGCTAAGAAGCCGCTGCCCAGGTTGGAACCAATGACAATACACAGAGCAATATTAAGTGGTACCAGCCCGGTGGCAGCCAGCGTGGCGGTTAACAGCACTGCCGCCAGACTGGAGTAACTCACCATGGCAAACAGTGCGCCAATTAATAACGCTAAAACGGCATCACCAGCCAGAGAGGAGAAAACCTCCCGTACTGCGCTGGCCTGAGTAATGGGTTCGGCAGAAATGACAATCAGCTGCAGAGCCAGCAAAATCAACCCCAGTCCGATACCGGCTCGACCCACTTGCCCGATACGGGTTTTCTTCTGGCTTAAAAAGGTAATCACACCAAACAGAATCAAAAGCGGCGATAACCAGGAGAGATCAAAGGTTAGCACTCGCGCCATTAGCGCTGTACCCACATCCGCGCCTAACAGAATCACCAGCGCTGGCGCTAAACCAATTAGCCCCTGAGAGACAAAAGAGATCACCAGTAATGCTGTTGCGTTGCTGCTTTGCACCAGCGCGGTTACCCCCACCCCGGCAATAAATGCCCGCCATTTTTTTCGAATACTGGCGCTCAATATCCGACGAAGATCGGAACCAAACACCCGCATCACACCGGTACGAACAATATGAGTTCCCCAAACTAACAGGGCCACAGAGGAGAGCAAATGAAGCAAGGTCAGCATAGCAATGTCCTGTTATTCAATTTCAGAAGAACGCTCCTGTTTATTGAATGTAATAAACCACCTGTTTAATATTTAAAAATAGCAATAGAAGGCGCAGATGACGACGCCTTCAGGCTTATAGTTGAACTAACGATAATGATTCAAGTTATGATGAATAATCGACAACAGCTTCTGATTATCAACTGATTGTAGCACGGTAACCGGTTTACCCTGTGCCGGTGCGATACCCACATCTAAGCGAAGATTATGCGGATCGCGCTGCCAGGTAGTACCACGAGTTAATACCCCTTCCAGTGCCACATCGACATAACGGGACGTATAGGTAGCCACGCTACGATCCAACAACCAGGCGACAACTAACACATCATGGATCCAACAGCCAGGTAGCCCCCGAGTTTGAATGGAGTAATCCATCCATGGTCGTATAGTTTCCACCAGAAAGTGACACAGCGGCGTATCGATTTCCGCTATTTTATCTAAATCCTGATGCAACATTTGCGTTTGTACCGTGGCATCCATAGGAACCAGCGTAATATTAGCGCCGCTGGTCAATACCACATGAGCCGCTTCCGGGTCGACGCCAAAGTTAGTATCTTTAATATAACCATCAACGTTAAATACGCCGCCCATAATCACAATTTCAGCCACATGGTGAACCAAATCCGGATAGAGCTGGATAGCATGCGCAATATTGGTTAATGGGCCAATGGCGACTAAGGTAATTTCACCGGGATTACTGCAAATCAGTTGTCCTATTTCATGGGCTGCCAGTGGAGCTTCATAATCCGCCATGCGCAAGGTTGGTACCTGTTGCCACAGATTAGTCAAACCGCTGCGTTCGGCACCATGGTCTAGCTTATCCCGCCATGGGCCTGCCGGTTCAACCAATGCCTGTGAAGCACCCCGGCGTACCGGAATATTCAGTCCCAGGCGCTCCACTAATGCACGCGCCACCGAAAAACCCACCATACTGGGCGTATTACCAGAAACCGTCGTGATCAACTCCAGCGAAATATCCGGTGCAGCAATGGCTAAAGCCAGTGCCAGACCATCATCTACATTGGCACCAACCACGCCATTTCCCGGATCGCAATCAATTATTAAGCGCATAATTATCTTTTCAGTTTAGTCGAGTGAACCGCCCGCTGTGGCGAACACCCGCAGGATTCGCCTGGTTGTAGCTCAAAGGCAAACTCTTGTACGTTAGGAAAATCATTCCAATTCTTCAGCATCTCAATGGCCGCTTTAGCCATTTTGCTCACCGGTTGACGCACAGTGGTTAAGGAAGGCACGTTAAATTGTGATTCAACGGTACCGTTAAAACACACCAGCGCCAGCTCATCAGGTACAGAAATCGAACGCTCAGACAGGGCTCGTAAGCACCCTAAAGCCTGCAACTCATTAGTTGCAAATAAAGCTCTGGGCAGTTTGCCCTGCAACATCTGTTCTGCCGCCCTATACCCCCCCTCGCGGGTATAGTCGGTGGAAAAAATCCACTGCTCGTTAACCGTTAAACCATTTTGCTGTAGCGCATCCCGCCAGCCATTAATACGATCCTGTGTATTCAGCATCTCCTTCGGCCCGCAAATGATGGCAATATCGCGATAGCCATGTTCAATCAGATGCGAAGTTGCCTGAAAAGCCGCCGCTTGCTCATCTACGCGAATGGCACTCACCTTAAGTGCTGGATCGACCCGATCCAGCATCACAAACGGCGTACCACTGGCCTGAATCAGCTCAATATAAGGATGACGGTCAACGCTGGTGTACAGCAATCCATCCACCTGACGGTGCAACAAATTATTAATCAGCTCCAATTCACGTTGGCGGTCATCTCCTGCATCGCCTAATAACAATACCTGACCGTGGGTGAATGCCTCCTGTTGGAGAGCATGAGCCATAGAAGAAATAAATGGGTTAGAGATATTTGGCACAACCAGACCATAGGTACGAGTAGTTCCCGATGCTAAGGCTCTGGCTATGCCATTTGGCCGGTATCCTGTTTTTTTAATCGCCGCTAACACGCGCTCGCGAGTCGCTTCTGCAACCGGACGCGGCCCGTTATTGATCACATAACTGACCACGGCAACCGATGTCCCCGCTTCACGTGCCACATCGGAACGCGTTACGCGGCGAGAATATTGATTCAACACTGCGTTACTCACTTAATCTGCCTGGCAGATAAAAATAACTATGGTTATCAGAATTTTATACAGGATACCCAACCTGATTACGGAAAAATACCCAACTCAGACAATAACATATCATTTTGTCGGGAATTAATCGGCACACATCAGGCTATATTGCATCTTCCGGCAGGTTAAGATCGCGCCCCCGGGTTTCCGGCGCAAAAAAGGTTGCAACTAAACCGATACCCGCCATAAACACGAAATAGACCGCAATCGGCCACCAGTGACCGGTATAAGACAGCATGGCTGAAGCCACAAGCGGCGCCGTTCCGCCTGACATAATAGAACCCAGCTCTTTAGCCACCGCCATTTTAGTATAACGGTTAGTGACACCAAACAGCTCAACACCCCATGCTGCCTGTACACCAAAGATACCCAGTGATGCCAGCCCCATACCAACAATGATGGTAATCATCACAATAATCGGTTCGCGGGTTTCCAGCAGCATAAAGGCCGGAAATGCATACAGAACCAGCAAAATACAAAACCAGCGATAGGTAATTCGACGACCAAACCGATCGGATAGCCATCCGGCCAGCGGAATAATCAGGAAACCCAACAACGAAGCAATAAATACTGCCATGGTGGGTACTGACTTATCAACCATCAGAACTTTCGCCACATAGCCGATAATAAAGCCCTGAGCCAGATAGGAAGGTCCATTCTCACCAATACGTAAACCGACCATAATCCAGAAAGCTTTGGTACGTTTCCAGAAACTACGCGTATCTTTCTGCTTGACTTGCTGGTGCCCTTTTTCCATGGCTAAACGGCGCTGCTCTTCCAGAACCTGTTTTTGACGCTCAAATACCGGCGTTTCACGCATATGACGACGGATAAACAGCGCAACCGCAGCAATCAAAATACTGGACAGGAACGGTATACGCCATCCCCACTCCAGTAAGCTTTGCTTATCCATTTGCAACACAATCAGCCATACCAAAGAGGCCAGTAAAGTACCGCTGTTAGAGCCCAGTGCAATGATTGATGACACCAGACCACGTTTCTCAGCCGGGGCATACTCTCCCAACATCACAGCACCACCGGAAAGTTCTGCGCCAGCCCCCAGCCCTTGCATAAAACGCAGAAAGGCTAAACAGCCCGGAGCCCATAAACCGATAGTGGCATAACTGGGTATCAGGCCAATTAAGGTGGTTGAAGCCCCCATCAGCGTGATAGTAATCACCATCACTAACTTACGTCCTTTGCGATCTCCCAGCCAGCCAAACAACAATGCGCCAATCGGTCGGGCAATAAAGCCAACTGAATAGGTAGCAAAGCTGGAGATTAAAGCCACAACCGGAGTGGCGTTCGGAAAGAAGACATCACCGAAAATGATCCCCGCCGCCAGTCCGTATAGTGCAAAATCGGCGTATTCCATGGTGGTACCTAACCAGCATGAAAACGTCGCCCGCCAGAAATCCTTACGCCCTTCCTGTGTTGTCAGCCTCTCATCGGCTGCCGTCATCTCTGACGAAGCCTGAGGTAATGACTCAGAGCTATTTATTATTGTCATTCGTTATCCCCTGTGTGATACAGATTAACAGCCGGCATCCGGCGTGTTACTTGCCCATATAACCAACAAACTGACTGGCCAATTATCAATCAAGCACAATCATTTCGTTATGCTGCAAAGTTTATCTACCCGCGTAGATAGATCAAATCTACTCGCGTAGATCTTGAAGTGGCTCACAAAATGCGTTGTTTTTACCTGAGTAATGTGACAAGAAAATGAATGAACCTAAAAATGAATAACTAAAAAAGAGAAATTACAGCCAACGTCGCACTCGCTGACAATAACGCTGATAGTTCTCACCAAAAATCTCAGCCAGCGCCCTTTCTTCCGGAATGATTTGAAAGCGTGTAATAAACCCAATAAATAACACAACCCCTGCCAGACTCAGCAAATTTCCTAACCATAAACAGATGCTCAACAATAGTAACGCTAATGCCAGATACATCGGATTGCGGGAAAAAGCATACAGTCCGCTATCAACCAGAGTGGTAGCTGAATTGACTTTGACAGGATTTACCGTGGTCTTCTGGCGATAGAACATCGCCAGACTGGATAAACCAATAATACCGGAGGCCAGAAAACAGATACCAGACACCACCGACATTAAGGTAGATGCCGTTCGAAATGACGGGAACCACCAGTTAATTAAGCCAATAAGCAGCAAAGAGACAGCGAAAATAATCGGTGGTGGAAAACGTAGCTCAAGTGCTGAACATCTCATGGCTTGTCCTCTATTCTTCCAACAGCGTTCTCAACCCTGCTGCTTTGTTCTCTATTTCCAGCCACTCCTGCTCAGGGTCAGAACCCGCCACAATACCAGCTCCCGCATAGAGGTGGATATTACTGCCTTCCACCAAAGCAGAACGCAGAGAAACAGCGAACTCGGTTTGGTTTAAAGAGATATACCCGGCAGAACCGGCGTACCAGTCACGAGTAAAGGGTTCATGTTGCAGAATAAACTGACGAGCAGGTTCACGAGGAAGCCCCGCTACTGCCGCCGTTGGCTGTAATCGTTGCAGACTGTCTGCATCATTAGCTACCGCCAGCTCCGCGTGAATACAACGCCGCAGATGCTGCACTTTACGTAAGCGAACAATCTCCGCGGGCAGAACGTCAATGGCCAGAATACCACCGTGTAGCCGCTGGCAAATATCATCAACCACCAGCAGGTTTTCATGTTGATTCTTTTTATCCTGCATTAACCAGTCGCCCAGTTGTTTAGCCTGCTGGTTATCTGATGAACTGGCTACCGTACCCGCCAGCGCTTCGGTAGTCAGATGTTGGCCAACCCGTAAAAACAGGCATTCCGGAGACGAACCCAAAAATGCGGTTTTATCATCCATGCGCATCATAAAGTGAAAACAATGGTGATTGACTTTCTCACTGGCATTAAGAAAAGCCGCCGGATTTAGCGGTTCATTTAGCGAAAGCGTCGATTTACGAGCCAACACTACTTTTTCAAACTGCCCTTGTTGAATAGTTGCCAGTGCCTGATTTAACAGATCGCACCACCCCTGCTTTTCTGGCTGATGCTGCACCGAATTAACCGTTACATTAAGTACCGGTAACGGTTTGGAGGTGGTTAACTGCTCAATGCATTTTTGTGCAATAACAACATCGTCAGCCAGCGAGGTCTCGCTGTAAAGATTCACCACCAGCTTACCGCCGTCCATATCCCGCAACAGCTCAATACGAGGCAAGAACAATGCACTTTTTGGCGTGTTTAATGACGGCGTTTCTACCTGATCAAAGGTATTCAATCCCCAGATACGCATATCGGCGACGTTATTAGAAATCAAAAACTGACGGGCAGAATCCGCATCATTAAAGCGGATCACCTCACCACACACCGCCGCTTCTTCCAGATCGTCACGCTGACGCCAGTAAAACTGTGGAAAAATCGGCTGAGCTGCAAGCCAGCTAAGTAACGAGGTACGTTGCTGAAGCGTGAGGGAAACGGTAATTCGCTCCCGACCTGGTTCCGGGCGAGCAACTTCTTGCAGGCGCTTATGCAGCTGCGTCACCAGTTCAGATATTTGCTTCACTACAACCTCTCGGAGATAAAACTTAAAACCAGGGATTATACGGTGGATTGAATCGAAAATCAGATAAAAATAGATTGTCGCACAGGGTCATTTTTTAAAAACGAACTATTAATCAAAATTGGCTTTTGAAGATATTCCGCCCGTAATGACTGAGTGCTTATATTTTCATCGTGCACGGCCGGAAGACCATCGGTACTTTAGCGCCAAGTACGTCGGGCCTGGCCGGGTTAGGGGCAGTTATGAAACATTTGATGGTGTTTCACCCTTCAGGTCAACGCAAACGTTGTTCAAACAGGCTTTGCCTGTTTGTCCGGCAGCTAAAGCTGCTACGGGCACAACGTCAATATACGCTCATAGTCTTTACGGTCGGTATAGCCACTGAAACTGATACCTATAAATTAAAAATACCGGCAAACATCGCCGGTATTTTCTTCAAAACAACTACCAATTACATCATCGGAAACGCATACCGCGCCAGCTTAATCAGCGGCTCCGGATACAGACCGAAGAACAGCACCGCTAATGCCGACAGCAGAACCACCACACCACCGGCGGTTAACGCCCAGTTACTTGGCGTATCACGCTGACGCTCTTGCGGCGCTTCCAGATACAGGCTGACCATGGTACGCAGATAGTAGTAAAGACCAATCGCACTACCTACCACTACCGTAACGGTTAACCACCACAGGTCAGCACTCACACCGATTGCGATAACATAGAACTTACCAATAAAACCTAATGTCATCGGCACACCGGCCAGAGACAGCATCATCACGGTTAACACTGCAGACAGAATTGGTTTATGCCAGAACAGGCCGCGATAAGCATACAAAGACTCAGCATCCGGGCCGGTATACGGACTGGACATCAAGCTGACCACACCAAATGCGCCCAGGCTGGCAAACAGATAACCTGCCAGATAGACGTTGATGGTTTCAATTGATAGCTGATGACCCTGAACCGCAATTAGCGCTACCAGTAGGTAACCCAAATGAGCGATAGAAGAGTAACCCAGCATCCGCTTAATGTTGCTTTGGGTCAGTGCCAGAATGTTACCAAACAGGATGGAACAGAAGGCAATAATCGCCAGCACGGTACGAACCGACTCACCATCAGCCACCGGCGCATACATAAACATCCGCACCAGCGCACCGAAGATAGCAATCTTACTGGCGGTAGCCAAAAAGGTTGATACCGGAGCCGGAGCCCCCTGATAAACGTCCGGCGTCCAGAGTTGGAACGGCACCAGCGACAGCTTAAAGCCAAAACCAACCAGCATCATACCCAGACCAACAATCAGCAGCGGTTGATGCAGCACTTTATCGCTCATGCTGTGGCCCAGATCGGCGAAAGACAAGCCACCGGTTCCCGCATACAGCAGCGCCATACCAAACAGTAAGAATGAAGAGGCCGCAGCAGACAACACCATATATTTAATGGACGCTTCCAGTGAACGGCGCTGGCGATAGGCATAACCCACCAAACCAAACAGCGGCAGTGAAAGCAGTTCAATACCAATAAACAGCGATGCCAGATGGTTAGCACCAGCCAATACCACCCCACCCAACGCAGCGATCAGCACCAGCAGATAAAACTCTTCTTTATTATCCGGGTAGCCACTCAGCCATGGGTAAGCAAAGGTACAGGTTGCCAGACTAGCCAACAGCACCAGTGCGGTGAAAAAGATTGAGAATCCATCGATTCGTAACAGCGGGGTCACATCCGTAGCCGGTTGCTGTGCAACAATAAACAGCGAAAGCAGCGCAACGTTAAGGCCAATAACCGTAATCGTTGCATTAAGGAAGTGATCGCGTCGCCACGCAATGGACAGCATCACAACCACCACGGTCAATCCAACGATTAACAGCGGTAATAGAGAAAGCATATGTTGTGCAGTTAGTGTCATGGCGATTTACTTTCCTATAGACATGTCTGGAGATACGGAAGCCGCAGCGTTATACCATTGAGAAATGGTGCTCACCGCAGAGTGTGACGTATCCAGAACCGGCTGAGGGTAAACGCCTAACAGTACCAGCAACACCACCAGTAACAGCACCATGGACAGCTCACGCACGTTCATGCCTGCAATTGGTTTATCAGATTTTGGTGCACCGTAATAAGCACGTTGCATCATAACCAGTGAGTAAACTGATGCGAATACCAAACCAAACGTTGCCACCACGGTAATAACCGGAACTACCGGATAGCTTCCAAACAGAATCATAAATTCACCAACGAAGTTACCGGTTCCCGGCATACCTAACGTCGCTACAGCAAAGAACAGCGACAGCGCTGGTAAATAACGAATACGCTTCCACAGACCACCCATTTCACGCATATCGCGCGTATGCAGGCGCTCATACAGTTGACCACTGATGATAAACAGACCGGCAGCCGACAGACCGTGAGCAATCATCTGCACCACGGCACCCTGATAAGCCAATACGCTGCCGCTATAGATAGCGATCATCACAAAGCCCATATGGGAAATACTGGTGTAAGCGATTAAACGTTTAATATCGGTCTGAACAAACGCCATCCATGCACCGTAGAAGATCCCCAACACACCCAACCACATAGCGATTGGCGCGAATGCATGAGAGGCTTCCGGGAAGAACGGCAGGCTGAAACGCAGTAAACCATAAGCAGCGGTCTTCAACAGCAGACCAGCAAGGTCAACAGAACCTGCGGTTGGTGCCTGACTGTGAGCATCCGGCAACCAGCCGTGCAGCGGCACTACCGGCATTTTCATCGCAAAAGCGATAAAGAAGCCCAGCATCAGCAGGAACTGTACTTCGTAGGACATTGGCGTATTCAGCAAGTCTTCATAGTTGAAGGTCATCACGCCGGTGGCTTTGAAGTGAACAAACACCAGACCAACGATGGCAATCAACATGAACAGGCTGCTGGCCTGCGCATAAATAAAGAATTTAGTCGCTGCGCTAATGCGGGTTTTACCGTCAGATCCTTTATGCCCCCAGAGGGCAATCAGGAAGTACATCGGAACCAGCATAATCTCCCAGAAGAAGAAGAACAGGAACATATCGACAGCCAGGAACACCCCCATCACCCCGCCAAGAATCCACAGCAGGTTTAAATGGAAGAAACCCTGAGAGCGTTGACCTTCTGTCCATGAACAGAGAATAGCCAGCAGCCCCAGAAAAGCCGTCAATACAACCATCAGCAATGACAGACCATCTAATGCCAGATGAATCTGAATGCCAAGGCTTGGGATCCAGTCTACGCGGAATGGCTCAGCCAACCACATGTTCTGCGGAGAAGTGACGGTAAAACCGCTCTCCATCCACAGATACAGGGAGAGAACCAGCGTTAACCCCATCGATATCAGCGCAACATAACGAGGCACTTGTTTACCTAAGCGCTCGCTCGGCCAGCAAAGGAAGCCGCCGATAAAGGGTAAAAGTATTAGCCAAGGTAGTAGCATGGCGTTTTATGTCCTTTATTTGAATAAGCTTTATTTGAAAAACTACAAAATTTTTCTTTTGTTAAGTTATTCAGTTAAACCCACAATAACAGAGCCAATACGACCACTGCTCCCAAAGCCATTGACGCGGCGTACCAGCGCAACAGACCATTTTCACTGACTACCATCGTACGGTTACATAAGCGGACAAACATCGCCGTCAGGTTCATCAGAGAGTTCAGTGGATCGCGCTGTAACAACTTCGCCACGGCCAGATAAGGTTTAACAAACACCTTGTCATACAGCCAGTCGAAGCCCCACGCGTTATACCACCAGGTAGAGAGCAGTTTGCCCGGTCCGCTTTGTGCAATGCTGGTAACCAGTTGACGTTTGCCAAGGTACAGCACTGCCGCCAGTAAGATACCGACAATCGCCACACCACCGGAGATCATCTCTAACATCAGTTTGCCTTCTTCCGGCCATTCACGAACCGGTAACACACCGCCCAGCGGCAGCGCGAGGAAAGCACCCACTGCGGTTGATAACACCAGCAGCACGACCAGCGGTAACGTATGGGAAATCCCACCCACTGAATGCGCTTCGGTTTTCTCTTCACCGTGGAACACAATAAAGATCATGCGGAAGGTATACAGCGAGGTCAGGAATGCCCCGACTAAACCTGCCAGCATTAAGTTAAAGTGGCCTGATGCATAGGCTTCAAACAGGATCTTATCCTTACTAAAGAAGCCGGAAGTGACCATTGGTAATGCAGACAGTGCCGCACCACCCACCAGGAAGCAAACATACACCAGAGGGATCTTCTTACGTAATCCGCCCATTTTGAAAATGTTTTGCTCATGGTGGCAAGCCAGAATCACCGAGCCGGATGACAGGAATAACAGCGCTTTAAAGAAAGCGTGAGTCATCAGGTGGAAGATTGCTGCGTCCCATGCCTGTACGCCCAGCGCCAGAAACATGTAACCCAGCTGACTCATGGTTGAGTAGGCCAGAACACGTTTAATATCGGTTTGAACCAGTGCTGCAAAACCGGCCAGCAACAATGTCACACCACCGATAACACCCACCAGATTCAGTACCTCTGGCGTCAGCAGGAACAGACCGTTAGTACGGGCAATCAGATAAACACCCGCGGTAACCATGGTCGCGGCGTGGATCAGAGCAGAAACCGGTGTTGGCCCCGCCATCGCATCAGCCAGCCAGGTTTGTAACGGTAACTGTGCTGATTTACCCACTGCACCACCCACTAACATCAGGGTTGCCCAGTTCAGAGCCGTTGAACCTGCCGCAAATTTCTGCGGAGCCAGTTCCAGCATCTCACGGATATTCAACGTACCCAGTTCACGGAACAGGATAAACAGACCAATGGCCAGGAACACGTCACCTACACGGGTCACGATAAAGGCTTTCATGGCCGCTGCGCCATTATTTGGATTGGTATAGTAGAAACCAATTAACAGGTAACTACACAGCCCTACCCCTTCCCAGCCGAGATACATCAGCAGTAAGTTGTCGGCCAGTACCAAAACCACCATGCTGGCGATAAACAAGTTGGTATAAGCAAAGAAACGGGAATACCCCTCTTCACCACGCATATACCATGAGGCATACAGGTGAATGAAGAAGCCAACGCCAACCACCACTGACAACATGGTGACCGACAGGCTATCCAGCGTTAACGTCACGCTGATATCAAAGTTATCCACTTTCATCCAGGTCCAGAGTACCTGTTGAGATACTTCTGCCGGATTGCCCTGAGAGACAAAGCTATAAACTATCCACGCCGTAACCAGAGCTGCCAGACCGATAGAACCCACACCCACCGTAGCAGAGGTGTTCTCAGACCAGCGACCGCGGGAGAATGCCAACAGCAAAAAGCCCAGCAGCGGTAGCAAAATTGTTAGATATAGTAGGTTCTGGTTCATCCGCGCATCTCACTGACAGAGTCGACATTCAGGGTTTGACGACGACGATGAAGCTGTAATAACAGCGCCAGACCAATACTGGCCTCTGCCGCTGCAAGGCTAATCACCAGAATGTACATCACCTGTCCATCCGGCTGTTGCCAAAAGCTACCCGCCACTACAAACGCCAACGCTACGGCGTTGATCATGATTTCCAGGCTGATCAGCATGAATAACAAATTACGACGGATCAGCAGCCCGGCCAGACCCAGCGCGAACAGAATCGCCGCCAGTATCAGACCATGTTCCAATGGGATCATGCTTGTTCCTCCGTTTTGTTAATCGACGCTTCAGCACTCTTGTTCTCACGACCTAAGTGGTAAGCAACAACAAGACCTGCTAACAGCAGCATAGAAGCCAGTTCAACGGCAAGAACGTAAGGACCGAACAGGCTCACTCCTACTCGTTTCGCGTCTACCATATCCCCATAAATAGGTTGACCCGCTGCGCTATAGATACCAATGCACAGGATCACTAACAGCACCAGACAGAGTGCCGCAGGGCCAAGCCATACGCCAGGTTTCAGCCACTCACGCTCCTGATGGGTAACTGAATCACCAAGATTCAGCATCATCACCACGAACACGAACAGCACCATAATGGCCCCGGCGTAAACGATAATTTCAAGCGCACCGGCAAAGTAGGCTCCCAGCGAGAAGAACACGCAGGAAATAGCCAGCAGCGAGACGATTAAAAACAGCAGCGCATGCACCGGATTGGTATGTGTAATCACCCTTAGCGTTGCCAGAACGGCAATGGCCGCTGAAATATAAAATGCAACTTCCACGTTCCGCTCCTTTAGGGTAAAAGACTTTTCAGGTCGATTGGTTTAGATTCATTTTCCGCTTCGCCTTTACCCTTACCGTCAATCGCCATACCGGACATACGGTAGAAGCTATATTCAGGGTATTTACCCGGGCCAGAAATCAGCAGATCTTCTTTTTCATACACCAGATCCTGACGTTTAAAGTCAGCCATTTCAAAGTCTGGCGTTAACTGAATGGCCGTAGTCGGGCAAGCCTCTTCACACATGCCGCAGAAAATGCAGCGTGAGAAGTTAATGCGGAAAAACTCAGGATACCAACGGCCATCCTGCATCTCGGCTTTTTGCAGCGAGATACAGCCAACCGGACAGGCAACCGCACACAGGTTACAGGCTACGCAACGCTCTTCTCCGTCAGGATCGCGGGTCAGAACAATACGGCCACGGTAACGAGGCGGGACGTAAATAGGTACATCCGGGTACATTCTCGTGTCACGCTTATGAAACGCGTGCAGGAAAATCATCCACAGACTGCGCAGTTGGGTACCGAAACCAACCACTAACTCTTTTAATGTCATGGTTATCTCTCCCTTATTGCGCTTTGATCAGAATGATGGCCGCTGTAACCAGCAGGTTCAACAGCGTCAACGGCAAGCAAACGCGCCAGCCAAAAGACATCACCTGGTCATAACGTGGACGAGGCAATGATGCCCGCACCAGAATAAACATCATCATGAAGAAGCCAGTTTTCAGTGCAAACCACACAATCGGTGGTAAGAACGGCCCCTGCCAGCCACCAAAGAACAGCGTCACGATTAAGGCAGAAATGGTTACGATACCGACATATTCACCCACGAAGAACAGACCGAACTTCATACCGGAATATTCAATGTGGTAACCGTCAGCCAGTTCCTGTTCCGCTTCCGGCTGGTCAAATGGATGACGGTGACATACTGCGATACCCGCTATCACAAAGGTGACAAAGCCAAAGAACTGAGGAATAACAAACCAGACGTCTGCCTGTGCTTCTACGATATCGCGCATGTTGAACGAGCCGGTCACCGCAACAATCCCCATTAGCGACAAGCCCAGAAACACTTCGTAGCTCAGGGTTTGCGCCGAGGCGCGCATGGCACCTAACAGAGCATATTTGTTGTTACTTGACCAACCGGCAAACAGCACCGCATATACCGCTAAACCTGCCAGCATAAAGAAGAACAAAATGCCGATATTCAGGTCAGATACGCCCCAGGTTGGGGTAACCGGTACAATAGCGAAAGCCAGTAGCATTGAGCTGAAGGCAATAATCGGTGCCAGAGTAAAGATCATCTTGTCAGAGAAGTTGGGAACCCAGTCCTCTTTGAAGAACATCTTAATCATGTCTGCCACGATTTGCAGTGAACCAAACGGCCCTACGCGGTTTGGTCCATAACGATCCTGAAACAGAGATAACAGGCGGCGTTCACCGAAACTCATCAGTGCACCGCAGGTTACCACTACCAGCAGGATCACTACTGCTTTACCGATAGCAATCAGAGTATCCGTCACTTCCGGAGTCAGCCAACTCATACCGTCGTCTCCTTCAGGTTGTCAACGCGCTTGCCAACCAGAGCAGGAGAAATGCCCGGTAAGCCCAGAGGCAGACCAATAAAACCTGCTTCCAGCGCATCGCTGATTCTCACCGGCAGCTTCAGGTCGGAACCTTCGCAGCTGAACGCCACGACAGAACCAACATTGACGCTCAGTTTGGCGGCATCTTGTGGATTCAGCATCACGTAAGCCTCTGGCATACGTTGCTGAATCACATCGGAACGCTGTGACATTTCATCACTACCAAACAGATGGTAATAAGGTGCTACCTGCCAGCTATTTTCGCCGTTAGCGGCTACATTCACTACCGCATCAAAATAGGCCAGTTCGCCGCTTTCCGCTTTCTCAATCAGACGTACGCCCGGATCGCCAGAACGCAGTTTTCCACCCACTTCAGACTGGAATTTGTTCCACGCCTGTGGGGAGTTCCAGCCCGGAGCCCAGGCAAATGGAATCTGCTGACGATCGGCTTCAGGTGCGCTATAGCCTTCCATTGAATAAGCAAACGCAGTGTCATTATCCTGAGGCTGACGTTTTTCATGCACGCTGACATCAGCCATCATTGCGGTACGACCGCTGTAACGGTGAGGTTCACGGGCAATTTTCAGGCCTTTAATACGGAATGACGCATCCGGTGCAGCGTTAACGATACCTGCCAGTTGCGGGAACTCTTGAGCTACCGCGCTAACCACGTGATCCAACAGCGTCCAGTCAAGACGACGGCTGTTATACACGCTGTCCAGCGAATGCAGCCAGCGCCAGCTTTCCAGAATATAGCTCTTATGAGCAGCATCTTTATCATAGAACGAAGGTTCGTAAACCTGGAAGAAGCGTTGAGCGCGGCCTTCCTGATTCACCAGCGTACCGTCACTTTCTGCGAAACTTGCCGCAGAAAGAATTAGGGTCGCTTTATCCATCACTTCAGTACGCTGATGGTCAACAACAATAAGATTTTCAATTTTGGCCAGTGCCGCATCAATACGCGCTCTGGAAGCATGACGGTATAAGTCATTCTCCATCACGATTAGGGTATCGGCTTCACCACTTTCGATTTGAGTCAGCGCATCATCGATGGAGCTACCACCCATCATTGCCACACCCATGCTGTTGGCTTCTGCCGCAACAAAGGTGATACCGGTTTCCAGACCCTGCTTTTTCAGAGCCAGTGCAATATTGGTTGCTGCCTGAATAATTTCTTCACTGCCAGCACCGCTGCCGGTAACGATTAATGGTTTTCTGGCACCGGACAACGCCTGAACGATGATATCCACTTTGCTTTTTAACGATGCCGGTAAATCAGCTACCGCTGGCGCAGAACTGTCGATGCCGTGAGCAATAGAAAAACCTAAGCGAGCCTGCTCGGCAACGGAAGCGCTGTAGTTCCAGGCAGCAACATCATCAAGACGAGTGCTATCAATATTGGTCACAAACAGAGGATATTTCGCATGTTGACCAATGTTCTGTACCGCTGCGATTTGCCAGTCGGCAACGCGCTGGGCAGCTGCCATCTCGCGAGCTTTGCCTTTCACTGCCTGACGCAGTGCCAGAGCAATACGCGCACCGGTTTGAGTAACATCTTCACCCAGTACCAGTACCGCATCATAACCTTCCATCTCGCGCAGTGAGGGGGTATATAAACCGCTTTCACGCATTACTTTCTGCATCAGTTGAACCCGCGCTAATTCGCCGGCTTCAATACCGCTGGAGTAGTTCTCAGCACCAACCAGTTGGCGTAACGCATAGTTACTTTCCAGACTGGCACGCGGTGAACCAATACCGATGGTTTTCTTAGACTGACGCAGTACGTCTGCAGCACCTTCCATCGCCTGTTCCGGATTCAGGTGAATCCAGTCCTGACCGCGTAACTGCTGCGGACTACGTGGACGATCTTTCAGGTTAACGTAACCGTAGCCAAAACGACCGCGGTCACATAAGAAATAGTGGTTTACCGTGCCGTTGTAACGGTTCTCAATACGGCGCAATTCACCATAGCGTTCGCCCGGGCTGGTATTACAGCCGACGCTACACTGCTGGCAAATGCTTGGGGCAAACTGCATATCCCATTTACGGTTATAACGCTCGGAGTGCGTCTTATCGGTGAATACACCGGTAGGACAGACTTCCACCAGGTTACCTGAGAATTCGCTTTCCAGGGTGCCGTCTTCCGGACGCCCAAAGTACACGTTGTCATGGGAACCATATACGCCAAAGTCTTCACCGCCCGCATAATCTTTGTAATAACGAACGCAGCGATAACAGGCGATACAGCGGTTCATTTCATGGTTAATGAAAGGCCCCAGTTCCTGATTGTTGTGCGTACGCTTATTAAAGCGATATTTGCGGAAGCTATGACCGGTCATAACGGTCATATCTTGTAAATGACAGTTTCCGCCCTCCTCACAGACCGGACAGTCGTGAGGGTGGTTTACCATTAAGAACTCCACGACGGCTTCGCGGAATTTTTTGGCTTCTTCATCTTCAATAGCAATATAGCTACCGTCAGATGCCGGTGTCATACATGACATAACCAGACGCCCGCGTTTATCATCAGGCCCCTGGAACTGCTTTACCGCACATTGGCGGCAAGCGCCGACGCTACCGAGCGCCGGATGCCAGCAAAAGTAAGGAATATCGAGGCCGAGTGAGAGACATGCCTGCAGCAGGTTCTCAGCACCATCAACTTCGTATTCTTCGCCGTCTACATGAATCGTTGCCATAGTCAGCATGCTTCCTGTAGCCCGCAACAGCGGGCATATAACTTAAAAAATTCGTTCCCGGATCGTCGTCGTTTCTTTATATATAAATGACGCTTACCAACGCTGCTTCAGCAGGTTTGGCTGGATCCCGGCGATTGGATTCAGGTTATTAAAGGTTTTCACCTTAATACCCGCTTCAAACTCTTCACGGAAATACTTAATCGCACTCTGTAACGGCTCAACCGCCCCCGGCGCCAGTGCGCAGAAAGTGTGGCCCGGCGACAGGAAACGACACAGCTGCTCAAGGGTTTCAACATCACCCGGCTGGCCTTCGCCCTTTTCCAGTGCGGTCAGAATTTTCACGCTCCACGGTAAACCGTCGCGGCATGGTGTACACCAACCGCAGGATTCGCGCGCGAAGAACTCTTCGAGATTGCGAGTCAATCCAACCATACTAATTTTGTCATCAACGGCCATCGCCAGCGCGGTACCTAAACGGCTACCGGCTTTTGCAATATTGGCAAAGTCCATTGGTAAATCGAGGTGCGCATCGGTGAGGAAATCGGTTCCTGCTCCACCCGGCTGCCAGGCTTTCAGCTTTAAACCATCCTGCATACCACCGGCATAATCTTCCAGCAGTTCACGCGCAGTAATACCGAAAGGTAACTCCCACAGGCCCGGATTTTTCACCCGACCAGAGAAGCCCATCAGTTTAGTACCTGCATCCTGGCTCTTACCAGCAGACAGTCCGCGATACCACTCAGGGCCATGCTGAACAATAGAAGGCACGTTGCACAGGGTTTCTACGTTGTTTACGCAGGTTGGTTTACCCCATGCACCCGAAGTCGCCGGGAATGGTGGCTTAGAGCGAGGGTTAGCACGACGGCCTTCCAGTGAGTTAATCAATGCGGTTTCTTCACCGCAGATATAACGCCCTGCACCGGTATGAACAAACAGTTCGAAATCAAATCCGCTGCCTAAAATGTTCTTGCCCAGGAAGCCGGCTTTTTTCGCCTCTTCGATAGCACGACGCAGATGGTCGGCTGCTTCAATATATTCACCACGCAGGAAGATATAACCGCGATAGGCTTTCAGAGCAAAACCGCCAATCAGCATACCTTCAACCAGCAGATGAGGCAGTTGCTCCATCAACAGACGGTCTTTATAAGTGCCCGGCTCCATCTCATCTGCGTTACACAGGATATAGCGGACATTCATGCTTTCGTCTTTCGGCATCAGGCTCCACTTAAGACCCGTGGAGAAACCTGCACCGCCGCGGCCGCTTAAGCCTGAGTCTTTGACGGTAGAAACCACATCATCCGGCGCCATTCCCTTCAGGGCTTTTTCCGCACCGACATAACCGCTTTTGCTACGGTACTCATCAAACCATACCGGCTGCTGGTCAGCGCGCAGGCGCCAGGTCAGAGGATGTTGCTCTTCCGTCAGGATACGTTGAGTACCTAAAAATGTTGGCCCGCTCATTGATATTGCTCCAGTAGTTTCTCAATATCTTCCGGTTTCAGATGTTCGTGAGTGTCCTCATCGATCATCATACTTGGCCCTTTGTCACAGTTACCTAAACAGCAGGTTGGCAACAGGGTGAAACGTCCATCAAAGGTGGTTTGGCCCGGCTTGATATCCAGCTTTCTCTCAAGCGCGGCCTGAATCCCCTGATAGCCATTGATGTAACACACTACGCTGTCGCAATAGCGAATTACATGACGGCCAACCGGGCGACGATAAATCTGGCTGTAGAAGGTGGCCACACCCTCTACGTCGCTGGCAGGAATGCCTAATACATCAGCAATGGCCCCAATGGCACCATCAGGAACCCAGCCGCGTTTCTTCTGCACCAATTTCAGTGCTTCAATCGATGCCGCGCGCGGATCTTCGTAATGGTGTTTCTCGTGCTCAATGGCTTCCAGCTCTTCCGCACTCAGCGTGAAAATTTCTTTATCGGTCATAACTAGCGATCCACGTCTGACATAACAAAATCAATACTACCCAGATAGACAATTAAGTCTGATACCAGGCAGCCACGAATGACGGACGGGATCTGCTGCAGATGCGCATAGCTCGGCGTACGAACCCGGGTACGGTAGCTCATGGTGCCGCCGTCGCTGGTCAGATAGTAGCTATTGATCCCTTTGGTAGCTTCCACCATGCTGAACGATTCATTAGCTGGCATTACCGGCCCCCATGACACTTGCAGGAAGTGAGTAATCAAGGTTTCGATATGCTGCAATGAACGCTCTTTCGGTGGAGGCGTAGTCAGTGGATGGTCTGCTTTAAACGGCCCTTCAGGCATGTTATTCAGACACTGTTCCAGAATCCGCAGGCTCTGGCGTAGCTCTTCCACTTTCAGCATCACACGGTCATAACAGTCGCCGTTATAGCTGATGGGTACTTCAAACTCGAAGTTTTCATAGCCAGAGTATGGACGCGCTTTACGCACATCAAAGTCGACACCCGTTGCGCGCAGTCCGGCACCGGTCACACCCCAGGCCAGCGCTTCTTCGGCACTGTACTGAGCCACACCAACGGTACGGCCTTTCAGAATGGTGTTTTGCAGCGCGGCTTTAACATAAGAGTCAAGACGCTTCGGCATCCAGTCGAGGAATTCTTTTAGCAGCTTCTCCCAACCTTTTGGCAGGTCGTGAGCGACACCGCCAATACGGAACCAAGCCGGGTGCATACGGAAACCGGTAATGGCTTCAACGATGTCATAAATACGGGCGCGGTCACTAAAGGCGTAGAACACTGGCGTCATCGCACCAACGTCCTGAATATAGGTGGAGATATACAACAGGTGACTGTTAATACGGAACAGTTCAGACAGCATCACCCGGATAGTTTTCACTTTGTCCGGAACTTCAATGCCTGCCAGCTTCTCAACCGCCAATACATAAGGCATTTCGTTGATACAGCCACCCAGGTATTCAATACGGTCAGTAAAAGGTATGTAACTGTGCCATGACTGGCGCTCGCCCATTTTTTCTGCACCGCGGTGGTGGTAACCGATATCCGGTACGCAATCGACGATCTCTTCACCGTCTAACTGCATAATGATACGGAATGCACCGTGAGAAGATGGATGGTTAGGGCCCAGGTTGAGGAACATAAAGTCCTCATTTTTGGTTCCACGCTTCATACCCCACTCTTCAGGTTTGAAGGTTAGCGATTCCATCTCCAGATCTTCTTTGGCCTTGGTTAAGACAAAAGGATCGAATTCTGTCGCACGCGCCGGATAATCTTTACGCAGCGGATGCCCTTCCCATGTGTCCGGCATCATGATACGACGCAGGTTTGGGTGGCCATCAATCGTGATACCAAACATTTCCCAGGTTTCACGCTCATACCAATTAGCGTTAGGGAAAATGCCGGTCACGGTCGGCACATGCAGGTCGTTTTCCACCAGAGCGACTTTCAGCATAATGTCTTTATTACGCTCAACAGAGATCAGGTGGTAGAAAACGGAAAAATCCGCAGCCGGTAAACCGTTGCGGTGAGTACGTAAACGTTCATCCATACCATGCAAATCAAATAGCATGACATAGGGCTTGGGTTGCTTACGTAAGAAGGTCATTACCTCCAGAAGCTGTTCACGTTTAACCCACACCACCGGCACGCCAGTACGGGTAGGCTGAACGGTAAAGGCGTCTGGCCCAAAACGGTTGTGCAGTTCACCTATTACCGGATCATCGAGATGATCCCGTGTTTGCCAGGCGGGTTGGTCGCTCGCCTGCGTCATCGGTTCTGTCATAGTTGTTTTCGCCGCTCATTACTCAAATAAAATTCTGTTGCTAAAACACCCGCATTAACGGGCAGGTGCTTTGGCTAAAGTTAAATTTCGTCAGGGGTGCGCAGATTCGTGACGGCAATGCGCTCAGCGCGCTTGCGTTCTTTTTCTGACTGCATCTCTTTGCGATACACGCCCTGCTCGCCAACCACCCAAGAGAGCGGACGACGTTCCTGACCGATAGAATCACGTAATAACAGGAGTGCCTGCATGTAGGCTTCCGGACGCGGCGGACAACCGGGAATATACACATCAACCGGTATAAATTTATCAACACCTTGTACGACGGAATAGATGTCATACATGCCGCCAGAGTTGGCGCATGCACCCATCGAGATAACCCATTTAGGTTCCAGCATCTGATCGTACAGACGCTGAATAACCGGCGCCATTTTAACGAAACAGGTACCGGCAACCACCATAAAGTCGGCCTGACGCGGAGAAGCACGTAGTACTTCCGCACCAAAGCGAGAAACGTCATGAACCGCGGTAAACGAGGTCACCATTTCAACGTAGCAACAGGACAGACCAAAGTTAAAAGGCCAGAGCGAGTTTTTACGCCCCCAGTTAACTACATCATTCAGGGCAGTATCGAGCTTGCCCATAAAAATGCCTTTTTGAGCATCCTGTTCCAGGGGATCGGTGACAATTTCCTGTTTTTGTAGAGGATAACGATCGTTTTCACCGTCGAGATCTACGCGAGTGAGCGTATATTTCATCTTCAAGCCTCGCTGTTACTGCAAGTTACTGGGAATTTTTGCGCTGTTCTTAAGCTGCCGTTTGGAACGCTGTGGCGTCCAGTCCAATGCACCGATGCGCACCAGATAAAACAATCCGGCCAAAAGAACAAAAATGAAAATGGCTGCTTCGATGAAACCTATCCAGCCGCTTTCACGAACAGAAACAGACCAGGCAAACAGATAAAGGGCTTCAACATCGAAGATAACGAAGAACATGGCAACCAGATAGAATTTGGCAGAGAGGCGCAAACGTGCGGACCCTACGGCATCGATACCTGATTCATATGGCGTATTTTTGGTTCTTGCTCTGGCACGACCACCCAGGAAATAGGCGGCGGTGAGCATGAAGGCACACAGGCCCAACGCAATAACAATAAATACGGCAAAAGCCCAGTTATGGGCGAAAACTTCAGTGCTTGTAGGCATATGCTCTTACTACTCTTAGAAAAAATAGTATTTACCGGCTTGTTCTCAGGAGAGCCAATCCGATGACTACGACAATTAAAAGGAAAAATAAAACGCCTGCGCCTTGGTTGGGCTTCATTGTCTTACGCAATGATTAACGTGGAGTTTTACTCTTTTTTACAACAATTTGTCAACATCAACCAAACATTTACTAATACAAATCACAAAACAGAGATAAAACTGCTCGATCTAACTAAATCGAGTCAGCATAAAAATAACTGAACTCAATCAAGCGGCTATTCTGACAGAAATAGATATTTTTACCACCGTTGTAACAGAAGTTTTTCTTTGACACTCCGCACACCATGAAACATTTCTGGTACATACTGGAAATATTAGCGTTGCATCATTTCGCCACACGGCCTTTGGTAAGCATAGCTTCCAGCCAGATATTCGTATAGCTAATGGGGCGATTAAGAAATACTTTTTCCTGAAAATGAAAAAGGCGACTAATAAGCCGCCTTTAACACAAGTCTGTAACACCAATTGAAATAGTTACCCGAGGTAAACAAAAGTCATTATCAGGTTAACTATCGCTGCCACTGCCATTGGAATTGCCGTACGTTTTACTACCTGGAATGGCGAAACGTTGGCGATACCGGCGATAGCAACAATAGCGGCGGTAATAGGTGAAACCGTTCGCCCAAAACTAGTCATAATCTGCATTGGCAGAATCAGCGTTACTACATCTACTTTCAGGAAGGCGGCAATTTTTGGCGTTAAGGCCGCAAAGGAGAAGAACGCCGCATTACCGGAACCCATCAGGAATGCCGCCAGTGCAAGAATGAAGCTCATGACAATGATCATCGCTCCTACGCCAAAGCCTGCATTTTGTGCCGCCGTAATCAGCGTATCTACCGCTCCGACTTTCAGTAAACCGTTGGCAAAGACTTCACCACACACAATCAGTGAAACCACCAGAACAAACTGTTTACCC
Organism: Limnobaculum allomyrinae; assembly: GCF_016649425.1. GTDB lineage: Bacteria > Pseudomonadota > Gammaproteobacteria > Enterobacterales > Enterobacteriaceae > Limnobaculum > Limnobaculum allomyrinae. The sequence goes on from NZ_JADRCR010000010.1 coordinate 63,322, forward strand.
ATTCCCTCAAAGAACAGCATAAAACTGTCCATTACCGCTTTAGCACTCTTCAGCCTAAAGTACTCAAACACTAAGGCCACAATGGTACTGATAATCATCGCCGTGGTGACATCCATTTTGATGCTGGAATGGAAGATTGGGCTGAAACCAATAATCAAAACTAAAGGCACCACCGGTAATAATGCATAGATGAGTGGCGGACGGCTGTGATCGTTATGGTCAATATTATCCAGCGTTTCCTGATTGAACACGAAACCTTCACGTTTATCCCACCAGCGTTGTGCAATAAAGTGGGTAACGGCTACCGCCAGAATAATCGGAATTGTCACTGGCAACTGATGGTGAACAAAGTAAACCGCCGGATCGAGCCCTGCCGTTTTAGCCGCCATAATAACGTTACCCGACCCCGGGCCGTGGTCGATAAACTGGCAGGTACCAATAACCGCCAGCGCAGACAGAGGGCTAACGCCAGTACGAATCAGAATAGGATACATGGTCACCATTAACAGCATTCCCAATCCTGCGTGGCTAGGAATAAAGATAACCAAAACCTGAGTGACCAGGAAAGAAACCACTAACAGTATATAAGGAGAACGAACCGCCTTTAATGGGCGTTCAAACACCGCAAATAGTGCTTTACTGGCACCCACATGATCCATATAACGGGAGAAACCCGCAATCGCCATCAGGGTCAGACCCAATCCTGCAAGCCTCGAACTTAATAAATCGCTAAAGACTTTAAAGATGTCAAAAAACTCAAAGTTGGTGGTGGTTTTTTCCGGTAATAAAGGCCCAATATCAAAAGCGACCGTTAACCCCATCAACAATAAACCACCCAGCAGCAGAACCGGTTGGGGCTTGTACCCCTTTGCCAGCATATAAATCACCAGCACCGTCACCAATAAGGCAAGAATAACGCCAAGCATAATTTTTCCTCATTAAATAGGTCTGAATAGTCGGGCTCCGGCGAGTGATGACTCCACGACTCACCCGCCGGATAACATCACACTTTCAGCGCCTGAATTCCCTGTTCTAAATCCGCCAGCAAATCACTCACCTCTTCCAGACCGATATGGAAGCGAATGAATTGCCCATGTTGGCTCCAGTCCGTTGCGCTGCGGGCTCCTTTAACGTTGGCCGGCAACACCAGACTTTCGTAGCCACCCCATGAAGCACCAATACCAAACAGATCCAGTGCATCGATAAAGGCTTCAGCCTGAGCTAAGGTGTATTGAGGGTGTAGCTCAATGGTTAGCAGGCCATTTAATCCTTTACAGTCGCGTTGATAGAGATCGTGGCGCGGGTGGTCTTCTAACCCAGGGAAATAGACTTTCTTCACTTCAGGACGCTGCTGTAACCACTTGGCTACTGTCATCGCGTTTTGACCGTGTACCGCCAGACGGGTAGACAGAGTTCGCATTCCCCGCAGAACCAGAGAGGCATCATCCGGGCTGCTTACCTGACCCAAAGCTTCCGGCAATTCGCCGATTTGCTTCCACGCCTGTTCATTGGCGACAACAATGCCCATCATCACATCGGAGTGACCACACAGGTATTTAGTTGCAGCAATAACTGAAACGTCAGCCCCCAGTTCCAGCGGGTTATATAGCCAGCCAGAACCCCACGTGTTATCTACTGCTACCGGTATATTGCGCTCATGGGCAATACGGCAGATTTCAGGCAGATCCAACATTTCATACAGCAGAGAACCCGGAGATTCAGCGAATACCAGTTGAGTTTCCGGACGCAGTTTGGCTTCAAAGTCGCTGCCGTCAGCCTTAAAGAAGTCGTAACTAATGTTGTTTGGTTTTAAAAAGTGGCTACAAATTTTGCGTACCGGTTCATACACTGAATCCGCAAACAATACGTGGCCACCCGCCCGGGCGTAGCCCATGATAGTCACAGCAATAGCCGCCAGCCCGGTAGGAAATAGCTGAGCACGATAACCACCTTCCAGTTCAGTAATTAATTGTTCTAATGCGAAAGCGGTTTCGGTACCCCGTGCACCGTAGCTCAGTAAACGCTCGGTTTCTCTACGCTTACGGGCATCGCGCCAGGTGGTAATTGAATCAAAAAGGATAGTGCTGGCCCGCATTACCGGCGGGTTAACCGGACCAATGTCTCGGGCTGGCCCTCTGCCACCATGAATAAGACGAGTTTTGCGCGTTTGAGTCATTATTATTTACTCCTTAGAAAGAATATTTCCGGATATATTTCCTTATTTCTCATTACAAATAAGAAATAAGGAATTAATGAAAAATATAATTGAATAGACTATAAATTCATTCAGCATATAAAAGAAAATCATCTTTGCTCAATTATTATTCAAATATATCCTTGCTACCTGAATTGAAACTACCACCGAAAAATTAACTAAAAAATCCAAATAAATTGAAATATTGATCGCGATCTCACTTTAATACATTAATTATTCTAAACAGTATTGAAGGTAAACTTATATGAGAAATAAATACAATAAAAACAATTAATTAAAAAATAAAACCACGGTTAGGAAATCATATTCAAGTTTTAACAAAGTTAGTTAAATGCCCATTTAACGACACATTAAAATTATTTAACAATGGATTAATATTACTAATGGAATATTAATCCGAAATACCTTGTTTATCTTTTATCGTTATTGGAAACTTAAAACCAAGCCATAATTTGGATTTACAAATTCATTACAGAATATTTAAAAAAATAATAACACCCTAATGAGTGTTATCTATTCCTTCGCATTACTAAAAAACCTATTTAAATTAGGAGATAAAATTATGTCTACCAGCGTTTTTGATTCAGTTCTACTGAAAAACCTGTGGTCAACCGAAGAGATGCGTCAGGTTTTTTCTGACGATGTGCGTATGCAGATGTGGTTGGATTACGAAGCAGCCCTGGCCATTGAACAGGCTAAGATGGGCATTATTCCTCAGGAAGCCGCCGATGAGATCGTCGCCTGTGCCAAACTTGAACATCTGGATATGGATTTCATCCTTGAGCAGGTTCGTTTAACTAAACATCCGCTGGTACCCACTATCCGTGGTCTGGAACATGCCTGTGGTAATGGTTTTGGTGAATATGTTCACTTCGGCCCCACCACTCAGGACGTCATGGATACCGGTATGGTATTGCAATTTAAAATGGCGCATAAAATCTTCCTGCGCGATCTGAAAGAAATTGGCCGCTCTTTACTCAAACTGTCGGAAGAACACCGTAATACCCCAATGGCAGGCAGAACATTAGCCCTTCAGGCAATCCCTATTACTTTTGGTCATAAAACCGCTATCTGGTTGGCTGAAATGATGCGCCATCACGAACGTTTAGTACAGCTGGAACCGCGTCTGTTTGTAGGTAGCGTAGTGGGTGCTGTAGGTACCAAAGCCTCATTTGGTGAAGGTGCCGACGAACTGGAACAGCGCGTACTGACTCGTCTTGGTTTGGGTACGCCAGAAATCTCCTGGCAGCCTGCCCGCGACCGCTTCTGCGAGTACGGTATGGTGTTGGGCATGATTAGCGCCACACTCGGCAAAATAGCCAATGAAATCCTGCTGCTGGCCCATAACGAATTTGATGAAGTCGCCGAGCCTTTCGCCAAAGGTCAAGTGGGCTCTTCCACCATGCCACATAAACGTAACCCGGCAATTACCGAAAACGCCGCCTGCGTTAGCAATACCCTGAAAGGCAATGTCTCTATTCTGTTAGATCTGATGAAACATCAGCATGAACGTGATGGCGCTATCTGGAAAATGGAGTGGAAACTGTTACCGGAAATCTGCCTGATGCTGTCCGTCATTATGGATAACATGAAGTTCACCCTCTCTGGCCTGCAAGTGAAGAAAGAGAAGATGCGCAGCAATCTGGATATTCTGGGTGGCTTTATGCTGGCAGAGCGCGTGATGTTTGAACTGTCAGAAAAACTCGGCAAGCAAACTGCCCATGAACTGGTGTATGAAGCCTCAATGCATGGTTTAGAAGATGGCGGCACTTTCAGTCAGGCGCTGTCAGACGATCCACGCATTAAAGCCGCATTGACTAAAGAAGAACTGGATGCGGTTCTGGATCCAACCACCTATGTTGGCAACGCGCCACAGCAAGTTGACCGCGTAGTCGCTGAAGTTAAAGCCAGCGGCTGGCTGAAGTAATGACCTCATCGGTGACAGCGGTTTAATCCTCTGTCACCGATTTAGCCCGACAGAGCCAATCTCAGTAAGTGGCCTTAGTGAGATAAGCCCTGAGAACCACTTGAAAGAATCTGGAAACACAATCATGACCCACAGTGAATATTTAAGTCAGTTTATTACCCAACAAAATTTTCAGTCTATTCCCGCTCAGGTTATTGAGCGGGCCAAACTTCATTTATTAGATACCTTTGGCGTTGCACTGGCGGGTTCCGTTCAGGCTAACGGTATCAACAGCCGCACCAGTCTGGTTGAAATGCCGCACACCCAGGGAGAATGCCGGATATGGGGAAGTCCATACAGGCTTTCTCCCGCCTATGCGGCAATGGCAAACGGTATTACCTCGCACGTGCTGGATTTTGATGATACACATACCGACTCTATTGTTCATGGTAGTGCAGTACTGGCACCGCTGGTTATGGCGCTGGCAGAAGACCTGAAGCTTGATAGTCGTACCATGCTGGCTGCTTATGTGATTGGCTGGGAAGTGGCTGCCCGGGTAGGTATTGCCTCCAAAGGATCGTTTCACCAGCGCGGTTTTCACTCCACCGCTATTGCCGGTGTGTTTGGTGCAGTAAGCAGCGCCGCACATTTACTCAAACTGAGTCCGGAAGCCTGTGCTCACGCCATTGGTTTAACCGGCAGTCAGGCTTCCGGCGTAGCGGAATACCTGACCAACAGCTCTTCAGCAAAGTGCTTCCATGCCGGTTGGTCTGCCCACTCTGGATTGATTTCAGCCTATCTGGCCAAAAGTGGTATGACGGGGCCTCTGACTATTTTTGAAGGCCGTTACGGGTTATATGTCACCCACGGTATAAAAGAAAATGCCAAACCGGCAGAAGTGTATGCTGAATTAGGCGAACGTTGGGAAATGATGCATGTCTCAATCAAACCATACCCATGCTGCCACTTCGCTCACGCCACTGTAGATTGCGCCCGTATGTTACGTCAGGATGGTATCGCGCCGGATAACATCGAAAGTATTCATTGCGTGGTCGACCCCATTGCCGCCGCGCTGATTTGCGAACCATTGGAAAACAAGTTTGCTCCACAGACCCCTTATGCCGCGAAATTCAGCCTGCCGTATCTGGTCGCCAGCGGCATCTACGATGATGGCCTGAATCTTTCATCATTCCAGCCGCAGCAGTTAACCCGCCCGGAAGTCTTGGAGATGGCAAAAAAGGTCTCTTACCGTTATTGCCAACCGGGAGAGATCCCCTTCCCAACCTACTTCCCGGGCTACATTGATGTAACGCTGAAAGACGGCACCATGGTTAGCAAACGTCTGGATATTAACTACGGTAATCCGGATAACCCGATGCAGCGTAGCGACGTAGAGCGCAAATTCCGCGACAGCGTAGCCGGTATCCTGACTCAGGAAGCCAGCGAAAAAATCATTAAACTGGTCAGCGATCTGGAAAACCAGTCCGTCACCGAACTGGCAAAACTCCTCACTGACACAGTGAAGTCATTCTAATAATAAAAAATATTATTTCCTTGTATACCCCTTGCCCTTATCTCACTCTAACCGTGATAAGGGCCTTTTTTATCAAATAAACTAACAACAAAATTATCGCCCCTAACCTCTCCAACGCCCTCGATCTTGATCTGACCTTGACCTTGACCTTTAACAAAGAGCACTGGAATTCAGCCGACAACTGAGAGAGGGTAGCACGCCAAACAGGGATGTTTGGCGAGGCATGGCTTCGTCTGGAACGAATCCATGCCGGTGCGTAAGCCCGAATGAAGGCGGAGGGAAGTCGCCGTCAGGCGACCTGGATTCGGGTGCGAAGGCGCGGGAGTGCAGAGGGCGCTCGCCCCAGCGCCCTTTGCTCGGCCACCTGCACGATAGCCAATCCAAACACAGCACTATTGGTGGACGAAACTAACGCAAAACTATATGTGAACGAAACTAACTCATATCTTAGCCAGTCATATCATCCGAATAATAATCATCCCCCTTCAACGACTCAAACAACACCTTCGCCGCCTTCTGCGGACTATTACTCCGCATATACAGGTTATATTTAATATCCGGTAAACGCGGCAAACCATCCGCCTCACCCAGGATCCTTAAATCATCCCCCAATAACTCAATAGAACGCGCCATAATTCCCAGCCCTGCCCGAACAGCGGCTCTGGCACCCGAGAGTGTGGTGGCTACATAGGCAATTCGCCAGGCAATACCCGCCTGCTCCAGATGATTAATTGCCATATTACGATAAGTACTGGGTTCATCCAGAACCACCAGCGGCAATGGCTCATCTATATTGAGTTCATAATTGGTCGCGCAGTACCACAAAGAAGGAGAGACCCGCAGTACTAAACTGGGGTAATCAACGCTTTCTACCGTAGAAATAGCCATATCCACTACGTCATTTTTCAGCATATCCATCAGAAATGGACTGCGTTTAACCACAATCTCAATCACCAACCGTGGATAAGCTTTAGAGAAACGGGAGAGCAACTCAGGCAAAATAGTATTTGCCGTATCATCCGGTGAACCAATGCGTAAAACGCCATCCACATCGTCATACATTAAAGACAAACATGCTTCGTCATTCAGACGCAATATACGCCTGGCATAGCCCAGCATTTTCACACCGTGTTCAGTTAGCGATTTATTGCGTCCGCTGCGACCAAATAACTCCTTACCAACCAACTGCTCCAAACGCTGCATCTGCTGGCTAACGGCAGATTGTGTACGATGTACGGACTCTGCTGCGGCAGCAAAACTATTACCTTCAGCCACGGCAACAAAGGTTCGTAACAGATCAAGTTCAAGATTAGGAATAGGACGTTTCAGATGTACCATAGTGTAACTCTTTCATTTCTCCACAGAACGACGAGGCGTACTCTGTAAGTTGATCATTGCTAAATTACGCCAATAACAACCAGGATTAAGTTACCTTATCCTACTCCCATACCTGACGCAAAGTTGATATAGCTACTGACATTCGCTAGAAAATACGCTTTTGGTAAAAAAGATAAAATGACTCAACAAATTATTCTGATTGAATCATATTTCACATATTTATTACCTCGAATTGATTAATTTAATGCGCTATTTGCTTGATTTTTAATCAGGCAATACTTGCTAAATCGCCAAATTTGGCCTTTAACACGCAATCAGACTGTCCTTACAACCATAATTAAGTGGATTAATTAGACCAAACATCCATTAATGAGCGATAAACCAGCTATTAAATCCAATTATTTGGTTTCAGCACCAAATTTTTGCATATTTTATGCTACTCCTATTGCGTAAAGGCCGCCAATCATGGACTATCCCCCTGAATGGTAATCCGCTGGATAATGGACTCAGCTTTAGTGAATAAATTGGGTTTATTCATTAAAGTTGAATTTAAATTCAAAATCAGCGTTTTTTTCCACATATTAACCTATTTTTGAACCAGACTTAGTTTTTTAAGATTCATTGATTTTATAAAAATTATCAATAAGTTACTGGTTGTTATTTAAGACAAGGAATAACACATGAACCAACGTTTGAGCCACGCCGATACGATTGGCTTAGGCTTAATGACCTTCGCTTTCTTTTTAGGTGCAGGCAACATTATCTTTCCTCCACTGGAAGGCCAATTAGCGGGTACCAATGTACTGTATGCCATGTTTGGCTTTTTGCTGACGGCTGTGGGCCTGCCTCTGGTATCAATTATTGCCGTTGCGCGCGTTGGTGGTGGTTTACCTTCCATGACCACTGACTTGCCAAAAGGCACCGGTACTTTTGCCGCCGTATTGCTGTTTATCATTATCGGCCCTGCTTTTGCTACTCCACGTACCGGTCTGGTGGCTTATGAAATGGCGATCAAACCGCTGATAGGTACGCTGGAAGATAACCAACTAACGCTGTCTGCTGATATCATCCTCGACAAAACACAGGCTATCATTACCAGTCTGTTTTTCGTGGCAACATTGTTCTTCTCCTGGAGCCGCGGCAAGCTGATTGATAACATCGGTAAGATATTAACGCCTGCTTTGTTCCTGTTGCTTATTTGTCTGGCTATTGGTGTCATCGTTGCACCACAAGGTACGCTTTCTACCCCTGCCGCCAGCTATCAGGATAACGCTTTTACTAAAGGTTTTATTGGTGGCTACAACACCATGGATACCTTCGCCGCCCTGATGTTTGGTATGTTGCTGGTAGATATACTGCGTAGTAAGGGCGTCACGGAGCCAAAGTCTACCTACAAATATCTGGTGATTGCTGGCCTGATCGCTGCTGCGGGTTTAGCCTTTGTCTATATCTCTCTATTCTGGTTGGGTGCGACATCGTCAACTGTAGCGCCGGGTGCAGAAAACGGCGGCGTGGTTTTGGCCGCCTATGTACAAGCGCTGTTTGGCCAGCCGGGTCAATGGATCCTTTCTGGGGTTGTACTGTTAGCCTGTCTGACTACCGCCGTGGGTCTGGTCAGTGCCTGTGCTGATTACTTCTCTACTCTGACTCCACTACGCTATCGCCAATGGGTGGTCGTGTTATGTATTATCTGTGCACTGGTTGCCAACGTGGGCCTGAGCCAGTTAATCGCACTGTCTGTACCGGTGTTATTAGCGCTGTATCCACTGACTATCGCGCTGGTTGCCCTGACATTTATTCGCCCGTGGTTACCAAACCCTAAATATGCTTTCCGTACCGTGATGTTTGTCGCGCTGATTTTTAGCCTGCTGGACGGTATGCGCGGCATTGCCGGCTTGCAGAACGTGGGTTGGATTAAATCCCTGCTGGATTCGCAAACTGAGTATATGCCGCTGGCAGCTCAGGGCATGGCGTGGGTACTTCCAACAGCGATAGTAATGCTGCTGGTATTCCTGATTCCCGGCAATAAAACCAAAACTATCAGCTAATCACTGGGATATATGAATATAAAAAGCAGCGGAAACGCTGCTTTTTTATTACCTGATGCAAGGCTTAGTCCGGTATCAGATTGATGAACAAGTCTATCAGTATCAGTTTGAGATCTTAAAATAGCCCATTAGAGGGAGGGATTGCCGTTGGGGTCGACTTGGCGTCAGCCAACGACAAGCAGGCGAAAGCCTGTTTGAACAGCGCTCGCGCTGGCTCGAAGGGCAAAACACCAAAGGTGTTTTATGACGGCTCTTAGGGAATTCAGGCCGACACACTCCGAATCTGAGTACAAATGCTCTTCCGGCCGGGCACAACGTTAGTATACGCACTTCAGATTTTACGGCCGAAATATTCACAAAAGCCAATCATGTATTAGCACCACGATAAAACCGTATATACATTCCCCATAAAAACACCCATCCACATTTTTTTAATGAAATTTATCAACCACCCCTTGCCATAAAGTATATCCAATAGTAGGATTCGCCATATACAAAAACATACACGACAATATACAACCTATAAAGTACTAAGGCGGTGTGGCATGACAGGGTCAAATGAATGGATCGATCTGACATCCTTCAAAAGCGGTAACTCTCAAGCGTTACGTTTAAAAAAAGAACTTTTGGATGCTGCTCCCGCCTTTGCATCAGGCGCGACTATGCGTCTGCTCTCAGACAATACCGGCATTATTGTCGCTTCAGATGAAAACCAGACGGAGCCTAAAGGCGACGATCCTATGGTTAACGCCATGCTGGATGCCGCAGAACAAAGCCTGACTGCACCAAAAATTATTAAGCCATCTGGCGAACCAAGCTCAAACAAAGTCATCGAGAAATCCCGAAAACTGGATAACGTTTGCTACGATATTCGCGGCCCGGTATTGAAAGAAGCCAAGCGTCTGGAAGAAGAAGGCAATAAAGTTCTTAAGCTGAACATTGGTAACCCGGCACCATTTGGTTTTGAAGCACCTGACGAAATTCTGGTGGACGTGATTCGTAATCTGCCAACAGCACAGGGTTACTGCGATTCCAAAGGCCTGTACTCTGCTCGTAAAGCCATTATGCAGCACTATCAGGCACAAGGAATTCGGGACATCACCGTAGAAGATATCTATATCGGTAACGGCGTGTCTGAACTGATTGTGCAGGCAATGCAGGCTCTGCTGAATATGGGGGATGAAATGCTGATCCCTGCTCCGGACTATCCGTTATGGACGGCGGCAGTCTCTCTGTCTGGCGGAAATGCCGTGCACTATATGTGTGACGAAGAGTCAGACTGGTTCCCGGACTTAAATGATATTCGTAAAAAAATCACCCCACGCACTCGTGGTATTGTGATCATTAACCCAAACAACCCAACCGGTGCGGTTTACAGCAAAGAGCTGCTGTTAGAAATTGTTCAAATCGCCCGTGAGCATAACCTGATCATTTTTGCAGACGAAATCTACGACAAGATTCTTTATGATGACGCACAACATCACTCTATCGCTGCGCTGGCTCCAGACCTGTTAACCATCACCTTTAACGGTCTGTCTAAAACCTATCGTGTTGCCGGTTTCCGTCAGGGTTGGATGGTATTAAGCGGCCCGAAAGAACACGCGAAAGGCTATATTGAAGGTTTAGAAATGCTGGCTTCAATGCGCCTGTGTGCAAACGTGCCGATGCAACATGCCATTCAAACCGCCATTGGTGGCTACCAAAGCATTAATGAGTTTATTCAACCGGGTGGGCGTCTGTATGAACAGCGTGACCGCGCATGGGAATTGATTAATCAAATTCCGGGTGTCTCCTGCGTGAAGCCCAAAGGTGCGCTGTATATGTTCCCGAAAATTGATGCCAAACGCTTCAATATTAAGAATGACCAGCAGATGGTTCTTGACCTGCTGCTACAACAAAAGGTTCTGTTAGTTCAGGGTTCTGGCTTTAACTGGCCATACCCTGACCACGTGCGCATCGTAACCCTTCCCCGGGTAGATGAACTGGAAATGGCTATTGGTAAATTTGCTAAGTTCCTGGAAACCTATAAGCAACAATAATATTCTTCTAATGGCGGTGTTTTCCACCGCCATTCATTTCGTCTCTGGTTGCTCTTTTCCCTGTATTCCCGGCTATTTTCTAAATATTCACACATTCAGTTTGCACTCAACGCGATAACTCCCCACAATCTAGCCTTGTTTTTTGCACCAACAGAGGTAGAACCATCATGAGCCAGACCCAAAGCCACTTTTTTGCCTATTTATCACGTCTGAAATTAATCAGTCGCTGGCCCCTGATGCGTAATGTTCGCACTGAAAACGTCTCTGAACATAGCTTACAGGTGGCGTTTGTTGCCCATGCTCTGGCGGTCATCAAAAATCGAAAATTCAATGGCAATGTGAACCCTGACCGAATTGCACTGTTAGCCATGTATCATGACGCCAGCGAAGTACTGACCGGCGATATGCCTACCCCAATCAAATATTACAATCCGCAAATTGCCCATGAATATAAGAAGATAGAAAAAGTGGCGCAGCTTAAACTGATTGAAATGTTACCCGAAGAGTTACAGCAAGACTTTCGTTCTGTTCTGGATGACAGCTACTACAGTGAAGATGAAAAACTGGTAGTTAAACAGGCTGATGCGCTTTGTGCCTATCTGAAAAGCCTGGAAGAACTATCCGCCGGAAATAATGAATTCACGCTGGCGAAACAGCGGCTGGAAAAGACGCTAAAACTTCGCCACAGCCCGGAAATGGAATATTTCATTAACGTATTTGTACCGAGTTTTAGTTTGTCGTTAGATGAGATCAGTGGGGATAGCCAGTTATAACTCATCAGTTGTGTTTAAACGGCGTTAAAATATTGCCAAATCTGAACCAGGCGCTTCAATCAATCGACAGTTTGCTATTTTCAGACAACCGCATAATACAAAAATGGATATTTCTGTTATGAGAGCACGGTTAATACTGATTTTTATTATCTTAATTAGCGTTCAACTCTCTGGTTGTATGAGCACGGTGGTTCGGGCCACTAAAGGGCCCAGTGCTCCCTTCTATCCTGGAACCAGTGTTAATGTCGAGTGGCTATTTACCAGTGATGAACAACAATGTGCTAATCAATCCAATCAACAGCTCTGCATAGATTTACTACATAATTTTAGCCGTCCTGTCGCCCTGCTCGATCTTCCCTTTTCACTGGTACTGGATACCTTACTGCTACCCATTGATGGTGTTCTTTATCTTACTCAGGAACCCCCGACCGTTGAAAATGGCCTGAATTGTCAAAAAATCAAACAATCGAACGGGGAAATTATTAAGACCTGCCGTTAAGCCTGAACTCATTTATACCGTCTTCAATGCCTGTGCTGGTGAACGCCGATAAACCAATATCGCTGGCAGAAGTAATACCACACCAATAATACCCCATATCATTGCTATCAACAGACCATCCTCGGGTTGAATAGTGACCGGTAGTTTTATGCCATACAATGAAGATATACTCTGCGATATCCATAGCGTCACCAGATAACCCACTGCTACCCCAAGTACAATCCCGATACTCATCATTAACATCAACCCACACCAAATTAATGCCACAATGCCGCGTTGCGGTGCACCGAAAGCGCGTAATGCGCCAAATTGCCGTTGACGTTGCTCAAGATGCACTATGATGACCATCAAAATGGCAATTAACACCAGAACCTGGGTTCCCATTGCCATCAGGGAGAGAACCTGACGAGCATCCCCTAGCGTACCGTACAAACGAGTTAATACTTCGCCGGGGAAAACCGCCAGACTTTCACCGGAACGATATTGCGATCTGAGTTGATAGGCTCCGGCAATACTTTTCGGCTTAACGACTACCGCAGAAACATCGCCTCCATGGTGGTGTATTTCATCATCTGCATGACTTTCATGTTCTTCAGCACCATGTACTGCCCATACAGCAGTGATAGGTACCAGAATTGCTTTATCCCAGGCATCGCCAGAGGCTGACAATACGCCGGTAACAGTATAATTGACTGCCTCATGTTGATGAGCACCTTCACTACCAACCTGCCCATGAATAGGAATAACTTTATCACCCACAACAAGCCCGGTTGCCGCGCCAACAATGGCGCCATACTCACTGCCAAATATTGTATCTTTATGGTTCTGGCCATCATTACCGTACTGTATATCCCTGCCCCGCAACAGGTCGTCATCAGTTCCGATAATGGGCATGCCTTTATAGCTGTCACCAAAAGCTAATGGTGATGCTGACTCGACTAATGGGTGCTGTTTCAGTTCATCCAGATAATGATGGGGTAACAATGGTAACAATGAAGGCTGTAAAAATACGCTGGATAGCACCAGTTGAGTTTCACTTCCTGCGGCACCAACGATTAGATCAAAACGATCTGCCGCTCTGGCACTTCCTTCCCGCAACGCTCTTTCTTGCAAATTAACCACCATACTGAAAGCCACAGCGGCGGCAATCAACAGGGTAAGAATCAGTGTTCCACCCCACAGACGTTTAAAATCGGCATAGATAATTTTAAAAGGAATCATAGTGTTCTTCCTGTGGTGATATCTTTAACCGGACGACCATTTTCCAGCGTAATTCGCCGACGCATTTCATCACTTAAACGAGGATCATGTGTGATGCATATCAGGGTCGATTTCGACAGTTTTGCAAACTGAGTAAGTAAACGGATAACTTCCAATCCGTTATTGGCATCCAGACTGGCGGTCGGCTCATCGGCAATGACAATTTCTGGTTTACTCAGCAGCGCACGGGCTATTGCCACCCGCTGTTTTTCACCACGAGATAAGGTATCTACTACCTGCCGGTGCTGCCGGATACCCACCTGCTCCAGTAACTCAGCGGCATGTGTTTTCAATGATGAAGGCAAACGCCAGTGATGAAAACGTGCCGGAAGTAAAACATTATCCAGAGCGCTCAATCCGGGATACAGATGAAAGTCCTGCATCACCAGACCGACATTCGTTGCCCGCCAACGATCCCGCTGGCGCTCCGACATACGGCCAATATCTTTACCGTCCCAGAAAATTTTACCGCTACCGCTGCGTTCAAGGCCGCTAATGGCATTAACCAAGGTAGTTTTTCCACTGCCGGAAGCACCGGTAACCGCTACATGAGCCCCTCCGGGCACAACCAGTTGTGAAATATTCAACGCCGCCTGAGCACTACCGTTAAATCTGACCTGTAGCTGATTAATAAACAGTTCTGACATATACCTACTCCTGACTAAAGTTCGCTAAATTGCGCATCTCTCAGGCGCAGCAGACTGACAAATCCCGTCTCTTTATCGCGCCAGGTTCCATACTCCAGCGTACCGGTTACTTTTATCATGCTATTGTTTTGTACAAAGGTTTGGCGCTTGGTGAGATAGACCACCAAAATATCTTCCGGCCAGTCCGCATCCGAAGAGCAAAACGGACAAATTGCCATCGGCATTTTGGTTAAGACAAAAAACTGGGATTCAGCTTTGATAGGAGGCGCCATAAAGCCGGTGATTTCTATCTGTTGGCCTGACAGCTGTTTTACACGATCGGAAAACTCCAGTCCCAACACGCTTACTTTGCTATAAAACTGCTCGAAGGTGAGAGTCGGCTGGGCTCTTAACGGTGATACTACAAACAGTATCAGCAGCAACCATTGGCAATAGCGCCAGCCAGAAAAACCGCCGGGAGTGCCCCGGCGATTAAGAACAGAGTATCTTGTCATTATCACCCCTGTTTACCATGGCCTAATGACAATGAATCAACAATTACACGGAATAATTCAGTGTTATCCATATAGCCATGAATCCGCTCTGCTCCGGGGCCTGATGCCTGAACAATCATGTCATCAACGGAGTGCACCCCGGTATCGGTATTGCGAGGGATATTACCGGTTCTTAATACGGCTCCGGGTATGTCTTTGTATATGGCGTTGGCAATATACTCTCCCTTCTCATTTTGAATTGCGGGCACAAAACGTGCATCCAGCTTAGGTCTGAAGGTTTCATAATGATCAGGGAAGTTATTGAAGAATACCGCTAAGCGTTTAGAAACATCGACCCTGTCCGGATAGCCGTCACCGTCTTTATCTGCATAGTTTGGATAACCAGCAGTTTCATATACGCCTACCTTCTCGCGCATATCATTGCCCGGTTTATCATCATCAACGGTTCCGACAATGGAGATTCCGTGAGTATGATCGCCGGTAACAATAATCAGCGTATCCGGATGGGTTTCAGCAAACTTCTTAGCAATAGCGACTGACTGATCCAGCATAATGGTGTTATAAGCCGCACGCTCCCAATCCAATGGATGTGAGGCTTTATCAATTAGCGCTGACTCAACCATCAGGAAGAAGCCATCCTGATTTTTTGACAGTACATCCAGTGCAGTTTGGGTCATTTCCGTCAGATCTGGCTGGTCGGGAAACTTTTTAGTTACATCATTTTTCAGAAAGCGTCGGTCCAACACATCATCCATATTGCCTGTATGGAACAAGCCGAGTAGCTTATCTGCTCCGGAGCCCTGCTTTTTCAGCTCTGCTGCATTGGTAACCAGTTGGTAACCAGCCTGCTGGAAACGTTCAACGTAGTTTTGGTTATCTTTACGTTTAGAACCCGGTGTAGTTTCTGGCAGAAAATAGGCCGAACCGCCGCCCAGCAAAACATCCGGCTTAACGTCATAGAACATACTAACGATTTCTGCTTTATCCGCACGACGACGAGTATGGGACAACACAGCCGCTGGTGTGGCATCCTCCAGCTCGGCATCACTGACGATGCCCACCGACATATTGGTAGTGCGTTTAATCAACTCGCCCAGTGTTTCTTGCTTTGGATGATTAAGGGAGTCTTTCGCCCGACTGACATAAACCCCTAGCGCATTCACGCCAGATTTATGCCCCGTCATGTAGGCACTCATGGTGTTAGCACTATCAGCCGCAATAGAGTCAGTACTCGATGTACCAATAAATGCCATATTGGTTAAATCATCAATGGCCAGACGACCGTTAGCTTTACCTTCAGTGATACCTTTTGACATCACTCTGGCAGCGGTTCGATGAGCCACTGACAGGCCATCACCAATAAACAGAATGACGTTTTTAGCCTGACGCTTTTCCGGCGTTTGATAAACATTCCAGCTTACTGTGCCTTTTTCATCACCCGCCGAGACTTCAACGTTGTAATCACCCGGGGTAGCAATATCAACATTCTTTATTACCAGTGATGAGGCGTTAAGACCATCTTCATCTTTAATAAATTCGCTTTTTTGGTTCCAAACCTGTTGATAGGATTTTCCATTAATCTTAACGCTGACCTGATCGGGATCGACTTGCTTGTCAAATTCAACCTTAAAGTCAAATTTACCACCGGTTAACATGGTGGCCCTATCGATTGGATAGATAGTCACGGCGGATGCCGTAGCGGGAATAACCACAGGGACTAACGCAAAAGTGAGAGGAATCAACCAACTTGCCTTCATAACATTCTCCTGATTTTTATTTTTCAGGTGCAGGTTACTCAGACTGAATGTCAGTTTTATGAACGATATATGTCCAATTTATGTCTTAGAACGGAAACAGTAGCGGAATAATGACCACACTCACCACCATCACCAGTAAAGTGAACGGCACGCCAATACGCAGGAAATCGCTAAATTTATAACCACCAGGCCCAAGCACCATGGTGTTTACCGGTGAAGATACCGGTGTCATAAAGGCGGCTGAAGCGGCTATCGCTACCACCATGGCAAATGGTAGAGCAGACACCCCCATCTGATTTGCAGCACCAATAGCTATAGGCGCCATCAATACGGCAGTGGCAGTATTGGAAATAAACAGGCCGATTACCGCGCACAGTACAAACAGGCTAAGCAGTACCACCCTGGGGCCCATATCGCCAACGGCATCCATCAATCCTTTTACCACCAAATCGATACCACCGGTTTTTTGTAACGCATGAGCAAAAGGCAGCATACCAACAATCAAAATAAGTGTTGGCCAGTGGATAGATTTATAGGCGCTTTCCATATCAATACAGCGGAATTTCCCCATTAACAGACAGGCCAACAGTGCCGCAATCACATTAGGCACAATGTCTGTCACCATCAGGAAAATCATCAGAATCAGGCACAATAACGCGTGAGGAGCCTGACTGGTAGCTGGTGCAACTTCATCCACCTCGGCAGGAAGATTCATGACCAGAAAGTCACGGGTATTACTCTGCAATTGACGAATCTGGCGCCAGTCACCTATCACCAGCATCATATCGCCAACTTTTAGCTCTTCATCAATCTGACTGGCTTCAATCAGTTTGCCGTTGCGCCGGATACCAATCACATTAAGATTGTAGCGAGTACGAAACCCCATCTGTCGCAAGGTTTTACCAATATATTCAGATTCAGGAACCAGTGACACTTCCGCCATGCCGACTTCGCGAGCCTGTTCAGAGAAGTATTCCCCACGCAAAATCATCGGTTCCAGTTGCTCTTCGGTACAGAAATGTCGTACATCCGCTTCCGGATCAAACATATCCACCAGCAGAATGTCATGCACCCGCAGTTCAGTGGCGGCAAAAGCACCTATCATTACCCGGCGAAATTTACGCCAGCGTTCAATACCCACTACGTTAGCACTGTAGCGGGAACGCAAATGTAGTTCATCCAGCGTACGACCAATTAACGGGGAACCGGGGCGAATAGAGAGGCGTCGGGCACGACCGCTCAGCTTATAGTCATGAATTAGGTCACGCATGGTACGTCGGGTTCGGGACTTAGCTTTATCCTGACTTACCGGTTTCACCAACCAGGGACGTACCAGCAGCATATAGCCGATCCCCATCGCCAGAATCACGATACCGATGGGTGTTACGCTAAAGAAATCAAACTGCCCCACGCCATAACGTTGTAATTCACTGTTCACCACCAGGTTTGGCGGTGTTGCTACCAGCGTCATCATACCGCTGATTAATCCGGCAAAGGCCAGAGGCATCATCAGGCGGCCTGGCTCTCTCTCCATGCGCGATGAAACGCTCATCACCACAGGAATAAAGATAGCCACCACACCGGTGGAGCTCATAACTGAACCCAATCCGGCTACCGCTAACATCAGCAACACCAACAGTTTAGTTTCACTGCTGCCGGCAACCCGAACCAGCCAGTCGCCCACCTGATAGGCAATACCGGTGCGCACCAATCCTTCGCCAATCACAAACAGTAGCGCAATCAGAATAACGTTGGGATCACTGAAGCCAGAAATAGCTTCAGGTAGCGTCAGAATGCCGCTGGTAACAAAAACGGTAATCAATAGCAGAGCAACCACATCCATCCGCACTTTATTGGATATGAACAAGATTATTGCGATAAATAAAAAGCACACCACCCAAAAAAGCTGGCTATCGGCTAGCGTACCCATCGTTGTCAATAATCGCTCGATCACTGCGGCTCCCTTACTGGTTATCTGAACGTTTTTGCCCCATACATAAATATTATCGAATACTAATCGTGATAAAACATTGGCTTTAAGATATTTTTTCAGCCTGCCTGTAAAGTTACCCTATTTTTCCATCAATAAAGGAACAATATATGCGATTTAACTGATTAAAATAGAATAAAACACATCCTCAACCTTATATCAATCAAAAACCGAAACATTCAGCATAAACAAGGAGATTAGTCAGAAATGTCATCAGCATGTTAATAAAAAAGCCCCAAATTATGGAGCTTTCTTATCTTTATACCGCTAATCATTCATTTAATTAATCAAATTGAATTCTGGCAATGTTATCTGAATAACTGACATGTAACTGTTGCAACGTTTTTAGCGATTTATCCACCCGGGACAGCTCAGGGGTATTTGCAGGGGCATTTACCGCGATCACCTGACAGCCAGCAGCCAACCCGGAAGCCAATCCTGCTGCCGCATCTTCAACCACAACACAGTCTGATGGAGCCAAACCTAAACGTTCTGCACCGAGCAAATAGGCATCAGGTTCAGGTTTACCTCTGGCTACCAGCTCTGCGGTAACAAACACCTCAGGGAAAGGTATTCCTGCGGCTTTGCTGCGGGCATGAGCGATAGGAATGGTACCCGAGGTTACAATCGCCCAAGGCACCTTCAGTTCATTCAGGCGGTTAAGCAACTCAATAGCACCCGGCAAAGCTTCCACACCCTCTGTATCAGTCGCTTCTATTTGTTCCAGTCGGTCAAACTCTTTTTTGATCGCCTCTTCACTTTGGCCTGCCATAAAATGGCGCAGTGACGTTATTGCCTGCTTACCGTGAATAAAATCGAGCATCTCCTGCGGTGCAACATTCAGACGTTCAGCAACCCCTAACCATGCACGTTCAACCACCGGCAAAGAGCTAACCAGCGTGCCGTCCAAATCAAAAAGAAAACCTTTGCAATTCAAATTAATATTCTCACTGGCAAAACAAAAAATCAGTGACCGGCATTAGCCGGCCACCATATTAATAAAGAAGAGATGCCATCAGGCATTAATGATTTGAGAAATCTCAATAGCGCATAAGTGGTACTGACGCGGACAGGATTGCCAGATAGCCAGCATGCGCTGATATTTATCCCACATCTTAGTTTGTGAGTTAAAGCCATGGGTTCCTGAATCAAAGTGGGTATAGCGCCCTTCTGTATTCACCAGGAAGCGAACATAGCTGAGATAGCGGGCTTCAGTTGCGGCATCAAAACCAAGGAAATTGATACGGCGTTCATCAATCTCGGCTTTATCTTTCAGATTTTCACGCAGATTCTCAAAGGAGACTCCCAACGCGTGATGCATTTCCATAATATTAATAATAGTGCGGCAGGTCTCTTCTGAAAGTTCACCAAACTCGCGCTCCAGTTCCTTCATCTGCAAACCAAAACCACGTTCAATAATTGTCTGTAACCGACGATAGCGTTCCGCGTTATCCGGGTCCAGCATGGTCATCATTTTATATTGGTTTGAAAGGATTAGCCGTTGGGCATTAGTCATTTCCACGATAACAACTCCTGAGATTCAAAAACAAAAAAGAATTCTGTATGTGAATAAACGTCATCACGAATGGATAGAGAATGGCATATTGCGCAACAGAGTGATACCCATTCAGTGTAATTTTTTGTTTACCCGAGCGGGTGACAAATAAAGGAGGGAAAATCGATCCGTAGCGTAGCTTCTGAGCAACATCAGAAGCCCGCACGTTTAACTAAAGCTCATCCAGAAAAGTTTTATCTAATTGATTAAAAGCATGCTTAAGCAGCTCAGCCAAGTGTTGATAAGTTGGCTCTTGTTCTAAAGGCGCAAACTCCTGCCCGGCTTCCGCCAGCTTCTCCCGCAGTTGTAAAAACCACTGCTTCAGTGATGGCGGTAATATTGAGATAGAACGCTGGCCTAACCACCACAGCCCCTGCATTGGTAAACTGCAGGCGAAGATCGCAGTGGCGACCGCAGGCCCTAATTGTCCGCTCATCGCAATTTGCCAGGCAAGGGTAAAGATAGCAACAGGCGGCATAAAGCGAACACCAAAGCGCGTTGCCGTGGTGATACGGTTTTCCGGGAACACCGCAGACAAACGTTTTTCGTTTGGCCAGGTCTTCATATAAGTCTGCCCACGCTGAAATATTTGAATCCAACGGATAGGACCTGATGAACGTAGCATTTAATTTGCCGCCTTTGATTCCGGATCTATCGATATGTACATTATGTTGCGTTCCGGATTATAATGCACATTCAAAAAATTCTGTAAATTTTAAAATAAATGCACAAAAAACTTGATGCAGTTTAATAAATATCAATTTAATTTGCATTTCTGTTTTATTTTTACTTAGCCAGGTATTATCCTGACTAAGGCCTTATGGCCAATTTTTTTGTTAGGGATAAAACAATACCAATAACCTGTTTTCAGGCAATTGTGTACAATAATAAAACGCGGGTACGCAGCAAACTTGGTGATAAAGGTTCAGCCTCACCGATTAACGCTACGCTTGCCCTATTTTCGTTTTTCAAATCACAAAATTAAATAGGTACTTCTCATGTCGAGTAAGCTGGTTCTGGTTCTTAACTGCGGTAGTTCTTCTCTGAAATTCGCCATCATTGATGCTGCCAATGGCGAAGAACACCTTTCTGGTTTAGCCGAGTGTTTCCACCTTCCGGAAGCCCGTATCAAATGGAAAATGGACGGAAGCAAACACGAAGAAGCCCTTGGAGCAGGTGCTGCACACAGCGAAGCTCTGAAATTCATCGTTAATACTATTCTGGCTAAAAAACCAGAACTGTCAAACAACCTGACCGCTATCGGTCACCGCGTTGTTCACGGTGGCGAGCAGTTTACTCAGTCAGTTGTTATCAATGCTGATGTGCTGAAAGGTATTCAGGCTGCGTCTCCATTCGCACCACTGCATAACCCGGCAGGCCTGATCGGCATCGAAGAAGCATTCAAAGCGTTCCCATCTCTTAAAAATAAAAACGTGGCCGTTTTTGATACCGCTTTCCATCAAACAATGCCTGCTGAATCTTACCTGTATGCTCTGCCGTACAGCCTGTATAAAGAGCACGGTATTCGTCGTTATGGCTTCCACGGTACCAGCCACTACTATGTCAGCCGTGAAGCTGCAAAAATGCTGAACAAACCAGTAGAAGAGCTAAACGTTATTACCTGTCATTTAGGTAACGGCGGTTCTGTTGCAGCTATTCGTAACGGTGAGTGTGTAGATACTTCTATGGGTCTGACTCCGCTGGAAGGTCTGGTTATGGGTACCCGTAGTGGTGATATCGATCCTGCAATCATTTTCCATCTGTATGACGTAATGGGAATGAGCATGGAACAAATCAACAAGATGCTGAACAAAGAGTCTGGTCTGCAAGGCCTGACCGAAGTCACCAGCGACTGCCGCTATGTTGAAGATAACTATGCACAGAAAGAAGATGCCAAACGTGCGATGGATGTATTCTGTCACCGTTTAGCAAAATATATCGGTGCTTACACTGCACTGATGGACGGTCGTTTGGATGCAGTTATCTTCACCGGTGGTATTGGTGAAAACGCTGCAATGGTTCGTGAACTGGCACTGGGTAAACTGGCTCTGTTAGGCTTTGAAGTCGACCACGAGCGCAACCTGGCAGCCCGCTTTGGTAAGTCAGGTAACATCGCAAAAGATGGCACTCGTGCAGCACTGATCATCCCAACCAACGAAGAGTTGGTGATCGCTCAGGACGCATCTCGTCTTACCGCGTAAATAACGACAATAACACCGTCAGCTCAGGCTGGCGGTGTTGTTTTAGCCAAAGCATAACCTAAAGAGGTTTCGTCGTGTCTCGTACAATTATGTTAATTCCTACCGGCACCAGCGTCGGGTTGACCAGCGTCAGCCTGGGTGTCGTTCGCGCTATGGAGCGCAAAGGTGTCCGTTTAGGCGTTCTTAAGCCCATTGCACAATCCCGCTCAGGTGCCGATGTGCCGGACCAAACTACGACTATTCTGCGTGCTAACTCCAACGCCGTAACGGCTGAACCACTGAGCATGGTTCAGGTTGAGAGCATGTTGAGTAACAATAAACAAGACGTGCTGATGGAAACGATCGTTGAACGTTACCAGGAGTGCGCAAAAGACGCTGAAGTCGTTCTGATTGAAGGTTTAGTTCCTACTTCTCACCATCAATTCGTTAATGCCCTGAACTATGAAATCGCTAAAACGCTGGGTGCAGAAATCGTTTTTGTGATGGCATTAGGTAATGACTCCCCTGCCCAGTTGAAAGAGCGCATTGATTTAGCGCGTTCTAACTTCGGTGGCAGTAAAAATGAGAACATCACTGGCGTTATCATCAACAAGCTAAATGCCCCGGTTGATGAACAAGGTCGTACTCGTCCTGATCTGTCAGAGATGTTTGATGATTCAGCCAGCAAACCCGCGATTAGCGTGGTTGATACCGCTCAGCTGTTCACCAATTCCTCACTGCCGATTTTAGGCTGCATTCCGTGGAATCTGGACTTGATTGCCACCCGTGCCATTGATATGGCCCATCACCTGAAAGCACGTATCATCAACGAAGGTGACATTCGTACCCGTCGTATTAAAAACGTGACTTTCTGTGCCCGTAGCATTCCTAATATGTTACTGCACTTCCGCCCAGGTTCACTGTTAGTGACTTCTGCCGATCGCCCTGATGTTCTGGTTTCAGCCTGTCTGGCCGCGATGAATGGGGTAGAGATTGGTGCAGTACTGTTAACCGGCGGTTACGCTATTGATGAGCGCGTACACAAGCTGTGCGAGCAGGCTTTTGAAACCGGCTTACCGGTATTTATGGTTGATACCAACACCTGGCAAACCTCTCTGTCGCTGCAAAGCCTCAGTCTGGAAGCGCCAGCCGACGACCATCAGCGTATTGAACAGGCTCAAAACTATATCGCTAACCATATCAACAGCGAATGGATTGATACCCTGACAGCAAACAGTGAAGGCTCACGTCGCATGTCTCCTCCTGCGTTCCGCTATCAGTTAACTGAGCTGGCGCGTAAAGCAGGCAAGCGTGTTGTTCTACCAGAAGGTGATGAACCACGTACTATCAAAGCTGCTGCTATCTGTGCTGACCGCGGTATTGCACAATGTATTCTGCTGGGTAACCCGGAAGAAGTCAGACGTGTTGCGGAAGCTCAGGGCGTTGAACTGGGTAAAGGCGTAGAAATTGTTGACCCGGCTGAAGTACGTGAAAACTATGTTCCACGTCTGGTTGAGCTGCGTAAGAGCAAAGGCATGACTGAAGTCGTTGCTCGTGAGCAACTGCAGGATAACGTGGTACTGGGTACCATGATGCTGGAGCAAAACGAAGTTGACGGTCTGGTATCTGGCGCTGTTCACACTACGGCTAACACTATTCGTCCACCGCTACAGTTAATCAAAACTGCACCGGGTAGCTCTCTGGTTTCTTCAATCTTCTTTATGCTGTTACCTGAACAAGTTCTGGTATACGGTGACTGTGCGATTAACCCGGATCCAACGGCAGAACAACTGGCTGAAATTGCTATTCAGTCTGCTGATTCTGCAGCTGCCTTCGGTGTTGATCCTCGCGTTGCAATGATCTCCTACTCTACCGGTAACTCCGGTACCGGTAGCGACGTTGATAAAGTACGTGAAGCGACTCGTCTGGCTCAGGAAAAACGTCCTGACCTGGTAATCGATGGCCCGTTACAGTATGACGCTGCCATTATGGAAGATGTAGCAAGATCTAAAGCACCAAACTCTCCGGTTGCAGGTAAAGCTACGGTATTCATCTTCCCTGATCTGAACACCGGTAACACTACCTATAAAGCGGTTCAGCGTTCAGCGGATCTGGTCTCTATCGGCCCAATGTTACAGGGTATGCGTAAACCAGTTAACGACCTGTCTCGCGGTGCGTTAGTGGACGATATTGTATACACCATCGCATTGACGGCTATTCAGGCTGCACAAAACGAAGGTTAATTCTCTCGTTTATTGGTGAAAAAAATGCCGGATTTAATATCCGGCATTTTTATTTGGTCAACTCACTGAAAACTATTAGAACTCATATAACATCAAACTTGATGCTCAACGCTCTCTGCCATTTCTTGCTGCTCAGGATTACGCGTCACCCACAAATTAAGCGCCTTCACAGAATCCGGAGTAAACTCATCCGCGCGTTGATTGATCTCTTCCAGCGTTAACCAATGAACGCTCTCAATCTCTTCTTCCTGCAGGGCAAATGGGCCATGAGTAATACAGCTAAACAGAGCTCCCCAAACCATGCAGTTATCTGACTCATAGTAAAAAGTACCGTGATCGGCAAATGGCACATCCGCAATGCCTAACTCCTCTTCCGCCTCGCGACGGGCTGAAGTCAGCATATCTTCCCCTTGCTGAACAACACCACCTGCCGTGGCATCAAGCCATCCCGGGTAGAAGTCTTTATTATCGGTACGACGCTGTACCAATATTTTTCCCATACCGTTATGAACCACAATATAGGTTGCCCGATGACGTAAATTCTTTTGCCGCATTTGCTGGCGGGTTACTTGGGCCATCACATTGTTATTTTCATCAACAACATCGACCCACTCAACCTGTTCGGCCTGGTTTTGTTCTTCCATCTGTTAAAACCTTTTCTCTAAAGATACCTGAATAATGGGCTCTTGTTGTTGCAAGCTTAACACCTGTAACACACCATCACTCAACATACCAAAACTAGCCGGATATCCACCTTTAGGCAGACTGGCAGATCCCGGATTTAATAAGTAAATATTCTCACGCTTTTCAGCCTGAGGTATGTGCGTATGGCCATAAACAAACACATCCCCGGTACGTAACGCAGGGAGTTTATCCGGATGATAATGATGCCCATGGGTTAAAAATAACCGTCGCTGTTCAAGTAGTACCTGTTGCCAGGTTGCCTCTATCGGAAAGTGTAATAGCATTTGGTCTACTTCACTATCACAATTCCCCCGCACAGCCATGATTCTATCAGCAAACTGATTAAGATACAGTGCTACTTCAGCAGGATTATAGTTATCCGGCAATGGGTTGCGAGGGCCGTGATATAACAAATCACCCAATAAAATTAACCAGTCAGCACCGGAATCCTCAAAATGTTTTAACACCAATTGAGTTGCCGATAAAGAACCATGTAAATCAGATGCAAACATCAATTTCATCAGTGAATCTTCCTGAATACAAAATCAATCAAGATTGAAGTTTAACCAGTAACCATGAACTGAAAAATATTAAATAAGAATAACGCACATTTTACTGAATAAAAAAGGCTTGTCCCGGCATAATATACTCATTGGTCACAGGGAAAAAACCAGTAACTATATTAAACCAGTAAAATTTATGACATGGAGGGAACTATGATTAAATTTTATTACACCCCAATTCCCGATGGGAAAAAGATCGCTATCTTTCTCGAAGAGCTTGAACTGTCTTACAGTATACATCCTTTCAAGCTCAGCAGTGTCGACTACCCGCTGCAAACGCTGACGACATTATCGCCTGAAGAGAGAGGGCCAATTATTATTGATCCAAAACCGCATACGGGTGAGCCTCCGTTAACGCTTTATGGAGCAAGTACTATTTTGGTGTATCTGGCGGAAAAGAGCGGTCATCTGGCTTCTTTTGGGCTTCGCCATCGTTACGATGTGCTGCAGTGGTTATTTTGGCTGGAAAACAAATTGATGCCAACACTGGAGAATATGGAGTATTTCAGCCACCACTCTAAACGTATCATCCCCTCAACCATTGAGCTTTATCAAAATGAAACCATCGGGGTCTATCGGTCACTTAACCAAAGTCTGACCACGAATATGTATATTGCAGGCGATCGCTACAGTATTGCTGACATTGCTCTATACCCATTAGTTGACGATTATCAGAAGCAACGCATCGACTTACAGGACTACCCTGCCGTCAATAACTGGTACCAGCGAATAAGTAAACGACAGGCAGTTGTTATAGCCCGGCGGATAGACACCGAATGGCAATTAAAAAGCAAAATGGAGTAAAAACACAAAGTTGTGAGCGATCATAATATTTTATGTCAACTATCCGCTATGATAAGTAGATGCTAGACGGTTTTATTCCTTACGACTGCTTCAGGAGATCGCCCATGCATATACTTATTACTGGTGCTACCGGACTTATCGGTCGTCATTTGACCAAAAGCCTGTTATTGCAGTCCCACACCATTAGCGTGGTTAGCCGTAATATTGAAAAAGCCAGAGCACAGTTTGGTGACAGCGTCAGCTATCTCAATACTCTGGATAATCTGAAAAATCTTGATAATTTCGATGCGGTGATCAATCTGGCGGGAGAGCCTATTGCCGATAAGCGCTGGACAGCGGTACAGAAAAGGCGATTGTGTAATAGCCGCTGGCAATTAACCGCTCATCTCAGCAAGTTGTTCCTCGATAGTCACACACCTCCGGCGGTATTTATCTCCGGCTCTGCCGTTGGTTATTACGGCGATCAGGGGCAAAGCGTCGTTACTGAGGACGAGCCTCCGCATCCGGAATTTACTCATACTCTCTGCCAGCGTTGGGAGGAAGAAGCCCTGCTGGCAAAAAGCGATCGTACTCGCGTTTGCCTGCTGCGTACCGGAATTGTGTTATCGACCGAGGGCGGAGCTCTCAGCAAAATGTTGCCAATCTTTAAAATGGGTCTCGGAGGCCCATTAGGTTCCGGCTTACAGTATATGCCGTGGATTCACATTAACGATATGGTCAATGCCATCCAGTTTTTGCTAACCACACCGAAACTGGAAGGTCCATTTAATATGGTTTCTCCTTATCCGGTGCACAATGAACTATTTACCGACCTGTTAGCCTCCGCTATCGACAGGCCCCACTTCTTCCGCACTCCGGCCTTTGTTATTCGCTTGCTGATGGGAGAATCAGCAGTATTAGTACTTGGAGGTCAGCATGCGTTGCCAAAACGGCTGGAAGAAGCAGGATATCACTTTGAGTTTAACAACTTAGAAAAGGCGTTTGAGGATCTGTTTCCGAAGAGTTAATCACAGGAAAATGAATTTCGCTCATTTCCCTTGAGTTAGCCAACACCGATAAGCCTGTTCTGGTGCTTATCGGTGTTCAGACTCAGTATTTACTCGAGTATGCTACTCACCTCAGGCATGTTTAGCTCGACGCTCAGCAATAAAAGACACCAGGAATATTGCCCCAATCAAATCAAAGAACCCCATCGCAATAAACAGTGGATTAAAGCCTATCTTATCGGCGGTAACACCGATCAATAATGAGAACAGAAAGCTGGCGATCCAGGCAGCAGAACCTCGCATGCCATTCACTGTTGCCATCTGACCTTTATCAAAAGAGTCCACAACCAGCGCACTCAACATACAAGAGATAATCTGATGACCAAAACCACCGATAGAGATCAAGACAATAGCAATGTAGGGATCTTTCGTCACCGCAACCAGAGCCAGAGAGAGCATCATAAAGGCACCGGTAACCGAGCTGGCCACCACTGAGTTGGTACGTGAGCAGCCAAACCAGCGAGCATACAGTTTCGTCAGATAACCACTGGCAACACTGCCCAGATCCGCCGCTAAAAATGGCAGCCAGGCAAACATAGCAATCTGTTTTAAATCCATACCCCGTTCGTTAGCAAGATACAGAGGAACCCAGAAGCTTAGTACCGCCCAGGCGGGTTCAGCCATAAATGCCGGTATGGCAATACCGTAAAAACGTTTGTTTTTTGATACGGTTTTCAACGCAGTAAAGAATGGCAGTTTCACCGCGGGCGCTTCGTTATCCTGTTTGATGAATGCCAGCTCTTCTTTACTCAAATTCGGATGTTGTTCAGGGTTGTGATAGAACAACCACCAAAGAATAACCCACACCATCGCCAGAATACCGGTAAACATAAATGCACCCTGCCAGCCAAAAGAGGCATGTGCAAAATAGATAATCGGCGGAGCCAGCATTGCACCAATAGAGAAACCTACCCCCGCCCAACCGGCAGCAACCGGACGCTCCTTTTTAGGGAACCACTCTCCAATGGTTTTGGCGTTAGCCGGTGTGGCTGCCGCTTCAGCACCACCCATCATAAAACGTAAAATAGCCAATTGTAGCCAGCTTCCCGCTCCTGCATGCATCATACAAACAATTGACCAGACAATGGCACATACCAGAAAGCCCAGCTTCAGACCTATCACATCAATTAACCAACCGCATATTGGTTGAAAAACCGTATAAGCTAACTGAAACGCACCAACAATCCATGAATATTGCTCGGTGGTAATACCCAGACTATTTTTTAACTCCGGAGCCAAAATACCAAGTGAGTTACGGGTAATGTAGTTAACGGTGACGCCCATCAAAAACAGTACCAATACCCACCAGCGCAGGTTACGGATGGTTCGCGTGGCCTTCACTGCGGTCACATCCTGATTTATTTCAGAACTCATTTTGATCTTCTCCTTGCCGCGATAATAATCAGCGTTGGTATGACATCCCTCTGGCTGTCACTCTCTTTAACCATCTGATTAATTGTTTTTTTATTTAAATTTTTTGCGTAGAGAAGCTAAAAGCTATTCGACAAATCGAGCCTAAATGAGTTATAAATCGGCCAATAGTAGATTCGTTGCAATAATTTTCATCAGCCTGAAATAATTGAATAAACATTTAGTTAAACGGCTTTAAAAATGATGAACACTCAAAGATGAAAAAATTTTCATTTGCAAAATGGGCATAGATCACAGAATGAGTAAAAAGCTAAAAATAAGCGAAATTGCTGCCCAAACCGGGCTGTCTATCAGCACGGTTTCAAGGGTATTAGCAGGGAAAGCCAACACCAGTGAAACGGCAAAACAACGAATTCTGGCCTGCGCACAACAGAATGGTGTATTGCAAGGAATGGCGGCAGGACGTTTATTGCTTAACAATCTGATGATATTTGCCCCTCAACGTGCCTTTGACGAGCGTCTGGATGTATTCTATTACCGCGTCATTCAGGGCATCAGCAAAGCGCTAAATTCCCATGAAGTACGATTACGCTATTGCGCATTGGAAGAATTGGATAGTGATACCAACCTGTTTCTGACAAAAATGAATGAGCCCGATACTGAAGCAGTATTCTTGCTTGGTATTGATGATCCCCATATTCATGATTTGGCAGTGGACTTGGGTAAGCCATGCGTTCTGATAAACTGCCGCGACCGTAAGATGCGCCTGCCGGGCGTATCCCCTGATAATCAGCTTATTGGTGAATATGCCGCAAGTTACCTTTTCGAACTGGGACATAAAGAGGTAGTTAACTTACTGTGCCTGCGACGCCACACTATGGAGCTTCGTCTTGCAGGCATCCGTGATGCCTGGGAAGCGCATAATCTTCCTTTTGATGACGATCGGCATCTGATCACCGCACAAAGCTTTAGTGCAAAAGAAAGTGAACAGCTTATCTGTGATTATCTGGCTACCACCCCACGGGATAAATTACCCAGTGCGTTACTGGTAGGTGGAGATTTTATGGCTGCGGGTGCCGTCAGCGCGCTGCAAAAAGCGGGACTGCGGGTTCCTAATGATATTTCGGTAATGAGTATTGACGGCTTCAATCTGGCGGCAATTCATGATGTACCGTTAACATCTGTTCACGTGCCGCGCGATCAACTTGGTGAAGAGGCTGTACATATTCTTCAACAGCGCTTGATTCGACCACAGGCTCCCATCGGAAACTTATTACTAAACGGTACTCTGGTAATCCGAGAGTCGGTACGCCGTATTCGCCCGAACAAAAGCCATACGGCAGTGCGTAATGATGGGTTGTATGATGAGTAAGATTTTAGTTGTTTCAGAATCAATGGTTATGAATTAACCCTATATCCTGAAATCAGAAAAATCTTTCATGGATAGCCTTATGGCTTACTGCCCTGCCAACGTTCAAACAGGTCTTGTTCTAACTGAATATCCAGCTGGTCCAACACCCGGTTTACCGTTTGATCAACAATATCCTGCACGCTTTGAGGCCGGTGATAAAACGCCGGAGCCGGAGGCATAATCACTGCCCCCAATTCTGCCGCCTGCGTCATTAATCGCAAATGTCCCAGATGCAATGGCGTTTCCCGCACACATAACACCAGTGGCTTACGTTCTTTCAGCGTCACATCCGCTGCACGGCTTAATAAATCATCAGTGTAACTGTTTACAATGGCCGACAGAGTTTTCATCGAGCATGGCAGAATCACCATACCATGGCAACGAAACGAACCGGAAGAAACCGAAGCCGCAATATCCCGCACATCATGAACCACTGAAGCCAATGAGGTGACATCACGCAGGCTATAATCTGTTTCCATCGCCAACGTTTGACGGGCAGCATTACTGACAATCAAATGGGTTTCCACATCAGCACAACTTTGCAAAACCTGTAACAGGCGAACACCATAGATCGCACCACTGGCGCCAGAAATACCGACAATCAAACGTTTCATAAGAAAACTCTTCGCATTCGCTGAATCATGACAGGACTTTGCCGTAATCAGGACACTTTATCAATCAGAATCCTATTGGGTAATAACGCTTATGAATAAAAAATGCCGCACTGATAATTTCAGCACGGCATTTTCGACGCTCAATCACTACTAGCTACCAATCTACCCTTCGTTATACAACTCCAGGTTTTCGGCATTATGATGGTCGACGTCAGCCTTAGCATCATCATTACGCAAGGTGTCCAGATAATCGAGGTAGTTTTGGTCGATATCCCGCGTGACATAAATACCATCGAATACTGAGCTCTCAAATTTCTCAATATCATGATTATCTTCACGTACTGCCTCAACCAAATCGTCCAGATTCTGGAAAATCAACGCATCCGCACCAATGATTTGATTAATTTCTGCCACTTCCCGACCGTGGGCGATTAACTCATTGGCGGTTGGCATATCAATACCGTAAACGTTAGGAAAACGTACTTCAGGCGCCGCCGATGCCAGATAAACCTTTTTAGCGCCAGCTTCGCGAGCCATTTCCACGATCTGTTCTGAGGTGGTACCGCGCACAATGGAATCATCCACCAGCAACACATTCTTATCGCGGAACTCAGCGCGATTAGCGTTAAGTTTACGGCGAACCGACTGTTTACGTGCCTGTTGGCCCGGCATAATAAACGTCCGGCCCACGTAACGATTTTTCACAAAACCCTGACGGTAAGGTTTGTCGAGAATACGGGCAATTTCCAGCGCGATATCACAAGAGGTTTCCGGAATCGGAATCACGACATCGATATCCAAATCGTCCCACTCGCGGGCAATTTTCTCACCCAGCTTTTTACCCATACGAACACGAGCGCTGTATACGGAAATCTTGTCGATAAACGAGTCCGGGCGGGCAAAATAAACATATTCAAACAGGCAAGGATGGCTCTGCGGATTATCGGCACACTGTTGAGTAAACATTTGCCCCTGTTCCGACACGTAGATAGCTTCTCCCGGCTCTACATCACGCAGGAACTCAAAGCCCAGGGTATCCAACGCCACGCTCTCAGAAGCGACCATATACTCGATACGGCCGTCTGCCAGTTTACGTTTGCCAATCACTAATGGTCGAATACCATTAGGATCGCGAAACGCCAGCATGCCGTGACCAATAATCATTGCTACACAGGCATAAGCACCGCGAATCAATTTATGAGTATTGCGAACCGAGGTGAAAATATCTTCAGGCGTTAACGGATAGTGGCGGAAGTTATCCAGCTCGCTGGCCAGAATATTCAACAAAACTTCAGAGTCGGAGGTGGTGTTAATGTGGCGACGCGCCACTTCAAACATCTTATGCTTCAACTCATGGGCATTGGTCAAATTACCATTGTGCGCCAGAGAGATACCATAAGGAGAGTTCACGTAAAACGGTTGAGCTTCGGAAGCACTGGAGCCACCAGCGGTAGGATAACGAACATGTCCAATCCCCATATTCCCCTGCAGGCGATGCATATGCCGCATCTCAAACACGTCTTTTACCAGACCGTTGGCTTTTCTTAAGCGAAAATTGTTATTTTCATCAATAGTAACAATACCCGCTGCATCCTGCCCACGGTGCTGAAGCACCGTGAGCGCATCATAGATGGATTGGTTGACTGGTGTAAAACCAACAATACCGACAATACCGCACATGCTGTCTTTTCCTCATCAGTATCACCCCACGTCCACCCTGACGAAAATGTCTATTGCGTAACGTGAGGCAAGAAACTCGACGAACTTTGCAAGTAGTCAAAGAACCACTTGATAATATGACTAAATTGCGGGATCAACTGGGACTGTACCCAGTCTGTACTTTGAGAAAACGATGTAAATGAATCAAGGAAAAACAGTAACGCCGCCACAATTAGCACACCTCTTAAGGCACCAAAGCAGATGCCCAAAACGCGGTCCGTGCCGGAAAGTCCGGTATGTTTAACCAGGGAACCTATTACATAGTTAACAATAGCACCCACAATCAATGTCGCAATAAATAGCGCGGCAATAGCAATTCCATTACGTACCAACTCATCCTGAAACTGCGTAAAATAAACTGTCAGGTAAGGGTAAAATTGGCTGGCTACAAAAAATGCCGCTACCCAGGTTACCAATGACAACGCTTCACGAACGAATCCCCGAATCAGGCTAACCAGCACTGAAAAAACAATGATGCCGATAATGGCATAGTCAACCCAGTTCAACATATGTACATCCATGTATTCATAATGTGGTACTTCATAAAATCAGCCTATGTAAATGCTACGCCGTCTGATTTGCAGCGCATTCTAACAGAAAAAGAAAACGTTTGCGTATCGTTTTTCCACTTAAGCAAACGTTATCGTCCGGTACTATATGCTTTAACTTGTCCACTAAGACCCGTCAGTCGATGTAAATCTGATAGTGATGCTTCAAGCTTCTGTTTTGAAGGATCAGGGCCAACCACTAAACGGGTAATCTGCCCCTGAACCGGCGTTGCCGGGATCGTATACACTCGGTAACCTGACAAACGCAAGGTAGCAACTAACTCATTCACCTTATCGGCATTTTTGAATGCGCCAAGTTGCACAATATAAGCCTGACCTACTGGCGGTTTCTCTACCGGCTTAGTAGCTGGCTCGGTCGGTTTAACCGTTGGTTTAACTTCCGGTTTAGGATCTGCCGGCTTCACCGTCGGTTTTGACTCCGGCTTAGGCTCTGGTTTTGGTTCAGGTTTAGGCTCGGGTTTAACTTCTGGCTTTTGAGTTGGCGGTACCACTTCCGGAGGTAACGTTGCCCCACCATTATCTGTCGCTAGCGGTGGAGGCGTGATGGCACTCGGTTCAGAACCGTTCGCCGTATCCGGTGCAGTAGCACCCGTATTAACCGGAGGTAGATTATGATTTACCGAAGGCAGAATCTCTGTGTTTTGATCGTCTCCCTCTTTAGGTACCAGAGGAATCGATGCAAACTCATCTTCATAATGTTTTTTCTTACCATCGAACAGGCTGGGAATAACAATGACCCCAATGGCGACAATAATTACTGCCCCCACCAGCCGGTTCTGAAATTGACTAGCCATCCTGCTCTCCTGTGTATGACTCCAGCGCTTCCATCACGTGTGCGACCGTATGGAAGGAACCACAGACAATAATGGTGTCCTGACTACCGGCATCCTGCAGCGCCTGATTCCAGGCCTGTTTAACATCAGGGAAGATACGTGGTTGCGGTAAATACTGAGCCAGCTGTTCAGCTGTGGCACCTCGAGGCCCTTCCAGGGGAGCGCAGTACCATATATCCACCTGGGGCTTCAGTAATGCTAAAGTGCCTTCGATATCTTTATCTGACAGCATACCGACTACTGCGTATACCTTTCCACCCTGCTCAGGCAATGCCGCCAAACGCTCGGCTAAATAGCTTGCAGCATGAGGGTTATGGGCCACATCAAGAATTCTTAACGGTGACTGACCAATAGTCTGAAAACGACCCGGTAATGCTGCTTGTTTTAGCCCCTGATAAATTGCATCATCTCCCAGACTCAGCGAGGAGTAATGCAGAGCTGCCATCGCTGTAGCCGCATTCGCTAATGGTACATTTGGTAATGGTAATGAAGTAAGTTGTTCCCCACTTACCTGCCAGCTCCAGCTGTCTCCCGCAGGGCTTACATCAAATGACCACTCATAGCCACGACGATAGAGAGGTGCATTAAGCTGATGAGCCACATCAGCAATGCTCTGTGGCATCTCAGGTTCGCCCACTACAGCCGGATGTTCTGAGCGGAAAATACCCGCTTTTTCACGACCAATACTTTCGCGATCGAAACCCAGCCAGTCAGTATGATCCAGGGCAATACTGGTAACAACAGCTACGTCGGCATCAACAATATTTGTTGCATCAAGACGACCGCCCAGCCCAACCTCCAGAATAACTACATCCAGTTTGGCTTGCTTAAATAGCTGAAATGCTGAAAGCGTGCCAAACTCAAAATAGGTCAGCGAGGTTTCTCCCCTTCCCTGTTCAATCAGGGAAAAAGCCTGCGTATGGTCGCTTTCTGCCAGTTCCTGTCCCTGAATTCTTACCCGTTCGGTATAACGAATCAAATGGGGAGAACTGTATACGCCAACGCGATAGCCCTCCGCCATCAAAATCATTTCCAGTGTTCGGCAGGTAGTCCCTTTGCCGTTAGTTCCGGCAACAGTAAACACATAGGGAGCAGGTTTAAGCAGGTCAAGGCGCTCGGCTACGGAACGAACCCGTTCCAAACCTAATTCGATAGCCTTGCTATGCAGGTGTTCGAGATAATAAAGCCACGAGGCAAGAGGCGACGTGGCTTGTGGTGTTTCCAGATCTTTCATGATTCCCGTTCACTTAGCTACGGTGTTATTTTGCACAAACCGGCCAAAAGGCCGGATTGTACAATTATCATTAGTAAATCGCCGGTTACTCTTCCGCGTCTTTCGCAGGCTCTGAAGGTTCGACCTGAGTTTCAGCCTCATGAGGCAAAGGCTGACCAGTCATCTTGGCCAGCAGGCTGGCTAAACGCTGACGCATTTCAGGACGGCGGACAATCATATCAATTGCCCCTTTCTCAATCAGGAACTCACTGCGCTGGAAGCCCGGTGGTAACTTTTCACGTACGGTTTGTTCAATAACCCGCGGACCGGCAAAACCGATCAATGCTTTTGGCTCTGCCACGTTGATATCGCCCAGCATTGCCAGACTGGCAGAAACACCGCCCATGGTTGGGTCAGTTAATACTGAAATATAAGGCAAACCACGCTCTTGCATTTTAGCTAATGCTGCACTGGTTTTAGCCATTTGCATCAGGGAGAACAACGCTTCCTGCATACGGGCACCGCCGCTGGCAGAAAAACAAATCAGTGGGCAATTATCTTCCAGCGCCTGCTCAACACCGCGAACAAAACGGGCACCAACCACTGACGCCATTGACCCCCCCATAAAAGAGAATTCAAACGATGCAACCACGACCGGCATTCCGTACAGGGTGCCTTTCATTACTACCAGCGCATCTTTTTCATCAGTCTCTTTCTGTGCTGCAGACAGACGATCTTTATATTTTTTAGAGTCTTTAAACTTCAGCAGGTCTTTAGGTTCAAGCTCACTACCCAGCTCTACTTCGCTGCCTTTATCCAGGAAGCTGTGCAAACGAACCCGGGCACTCATACGCATATGATGATCGCACTTAGGACAAACGTCCAGATTGCGATCCAGTTCAGCACGGTAAAGCACCTGACCACAGCTGTCACACTTGGTCCAAACCCCTTCAGGGATACTAGCTTTGCGCGTTGGAGCGCTGCTCTTACTTAAAATTCTTTCAATCCAGCTCATTGATGACCTTTCTGTTTAAACCTAGCGTACTGCTGGTCTGTTATTCAGACGGATATCTTCCCGTGATAATGACAGTCATTGTCTGACACAGGTATATGACACAAATAATCGCCCATTAAACCATAACGCTCCGATAGAGTGGACTAAAAACTTACCGGAACCCTTTATTCTGTATAGCGAAAATCATAACCACATGAATTATTAGGTATTTTTATTTTTTGCTGCCGCGCGACGATGACGAATAACTTCAATCACACCCGGCATGACGGAAATAATAATAATCGCTACTATCAATAACTTTAAGTTATCTTGCACAATCTTTAAATCGCCAAAAATATATCCTGCATAGGTGAACAGCACAACCCAGACCACTGCCCCAATCACGTTATAAGTAGCAAAATGACGATAACTCATATGTCCCATACCGGCAACAAATGGGGCAAATGTCCTTACTATCGGCACAAATCGAGCCAGGATAATGGTTTTTCCACCATGACGCTCATAGAACTCGTGGGTTTTCACCAGATAGCTTCTGCGAAATATTTTAGAGTCAGGGTTTCTAAATAGTTGTTCACCAAACAGTTTACCAATCGTGTAGTTTACCGCATCACCTAAAATAGCTGCGGTAATCATCAATGCCACCATGGCATGAACATTAATATCATTTCCCGGCAACGCCGATAACGCACCAGCGACAAATAGCAGCGAATCTCCTGGCAAGAACGGTGTTACCACTAAACCGGTTTCGCAAAACAGAATCAAAAACAGGATGCCGTACACCCACATACCGTAATTTTCAAAAATCTGTGCTAAATGCACATCGATATGGAGAATGAAATCAATTAAATAAGTAATGTAATCCATAGCAGGTGTTAATCATCCACAAAGGTTGTTATCTAAAAAAAGCGGGCCTAAGGGTAAGTCAGGTAACTCAAAGCGTTCCGGGTAATCCACGGCCACTAAATACAGACCTTCCGCTTTTGCTGTTGCAGCGGCCAACGTACGGTCTTTGGCTGCCAATAGTTCGGCTATCCAGTGTTCATCCTGATTGCCACAACCCACTTCCAACAGGCTGCCAACAATATTTCTCACCATATGATGCACAAACGCATTGGCCTTTATATCTACCACTACATAGGCCCCCTGTCGCGTGACATTTAAATGATTTACATTTCGCCACGGCGTACGTGACTGGCACTGTACTGCCCGAAAGGAAGTAAAGTCATTTTCCCCTAACAGATACTGGCCGGCACGATGCATACGCGTTTCGTCCAGCGGTAAATGAAAGTGGGTAACACCACTGCTTAAAATGGCGGGACGAAAACGATGGTTATAAATAATATAGCGGTAACGTCGCGCCGTTGCACTGAAACGGGCATGAAAATCCTCATCAACCCGTTTAACCCAACGTACAGCAATATTCTTTGGCAAATTGGCATTCACGCCCATGGTCCAGGCCACATCCTGCCGTTGAACGTCAGTTTCAAAATGGACAACCTGCCCGGTAGCATGTACGCCGGCATCAGTACGACCAGCACAAAAAACGGATATTGGCTGGTTAGCCACTTGAGTTAATGCCTGTTCCAAATGCCCCTGCACGCTGGCAACTTCCTGTTGACGCTGCCAGCCGTAATAGGCACTGCCATCATACTCAATGCCTAATGCAACCTTGGTTTTTCCCGCCTCTGACATCAGTAAAAATACTCCTGAGTCAGGCTCTCCGCCGTTTTAACCATCATTAATGCGCCGCCAAAACGGATATTGTCAGCCACTGACCAGAACTGAATCTGTTCAGGAATGCCATAGTCATTACGTAAACAGCCAACGCTTAAATGAGGATTGCCGGTTGCATCACCAACCTGAGTGGGATAATCATCACTCTCGCTCAGTTGAATATCTTCAGCATTAGAGAGCTCATCGTAAGCTTCTTCAGCCGACAATGGGCGTAACCCTTCCATATGTACTACTTGTGCATTGCCGTAGAATACCGAGGACTGAATACAAGAAATGGAAATCGCCAGCCCGTCATCTTGCAGTACTTTACGGGTTTCATCCACCATACGACGTTCTTCTCTGACGCTTCCCTCTGAATCGGGTAACAATGGCAGCAGGTTAAACGCCAACTGCTTGTTAAAGAACCCCTCTTCTACCGGCAAGCCGTTTAGCAGACGCGCACTTTGACCAGCCAGATCGTCAACGGCTACTTTACCGTGTGCAGACGCAGATAACATCGCTGTCACTTGAAGTCGGGAAAGTCCTGCAGCTTCAGAAAGTGGCTTAATTGCTGTCAATAACTGACTGGTTAAACTATCGGCTACGGCAACAATATTACGATTACGGTATTCCGCCAGCGCATGATTATTTACGCCCGGCACCACCAAAGGCACCTCCGGCTCAAGAGAAAATACGCCGCTGTTATCAATGACCAGACATCCACTGTTTGCTGCTTCATCGGCATAGCGAACTGCCGCTTCCGTTCCGGCAACAAAAAAAGCCAGTTGGGCCTGCGACCAGTCAAATTCAGCAGCATTCTGTACCACGATACTTTTACCATTAAAACGTAGCGTTTCACCGGCGGTACGTTCACTGGCTAAAAGATACAGTTCTCCTACGGGGAAATTGCGCTCCTGTAACAGTTCTAGTAAAGCTTCACCTACTGCTCCTGTCGCCCCAAGTACCGCAACTTGCCAACCATCAGTCATGCTGAACTCTCCAAATCGTCACATGTATTGCACATCACAGCAGGTTCTGTCTTCTTGTGGGAAAACAGAACCTGCTGTGGAATCATTTTAAATCGGGTGTTATCGATATCTGACGCTAAAACCAAGCTGCTGAAGCTGAGTGGCTGTATCAACATTATCACACTCAACGGTCAGAGAAGACCACTCTCTGCGTTCGACATACTCTTTACGTAAACGGTCAAACTCACCGCGTTGGCCTGCCACTTTTCTTAATGGCGCGTCATCACGGCGCACATCATACACCAGATGCACTAATCGTTTTAGCCTGTGTTCGTCTAATTCACCATTAAAAGTAATATGGTTAAACTCAGCCTGAGGTAACAATGAAGAGAGCTCGATACTTTTCGGCTGCCCCATATATTCACTCAACGCATGATAGATCTGAGTAGTGCCACGCGCCTTACCCTCCAGCGAGTAACCGGCTATATGAGGCGTACCAATATCTACCCGCGCCAGCAATGGTAACAATAAATCTGGTTCAGGTTCCCAAACATCAAGAATGGTACTCAACTGCTTACCTTTTTCTAACGCTCGCAATAAAGCAATATTGTCGACTACCGCACCACGGCTGGCATTAATTAAAATACGCCCCGGAACCATAGCTGCCAGTACTGACTCATCCACCATATGGAAGGTCTTGTCCTCACCATCTTTATGCAGAGGGGTGTGGAAAGTCAAAATATCAGCCTGTTGCACCAGCGTTTCCAGCGGTAAAAACTCCGTACTTTTTTCTTTACGAGCACGTGGTGGATCGCATAACAGTGTTCGGATACCTAACGCTTTCAAACGGTTATTTAATCGTGAGCCAACGTTACCAACGCCAACAATACCGACGGTTTTATCTCTGAGTTGAAAACCATCACGTTCAGCCAGCATCAACAAGGAAGAGAAAACGTATTCAACAACAGCAATCGCATTGCACCCCGGCGCTCCCGAAAAGCCAATACCATGTTGCTTAAGCCAGATATCATCAACATGGTCAGTGCCTGCTGTTGCTGTACCCACAAAGCGAATCTGGGAACCACTGAGCAGCTCACCATTAACTTTGGTAACCGAACGCACCATTAGCACATCGGCATCCGCTAAGCGCTCCGTGTTTAACTGCCGTCCGGCAACTAAACTTACCTCTCCCAACTGCCCGAAAAGTTCGCGGGCATAAGGCATATTTTCATCAGCCAAAATTTTCACGTTATTTTTCTCTTATCTGCTCAGCATGAGCAGAACTCGTTGGTGTGGATTAAAAGCTCTTCATAATAAAACATGGCAACATCCCCTGCGAATCACTATTATTAGCTGCTTTTCCGGTTATGGGTATCCCTGATATCACTATATTTGCCATATTGTCAGTCAGACAATCCAGAACAATGTAATGAAGAATACCCTGAATGTATATGCTATTTCCCCGATTACAGGGAGATCAGACAGAAACAGTTGATGGAGTGATTATGAAACGTGCGGTGGTTGTTTTTAGTGGTGGTCAGGATTCTACAACCTGCCTGATTCAGGCACTAACACAGTATGATGAAGTTCATTGCGTCACTTTCGATTACGGGCAACGTCATCAGGCTGAAATTGATGTTGCCAGAACGCTGGCTAAACAGCTCGGCGCTACTGCTCATAAAGTACTTGATGTGGGTTTATTAAACCAGTTGGCAATCAGCAGTTTAACCCGCGATAATATTCCCGTTCCCACCGGTGTGGATGATGGTGTTCCTAATACTTTTGTACCCGGCAGAAATATCCTGTTTCTGACGCTGGCAGCCATCTATGCCTATCAGATCAAAGCACAAATCGTGATCACCGGCGTATGTGAAACCGATTTCTCCGGCTACCCTGATTGTCGTGATGAGTTTGTAAAAGCACTGAATCATGCGGTTGCGTTAGGCATGGACTATCCGGTGAACTTTGAAACCCCGCTGATGTGGCTGGATAAGGCAGAAACCTGGGCGTTGGCCGATTATTACGGCAAACTGGAGCTAATCCGCCACCAAACCCTGACCTGCTACAACGGTATCCAGGGAGATGGCTGTGGTGAATGCCCGGCCTGCCATTTACGTGCAAATGGCTTAAAAACTTATCAGGATAATCGCCAGCAGGTCATGACGCAGTTGAAAAGCAAATTGATGTTAAGTTAAGTTTTTTGATAAACACCACGCCATTCTGGCGTGGTGTCACTATGTTACTTCATCGACATTTATCAGAACTCAGAGCTTCAGACGCGTTAAGTTACGCTCAATGGTTGCAGCACCAATACCGGGTACTTCCTGAAGTTGTTCAATGCTGGCAAAAGGCCCATGCTGCTCCCGATAGTTCACAATACTCTGCGCTTTTTTCAACCCTATCCCTAACATCACTTCTGCCAGTTGCTCTGCTGTTGCCTGATTAATACTGACCTGGGCATTATCTGATGCTTTCTTCCCTTTACCGGGCGTTACTGCCTCCGGTATTGGTGCTGTTACTACCGATGCCGGAGGCGTGCTCTCTTTCACCGGTGCTTTATCGGCAAAGACCGAACCGCTAAGTGGTAGCAACAACACACCGAGAAACAGGCAGTGGCGTAAAGTCAGAACTGATTCTTTCATATGCATATCCTTTGGTTATTAAACTGTGCCTTATGGTCACAGCCATAACAGATTGCCTGCCTCTGAGATTCTGTTAAATTCGGGGTTTTCAGATATGCAAAAGGCCGCGTGCGCGGCCTTTGATTATGATGAAACGTTACATATAAATGTGATGCATGCCGCACCAATTACTGAATGTTAGCTAAATCACCCATTTTGATTTTTGCCTGTTGGCGCAGGTTACTGATCAATGCATCCAGTACCACACCGCTATCCTGATTGGCCATCTGAGCGCTAAATGCTTTTAACGATGCAGCATCCATTTGACCCGGGTGAACCGCATCCAGAGCAACTAAAACGACATTATCATTCTTATCGCTGGATACGCCGTAGGATGGTTTACCCTCTTTTGGCAACGGTAGCGCAAATACGCTCTCAGCCAGTTGGGCATCATCAGACATACGGGTAATCACTTTCTTATCACCAAATTTCACTTTGGCAGCCTGAAGTGCTTCATCACCTTTATCAGTTTTCAGTGCAGCTACCAGTTGTTCTGCTTGCTCACGCGCCATTTTGATGACGTTCTGACGTTTCAGCAACTCGGTAATATCGGCGGAGACTTCTTCAAACGGCTGTACGGCTTCCGGGCGATGTTCAACAATACGCAGAACAAATGCGCGATCCCCTTCTACTGTGATTAAGTCGGAGTTAGGGCCAGGAGCACCTTTCACACCAAACAGATCGCCATTGAAAATCGCCTGAACCACTTCAGGATAAGCCAGCTCTTTCGGCATGTTGTCGCGAGACAACCAGCCGCTTTCTACCGCTTTCAAACCCGATGCTTTTTCTGCCGCATCCAAAGACAGATTATTGCTGGCTGCGCCATCCATTATCTTGGTCTGAATATCTTCAAACTTGTTATAAGATTTATCCTGTAACAGGTTTTTAGTAATTTCAGCTTTCACTTCTTCCAGAGGTTTCTCTTTTGCAGCCTGAATATCGTTCAGACGAACAATCAGATACCCCATATCAGAGTGAATAACATCCGACAGTTGACCTTTTTCGGTTAATTTTGCTTTAGCAATATCATCAGGCACGGCAGCTGCCGCTAACCAGCCTAATTCACCGCCTTTAGCTCCGGAATCTTTTTCCAGTGATTTCTCTTTTGCTAATGCAGCAAAATCACCACCGTTTTTCAGCTGAGCTAATATATCTTTAGCATCACTCTCTTTTGACAGCACAATGATGCTGTAGCTGGAACGAGGAGCCTGAATATATAACGGCTTGTTCTTGGCATAGAAATCGGCAACTTCCTGATCGCTGACTTTGATATCGTCCGTCAGTTTCGCTGCATCCACTTCGATATATTTAACCCTTGCCATTTCTGGTGCGGTAAAGCGGCTCTTATTCTGGTCGTAGAATGCTTTAACTTGCTCCGCAGTCGGCGCCACTTCAGGTTTAGCTTCCAGCGCTTTCATATCGATGCTGGCAACACGAACATCACGCTGTTGTTGAATCAATGCCACAACAGATTCAGTTTCAGCCGGCAGAGCGAAATTAGTCCCCGCAAACGCCGCTAACAGTTGTTGACTCAACAATTGCTTAC
Source organism: Limnobaculum allomyrinae (assembly GCF_016649425.1). Taxonomy (GTDB): domain Bacteria; phylum Pseudomonadota; class Gammaproteobacteria; order Enterobacterales; family Enterobacteriaceae; genus Limnobaculum; species Limnobaculum allomyrinae. The sequence continues at coordinate 106,550 of NZ_JADRCR010000010.1, forward strand.
GTGTCATTTCTGCATACTGCTCAGGGGCAATCTGGAAACGGTTTAATAAGTCACGGTACTTGCTGTTATCAAACTTACCGTCAGTCGCAAACTCAGGAGATGACTGAATAGACATTTTAACCTGATCGTCACCAATCGCCATGCCAATTTTAGCGGCATATTGGTCAAGTAACAGGTCATTAATCATGCGGTTAAGTACTTGCTGACGCATTTGCTTCACGTATGCTTCATTACCTGCCAGCTGAGAGAACTGTTCACCAAGCTGTTGCTGTAAACGAGCACGTTCATTCATGACTGACTGCTCAAACCGGGCGCGATCAATTTCTTGTCCGTTTACTTCGGCAACGTAAGAATTTGAACCGCCAACCAGGTAACTACCCACGCCGGTCAAAACAAACGATAGCATAATCAAAGCAAGGATAACTTTAAGCACGACACTATTCGAGGCCGCGCGTAGATTGTCCATCATAGGGTGACAACTCTCCGCTGTAATAGGGCTAAACCATGAAACATAGATAGGGTTGACCGCCATCTGACGATTTACCAACGGGTCTATATGTTTACTGCCAGAATTAAAGCTTATCTGACAGATGGCTATAAGTTTATATTAACCTTCAAAAAAAGGCGTAAAAAAAGCGCATCATTTGATGCGCCTACATTCTATCAGTTCATTGCCTTAAGGTAATACCTTACATAGCAAAAACCCAAAAAATCTTAGTTAACGGCGTCTTTCAGCGCTTTACCTGCGCGGAATGCCGGAACTTTTGCTGCTGCAATTTTGATTTCTTTGCCAGTTTGTGGGTTACGGCCAGTACGGGCAGCACGCTCACGAACAACAAATGAACCAAAACCAACCAGAGAAACTTGATCGCCATTTTTCAGAGCGTCAGTTACTGCATCAATGATTGCGTCTAATGAGCGGCCAGCTGCAGCCTTAGAAATATCTGCTCCCGCAGCAATTCGGTCGATCAGTTGTGATTTGTTCACTATAAAATCCCCTTTACGATAAATTGTCGTCCCTGATCATCGATAGGGATACGACGCCACTGCTGTTATATCAAGCAAAACAAGCGATAGCAAGTCAGCCTGCGCACTAATTTAACGGTACATAAAAAAAGTGGCAAGAGAGAAATCCCTTGCCAGCCCTAGTTTTATCAAGAATATTTGCTCTACATCACTTTTTTGATGCTTTTACCGCCGCTGATGACTTCTTTACAGCTACTGGCGCAGCGCCAAACGGTGGATTTTGTAGTGCAAGCGTCAGCACTTCTTCGATGCGTTCTACCGGATGAATGTCCAGATCGGCAATCACGTTTTCCGGAATATCTTCCAGGTCGCGCTTATTTTCTGCCGGGATCAGTACAGTCTTAATTCCACCACGATGAGCAGCCAGTAACTTCTCTTTCAGTCCACCGATTGGCAGAACCTGACCACGCAATGTAATCTCACCGGTCATAGCAACATCTGCACGCACCGGGTTCCCTGTTAAACAAGAAACCAACGCGGTACACATGGCGGTACCGGCGCTTGGGCCATCTTTTGGCGTCGCACCTTCCGGCACGTGAACGTGGATATCACGTTTCTCGTAGAAATCACCGTTAATACCCAGTTTCTCGGCGCGGGCACGTACTACAGTAAGCGCAGCCTGAATAGACTCTTGCATAACTTCACCTAATGAACCGGTGTAAGTCAGCTTACCTTTACCTGGTACACAGGCGGTTTCAATCGTCAGTAAGTCACCACCTACTTCAGTCCATGCCAGCCCGGTTACCTGACCTACACGGTTTTCATTATCCGCACGGCCATAGTCAAAGCGCTGAACCCCCAGAAACTCTTTCAGGTTGTCCGCATTCACCGTAATGTGTTTCACGCTCTTATTCATCAGCAAGGTTTTAACGGCCTTACGACAAACTTTAGAAATTTCACGTTCTAAACTACGAACGCCAGCTTCACGGGTATAATAGCGAATCATAGAAACAATCGCTGAGTCATCTAACGTTAACTCACCTTTCTTCAGCGCATTACGCTCAAGCTGCTTCGGTAACAGGTGCTGTTTAGCGATATTTAACTTTTCATCTTCGGTATAGCCCGACAGACGAATCACTTCCATACGGTCCAACAGTGGCGCAGGAATGTTCATCGAGTTAGATGTCGCCACAAACATAACGTCGGACAGATCATAATCCACTTCCAGATAGTGATCGTTAAACGCCACGTTTTGCTCCGGATCCAAAACCTCTAACAGAGCTGAAGCCGGGTCACCGCGCATGTCGGAAGACATTTTGTCAATCTCATCCAACAGGAACAGCGGGTTTTTCACCCCAACCTTGGCCATTTTCTGAATCAGTTTGCCCGGCATTGAACCAATATAGGTACGACGGTGGCCACGAATCTCAGCCTCATCACGCACGCCACCCAGTGCCATGCGCACATATTTACGTCCGGTCGCGTTAGCGATGGACTGGCCGAGAGAGGTTTTACCCACGCCCGGAGGCCCAACTAAGCAAAGGATTGGCCCTTTAATTTTGCTGACCCGACTCTGAACCGCTAAATATTCAAGAATCCGGTCTTTCACCCGGTCAAGACCATAGTGATCGGTATCCAGAATCTCTTGCGCTTTGTTCAGGTCTTTTTTCACTTTGCTACGGGAATTCCATGGAACCTGAAGCATCCACTCGATATAACCGCGTACCACCGTGGCCTCAGCGGACATCGGAGACATCATCTTCAGCTTCTGCAATTCAGCTTCGGTTTTCTCCCGCGCATCTTTCGGCATTTTCGCTGCTTCGATTTTGCGCTTAAGGGTTTCTATCTCATCTGGCGCATCGTCCATTTCGCCCAGCTCTTTCTGGATGGCTTTCATTTGCTCATTCAGATAGTACTCACGCTGGCTTTTTTCCATCTGTTTTTTAACGCGATTACGGATACGTTTCTCAACCTGCAACAGGTCGATTTCAGACTCCATCATCGCCATCAGAAATTCCAGACGTTCGCCGACGTCCACCATTTCCAGCACGGTTTGCTTGTCACTCAGCTTCAGTGACATGTGCGCGGCAATGGTATCCGCCAGACGAGCAGGATCTTCGATTCCATTCAGGGAAGTAAGGACTTCCGGTGGAATCTTTTTATTTAACTTAATATAACCATCAAACTGATTGATAGCAGTGCGGATAAGTACTTCCTGCTCCTGCTCATCAATACTGGCACTCGGCATATATTCTGCCTGTGCAGAGAAATGCTCGCCGTTATCGGCCAGCATGGTAATACGAGCACGCTGTAAACCCTCGACCAGTACTTTTACCGTACCGTCAGGCAGTTTCAGCATTTGTAAAATAGAGGCAACGGTTCCCACCGAAAACAGATCGTTAACACCAGGATCATCCATAGTGGCATCTTTCTGCGCGACCATCAGAACCTTTTTATCCTGATCCATCGCCGCCTCAAGGCAACGAATAGACTTCTCCCTTCCAACAAACAGTGGAATAACCATGTGTGGATAAACCACTACGTCTCTTAAGGGCAGCGCAGGGATTTCAATGCGTTCGGAACGCTCAGCATTCATAGAGCTCTCTCTTTGTTCGTTTTCCGCCAACTGAATACATTAACGGAAATGGGGGGATACGTTATTAACGTAGTACATGAAAGAGTATATGGGGACTATTCAATTACATTCAACGGTAGATAAAGATAAAAAAACAGGAGGATATTATCCCCCTGCTTTTTTCACTGCTTACAACGCCATTTTCAGCCCTATTTTATTGAAAACTGACAATGGTTTTATCGATTACTCACCTGACGCCTGAGCTTCCGCCTGGCTGTAGATCAGGAGTGGATCGGTATTATTTTCAATAACCGAAGCATCAATCACTACTTTATCAACGTTTTCCATGGAAGGAATGTCGTACATGGTGTTAAGCAATGCCGCTTCCACAATTGAACGCAGGCCACGAGCACCCGTTTTGCGTGACATCGCTTTTTTAGCGATGGCTTCCAGCGCTTCATCACGGAACTCCAGCTCAACGTTTTCAAGGTGGAATAACGCCTGATACTGCTTGGTTAACGCATTTTTAGGCTCTTTCAGAATCTGAATCAGCGCCTGCTCATCCAGTTCACCCAGCGTAGCCACTACCGGCAGACGACCGATAAACTCAGGGATCAAACCGTACTTGATCAAATCACCCGGTTCAACCTGCTTAAACAGCTCGCCTTCAGTTGCTTTGTCGGATGCTTTTTTCACCGTTGCACCAAAGCCGATACCGGTACCGGTTTCAATACGCATGCCGATAACTTTATCCAGCCCGGCAAACGCACCACCACAGATAAACAGAATCTTAGAGGTATCTACCTGTAAGAACTCTTGCTGTGGATGTTTACGTCCACCCTGTGGAGGAACAGCAGCAATGGTACCTTCAATCAGTTTCAACAGCGCTTGCTGTACGCCTTCACCGGAAACATCACGGGTAATAGACGGGTTGTCTGATTTGCGGGAAATCTTATCGATTTCATCGATATAAACGATACCACGCTGAGCCTTCTCAACATCGTAATCACATTTTTGCAGCAGCTTTTGAATGATGTTTTCAACATCTTCACCCACATAGCCAGCTTCCGTTAATGTGGTTGCATCCGCCATGGTAAATGGCACATCCAGAAAACGTGCCAGCGTTTCCGCCAGTAATGTCTTGCCGCTACCCGTTGGGCCGATCAGCAAAATATTACTTTTACCTAATTCAACATCGTGACTGCTATCACTATTACGTAAACGCTTATAGTGATTATAAACCGCAACCGCCAGAACCTTTTTAGCCTGCTCTTGCCCAATCACATAATCGTCAAGATGCTGACGGATTTCATGTGGTGTAGGCAGTGCATTGCGCTCTCTGTGTGGGATTAATTCTTTAATCTCTTCGCGAATAATATCGTTACATAAGTCGACACATTCATCGCAGATATACACTGACGGACCAGCGATTAACTTGCGAACTTCGTGCTGGCTTTTACCACAGAAGGTGCAGTACAGCAGCTTTCCTGAACCGTCTTTGCCCTTATCTGTCATCAGTAAACCTCATAAATTTAAACTTTCTTTGTGCATCCTGCTTCACTTTCCCTGACGCATACCCATATTCGGCAGCTACTGCCGCCTACCTGTTTATATTAAGTGTAGGCGCTAAACAGACTCAATGTCAGGGATAATGATTATACCCTTGAGGTAACGATCTCATCGATCAAACCGTATTCCAACGCTTCCTGAGCGGACAGGAATCTGTCGCGATCGGTATCACGTTCGATATCTTCAAGTGGCTTTCCGCTATGATGGGACATCAGCTGATTCATTTTAGCTTTGATCTTCAGGATCTCTTCCGCATGAATCTGAATGTCTGAAGCCTGCCCTCTGTAGCCACCTAATGGTTGGTGGATCATGACGCGAGCATTTGGTAAACATAAACGTTTGCCTGCCGCACCCGCCGTTAACAGGAATGCACCCATTGAACAAGCCTGACCCAAACACATGGTACTAACATCCGGCTTAATAAACTGCATGGTGTCATAAATAGACATACCAGAAGTAATTACGCCACCCGGTGAGTTGATATACATGAAAATATCTTTTTCCGGGTTTTCAGCTTCCAGAAACAGTAACTGAGCCACAATTAGATTAGCCATATGGTCTTCAATCTGACCATTAAGGAAAACGATACGTTCCTTTAACAGACGAGAAAAAATATCGTAAGAACGCTCCCCGCGGGAAGTCTGTTCAACCACCATTGGTACTAACGCCATGTGAGGTGCCATAGGCTGTTCCATATCTGATGAAAAATTATCTAACTTGCCACTGTAGGACATTGGGGTCTCCTGATAGAAAAATGGCCCGGAAACAGAGCCTCCGAGCCATATTTGCAGAAGAATAGCGACTAAGTCAACTTTCTGTCTGCTCTCAAAGCATTATCATGCAGCTGGAGTCTGGTTCATTAGCTCGCTGAATGACATGGCCTTTTCAGTTACTTTAGCATTAGCCAGCAGTGTTTCTACTGCTTCTTCTTCCAAAGCAACATTGCGCATGTTGTTCATCAGTTCACTGTTCTTATTATAGAACTCAATTACTTCTTGTGGATCTTCATACGCAGAAGCCATTTCTTCAATCAGTGCATTAACGCGAGTCTGGTCAGCTTTTAGTTCATTCTTACGAATCACTTCGCCTAACAGTAAACCCACTACAACGCGACGTTTAGCTTGCTCTTCGAACAGTTCGCGAGGTAATTCCATCGCTTGCTGTTGGTTGCCACCAAAACGTTGTGCTGCTTGTTGACGCAGTACGTCGATTTCACCATCAACCAGTGAAGCAGGAACATCTACATCATTGGTTTTGATCAGACCGTCGATAACCTGAGTCTTAACGCGGTTACGGATAGCGCCTTTCAGCTCGCGTTCCATATTTTTACGAACTTCCGCTTTTAAGCCATCCAGAGTACCGTCAGCAACGCCAAAGCGAGAAATAAACTCCGGAGTGAATTCTGGCAGCTCACGCTCTTCTACTTTCTTCAGAACGATAGCGAACTTAGCCGCTTTGCCTTTCAGGTTTTCTGCATGGTAGTCATCAGGGAAGTTAACGTCGATAGTAAACTCTTCGCCTTTCTTATGACCCACAATGCCTTCTTCAAAGCCTGGGATCATGCGACCCTGGCCCATGGCCAGTACGAAATCAGCGGCTTTACCACCTTCGAACTCTTCACCGTCAATAGAACCGGTGAAATCTACCGTTACGCGATCTTCAGCTTTAGCCTGGTCATCAGTCTCTTTCCAGATTGCTTGCTGCTTGCGTAAAGTATCCAGCATGGTCTCAACGTCAGCTTCGCCCACGTTAACCACTGGTTTTTCAACTTCAATGGTATTTAAGTCTTTCAGTTCTACTTCCGGATACACTTCAAACTCTACAGAGTAGTTGAAGTCTTCACCCAGCTTGTATTCGCCCGGTACATATTTCGGTGCGCCAGCCGGATTGATTTTTTCTTTGATGATGGCATCAATGAAATGACGCTGCATCAATTCACCCAGCACGTCCTGGCGCGCAGAAGCACCATAACGCTGAGCGATAATATTCATTGGTACTTTTCCTTTACGGAAGCCGTCGATACGTACTTTCTTGGCAATATCTACCAGCTCTTTTTTTACTGCTTCTTCAATCACGTCAGCCGCAACAGCGATTGATAGACGGCGCCCTAGGCCTTGAGTTGTTTCAACGGAAACTTGCATCTTGTTACCTCAAAAAATCACAGTGCTCGGTCAACTCCAGAAGCGATTTTCAATATTGCACCAGGCAAATTTGAAAACGTTTCTTAAGACCGGGACGGCCGCGCTTACGGTACCCTATCCCTTATTGTCGGAAGCATCCCGAATAAAGTCCGGAAAATTAGACGCAGCATTATAGCCGCGCATTGATGATGAGTCGAGAAAAGAGAGGGAGTTAGTACCAGATAAATCGTGATTCAGTTCCCGAAACGTTACCCAACCGATGGTTATTGCCCTGTTTTATGGATATCAGGCTCCATTTCCATTCTGATTCACCGCTATGAAAAACGGCTACCGCCATGACACTCAGGTGAGTCTGGTACGGAATCCTGCTGTTTCTGCCATTCGTCAGGCGTATAGGTATGCAAAGCCAGTGCATGAATTGGCTGTTGCATCTCCTGAGCCAGCAACTGATAAATCACACGATGGCGAGCAATCAGACGCTGCCCGACAAAGCTGTCAGAGACAATCACAACTTTAAAATGGCTTTCTGAACCCGCCGGTACATTATGTTGATAACTTTCATTGACCACTTCAATAAACAGCGGCTTCAGCACGGCTAACTTTTGTTTAATAACGTCTTGTATCATCAGGTTATCCAACTTATCTCTTGTCGATTTATTGCTGTTTTTGAGTTTTGTCTTTTTATCATCAATGCAATTAAAGTACATCATTAGCAATCTTGCCTGTCATACGCTGTACTTTCTCTGATTTTATCCTGTAACAGGAAAAGCCAGCATAATGCTCTTTTCCTCAACCGTTGCAACTATAGGGTTTACTTGCCAGTCTACCGTTAGCTCAACGTTGTTTGTCGAGTCGGAGCCGTTATCATCAGACTGTAGCGGCTCCCAATTACGCAAATAACATGTCGCCACACCACTATCATCAATATGGGTAATCTGTATAAAAAATACCTGCCTGGAAACATGATGGCCTTGATGAACGGCATAACCCAACAAGGTTCTGCATTGGCCAGAGCTAAAAATAGACCACTGACCATCTTTAACTGTCATATCACGATTTAAACTAATACTTTCAATTGCATAAACATGACCACTTTCACTTTCCACCACATTATCAAGATCTAAAACATACTTTCCTGTGTTGTTACCATCAAGATAGAGCACATAACAACAACTGTTCAATACCCGCTCGGGAGAACAAAGGGTACGTAAATTTGTTGGCAACGCCAGTCTGGCTTCTAAAATAGCGCCACTGTTTAATTGGTAGCTTAGCTTTTCCGGAATTGAGGCAGGCACTAATTCGGGTAGTAACCATATTCCTCTGAATTCACGTAACATAACCTTTGTACCCAGCGTTAAAGATTCAAGCAATAAAGGCATTGATTTGGGGGAATTAACCAGTTGCAAATAACGTTTAGTTAATTCCGGCGCATCAAAAAAATATAAACATCTATCCGATTCACTATAAATGACCCAACGTTGATTTTTGCGGGCGTCCATCATTGCGATACGATACTGACCTTCAGCCAAATCTACCCACTCAGAAGAAATATCCTGAATTAATGCCCCATCACGCAGCAGATAAGTGAAGTACTCAGGCCCACCCATAGCAATTTCACCCCAGGATACTAGTCTGTCATCCTCGACTATTCTGTTTTGACTGACCATGTCCGGATTGAAATCAGAGACTAAACGCCGGGTCGTATGGTTTAGTGATAACGCTTCCTTTATTTCAGGCAGCGCATAGAGCTTTTGCAGTAATAACGATGTACCCACTGCCGCAATCAGAGAAAGAATTATGCCAACAAAAGAAAAGCAAAAGAGGATGCCACATAATGCTACGATAAATGGTAGCCAGTTTAAGTATCGATAACGTTTCGCCACCATTTTACTCATCCATTTAGACATAATTACTCATCCGTTTATTCTGACGCTATATGTCAACATATGGCTTACTGACGTCTGGACAAACTACCAGACCACCTCAGTACCCTATTTACTCCGAGAATCAATAAAAACACATTAACCTGCGCGATATTATCATTTCCCCTCTTCCTCATCACCAGAGCAATGATATGATAGGCATCGGTCTTATTTGTACCACGGTTTATCTCGGCAGTATGATTAACAATGCAGGTGACTAAACCAACTCACAAGCCGCTCTGACCTCTGATTAGGCTCAGGTATTAGTTGATGATGCCATCATCAAAGCGGTATATGGATAATAAATTGAATTTAAAAGGTTTACCGTGAAAAAAATGACTCTGCCACAGCGTATTCTGTTTCCATTAATAGCGCTATTTATTCTGGCCGGCTGTGCTCGTCCGGATACTACATTGAATATCAACCCAACCATGAACCTTCCTCAGCAAGATCCATCGCTGATGGGAGCTACCATTAGTATCACCAGTGCAGATCAGCGTCAGGATAGTGCTTTAGCTAAAGTGAATCGTGAAGGTCAACTGTTAACCTTAACGCCTTCAAGAGATATGCGTTTTCTGCTGCAGGAAGCATTAGAGAAGCAACTGCGCGCCCGTGGCTATATGGTAGGTCCGGAAGGTAGCGTTAATGTACAGATCATTATCAATAATCTGTACGCCGACGTGCAGGAAGGTGACTTACGCTATAACATCGTCACCAAAGTGGATATCTCAATCGTTAGCCAGGCAAAAAATGGCCAACAACAGACTAAAAACTTCCGCACTACCCACAACACCAAGGGTGCCTTTACCGCCAGCAATAAAAACATCGAGAATGTTATTAATGAGGCGTTAACCGATATGATCAATGAAATGGCGCAGGATACCAGCATCAGCGACTTTATCCGTCAAAATGCGCGCAGTTAATCCAGTACCAACCCCTGCTCAAATCGACAGGGGTTTCTGATTCTATGACTAATTACTATTTTAAAGCGTTTACTCAACGTAATACCGCGGTATTGCTACTGCTTGGTTTTGCATCTGGCCTGCCGTTGGCCTTAACCTCAGGCACCCTGCAAGCCTGGATGACGGTGGCAGGTCTGGATTTAACCACCATTGGTTTCTTCTCTTTAGTTGGGCAGGCCTACGTTTTTAAGTTCCTATGGTCACCGTTAATGGACCGCTACAGCTTGCCATTTCTTGGCCGTCGTCGTGGCTGGATGCTGCTAACTCAGGTGGCGCTGGTTATTCTGATTTTTGCCATTGGCTGTCTGGACCCTCAGCACGATTTATGGTTAATGGCAGCGCTGGCGGTAATGATTGCCTTTTTCTCCGCCTCTCAGGACATTGTGTTTGATGCCTACAAAACCGACGTACTGCCGGCAGATCAGCGGGGAAACGGTGCGGCTATTTCGGTATTAGGCTATCGTTTAGCCATGTTAGTTTCTGGTGGGCTGGCGCTGTGGATTGCCCATTATTATCTGGGCTGGCGCGCAACCTATTGGCTAATGGCGTTGCTAATGGTTATTGGTATTATTGCCACCCTGTGGGCAAAAGAGCCTGAGACCATAGCCTCAACCCCTAAAACCATTGAGCAGGCAGTGGTTGAGCCACTAAAAGATTTCTTTGGACGTAATAATGCCTGGCTGATTCTGCTGCTAATCGTGCTGTATAAGATGGGTGACGCTTTTGCCGGTAGTTTAAGTACCACGTTCCTGATTCGCGGCGTAGGCTTTAACGCCGGTGAAGTCGGTCTGGTCAATAAAACACTGGGCCTGTTTGCCACTATCATTGGTGTGCTGATTGGCGGCATTCTGATGCAGAGATTAACGCTGTTTCGCTCGCTGATGCTGTTCGGTATTTTGCAGGCGGTATCCAATTTTGGTTACTGGATTCTGGCGGTAACTGATAAGAATATTATCACCATGGGCAGCGCGATTTTCTTTGAGAATCTGTGTGGAGGAATGGGTACCGCAGCCTTTGTTGCTCTGCTAATGACCCTGTGTAATAAATCATTCTCCGCCACTCAGTTTGCCCTGCTCTCGGCGTTGTCCGCTGTTGGTCGGGTTTATGTTGGCCCGGTTGCCGGTTGGTTTGTTGAGCATTACAACTGGCCGCTGTTCTATCTGTTTACCATTGTAATGGCAGTTCCCGGATTGCTACTGCTGGCGGTATGCCGTCAAACGCTGGAACATACCCAGCAAACAGATAGCTTTATGCCCAGAATACATTTTTCCCGTCAGTATCAGTTGGCTATCCGATTAGTTATCGCCGGTGCAATTATGCTGTGGGCATGGCTGATATTGCTGTTCCGGTCCGCGACTGAATTCAGTTCTCTCTATTATATAAAAGAAGCGCTGTTAAATATTGGCGGCCTGTTGTGTCTGATGGGGATATTGATAGGTTGTTGGTTGGATTATAAATCCATCAGGAAAGAACCATCAGAAGTGACTAAAAGCATAGAGTAACTTTAGAGCACCTGAATTACAGGTGCTCTAAAACCGATAATAAAAACATTTATTATCATATTGATAAGAAATTTCAGAATGCTCACGGTTACCCCCAATCTTTTCATCATCGTCCTGACAATTTTGAGATTGGTTTGACTATTCTACCACTTGATCCCCAATCGTTTTTTGAGAAATCAATACTTTTTGAGCACAGTAAATAGCCTTTTTATCTGTTACCTCTATTGAATTCTCTTTTATGAAGACCTCAAGAGCACAAACTCCTTTTGAATCGTTAATGTAAGCCATGATACTCCCGCCATTCCCTGATTGAGAACCGATCTTCCATTTTGAAAATAACTCAGAATCTTCAAAATAAGAGATTGAAACAGGCAGTGATAATTGTTCATTTGGCCTAATAACGTTGATTCGTTTTAATTGTTGTAACTCTTCTAATGTTGGTTCCATACTGCCTGTATGCTGCATCGTATAGATATATAAATCATTATTAGTATTATTATGTAAATAAATCGTCGGAGCCAATCGACTGAAATAGAAAATAATCAGCAATGCGATACTCAAGATAACTAAAAATTTTTTATTCAATTTCATAATGACTTCACTATTTTTAATGGGCTTGCAATATGCCAGCACCAGCGTGACAGAAAAACAGAATAGCGACAGCTGATAACATTATCAGTAATAATAGATTTGCCAGTAATATCAATAGAATTATTGAGTTAGATTATTTCAGGATTGGTAATAAGTAACCTAATCGCATCAGAAGACTATATAAAATAAATTCCTTAATAAGATTAAAGATAAACAGATGGGAAGCACCCAAACGATAAGTGGGTGCTTCAGGACATGGTTATTTTTACTGCCCGTAATAAGCATTCTTACCATGCTTACGTAGATAGTGTTTATCCAACAACTCCTGCTGCATTTCACCTAAATCTGGCGTTAGCTGGCGGGTAAACAGATTCATATAGGCGATCTCTTCCAGCACTACCGCGTTATGCACAGCATTGTCCGGATCGGTTCCCCAGGCAAAAGGACCGTGAGAATTAACCAACACAGCCGGAACATCTTTAGCGTTGATCCCCAGAACTTTAAACGTTTCGATAATCACATTACCGGTTTCCAGCTCATACTCCCCTGCTATTTCTGCCGGCGTCATTCTTCTGGTACAAGGAATTGGACCATAGAAATAATCTGCGTGGGTGGTTCCCCATGCAGGTAAATCACGTCCAGCCTGCGCCCAAATCGTGGCATGACGAGAGTGAGTATGTACAATTCCACCAATTTCAGGAAATGCCCGATACAACGCCAAGTGGGTTTCGGTATCCGATGAAGGCTTTTTGCTGCCTTCTACAACTTTCCCGGTTTCCAGACTCACTACCACCATATCGTCAGCGGTCATATGTTCATACTCAACACCTGACGGCTTAATCACGATCACACCGCGTTCACGATCGACTCCACTGACGTTTCCCCAGGTAAAGGTCACTAAATGATGACGGGGTAAAGCCAGATTAGCCTCTAAAACCTGTTTCTTCAGTTGCTGATACATATTCGTTTGCCTTTTAATCTTTTCTTTCTAAATTAGCAGTTAAATTCAGCTCACTATTGAAAGAGAATTGCCCCCGGACAGTGATGCCTGAGGGCCAGCTTGATTACTCTTTCAATTCAAACATCAATCGTTATCAATATGATGTTTGGTTTATTACCCGATATCACTTAGCGACACAGCTTGTAATAAACCTCATTCCAGCGGATCTCATTCTTAAATGCCGGAATTTCTGTGTCCTGACCGATCACCAGCATCTCAATGCCGCACATTTCAGCATAGATACGCAGATGCTCAACATCCAGCGCCTGAGTGAATACCGTATGGTGCGCACCGCCAGCCAGAATCCAGGCTTCAACCGCGACATCCAGCGATGGATGGGTTTTCCATACTGCGTGAGCAACCGGAAGCTTAGGCAGGTCATGTGGTGGCTTAACGGTATCAACCGTATTCACCAGCAGGCGGAAACGATCACCCATATCAATCAGACTGGCGTTCAGCGCCGGGCCTGCCGGAGCAGAGAAGATCAAACGAGCCGGATCGTCTTTACCACCAATCCCCAGATGCTGAACATCCAGCAGTGGTTTCTCTTCGCTGGCGATAGACGGGCAAACTTCCAGCATGTGAGAACCTAATACCAGGTCATTACCCGCCGCAAAGTTATAGGTGTAGTCTTCCATAAAGGAAGTCCCGCCCTTCATTCCACTTGCCATAACCTTCATAATGCGCAGCAGCGCAGCGGTTTTCCAGTCGCCTTCGGCACCAAAGCCATAGCCCTGTTGCATTAAGCGCTGTACTGATAATCCCGGCAGCTGTTTTAATCCGTACAGGTTTTCAAATGTAGTGGTGAAAGCACCAAACTTACCCTGCTCCAGGAATTTTTTCAGACCCAGTTCAATACGGGCGGCATCCAGCAGATTACTGCGTTTAGCACCATTGACTTTAACCACATCAGTCAGACGATAAGTGGCTTCATACTCTTCCACCAATGCATCGATCTCACCTTTAGAAACGGCATCCACTACCGATACCAGATCCCCTAAGCCATAACCGTTTACCGCATAACCAAATTTGATCTGTGCAGAAACCTTGTTACCTTCCGTTACCGCAACTTCACGCATATTGTCGCCAAAGCGTGCAACCTTCAGGTTTTTGCTTTCATAAATACCGGCAGCAACACGCATCCAGCGATCCAGCTTGTGGTGTACTTCTTTATCTTTCCACGAGCCCACTACCGCGGTGTACTCATTACGCATACGTGCACCAATGAAACCGAACTCACGACCGCCGTGGGCGGTTTGGTTCAGGTTCATAAAGTCCATATCAATGGTGCCCCATGGAATTTCATTACTGTATTGGGTGTGGAGCTGTAATAACGGCTTTTCCAGCAGGCTTAAACCGGCAATCCACATTCTGGCCGGAGAGAATGTGTGCAACCAGGTGACGATACCTACACAACTTTGGGCGTAGTTCGCTTCCCGGCACAGGTTTACAATCTCATCCGGCGTGGTCGCCAGCGGTTTGATCACTAACTTGATCGGTAATCTAGCTTGTTTATTTAAACCATCAACCACTTCCTGAGCCTGTTGACTCACTTGTTGCAGCGTTTTTGGCCCATACAGATGTTGACTACCGATAACAAACCAAACTTCTAACTGATTAAAGACGTTCATATAAACTCCTATAAAGAGCCTGCTTTTTCAGCAGGCTAAATCAAAATTCAGTACAGCATTATTCTGCTTTGGCCGCATAACAAGGCTCTGCAACTTTGCCCCACTGCTGATAACGCTGATAAAGTTTTTCATACTGCGCTGCACGCTGTGGATCCGGTGTCAACGTGCGTTCAATTGGGCTCGCCATATGCTGTTGAGCATCCTGTATCGACGCGTGAACACCGGCAGCTACCGCTGCAAAAATGGCGGCACCGAGAGCGCAACACTGATCGGATTCAACAATTTGCAATGGGCGATTCATTACATCAGTACAAACCTGCATGATCACCGGAGATTTACGGGCAATACCACCTAATGCCAGTACGTTCTCCACGGGAATATCCTGCTCGACAAAACACTCCATGATGGCGCGGGCACCAAAGGCTGTAGAAGCAATAAACCCGCCAAACAGAGTTGGTGCGTCGGTACCTAAGTTTAGATCTGTAATAACACCTTTCAGACGCTGGTTAGCAAACGGCGTTCTGCGACCATTAAACCAGTCGAGCACTACAGGCAGTTTTTCCAGTGAGGTCTGTTGAGCCCAGGCTTCCGTTAAGGCTGGTAATAAATTAGATTCGATTTGCTTCAGCGCAGGGGCTAATTCAGGGTTTTGAGTTGCCGCATGATTAAGTGGCCATGACAGCAAACGGCTAAACCAGGCATACATATCACCAAATGCGGACTGCCCGGCTTCCATACCAATAAGACCCGGAATCACGCTACCATCGACCTGACCACAAATACCTGCAACGGCACGGTCACCCACCAACTGATAATCCGCCAACAGAATGTCGCAGGTAGAGGTACCAATCACTTTCACCAGCGTATAGGGTTGAGCACCCGCACCCACGGCGCCCATATGACAGTCAAACTCACCCCCGGAGATCATGACATTTTCTGGCAAGCCTAAACGTGTAGCCCACTCTTTAGTGATCTGCCCTACTGGTTTCTCAGCGGTGTGAGTTTCAGTAAACATTGGATAAGTCAGGTCATTAACCAAAATAGGATCTAATGCCTGTAAAAAATCACGCGGCGGCAAACCATTCCAGTCCATATGCCACAATGCTTTATGACCCGCAGCACAGCGGCTACGTTTCAGATTAGTTGGCGCCTGCGTGCCGCTTAATAATGCAGGAACCCAGTCACACAGTTCAACCCATGACGTTGCTGCATTACGTACCGCAGCATCCGCGCGGGAAACGTGCAGAATTTTGGCCCAAAACCATTCCGATGAATAAACGCCACCAATATAGCGGGTGTAATCATCGAACTTTCCGCTATGGCATAAGCGGTTAATCTCTTCCGCTTCTTCAATCGAGGTGTGGTCTTTCCATAACACAAACATCGCATTCGGGTTATCAGCAAACTCAGGACGCAGGGCAAGCACTCGCCCTTCATTATCGATAGGCGCCGGCGTTGAACCGGTGGTATCGACACCAATACCCACAATACTTTTACGCTGCTCCGGCGTTAGCATGGCAACCACGGCTTTAATTGCCTGCTCCATGGACTCGATATAGTCCTGAGGATGGTGGCGAAACTGATTATCAGAGGGTTTACAAAATAGTCCCTGCTTCCAGCGAGGATAATAGACGACTTCAGTTGCAATCTCGGAGCCTTCTATGCAGTCAACAGCCAAAGCGCGAACAGAGTCACTACCGAAGTCAAGCCCAAGAGCAATAGCGCCTTTTGACATAAAAACCTCATATACGAATTAATGGTGATTTTTGTTTGGGGATACCATAAAAAAATCCCATCAAATCGGCGAGGATGCATTAGCTAGAAATATGCACAATCTTGCTTTCTTAAGGTGGAGTGTGATCTACCTCAAAATCAAAATGCATCACTTTTCCACTGAATATATGAACAATCTTGCTGTAATTCCCAATTGTGATGGCGCTCTAAAAAATCATATCGAATAAACGTTAAAACTTACGCCACTTTGTTATGGATTACATACAAACACGTTTAAAACAGGCGTGTTAAATAGAAATCCGTTGTTATAACAATAGTAAATCTCGCTGAGTCAATATCATAAATACAGCCAATTAGGCTATATAGACCAAGTACAGGAGAGATAGAACATATGCATAAATTTACTAAGGCCCTTGCTGTTGTAGGATTGTCGGCGATTATGTCACATTCAGCTATCGCTGAAACGATGAAGCTCGGCTTTCTGGTTAAACAACCTGAAGAACCTTGGTTCCAAACTGAGTGGGCATTTGCGGATAAAGCAGGTAAAGATCTCGGTTTTGACGTAATCAAAATCGCCGTTCCGGACGGTGAAAAAACCCTGAATGCTATCGATAGCCTGGCGGCTAACGGAGCGAAAGGATTTGTTATTTGTACCCCAGACCCAAAATTAGGGCCGGCAATTATTGCTAAAGCCAAAAGCTACAACCTGAAAGTTATTACCGTTGATGACCAGTTCGTTAACGCTAAGGGTAAACCGATGGACACGGTTCCTCTGGTCATGATGGCCGCCACAAAAATTGGTGAGCGTCAGGGCGAAGAGTTATGGAAAGAGATGACCAAACGTAAGTGGAACATTGCTGAAACAGGCGTAATGGCGATTACCTCTAACGAACTGGATACCGCTCGCCGTCGCACCTCTGGTTCTATGGATGCGTTGAAGGCCGCTGGCTTCCCTGAGAAACAAATTTATCAGGTACCCAGCAAATCAAACGACATCCCAGGTTCCTTTGATGCAGCTAACTCCATGTTAGTACAACATCCGGAAGTGAAAAACTGGCTGATCGTTGGCTTTAACGACAACACCATTCTGGGTGGCGTACGTGCAACAGAAGGTCAGAATTTCAAACCTGAAAACGTTATCGGTATTGGTATCAACGGTGTGGATGCGGTAAACGAGCTGTCAAAAGCTAACGCTACCGGCTTCTACGGTTCACTGTTACCAAGCCCGGACGTACACGGCTATAAGAGTATTGAAATGCTCTACAACTGGGAAACCAAAGGTGTTGAGCCAGCGAAATTCACTGAAGTTACCGACGTAGTACTGCTTACTCGCGAAAACTTCAAAGTTGAGCTGCAAAAGAAAGGGCTGTAATTGTCCATGGGGCAGATGGTTAACCATCTGCCCACTTTATACGACACCGTATTATCGAAAAATATACTTATTCCGTCAGTCGCTTCTTTTGGGCCGTTTACAATTAAAAGCCCCCTGCGGATAAGTGGTACGAGCATTAAGGAACTTATTATGCCTACGCTGCAATCACCTTATCTCGAGTTTTGTCAAATCAGTAAAACGTTTCCAGGCGTAAAAGCGCTGCAAAACATTAGCTTTGACTGTCATCCAGGTCAGGTTCATGCGCTGATGGGAGAGAATGGAGCAGGAAAATCAACGCTGCTTAAAATACTCAGCGGCAACTATATCCCTACCACGGGTGAAATTAAGGTTAAGGGGCAACCGGTAAAATTTAATAACACCATGGATGCCCTGAATTCCGGTATTGCCATTATTTATCAGGAACTGCATTTGATTCCTGAAATGACCGTCGCTGAAAACATCTATTTAGGGCAATTGCCAACCAAAGGCGGCGTGGTTAATAAAAAAATCCTCAACTATGAGGCAAGTATTCAACTTGAGCATCTGGGGCTGGATATTGACCCCAATACGCCACTTAAGTATCTCTCCATCGGCCAATGGCAAATGGTAGAAATAGCCAAGGCACTGGCACGTAACGCCAAGATCATTGCCTTTGATGAGCCAACCAGCTCACTGTCTGCCAGAGAGATCGAACAACTATTCCGCGTTATTCGTGAACTCCGTGCAGAAGGTCGCGTCATTCTGTATGTGTCCCACCGTATGGAAGAGATCTTTGCCCTTAGCGATGCCATTACCGTATTTAAAGATGGCTGCTATATGAAAACCTTCACCGATATTCCTAACCTGACCCATGACGAACTGGTTCAAACCATGGTTGGTCGTGATATTGGTGACATCTATGGCTACAGCCCTCGTCCTTTAGGGGATGTGCGCTTTGAACTGAAAAGCGTTAAAGCACCGGGCGTTAAGCACCCCATTAGTTTTCAGGTACGTCAGGGCGAAATCGTCGGTTTATTCGGTCTGGTCGGTGCTGGCCGCAGTGAATTATTAAAATCACTCTTTGGCGCGACCCGTATCACCGGTGGTAGCGTCGAGCTGGATGGCAAAACGCTGAGTATCAGCTCCCCTATCGAAGGTATCAGTCAGGGCATCATGTTATGTCCGGAAGACCGTAAAGCCGAGGGCATCATTCCGGTTCACTCAGTAAAAGACAATATCAATATCAGCGCACGTCGCAAAACCCTTAGTGCAGGCTGCCTGATCAATAACAGTTGGGAAAACAGCAACGCCGACAGGCGTATTCGTGAGCTCAACATCAAAACCCCATCGGCAGAACAGCTGATTATGAATCTTTCTGGTGGTAATCAGCAAAAAGCCATTCTTGGCCGCTGGTTATCAGAAGAGATGAAAGTGATTTTGTTAGATGAACCAACGCGCGGTATTGACGTTGGTGCTAAACACGAAATCTATAACGTTATTTATGAACTCGCAAAACAGGGTATTGCCGTTGTCTTTGCCTCCAGTGACTTACCGGAAGTTCTCGGCCTTGCCGATCGCATTCTGGTGATGCGCGAAGGTGCGCTGTCAGGGGAATTAACCCATGACGATGCTACCGAAGGAAAAGCCCTGAGTTTAGCCATGTTAAATACCACCGCTGATGCGGTTGCCTAAGAGAAGGAAAATCTTCATGTCGATAACAACTACAACCCCATCCCCGGCAAAAACATCGGCTAGCGATAAAGGCAATAGCCTGAGCCGTATCTGGGATAGCTACGGTATGCTGGTAGTGTTCGCCGTACTGTTTATTGCCTGTATGGTCTTTGTACCTAACTTTGCCTCCTGGATTAATATGCGTGGTCTGGGTCTGGCTATCTCCATGTCCGGTATGGTGGCCTGTGGCATGCTGTTTTGTCTGGCATCCGGTGACTTTGACCTGTCAGTTGCTTCTGTCATTGCCTGTGCCGGTGTAACGACGGCAGTCGTCATCAACCATACAGAAAGTCTGGCTATCGGCATCGGTGCTGGTTTATTACTGGGTCTGGCATTTGGCTTACTCAACGGCTTCGTCATCGCGCGTTTGAAAATTAACGCCCTGATTACTACCCTTGCCACGATGCAAATTGCCCGTGGTTTAGCCTATATCATCTCTGATGGTAAAGCGGTAGGTATCGAAGATGAGCGTTTCTTTGAGTTAGGTAACACCAGTTGGTTTAGCATTCCGGTTCCAATCTGGATCACCCTGTTCTGCTTTATTCTGTTTGGCTTTCTGTTAAATAAAACCACCTTTGGTCGTAATACTCTGGCCGTTGGTGGTAATGAAGAAGCTGCGCGTCTGGCTGGTGTACCGGTAATTCGTACTAAGATCATCATTTTCGCTCTGACAGGTTTAATTTCTGCGGCGGCAGGTATCATCTTAGCCTCGCGGATGACCAGCGGACAGCCAATGACCTCTATGGGTTATGAGTTAATCGTTATCTCTGCTTGTGTGTTGGGTGGGGTTTCACTGAAGGGCGGTATTGGTAAAATATCTTATGTTATTGCTGGTGTTCTGATTCTGGGCACGGTAGAAAACGCGATGAACCTGTTAAATATTTCGCCATTCTATCAATATGTAGTACGCGGCCTGATCCTGCTGGCAGCGGTTATCTTTGACCGTTATAAGCAACTGGCAAAACAGAAAGTATAATTACTCCATCACCATATCGGGTTAAGCCCGGTATGGTATGTTACACCATCTAATGTCAGCCTTAGGAGGAAAGATTGTACCAGCGCATTGTCTCTGATTCACAACCTAACCCACTGTTACCCGGATACTCCTTTAACGCCTATCTGGTGGCCGGGCTGACCCCCATCGTCATTGATGGCCCTCTCGACTTCTTTATTGACCGCCCTAACGGCATGAAGGGCTATATCCTGAATCTTACGATTAAAGGTCAGGGACAGATTTTTGACGGTGAAAATGCATTTTACTGCAATCCCGGCGATATGCTGTTATTTCAACCAAAAGAGGCTCACTACTATGGCCGTTCGCCTAACAGTGATTGCTGGTATCACCGTTGGATCTACTTTCGTCCACGCGCTTACTGGGCCGACTGGCTGGAGTGGTATAGCCAGACTAATCGCGTTGGCCGTCTGACGTTACCAACAGAAGCCCTACAGGAAGAGTTTGAGCAACTGTTTACCTCTATCGAACAAACCCATCAGTCCGGCAGACGCCTGTCTGAAGAGCTATCAATGAATCTGCTGGAAAGATTGCTGCTGCGCTGTATTGAAGAAGACCCTCAATCACCGCAGAAAATTATGGATCCGCGAATTATTGAAGCCTGCCAGTATATGACCAGCAACTTATCGGATGATGTACGTATTGAAGATATTGCTAATCATGTTTGCCTTTCCCCTTCGCGTCTTGCACATCTGTTCCGGGAGCAGGTAGGTATTAATATGCTGCGCTGGCGCGAAGACCAACGAGTCATTCGCGCTAAACTACTGCTACAAACAACGCAGGAATCTATCGCCAGCGTGGGACGTATTGTGGGCTATGACGATCAGCTCTATTTCTCCCGCGTGTTTCGCAAACGTGTCGGCGTTAGCCCCAGTGATTTTCGCCGTAGAAATATGGAACTGACCACCTACCCTGACGCTGAGAATCAATCTCTGACAGAAGTAACGCTTTAGATACAGTTTAGCCGGAGTCAGATGTTTCGATGACTCCGGTTAAATTGTGTACTCCGAATATCTTTTCTCTTGATTCATTATTATATATATTAGTTTCTCGTTTCAGCTTTTATATTAAACTACTCTTTTAATTTTGATATTCAGATCATTTTTTCTAACTGTATAAATAATAATTAGCTGCCAAAACATCTATCAATAAGTAAACGATTAAATAATCTTAATCATTTATAACTTGAATAAACGATATAAAATTTCAGATAGCAGATAAAATAACCAACCTCAATTGTGATCCAAGTCTCAAAATAGAATGGTGGCATTTATATCCATATAAATAGCCAATAAATACATAACGATTTAGGCATTAAAACTCTACAGTCCTGTGGCGGAAAGGAGTATTGACGGGGTTTATAGACAACATTTTAAAATCTTCGATACAATCCATAATTATTTTATAGCCAACTTTTACATAAAAAGGCATCTTAATTACGGCAAATTCACTCCTTTATCGCTGAATATGATGTAACTGTGCGCAAAAAAGAAATGGGTATTTTGTTTATCTCCGCATAAACAAAATCATTAACGTGAATTATTTTTACCACCAGCCCGAGGTATGAAATGAGTAAAATGAATTTGGCTAAACTATTATCCGCCAGTTTATTGGGGTTAATGGTTTGTTCTACCGCCGCAATGGCAAAAGAAGTTGAAGTCGTTAATATTTCCAAAATTGGGGGCATGCCATGGTTTAACCGGATGGGTGAAGGGGTAACCAATGCCGGAAAAGATTTGGGAATTAAAGCCTATCAGGTTGGCCCATCCAGTACTGACGCCCCTCAACAAGTTAAAATTATTGAAGATTTAATCGCCAAGAAAGTCTCCGCTATCACTATCGTGCCAAATGACGCCGATGTGTTGGAACCCGTCTTCAAAAAAGCCCGTAGTGAAGGCATCGTAGTATTAACCAACGAATCACCAGGGCAGCCAAGCGCTAACTGGGACGTTGAAATCATCGACAATGAAAAATTTGCTGCCGATAACGTAGAAGAAATGGCAAAAGCCATGGGCGGCAAAGGCGGTTACGTCATCTATGTTGGTAGTCTGACCGTTCCTCAGCACAACCTGTGGGCCGATCTGTTTGTTAAATACCAAAAAGAGCACTATCCGGAAATGTTTGAAGTTACCAGCCGTATGCCTGTGGCAGAAAACATTGATGATGCTCGCCGCACTACGCTGGATCTGATGAAAGCTTATCCGGCTATGAAAGGGGTTGTCGCCTTTGGTTCACAAGGCCCTATTGGTGCTGGCCGTGCCGTTAAAGAAAAACGTGCTCGCGGTAAAGTTTTCGTTTACGGCATGATGATCCCATCTCAGGCAGCATCACTGATTAAAAGCGGTGATATCGCCATGGGCGTAACCTATGACCCGGCTTCCGCAGGTTATGCGCTGACCGCCGTTGCGAACAAGATCCTTAAAGGCGAAGAGATTACCAAAGATCTGGATATTCCAAATCTGGGTAAAGCTGATGTAGATATGGATAAACGCATTATCAAATTCCATAGAGTTCTGCGCGTCACCAAAGAAAACATCGATAGCCTGTATTAATCGCTCTACCTCCCCTGCCGGTAACCCACGGCAGGGGAAGCAAAAACACAGCAGTTTGCTACAAATGGGTGACAAGTTAACAAGAGGTAAAAATGGAACCCTTTATTTCACTGGGTAATATCAGCAAAACCTTCTATGGTGTTAAGGCGCTGGATAACATTGCCCTGACGCTGTTACCGGGAGAAGTTCACTGTCTGGCCGGGCAAAATGGTTGTGGAAAATCAACGCTGATTAAAATTATTTCTGGCGTTTACCAGCCGGACGCGGGGGCTGAAATTACCATCAATGGTAAATCATACTCTCACCTTTCCCCGATTGATTCAGTGAAAGCCGGTATTCAGGTTATCTATCAGGATCTATCGCTGTTTCCCAATTTAACCGTTGCTGAAAACATCGGCATTAATCAATATCACCATAACTTATTGGTTAATAAGCGTGAAATTCGCCGAATCGCCGAACTTACTATTAAAAGCATTGACGCCCAGCTGGATCTTGATGTTACCGTCGAATCCCTGCCTATTGCCCAGCGCCAAATTGTCGCTATTTGCCGTGCGCTGTCGCAAGAAGCCAAACTGATTATTATGGATGAACCTACCGCCTCTCTGACTATGCAGGAAGTAAAAGGCTTACTGCGGGTGGTTCATGACCTGAAAAAAAGAAATATTTGCGTAGTCTTCGTTAGCCACCGGCTGGACGAAGTGATGGAAATCTCCGATCGCATTACCGTATTAAAAGATGGCAAGCTGGTAGGCACTTACCCGGCTACAGAAATCGATAATAAAAAACTGGCCTTCCTGATGACTGGTAAAGAGTTCTCCTACGCGGTTCTGCCACCCATTCAGGAAAAAGATGCTGTCGCGCTGGAAGTAAAAAATCTCTGCCGCGGCCAGGAATATAACCAGATATCCTTCAGCCTGCATAAAGGCGAAATTGTCGCCATTACCGGCCTGCTTGGTGCGGGCCGAACTGAGCTTTGTCTTAGCCTGTTTGGCCTCACTAAACCTGATTCGGGTGAAATCCTGCTGGAAGGAAAATCGATTAACTTCGCCAGCAATCGGGAAGCCATTAAAGCCGGTATTGGTTACGTCTCCGAAGACCGGATGAGTACAGGGCTCGTGATGGAACAATCCATCAATGACAACATTATCTCCACGGTACTGAATCGTCTGAAAACCCCGCTTCAGTTGCTAAATAGACCAAAGGCCGACAGCGTCGTAGTGGATTTAGTTGAACAGTTAACAATAAAAATCGGCAGCGTAAACCTACCGGTTAATACCCTTTCCGGTGGCAATGCCCAGCGGGTTGCCATTGCCAAATGGCTGGCAATCAACCCTAAAGTTCTGATCCTTGACTCCCCTACGGTTGGGGTAGATATCGCCAATAAGGCCGGTATTTATCAGATTATCTCTGCGCTATCACAAAAAGGTATTGCAGTACTGATGATCACCGATGAAATCGATGAAGCCTTCTTTAACAGCCATCGGATTTTAGTGATGCGTAAAGGTGAAATCACTGCAGAATATTTACCGGGTGAAACAACGGAAGCGGCCCTGGCAGAGGTGGTCAATGGTTAATAAATTAGGCATCAAGCCACATGAACTGTTTTTGAGCTTAACCATTCTGGTGATTGGTGGTTATCTCTCTTTTGCCAGCCCGGACTTTATGACCTTTGGCAATATTTACGATCTGGTCAATAACTACGCTATGCTGACCATACTGGCCTGCGGTCTGTTTATTGTTCTGATCTCCGGTGGTATTGATATCTCTTTCCCGGCAATGACCATTATTTCCCAATATGTGATGGTTACTTTGATTCAGGGGACTACCGGTAACTTTGCCATTGCTTTCGCCCTGTCCGGCGGTATTGGTTTGCTACTGGGTATGGTTAACGCGGTGTTGGTTAACCGGCTTAAAGTTCCTTCTATTATCATCACTATCTCAACCCTGAATATCTTCTACGGATTGCTACTCTACCTCACCAAAGGAGTATGGCTATACAGTTACCCTGAGTGGTTTGAACAAGGGGTTATGCTGTTCAAATTCACCGCAGCAGATGGTTATGATTATGGTTTAAGCCTGCAAATTATCACCCTGATTGTGGTGATTGCCCTGACCGGCATCATCATGAATAAGACCAGCATCGGCCGAATGATCTACGCCATGGGTGGCAACAAAGAAGCTGCTTCTCGCATGGGTTTTGGCATCTTTAAGCTTCAACTGTTTGTGTATGGCTATATGGGATTAATGTCCGGCGTAGCGGGTGTGGTTCAATCTGCAACGGTTTTAACCGTGGCTCCGGATTCACTGTTGGGCTATGAGCTAACGGTACTGGCGGCTGTTGTATTAGGTGGTACCAGCATTGTGGGTGGACGAGGTACGCTGTTAGGAACTTTGTTAGGGGTTATTTTGCTGGCTGTACTGCAAAATGGCCTGAACTTACTGGGGATTTCCTCCTACTGGCATACTGTGGTTACCGGTTTGGTGATCGTTATCAGCGTCAGTATGACGGCCTGGAGCCAGCGTAAAGGTCAGGGGGTATAACCATGAGCGCAAGAAAAGTAAAAGATAATGTAGAGATTTACCTGAGTCTGCTGATTGGGCTGGTGGTTATTACCTTCAGTTTTCTGATCCCTGATATTTTCTGGTCATCCGCTAACTTTCAGTCTATTGCCTCACAAATGCCGGTACTTGGGGTATTGGCACTGGCAATGGCCATTACCATGCTCACAGGGGGAATTAACCTGTCGATTATTGCCACCATGAACGCCTGTGGGTTGGTGATGGCTTGGGTAGCCACCCATTATCCACCGAGCGTTGGCAGTATGGCATTGGTACTGCTTGCGGGTTTAGCAATGGCTATAGTTATCGGCAGTGTGAATGGTTTTCTGATTGCGGTAGTCAGAGTATCCCCTATTCTGGCAACGCTCGGCATTATGACATTGCTGAACGGGATTAATATTTTAATATCCCGCGGCTCGGCTATTTCTAATTTCCCTGACTATATTCTGGCGATTAACAGCACTAATCTGTTGGGCATTCCGGTACCACTGTTAGTCTTTTTAGCCGTGGTTGCTGTGATATGGGTGATTCTGGAGAAATCAGCGTTTGGTCGCACCATCTATCTGATCGGCTCTAATGAACAGGCAACCCATTACTCCGGTATTAACACCCGTAAAACTATCGTCTGGGTATACATTCTATCGTCCATACTCTGTGTGGTTGCTGCGCTGTTGATGATGTCTAAACTCAACTCCGCCAAAGCATCCTATGGGGAATCCTATCTACTGGTGTCGATTCTGGCAGCCGTACTAGGTGGAATAAATCCGGACGGTGGATTTGGCAAAGTATTTGGCATGGTAATGGCGCTGATCTTATTACAGATGCTGGAAAGCGGGCTGAATATTCTGGGGGTAAGCAGTTACATTACAATGGCGCTGTGGGGCGGGTTATTACTGGCCTTCATCTTCCTGAAAGGGATTAATCTCTCCAGACTGTTTGGGCGCTAAACTAAATTGCTTTGGTAAGACTATGGCTCGGAATCAATATTCCGGGCCATATAAAAATTGCAGTTCAATACCGATTACCTTTTGACTCTTCTCTTCTTACTCTTTTTATTTTTTTTGACGTTCTTATTGTCAACAACCTCAAGCTTGGTAAACACCGGAGAAGCATAACTCTCTACCGAAACGCCATTTAGCGAATAGCCGCTCAGGTTACATCCATCCCCTTTCGCCACAGCGTCAGGTTGCTGTATCACCTTAGTTTTCATGCCGTTTAACACAAAAATTTGCTGGTCTGAAACGCTGATGGTGTACTTATCCCGAACGTGCAGTTTCCGGCTATAGTCGTACAGGGAAAAGTTATTTTCACCAGATTTAAAGCTGTAGGTATCAACGTGTAAAGTGAACTGGTCGATAATTTCTCCATCCCGTTCATGCTTTACCGCTACTTCTTTTAATTCATCATAAGTAAAACCGGAGAAGGAAAAATCTATACCGCCCAATGTTTCAACCTGTGCACAATACTCGGCAAACTCAAGCTGCTGCTGTTCGTATCTGTTATTACATCCACTCAGCAGGATTCCAGCGCCGATAAACAGCGGTAATAGCCGGGAATAGTTTTTCAGCACACCAGCCTTACTCATACAAACTCCATTTCAATTAAGCCAGACAGCTTTACGGCACTGTCTGGCATTGGGTTCATTCCCTTAGTCGCGAAAGTTATTAAACTGGAATGGCTGCCCTAACTCAGCACCTCTCACCAGCGCCATTGCGCCCTGTAAGTCATCGCGAGATTTGCCAGTAACGCGTACCTGATCGCCCTGAATTTGAGCCTGCACTTTAAGTTTATTATCTTTGATCAGCTTAATAATTTTCTTAGCCACATCGGTTTCAATACCCTGCTTCAGCTTAACTTCTACACTGTATGTCTTGCCGCTGTGTACCATCTCATCAGGGATTTCTAACGCCCCGGCATCAATACCGCGTTTAGCAAACTTATCGCGTAGAATATCCAGCAGCTGCTGAACCTGAAACTCAGATTCACTGGCAACCTTGACGCTTTCATTCTTCTCATTCAGCTCAAAACTGGCGGGAATGTTACGGAAATCCCAACGGTTAGTCAGCTCACGGCTGGCATTCTCCACCGCATTACGGACTTCAGGCATATCAATTTCAGATACAATATCGAAAGATGGCATAACTTCTTCCTTTTTTATGATGGCTCTTTTAATAACAAATAATGTTATGCATGATAACGGTTATATTCACGCCTGCACAACCTATCAGGCAGACAATCTTATTGATTAAGGAGTACTAAATGGCACCTAGAGCACTGGTTTGCCTGGCTCACGGCACTGAGGAAACCGAAGCGGTTACCACCATTGACCTGCTGGTTCGCGGTGGAATCGAGGTTATCACTGCCAGCGTCGAAGGGGATGGTTGTCTGAATATTGTCTGTTCCCGGGGCGTAAAATTAGTTGCCGACCATGCATTGGTTGATATCGCTGATGAACATTTTGATGTGGTCGTCCTTCCTGGTGGTGTAAAGGGTGCCGAATGCTTTCGGGATAGCCCACTGTTAGTAGAAAGAGTTCGCCAGACTCACCTTAGCGGTAACATTGTCGCCGCAATTTGTGCGGCTCCTGCTCTGGTACTGGAACACCACAAGCTGTTCCCTGTAGGAAATATGGCGGTTAATCCGGGCTTTAAGCATATGATCCCGGAGAATAAATGGGTAGATCGCCGGGTCAACTATGATGAGCGTGTCAATCTGGTCACCAGTCAGGGCCCGGGAACTTCAATCGATTTTGGTCTGAAATTAATTGAGCTATTGGTCAACCGCGATAAAGCCGCAGAAGTTGCCGAGCAACTTATCGTCGCACCGGGAATATACGCCTATCTTTAAGGCGTTTTGCGGAGCGCTTCTGCTCCGCGCCCTACTCTTTTTTAATTAAACATTGAGGTGTCTTTAGTCAGCGATAATTTCTGATGATTAAATCTCGTTAATCAGCATAAAAAATATATTTTCTGCACTTTACTTGTGCATTTTTGCACTATAATAAATCAAAACAAATAAGAAATAATAAAGCAGCTCAAAAAAATAAATAGTTCAATTAAAGAATAATTTGTTGTCTGAAAATAAACATGAATGATTAAAAAGGTTATTATTATTTTTCAAACAACAAAATCAGTTCAATTTTCAACCTGATTAAATGTTATACCAGTAATATTACCCATCCTCAGACTGCACTGATAATGTGCAGCCTGGTTGATAAATAACATATAATTCATGTGGTTTATAAGTTTCCTTAATGTCAATTAACTGAAAATTAAATTTATTCAAGATATCTTTTGCGAAGCAAATATCTGTGTTGCATTTCTGATATTTAAATAAACTTATTTAGATTAATCATAATAATGCTTCCGCATAACCTCATGCCTGATGTCTTATTAAAGACGTACAGAAACATTTATATTTATTCTTTATCCTTTATTTACATTTTATTAATAACCAGAAATTTATTTAATTACTAAGCTCAAACTGCAAGTAACGGGATTTAATCTCACGCCTTGTTTTTATCATTATCACCACAGGCCATAATATATGAAAAAAGTAATAGCAGTGCTCATCTCAACCATCGTTGCTGCCGGTGCAGCACATGGGGCCGAAATCTATAACAAGGATGGAAATAAACTAAACCTGTATGGAAAAATAGATGGTTTACATTACTTCTCATCGGACAACAGTCAGGATGGCGATGCAACCTACACCCGTTTTGGTATTAAAGGTGAAACTCAGGTCAACGAAGATGTGGTTGGCTTTGGACTGTGGGAATACAACGTTCTTGCCAGTAACACAGAAGATAGCAGCAATCAAAGCTTCACCCGACTGGCTTATGCCGGAATAAAACATCGTATCGCGGGCTCTCTGGATTATGGCCGTATACGGTATTTTATACGATGTAGAGGGCTGGACCGACGTGCTGCCAGAATTTGGTGGTGACAGTTACACCGGAGCAGATAACTATATGGTTAGCCGCGCTAATGGCGTCGCAACTTACCGTAATACCGACCTGTTTGGTCTGGTTGAAGGTTTGAATTTTGCCGTTCAATATCAGGGTAAAAATGACGGACAGAATTGTGAAGAATCCGGTGGTACTTCCGTATGTGAAAACCTGAGCCGTAACCCCCACGATGTTCAACATCAAAATGGCGACGGTTGGGGTATCTCTTCCACCTATGATATTGGTGAAGGTATCAGCTTAGGTGCGGCCTACAGTTTATCTAATCGTACTGGTGAGCAAAAAGCGGCGGGAGGAAATATTGCCGGTGGCGATAATGCTCAAGCCTGGACCGCAGGTCTGCGTTATAACGCCAATAATGTCTATCTGGCGGCCATGTACTCAGAAACCAATAACATGACGCCATATGGCGGCGATGGCATTGCTAATAAAACGCAAAACTACGAAGTGGTCGCGCAGTACCAGTTTGAGTTTGGCTTAGCCCCTTCACTTGCCTATCTGCAATCCAAGGGGAAAGACCTGAACACCGATAATGGTCAGTACAACGACAATCAGGATCTGGTGAAATATGCTGACGTTGGCGTAACCCAATACTTCAACAAAAACTTCTCAGCCTATGTGGACTACAAAATCAACCTGTTAGACGACAACAGTTTCTACAAGGATAACGGTATCTCCACCGATAATATTGTAGCGACCGGTTTGGTGTATCAGTTCTGATATTATTTTTACTATATGAAAACTACTGATAGTTCAGTGTTGTATCTTTAACAACCAATCGTTGGGAGGGACGGGTGTTGGGGTCGACTTGGCGTAAGCCAACGAAGCGCCCCTAACCCGGCCAGGCCCAACGCGCTCCATAACTGAGTACAGACGGTTTACCGACCGTTATCGGTGCAAATATAAGCACAGTGTTTTTACGGTCGGAATACTCGCGGGAGCTGATTTGTGAGGTTTGTCAGCAGTTTGAAAGACCCGATTTAAGGCCTTTCAAACTATTTAGAACAAGATTAGGTTAGCTTTACAGATTGTTCCGGTCGTAAAAACATCATGCAATTTAAAGAAAAGTGTCCGACCGGCATGCGAGCTTAAGCACTCTTGCGATAAACCTTCACATTACTATACCCCTGCTCCTGCAAATATAGCGCCTGCAAACGGCTCATCACACCACGATCGCAATACAACAGATAGGTTTTCGACTTATCCAGTTCGCTAAATGCCGTACTCAACTTGTAGAATGGAATATGTTTGATACTAACTTCATTCAACTTCAGCGGGCTGGTTTCATGCTCATCTGATGAACGAATATCAATAATCACATCATTACTGCCAAACGCGGCAACCGTTTCTACTTCAGTGATTTGCTGCTGAGTCTGTTCCGCTATCTGGCGAATATCAATATTCACCGCCTGCTCAACAACTTTATCCAGAATACCGAAATCAAAGTTTGCCTCTTCAGCTTCAATCTTAGCCTTCACGGCCTTCACTGTTGGGCTTTTTGAGATCACACCGCAAAACTCAGGCATGGTTTTGGCAAAATCTTCAGTACCAATCTGGCGAGCCATATTGATAATGTGCTCTTTATCATGGGAAATCAGCGGACGCAGAATCAACGTATCAGAGGCATTATCAATTAAACGCAGGTTGGTTAAGGTTTGGCTGGAAACCTGACCCAAGGCTTCACCGGTGACAATAGCCTGAACGCCATAACGCTCAGCAATCGCGGAAGAAGCTCTGACCATCATACGTTTAAGCACTACACCCATTTGACCGTCATCCACTTTTTCCAGAATTTCGCTCACCACTGGAGCAAAATCGACGGAAATAAAGCGAACCTTATGGGAGCTAC
Organism: Limnobaculum allomyrinae; assembly: GCF_016649425.1. GTDB lineage: Bacteria > Pseudomonadota > Gammaproteobacteria > Enterobacterales > Enterobacteriaceae > Limnobaculum > Limnobaculum allomyrinae. The sequence continues at coordinate 138,161 of NZ_JADRCR010000010.1, forward strand.
CGAACCGACTCCAGATATAATGGGCTACCTGCTTAACGCCAATTTCATGGGTTGCACCACCCAAATTGAAGAAGCAGTAATGAACCCGGCAACCACGACGCATCAGCATATAGCTGGAAACACCAGAATCGAAACCACCGGAAATCAGTGACAACACATCTTCCTGAGTACCGATCGGGAAACCACCCAGACCTTCATAGCGAGCCTGAACCATAATCAGGCGATCGTCTTCGATCTCTAAACGCACGGTCACGTCAGGATTGGTCAAATTCACTTTTGCCGACTCAATATGCTGGTTTAAACCACCGCCGACATAACGCTCCACATCCTGAGAGTTAAAATCCTGTTTGCCACGGCGTTTCACCCGCACACAAAACGTTTTACCTTCTAACTGTTCACGATAGTTCGCCAGTGTCTGTTCGAAGATATTGTGCATATCGGTATAAGGGGTTTCATCCACTTCAAGAATGTGATGAATACCGGGAATTCGCGTCAGTGCATCCCGAATAATCGGGCCATTAGCCGGATCTTTGGTTCTGACTTCCAGAAAGTCCCAATGGCGAACCACCGCACACTCTTCAATACGCTGCCTTAAAACGTTACGCACGTTTCCGGTCAGAATTTTGATAAAGCGCATACGCACAGACTGGCTTTTGATAGTAATTTCAGGGAACAGCTTAATGATAAACTTCATGATAGTTGCGAGTACTTACGTCGTTAAATCGAATGAAAAGGATGATAGATTTCTGGGCGTGGAGTATACACCCGGAAAGGCAATCGGCGCACTAAACAATCTGCGCCGGAGGAATATTTCATGGATTTCTATCTGAAATTAGCTGGAGCAGGAGATTTCCAGTCGTTTTCCCCAGTCTGGCGGTAACGCGGCTAAATCGCTAAATTCCGGGGAGTCAGCATAAGGATTCATTAATCCCTGATGAATATGAGCCAGTACACTGATATCTTCTTTTTCAGCCGCTTCTATTGCTTTTTGGGCCAGATAATTACGTAATATTCGCTGTGGATTAGCATTTTTCATGACCTGTTGGCGCTGAGTATCATCCACTTGTTCCTGCTGTAGACGCTTACGCCATGCCTGATACCAACTATCAAAATTCTGACGATCAATAAACTCATCACGTAAGGCTATTTTTGCACTTCCTTGCTCAACATCGCTTAACAAACGGAAGGTATGGGTATAATCGCGCTTCTCTTTTGCCATCATATCTAACAGCTGATTCAACAGATCATTATCCTGTGGATCCTGAGTGAAAAAGCCCAATTTGGCTCTCATCAGTCGACCATAGGCTGTCATTAAAGCAGGTTCATATGCGGCTAAACCAGCCTGTAGCTGCTCCATCGTCATTAAACCCGATAGCGCATTGGCTAATCGATGCAAATTCCAATAAGCCACTGCGGGTTGATTACTGAAGGCATAGCGCCCCTGATAATCGCTATGATTACAAATGTATTCCGGAGAATAATCATCCAGAAAGCCATAGGGGCCAAAATCAATAGTGATACCCAAAATCGACATATTGTCGGTATTCATTACGCCATGAGCAAAACCTACTGATTGCCAGAGTGCGATCATTTCAGCCGTTCGCTCAGCAATATCTTTAAACCAAAGAAAATAGCGCTCTGGCTGTTCCTGCCATTGAGGCCAATGGTGCCTGATAGCGTAATCCGCCAATTGCTGCACCTGCTCCTGCTGATTACGTCGATAAAAATGTTCGAAATGACCAAAGCGAATATGACTTTCAGAAATTCGCATTAGCATAGCTCCCGGCTCGGGTTGTTCGCGAAACACCGGTTGTTCACTGGTCACAATGGATAATGCGCGGGTAGTTGGAATACCTAAATGATGAAGTGCTTCAGAAGCTAAAAACTCTCTGACTACCGAGCGCAATACCGCCCTGCCATCTCCCATACGCGAGTAGGGCGTCAGACCTGCACCTTTCAGATGCCAGTCCACCTTTTTTCCGCTGTCGGTCAGTTGCTCGCCCAATAAAATCCCACGTCCATCACCAAGTTGCCCTGCCCAAACGCCAAACTGATGGCCGCTGTATACTTGAGCCAACGGTTTCATTCCTGCCAGTAACGTCTCCCCTGACCAGATTTTCTGGTTATCTCCGGAAAACAGCGAATCATCCAGCCCCAGCGCCTTTGCCAATGGCTGGCTGTGATATAACAACCGCGCGTGAGTCAACGGTGTTGGTTCCAGCTCAGTATAAAAACCCGGAAGTTCATCGTAATAGGAATGAATGAATTTTGGCATCGTTGAAATCATGGGTGCTGGCATCGCTATTAATTGAGATAAAACCAGTGTAGTGCTCAGATGAAGGAATTAACACCGACCAAGTGTAGGGGATTATCGCTTTTTGTTGAATTTCTATTAGCAGCGCCGCCAATTCGGGCCTCACTCCTTATGAGTAAAATATTGATAATATGTACCACTGCACAATTTCATGGTTAATTATCATTTTTATGGGTCATTTAATGGTAAACTCCACGCTATAACTTAGGTATTATTTAACCATCGCCGACAAAATAATCAGCATCGTTGGTATGAGCGGTGTATTATCTGCGTAATGCCCATCATCCTTGATGATTTTACGCTGGTTGATGCTTTCAACATCCGCTAATGCGGTTATTTATTAAAGATAACATTTAATCGAAGCCACTATTAGATATGCCAAAAATGCCGAAAAAAACACCTCAGCCAGCCAGTTTTGAAACTGCATTAGGTGAGCTGGAACACATTGTGAATCGTCTTGAAAGTGGCGACCTTCCACTGGAAGAAGCATTAAACGAGTTTGAGCGCGGTATTCAACTGGCGCGTCAGGGTCAGCAACAATTACAACAGGCTGAACAACGGGTTCAGATACTGTTAAATACTGAACCTGAAGCCCCGTTGTCCCCTTTTAATCAGGATGAAGCCTGATGTCATCGTTTACTCAGCTTCAATCAGAACATCGCCAGCGTGTCGATCGGGCACTGGAACATTACCTATCGGCCTTACCGTTCAATCAGGCCCCTCTCGTGGAAGCCATGCGTTATGGTGCCCTATTAGGGGGAAAGCGTCTGCGGCCATTTTTGGTCTATGCCACCGGTGAAATGCTCGGTTTAAGTGCTGAAAATATGGATGCTCCGGCAGCAGCTATTGAGTGTATTCATGCCTATTCATTGATTCATGACGATCTACCGGCAATGGATGATGATGATTTACGTCGCGGTCAGCCAACCTGTCATATTAAATTTGGTGAAGCTCATGCGATTCTGGCGGGTGATGCACTACAAACTCTGGCATTTTCTATCCTGAGCGACGCACCAATGCCGGATGTGCAAACCACATCCCGTTTAGCCATGATTAGCGAACTGGCCTACGCCAGCGGTGCCGCCGGTATGTGTGCCGGGCAAGCACTGGATCTGGAAGCAGAAAAGAAAAAAACTAACTTAGAAGAGCTGGAACGCATTCACCGCCATAAAACCGGTGCATTAATTCGTTCTGCAATTCGTCTTGCAGCACTGGCTGCCGGTGAACGCGGTAAAGCTATCCTGCCCGTTCTGGATCGTTATGCTAATGCCATTGGCTTAGCCTTTCAGGTGCAGGATGATATTCTCGATGTCGTTGGAGCAACAGAGAAGACCGGTAAGCGTCAGGGTTCGGATTTACAACACGAAAAGAGTACCTACCCTGCCCTGCTTGGTATTGATGGCGCACAGGCTAAAGCGTTGGATCTGTATCGGGAAGCAATGGATGCACTATCGGAATTAGCATCACAGTCTTATAATACGGCTTCGCTGGAAGCACTGGCCGGTTTTGTTATCGAACGTGATAACTAAACTGCACATTTAAGCAAATAATTTTAGACGAGTTTTGGATGAGTCTTGATATAAATCGATATCCATTGTTGGCGTTAATTAATAGCCCCGACGACCTGCGCCTGATATCAAAAGATAACCTACCGAAGCTCTGTGATGAGCTGCGTGAATATCTGCTGAACAGCGTCAGTCGCTCCAGCGGTCATCTGGCTTCTGGCCTGGGTACCGTGGAACTGACCGTGGCGTTACACTACGTCTATAATACGCCATTCGACCATATCGTCTGGGATGTGGGACATCAGGCTTATCCCCATAAGATCCTTACTGGTCGCCGCGATCAAATGCCCACTATTCGTCAAAAAGATGGGCTGCACCCTTTCCCATGGCGCGAAGAGAGTGAATATGATGTGCTGTCAGTAGGCCACTCTTCCACATCAATCAGTGCCAGCCTGGGGTTAGCCATTGCCGCCCAGCGTGAAGCTAAAGGCCGTCACGTTGCCTGTGTTATTGGCGATGGTGCCATTACCGCCGGTATGGCATTTGAAGCCATGAACCACGCCGGTGATGTTAAACCCGATATGCTGGTTATCCTGAACGACAATGAAATGTCGATTTCAGAAAACGTGGGTGCACTGAATAATCATTTAGCTCAAATTCTCTCCGGTAAGCTTTATTCCACCCTGCGCGAAAGCGGGAAGATGGTGCTATCTGGCTTACCGCCAATCAAAGAACTGGTTAAACGCACCGAAGAGCACCTGAAAGGTATGGTGGTACCGGGTACGCTGTTTGAAGAGTTCGGTTTTAACTATATTGGCCCGGTTGACGGGCATGACGTACAGGCGCTGGTTCAAACCCTGAAAAATATGCGTAGCCTGAAAGGGCCTCAATTACTGCATATTATGACCAAAAAGGGTAAAGGCTATGCGCCAGCAGAGAAAGACCCTATTGGCTGGCATGGTGTACCGAAGTTCGATCCGGCAACCGGCACTCAGCAAAAAGGCGGTAGCGCTCATCCAAGCTATTCCAGCGTGTTTGGTGACTGGCTATGCGAGACCGCGGCTAATGACAAAAAGCTGATGGCGGTTACTCCTGCGATGCGCGAAGGTTCAGGCATGGTGCGTTTCTCCCGCGAATATCCGGATCAGTATTTTGACGTTGCTATCGCTGAGCAGCATGCAGTTACCTTTGCTGCCGGGCTGGCAATCGGTGGATATAATCCCGTTGTGGCGATTTACTCTACTTTCCTCCAGCGGGCATACGATCAGGTTATCCACGATGTGGCCATCCAGAAACTCCCGGTGATGTTTGCCATCGATCGTGGTGGCATCGTTGGAGCCGATGGCCCAACCCATCAGGGTGCTTTTGACCTCAGCTATTTACGCTGTATCCCTGAAATGGTGGTGATGACTCCAAGCGATGAAAATGAATGTCGCCAAATGCTGTATACCGGCTATCACTATCAGGACGGCCCGGTTGCGGTACGTTATCCACGAGGTAACGGTATTGGCATTGAGCTGGAACCGCTTGCCATGTTACCGATGGGGAAAGCTAAAGTTCGTCGTAACGGTGAAAAAGTAGCGATTCTTAACTTTGGTACCTTGCTGCCAGATGCCCTACAGGCTGCCGAGCAGTTAAATGCTACCGTTGTGGATATGCGTTTTGTTAAGCCTTTAGATGAATCACTGATTCTGGAGCTTGCTGAGTCCCACGATGAACTCATCACTCTGGAGGAGAACGCCATTATGGGCGGTGCCGGTAGTGGAGTGAATGAGCTACTGATGGCGCATCGTAAAACTGTTCCGGTATTGAATCTTGGATTGCCTGATGAGTTTATTGCTCAGGGTGGACAGGACGAGGTTCGGGCGGGGTTAGGGCTTGATGCCGAGGGGATTGTTGCGCAGTATCGGGAATGGGGTAATAAGTAGTACTTTGGCTGATTGTTTTGCAAATCGGCTTCTGAGGGTATTCCGGCCGTAATAGCTATGTGGTTATATGATCGCTGTGCCCGGCCGGAAGACCATCAGTACTTAGCTGTAGAGCGCGTCGGGCCTAGATTCCCTAGGGGCAGTTACAAAACACCTTCGGTGTTTTGCCCTTCGGGCCAGCGCAAGCCTGTAAATCTCTCCCTCCGATTGAATTCGGCTAAAAGACAAAAAACTCAAAACCAAAACCAAAACCAAAACCAAAACCAAAACCAAAACCAAAACCAAAACCAAAACCAAAACCAAAACCAAAACCAAAACCAAATACATATTCAGGGGCAACGCCCCTGAATGCTAACTAATCTTTTGATCTTCAGGAGCACTGGAATTCAGCTGACGAGTGAGAGAGGGTAGCACGCCAAACATGGATGTTTGGCGAGGCATGGCTTCGTCTGGAACGAATCCATGCCGGTGCGTGAGCCCGAACGAAGGAGGAAGGCAGTCGCGTAGCGACCTGAATTCGTGTGCGAAGGCGCGGAGGTGCAGGAGGCGTTCGCCTTAACGCCTCCTGCTCGGCCGCCACACAGTCATCAAGCAAGAAACGACATTATTTGCGGACGAAATTTACTCAAAACTGAATCATGAAAGGTGGTCGCGTAGCGACCTGAATTCGTGTGCGAAGGCGCGGAGGTGCAGGAGGCGTTCGCCTTAACGCCTCTTGCTCGGCCGCCACACAGTCATCGAGCAAGAAACGACATTATTTGCGGACGAAATTTACTCAAAACTGAATCATGAAAGGCAGTCGCGTAGCGACCTGAATTCGTGTGTGAAGGCGCGGAGGTGCAGGAGGCGTTCGCCTTAACGCCTCTTGCTCGGCCGCAGCACAGTCGTCAAGCAAGAAACGACATTATTTGCGGACGAAATTTACTCAAAACTGAATCATGAAAGGCAGTCGCGTAGCGACCTGGATTCGTGTGCGAAGGCGCGGAGGTGCAGGAGGCGTTCGCCTTAACGCCTCTTGCTCGGCCGCAGCACGGTAGTCTGGCTTGGCACTGCATTATTTGCGGACGAAACCTACTCAGAGTCTAATAATTCTTTACTCACAGTTCCAAGCCAGCACCAAAACTAAACTTCCTTTTTTGTTTCCTAAAAGATATTACTCATCGAAGTGATCATACCCACTCCCCTCAAACTCCACCGCCTGATTCCCATCCAACAACTGCAATCCACCATTGGCAGTAATCTGTCCAATACAGTTATAAGGAATACCTAAACCAGAAAGTGCGGTATCCAGAGCCCCTCGGTTATCTTCTGGTACAGTGAAGCATAGTTCGTAGTCTTCACCACCGGTCAGTGCCCAGCGAATTGCCTGTTCTCGGCTGCAGTTGTCCGTCAGCGCTGATGAAAAGACTAATCGATCGAGATGGACTCTGGCACCACAACCGCTGGCTTTCAGAATATGACCTAAATCCGGTAACAGGCCGTCAGAAATATCAATAGCCGCCGTTGCTAACTGACGCATGCCCTGCCCCATTAAAATGCGTGGCTGGGGACGGAGATGGCGTTTTACCAGATAGTTTCGCTGTTCCTGATTTTCTACTTCCAGCTTACCCTGCAAAATAGCCAGGCCAGCTGCACTATCACCGGGCCAACCGGTCACGTAGATCCAGTGTCCTACCTTAGCGCCGCTACGGGTTAGTTGTTTATCAACAGGTACCCAACCGTTAATGGTCAACGTCAGGCTGAGTGGGCCTTTAGTGGTATCACCACCAACCAGTTGCATTCCGTAGTAGTCCAGCAATCCAAACAGGCTTTCACTAAAGCTGGCCAGCCAGGGCTCATCGACTTCAGGCAGGGTTAGTGCCAGAGAAACCCAGGCGGGATCGGCGCCCATCGCCGCCAGATCGCTTAAGTTAACCGCCAGACATTTGTAACCTAAATCAGCAGGATCGATATCAGGAAGAAAATGGATGCCGGACACCAGAGTGTCGGTACTAATAGCCAGATACTGTTTTTGTGAAGGGATAAGTAAGGCACAATCATCACCAATCCCCAACAACACGTCTTTACGGATGGTACTTTGCCGATTGAAATAGCGGGCAATAACGTCAAATTCACTGCACGACATAATAGCGGTACTCCAGTCGAACTTAACAATAAGGCCGGCATTGCCGGCCTTATCAGAACTCTTAATGGTGAATCAGGATAAGACTCATTGCTTGGCGTTACGTACGCGCAAACGAGGAACGACTTTATCCAGCACGCCATTAACAAATTTATGGCTGTCATCAGCACCAAAGATTTTGGCTAACTCAATAGCCTCATTGATAACGACTTTATAAGGGATATCTTCACGTTTGCTCAGTTCGTAAACAGCAACGCGTAAAATAGCTCTCTCAATTTGGCCCAGCTCATCCAGAGTACGGGACAGATAAGGTGCCATCAATTTATCCAGTTCACCCGCATGGGTGGCCGCGCCGGAAAACAGCTCACGGAAGTAAGTTAAATCGACATCTTTAACATCCTGTTCCGTCAGAAATTGTAATTCAACATCGGCAATATCATTTTTGGATAATTGCCAGGAGTATAACGCCTGAACGGCGCACTCGCGGGCGCGGCGACGAGCTGCAGGTTTCACAGGGTTTCCCTCAAATCTTAGTCAGACAATCAATGTTTACAGCTGGGTGTAACCCATGCTTACGCTTTGATTGCCTTAATTACATTAATCATTTCCAGTGCGGTCATGGCCGCTTCGGCACCTTTGTTACCGGCTTTGGTTCCGGCACGTTCGATAGCCTGTTCAATATTTTCTGTTGTCAGTACACCGAAAGAAACCGGAATTTGGCTTTCCATGGCAACGCTGGATAAACCAGAGCTACATTCACCAGCAACATACTCAAAGTGTGCAGTACCACCGCGAATAACAGTACCTAATGCAATAACCGCATCATAACGACCGGTATCAGCCAGAGTGCGAACAGCTAAAGGCAATTCATAAGCACCCGGTACCCAAACTACAGTGATATTTGAATCAGAAACCTGACCAATACGTTTTAATGCATCAATAGCCCCTTCCAGCAGACTATCGTTAATAAAATTGTTAAAACGAGCAATAGCAATGGCAACACGGGCTTGTGGTGCTGCAACAATACCTTCGATAACGTTCATAAAAGTATATCCTTGGTTTCTTGATTCAATAACCCGACAAGGGGGCGGATTCTATCATATTCTTTCAGTTGTGGCGCTGCGGATTTGCTATCTGCGCACAATTACTGCAACTAACTGCGAGGCACAAGGCGTAAACGTAAGTCCTCACCGACCTGCTGTACATGCTGTAATTTAAACTCAGGAGCCTGGGCCAGTTGGCTGAGACCGGGAAGTTTACATAATCCACGGGCATCATCTCCCAGCAGTTTAGGTGCCAGATACAATACCAGCTCATCCACTATACCCGCCTGTAATAAAGCGCCGGCAATGGTTGGCCCTGCTTCAGTCCAGACTGTATTTATCTGGCGACGTCCCAGTTGCATCATCAGCACAACCAGATCGATTCCTCCCTGATAAGCCGGAACAATAAGCTGCTCAACGTTATCAGGCCAGACTTCATCACCTTTGTGGGTACGCACTAACCAGATATCACCGGGTAGTGAAAATAGTTTAAGATCCGGCGTTAAACGATTCTGGCTGTCCAGAATCACTCTGACAGGCTGGCGTAATGAGTTTTTAGGATAAATATCGTGCGTTTGGCTGTCCAGTTCTTCCCAACGCACGTTTAATGATGGGTTATCTGCCAGCACTGTAGCACTGGTGCTTAAAATAGCTGAACTCTGTGCTCTGAACTGTTGAACATCGCGACGGGAATCTACCGAGGTGATCCACTGACTTTCACCTGAAGCCATGGCCGTTTTGCCATCCAGCGACGCCGCCAGCTTAAGCTGAAGATAAGGAAAACCGGTGCGCATGCGTTTAAAGAAACCTCGATTAACCGCTTCGGCTTCCGCCATCATCACGCCATGTTCAACTTCAATTCCTGCCTGCTGTAGGCGATACAGACCACGACCAGCCACTTCAGGATTAGGATCTTGCATCGCAGCAACCACACGCTTAACCCCGGCATTAATTAGCGCATCAGCACAAGGCGGGGTGCGTCCGTGATGGCTGCAAGGCTCCAGCGTAACATAGGCCGTCGCTCCCCGCGCTTTTTCTCCTGCCATGCTTAACGCATGAACTTCAGCATGCGGTTCGCCTGCTCTGTGATGGTATCCCTCACCAACGATTTCTCCATCGCGCACTAGCACACAGCCAACATTAGGATTAGGCGTGGTGGTAAAACGCCCTTGCCAGGCCAGCTCAAGCGCTCGTGACATATACTTTGCGTCATTCTGCATAGGGCAATCAGTCCTGTAGCTTGGCGATTTCTTCACCAAATTCTCGAATATCTTCAAAACTACGGTAAACCGAAGCAAAACGAATATAGGCAACCTTATCTAATTTTTTCAAAGCATCCATTACCAGGTTGCCCACCAGGGATGCCAGAACTTCGCGTTCACCGGTAGCTCGTAATTGAGATTTAATATGGCTGATGGCCATCTCAATATCATCGGAATTAACCGGTCGTTTCTCCAACGCCTTTAACATACCCCGACGTAATTTCTCTTCATCAAAGGGCTCGCGAATTTCATTGCTTTTAATCACTCGTGGCATTACCAGTTCTGCCACTTCAAACGTAGTAAAGCGCTCATGGCAAACTAAACATTGGCGGCGGCGGCGTACCTGAGAGCCATCACCGACCAGACGTGAATCAATGACTTTGGTATCAACGGCGGCACAAAAAGGGCAATGCATAACATCTCCTGAAAATATTTCCGGGGAAAAGCATACTCATATATTGATCTACCATTTTAAACGCCCCAGCTAAATAGTGATATAGCTAAGGCCCAGAAAGCAGATAATTAATGATAATCAATACCGGTTGAATATATCAGTAATCTTAATTTAAAGAAGTGGATTGCCAAATATTCAGGCTTTCACCATTTTATCTTCAATAACGACCCAGCGCTTATGGATCCATAATGACAGCAACATAATGGCCCCTCCCGCCAGGGTTTTTCCCCATTCAGGCTCTTCCTGCCAGATAAGAAAATTCACCATTAAACCAACCGGTATCATGGCATTATTCATAATTGCCAGCGTGCCGGCATCCACTTTTCCGGCACCATAATTCCACATAAAGTATCCCATGCCAGAAGCACCTAATCCCAGCCAGACCAATATTCCCCACTGTACAGAAGTGGTTGGCAATTGTTCTACATTACCCAACAATAGCCATGCCACTATGGCTACACATAACGCCCCCAAATAAAACAATGCGCTACTCTGCCGTGAAGGCATTGGATAAAGCTCCATCGCACGCTTATAGCCAACCTGCCCTAATGCAAAGAAAAAGTTAGCAGTCTGGATGATTAACATACCAAACCAGAAATTCTCTCTTGGATGACTGAAATTAATTACGCCTGCGCCCAACACGGCTAATAAAGCGCTAAACAGGTAACCCCAACGCAGCGATTGTCCCTTCAGTAAATCGTAAATCAGTGTGACGTAAATTGGCATGGTAATGCCAAACAACAACACTTCCGGCACAGTTAAATAGAGAAATGACTGATAGTAGAACAGATACATAATTCCCAGTTGACACGCACCTGCTGCCATAAAAGCAATACAGGCTTTAAAACTTATGCCACTAAAACGCATAAACGGTACAAACAATAGCGTCGCTAAACCAACCCGCATCAGAATAGAGAACCAGGGATCAACCTGCCCCGCCAGATAAACGCCAATCAGACTAAATGAGAACGACCAGATAACAGTAGTAATAATTAAAAATGGCATGACCACTCCGGAGTGAATAGCAAATTAACCAAAAAGAATGTCAGGCCGGGATACCGCGTGACGGATAGCCTCGATGAGCAACGATAGCTGTTCAGGTTGAATAATATAGGGCGGCATTAAGTAGATTAGTTTGCCAAACGGCCGAATCCATACCCCCTGAGCCACAAAGAATTTTTGCAGACTGGCCATATCGACAGGTTTAGTCACTTCAACGACACCAATCGCCCCCAGTACTCTCACCTGCTGTACATAAGGTGAATCTTCCAGCGGACGTAATCCTTGTTCCAGTACATCAGCAATTTGAGACACCTGAGATTGCCAGTGATTTTCAGCCAGCAGATCTAAACTGGCACAGGCAACCGCACAGGCCAGAGGGTTAGCCATAAATGTAGGGCCATGCATAAAGCATCCAGCCTCTCCCTGACTGATTACTTCAGCCACATTACGCGTCGTCATCACCGCAGAGAGCGTCATATAGCCTCCGGTTAGCGCCTTTCCTACACATTGAATATCCGGTGAAATACCTGCATGCTGACAGGCAAACAGTTTGCCGGTACGACCAAAGCCCGTCGCAATTTCATCAGTAATCATCAGAATCTGGTATTTATCACAGAGCTGGCGTATACGTTTGAGATACTCAGGATGATAAAAACGCATTCCTCCGGCACCCTGTACAATAGGTTCCAGAATAACGGCGGCAATATCTTGTTGATGCTGTTCCATCAAACGGGAAAAAGAGTCCATCGCCCCTTCCTGCCATTCGCCAGAAAAAGGAATATCCACCCCGTCGGCAAACAGATTTTGCGGTAAAAAACCCTGGTACAGGCTATGCATCGAATTGTGTGGATCGCACACCGACATAGCCCCAAATGTGTCTCCATGATAACCGTGACGCAAAGCCAGAAACTGATGTCGCTGTTCTCCCTTACTCTGCCAGTATTGCAGTGCCATTTTCATCGCAACTTCAACGGCAACTGAGCCGGAGTCTGCCAGAAAAACCGTTTCCAACTCTGGTTCAGTTATTTCAATCAAACGGCGGCACAATTCGATAGCTGGCTGATGAGTAATACCACCAAACATCACATGTGCCATTTTGACTAACTGTTGGCTGACTGCCTGATTCAATATGGGGTGGTTATAACCATGAATTGCGGCCCACCAGGATGACATACCATCAACTAACTCAGAACCATCCTGCAAAAAGAGTGAAGCACCCTGAGCAGAACTCACCGGATAACAGGGCAATGGCTGAATCATCGAAGTATAGGGATGCCAGATATGGCGCTGGTCAAATTGGATATCTGAAAACATAAAAAACAACCGTAAACTAAATTGACATAAAATTAGTTTACAATTAAAGTTTTTCAAAACCAACAGATTATTGATCGGACTACCTATGAATCAGACTGAACGCTGGAGCGCAGCACAAACCCAAGCCCTTTTTGATACGCCACTGCTTGAGTTACTTTTCACCGCACAACAGGTACACCGTAAACACTTCGATCCCCGACAAATTCAGGTCAGCACCTTGTTATCCATTAAAACCGGTAACTGCCCTGAAGACTGTAAATACTGTCCGCAAAGCGCACGTTATAAAACAGGCCTGACTTCAGAAGCATTAATGGCGGTAGAACAGGTGCTGGAATCTGCACGTCAGGCAAAGGCCGCCGGTTCAGGACGCTTTTGTATGGGAGCCGCATGGAAAAACCCTCATGAACGCGACCTGCCCTATCTGGAACAGATGATCCGTGGTGTAAAAGAGCTGGGAATGGAAAGTTGTATGACGTTAGGTTCACTTACGCCTTCTCAGGCAGAGAGGCTAAAGCAAGCCGGACTGGATTATTACAACCACAATCTGGACACCTCACCAGAATTCTATGACCAGATTATTACCACTCGTAGCTATCAGGAACGGCTAAATACGCTGGATTATGTGCGTCAGGCGGGTATTAAAGTCTGCTCTGGTGGCATTCTCGGGCTGGGGGAATCGGTCACCGATCGCGCTGGCTTATTACGTCAGTTAGCCAATATGCCTGAACCGCCGGAGAGTGTGCCGATTAACATGCTGGTTAAAGTCGCGGGCACGCCGTTAGATAACCTCCCTGATATCGATCCTTTCGAGTTTATTCGCACTATCGCTATAGCGCGTATTATGATGCCACGCTCTTACGTCCGTCTGTCCGCCGGCCGCGAACAGATGAATGAGCAAACTCAGGCGATGTGCTTTATGGCAGGCGCTAACGCCATTTTCTATGGCTGTAAATTACTCACTACCCCGAATCCTGAACAGAACAGCGACCTGAAGCTCTTTCGCAAGCTGGGACTCAATCCTGAAAATCAGCAAATAGAACAAACCCACACCGAGCAATTGGTAAAAATCGCTAAACAGCTAAATGAACCAGACACCGAGTATTATTACAATGCAGCCTTATAATGTCGGAGAGAATGTTATGCACCATACCTGGTTTATCACCGGCACCGATACTGATGCAGGAAAAACGGTCGCCAGCAGAGCGCTGTTACAGTCATTTTCAGCCCGTCATTATCAGGTTGCAGGTTACAAGCCTGTAGCCTCTGGTAGCCAGCTAACCGAAGATGGATTACGCAATCAAGATGCCCTGATTTTACAACAATATTCATCCGGAAAATTAGACTACCATCAGGTCAATCCGGTGACTTTCCTTCATCCAACGTCACCCCATATCGCCAGCCGCTTAGCATCACAGCCGATACAGCCATCACTAATGTCATCCGGATTAGCCAGCTTACAGCAAAAAAGTGAGGTGGTGATTGTTGAAGGAGCCGGGGGATGGTTTACACCTGTTGATGAACAATATTCGCTGTCTGATTGGGTTATCGCCGAACAGTTACCGGTAGTGATGGTGGTGGGGATCAAGCTGGGCTGTATCAATCATGCTTTATTGACTCAACAGGCACTGCTGAATGCCGGGGTACATTTTAGTGGTTGGATAGCTAATAGCGTGCAGCCAGACTATCTTCACTATGATGATTATATGAGTACCCTGAAAAAACGGATCATCACCCCATTGTTGGGTGAAATCCCTTATTTGCCGAACCTTTCATCACTCTCGTCATTAGGGCAATACGTCGACAGCTCGCTGCTGCTGCCTGAATAAAAATTCAAAGCAATAAAAAACCCTCATATCACTATGAGGGTTTTTTCTGTTCAATAATCGTTACCGATTAAGGCAGCATTGAAGGCTGGTCGGCGCCCTCTTTTTCCACTTTAGTTGGTAGCATGTGTTCACGCTTCACGCCCATCTTCAGCGCCATATAGGCCGCTACCCAGATGGATGATGCTGTACCCAGCAAAATACCAATAGCCAGTGATTCAGAGAAGCCTTTCAACATCTCGCCACCAAAGAACAACAGACACAGAACCGCCAGTAAGGTCGTACCCGATGTCATCAACGTCCGGCTCAACGTCTGAGTCAGGGAAACGTTCATAATCTCATAAGGTGTACCACGACGAATCTTACGGAAGTTCTCACGCATCCGGTCAAATACTACGATGGTATCGTTCAGTGAGTAACCGATAATCGACAGCATCGCTGCAACGATAGTCAGGTCTACTTCGCGCTGGAATAACGAGATAATCCCTAAGGTAATCACCACGTCATGCGCCAGTGCAAATACCGCACCTGCTGCCAGACGCCATTCAAAACGAAATCCAACATAGATAAGGATACAGAGCAAACAAACGATAATCGCCATCAGGCCAGACTGTGCCAACTCGGCACCAACGCTTGGCCCAACGAATTCGATACGTTTAACTTCTGCACCTTCATCGGCGTTGCTGTGAACGATATCCAGAATCTTGCCGCTCAGAACTTCACTGTTCATGCCTTCGATAGGCGCCATACGGATCATAACATCACGGCTACTACCAAAATTTTGAACGATAGGATCTTTAAAGCCCTGCGCATTCAGGTCAGCACGCACTTTTTCCAGGTCTATCGGATGGGTTAATTTAACTTCAATCACGGTACCACCGGTGAAGTCTAAACCCCAGTTAAACCCTTTCATGCCCATGATGACAAATGATGCAACCACAAGAATCATAGAAATAGCAAAAGCGGCATTACCCACGCGCAAGAAGTCATAGACCCTGCGACCGTGGTTAAGCTGCTCTACTTTATATTCCTCTGCCACAACAGACTCCTTAAATAGACAGCTTGGTAATACGCTTGCCGCCGTACGCCAGGTTAACAATGGCGCGCGTACCTACAATCGCAGTGAACATGGAAGTCAATACGCCGATAGACAGCGTAATGGCAAAGCCTTTAATCGAACCGGTACCTACAGCGTACAGAATTGCGGCAGTAATCAGCGTAGTCAGGTTCGCATCTAAAATACTGCTGAATGCGCCCTTATACCCTTCATGAATCGCCTGTTGGACACTACGCCCATTTTTCAGCTCTTCTTTTATCCGCTCGTTAATCAGTACGTTAGCATCAACCGCCATACCTACCGTCAGCACAATACCGGCAATGCCCGGCATGCTTAGCGTTGCCCCCGGCAACAGCGACATGGTACCAACAATAAGAATAACGTTAACTACCAGTGCCGCACTGGCCATCAGGCCAAATACGCGATACACCAGCAGCATAAAGATCACCGATACCATCAGGCCCCAGAAACAAGCTTCCAGACCCTGAGTAATATTCTGCTGCCCCATTGATGGACCAATAGTACGCTCTTCAACAATCTGAATTGGCGCGATCAGTGCACCCGCACGCAGTAACAGTGAAAGCTGACGAGCTTCAGCGGCATTATCAATACCGGTAATGCGGAAGCTGTTGCCCAGACGAGACTGAATGGTTGCAACGTTGATCACTTCTTCTTGTTTTTCAAGAATCGATCTACCGTTTTCATCTTTTTTACCGCTGTCTTTATACTCTACAAACACCGTGGCCATATTTTTGCCAATGCTGTCTTTAGTAAAGTTAGACATGATATTACCACCGGCGCTATCCAGAGATATGTTCACCTGTGGGCGGCCATACTCATCGCTGCTGGAAGTAGAATCGGTAATATGATCGCCAGTCAGCACCACTTTCTTGTATAACACCACTGGGGAGTTATCACGGCGGTACTTCACTTCAGATTTACTACGGTCACGGCCGCGTAATACCGAAGCAGCATCAATGCTGGTATTCACCAAACGGAACTCAAGCGTCGCTGTCGCACCTAAAATCTCTTTAGCGCGGGCAGTATCCTGAATACCCGGTAATTCAACCACGATACGATCGGCACCCTGACGCTGAACCACTGGCTCTGCAACACCTAGCTGGTTTACCCGATTACGCAGAATATTAACGTTTTGCTGCACCGCATATTCGCGTGCTTCACTTAAACGTTCTGCGGTCATTTGGGTAGTAAAGCTATTATTGGCACCCGGAGTGATAATCAGATCGCGATGACGAGGCGTCAGAAAATCAATGGCTTTGGTCAACGTATCCGCATCAGGGAAACGCGCCTCAACGCCAAAGTTGCTGCCTTTCACCACTTCAGAATAAGCAATACCTTCAGTATGCAGTTCGCTTTCAATAGAATCTTGCGTTTGCTCTTGCAGCTTGGACATCGCGGTATCCATGTCCACTTCCATCAGGAAGTGCACACCACCGCGCAGGTCGAGGCCCAGTTTCATTGGCTCTGCACCAATTTTCTGCAGCCAGGTTGGCGTAGCCGGAGCAAGGTTTAATGCAATAACAAACTGATTTCCCAGAGCTTCGGCCAGAATTTCCCGAGCCCGTAACTGGACATCAGTATTATCAAACCGCACCAGCAAAGAACCATTTTCTTCCAGCGCTGCCGATTTGATAACAATATTCTGTTGCTTCAGTGCATCTTCTACCTGACCCAACGTAGCAGTACTGGCGGTGCCACCGCGCACCCCAGTAATCTGAATCGCCGGATCCTCACCATAAATGTTAGGAAGTGCATAAAGCAAACCGATGCCGATCACAAAGACCAGCATCAGATACTTCCATAAAGGATAACGGTTTAACACAATAGTAGTTTCCCTTCGGGAAAATCAAAAAGTATAGCGCTCAAATTAGAGCGCTTTCATTGTGCCTTTAGGCAATACAGCCGCAACGAAGTCACGTTTGATGGTTACTTCAGTTGTATCATTCAGAGCAATAACGATGTAGCCAGTATCAGAAACTTTAGATACACGACCCACTAACCCACCGGTGGTTAATACTTCATCACCTTTAGTAATGGAACTCATCAGGTTCTTATGATCTTTAGCACGCTTCTGCTGTGGGCGCAGGATCATAAAATAGAAGATCAAACCGAAAACTACCAGCATGATAACTAAAGAATATGGGCTGCCTTGAGCTGGTGCACCGGCTGCGGCCACTGCGTCAGAAATAAAAAGACTCATTAATGAGATTCCTCTGTTGTTATGTTGATGAATATACGAATTATTTAACTAATGGCGGGACAGGCTTACCTATCCGACCATAAAAATCAGTAACAAAGCGCTCTAATGTACCTTGCTCAATGGCCTCACGCAAACCTGCCATTAAACGCTGGTAGTATCTCAGGTTATGAATGGTATTTAACCGCGCACCTAATATTTCATTACAGCGATCAAGATGATGCAGATATGCCCGACTGTAATGGCGACAGGTGTAACAGTCACAGTGTTCATCAAGCGTAGCGGTATCATCTTTATGTTTTGCATTACGGATTTTAACCACTCCATCCGTAACAAACAAATGTCCATTGCGCGCATTGCGCGTTGGCATCACACAATCAAACATATCGATGCCCCGGCGAACTCCTTCCACCAGATCTTCCGGTTTCCCAACCCCCATCAAATAGCGAGGTTTATCTTCCGGAATTTGAGGACAAACATGCTCTAAAATGCGATGCATATCCTCTTTTGGCTCACCAACGGCCAAACCGCCGACAGCGTAACCGTCAAACCCAATCTCTACCAGCCCTTTTACAGAAACGTCACGTAAATCTTCGTAAACGCTGCCCTGAATAATGCCAAACAGCGCATTTTTATTATTCAGTTCATCAAAGCGTTGACGGCTACGTTTCGCCCAGCGCAGGGACATCTCCATAGAGCGTTTCGCATAATCCCAGTCTGCCGGATATGGCGTACACTCATCAAAGATCATCACGATATCAGAACCGAGATCGTATTGAATTTCCATCGATTTTTCCGGGCTAAGGAATATCGAGTCACCATTAATAGGGTTACGGAAATTCACCCCTTCTTCGGTGATTTTGCGGATATCTCCCAGGCTAAATACCTGAAAACCACCGGAGTCGGTCAGAATAGGGCCGTGCCATTGCATAAAATCGTGCAGATCGCCATGCTTACGCATGATCTCCTGCCCCGGGCGTAACCATAAATGAAAGGTGTTGCCCAGAATGATTTGAGCACCGGTGTCTTTCACCTCTTCTGGCGTCATGCCTTTCACCGTACCGTAGGTACCGACTGGCATAAACGCCGGTGTCTCTACCGTGCCGCGTTCAAAAACTAAACGACCGCGTCTGGCGCGACCATCTTTTGTCTGTAATTCAAACTTCACGTAAAACCTCCGCCACCAGATAAACAGTCTGGTTAAATGCAAATACATTACACTTAAAAACTAAGAACAAACCCATGATACACGCCAGCTTACGTCACTATCATTTGTATTTATCTGTCTTGGTTTGTGTCAATTTGCCGATACTGTGTCACATTCTTGGCACAGATGAGGCACAGGATTTTACACGTTTTACCGGTGATCGGCGAGACCTCTTAAATTTACACCACAAATAATTTGATCGCTGAAACCGATCATCCTCAATTAATTGATCTGTCAAACCTATTTGCCAAAGCATTGCTTTGCGTTAATGCTCAATATGTGTATTTTTCCGATCAAAATCAAAGAGGTAGATATGAAGTTGTTATCAATAGCTTTTAATTATTTGACTGGATTATGTGCGCAGGGATATAGTGATTATGCATCAGCAAAATCTGGTGTCGGGATTGACCTCTCGGATATCTACAAAGGCGCATATACCGCGCAGGCGGTTTTTTTATGCGTATCGCACAAGCATATCCAAATCTATGGTGGGCTGGCGAGGGCTTCCTCGGAAGCGCCGGGTTCCTTTGTAGCCGGTAAGGTCAACCTCGTCAGTTCACCACCCTTGATTGACCTTAATGGTGGTGATAATTCCACTACAGAGGAAAATCATCATGTCTAAGAATTTACCCGTAACACCATTCAAATTCGAAAACCATAAAGTCAGGACGACAATAATTAATAATGCCCCATGGTTTATCGCTGAAGATGTATGTGCCGCGCTTAATCTTAAAAATCCAACCATGTCATTGAAAGCGCTGGACGATGATGAACGGTCTAAGTTCAACTTAGGGCGTCAAGGAGAGGTAAACATCATTAATGAGTCTGGATTGTTTACTTTGGTCTTGCGCTGCCGTGATGCTGTTAAATACGGAACGCTACCGCACAGATTTAGAAAATGGGTGACTGGGGAGGTTCTTCCTTCCATTAGACAAACAGGTTCTTATTCCCCCACTGCTGTTAATCTACCTACTCACACCCCAACCCACCGCTATTACGTCGAAGTGAAAATACACGACAATTTAATGAACTCCAGTATCACGATCCCCGCAAAAACAGATTCATTTAATGCTTTGATAACTGGTCTGGCAACGGATTTGGGGTTTTCCATTACAGGAATGATCGCAGCGCCAGGCGGAATAGAAAGGTTGATTTCTCGATCTCAAGATGTAGCGCGGATTTGCTGATGTGAAAAGTATAAAGGCGCGCAATGCGCCTTTTAGATATTATCTAATTATGTGAGACTCTTTCGTTTCTAATGAATGTAATTAATTTTCTTCCAACCATTACACTTGGCTTTTCGATAAGTAAATATGTGATAATTGACACACAAATGGTTAGTAAGATAAGTATAAAAAACATGCTAAACCCACTAATTGAAATATCAAACTTCTTAAAGTATATATAACTAATCCCATATATAACCATATGGTTAATATATAGAGAATATGATATCTCACCAATGAAGATCAAAAACCTTCCATTATATATTTCAATAACTCTTGACATTAAAGCAATTGAACAGACCAGCATAAATGAATAAAGGCCCCACTTTTCAGCACCGGGCCCTGAATTGTATCCTGATATTATTATAGCTATAGATACAAGCATAACTGATGAAATAAAAGAAACAGAAAAGACGTTTTTAACAAAACCATCCTTTGCCTTTGTGAAAATTTCAGCGATTATCATTCCATATATAAAATCATAAACTATAGGATTTGATATAAAAACAAAATTACTTAATACTGAATAACTAAAAGCATCTTTTATAATTGGTTCTATTTGAATGAATCCGCGAAAATAAAACTGAGAAAGTGAACAAATGCCTACCAACAATAACGATGAGATAATAGTTCTATACTTATGACTTATACACAATGATATGCAAAAAATCATATAGAACCAAATTTCATAAGTCAGCGTCCATGCTGGAATTATTATATTGTACCCATACCATGGGCCTGTGAAATTATAATCATTAGGAATTAGCAAGTAACTCTTTATGATTTGAGATGTAGTGTAAATATTACTGAAATCAAAATAAATCATTACAGATAATACAATAAAAAACACTGGATAAAGTCTAAAAAATCTTTTTATAGCGAATTCAATTGGGGAACTTTTTTCTTTGTCCATCGTTGAATATGTTATGATAAATCCACTTATAACAAAAAATATATCAACACCTATTTCCCCCATACTAAATAGTATGTCACCCAAGTCCTTTTGGGTGTATACTCCATTCAGATATACCCTGAAATGGAACGCAATAACTAATAGCACCGCAACACCTCTAAGTGCCTGGATAGATTCTAATTTTATATTTTTTGTCGGATTCACTAATGCGTACTCATTCTTATGTTTTGTGCGATTATATCCAACAGGGTAATGATTACAACCATTAAGTTGTTAATATTAAACAGAGAAATAAGCAAGTTAATTAGGATTAACTTGCTTATTTTTTCTAAAAATTACCTTCAGATAACCAATTTACAACTCCTGGTCCACCACCAACGGTGCATGTCCATGCTTTTGGTTGTCCTGTTGCTGGCGCTGAGTTGATTACTCGCTCCCCTTTATCCCAAAATCCTGTTGATGGCAATGATGGAGATCTAAACTGAGTTGGCGGTGAAGATACTCGATTAAATGCGGTTCCTACTGATACTGCGCATGGTGAGTTTATTAAAACGATACCCGACCCAACCTTGTTAACATTGAGCCCAATCGTTGTTTTTGATGTGGGAATGAAAGTACATACACTTATAAACTCCCATTTGTTTTTTGCAGTTCCCGTAACTGAGCCGTCAGATCCAAACTGCCCATCAATGCCAAGTCTTATTTTTGATGAGTTTCCTTGATCATTAACCCAAGCTCCAAACCAAACCCACTTCCCCTTCAATTCTTGATGTACTGATAAATCAATTGATGAAAACCACGTTCTATCCCCATCCCCCACTATAAATGAATATTCTCCATTAAATAGATTTGTTGACTTAGTTAGCGATCCAGTTGAACCCGCTGATGCTACCCATGAAAGCATATTCCTATCAGCGTGGTTAACATTCATCTTATTATCGATGTCATATATGAAATGAGCACCATTAGGGTTTTGATTCGCAGCATCATAGCTACCAATAAAATTAACATCATTAATAGTATTGCTTGAAATAGTTAAAAGTGTATCTATTTTTGAAGATAGATTATTTCTATATATTGATATTAGCGCGTTAATTTTTGATGCATCAAGAATTTGGTTATTTTCAACTTTGAGATTGTGCGCAAAATTAGTAAAGATGAATCCATCTTGGTTCGGCATTGAAGATGCAAACCCTATTGCTGTTTGCTGATTCCCCCTTACACTAACACATTTATTGGCAAGTGATAAACTTCCAATTAGCGTATACTCACTAGCAATTAGATGGATATCTGCTTTAATATTTATAGCCTCTGGAATTCCATATGGGTATCCAGACTCTCCATTTCTCTCAAAGTAGTTAAAGTCAATATTTAACCCCTTACAATTAAATGCATATATACCTGATAGTTTATTTTGCTCAATATCATTCTGCATTATGTTGACACTTAACCCCGCTAGAGGGTCGGTTGGATTGACAAGAATCCCTGAAGCCTCATTCCCATAAATTCTATTTCTAAGAATATTTATATTATTTAACACTCCACCTAGAGAGAGCCCATTTCCTTTATTGGAAAAAATACGACATCCGATTACATCGTTAGAGTATCCATTAAGAAGAATTGCATTATTAGTAGTGTTTGATACATCCACGTTATAGATTTTTATGTGATTTGCGCTACTAAGATTTATTCCTGGGCAATTACCATTGCCATCAATACCAAAATCTCTCAACTCACAAAATGTAATATCTCCAACCTGTTGCGTAATAACCGCAGTTCCGCCTGATGATGGGAATAATCTTGATTGATACGGACCACTCCCAACAATCATAGCCACATTAGTTTTGATTGTAATGCCCGGCTCAACTAAAAAAGAACCCTCTGGAATAACAATTTTAATTGGCAGTGTTGCGCTATCAATTGCTGCTTGAAATGCAGCTTTATTCTGAGCCCCAGTGTTGCCAGCTTTAAACCCATAATCTGTTAATGTTCTGACATCTAATGTTAGTTTTTCAGACACAGAATTAGATACGCCGTTAGGAAAGCTTGGTGTGTATTCAACAAGTGAAGATCCTCGAGCAACATCCGCGCTAGCTAAATCAGATCGCAATGCGGCATCACCTATACTCATCCAACTACCAATACCTACACCACCTGACGATTGTGGCGTTGATCCTGCTGGCACGACTTTAGGCAATGCGCCATCCCAACGATAATATTCGCCTGTAGTAGTATCTCGTAAAACTTGGTTAGGAAGAGTTAATTCCGCACCATCCTGAAATGAATCCATTGTGATATAACCAAAGGCTGCAATTGCTTGCTGAGCCAGATAGCGCAGGCCCTCAATTGTGTAATGTTTATTTCCGAATCGGTCTATATATGACCATCCCATTGATGTCACGAACTCATCAATTTTCCCTGAATTAAATTTCAAATCTTGCGGTAATTCACTTGGTACTGCTACTTGCGTTGGTGTAGTTGCCATGATTACTCTGTAACCTCATAGTTATAAATTTCATCGCTATATTCAGATAACGTGAGTGATGTTGTTCCGTCGCTATTTGGTTTCTTCTCTGTGATGACCCACAAAGTAGAATCCAGTTCTTCGTTAGTTGCGATTATGTAGCGTGATGATGATTGTTTATTGATACCATCCCATATATTGAGAGGTATGTTTGGAACTGCTGCGGTAAAACCAAATGCTGTATCACTGCGTGGATATGCCGGTATTCGTGCTGTCGGGTTGCCTATGCTGTCAGTAACCACAACAAACATTGACCCACTAAAATTAATCCTTTCACCGGTGTCAAAATCGTTCCCCGTTCGTGCGTTTATATATCCGGCTTGCTGATTTGAGTCATATGTATCGGCAACCTGTACCATTTGACCAACATTAACCCATTCACCATCAGCTAATGTTTTGATTGACATAGAAAGGCGAGAGTAAATTAATCGTCTAACTTCTTTTAATGCCCTGTTTCTGGCCTGATACGCATTCCGTACATAGAGCAACTCAAACTTAGCGGCTTTATTCGGTATACCCTCAATGATGGAATTACCTTGAATCTTGTATCTGATGAATGATTGTTTATTCGTGGAGGGATTTCTGTATTTAACTTCCACACCATCAAAACCACCAGGCAAAGTTGCGTCACA
Organism: Limnobaculum allomyrinae; assembly: GCF_016649425.1. Taxonomy (GTDB): domain Bacteria; phylum Pseudomonadota; class Gammaproteobacteria; order Enterobacterales; family Enterobacteriaceae; genus Limnobaculum; species Limnobaculum allomyrinae. Next base: position 162,705 of record NZ_JADRCR010000010.1, read on the forward strand.
GCTTAATGCATAGTCTGCACCAACCATATTTGACCGATTGAATACTGTTACTGGGTTTGTTTGGCGCTCATCAAGTGTGAACGACATGACACCATCATCCCAGAACGCTGTGACACCAGCAGCATCACAAATCGTTTCTATTCGATTACCAAGGGAGACATCCTCGTCATCAAATGTATAATCAAAGTATCCAAGTCGCTGATCTTTGGTATCCAGTTTTTCCTGAATTTGGTATAGCCCATATGCGTCAATGCTTGATACAGGCTGTCCACCTATTGCTATCCATGTATGCAGTACAGCATCAGCGAACTTTCTTGAAGGTCTTAACGCATAATCAACGGTTTGGGTCGAAAGGTTGTAACTAATCGTATGACGAGTAATTAACGCGTTATATTTCCTCTCCCTAGCCCCAGTGGCCTGCTCTGTTGCTCTCACCTCGACTTTTACTAACGTGTCATTTGGGTATGATACGTTCGACCTAACCCTGACAGCCTGAATCTCCTCCAACTTTAACTTGCTTTGATCATGGCTATTTTCCAAACGATAGAACTGTATTGCATAGCGCCCCCTTCCCGCTGATGGTGTTATTTTCACAGTTTGATAATAAGTATCTGTGCCTTTTTTTGGAGGAAAACCTGCATTAATACTTTGCTCAGTGCCGGGGATCTCAACGTTATTTTCATCAATTTTCCAAAACCGAATATTAGTATTGGCATAATCTTTATTACCTAACGCTGCCTGAAGCTGAACCCATAACTGATCACTAACTACTGGAGAAAAGAAAGGCCCAATGACCAATGCTTGATTATCGGTAAGAATAAATTTAGTCGTATTGATCGTTATTGATGTGGTAAAAAAATCTATGTCATTACTGGATAAATTGCGGAAATAAAATGTGTAATACTCAATTACCGGAGTACCACCATTATCAGTAATGGTCGCATTAAATAAATCAGCACTTACTGTAATATCTTCTGTTATTGAACCGCTAGCTGTTGAATATGTCACATTAATGATGAATGTAACTGAATGTGGATAAGCTAAGTTATAGAAATAATCAAACTCATCCTGTTTAACTATTTGCACACTCATCTGTCCGCCATCGAATGTAATGTTCACAACCGTATTCGCGGTAGCGCTTTCTATTGGTTCATCACTTTCCTCATTGGGGCCAGGTATTTCCTGTCCATCCACATCATCAAACTCAAACCCCTCATACATAACAGGGATAATTTCACCTGGTTGATAAACGTGATAACTTGCCCCTGACATAGTTGAAAGGCTTGTTTCTGAATATCTGACACTTTCTATCTTGTATTTCCCCAACCCAAAATTCATGAACTCAGTTATATATTTGAGGTTATTTCTATATTCATATAACGACTCTTGAATCTGGTCTGGATATGCTCTTATTTGCCCATAATTATCAGGCCTAGCTTCACCATTTCTGGCTATATTAGTCTGAGCTTTGATACTGTTATTCGGTGATGTTTTAGAATTGTTGGATGCTGCGTTAGCATTTACACTTGGCATCAGGCTGGATAATACTTTTTGTGTGAACTTGATCGGGTTTAGATGTTCAAACGGGTTGAGTATTGTCCCAATCAGTCCTCCGCTTTTTGGCTGGTCAAATAGATAGAACACCAGAGCGTAGTTTTGAAGACATGATGATAATTGCACTTAGGGATGCAGAACATCAGGCTGCTTTCTACGATAAACAGATTTATGCCAGGTATTTTTTAAGTGTGTTTAAAGGTAGAAAAATATCTTCAATAAGTGGCGAAGAGGTCATTAACTCTTTACCTGATTACAATATCGAAAGGAAACAGCGTCTATCAAACGGAACAAAAAACCGTTACAGAGCTTTCATTATGAGGGCTTTCTCTATGGCTATGAAAATGGGTTGGATAAAAAACGTGCCCCATGTATCAAGGCTTAGGGAGCCAAAAGTGAGAGTAAGATGGCTTGAAAAGGGATTGGCGAGAGTGTTGATAGATAGCCTTAAAATTGACTGGATGAAAGATATCGCCGCCTTTGCGCTCTTAACGGGGATGCGTAAAGGCGAGATCCTTTCTCTTACATGGGATAATGTTGACTTAAACCGAAAAGTCGCAATTGTCACAGCAGATAAGGCAAAGTCAGGAAAGGCCAGAGCCATACCGCTGAACGATGAAGCTGTTGATATTTTAAGTCAGCAGCCAAGAAATTGTGAATCAGTTTTTTCTTGTAACGGGGAAAGAATAAAGCAAATTAACAGGGCTGATTTTAAAAACGCATTAAAGCGTTCTGGGATTGTTGATTTCAGGTTTCACGACTTAAGGCACACATGGGCTAGCTGGCATGTTCAAAACGGAACGCCATTAATGCTACTCAAAGAAATGGGAGGATGGGAGACGTTAGAGATGGTTAATAAGTACGCTCACCTTAGCGGTGAACATTTAACCAAATACAGCGGCATTGTCACGTTTTTGGCACACAAAGACACATCTTCAACGTATCAATCAAACAACAAGCTCGCAAGCTTATGATTATCAAGAAGTATTAAATAGCTATTTCGGTATTTGCTTTTTAATAAAACAGATAAACAGTCTGGAGCTTGTTTCTGTTAATTACGATTTCCCACCTGGGATTTCATTAATCGCTTCCGGATTACGGGTGATGAACATCGCATCCCCATAACTAAAGAAACGGTATTGCTTCTCGACCGCCTGCTGATATGCCCGCATCGTATTGCTGTAACCGGCAAATGCCGATACCAGCATGATTAGCGTTGATTCAGGCAGGTGAAAATTAGTAATCAGAGTATCAATAACCCGGAACTGATAGCCGGGATAAATAAAGATGCTGGTATCGCCAAAAAATGGCTCAATTAAATCTTGTTTCGCTGCCTGAGCCGCGCTTTCCAGCGATCTGACCGAAGTGGTTCCCACCGCAATTACTTTATTGCCCCGGGCTTTACAGGCTAATACGGCATCCACGACTGGTTGTGGAACTTCCGCATACTCAGCGTGCATCACATGCTGTTTGATATCATCAACCCGTACTGGCTGGAAGGTTCCTGCGCCTACATGCAGGGTAACGAATTCCATATTGACCCCTTTGGCACGCAATGCTTCCAATAGTGGCTCATCAAAGTGTAAGCCTGCCGTTGGTGCAGCGACCGCGCCGGGGCGCTGGCTGTAAACCGTTTGATAAAGTTCACGGTCAGCATCTTCATCGGGTCTGTCAATATAGGGTGGTAATGGCATATGCCCGGCGGCATTAAGAATCGTCAGAACATCGCGGCCATCGGTAAAATGAAGCTCAAATAGCGCGTCGTGACGTGCTGCCATAATAGCCGGAATAGATTCATCATCTCCCAGCAATAGCTCAGTTCCCGGTTTTGGTGCTTTAGAAGCACGAACGTGGGCCAGTACTCTTCTATCGTCCAACACTCGTTCAACCAGAACTTCAATTTTCCCACCGCTGGCTTTCTTGCCAAACAGTCGTGCCGGAATCACTCGGGTATTATTAAATACCAGTAAATCACCGGGGTTTAGCTTATTCAGCACATCGGTAAATGTGTCATCAGAGAGTGTGCCGCTAATACCATCGAGAGAAAGCATACGACAAGCGCTGCGTTCCGCCTGAGGGTAGCGGGCAATCAAGGATTCAGGAAGTTCAAATGAAAAATCAGTAACGCGCATGGGTTTTCAAATCTCAAAAAACAAGCGGCTTAGTCTAGAGCCAGTCGGATAAGGCTGCAACATATAAGGCAATAAAAGTATAAGAAAACCAGTAATAATCGACTTACTTCCCATAGTCTGGCAATCAAAGATGATAATAAAGCATATCAGTGATGTCAGATTACACTATAATTACCCCATGAATTTTCTTGCTCACCTCCATTTAGCTTCACTGGCCGACAGTTCCCTATTGGGAAATCTGCTGGCTGATTTTGTACGCGGTAATCCTGAAGGAGAATATGCTCCTGAAGTGGTTAACGGCATTATGCTGCATCGCCGTATCGATAAGCTCACCGATAATCTTGAACCGGTGAGAGAAGCTCGTCGCCTGTTTAGCCAACCTCATTATCGTGTAGCGCCTATTGCATTAGATGTACTCTGGGATCACTTTCTGGCCCGACACTGGGAACAGCTTGAGAACGCTATGCCACTGGCCAATTTTGTCGTTCAGGCGAAAAACAACATCGTTCCTCATTTATCAGAAACACCCCCGGGGTTTCAGCACATCAATCAGTATATCTGGAGAGATCGCTGGCTGGAGCGTTATGCTGAGTTGCCATTTATTGCTGATACCTTACATAATATGGCTATTCGTCGCCCACGGCTGGAGGCGCTAAGCTATTGCATTGAGGATATTCAGCAACATTATTCCCCTTTAGAAGAGACATTTTTGCACTTCTACCCACAAATGATGGCACAAGCCAGAGCTAAACAATTATAGTACTTTCATTTAGTTAGCTAACAAAGCTAAAGTAAATTACCGTATAGCCGCTTTACAGGGTATGATGTTATGGTTATGTTTACCATCTGTAATAAGTGCCCTGATTAACCATAGGCGGAAGCTATCTCAGCAATCGGTCTGATATGCTTTATGATCGATACCTTACTGCCTATACTGGCACACAAACTTTATTCCCTTATTTATCAACCTAATTGACAGGAGAGTTATTATGGTTCTGGTTACTCGCCAAGCCCCTGATTTTACTGCTGCAGCTGTTCTTGGTAACGGCGAAATCGTTGAAAACTTCAATCTGAAGAATCATCTGAATGGCAAAGCAGCTGTGCTGTTCTTCTGGCCAATGGACTTTACTTTCGTATGTCCTTCTGAACTGATCGCTTTCGACCACCGTTATGAAGAATTCAAAAAACGCGGTATCGAAGTTGTTGGTATCTCTTTCGATTCAGAGTTCGTACACAACGCATGGCGTAAAACCCCTGTAGACAACGGCGGCATCGGCGAAGTTAAATACGCAATGGTTGCTGACGTTAAGCGTGAAATCCAACAAGCATACGGTATCGAGCATCCAGATGCTGGCGTTGCTTTACGTGCATCTTTCCTGATCGACAAAAACGGCGTTGTTCGTCACCAGGTAGTTAACGACCTGCCACTGGGCCGTAACATCGACGAAATGATCCGTATGGTTGACGCACTGCAATTCCACGAAGAGCACGGTCAAGTGTGCCCAGCTCAGTGGGAAAAAGGTCAGGAAGGCATGAACGCATCTCCGGATGGCGTTGCTAAGTTCCTGTCTCAGAACGCTGGCAAGCTGTAATTAGCTGCTTGTTCTGATTCTGATATTGAAAAGAGCCGCAATGCGGCTCTTTTTTTTGGGTGTTAGTTGGCCCTTGACCTTCAGCTTTGACCTTGGGTCTTGGTGTAAGTTTCGTCCGTAATAGTGTTGAGTTTACCTCAACGCCAGTGTAACGGCCGAGCAGAAGGGGTTAGCGAACCCCCTCTGCACTCCCACGCTTTCGCACAGGAATTCAGGTCGCTTAGGCGACTTCCTTTCTCCTTCGTTCAGCCTTAACGCACCGGCACAGAGCCGCTCCCGGCGTCACTGTGCCTCGATCAGCATCCATGCTGCTCGTGCTGGCTTCTCTCAGTCGTCAGCTGAATTCAAGTGCTCATAGTGAAGATCCAGGTCAAGGTCAAGTTCAAGATACCCAACAAAAAATGGCCCCGGTTATCGGGGCCATTTTCAACTAAATCCAACTAACAGCAGCAATTAACCTGCTTTCTTCGATCCCATACCTTTCAAATAATAAACGCCTACCAGCAACGCTATCCAGGCAAAGCCTACATACAACGAGATACGGGTAGTTGGGAAGTAACCAATCAGGCCGATGATGCCAAACAGGAAGATCAGAGCGATAACGGAAGTGGTAGTTCCACCGCGTAGTGGGAAATCCAACTTGCTGATTTGATCTTGCGTTAACTTACGACGGAAGCCTATCTGTGACAGCAGGATCATAATCCATACCCATACGGTGGCAAAGGTTGCCAACGAAGCAATAATCACAAAAACGTCTTCAGGAATAATGTAGTTCAGGTAAGCCGCAACCAACAGACCCGCCATCATGAACAGTACGGTAATCCACGGTACACCGCGTTTAGACAGCGTAGTGAACATTTTTGGTGCCTGCCCCTGCTCTGCCAGACCGTACAACATACGGCCTACGCCAAATACGTCACTGTTAATTGCGGAAAGCGAAGCGGTAATGACCACAAAGTTAAGAATACCTGCTGCTGCGGTAATCCCCAGATTTTCAAAGGTCAGAACAAACGGACTGCCGTGAGTACCTACCTGATTCCACGGATAGATAGACATAATAACGAACAGCGTACCCACATAGAAAATCAGAATTCGGAAAGGCACAGAGTTAATGGCTTTAGGAATAGTCTTCTTCGGATCTTCAGCTTCACCCGCGGTGATACCGATAATCTCAATACCGCCATAAGCAAACATCACCATTTGCAGGGACAGAATCATACCAATAAAGCCATTGGCGAAGAACCCGCCATTAGTCCATAAGTTATGAATACCGGTTGGCTCACCCTGATTACCAAAGCCCCAAATGATGATCCCAATACCCGCCAGAATCATAATAATAATGGTGGCAACTTTGATGAACGACAGCCAGAACTCAAACTCACCGAATACTTTGACGTGTACCAGATTAATCGCACCGATAATTAGTACTACGCTCAATGCCCATACCCAAAGTTCGACATTTGGGAACCAGAAACTCATATACAAACCAAAAGCCGTCACGTCGGCAATGGCCACAATCAGAATTTCAAAGCAGTAAGTCCAACCGGTGATATAACCCGCTAATGGCCCCAGATAATCCTGTGCATAGCGGGAAAACGCGCCAGCCTGTGGGTTATGAACGGACATCTCCCCCAGCGCTCGCATAATGATAAAGGCGAAGACTCCACCAATGAGATAGGCCAACAGAACGCTGGGCCCCGCCATTTTTATTGCACTAGCAGAACCGTAGAACAATCCGGTTCCTATCGCCGACCCCAACGCCATAAAACGGATATGACGAGCGGTTAAGCCTCGTTTAAGTTTGTTGGTTTGATTTTCCATGCCGAAGTTACTCGTCTTTTCTCGTTATAACGCCGCAGATTGAGACCGCGGCGTTTATTATCAATAAATAATACCCTGTCTTAAATTACGTTCTGGTTGCTTCCTGATGCAAAGGCATTAGGCGATCGACAATCATTGCAATCACTAATGTTACAACCGCAGGAGGCAGCCATGCCAGCCCCTGCTGTGCGCCAGGAAGATTATCAATCCAGCTCGGTAAAATGTGCGCTATTGCTGATGCTTTGATGCCATCCAAAATACCGACCGCTGATGTTACCAGCATTACCGGGATCATAATACGACTTTCAGAACGCCACATGCGACTGGTAAAGCTTAATACAACCAATGCGATACAAGGAGGATAAATTGCAGTTAATACCGGAACCGAGAACTGAATCAGGTGACTTAGCCCTAAATTAGAGATCACCATGGCAAAAATAGCCAGAATAAAGACCAGCGTACGATAGGATAACGGCAGTAATTTGGAGAAAAACTCTGCGCAGGCGCAGGTTAAACCAATCGCAGTAACCATACAGGCAATAAAAATCATTGCTGCCAGGAAAAAGCTGCCAAAGCCACCAAAGGTGTGTTGAATATAGGCATGAAGGATCACTGCACCATTAGTTGCATCCGGTACCAGAGAGCCACTGCCCGAACCTAAATTAAACAGGCTCAAATAGACCAGTGTTAACCCAATACCGGCAATCAAACCGGCCACAACCGTATAACGCGTTAATAATGTAGGACTGGAAACACCACGAGAACGCGCCGCATTAACAATAATGATGCCAAACACCAGCGCGCCTAAGGTATCCATGGTCAAATAGCCTTCAACAAATCCTTTGGAGAACGGGATGTTTTGATAAACCTGTATCGCGGGTAAATGTTCTCCGGCAGGCCATAACAGTGCCGCAAGGCCTAAAACAGCCAGTGAAATAATTTTCAACGGCGCCAAAAAACGGCCAACGGTATCCAGCAATTTACCTGGATAGAGAGAAACCAGAATCACCAACGAAAAATAGACCAGACTATAGATGAATAACGGTAAGCTACTCTCTTTATCCGATAATAATGGGGCAATACCCAACTCAAACGATACGGTTGTAGTACGCGGAGTGGCAAACAATGGCCCTACTGCTAAATAGCAAATAGTTGCCAGTAGTAATCCAGCCTTATGGCCAATGGGAGAACTGAGTGCTTCAATACCTCCGCCCACTCTGGCCAGTGCAATCACGGTAACTACCGGTAAACCCACAGCAGTTAACAGAAAACCTAATGACGCAATCCAAACATTTTCACCAGACTGTAACCCTACCATTGGAGGGAAAATAATATTACCGGCGCCAACAAACAGGGCAAACGTCATAAAGCCTAAGGCGATAATATCTTTAGAACTCAGTTGTTTCATATTAAACCATTACATATTTATTAAATCATCCGCCAGAAATGTTGTTTTTTTCACATCGCAAATGCGTTGCATCAACCCCGTTTAACAGCACAGAGGCCTGCCTTAAAGGCATTTTAACAACATTAAATTGGATAATTTATATACTAAAAAAGATGATTTTGTGGTGATTCCACCAATAACGGCGCTAAGTAAACACAATAATAGCCATAGAAAACAAGTCTTATTGGCGATCACAGAACAATTATCTAAACAAAGGTTAAATAGCAGTCTGAATGACACGCATTTTAGCATAATAATCTATTAATTCATTCACGATTAGCTCATTTTTTAATCTTAAATAAAAACCGTTGCTTAGGGTTATTTTACTTTCGAATGTATCCGTTGAAATTTTCAGCACAGAAAATATCTAACGGTGTAATTGAGAGGATTGAGGATTTTACTGCGGTCACAATAATCCCACTGGCCATCCACCAATTTTTATTTCATCTGTGGATTCTGCTATCAGGTCAAAGGCAGATAAGATAGTTTATTCAGGCAACGGTATTGAAGGTAAACGATGACAGTCACAACACAAGGTGCCGCAATGAAATTTAAGCCATTACGCTGGAGCGATGACTTCATGTATCAGGCGATTCTAAATCATGAGCAAAAATATGACGGCAAATTTCTTACCTGTGTAAAATCAACGGGAATCTATTGCCTGCCCTCTTGTCCCGCTCGCAAACCTTTACTAAAGAATATTCGCTTTCTGGCAACAGAGCAGGAAGCCATTGCTGAAGGTTTTAGAATCTGTAAACGTTGTCGTCCTGACCTGTTTTATCGCGGAGAAAGCGTCGATGAGAATCTGTTTATTGAAATGTTGGCACGTATTCGTTCTTGCCCGTCATCCTTTAGCAATGTCAGCTCACTGGCAAAAAGCTGTGGTATCAGTACCACTAAACTTAATGAGTTAATTCGCCTGCATGCCCATCGTTCACCAGCAGACTTACTAAATCGTGAACGTATCGACGCCGCCTGTTTTGCGCTGATTCATTCATCGCAGCGTATTCTGGATGTTGGTCTGGCCGTTGGTTTTGAAAGCGAAGCCAGTTTTCACCGGCAATTTGCTGCCCACATGGCCATGACGCCCAGCGCCTGGCGCTTATTGAATAACGGCAATGAATTTACGCTAAAATTACCCGATGACTTCACCCCTGATTACGCCTGGCGTTACCATTTGCGTGATAAAGAGAGTTCGTCTGAATATCTTGATGAGACTGGTTTTACTAAAGCACTGTGGGTTCATGGATATCCGGTGGTTATTCATCTGCATATTGATGGGCCTACTGCCCGTTGCCGCTGGATGCTACCTGAGGAGTTTACCGCCAATAGTGAGCAGCCAGTGGGAGTAGAAATTCATCGTCAGGTAATGCTGTTGCTAGGACTGAATACCGATGTACAGGGATTTCGCAGCAGTGCCCGACAAAACAAACATATGGCTCGATTAATTGAATCCTCTTCTGCCATCTATGTCCCTATGACTGCCAATCCTTTTGAATCGCTGGTATGGGCAATTATTGGTCAGCAAATCAACCTGACCTTTGCCGCCACGCTACGGCAAGCGTTGATTAAACTGGCTGGCCCGGTAATTCGGCAAGATGGATTTCGTATTCACCCTTCAGCCAAAGAGATTGCTGCGCTGGAACCGCATCAGCTCACCGATATCCGTTTTTCTCGCTCAAAAGCTCAGTATCTTATCGGCGTCGCTAAAGCGATTGTCAGCGGAGAGCTTGATTTGGATGAATTAACTCGGGGTTCTGCCATTGTGGCTGAAAGAAAACTGTGTGAATTAAAAGGCATCGGCCCCTGGACTGCTCGTTATACGCTAATGCGCGGCATGGGATTTGCCGACTGCGTTCCCGTTGGGGATAGTGGCCTTTACGCAGCCCTACAACAATTCTATCAATTGGATAATCGCCCCAGTGCAATTGAAACCGAACAATTAATGAAGCCATTTAGCCCATTCCGTACGCAGGCAACCACCTGTTTATGGGAAAGCCTGAGGAAAAAATCATGAGACCAATGAGCAAGAGCCTGATAAATGCCAAAACGATTGGCATCTTTGACAGCCAGTTTGGTTCGCTGTCTGCCTGACTGGATGAATCAGATAAACTTATTCGTCTGTCATTTCATACCCAACAGGATCTGGAATACGCTAAACAGCTTGAAGTGACACGTGATGACCATAAAGTTGAGTTTGTTGCCCGGCAAATCCGTGAATATCAGCAAGGCAAAAGAGTCAATTTCGATTTACCGATGCATCTTTACGGTACGCCATTTCAGATAAAAGTCTGGAATGAACTGTGCCATATTCCATTCGGCGAAACCATAAGTTACCAAACTCTGGCAACACGAGTTGGCAATCCAAACGCCTCCCGGGCCGTCGGCGCCGCTAATGGAAATAACCCGGTCAGCCTGATTATTCCTTGTCATCGGGTGATCGGAAGCGACGGTTCGTTGACTGGTTATGAAGGAGGAATACCAATTAAAGAAAAGCTATTAGCTTTTGAGAAACAAAATGCCGGTTAATGATGCCCCAAATGGCCCCACAGGACGCCGATAACGCATCATGGTAGTATCAATAACTCAATGATTATACCCGGAGCATTACCGACATTTTATGGTTAAAACGCTGCTGTTATTTATTGCTACTGCTTTAGCGGAAATTATTGGCTGCTTTCTCCCCTATTTATGGTTAAGAAAGTCAGCCTCGATTTGGATATTGTTACCTGCTGCCGGCAGCCTGGCGCTATTTGTCTGGCTGCTAAGTCTTCATCCTGCCGCCAGCGGTCGGGTATATGCGGCCTACGGTGGCATCTATATTGCTACTGCGCTGGTTTGGTTAAGACTGGTGGATGGCATCAGACTATCGATGTATGACTGGCTGGGTGCCACAGTGATTTTGGCTGGCGTATTAATTTTAGTTTCGGGTTGGAAAGCCTGAAGTTCAGGATTACCCACATAATATCCCTTGCCCGGCGGTTACACATAGCGGGGCAAGAAATAATTTTCGGATGAAGCATTCTCCATACTAACAGTATCTGTTTTTAACCCAGTTTCTTTACCATCAGCACTTCACATGCATGGTGACCACTCGCCCCAACCCTTTCTTCCACATACTCAAACCCCACCGATTCATATAATTTCAGGGACTCTTTTAACGTTGCGGTACTTTCCAGATAGCAATAGTCATACCCCTGTTGACGGGCAAACTCCAAGGCGGTAATCACCATACGGCGGGCAATACCCATCCCCCTGACGGAAGGCAAAAAATAGAGCTTTTGTAATTCACAATACCCCTCTTCCATTGGTGCGATACCAACACCACCGGATACCATGCCATCCAGTTCAACGACCCAATACGCACTACCCTGCTGGCTATATACATCTGACAGTTGATGAAGTATTGGATCGGAGAAGCTAAAACCTTCTTGCCCTAATAAACCATACTCACTAAATACGGACATGATAATCTCAGCAATCGCTGCATTATCTCTGGCTTCAATTGGGCGAATGGTAATGGTTCTGGAAGACTGTCTGGCGACACTCTGTATCGCTAAGACATATTTCTTCATTGAAGACATCAACGTTTGATACTCATCTGAACCCAGTTGCTGAAGAATTTTAGTGTTGTAAGCATTAGCCAGACTATTCAGTTGTTCCAACTGTTTTCGACCGGCTTTGGTTAACTGGTTCAATGTACTACGGCCATCAATCGGGTTAGGGTATATCTCTATCAACCCCTGCTGTTTTAACCCTTGCAGAATACGACTCACGCTGGATTTATCGACCTTAAGTACCGTCGCCAGTTCCAGACCAGATAAAGGATGTTCATCAAGTTCAATCAAACTATGGGCCTGCAAAGGGGAAAGCTGAGTTCCGCTGACCCACTTGTCCATTACCCCCAGTTCTCTTACTAAAACTCTTGACAGAAAGCGTAAAGATGTCGGTTCCATATCCCACTCAAATATAGTCATTAATATCAACTTAATTTAGTTGATATTAACAACCAATTCAATATCCAGCGGAAAAGAAATTAAATCAGCGCAATAACAAATCAGTGATTGATTATTGTTGAAAAAATCAGCTATAACAGAAGTGTTCCCATCCTACTGAACCAATCCACCGACCAGAAGGGATGACTTATGCCTGATACATCACAGATCATTGCATTTTCAATTTTGTCTTTAGGCATGGCATTAACGCCTGGTCCAAATATGCTGTATCTGGTATCTCGTTCTATCTCTCAGGGGCGGGTTGCCGGGTTGATCTCATTAACCGGTGTTGCTCTGGGCTTTGTGTTGTATATGTTATGTGCCGCTTTTGGTATCACTACGCTTATGCTGGCCGTGCCTTATGCCTATGAAGCGTTATGCTTTGGCGGAATGATCTACTTATTGTATCTGGCATGGCAAGCGGTTAAGCCCGGTGGACGTTCGCCATTTCAGGTCAAAAGTTTACCTAAAGACAGCCCTAAAAAGCTGTTTACCATGGGCTTCATCACTAACCTGCTCAATCCTAAGATTGCCATTATGTATTTGTCTCTGCTGCCGCAATTTATTACACCCGATCACGGTAGTGTATTAACTCAGTCACTGGTTTTGGGTTCAATCCAAATTGTTACCAGTGTCACCATTAATGCACTGATTGCCATTATGGCTGGTTCTATTGCCGGTTTCCTGACGGGAAGACCAGCGTGGATGCTGGTTCAGCGCTGGGTTATGGGAACCGTTCTTGCCGGTCTGGCGGTAAGAATGGCATTTGAAGCGCGCAGATAATGTTCGATGGTTCATTATCCACATAATAATTATTGTTTATCTTTATAATTTCACTTATAAATTATTCCGTTATCAAAACTAGTCTATATTTATTCAGGTGTGGATTATCAACTTATTAATGGAGTGATTATGGGTAAGGTATTAATTGTCTCATTACTATCTCTGTTTGTGCTGGCTGGTTGTAACAGCGCACCAGAGGTAGGTAACTGGTCAAAGGCAGGCGCATCAGCACAAACCGCTGACGCTGACCGAGTCCAGTGTGAGAAAGAGAGCAGATCGTCTGCCAATAACAGCTATCATTCCGACCCACTTAATGAAACGGGTTCCGACGAAACCGTGAATAAAATTCTGGTGAAAGAACAACAGCAAGTTGATCTGGTTGGTGAATGTATGCGCGAAAAAGGTTATACCAATTTTTAAACTAACATTACCGCAAATATAAAAACCCGCTCATAGCGGGTTTTTATATTTTAAATTCGCGGAATAATTAACGGCGAATTAAATCATCGCCAAAGCCAATCCATTTATAAGTGGTTAGTGCCTCCAGCCCCATCGGGCCACGAGCGTGAAGCTTCTGTGTACTAACAGCAACTTCGGCACCTAATCCAAATTGCCCGCCATCAGTGAAGCGAGTACTGGCATTAACGTATACCGCAGCAGAATCTACTTCATTAACGAAACGATCGGCATTGTTCAGTGAACGGGTCAAGATAGCATCCGAGTGAGCGCTACCGTGTAAACGAATATGTTCAATGGCTTCATCTAATCCTTCAACAACGGTCACGTTCAAATCCAGCGACAGCCATTCGTTGTCATACTCTTCGTCATTAACCTGTACGACTTTCACTTCTCCGCCGCTGAGATACATCATGGCTTCCGGAGAAGCATGGAGCGTTACGCCACAGGTATGCATCTTCTCTGCCAGCTTAGGCAAAAATGTCGAAGCGATTGCACGATGTACCAACAATGTCTCCAGGGTATTGCAGGTACTTGGACGCTGAGTTTTTGCGTTTTCAATAATCGTCAGCGCTTTATCAAAATCTGCACATTCATCAACAAAAGTATGGCAAACGCCAATACCGCCGATAATCACAGGAATAGTAGAATTCTCTTTACATAGCTTGTGCAGTGCCGCGCCACCACGAGGAATAATCATATCAACGTAGCGATCGAGTTTAAGCAACTCATTGATGAGTGCACGATCCGGATTATCAATAGATTGCACCGCTGCTGCTGGTAAACCACACTTCTTAAGCGCCAGTTGAATCACTTCAACCATTGCCTGATTAGTATTTACCGTCTCTTTTCCACCACGCAGAATTACCGCGTTACCGGTTTTCAAACATAGCGAAGCTACATCAATCGTCACATTAGGGCGAGATTCATAAATCACCCCGACAACACCAAGAGGAACCCGGCGGCGCTGTAACTGGAGACCGCTGTCCATTAATGAGCCATCAATAATATGACCAACGGGATCGGTTAAGCGGTAAACATGACGCACATCATTGGCAATAGATGCCAACCGGGATGGCGTCAACATCAGACGATCAATCATCGCTTCACTCAGGCCTGCCTGTTGGGCATTCGCGATATCTTTTTCGTTCGCCGCCAGAATAGTATCGCTGTTAGCTTCCAGCGTGTCAGCCATCACTGCCAGTGCCTGGTTTTTTTTGGCTGAACTCAGTACCGCTAATTGATAAGATGCCTTTTTCGCGGCCATCCCCATTTGCTCTAACATTGCTAATACTCCTAGTTAATGATCATGTCGTCGCGATGAACAGCGACTGAACCATACTCATAACCCAATATTTCATCAATTTTCTGAGAATGGTGCCCTGCAATCATACGTAATGCGTCACTGTTATAACGCGCAACGCCGTGGGCCAAATCACGCCCGGACAGATCGCGAATACGAATAACCTCGCCACGAGAAAAGTCGCCTTTTACCTGCTTAATCCCTTTAGGCAGTAAAGAGCTTCCCCGTTCCAACATGGCCTGAGCAGCGCCATCATCAATAGTAATTTCGCCCGCCGGTGGCGCACCAAAAATCCAGCGTTTACGGTTTTCAAGGGGAGATGTTTGAGCGTGGAAACGCGTGCCGACGGAAATATCATTAATTACATCGCCAATCACTCCCGACTTGCTGCCCGCAGCAATCACAACTTCAATTCCCGCTCTGCCAGCAACATCAGCAGCCTGCAATTTCGTTGCCATACCGCCGGTTCCCAACCCGGAAATGCTGTCACCGGCAATAGCCCGTAACGCACTATCAATACTGTGAACTTCACGAATTAATTCCGCATCCGGGTTATGACGCGGATCGGCAGTGAACAACCCTGACTGATCGGTTAACAGCAATAATTTATCGGCTCCACCAAGAATTGCAGCCAGTGCGGAAAGGTTATCATTGTCACCAACTTTAATCTCCGCCGTCGCTACCGCATCATTTTCATTAATCACCGGAACAATTTGGTTATCCAGCAGTGCCTGCATCATGTCGCGCGCATTTAAAAAGCGTTCACGATCTTCTAAATCAGCACGAGTTAGCAGCATTTGGCCAATATTGATGCCATAAATTGAGAACAGTTGTTCCCAAAGCTGAATCAACCGACTCTGCCCTACGGCTGCCAGTAATTGCTTAGAAGCAATAGTCGCAGGCAATTCGGGATAACCAAGATGTTCGCGTCCGGCGGCAATCGCACCAGACGTCACAATAATAATACGATGACCAAGTGCATGCTGTTGCGCGCACTGACGCACTAACTCAACAATATGGGCACGGTTTAAACGCAGTGACCCGCCTGTAAGTACGCTGGTTCCCAGTTTAACCACCAGCGTTTGGCTGCTATTCATAATGTTCTGCCGTTGAATATCAAGAAAGGATGCAAGAAGACCTTTTTATCAGGTGTGACGCGTTATGCCAACAGGCATAACGCGAAATAGGCGAGATTTGGAGAAAAAATTGATCAGACTGAAAGTTTATCCGGACTTTTTGCCGCTTCAGTATGGGCTGGTCGGAAACTGAGCTTAATTGAAGTCAGATAATCCTGAAGTTTTTGCTGAAAGGATTGCAAATTTTGCTCAACTTCCTGTTGAATAGCCGCATCCTTAATGGTTTTTACCTGCCACTCACCCACTTTATCAAACAGTCCGATCTGGCAACTGTAAGTGAAGCCCTGTTCATCAGCTTCGATATCCATCCACCATCCCCAAAACTCTCTTTTTTCCGGGGCTGGCTTGCTGCTAACGCAGACAGCCAGACAATCAAAAAAATAGTGATTCCCTTTACATTGAGACTCCCTGATATACGGTCCCAGAGTGATAAATTCTTTAATCAGCTTGTTTCTTGAATGACCATTTGCTAATAGCATGATGTAGCCCCAGTAAATTATAATTTAACAACTAGTTAACAGCCGTCGGGGATATTAGCATAACTTTTGATTAATCCACTCGCTTAATTGTTCCAATCCGCTATTTAAATTATTGAGTAGTGGAGTCGAAGCAACTGTAATTAATTTTCCATCACTGGTAGAAGAAACTATCAGCTTTGATTCTGATAATGGACTGAAAACGTCCTTCTCAAAACTGACTGAACACATAGGGATCGGACAGCGTCGCCCCAACAGCCCCTGGGTTTTCAGCGAATAACGACTTAGCTCGGTATGTAATAGATTATCAGTGGTTGAATCCATTTTCAGGCGGCTGGCAATCATGTCCCGATAGACAATTGGCGTCTTAAGCTGGGTTTCTTTATTCACAAACAAATCGTGAACAATCGGCCCCAGACAGGCAACGCCACGCAGGCGGCGTGACTCCAGATACCCCAGACGAACGGCTACGTTAGCCCCAAAACGTGTTCCTAACGCCACAACACGCTGATGATCAATCCATGGCACCTGATCCAATTGATTAAGAACCTGTCGATGAAGCAGACTGGTATCTTCGGTTAAAGTCCAGCGAGACGAAAAACCAAGAGAAGGCAAATCAACACACAACATTGCTATGCCTTTTGGCGCCAGATAATTCACAAACAGAGGATAATAGTCACTCTGTAGATTATCTAACCCTCCACATAATAGAACGGTAGGATGCGGCCCTTCTCCCACTGATGGAATATGCAAAAAGCCGGTCAAATTGCCACCTTCGACTTTAAAATCAATAGATTTCAACTCAAAAGGCAGATAGTTTGCAGCTTCTTTGTAGGCTCTGTCAGCTAATAACTCTGCCTGCTCCGCCAATTGATCGCCCCGCAGGTGAGGATAGCTGGCAATGCTGTAAAAATGGGAGGCTTTCAACCAATAGTTTCCCGCTGTCATTGGGTCTTTACAGGCCAGATCTAACGCTTTTTTCTGCCAAACCATCCCCTCTTTTGCCCATTCGTAAATCCAGTTACCCCCGCGATAACCTACTACCGTATCTAACAGACCTTCATCCGTGCGTTCATTAGGAGAGGCGGCAATGCGCGCCAGAACTTCTTCCGCTTCTATCGGATCAACACCACGCCAGGACCATATGGTTTTATTAATCATACGGTACCAGTTGGATTGGGTTTCGCCTTCCAGCGACGATTGAATACTGGCATTGGTTTGTTCTATACGTTTAACCAGCGTTGAAGTTTCCGGGTGTTTAAAAGAGGGTTTAAACAGCACTTCTGAAAGATTAGCTTTTGGCATGATGGTGCAACGATCTCCGGTACAGGCTTATCACTCAGCCCGAATAACATGATTTCATCAGTGTACCCAATAAATGGTAGCAGATGAAGTCAACAACTGGATAATTACACAGTCTTACTTTCCATTAACAATACAAGTAATAGAATAATTAACTATTATCTCTCCATCAAAATATTCCCATTCGACGGGTTGTATATATAAGTTATATTTTAATTACTATTTATATTTATTATCGTTAATAAAAAATACTAATGTCTCAATATTTAAAAATTTGACGGTGAGATTAAAATTAGTTAATAAAATGAGTTTCACATTATTGAAATTAATATCCCACATAAATTACAGTGAAAAAGTAATAATTTGAAATAAAAGAAAAAATAATTAAAACGACGAAGAAAACCATTAAGAGATAATAGAAAAATATCGATAGATAGTAATAACCCAAAAAATCTCATTATGTTTATTGAACATTTTAAAATCATTACTATATGCATAATTATCTGAACAGAAATAATCCATCAGATTCAATATACAAATCACAACACCTCTATTTTTACTGAGGTGGGGAACCGAACACCATTTTAATGTGCTTTAGCCATCTTGGGAGCAAAGACATGAAGAAAGTTTTCCTTGCATTAACCTGCATAACATCACTAATAAGTTCGGCCACTGTCTTTGCTGCTGGCAATGGACAGGTAAGCGGCACATTGGGTGTGCAACTAACCATCACCAATGGTTGTGCAATCAACGGTAATAGTGTCCAGGGCTCACCAGCAGGCCTGGGAACGCTGGACTTTGGTAGTCATTCAACATTAGCCAATGATATTACCGCACAATCGGCCAGTACCAGCAGTGGCACTATCAAAGTTCAATGTACAAATACCCTACCCTATACCGTTACTCTGGACAGTGGTGAGCATCCACAAGGTACACAACGTCGCCTGGCACAGGGCAGCGAATTTGTAAATTACAACCTCTATCAGGATTCCCTGCGCGCCGTTCTTTGGGAAGATACAACACTGCTAAGCAGAACTTCAACCGGTGCACCTGATGACCTGACCGTTTATGGTTTGGTGCCGCCACAAACCACACCATCAGCCGGAATCTATTCAGATACCGTTCTGGTTACTGTGGACTGGTAATTCCGGTTAAGCATTTCCAACATTAGGCATATGTTCGTAACGAGTATCAGGGGTAACAATGCATCTTTGGTGTAAAACCTGTCAATGCATCTTATTGGTAATCAATATTATTACCCCGTCATCGGTGTTGGCAGTAACGGTAAAATCGGCAACGGTTTCCATCACTGCCAACGTCATTCCCGCCTGCAGTGCTGGTTCTACCGCCGGGGGAACCACTACCTTTGGTGTAATGAATTTTGGTACTCACAGTACATTAAGTCGAGAAATTAAACTGATTGGACAAAGCAATGCCGGAGCCATTCTGGTGCAGTGTGCACCCGGCGTAAATTATCAGATCGTGTTGGGAGCAGGAAAAAGTAGCAACGTAGCACAGCGCTATATGACCGGCAGTCACTCTGGCCAGCGGGTGAATTATAACCTCTACAGCGATGCTAATTACACCGCTATCTGGGACGATACCCA
This sequence comes from Limnobaculum allomyrinae, assembly GCF_016649425.1. GTDB lineage: Bacteria > Pseudomonadota > Gammaproteobacteria > Enterobacterales > Enterobacteriaceae > Limnobaculum > Limnobaculum allomyrinae. The sequence goes on from NZ_JADRCR010000010.1 coordinate 182,309, forward strand.
AGGTATTACTAAAACTGCCAATGGCTTACAGGAATGGGTCAATGTCTATGGCTATATTCCGGCACAATCCACTCCTGTAGCCGATAGCTACATTGATACGGTACAAGTTACGGTGAGCTGGTAAAAGAAATGAGAATCACTACTTCTGCTTTTATGATTGCTATTTCTACTCCGGGTCTGGTTCTAACCTGCCTCGCCATGATCTCTGCCGTTTATGCAGACTCCCGAACTAAAGATGTCAAAATCAATGCCACCATTACCGCCGGTTGTATTCTTGGCTCCGCCGGCAGTGATGCGACCAGTTTTGGTAGCATCAACTTTGGTAACAACATCTCCTCACTGTTCAATAATATCGATGTGACATCGACACAAAATGCCGGATCAATCATGGTGAGATGCACACCCAAAACTAATGTCACTTTAGGTATCGATAGTGGATTAAACAGTGGTGGAACCATTAGTACTGGTCGACTCATGAAACTAGCCACAGGCACCAGCACCCTGAAATATCAGCTTTATCAGGACAGTAATCGCGCCACCATCTGGGGAAATGGCAGCAATGGTGGCCAAACTCTGACCGTTATGAGCGATGGTAGCGTACAAAAGATCGATATTTATGCTCGTCTGTTTTCCTCAGCTTCACTGCCTGCTGTCGGGCAATACAGCGATACCGTATTAATTACCGTTAGTTATTAAACTATTATGTTTACGGATGAAAGACCTATGACACTTATAAAACGACCCATTTTATTGATTACCTCTGCCCTGTTGTTTTTCTGTTTTTATCTTCAATCCTTAGCTTATGCCGGTTCTATTCTCATCTGGCCAATCGATCCGGTTATCGAAGATGAGCAAAATGCTACCGCTATCTGGCTGGAGAATCAGGATAGCAAACCAGCCTATATGCAAATTCGGGTACTGGAATGGCAACAAAACTCTGGCGAAAATCAATATCAGCGGCAATCGGATATTTCTGTTAGCCCACCTTTTGTCCTTATTGAACCAGGAAAGCGCCAGTTAGTCCGACTGGTAAAAAATATCAAAATTCCGGCCAATCAAGAAAAAGCCTACCGTATTTTGGTGGATGAAACACCAAGGGCAAAAAAAGATAATGAGCCAGAGGATAGCCAGAGTGTCAGTATCGGTGTGAAATTCCAGATGCGTTACTCCATTCCGCTGTTTGTCAGCGGTCAGGGGATATGGACTAATCCCGATTACAATAAAAACAGAGACATAAAAACAGCCACCAAGCCTGAATTGAGCTATCAAATAAGCAATCTGAATGGACAATCTTATCTTAGCGTGAGAAATGATGGAAAAGTTCATGCACGCCTGTCAAAACTAAGTAGTCTGTCCGGGAACAAGGCAACAACGCTGGTTGATGGACTGGTAGGTTATGTGCTGCCGGGCTCCGTAATGCGCTTTCCTATGGCTAAAAGCAACCGTGCTTCAACTTATGACAAGCTACAGGCGCTGATTAATAACGATCCGGACCCGGTTCAACTACTTAAACGCTAGTGCCGGTTAAGATGATTACCAACGCAATAAAAGCGATTGATTACGACGTGTCTCTGTGTGACGTGTTGCCCAACAAATGGTTCAGCAAAACATTATTATCTTTGAATATTTTGCTGTTCTCATCGTCCTTAATGGCAGCACAGCCAGACTCACCGGAAGCTCAGAGCGACGTGCCAGTATCAGAAAGAGCTGACGCACCACCGCGCCCAATTTCTGATACCGATGCGCTTCCCGAAATGTCATTGATGTTGGAAATTGTCATTAATGGTCGTCAGACACAAGATGTCACACCTGTCACTTATCGTTCTGGTCATTACTACATCTCCGCTGAAGCATTTAATCGTCTTGATTTGCCGCTAAAAATTACCGATGTACCAGAAGTTGAAATTGATACGCTCAAAGATGTGCAAGCCAGTTACGAAAGTAATACTCAGCAGCTGTTAGTTACTGTTCCATCCGACTGGCTGCCAGAGCAGAGAATAAAAGATTATAAAAATCAGTCTTTTGAACCTGCAGAAAGTACACTTGGCTTACTGTTTAACTATGATATCTATGCCAGCCATAACTCCGGTGACACAGAAAATGATGCTGTCTCTGCCTATACTGAACAACGTTTATTAGGCGCTATCGGCGTTTTATCGAATAACGGCGTCTATAACCAAAATCTAAACTCTGATACTAACAACAGTACTAACAATCGCTATCTTCGTTACGATACCAAATGGTACTACAACGATGAAAAGCGCATGCTTAAATACAGCGTTGGCGACATCATTACCGATGCTCTTCCCTGGAGTACCTCCGTCCGTCTTGGAGGGTTACAGATTGGACGTAACTTCTCGACTCGCCCGGATTTAATTACTTATCCTTTACCTCAGTTCGCAGGGCAGGCTGCTGTTCCCAGCGCGGTTGATGTCTACATCGATAGCTACAAGTACTCCAGCTCCAATGTGAATCCCGGGCCATTTACCATTGAAACCGTGCCCTACATTAACGGAGCGGGTAATGCTAACGTAGTGATTACCGATCCTCTGGGACGTCAGGTTAATACCTCCGTATCGTTTTACGTCTCCAGTGAACTGCTACAACAAGGACTGAGCGATTTTAGCCTGTCGGCAGGAAAGATCCGTAATAACTACGGCTTAAAGAACTTTGATTATGATAATAATGCGGCCAGTGGCACGCTACGCTATGGCTTAACAAACTGGATAACACTCGAAGGTCGGGCTGAAGCTGCCAGCCAGCTAGATGTGGAAGGCGTTGGGGCTAATATTAAACTTGGTTCCTTTGGTATTTTAAGTGGCTCCTACAGTCAAAGCCATGCGCAAAAAGAGGCGTTTCAGGCAGTCAATGTCCCCACGTTATCATCTGATACGATGGCGTCTAAAAGTCGCAACCTCAATGGTAATCAAAGATCTGTCGGTTACTCTTACACTCAACGTTATTTTGGTATTAATGCACAAAGAGTCATCCGCAATGATGAGTATGGCGATCTTTCCAGTTATAAAAGTAGTTATCGGTTAGACAAACAGGTTGACCAAATTACGGCTAATACTTCTTTTGATCAATATGGCTCTATCGGTATTGGCTACTTTGACGTCCACCAGTCTGATAACCATCGCTTCCGGCTGTTAAACCTCTCTTACAGTACTCCGTTGTTTAATAACAGCAGTCTGTATGCTTCGGTTAATCGTGAAATTGGTGCTTCCGGCTACAGTGCACAGGTCATTATCAGTATTCCATTAGGAGATTGGGGTGGTGCTTCAATCAGTTCCAGCCGCGATGAAAACAATAACTGGACACATCAGGCTAACTATAACCGGGTAGCCCCAACCGATGGCGGGTTGGGTTGGAATGTCTCTTATGCTAAAAGCCCTTCCGGCCAGACGGATTACAAGCAGGCCAGTCTCGATCTTTCTGCACGGAAAATGCGCCTTCAGGGGGGGATTTATGGCAGTGACCAACAAACTTATTGGGGAGAAGTCAGTGGTTCATTGGTTGCCATTAAACAAAATCTTTATGCCTCCAGAACTATTAGTGATTCTTTTGCATTAATTTCGACCACTGGCTATCCGGATATTCCCGTACGCTATGAAAACCAGCCTCTGGGAAAAACTGACAGTAACGGATACTTACTGATTCCAACGGTGACCTCATATACCCATGGTAAATATGAAATTGACCCAATAGGTTTGCCCGCCGATGTCAAAGTTCCAATGGTTGAGCAATACCGTTCGGTCAAACAAAGCAGCGGAACCGTTATTGAATTTCCTGTCAGCAAGATCTTACCGGCCACCCTGACGTTGGTAGATAGCAACGGCACGCCACTTCCCAGAGGCAGCATCATCTATTTAAACGGTCAGGATAACGTGAGCTATGTTGGTTGGGATGGAGATTCTTATCTGGAAAATATTGCAGCAGAAAATAATTTAGTGGTTCAGCGAGCAGATAACCGTGCTCAATGTTACGTTCACTTTACGTTACCAACACCAGAACCCACAGGGATCATTACGCTAAATACGCTGGTGTGTTCAGAAAAAGGAAAGCCATGAAGAACATACACGGCAATTCATCACAGTTAGTCTTAACCCATTATATGATTCCGGGGATCATCCTGTTTATTTTGCTTATGGCATCTCCGCTACAGGCTGCCACCTGTAGAATTACCGCCAGTCCTACGGCAGAAGATCTTGGAACCACCAGCTCATTTAACGTTAATAGCGCCAGCGGGCTAAACACCTCCGGCCCTGGTGGTATTGCCTGCTCAGGGCTAAGTATCGATCTGTTATCCGGTAGTGTATTAACCGGAACCTTGAAAACCACCACCAATAATATGAATCTGGTTAACACCCAGATTCCCGGCGCTAAAATTCCTTATATGCTATACGCCGATAACACGACCAGTTACCCTTTTATCAAAAGCTGGAGGCCTTAATATTCTTAATCTGCTGGTGGTTGGATTAGGTGGGTCGACGACGATTTACACTAAAACCACTCCACTGCAAAATATTCCAGCTGGAACCTATACGGATACCGTGACCATCTACTGGTATTCTAAAATGTGTCTGGCTAACCTGTTAGGCGCTTGTGTCAGCCTGTCCCCTCCTGACGAAGGCACCAGCACTATTCAAATAAAACTGATTGTGACTAAAGATTGTCAAATCATTACTACCACCAATATTGATTTTGGCAGCAGCGCTTTTGTCGATCAATTTCCGATAAAAGCAAACAATACAGTAACGCTCACCTGCTCTGCTCAGACCCCCTATAAAACCTATTTCACTAATGGTGATAACTACAGTGCACCCTGGCGACAGATGAAAAGTTCGGGAAATGATTTCCTGCAATACAATATCTATTACCCTGATAATACGACTGTTTGGAACAATTTATCCATGCAGTCCGGTACGGGTAATGGATTGAGTCAAAGTCTGATTTACTCGGCAATCATAAACCCCAGCCAACCAGCGCAGCCCGCTGGTAGTTATAGTGATACCGTCCAGTTTGTCGTGGAATATTAAGGCACAATAAGTTATGTTTCCGATGATTGTTTTTCATACAAGGAAAAATAGAGATGGGTAACCAGCATAACGTCACCAAAGTAGCCGATCTGTGTGATGCCTGTAGCGATCGCGTTCGGGTATTTGCACCACTGTTCACTGACTTTGGTGGAAAAACCGAATTTCACGGCCCCGTAGCTACAGTAAAATGTTTTGAAGATAACTCACTGGTAAAAAGCTTAAGTTTAACCCCCGGTAACGGCAGAATTATGGTGGTTGACGGTGGAGGAAGCGCCCGCTGCGCACTGTTGGGAGATAATCTGGCAACAAATTTAATTAACAACGGCTGGCAGGGTGCGATTATCTACGGCTATATCCGCGATAAAGCAGAACTGGCTCAAATGTCCATTGGCATTAAAGCACTAGGTGCAATCCCGTTACGCTCTGCCCGGAAGTCTGAGGGAACAATCGGAGAGCCCGTCGAGTTCGCTGGACAGGTAATCCAGGAAGGTGATTATATCTATGCTGATGACGACGGCATTATCATTCTCAATCCCGTCTGATGAACGTAATCTGAAAACAACAAAGCCCGGTATTAACCGGGCTTTGTATTAGAATCTGATAATTAGCAATCGCCAATCGGCTTCACAAATGCAACGCCCATATCCCACGGCTGCTCAATCCAGGTATCCTGAGGGATATCAACCACATAATCATCCACCAGCGGCTTGCCGGCCGGTTTGGCAAAAATAGTCACAAAGTGAGCTTTTGGATACATATCGCGAATAGCTTTCGCGGTACTACCGGTATCCACTAAATCATCGATCACAATAAAGCCTTCACCATCGCCTTCAGCACGCTTCAAAATTTTCATTTCGCGCTGATTATCATGGTCATAGCTGGAGATACAAACGGTATCTACATAACGGATGCTTAATTCGCGAGCCAGTAACGCAGCAGGTACTAAACCTCCACGGCTCACCGCAATGATACCTTTCCATTGTTCTTTCGGCAGTAAGCGACGAGCAAGCTTACGGGCTTCAATCTGCAACATATCCCAAGTGACGACGTATTTTTCGCTCATATAAATCGAATCCCAGCCAGTAAATAATGGCTTCTATAATAATCAGGGGGAAAAAAGTTGCAGCAGATTATAAAGAGACGCGCCGATAAAAACCAGCGGTTATATCAGAGAAAAATAAACTAATTGCTCCAAACCCAGATTGTTCTGCTCAACTTAATCGGTTGAAGAAGCCGCCAATATCCGAACAATTTTATCTTCCAATGCCAGTGGTTTTGTCATCGGAGCAAAGCGTTCTACCTTACCTCCCTCACCACTAATCAAAAATTTGGTGAAGTTCCATTTAATCGCCTGATGCCCCAACAACCCCGGAGCCTGTGACTTCAGATATTTAAATAGAGGATGAGCGCCAGAGCCATTGACTTCAATTTTGGCAAACATGGGAAAACTGACACCATAGTTTAGCTGGCAAAAAGCCTCAATATCCTGATTGCTCCCCTTCTCTTGCTGACCAAACTGATTACAGGGAAAACCCAGCACCATCAACCCCTGAGATTTATAACGTTGCCACAATTGTTCCAACTCTTCATATTGCGATGTAAACCCACATTCACTGGCGGTATTTACTACCAGAATAGCTTTCGTCGCAAAATCCCCCATGGTTTTTGTTTCACCATGGATGTTAATCAATGAAATAGAAAATAATTGAGTCGACACTTGGCACTCCAGTGAGTCAGTTGTTTAAAATCTATTATAGTGAATAAATGCCCTTTCAACGGCTCCGAAATCAAACAACTATAGTTTCCGTCTGACAACGGCTAATATTCTACCCTGTTCTCTGTACGCAGTGAGAAAAGAGTAAAATATAGGCAAACAACACGATATATACGCCAAATTCTATGCTTTCAATGTTATTCTGTTGCAGAAGAAATTATAAAAACCATGTTATTGTTACCCTAATCTTATTGATAACAGCATCGGCATTCCTCGCCGTTGACCAGAAGATTGTTACAGGAGACTTATCGTGTCTGATTTAGCTCAACTTTCGCCACAGCATCTATGGCAACACTTCGCAAAAATTTGCTCAATTCCTCATCCATCTAAACATGAAGAAGCCTTAGCGCAATACATTGTTAACTGGGCAAAAGAAAAAAAACTCCACGCTGAACGCGACGCTGTCGGCAATATACTGATCCGTAAACCTGCCACATCAGGTATGGAAAATCGTAAGTCTGTCGTTTTACAGGCTCACCTGGATATGGTTCCACAAAAAAATAACGACACCGAGCACGATTTCGAAAAAGATCCAATTCAAACCTATGTAGATGGCCAATGGTTAAAAGCTCGTGGTACTACGCTGGGCGCCGATAACGGTATTGGTATGGCATCCGCTCTGGCTGTTTTATCCGATGACACCTTAACCCATGGCCCGATTGAAGTTCTGTTAACCATGACTGAAGAGACCGGCATGGATGGCGCTTTCGGCCTACAACCAAACTGGCTACAAAGTGAAATCCTGATTAACACCGACTCTGAAACCGAAGGTGAAATCTATATGGGCTGCGCCGGTGGTGTGGACTGTATTACAAGATTGCCACTTACGCGTGAAGCGGTACCGGCAGGTAACCAACTGTTTAAACTCTCATTAAAAGGGTTAAAGGGTGGCCACTCCGGCGGCGATATTCATCTGGGTTTAGGTAATGCTAACAAGCTGATGGCGCGTTTTCTGGCAACTCATGCCAAAGCGCTGCAAATTCGCCTGCTTTCTTTTAATGGCGGTACCCTGCGTAACGCTATTCCACGAGAAGCCACTGTGGTATTGAGCTTGCCTGCGGCTAATGCCGATGCGCTGAAAAAGGCCGGTGCTGATTATCTGGCACTGCTAAACCACGAGCTGGCTGCCGTTGAAAAGAATATGGCATTGCTGGTTGAGCCAACTGAATGTGGTTTACAGGCTCTGACGTTGGATAGCCAGTCACGTCTGATTGATTTAATTAACGCCAGTCCTAACGGTGTGGTTCGTATGAGTGATTCTGTTAAGGGGGTGGTTGAAACCTCTCTGAACGTTGGTGTGGTGAGCACTGAACAGGATCATGCGCAGGTTCTCTATCTGATTCGTTCATTAATCGACAGCGGTAAAGAGTATGTGGTTGAAGTACTCACCTCTCTGGGTGAATTAGCCGGTGCCGAAGTTAACGCGAAAGGCGGCTACCCTGGCTGGCAACCGGATCCTGCATCCCCGGTTATGAATTTGGTACGCGAGAGCTATAAAAAGCTGTTCGATACCACACCTCATATTATGGTGATCCACGCCGGTCTGGAGTGTGGGCTGTTCAAACGCCCTTACCCTGAAATGGATATGGTTTCTATTGGGCCAACCATCACTGGAGCACACTCACCTGATGAGCAAGTCCATATTGCCAGCGTCGGTCGCTACTGGCAGTTGCTGACTCAGGTATTGAAATCAATTCCTGAACGCAATTAATTTATCTTGATGTAAAAATAACGGCGGATATTCCGCCGTTATTTTTTTGTCTGAATTGAAATAAAGTTTCTCTGCTCGACTGTTTTCATTACATACCTGAACATTACGAAAACAACGCCAGCTGCTTTTCTATCTGGGGATCCACCAACGTCACATGTAAACCAACCAGCCTGACTCCCCGATTCTGACGCCGTTCCTGCCACACCTGTTCAGCTACATTCAGCAAATCGCTTCTGTCCAACCTTTGCCAGACATGCTCCTGAGTGGTTAACTGAAAATCATTAAACTTCAGCTTTACCCCCTGACGGGCAATACGTAAATCTGGCCTGACATTACTTAAGCGACGTTCCAGCTCCGGATACAGACGTTCGATAACGCTCAGGCAACTTTGCCAGTCATGAATATCTTCCGATAAGGTCGTTTCTACACCAATAGATTTACGCTGGCGATCGCTGCACACTTCCCGATGATCGATGCCATTACAACGTTCATGCAAGATGCGACCAAATTTACCAAATCGATTGAGTAAGGTGGCTAAATCAAAATCCTGAACATCTTTGCAGGTATGTAAACCTAAATCCGCCAGCTTTTTCCCGGTTACAGCGCCTACACCAGAGATTTTGGTTAAAGGCAACGTTGATAAGAACTCCCCTATACGCTCAGGTGCAATCACAAACTGACCGTTAGGTTTATTAATATCTGATGCTATTTTTGCCAAAAACTTGATAGATGCCACCCCGGCAGATGCTGTCAGTTTCAACTCCTGATGAATTGCTGCTCGAATGTCCTGAGCAATTAAAGTGGCAGAACCGTTAAACATTGGACAATCCGTAACATCCAAATAGGCTTCATCCAGTGAAAGGGGTTCAATAATGGAAGTATAACGCTGAAATATACGCTGAATTTGTCTGGAAATATCTTTATATACCTCCATGCGTCCTGGTAAAACCTTAAGATGAGGACACAACTTCAGTGCCTGAGCAACCGGCATAGCGCTATGAACACCATAGCGACGGGCGATATAGTTAGCCGTGCTGATAACTCCACGCTGCTCTCTACGGCCACCAACAGCCATAGGGATATTCACCAGCGAAGGATCGTCCCGCATTTCTACGGCTGCATAAAAGCAATCCATATCAATATGTATGATTTTACGCACGTCATACTCCCACCACAAAACACTGTATAAATATACAGAATACAACATTAACCCTCAAGCAAAATGAGCTTTGGAGAATCAAGGAGTTATTATTTTCTGCTTAAATGTCTCAGAATAGTGCTCAGTAAAACCCGAATCTGATTGGGTTATAATCATCACCGGCAATTGCTGCTGATTTGCCAGTTCCAGGCCTTTTTCCAATCCCAATACGCCAATAGCCGTTGAAAATCCATCTGCGGTCATACAGGACGGGCTTAGTACCGTTACAGAAACTATCTCATTGGAAACTGGCCAGCCAGTTCGTGGATCTATCGTATGGGAATAGCGGACACCATTAACTTCAAAGTAATTGCGGTAATTTCCAGAGGTCGCAACGGACATATCACCCGGAGCAATGACTTCCTGTACCTTTTGTTCAATGCCGGCTGTTGGCTTCTCAATGGCAATACGCCAGAGCTGTTGGCGATCGTTTCGCCCTTTGGTTCTCACCTCTCCGCCAATATCTACCAGATAATTGTTAATTCCCACTGATTCCAAATATTCCGCCACAACATCCACACCATAGCCTTTCGCAATCGCAGAAAGATCGAGATAAAGCTCAGGGATCTGCTTGATCAAACCATCATTTTCAACTTTCAGCTTATCCATGCCTACCCAAGCCTTGCGCTGTTGTAGCTCGACATTTGAAGGTAGCTGATCTTTGTGTTCTTCAGGGCCGAACCCCCAAAGGTTTACCAAAGGTCCAACACTAATATCCAAAGCGCCCTGAGTGAGTTGATTGATCCGAACCGCTTCATTAATGACCTTTAGCGTTGCCGCTGAAACAGGGAAAACCTCATCAATATTACGATATTGATTAAATCGGCTTAATTCAGATTGTGGCCGATAGGTGGACATCTGATTATTGACATTTTCTAATAGCACATCGATTTGTTTTTGTAATTCAGCACGTTCGGGGGCCTTTGAGTGTTCAATATATTTTATTGAATAATACGTCCCCATCGTTTTGCCATTAATAGCAGACTGTTGAGGTTCACATCCTGAAATATAAAACACCGTTATAAAAACCAATAATCGCATCAATAGATTAGAGAGAATATTCAAGAAACCCACCTCAATATACATATTATTAAAAACAAAAAGTCACACATTGTTATATAAAAATATTATTTATTCCGTCTTATCCCTATTACACTACCCGAAAATAAATTGGTTAAAATAACATCAGTTTATATTTTATTAACAGGTAAGTTTATATAATTAACAACAGGGACACAAATGAGCAAATTTTTATTTCTGCTCAGCGTATTGTTATTGTCATCAGTATCCTTTTATTCCACAGCAGAATCGCAGGTAATACCGGTAACTAAGCAATCCATCGCTTCATCAGAAAAACAAAGACTATTAGGCCTTCCGGTATATATACGCATTATTAAGGAAGAACATAAACTTGAGCTATTTGTTAAATCAAAAAATAGCTATCAACACATTAGGACTTATTTAATCTGCAGCTATTCAGGAGGATTAGGCCCTAAAAAACGTCAGGGGGATTATAAAAGTCCGGAAGGATTCTATCAAATAACAGCCAACAGTTTGAATCCAAATAGTAAATATTACCGTGCATTTAATATTGGTTACCCTAACCAATATGACAGAGCTCATGGTTTTACTGGCAACTATCTCATGATACATGGTGCCTGTGTTTCAGCTGGTTGTTATGCCATGACTGACGAGCAGATTGCCGAAATTTATCAATTTGTCGAAGCGGCAATGAAAAATGGTCAACAGCAGGTGAGTATTAATATTTTCCCGTTCCGTATGACTACCGAAAATATGCGTCGTCATCAGGGTTCTGAGTATCAGGACTTCTGGCAACAGTTAAAAGCGGGTTATGACTATTTTGAAGCGACTCATCAACCCCCAAATATTTCTGTTGTGGATGGTCGTTATGCACTGACCGGCCCCGCTCTACCAGAAACTCAGCATATGTATGCCAATAATATCCCTAAAAATAATGAGGAGTTTATTGGTAAATTTAGCTATCGCTAAATATCAGGAAAATACGCATAAGCGGTCAGATAAAACCTTACCTTTCTGACCGTTTAGTTTTTCTAATAATTATAATAATATCATATTATTACAAGATTATTTACGGTACTGACAACCCTTACAAAAATACGTATTTTGCGGTATCACACAAAATGCTCATTCACCATAAAAATAATTATTCTTTTTTTATTATCTGACTTACACTACTCGCCAGAAAATAGACTATAAATACAACAAGATTATATTAATTAGCCACGGATATATGTTTTTAACCACGGGAAGAAAAATGAGCAAATCTCTATTCATGCTCAGCGTATTGCTACTGTCGCCAGTGTCGTTCTATTCAAATGCGCAGTCCGTTCAGCCGCTGACTGAACAACAATCTACTATGCAACCAGAAAAACAGCGGTTACTGGGCTTACCAGTCTATGTTCGCATCATAAAAGAAGATAAAGTTCTGGAGCTGTTTGTTAAAAATCAGGGTGCTTATCAATTAGTACAAACCTACCCTATTTGTAACTATTCTGGCGACCTTGGGCCTAAACGCTATCAAGGTGACTTCAAAAGCCCTGAAGGCTTTTATCAGGTAACAATGCAAAGCCTGAACCCAAACAGTAAATTCTACCGATCATTCAACCTTGGTTATCCTAATCAATACGATCAGGAGCACGGATTTACCGGTAAGCATCTGATGGTGCATGGTGACTGTGTATCTACTGGTTGCTATGCCATGAATAACCAACAGATTTCTGAGATTTATCAATTTATTGAATATGCACTAATCAACGGACAACCTCAGGTGGAAGTTAATATCTTCCCATTCCGTATGACTAACGATAAATTGAATAGCTACAGTCACTCTGTACATTATGAGTTCTGGCAACAGTTAAAAGCGGGTTATGACTTTTTTGAAAAAACTCATCAGCCGCCAAATATGATTGTCAGCAATGGGCGTTATAATCTTGCTCCGCAAGGGTTATTAGCCAACAACCCGCCAAAAACTAATCCTGCGAATCCTTTCGCAGCTCGTTAAGAGCAATTAAATAATACGTTCACCAAAATGAAACAGGGCAAATTCTCCTTCAGGGATTTTTTGCCACTGTTCATTTCCGGTTAATGGCTGAGTCGCAATCAGAGTAACAATATCATTCGGTGTGGTTTCACGCTGAAAATCGATCTCCACATCTTCATCTAATAATGTTGCTTTACCAAAAGGTGCCCGCCGCGTTAACCAGTACAGATTGGTTGAACAATAAGCCATGACATAATGACCATCAGAAAGCAGCATGTTAAACACGCCCTTCTTCCTTAATTGGTCAGCACAAGAGGCAATAAAACGAAATACTGCAGGCCAGTTAGATGGACGACGTGGATAACGCTGTTTAAGCTGCTGTAGAAGCCAGCAGAAGGCATATTCACTGTCAGTTTCACCAATTGGTTGGAAGAATGGCATTTTCAGGCTTCGATAACCTTTCAACTGACCATTATGGGCAAAAGTCCAATTGCGCCCCCAAAGTTCGCGGGTAAATGGATGGGTATTTTCCAACGCTACCGCTCCCCGATTGGCCTGGCGAATATGGGAAATTACCGCACATGACTTAATCGGGTACTCTTGCACTAATTTAGCAATCGGTGAGTTATAGCTAGGTTGCGGATCGCGAAACGTTCGACACCCTTTTCCTTCATAGAAGGTAATACCCCAGCCATCTTTATGTGGGCCTGTACGACCACCACGCTGTATCAGCCCGGTAAAGCTGAAACAGATATCGGTCGGCACATTGGCACTCATTCCAAGTAATTCACACATACCGACCTCTCATCAACACAAACTCTTACCTGAGTAAGCTATTTTGCCATCTCTTTTTCAACTAACAGCATCAGGATATGGATAACTTTAATATGCACTTCTTGAATACGGTCCGCATAGCCAAAATGTGGAACCCGAATCTCGACGTCTGCCAGACCATCCATTTTGCCGCCATCTTTTCCCGTCAACACGATAACTTTCATGCCTTTTTCACGAGCAGCATCAATGGCTCTTAATATATTGGCTGAATTACCCGAGGTAGATAAACCAAACAGTACGTCTCCTTCACGCCCAACCGCTTCCAGATAACGGGAAAATACATAGTCATAACCAAAATCATTACTAACGCAGGAAATATGGCTGGGATCGGAAATAGCAATAGCAGGATATCCAGGACGGTTTTCACGATAACGCCCGGTTAACTCCTCTGCAAAATGCATAGCGTCACAATGAGAACCACCGTTACCACAAGAAAGCACCTTACCACCGGCTTTAAATGAATCGGCCAGCAATAAAGCTGCACGCTGTACAGATTCAATATTCGCGTCGTCGCTGAGGAACTTTTGTAATACCTGAGCCGCTTCATTCAGTTCGCTGCGGATTAATTCCTGATACATGAAAACCTCTTTGTAGATAAAGTGTAGTGAATCAGTTTCGATCAGTGTAACGGATAGCAATTGCAGCGAGAAGTGCAATAAGCGCTATCTTCCATTCAATTAGCCTATTTAGTGTTCATTCAGGAATGATTCAAGCTATACATCCGTGCTAATTGCTGGCGGTTCTCAGTCCAGATGATTGGCAATAGCAAAACCGATGAGAAAGCTCCGGCAATCATTGCCAGTATCCATAACGTGGTACACAGGCTACGAAGATTATGAGACCAGTCAACACGGTAACTGAATATCATCAATATGCTGGTAAACAGTGCAACAATAACACTGCCAACATAAAATAGATTCACCGATTCCTCAGCGGCGCCCATTGCTCCGGATACAACCACCAGATAAGCTGCAATACAGATAAAACTCAACCAATAGTTTGGTTTTTCCCGTCCCAGTTGAAACTGTTCAGCCATCTTCATTAAGACCGGACGGTACTCTCCGGCGGAAAATGGGTCAATCCATCCAAAACGGCCGCCCTGAGAATAGAGCACCTTTTTCCCACGTTTGATAACTACAGAGGAGGCCGAACTCTGTGCCACTTCGCTTCCCCCCTTTTTCCAGACTAATTCAATATCAGGAATATGTTCAGACAAAGCCTGAAAAAAACGGGTAATAAACTCAGCATCAAATCGTTTTTTAAATAGTAACTTTAAGAACCACATAAATTCCTTCAAATCTGGCAGCAGGCTATCAGCTTAATTTACAGGAAGACGATGGGGAATAGAAACTACTGTATAAACAGAATGTAGTAAGAAACAAAAACTACAGACGAAAAAAATCCCCTGAGTGTTTAACTCAAGGGATTGAAATTAGTGGCGGAACGGACGGGACTCGAACCCGCGACCCCCTGCGTGACAGGCAGGTATTCTAACCAACTGAACTACCGCTCCACATAGCTTTCATCAGAAAGCGGAGTGATAGTAAGGTTCCCGGTGTCGGGAGTCAATGAATTTTTGCTAAAACAGATTCAACTGCACATTAATTCAACGAAGTGCTTAAAAATGATTAATTTACCGTCTCTCCATCCGCGGCGGGACGCCAAAGGCAACAGCCGCCTTTTTTACTAATCAGATCTAAGCGAGACTCATGAGCCTCAATTTCTGCTTCATTCGCATAAATCACTTTTAGTGCACTTTCAGCTCGTACAATGCGTTGAATTTCAGCACCACGTGTCTGTGCCTGATTCTCACCTTCCAAAGAGAATGACAGCGAAGTCTGCCCACCGGTCATAGTCAGATAGACTTCTGCCAGTATCTCGGCATCCAGTAAAGCGCCGTGCAGCGTTCTGCGACTATTATCTATATCCAGACGACTACAGAGAGCATCCAGGCTATTTCGTTTACCCGGAAACATCTTACGGGCCATCATCAGTGAGTCAGTAACCGTGCAAAATGACTCTACTTTGGGATAATCGCTGCGCAACATGCGGAACTCATGGTCCATAAAGCCAACGTCGAACGATGCGTTATGGATTACCAGCTCTGCGCCATTGATAAAATTAAAGAAATCATCAGCAATTTCAGCAAAGGTAGGTTTATCTGCCAGAAATTCATCGCTGATACCGTGAACGCCATAGGCTTCTGGATCCACCAAACGGTCTGGTTTGATGTACACATGAAAATGTCTACCGGTCAAACGACGATTGATCACTTCAACCGCACCAATCTCAATAATTCGGTGACCTTCATAGTGAACACCGACCATGTTCATACCGGTGGTTTCGGTATCAAGAACAATCTGTCGTGTAATTTCAGTGCTTATTGATTCCATTTTGTGTCAGACTTACCGTTTTAAACTTTAATGATGAGTCTACCAGATATGCTTAAACAGGTAGAGATATTCACCGATGGCTCTTGTCTGGGAAATCCAGGACCAGGAGGCTATGGTGCTATTTTACGCTATAAACAGCATGAGAAAACCCTCAGCGCCGGATATTTCCTTACCACTAATAATCGTATGGAGCTGTTAGCGGCAATTACCGCGTTAGAATCTCTGACAACCTCATGCCAGGTTTCCCTCAGTACCGATAGTCAGTATGTGCGACAAGGGATCATGAGCTGGATCCATAACTGGAAAAAACGTGGCTGGAAAACCGCTGATAAAAAACCAGTCAAAAATGTCGACTTATGGCAACGCCTCGATCAGGCTATTATTCGACATAATGTCGAATGGCACTGGGTTAAAGGTCATGCAGGACATGAAGAAAACGAGCGTTGTGACCAACTGGCGCGTGCCGCAGCAGAACACCCTACTTTAACCGATGAGGGCTACACTCCTGATAATAAATAATAGTTAATCACTATTATGCATGTTTTTAGTCGCCCCTACAGCTCCGGACCTGACACGGAACCGCTTTTTAAAAGCAGAAAGCGGATTTAGGGTTAACGGAATCGTTCGCTTACGGGCAACTATCAGAGTCTGGCAGCCAAAAGCCGGAATATGTGAACTAAAAAAACCGCCACAAGGGCCATTCCAGGGTATATTCTGAAAACTTACGTGATATAGCACTTCATAGTTAAGCAGACTCAGCCAGTCGATCATTCGCATTCTGGTAAACATTCTGCTGGTATAAGGATGTTTTTTTCTTATCAGCGGAATCAGTTTACCTACACCAACCAGACTAAAAGGATTAAATCCGCTCACAATCAGCCAACCATCATCAACTAAGACTCTGTCAACCTCACGTAAAATACGGTGAGGATCTTCTGAATAGGCTAAAGTATCCGCCAGCAGACAAGCATCCAATGATTTATCTAAGAACGGAAGATCCAGACTATCGGCGTATACCTGAATATTATTACCTGACTCCGAAGCGTTAACATGGTGTGCAATTTGACATTTGCTGGTATCAATTTCAGCGCTAAGGTTACCCAACTTCAACAAATGAAGACCAAATAATTTTGGCCACCAGAGATCCAACTGTTGTTCCAGAGCGTGGCGATAACTATTACCATAAGATAACTCATTCCAAGATGCTGGCGATGTTACAATCTTCTCTATTCGGGCAGCTCTCATGAAGTATTATCTCTTTTATAATATGACTTTAATCATCAGGGGACCATTATGCATCTTATCAGTATTCCCGCCTTCCAGGACAATTACATTTGGTTGTTAACGACCAAAGAACAAACAGGCATTATAGTCGACCCGGGTGAAGCGTTACCGGTTATCCAACAGTTAGAGCAAAGACAAATAACACCCATTGCAATACTTCTGACTCATCATCACAATGACCATACTGGCGGTGTCGCTGAGTTAATTAGACAGTACCCTGAGCTGAAAGTTTATGGGCCACAAGAAACTCAGAGCAAAGGGGCACAGTTTATTGTCAGCGAAGGCGATAATATCGATATTAACGGTATTTGCTTCGATGTTATTGATGTTCCTGGCCATACTGCGGGTCATATAGCATTCTATTGCGCCCCTTATCTGTTTTGCGGCGACACACTCTTTTCCGCTGGATGCGGGCGAATTTTTGAAGGAACCCCAGAACAGATGTATCAATCGATACAGAAATTAGCCGCTCTGCCTGACAGCACAAAAGTGTGCTGCGCTCACGAATATACAATCTCAAATCTACGTTTTGCAAACTACGTATTACCAGAAAATATCGAAATTGAAACATATTTGAAACAAATAGTCGATATAAGGTCAAAAGACCAGCCTTCTGTACCAACAGAGCTTAAAACTGAAAGAACAATCAACCTATTTCTTAAATGTCATCAACTTGATTTAAAAAGAAAGTTAGGCATGGATGATCCAACTATACAACCTTGGCAAGTTTTTAAGCGATTAAGAGAGATGAAAGACAATTATTAACGCTTTTGATTGAGTTATTTGGTCAGCCAAAGTATTATCGGTCGACTTTTAATCAACGATGATAATTGATATACATGAAGGCAAAAGCGATCTTATTTGCTTCTGTATTGCTTGTCGGTTGTCAGGCATCCAATAAGGATGTCTCCGAGTCGGCAAGCAATCAGAATCCTCCTTCAGCCAATAGCCTCGCTGTAGCAGGAGATCTCGACTGGCTAATGGGCCCTGATGGTCAAACAGAAAGAGAGCTATGGCAAGTCGTCAGTGAAGGGCTGGAAATGAGTATTCCGGATAACGAGCGTATCCGTGAACAAAAAGAGTATTACCTCAATAATAAGAACTATCTACAAAATGTAACATTGCGGGCTGAACCGTATATGTACTGGATCATCAGTCAAATTAAAGAACGTCATTTGCCGATGGAGCTGGTGCTATTACCTATTGTAGAAAGTGCTTTTAATCCCCATGCCACTTCATCAGCAAGTGCTGCTGGTATATGGCAATTTATTCCGACTACTGGTCGTTACTATGGTCTGAAGCAAGATAAATGGTATGACGGACGTCGTGACGTTGCAGAATCCACTACTGCTGCACTGGATATGCTGGAACGTCTGAATATTATGTTTGAAGGTGACTGGCTACAGGCTATTGCTGCATATAACTGTGGTGAAGGCCGGGTCATGCGTGCCATTAAGGAAAATGAGGCAAAAGGATTACCTACCGACTATTGGTCGCTGAATTTACCTCGTGAAACCCAGCTCTACGTGCCTAAGTTGCTTGCACTGAGTGATATGGTTAAACATAACGAACGCTATGCTCTGTCGCTGCCAAGCAGTAATTTAGACCGTGCCCTAACCCGCGTTGAAGTTGGCCAGCAAATTGAATTGGCTCAGGCGGCTAAAATGTCAGGCGTGCCATTGACTAAGCTGCAAACATATAACGCAGGTTACAAACACAATGTCACCTCACCTGATGGCCCTCATGCCATTATGCTACCTGCTTCTAATGCTAAACAGCTTGAAGAGTCACTAAGTAATGGTGATATTAATCTGGTTAACTGGGGTGAGCATAAAGTCGTTAATGGTGAAACCATTGAGGTATTAGCGAGACGTTACGGTATTACCGCAGATTCTATCCGTCAGGCAAACAACCTGACTGCTCAAGTGAGCGCTGGTCAGGTAATTACCTTACCTATTTCCAGCGAGTATATTAGCCAGATTGCTACTCAGCAAACGCAAATCGCAAGCAACAATAGCAGATCTGCGTCAAAGGTTAAGTATACCGTACGAGCAGGAGACACCCTGTCTTCCATTGCTAAACGCCATAACGTTAAATCCAGTGATATTCAGAGCTGGAATAAACTGGGTAAAAATAACAAGCTGAAACCAGGTCAGTCATTACAACTGGCCAGTAACGCTACGAGTACCAGATCTGGCAGCGCTAAAAATAGTAGTGCTAAAATCAGCAAAAATAGTAACAGCAGTATCACCTATCGCATCCGCAAAGGTGATTCGTTAGCCAGTATAGCTAAACGTCATAATGTGAATATTAATGATGTGTTGAAGTGGAATAGCAAAGTAACCGCTAGCCGACTTCAGCCTGGCAGTACATTAACACTGTATAAGCGTTAATATCGCCTCTCCACGCTAACCTGTTATGGGTTAGCGTGGAATCTTACCAAAAGCGGATTATGATCCGATGCCTGCGTTACCAATACCGAAGCCTCCTCCACCTGTAATCCCCGATAGAAGATAAAATCCAGTGGACGACCAAATGCTTTCTTCCGCCAGTCGTGAGAAAAACGCACTTCTTGTAATCCTGTCAATGTAGAGAACCGATACAGAGAATGCAGGCGCTGGCGACTCCAGGCGTTAAAGTCACCGGCTAATATTACCGGACCTTTATGTTGTAGGATCTGTTCTCCTATAGGTTTCAATTGTTGTTGGTAAATATCAACGCCAATACTGAAATTAACAGCGTGAATATTAGCCACCATCAATTGTCGTCCATCATCCAGTGGATATACTGTTACCAGAGCCGATTTGGACAGACGCAATAAAGGTTCCCTTTCCCGCAATGGACAACAATAGATAGGGTTAGCTGAAGCAAGCGTCATAACGCCTGAGGAGTACTGCGGCATAACAATGGCAGGTACCTGATCTGCTGCTAAATAATTAGAAGTAGCAAAATTGATTAACTCTGGCGTTGTCTGCGCTTCTTGTAATAAAACCAACTGACTTTCCAGACCATGTTTTTTAAGCACATTCAGCCAGTTTGCCCGCTGTTGCTTGAAGATATTCCACACCATAACGCTTAGCGCACCGTTCGTTGGCAACGCCTGTAATGGCGCTATGGTTTGGCTTAGCTCACCGATAATTCCTGGAAAAATACGTTCTGCAGGCGAGCCGGCTGAATACCTCATCGCAAAATTCTTTTTTCGCACAGTTTAAGCCTATGGTTAAAAATGCAGTTCCTGCAGTGACAAAATCGAATTTACATCTCAATAAAACGGATGCTTTAGATTGTTATAGGGATTAAGAGGCAGAAACTCAATGGTAAACAGAGAATAAAAACGTAAAGATTAGTCATGATGCTAATCATATCACGCTAAATAAATTTATTGGGGATAAATAACCATAGCAAAAAGGCCTGCATAAGCAGGCCTTTTTATATTTAAGTGGCGGAACGGACGGGACTCGAACCCGCGACCCCCTGCGTGACAGGCAGGTATTCTAACCAACTGAACTACCGCTCCACCGATTCTGTTTCCCTACCAGAACTTATTCTGATTCTGATAGTTACTAATTTAAAGCCTGGCAGTTTATGAATGACTCCGTCATTCCCCCTTCGGGTCAACGCTGTGCGTTGCTCAAACCCGCTTCGCGAGTTTGTCCTACTCTCTTTCGAGTAGAGAACTGCCCTACTATCACTGCTAACATCAAATTTAAAGCCTGGCAGTTCCCTACTCTCGCATGGGGAAGCCCCACACTACCATCGGCGCTACGGCGTTTCACTTCTGAGTTCGGCATGGGGTCAGGTGGGACCACCGCGCTATCGCCGCCAGGCATATTCTGTACATGAACCGTTGTATACCAATATCGATATCGCTATCCCACACAACCATCCATTTCAATCCTGAACATTCGCTGAAATCTGACTTCTTTCTCTCAATCCGTCAAAACACCTTCGGTGTTGTAAGGTTAAGTCTCACGGTTCATTAGTATCGGTTAGCTCAACGTATCGCTACGCTTACACACCCGACCTATCAACGTCATAGTCTTTAACGTTCCTTCAGTGGA
>NZ_JADRCR010000011.1 GCF_016649425.1 Limnobaculum allomyrinae
TCAAGTGTTAAATCACAGATTTATGCACGATAACGTCTGAACTGAAGCGGCTGTTGCCGTGTCAGTGGAGGCGCATTATAGGGACTCAGAATCATCTGGCAAGTGCTAATTGATAAAATAATTTTAACCGCTTTATTTTTCACCACAATGCCGCAATAAACAGGCTATTTGCTGATTAAACGTTCAAATTCCCCGGCAAACTGCTTCACTTTATCCCAGTCGGTATATTCTACGTCTTTGCTGCTGTCCGTTTCCCCTTTGGTCATTTTCATAATTAACTGAATCATGACCCGGTCTAACCAAGTGTAGCGAGGGTAACGTAATGCACCAGCAAAAACACCGCAAAGAGTTGGATGCCACTGGGTAGCTGCCAGATATTTACGGGTATAGCTGTTAGTTTCCGCCGTTTGCTTTTCCACTTTTCGGGCAATCAGCGAAACAGAAACGAATGCGCTCGGTATTTGGTTCAACGCCTGATAGTGACGTTCAACAAACGTGCGGAACTCTTTATGGAAGTGGCCGTAGCGAATAGCAGCACCAATCAGAACGCCGTTATAGTCTGCGAAGTTAACCTGCGGTACATCATCCACGTTATACAGATCGACCTGAATCTCTTTTTTCCGCAATTCATCGGCAATACTGGAGACAATGGTTTTCGTTTGCCCTTCACGACTTGAATAAATAAGCAGTGCTTTCATGGGTTATTCCTTTCTTATTGTTTGTTTCCCGTTATTCACGCCAGAAAATCGGCGTGAGCAGAACCAGAAGCGTAAACACCTCAAGACGACCAAACATCATGGTCACAATCAGGATCCACTTGGCTGCATCATTAACCTGCGCATAGTGGCTGCCAAAATCACCAATACCAATCCCCACATTATTTAACGCAGAGACGATACCAGTGAAGGCAGAAAATGCATCTAACCCGGTAGCCATCAAAGCCAGCATACCAATGATAAATACCAGCGCATAAGCAGAGAAGAAGCCCCAAACGGCTTCAATAACACGTTCCGGCAAAGCCCGGTTTCCCAGTTTAATGGTATATACCGCATTAGGATGAACCAGACGCTTCAGTTCACGCACTCCTTGTAAGAACAATAACAGTACGCGAATAACTTTAAGCCCACCACCGGTTGAGCCCGCACAGCCCCCAACAAATGTTGCCATAAGCAGCATTACCGGTAAGAAGGTCGGCCAGATGGCAATCGCCTCTGTAGAGGAACCGGTAGTAGTGGTCATGGATATCACGTGAAAAAACGACTGATTCAGCGATTCCAGCAACGTGCCATACACGTCTTTCTGCCAGAGCATTAAAGTACAAATGGCAATCAGGGCGACCTGAAAGAAGAAGTACATTTTAAATTCCGGATCGCGCCAGTACACCTTAACGCTGCGTCCGCTTAATACCGCAAAGTGCAGGCCAAAGTTACATCCGGAAATAAACAGGAATACCGCAGTAATATTATTGATCAATGAGCTGTTATAAAACGCCAGCCCACTTTCATGGGTAGAAAACCCACCGATAGCCACGGTAGAAAAACTGTGCCCAATGGCATCAAAAGGACTCATACCCGCCGCCCAAAGAGACAACGCGCAGGCGATAGTAATCAATACATAGATGAACCACAGGGTTTTTGCCGTCTCCGCGATTCGCGGCCGCATCTTGCTGTCTTTTAACGGGCCAGGAATTTCTGCCCGATAGAGCTGCATCCCACCAACACCCAACAGCGGTAAAATGGCCACGGCTAATACGATGATCCCCATGCCCCCTAACCATTGGAGCATCTGGCGATAGAACAGAATGGCTTTGGGCAAACTATCCAGCCCAACCAGCGTGGTGGCGCCCGTGGTGGTTAATCCGGAGAATGACTCAAAGAACGCATTGGTGATACTCATCCCCAGCGATTCGGCAAAAATAAATGGCAATGCCCCTACGCTACCCAGTACCGTCCAGAACAGTACTACGATCAGGAAGCCTTCCCGGGATTTCAACTCTTTCTTCTGATTACGATTAGGGAACCACAAAAACAGACCAATAATAATCGCCACAACAAAGGTTTGAGTGAATGCACTACCGGCACCATCGCGATAAATCAGTGCGACGATCCCCGGGACTACCATTAATCCGGAAAAGAGGATAACCAAGAGCCCGACAATACGGGTTATTGTGCGAAAGTGCATTCCGGTTCGACCTTTTTCAATAAAAAACCTGAGGATTATTACGTAACCGGAGACAAAAGCAATGCTCCACGGCTGACATCGCGCAATTTACCTGCAATTTGCTCAATATGTAATGTCGGTAATGACAATATTAAACGAATATCTACACCATAATCGGCACGTACAATTTCCCCACCAGACTGCTGAACTAAGGTTTCTACCATTGCTAATTGCTGATAATCACACACCAGCAAAAATTCTGACTGAGGTATGCGCAGTTGGGTGGGTAATATCTTTAACGCCTGCTGAACACCATTACCATAGGCCTTAACCAGACCGCCAGTCCCCAACAAAATACCACCATAATAGCGAACCACGACGGCAACCACTTCACCTACCCCGCTTCCCATTAGCTGAGCCAGCATCGGTTTTCCCGCGGTTCCCGATGGTTCACCATCATCAGAGAAGCCCAATTGCTGAGAATCATTTGGTGCTCCGGCCACAAAAGCCCAACAGTGGTGGCGAGCATCCGGATGCTCATCTCTGATTTGCTGTATAAACAGTTTAGCCTTATCGGCGCCTTTTACCGGTGCAAGATAAGTAATAAAGCGGCTCTTTTTAATCTCTTCATTAAATGTCACCGCCTCAGCAGGTATTAAATAAGATTCCATCAGGACAGTTTCAAATCCCGCGTCATGTTTTCTACCCGATCTTTACGGATCACAACGTTATCCTCAATACGAATACCGCCATACGGTCTGAATTTATCAATGCGCAGCCAGTTGAAGTTAGGGTCGAACTGACTATCACGCCATGGTGCCAGCAGGGTATCAATAAAATAGAGCCCCGGTTCAATAGTCATCACCATGCCCGGCTCAAGATTGCGCGTGCAACGTAGCGGTGGATGCCTTTCCGGTGCCGGACGATGAGTACCGGTGTCATCTTGCATAAATCCGGCAACATCATGAACCTGTAAGCCTAACGGATGACCAAGTCCATGAGGGAAGAAAGTGAAACTGATTCCGGTTTCAACGATATCTTCTTCGCTCATATTCACAATCAGATCGTATTTTTTCAGCAGTTTGGCAACGCGTTGATGCATTTGCAGATGGTAGTCCACAAAGTTAACCCCGACTTTTAACGTGGCGACCAGCGCTTGCTGTTCAGCATTCATATCTTTTATCAGTAAATCAAAATCACTGTCTTTATGTCTGGCATAGGTACGGGTCAGATCGGCGGCATAACCGTTATATTCAGCACCAGCATCAATCAGAAAACTGAAAGACTCCGCCGGAGTAGATTGCTCCAGCTTGGTGTAATGCAACACTGCTGCATGATCGTTCAATGCAATAATATTGTCATAGGGTACGTTGGTATCCCG
Organism: Limnobaculum allomyrinae; assembly: GCF_016649425.1. Taxonomy (GTDB): domain Bacteria; phylum Pseudomonadota; class Gammaproteobacteria; order Enterobacterales; family Enterobacteriaceae; genus Limnobaculum; species Limnobaculum allomyrinae. The sequence goes on from NZ_JADRCR010000011.1 coordinate 3,542, forward strand.
ATGACCGGTTGCCGTCAGATAGGCCAGATTGATATCGAACTCACTCATATCGGAGTAAAACGCATCCCGTGCAGCTTTATGACCGTTAATCGCCACTTTTTGCGCTTCACGCATACAAAACAATTCATAGTCAGTTTTGTATGAACGATAGTAGTGCAGATAGTCGATCACCGATTTAGGATTAATGTTTTCTCCTGAGATGCCCAACCACTCAGCCCTGGCCGGATTTGGGCCAATATACCCGACTTTGTCCCGTTTTGTTGGCAGGAAATTATTAATATCATCCGCCTTTTTCAGCGGCTGAATATCAATGTAAGGCGTCCAAAAACTGTTTGGTAAGGGTTCAACGCTGTACCAGTAATCCACCGGGGAGTAGAACCAAAGCTTTGGCGTATTAACGCCATCAACCCATATCCAGCAATTTTGCACTTCGGTAACCGGTACCCAAGCCTTAAAATGAGGGTTAACTTTAAACGGGTAATCTCTGTCGTCGAGAAACAGTCGAATCAATTCGCCAGAGTGAATAAGTAAAGCGTCGAGCTGATTTCGTTCTAAAACGGCCTGAGTACGTTGCTGTAATACAGAGAGATGCGCCTGGTATAACGATGCCAACTTTTCCATCAGATCACCCTATTAAAGTTATTAATCCGTTTAATTTTATCACAGCTATAAAAAAGGGGCGCTGAATGCGCCCAATGATTTTCCGATTAAGTGATGCAGAATCAACTATTAAAAGGATTCCCGCAGTGAACGGGCTGCCTGCACCATGTTTTCCAGTGACTGTCGGGTCTCTGGCCAGGCGCGGGTTTTTAAGCCGCAATCCGGGTTTACCCACAGACGTTCCGCAGGAATGCGTTGGGCTGCACGACGTAATAACGCTTCAATCCATGCTACGCTCGGTACGTTAGGGGAGTGGATATCATATACCCCCGGCCCAATTTCATTTGGATACTCAAATGATTCAAACGCCTCTAACAACTCCATATCAGAACGTGATGTTTCAATGGTAATGACATCCGCATCCAACGCAGTGATGGAGTCCATAATGTCGTTAAATTCGCAGTAACACATATGGGTATGAATTTGGGTTTCATCCTTCACCGAAGAGGCGTTCAGACGAAATGCTTCCGTGGCCCAATTCAGATAATCATTCCACTCTGCTTTTTTCAGCGGTAACCCTTCTCTTAGCGCTGGCTCATCAATTTGGATAATACCGATACCTGCCGCTTCTAAATCACTCACTTCATCACGCAGAGCCAAAGCTATTTGTTTAGCAATCACTTCACGGCTAACGTCTTCACGCGGGAATGACCAGCAGAGAATAGTCACCGGGCCGGTTAACATCCCCTTTACCGGTTTCTCGGTCAAAGACTGAGCATAACGGGCCCATTCGACAGTAATGGGTTGCGGACGGCTGATATCGCCGATAATAACCGGTGGCTTCACGCAGCGTGAACCATAACTCTGTACCCAGCCATTTTGTGTAAATACAAAACCATCCAGATGCTCACCAAAATACTCAACCATGTCATTGCGTTCAGCTTCGCCATGCACCAGTACATCCAACCCTAAGCGCTCCTGCTCAAGTATGGCCTGTCTGATATGTTCACTGATGCCGGTACGGTATTTACCACCGTCCAGGCGCCCTTGTTTAAAATCGAGGCGTAAGGTGCGGATATCCGCCGTTTGTGGAAATGAACCAATGGTGGTAGTTGGCCACAGCGGCAAATTATATTTTGCCCGTTGCAGTTCGGCACGTTGGGCATAAGGCTGCTGGCGCTGGCTATCCTGCGGGCCTATTTTCGCTAAACGTTGCTCCACTGCAGAATTATGAACCCGTGCAGATTTCTGTCGCCGGCGAACAGGTGCGCTGTATTCCGCCAGTTTTTGCTGTAACGCACTATCTTCAACATTATTCAGAGCCTGAGTTAACAAACTAATTTCGCTACATTTTTGCAGAGCAAAGGCAAACCAGCTCTTCACTTCATCATCCAGTCTGGTTTCACTAGCCAGATCGATTGGGCTATGCAGTAACGAGCAGGAACCGGAAATCCACCATGCTCTTTGCCCTACCAACGGGCGTAATTGTTCAAACCAGCGAGATAAATCCGCCCGCCATACGTTACGGCCATTAATAACACCCAGTGAGAGCAACCAATCCTGCGGCAGTGCCTGATGCAGCTGTTCAATATTATCTTTACCCGCAACCAAATCGACATGCAGCCCCTGTACAGGTAAATGACGAAGGGTTTCTAACTGATGGCTGATGCCGTCAAAATAGGTGGTAAGTAAAATGTTCACCTTTCCGGTTAATGCCTGATAGGCTGGCAGGTAGGCTTCCAGCCACTCTTTTGGCAAATCCAGTACCAGTGCAGGCTCATCAATTTGCACCCACTCGATACCGCGCTCTGCCAGTTTAGCCAGAACTTGCTGGTAGACCGGTAAAATATCCTGCAACAACGTCAGGCGATCGAATGATTGGCCTTTTACTTTGCCTAACCACAGGTAGCTGAGCGGCCCCAACAGTACAGGCTTAATGCGATGCCCTAAAGCAATGGCCTCATCCACTTCATCAAATAACTGATTCCACGCCAGATGAAAGCGCTGACCGCGAACAAACTCTGGCACCATGTAGTGGTAGTTAGTGTTAAACCATTTGGTCATTTCTGCTGCTACCGCAGGCTCACCGGTTGGTGCCCGACCGCGACCAATGCGAAATAGAGTATCGATATCAATTGTGCCGTCTTGGTCACGATGACGCTCTGGCACATTGCCCAGCAGAAGGCTGGTTGCTAAAACATGATCGTACCAGGCGAAATCCCCTACTGGCAGCAGATCAATTCCGGCATCACGCTGTTGTTGCCAGTGACGAGCTCTCAGTTCACGCCCGGTTTCTAACAGACTTTGTCTGTCGATATCGCCACTCCAGTAGCGTTCTAATGATTTTTTTAACTCGCGCTCCACGCCAATACGCGGGAAGCCTAAAATGTGACTCTGGATACTCATATCAACCTCATTTAGCCGTCTAGATGTTTACACATCCATAATCAACAGGTATGGTGTGATCCACAAGCGCAACTTTTTCATACAGAGAGTGAAAAATATTCATGATCGAATTAAAACATCTACGAACACTACAGGCTTTACGTCAGAACGGCTCTCTGGCCAGCGCGGCAACTCAACTCTATTTAACTCAATCGGCTCTTTCCCATCAGTTGAACGAAATTGAACAGCGCCTTGGGTACCGACTTTATCTGCGTAAAAGCCAACCGATTCGCTTTACGCCACAGGGTGATATCTTGCTGGCGCTGGCGGATCGGGTATTACCGCAAATTCAGCAGGCGCTACAAAGCTGCAACGCTCCACCTATAAATACGCTTCGTCTGGCTATTGAGTGTCATAGCTGTATTCAGTGGTTAACTCCGGCACTCAATACGTTTCGCCAGATTTATCCTGAAGTTCAGATGGATTTCAAAGCAGGCGTGACTTTTGATCCTCAGCCCGAACTGCAGCAGGGCGAGCTAGATTTGGTAATGACATCCGATATTTTGCCACGTAGTGGTCTGCATTATTCTGCGCTGTTTGATTTTGAGGTTCGTCTGGTACTGGCACCAGAGCATCCATTAGCGCTTCAGCAGCAAATTGCGGCTGAAAGTCTGGCAGATGAAACATTGCTGATCTATCCGGTTCAACGCCAGCGTTTAGACGTCTGGAAACACTTTCTACAGCCGGCAGGTATCTCACCTGCGTTAAAGAGCGTGGACAATACTATGCTGTTAATTCAGATGGTATCAGCACAAATGGGGATTGCCGCCCTTCCACATTGGGTGGTTGAGAGCGCTGAAAAACAGGGATTAGTCGTTACGAAACCCTTGGCAGAAGGGCTATGGCGTAGATTATATGCTGCGGTTCGTGATGGAGAGCAACATCAACCGGCGGTTAAAGCGTTTATTGATATTGCTCACCAGCATGGTGGCAGCCTGCCGTTTGTCAGACTGGCCTGATCAAGCCGATTTTCTGACCGTCACGGCGTTAGGAACCACCCACCACTTATGTACCAGCAGGGACGCTACAATAATTCCGCCGCCAATAATCAATCTGACCCAGTTAACATCATGTTGCCAGAGGGCGAAGTTCACCAGCAACCCTGCCGGAATAAGCGCGTTATTCATAATGGCCAGCGTACCGGCATCCACCTGTGTTGCCCCATAGTTCCACATAAAGAAGCCCAATCCGGAAGCACCAATACCCAACCAGATGAGAATGCCCCACTGCAAATGGGTAGTGGGTAATTTGTCCGAATTGCCAAATATAAACCACGCCATCACGGCAACACACAACGCCCCCAAATAGAACCACGAGAACGCATTTCGCTGTGGCATTGGGTAGACTTCCATCAGTCGCTTATAGCCAACCTGACCAATGGCAAAGCAAATATTCGCGCCCTGAATACAGATTAATCCCAACCAAAACTGGCTGCTCAACTGGTCATAACGAATGACTGCCGCCCCCGCGACTGCCAGCAATGCACTCAGTAAATACCCCATACGCAGGCGATTACCTGACATCAGATCATAAATCAACGTCACATAAACAGGGGTTAAAATAGTAAACAGTAAAACTTCCGGAACGCTGAGATAGAGGAAGGATTGATAATAGAACAGATACATTATACCGAGTTGAAAAGCACCAACGGTCATATACAGTAGTGCCTGTTTCAAACTGACCTGACGTAATCGCAGGAAAGGTAAGAAGACTAAGAAGGCCAGAGCCACTCGCATTAAAACTGCAAACCAGGTATCCACCTGACCGGATAAATAGACGCCAATTAAACTAAAAGAGAACGCCCACAGAACTGTGGTTGCAATCAATAATGGCATGCTTTATTTACCTTTCTTCGTATCGTTAAAGGATGCCAAGTATAGGTTATCGCTGTTTTTGATACCAAAGATATTTACTTTACATATGGTTAATATTTAACCAGAAATCATAAACCCAAGTTTATCGATGAAACACTAAAATCATCGTTCAGACTGCTGGCAAACCTAATAAATCAACGATTGTGCATATTCCATCGTAAAAACACCGTGATGATATCTGCACCGGTAGCACCTTCTAACTAATTCTCCCATCGATTGGCTACCTTAAGAACTATCAAGCTTTGCCACAGACCTTATAAATCTGAACGCTGAGGTAGTAGCGTAATATTTACAACGCTTGTTCATTACAGCGACTAAGGTTACATTCCAGTGATTGCATTACTTAATAAAAGGAATTTTTGCATTGGATATTCCACGTATCTTTAACATTACCGAAAGCGCTCACCGCATCCATAATCCATTCACACCAGAAAAGTTTGCCACTCTCGGAGCCGCATTGCGGCTGGAACCAGAAACTCGTGTACTCGACCTCGGCAGCGGTTCAGGAGAGATGTTGTGTACCTGGGCTCGGGATTATGGAATCACAGGTATCGGTATCGATATGAGCCAGTTGTTTTCCGCACAGGCAAAATGTCGCGCAGAAGAACTCGATGTCGCCGATCGCGTGGAGTTTATTCACAATGACGCCGCCGGTTACGTTGCCAGTGAAAAGGTCGGTGTGGCGGCCTGCATTGGTGCCACCTGGATTGCCGGAGGTGTCGCTGGCACTATCGAGCTTCTTTCGAAAAGTCTCAATCCTGGGGGAATTATCCTCATCGGTGAGCCTTACTGGCGTCAGTTACCGCCAACAGAAGAGGTCGCCAAAGAATGTTTTGCCGGTTCTATCTCTGACTTTCTTATCTTACCGGAACTTCTCGCCTCTTTTGGCGACCTCAACTACGACGTTGTAGAAATGGTTCTGGCCGATCAACATGGTTGGGACAGATACGAAGCCGCCAAGTGGCTCACTATGCGCCGATGGCTCGAAGCGAATTCCCATGATGAAATGGCGAAAGTGGTTCGAAACATGCTAACTCAGGAACCAAAACGTTACGCCACCTATACGCGAGAGTATCTGGGATGGGGAGTATTTGCCCTGATGGCACGGTGATGCCGGCGGTTTTGGCGTATCTAAAACCGTCATGCCGTACAGCTCCAAATATATTATTTTCACCTCTTGACTCTGGAGTAGACTCTAAGGTGTAGAGTAGCTTCATTAAACGATGGGTGAAGGTATACATTTATGAATAATCACAGCCATAACAATCACATATCATCCGATGAAGCGCATACTCATTCTTCATCGGATGAACATCATCACGATCATGACCATCAACAGGAAAGCTGCTGTAGTCAGTCAAGCTGCTGTTCACAAGATAAACCCGAAACCTTAGCCACACTCTCCAGCGGAAGTACCCGCCTGACATGGCAAGTTTTGGTATGGATTGCCCAAGCTGCGCTAAAAAGGTAGAAACTGCGGTAAGTCAGGTGGCAGGCGTCGAGCATGCCAAAATCCTGTTCGCCACAGAAAAGTTAGTCGTTGATACCAAAGAAGCTCAGGATATTGCGCCGCGTATTGAACAGGCCGTTAAAAAGGCAGGCTATTCATTAAGCTCTGATACCGGTACCACACCAACTGCAAAACCATCGGTCAAACAACAGCGACTAAAAGAGTATGGCCCACCAGCTATTATGGCTACGTTGATCTTACTCAGTTGGCTTCTGGAGCTGTTTTCACTAACCTATGGTCGTATCGCTTTTACTGTAACGACCATCATCGGACTGATTCCTATTGGTTTACAGGCCATTCGCCTGACCCGTAGCGGAACCCCTTTCGCCATAGAAACCCTGATGAGCGTTTCCGCCATCGGTGCACTGTTTATTGGCGCAACGGAAGAAGCGGCCATGGTACTAATGCTATTTATGATTGGTGAATTACTGGAGTCATATGCTGCAAACCGTGCCCGTCAGGGGGTATCTGCGTTAATGGCACTGCTGCCGGAAGAGGCGGTTAAACTCAATAGCGATGGTACAAGAGAAGTCGTTACCGCCGCCAGCCTGCGCCCGGGAGATATGATTGAAATCGCCCCCGGAACCCGTCTGCCTGTCGATGCCGAATTACAGGCCGCCAGCGCCAGCTTTGATGAGAGTGCACTGACGGGCGAATCTATTCCGGTGGAACGTTTGCGGGGCGAGAAAGTCGCGGCAGGCAGTCTGGCCGTTGACAGCGTAATGCAGTTAAAAGTGCTGTCTGAACCGGGTAACAACGCCATCGACCGAATTCTGACGTTGATTGAAGAAGCCGAAGAGCGCAGAGCACCCATTGAACGATTTATCGATCGCTTCAGCCGCTACTACACCCCAGCCATTATGCTGTTCGCGCTGTTAGTCGTTATTGTTCCACCGCTGATGTTTGCACAACCATGGGAAACCTGGATTTATCGAGGCCTGACACTGCTGTTAATTGGTTGTCCTTGTGCTCTGGTGATTTCTACTCCGGCAGCAATTACTTCGGCTCTGGCAGCGGCAACCCGTCGTGGCGCGCTTATTAAAGGCGGAGCAGCTTTGGAACAATTAGGAACCATCAGCCAAATCGCTTTTGACAAAACGGGTACCCTGACAGAAGGCAAACCAATGGTAACGGATGTCATTCCTGTGAGTGAGATAACCGAAACCCAGCTGTTAGGTTTGTCTGCGGCAGTAGAGTCTGGCTCTCACCATCCTCTGGCGCAGGCTATTATTCGCAAAACCGAAGAGAATGGTATTGCCTATATTCAGGCAGAAGATCGCCGGGCAATTGCCGGTGTTGGTGTTCAGGGTAGCGTAGATAATGAAACCATCCTGATCAGCTCACCATCCAAACTGACACAAAATGAGCTGTCTGCCGAACAGCAACAGCAAATTACTCAATTGGAAGAGCAGGGAAAAACCGTCGTGGTTACCCTTAAAGCCAATCAGGTTATCGGCTTATTGGCGCTGCGCGATACATTACGATCCGATGCCCGACAGGCGCTGGCCGCCTTAAAACAAATTGGCGTTAATGGTGTGATGCTGACGGGTGATAACCCGCGGGCTGCAGCAGCTATTGCTCATGAACTCGATATCGAATATGAGGCCAGCCTGCTACCTGAAGATAAAGTTACTGCGGTTATTGCCCTGAATAAAGCGCAGCCAACCGCCATGGTAGGAGATGGAATTAACGACGCACCGGCGATGAAATCATCCACTATCGGCATAGCCATGGGCGGCGGTACCGATGTGGCGTTAGAAACCGCCGATGCGGCACTAACCCATAACCGACTGATTGGCCTGACAGATATGATTGTGCTCTCCCGGGCCACTCGTAAGATTATTCGTCAAAATATTACTATCGCTCTTGGCCTGAAAGCCATCTTCCTGGTCACCAGCCTGATTGGCCTGACCGGCCTGTGGCTGGCCGTTCTGGCAGACTCCGGCGCCACCGCACTGGTTACCGCCAACTCACTGAGATTACTACGGAAGAGAAAGGAAGAGACGGAAGGTTAACTTGTTGGATTTTAATACAATGAAATTAGCCCTTGCCCTTCTTAATAGAGCTCTGGAATTCAGCCGACAACTGAGAGAGGGTAGCATGACTGACATGGATGTCAGGCGAGGCGCTGCTTCGCCGGGAGCGAATCAGCGCCGGTGCGTAAGCCCGAACGAAGGCGGAGGGAAGTCGCGTAGCGACCTGGATTCAGGTGCGAAGGCGCGGGGGTGCAGGGGGCGTTCGCCTTTTAACGCCCCTTGCTCGACCGCCGCACAATAGTCAATCCGAGCATCGCAACAATTAGCGGACGAAACTTACTCAACACTAAATTCAATTTTCAATAAAAAGAGCTAATCAGAGTTTAAAACAACTCGCCCCTTCCTCTGCTCCCGAAATCTGCGCTCTCAGCGCCGAAAACAGTTCCCGACCCATGCCAACATGGGAATCAGAAAGAACCGGCTGAATAACTTCACGGCTCGCTAACTCCGCTTCATCTACCAGCAGGTTGATTTGTCCGGTGGTGCCATCAACCTGAATCAGGTCACCATCCCGTACTTTCGCCAGTAAACCGCCGACGTAAGCTTCAGGGGTAATATGAATTGCAGCAGGAACCTTACCGGAAGCACCGGACAAGCGTCCATCCGTCACCAGCGCGACTTTATAACCACGATCCATTAACACCCCCAGCGGTGGCATCAATTTATGCAATTCTGGCATACCAATGGCTTTTGGCCCCTGAAAACGCACCACCACGATACAATCGCGGTCTAATTTGCCGGCATCAAACGCAGCATCAATATCATACTGGCTTTCAAATACCACCGCCGGTGCAGTGATAACCTGACGATCTTCAGGCACCGCTGAGGTCTTCATTACTGCACGCCCTAAATTACCGGACAGCACTTTGGTACCACCGTGTTTAACAAACGGCGCTTCTAACGTGGCGATAACTTCCGGATCCAGTGACGCATGAGGGCCATCACGATAAACCAATTCACCATTCTCAAGGAACGGTTCCTGAGTGTAACGATGCAAACCAAAACCGGCGACCGTATGCACATCTTCATGCAATAACCCGCCTTTCAACAATTCACGAACCAGCAGTGAAACTCCACCGGCAGCCTGAAAATAGTTAATATCTCCCGGGCCGTTAGGATAGATCCGGCACAATAATGGAACCACTTCAGACAATTCAGAGAAATCATCCCAGGTAATAGTGATACCCGCCGCCTTCGCCATTGCCACCAGATGCATGGTGTGATTGGTTGAACCACCGGTCGCCAACAGCGCAACAATACCGTTAACCACTACCTTTTCATCAACCAGACGACCCACCGGCAGATAATCACCGGAAGACTCTGTCATACGCGTCACCTGACGCGCTGCGGCTTCGGTTAATACATCACGTAATGGAATATCCGGATAGACAAAAGAGGAGCCGGGTAAATGCAAGCCCATCACTTCCAGAACCATCTGGTTCGAATTCGCCGTGCCGTAGAAAGTACAAGTACCCGCAGAGTGATAGGAATTAGCTTCCGATTCCAGCAATGCATCGCGACCTACTTTGCCTTCTGCATACAGTTGACGCACACGTACTTTCTCTTTATTTGAAGCACCGGTACGCATCGGGCCAGCAGGCACAAAGACTGACGGTAAATGACCAAATGACATAGCGGCAATAAACAATCCCGGTACGATTTTGTCACAAACGCCCAAATATAATGCCCCATCAAACATATTATGAGACAGGCCAATCGCCGCCGACATCGCAATCAAATCACGGCTTAATAAAGAGAGCTCCATACCATCTTGCCCCTGTGTAACACCATCACACATGGCAGGCACGCCACCGGCAACCTGACCAACAGCGCCTACCGCGTGCAGAGCATTCTTGATACGTTCAGGATAATGTTCATAAGGCTGATGAGCGGAAAGCATATCGTTATAAGAAGTAATAATGCCGATATTGCTTTTCACCATATTTTTTAAAGAGGATTTATCATCTGGTGAGCAGGCAGCAAAACCATGAGCAAGATTGCCACAGGATAGTTGTGAACGGTGTACCGTTTTAGCTTTAGCCGCGTCGATTCTGGCCAGATAGCGGGCTCTGTCGGCTTGAGAACGAGCAATGATATTCTGAGTAACGCGTTCAACAGTAGGGTTCATGCGATTTCCTCACTTCCTGTTCAAGTGTATAAATAGTGATATTCAATAAATAACGCTATTACATGACGAAGAGAAATAAGCGGAACACCCAATTAAACGAATAATGCTTATTGCCAATCAATGACCAATAGCGCTATGACTATTAATTTAAATCTTAAATAAGCAGTAAATTATCTGAATAATAGAAAATAAAATATTGCTGCTTATTTAAAATCTAAACAGGCTAACTTCATGACCAGTCACATCAATTTTTCACTGATGAATATCGCTTTTTTTCACCTCGCCATACCACTTTAACCACACCACAATATCACTATATACTTAAATGATACCGGTAACAATTCCTTTTTTCCTCTAACTTTACTCGATTCAGCTTAGATTTCAGATGTTTTTGTGACAAGAGTCACAATTATCTCAAAGATGTTATCTACCGGAAAAATCGGGTTTGAGAGAGCGGTATGGTATTTAGCTGGAAATAATGAATTCTCATTAAATACCAAACAATAGAAACACTTTTATTTAACATTTAGACTGGAAAAATATAATCGGATAATAATAAATAGTTTCATTTTAAATAAAAATTAAACCTGCTTAAGGTAAATAGTATATTATCCATACGGTAATTAATTTACGTAATATCAGGAAGTGATAAACAACAGAAAATCGCCTGATAATATCGTGAGTAAAGTTATTCATTGATATGCAGAAATCGTCACAGGCATATGCGCCCTGCGTTTTCTTTGTTAAACTAAACCCTTGGCGGTTTACTATTTTAATCAGTTGAAAATGAAGAAAAAAAGACCCGGACTTCAGGATGTAGCTAATCAGGTCGGCGTGACCAAAATGACCATCAGCCGCTATCTGCGCGATCCCTCGCAAGTTTCAGCCACACTACGCGGTAAAATTGCCGTCGCGCTGGATGAATTAGGCTATATCCCAAACCGGGCTCCAGAAATTCTTTCCAATGCGACCAGCAGAGCCATTGGTGTATTACTGCCTTCATTAACCAACCAGGTTTTTGCCGAAGTTTTGCGTGGTATTGAAAGCGTAACGGACTCTCATGGTTATCAAACCATGCTGGCTCACTATGGCTACCGTCCGGAACGCGAAGAAATGCGTTTAACTTCGCTGCTTTCTTACAATATTGACGGATTAATTCTTTCTGAACGAACCCACACTGAACGCACGCGAAAAATGATCGAGGTGGCGGGTATTCCGGTCATCGAAATTATGGATAGTGCCTCTCCCTGTATCGATCTCGCCGTTGGCTTTAATAACCATGATGCCGCTTACCAGATGACCAAAGAGATTCTGCAAAACGGACATCTGCATACCGTCTACCTTGGCGCCCGACAGGACGAACGTACCGTGATTAAAATGCAGGGGTACGAACAGGCGATGCGTGAGTTTGGTCTGGAGCCTCGCAGCGTATGCACCGATCGCTCGTCATCCTATAGCCTGGGCTGCGAACTGTTAAAAGAAGCATTCCGGCGTTACCCCGAAACTGACAGCATATTCTGCACCAACGATGATATCGCCATCGGTGCTGCTTTTGAGTGTCAGCGTTTAGGCCTACGTATTCCGGATGATATGGCAATCGCTGGTTTCCATGGTCATGACATTGGTCAATCAATGGAACCTAAGCTTACCAGCGTATTAACTCCCCGCGAGCAGATGGGGCAAGTGGCCGCAGAAAGACTTCTTGCCCGTTTACGGGGAGAGACCGTAACGCCCAAAATGCTTGATTTGGGCTTTAGGATACTGCACGGCGGCAGTATCTGATGGTTATCAACGAAACTTAACACCCGCCTGACGCAGCGCTTCGGTACCACGGTTAACCACTTCATCGAAGTCAGCGTCAATATCAATGCATAATACGTCTGGTTCATCGGCGCCCGGTTCTTCCAGCGCGTCGAACTGACTTTTTAGCAGGTCAGTCGGCATATAGTGGTCAGCTCGTGCTTTCAAGCGTTCCAAAATCACATCAAAGCTGCCTTTCATATAAAGAAACAGCATCTCCGGATTCCCTTCTCGCAACTTATCGCGATAGCGGCGTTTTAGTGCGGAGCATACAATGATGCCAACTTCATTTTTATGACGCAGGCTGTATGCCGCATCATTTAAACGTTCCAACCATGGTGCGCGATCGTCATCATTCAGGGGATGACCGCTAGCCATTTTTTGAATATTAGCTTTTGGATGCAGATCGTCTCCATCAATGAATTTGGCACCTAACTTTCTGGCCACTGCCGAACCAACGCTGGACTTACCGCAGCCTGACACACCCATAAGAATTATGCTTTGTCCTGTCATAAGTTTGATCTCTATCTCAAAATGAACATTTAGCCCTTCACTATAGTTCCCTATGCTACCACGTTACCGGTATCATGATACCGGTAACAAACAAAGATGTGATAAATATCACAAAGAGAAAGCAAAGCAATAATTACGAATATTGCAGACAAAAAATAGAAATATGACGCCATCTTCTGGAAAAAAGTCATATCTCTATACTAACCTAAAATAGTCACAGTTAGGTTTATACGGTACATACATCGGAGAATTATTATGCCATTAGTGATCGTAGTCATTGGCGTAGCCCTACTACTGCTACTGATGATCCGTTGCAAGTTGAACGGTTTCATTTCACTGATACTGGTTTCGCTGGTCGTTGGCCTGGCACTGGGTTACACAACTCAGGGCGCGTTCAACGTTAACGGCGTTATCGTTTCAATTAAAAATGGTGTCGGCGGGACGCTGGGAAGTTTAGCTTTAATCATGGGCTTTGGTGCCATGTTGGGCAAATTACTGGCAGACTGTGGCGGCGCTCAACGCATCGCAACTACCCTGATTGCAAAATTTGGTAGAGAGCGGATTCAGTGGGCTATCGTACTGACAGGTTTCGTTGTTGGCTTCGCTCTGTTCTACGAAGTCGGCTTCGTGCTGTTATTACCTTTAGTCTTCACTATCGCAGCATCAGCGCGTATTCCTCTTCTGTTCATTGGTGTACCAATGGCGGCAGCGTTATCCGTAACTCATGCTCTGTTACCACCACACCCGGGTCCAACGGCGATTGCTATTCTGTTTAAAGCAGATATGGGTAAAACTCTGCTGTTTGGTACATTAATCGCCATTCCTACCGTTATTCTGGCAGGGCCGGTTTATGCTCGTTTCCTGAAAGGCATTGATAAGCCGGTTCCGGAAGGTTTGCATAACCCTAAAGTGTTCACCGAAAGCGAAATGCCAAGCTTTGGCGTTAGCGTGGCAACCACATTAGTACCGGTTATTTTAATGGCTGGTCGTGCTGTTGCTGAAATGACACTACCAAAAGGCCATGCGGTTCTGCCTTACGCCGAATTCCTTGGCGACCCGGTCATGGCTACTATGATTGCCGTATTAATCGCTATCTTCACCTTTGGTCTGAACCGTGGTCGTTCAATGGATCAGATTATGGATACTATTGGTGACTCCATCAAAATCATTGCCATGATGCTGATGATCATCGGTGGTGGCGGTGCCTTCAAACAGATTCTGGTTGATGGTGGCGTAGCTAAATATATCGAAACCCTGATGGCTGGCAGCACCCTGTCTCCGCTGTTAATGGGTTGGGCAATTGCCGCAGCGCTGCGTTTAGCACTGGGTTCAGCAACCGTCGCAGCAATGACCGCTGGTGGTATCGTTGCACCTCTGCTGACTATCTCTGGCGTAAGCCCTGAACTGATGGTACTGGCCGTTGGTTCTGGTAGCGTAATCTTCTCTCACGTAAACGATCCTGGTTTCTGGCTGTTTAAAGAGTACTTCAACCTGACTATCGCGGAAACGCTGAAGTCATGGTCAGTACTGGAAACTATCATCTCCGTGTGTGGCCTGATTGGCTGTCTGCTTCTGAGCTCTGTTATCTGATTCAGATTGATCATTATCTGAATGCTAAAAAGCCGGTCTGTTATCCAGACCGGCTTTTTTAATTGTTGCTAGTGATACAGCTATGCGCTAAAAACAACTGCCGACAGCCAGATAAGTCCTTTAACATCTTCCGAGGCGGCAACGGAACGCAAGAAACGATCCGCAGGCGTTACACGATTCACCCGGGCATCCGCATATTTCATCAGATCAATCTCACCCTGCAACGGCATCATAACGCCTCGTTTCGCCCGCTGAGTTAATACTGTAGAGGTGCCTTTATGACTCCATGAATAATCAGGAAAAGAGCCCGCACCATAGCGATCCAAAATGATATGCCCTATTTCATGGGCCGCTGTCATTTTAAAATTTAACTCACAGAAGTGATTCAAGTTAGTCTGACCGGTAATATGCTTAGCGTAGAACCCCTGATTATAAAAGATTCTGCGAAACCCTTTCAGGCTGGTAGAACGACCAAAACGTTCAGACAAAGAGCCAATCAATTTAAAATCAGGCATACCCGGTTTAGTATGCCAATCAGCCACCACGGTTACACTAAATAGCCCCTGTTCCGTCTGAATACCATTACCAATGCCACCAGCCCGATGACCATTTCGGGACCAGTAAAGTTCAACCCCTTCACCAGCCATCGCAGCCAACGTTGAATAATCCGGGCAGGGAAAATCACTCACCCGCCCTCTGGAGCCACCATCGGAGAAACTAAGGCGCGTTAGTACATCAACCTGACGGTTTATTCGATCAACTCTTACATCGACCCAATCAACATGCCGCGCTTTTCCCTGAAATGGATATTCAACGATAAAATGTTCACTGGCGCGGGAAGCAACTAATCGCAGGCGAAGATCAGAATGCTTGAGAGTTTGTGTATCCATTATTCCGGCATCACTATAGCCATCCCAGAACCAGAGATGGCAGCCAGGCGAGCGAAAATGATAGGTGTCTTGTTCCTGATGTATCAATTGGTCGCCAGCCATAATCTCTAACGACAGAGAGTCAGCAACGGTGCCATTGTTTTCAATGCAGAAACCCACTTTCTCTTCACCAATTGCATGAGCCCGGGAGAAAGCAGGGATATTTAAAGGAGTAATAATCTGAGGATTAACAAGCCTGATGCGATAATTCGGCAAATCAGCCAAACTATCTCCCTGCGTAGTTAACGTATGCATCAGGCGAGTGCCACACTGAAATCAGTAAAAGCGAGAGGTGATCAGGTGTAATCCAAAACCGGCAAACAACGCCCCTGCAATACCATCAATCCACTTAGCTGCACGTTGATAACCACGGCGCATCACCGGTAGTGCAAAGATAAAGGCAACCAACGTAAACCAAATCAGCGTTTCCACTGCGATAAGGGCAAACAATCCCCAACGTGTGCTGCTGGCAATGTCATCGCCCACAAACACGGAAAACACGCTACCAAAATAGATCAGCACTTTAGGGTTGGAGAGATTGGTAAATAATCCGCGCAGAAAAGCATGGCTATTATGAGGCGTTACTTCAGATTCAGCAGAAGCATCATGTGACTGTGGTTGAGACTTGCTAAATGCAGAGCGCAGCAGACAAAAACCCATCCAGCACAGATAAGCACCACCGCAGATAACGATCAGACTATGCAGCCAGGCCATCTGTTGCAGTAAAATATGAAGCCCTAGCAGCGCAACAGCTGCCCATACCATAACGCCACTCATAATACCGATTGCGGCATACATTGCCTCACGTCGCGAACGGCTAACCGCCGTTTGCGACACGAAAAAGAAGTCAGGTCCCGGTGAGGCCAGCGCCACCAACTGGACCACCGCAACGGTTAAAAATAGCGTCATGGAAGTTCTCTTTAATCTTCAGGAAAACGGGATGTTGGAATAACGAAACATACTAGCCGTGACCATCAACCCACGGCTAACAGGTAATTTATTGTACTCTTCCACACAAAAGATAACAGCCTGGCTTTATTGAATTTTCGTCATCTCGCCACGACGGCAATCTTGCCAGGTAACGCCTGCGTTACGCGTCAGGCTATACAGATAGTCAACGGAAGTTGGTGCTTTTGTATGTATATCATGGAAAAGAATAATACCTTTGCGCCAGAGCAACATTAATGTAAGAACACGATCGCTGGCCTGCTGAGTATTAACTTTTTGGCTCCAGTCCTGAGAATCAATATTCCATAACACTACCGGGATCCGGTATTCACGGAAAAAATCCCCACTGTCAGCCTTACGCTGACCATAAGGAGGCCGGAAGCTGGATACATAGCTGTCGGGAATAGCTTTACTAATCAGATTTAAACTTTCCAGCACCGAATTTTGCCAGTCTGCCCAACTGGCATGCGATTTATGCTGCCAGCCATGAGAACCTACACATTGTCCCTGATACAGCTCCATCAGTTGCTCTTTTGACTGCTGCTGTAAACGCCGTTGAAAGCTTTCTCCCAAAACGAAGAAATAAGCGTGTAGCTGATGCTGACTAAGCGTTTTTATAAGTTGGTCGGTGCTACCGTTCTCCGGGCTGGGGCCATCATCAAATGTCAAAACGAACTGGCGATCGGCAAACCCCTCTCCCGTCACTTCATTATCTGAGAAAGTCGAAATTTCACTGCTGGTTTTAGGAAACAGCGCCGCCAGCCGCAGTTGTTCCACCACATAGGTGCGATGAAAGGCCAATCTTACAGGTGATACATTAGCCTTTTGGACTAACTGACGAAACTCGTCAACACTCAACGCCTTTACAACACGCCTTTCCATATTCTGCGCAGAAGAGATATTAGCTAACTGATAATTTTTAGTCAGACGCAGCCAAAAGTGCTGGCGCACCTTCTCCATCGATTTAATATCGATCCGCTTGGCGGGCAAAGACAGCTTTTCTGGCAATTGTGATTCTGGAACGGATTCGCTTTCCAACAGTGCTTTAGCAAACGCTAAAATCTCTAACTGAGAGGCTTTGTCAAAGCTGGCGCTGTCCGTAATCTCTGCATCAGATAATTGGCTACGATCGATAACTGCCATCGACTGCGGCCCCGCCGCCATCAGGTTAAAGCTGATTAACCCAATGAGCAAAATAAGTTTTTTCATGAAAATACCTTTAATCAGGGCTGACTAAATGATCGCGAATGAGCGTCAGGAAGGCCTGGCCAAAACGCTCCAGCTTACGGTAACCGACGCCATTAACCGACAATAATTCACTTTCGCGAGTTGGCTGTTGTTCTGCCATCTCCAGCAATGTTGCATCGTTAAATACCACATAGGGCGGAATATTTTCTTCATCGGCAATAGATTTACGCAGCTTCCGCAATTTAGCAAATAGCTTGCGATCGTAATTTCCGGCAAAGCTCTTGGTGGCCGCACTGCTGCGTGATTTGAGATTAAGCAGCCTTGGCACCGCCAGTTGTAATGGATGTTCCCCACGTAAAACGGGACGAGCTGCCTCGGTCAATTGAAGCGCAGAAAACTGAGCAATATTTTGTGTCAGAAGACCCAAATGGATCAGTTGGCGCAATACGCTAATCCAGTGTTCGTGGCTCAGCTCTTTACCGATACCATATACCGGCAGCTTATCATGGCCAAACTCACGAATTCGGGTATTGTTCGCTCCACGCAAAATTTCCGCAATATAGCCAACACCAAAACGTTGACCAACCCGATAAACACAGGAAAGGGCTTTCTGTGCATCGACTAAACCATCATATTGCTTCGGTGGATCAAGGCAAATATCGCAGTTACCACAGGGCTGTTGTTTGCTTTCGCCAAAATAATTTAGCAACACCAAGCGGCGACAGGTTTGCGCCTCAGCAAATGCATTCATCGCATTCAACTTATGGCGTTCAATATCCTGTAATGCACCCTGAGGTTTTTCATCCAGACAGCGGCGCAGCCAGGCCATATCTGCCGGATCATAAAACAGCACCGCTTCCGCCGGTAAGCCATCACGACCTGCCCGCCCGGTTTCCTGATAGTAAGATTCAATATTGCGGGGAATATCAAAATGCACCACAAAACGCACATTGGGCTTATTGATTCCCATACCAAAGGCCACCGTCGCTACCACGATTTGTAAATCATCACGCTGGAAAGCTTCCTGCACACGTTCCCGGCTATCGTTATCCATACCGGCGTGATAAGCAGCAACGCTAAGCCCCTTCGCTTTAAGCCTGTCGGCGGCATCTTCCACTTTTTTGCGACTGTTGCAGTAAATGATGCCGCTTTTGCCGCGCTGATCCTGAACAAAACGTTGTAGCTGGTCGGTTGGCTTAAATTTTTCTATCAGGGTATAGCGGATATTAGGGCGATCAAAGCTGCTGATATGAATCAGAGGATCGCGTAAATCCAACAGGCGAATAATATCCTGACGTGTGGTTTCATCCGCCGTGGCGGTCAGCGCGATAAATGGCAGATCGGGAAAATGCTGTCGAATAGAGCCAAGAGCACGGTATTCAGGACGGAAATCGTGCCCCCATTGAGAAATACAGTGGGCCTCATCAACCGCCAGCAGTGTTGGATTCCAGCCGCTAAGCTGCTCAAGAAAGTTATCCATCATCAGCCGCTCAGGGGCAACATACAGCAGCTTAATTTGCCCGGTACGGCAGGCTGAAATCACTTCATACTGCTGTTCACGAGTTTGACTGGAGTTAAGGCAACCGGCAGAAACACCATTGGCGCGGAGTTGATCGACCTGGTCTTTCATCAGGGAAATCAGCGGAGACACCACCAATGTCATACCGTCCAGCAACAGCGCCGGTAACTGATAACAGAGTGACTTACCACCGCCGGTTGGCATCACGACCAGACAGTCACGACCAGACACCGCTTCGCGAACAATCTCCTGCTGCCCGGGACGAAACTGATGATAGCCAAAGGTGTCACGTAATACCTGTGCGGCTAAAGGTTCTGTATTAATAACAACCGCAGTTGACACCTTAATCCCCTGTTACTTTTATTGGGGGGTATTTTAGGCTCATTCATGCCGTTTGTCGTCACTCGAAAAGGGAAAAAGGGCAGATAACTGATAAAAGGCAGAGTATCCCGCAATCTTTAATGCAAACAGGCTCTTTTTCTGCAAATTCCTCGATCTTTATCCCTATAAATTGAAGGGGTATCATCGGTAGAGTGCGTATTATCCCGCCCGATATTAATTGAGTATTTCCCGGTATTTAAAACCGGTTTATTCTATAACTTGTGTTAATTTCAGACATAAAGAAGCACTAAAATGAAGTACACTGGCAAATTCTATTTTGAGTGTTCAGTACAAGGTCTTTCATGGAATCGCAGCAGACTCGTCAGGGTGTTTTATTCGCTTTAGCCGCTTACTTTATCTGGGGTATTGCTCCGGCCTACTTTAAGCTAATCGATTATGTACCTGCCAATGAGATACTGACACATCGAATTATCTGGTCGTTTTTCTTTATGATATTGCTGATTAGCGTTAGTCGGCAGTGGAATACCGTACGCCAGGCCTGTCGTAATAAAACCAAATTATTGTTACTGGCGGTTAGCGCAATATTAATTGGTAGTAACTGGCTGACATTCATCTGGGCGGTAAATAATCACCATATGCTGGAAGCCAGCATGGGATATTTTATTAACCCATTGGTCAACGTGTTGCTTGGCATGTTATTTCTTAGCGAACGTTTTCGTCGTATGCAATGGGTTGCGGTAGCACTGGCCTTTAGCGGCGTCGCCATCCAGCTCTGGCAGTTTGGTTCTATTCCTTATATCAGCCTGATACTGGCTTTTACTTTTGGTCTGTATGCGTTGGTACGTAAGAAAATTGGCGTCGATTCACAAACCGGTATGTTAATTGAAACACTGTGGTTACTACCAATCGCAGCTATCTATCTGTTTTTTATTGCCGATACCACAACCAGCCACTTAAGCCAGAATACAATGACGCTAAATTTATTGTTGGTTGCTGCTGGGGTTGTTACCACGGTTCCATTGCTGTTCTTCACTGCGGCAGCAACCAAGTTGCGCCTGTCTACGCTGGGCTTTTTCCAATATATCGGCCCAACAATGATGTTTGTACTGGCGACGGTATTTTACGGTGAGACCATTGGTAAAGATAAGCTGGTTACATTTGGCTTCATTTGGGTAGCACTGATTATTTTTGTGTTTGATGCCCTGCATTACCAACGTAAATTACGTTAATTTTCAGCCTTTCTCGGCGCATGGCGAGAGATAAATTTCGCCATCGCCGGGCCGGTCATCAAAATACTGAATAGTCTCAGGGTTTGCATCGCCATAACGAAAGACATATCCACCCCGCTACCGGCAGCAATGATTGCCACGGTATCTAATCCCCCAGGGCTGGTTGCCAGATAGGCGGTCAGAAAATCCATATCCAATACTTTGGTCAGCGCCAGCGCCATTAATGCACACAGTGACATCAGCGCCAGTATCGAGATAACAATTTGCGGCAGCGTTCTCAACGCCAGCAGAAAAACTGCCCGATTAAAGCGTAAGCCAACGCTCCAGCCGATAAAGGCATACGCCATCGCCAGCAGCCATTCTGGTAGTTGAATGGTTAACACATCACCCGCATGCAGCCCTGCGCCAATCAACATCGGGAACAACATAGTACCCGACGGAAAGCGCAGGCGACGCCCTAACCAACCGGCAATAGCAGCCAAAGCCAGCGTGGCGACAAAATCCCAACCCAGTGGAGGAAACCATATCAGCTCCTGCACAACACTCTGTGCCTCCCCTCCCATGGCAATACGCACCACCAGCGCCGCCGAACCAGCGACAAACAAAACTCGCAGATATTGCATAAAGGCCACCAGCCTCACATCTGCTCCATACTCTTCCGACATAGCAACCATTGCCGCCGCACCACCCGGTGATGATCCCCAGGCTCCGGTGGTACCCGGCAGGTTACTAAAACGAACCAGCAGCCAGCCTGACATACCGCTGGCAAACAGCGTGGCCAACAGAATAGAAAGAACAATGGGCCAGTTTGCCGCCAGTGAGACCAAAATGGATGAAGAGAGATTTTGAGCAATCATGCAGCCAAGAATGGCCTGAGAAGAGATAAAGAAACGGTTATCAATGCGTACTGTTGCACCAAAGAGGCTCATGGTTACGCCAACCACCATCGGCCCAAGTAACATCGCTGCAGGGATGTGAAAATGTAACATCACCAGCGATAACAACAGAGAAAGAGTTAACAATATGACCCATTGGAAAATGGGAGAGCGTTCTGCCACGGTTACATATCCTGATAGCTAGCGCAGCGGAGACAGAGCCAACAAGGGAGTTACCGCTGATTGATATAAAATGAGTATATAACAATCAGACGGTAAATCTTTGACGGAAACGGGGTATCAGAGCCAATTACGACGCTTAAAGTAGAGATAAGGCGCTAACGCCGCGCACACCATCAGACCGATTGCCGCCGGATAACCAAATGACCAGTCCAGCTCTGGCATAAACTTAAAGTTCATACCGTAGCTTGATGCCACCAGCGTTGGCGGCAGGAATACTACCGATACCACCGAGAAGATCTTGATGATGCGGCTTTGTTCGATATTAATAAAGCCCATCGCGGCCTGCATCAGGAAGTTAACCTTCTGGAACAGAGATTCATTGTGAGGCAACAGAGATTCAATATCGCGTAACACTTCACGCGCCTGATCTAATTGATTACTTGGTAACCGCGCTTTGCGCACCAGAAAATTTAACGCACGCTGGCTATCCATCAAACACAAACGCACTTTCCAGCCGGTATCTTCCAGCTCCGCCAGTGTGGACAGCGCTTCGTCATAGCCATCACCTGGATGACCTTCCATAATAATTCGGCTCAGGGCTTCCAGATCGCTGTAAATATTCTCGATTTCATCGGCTAACTGTTCAATTTTAGTCTCGAACAGATCTAACAGCAGCTCGTAAGCATTACCATCGATCATCGCCCGATTACGGGCACGCATCCGATAAAGACGGAAAGCGGGCAGATCGCGCTCACGTAGCGTAAACAAACGGCCATCACGAATAGTAAATGCCACGGTGGCGTTACCGCCGCGGTCTTCAGCATCTTCATAATAAAAGAAGGAGTGAATGTGCAGGCCATCTTCATCTTCGAAGAAACGAGCCGATGCCTCAATGTCGTCCAGTTCCGGACGCGTTGCCAGTGACTGACCCAGCTCTTCCTGAACGCGTTCCCGTTCTTCATCCTCTGGTTCCACCAGATCGACCCATACAGACGAGGCCAGATTATCGCCCTCGTCCAACTCTAAACGAGATAAGCGGCAATGATTTAGTTGAAATGCGCTTAGCATAGCGTCATCCCTCTTTTACAGTGGAGATACAGACAACGCATTGAACAATCTGATCATGCTGGCAAAAGCCATATCAATCAGACCTAGACTAGATCCAGCTCATTAGCGACGGGATAATATAAGAGGTCGCTGACAACCACGAAGGCTATCAGCAAATAGGGATAGCCTTAGAAGTTGAACTTAATTAAAAGATCATTGAGCCAGTATCGACTGGGAATGTCCAAAGCTGTTGCCCCCATAGGAAAATAGTGCGCGCATGTTACGCCTTCGGGAAAAACTCTGTCAACCATTGGAAAGTATTTATTGTTTATTTTCGCACCGAAAATAGCAGGTATAACAGGCACAGCCAGCTTTTCATCTATTAATTCATTATTTTTTCTGGATTTTATAGTTTAAACCAAGCTCTGAAATCAAAAGAAAAGCTCAACCGGTGGGAACAACGAACGAAAGGCGATTTTCTTACTAAAAACATCAGGGTAATGGGTAATCAACAACACAAGATCCCTATGCCAATAAATTGATAGTTATTCTAACGAGTTAATCGTCGGGCCTTGCCCGACGTTCTCAGAATCAGATAACTACAGAATTTCTAACCGGGCATAAGAGGCCACCAGCCACTTAATACCTTCTCCCTGAAACGCGATTTGCAGCCGGGCATGCTCACCACTGCCCTCAAGATTGATGATCGTACCTTCACCAAACTTAGGATGACGAACCCGTTGGCCCAACTTATAACCGCTGTCATTTTGACTTATCGGCGTTCCCATTCGGCTATGACTTACCGGGCGCGATACGCTGGCTCGCAGACGAACCTCTTCAATACAATCTTCCGGCAACTCACCCACAAAACGGGATGGGCGGTGATAAACCTCTTTACCATATAAACGGCGGGTCTCCGCATAGGTCAGGGTTAGCTTCTGCATGGCGCGCGTGACACCCACATAGGCCAGACGGCGTTCCTCCTCCAGCCTGCCACCTTCATCCAACGACATTTGGCTGGGGAACATTCCCTCTTCCATACCGACGATAAAGACCTGAAGGAACTCCAGACCTTTAGCTGAATGCAGGGTCATTAACTGTACCGCATCCTGATAGGCATCCGCCTGTCCTTCTCCCGCTTCCAGCGCGGCATGGGACAAAAATGCCTGTAACGGTGTTAAATCCATATCTTCATCCTGGAAGCTGAACTGACGGGTTGCCGTCACCAGTTCTTCCAGGTTTTCTACGCGTGCCTGACCCTTTTCACCTTTTTCCTGCTCATACATCTGACGCAGACCCGAATCGCGAATGACGCGATCGGTTTGTACATGCAGAGGCAATTCACTGGTTTCGCGGCCCAGGGCTTCAATTAATTCAATAAAACGTTGGATAGCACCCGCAGCCCGACCGGCCAGTACCTTTTCCTGTAGTAAAGCAATAGATGCCTGCCATAGCGTCATCTGACGGTCACGGGCGGCATGACGGATAACATCCAGCGAGCGATCGCCAATACCGCGCGTTGGAGTGTTTACCACCCGCTCAAATGCAGCATCATCATTTTGATTAGCGATTAACCGCAAATAAGCCAGAGAGTCTTTAATTTCCTGACGTTCAAAGAATCGCATGCCGCCGTATATACGATAGGGCATCGATGCCTGTATTAGCGCCTCTTCCAGCACCCGCGATTGGGCGTTACTACGATACAGGATGGCACAGTCAGTTAACGCACCGCCGCTGTCCTGAAATGCTTTAATGCGGCTGACTACAAAACGGGCTTCATCCAGTTCATTAAATGCGCAGTAAAGGGAGATCGGTTCGCCTTGTTCGCCATCCGTCCACAACTCTTTACCCAAGCGACCATCGTTATTGGCAATCAGGGCGTTAGCCGCTTTCAGAATATTGCTGGTTGAACGATAGTTTTGTTCCAGACGAACGGTTTGCGCCCCCGGAAAATCATCCAGAAAGCGCTGAATATTCTCTACCTGTGCACCACGCCAGCCATAAATCGACTGATCGTCATCACCAACAATCATCACTTTAGCGCTGTCACCCGCCAACATACGTATCCATGCGTATTGAATACGGTTGGTATCCTGAAATTCATCCACCAGAATATTGGTGAAACGTTCACGATAATGGTTCAAGATTTGAGGCTTGTGCAGCCATAGTTCATGAGCACGTAACAGAATTTCAGCAAAATCTACCAGGCCGGCCCGATCGCAGGCTTCCTGATAGGCCTGATAAATACGCAGCCAGGTTCCTTCCGTAACATTGCCATAAGTATCAATATGCTGTGGCCGCAGGCCATCATCTTTTTTATTGTTGATGTACCACATAGCCTGACGAGGAACCCACTGCTTCTCATCCAGGTTCATCGCCCGGATAATTCGCTTTAATAATCGCAGTTGATCTTCACTGTCCAGAATCTGGAAATCCTGTGGCAAATTAGCCTCAAGATGATGTGCCCGTAACAGGCGATGTGCGAGGCCGTGGAAGGTTCCAATCCACATGCCACCCTGACTAGTCCCTATCAGCTGGTCGATGCGATGGCGCATCTCTGCGGCGGCTTTATTGGTAAAGGTTACCGCCATGATGGAATAAGGAGAGCAATGCTCAACAGACAGCAACCAGGCAATACGATGCACTAATACACGAGTTTTCCCACTACCTGCTCCGGCAAGCACCAACATATTGGTACGGGGAGCGGCGATAGCTTCGCGCTGTTTATCATTTAAGTTTTCTAGCAGGTAGGAAACGTCCATTATTAGGCCATATACTGTTAATTTATACAGATGAATGGATAGATTATATCAATCGACACAATGATTCCAACCGGGAAATTTCAATATGGGGTAATAAACAGCCGGTTGGTTCATGCATAATGTTTCTTTCGCGATCGTTAATCCAGCATGCCTGAAGGCCATGGCGTATTGCTCCGGCAACATCAGTAATCAAATCATCGCCTACATGTAAAATGGTTTCTGGCGCCAGTTTAAGCTGTTGGGCGGCATTCAAATACATATCGCCAAACGGCTTCGCCCGACCATCCGGCCCGGCACGTAACACCAGTTGGAAATAGTCACTCAGACCGAACATGTGCGGATTAGCATTACCGTTGGTGACGGCTACCAGTGGATAGTGTGTCGCCAACATGCTCAATGTGGTGTGGGTGGATTGCGGCACATCAATACGGCTACGCCAGTAACTAAAGTGCTCCATGGTGAGTTCAGCCCCTTGTCGGGCATCATTATCGCTGTAGCCATGAACCTGTAAGGTGGTCTCAAACGCCCGACGACGCCATTCGCTGACATCGTGATAGATATCAGGTTCCTGCTCCAACAGTTGGTGACGGATTCGATTAAATCCCTCACGACTTAAGTCAGCAACCTGAGGAAACTGTTGTTGCATAAAGCTAACAACTTCACGTTCAGTACGCTCAATAACCGGGCGATTATCATACAGCGTATCATCAAGATCGAAGGTCAGTGCTTTGACAGGCCCCAGCGGTCGATAAAAATGCATCAGGATTTCCCTCTCTTGGCGCGTGGATGAGCAGCATCGTACACCGAGCTCAAATGCTGAAAATCCAAATGGGTATAGATTTGGGTTGTGGAGAGGTTAGCATGTCCCAGCAGCTCTTGCACGGCTCGCAGGTCTCCGCTGGACTCTAACATATGAGTAGCAAAAGAGTGCCGCAGTTTATGCGGATGCACATGGCTGTTTACTCCCTGCTTAACCCCCCACTCGGCGAAACGCTTCTCCACATTGCGGGCTGAAATTCGGTTGCCATGTTTTGAGACAAACAGCGCATCGTCATCTGGTGCATAAAACTCACGCATGGGTAACCAGCGATTCAGCCAGGTTACCGCCATTCTTCCGATAGGCAATTTACGTTCTTTACTGCCTTTTCCTACCACCCGAATTTCACCTGAGTCCAGATTTACCTGACGGCAATCTAAACCAACCAACTCAGACAGACGCAAACCCGCGCCATACATCAGTTCCAACATGGTGCGATCTCTGACTGCCAGAGGGTCATTCAAATCGATATCCAGCAGGTGGTTCACCTCATCCACATCCATGTTTTTCGGTAGATGGCGACCCTTACGCGGTGTTGAGATCCCTTTTGCCGGATTGGCCGTGATCTGTCCCTGACCAATCATCCAGTCGAGAAAACTGCGCAGGGCAGAGAGCCTAAGAGCCAGACTGGCTGATTCCAGACCGGAACGCTTACTACGCGTGACCAGCATTCTTACGCCTGCGGCATCCAATTTAGTCCAGTCCGTCAATCCAATATCGACCAGCAAAGCAATAAGCGCCGCCAGCTGTCGCTGATAGCTTTTCAAAGTATAGGGACTGAGCTGACGTTCAACTCGCAGGTAACGCAGAAAACTATCGACGGGATTCTGTAAGGATGGGCAGTTTAGTTCATCTTGATGTTCTGTCATACCGGCTCTATCCATCGGGATAACAGACCGGGCAGAATCAAACTGAGTTGATCGAGTATCAGTGTACCCATGCCCTGCTGGTAATGCTGAGGATCACGGCTGGTAAATATCACCATACCTAAGTCCCCTCTTTTTCCTAACAGGGATAACGCAACAGAACCGACCATTTTGGCCTCAGGCATTAATAACAGAATTTCCGGCCCATTCAGCGGCCCTAAATATTGATTACGATTACCCAGCCGCTGAATGCGCATTGATTCAAATGACTGACGCGGCAGAGCAAGATGGGTAAAATCCGAAGGCGCCCCCAGATGCCATTTCTCATTAAACAGACGGATGCTGGCATCAACCAGCCCCAGAGAACGCGCCCACTGCCGTAAGCGATCTAATAAATCTTGCAGGCTATCGGCCTGTACCAACTGACATTGCAGGTTAATCAGCCGGGTAAACAGAATCTCATTGGTGGTTGCCTGCTCCATCAATAACGTAATCTCTTCTTCTAACTGCTCAATATGATTACGCTGGCGGCCCATTTGCCATTCAACTAATGAGATACTGTCTCGCACCGGATGAGGAACCCGCATTTGCTCAATTTGTCGGGCATTACGAATAAAAAAATCAGGATTGTGCAGCAGATACTGACTAACCATGTCATCGGTAAGACTGACCGGTGGTGTTTCCGAGGTTGATCCCTTTTTTTTACGCTGACTCATAAGTGAATAAACCCATCATAAACATGTGAGGCAGGCCCTACCATGTACAGTGGATATCCCGGTCCTTTCCAGCTTATTTGTAAACTGCCACCGGGAAGTTCAACTTTCACATTATCATCCAGTACACCCTGCATAATACCCACGGCAACAGCAGCACAAGCACCGCTACCACAGGCTTGAGTTTCACCAGCTCCGCGTTCATAAACTCTCAGACGAATGCTCCCACGATTGATGACCTGCATAAAGCCAATATTGGCTCTCTCAGGAAAGCGTTCATGGCTTTCCAACAGCGGCCCCAGCTCTTCCACATTCGCGGTTTCTACATTATCTACCTGTAAAACGCAGTGTGGATTTCCCATCGATACCACACCACACAGCACGGTGTGCTCAGCGGCGCGGAAAATGTAGGTTTTCTCCATTTTTGCCGCACGAAAAGGCACCTGTGATGGATCAAAATCGGGTTCGCCCATATTAACGGTAACCAGATCGTCCTCGCTAACCGAGAGTGTCATACGACCATTTTGCGTGCTGACCCGAATATCCCGCTTATTGGTCAATCCTTTCAGGCGAACAAAACGAGCGAAACAGCGGGCACCATTGCCACATTGTGCAACTTCACTGCCATCAGCATTAAATATCCGGTAATGAAAATCTAAATCGGGATCGTAGGGTGCCTCAACCACCAATAGCTGGTCAAAACCAACGCCATAATGGCGATCGGCCAGACGGCGAATCAGCTCCGGTGAAAAATAGACGTTTTGTGTCACCGCATCGACAACCATAAAATCATTGCCTAAGCCATGCATTTTAGAGAATTGCATTTCATACCCCACTTTCGACGACCTTATATCTTACTGATTTATCGCCAGTTAAATTCTCGTCTTGCCGGGCCAGCCATTCTGAAGCTGTGAAACCAGAAAACGTATATCCTGATATATTATTTCACCAAATGCTCACCGCGCCACAAATCTTCAAAAATCTCTCGCTCACGCACCACATGAGCCTGTGCACCATCAACCATGATTTCTGCCGGACGGCAGCGAGTATTGTAGTTTGAGCTCATAGTGAAACCATAGGCTCCGGCGCTACGTACCGCCAGTAAATCGCCTTGATTCAGTGTCAATTCACGATTTTTGCCGAGAAAATCACTGGTTTCACATACCGGCCCGACAACATCATAAGTTTGATGCTGCCCGGTTGGTTTCTCAATCACCGGAATGATCTTCATCCAGGCTTCATATAAAGCGGGGCGAATCAGGTCATTCATACCCGCATCAACAATGGCAAAATGGTGATCGTCCTGATCTTTCAGGTACTCCACCGTAGTCAGCATAATGCCGGCATTGGCGGCAATGGCACGCCCTGGTTCAAAGCAAAGTTCTAAGCCTTCACGACCTTTCAACTTTTGCAGCAAGGCAGCAGCATACTCTTTCGGCTCTGGTGGCGTTTCATCGTCATAGCGTACGCCCAGTCCGCCCCCCAGATCCAGATGATGGATCTCAATTCCATCCTCTTTAAGCTGATCCAGTAAAACCAGTAAGCGGTCAGTCGCATCGAGGAAAGGCGAAAGCTCAGTAAGCTGAGAACCAATATGACAATCGACACCTCTGACCGCAATATTTGGCATCTCGTTCGCTAAGCGGTAAACCTCACGCGCTTTTTGATAGCTGATACCAAACTTATTCTCTTTTAATCCGGTAGAAATATAAGGGTGGGTTTTAGCATCCACATCCGGATTAATGCGTAATGAAATCGGCGCTTTAACGCCCATCTCACCAGCGATCTGATTAATACGATGTAATTCAGGAATAGATTCCACGTTAAAACACCGGATACCCACTTCCAGCGCCCGGCGAATTTCAATTTCCGATTTAGCCACACCAGAAAACACGATTTTAGCCGGATCGCCGCCAGCAGCCAGAACCCGCTCCAACTCACCCTGCGAAACAATGTCAAAACCTGAACCTAAACGAGCCAGAATATTCAGAAATGCCAGATTACTGTTGGCCTTGATCGCATAACAAATCAGATGAGGATGGCCAGATAACGCATCATTAAATGCATGCCAGTGGCGCTCAATGGTCGCTCGAGAATAGATATAAAGAGGTGTACCAAAACGAGCCGCCAGCTCTGCCACCGGTACATCTTCAGCAAATAATTGCCCGTCTTTGTAATTAAAGTAATCCATAGTGTCTGCCTAATCTGTTTTTTTATGCTGTATTTATCTGATACAACCAAAATACCCTGAATGTCTGTATCACGCACTCCCGGTTGATTACGTGAGCAAAGTAAACTTTAGTGGATAAACCAACGATTATTCTTTGGTCGCTTTATCAACCTGAGTATTATTTTCTGTTTGTGCAGGTTGTGATTGCGTCGGTTTTAGCGGAGACTCCTTCTTAGGTGGCTCGTCCGTTGGCATATATAAAGGCCCTTTCAAGCCGCAGCCAGCAAGCCAAAAGGTTGTCAGTACTAAGAGTGAGCAACGAAAAAATGTATTCATTAAAATAAGCCTGTGATTCATTTTGTTTAGCCCTCTATAATCGCAGCTAGATCACGAAAAGCAATAGGAATTCTGATTATGAATGATACTGAGTTTCATCAACTGGCCGAAAAACTGATGCATAACATCGAAGAAGCCATTGATAGCATCGATAGCGATGCCGATATTGATTATGAAATCAATGGTGGGGTGATGTCACTCTCTTTTGAGAATGGCACTAAGATTATCATTAACAAACAAGAGCCTATGCACCAAGTCTGGCTGGCAACCAAAAGCGGTGGATACCATTTTGACTATCGTGATGGGCAATGGTTTTGCGATCGCAGCGGGCAGGAGTTTTTCTCTGTGCTGTCAGAAGCCTGTACTGAACAGGCGGGTGAAGAGGTTTATTTGCGGGATTAGGTGGGAGTAATTCGGGGGCAGGTTGGTAATGGCTCCCGTTTTCTGGATGTAATCTGGTTTTTTGCACTCAAAATATGACGTCTATATGATAGGCTGCATCCGTTAAACGCAACGACGCGCCGTTAATATCACAGTGATAGTAATAAGATGTTTTTTGCCGCTGCTGGTTATCAATTAGCGCCAGAGGCCTGAAGGTACCGGGGTAATAAACGTACTCTCTTAAATCCTCAAACAGGCATTTAAGCTGCGCCTGTCGGAATTGCTCGCTGTTTGCTCTGGTGAGTATGCAAGGCTGGGTAATATCGCTGTTATTGTCAGGTTCAGTAACAAAATCAATCGGCTTTTCAGCCTCGGCTAACAGGGCATCACCTTGCCAGAAATACCAACTCACTCGCTCCGGAGTTTTCTTGCTGATGCGCCGACCCAAACCATCATAAGCGTATTCCGTCGATACCCCATTCTTCTGATAGCCAATTAGCTGCCGGCTTTCATTCCATACAAACTGTTCTGCTTCGCCACCATCACGCTGGCGTTTAACCAATTGTCCTACTCGGTCATAAACATAACGAACGCCATCCAGTGAGCTATCACGATAAAGCGCTTCACCATCTTCATCACGGTGATAACGTTGTTGAACCAAATCTTTCAGGCGGTTACCCGCCGCATCAAAAACAAAGGTTTTAATTTTGCCCAGCGGATCGGAATGGGTAACCAGACGCCCCACTTTATCGTAGTGATAAGTATCCGTCCCCCACAGGCTATCCTGCCGTTTAGTTAAATGACCCACGCTGTCATACTGATAAACCGTTTCAAATAACGGCTGAGCATCGCTGAAAACCCGTTGAGCGGTAATGTAACTTTGCTCGTTGTAGTCCAGCTCTCGTTTCAACGTTTCAGTGAGTTTTTCCTGTTTAACCCGCCCCAGTTCATCATAATCAAACGCTATTGGCTCATCCTGATTAAGCTGAATACCACTTAATTGACCCGCGGAGTTATAACCCAGTGTTATCTCATTACCCATATCGCTAATACGGCCCGAGTATTGCCCTACCGCGTTATAACGATGCTGAATAACAAAATCGTCCTGCGACTCTTCGGTTAAGCGCCCGGCGTTATCATATGACCACTCCAGTTTTCGCCACGGGTTATGACATGCGGTAATCTGCCGTCTGGCGTTATACTGATACTGTGTTAACGGCATATCGTTGTGACGTTTTTCTATCAGATTTCCCTGTCGGTCATAGCGGAAATTCAGTGTATCGCCCGAAGCCGGGATAATTAAATGATCTCCAGCTTCTTATTACATTAAGTTTCTCTGACACCGTTATTTCACCAAATAAAAAATGGCCTGTGTTTTATATTGCAGCTATTTCTTATTGATTTAATATCATTTTGTTAAATGCAACAAAATTGCCGGATTCATCTCTTTAAATTGATACTTATAGTTTACGAACTCGATAATAGAAATTATTGTTTCCTTCACAATATCAGGTGCATTAGAGAAATTTTTAATTTTTAAAGCAAGGCATCCATCTTTGCTAATATTTATTTTAGTCATTCCTTCCTCAGGATATCGAACTCCAAATATGCAATCGATAACTGCATCGACATTTCTCCCGAAAAAATCTGGAAAACCAAACAATAAAGCCAGTTCCTTATATAGAGAATCAATATCGTTTATATCTGAAAGGTTTAGAATTATGGTTTTCTCTACCCTCATCATTTCCACCCCCCAAGATCGATTTCTATGAAAGATTCGTAATGATCATGAGTGTAGTAGGCTTTTCCTGTTTTGGTATCAACCACTATTCTTCTCTGCCCATTAGTACCTACATCCGGTGTCTTAACCGTCCATTCAGTATAAGGACCACTGCCTGTATCCAGACGCTGGCTATTAGGATTTCCTTTAGTATGAGTATTACCAAAAGGAGTTCCATCATTTGAATAACGCGGTTTGTTTAATTTAATCCTATCAATTGTGCTCTGGAGTTCACGCATTTCTCTTTTAGACATCGTGTGGCCCCATTTATCTTTAATAGCAGCATGGGCCTGTTTCGGGTTTTTGGCTGAATGAGTACATTTCAAGCCAAGCGGATCGATCCAACTCAGCGGATTCGGTACATACGAGTAGAGATTGATTCCGCCGTTCAGCCCTATCGGATCCTGACTAACATACCCCCCACTAACCGGATCATAATACCGATACCGGTTATAGTGTAAACCACTTTCCTCGTCAAAATACTGACCCTGAAATCTGAGTGGATTATGGATTTGATTAGCATAAACCGTTCCTTTCTCACCCCATACTCCGCTTCTTTCTGACCAGACGATGTTGCCTGCGGCGTCAGTGAGGCGCAGCGGTGCGCCGTTAATATCACAGTGATAGTAATAAGATGTTTTCTGCCGCTGTTGGTTGTCAATTAACGCCAGAGGCCTGAAGGTTCCGGGATGATAAACGTACTCTCTTAAATCCTCAAACAAAAATTTAAGCTGTGCCTGCCTATATTGCTCACTGTTTGCTCTGGTGAGTAAGCAAGGTTGAGTAATATCGCTGTTGTTGTCAGGTTCAATAATAAAATCAATCGGCTTTTCAGCCTCAGCCAGCAAAGCATCTCCCTGCCAGAAATACCAACTCACTCGCTCCGGTGTTTTCTTGCAGATGCGCCGACCCAGACCATCATAAGCGTACTCAGTCGATACCCCATTCTTCTGATAGCCAATTAGCTGCCGGCTTTCATTCCATACAAACTGTTCTGCTTCGCCACCATCACGCTGGCGTTTAACCAATTGTCCTACTCGGTCATAAACATAACGAACGCCATCCAGTGAGCTATCACGATAAAGCGCTTCACCATCTTCATCACGGTGATAACGTTGTTGAACCACATCTTTCAGGCGGTTACCCGCCGCATCAAAAACAAAGGTTTTGATTTTGCCCAGCGGATCGGAATGGGTAACCAGACGGCCCACTTTATCGTAATGATAAGTATCAGTCCCCCACAGGCTATCCTGCCGTTTAGTTAAATGACCCACGCTGTCATACTGATAAACCGTTTCAAATAACGGCTGAGCATCGCTGAAAACCCGTTGAGCGGTAATGTAACTTTGCTCGTTGTAGTCCAGCTCTCGCCTCAGTGTTTCCGTGAGCTTTTCCTGTTTAACCCGCCCCAGCGCATCATAATCAAACGCTATTGGCTCATCCTGATTAAGCTGAATGTCACTTAATTGACCCGCAGAGTTATAACCCAGTGTTATCTCATTACCCATATCGCTAATACGGCCCGAGTATTGCCCCACCGCGTTATAACGATGCTGAATAACAAAACCGTCCTGCGACTCTTCGGTTAAGCGCCCGGCGTTATCATATGACCACTCCAGTTTTCGCCACGGGTTATGACATGCGGTGATCTGCCGTCTGGCGTTATACTGATACTGTGTTAACGGCATATCATTGTGACGTTTTTCTATCAAATTTCCCTGTCGGTCATAGCGGAAATTCAGCGTATCGCCCAATGCATCACGGCTTGCCACCATATGGTTATTCAGGTCGTACTGGTAATGGCGGCTTTGTCCCCAGTAATCAACCTCTTCAATGATGCGCCCCAGGCTGTCTCGTTTAATTTGCCAGCGCTGGTTACGCTGGTTTTCGACACCCGTCAGTTGGTCTTCAGTATCGTAGTAGTAGCGGATCCATTCGCCATCTGGCGTGCGACAACCAGTAACTTCACCGGTGCCGTTATAAGTTAATTGAGTTTCAAGTCCTGCCTCATCACGGTAAGCAATCACCTGATCTTCAGCATCATAGGCAATATGCACCGGTTTTTGGTTGAAACCGTCAACACGTATTAGCCGATCTTTACCGTCATAACGATAACGGGTGATATGACCTAATGGGTTAGTCTCTTCAAGCAGATTGCCACGGTAGTCCGTGCGATATGTGGTTACCTGTTGTGCTGTGTCAGTTCTGGTCAGGAGAAAACCCAACGGGGTATAGCAAAATAACTCCGATGCACCGCTTGGATAGATAGTCTCAATTTGCTGCCCTAAATCGTCATAGCGATATTGTTGGCTAATCTGAAGCGGGTTAGTCAATTTAGTCGGATTATTCCGGGTGTCATATTCATATTGCCAGACTCCACCGCCAGTATCGGTAATGGTTATTGGCTGATTATTTTGGTAGATAACAGAAAATTCAGTTTCGCCATTAACTGACTCTTTGACCAGATTTCCCAGTTCATCGTATTCCCATTGAGTTTTTCTGCCACCAGGTTCCGTTACCATCACCGTACGGCCCCAGTCATCGTAGGCAAAAAAGGTTGCTCCACCCTCTGGATCTATCTCACATACCGGCACCCCATCTTCACTGAAACGAATTAACGAGGTATGACCAAGTGAATTTGTTACTTCAAGCTCTTTACACTCTTCAATCCAGTTAAAGTGGTAATCATAAAGCCCGCCATCACCCCAGGCGCGGATAACGGCTTTATCATCATCATATTCATAATAGAAAGTTTGCCCCAGTCGATCCCGATGGGCACACAGATAATAATTATCCTGATAGCGAAACTGCCGGGCGTAGCCCTGATTATCTATATGGTGAAATAGCTGACGAAAACCATCATATTCATAAGTGACCAGTTCATATTGACTGTCATCAGGCTGATGCGTGTCGTACAGAGACATCTGTAAAATACGATGTTGTTCTGTTGTAACGACTATCTCTCGTCCGGTAGCATCAATGTTGCTATATTCAACTAACTTAACAAGTTGATTATTTTGATAAATAAACTGCCACTGATTACCGTTCCTGTCTTCCAATTTAGAAATATTAAGAACGTTATGTGGAGATATTTGCTTACTTTGATCGGTAAAGCGCCAAATAACATCATCGGCTTCAACTAACCAATGAGTCCCCTGTTGATCTTGTTCATACCAAAGCTGCCCCGCAGGTACACCATAAACAGCATGGGATCGACCCGCTGCTTTCGGTGTTTCCATAAAGCCAAGTGGACCATCGGGTAACTCAATCTGCCAGTAATCTTGTTGCTGATGGTGATGCAAAGCAGTGTCTGCCAGAGTACGCCAGCCAAGGCCACAGTATCCATCCTCATCAATATTAGCGGAGCTATAATATCGAACCCAATTTAGCGGAAAGCGCCCACTCACAGTGAAGTCAATATGTTGTAAACTCACACTACGATCGCGAATATCAACCGGTTCTGCGCGTAACACTTTGCATTTAAAGAAACCGCTATCCATGTTTTTAAACAGCTTTTGGCGGAGGCTCTTAAATTTATCCATGGCATTTTTAAAGCCCTTGGTCTTTTTAAGCCGTTTAAAAGCACCTAAACCTGCCTTCATCGCCATAGCCATCATGCTTATGGTGGGAATTCCCCCAACATGGACATTGTGAGGTAAGGCAATATTGGCGGTAAGCGGCAAGCTCAGCGATTTAGGTATGGGCTTATCTTTTTGTCTCGGGCGAAATGGCGCGGGGATACCAACAATATTACAACTTAGCGTTGGTAGTAAACGGTAAGTAAGCGGGTCACCATCAACAATGACCGTACGGCTTCCCATAAATAGTTCATCATCCTTCTGCGGGCCCATGGGAGCCGCATAAGGTGGTGCCCAGGTACCAATTGGGATATGAACTACTTTTCCTTCCGTTCCTGCTACGGTTCTTTTTAGTCCATGAATGGTTGTCGTGGCCCCAATAATTGGCAGATAATCAAAAATATCAACCACTAAAGAAATATGCGGCGTTGGTAACGGCGCAGGGGGAACAATATAAGTATGAAAATCAACGCCTAATTGGGGGTCGAAATGTTTACTTCCATTCATCAACAAATCCCTTTTTGTTTATCGATTAATCAGAACGCCCGACCAACTTGCCGTAAAAAAACACGCAACTCGTTGACATATTCAGGACACAAATAACCGACAGCGATGGCGATAAGTATCAGTACCGCCATGATTAGCCATTTTTTGGTAAACCAACTCATGCTGCCTCTCCTTGGTTTTTATCAGGAATAATGATGTGTTTGAGTAAC
Source organism: Limnobaculum allomyrinae (assembly GCF_016649425.1). Taxonomy (GTDB): domain Bacteria; phylum Pseudomonadota; class Gammaproteobacteria; order Enterobacterales; family Enterobacteriaceae; genus Limnobaculum; species Limnobaculum allomyrinae. Next base: position 40,417 of record NZ_JADRCR010000011.1, read on the forward strand.
GTATAAAATGCTTCTGGTACATCATCGTCCTCAATTTCAATGGTGGGCGTATAATCTGTTAGCGGTAGCCACTCTTCTTTCGGCTCATCAAACGGGTGGACAATATCCTGATGCACACTCCAGTAAGGATGTGAATAAAAGCGGGCGATACTGATAAGCTGTTTAAAAGACTCACCAGCCTGAGCAATCAAATCTTCACGGGCCTGCAACACCAGATAGAACAGCTTCACCATTTGTTGTTCCAGCTCATCATCATACTGTGCAATCTGGCTTGCTGATGGTGGATAATTCAGTGATTTTTGGCGTTCTTCAATTGACGAAATAATTTCACCCTGACGCTGATAATAAACTTCAGCTAATTGAACCAACTTCTCAACGCAAGAATTATCCACCAGCCTCATAATATCCTGAAAAATAAACATAAATGTACTTTGCATTCTTTCATCAGCAGGTAACGCAATACCTGCCATAAATGCATGGTAATAGCGATCAACCACTTCATTTAGTCGTTCATTAACGTTGGCTTCCAACAGGCTAAATCCCGACACTCGATACCCTTCAATAACCCAGAGTGGTTGAGGGAGCTTTTGAGCTAAAAGCGCTGCTGAATAATAGGCCTCAGAGGCATGTAAATACTCTTTGCCCATAAACCAGGCTCCCGCTTCACCAAACAGACTTTGAGTCTGTAGAAGCAGTTGCTGAGGCTCTAATGGGATATTTGTCGCTGCCTGCTGTGCCAGCCTGTAATTTTTAACCGCATCCGGAATATCGGCATTTTTTAAATATACGCCAGCCAACATGCTATACATGACAACTTGCTGATCGAACCAATTGTTTTTCGCTGCGATATCAATAGCTTTTTGCGCACGAACACCTAATTGACTGGTATTGCCGTTGCTTAAACCGATAAAAGTATCAACCATCAACTGCCTGAAACGCAGCATATCAACACCATCAGTAGTGGGAGACTCATTGAGGATCTGGCGCATCAACTCCATTTCATCAATATTAATTTCAATAAGATGAGTCAACTTCAGATGGTCATCAATCAGAGGTTGCCAGACTTGTTCTTCAGTAGTGTCAGTAACCACGAAGCGAATTCGGTCGGCAACCGGCGTAGCTAAACACTCGCCAAGCCAGGTAGTAAAGGCATTGATCTGGCTGATTTGCCCGGGCATGAGTACAATTGTCAGATAACGAAAAAACTGACCGTGATGAGCAATAAAGCTCTCTAATAACGCATTAAGTTCAGTAAAACGATAGCAGGGTGCTAATGAAGAATACGCCCACTTTTCACCTTCAATATCAGTTGATTCATAACGCTCAATAAATGCCTGCTCAATAGCGTGACAATACTGATAGGCAATTTCGTAAGGCTCCTGAAAATTGATAAACAGATCCTGAGTACTGTATTCATTATCCGGTTGCTGTTGTAGAGCAAAGAAACCGTGGATCAAACGATCGGACTCCTGAGGCACCCGCCAGATGAATAATCTTGCATCAGCGTTTGATGATGCCTCCAGCCAACGTTGTTCAATCTCTGCTATTTTTCGCTCAACCGGATTTTTGATTTCAACCGCCATAAATCAGCGTTCCCTTATTTGATAAGTTCTAGTTAAGCTCAATTTTGCCTGCATCAACACTCATTTTATCTGCCATTTCAACAACAAACTTGTTACCTTTCAGCGTAATAGTTCCATCTGACTTTAACTTTAATGATGAACCTCCACAGGTAATGTTGATTTCATCATCGCCGTTAATATCAATTACCTTGGCATGTGTTGACTGTTTTGCCGTCACATCAATCTTCTGATTGCCTGTGACATTCATGTCATGAGAAGCAGTAAACTTTTCAGTTAGCTTGCCGTTAACCGTCAGATTTCTTGCCTGCTTAGCCGTAATTGTTTGCACGCCGTTGATGGTGAAGTTATGGGTATTTTCGTAAGTTGTCGTTTCTGGTCCGGTAATTGTGACATCTTGTTTTTGGGAAACCTTAACGGTATGCGTTCCTTTAATTGTGGTTTCCTGATTACCATCGATGTTTACCGTTTCATTAACTTTGACATGATCGGTACGGTTCCCTACTACCTCAATTTTTTGATCGGCACCGACAGTGATAGTCTGATTGGCATCAATGTTGACAGTTTCATCCAGCACGACATGGTCAGTACGCTGGCCTTTAACATCAATTGACTGATTCCCTCCTACATTGGTGCTCTGATTTGACGTTACGTTAACCGTTTGGTGCTGACCAATATTTTCAGTATGGTCTTTATCAACGTCAGTAGTTCGGTTGTTACGCACGCTGGTATTCATATCGCGCTGTGCGTGCATAAACACTTCTTGCTTACCGTTTGAGTCCTCAAAGCGTAATTCGTTAAAACCGTCCCCTTTGTGGGTTTTCGATTTTATCGACATTTGAGTTTTAGCGGCGGGAAGGTCCAGCGGCGGGCTGTTTTTTCCGTTATAAGTCGTACCCATGACAATAGGTTGGTCAATATCGCCATTCAGGTAAGAGACAACAACTTCCTGGCCTATTCGTGGGGTGGATAAAAATCCAAAGCCATCACCATTCCAGTTTTGTGATACCCGAATCCAGCAGGATGCGTTCTCATCAGGTGCATCATATTTATTCCAGTGAAAATGAATTTTTATCTGACCATATTCATTCACGTAGATTTCTTCACCTGCTGGTCCAACAACGGTAGCAGTCTCATCACCATATACTGTTGGCTTGGGTGAAAATGGCGCACGCCAGTCAACTGAGCCCGGTATAAAACTAAATTGATTGGTTATTACCGCAACTGCATCAGAGGATTCTTCTGCCACTGATTGAGGCAATGTACCCCGATGAACGATACTAACAACTTGCCAGTTGCTGTTGATGGCATCGGCCGGATGTTCTGCAATAGTAAATATTTTACCCGGCATCATTTGAATACAATTACTTTCAGCCTGACCCGACAGGCTATTTGCCTGATGAGCTTCCAGACGATATTTGGCGTACTGTTGAGCCACACCATCATCATCATAACGGCCGTAGCTTTCATAGATAGTAAATAATGGACGTTTGCCTGGCTGCTTAACTTTGGAATCGAGTCCAACATCCGGATGGGAGAACTTATAGTCTTTCAGGTGAACAGCATTGGGCTTCATCCTGGCACCATACTGTAGTTTATGAATAACAGACTCACGGTTCGCACTTTGAGCATGGGCGTTATATAACAGATTTTCACCACCCGTCATGCCTGTACGGCTATCGCTGTAAAACAGTTGGTTTTCTTCAAACCAAAAAACAATTCCCTCTTCAGCTGCCAGACGGCTAAAAAAGTCATAGTCTGTTTCATTACGTTGGGTGGTGTATTCCCACTGCTTATGTGTGTCAATCAGCTTTGATTCAAATCTGATATTATATTTTTGTAATAATTGGTCCAGAATATCTGGAATTGAATTGAAATGAAAAATTCGGTTATCTTGAGTTAATGTTAATAACCAGAGTTCCGGACGGATAGTGAAAGTATAATAGGTCCGATGAAAACCACTGTCACCACGAAATGCTTCTTCAATAATGCCGTTAATGGTACGTTTTACTTGTCCATCAACCTTAATGGTAAGAGATGCTTTTTGTAAAAGTTGCTCATCCATATTAATATTGGCATCGTTACTGGCTACCTGAACCTCCAATTTAAACAAGGTCGATAACGCTTCCTCCAATGTAAAATCAACGACATCAAAAGTTGATTCAGGCAAATCGCCAACTTTACATGAGAAATATAAGCCAGTATCCATAAGTAACATCCCTATTTATGAATATTAAACATATCTAATATTCTTTTTATTACATGCGGTATTTTTACAAAAGCTATTTATACTCAGGATTAATATAACTTTGCATAATTAAAGCACACAAATACAAGACCTATCAATCCTGACATAATTACTAGGTAAGTAGCTTCTGCCATAAATATACAATAAATTAATATCATTAAATTTCATTAAAATTACAACGCGTCCAGAAACATTACATTCTCAATATATAAAGAATAATAAGCTGACAGAATATAGTGTCCCGGAAATTATAGTATTACTAAGTAAGATAAAATCAATCTAACCAATGACATCGATTTTTTGAGGAATGTATAAATTCTAACTAATTAACAGAAATTAATTATCATTAAAAATAGAAATAGGAGTGATTTTTAGAAAATATATAATGCATTACCAGAATGCAAATCAGAAAGTATGACTAAGAAGAATATCTTTTTTAGTGATCGGCACCGATGGCGCACTCAACGGTGAAATTGAATTGCTGTTGAAAGGGATAATTCGCGCTTCATCCTCGGACTGAATAATTTGATAAAACTGCGGCAAATTAAAGTTAACCGAACCCGAACCGTAAGTGAAACGTTCATGGGAAGAGGCGTAGAAACGACTAACATCGCATACCAACTCTTCAATACACCCCTGACAGTTCAAATAGACTTCAACCCGATTTAGCTCATCCAGAATATAGATATTGAACCCTTTATCCGTATCTTCAAAGAAGAACTGAATAATCCCTTCACTGGCGGAACCATCAATAATTTCGGGTAAATGTTCCTGACCCGCTTTTAGCTGAATCGGAATTCCATTCAGCTTATTGTTGGAAATTGCTCCATAAAATTCGACGGCATTTTCCAGCTTCTGCACCGAAACGCTCAGACGTTCAAAGAATAATCCCCAGGTTTGCCCGGCAAGACGCAATGCTTTAAAACGATTTGAATCCTGACGCGTACTGGATAAACGCAGGCTAATACATTCTGATACCAGCTGTTGCAGACGCGTCTGAATTAATCCACGCAGATGCTGGCTATAGCAAAAGACATCGACTGATTCAGGCGGTAGCGCATCCTGATGCATCTTACCCAGAATCGTTTTCAGCGCTTCAATTACCGCCTGGCTGCCGCTGAAATGCAGAGTACGAACCTCATTCCATGAGTTACGGTACAGTAAATCTACGCTGCCAATCAGGCACTGCTCCTGATTACCGAAGCTGAATACATCTAATTTTCCGAGGTCAAACGGTGGAGTATCTTGCTGCAACAGGGATTCTGTTGGATCATTTTCCAGATTAACAATCAGAGCCAGGTGCCGAATTTCACAAGGGCTGTATAGCGCTTTTGGTGTAGGTGCCGGTACTCTTAATGGAAAATGTTTGGCAATATCGGCAACAAACACCTGCAATTTATCATTGCTACAATACTGACTATTTTTAACATGCAGGTGCGTATCCGGCGTCAGTAAACCATTAAAATAGCTCCAGGCCACCAGTTTGCTCAGGTAGCGATTATATTCCAATGGCTGATGCCCAATAATAGAATCAACCTGTGGAGCCTGATTATACAAATACCATCCGGCACGATTTGCCCGATCAACAGGCACCTGAATAAACGTAAGGTTTTTTTCTGACAGGTCTGGTGATATTTGTGGGTTTACTAATGTGACTTTGCCCGGTAAAGCTTCAAAAGCGGCATATAACTTACGGGTTAGTACGCCAATATCTTGTGGGCTGGCACTAACGCTTAAATTATTACGGCGGGCAAAACGAATCAGGTTACGGTAGCTTTGCATCAAGGCATCCAGCAGCTCATTGTGTGCATCACGGACGCGTTCGATTTTCCAGTTGGCGCGATCGTCCAAAATCTGCATTCGTTCCGTATCCCAGCCCCAATCTCGGGTTAACTGACTGAGAATTTCCCGACGCCAGTTGCCCTGAGCCGGAATAGTATCGGTCGATTCAGACAGACGTTCACAAACCTTCATATAAAAACAGCGGCGAACCAGATCCAGACGGGCATCATCACCAATCGCCTGCAAATAGGTGGTCACTCTTTCCAGCATCATGTAATAGGCATCCAGACTGAAAGAGTCCAGTTCACCATTATGCAAACGCTGTTTAATCTCTATTGCCAACAGTTGTGATTGAGGGTATTGCCATGAATAGGTTTCAAGCAGCAAGGTTTTCAACACTGCTTTATACGGCGAGTCGATACTTTTATACAATTGCCACAGACTGGCACCAAAATACTCTTCAGCAGACAGCGAGCCTAAACCGCCCAGATCTATCCACTCATCGCGCTGTAGCGTTCCGTCAGCAAATAGCGCTGAAACATACTCTTCATAATTCATCTCCTGTTCATCAGGAACCACGTTCCATAAAACAGGTTTACCCGCTAAACGCACAGCACTGCGATAAAATTCATCTAATAACAGAATATGCAGGGTTGAACCGCAATCTTCGTTATCCAATTTACCGCTCTGATTTTGGCGGAAGCGGTTTTCATCAATCAAAAAGAAGTTAACTTCCACACCCAACGAAGCAGCCCACTGTTCCAGCAACAGGCATTTTGCCTGCAAAATAGTACGCTCGTTACCGTTTAGCCATGACTGGTGACAGATCCAAATATCCAGATCGGAAAACTGACTTTGGCCAACAGAGGAGGTACTTCCCATGCTGTAAACACCGGTAATCGGTAGCGCCTGGGTTGCATGTTGATTGAGAGGAATATCGGTGCTCTGACAGAAGTTGGCAAGATACTGTGTTTGAGCTTCATTAGGTGTATAGGCGCAGATACCGTTAGGAACGATACCATCCTGATAACCAGGCATTTTCGGGTGGTGATAATGCAAAAAAACGGGCAGCAGCATGTAAACCTGCCGGAAAGCAGATCCCATATTCGCCATAGCCCGATCGATACGTAATTGATTTAGCGTATCCAATCGCTGCTTTAATAGAGTCATATTAAGATGCAAGACGATTTGCCTGATTGATTCCCAAGATTGTTAAAGGAACTGCATTCTGGTTGCTCGTCCATTTAGCAAATACAATCGTTCATTGATTGCCAGAAACGTGATCAATTTAACACCTTGTGAGGTAGGCGTAAAGGTATCTCCCCCTTCTGTCACCGCTTCCCACACTATTTTGTTCACAATTCAATACAACATTCGAGGTAGATATCAGACCTTCCTGCTGAATAATAAATAATTTCAGCAAAAAGCATCGGGACTTCATTTCATTTCAAATATTGATAATTTTTATGCTGCGCTGACACCCAAGGCACCAACTGGTAGAATAAGACGACATAATAAAAAGGTAATGATAAAGCATGTCTACTAACACTATTCGTATTGCGACTCGCCAAAGCCCGCTGGCGTTATGGCAAGCACATTACGTCCGGGATCGCTTGTTAGCTTTTCACCCAAACCTGACGGTTGAATTGGTGACCATGGTAACTCGCGGCGATATCATTCTGGATACGCCTCTGGCTAAAGTGGGTGGCAAGGGGCTATTTGTTAAAGAACTGGAAATCGCCATGTTGGAAGGACGAGCAGATATTGCCGTTCATTCAATGAAAGATGTACCCGTCGCTTTTCCGGAAGGTTTGGGTTTAGTTACCATTTGCGAACGCGAAGATCCACGTGATGCATTTGTCTCTAACCTCTTTAATTCACTGGATGATTTACCTGCCGGCAGTATCGTTGGCACCTCAAGCCTGCGTCGCCAGTGCCAACTGCGTGCCCGTCGTCCAGATTTAGTCATTACAGACCTGCGCGGTAATGTTGGTACTCGCCTGAGCAAATTGGATAATGGCCAATATGACGCCATTATTCTGGCTGCAGCTGGCTTAAAACGCCTGAAGCTGGAACAACGTATTCGTAATTTTATGACGCCGGAAGAGTCTTTACCGGCGGTAGGTCAGGGTGCAGTAGGTATCGAGTGCCGCCTGAACGACCAAAGAACCCGTGAATTGTTAGCGCCGCTAAATGATGCTGCAACAGAAATTCGGGTGACGGCTGAACGAGCCATGAATGCTCGTCTGGAAGGCGGATGTCAGGTGCCAATTGGTAGCTATGCCGTGCTGGAAGGCGATGAACTTTGGCTCAGGGCGCTGGTTGGCGCACCGGATGGCAGTAAAATGATCCGCGCAGAATGTCGCGGCCCTGCCTCCAATGCTGAAAAGATGGGCATCGCTCTGGCTGAAGAACTACTCAGTCAGGGAGCCGATGACATTCTGCAACGCGTCTATCAGGATAGCCAGTCCTGATGACCATACTGGTTACGCGTCCCTCTCCTGCCGGTGATGAGCTGGTTAAACAACTCATTGCGCAGGGGAGTAATGCCTGCCATATCCCATTGATTCGCTTTACCCCTGGCGATGAACTTAATAAGTTACCTGATTATTTAAATAATTTACGTCAGGGTGACTTACTGATCGCGGCTTCCCAACATGCGGTATATTACGCAAGGGACAAATTGCTCGAAGAGTGTTATTCCTGGCCTGATAGTATAGATTATTTGGCTATCGGGGAGAAAACTGCCGGAGAACTTGAAAAAGTAACAAACTATCCGGTGGCTCGTCCTGAAGGTCGCGAAATCAGTGAACAACTGCTAAAATTACCTCAATTACAGCATGTTGCCGGAAAAAGAGTGTTGATCTTGCGTGGAAACGGCGGTAGGCCATTTCTGGCAGAACAACTTCAAAAACGGGGAGCTGAAGTAACGTTTTGTGAATGTTATCAACGTCACCCGATAGCTTATGATGGCGAGAAACTTTGCCTTCACTGGCAACAGATGAACGTTAACACGCTGGTAATTACCAGTGGAGAAATGTTACAACAACTGTACGAATTGGTTCCTGAACGCTATCGTAGCTGGTTACTTAGTTGCCAATTGCTGGTAGTCAGTGAACGACTTGCTGCTCTGGCCAATACTTTAGGCTGGATGCATTGCCAAATTGCAGATAATGCAGATAACGATGCGCTATTGCGTGCGCTACAACAAATTTAACTACGGGATGTGCCAAGATGACGGATTCAACGACCCCATCAGCACCAGTTGAACAAGAGAACGTGTCAGCTGAAAAAGAAACAAATACTCAAACGCCAAAAGTCAGGCAAGGTAGCCGGTCTGGTGTTGCATTAGGAGCGATCGCGATCGCTTTAGTCATTGCGCTTGGCGGTGGTCTTTATTACCACGGTCATCAATGGGCTGCATCCCAGCAGGCAACAATACAACAGTTACAGGCTCAAATTGATACGCTGAAAACCGGTCAATCTAAAGAAGATGGTCAGTTATTAGCATCACAAAATGAATTTACTCAGCAGCTGAAAAATACTGAAAAGCAGATAACCGAGCAAAATAATAAGCTAAACGCTCAAATATCAACGCTGCAAGAGCTACAAAATAAGGTTACCACTATCGCTTCCAGTGATAGCAAAATATGGCATCTGTCTGAAGCTGATTTCCTGGTCAAAATGGCGGCTCGTAAGCTGTGGATTGAGCAAGATGCAGCGACAGCAATCAATATGCTAAAAAGTGCAGATAAATCACTGTCTGAATTTAATGACCCTAGCCTAAGTGAGGTTCGTCAGGCAATTATTCAGGATATCAACTCTATTTCAGCGGTAAGCCAGATCGATTTCGACGGTATCGCCCTGAGATTAAATGAACTCTCTGATCAAGTGATGAATCTGCCATCCGCCAGCACTGACTGGGATAATGCGCCGCTGGATAAAAGCAGCACCGAAGTTAGCGGTGAGCTGAAAGACTGGCGTCAGAATTTGAAAAACAGCTGGCATAACTTTATGTCAGAGTTCATTACCATTCGCGCCCGCGATGTTCCGGCGAATGAACTAACCAGCCCGCTGTTAACACCCGATCAGGATACTTATCTGAGAGAAAACCTGCGCTTAAAACTGTTAATTGCAGCCAGAGCAGTTTCTCGTCATCAAAGCGAAATTTATCAGCAATCGCTGGACAGCGTGTCTACCTGGGTTCGCGCCTACTTCGATCCGGATCACTCGTCAACTAAAGCGTTTTTAAGCCAGCTTGATGAGCTCACTCAGCAATCCATTAATCTGGATATGCCTAAAGAACTGAAAAGTCTGTCGCTGCTGGATGCCGTAACGAGAAAACGTACTCGTGATATCGCACCGCCAGCACCGGTTTCAGCTCCAACAACGGCACCTGCCCCAGAATCAGCCCATCCATCCAGTAATCAGGAGGGTTAAACATGCTGCGTTTACTCTTTCTATTATTGATACTGGTTGCAGGCATAGCGGTAGGTCCGATGTTGGCAGGACATCAGGGTGCAGTAATGATCCAAACGGATAATTACGACATTAAAATGAGCGTAACCGGTCTTGCTATCCTTATCGCACTGCTGTTTATCGTTCTGTTCTGCCTTGAGTGGGTACTACGCCGTATTTTTCATACCAGTGCGCGTACCAAAGGTTGGTTTATTGGTCGTAAAAGCACTCGCGCGCGCAAACAAACCCGAGCTGCAATGCTTAAGCTGACCGAAGGTGATTTCTCTCAGGTTGAGAAATTACTAACCCGTAACGCTGACCATGCAGAGCAACCGGTGGTGAACTATTTGCTGGCAGCTGAAGCTGCACAGCAAAATGGTGACACTCAACGCGTGAATGACTACCTGAGCCGTGCTGCAGAGCTGGCGGATACCGATCAACTTCCGGTTGATATTACTCGCATCCGCATTCAATTAGCACAAGGTGAATATCACGCTGCACGACACGGTATCGATCAGTTACTTAATGATGCTCCACGTCATCCGGAAGTATTACGTTTGGCTCAGCAAGCCTATTTAAAAACCGGTGGCTATGCCTCTTTGCTGGAAATTATTCCTTCTATTGAGAAAGCTAAACTTTATGACGAAGATACGCTGGAAACCCTGCGTCTCGATACTTACATCGGCTTAATGGATCAGGCCATGTCAGAAGGTGGTAGCGAAGGGCTGAAGCTATGGTGGAAGAATCAGCCACGTAAAGTGCGTAATAACCAAACGCTTCAGGTTGAACTGGCTTCCCATTTCATCGATTGTGATGATAATGAGCAGGCACAAAAGATCATTCTGGACGGTTTAAAACATCAATATGATGAAAGGCTGATTCTGTTAATTCAAAAGCTGGAATCCGGCAATCCTGATCCGCTGGAAAAAGAGCTAAAAATGCAGATTCAGGAACACGGCGCAACACCACTGCTAAATAGTACATTGGGTCAACTGTTAATGAAGCACGGTGAATGGGAACAAGCCAGCGCAGTATTGAAACAAGCGATTGAGCAACATCCCGATGCCAAGGACTATGCACTACTGGCAGATGCTCTGGATAAACTAAATCGTACACAAGAAGCCGCACAAATACGGCGCCAGGGATTAGCACTCTCCCTGAAGTAACAATGATTTCAATCGCAATGAAACGGGCTCAGGATATGAGTCCGTTTTTATTTGTCCTGAATATCCTCTAACTTAATCAGAGGACAACAAATTTCAGACAAAAAAAACACTTGCCTATAAGGGCAAGTGTGAGAAAAAAATCAGGTCAAAGGACAACATGGTGGTGTCTCACTCAACGTTATGTCTAATGTTTGATGACAATGTCATCATAAAGCTAGACGATAGACACCATTACTCGGCTCTGCATCATTCATTGGATTATGAAGTGGTTCTTAAACCAACTATCATAAAAAGGAGAATGAGCATCTACATATAAGATAATGCACTTATCATGCCAACTTTTACTAACTCAGATAAGAATATAATAAATTAACGTAACATATTGATTATAAAATCATTATTTTTGTGTTTTGTTTTTACTACTATTTTTATACTTATTCCGCAGAGCACAAAGCGCATGGACAAGACGTCTCTTTTTAGAGACACCTAATTCCTGTTATATATTTATTCAATATAATCAATTAATTAAGTGTCTTTAAGTAACGACAAAGCAAAGAAAATATAGAAGAGATCAACGACAGTATGAAATCACGGACAGATACCAACAAAAAATACAGAACCTCTAGCCTCACCACCCTACTGGTGATTATCTTGTTTATATCTGCTATCGCGCTGGCATTTTGGTTTGGCTGGCTGCCGTTACCAGTTGTGATTTTATATGCCACATTAAGCCTGATAACCTTTCTGTTCTACGGTAAAGATAAGTCTGCAGCCAAAAACCATACCTGGCGTATTAAAGAAAGTACGCTGTTATGGCTGGGTGTCATCGGTGGATGGCCTGGAGCTCTGATGGCACAACAATTATTCCGCCATAAATCGAGCAAGAAGTCATTTCAATGGATGTTCTGGATTACTGTTGCGATTAACAGTGCGATTCTCATTTGGTGGTTAAGAAACCGGTAATCCAATGAATTAAACAGAAGAGAGTGATTATCAAACCACTATTTAAAACGCAGATAAAGAAAAACCCCGCAATATGCGGGGTTCTCAAAATTTGGTCGGCGAGAGAGGATTCGAACCTCCGACCCACTGGTCCCAAACCAGTTGCGCTACCAAGCTGCGCTACTCGCCGAATCAGGCACTACTTTTTATTTGTTATTTTAAATTCGTGTGGTGCGAAGAGAGGGACTTGAACCCTCACGTCCGAAGGACACTAACACCTGAAGCTAGCGCGTCTACCAATTCCGCCACCTTCGCAGTTACACAAAAATCTAAAACTTACTATACCAACAAATTAATGGGGTGGCTAATGGGACTTGAACCCACGACAACTGGAATCACAATCCAGGGCTCTACCAACTGAGCTATAGCCACCATAAATTCTTTGCTCAACCCGGTATCCAAACCTTGGACATTAATCACGCCCTGCGCACTGTTTATGGCGCGCCCGACAGGATTCGAACCTGAGACCTCTGCCTCCGGAGGGCAGCGCTCTATCCAGCTGAGCTACGGGCGCGCAGTGCGCCGTTGCGGTGAGGATAGTACGGATTTAGAACCCATCTGTCTAGCCCTTTTTTCAGGAATTTTTCTAATTGCTCACTTCATCAACGATTCGGCTACTTTTTTATCACAAAACCGGGGTAAAACATATTTTACTCATAATTAATTTATCTTTATTGCTAATTTTTGCTTCCAGAATTCCTCAACCTCTTTTAAAGTCAGAGTCAGCGAATGAGAAATACATTCGCACACTAATAAAAGCAAACACAGATTTCCGGTCAGCTAAACATCACCACACCTGGTGACGGTGCTTTATTTGCACAAAAACGCCCGGAAAGACAGGCTTAGGAAATAATATCTATTTTAGGGATCAACCACAGTGAGTAACATAAAAAAGCCATTTGGCTTTCTACGCGGTAGCCTCGTTACCCAAATATTGATAGGCATGTTGGCCGGTATTATTCTGGCACTTGTATCACCAAGCGGCGCTCAGGCCGTTGGCCTTTTAGGTAACTTATTTGTCAGTGCATTGAAATCTGTTGCACCTATTCTGGTCTTTATTCTGGTTGCCTCTTCTATTGCCAACCACAAAAAAGGCCAGAAAACCAATATGCGGCCAATTGTTATGCTGTATCTGATTGGTACTTTTGCTGCCGCCTTAATTGCTGTTCTGGGTAGTTTTTTATTCCCGTCGAAACTATTGTTAGCCACAACCAATGCCTCACTGAGCCCGCCTGGCAGCGTAGTTGAGGTTCTTCATGCGGTACTGTTTAAAATGGTGGATAACCCCGTCAGAGCCCTTATGGAAGCAAACTATATTGGCCTTCTGGTTTGGGGGATCGCATTAGGTGTGGCTTTACGCCATGCATCTGATACCACCAAAACCGTCGTCAGCGATCTCTCTTACGGTATTACTTTTATTGTTCGTTTAGTGATCCGCTTTGCTCCTATTGGTATTTTTGGTTTAGTCTCAGCAACGCTGTCAGACCCTGAAACAGGCTTCTCTGCATTTCGTGGTTACGCTCACCTGTTAACAGTATTAATTGGCTGTATGGCAGTGGTAGCGCTGGTACTTAACCCACTAATTGCATTTATTATCACGCGTCAAAACCCATATCCATTAGTGTTTACCTGCCTGCGTGATAGCGGTATTCCCGCCTTCTTCACCCGGAGCTCTGCGGCAAACATTCCGGTCAACATGACCCTGTGTAAGAAGTTAAAACTTAAAGAAGAAACCTACTCTGTTGCAGTTCCTCTTGGTACAGCTATCAATATGGCGGGTGCAGCGGTAACAATTACGGTATTAACGTTAGCAGCTGTATACACTTTAGATATCACCGTTGACATTCCTACCGCATTATTACTGAGTGTTATTGCCTCTATATGCGCCTGTGGTGCATCAGGTGTCGCCGGTGGCTCTCTGCTACTGATTCCTGTTGCCTGTAGCATGTTCGGTATTCCGAATGAGATTGCGATGCAGGTTGTTGCTGTAGGATTTATCATTGGTGTTCTACAAGATTCCGTAGAAACCGCAATAAACTCATCCACTGATGTGGTATTTATTGCAGCAGTCTGTAAAGCTGAAGAGCAAAAAGAGGCGGCTATGGCAGCTTCTGCAATAAAAGAAAACTAATAATTGTTTGAGTTTAACCAATAAAAAAAGCCCGAAAGGGCTTTTTTTATTGGTGATAACTTATTCACTAAAGGCGATTGGTGTAATGGTAAACAACATACTTAAGCAACTTAAACTGCCGGCGCCAGCGAGTTGGCTGGGCAAGTAACCGATATAACCATTCCAGCCCCATATTCTGCCATACTTTTGGTGCACGCTTTACGTGGCCAGTAAACACATCATAGGTTCCACCAACACCCATATACAGCGCATCAGAATAGATCTTACGGCAATCACGCATAAACATCTCTTGCTTTGGCGATCCCATCGCAACCGTCACAAATCTTGCTCCGCTGGCACGAATGCGTTCAAACAAAGCCTCGCGATCTTCCGGTTTGAAATATCCATCCTGACTACCAACGATATTTACATTCCACTGACTTTTTAGCTTTTGCTCAACCTCTGCCAATATTTCTGGTTTTCCCCCCACCAGAAATACCGGTACGCCCTGCTTTCCAGCCTGTTCCATTAATGCTTCCCAGAGATCGGCACCAGCGATACGCTGTACATCAGCATCCGGATATTTACGACGAATAGAACGTACGATGCTGATTCCATCAGCATATTTATACTCAGCTGCATCAATCAATTCACGCAAAGGCTTATCCTGCTCTGCGGTCATTACCTTCTCAGCATTGATCGCAACCAGCGTTCCGGTTTTCATATCGCTATCATCAAACAGATAGTCAACAAACTGAGCCATGTTGCGAAAGCCCCATATATCAATACCGCGAATACTATATTTAGCAATATTCACTCTACTCTCCTAACCTGCTTTCGCATTATCAATGTTTACCTGCCCGGAAGACAGAGAACGGCGGACTCGTTGGCGTATCATGCCGCAGGCATCAAAAATCCAATACAGCAGCTTCGCAATAATCAAACATAATCCAAATATCAAAGCAAAGAAAACAACTCGGGAAACAAAGGAATCTAAACCTTCCCGGGCTAATACGATGATGTTAAAAACCGCACCAAAGCAGAATGCCTGCATAATCGCACCTTTATAGCGATTGGTTTCGGTTCGTCCCTTCTCATACACCCAGTCAAACCATTTAATAATCAAACCAACCAGTACCGCTCCCAGAGGGATAAACCATACCCCCCCCATCACCACCAAGGAACCGATCAGGGTTGGTGATATCGCCAGACCAGCATGATAATCCAGCACTTCCCAGGTAAAGTAATTGGCAGTGTTCACGACCAAATTAGGCCTGTCAGGCCATAGCCAACCGGGAATAAATACATAGAAATCACGGACAATGGGAGCTAAACCCTGAAACTCTATCTTGTCGTAATTTTGCAATAATAATGCCAGATTCTCCCATGGGGAGAAGGTATCCCGAGTGAGATACAAGAAGGTATAAAAGGCCTCTGCACCAGATACATTCATGCCATAACGCTTTAACGCCAGCCAGAACATACCTACGACGCCAGCAACACCCGCCATGACCAACATCCATAAAGTGATGTGTCCACGAGCAATGCCAATAAACAGAAACAGGGAGAAAGCAATCAGGATGTTGGCCCGCGTTCCGCCTACAACCACATAGGTCAGAATCCCAAAGGCAACGGTACTTATCAAAAACAAAAACCAGCTGCGCGTATTTTCTTTCAGAAAATAGACAACCAACATGGCAGGAATAAAGAAATAGAAAAAGCGTTTTAACGCAACGCCAGAAACATCACTGGAAAATATCTGGCTATATTTTTCTAACTTAAACAGTAAAAAGCCATTTTGCAGGAAAAATATTCCAACGGTGATAATCGCTACTAAAGCTAGCAGCATCCAGGTTAGATTGGTTTCGACACGATTCATATTAAATAGTGCCGGACGGGGCTTATCACTCGGTTTTAATAATCGGGTTTTATAGCAAACATAATAAATAGCATAAAAACAGGTCGCCGAAAGTAACGCATTAAGTAATGAATCAACTTCAACTACCTGTACATCAAATTGAAAAACCAGCAAACAGGTTAACGGAAAACCAAAATAGAACGTTAATAAATAGAGCAGTGAAAATAATACGTTAAAATTAAAACGCACTTTTCTAAACTCTTTATACGTTAAGGTCAGAATGAATATCAGTGATATCAGGTAAACAACAAACAAACCACCAAACTGTGCAGGTTCCATTATTTTACCTCTCCGGCAGCCACAACCAGTGCCTGCTTCCACCCACTAATATAGTTAGGGTTAAAAAAGGCGATATGGCTTTTATCCAGTGTAGCGATTTTTTCCTGAATATCCCGAACACTTTCCATATCTATCTTATCGCCATAAAACAGAAATGGAATTTTCTGCTCCTGAAGGTCATTCCAGAACGGATTATTACGGCTCACAACGAAAGGCACTCCGCTTTGAATCAGCAAACAAAGCGTACCGATTCCCTGCTGACGATTAAAAATGAAATAGCCTAAATCACAGCCAGAAAGAATCGATAAATATTCATCAAAAGGAATTTGCTCCGTCAGCAATGTTACCTGCCCCTGAGGAAACAACTCCACCGCTTTAACGCTAATCTCTGAAATATAGTTATGATTATTCGCCGGGTAGCCCAGCGGAATAATAATTTTCACCCGATCGTTATCAAATTGACGGTGAATTTCCTGTAACACTTCAATATGGCGATTAGTACGATCGCCGGAATTACCCACCAATATTGTTAACGTCTTCTTGTGGCTCTTATCAATTAGTGTTGGTTGATAGTCAGGATCCATTCGGGTTGGAAAATAGAGTAATGAACAGGGTGTATCAGGATGGCGTTGTTGGTAATAGTTCAAATCACCCCGAGTGGCAAAAATATGCCCCACCTTTCCCTGAGCGACACGGCGCAACCGATAAAACAGACGAAACTTCCAATTGCTGGAATCTTCATACAAGTCTGCTCCCCAAATGTGCCAACTAACACGTTTAGGATTAATTTTATTGAATAGCAGAGCAAGCCACAATTTGGCATTAAACTGACCATGAAATAAAAAGCGTGCGTCTGTATCCACTTTTGCCCGCACAATCACTGCCTGAGCCAGCGATGCTTTATCATCATAGCCTTCAATGTTTAGCTGGTTAAATGACTCAAATGACGAAGTGTCCTTTGCAGCAACCATAAAATGTTTAACATACTCATGGGGTACCTGTGCTGATAAAACATCGTTAAAGAAACGCAGCACCGTTAAATTATGGTGGGGTATATCAGAACCCAATATATGAATCAAAGTCGTCATGATCGTCTACGATAAATAAAGAAAACGCAGCTACAAAGTACAAAATAGATAATATAGGTAGCCATATAAGATTGGGCTGCACCCACGGCACCATTTTGCGGTATCAACCAATGAGAAAAACCGGTTAGTAAAGCAAACTGACTCACTTCCGTCAGGATATAAAACCGTAATGATGCCTTAGCAATCACCAAATAGCCAAAAACATACGAACCCACTTTTAAAACATCGCCCACCAATTGCCAGGCAAACAGATCGCGCATAGCGACAAACTGGCTGGAAAATAGCAACCAAATGGCAAAATCACGCAATAACCAAACGCTAAAGCTAACGATAGCCACAACGGGTAAAACAAAGCGCAGCGAGCGTAAAATTTCCCGTGAAATGTCAGACTTATTAGTCAGACGAGAAAGGGTGGGTAGCAGATAAACGGTAAACGAAGCGGTAATAAACTGTAGATATGCATCGGAAATACTGCTGACGCCCTGCCAAATGCCAACATCATCCCAGCTGTAGTGCTTTGCCAGCAAATTTCGCATCATCACATAGGCAACAGGTAACGTCACTGAAGTAATCAATGCCATGATGGTGAATTTGCCCAGACTACTGGCCAGTGCTTTGTCCCACATTGGCTTTAAATAGCTAACAGGAACGGTTTTTCTGCGCCACAAAATAAAACCAGCAGGAATAACGACCAGTGCAGGAACCAGCGCTAAACCAGCTAAGGCGCCTTGATAACCACCCAGATAGTAACAAACCAGGTATCCAACTACGCCAAACAGGCTGCCACCAATAACACCGAGTGCATTACCTACCGCATCACGATAACCTTTTAAAACGGCGAGGAAAAAGTTAGCGTAAGCAATTCCCATCTGAATGAATGCAACCGATCTGACTACATTCTGATACTCAGCATGGCCAAATAACCCTACGCTGATAGGCTCAGCAAACAGTAAAAATATAACTGCCAGCAGAGTAGAAAAACCTAACACAATACTGGCGGATGTTCCCAGTGCTTTACGCAACTGTTCCGGTTCTTGCTGGTATTGAGCAACGTAGCGCGTAATACCATTAAATATCCCGGCTCCTGATAGCACACCCAAGACAGTAATTAATTGACGAAAATTACCTGCCTGCCCGACACCACTGGGGCCAAAAGAGACGGCCAACAATTTAACGATCAATAACCCCACGCCGATTTTAATCAGCGTGGAGGCGGCGGTCCAAATTGATGCTTTAACCAAAGACATATCAGGCGAAATAACTCAGAATGGTATTAATTACCGTACGTTGAGTAATGTCTGTCATGTTAAAGAATAATGGCAAACGAACCAGACGGTCGCTCTCTTTCGTGGTATAGCGATCTTCGCCGTGGAATTCACCATACTTTTCGCCGGCAGGACAAGCATGCAGAGGAATATAGTGGAATACCGCCATAATCTCCGCTTCTTTCAGATAGCTGATAAAGCGAGTGCGATCCTCTACATCGTTCAGCTTAATATAGAACATATGCGCATTTTGCTGGCAGTTTGCTGGAATCGTTGGCAGTTCAACTCTTCCCTGTGCAGCCAAAGCTTTAAATGCATCATAATAGTTATGCCATAGTTGCAGACGACGCTGATTAATTTGTTCTGCAGCTTCAAGCTGCCCCCACAGGTATGCTGCCTGCAAGTCAGCCATCAAATAGCTGGAACCAATATCACGCCAGGTATATTTATCTACCTGACCACGGAAGAATTGACTACGGTTAGTCCCTTTCTCACGAATAATTTCAGCGCGTTCAATAAGTGTAGGATCGTTAATTAACGTTGCTCCACCTTCACCACCTGCCGTATAGTTTTTCGTTTCGTGAAAGCTGAAACAGCCAATATGACCAATGGTACCTAATGCTTTGCCCTTATAGGTGGACATCACTCCCTGTGCTGCATCTTCTACCACATACAACTTATGCTTTTTCGCCAACGCCATAATGGTGTCCATTTCACACGCCACACCAGCATAGTGAACCGGAACAATCGCTCGGGTATTTTCAGTAATCGCTGCTTCAATTTTAGTTTCATCAATATTCATAGTATCCGGGCGGACATCTACAAAGACCACTTTAGCACCACGCAATACAAAAGCGTTAGCCGTTGAAACAAAGGTAAAACTTGGCATGATAACTTCATCACCCGGTTTAATATCCAGTAATAACGCAGCCATCTCCAGTGAAGCCGTGCAGGATGGCGTCAGCAATACTTTATGGCTACCAAAGTGCTGTTCCATCCATTGCTGACAGCGACGAGTAAAACCACCATCACCACATAACTTACCGCTACCCATTGCGGCTTTCATATATTCAAGTTCGGTACCAACAACGGGTGGAGCGTTAAAAGGAATCATTTTTTCACCTGAGTAATTTGTTAAATAGACATCTGTAAATAGTTATCTGTATAACCAATATGCTGTGCTATTGATGGAAGCACCGCTACGAATATAAAGACGCAAAGCCGCAAGATTTCCCATCTGAGTGGCAACACAGAGGTGATTCAATTTTCGTGCCACACACCAACTTTTCGCTACCTTCATCAGCTCAAGGCCAACGCCTTTATTGCCGCAATCAGGCCAAACAGCTAATAGCCCAACACGTCCCTGACTATCGCCAATATCACGTAACGTCACAAAGCCTTGGGGATTACCGTCTTTATCCTCGAGTATCAAACAGCTATGGTCAAAAGTTCCTAATACGGCTTTTTCAACCCATAACGCATAGAAACGACCGCTATCACTATCCTGATACCATGGGGCACGAAACCTACTCAGGCGGAATGCATCTGATGCTACTGTTCGTAATGCCGGTATATCCTGCTCTGTCGCTAACCGGCAGGAAAACATTAAACTCGGTGAACGATCAATTACTGCATCAAGCGATACAATAAAATCCACTTCGCCTTCAACCAGTTGAAAACTCAATGAACTTAAAGTATCTATCCAATCACCACGCGATGCGGGTACCTTTGCCTGAACTAATTGGAAACCAGACAACGCTTGCACATCTAATGACGTAGCTACCGATTGATTAAAATTCAGCTTAGCCGTGGAGAGAGAAAAGAATTCACTCTCCCACTCAAGAGGCTCAATATTGGCGTGGACGGACATTGAGTAAGTCCTGCAAATATTTCCCATAACCTGTTTTGGCCAGAAGCTGTGCGGTTTTTAATACGCTCGCATCATCTAACCAGCCATTGCGCCAGGCAATCTCTTCCAGACAGGCAACTTTAAACCCTTGCCGTTTCTCCACCGTTTGTACAAAAGTACTGGCTTCAATCAAACTATCGTGAGTACCTGTATCTAACCAGGCAAAACCTCTACCAAGCAGTTCAACATTCAACGTACCTTGCTCAAGATACATTTGATTAATACTGGTAATTTCCAGTTCACCACGTGGAGAAGGTTTAACCTGTTTAGCTAATTCCACTACTTGATTATCGTAGAAATAAAGCCCAGTTACAGCCCAATTTGACTTAGGCTTAAGGGGTTTTTCTTCAATAGACAGTGCCCGGAAATTGTCATCAAACTCAACAACACCAAAACGTTCAGGATCCATTACCTGATAACCAAAAACGCTTGCTCCCTTATCGCGGGCAACAACACCACGCAATTTTGAGCTGAAGCTTTGACCAAAAAAGATGTTATCACCCAGAACCAAGCAGCAGGAGTCACCATTAATAAACTCTTCGCCAATCAGAAATGCCTGCGCTAATCCGTCCGGACTAGGCTGAGCTGCATAGCTGAGCTTAATACCAAACTCTTCACCAGAGCCTAATAAACGTTGAAATGACGGTAGATCTTCCGGAGTAGAGATAATCAAAATATCCTGAATTCCGGCCAGCATCAGCACGGAAAGCGGATAATAAATCATTGGTTTATCATAAATAGGGAGCAGCTGTTTTGATACACCGCGCGTAATTGGATACAGTCGGGTACCAGAGCCACCCGCAAGAATAATACCTTTCATTGGCTTCACCATTTCCCTGGCGCTTGCATTAAAAGGAGGCCGGGGATATCACTTAAACAGAATCTAATGATCGGGGCTCTTGTTTAGAACCCCAGGTTATTTTGTCAGCAGAACTACGATTTCAAACCAATACGTTCTCTGGCATAGCTTCCATCCTGAACGCGCTGCCACCACGCTTGATTTGTCAGATACCAGGAAACCGTCTTACGAATACCTGACTCAAAGGTTTCTTGTGGCTTCCAGTTCAGTTCACGTTCAATTTTTCCGGCATCAATGGCATAGCGCATATCATGACCTGGACGATCCGTTACATAGGTAATCAGATCCTCATATTTAGCTACACCTTCGGGTTTTGATGGGGCTAATTCTTCCAGTAGCTGGCAGATAGTGCGCACAACTTCAATATTTTTGCGTTCATTATGACCGCCAATATTATAGGTTTCACCAATAACACCTTCAGTGACGACTTTATATAAAGCCCTGGCATGATCCTCAACAAATAACCAGTCCCTGACCTGGGCCCCATTACCATAAACCGGTAATGCTTTTCCTTCTAATGCATTCAAAATGATCAGCGGAATTAACTTCTCAGGAAAATGATATGGCCCATAGTTATTAGAGCAATTTGTCACAATGGTTGGAAAACCATAGGTACGCAGCCAGGCTCTGACTAAATGGTCACTGGATGCTTTAGACGCTGAGTAAGGGCTACTTGGAGCATAAGGTGTTGTTTCAGTAAACAAGTCCGTAGTCCCATGCAAATCACCATACACTTCATCAGTAGAGATATGATGAAAGCGAAATAACTGCTTCAACGCCGTATCCAGCCCCATCCAATAGTGACGAGCGGCTTCCAGCAGCGTATAGGTTCCAACAATATTGGTTTCAATAAAGGCTGCCGGGCCATCAATAGAACGATCAACATGGCTTTCAGCAGCCAGGTGCATCACTAAATCTGGTTGATATTGTGCAAACACCCGATCTAATGCGGAGCGGTCACAAATATCAACTTGTTCAAAAGAGTAGCGTTCATTGTCAGACACTTCCGCCAATGAATCCAGATTTCCGGCATAAGTCAGCTTATCAACCACCAATACACTATCTTTGGTATCCTGAATAATATGTCTCACTACCGCAGAACCAATGAAACCGGCTCCGCCAGTGACTAAAATCTTTCTCAACGCCATACCCCTTTAGTGTCGATAATCCACTGTTGCTTAACTTGTTCCGGGCGAATTTCCTTAAACTGACGATGGTCAACCAGCATTACCAAAACATCAGCTTCAACCAGTGCTTGCGCAGTCTCCGTTAAACGGGCTTTTTCAGCCAGTACCTTTGGTAATTCATGAACATTTGGCTCAACGGCCAATGTTGTTCCGGCATGCCAGTCAGCAATCATGTGAGTAATTTCCAGCGCCGGGCTTTCTCTCAAATCGTCAATATCTGGTTTAAATGCCAGACCAAAACAAGCAATTTTAATCTCTGCGGCACGCTTACCGGTAGCAGTCAGGCAATCAGCTACCGCAGACTTCACTTTATCCAATACCCAGTAAGGTTTGCCATCATTCACTTCACGAGCAATACGAATCAAACGTGCATCCTGAGGATTTTGCGCCACGATAAACCATGGATCGACAGCAATACAGTGGCCACCGACACCAGGACCTGGTTGCAAAATATTAACCCGGGGATGACGGTTAGCCAGACGAATCAGCTCCCATACGTTAATCCCCTGATGGTCACAAATCAGTGACAGCTCATTAGCAAAGGCGATATTGACATCGCGAAAGCTGTTCTCAGTTAACTTACACATCTCAGCAGTGCGTGAATTGGTAATAACACACTCGCCTTTCAGGAAGATTTTATATAACTCACTGGCGAGATCCGAGCAGCGAGGGGTCATACCACCCACTACACGGTCGTTTTGAATCAGTTCTACCATCACTTTCCCTGGTAATACTCGCTCAGGGCAATAAGCGATATTAATATCAGCCTGCTCACCTGCCTGCTGAGGAAAAGTCAGATCCGGGCGAGCCGCCGCCAGCCAACCAGCCATCTGTTCAGTAGCGCCAACCGGTGAAGTTGACTCCAGAATAACCAGGTCGCCTTTTTTCAGAACCGGTGCAATAGATTTAGCTGCTGCTTCTACATACACCATATCCGGCTCATGATCGCCTTTAAAAGGTGTTGGTACAGCAATCAAAAATGCATCTGCAGCCAACGGTTTAGTCACCGCCTGTAAGCAACCTGCTTCAACGGCCTCTTTAACCACTTTATCTAAATCAGGTTCAACAATATGAATCGCTCCGCGGTTAATGGTATCTACCGCATGCTGATTAATATCTACGCCAATAACCTTTTTTTTGCGCGACGCAAAAGCTGCTGCTGTAGGCAAACCAATATAGCCAAGACCGATTACTGAAATTGTTTCAAAACTCATAGCTTCACCTGATTATTTTTTAAAGCATCGAGAATACGCTGACAGGCTTTCCCATCACCATAAGGATTATGTGCCCGGCTCATTAAATGATATTCATTTTCATCCGTTAATAACCGACTCACTTCTTCTAAAATCAATGCAATATTTGTACCAACTAATCTAACTGTACCTGCCGAAACCGCTTCCGGACGCTCTGTCGTTTTACGCATAACCAGAACCGGCTTGCCTAAAGAAGGAGCCTCTTCCTGAATACCACCAGAGTCAGTCAAAATTAAGTAAGCGTGATCCATTAAATAAACAAATGGCAAATAATCTTGAGGTTCAATCAAGATCACATTATCAATGTGGCTCAGGATGCGCTTAACTGGCTCTCTGACATTCGGATTAAGATGTACCGGATAAACTACCTGTACATCCGGATGGGTACGGGCGATGTCTGCCAGTGCACTACAAATCCGCTCAAAGCCATCACCAAAACTTTCCCGACGATGACCAGTGACTAAAATGATTTTCTTATCTTGCTGCAGGAAGGAGTAACGTTGTTCCATCTCCTGTTTTAATTGAACATCATTATGAATACGATTGCGCACCCAAAATAAAGCATCAATTACCGTATTGCCTGTAACAAAAATACGGCTGTCAGGTATAGCTTCCGTTAATAAGTTTTGTTTTGAGGTTTCTGTCGGAGAGAAATGATACATGGCCAGATGGCCCGTCAATTTCCGATTTCCTTCTTCTGGCCATGGAGAATACAGATCGCCGGTACGCAACCCTGCCTCAACATGTCCAACAGGAATACGCTGATAAAAAGCAGCCAAACTGGTGGCAAGAGTCGTAGTGGTATCACCATGAACCAAAACCACATCCGGTTTAAACTCTTCCAGAACCGGTTTTAACCCTTCAAGTATACGACAGGTAATTTCCGTCAAACCTTGCCCCGGACGCATAATATCCAGATCGTAATCAGGTTTTATGTCAAATAGCTTAAGTACCTGATCCAGCATCTCCCGATGCTGAGCCGTTACACAAACTTTCGACTCAAAATAGTCATCATCGGCCAGTGCATGCACCAGAGGAGCCATTTTAATCGCTTCAGGTCGCGTGCCAAAAACAGTTAACACTTTCACAGAGCTATCTCTTTAAGTCAGTTATCACGGCAGATATGCCATCCGGGTGCCCTGGGGCACCTATTCTTAATCAAAATTCTTTTTTACGTCTGCGGGTCAGCGCTACTCCGGCACCGACCAGTGCACCTATCCCACCCCACATAATCAGCAGGAATACGCGACGAGGTTTGTCTCGGGTAATTGGATCTTCAGGAGTACGTAAATAACGGTATGCTTTAAACTGATTATCCAGTTTTGCACCATCATTCAGAGAAGACAGTACCGCGCGATCGTGGTCATAATCATTTTCAAAATCAGGTCCATTCGCCTGTAATGCTTCATATCGAGCCTGCAGCATCGGCTTACCTAATAAAAACAATTCGGAGTTAGGTAATTGATCGGCTGGAACATCCGTTTGAGAACGAGTGATATTCTGTTGCTGAGCTATGGTCAATGCCTGCTGCAAACGTTTTAATTCTCGCTGGTATACTGCATTCGCCATTTTTTCCTGACGCTGAACCTGACGAGCCAGAGACGTTTGACGTACTGACCAGGTACCTTGTAATTCTGCATTTAAACTTGCTACCGCACGTTGATTAGCAAAATTAATATACTGGCGCAATAGCTGGTTTGCATCGCTTGGTGTTTCAGCGGTTAACTTAACACTGTCATTTACACCTTTTTTATCGTCTTTAGGCGTAAAAACAATATTATTAATTAACTCATCCAGAACTACTGCATCTGCACGCACATCACCTGATTGACGCTGCTTATAATAATCAGACTGTAGCCAGAAATCACGGCGAGCATCATAGGAAGAGAGCTGCATGATAAACTCGCTATAAACATCTTCCGTAATCGGTGTTTCTGCCACTGCTGTGTTATTGCTACTGGTTCGGGTAAGCCCTCGCAAAAACTGCTCTTGCGAATAATAACCGCCCAACATACTGACTGTCGGTTTATCAGTAATTGCAGTTGTACTCCACTCCTGTTTGACTACATAAGAGTAGCCTAAAGCAATAGCTGCAAAAATAATGGCAATGCCAACAATCCATATTTTGCCATACCATAATGAATAACACAGACTACGAATATCTAATTCATTATCAACTGACTGGATCTCTGATTTCATGTCTAAGACAAAAGCCTCTGGTTAAGAAATTCGCTGATTTTCATGAGTTCGACGCATACGGCGCTTTGTGCGTTTAATAAAACGGGCCACGCGCCAGGCATGCTTAATACAAAAGCCATACAGTACAAATACAAGCAAGAATAGTACCAACATCATCCATTCAGAGATAAAAAAGATGTGTTCTCCGACAACACCAATGGCTGCTAACAGCGCAGCCGCCAGCGTAATCAGCACAAATGCCTGACGGGAGGTGAAACCGGCGCGCATAATAAGATGGTGGATATGTTGTCGATCGGCAGCAAATGGACTCATGCCCTTACGTAACCGACGGTACATAATGGCAATCATATCAATTAAAGGGATAGCAATAACCCACAGCGCTGTCACAGGATTCATTGGGTGGCCGACGCCCTGAGTACTTTGCAGTAAAATCCAGATAACGGTAAAACCAATTAGTGTACTACCTGCATCACCCATAAATACTTTATAACGCTTACCAAATGCACCCAAATTGAGTAATAGATAAGGGATAATCGCGGCGATGATAGCAAAGCACCAATAACCTAAAAATGCTTGTCCATCAATAACCAGTAAAATACCTAATGCGCCAAAAGTGACACATCCTAATCCACCAAGCAGGCCATCAATACCATCAACCATATTGAAAGCATTAATTGCAGCCCACACGGCAAACAGCGTCACCACATAACCTACCGGGCCGAGTACCAGCTCCCATGGACCTAAAATAAATCCAAGACTATGAAGGTACAGACCAGCAAAAACCATCATCGCGATAGCAACCAATGCCTGTACTGATGCTCTGAACTTAACGCTAATATCAAAGCGATCGTCAACAGCACCAACTAAAACTAAAATTCCGGCACAGATAAGATAAATGCCGGGTTGCTCAATCTCATTCCAATTAAGAAAGAGATACAGGCAAATCCCGGCATAAACAGAAATACCACCAACTAATGGAATAACTCCCTGGTGGCGTTTCCGATAATTTGGTTTATCTACTAAGCCAATAATTTTGGCTATTTTGCGAGCAACAAATAGAAAAGCCAGAGAAAACAAAAAGACGATAGCAAGATCGCCACTCATACTGAGTAAATTCACGATTAACGGCTCTCGATAAAGGTTATGAGTATCAGAATATTACTCTAATACTCATAACTATTTAACTGATTATTATGAACGCTTCATCATATCAAAGAATTCATCATTAGTTTTCGTCATCGCTAACTTATTGATGAGGAATTCCATTGCATCAATCTCTCCCATAGGATGGATAATTCTGCGCAGGATCCACATTTTTTGTAATTCTTCTGACGTTGTCAGTAACTCTTCTTTACGGGTACCAGAACGGTTGTAATCAATAGCCGGGAACACACGCTTTTCAGCAATCTTGCGAGACAGGTGCAATTCCATATTACCCGTACCTTTAAACTCTTCGTAGATCACTTCATCCATTTTAGAGCCGGTATCCACCAGTGCTGTAGCAATAATGGTCAAACTACCGCCTTCTTCCACATTACGCGCTGCACCAAAGAAACGTTTAGGGCGATGCAGAGCATTCGCATCCACACCACCAGTCAAGACTTTACCTGAAGCCGGTACAACCGTGTTATATGCACGCGCTAAACGGGTGATAGAATCGAGCAGAATGATAACGTCTTTTTTATGTTCAACCAGACGTTTAGCCTTTTCAATAACCATTTCAGCAACCTGAACATGGCGGGAAGCTGGTTCATCAAAGGTTGAAGCTACGACTTCACCTTTTACCAGACGTTGCATCTCGGTAACTTCTTCCGGACGTTCGTCAATCAGTAAAACCATTAGCACACAGTCAGGATGGTTGTAAGCAATGCTCTGTGCAATGTTTTGCAGCAGCATTGTTTTACCCGCTTTTGGTGGTGCAACAATCAAGCCACGCTGACCGCGACCAATTGGAGAAGCAAGGTCCAGAACGCGAGCGGTTAAATCTTCAGTAGAACCATTACCACGTTCCATCCGCAGACGAGAATTGGCATGTAATGGCGTTAAGTTTTCAAACAGAATCTTATTGCGCGCGTTTTCTGGCTTATCGTAGTTAACTTCGTTAACTTTCAGTAATGCAAAATAACGTTCGCCCTCTTTTGGCGGACGAATTTTGCCTGAAATGGTGTCACCAGTACGTAAGTTAAAACGGCGAATTTGACTAGGGGAGACATAGATATCATCAGGACCTGCGAGGTAGGAGCTGTCTGCTGAGCGGAGGAAACCAAATCCATCCTGCAATATTTCCAGCACGCCATCGCCAAAAATATCCTCTCCACTTTTCGCATGCTGTTTAAGAATCGAAAAGATAATATCTTGTTTGCGCATACGGGCCAGGTTTTCCAGTCCCATATTTTCGCCGAGAGTAATCAACTCAGAGACCGGCGTATTTTTTAGTTCGGTAAGATTCATAATGGTGGGTTCTTTAACTCGGGGTCTGTCTCGAAAAGTCTTCGTGAATAGCTGGCGGTATACGCCGCGCCTGTATTATTAGAATATCTGTTCATTATTTTATATCAGAAAAGTAGTATGACGATGCCTGACCACATATCAGAAACTCAGAAATAATGCCCGGATATACATTCTAAACCTGTTTTAAAATCATAGCATTCACAGTCGATGCTCATGATTAAACTGCTCTAAGAACTTTAAGCTACGATTTTAAAACGAGTACGTATTACGTATATAGATAAGATTGCATGAAGCGTGATTAAAGGTAGCACGCTTTATTACCAGAGTCTACGGCTCAGCCAATAAATTAGCACCTGCAGGCTGTTTTTCCAGTAAAAATGTTCGTTGAGAGCACTATTTTTTTTAATCTGATAGCTAAGAAGTCTTGTTTACCCATAAAGATAATGGATAAACAAGAACAAATATGCCGAAAAAATTAGCGTAATATCAATTAAATACTGGCATCCAAAAACTCTTTTAATTGCGATTTTGACAGCGCGCCAACTTTAGTTGCAGCAACGGCACCATCTTTAAACAGCAACAGGGTTGGAATACCGCGAATACCATACTGAGGCGCAGTTGCCGGGTTTTGATCGATATTCAATTTAGCAACCGTTAGCTTACCTTCATACTCAGCCGCCACTTCATCCAGAATCGGGGCAATCATTTTGCATGGACCACACCACTCGGCCCAAAAATCCACCAGTACAGGACCATCAGCTTTCAATACATCATTTTCAAAGCTGCTATCGGTTAAGTGAATAATTTTTTCGCTCATGTTTGACTCCACAGGATTAGATATGTTTCATTGGTGTTATATTAACCAAAGAAACGTTGAATATATGTTGACTTTATTTCAACGGATACGCATTCGTAAAGCAATACTTTCGTGAATACAAGGTTAGCTGATATTCTACACCACTATGAGCAAAACACACTTAACAGAACAGAAGTTTGCCGACTTCGCACTACACCCTTCGGTAATCAAGGCGCTTGAAAACAAAGGCTTTCATTACTGTACGCCAATACAAGCACTGGCGCTTCCTTATACGGTTGCAGGGCATGATGTTGCAGGACAGGCACAAACGGGTACCGGAAAAACACTGGCTTTTCTGGCATCTACCTTTAATTATTTACTCGCCCATGAGGCTGATAGCAATCGCAAAATCAATCAACCTCGTGCACTAATTATGGCTCCAACCCGTGAACTTGCAGTCCAAATTCATAACGATGCGGAAGCACTGGCTCAGGAAACTGGCCTGAAAATTGGGCTAGCCTACGGTGGCGATGGCTATGATAAGCAGTTAAAAGTATTGGAAGCCGGCGTTGATATTCTGATTGGTACTACTGGTCGCCTTATTGATTACGCTAAGCAAAACCATATTGATTTAGGTGCTATCCAGGTTGTTGTTCTGGATGAAGCTGACCGCATGTTTGATCTGGGTTTTATCAAAGATATCCGCTGGATTTTCCGTCGTATGCCACCGGCAACTCAACGCTTAAGCATGCTATTTTCAGCAACGCTTTCTTTCCGCGTCCGTGAACTGGCATTTGAACATATGAATAATCCTCAATATGTTGAAGTGGAACCCACCCAAAAAACCGGCCACCGAATTCAGGAAGAATTGTTCTACCCTTCTAACGAAGACAAAATGCGCTTACTTCAGACGCTTCTGGAAGAAGAATGGCCTGAACGCTGCATTATTTTTGCTAACACTAAACATGCCTGTGAAGAGATCTGGGGATATTTAGCCGCTGACGGGCATCGCGTTGGTTTATTAACCGGTGATGTAGCACAGAAAAAACGCTTACATATTCTGGATGATTTCACCAAAGGTAATCTGGATATCCTGGTAGCAACGGATGTTGCGGCCCGTGGTTTACATATTCCTGAAGTTACCCATGTATTTAACTATGACCTTCCGGATGACTGTGAAGACTATGTGCATCGCATTGGCCGTACCGGGCGAGCGGGTGCCAGTGGGCATTCCATCACTCTGGCCTGTGAGCAATATGCATTAAATCTGCCGGCTATTGAGCAATATATTGGTCACTCAATTCCTGTCAGTCGCTATAATTCAGAAGCATTACTGACTGACCTTCCTGCACCAAAGCGTCTTTCACGTCCGCGTAATACCGGCAACCCAAGACGCAGTAGCGGGCCTCGCCGGAATGGGCCTCCGCGTAACAGAAAACGCCCGGGTTAATATTGATGCTGCCAGTACGGATAACTTATTGAACGCTATGAACAGACAAGAAGATGAATTGCCTCTCTATGCCGCCATCGATCTTGGTTCGAATAGCTTCCATATGCTGGTTATCCGGGAAATTGCTGGTCGTATCCAGATTATTGACCGTATCAAGCGAAAAGTCCGGTTAGCTGCCGGACTTGGCGATGATAATTGTTTATCAGAAGAGGCGATGCAACGCGGCTGGCAATGCTTACGTCTGTTCGCTGAGCGCCTTTATGGTATTCCTCCATCCCATATTTGTATTGTTGCCACCGCAGCGCTACGGGCAGCCAAAAACTCCAATACGTTTATTACTACGGCCGAAACAATTTTAGGCTATCCGGTTAAGATCATCAGTGGCGAAGAAGAAGCCCGATTAATTTATCAGGGCGTTGCTCATACCACTGGAGGAGCACAATCCCGACTGGTGGTAGATATTGGCGGCGGTAGCACTGAGCTGATTACCGGAACCGCAGATAACATTTCTCAATTGGTGAGCTTACCAATGGGTTGTGTGACCTGGCTGGAACATTATTTCAGCGATCGAACATTAAGTACCGACAATTTTCAACAGGCAGAACTTGCCGCTCATCATCTTCTGGTACCTATTGCCGATAAGTTGAAATATCAGGGCTGGAAAATTTGTGTCGGCGCATCAGGTACGGTACAAGCACTACAGGAAATCATGGTAGCGCAAGGCATGGATGAGCAAATTACGCTGGATAAATTACAGCAATTAAAAGAACGCGCGATTCAATGCGGCAAACTGGAAGAGCTGGAAATTGCTGGCCTGACTTTAGAAAGGGCACTGGTTTTCCCCAGCGGGCTCTCTATTCTGATCGCTATTTTTGAAACCCTGGGTGTAAACAGCATGAATTTGGCCGGTGGTGCACTGCGTGAAGGCCTGATATACAGCATGTTAAACCAACCGGTAGAAAAAGATATCCGACAAACGACCATTCAGATGATGCAATACCAGTATGCTATCGATCGGCAACAGGCCGACAGAGTTAGCCAGTTAATTGATCACTTTTACCACCAGCTAAAAGACAGTTGGGATATCAATGATAGCATGGCAGAGCTTCTTCATTGGGCCAGCCAGATATATGAAATTGGGTTAAGTATCGACTTCAAACAATCACCCCAGCATGCCGCTTACTTGCTGAATCATACTGAAATGCCAGGCTTTACCCCTGCACAAAGGAAATTACTGGCTGCCTTACTGATAAATCAAACTGATATCATAAATCAGCCAGTGCTGGCAGAACAGAATGCATTATCACTACAGCAGGCACAAAGGCTGGTACGTTTACTGCGTATTGCCATTCTATTATGTCGCTCACGGCATCCTGATCGCATTCCGGATATCACGCTTACCGGTCAGGGAGAACATCTCAATCTTGAAATTAAAAAAGAATGGCTTGCGTTGTATCCCTTGCTGACCGAAACGTTACAACAAGAAAGCCGCTGGCAAACATATAGCCATCTTCCACTGACCATCATGACAGTTTAACGACTGAATTTTCTCTTCTGCATCAAGTCATAATAGGCTATTTCTTTTTTATCTAATTACCCTCGTAACGATCTGGATAGATAAAGTTTAGTGAACTTCACCAGCAAAATCTCTCCATCAAACGTATAAACGGTATAATATTCATTCACTCTGTTATAAAACAACTTGAATAAAAATAGCGAAAAATTAATCCACCTGCTTCTTTAATTAATAAAAAACGATCTTTCATTCATATAATGAATATGTACTTCAAATTCATAAGATTAATGATTTAATGTAATAATTAATGGTGGAATACTATTAAAATAGATTAGTCCATAAGGTCTAAAATGAATATTCAATAAGTTACTATCACCATTAAATTTTGAACTGATTGTGTAATACATTTAGCGTCGTCAAAACATCAATTGCTTGCTCAACACGGGCAACCTTCCTTAACAGGCTGTATTTAAAACGTCTTATCGTATTATTCTTTCTATTATTTTATAGATTACGACTACCTATTAACGTCTTTATTTATGGTAAAAACTTCTTTTTACCCCAGTACTGCTACAAATAGTTACAAATAAAAAGAAATATCAATCTCATTAAAACCTGCAATATATTGAAAATAGTCAGCCGAAAGAGTATTTTCACCATCCACACTTTTGATACAGTTAAATTTAGTACTCTCAATAAAGGATAAAGGTATAAAAATGGATTTTAAAAATAACGCTATCATATGGAAAAAAGGAGCGATCGCGCTTTCCATTATATTGGCATTATCAGCCTGTGATAAAAAAAGGAAGAACCAGCTGCCAGTGCACCAACAACAGTCCAAAATACTCAATCAGCGGTTAAAAAAGCAGATGCTGAAAAAGTAGAAGCTGAAAAATCAACGGCAGATGCCAAAGCAGAAGAGACACAAGACGCAGAAGAAGTACTGCAAGAAAAAATGAATGCTTACATTGAGTGCTATAACGCATTGGATGGTTCTATTCACGATAGTATTAGCCGCTATACCAGCTGGGTGAAAAATTTCGAAAAAGGCCCAACAGGCAAAGAAAGTGTGGTTTATGGACTTTATGAGATTCATCAAAACAGTACGAATTCCTGCAAAAACAATATTACCGCAGCCCTTGCAATTAAACCTGAACTCAAGCCGATGGATGAGATTGCTGCCAACTATCTTGCTGCAGCTGAAACAGTAAGTGCAGAAATTAACGAATTGAATCGTTACTACGATCAGGAAGACTACAAAGACGATAATTTTGCCAAAGGCAAAGAACATAATTCTAAGCTAGTTGCCGCCTATAAAGCTTTTGAACCTGCCTCGAAAGCGTTCTCCCAATCCATCAGTAAAATTAATAACGAGCGTCAACAAGCCCGTCTGGATAAAATGGAGAAAGAAGAGGGTAAGTCACTGAATTATTATAGTCTTGGTATTATGTTGGATGCGCAAACCATCAACGGCATGATTGAAGAAGAGTCATTTGAAACAGAAAAGCCACTCGCTCTGGTTTCAGAACTGCAAAGCAAAATTGAGAACGCTCGCCCTCTTATTGAAGAGCAGAAAAAGGCTAATAACATGTCCTACATGAGTTATGAGTCATTATTACGCCAAGCGGATAGCTACGCTAAAGCAGCCAAAGAACGTATTCGTCGCGTAAGAGATAAAGAACCCTACTCCACTGGTGAAAAAATGAATCTGGGTACCTCTGGCGAATGGATGGTAAACGGTTCAGTCGGAAAGCTGATCAAAGAGTACAATAGTCTGGTTGGCGACTACAACAGACTATAACGGGGAAAATACCTACCTCTTGGCAGGTAGGTATGATGAAAAAACCGGATCTCTCCGGTTTTTTCATTTTCTAGGATGCATTATTTCTACTTTTTGCCAGCTGTTCACGAATATTAGCCAGATGCCCTTTGCCTTTTTCCATTCTCTCTTCGGCAGACACAACCTTACGGGCGCTTTCCCAGCGCAAATCATCCTGAGGCAGCTCCAATAAGAATCGGCTTGGCTCCGGACGCACCAATTCACCAAACTGACGACGCTCACGGCATAGTGTGAACGTTAGCTCCTTCTGAGCCCTGGTAATACCTACATATGCCAGGCGGCGTTCTTCATCAACATTATCTTCATCAATGCTGCTTTGATGAGGAAGAAGTCCCTCTTCCATCCCTACCAAATAGACATAAGGAAACTCAAGGCCTTTGGAGGCATGCAATGTCATCAGTTGAACCTGATCGAAATCTTCTTCATTTTCACCACGTTCCATCATGTCACGCAGCGTAAAGCGAGTAACGACTTGAGTCAGCGTCATAGGCTCATCCAGATCGGAGCCTTCTAACATTTCAGTCATCCAGCCAAACAGTTGATTGACGTTTTTCATACGCATCTCAGCCGCTTTCACACTGGGAGACGTTTCATACAGCCAGCTTTCATAATCCATACCGTGAATCAGATCCCTGACGGCAGCAACGGGTTCTCTTTCAGAGGTTTCGGCAACAGAAGATAACCAGCGAGTAAAACGCTGTAGCGACTCAAGCCCACGCCCGGTGAGATATTGCTCCAGCCCAACGTCAAAACTGGCCCGGTATAAGCTAACACTTCTCTGATTTGCCCATGTTCCCAATTTCTCCAGCGTTGCCGGGCCAATTTCTCGACGTGGAGTATTCACTATTCGTAAAAATGCGCTGTCATCATCCGGATTGGTCAGTACTCGTAAATAGGCCATCAAGTCTTTAATTTCTGGCCGGGAAAAGAAAGACGTTCCACCAGAAATCCGATAAGGAATACGGTTTTGCATCAGCATTTTTTCAAAAATACGTGACTGATGATTTCCCCGATACAGAATGGCGTAATCTTTATAATCGGTTTTATTGATAAAGTGATGGGCAATCAATTCACCCACAACCCGCTCGGCTTCATTGTCTTCATTATTAGCCGTGACTACCTTCAGTTCTTCACCATATCCCAACTCTGAAAACAGCCGTTTCTCAAATACGTGCGAGTTGTTGGCAATCAAAATATTAGCGGCTTTAAGTATTCGTCCGGACGAACGGTAATTTTGCTCCAGCTTAATCACCTGTAAAGCAGGAAAGTCCTGACTCAATAACACTAAATTTTGCGGGCGAGCCCCCCGCCATGAGTAGATTGACTGATCGTCATCTCCCACCACCGTAAAACGAGCACGATTGCCCACTAATAGCTTAACCAGTTCGTACTGGCTGGTATTGGTATCCTGATATTCATCCACCAGCAGATAACGCAGGCGATTTTGCCAACGCTCTCTGACTTCCTCATTTCGCTGTAACAGCAAAGTAGGTAATAGAATCAGGTCATCGAAGTCGAGAATACTGCAGGATTTGAGCTGTTTATCATACAGGTCATAACAGTGAGCAAACAGTTTATCACGCTCGGATTTTGCCGCTGCCGCGGCTCCCGCCGGGCCAATCAAATCGTTCTTCCAGTTAGATATGGCTGATATCAACTGAGAAATTAATACTTTGTCATTCTCCAGCCACTTCTCCGTCAACTCTTTCAATAATGCCATCTGATCCTGATCGTCAAACAGCGAAAAGTTGGACTTCATATTCAATGCGACATGTTCACGCTTGATAATTTCCAGCCCAAGAGTATGGAACGTTGAGATAACAATTCCTCTGGCCTCTTTACGCCCCAGCGTTTGTGCCAGACGTTCTTTCATCTCTCTGGCCGCTTTATTGGTAAAGGTTACTGCCGCAATATGGCGAGCCTGATAACCACACTCACGAATCAAATAGGCAATTTTATTAATAATTACCCGTGTTTTACCCGAACCAGCGCCAGCCAGCACCAGGCAAGGGCCGGTAACAAATTCAACTGCCTGCTGTTGGCGGGGATTCATGCGCATAACGAAATTACTTACTCAGAAGACCAAGGGGAAAGGATTATAGCAAAAATCTGATTCCCCTATACACAATGAAGGGTTGATGAATAACAGAAACAAAAAAGCCCGCAATCTATACGGGCTTATACCTGGATAATCATTAGAAATTATTTTGATGCTGGCCCAAATTGGTTAGCACCTGGCGTTCCTTCCAGACAGAAGAACACCAGCAAAACGATAGAGCCAAACGGAATGAAAGCAATTAAATACCACCAACCGCTTTTATCCAGATCGTGTAAACGACGAATAGCAACGGCCAGAAAAATCAGCGTATTTCTCTAACAAACATTTTTTGAACCATTCCACAATTTCTTTCCTTGAAAAATAAATAAACTAAAAAAATCGAACGCCCGAATTATATCTGAAACCATTACATAAGTAATAATCATTCAACTGTAAATATTTCGAAAAGATTGATTATAAATAAAGGCTTATAATTCAATTGGGTAAAATTTTTCCGAAAAAAACCAGAGAAGAATTCTCTGGTTTCTGTATTCATTAATCTGAATTATCCGGCAACAGCAATACGCTTCATATCCGTCATATAGCCACGCAATTTCTTACCAATCACTTCAATTGGATGATTGCGGATAGCTTCGTTAACGTCACGCAGCTGAGCATTATCAATTTCTGCTGCTGCAACAGATTTACCTAAGTCACCAGCCTGCAATGAACCCATGAATTTTTCACGCAGTAACGGTACGGCGGCATTAGAGAACAGATAGTTGCCATATTCAGCAGTATCAGAAATAACCACATTCATTTCATACAGGCGCTTACGAGCAATGGTGTTAGCAATGAGCGGTAACTCGTGCAGAGACTCATAGTAAGCAGACTCTTCGATAATGCCGGAAACTACCATGGTTTCGAATGCCAGCTCAACTCCGGCTTTAACCATTGCAATCATCAACACGCCGTGATCAAAGTATTCCTGTTCACTAATTTTGCCTTCCTGCTGAGGTGCATTCTCGAAAGCGGTACGACCTGTCTCTTCGCGCCAGCCTAATAATTTAGCATCGTTATTTGCCCAGTCAGCCATCATGCCTTCAGAGAACGCACCAGAGATAATGTCATCCATATGCTTTTGGAACAATGGAGCCATCAACGCTTTTAACTGTTCAGACAATGCAAAAGCACGCAGTTTTGCCGAATTAGACAGGCGATCCATCATCAATGTAATGCCGCCTTGTTTCAATGCTTCGGTGGTCGTTTCCCAACCGTACTGTACTAATTTCTCAGCATATGCCGGGCTGGCACCATCAGCCACCAGCTTGTCAAAACATAGAATTGAACCAGCCTGTAACATCCCGCACAGGATAGTTTGCTCACCCATCAGGTCAGACTTAACTTCAGCAACAAAAGAAGACTGCAGAACGCCTGCACGATGACCACCGGTTGCCGCCGCCCATGCTTTAGCAATCGCCATACCTTCACCTTTAGGATCGTTTTCCGGGTGAACAGCAATCAGCGTTGGTACACCAAAACCGCGCTTATACTCTTCACGAACTTCCGTTCCCGGGCACTTCGGCGCAACCATCACCACGGTGATATCAGGACGAATAGTTTCGCCAACCTCAACAATATTGAAACCATGAGAATAACCTAACGCCGCACCTTTTTTCATCAGCGGCTGAACTGCCTGAACGACGGCTGAGTGCTGCTTGTCTGGCGTCAGGTTAACCACTAAATCTGCCTGAGGAATCAATTCTTCATAGGTACCTACTTTAAAACCATTCTCTGTCGCTTTACGCCATGATGCACGTTTCTC
Organism: Limnobaculum allomyrinae; assembly: GCF_016649425.1. Classification (GTDB taxonomy): domain Bacteria; phylum Pseudomonadota; class Gammaproteobacteria; order Enterobacterales; family Enterobacteriaceae; genus Limnobaculum; species Limnobaculum allomyrinae. Next base: position 78,636 of record NZ_JADRCR010000011.1, read on the forward strand.
ATCAATCGCTTCTTTACGTAGCGCATAAGCAATATCCAGACCAGAATCACGCATATTCAGACCCTGGTTAAGACCCTGAGCACCACATCCGACAATAACGATTTTTTTACCCTTCAGAAAACCGGATTCATCAGCAAACTCATCACGCCCCATAAAACGGCACTGACCTAATTGGGCCAACTGCTGGCGTAAGTTTAATGTATTGAAATAGTTAGCCATTATTATTCTCCATTCCTGATTGTTATGTTGCGCTTTGTTGTGTTGGTACTCATTAACTGCAGTACGCCTGAAATTCATAATAAGACAAGATCTGCATTGCTTAAATTGATATATTAAGAAGATGATATTGCAATTTCTGCAATACAAAATTTGGTGCCTTAATGTGGATCTTCGTGATTTAAAATTATTTCTTCATTTAGCCGACAGTCAGCACTTTGGCAAAACGGCTAAAGCTACCTATGTTAGCCCTTCCACCCTGTCAAGACAGATACAGCGAATGGAAGAGGAACTTGGGCAGATGCTGTTTCTGCGAGATAACCGCACGGTACAACTCACCCACGCAGGCCAACAGCTTAAAGTCTTTGCTCAACAAACATTATTGCACTATCAGCAGTTAAAAAATGCCCTGACGCAGGAGGGAGAATCCCTTAGCGGTGAACTACGCATTTTCTGCTCGGTAACGGCTGCCTACAGCCATCTGCCAACCATACTTGACCAATTCCGAGCCCTGCACCCCAATGTAGAAATAAAATTGACCACCGGTGACGCTGCGGATGCAGTTGATAAAATTCAGTCCAATGATGCAGATCTGGCCATTGCCGGTCGCCCGGAAACCCTGCCTTCTACCATTGATTTTCGCAAAATTGGTGAGGTTCCACTGGTGTTAATTACCCCCGCGTTGCCTTGCCCGGTGCATACTCAAATGCTGGAACATAAACCTGACTGGGCAAATATTCCTTTTATTTTACCGGAACATGGCCCAACACGCAGACGTATAGACCAGTGGTTCCGCCGTTACCACATCAGCAATCCACAAATTTACGCCACGGTTGCCGGTCATGAAGCCATTGTTTCTATGGTTGCGCTTGGCTGCGGTATTGCACTGATCCCCAGCGTAGTGCTGGATAACAGCCCCGAAACTATTCGTAGCCGGATCTCAGTAGCAGACCACGTCACCCTGACATCCGCCTTTGATTTGGGGGTATGCGTACAGAAAAAACGCCTTAATGAGCCTCTGATTCACGCCTTCTGGCAGTTGATATGATTTTTATTGCTATCACTCTTCAGGATTGCGTTTAATCATTTCCGCCCGCATCAGATAATGATAAAGGGGAGCCAATTGCTTAAAGCCCTTTTCTAACTGAGAAACCAGGCCGTTATTAAATACCATTTCCATCTCCTGACTGGTATGCATAACGGCAAATGACTTACGGTTATACCAGTTAGCAATGTTGGCATCCTGCTCTTTAATTAAAGGTCGTTTATAACTCTCACCCACCAGCTCAAAGGGGGATTTACTGCATTTGGCTACGGCTAAGAAATCTTTAGGCTCAGTGCGCATCAATAAACGGAGTACATCCATCGTTTGCCGACTGGCAGAGTAATAACCCAGGCCATAACGATAGAAATCAGGGGCAATTTCAAAAAAGTAGACCGGAGCATCTTTCCAGTCTTTGCTGTGTCGTTTGAAGGTTAGCCACATATGGCTGCGATAACGAGATTTATCATGGCTGAAGCGAGTATCACGATGAATTCTGGACAGGGTTTTACCAATTGCCGGGCGGGTTTCAAACTCTGGATCAATCAGCATCATGCACTGAGTCAGATCGGTCACCAGCGCACGAAAGGGGGTGAGTATCTCATCATCATAGATATGGCGATGATCGTCGAACCAATCTTTTCTATTTTGAATTCTGACATCCTGTAAGAATGTTAGTCCCCGCTGGCTAAACCCATTGAATTGCATTATCGCTCCTGCCCATTAGCCCATCATCAGAAAAACCAAATGCTGCCGAGTATCATTCTTCAACAGCATTCAGATAATTGCCCTGATTATCCCGCCAGAAAGAAACGGAACGCCGGATTATCCGTCTCATCGTGGTAATCATACCCCAACTGTTCAAGATGCTGTTCAAACTCAGCATCATGCCCAACCAGTTCAAAAGCCGCAAGTACGCGACCGTAATCGGTACCATGGCTGCGATAATGAAACAGAGAAATATTCCAGTAGGTTCCCAGCGTCTGTAAAAACTTTAACAAAGCTCCACCAGATTCAGGAAATTCAAAGCTGTATAACCGCTCACTTAACGGTTTAGCCGGACGGCCTCCGACCATATAGCGAACGTGTAGCTTAGCCATTTCATCATCGGATAAATCAACGACCTGATAACCGTCATCACGCAATTCGCGGATAATCTCTTCTCTTTCAATCTGGCCTCTGGTTAAGCGAACCCCAACAAAAATACAGGCATCTTTATCACTGGCGTAACGATAATTAAACTCAGTCACTGAACGGCCACCTAACAGCTGGCAAAACTTCAGAAAACTGCCTTTCTGCTCAGGAATAGTGACTGCCAGCAGTGCTTCCCGCTTTTCACCCAACTCACAGCGTTCAGAGACATAGCGCAAACCGTGGAAATTCAAATTAGCACCGGACAAAATACAAGCCAGACGTTCTCCTTCCAGATTATGCTGTTCAGCATATTTTTTCAGGCCCGCCAGCGCTAACGCGCCCGACGGTTCTGCAATCGCCCTGACATCTTCAAATAAATCTTTTACTGCGGCGCAAATTGCATCGCTGTCGACGGTAATAACATCATCAAGATATTCACGGCACAGGCGGAATGTCTCATTACCAATACGTTTTACCGCTACACCATCGGCAAATAACCCTACTCGCTCAAGATCAACGGGCTGCCCGGCATTCATTGCCGCCACCAGACAGGCAGAATCTTCAGCTTCAACGCCAATAATTTTAATTTCTGGCATCAATTGCTTAATCAATACCGCTACGCCGGCGGCCAATCCACCACCTCCCACCGGAACAAAGACACGATCAAGATGCGCATCCTGTTGGATCAACTCCATACCAATGGTGCCCTGCCCGGCAATCACTGCCGGATGATCGAACGGAGGAATAAAGATATAGCCTTCCTGTTGAGACAGGGCGATGGCTTTGGCTTTCGCCTCATCAAAGTTAGCGCCGTGCAACAGCACTTCGCCACCAAAGCCACGTACAGCATCAACTTTAATATCCGGTGTCGTTAACGGCATAACAATCAGAGAGCGAATACCCAAACCTGTCGCAGACAACGCAACACCCTGGGCATGATTTCCTGCTGAGGCCGCAATTACACCATTGGCTTTCTGCTGCTCATTCAGCCCGGCGATCATCGCGTGTGCACCGCGAAGTTTGAAACTGTGTACCGGTTGTCTGTCTTCACGCTTTACCAGCACAGTATTATTCAGACGAGCTGAGAGCTTATTCATCACCTGTAATGGCGTAACCTGAGCTACGTCATAAACCGGGGAACAGAGCACGGCTCGCAGATATTCTGCACCTGTCGGTGCAGAAGAGAGTGGTAATGGAACTGCCATAACAGTTAGCCTCCCAGCTTACTTTTATCCCTGACGGCGCCTTTATCTGCGCTGGTTGCTAAACTGGCATAGGCACGTAAAGCGAATGATACCTGACGCTCACGAGCCGCTGGCGTCCAGGCTTTGTCACCACGGGCAACTTCTGTCTGACGGCGGCTGGCTAATTCACTGTCTGATACATCCAGCACAATACTGCGTTTTGGAATATCAATATCAATCATGTCGCCATCACGAACTAAACCAATTAAACCGCCATTGGCTGCTTCCGGCGAGATATGACCAATAGACAATCCGGAGGTACCGCCAGAGAAACGGCCATCGGTGATCAACGCACAGCTTTTACCTAATCCCATGGATTTCAGGAACGTCGTTGGATACAACATCTCCTGCATGCCGGGCCCACCCTTTGGACCTTCATAACGGATAACGACGACATCACCGGCAACCACTTTCTTACCCAGAATAGCGTCAACGGCATCTTCCTGACTTTCATATACTTTTGCCGGGCCACGGAATACCAAATGTTCATCATCAACACCGGCCGTTTTAACAATACAGCCATCCACCGCCAGATTACCATTCAGCACCGCCAGACCACCTTCCTGACTGTAAGCATGCTCTTTATCTCGGATACAGCCTTCTGAACGATCGTCATCCAGAGAATCCCAGCGACAGTCCTGAGAGAAAGCCTGAGTGGTACGAATGCCTGCCGGGCCTGCACGAAACATGGTTCTTACCGCATCATCATTGGTACGCATTATGTCAAACTTGTCTAACGTTTCCGTCAGGTTCAGCCCCATAATGTTCTTTGTATTGCGGTTTAGCAGATTGGCACGTTCCAACTCACCCAAAATCCCAATAACACCACCGGCACGATGAACATCTTCCATATGGTATTTTTGGGTACTTGGAGCAACCTTACATAGTTGAGGAACCTTGCGTGATAAACGGTCAATATCATTCATGGTGAAATCAACTTCACCTTCCTGTGCCGCAGCCAGAAGATGCAATACGGTATTGGTTGAACCACCCATGGCAATATCCATCACCATCGCATTTTCAAATGCAGCCTTATTAGCAATAGCGCGAGGCAATACGCTTGCGTCATCCTGCTCATAATAACGTTTGGTTAATGCCACAATCTCTTTACCCGCATTCAGGAAAAGTTGCTTACGGTCTTTATGTGTAGCTAACAGAGAACCATTTCCTGGCAGCGCTAAGCCCAGTGCTTCAGTTAAACAGTTCATAGAGTTGGCAGTAAACATACCGGAACAGGAACCGCAGGTAGGGCAGGCAGAGCGTTCTATTTGAGCACTGTCTTCATCGCTGACATCAGGGTTGGCTCCCTGAATCATGGCATCAATCAGATCCAGCTTGATGATTTTATCTGATAGCTTAGTTTTTCCTGCTTCCATCGGGCCGCCGGAAACAAAGATTACCGGAATATTCAGGCGCAAAGACGCCATTAACATCCCCGGAGTAATTTTGTCACAGTTAGAGATACACACCATCGCGTCAGCACAGTGAGCATTCACCATGTATTCTACCGAATCGGCAATCAGTTCCCGGGAAGGAAGAGAATAGAGCATGCCTCCGTGCCCCATCGCGATGCCATCGTCCACCGCAATAGTATTGAACTCTTTAGCAACGCCGCCTGACTCATGAATCTGATCGGCAACCAGCTTACCTAAGTCACGTAAATGCACATGGCCCGGAACGAACTGTGTAAAAGAGTTCACCACGGCAATAATTGGCTTACCGAAATCAGCATCGGTCATACCCGTTGCGCGCCATAGCGCACGGGCTCCTGCCATATTGCGACCATGTGTAGTTGTAGCTGAACGATACTTAGGCATGCTTTATTCACTCCCGTTGTTTTATCCGGGCGGAGTTACTCCGCCCGTTGGTATAATGTTTGCTTTATTTATTATTGATTTACTAAGTCTAACCAGCCATATTTATCTTCTGTCTGACCATTGAACAGACCAAAGAAGCGCTGTTGAATTTGCTTAGTAATAGGGCCACAGCGGCCAATTCCGACTTCAATACCATCAACACTGCGTACTGGTGTAATTTCAGCAGCAGTACCGGTCATAAACACTTCATCAGCAAGATAGAGTGACTCACGAGACAGAACTTGCTCACGAATTTCAAAGCCCAGATCTTTAGTTAACTTCATGATGGCATCACGAGTAATTCCTGGCAGAGCCGCAGAAGTTAAGGTTGGGGTAAAGACTACGCCATCTTTAATAATGAAGATGTTTTCGCCCGCACCTTCTGAAACATAACCATGCACATCCAGAGCAATACCTTCGGTATAGCCATGGCGACGAGCCTCACTACCAACCAGTAAAGAGGAAAGGTAGTTACCACCCGCTTTCGCTGCCGTTGGAATGGTATTTGGTGCAGAACGGTTCCATGAAGAAACCATTGCATCGATGCCCTGATCCAGAGCTTCTTCTCCCAAATAAGCTCCCCAAGGGAAAGCCGCAATGATGACATCAGTTTTGTATCCTGGCGGTGGGTTAACACCCATACCAACATCACCGATGAATACGAGCGGACGAATATAAGCGCTAGTCAGATTATTTTTGCTTAATGTTTCCCGACAGGCTGCCATCAATTCATCTACGGAGTAAGAAACCGGCATACGATAAATTTTTGCAGAATCACGCAGACGCTGCATATGTTCGCGATGACGGAAAACCGCAGGGCCTTTGTGAGTGTTATAGCAGCGCACACCTTCAAATACCGAAGTACCATAGTGTAATGCATGAGACATCACGTGAACTTTTGCATCAGCCCATGGGGTCATTTCGCCATTGAACCATATGTAGTCTGCTTTCTTCGTACTCATTGTCTCTATTCCTTGTCGCGCTATGCGCGTATTTGTTGTGATGTTTGATTGAGGATCTCAACGCTGTTGACATCCGCAAGTTTAGTTAACTGAGAAGATAATAAATTGACAGGACGCTCACTGGAAACGGTTAAATGAATATTTATATTATCTCCATTACCTGTCTGATTCATGTTCATTTTGCACACTCGAAAACCTCTGTGGCGAACAACCCGCAGTAGACGTTCTAAAACCTCAGAGCGGAAGCGAGTTTGAATATAAAGTTGATGTTCTGTCATGATACTTTCTCCAGCATGGTTTCGTTACCAGCACCTGGCGGAACCAGAGGCCAAACATTTTCTAATTCATCGATTGAGACGTGAAGCAAGTAAGGACCTTCGCTGGTTAACATTGCATTTAAAGCATCATCAACCTGATCTTTACGCGAAATACTCTGTCCTGGAATACCAAACGCGCTGGCCAGTACCAGAAAATCCGGATTATCAGATAAATCGGTTTCACTATAACGTGCATCAAAAAACAGTTGCTGCCACTGTCTCACCATCCCCAGACGCTGGTTATCTACTAACACCATTTTTATCGGCAATTTTTTGCGCTTTATCGTACCCAGCTCCTGCACGTTCATCATGAAAGAGCCATCCCCTGAAACACAGATCACCATGTCATCAGGACGAGCCATTTGTGCACCAACCGCAGCCGGAATACCAAAGCCCATGGTTCCTAAACCACTTGAGGTAATAAAGTTTTCCGGGCGACTGAATGACATATGCTGAGCGCTCCACATCTGATGCTGTCCCACATCAGTAGTGATTACGGCGTTTTCAGGTTTTTTATCAGAAAGTTGTTTTAACAATAGCGGGGCATAGATAGGTTGGCCAGGATGGTCATAGCGGGCAGCAAATTCGTTTTTCATTGTCATTACCGATTTGCGCCAGCTCTCGATGGACATCGGCTGCTGTAACGCAGGTAATATCTCATTTAAATCACCCTGCAAGGCAACATGAGGTGTTCTTAACTTACCTAATTCGGCCGGGTCGATATCCATATGGATAACTTTGGCATTTGGTGCAAAAGCATTAAGTTTACCGGTTACCCGATCGTCAAAACGCACCCCGATAGCCACTAACAGATCACAGTCCTGTACGGCTAAGTTACTGGCTTTGGCACCATGCATTCCCAGCAATCCTAAATAACATGGATCTTGAGCATCAAAAGCGCCTAAACCTTTCAGAGTCGAGACACCCGGCATTCCCGTAACGTTAACAAAGGTACGTAATGCATCAACCGCCTGAGCCATACCAACGCCACCACCAACGTATAATATTGGCTTTTTGGATTGTGTAATCATCTCTCTGGCTAACGCCAAATCAGCATCAGCAACTTTAGGAAGTTCTTCAACAGAGAACAGTGCTGGCTTGAGGTGATCTCCTGCAGCTAACTGAATGTCTTTCGGAATATCAATAAGCACGGGCCCTGGACGACCGCTACAGGCGGTAGCGAAAGCCTGAGCAATGATGGCTGGCAGTTCTTCCAGTGACTCCACCAGATAGCTGTGTTTAGTGCAGGCCAACGATAATCCTAAAACATCGACCTCCTGAAAAGCATCTGTGCCAATCAGTGGAGAAGCAACCTGACCCGTGATAGCCACAACGGGAACTGAATCCAATAACGCATCCGCCAGTCCGGTTATCAGGTTCGTTGCCCCCGGGCCTGAAGTCGCAATACAAACCCCAACTTTACCCGTTGCTCTGGCATAACCAAGAGCGGCTATCGCAGCACCTTGCTCATTGCGGCACAGCAAATGTTCAATACCGCCGTCAAACAACGCATCATAAACTGGCATAATAGCCCCACCTGGGTAGCCAAAAACCGTCTCAACACCCTGTTCGCGTAATGTATGTACAACCCACTGTGCCCCATTCATCATTCTTACCCCGTTTGTCTTCATGCTCAGAACAGTTTTTTATACTGTTTGCTTCGTTATGCTTTATGTTGTGTTTTGCTTGAATTTTTATTACGCATAAAAAAACCCCCGACTTCTCAGTGCGGGGGTTCTTGAATTTCAGACCACTAATCAGGTCATTCTTCGTCCAAGTGCTGCCCCGCACGGTGGGATAACAATCACCACCACACTAATAATTACGAGGCTAATCACTTGGCTTACAGACTTCATAGTTTCAATAAAATTCTTTATCAGTCGAACGAATGACTACAGAGTTATCATAGTTGTGTGTTAAGTGACAAGTTATTTTTTCATTCTGTTTTAAAACTCCAGAAGAATAAATTAAAAAATATCTTTATTTATCATTCAAATAAAACTCAATTCAGAATAAAATTTATTTTTCATCGATCGGGAACACAAAAAACCAGTGATATAAGCTATATAACTAGCAATTATTTGGAATATAAATCTAAAAAATAAAGCTCCGTTCTAAAATAAATAAAACTATCTCCCTCAAACCTGACAGGATCCGCTGAAAAATAAGTCGGATAATTCAGTATGTCATTAGCCATCGTTCACACCCGAGCATCAATAGGAATTCAGGCGCCGGCCGTCAGTGTTGAAGTTCATATCAGCAACGGAATGCCCAATTTTACTTTAGTTGGTTTACCTGAAATAACGGTAAAAGAGGCAAAAGATCGGGTAAGAAGTGCCCTGATAAACAGTGGATTTACTTTTCCACCTAAAAAGATCACGGTGAATTTAGCGCCGGCAGATTTACCCAAAGAAGGAGGGCGATTCGATCTACCCATTGCGTTAGCCATACTGGCAGCATCAGAACAAATCCCCGCGACAAAATTGCAGCAGCATGAGTTTTTAGGCGAACTCGCTCTTTCAGGAGAAATAAAACCAATCAATGGCGCAATACCGGCAGCGCTGGCAGCATCCAGAAACGAACGTATTTTGGTTCTCTCACAAGGAAATGCCACCGAAGTGGCGTTAATTGAACAAGGCAATAACCTGATTGCCACGAATCTGGCCGAAATATGTCATTACCTGTCGGATAATGAAACTACGCTTTGCAAACCGGCTAAACAAGCTATTCAGGATGATTCATTATCCTTACCCGACCTGAAAGATATCATTGGTCAGGAGCAGGCAAAACGAGCACTGGAAATTTCTGCTGCCGGAGGGCATAACCTTCTGCTACTCGGGCCTCCGGGTACTGGTAAAACTATGCTTGCTACTCGCCTTAATGCACTTTTACCTCCTCTAAGCGATCAGGAAGCCTTAGAGAGCGCAGCTATATCAAGCCTAGTCCATACACCACAAAATTCGTCAAACTGGCGTAAACGGCCTTTCAGAGCCCCTCATCATAGTGCGTCGATGGCTGCACTGGTGGGTGGCGGTTCAATTCCCAGACCTGGCGAAATTTCGCTGGCACATAATGGCGTGCTATTTTTGGATGAATTACCTGAATTTGAGAGAAAAGTACTGGATGCTCTCAGAGAGCCATTAGAGTCAGGTGAAATTGTTATTTCCCGGGCCAGTGCAAAAGTCTGCTTTCCAGCAAGAGTTCAACTGATTGCGGCAATGAACCCCAGCCCTACCGGGCACTATCAGGGGATACTCAGCCGTTCGAATCCTCAGCAAATTATGCGCTATTTAAACCGATTATCAGGCCCCTTTCTCGATCGCTTCGACTTATCTATCGAAGTACCGTTGTTGCCTCAAGGTGTATTAAGCCAGCGCAGGGAAGAAGGGGAATCCAGCCAATCTGTCCGGCAGCGAGTGCTGAATGCCAGAAAACTTCAAACCCAAAGAAGTGGCAAAGTTAATGCACAGTTAAGTAGCAAAGAGGTGGAATCAAACTGTAGGCTTAATCCGCAAGATGCGCTATTCCTTGAACATGCATTATTAAAACTTGGGCTTTCTGTTCGTGGATGGCATCGCATTTTAAAAGTATCCCGAACTATCGCTGATTTATCCGGTAGTGAAGAGATAAGCAGAAGCCATATTGCTGAAGCATTAAGCTATCGTTGTATGGATCGGCTACTGTTGCAACTTTATAAAGCAGTAGGATAAAAAACGGGGCGTTAAGCCCCGTTAGTTAATCATCAGTGTCGTTAAAGTCTTCGACAGTATCTACCTGTGGCTTACCACCAGATAGCGTATGGAAGCGCTTAGGACGACGAATACGATCAAGGTATTTAATCCATACCTTTTCAGACTCAGTTGCAGGTTCACGCTCTCCACGGCAAACAGCGACGAATAGTTTTTCTTCTTCTGTTGCTGGTTCACGCTTGCCTAAATCAAGCTCATTAAAAGCATAACCTAAACGTTCTAGCAATTGAGCTTCTTTAATGGTGAAATCCCCATGGCGAGAAAAGCCTCGAGGATAATTTTTATTGTCAAAAAAACGATGCGTCGTAGTGAAGCTTTCCGCCATCTGACATACTCCTAAGTATCTAAATTAATGCCGTTATGGCGCGGAGTATTAGTGAGGCTTGCCGGTGTGTAAAACAAAAAATTTAAATCGTTACGATAAAATTATTTGGAGATAGTGTGGATACAGAATTACTGAAGACTTTTCTGGAAGTGAGCAAGACTCGTCATTTTGGTCGGGCTGCTGAATCTCTGTATCTCACACAATCAGCAGTGAGCTCTCGTATACGACTGTTAGAAAATCAGTTAGGCGTTAATCTTTTTACTCGCCACCGCAACAATATTCGGCTCACAGCCGCAGGCGAGCAGCTTCTACCCTATGCAGAAAATCTAATCATTACCTGGCAGCAGGCACGCTCGGCTATCACCAAAAGCAATCAAAAAAAGAATACGTTATCGATTGGCGCATTGCCTTTAATCTGGGAAACCGGCCTGACAGACTGGCTTGAATCGCTCTACTTAGTACATAAAAATTTACAGTTTGACGCCAGAGTTGCGCCACGAAATATCCAAGTACAGCAACTTCACGAAAGACAGCTAGATCTTTTGATTACCACAGAGCCTTCCAAAATGGATGAGTTGGTCAGTGAAAGGATAACCACAATCCCATTACAGTTGGTAATGTCTGAGCGAAAAACCAGTGATAAGAAAAGGGCCTATATCTCCCTTGATTGGGGAATCGACTTTTCACAACAGGAAAAAGAATGCTTTACGCAGGAGATCCTACCAATTCTGACAACCAGCTCAGCACTGATGGCAAAACAGCTGTTAAGGAATACCGCTGGCTGCACTTTTTTGCCTGAATCCTGGCAAAAACAACATCCAGAACTCAAACCTGTGTTACCACTTCAATCAATCAATCTTCCTTTATATGCAATTTGGTTGCAAAACAGCGAGCACCATCAATTGATTCATAAATTGATTAGTCGCTTCAACACTCCTGAGGAGACTGAATAACAGATTGATATTAATGAATTAATCTAAATTATTTAGCTAAATCGCAGACAATAAAAAACCCTTTGTTTTCACAAAGGGTTTTTTACTTTTTTATGGCAGGGGCGGAGAGACTCGAACTCCCAACACCCGGTTTTGGAGACCGGTGCTCTACCAATTGAACTACGCCCCTAAAGAACGCTTACTACTACGCCTGCTAATGTAGCAGGCATAATATAAATAAGTGGCGGAACGGACGGGACTCGAACCCGCGACCCCCTGCGTGACAGGCAGGTATTCTAACCAACTGAACTACCGCTCCACCGATTCTGTTTCCCTACCAGAACTTATTCTGATTCTGATA
>NZ_JADRCR010000012.1:0-82775 GCF_016649425.1 Limnobaculum allomyrinae
GTAGCGACGTAGAGGGCGTGATTTCCGGAGCGTTAGAATCTGAAGCTTTGCTTCAGTTCTTACGTTTGCAATTTACAGGAGTCAACTTGCCCGGTGGCTTGCCGTAGGGTGCGTGCTAAAGGGGTTTATATGCAGTTTAAGGTGTAGTGGAGCTATGAAATAGCGACATCCTTATTGCAGTAAAACCGCGAAATTGAGTTATGCACGTTATTTACAGGGTATTTTTAATAAGTTTTTAATGATCTTTTTAAGATCTTTTTTAAACCTTTTTAGAAGTGCTCGAAACCCGCATCAATAAAGGCTCTCAGACGGGTCACTGTGACAAATTGCCCTCGCAAAAATGAGTTACGTACAGCTTAATTGACAGGGTATATTATGTGTGACAAGATTAAAACATGTCACAACTGTTGAGTTTAGCTAATGGACGCTATTGAAAAAAACACTAAACCCCAAAAATATGGTCAACGTATTGTACAGTCAAATGAACTGACTGAAGCTGCATATAGTTTATCACGTGACCAGAAACGCATGTTGTATTTGTTCGTTGACCAGGTAAGAAAAGCGGATAATGCTGGAAAAGGAAATGAACACAATGGGTTATGTGAATTGTCAGTAGCTGAATATGCGGAAACCTTTCACCTTCCATCTGCTGAAGCCAGTAAGGATATCAGGAACGCATTAAAGGATTTTGTTGGTAAGGAAGTCGTCTTCTATCGGCCAGAAGAAGACGACGGAGATGATAAAGCATATGACAGCTACCCTTGGTTCATTAAGCGCGCCAGCAGCCCTAAGAGGGGCTTATACAGCGTTCATTTAAATCCATACCTGGTACCGTTTTTCATTGGTCTGCAAAATAAATTTACTCAATTCCGGTTGAGTGAGACTAAAGAAATTACTAGCCCTTACGCGATGCGACTGTATGAATCACTCTGTCAGTACAGAAGCACCGGCACAGTGATACTTACAGTAGAGTGGATGCTGGAGCGTTATCAACTACCTAAAAGCTATGAACGTATGCCTGACTTCAGGCGCCGCTTTCTTAACCCGGTCATTGACGAAATCAACGAACGTACACCGATGAACGTGACTTATTATGAAAAGAAAAGCGGTAGATCGACGAGCGCTATCGTTTTTAACTTCACTGAGTCGCTACTCTAACTGTGACAAATCGCCCTCTTTTATAGCATCCAACTTTCAAACTGTGACAAATTACCCTCACTTTAACGGCTATAATGCGGTTAAAGGTAGTTTGTCACAGTTTAATAACTTTCTTGAGGGCGATTTGTCACACTTCATTCCGAGCATATGTTACCCACATACCCACAGTCATTTTCTGCGCACATAGTGCGCTGGCGCTCCCGCTTCACCGGCCAGCTGGGTGGCCAGCCGGTTCACTGGCTAAAATGAATGTGGATATATGGATAACGAGCACTATAAGCTGATTAGTTTTTTAGCCCGGAGAGCTTCATTCTCAGAAACTACTCCTGCAGGCTGGCCATGAATATCATAACGAACAGAACCTGGTGCCATGCATTTCAAATACGCCGGTGACTGAGCTACTGCCTTTAAGCAGTGTCGGATTTGCTTTCTTGAAATAGGCAACTGACGCTGTTCGCGATCGTTAAACATATCTTCCCGGATTTTAATTTTCATGATCTTTACTTCAGTTCTGTCGAAACAATCTGGCCAGTATGCACTTAGCATTAATAATGCCTGCTCCAATGACACCCTTTTCTCAGGTTTCGGTTTTCTCGTGGCTCTGGCTGCTTTAGCTTGTCTAGCTGGCACTTCTTGAAGTGTGACAATCTGCCCTTGGTTTTGGGATGCCGAATCTTTCCCAGGAATGATGAGTTTACGCTTATGACTGATAATTTTATCTGAATCAATCGCCCCAGTTGTAGGTGCAGGTGATTTTCGTTTTAACTTAAGAATTTCTCTTTTTTCGTTTTCTGCCATTGTTGCACACCATCGCTATTAAGTGCCGCAAAGGTTAACAAAAAAAAGCGGCTCACTGAATATTTTGATAACTGAAGTGTTAAACCGCGTGACCCTGCGATCGTATAAAAATCTACTATCCCCCCTTCCTGCCAGACAAGACGAATAAACATTAGATAGCGAATGTGTTTAACAGTCTTGCTTTCGTGAGCGGAAATCGCGGCTGCTTTTAGACGTGATTTCAGTGATTTCGAAAGTCTTAGTGATGAGCAAAGCGAATCGCTTAGAGCTGTTATTCATATATAGCTGACAATGCCTGGCGCATTGTGCCAGGTGGTACTTATAAAAGCGCTGCGATAGCAGGCGCTTAATCAGCCGCTATCTAGCTTTATAAAAGCTCGTTAGTTCAGAATATAAGAACGAAATTAAGTTATGAATTGGAATGAATTACGACTTTAAGTGATTAAAATATTAGCATTACGAATTTAAATGGTGAAAAAATCAATAAACTAATAATGTCGATTTATGAATGGAATATTCTGCAAATTGAGAGGGGCGGGTGATAGGTTAATTTATGTGCAATATAACGCCAGATTCAGCACTAAAACCGCGTATACGCGGTTAATAAAATTAAGTAGGGTTTGCCTAACCTTTCGGTATGCTTTCAACCAAGAGCTTGTAAAGCGCCTCTCCTTTCAGTTCGGGGTAGGCTCCCTTGATCGAAGACTCCAATGGATGCGTTATGAATACTGGTTGAGATGCACTCCATTTAGTATAGAGCTGATAATAGTACCGCTGCTCTGGCTCTCGACTTGTTTTCAATGCTTCTTCAGCTGCTAATAATTGCTGCTCTAATTCGGATACTACCTTGTGCTTTTCATCTGCCTGCGCAGACTCAGTTGGCAGCACTTCGCGCTTAATCTTCCGGAGTAACCGTTTAAGCGAATGCGCATTATCCAGACTGGCCACGTTACTGCGTGCAATGCGTAACAAATGCCGCTGATAGCGCTGTTGTAAGGTTTCGCGCAATCCCTTCCGTTCCATCCATCTCCTGAATTTTGTCATCATATCGCGTAGCTCTGACACGTTAAAACCTAGCGTTTCAAAGAACTGCGGCCTAATCCAAATCCGCATAGCTTTGTGCTGTTTTACTTCATGGTCAAATTCACGGTGAATAATAATTAACTTTGCCTCTTCCCAGTCTCTTAACGCTGAAAGCACAGGATCATAGGTTTTGCGGCCGTTATCACATTGATGATATTGGCCGGTTAATCTGGCCAATTCTTCTACTGAGGCCATCAGTTCAAACAGATATTCATTGTCCGGGTTATAGTCACAATGAGCCACAAATGCCATAGCTAGGGCATCATAGGTTTCCCTGCGCTCAGAACGAACACTGATACGTTGATTTCTACTGCAGCGTAAATCATAAATTGCTTTATTCCGGTTCCAGCTATGTTTATCCAGTGCGGCGGCAAATTTTCGCGCAGCTGGCATATTGGGAATATGGCCACAAAACATCGGAATATGGTGCCGGTGAATCTTTTGCACTCCGGGCAGAGAATTATTCAGGTCCATGAATATCCTCCGCCGGATGTTTTGGGTTGAGGCGAAGCGCAGCTGGCGAGCATCGAACAACCCAGGACAGGCCGGTGGATACTATAAACATAACGCCACCCCACCTAATATCAACAGGTGTGCTGCATAACCGTACAAGAAGAAATTCTTTGGTAGTATGCGTCCCTCACTTTTCAACCCACCAAATATCGCCCAGACAACAATAGTGAGTACCAGGCCGCCAAATGCGACGATCGCTAAAATATGAATATTCAGCAATATGACAATCAGGCACCAGAGTGTTAATATTCGGCCTGAGTTTTTACTGATGAATAACCAACGGCTGCACCAGAGAAGTAATAACCCAAAGATGAAGTAACTGGTCAGTGAAAGTGGTAAATA
Organism: Limnobaculum allomyrinae; assembly: GCF_016649425.1. Taxonomy (GTDB): domain Bacteria; phylum Pseudomonadota; class Gammaproteobacteria; order Enterobacterales; family Enterobacteriaceae; genus Limnobaculum; species Limnobaculum allomyrinae. The sequence continues at coordinate 3,895 of NZ_JADRCR010000012.1, forward strand.
TGCCATAACTATAATCATGGCCATGATGTGCTTTATCGTGACTCCACTTCGAAACCACTTCAGACTCTGACCGGCTACTGCAAACGTGAATAAGATATTCAGCTGCCAGAACGCGGTACCGGCATTCATTACAACCAGATAATAACAAGGTTGCGCAATCACAGCCCATAACCACAGTCTGTTTAATGAACTTTGTTTTATCTCCGGATGCCGCGCCTGATTAATCCCCCAAATTAACGCAAATAACGGAAATGCCATCCGACCTATTAGCATTAACCAGCCGTTATGCAGACTAAGCGCCGTATTGGCATGATCTGCAATCATCGCCAGAAAAGCGACGATTTTGATGCAGTCAATTTGTCGGGAAGTCATGGTGAGCCAACTGGTATAAATGGTATTTTTTGTCACAACAGTTAAGTTAGCATCCATGACTATTCCCCTATCTCTTTTTCTTTAACAATCTCACGTTCCATCTGCTCAATACGTTCTTTTTGCAGATCATGAGCGACATCCCGGATGGCATTTTGCGTTTCTTTGTCTTCCAGACTGAAATCGAAACCCGCTATCGACTTTTCATCCTGACGATTTTCAGTACCCAGTTCCACAGCCAGTGATTTTAACGTCTCGTCATCAACCTTCTGGTTATTCAGCATTTTTTCAATCTGTTCTTGCGCTTTTTGCTCATCCAGATTCTTCTCTTTCGCTAATTGTTCCTGTTCCGTCAGAATAAACGGATATTCAGCACGGTTATCTGTACCCTGACCGGATACCTGTTGAATACGATCATCAGGAATGATCCTGTCACCGGTGATGCGGGAAATGTTATGGGGTTCCCCCTCACCCTGCAGGCGAACCAAAATACCACTCTGTGGATGGGCCGCCGCCAGTTCAAATGCTTTGGCCATATCGGAAGCAATACGAACCTCACCATTCTGGCTTTCCTGCAGACCGGCAAAACGTGCATCATGTCCGCCCAGTATTCTCGGTTCCTGACTTAGCCAGGCGCCGCGCTCGGATTGAAGATGGCGAAGTTCATCAAGATAGACGCCTGCAGCACGGCCATTACTATCATAGAGTGGCAATGCAACATGCGGTTGAGGGTACTTTTTGCCAGGTGAGACAAAAAACGCCATTGATTTACCATTCAGATTTGATGTTTTTAGCAAGGCTTGGCCCAGAGCGGTGTCTTGCAGAGGTTTAGCTGTTTCAAGCAATCGGGTACCTATTGCAGCATTGTTATCATCAGATTGGTGGAGTATGTCGTGTGCTGATTTACGGTCAGTGTGTTTATCCAGTGCCGATAAAAATGCCTCTAGATTATCGGTATAAACCTGAACGTGCTCTTTGGCTCGCGACAGGGCAACATAAGCCCCTTCAGGGCTAACCAATCTAATTCGATCGCCTTCAGTACCTTCCAGTACAATAACAAATCTGCTGCTGGCACCTTGAGCGCCATGAGCAGTTACTGCATAAGCTAAATCGATGTGCTGATCGGCCATCACTTTGGGTTCAATGACCTTATCTTTCTGGCCATCAGTTAGAACGATGGCATTGTCTTCAATAGATTTAACTTGCCACATGCTATTAGCAACATAGCCACGATCGTTATCGGTTCGTGAAAAACGAACTTTATCGCCTTCACTAACAGTAAGAGATGCCCGCTCGTATATAGATACCTGCTCTTTACTGGCTTCAAAGCTCGATAAGATACGGCTTGATTTATCGGCATCAATGAACGTTACAGTCCCTTGCTCTTTATCTACGCCAGCTATGGTGTAATACTGATTATCCAGCATGGCAATTTTCCCTTTATGAGCCTCATACCCAGCCACATTACGAAGCTCATGTGAACGTACATTGACCTGCCTTAATACAGATAGTGAAGCCTCTTTATCGCCAATAAGCCCTGCTTTATGTAATCCAGAATGAACCTGGCTATTGATGGCGTGTCGGTCACTATTCACATGGACAACAATCAACGTATTTTCACGAGCCTCATCACTTCGACCGATATAATCCTGAGCGATAGCAGCCAGAATATTATCCGGCTCTTTTGGGCCTGCTAATGGTTGTTCAGTTGCTTCATTTGACAAAACAACAGGACCACGCGGCACATCTTCATTCTCGTCTTTAGTTTTGATTTCTTTAACTGATTCATTTGGTACCCATGCACCTTCCCGACGTTCGATTACCGCCGGTGATACGGTATTTACAATATTTAGCGCTTCACGTTCATTTCGCTCAATCATGCTGTAGATAGCTGGCTTGAGTTCCGGAGACTGGCGAACAATATCTTTCATCACTGCCATATCAATAGCACTGCGCTGCTGTTGAAGCTTAAAAGGCTGACCAGGATCTATCGGGCGTAACTGATCAACGTCCCCACTGACTACAGCTCTGCCACCCGTTTTATCTATTAATTGATAAACATTAGCCATGTCACGGTTGCCAACCATTGAGCTTTCATCCACCAGAAACAGCGTGTTGCTGTAATCTGATTTAGCGCCGGCCATTTCTTTTTGTGATTCTTCATTTAAGAAAGAGGCCAATGTTTGTGCTTTAACGCCAATGTCCTGCATCTCATGAACGGCACGATGCGTTGGGGCTAAACCAATCACCTGCGGACGTTGAGCTTCCGGCAACGTCTCTAAAGCACTTAAAACAGCCTTAAACTGAGTGGTTTTACCTACACCGGCATACCCCTGGATGGCAACGAACCGATCAGGTGTCTGAAGAATAAGCCTGGTCGCTTCCTGCTGACCTTCAGTTAGTCCCTGAAGATTGCTTTCGGGTACCTTTTCCATTAGCGGTGACACACTGCCCTTACCTTCCGCAACAGAACGGATGATACTGCGCTCAATATCATAGGTAGCGCGAGAAACCAGCAGATCAACACCACTACCTTTGACGACCGGCAGCGCAATCAGCTCACCACTTTTTACCTGCTGATCGATTTCTTTGATGATATCCACCAGAGTGACACCTTCGGTTCGGTCTAATGATGCGCCGATCAGATTAGTTTTACTGAATGCCACATCATTTGCCTGAACTTGTTGCAGTCCTAAATGAACGGATTGTTGAACGGGCGAATAGAGATTATCGGTTAATTGCGTGACAGCCTCGCCTAACTCATCTTTACCGGCACGTTCTTTTACCTGCACACTCACTACCTGGTAGTTAGGGTTAATGGCCAGTTTTCTCTCGGCGCGGTCTGATGGCAACGCCGTATAAATACCGATTTTATTGCCGCTGCGGGACAGCTGATTCAGTGATGCAGCTGACATATCGGCATGACTGGCAGCGGCCAGAACCGTGCCTTTATCGGATACGACACTACCTAAACTGTCAACATAGCCATATGCCAGCTTTGTTGCGTTGGTGGTATTAATAACCCGTTCTTTCCCGTTCACATTGACCGTTATCGAGTTATCACCAATACCTACCACAATCATCCTGTCACGGGCTTTGATATCGCCCTTGAGTTCGCGACCCAGTGCTTTTAAATTATCACCTTCAGCAACCGCCAGTTCACCCGGCTTATACAGACTCCAGTTACCATCGAGCTGGCTGATTTTTTCAACCCGCGTCCCCTCCTCATTAACCAGCGTCAGGGTATTAGTACTCTCCGTAACGCGATCAACCTGATACCGGGTACGTTGTTTACTCTCCGCGTTCCAGACTTCCATAACCTGACCGGATTTATAGGTTTCACGCTGCCGCCGGCTCTTACTGTCTAAATATATCGGGGTTAATACCGGTATCGTGACTTCAGCGCGGTTAATCTGGCCATGTTCCTTTAGTGCATCACGAATAACATTGCTCAATACCTGTTGTTCCCGGACACCATTGACCTGAGCACTAACCGATCCCCCCTGAAGCCGGTGATTAACGTAATCGGAAGCAAGCTGTTGATAACGTTCCCGCTTATCTGACTCACTGACAACAAAGACCTCTGCCCGGTCACTACCGGAAAACTGATAACGAGGCACATCAGCATCCTTCATTACAGACAGGGCGTTACCGGTCCCTTTACGTTGCTCGGTATCCATAAAGACGACCTGCGCATTCTGGTTTCGCCCCTGTTCAAGAACGGTCAGCGTTTCTTTCAGCGTCAGTTTTTCCGCCTGATCGACAATCAGCGTACTGTGAATCGGTAACGTAAAGTCAGATTTTAAATCCTGGCGGGTGAGCAATCCGGTACCCTGTGAAAAGCGGGGATCTTCCTTCAGGTATTGCTGACTGCGATTATCCGGTGATAACACCAATACCTGACGCCCCTGACGTTGGGTAATATCTACAACCTCCGCCAGTCTGTCCCGCTGCACGGAAGCACCACCGATACCGGATAAAACGGCCACCGGAGGGGCATTACTCGTCAGTTGATACACCGCGCCGGTCTGAATAGCCGGATAAACCGGTTTTTCACTATTGATCTGCAGTACCCGATTTTCCTGCATCATATCTTTAGAAAGCGCATGAATGCTGAGTTCATCCAGTAGGTGAATATCTGAAGTGAAAAGCCCTTTTTCTTTATCCAGTGGGATCAGGCGATTATCCTCAATCGCTTTATCTATCCCCTGCCTTGCCAGCGCAAATACGCCTGCTTCAGCAGGAAGACCGCCTACCGTTTTGGCCAACACCTCTGAATACGTGAATTGAGTTTTATTATCACTGAGCAACGATATGGCACCGGCAACCGATTCATTGACCTGTTGATTGGTCTCCCCGGCAAGAGCAGGTTGAACCGGTTCAACTAACGCTCTGGTTTGCGCCTGTGCCTGAAATTCCTTCAGATTAAAGCCGGTTTCTTTTAGCCGGCTTTGCCAGTCAGACAGAAGTAAAGCCGGGTCTGATGCCACCTTCGCTTTACGCGTATCCAGAGCGGCTATATCACGGGATTTTCTGGACGCATCCTCACCAACCGCGTCTCTGATAGACTGACTTCGTTGGGAAAAAGGCTCAACCGGCACGCCGGTGATTTCCCACAAACCATTTTTACCTGAGTCGTGGGTTTGATACCCCATTCCTTCAACATCCTTACGGAACGCATGCTGATATATTTTTCCTAATGCAATCTGGTTGGCCAGAATGGTCTCGGAGAAACCATTCTTCGTCACGGTATTGCTGCTCAGAGAGCGCCACTGTCCCTCTATTTCCGTCGCATTAGCAATCAGGAGATGAGTATGAACTTGCGGGTCTAAATCTCTGGAGGTGTCATGGTTAAACGTGGCTGCCACCATATTACCGGTCAGGACAACCTCGCTTTTACCGTCTTCCATCAGGCGGGTACTCGCAAGCGTTTCAATTTGTCCGGCAGCCACGGCCACCGCCCGGTTATGGGCCTCAATCAGTCGTTTATCGCCACCAATCAGTGCCAGAACCGAAACACTTTTCGGTGCCGAGAATGTCAGGTCATATCCGGGCCGATGCGTTTCTTTACCGTCCTTCATGTAAGACAGGCTACTGCCATCCGGCAACTTACCCTGAAGAACGGCGGTTAACTTGTCATTTTCAACAGGTCCTGTTAAACCCAGCTTTTCAGCGCCCTTTCCCATCCACTTAGATTCCAGGCTGCCTAATACATAGTAGTTATCCTGATGGCTGTAATAACCAGCAGCGCCATCAGCAGAACCAATTACGCTGAAGCTCATCATAATAATCTCTCCCCTGGCTCATCACCTGAAAGACCCCGGTCTTGTTGGGAGTGACTAATATTGATTTCTTCACGGCGAGCTATTTTCTGCTGCTCAAGTTCCTGCTGGTCAGCATATTCCTCATACAGTGCCATATCGGTAATTTCACCGGATTCATCCACACCCGGCGGTAAGAGCATTTCCCTGTTTTGCTCACGGCCGCCACTTGCTCCTGCAGGATGTGCAGATACGGCTGTATTACTTGCCGCCGTACTGGTGGATGTGGTGTTAACCGGTGGTGGAACAACGGCATCAGATAGTTGGACTGGTTGTTCAGCAGATGTTGGGGAAGTAAACAGCACATCCATCGCCTTACTTTCTGCCTCAATCTCTGCCAGTCGTTGATTGAGTTTCCCCATGGCCTCCATATCAAACGCTCTGGGCTCAAATCCTTCAGCCACCTGAGCAAACTTTTCATACTTCAACGTCATCTTAACGACCGGAAAAGGTCCGGGTAGCGTGACATAACATTCCAGGTTATCCAGCGACTGGATATTGGAGTAACTGACAAGTTGAGTGCGGTCTTCATCTTTACCGACCGAAACGCCATCACGAACGGAGTCCGCACCATAGGAAAATTGCTCACAGGCCTTAAATCGCTCTTTTTCGCCAAGCTCTTCAGCAACCCACTTGGCAATCTCTTTACTGGGGTTACGAAAGAAGAAGCGGGTATTTAAAGTATCGAACATTGCCGCCGCGTTCTTTACGCCATAGATTTCTTCCAGTTGAGCGTAGGACTGAAAACCCAGTACAAAACAGCCACCAAACTTACGGGTCTCTGCAATGGTTTCGACTAAATCGGGCATCCGATGAAGTGTCGGTAATTCATCAAGAAAAAACCAGACACGACGGTCAGCGTTCTCTCCCATAGCGAGTAAGTTTTTAATCGCCACACTGAGCCAGGCTGAAATAACGGGTTTCAGTGCTGAGTGGTTTTTGCCGTCAGAGGTAATAAACAGCCAGCCGTTTTTCCTGCCATCGTCTTTTACATCCCGCATCCAGTCGCGAATAGTAAATTTTGGTCCACTCTTCTCAATACCCACCAGATAGCGCAGCGCTTTCACATAGTTAGTCAATACCCCACGAATGGAAATGGCGGTTTTCTCTATTTCAGAGGCAACCAGGTTAGCTGAAGGCGTATTCTGTAAATACGCCCGCAGATTCTTCAGGCTGATAGATAACAGGGTGTTCAGCAGGCGCCAGTAACTGCGATCTTTATCCTGCTTCATGCGATGGGCGCCATCGGTGAAAATCGTCCGGGCAGATCCCTGCCAGAACGGATCGGCGGAATCCCCTACTGAAGGGATTAACGAGCTGGCATAGTTTTCATATTCTGGAATGGTGAGACATTCAGACCACAAATCCCAGTTAGCACAACGTTTATCGAGTGGGTTTAAAATATGGTCAGTAGCAGGGTCATAAAACTCTTTAACAAAGGTAGCGCCTTTATCATAAACAATCACCAAATCCCCACGTTTGCGGGCATATTTCATAATCGCTCTGAAGGCTCTGGATTTACCGGAGCCGACAGTGCCGTGGACACTAAAATTCTGAACCTCACTGTCTTTCACTAACGCCAGTTTATCCAGCATAATGCTGGAAGCGCGTCCCAGTTTTTTCAACAGTCGAGTAACAGCTTTCGGATCATCCGTTAATGTGCGACCACCGGTGATTTCATCCTCACTCTGCTGCTTACCTTCACGCCCCAATAAAAATACAGTCAACAGAAATAATACGCTGATAAATATACCGCCAGTAAGGCACGCGGAAATAAACTCTTTATATATAAGCTCACCGCAATACGTTGTATAAGCATCATTTAATACTTGTTGAGCTGTATATTTAAGCGTGTAGCCATAATACTCAATATGGTAGATATGTTCTCTGGCACCTATTTGGGATAATGATTGTGTTATCCAGCACCACCAATATTTCATTCCATTAAAGAAGTTCTGTTTTGATACATCAAAATAAAGCGATATTCCAACGATAGAAATAAAGAGAATACTCAACACCCATACGATTTGGCCCATAATCTGGCCAAACATACGTAAGCGCATGGTAAAAAGCTGACCACCCTGGGTCATATCTTTCATGTTAAAACTCATGGGGACTCCCTGAGCGCTATATTTAGCGCCCATATATAAAAGAGATATAATTACTTTTTAAATATGATGTTTAATACCTATAGCCTTTATAATAATTACCCCGTACCAGAGGGATTACCCTCAGAATCAAAATGCCCTAACATGGGAGAACCCGTTGCTGGATTAAAACTGTTTTCAGGAATATCAATATCCGTGTTGAGCATTTCCATATACGGTTTGAGCAATGATCGATTTAGCAGAATAAATACGGCAGTACTTACCCAAATTCCAGTCGCGGTTACGGTTGCAGTCATCACTAATCCACTGGATAAATGTTCAACAATAACATGACCGACAATACATAAAATAAAATAAGAGATTAATGCCCTTTTTGTATTCCTGATAATAAATCGCCAGTAAATATTATTATCTTCCTGACGTTTTCTCAGAACTTTATAAAAAAACACAAATGCAAATAACGGCGGCACAATAAAAAAACAACCAGACAAAATGACCAACAAATAATCCGAATAACCTTGCCTTAAATATAATCCCCAAGTCATCAGTAAAATATTGAGAATAAAAAGCCCAAGAAACACCACCGGAATTTTAAAAACCTGTTGTTTTAATACCATTGTCTTCATCTTAATCGCCCCCGCCCTCTATATTAGGATCGCTTCTCTTTGACGCATTTTTATTACGGGGATCGTTTTTCATAACATCCTCGTAATCATCCTTTTCGCCCTGAGCTTGCCTTTCCTTGTTATAGTTTGTTTTGTGAGTCTGCTCTGCAGATTGATGTTCCCGTTTCAGATTATCACGCTCGCCCTGAACCTCTGATTGTTTTTTATGCGTATCTTCTTTCGCTGAAGTAATCTTAGCCTTAGAACTTTTTATAAGATTATCAACATCGCCTTTCACCTCTTTATTGATACCGGCCTCTTCGGCACGTTTTTGAATATCCGCTTCTCCCTGAAGGTAACTGGCCTCCGCTCCCATGCGTCCGGATGTAGGACCTACGTCTCCCATACTGCTTCCTGCAGTGTCGCGGTTAGTGTGATAATCATCCGCAATACGCGGGGCCAGTTCCTGTTCAACAAACTGTTGAGCCAGAGCCTCCCGCTGACGGGCAATATCCGGAGATGAGGTATTAGTTAAAATATCGTGTGCATTTTCCGGTGATTGCTTCGTCACCCAGTCAGCAAACATCTGGTCATAATTACTCTCAACCTGCGCACTCATATCTTTTGAACGGGAGGCTAACTCACTGTATTCATGGCTGCGGGTGGACGCACTGGAATAATTTTCAAAGTCATTTCTCATCTGGTTTAAGGAATACCCCAACTGATCAAGCTGAGATGCAGAATTATTGTCCGTATGATTGCCGGAGGTGGATGTTTTATCACTGGCAATGACGTCCATCGAATCCCTAAAATCACTGGCCATTTGAGCATTCTTGTTGTGGTTATTGCTGTTATTCTGACTCCCTTTTTCATCAGTACCGTGGGATGAACCAGAAAAACCCTGCAATCCTCCGGATGCAGACGCATTAGCATAAACACCAAAATCAGCTTTCGCCCCTACCTTTAAGTCTGCACTAACGGTTCCTTTTGTTCCCTTATCCATTAACTGCTTAAAGGCCTCATTCTTACTGATGTTATTATCTTTGGCGTATTGCTCCGCGATGGCATTCATTTTGCTAAAGGCGGCGGATTTATTACTGCCTTCGCTGGAATCAGCCCCCTGAACCATCGAGCTGCTGTTACCAAACTGCTGGCTTAATTGCATGGCTTTATTCGATGTAAACGTCAGGCCATCGTTGTAGCCTTTCTGGAAAGTACTGGACTGCTGTTCACTTTCACGGGCCTGCTCCTGGAAGGTACTGCCTAACCGGTTACTAAAGCCAAGATGAACCGGCAGTTGAGACATTGCACCCGATGAGTTATACACGGTATTACCGCCCGCTGTTCTGGTCATCAATCCCCCGCTGACGGTCTGACTGCTCATTTGGCCTGCACTGGTGGCGCTGTTGGTATCCCACTTAAAGCCCTGAACATTATCTGTCTGTAGGTTATTAAACGCCCATGTACCGTCCACCGCCTGCGATGATGATTGACTGGCAACGCCTTGAATAGATGTACCGGTATAACTACCTGATTGTGAAAATGCACGGTTCAGCCCGTAAACCAGCCCCATCGACAGGAATGGAATAAAGGTGGAAATCCAGCCAGCTGTTGTCGCAATATCAGAATAATTCTGCTGCAACGTAGACATGTTGGATAATGTCAGAGAAGTGCCAGATAATTTAGCTTGAAGATTAAAACTGACAGCATGGTTTAGGATGGCGAACATAATCGGCCAGCTTTGCAACCATAATATAGTCAAGAGAAAACCTTTCCATACTTGCACAAACAGAATATTCATCAGGCCAAGCAAGACCATAACAGGGAATAATCCAATCAGAACCCCTAAAATAACAGTCTGTAGCATTGGTATCTGACGGGCAGCGATTTCCGTTGAAGTGGCTTGTGACATACGTAACTTCGACATTGCTGATGTTTCTGACAACATCACTAAGCTTGAGGTATCGTCACTGCGCGATGCGTAGCTGGTAATACCGCGTCGCAAAGCGGTTAGTGTCACATTTTTCTTCATGATGTCGCTGGCACTTTGGCCACTACTATAGAAATACTGATAACTGTCGCCCAGCATTTCCGCCAACAATATATTGGCATCTGGACGACCACCAAACACACTGCGAGCATAATAAAGCCAGGTTGTTCCACCCGTTTCAGTATCCAGTCGCAAATCAGCCTTCAATTTTACTGAAGCTACAGCGCACGTCATAAACTTGCTATCGCGGTCAAACACTCCCCGTAATGGACTCGGATTAGCAAAAATCAACGTATACGGATCAGGAGAATTCATCAGGTCTTCAAGAGAATATTTATGATTGAGATAAATATCGCCAATAACGCAGTTTTGGACATAATCGGAGAATAGGCCTGTTATTTCCGGATTCGCTGAGATGAAATCAGTACTCTGCACCACCAGACCAGCACCAAACAGCATTCCGCCTTTACTGTAAGTTACGGAGTTAGGCGTATGAAATACTAGTTCATACCCCTGCAATATACTGTGCCCCATTACCGTGAACAGATACGATGGAAAGACCAAACCCATCGGCACATTATCAACATGATAAACGGCCATAGGTTGGCTACTGTCGATTATCTGAATTGAACGCTTAATGTTAACCATAGAACTTGTAAGCGTAATGACAAACACCCAGTACAGAAAAACCTTAACGTCTCGGCGGCGGATATAATCTATACAGGTAAGTAATATCCCTATCGCTGTAGCAAGACGAACAAGTGATGTCCAGGCACTGGTACTCATAAATGTAGCTATCGCGTTAAAGCTCACGCGAAACCAGTCCCCGCCGGTAATAACATACATCTCCCACATAATTACGGCCTCTCAAAGCGGTAGTTATCCTGATAACGAGTTAACAATCGGCTGGAAACTTGCTGACGCAGATAGCTCATCTGACGATCGAGCACTAATAGTGCATCCTGTTTTACCTGCACATCCGATTGCAATATCCCAATATTCAGACTGGCCTGAATAAGACTTTCTCTTAACAGTTTCATCACCGGCTCTGGATACTTTTTTCCCCCCAGCATCGTTCTGGATTGCTGAATTAATTCTTGAATGTACTGCATTAAAATGTCGTAAGTGATGTACTCCGAAAGCTGAACAATCACAGGACTGGAAATACCTAGCATCTGTGGGTCAACCAAATATTTCAGAACAGGAACAGAGGTGGATTCGATGAATCCACGCTCTTTTTGCGTTAATGGTTCGTCTGATATTGCTTTACTCTGAATGCTGGCCAATATGGCTTTAACTTGGCCATTTAGAGAGTTTTCACGACTAATGGTCATCGAGGCAATTTTTGGATTCAGACAAGTTGAGTTATCGCACTGATAAACATTAGCTTTCCCGCCATTCACCATCGCAGTAATAATATCGTGATTACCGGCCAATGGAGGTAACGATGTAACTTTTCCGTTATCATCATAGATAATGGTACCGCTGAGACTCATAGCAAATTCGCGCAGACCTGAGTCACCACTAAACATTGTGTTAGCGCCCAGCGAATCCCATATGAGATTTTTATTTCTAAGCACTTCATCTTTTTTATCTGGCGGGGCATTGTTTGTCACACTCCTATAACTACCGCCAATCGTACATCCTTGACGAGAAGCAGCCCAGTCAGCAAAAGCATTTGTTTGCCCTGCAATATCCTGGCAGATTTTCTTTTGACCTTCTTCAAACTGCGGAACAATACCTCCTACAATGGCCTGCGCAGCTTGACAGGTACTGGCGCTCAGGCTGTTAATGTCATTGGCCAGATTCTGCAAGAAATCCTTAGCCTTCTTCATATCCGGAACGGTCGCTTGTAGAGCCAAATCAAAAGCATAACCGGCAGCATTACTCATTATTTGCTTAACCAGTCGCTGCAGCTGCTCGCCATTAATAAAGGAAAAAGCCCCCAGATAGGCATCAATACCACCACAACCGGCATTGAGTGATGGCATCTGGATGGACATTAATTGGATTTGTTTTACTGATGTTCTGGCATAGATTGATCCGCCACTGGCATAGCCAGCAGCCTGCCCCTGCCAGACTTGAGGTTGAGTCGTATTGCTGTCAAATCCCAGCTTATTAAAGAAACTATTCATATCACTATTAACGTCAGCGAATGCCGGAAATAGGCAATTTAGCGTTATTGTTATGGCTAATACGGAGGATTTAAGCTTCATATTTCCCCCTTAATTTATTTCTAATTTTTTTAAATAAAATTTCGCATTTATCACCTAACCAAAGATAAGCACATACAAGCCAGCAAGATAGACCTATGGCAAAGAGGGAAATAGAAATGACGTAATACGATGTATTTAACATCGCAAATGCAACCTGTTCATTAATCGATGCTTTCTTTAACTCCCCGTCATCATAGGCAGATACAGTAAAATGAAATACATAACTAATTGCTTCATAAGTTAATACTCCGGACACAGTTAAGACCATGCCAACGACAAAAAGAACCCAGAGAGTCTTATCTTCGAACTTTTTAATTTCTAACGTGTTATCCAGACGCTTCGTATATTGATTTTCCATTATTTTTCTCCCTTGCTTAAAGCGAACCTAAATACTTCATCTATCCGCGAAGATAATTCCTGAAGACCTACGGCACCCTGGAGTAGTGGAAAGGTAGCCATAGAATTGACATTGACTAAATAGGTTGTCGGTGTAGCAATTGGTAAGCCCTGACTGAAGAATTCAACCATCACTTCCGGTGTCGCCAGCATGACGTTTGGAAACGATTCATCCCCCTTACCATCCAAACTAAACGGCGATACGCTCAATCCCATTTCTTTAGAATACTGTGCAAGAATTGGATCAAATTGCTTGCAGTAACTGCAGGTTGACTGAAGAAATAATGCTACTGTCCAGTTATTTAAATTAACTTTCTGGCCGTTGCTCAGCGTATGCCAGCGATCGACCGGGGTAGTTTTTAATCCCGTAGCAGTTCTATTCTCACTATCGTTCGTTGTATTACGCTGCAGTTTTGCAGCTTCAATAGCAGCTATTTCATCCCAGGTTGAGGCAGAAACCTGTCCACAAAACCCGACCAATACACCAATGATTAATGTGATTAATTTCATCCCTGCTTCCTTAAAAATTCGGTTTAAAATCGGTAGCCACGTTATAAAAACTACGCGCTAAATCGTCCTGAGACTTAAAGCCGTAGCTCAGTGGACGATAGTTTTCAGTCTTGGTATCAAACAGATATAAAGCAGGAAAATGCATTATCTTCATGTGTTCAGCCTGCCCCTGGTTTTTACGGCTGCGGGGAAAAGCTGGATGAATAACGCCATCCATTGTGACTGGCATGACAGCTATCTTGTGCTCGTCACAAAAACTCTTAATTACGCTCCCCATCAATTTATCAATCGGTTCATTACCGCGATAAAAGAAGAACACCCCGTATTGATCCGCCAGCTCACTGATAGCCGCATTTTCCAGTGCCCGATCGGTAGCCTGCTGGGTGCCAGCCGTACCGTTGTAATGACTGTATTGCAGGTTGTAATCCAGCTCCGGATAGAGAAGATTGGTTTTTTCCCAGCCTTTGGTGAATGCACCGGCTTTATTCGTCCAGAAGTCCTGAAGCAGTCGGTAACGCCGAATGTTTTCCGGTGAGGGATAGAGAATGGCCGTATCCAGTGCCGCCTGAGTCTCTTTCTGGATGGCATCCTTTTCCTGAGAAGGCGTCATGGGTACCGATGGCGCTAAAGGCGTTTCTTCCTCGTCCAGTGGCTTTGGCGGCTCCGTATACCACTGCCAGCCTTGAGGGTGATAAGATAAATCAGGACTGGCATTCCCCTCACTGGCATAACTTGATGATGAAATGAGTGACAACGTAACGAGCATAGAAAGAGAATGGCGTAATATCATTGCGCCGCTCCCTGGCCTTTCTTGCCAATCTCTTCTTTAATCTGCTCCTGAACGCGCTGCATTAATTCGTTTTCTTCAGGGATCTCCAGGCCAGACTCCAGGTCATCATAGAAATTACGAAAATCCAGATTGTCGAATTTAATTGAGACAAGTTCATCGATGGTTATTCCGCGACAGTTCGGCGATTTGGCACTACCAAAACCGATACCTAACTGCCACTTACGCCCTTGCTGCTGAACGATTTGGGCCAGTTTGGAATCAAAGACACAGTAAGCGCGTTTCTTTTCCAGACAAACACCGAGAACCTTTTTACTGCAGTATTCGCCAATATCGACCGTCAGTTTCCGCTCTTTCGCTTCACCTAATGCCTTTTCTTCGCTATTGCAGCTGGATAAACCAATATCATGGCCCCAGCCAGAGTCTTTACAGCAGTTACTGAATCCCACCGCTGTTTTTCTGCAAGTTTGTCCTTTACCAGTAAAGGCTTTGATATCTGAGTTATTCAGCTCTGCCACATCATCGCCAGCAGCGGCCACTGCGGCTAGCTGTGATACGGCCTGTTTAAACCCGTTATCCTGACCTTGCTTTACCTGCTCACACAGACCGTCACTGCAGAAGAACTCTCCGCCACACAGCATTCCTTCCGCTTTGGTCACTTTTTCGCATTCATACGTCACGGCTTCATTAATGCAGTAACCAGCATCTTCGGAATAAGCGTCACACCCGCGACCAACTACGGTACAGGCGGGACTGCTGGCAAACTGACCGCAACTGCCTTCTGTAGCGCTCTGTGTAATATAGGTATCCCTGTAAGCCCAGCACCCCTGATAAATAACGTAAGGTTTACCGTCCATATACACCGTTTTGTTACCACCGGCCTCAACACATTCCGTCTTAGCCAGTACGCCATCAGACTTGCTGAACGGACAGAACTCAGACCATTCCACTCGTGGGTCCCAAACTCGCCCCGGCACCGTCATCATCATCGTGATGGAAATATTAGCTTTACGACTATTGAAAGTATTTGTGGCTCCGCCCGCCAGGCTACTATTTCTGAAGTTCATATAACCGCTCACCACCTGGCCCTGAGATAAACCAATACCCGCTGCATTCAGTGTCAGCGTGACCGGGTTTAGCCAGGTACCATTCCATGTGCTGTTGAAGATACCCGTGGTTGTCGTGAGCAGTAGTCCATTAGGACTTAACGCCATCGTCGCGCTGTTAATGGTGCCACTCGCTGGCGCAGTGAAGCTAAAATACATCGTCGAACCATTTTGAGAATAGGTAAAATCTGTTGGCTGAACAGTGAAGTATTTAATTTCAGTAATGTCTCTCCAGGAGCCCGTAAGGCTTGAAGAACGCGTACAAACTTCCTGTACATTGACATCCCGATTACACACATGGCGACTGAAGGTGATAAAATTCTGCGTATGCTTTGTACAAAAGTCACCGGTACCACCGGTGACGGCTTCCGCGTTTTTCTGAGCGGTCAGACCGTTTTCCAGAAATGGGGCATCCATTGAGATGTTATCAGTCGGATTATTCACAATGGAATCCGCTATGGTTTTACCGGACTCTGAATTAGCCAGCTGCTCTGCCCCTTTTTCACCAATAGAAGTTGATGTACCGGTCGTTCCTGGCCAGTACCCTTTTTCCGGAGGATTAGCGGTATACCCCTCAACAGCAGTGGAGGGGTCGAACGTTTTGATCGCGTTCTTGCTAGATCCTGAAATTTGTTTACCGAATCCGGAACCAGCACTGTAATCACTATTGGCTTGGCTATTATTTATAGCCAGCGCCATTAGGACAATAATTCCAATAATAAGAGTAATATAGAATGTTATTTCACAAACGAAATCCGTGGTTGATGTTTTCCTAGTCATTATGACTTTACTCCCTGAAGTATCCTCTCAGCCACTTCATGGCACTCCCCCTCTTTAGCTATGCGCTCTAAGGCCTCACGCAACCGCAGATTGCCGCCAATCCGGTCAAACTGGTTCTCACCACAGGTCACAACCAGTACTGGCACGTTTTCAATCCCATAAGTACGAAACGCTTGCGGATCAATATTGACACCGCCCCGGTTGGTTTCTGCCACTAACTCGCTGACGGCTTCCATGGTTGAGGTCATGTTTTCACCGACCATGCCACGGATATTGGCAGGGATATGGAAGCGATCGGCCTCAGCAATCATTCTCTTCAGGCCGGCGGTGGGAATGGAGAATGACACAAAATAAATCGCCTGCGGAACAGGCTTTGTTGCTGGCTTAAACATGTCCTGTTTACGCGTTTTCATCTGTTCAATGAAAGACCTGTCCTGAGTAGTTACTTGAGGCGCTGAATAATTGACTGATGGAGGCTCTGCCTGTGCCCGAATGGTTTCTTCCATCCGGACCTGCTCATTAATAAACTGCTGTACATCCCGCGCCGAATCCGCCGCAAAGCTACTGCTCATCGCAAACATTGAGAATACAAAAATAGACATCCGCTTCATTTCTCGCTCCTTACAAATACACGCAGTTACGTTTGCGCCACATCAAATAGCCATAATTATGGCGGTCTGCCGGTGTCATATGTCCGGTTCCCCAAATCATGGTGCTTCTGCCAACGGGATGACACATTGCACTGTCGGGGATCATATTGGTCATCTGATAACGCCAGCGCTCTTTAGGCATAATGGGAGAGGGGTACTCATAACAAACGGCTGTGTCCGCACCAATGGTGTTCATGATCATACCCTGGCGATGAAGCTTGAATGCCATTTTCTCAGCCAGTAAAGTTGATGCGTTCAGCGGACTAAACTCATTGGACGTATGGCCAGTGAAGGGATACATGCTGCCATGCGCACCGGCGCACCAGAACAGCGCATCTAATGGCTTCCCGAAGAAGGCAGCCGCCGCATCAGCCGCGCACGCTGCCTGTGCGATGACATTGTTAAACAGCATGGCTTCAGGGCTGAGAACCAGCGCAACACTACTGACGTTCCAAGTCGGGTCCAGCTCAGAGAGATAAGCAATATCCATATCGCCGCCTTCCAGACACCCCGCACTGGCAATGATGTTAAGCCAGTAGGTCAGCGGATATTTATACCAGTGAACCTGATAAAACGTGCCTTCAGCACGACCGACATCACCATCGGTACCGGTTCCGA
The DNA here is from genome assembly GCF_016649425.1 of Limnobaculum allomyrinae. GTDB lineage: Bacteria > Pseudomonadota > Gammaproteobacteria > Enterobacterales > Enterobacteriaceae > Limnobaculum > Limnobaculum allomyrinae. The sequence continues at coordinate 21,351 of NZ_JADRCR010000012.1, forward strand.
TATTAAATCCACCACCAAGTGTTGCCCCTAAATTGACCATGCAGAAAGGAGCGCGGGTCACATCTACCAGCGCTACCGGCTCCCAGTAACCCATCGCTATTCCGATCCGTTTAAAAATCGGAGGCGGCATCGGGCAGACCTGAATCGGTGAGGCCGGATTAGGGGTGTCGACATTAATACCGGCAGATACGGCGGCACTACCAATTGAAATCGGGAAAATGCACAGCCAACAAACGTCAGTAATGGGGTTAACAAATCGACCCTGACATTCAACAACAGCGGCTTGGCTTGCCGATGTAAAGAATAAACTCACGAGTAGCACAAAACCGGCCAGTTGAGATTTCATTGGCTGACCTCCGGCTTAATCATATCGACACGCAGTTGCAGACCACCTTCCGCCGCAGTAACCCTTGCCGGAACGGCCGTAATACCAAATTTCCGGGTCATGGTACCGCCCTGATCAAAGTAAATCCGTGTAGACAAGGCTTCAGTGGCTGTTTTGATATTGCCGTTAACCAGAACGATGCTAAAAGCAAGCGTCTTAGGTTCCTGGCGTTTCATCCATTCAACCTGCTCCGGATCATCACCATTAATAAAGTACAGTGTGTGATTAAACGGTACGCTTTCCAGCGGGTTAATCCGGTTTCCTTTAACGGCAAACACGGTGCCTTTATGGTCTGCAATATCCTGACTGACGGTAAATGTCGGGTCGAAATAATGGGTCTGGTTTTCCTGTACTCTGCTTATCCCCTCAACGGGTACTGGCCGTAAGCTGTTTTCTTTAACACGCTCAGTAAATTCCGCTTGTTTCTGCGCCAGTTCTCCACTTTTTTCCATGACTGACAGTCGATTGTGGATAGCTGACAACATATCTTCTTCCACAACAGGATAGAGATCCCCCCAGACGCCGAGATCGACCGCCTGTACCGGCAGAGAAAGTAAGAACGTCAGCACAATGGGTTGAATCAATCTCATGATTTACTCCTTGCGCATCCATTCAGAAACATCATGTTGTATATCGGCAGTGATATCCTTTGCGCCGAAAACGACTGCGGGCTTCACCAGAATCAGGGCGCGATTCTCTTCCTGGTACTGAATCAGACTGGTATTGAGTGCATCCGTAAATTTTGCGGACAGCACAGCACTTTGTTCTTCGCTTAATGAACGACTCGCCGCCTGTTCCATAAACTGGTCAACCGTACTTTTCATATCGAATGTCACAATGCTCTTATGCGCCGGTGCCAGCCATAAAACCAGCAACAGCGTAATGCCGGCATTCAGCAGGCAGATAAAGACAATCGCTGCCAACGATGCCTTCAGGCAGCGTTGACGTCGGGGACTGCGTTTAATGGTTTTTTCTTTTGATGTCTTCATGTTACCCCTCCCTGTTAAGCCGCTTCAGACCAGCTTTCAAGCTCATCCATTTCTTTTGGCCAGTTGCGCCATGCCAGTTCATAGACCGCATCATGAATATGCATGCCCTGCTCTCTGCGCTGCTGGATAAACTCAAAATCTTCACCGGTCGATGAGAACATCGCCCGGCTGAGTGGATCAACGAACAGGCGATGCCAGGAGTTGGTATCATTGATACTCAGCATAAAAGAGCTGAACCACTGGTCTTTGGCCTTGCCAAATTTGTTAATGATCTGGATTTCGAGATCGGTGAACTGCCCCTTCTGGGTCTGGTTATAGGTTTTGAACTCTTTTGTGTCCTGCTTGAGGATAATTTTGTAGGACGAGTTACCCCACGCCGCTTTAGCTGCTGAAGAAGCATCAGGCGCATCGAAATCTTTAATATTCTGGGTAATAGTGATGTAGGCCCCACGGTGACGACGAGCAGTCCGGTAACCCGTCTCAATAAAGTTACCCACTTTTTCATTTTTGAAGTTCAGCAGCTGCCAGCCTTCATCGATAACACAGATTTTCTTATGTGCCCGTGAACTCTGATACATCCGGTTCTCAATATAGATAATCAGTGAGAACATCACAGCCACCAGTAAATCCGGTCGACTCTTCAACCCACCTAATTCCAGCACCACCATCTTTTTATCATCGCTTAATGACGGTTCTGTGCTGTTGAAGTATTTTCCGTAAACGCCTTTTGTTGTGTATTTCTGAAGCAGCATGATAATTTCATCCATACGGCCAGTAATACGCTCTGACTGCTTATAATTTTCATGCTCTTTCGCTTCCTTCAGATACTCAACGACATCATCGATGAGGGCACTATTTCCTTTTGTATCCCAGGCCCAGACCACCGCCTCCAACAACAGAGATTCATGAACTTCATCTAAGTTGCCGTTAGGACTGGCCAGAACGGAGAGTTGATCACGAATACGTTCGGCACTGGTCTGGATATCAATGACGTTGGCAAACGGATTGAAATTCAGGTTCTCACCGTGAAGGTATACACCACCCATGTTTTCACACAGGGATTTGTAGCCATCACCCATGTCAAAAATCCAGGCATCACCGCCAGAATCCAGCACCTGACGAATGGTGGGCTGAATAAGGCCGGTTTTACCGGCACCGGAGGTACCGCAAACCGCCATGTTGTAGTTGGTATTACCCAGGTAATCCGCAAAGATATCCAGAAAGGCCAGTTGATTACGGTAAGACGGCACCAGAAGCCCCCCCGAACACAACCGGTTATCGGCGACCAGTGGCAACAGGTTAGAAACATTATCGGTTCGTGCCCTGCAGGTGGCACCACTGACCTTCAGTTCATTCCAGAGTCCTTCTCCTGCCATAAACGGGAACATGGCCAGATAATTACGCATCTGCATATAGGTAGGTGAATACAGTTCCAGACCATTTTTACGGAAGGTATTCACAATCTGTTGTTCAGTTCGCAGGGCGACTTCATCATCATCTTCGCAAAATGCGGTCATATTGAAGTAATAGCTGGCCAGTGCCTCCTGACCACTACTTAACCCGGTACGCAACTGCCCCCATTCTTTTGCCTGAGTTTCGGTTTTTGGAAAGAATTTGGCGTAGGAAGTACGCGCCCGCTTATCCAAATCCATGAATTTACGGTTGGCTTCCATCTGCGCACTGGCCTGATCTTCCACAATCAGCGTCATGGTGATAACAAACGGGCAGGAAATGGACAAATCATTACTGAGCAGGTTGCAGATATTGTCTCCGCCCTGCCAGAGAGCAAACATTTCCGGATTCTTTTCCAGCATAAAGTTCATGACGCGGGCACGCGGTGACACTTTCCCCGGCGAACGTAAACCCAGTGACAGGTGTTCAGGATGAACCTGCAGGTCAAACCCATTCTCAACACACTGGTAATTCAGCTCGTTGTATTCATCCACCCGTACTTCCGGACGATACAGCGAGTCCGGACGGTGATTCACCATTTCAGAGACAATACGCAAAAAGGCCTTATCATCAGCGGGCTCAGTCGCTATCTTTGCCGCGTCCAGGGACGCCCTTAAAACCTGCATGGTATGATTCAGCTCCATGATGGCCTTTTTGTTACTCTTACGGGCTTTAACACAAAATGAGATATACAACCGGTAATCGCGCAGGGTTAACGGCAAACCCAGTGGTGAGTTAAACTGAGACTGGGCCGCTTTCTGGTAATAAGCACGGGTGATTTTGTTAAACAGTTCCGCCTGCTTACCGGCCCAGGAGAAATCCCGCATTCCGTCATCGATTTGCTGCCCCACCACTTTGCTGGAGACCAGATGAAAAGATATGGGGGTTTTACGGGGCAGCTTGGTGCGCAACAAATTTTCCAGGACCTGCACGATATGTTCATTCGCACCAATTAACGGCTGGGCTTCCAGCATAAAACCGATGGTGGAGGCATTAATAAAAAAGCCCGTTTCTTTATCATAATCACGATATGGCAAAACCCGACTGAACTGAGGGTATTCCAGTTCACCCAGTATTTTATTCGCCTCACCGGAACCGTCCGGTAATTTCAGTCCGGAAGCCAGCCGGTTCGCTGCCTGAGTAAGCTGCTCAATAAAACTCATAATTAGACTATCCTTTGCGCCAGTAACTTAATTAACAGACTGTATTTGCTGCCAGGAAGAAGGCTTCACCACAAACAGAACATGTCCGGGTTGATGCAATACATCATCAGCATCGACATAGGGCGCCACCCATAAACGCGCAGTACCTTCATTTAAACGATGGGCTGTCACTTTCTTTTCCTGGGGACAAGTCGTCACCGTGCAGGATGCCAGCGTAACCAACGGTTGCATTGGGTAGGTTTCCTGTTTTGCAACTTCATAAGCTGCGCCTGCTGAATGTTTAAACAGCGCTTTAACCTCCGATTCCTGAGGCTCCGAGTCCAAATTAATGGGTGTAAATACCAGACGTTCATCTTTATTAAATGGATTTGTCGCTTTGGTATGTTGAGCCGGCGTTTCCGGCACAACAGCGTCACTCGTTAAAGCCAATTCCGGTAGAGCGCTAACCTGGCCTTGCGATACGCCCGCAGCCGGAACGGCTTTTGAGGTATAGGTCATGGACTTTGCTTTTTGGTTTGCCTCTTCCATTGTCATACAACTATCAGAGGTTGTTGCATTGCACTCAAACTCACTGTTAACGCCAGCGCAACCAGTAAGTAGTAATACTGTTGTTAATAGAGATATGCTTATGAACCGCATGATGTATTAGTCCCTTTATGGATAAGTTTGATGACCGTGCTATTGCCAATTTTGATAATTGCAACACTAAGAATGTTGACACTCAGCACAATGAATAACGGGAATACGATGTTCAGTTGATGAAAGACAGCAAACATTTCAGGCTGGGTTGATTTCATTGCAAGGGTGTAGCTAAATAAAGGTGAATGAGCCACATACCACCGAACAATGCTTGAGCCGAACTCACTTAACATCAGTGAGCTAGAAAATAGAATCCACGCCAGGCATAAGCATTTACTTATCAATTTATTCATCACATTTACTTCCTTCATTTGTTTTCTGCCCGGATAGCAATTCGATACGAGTTGAGCAATTGGAAATAACTGCATCCACATCTAAATTCTTCAATTCATCGGTATTTCGTTGAACATCGAAATACTGATAGAACCTGGTATATTGATAAAGTGAGGTCTGTTGCTTACTCATGAAACCGTCCTTTGGTTACTGAAACCTGTTTTGCCATAGAAATTAATATCTGCTCTGCCCGTTCTGCATAAATGAAGAGCGTTTTAACTACGGCCAGAATCGGCCCAACACAGAGAGAACCTATTGGATTATCATGCAGAAAGAATTCCTGCTGACGCTGATACATCGCCATCGCAGACTCCGGCGAAGCAACGATATGAGAAACAAACTCCTCGGGTAACAACACAATAGGCACAATCAGGAACAGTCCAACAATGCACGACAACAAAAGGAGAACTTTACCGGACTCAACAACACCACGCCCCAGCAACAGGAGCCAGGCTCGCCAGCATTCGCCCCCTAAAAAAGCACGCTTAAGACAAAATAAAGTCATCCGAAATATCGCAATTTTCGGCGGGGTATAGTTTTCGGTAATATGATGATCGTATGAGTTAATCATGGCTGAACTCCCTGACTGACGGTGGGTGCCAGCATCTGATTGACCTGATTGATGGCATGACTTTGAATCTGGTCTTTAGGCGGAATATTGGCGAGTGAAACTGATTTGTTGCGGTTATTCTTATTAGATGCCTCAGCGATACTCTGTAGCTGAAAACCGTCCTGAAAAACGATAGTCACTTCATTACCGGCACCAATGGGAATAATCGGGTGGTACTGTTCAGCGCGCTTAATGTAATAATCACTTAAGGTACTGGCAGCCTTACTGCTGCCACCACCAATACCTGATTTCATAACATCACCGGCACCCACGCTGGCTGTTGCCCCCACACCAACAGCAGGCGTGGCAACACTTTTCATTCCTTCGCCGATGCCATCAATAAATCCGGCACCAAACGCCCAGCCCAGAATTTTGCCATTACGCATAACCACATCACCTTTGATGCCGTTTTTACCCATAAAATTCACATGGCCAGCAATGTCCTGGTCGATGATATTTTCAGGTTTACTGTGCAGGGCATCACTGTGACCTTTACTGAAGTCACAGCTAATTTTACGAGTCCGGACGATAGCTCGTTCACTGGACACATCCCCGTAAGCAGACAAACTGATGAAGCACCCAGTAAGGTCGAATACTTTGTCATTAGGCATCTGAACCTTGCCCGTTAAACGCACTTGCATGGGTGCCGTGTTTTCATTACCCGTCACAGAGGCGTTTGTATCTGCGCCTTCGATAACTAACGAACGGGCAAAACTACCAGAAGGGATATAAGGATAGCGCGGCTGGGATTGTGCATTATCGGAATAATCAAACGAGGTTCGTTCCAGCTGACCCGCTGGCGGCGTAACCGGAACCGGTACACTGACCGCTGGCTGCCGGCCATCACCTTTACCCGGATAATAATTGGTTGGTGGCGCAATAAAATCAGGCATGCCAACACCCGGACCTGGCTCACCCTCCGGCGCATTAGGAGAAGCTGCAGGAACATTCAGTTGCTCTTTCAGGCGTTGATTTTCCGCCTCCAGTGCCATCAATGCTTCGGTATTACTCAGTTCATTCTTTTCAAGCGCATCCAGTCGCTTTGCCAGTCGGGCATTTTCCTTACGCTGTTCAGCAATAGCTGCCTGCGTTTCAATCATGACATTACGCTGAACTTTGTTATCAAACTGAGTGTTCACCACCCCGGTTAAATCCGGCGCCGGCTCGGCAGGTTTCGCTTTTTTCGATGGTTTCGACATTTGGCTGGTCCAGTACCATCCGCCGCCAATTAGCACACTCAGGCCGACAACAATAGCGATGGCATACATCATTTGTTTTTTCTTCACACGAGCATTGATATTGGCCATTACCATGCTCCCTGAATATCGCGAATAACAAACATATCAATAGCGCCGCCCGCAGCCAGCTTATCGGTCGGGTAGGCAAACATAATTGAACGGATACCCTGAACCCAGAATGCTTTCTCCTGAAGAGGAAGGGATGTTGAGCTACTATTTATTAACTGATAGCGTGTGACGCTGAGATTTCCGCCCGCCCAGCTTTTTTGAGCAGAGGCGGATAATCCTCGTGACACCTTAATGGATTGGTTCAGTACAGGAACAGAGGTATACCCTTCAGGCACACGCCCCTGCAGGAAAGATTTACCCAGGGAAACCAGCAAGGCCTCATAAGGCTGAGATTGCTCCCAGCTTTTAGCCGTATCCCGATGGACTGGCATCATCGCCTGCAGTCGATAAGACTTACCGGCAACCGCTTTAGGTGAGGCATGAACAGAGAATGCCTGACCCCGTTCCGTCTCAATAAACAATGTGAAGGGTTTCTCAGTGGTCGTGGCAAATATCAGCGCACCATCTTTGGTATTACGCTTATCCGTTAACATGCCAGCCGCGCTATTGATGGCAATAATGCGATCATCAGGAACCACAATGAGGTTAGGATTGGTGTTGCTGATATCCAGCCGAAACTGACCGTTAGCCGGGAAATTCAGCGAGGCTGGGGGGCTGGCTGCAAAAACAGCTGGAATGGCACCCGACATCACCACTGACAGAAAAAGAATACATCCGGTTTTACTGCTTCTCATTTTCAGGCTCCACAAAACGGGTCAGATAGGTCACACCGTTGGCGTATTCCAGCTCAAGGATGTATCGTTTCGTCTCTTTTTCTGGCTTGCTGTTACCAATCCAGGTATAGAGAATGCCGGTCACTTCAATGCGGGGATTATTGGGATAAATGAAATAACCCGTTTGATGGAAAACAGATGTCACGCCAGATTGTTTTATCCGACGCGCTTCTTCAGCCAGGGTGACAGACAATTCCGGTTGTGAACCCGGCTTGATGTAGCGCAAAAGAAATTCATGTTGTGCATCCACATTACCGGGAGACACATTTAAGCGCAGGCCGGCGAATGTCATTGCCCACATGAGCTTTAATTCCGGACTGGCGGTATTCATTGAGATAGCAAAAGGGGCGTTGTAAGCCATGGGTGTCACAACGATTTGCTGGTCGTTTCGCAGGCTGTCTATCGTTTTAGCCATAATAATGATGGCTACCAAAGCCAGAAAAGCCCACACACCGAGAATAATAAAACCAAAGGTGATCACCCGGTCTGTCGAGATCCTTGCGGAGTGCAACATTGTATCCCTGCCTATTTAGTCCATTGTCTTAAACACGAGTCGGGAATGTGTTTGTAGACAGATTTAAAAATCAGGGTTGGCAGGTACCAGTACATCAGGTTGTACAGCCACATACTCCCCTTCCCTTTTTTAACTTTACGGATGAGTAGCCAGAGAACGAATGCCATAACAAAACCGAATATCGGTTTATTAATCCAGAGCCCCCACCCAGCAACGGAAACAACCGGAATAATTTCTTCTAATGGCAGACCAAACCAGCGTTCCTGATCCGTCAGGGTTTTCGGGAAACGATATGGGTAGAAATCGTCCCGTTGGTTATCGTTTCCCGACATTTCAATAACCTCTATTAATAGCCTGCAATCAGCAGGGCAACGTTAATAAAGACGGACAGGATGATGATGCCGCCCAGAGCGCTGAACTTTTTAGTGATGATATAGGTAACGGCAGCCGTTGCTGCTTCACCTAACAATACCCATTTCCAGATAGTGGCATCGGAACCCAGCGTTGCCCCTACGTTGGCATCACCAGGAGCCAGTAAATCAGTACCGCCAGCTAACACAGGGGTTGCCACTAATGCGCCCATCAACACAGCAGGAAGAACTTGCATGACTTTTTTAGTCGCATTCTTGAACAGACTGGTCAGACGGTTACTTTTTTTGGATACAGAAACCCCTGCCACTTTTTTAATAAAAGGCATAAATTTAATTCCCTTAAATAAAACGAATTGATTTTAAGTTAGGCTAATCGATTAAACCGGTATCGGTGAAAATAACCACCGCTATAACGCCCGAAAGTTAATTACATAATGAAGACGTTATGACTGTAATTATTCAAACAGACTCCCTTAATTTACAAAAATCAGGATTAATAAATAAATCGTAATATTCGAGGTGTGCCTGAATGCGCCGGACGGCCTCATCATTTTTAGTCAGGCCCGATACTCTGGCGGATTCGTTCAATAAATTATTCAGGGCAGGTTTAATAAAAATAGAGAGCGTCTTCACCGTGATCGTGTGTTTAGCTGGTTTCTTTACAGGGTTAATATGTAACCGACGGGACAGACTGTCCTCCAGTCTTACCTTGGCCTCAACGCGCTTTGAACGCCAGGTTGTCAACGCAGCCTTCTCTAAGGCTTCATGCAGTCCAACGTCCAGCGCGACGTTGATTAAAACATCATTCGGAGAATAAAGATTATTATTGGGCGTGTAGTCACTCATCACCATCACCTGAACAAAGAAAACTTGATGAGGTATATCAAATCAGAAAATATAGATAAAATACAAGGACACACACAAAAATAACTGGGGTAAAGATTACCCCGTAAATTAAATTTAATCCTTTAAAAACAATCAGATAATCATTGGAAAATAAAACTAATTTACTATATTGAAAGTCTCTTTTAAGAGATATTGAGGGATAATTTGATTAAACGAATTATCTTCACAATATGTGATAAATTCATCCAAACAATTAACATTTGCCTTTTTATAAATTCTTTCAATTCTTTTTCTTATTGTTCTATCAGAAATAACCAAATAATTTACCATAGACTTGATAGTAAATCCGTTTAACATAAGAATTATTATCATCCATTCTTTATGAGTATATTTACTTGTAGGTATATTTGAAGATAGTCGATAAGGGAGTTTATTTGAAAGTAATGATTTTATTGAAAAAAATATAAATTTCCTCCCATGAAAAACAATTCCGTTACAATTACCTTCTTCGTCTAATAAAGGAAATTTATCAAATAAATAGGGTTCAATATCTCCATATTTCCTATATTGTTTTATTTCAAAGGAACTGATCAGCTTTTTATCTTTAAGAACTGACTCTTCATGGCTTTGATATTCCATATAAAAATCAGAGTAAGGAGCAGGAAGATCACTATCTTTTAGTCCAGTAATAGCAAAATTTTTTGGTAATCCCAAAAGGTCATGAAATGCATTGTTAGCATAGATAAACTTAGATTCAATATCTTTTATTCCCCAAGGTTCATTACTACAGGATAAAAATTGAACTAAAGGTTGAATTTGATCTATACAAATAGGTTGAGATCCAAGTGATGGATCATTATCATTACGGGCAGCCATAGCAGCCTCCATATCAGGTTGTTGTGGTTAGCCGGTAAACGTGGCGACAACCACGTTTACCGGTGTTCTTCTAACACCTAAATAATACAAGATTAATATTTGATATTCCACACTTATATCCATATTATTTCCATCCATTAATAAATATTATTTTTCTTTTCAATTGAAAGCTTTGGTATCAAAAGATTGATAATAGTTAACTAAACGACTATTCAATTAAAAAATAATCTATTATCAATAAAATTGAATTGTATATTTGGATTTATAATTTACTTAATTTGAAATTATAATTTAAGTTTTACACAGAATATTCTGCATTACCACTAGTAGAAATAATAGTTTTTTAGATTAAAATTTAACCAATGTGATTTGGTGATATAAAAATCATGCCTGATACATTCATACCCATAGAACTGTATGAAACGCTTACAAACTCAGAAAAAGAGAAAGATTATTTTGAGGCGCTTCAGTTAATTGTTTTAAAACTGGGATTTACCTACTGCGCCTATGGCATTATGGAGAGTAATAATATTTCCGCTACACCCCCAAAAGTACTGAATAACTACCCTATTGATTGGGCGGATATATATGTTAAAAGAAATTACTTCAAAGTAGATCCGACGGTTCAACATGGATTAAATTCAACACAAATGTTATTGTGGACACCAAAACTATACGAGAAGTCGCCAGAGTTCTGGGAAGAAGCTCGTTCATTTAAAATTTGTCATGGCATCTCCCAGTCACAAAAAGACATTTACGGGAGAATAGGAATGCTAACATTTGCCAGCTCAGACCATAACCATGATACAAAATTCTTCAATCAATATTCAAAAACGCTTATTTGGTTATCGCATACTTCTCACTATTTTCTGGCTGACAAACTATTACCTACGCATATTCATCCTCTCGAATATGCATGTTCAACCAGAGAAAAAGATATTCTTTTTTGGATAGCTGAGGGTCTGACAGCAAAAGAAATATCTGTGCGGCTCTCCGTTTCAGAGAGCACGATAAATTATCACATAGCCAATATGCTCAAGAAATTGTCAGTGCCAAATAAAGCAGCAGCTATCGCCAAGGCGATAATAACGAATATATTAAAATTCTAACGGAAACTCTGACCATGAATACACAGATACTGATTGATACCGTTAAAGAGTATTTAGAAGAGAATCAGTACCATTCATCCAGTAAAGATATAAATAATATTCTTAATACAAGAAATGAAGTCCCATTAATGATATTAGCAATGTTAGTTGAAAAACCATTATCTGATGCTATGGTGAATGAATTGAGAGAAATTATAGAGCATGGTGGGAGAGTTACTGGGTTATGGATATCTGATATAGCAAGGTTTCATGATAATAATTGAGATTATCCACATCTAGATTATCACCCTGTTATATATAACAGGGTGATATATAATCATGATAAATGATATAGTTACTTCTTTATTATGAAAAGGTCCGGTCAATGAAAATATTATTTTTAATGATATCTACCCTACTTCTGAGTTCATGCATTACAGGCCACGTAACAGAAGAGGAAATGTTGGAATATAAAGGTAAAAATATACAAGTATTCATGAGTGAACAATACTTATGGAATTATAGAAAATCCCATAACTCACAAAAAGTGATAAATGACAGAGTATTCTTTGATGACAGCGCTATATTTATAGAAGAACAAGTAAGTGCAGTATCAGAAAATATAAAGCGCTTATGTAGGATAAATGGTGGCGCATCAAAAATAACACCACTGAGTGGGGATATTAGATTAGACTTAAGGAAAACACATCAGCTATTGAATAATTTAAACATAAGTCTAATATTCAAAGAGTATGACATGTTTAAAGATGTATCAATAGAATTAAAAAAAGAGGGGGCGAAAAATAATTTTTACTTCAATAAACTACAAGAATATATAGAGAAAGAGTACTTTTTTGATAATTTTATCTGTCAATTAGATGGCAAGCGTAGTTGGTCAGTATCTGTTTACCCAATGCCTCCAAGAGAGGATAAAAGCCAAATTGATTCCATTTTTATATTTGTTATAGTAAATGAAATTTAAGATTTTAATAATAAGCCCTATAATTTAATAACGTATAGGGCTGTATCAAAAATTACTCTTCACCTTCCTCTATTGCAAAGAAATGACCTACCATATCGTCAGTATATTTTTTTATTTCTTGCATCATAAGAGAAAACTCAAACTTAGACATTCCTTTAATCTCTTCATTATTTGATGATATCGCTAATATTTTTTGAGCAGATGCATTAGTAATACTCAATTGTCTTAATATTTCTTTATTAAACTCCATTTGATTAAAACCAGATTCTTTCCTTGACTCTTGAAGTTCTTGAACTCTTAAACCTAATTCAATTAATTTTGATGCCTCACTTGATTTATTAGCATCTCGCTCAGTTGCACCCTCTTCCAATTTTCTTTCCACTCGAGATAAAATCTTTGAATACATTTCATTTGTGACAAACACTTGTATTTTAGGCATAAAAAACAGTCCTTTTATTAACCAATAAATTAGAATCCATCTTAGACTCCAAGAGTGATATAATCAATAAAAAAATAGACTCCAGGCAGATTCCAAATCTAGAATCTCATTAGACTCCTTTCATTCTAATTGTTTGATTTTAAATAACGGAATCCATAAAGAATCCATAAGAAACACACTTAGACTCCAACTGGAGTCTTAAAAGATTCCAATAAAAACAATAATTGATATTAAAAATTAAATTTAAAACATAACTAACTGATTTAAAATAATAATCATGCAAAATGCAATTTTGCGTGGTGTGTGATGTTTATTAGTTAAAAAGTGGGCATATTAATGGTGGTTTTTCTTTTGGAATTTTTATAATCCCGGTCTGGTCTTTTTTTTTGAAAAATGCGAGGATGACCGTATAACAATCTGAAAATGGATGTTCTTATGATTAGATTATTTCTATTATCTTTATTTTTAATATCTTTTTTTTCCAACGCATCGGACTGTTATGATCGTGCGGGTCGTGATTACCAAATAGATCCAGATTTATTACGCGCAATTTCATTCCGGGAGTCATCGTTTCGTCAGAATGTGATGAACATTCAGTCCAGGGAAAGTTATGCAATTGGCTATATGCAAATTCACTCACAGAACTTACAGCATTTATCTAAATTTGGAATTACCGCAGATCAACTCTATTCTGACGGATGTATGAATATCTATACCGGTGCATATTTCTTAGCACTTTCCTTTAAACGGTTAGGTAAAGGATGGGATGCCGTTGGTGCATATAATGCTGGTTTTGCTAAAAATACGAAACAACAACAACGCCGAACCAAATATGCAAAAGAAGTCTATGGTATCTACAAGAGTATTAAAAGTAACAAATCTGCTTCGAATTAAATTACAACACCAAAATTCTTATCCACATATGCACATGAGGAGAAGCCAAAGATAATTTATCTCCGACAAGAGGTAAACATCTTGGGAGCGATTTATTGCCGCAAGGCAATAAACGACGACTGTGTAGATGTGGATAAGATTTTCTAAATTAGGGAGCCCCTGGGGGCGGCGGGACGAATGAAATTTATTTCATTCGGGTGGGCGGGGGAAATAAAGTTTTATACCCTCGATGGGTGTAAAACTTTAAACGGCTTACCAATCAAAAGTTTCAAAGCCTTCTATAAAATCTCCATCACTATCAAAAATCAATATATCTACCGCTTCAAACTTCATCATGGCAACAATAAACTTTCTTAGTTCTTTTGATATCCCATTACTTTTTAAATCTAACACAGGCTTTCTGATGGCGTATAATCTTAGCATATAACCATAGTTATAACTTAAAATGTAATTACCCGTACCAGAATCATTATTATCTCTTGCTAGTTCTTCTAGCATTTCATTATCCTTTAGCGTGAAATGCCCTGTACTGCATATAATAGTTTTTAGCGTTTCCATGTACACCTCTATAGGGCAGGTGTAAACCTGCCCTTTTCGTTTTATTTTAGAGTTCCCATAATATTTCTGATAATTCGTTCTGTAGACTTCTTGTGCAGAATTCTTGCCCTACATTATAAAGCCTCCCGGTTCTATAATCTTCTACTGTAGGTTTTTCCTTGCCTGCAAATTGATATTCATATTTATCAACTAATATTCCGATCGCTTCATTTATAAATTCGTCTGAATATTCTCTAGTTAATGAAATATAACTTGCACTTCCAAACACTTCGTTGAATGCGCTTACATCATCATAATGATAATCTTCATAGGCATTAAATCGGCCTGTTTTATACTTCGAACAAATATTATTAACATCGTCTTTTTTTGGTCCATCTATCCATGATATGGTAATACTTCCAAAATGATTTTTTCTTACCGAAAATTTAACGCCATTGAATTGTTTTTTCAGTTCAATTCTTATATTTTTTGCTGCCAGTTTTCCGCTATATTTATCGCTGCCTTGTATCAAATGTTTATATTTATCTGAAACTTTAAAATCACTAATAGCATTGTTAAACTCAATTTTTTCTTTTTCTTGATCTGCTTTTTCTTTTGCTTCCTTTTCATCGGAAAATTTTAATAATTTATCTATTTCTTCTTGGGCTAGAATATCTTCACGAACATACCAATCTGAACCACCTAGCAAAATACTTTCAGGTAAATGACGATATCGAGTACCTTCATAATAAATAATATCAAACTTTGCACTTCCACCCGTAACAACAACACCGCCACCAAGAACTTTAACAGGAGTTAAACCTTGTACGCCATGAATACCATATACCACGGCCTTACCATATCTTTTATGTTCGATAACTTGGCCAATTTTAATTAACCCTTTTTCATTTTTGATTGGTTTCATAATTAATAAACCATCTGAGCTTATTTCTTTTAAATCCACAGGGTCAAATAAACGACCATCAGAGGAAGCTGTGTAAGTCATACCAGTTTCAATGTGCTGATATAAATTTTCACGAATATGACGATAGGGCACATTCTTTGTTGTTAAAAAAATTGTTTCTGAAGATTCGTGAGCCGCGGTCTTGACGTTTTGTTGTGACATATTTCTACTCCTGCTTGGGTTAATAATCTGTTTCTGTGAGTTCTTTCGCCGCAATGGGCGTAACGAAGACGGACCGAAGGCAGGAAGCAAGGGCGGGAGTAAATATTTATTCGGGTAAGCATCGCGGCCGGATAAATATTTATGGACGTTTAGTTACCCTTGCTGGATAACTGAGGTTTGGCTACGTTCCAGCCCAGGCGAAAGGGCTTACAGCAACAGATAACCAACAAAAGCTGAATATGGCACAACCCGACACGACGGAACGGCGTGTCGCCATTAACGACCTGCAGTTCCTGCAGGTCAGTGAAAGCGGCATGGCCAGAATGGCCATAGCAAGCGCCTGCCGTTGACCTTCAAGCATCGGTTGCTATCCGACAGGACAGAGACGCGCCAGAGGCGAGGCTCTGCGGAAGTTGGTTTGCGCTGGCGCGGACCAACTGAAGTGCAGGCGACGAGCTGGCACGGCCAGTGAGCCGAAGGTGCCCCAGCAGTAAATGCTATTAATCTTCAAGATAATTAAAATTCAGAGGATGAAGGTGCAGGCGGATACAATAATGAACAATGGTATGGGACACGAAAATACGCGTTATAGGAAAGGAAAGAACCATAGCACCGCAGGTGCTATAGTGCTTTTCAGCCCTTAAGCCCTGGCAAGCAACACCAGAGCCAAGGCTTATAGCTAAAGAATTAGGATTCACATCCTTCATAGATTGCGTTATGCATATCCATTTCCGGCCCATAAGTTTTATACAATTCGTCAGCTACTTGCCGATCCAGTATTTGTCGTATTTCAGGATGATCGCGATAAATTTTGTCAACTACTTCCATGCCGATTTCTGTCGCTTGCCGTTCCAATAGTCTGGCTGTGCTAAAATTGTTATATGCTCTTTCATCTCTGGCTTCTTCGCGCAGTTCTGCTTGCTTTTGTTCAATAATTGAAACTGCTTTGGCTGTCGAAACGGCTTCAATCCATTCAATCTGGCTATTTACGGTACCACAAAGGACTTTACGATTTTGATGATCGCGAATCTCAATGTGGCGCGGAGTGAATCCCAACGGACCATTTTCCTGATATTTAATGTTCCAGCTTTTATTAGCCTGAATATTTGTCACTTTTCTAACTGCATCACTAATCGTTGATGCATAGCAAACACTGAGTGTTGTTGTACAAGTAAATGGTTCATTCAAACCTTCTTCAAGATATTCCATACTGCCTGTTACACGTACCGAAAACTGACGTTTAAACACATCTTCTCTTAATGAAACACCTTTTTCATATGGGGTTGAGATAAACCGAGGGGCTTTTTTTTCAACCCATCTTTCGGAAGATTCTGAAGCGGCGGTGTTGACGTTTTGTGTGTTCATCTTAGTGCTCCTGGTTAGTGGTTAATCCATCTCTCGGTGAGTTCTTCGCGGCGAGGGCCAAGGAGCAACAGCACACGACTGCCTGCAAGGGCGGAGGCAAAAAGTTTTTGGGCACAGCCCGGAAAGTTTTTGACGGAGTTCATTTACCCTTGTAGGCAGTCGGGGGATGGTGCTACGACAAGCCCCCGCGAAAACTCATTGAGAGAGGGTCCACGGAGTCCAGATGAAGATGAACACACCCGACACGACGGAACGGCGTGGCGCCATTAACGACCTGCAGTTCCTGCAGGTCAGTGAAAGCGGCATGGCCAGAATGGCCATAGCAAGCGCCTTCCGTTGACCTTCAAGCATCGGTTGCTATCCGACAGGACAGAGACACGCCCAGGGCGCGGCTCTGCGTAAGCTGGACTGCGCTGGCGCGGACCAGCTGAAGTGCAGGCGACGAGCTGGCGCAGCCGGTGAGCCGAAGGTGCCCCAGCAGTAAACGCTATTAATCTTTAAGGTAATTAAAAATCAGAGAGTGGACTTGCAGACTGATAAATTGATGCTCAAAGGAACGGGACACGACATGACATACGATCGGAAGAGAAAGCACTATAGCACCGCAGGTGCTATAGTGCTTTTAGCCCTTAAGTCCTGGCTTTCAAATTTGAATTAATAATTCATTAATTTTGTGTATTCATCATTAAGCCATTGCTCAAGGCGCATTAATTCGGCTTTTGATGCCTTATTAGCTCTCAACCATTCAACATGCTGCTTATAGCAATCATAAGTTCTTTGATTCATCCAATAAGGTTTATTTTTACTGATTACACCAAATGTTTTTTTAATGACCTGAATTTTCATTTTTTATCTGTCATCCCATGTATTTATTTGAATTATTTAAAAGATGATATAGGGGCCACAAGACCCCTGCTGCATATCAGGCGTTTAGATTCTTTTTACGCGCCACTAACGCTTGTACAGCATCGCTAAAGCTCTGATGAATATGCTTGCCGCATGAATGGCCACGTCCTTGTAACTCAATAATTCTGCCAACGTACTTACCGTGATTTGATATATCGGTAATATTGCCACGTTCTATGTAACTTAAATTATCCGGAGGGTTGAAAAAGTCCTTAAACCGCCAGTAATTCACATACAGGAATGGAGTATAAAGTGTTGTGTTAATTGCCATAGACAGCGTATTCCCGATATTGACGATAGCTGGAATTCCCAACATTGACAGCTGCACGTAACACATTCTTGCTGCTACCACGTCGATATCGGTGCAGACTGCTAATAATTGAGTGTTGGGGTTAAACCCTGATTCAATCATATGCTTTGCAGTGGCAATCACCATTCCCCCTGCACCACATGCAGGTTCAGATAATGAGATATACGGTTTATCTTTTAATTGCTCGACCGAATCACCTATGCTCATTTTTGCCATCAGATTACTGATATTGCTCTTCCTTTTTCTGGAACTGTTCGGCATCACCGTTAATACGATGCCCGACATTTTCAAACTCAATAGAACAGACTGTTATCCAGTCTCTAAATAACTCATAACGATGCTTATAGCGTGCCGTTTCCTGAAATAATTTAATGAACGCCTTTTTGTAATCGACCATCAAATAATGCTTATTTTGAGGCCGAACTGGCGTATTTATTTCTTCCTGGGTACCGACTTCACAGGTTTCTAATGACATTGCACATCCCCTGCGTTTTTACTTGTTGCAGTTGGAGGTGTTTCTGTGCGTAATTTTTCCAGCTCATCCAACAGATCACTAAATTGCACTGTTGTCAGCAGGGGCATTTTTATAGGTAGTTTTAGGTCATAATGTTTGACAATATCTTTACCTAAGGCGACGATATCGAGGTCAATAATCATGTTGCGCTCCGTTTCAGGTTATTGATGGGTAAAGCTGGTTCTGCAATAGGGTTGCCATTTCCAGCCTAAACAGGAAAAGACAGGTACCAGCCTGTCTTTTCCACTCTGCTTAAATTGACCAACTGCACATACTCAGTTCTTCAGAAGCGATTGTTGGCCAACCATCGATAATCCAGACGGTATACACGTCCATTCCATCAGTCAGGATATTTATCTCTTCAGCATTTTTTGGAACTTCCGGAGCCGCACAACTGCCGGTACCTTTCCCATTACTCACAACATAGTTGTACAGATCCATAGCTTGATCGGTGGTTAATGGAATACACGCAAGTTCGGCTATTTGTTGTTGCTTCAGGTTCGTTTCTAAATCAAACAAAAAGCTTTTTTCATACGCCCATGCTCTCCATATCAATCGACCATTTTCACGGATTTCAAAATGTTCGCTTCCATAGCGATCGATTGACTCAACAGCTACAACGACATCTGGTTTAAGTGTTGGTTTATAGAAATTGATCAAGTTTTGAGCCTGAGTAAATATATTGACGTTTGACATATTCATTCCTTATTTCAGGGTTGCTTCGAATTAAAAAAAGAACACCTATTCCGCTTCATTGATGCCAACATCAGAAGAAAAACGGTCGATTAACCACATTTTCCAGGCTGCGTGATACATGACTTTTCCATACTGGTACATGTCATTTATGACCTGAAATTGTGCCGCTGTAGTGACCTGACCACTTGCAATCAAGTCACTGATATTTTCAGCAATATCAATTGCCCTTTCTTGCTCTGGTGTTACAAAAACACTTTCACAATGGTTTAGGCGATTGTTTGCAACCATCACCATCAGCTCACCTTCATACTCTGTCAGTTGAATAAGAATGTTAGTTTTCGCACCCCATCTTTCGGAAGATTCTGAAGCGGCGGTGTTGACGTTTTGTGTGTTCATTTTAGTGCTCCTGGTTAGTGGTTAATCCATCTCTCGGTGAGTTCTTCGCGGCGAGGGCCAAGGAGCAACAGCACACGACTGCCTGCAAGGGCGGAGGCAAAAAGTTTTTGGGCATAGCCCGGAAAGTTTTTGACGGAGTTCATTTACCCTTGTAGGCAGTCGGGGGATGGTGCTACGACAAGCCCCGCGAAAACTCATTGAGAGAGGGTCCAAGGAGTCCAGATGAAGATGAACACACCCGACACGACGGAACGGCGTGGCGCCATTAACGACCTGCAGTTCCTGCAGGTCAGTGAAAGCGGCATGGCCAGAATGGCCATAGCAAGCGCCTTCCGTTGACCTTCAAGCATCGGTTGCTATCCGACAGGACAGAGACACGCCCAGGGCGCGGCTCTGCGTAAGCTGGACTGCGCTGGCGCGGACCAGCTGAAGTGCAGGCGACGAGCTGGCGCAGCCGGTGAGCCGAAGGTACCCACAATCTTACTCTTTGCATTCTGTCACTATGACGAACCAGGGCAATAAGTAAATTATTTTCATAGCTAAAACAGAGGACTATCAATTCATAAGTGTTTCCAACTTGTGTTCAAGCTGAGTTTCACCATAATAATAACTGTATATATAAACAGTATTATAAAATTATGAAAACTGAAATTTTAAAACCAAAGATTAAGTCATCCGTTTCCTTGCCGTTGTTTATGGAGAGCTGTCCTGCAGGTTTCCCATCACCGGCACAAGACTACATTGAGCAAAGTCTGGATCTAAACGATTTCTGTATTCAGCATCCTTCTTCTACTTATTTCCTGCGAGCATCCGGGGAATCAATGATAGAAGCAGTGATCATGTCAGGCGATCTACTCATTGTTGACAAAGCTTTAACTCCCAATCACGGAGATATCGTTATAGCGGCCGTAGAGGGTGAATTTACAGTTAAACGGTTATGTATACATCCTGTCCTGTGCCTGCAACCCATGAATCCCGCTTATGGCACTATCTATATTAATGCTGATGAACTTGAAATTTTTGGTGTTGTTGTCCATGCCGTACACACACTTAGGTAATTAATCATGTATTTACTTGCTGATGTGAATTCAATGTATGCGTCGTGCCAGGAAATCTTCAGGCCGGATTTGAAAAACAAGCCCATTATTGTTCTCAGTAATAATGATGGCGCCGTAGTTGCAATGAATAAACCGGCAAAAGCGCTCAACATCAAACGAGGCACCCCTTATTTTCAGTTGAAAGCCATTATCAACCGTTACAATGTCACTTCTTTTAGTTCTAATTACGCACTATACGGCGATATGAGTGCCAGGGTTATGGCCACCCTTGAAAGTCTTGCGCCAAAAATTGATATCTACAGTATCGACGAAGCTTTTCTGCATATATCTGGCATTGATGCCTGTGAAGATTTGCATCAGTACGGTCATCGCGTCAGGGCAACTGTAAAACAAATGACAGGACTGACGTGTGGGATAGGAATAGGCCCAACCTATACACTTTCAAAGCTAGCTAATCATGCAGCAAAGAAATGGACAGCTACCAATGGCGTTGTCGTTCTCAACGTACGTGAACGACAGCGTAAATTAATGGCTCTGACTGATGTTGAAGATATATGGGGTATTGGTCGTAAACTCAGTGTAAAGTTGAAATCATTAGGAATAAACACCGCACTTCAGCTTGCTGATGCAAACATGCAGTACATTAATAAGATGTTCGGTATCGTCACAGAAAGGACGGTACGTGAGCTTAATGGCATGCCATGTATATCTATCGATATGCCCTCCTCCAAACAACAAATCATCTGTAGCCGCAGCTTTGGTGAGAAGATAACGCGCATTCAGGATATGAAGCAGGCCATCTGCCAGTACGCGGAGCGGGCGGCAGAAAAATTGCGACAAGAACATCAATATTGCCGTCATATCAGTGTCTTTATACGTAGCAGCCCATTTTCGAATGATGCTTATTACAGCAATAACGCAAATCAGGTATTGATGTTAGCCACGAACGATACCCGCGCAATTATTGCAGCGGCAATGCGCGGATTGAAGCAAATCTGGCGTGATGGCCACCGGTACCAGAAAGCGGGGATAATTTTGAATGACTTTTGCAGTCGCCTGGGCAGTTAGATTTATTTGATACATCACCGCCTCACCTGAACAGTGAACCCCTTATGCAGGTAATCGATAGTATTAATTCCACAGGCCTGGGTAAAATTTGGTTTGGCGGACAAGGAATAGCAAAGAGCTGGAAAATGAAACGCGACATGCTTTCCCCTTCCTATACAACAAACTGGAATGATATACCTCAGGCATTTCTATCCTGATCTCTTTTATTACTTCATAAGTATGAATTCATACTTATGAAGTAATATTTCTTATTTCACAATTCATATTATTGTTGCTTTACACGTTAACCTATGGAATATTAATACATAAGTTATAAGTATGATTTCATACTTATGAATTCACATGTATGAAGGATGAAATATGATTTCTGTTATTGGGTCAAATAAGGGTGGAGCATCAAAAACGACGACTGCAATAAACATTGCTATCGGATTAGCACTGAGAGGGGCTGATGTTTGCCTTGTGGATGCGGACGCACAGCGTTCCGCATCTCGTTGGTATGCAGAACGCGAGCAAGCTGGATTGTTGCCACAGATTACGCTCATTGAAAAACGTGACAATATAGCTCAGACATTACGCAGTCTGGATGAGAAATTTGGCCACGTTATAGTAGATGTAGCAGGACGTAACAGTCGCGAGCTAATAACTGGCGGTACCGTGGCACACAATATTATTGCACCTCACCAGTGCTCGCAGCTGGATTTGGATACTATTGTTGAACTGCAGCAGCAAGTTATCGCTATGCGCGACTTAAACCCTGACCTGAAGGTTTATCTCTACCAAACTATGGCAACAACAAATCCTTTATTACGTGGTACTGAACGTAATGAGTTTCTGGAGTATGTAAGGGAGTTTGAGGGGCTTACACCGCTTGATGCAGTTGGTTGTTATAGAAAGGTTTACCGTGATGTCATGTCACAAGGAATGTCTGTACTAGAAACTGAAAATGAAAAAGCTAAAGAAGAAATTTTAGCGTTACTTGATGAGGTGTTCTAATGGCCTTAAAGAAACCTAGCCAACAGGCTCCAGTGAATCGTCACACTGTCACGCCAGAAGCAGCTGAAGCATTAGCTAACCGTTTGGCAGATAAACCCTATGGCGCAGAAATTCGTAGAGACATACCTGAAAGTAAACCCGCTCCAGTGGCCGCAGCTGAAACTGTTTCACGCACAACAATCTCCCTCCCGGACTCTATGCTTATTGAAATAGAAGACCTAGCCAGAGATAACAAACGCAACGGCACAGGACCAAGAACAGTAAGCGCTATCGCCAGAGAGGCGTTCAATATGTACCTTAGAAGTATGAAATCATAAATATTAATTCATACTTCACACTTCATATGGTGAGGTAATTATGAAACAAAGATTTGACCCACTACTTATGTTGGTTTTTATAGTGGCAATATTGATAATGACTTTATTACCCGTATATGTTTATTTCTCGGACGTTATCAACTTTGGGATTTTCTTACTATTTTATGCCGGTGCTGCATTAATACTGATTACCATTTATTTACTGCAACATAAAAAACAAACCCATTAAAAAATAATATACATGATTTCATAATTCATACTTATGAAATCATATTTCATATTATTCTGAAATCTTTCATTTGATGGCAAAGAGAAAAATGAAAGTAAAACCAATAACATTCACATTTCATAAATCATATTTATGAAGTATGAAAAGGGAAGGGGATTATATGAAAAATGTAGCTGTGTGTATTGGATGTGGTTGTACAGATAACAATGCTTGTGTAGATGAATACAGGGATGTATGTTCCTGGCGAAAAGTTGACAGAGTGAAAGGGGTAGGGGTCTGCTCGTTTTGCCCCAAGGAACTGGTTAATAAATTAGATAATACAACTTCACCAGTAGATGAGCTAACAGGACTCAGAGAGGCATTGAAAGAAGATATGCTCCAGATTGAGAAAGAAAGGGTAAAAACCGGCACTAAACCAGGTGTTCGATTGCAATTTGATAAAAACAAACTGCATTGATTAATTCATAATTATGAATTATGAATTATGAATTATGGTTTCATAAATATGAATAATAATAACATAGCCGCCTAATGGCGGCTTGTTTATATAGGTGATTAAAGAAATTAAACAGAAGCATTTGCCAGGGTAGTTAAAGCATTAGGAATAGAGAAAGGACGTATCTCCTTATTCGAAAAATGAACCCTGAAGCAAAGGTGTTGAGCATAATCTCTATTTTTACGAAGTTCATAATCGACACTGAAAGCTATTATCTCCCTACCGTTAAGCCCCCATCCAGGGGAAAGGTCGCAGTAACGAGTATAGAGTTCATATAGTTCAGAAAACAACTCTCCCTCTGTAGTTGGACCAGAAGATTTAACCTCAGTACGCTTATCCATAAAATACTTCTTAGCGGCGGTAGTAGTAGAAAAATGACGCCCAGCTATGGTCAATGGCTTTGAGACACCCATATTAATCCTTAAATAATACGTATAAACATTAAGCGAGATTATCACAGGAAAGCAGTATCAGGATGAGGTTATTTATGACCAATGTCCAGGTAGATTTTATATTCAGGAATAGCTAACACATTAAATACAAAATAGGTTCGGTATTTAAAATAAAAATTTAGGTATTTCTCCAATAAACGGGATAAAACCGAGAAAAAAATTGAGCGGATAAGGTACCAATATCGAGCGAGATACATTACATATAATATGACGACCAACGGCAATAACCACCCTGTATAGTAATCTTGGTTTTATCCACAGGGCTGTGGATAGATTCAGGTGACTAAAGGTAAAACCGAAGGGAAGAGAACGGTGACAAAGAGTTAGATGATAATAGCTTAATTCCACTTTTAGCAAGGACCGAAACAGCTTCCCTCTAAAAGCAAAAAGCCCCAGTAGGGGCTTTTTTTCTGCAACTAACTAGCTTAGCGAGGGCTGTTAGTATGCATGTGGTGAAATTCTTCTTTAGCAAAGTGATTATAGGTTAATCAGCTTTACTAATCAAATATACTTTCAATTGAATATAACATTCGTTTATAATCAAATGGCTAGAGAAATAAAACCATGTGAAACCGTTTAGCTGAGTGTATTTTTTCTTTTGTGAATACATTTTAGCCCTTTGTTGGGTTAGCCCCCAAGAACCTTAACGGCAGCGTGGTGAAATTCTTCTTTAGTAAAGGTGAATAGCTTAACTGGATGGGCGGATTAGAGGAAAGGGGACAGCTTAGTAACTCACGCGCCACAGAGATGTAGGAGCGGAGGAATGATAGAGTTTATTATTGCTTTATTGACCTTAATTGTAGCTGTATTACAATTTATCAACTGGTTCCTTTGATGGGACTAGAACCAGTAAGCGGAAACGGGAGCTGGTAAAATCGAAAGATTTATAACCGTCCGAAAGGGCGGTTTTTTGTTGGTTCGGAGCGTTAAGGGTAAAGCCGAGTGCTTAAAAACTTTGGCTCAAGAGAAGAGAGTTTCGGCCATAAAGGAAGATTCCTCAGCAAATCCCGATGACTTCAGTTTATTTACTATTAAAGCAGGAAAGTTGGCCGTTCCTACACGGCGCAACCAACAATCACGAATTTCAAAATTGATTAAATTAAGTGACATTCCCTTGAAATCATTCAGGTACTTTGAATATTGGCTGTCGTAGTCTTCGCTAAAAGCATAATTACTATCTAATAAAGTAAAGAGTCCCGCCAATCTGGTAGGAGTTATCCATTGAACAAATAAATCTTTAGCATAATCTGTATTCTTCTTAGCTTTTCGTTCACGCAGTAATAAATTCATCATATTTTCAGCTTTTGGCGGTTGAGACTCAGGCGTGTTAATGTAACTTCGAAGCTTATTTTCAAGAACTCGAATATCCCAAGCTGATTTCCATATATCACTCAAGTGAACGAGCTCTTCTATTGACAGTCCAGGAATAGCAAAACAAATACCAATCACTTTTCCCATATCACGCGTTTCTTGAATCAATTTTAATGCCTGGCTTAGTTCTTTACTGCCTATATCATATTCAATTTTTAATCTTTCTTTAATATTCTTAAAATTTTTATCACCCCATACGTCTCGCGCAGGTAATTGGTTTGCGATAATAACAAGATCGTTTCTACTTAGATGAGGAGTAAATGTTCCCGTACTGTATTCACTTATCATCATCGCAGTAATGGACTGTAGTCTTTCAAGCTCATTTCGAATAAGCATGAACTGCTCCTGCAATACCAGAACATTAATAATACTGGTGTTAGTAAGATGCTTTATAGATTCGGTATTGTAGCTGTATCGAAAAGTTTGACCGGTGGGATCTATTTCTGTAATACATTTAATATATGGAGTTAGTGAGGTAATAGACTCTGAATATCGCCGGTCAATATCATGAGCATTCTGTACAAAAAAATCCCATAAGTTTTGAATATCATGCTGATTGAGAATTTTCCCAAACTGAGGGGCTTTTTCTAACGGTTGTTTACGTACCCTAGCCAGATGAGCTAAATCATTAATCTGTCCCTTTATAGTAAGTTCAACAGAATGTCTAAGGTTGAAACATATGGGATAAATTAAAGTATCCAGAGTACCACGATTATTTTTTAAATCTTCAATAAGCAACATGACACTGTCAGCATAGCCGTCAGCGTAGCTATAAATATCTGGGGCACCGTTATCTCCCACACATGCATTAAAAGATGCGCGGGCCTTATCACCACAAAATAGAGTATTCCAGTGAAAACACTCATGATTTGGCATTACTTCACCAACTGATTGAACGCTATTTGTCATAGGAAGCCATAATTAATAGTGGGAAAGATAAATTTATTCTATTGATTAAATTTTTATAAATCCATCGATTAGGTTCTTTAAGGGGGGCCGAATATGAAAAAAGAGGCACCAATATTGAATATCAATGGGTTAAATTTAAAAGTATCATATATTATGATATTTGATACAATCAAATTAACCTTAATAAAATAGTATCATAAATCGCATATTGTGTATTATGATACTCACATGTATCAAAAACGATTTATGAGACTAAAATGGCACTTTTAGGATATGCCAGGGTATCCACAAGTCATCAGAAGCTAACACTGCAGATCGAAGAACTAAGAAATGCCGGTGTCCGTGAAGATCGTATTTTTACAGATATGATGACCGGGGCTACAGATGAGCGTGAAGGTTTACAACGATTACTCGCCAGGGCGGAAAAGGATGATGTGATTATCTGCACAAAAATGGACCGTATGGGGCGGAATACTGCTGATATGATCCATATAGTAGATGCTTGCTATAAGAAGGGTATTGCCATTCGGTTCCTTGAAAACGGCCTTAGCACTGAAGGAACGATGGGTAAAATGGTTATTCAGATACTTGCTGCAGTTGCTGAGGCGGAACGAGAGAGAATACTTGAGCGCACAAATGAGGGAAGGGTAGCCGCTATGGCATCCGGTGTAAAATTTGGCAGAAAACAACATCCAAGCACTTCTCTGGCTATCACCTTGATTCAACAAGGTGAGCCATTACAGACAGTGATAAGCAAAACTAAAATATCAAGAGCTACATATTTTAGATTAAAACGAAACCGGAACAGTTAAATGCAAATCACAAGGGAGAGGTAAATTGAAACTTATAAGGAAAAAAGCACCTCGTGGCGAACATGTGATTGTAACGGCCCAGAAAACCAACCCTTAAACACAACCAGAATCACTGAAGGAAATATTACCCTAGTTAACTTTAGAGGCGAACACGCTAAGTACTGCCCACTACATAGATCTAAGAATGATAATGGATACACCGACACAGATACCTTAAGGAAGCACTCTGGAACCAAAAAATTAGATTTCCGTTCCTTTCTGCCTCGCGATAATCAAAATGCTAGAATTACAGCAACCGCTACTATTGATAATGAAATAAAAGATAAAATTCGTCGTAAACGTCTACCAGCATTAGCTCGATTATTGCTTTCGTTATTAGATTCTGCAGAACTAAATCAAATTAAATTCGAATTTCCAACTCCACACAGAACAAAAACTGACGGATTAAATTCTATCAGGGCTGTAACAGAGCAAGAACAGTTTATTCATGGACGTCATCTAAATGAAATAATATTTTTTGATCCCTGGATTCAAGGTAATCGACTCGAAGCAAGAATGCATGATCTGGAAACTGATCGGAGACCTTGGCCATCAGGAAGAGCTAAAACCTTTTATCAAATCTTAATGACAGAGAATGTTACTCAAGAAGAAGTCACATTCATTGGCCGCTATGGTGACGTTATAATTCGACCCGAAAGAAGAGTCAGAATAAATGGTGAAACGGAAGGTAATCGACCTCCATATTGGGTGATTCTAATGTATCAACGAGATGCGGCAGGTGAGGTTGTTTGCAGGGAAGCATATGCACATGCCTTTTATAATTCTATCTATCCTGTACCGGTGGATAGTGAGTTAGAAAGACAAACTATTCAATCAATAACAAAGACGGCACAGTGGCTAAAAGAACGGAATTATACCTTCACGATTACCAAACCTCTTTTTGATATAGAAGTTAATGTGAAAGAAGAAATAATCTACGTTCTCCCAGATTTTCTTTTATCTGTAGATATACCAGGCCAATTCAACAACAAGAATTTTGTTATTGAAACAATGGGATATGATAACGAGGATTATACGGAACGAAAGGCTTTTCAGCATACTGGTATGCAAACATTGGGATTATTGTTAACTGATCCCCCAAGATGGCCAGAAGAGTCTCCCTGGATAGATGCCTTCACTAAATATTTATTTGGACATGTTATTAACGCATAAGAATAGGTGATTTTATGTCTGACATACAACATTCATATAGTTCTATTGCTGCTGTTACTGAAGTAAAATTAAATCTATATGTACAAAACGTCGTTGCTGTAGATATAAAGAAAACAACATGCTGCTCAATCGGCAATGCAAAAATATCTTCCCCAAGTTCCGGTCGAAGCGTTCCAACTTGATGAGCGCTCAATATATCAAAAGCTACGGAGATCCGATCGATATATTCATCAGCTTTATCAATCCCGAAATGCAGATAACTATATTCCCATATTATTACCAGGTCTTCTTCTGCTTTTGGAGTCAACTCAATTCCCTTCATGAGAGCCTCTGTTACGAACTTTTAGCAAAAATGCATCCTTATTCCATCTGACTGGTTCACCACTACTGATACCTTCCGCTAATAGATCACGTAAAGCCTGAATCTGTGATGCAGCTTGTTTCTCACGCAATAAGCGGAGTGCATCTCGCATCACTTCGCTCTGAGTCCGATAATCGCCTGATTTTACTAGTGAATCAATAAATTCACGTAGTTCATCGCCAATATCAACTGTCATTGTACGTGCCATAATAACCTCAATTTAATGTAAGATTTATTCTTACATTAATATAATCGCATTTACTTTGTTTTTCACCTCTTATATATGGGGTTAGTATAGATATAGAGAATTATTCTACTGTAAGCCTGTTTTTTGAACAGGATACCTATGACAGCAGGATGCACTCCAGCGCTATACGCCGTTTTCCGTGGATTTTGTCTAATCGGATAACCTAAATGCGATACGATTAAGGCTATAAATTAAAATCGATAGCCAGTGGCACTAAATCAACTCATTACTGGTTGACATGGTTAAATAATGAGCTAAACGTACAATATTTTCCGTTTCCCAAACGAGGCCCCTTATTGATGTGTCACATCATTAACTGTTATGTACTTACCAGTTTGACAATCAATAGATGGATTTATTGTCTGAATAGTCAGAAATTCGGTCAGACCATTCCAATTACCTGGTGTTGGAATTGGAGTACGAGACATTAAAGCATTTCGTAAATCAGAAGATAAATAGCTTTCCATCTCTTCTTTAGTAGCTTCACTTAAATCGACAATAACTTTTATCATTTAATTTCCTTATAAATCAATATTTTTTATGTGACAAGATTATCAGAACTAATACAATAAATTCAAATATTTAAATTACTTAATTGAAATTAGAACCCCTTTATTAAAGGTCATTAAATATTGATGACATTCACTATCATCAATATAAACATCTAAAACTCCATCGTAATTAATATCAGTATATGTGCCATCATCATTTTCAACTAATAATCGGTTGTCATCAGAAATACAATAGAATGAGCAACCAAAATCAAGAGATTTTGTATATAAACCTTCACTTTTTCGACCATCAGGCATGACCCCTGCATAGTCAATATGATTAATTAAACTCATTTTACCCTTATAGATCAATTAGTTATTTAATGTAAATGTATTATATATACCTACCAGCTCAGCGTTGATACATATGGCGAAAGAAGTTTATAAACATAAATAACCACTACAACATTTAATATATTTAAAATAATAAAAAATATCTTAAGGGGTTTAGTATCCTTACAGATAAAATATCCAGTAATAGTAAAAACAAACATCGTTACAAACAATATTATTAATAAAAGCATAGATAATTCCTTTTATGTATTTTTAATAACCAAGCTTTTTAAATTCCAAAGCCAAACGCTCTAAACTTTTATCCAAGTGAATTTTATTATCATCTATTTCTTTTTTCATTAGTTCCAGATGACGCTTTAGCTCTGGATTATCACCTGATCTTTGTACAGGGAAACCATCTGGAGACGAAAGATTATTACCATCACGGCAATATTGCATCGCAATGCAAACCAAGGATGCAAGATCAAGAACCCTATGAAGCGGCAGTTCCTCTGATTGGCGTGACCATTTATCTCCTGAGTTTCGCCATACTTTAGCTGATAGATCAGTCCATCCAGCGGTATTCCATTGAGCAATACCTATCGAAAGCCCCATAGCATCAGTGTCACCAATATACGGCCCATCAATATCGTCGTAATTAGGAACTTCAAGAATTGGCTTATGTTTTAAGTTAGTTGGAATTTTCATATTACAGTCCTTTAGTAAAGTTTATAAATTATATAATTGAAAATTC
Source organism: Limnobaculum allomyrinae (assembly GCF_016649425.1). GTDB lineage: Bacteria > Pseudomonadota > Gammaproteobacteria > Enterobacterales > Enterobacteriaceae > Limnobaculum > Limnobaculum allomyrinae. The sequence continues at coordinate 51,968 of NZ_JADRCR010000012.1, forward strand.
ATAAACATTTGTAAATATCCAACATGATTTTAGTTGTGTTTTAATAGAAGCGTCAGCTCAGTTCTGTTTGATCCACAGAAGGTTAGTCAGCGGGCCTTACAAGATCTATTAAGATCCACGATCCATCTTCTTCCCTGCATGAAATATACGGACTGTTGTAAATGTATTTTGTTTGTTTGCAAATTAACTCCGGTGAGCGTGCTCTATGGCGCGTAGCGACGTAGAGGGCGTGATTTCCGGAGCGTTAGAATCTGAAGCTTTGCTTCAGTTCTTACGTTTGCAATTTACAGGAGTCAACTTGCCCGGTGGCTTGCCGTAGGGTGCGTGCTAAAGGGTTTTATATGCAGTTTAAGGTGTAGTGGAGCTATGAAATAGCGACATCCTTATTGCAGTAAAATCGTGAAATTGAGTTATGCACGTTATTTACAGGGTATTTTTAATAAGTTTTTAATGATCTTTTTAAGATCTTTTTTAAACCTTTTTAGAAGTGCTCAAAACCCGCATCAATAAAGGCTCTCAGATGGGTCACTGTGACAAACTGCCCTGAAGCTGTGACAATTTGCCCTCAGGCTGTGACAATTTGCCCTTAAATCCTATTTTTTCCGTGACAATTTGCCCTTAAATCTGTGACAAATTGCCCTCACAAAAATGAGTTACGCACAGCTTAATTGACAGGGGTATATTATGTGTGACAAGATTAAAACATGTCACAACTGTTGAGTTTAGCTAATGGACGCTATTGAAAAAAACACTAAACGGGGTTCTACGCCGGAACCGCCGAAATTTCCGGCATGTTATTCTTTAGTGCTCTTTAGGAACCTCAATAACGCCATCAGCAATCCCCTGCGCCAGTCGCTCCATCCATTTTGCAAAGCGCAAATATCCGGGATATTGCAGACAGATGTAGTCCATCTGGACTTTTGATGTGCTGTCCATCACCAGTTTAAACGCGTTCATATAGTCATAGCAGCCCTGTAATAGCAGAGCATCACCGTGCTCTGTCAGAGGAAACCGACAGGCATAGTCGTGGACTATTTTTGCCAACTGGTGTTGTTCTGCAGTTAAATTAATCATCTTTTCTGTCCTGAAAATATCATGCTTTTGTGAGGAGTAAAATGTAATGATTGATATCACAGAATTTCCGCGCCATCCGGTTTACCGTGTTTCATTCACGCTGAATTTGAGTCAGTCGTTCCTTTGCATGAGAGGCGTCTTCATCAGAAACTATCCCAACCGGATAACCCTGAATATCATAGCGGGGCGCTCCCGTAATCAATACCGCCAGGTATTGTGGTGTTCGGGTATAAGTTTTTAGCGCCCGCCGAATTTTTTTATCAAAGAAAATAAGATCACGCGCCTTTCTGTCAGCCCGTAAATCATCGCGTATCCCGACTTTCAACGGTTTTACAGACGTTTCAGAAAACAGGGCCGGCCACCAGGTGGTTAACAATGTTATTGCGTCTTCGTGACTCATTAACTTGGCGGGTTTTCTTTTTAATGTCAGTGTTTTTCGGGGTTCAGTCATAGGAGAGTCCGGGTAGCATTAAAATCATCGCCAGCGTAACAAACCGTGAGCGCCCTGTACATTTTATCATGCTGCGTTAGCAGCATAGAAGCGGTGCAACGGACGTGTTTAAAGGATCCGGTGTTCATCCGCGAGACCAGCCGGATCTGAAAGGATCGTCGATCCCCCCTCCATCCTGCTGGAAAAAGCGATGTAAAGGGTTATCTGATGTGGTGATTGTTCACTTTGTAAAACGCAGTGAGTAGCGGAGCGGTCGCGGCTGGAAGCGGCGAACTGTACTGCGCGCTGGCGCTTTAGCGCCTGGGGTGAACATTCTGTTGTTGATTGCCCGGTGCTTGTCACCGGGTGGTATATAAAACAGCGCAGCGATAGCAAGCGCTGAGAGCATTGCTATCTAGCTTTTTTAAAAGCTCGTTTAGTTCAGAAATTAAGAACGAAATTAAGATAAAAATACCGTTATAGCGCGAAGTTAATCGTTGCTAAACTCATCAAGACGAAATTAATGAGATAAAAAATAAACAATCTATCAATATATTCAGCATCGAAGGAAAACCGACTTGTACCTGGCCGTTTAATTGTGGTGCTGAAGAAACCGCAGTACCCGTGGATAGCATCAATATCCACAATATCTTCTAATGCGACAGTGCAATTATCTGTATCGAACCCATCCAGTAACATGGCCAACATTATACGAGCTTCATTCTTCCTGGATACGGATGCAAATAATGTTTCATATTCCATGTAAGTCATATTAGCCTCCGGTCTTTTTGGTTATGCACACATCCCGTCCTACGTTTACAACCTATGAACCCCACCTACAAGTCAATTGATGTTTCTGCTGATGAATTAGAAATATTCGGTGTTGTTGTCCACGCTATACATACTTTGAGGTAAAGCCATGTACCTTCATGCTGATGTCAATTCAATGTATGCAAGCTGCGAGCAGCTTTTCAGGCCCGACTTAAAGGATAAGCCGGTCGTCGTTCTTAGTAATAATGATGGTGCTGTGGTTGCAATGAACAAAGCAGCAAAATCATTAAATATCAAAAGAGGCGTGCCATATTTTCAAATAGCACCTTTAATTAAGCGTTACAATGTCACTTATTTTAGTTCTAATTATGCACTCTATGGTGATATGAGTGCGCGAGTGATGAGCGTACTGGAAAGCTTATCTCCTCAAACAGATATCTATAGTATTGATGAAGCATTTTTACACATTAAAGGTATAAATCGCTGTGAAGATTATGATGTATTTGCACATCGAGTCCGAAAACGGTAAAGCAGTTTACAGGACTTACGTGCGGGATTGGCTTGGCACAAACGTATACGTTAGCTAAATTGGCCAACTACGCTGCAAAGAAATGGCCTGCAACATCTGGTGTTGTCGTTCTTACCGATCGCATCCGTCAACGAAAGCTTATGTCTCTTGTGCCGGTAGAAGATATATGGGGAATTGGCAGGCAAATAAGCGTAAAACTTAAATCACTGGGGATCATAAATGCCCTGCAACTTGCTAACGCCAATATTCAGCTATCTGCACTAAAATGGACCGCATGGGGCGCAATACTGCTGATATGATCCATATAGTAGATGCTTGCTATAAGAAGGGTATTGCCATTCGGTTTCTTGAGAACGGCCTTAGCACTGAAGGAACGATGGGTAAAATGGTTATTCAGATACTTGCTGCAGTAGCCGAAGCAGAGTGTGAAAGAATTTTGGAGCGCACAAACGAAGGAAGTGTGGCCGCTATGGCATCCGGTGTAAAATTTGGCAGAAAGCTCCATTCAGGTACGTCTTCCGCTTTAGTTCTAATAGAACAGGGCGAACAACGAAAAAATGTCATAGCTAAGACTGGTATTTCAAGAGCGACATATTTCAGATTAAAAAGAAAACAATTGAAACCAGAAACATAAACAACAAATCAGCAAATTGCATAACTCAAAAACATGTACGCAGTACACTTAAAACTTGAAAGGTGTACTGTGTACACGTATAATGTAAACTAAATAAAATAATGCCAGGGAGTACTATGTTTACTTTTATTGAACTATCTGGGTTCAGTAAGCGGCGACCAGAACTTATGCCTGATGATGAGTTTAGAGAATTTCAGGAGATGTTAATTAACGAACCTGAAGCAGGCGACGTCATAGTTGGTACCGGAGGATTTAGAAAAATCCGATGGGGGAGGCCAGGTAAAGGGAAAAGCAGTGGTGTCCGGGTTATTTATTTCAATATAACGCCAAAGGGCCGAATTTATTTAGCAACCATTTACCCTAAAAATGAACAGGATAACTTAACTTCTGAGCAAAAAAAGCTACTTAAGAAAGTGTCTGGTAGTTTGAAATAAACCTTATGGACATGACGTCCGCACGATAGGAATCGGTGAGGTGATATGAGAGATGAATTATTTGCAGATCTGCTGGCAAGTGCAGAAGAGATGGTAAAAATAGAGACGGGGGAACTTACACCTGACCCTAAACATGTCCATACCTTTAATGAAATTGATGTAAAGACCATAAGAGAATCTACCGGTCTTAAACAACAAGATTTTGCTGAAGCAGTTGGTGTTAGCTACGATTTAGTAAAAAGCTGGGAAACACACCGTAGACATCCAACAGGTGCACAGAGAAAACTATTATTGCTATTAGCAACAGAGCCGAAGGTCATCAAAACATTAAAGTTACTTGAAGCTCCAGTTAAACACTTAAAAGCTATGTAATCCTAAAGCCACTAACAGAGTGGCTTTTTATTTACAATAAACTTAAGAGTAGACTTGTAACCCATTACAGAGAGGACACATTGAAAAAGCCATCGCAAACATACGATATGATAAATCTTGGTAGCGACTATAAAGCGGCTGCAATTATGCAATGTGATAGGGAAAAATATGAGTCTCCGAATATCTGGCTTTATGTGGGGGCAGTTTGGATATCGAAAATTATTGTACGTTAAGCTCATTTTTTAAGCATAACAATGTTGCACAGAAGCTTAAACGTACACACCGCTATGCAACGTAGGTCTTGATCAATCGCTTAATGAAACAATGCCTTCAAGAATTTCTATAAGCTCAATTTTGTCACTATTGCCATCTCTATAAGTAGAGCATTTTATGATTTTTTCGGCAGTCATTAAGGGCCAGAACTTGTCCAGTACGTCGTTAGGTTTCGTGCTGGTTGCCTTTCCTATGATTTTTTTAGCGTCATATGTATCAGTGAAAACAACCTGAATCCGTCTTTTCCTGAAATAATGTAATGTCCGGTGAAACATTAAGTTATATATAGAATGCAACTTATCTTTATGAGCAAGGCTTGTAATTTACTTATTGGTTTATTAAAAAAACAAATAAAACCCTATAGATGTCTGATTGCAAATTGCTCAATGCTATGGGGGCTGTTGTTGGCGGCGCCGTTGGTGCCGTTGTATTATAATAGAGACTAAATCATTATAGGGGCTTCATCCTGACTCAAAAGACCCTTGCCAGTTATGCCGGATGATAAAAGCCCGCAATAATTCTAGCGGGCTTTTCTGTTTTTTTATTCCCGGTATATTTCTATTGTTCACAAACCGCAGCTAAAGTAAGCCTTGCTGGTCTTGCAATTGGGGTTCGGCTCTTTTTTGGGCACTGTTGCAAAGATATCGTGGAGGAGCGGCTTCTGGTTTGCCGATTGATCTTAAATGTCAAATATCCGATCTACCAGGCGCATTTCACCTAAGGGATGACCAAAGTAGAAGCGTGAAGCCTGCCCCTTACGTAATGCCCGCATAACTTCAATACCCTTTATTGTGGTGTATGCAGTCTTCATCGATTTAAATCCCAGCGCGGCGTTGATTATCCGTTTCAGTTTACCGTAGTCGCATTCAATAACGTTATTCCGGTATTTAATCTGCCGGTGTTCCACATCAGGTGGACACTTGCCCTCCCGTTTCAGCAAAGCCAGCGCACGACCATAAGTTGGGACGCTGTAGGTATTGATGATACGGGGGAGCTGCCAACGCTTCACTCTGTTTAACATCTTCCCCAGAAACCGGTAGGCCGCTTTGCTGTTACGCTGTGGGGAAAGATAAAAATCAATGGTATGTCCTTTACTGTCGACAGCCCGGTACAGGTAAGCCCACCGACCGTTAACTTCTATGTCCGTTTCGTCGAGATGTCAAGTATTGAAACCAGAGGGGTTACGCCAGTACCATCTCAGTCGTCTTTCAATTTCCGGGACATAACGCTGTACCCAGCGATAAAGGTGGTGTGATCAATATTTACTCCGCGTTCAGCCAGCATTTCCTGCAGTTCACGATAGCTGATACCATATTTGCAGTACCAGCGTACCGCCCACAGAATAATATCGCAGTTGAAATGTCGGCCTTTGAATACGTTCATGTGCATCACTGTTGGTGGAAACATTGGGGAAGACTACCAGTAACCCGATCTTTGCAACAGTGTCCTTTACAACCTCACTCGACAGTAATCATATTTCCCCCCTTTGACCACCTCGGCAGCATCTCTCAAAATACATTTGTATGCAGCACCACTAACCATCTCACGTCTCATTTCAAGATAGGAGGCTATGCTGTCTTGACTAACAATAATGTTCTGCTCAACTAAATGCATCACAGCTCCCCCTATTTCATAGGCAATTAACCCAACTCTTTCTTCGCTTAAGTTCATAACGCCTCCATCCAGATAGTGATTCTCATCACAGTATAGAACACCCATGCGAATTTCGTGATCGATAATCAAAATATTTTCGAGCTAAATTCTTTTGAAAATCACAAAGTTAATTATTTAATAAACTGATCACATCGAAAGCAACCCTCCATGAAGAGGTGAACGATGGAGAAGGAGAAAGCGGCACCAATCACTATCGAGATTGATATCAGTGCCATTCAGGAGAAAATTGACATTCTCACCAATGAATTACTTGAGTTTGGTGTTACGGCTTTTGATGGAAGTTCTGAGAGCTTCACGGATGCGATTCTTAACGATATTTCTGCCATGTGCAATAACATCATCCTTAGTGACCTCTCGCCCGCAGTTGTTACAAACGGCACCATGCAGATTATCCAGAGAACCGATTTTGGCATCGAATTTGAACGTCTGATTACCACAATCCGGACAGCTAAATTGAACCTTGCTCATAAATAAATCCTTCTTGGTTGAGTGTATCGAACACTCACGAATGGGTCTGGAAGCCGTCATACTACCTCTATATGAAGCCCCAGTGACTCGACTGTTTCAATTAAATCATTAATCGGGTATATTTACTAAGGATCCCAAGGATGGGGGCATTCAAGACTAATACAATAACCACATTTCTTTCCTTCCCCTCTTCACGAGGGGATTTTTTTATGGGCAAATGTAAATTCACCTTGTTATTCACTGAACACCAACTCCCCTTAGATCGCATGTTATTTACATGTGCATATTCTAATAAATACCTTGCTTTATACTTATTAGACGCCTCTTCCTGGTTTTTTTGTTTGATATAGATTAAAAGCCGTTGTGAAAGAGGCTCTCGTCATTTCTTGGGCTGCAATTTCTTCGCCCATGCCTTTGCTTCTATTCAGGCAATCGTCAAACAACTTCCTTCTCCGGCTAGTCGACCCTCACGGTAATACTTCCTTGCCATTTCTGTGGCTCTATGGGCAATAATTTGTGATGTTTCAGCGATTTTATCGGGTATGCCATAATCGCAATATATATGTTTGAATTACTAATTTCGTACTGAACTTCATATTCTCCGACCAATATCTTTCGAATTTCTCTTGGCTTGAATTGAAGTTCCCTGTTCCCTAAAAATGGTCTCATTATTCCTATTGGGAGCCAGTGTTTTCAGCTGCTGTTTCCTGAATTTATTGAAGATGCATCTAATGATGCCAACCCATTAACTTTATTCATTGCAAGAAAATATGCAGACATAGAATAAACAAACTTCCTGCGTGGATAAGGAAATTTCTGCTGCTTTTATCAGCGAAATGGATAATACATAGTTCTCCAATCGTAATGAATTATCTGCCTGATGTGAATTGGTTTTCCGACGATAGTGTTCAGAAGGTGAGCAAAGATTGTCCTTTACGACAGCAATGACTGTATTTTAAATCGGAGTCATTGGTTCATAGGGAGGTTCTGCTTACTGTTGGCTGAGACATATTTCAAGTACTACAACAGGGATGGTTGTAGGCATCGACGAATTGTATCCAAAGTTAAATTGGTCTCTCCTGAAGTCGCCCCAAGTATTCGCTTTTGCTGTATGTGAATAACATTTATTAGGTGTATTACAGACCAACTTGATTGAGTGTTTTGAATTTTCATCTAAAAAAACATTAATTAACAGAATTAATGTTTGTGTTATAGTAGGTAATGAAGATATTCGTTTCACTTGAGCACACCTTCCACGTGTGTGAGTTTTTTATTGATAAATTATCAACTTAGGTAATAATTATCACGAATATCAACGAGGGTTCTTATACTTTTCATTCCCCCAGAGAGTGATGTAACCAGCCTCAAGTAAAGCATGTGGCATGTGTAACAGGATTGGTTATTTCAAATTAAATAACGTATTACCAACATAGAGTTTGTTATGAAATTCAATAAATATCTTTTAGCAACCGTTGTGGCAACGGCTTTAAGTAGTGCAGCTGTTCAGGCGGCTGATGGAACTATTACTTTTAACGGTACCGTGACGGATTCAGCCTGTACCACGATTACATCTGTTACTGCGGATACCGTAGAGCCAATTTCAGCTACGCTGACCTTGCCGCCAGTTACCACTACCACGCTGAACGCTGCGACAGGTACTTATGCTGGGCAGACTCCGTTCTCTATCCAGTTAACCGGATGTGAATCAACAGCGGCATTGGGCAACGTTCGTGCACTCTTCACCACCGCCAACTCCCCGGCGAGTGATGCGCATGCGATGGCGAATACGGCTCCTCCGGCTATGGCGGCAAAGAACGTTGGTGTTGCCATTATGCAGCAAAACGGCGTGATCCAAATTGACCTGAACGGCGGCGCGGCAACGGATCTGGGCGCAGCACTGCCTGTTTCACCGCTAGAGCAGAATATGGTGCTGCATTATAAGGCGGCCTATAAATCACTGGGTGGCACGGTGACAGCCGGTGACGTGACGGGAGTGGCTGACTTCGTTATTTCCTATTTCTAATTACGAAATAGCCCAAGTCAGATATTAAAAAACCCCCACGACAGTGATTGTCGTGGGGGGTATGAAATGACTTAACGGACTGAGAGAAAGTCAAAATGATAAAGTTATCTAAGCGAATGACCATAAATAAACAATGTACTTTATCGGTTATTGCAGCATCGATTTTACTGTCATTTTCTTCTGGCGTGTGGGCAGAAGAAAATGACAGTGAATTTGAAAGTGCGTTTTTGCGAAAAGACAAGAATGGCGCTTCGCCAGACATCTTTCTCTACAAAAATGCCATTGCACCCGGAATGAAACGGGTGGAAGTGGTGGTCAATGACCGGATCACCGATGTGTATGAAGTGAATTTTGTTCCTCAGTCACAGGGTAGGCAGGTTGTGCCCTGTCTGAATCGTCGGTTGTTGAATGACGCCGGAGTTAAAACCGAACTGTATGACAACTGGCGGACGTCACTAAAAAATAAAGAAGCTCCTTCAGAAGCATCAGCCGTTTGTGATGATTTAGAACAGCGTATTCCGGCAGCCAGAGTTTTTTATGATGATGCACATCAGCAACTGCGTCTGACCTTGCCGCAGGAAGCGGTGAATAGTCAACGCTTTCAGATGATTTCACCTAAAGAATGGGATGACGGTACACCAACGTTACGTACTGCTTATAACGGCTATTTTTATCATTCCCGACAGAAGAACAGCGGCAGTGATGGCGGGCGGAATATTAACAACAGCGCTTTCGTTAGTCTCAATAGTACCGCCAGTTTTGGTGCCTGGCGGGTCTATAGCTTTGATACCTTTAACAAGAATCCGGATCGGGGCTGGCAGAGTAACCATGATCGGTTGTATGCCGAGAGAAATATTGTTTCGCTGAGTTCCAAAATATCTGCAGGGGATATTTATACCTACACTCCCAGCAATATCATGGGGGTTATTCCACTGCGGGGTTTTACTCTGGGTACTAATGAACGCATGTTGCTGGAGTCGCAATTTACTTATGCGCCGGTTATTCGGGGAACAGCCCGCACTAACGCCCGTTTGATTGTACGCCAGCGCGGCAACATCATCTACAGCAGTACGTTGACACCAGGTCCGTTTGCCATTGACGACATGTACTCCGGGCAGATAGGCACCGACCTCGACGTGATGGTGGAAGAAACCGACGGTACTGAGCAAAAGTTCACCGTCCCCTACACCTCGCTCCCCAATATGATACGCCCCGGCGCGATGCGCTATAGCCTGTCGGTCGGGGAATATAGAAACAACAACCAGTCCGAGACGCCCATCATGGGGGCGCTCAGCCTGGAACGGGGGTTTGAGGCCTTTACCCTGAACGCCGCAGGACTGGGGGCGGACGACTATCAGTCCGTGGCTGCAGGCGTCGCCTGGAACGTCGGCAACGTAGGTGCCTTCTCGCTAGACGTTGCTCAGGCGCGCTATACCTATGATGAGGTCTCGAACCTGTACGACAAGGAAACCAAGAACGGCACCGCGGTGCGTCTACTGTACGCCAAGCAGTTCGACAACACTGACACCGGCCTGCGCATTCTCGGCTACCAGTACCGTTCGGAGCACTTTCTCTCTTTCTCGGAGTTCAATAGCCGCAACCACCACCGCAAGGACGGCTACGACAATGAGTATGAGGATGGCGACAGCCTGTGGAACAAGCGTCGCCGCAGCCGCCTAGAGGTCAACGTCAACCAGGGCATGCAGGAGTACGGCAGCCTCTATCTGACGCTGAGCCAAGACCGCTACTACGGCACGTCGGAAAAGACCATTTCAGCCTCCGCCGGCTACGGCTTTATGGCCGGGCCCGCCAGCGTCAGTTTGGCGTACACCTATAACAAAAACGGTAAGGGTGACAACGATAACTCCCTTAACCTCGGAGTCAGCATTCCGCTGCGCTGGGGCGAGCGTGACCGAAACTACAACTCGGTTAACTACAACCTGACGCGCAATAAAGATAACCGTTACAGCCAGTCCGTCGGCCTCTCGGGCAGCAGTCAGAACAGTCCGCTGTCCTACAGCCTGAATGTGCAGAAAGACTACAAGGACAAGTTCAGCGAGTCGGCGTCATTAGGCTACAACTCCAACTTGGTCACCCTGAACGGCTCCGTTAGCCACAGCAATTATTCGGACCAGTTCTCGGCGGGCATGTCGGGCGGACTGGTGCTGTACAAGGGGGGAGCGATTCTGGCTCCAAGGATGGGTGACACTATCGCGATTATCGAAACTCCGGGAGCGTCCAACATCGGCGTGTCGGGCAGTACCAACAAGACCGACTACTTTGGCCGGGCCATCGTCAACTACCTGAGTCCTTACCGCTACAACACCGTCGGGTTGGACACCACTGATGCGCCGACGGTCGAGCTTAAAGAGTCGAGCCGCAAGGTTGTGCCGACCGAGGGGGCCGCCGTGCTGTTGCGCTTCTCCACCCGGGTTGGGCGCAGGGCGATGGTGATTATCCAGGAACCGCACTCGGTACCGGTGGGCGCTATTGTCACCGCTGAGGGGCAGGACGAGGAGGTGGGCATTGTCGGCAACGGCGGGTTGGCCTACCTGACAGGAATGGATGCGCGCCGCGACGAGACGCTGACCGTCTCTTGGGGCAAAGACATGCAGTGTAAATTCACGCTGCCGAAGCTGCCCGAGGGCGATACCGAGTCCCAGTGGCATACCAAGATACCGGTGGACTGCCTCTAGTCGGTGGAACACCCGATGAATACGTAAATAAAGGAAGTGAAACCATGTTTTTGATGACCCTGAAGAAAATGAAGCGTACCACGCTTATAGCCTCTGCTCTGGGTGCGCTGCTGCTGTCGGCCCAGACCTATGGTGCGGTTCGTCCACAGCTGACCCGCATAGTGGCCTACGCTGAGGACAAGGAAACGCCGATTGAGGTGATTAACGAAAGTCAGGAAACCTACCTTATTCAGTCGTGGTTGGAGGATATCAAAGGCAACGAGAACAACCTGCCGCTGGTGCTGACGCCGCCGGTGATGAAAATCGGCGGCAAGCAGGAGGGTAAACTGCGCTTGGTGGTGCTGCCAGCGGAAATTCCGCAGGACAGGGAATCGGTGTACTGGTTGTCGATTCAGGAAATCCCGCCGAAGGCCAAAGACGGCGGTGAGAACAAGCTGGTGCTGGCTATCCGCAGCCGGCTGAAGGTATTTGTGCGCCCGAAGGGGCTGGACAAAACCCAGGCTGCGGACGCGGTGAAATCGTTGAGCTGGACCGTGGAGCGTGAAGGTGGCGAAGTGTGGCTGAGGGCCACCAACCCCACGCCGTACCACGTGAGCTTCGGCAGGCTGGAGCTGAAAGCGGACGGCACAAAAGGTATCACGCTGGACGACAAGACAGAGATGCCGGCGCCGATGAGTAGCCAGCGCTACGTGGTGCCTAAAAACCTGAAGGGCAAGTCGGCGACGCTGACCTACAGCGCTGTGAACGACTACGGAGGGGAGACTGAAGTATTGAGTACGGTGATAATATTATGAATAATATAATAAAAAGAATTATTGCACTTACTTTTGTATTGGGAATGAAGTGGGGATACGCGGCGGAACTCTACCCTAACAATCAACCGATATGGAATAATGGGGCGCCAGCAGCTAACTGTAGTTTTACTTACCCAACGTTACAACCCCTGTCTCAGCAGAAAAATTTAATTGTAGAAAATTCCCTCCCACTTGGAAGTGTAATTTATTCGTGGAGTTACGGTGATTTTGCGCCAGATTTTTACTCTGTATGTAACGGAGTCACTGAATACACTACGATATCTTCGGAAACTCATCCTGAATTAAGAATTATAGATAGGCTTGACTTCAATAACTTAGATAACAACTTATTGGCAGGTCAATGGCTTTGGGGAACGAACAATCCTGGTATAGCATTAAAACTTTATATTATATTGACGGCTCGGGGAGACCAAAGTACAGGCTATACATATGAGAAATACAGTCGTTCTACGTATGTATCTAATGCATTTGATTCAATTCCGTTAGGGCAAGAAATTGCTATAGTGCCATCCTTTAGTTCAACGAATGTAATTGACGGAACAATGAGTTCAATACGATCTGATAACACGTCCAAGATTGTCGGAAGTGCTCATTCTTTTAGATATTCTGTCCGAGCTGAACTTATTAAAATTGGTGAAATCCAAACTGGAAGCCCTTTATCCTTATCCTCTTCAATAACAATGATTCATGCTTTTTTTATGCAGAATAAAGCGGACAGCTCACCGGAAACAAATATCGGACCTACAATCATATCTCCGGAGACCATCTTTGGTGGTGGCGGAATTACTTTTGTTAAGCCGAGTTGTCGGCTTCGGGGGGCAACTGACTATCTAGTTGAACTGGGAGAATGGAGTAATACCACGAACCTCCCCACATATGGTGATGTAGAGCTCATAGATATAAATATAGAGTGTAATGGGTCAGTTGGTAATGTTGAATTTGGCTTTCAAGATGTCGGTGCTTTCCCTCTTACCAACCGAAATATCAGTGTTTACGATAGTGCAGGGGGGCAACTAATCGAAGGGATGGAAGTTGAAATGTCCTACGGTGGTACACGCTTAAATGTTCACAAAATGAATGAGAGTGTTACGACCTACAAAACCAATACTGGCGCTCATGGGAGTATAAAAACTGATGCCTCAGACTTAGGTTTTAATAGCCAAAGTCAGGCTCAGTTTGGCGTTCGTTTTATTCAACGCGCGCCAATTACTCGTGGCGGAAGCGCATATACCGGTCCGGTTACTGGACAGGTTAATATGTTTGTTACTTATTATTAATGTAAGCATACAGCGAAACTTGCAACTACCGACAAATACATTAGTGATGGATATCTTTCAGCTCGTCCTTGGTAAGACCAGTTATTTATGTCACCGTCATATAACCGGATTGTACCGCTATCTTGGCGTAAAAGCGTTTACTGATAAAATTCAGTAGAACTGTGCTACACAACACACCTACTATCAATGGCTACGCGCACCGATAGTAGGCATTATCCAAGCCATTTGTGTTATGGCTTGGAAGTCGACAGACATACCTACAGTATTGCTGTTATCTACGGTTAATCGCTTCATCTGGCAGGAAGGGGGGGGAGTAGCTATCAATACGATCGCAGGGGCACGCAGTTTGACTATTCAGTTATCCATATATCCACATTCATTTTAGCCAGTGAACCGACTGTCGGTGACTGCGCATGCTTGCGCAGAAAATGACTGTCGATATATGAGTATGTGGGTAGCCGGAGAGGGAAGTTATTTGACGATTGCCTGAATGAAGCAAAGGCATGGGCGAAGAAATTGCAGCCCAAGAAATGACGAGAGCCTCTTTCACAACAGCTTTTATACAGCAGATAAAAAAAGCCCCTCGCGAAGAAGGGGAAGGAAAGGAAAGAAATGAAACATATATGATTTTACGTTCTGCTTTGATTATGTCATGAAGCGATTAAATATTCATCTATTACTGAATGGTTGCCGAGCGTCAACTACCCCTATATGTAACTTACTATGTGACTTGGCAAAAATATCATTGAATCCGTAGAGGTAGCAATGAATTGTATCTCTATAGCGCTGGAAATATATAATCAATTAATTAGGTAAAAAAAAGCCCCTGGGTAAGGGGCTACAAGCCAATAGGATTTACTCATACAATCCAAAGTTTTTACATTCTCTTCCAATGAGTTTTATCACAGTACAAGCAACATACTTCAATGTGCCTGCGGTAATAACCGTACGGAATTACCCAGACATGTCAATAAGGCATATACTTATTTATGGGGATTAAGTCTCAAATATGTGAACTAGGTCGTTTGCATATGAACGCCGTTAAGCGGTCAATTTGAATAGCCAGCCAGTTTACATCGCAGATTGCCATTTTTAGCCACCTTTTTTACGATAGCCAAATTAACTATACTCATTTGGGTTACCGTAAATGAAAATTGCTCGCATCTATGGCTGGGAGTTCAACTCGCCAAAGTCGCAGGCAAGTATGCGGGCAGAAAGGCCTATCTCGTAACCCACTAACCTGGTGTTTATGGTGATGTAATATTTCAGCCAGAAAAGAGAGTGCGGATAAATGATGAAATAGAAGGTAATCAACTACCATACTGGGTAATACTAATGTATCAGCGTGGATCTTTTGGTGAAGTTGTTTGTAGAGAAGCATATGCCCACGCTCTGTATAGCACATCTTATCCTGTTCCGGTCGATAGTGAGTTAGAAAGGGAAACCATTCGCTCAATAACCAAGACCGCAAAATGGCTCAAGGAAAAGGAATACGCACTCTCTATTAATAAACCTCTTTTTGATATAGATGTTATGGTGGATCAAGAAAAAAGTTTCGTTCTTCCTGATTTTCTTTTAACGGTTAACATACCAGGACAACTCGACGTTAAGAGTTTTGTTATTGAGACAATTGGATATGTTGATGATGCGTATGCAGAACGTAAAGCCTCTCAACATATCGGCATGCAGACATTAGGGTTACTATTAACAGATCCACCAAGATGGCCTGGAGAAGCACATTGAGAGGATGCTTTCACAAAATATTTGTATAAGAATTTGATTAATATAGTAGTTTAGTAGTTATAAAAAATATCTGATATTACACCACTCCAACTTCCATCTTAAAAGTTAAGGACAATATTATGTCTTGGAAAAATAAAATTGGTAGTTGTTTTGGAAGTGCTGACATGATTTATGCTATACATCCTTCGGATATTAAGTCAGCAAATGAATTAGTAAAAACAGCAATGGAGGAAGGGGTAGGTTTTAATGAATTTTGCACCGCTATGGAAAACTGAATGCTTTCCAAAGGATGCTCTTCTAAACATATTTCCACACAAATGATTAAAATAAACAAAATGACTACTATTAGTCGCTTCAATCAATAGAAGCTGATTGGGGGACTAAAAGCAGAACCTATTGGCTATCGTAAACAATATAGTGTAGTTATAGGCACATTAGTTGTATTAGTATCGTCCAAGCAAAGCATGTCTGTGCTCTTTTAAGTGATATGTATATGCGGATCTTGTGTATGATGAAGTACTGCTAACACTTCAATGCCAACCGAAACTTCCCGATAATAAATTACATGACTCTCAACAGGAAAACTCAATATTCCAGTGAAAAGATCATCACTCCTGTTACGACCTGGGGATGGATGACGAGCTAGAATATCTGTAATTGTTACGCGAAGAGAAGTAGCGTATGCCTCAGCAACATTCTTTCCCCATCGACGAATAGAGTAGGCTTTGATTGAACGTATATGTTCTTTAGCTTTCTTAGTAAAGCGAACGCTCATTCTTACGCCTTATCTTCAAGTTCTTCAGCTGTTAGTGGTGAAAAAACATCCTCAATGCTATATAGCTCACCACGTTCAGCTTGTGCAAGAGATTCAGCTAAAACAGATTTTAAGTTCTGAAGCTTAAGCTTCTCAAATTGTTCGTATTCTTCAGGTGATATTACGACAGCTACACGTTTACCATATTTGCTAATTTCTACAGGTTCACGCTGTACTTTCATTAGCAGATCACCAAATTGATTTTTTGCTAACTGCGCAGGGATGATTTGCATAAGTCACCTACTGGTTATAATAGTCATTTTGTTTATTATGGCTATTTTAGCTAGTTATCGCAAACTTTTTAATCTCGTAACCGCCAGCAAGAAATCGCAGAAGAGGGGTGCGAATGCTCAGCCAGCGCTAATGAGTCCTTACAGGAAACATTTTTTATATAGGCCGTTTGTTACATGATGTAGGTAATTATTAATTTGTAGCATGACGTATTATGAAATTATCTCATCATATAGAATAATATTACAAATCAATAATTTAACATAATTTAGCAAAAATGCATCCTTATTCCATCTGACGGGCTCACCGCTACTGATGCCTTCCGCTAATAGATCACGTAAAGCCTGAATCTGTGACGCAGCTTGTTTCTCACGCAATAAGCGGAGTGCATCTCGCATCACTTCGCTCTGGGTTCGATAATAGCCTGATTTTACCAGTGAATAATAAATTCACGTAGTTCATCGCCAATATCAACTGTCATTGTACGAGCCATAATAACCTCGATATATTGTAATATTTATTCTTACATTAATATAATCGCATTTAGGGGTTTTACGCCAGAACCCCAGATTTTTCCGTTACCCCAGTTTCAGCCCCGCAACCAGTTCATCCAGATCAATAATTTCATTGCTGCTCTGGAAGGTGTAATGCCCAGGCCACTGGCGATATCCGCGTCAGTTCCTCAAGACCTTTGGCGTTCCCTTCTGCTTCCAGTCGCTCCAGTAGTCGCGACATTATCGCGGAGTTGTAATAAACGATCGCGTTGGAGATCAGCCGCCCGCACTGATTACTGATTTCCGTTTCAAGATCATTTCTCCCAGTTAACTCTTTCTTTCCGCCGACTTTGGATACTGCTGCGCGTAACTGATGATAAGATTCAATCCGGTTCTGGGAGCAACGGATATTGCGTTCCCTGCGTCATTTCCTTCAGCCCCAGCGTGGCGACAATACGATCAAGATTGCTTTTTTCGCGAGTGATAAGAGCCAGGTCAATCTGTCCGACGGGCTGAATTAGACATTTTTTATATGTCGATGGATCTCTGGTGCAGTACAGTTCCTGCAATTGCCTGTTCAGGTCGGTGAAATGAGGTTCAAAGTGCAGGCCAAACCAGTGCAGGATCGCAAAGTTTGCTTTGTTGATGCTGTGCATATCACCGGTGATGGTTGTGGGTTTCACTTCTGAGGTGTTGCTGTACCTGATAGGTGGCCTTGCCTTCATAGTCATTTGTGCCAATCAGATAGCCGTAAATAGGGATGTGGTTACACAGCAGCGTGTAAGCCACCATGCTTTTACTGTCGGCCGCTCAACACCAAACTTCTGCCCGTCAACGGCACCATAAAGCGTTTCTGGGTCAAACGAATAGAGCGGGAAAATCGGCAGTATCTTAATGGCATCGGTGATGTTGTCATTGGCCGTGAGAAGCTAGGCTGGCATAGTACAGCAGGTTTTGCTGAGAAATATTCAGTACCGGTAAAATGTCGCAGGCTTTACGGTGCAGCGGTTCCAGTATGGCCCGTTCAATCAGTTTGTCCAGATCGACAATAGTTGCATCATCAAGCTGTTCCGTCAGAATACATCCCAGCCGTTGCCTTTCATCAGAAAGAACTCGGCTCACCAGTTCCTGAAGCGTAGTGTAACCGGGGCGGATGATTTTATGTTCGTTGAGCCAGATAATCAGCTCAGTGGCGACAAAACCAGGAGTCACATCACGGTGAACAATATGTGATCGTATGGAAACTGGATCGACTCGGCCGTGACCTTCGCCACCTTATTAATACGGTACACGACCCGACCGGGCGAGGGATAGGCCTGAAGGTGTTGGCTCGACCATCGACACCACAACCGTTGCTGGCAAGCTCGTCTTTGGCATCTTTGCCGCGCTGGCCGAGTTTGAGCGTGAATTGATTGCCGAGCGAACAGTTGCAGGCCTAGCCTCAGCGAGAGCCCACAGACGGAAAGGAGGCCGTCCTTTCAAGATGACTCCAACTAAATTACGTCTGGCGATGGCGGCAATGGGACAACCAGAAACCAGGGTTAACGATCTATGCCGGGAACTGAGCATCACTCGACAAACGTTATACCGACATATTTCACCTGAAGGGAAATTGCGCCCAGATGGGGTGAAACTACTGTCACTCACTTAAATCCCCGCCCTGAAGGACGGGGATTTACGCTACACCTGATATAAGTAAACAATCAATGATAGTAATAATGAAAATACAAATATTCTAATGATTAATTTCACACATCAGATAGTGTATAACAGGATAAAATTTAAACTATATAAAGATGTTTATTGGTTATCAAAGTTAATTCATTGCAGAAACCAGCCTTTAAATTATAACTCCTGAGAAGAATTACTTATTATAGAATAAAATTTATCTCCGCCATAATATGAGTTTCTCATCCTTATAAACTCCATAGAATTTTTCACTCCCAATTTATACATAATATTATAACGATGTACACTTACTGTTTTTGTATTAATGTTAATTACTTTCGCCACCTCCTTATTTGACATTCCTTTTATAAGGCATTGAAATATTTCCAGCTCTCTTTTTGTTAAAAGACTAAGTTTACTACTAAATTGATCACCAATGCTATTATTAGGAAAACATTGATAATTACTCATAACTAACTCAGCCACTAATGTAATTTCATGAAGGCTATTTAATTTATTTAATATCCCATCAACTGTTCTCATATAAAAATCGAAATCAGTAATAAGAGCTTTCTCTATCGCTAACAGAATAATCTTTATATTTTTTCCTATAATATCATCCTTACATAGATTAAACATTTCCATGTCTATGATAACTAAATCAACATCATTCTCTTCCATATATAAAATAAAATCAGTAACTGAATGAGAAATATCAACCTTATTAATAACATTAGAATCACCTAATATTTTTTTTAAGGCGAAGCAAACAAATTTATCATCATCAATAACAACTGCATTTATCTTTTTTTGTGATTCCATATTGTCACACCCTTATTTTACAATTAACATAATAAATTATATAAAACATTGCAATCATGATAACGAAGGCTAATTCTAACTTATTATTGCAAGCTAATATATTTAAAATATTATTTTAATGGTATGTTAAGCCAACCTAATAAAGTTGCTGACTCTGACATAACATTAATATTAGATATATAACCTTCAAATTGATTGTTTATCACGGACACTTGATTATTAAAATGATCACTTTCTGTTGTAAGCACATCAACTAATGAACGTTTTCCTAAATAATACCATTGCTCATAGAACATATTTCTTACACGATCTGTTTCCGAAGATAACATTTCATATTCTTTTGCACGTTCAAAAGCAGAATCTCGCAACTGAAACAAACTTCGAATTTTATATTTTAGCTCCAACACTGTGGTTTCAAACTGCATCTGACTTGCTTGAGCTCTTTGTACTGCAGCAAGTTCAGATGCAGTATCTGATCCACCTGAAAATAAATCCCATTCTAAATTAACGCCAGTATACCAAGCCTGCTCATCTCCATTTGTATCTCTAGCAGAGCTTTTTGATACAACCCAATTTATACTTGGGTAAGAGGATGACCTAATAGCATCTACTTTATGTTGACTGGCTTTTATTTCTGCTTTTGCTCGTAAAATTTGAGGATGGCTGTCTAGAGAATTTAAAATATCATTAGAACTCATGATTACGCTATTCCATTCGAAATTTTCAGGTAAACGTATTTCTTTTCCTAAAAGACGAGTCATTTTAATTTGAGTTTCACGCCAACGGCCTTCTAATTGTTGTAAATTAGTTTTTGCTTGTAATAACTTAGACTGAGCTTGCACCAGTTCACTACCTCTGCCTTTATCTGTTTTAGTAATTTGGGATAACATATTAACGAGATCAGACATTCTCTTTTCATATGATTTTGCTACTTTGATATTTTTTTGGAATTTGTTTAACTCCAAAATTGCTTCAATAGTTTGATAAGCAATTTGATTACGGGTTAACTGTATAGTTTGTACAGATGATTTAAATGTCTCTTCAGCACTTTGAATACCACTACTAGTTTTACCAAAATCATAAATTGTAGTGGTCATTAGAATAGAACCGCTCGTATCACTAATATCCGAAGAATTAGTAGTACCATTCCCAAAATTAGAAATTGGTGAGTTAGCTCCAATTTTCACTTGTGGCCAACGCTTTCCTTTGACTTCATCTACATCGTATTTTGCTGCACTAAAAAATGCCTGAGCATTGCGAATTTCAGGACTATATTTCAATGCTTGATATACAGTATTTCTGACAAAGTCTATAGATTTATTTTTAGTATTAAAAATATTGTTATTAGATGTGACAACAATATTTTTTCTACCTTTATTTTCATTAAGAGGTAATATTGATGTATTGTTCACACTACGCTCAGGGCTATCCTTCTTAAATTTTGTATCATCTACTGACTGAACTGTAGATTTTTTATTGATTTGTTGAGACTCTGATTTAATTATCATAGGTATATCGCTAAACACTAATTTATCAAAATCAGAATTGCTCAATATTTTTCTTTTATTATCTTTCAAAGTTGGTTTAATAACTTGAACAGGTGCTTGTTTCATTTTGTTTTTATCTATATATACCGGTATTATAACCTTACTATCTAAAGTATCATTGTCTAAAAAAATCGTTTTATCAGCTTGAATTATTTTTGGTTTTTCTACTTTTAATTTCTGCCGCCCCACTTGTAAAGATGTTGCTCCCACAGTCATAACACGACGTCCTGGTTGTAAATGCTTTAATAATTCATTATCGATTTGTCCCGATATTGCATTACTTTCCATAACCAACAAAATTAATGTTAATAGGATTTTTTGTTTCATTTTCATCATAAAACCTTATCGTTCACGGAATGCTTCTTTGGCTTTCAAGACCGGTTTTAATATGAAATCTAATATGGTTTTTTCGCCGGTTCGGATTTCAACGGTTGCAATCATTCCAGGCATAATAGGGAATACTTTATCTTTAAGATTTAAGGCTGCTTTATTTGTCCGAACTAATACGCGGTAATAAGTGGTATCTCCGCGTCCCTGACGCATCTTGTCTTCATCTTTTAAAGTATCGGCACTAATATGTTCTAAAACACCATCTAGCCCACCATAAATGGCATAATCATATGCAGTAATTTTTACTATTACAGGCAAACCAGGACGTAGGAAAGCGACATCTGATGGCTTAATTTTAGCCTCCACTAATAGCTGATCTTCTAACGGAATAATTGCCATAATTTCACCACCTTGAGGAATAACGCCCCCAACTGTAGTGATTTTGATGTTGTTTACCGTTCCTCGCACTGGAGCCATAATAGTGGTGCGATTCATTACATCTTTGCGAGCAGCTATATTTTCCACACTCTGTGCCAACTCACTTTCAAATTTGTTGAGTTCAGCATTAGCGTCAGAACGGAACTTGTTCTGACGTTCGGTAATTTGCAACTGAAATTCATTTGCCTGACGACGCATCCGCAGCAGCTCTACTTCTGACATCAACCCTTTACGCATCAGGGGTTCAGACAGATTGATTTCATCCTGTGCCAGCTTCAGACTAGTCTGCAACGTCTTTACACTCTCATCTAGTGTCTGTTTCCGGGAATTAAATGCCTGAGTCTCATCTTTCACCACTGATGCCACCGCCATCACATCTGCTGGGAATTCTAGTGGAGTTCCGTAGGCTTCTGCCCGCAAGCGTACAATAGTACCCTTCAGGCCAATCACTTTAGAAACCCCTTCACGGTAGATAGCACTAACACGAGTTGGATCAATTTTCAGCAGTACTTGACCTTTTTCTACCACGTCCCCTTCACGCACATTTAGCTCTTCTAGAATTCCTCCCTCCAAGTTCTGAATAATTTGTTCCCGGCTAGCCGGAATAATACTTCCCTCTCCCAAGGTAATTTCTTCCACACGGGCAAATTTTGCCCACACAATAGTAATAACCAGAATGGCTCCAATTAAATACAGCATGATCAGACTGAATGGAGTCTTCTGCTCTATCAATGCTTCTTGCAAGTCACTCATAAAAGGTAAATCACTATTTTTTACTTTTCCTGTCGACCGAGAAGCCGATCGTTTATTGCGTATTTTTAGTATATCCCCTATCATTACCTATTGTTTTCCTTAAACTTTATACATTTTCCACTATGAGTTACCACATCCTTGTGCTTATGCGTACTTCACTACTGTGCCCGACCATTAGCTTTTAAAGCAGCAATGACTTCATCTTTTAGCCCATCGGCAATTACTTTTCCTTCATCAAGTACAATCAACCTATCTACCAGTTCTAATAATGAGAAACGGTGTGTTACTAAAATTACAGTTTGATCTTGAATGGAGTTTTTTAGTTTTTTTATAAACTGCAATTCTGTCATTGCATCCATAGAACTCGTTGGCTCATCCATTAATAGAACTTTGGGGTTTAACAATAAGCAACGAGCTAGTGATACCAGTTGTTTCTGGCCACCAGAAATACCCTGGCCCATTTCACCGATTGGCATTTCAAAACCGAGTGGATGACGGGAGGCAACATGTTCTAGTCCCGTTATACGAGCTACATTAAGAAGTTCTTCTGTTGTCGCCGATGGATTACCAATAGTGACGTTTTCACGCAATGTTCCAAAAAATAAACGACTATCCTGACCTACATAGCCTATTGAGCGACGCCAATCTGCTGGATCCACTTGCGTAGCATCCACATTATCAATCATTAATTGGCCACTACTTGGCTGGAACAGTCGTGCTATTACTTTTAATAAGGTTGATTTACCGCCACCAATACTACCTAAAATAGCAATACGCTCTCCCTGACGAATAGATATATTGATATTTTGTAACACAGTCGGAGAAGCCATCATGCCGCTGCCTGGATAGCTAAAGCTGACATTTTTTAAGCGTAGATGTCCGATAAAATTTGGTGATGATAAGTAATGAATTTTTTCATTACGTTCGGTGGGTATATTCATTAATTGATTCAACGAAGCCAAAGCAGCTTTTGCTTGCTGGAAGCGAATCGCTAATCCAACGACAGATACCAAAGGTGATAGGGTTCTACCAGATAAGATGACTGCACCAATCATCGAACCCATAGTTAGCTCCCCTGCATGAATTAAATACACCCCCCAGATCACCACAACAACTGTCGTTATCTGTTGAATAAAAGTCACAAAAGTCGTTGTTGTGCTAGATAAAGCTTTAGACTTCATTGAGGTGCTAGCGGCTAGAGCGCTAAAATCATCCCAACGCTTTTGCATTATTCCCTCACCTTGAACAGCTTTTAATGATTCAAGTCCATCAACAGTCTCAATCAATAGCCCCTGTTTCAAAGAAATTTCACGCAGATTCTCCTTCATGTTTCTTGCTAACGGCCACTGAATAAAAACACTAACAATTAGGATGATAGGAACTGCACATAGCGGTACGATGACCAGTGGCCCACACACCAAATAAATAATGAATAAAAACAAAGCACAGAATGGTAAATCGGACAAAGTTGATAGAGTTGCTGAGGTTATAAAATCACGTACAGATTCGAATTCACGTAATTGATTAGCAAAAGAACCTGAAGACTGAGGTTTACCTTCCATTCGAATGCTTAATACTTGTCTAAATAGCATTGAGCCTATTAATAAATCAGCCTTTTTCCCAGCAATATCAAATAAATGGGATCTAACCAGTCGAGAAATAAACTCAAAAATAATCGCAACAAATACCCCAATAGCTAAAGACCATAGCGTCACATAAGCTTGTGTCGGGACTACTCGGTCATACACATTCATGGTAAAAAAAGTGGAGGCTAATGTTAGAACATTAGCCAATAGTGCTGCAAAAGCTGCACTAATGAAGTAATGACGATAACGCCATAAAGTGGAAAATAACCAATGGACTTCTTTATTTGGTTTCGGTAAATAATCGTTATTGCGCTCCTCTAATTTAGGTTTAGGATTACACAGCAAAACATAACCAGCATACATATCGCTTACTGAACTAGCAGATATTGTTACTTCTCCAGCATTATCTGGTAAAACGACCAGATAAGTAAAAGTAGAGTTTTTTTCCTTATTTCGTTTAGTGATAATACAGTAATTACCATTTTTACAGGCTATAACGACTGGAAATAAATAGGAAAATAATTGCTCAAGATCTCGTTCAACCCAAGCACACCCCATAGCAATTTTATCTAGCATACGTAGTGCAAGTTGAGGAGTGAGTTTTTTCTCTTTAGGTAATCCAGCATATAATACAGCTGTACTAGTCGGTTTATTATAATAAGTAGCCAGCCATTGAATGGACCAGAGTAAACTATCCTGTTGTGCGTCCATTGCAGGGACAAAATCCTGACTCATAGTAATTCCTTGCATTGATATAAATTACAGAAAAATATCAAATCAAATATATTGATAAAATAATACATAATTCAGCTATAGAAATGTATTGCAGATACCATATCTACAGCTGAATAAAATATATTTATACAAATGTGTTATATGCACATTCTAGATATTAAATAAATATCCAAAACTACTATTTCTAAAATAATCCTAACGTTGTTTTTTCTCTTTTACCTACAAAAGAGACTTCACTTTTAAACATAATGTCAACACGACGGTTAGCTCGATTACAGTAATTACGTTCGTTCGCTAGTAAACCAGTACAGTCAACTGTTGGATTATTAGCGCCTTGACCTGTGGCAAACAGCATTGATGGAGAAACGCCATAAGATATCAATATATCTTTCACAGTTTCTGCTCGTTGTACTGATAACTTCTGGTTAAATACTTGGTTACCTACAGGATCCGCATGACCTACAATATTAACTTGAGTATTAGCAGGTAATTTAATTATATTCTCTACCATACCCTTTATTATACCCCCCCCACCTACCTCAATATCTGAAATATTCTTTCCTGCAAAACTAAATAATATATTTCCTAGCGGCGCCCCTTCCTGATATTCACAAACACGTACAGCAGAAGCTCTATTAATAGTTTTTCCGCCCTTATAGCCAAATAGTTTGTTTTCTGCTTGTAGTCTATCAACGGTAACAGGGATTCCTGCCTCTGGTGCACGATTAGTCTCAATGAAGTAAGTCTTGCCACCGGTAAATTCTACATGTGATTCAGGTCTATATTTACCTTTATACTTTGGAGCATCATCCATATAAGCTTCAATAATATGTTTACCTGGTTCAACGCAAAATACGGTAAATTCACCGTCTCTTAAGGCACCCTGAAACTCTTGATCAACATAAACATTAGATACCCCTACCTCAACATCATTGCTATACAATGCTCGATAAAACACCACTTGCGCCAAGTGCTCACTTACGTTACTGACAGGAACGTATTGCCCTCCTGTATGTGCTAGCATAGAAGGCATTATCGCAGTTTCTGTTGAGTCGACTTCTATTACATTATTAGCCATTACATTGAAAGCTATTAAAACAGATAATCCTATTACTGAAACTTTCACAAATTTAGCTAATTTACTTATTTTTCTATTATTTTCCCTAAACATGGTTCACTCCAATCTATTCTGTGATGGGTTTATTAAACAGTGTTCCGGAGGGGGTTTTACAACACCCTCCGGTAAAGTAATTATAGGATGACCGGATTCACTGTATTTTCGACCAGTACTTCAATACCTGAAGTACCCATAGTCCAGACGTTATAAGTGTTACTGTCGTATTGATAGTTACTGTGTGAAATATTCCACTGGCCGTCAGCCTTTTCTAACTGCAAAGTACTACCAGCTTCACCATTAACTATGATTGCTTTATTACCACTGTTAATTGCTAACTCTTCAGACCCTAAACGCAAGACATCTTCAAGCGATACATTCAATGTGTTTCCACCATTAGCCATATCGAAGATTTCCACCGAGTTCAGTTTGTCTTTTAATACACTCAGGTCTAACAATTCACCTTTAGTATCCATAATTAGAGTATCAATGCCTGCATCACCTGAAATGGAAGCAAAATCTGTAGAGATAATACTTATGGTGTCGTTACCATCTCCCCCTATTACCTGATCTTCTTTACCAATATTGATAAAGCTATCATCGCCCAGTCCTCCCAGTAGAACATCTGTCTGTTCAGTACCAAATAGGGTGTCATTACCTGCAGTAAACATTTGTGTGATGGTCTGGAAGTCACTCGTAGTAGCAGACATACCCTGAATATCGCTGTTATCAACAGTCAACTGTTGATTAGCCAGTAAGGTCAACAGATCCGTTTGTACATCTTTCAGAGTCAATAGTAACTCTGAGCTATAGGCGCTACCATTACCATCACGGTCGATATAAAGTAGGGTGTCATTACCAGATATCTGAACGTTTAAGTAGTTAGCTATGGTTTCACCTGCTTCCATTGTAGCGCCCCCACTAACCCACTTAGCTCCACCGCCAAAGGTGTAACTCACTAACATTTCACTAATATCAATACAATCAGCATTCGGTGTTGTTTCTTTAACTCCCAGAGTGAAACCATTTACAATATCACTTCCATTACCTCCTCGGTTATCACCAGTGAATCCCTTCTGTGGTTTATACAACAGGGTATCACGACCACCATGGATTAAATTGAATGTGTCATTACCTGCCCGCCCTTCGAAGATATTGTTACCCGCATCGTCAGTGAAGGTGTCATTACCTGCACCACCTGCAATACCTTCGATATTGTTGAGAGTAACCGTATTCCAGCCGGTGTATTGCGCTGATTTATTAACCAGATTAATAGTTAAATCAGTATTATTGGCTAATTTAAAATCAACAGTATCTACATTGAGCACTTCTGATTTAGTTTGAGTGCTGGAAGCACTAGCACTGCCGCCGTCATAAGTCTTATTCCCTAATTCAGCAATAAAGGTATCGTCATAGTTAGTACCGGTAATAACTGAAGATTTAGAGCTTGCAGACGACGTACCTGTACCAGCTGTGAGCACTTGTAAATTTTTTGCCTCTCCAGCCTTAAGGTTCGACCATGATTGATTAACATTCTCTATCGTATTGTTGCCAATAGATGTCACACCACCAATATCCTGAGATTCCCCCATAACATTACGTAGTAAAACAACACTATATGTTTCACTTGGGTTTAAACCATAGAAACTCACGATCCCAGTACTGTTATTGGTTTGTGAACCAGACTGAGGGTTAATTATCTGAGAAGAAACAACATTCCCATTTGAATCAATAAGTTGAATAGTATTACCAAAGAAAGTATTCAGCCCTTCTGAATCTAAGATTCGAAAATGCATGCTGGTTCCATACGCAATTTTGTTGTTATTCATAACAACAGAGGTTTGGTTGTTTGCGGTGAAAATCAGCAGATCTTTAGCTCCATCAAAATCCAGATCGATACTTATTATCCCAGTAACGGGGTTTCCTTTAAACCTACCGTCGCTTGAAATAGAACCCCCGAACTGCACAGCATTAGTTTTATCAGAACTAAAGGATGTATCAGATTGCAAGTACTGCGTACTAAAGTTAGTTGAGCTACTGGTTGAATTATTTAGATACAAGTTAATTGTACCCGAAATGATATCACGGTCTGATGCCCCCCCCCCAATTCTGGGGGCTTCAATGACATCCATTTTGCCATCACCATCCCAGTCAACAGCAACCGAAGCTCCACCAATCACATCGTCATCCATCTGATAAGTGTTAGATGGTTTCCCTATACCATTCATCTTGGTTGAATAGAGCTTTCCATTTCCATCATTAAAGAGAATTGTACTATTCGCTTGTTTTGATAGGTCAGAGGTACCTCCATCATCCACTGATGCTAGAAATAGATCCATATAGCCATCACCATTAAAATCGGCCCACGTCATTGAAGGTTCTGTAGCCATAGAAATCGCTGAACCTATATTGAAGAAGACATCATTAATGATTTGAGAGGTTGATAACTTACCACTTCCATCATTCTGAAGTAGGACTAAACGCTGTGGATCTAGGCTCGAATTTGTTTTCGTTGAATCTGCAGCTCCAAGTTTATTGCTACCTAATGTTCCATGGAATGCAATATCAACAGCGCCATCATTATTTAAGTCAACGCCAGATAGTGTCTGGCCAAAGCCAGCATTACCACTATTTTTACCGTTGTTACTTGTATCCCATGTATACCAATCATCTTTAACGAAAGTACCCGCATTATTAAAGACTATTTGTGAATTAGGCCCTTTACCTGTGCTTGCTGCATCATTTGGTGTGGAATCTCCAAACAGTAAATCGGCATAACCATCACCCATTAAGTCAATGGCAACAACGCCGCCATACCAAGTGCGTGCGTTGGCAAGTCCTCCCATTTGTTCTGCCGTGTAATTACCATTCCCTTGATTCCAAAATACTTGTTGACCATTAGAATAACGGCTATCAACACCAACAATATCCATTAAACCATCACGGTTTAGATCGATAAATGTTGCATTCTGTATCATATTTAACTCGTTACTACCGCTACCTACTCCTCCGGAATTCGGTTGTAATACTTGTGAGTCAAATACGGTAGGATTATTCTCCTTACTGGTATACAAGATGTGATTACTAAAAATCTCCCATTGACCATTCTTATTTAAGGTAACAGCCATACCTTTATTTGAGCCATCTCCATCGAAAATAAGTTCAGGAGTGCTATCAATAGTGATATCGTAATGATTCGAATAATCGCTGGTTTGACCTACGGTATTAGTGTGCGTTACAGAAAAATCATGTTTACCGTCACTTAATGAAATTTGAGGTGTATAGTTCCATGATCCATTACTAGCGGCAGTTGTTGTACCCAGTAATACGCCATTATCATAGATATGAATGATACCGCTACCGGCCGCCGAGCCTTTCAGGGTTGGAGTATTATCGTCAGTCAGGTCACCTTTTTGTAGGGCGCCGGTGATGACCCCCACATTGTCTTCCACGGTCTCAATGACCGGCGGTAACGGTTTGGACGCGTCCACCACGATGGCGTACGGCGTACTCGGTTCGGTAGCATTGCCCACCGGATCGACTTCCACCGCAGTAAATTCATTGTCGCCCTTCGCCAGCGGAGAGACCGGACGCAGCGTCCAGTTGCCGCTCTGATCCACCGTGGTGCTGCCGATTTCCCGGCTACCGCTACTGTCTTTCACATACACAATAATGGTGTCGCCGGCGGTCCCGGTACCGCTGATAGTCGGTCGGGTATCGTCGGTGGTCTCCCCTTTATTGACATTGCCGGTAACGCTGCCCACCTGATCGTCCACGCCGGTAATGGCCAGCTGTCTGGCATCCGGGGCGGTAAAGTCCATGGTCAGTTCAAAATCCGCCGACGGCCGGCTCACATTGCCCGCCGCATCGGTGGCGGTCACGTGGAACAAGTGCTGGCCTTCACCCTGCGGTGAGGTCGGGGTAAAGGTCCACTGGCCGTTTGCGCCAGTCGTCACTGAGCCTAACAGTGTATTACCATCGTAAATGGTGACCACGCTGCCCACTTCCGCCTTACCGGTCAGGGTTGGCGTCGGGTCATCGGTGGCATCACCGTGATTCAGGGTTCCCTGCACCGCCCCCACATCATCGGTGGCCGATTCAATTGTCGGCACGCCCGGCGTGGTAGTGTCCACGGTAAACTCAAACGCGGTAGTCGGTTTGGTGGTGTTGCCCGCCGTATCGATGGCGGTCACAGTAATGCTGTGCTGCCCTTGAGACAGGTCGCTGCTTGGCGTAAAGCTCCAGCTACCGTCCTTATTCACGGTGGTGGAGCCCAGCAGGGTGGCACCGTCGTAAATATTGATAATGCTGCCGGCCTTACCGCTACCCACCATTTCAGGACGGGTATCGTCGGTCACCCCGTTCGGGGTGATATCACCGGTAATGGCGCCCGCATCATCCACCAGTTTATCCAGACTGACGGTTACACCGCTAGTATCAACGGTGATATTCACCGCAGGACTGGCTTCGTTGGTATTGCCCGCCTTATCCGTCACCGTGGTGGTAAACTGGTAGTCACTGTCCGGCAGCGGTGAGCTTGGGGTAAACGACCAGTTGCCGTTGTCGTCCACCTTGGCAGTGCCAATCAGGTTACCGTCATTCAGCACCGACACGGTGCTGCCGGGTTCAGCCCAGCCGCTGAAGGTCGGGGTGTTGTCATCGGTAGTGTCGCCGTTTTTCAGCGGCCCCTGATAGTCGCCCACATTATCGGTGATCAGCAGATTCTCTGCCGCATCCGGCGCAGTGGTGTCCACGATAAAGTCAAATACCCCGGTCTTGTCACTGGTCTGACCCACTGCGTTAGTCGCATCGGCCGTAATGCTGTACTTACCGTCGGCCAGCGGGGTGGACGGCGTGAAGCTCCAGTTACCCTTGCTGTCCACCTGGGCCGAACCGATAGCCACGTCGTTGTTGTACAGCGTAACGATACCGTTTGGCACCGCCGAGCCTTTCAGGGTTGGAGTATTATCGTCAGTCAGGTCACCTTTTTGTAGGGCGCCGGTGATGACCCCCACATTGTCTTCCACGGTCTCAATGACCGGCGGTAACGGTTTGGACGCGTC
>NZ_JADRCR010000012.1:82873-86867 GCF_016649425.1 Limnobaculum allomyrinae
ATAATGGTGTCGCCGGCGGTCCCGGTACCGCTGATAGTCGGTCGGGTATCGTCGGTGGTCTCCCCTTTATTGACATTGCCGGTAACGCTGCCCACCTGATCGTCCACGCCGGTAATGGCCAGCTTTGATGAGTCAGTACTTGTATCTACTACAAATTCAAATTCGTCTGAAGGAGCACTAGTGTTGCCGGCCTCATCAGTTTCTGTAATTACAATATTATGCTCACCGTCACTTAGTGACTTATCAGGAGTAAAGGTCCACTGACCGTTGTCATCCACAATCGTGGTGCCCAGTTCTTTATCGTTATCAATAATGGTGATGGTATTGCCCGG
This sequence comes from Limnobaculum allomyrinae, assembly GCF_016649425.1. Lineage (GTDB taxonomy): Bacteria > Pseudomonadota > Gammaproteobacteria > Enterobacterales > Enterobacteriaceae > Limnobaculum > Limnobaculum allomyrinae. The sequence continues at coordinate 83,206 of NZ_JADRCR010000012.1, forward strand.
CGCACCCTCGCCCGTAAAGGTAGGTTGAGAGTCATCAGTAACATCACCGTTCTGGATTGGACCCGTGATGCTACCCTCATCATCAATCACGTCGCCCTGCTCTGGTTTTTCCGGCGGCGTAGTGTCTACTTCAAAATCAATGGCGTCAGATGGTTTGCTTTCATTACCGGCTTCGTCCGTTTCCTTTGCCACGACGCTGTGATCGCCTTCATCCAGTGGCTCATCCGGCGTAAAGGTCCACTGACCGTTATCATCCACAATCGTGGTACCCAGTTCTTTATCGTTATCAATAATGGTGATGGTATTGCCCGGCTCACCCTCGCCCGTAAAGGTAGGTTGAGAGTCATCAGTAATGCCATTATGTTTGATTAAACCCGTTTTCTCACCGACATCATCATAAGCTTCAAGACGTGGCGGTTTATCTGGTGCTGTAGTATCAACATCAAAGTCAAAAGTTGGCGAAGTAGCGCTGGTATTACCCACTTTGTCAGTTTCAGTAACAGTTACCTGATAATGGCCATCGGCTAAAGCATCTTTTGGCGTAAAACTCCAAGTGCCGTCGCTACCAATTGTAGTTGAACCGACAACCTTACCATCAATATAAACAGTGATAGTGTTGCCAATTTCACCCTTACCAGTGAATTCAGGACAATTATCATCAGTAGTTGCCCCGTTGGCAATAATTCCGGTAATAGTGCCAACATCATCTATTGCTTCAAACATAGGCTTGATTGGACCGGTAATATCACCGATTGCATCCGTGGCACCACCAAGAGTAGGTTCTGAAGCCGGAGTAGGTGACTGTGTTAAGCCATCATTATCTTTATTACTTTCATAAATAGCGTTACCAATCAGGCCCCCGACTGCTGCCCCCCCTAGAAACCATGGCCATAATGCCAATAATCCCAAATCATCATTACTCTCAGCATTTCCAAATAAATAGGCCCCATCCCCCATGGGGCCGCCTCCCAAAGCTATAGGAGAGGAAACGTCTTGATTAATTAAATAACTACCGTCAATACTAGAACCATCTGTTACTACGTAAGAATAAATTTGGCCATCCTCAGCCATCCCAAGCAAAGGAGCATGTTCACCAGAAATGTAGTAATCTTCAAACACTAGAGACGGTTGGTCATCCCCTTCCAAGATTATATAAAGGTCGTTATCATTACGATAAATAGTGACATTTTCAGGAGCATAATTGTCATTTCCATTTTTCAATAAATATTTATTACCTGCTTGAATTTTTATTTTAATAAGCTTGCTATAATTCAAAGGTATAATTTGCGATGCCTCGCCGTTAGTACTTACTAATAAATTCACTGTTTTATTCAAAATATTACCCCTCCCAAATCACTATTTATTTAAAGCTTGCCGAATCTAATCAATTAGTATTTAGGTTGACAAATTCAATAACATTCAATTTAGAACACTTTAGAAGAAACCCAAGGGATCATAGAAGAAACCCAAGGGACCATGATCATTCAAAGAAATTTAAAACTATCATTTTATATTTATACGATCAATAGTTCGTCAAAAGCCTTGGCGCCAAATTTATATATCTTATAATCTATATAAATTCAAAATTAAACACAGTGAATGTATTATTCATTAAAAAAGGTTGTGGCGATAACATAAAAAAATAAGTAAAAACTCACTTTAAGAACAACTAATAACCCTAGAAATAAATCAATAAGATTTATACACCTTACCTTCACTTACTAAAAGTGAAGGTTTAAATTTATTAAAGTGGGAATAAAGCTTGTGTACTTTTATATATTTTCTATGTGATGATATAAAAACATTGAACATGATGGAAAAATTTCTATTTTCAATGAATGTATGGACTGAATAACAAACACATTTTAAAAAATTTTAGGGAAATTCATTAATGAGAGAATTAAATGAACTGGAATTAACAGCAATTTCTGGTGGCTACGGAAACGGTTTTGTAAATGATGCTGGTGAGTTTTTGATTTCATCGATATTAGGGGCCGCTGCTTGCGGAGCTGTCGGTGCTATTATTGGCGGAAAACATGGAGGTGACGGTGGTGGAGCTCTAGGTTTCGGCATTATTGGTCAAGGCGTAGGTATGGTTAGTGGTGGTTTAATAGGTATGGTCGCTGGCTTCATTAGCGGTGGTATTGTAGGTAAAGATAAAACCGTAGAAAAAACTCTCGCTTGGGTTCAAGGGGTTATTGACGGTACCTTCAACCAGTAGACGTACCATTGACAGAAACAACGTACTGGCGCTTCATCACAGCGGAACGGGAGCAACGGCGATAGCCCGTTCCACTGTTTATAAAATTCTGGAAGATGCGAAGACTGTTTAAAACGCAGTCTTTTTTTGGGAATTAAATTTTTGATTTAGATGTATTTTATTTAAAACTTGAGCTTTATCTCATTTTTATCGAGATATTAAGCAAAGATAATTTTCAGTTAACCACTATTGCAAGCACTATCAAAAGTACTATTCTCAATATAGAAATGGTATTGCTGAAGACGGATTAAACTTTGTAAAAAAGCATATTCGGCGCAATAGGCGACTGAACGAAACCAAAATACTCATAAAACATTCTTGCTTGATCATCTATTGCATGGACCATGATAGCCTTAATGCCCACTTGGCCTGCTAAATTAGAAACCCTATTAACCGCTTCATTTAGAAGCCATACACCAAAACGATGTCCTTGAACACAAACATCGATAGCCAGGCGTCCTAATAAAACGACAGGAATTGGGTCAGGCATATTTTGACGGAGACTGCGTCCTAAATTTACATGACTAACGGAACCTGTCGCTATAGCGTAATAGCCTACCACCCGCTTAGTTCCAGCCATACAGATCACAAAAGTACGAGAAGCATTCATTAATTGATTTTTTATGGCTCTGCGCCGCAACCAATCACTTAACACTTCATTTCCACAGTCGAACTGCTGGAGATCGTGCGTTTCTGTTAGCAACTCTGGAGCGGTAATGATTATTTCCATTCAGGCTTTACATCCATTAAGCGTTTACGCCCTTCAGTGTTTTGAACGGGGGCTTCAAGTTGCTTTATAAATGCCTGATAGCGTGCGTCATTAAGAATGAATACGCGTTGGTCTAAGATAATGTTCTGAGCTTCATTAACAGCTTTTTCTATGATGAAATCAGTTCTATTTTTATTCACCAAACTCGCAGCATAATCAATTACTGCACGTTCATCTTCAGTTGCTCGGACGTTAATTTGCTTGTCCCGTGTGGCTTTACGAATTGAATTTTGCATAACACCCTCTACATGGTAGCAATTTGCTATACATTAATAATAACTAATAAGGTAACAAATTGCTATACCTAAATCATTGGGTTTGTATTTTTATGTGCGTAGCACATGGAAGCGACCACTCAGCTCTTTTTGATCCACAGAAGGTTAGTCAGCGGGCCTTACAAGATCTATTAAGATCCTCGATCCATCCCCTTCCCTGCATGAAATATATGGACTGTTGTAAATGTAATTTGTTTGTTTGCAAATTAACTCCGGTGAGCGTGCTCTATGGCGCGTAGCGACGTAGAGGGCGTGATTTCCGGAGCGTTAGAATCTGAAGCTTTGCTTCAGTTCTTACGTTTGCAATTTACAGGAGTCAACTTGCCCGGTGGCTTGCCGTAGGGTGCGTGCTAAAGGG
>NZ_JADRCR010000013.1 GCF_016649425.1 Limnobaculum allomyrinae
CACGATAACGTCTGAACTGAAGCGGCTGTTGCCGTGTCAGTGGAGGCGCATTATAGGGACTCAGAATCATCTGGCAAGTGCTAATTGATAAAATAATTCTGACTGCTGATTGTTTAGCCAAAAAGCCTTCAGATTGACTGCTCATCGAGTGATTTAAAACCAAAGTGTTGCAAAACCGGAATTAACTTCCTGGATTCATCATCAACTTTCGAACAATAAGCCAGATTAACGGGCTTATCTTCTTGTTGCCAGTCAACATCCGCCAACAGCGACGATACCCTACGGGCAATCGCTGCACCAGAATCAACTAACAAAGTATCCTTGGGTAATACTGCACTCAGTTCCTCTTTCAATAAAGGAAAGTGCGTGCACCCTAGTACAATGGTATCCGGCTTTTTATCACCATCAAGCCATGGAGATAAAATAGATCGTAGCTCATCAGCACTTACTGGTTTTCCATGCAGTTTCTCTTCTGCCAGCTCCACCATTCTGCTGGATCCCATCAGTTCTATCTGGCAATCCTGCGCAAAGTTAGCAATTAACTCATGTGTATAAGGGCGATTAACCGTTACCTTCGTCGCCAGTAACCCTACGATGCCATTACGCGTCAGGCGTGCTGCGGGTTTTACCGCAGGAACCACACCAACAACAGGAATATTAAAGTTTTCACGTAATGCAGGAAGAGAGACTACGCTGGCGGTATTACAGGCAATGACAATAATATCAATATGATGCCGTTGGCAAAGCGCACCAACCATTTTGACAACTCGTTCAGCAATGAACTGTTCCGACTTTTCACCATAAGGAAAAGCAGCATTGTCAAAAGCATAAATAATGGATAAATCCGGCATCAGCTGCCGGATTTCCTGAAATACGGAGAGCCCGCCCACGCCTGAATCAAAAACCAGTGCTGTTGGCATTGCGATCTCTCCTTATATTGCCGTTAGAAAGTATAGGTTGCAGTGAGGTAATATTCCCGCCCTGCCGTTTCATAATTGCTGGCTGTTTCATACTCTTTATCAAACAAGTTAGCCACTCTGCCGCGAACGGTTAACTGTTCCGTCACAGGGTAAGCCGCTGACAAATCAACCGTACTATAGCTGGATAAGCGTTTCTGCTCATTCGCATACTCAGAGGTGTTGTTGTCATAGCGTTTGCCATAATATTGATATGATACATCCATATCTAAACCAAGCATATTCCAATCAATCTGATATTTTGCCTTATGCTTGGAACGACGGGCTAAAACTTCATTGTCTTTATCCCGACGCGGATCCAGATATTCCAGCGTAATTCGATGTTCAAATGGACCGGTGTCAAAGGTTCCGGTCCACTCAATTCCTTTAATGGTAGCAGATTCGATATTGTAGTAACGACCTTCCCAGGTAACAGGATCGGACTCATAACCAATCAGATTGGTTATTTTGTTACGGTATGCTGCCAGACGCCAGTTTAATGGCCCGGTATCCCCTTCCAGCCCTGCTTCCCACTGGCGGGATTCTTCTGGTTTCAAATCGTCATTAGAGGAGATGTAAAAACGTTCTGAACCATAAAGTTGCCCCAGTGTAGGCGCCAGGAATCCCGTACCATAAGAAATAGTAAAGCGATAATCAGGAATGAACTCCCATGCCGCCGCAGTCTGCCAAGTTTCATGCCAGCCAAATTGCTGATTTTTATCCGTTCTGAACGCCCCTTCCAGCGTAAAATCACCCAGTGATTTTTGCCCCGTCAGGTATAACCCCGTGTTATCTCGTTTATAACGATCGGAGGCATAGTTATCTGAAGATTCTAATTTCTCCTGACGCCAGTCAACGCCTGCGCTCACTACGCCGCGCTCTAACTTATAACTATTTCCCCACTGAATATTGCGTTGAGTTACGTCATCCAGAGAAGTGCCATCGTTATATAAACCTTTATGACTATCATAATTGTAATCTTTATAGGTTTGATAACTGGCTATCAGTTGAGATGAGTAATTCCCTTCAAGGAAACGCAGCCCCATATCATAATTACGGCTATACAGTTGGCGTTCATCACCATAGCTACCGTCATACTCTGAATTATTGCCATAACCATAACCCCGTAAGAAGCCGGAGAATTGAGATGAGAACTGGTGCTCAATACCTGCCCAAATCGACTTGCTGCGAAATCCGTCTTTATCACTGTCCGGCGGATAAGAAGACTTTGGCTGTATATTGAAACCGCGACTATCCTCGAAAGCACCCGCTGCCGTCAGCGTAGTTTTATCACCAACGGTCTGGCGAATGCTGGCGTCATAAAGTTGGTAGTGATTGGAACCCAGTCCGGCTTCCAGCTTCGCTCCATCTTTTTCGGCATTAGTAATGATATTAATAACACCACCAATAGCCTCTGAACCATAAACTGCCGAGCGTGGGCCTCGAATGTATTCCACACGTTGTATCAGAGAAATAGGGATTTGGTTGAAATCAGCAGTTCCCATAATGCCAGATACGGGTACACGAATGCCGTCCACCAACACCAACACATGTCGTGATTCCGTTCCGCGTACATAAAGCGTGGATAACTGACCACGACCGCCACTCTGGGATATATCAACGCCCGGTAAACGACGCAAAACATCGGTTAAACTTTTTGCTTGCCAGAGATCAATCTGGTCACGGTCGACCACATCTATTGGTGCCAGTACCGTAGAAACCGGTTGAGGAAACCGATTAGCAGTGACCACCATCTTGTCACTCTCTTCCTGAGCCCATACGGAAAAGGCCGTAGCAGAAAGGGCTACGACTAATACTCTCTTTTTTATAAACATAACGTAAAGCATCCAACTTAAGTTGCAGGATGCCGCAATAAAACAGCACGTATACGCGACGGCTGCAATCAATGCGACAGAATACCGGCAGGTCTTCGGGCTCAAGGAGATTAACTTAACAACGACTTCCCATCTGTAACGACAGTGTCTGCCCTGCTCCAACCTGTTTTGTGGAGAGAGCGGCTGTTATTTCCTGTTTACCGCTGCGCGTCAGCTCTGGATTTACACCAGATTCCCTTTTAACTCTGATGGGAGGCCGGAACACACACATGCTACAAGCAATCCTGTATGGATGTCTAGACTGCTATTGTTTTTTAATCATTTATCAAAGCTGGACATCACGTCATCATTCCCTACAATTCCGCCTTAATAAATGAATTCGTGACACTGATACCTGAGAAGACTTATGACCCCAGAGATACTGCCTACCGACCAATACGATGCCCAACTGGCAGATAAGAGGCATCGTTTGATCTCGATGATGTCGCCCTATTCTGCACCTGAGCCGGAAGTATTTCGCTCACCGCTAAGCCATTATCGTATGCGGGCAGAATTCAGGATTTGGCATGAAGGGGATGACCTGTACCACATCATGTTCGATCAGACGACCAAGCAGCGTATTCGGGTTGATGTTTTCCCGGCCGCCAGTGAGCTGATTAACCGGTTGATGTCGGAACTACTAGCCGGTGTAAAACCGCATGCTTCATTACGTCATAAGCTATTTCAGATTGATTATCTCTCTACACTCAGCGGTGAAGTTGTAGTTTCTCTGCTTTATCACCGTCAACTGGACGATCTGTGGTTGCAGCATGCAGAGCAATTAAGAGACGATTTGCGTTCCCGTGGGTTTAATTTGCAGCTAATTGGCCGGGCATCGAAACAAAAAATCTGTCTGGATCGCGATTATGTTGATGAACGTTTAACCGTAAATGGGCAAGAAATGATCTATCGCCAAACGGAAAATAGCTTCACTCAGCCTAACGCGGCAGTCAATATTCATATGCTGGAATGGGCAATTGATGCCACCAAGAATTCGAAAGGTGATTTATTAGAGTTGTACTGCGGTAACGGTAATTTTTCTTTAGCGTTGGCTCGCAATTTTAATCGGGTTCTGGCGACTGAAATCGCTAAGCCATCAGTAGCCGCCGCCCAGTTTAATATTGCCGCTAACCAAATTGATAATGTCCAGATTATTCGTATGGCCGCTGAAGAATTTACTCAAGCCATGCTGGGGGTTCGGGAATTTAATCGGCTGAAAGGTATTGATTTAACCAGCTATCAATGTGAAACCATCTTCGTTGACCCTCCTCGCAGTGGATTGGATCAACAAACGGTCAAAATGGTACAGGCTTATCCAAGAATCCTCTACATCTCTTGTAACCCGGAAACCCTGTGCGGAAATCTGTTAGTCCTTAGCCAAACACATCAGATCTCTTGTCTGGCTCTGTTCGACCAGTTCCCTTATACCCATCATATGGAATGCGGCGTTCTGCTAGAAAAACGAGTCTGAACTAAACAATATAAACAAAGCAATAAAAAAGCCCCAATATCCATTGGGGCCAGTTTGTACATCAAATTGTCATTGTTATTATTTTAGATGAACAACATCAGTCCATTTGTTTTACCGCTTTATGACGGGTTGTGATCTTTAATTTATAACCAATCCAGAACACCAGCGCGACACAAATAATGGTTAATAAGAAGTTAGAACCCATTCCTGCATATTCAGCCCGAATAACCGCGCTGTACAAAAATAACCCCAACAGGAAACAAGAGAAAGCCAACATAGGCGTTCCTTCCGGCATAGGCTGAGTCACATAGCGCTGATGCAGGCAATAGATAGAGAACCCTAAAGCAATTAACGGAAAAATCGAAAAGGCAATAACTGAATCAAACAGCGCGTTAAACGATCCGTTAAGTGATATACCAGCAATAAATGCCAGCAGTAGGGTCGCGTATTCTTTACTCACTTTTTCTGTCATTGCTCTTTCTCCTTTTATTCGTCATGCCTCTATTCGTGAGGCAATACACCTTTTTCTTGTTCACGGCGATACAGGTAATACACGCCTTTTGAAATCATTCTCAACTGTAAGACTAACTTTTCTTCTAATAGTTTACGTTGGGCTATATCAATATCTAACGCTTCTGCACCAGCACTAAACACAATAGTGACCATTGCTTCAGCCTGAGCCTCTGAATAGCTGCGAGGCATCTGGTTTGCCAGCTCCAGATAGTCAGCCAGTTCAGCAATAAAGTGTTGGATTTCTCTAACCACTGCAGCACGAAATGCCGCCGAGGTGCCAGAACGTTCACGCAGCAACAGACGAAACGCATTGGGATTATCGTTAATGAACTCCATAAACGTCGCCACCGATGTACGGATCACGCTGCCACCTTTGGCAATACGCTGGCGAGCCTGACGCATAAGTTGACGCAGCATTAGCCCGCTTTCATCAACCATGGTTAATCCCAGTTCATCCACATCACGAAAGTGACGATAGAAAGAGGTTGGTGCAATACCAGCTTCGCGAGCCACTTCCCTCAGGCTTAAGCTGGCGAAACTTCTTTCCGCACTTAGCTGACTGAAAGCCGCCTGAATTAATGTACGGCGAGTACGCTCTTTCTGTTGTGCTCTGACGCCCATCACGCCTGAATCCTTACTTATCATTTTGCGGCTTCAAATATCAACGGTTGGCCTCAAAACCATTAACCGTAAATTGTGTTAAGAACCTGACCGTTGAAAAAGCAAAAGAAATGTCACTTTTACCCCAACCGACAGAGCGATCATCCAATTGCAGCAATCTTTTTCTGTTCTGACTCAATCACGCCCGGCATATGTCCGGCAATCGTCTCGGCCAGTTGCTCATAGCGAGCCCGCAGAGGGGAACCCGGACGATAGACTAAACCGATGGTTCTTTTTGGCTCTGGCTTATAGCATGGTAAATAGCAAATACCATCACGCTCTTTTTCTGCTGGTGTTGCCAGTAACGGTAACAATGTAATACCGCTGGCCGCTGCAACCATGTTACGCAACGTTTCTAAACTGGTAGCGCGGAAATGTGAATCTTCATCCGCCCCCGCCTGAAAACAGAAGCCCAGAGCTTGCTCTCGCAGGCAGTGACCATCTTCCAGCATTAATAGTTTCTCGCCGGCTAGTTCAGACATCACTATCTTGTCCCGTCCAGCCCATGGATGATCGGAATAAATAGCCAGACGCATAGGTTCATCATATAGCGGAATCTCGATAAAAGATTCAGTCTCTTTTACCAGTGCCAGAATGGCACAATCCAGTTTGCCACTGTCTAGCTGAGCCAGCAGATCTTTAGTCTGTGCCTCGTGCAGATACATTTCCAGCTTAGGAAACTCTTTATGCAACATAGGGATAATATGCGGCAGCAAATAAGGTGCAACCGTTGGAATCAACCCTATATGTAATGGCCCGGACATCGTTTCGCCCTGCTGACTGGCCATCTCTTTTAATACTTTAACTTCCCGTAATACTTTTCTGGCCTGATCGACCAGCAGCATCCCGGCCTGTGTGAACAGCACTTTACGGCTGGTTCTTTCCAGCAGCATGACACCCAACTCATCTTCCAGTTTGCGAATTTGCCCACTCAGCGTTGGCTGGCTCACATGGCAAGAATCTGCCGCACGCCGGAAGTGGCAGTGCTCAGAGAGTGCAACCAGGTATTCCAGATCGCGAATATTCATAGCTTAATCCCTTGCGTTTAGATAGGTGGTGACAATAGATAGGATAGCGACTAACGATTATACCTATTAATCCCCGATATGGATAATCTTCATTAACAAAAACTTGTCACTCGACAATAAAGATTAATACCAGATTCAGCTAATAAACAGAGGTTAAAGCATGTTCACAACTCAGGAAGGAAAGAAAATCCCTACAACCGTATTCCATACCCGTCAGGGAGACAAATGGATCGACATCACTACCGACGAACTGTTTGCCAATAAGACCGTGGTTGTTTTCTCTCTACCAGGTGCATTTACTCCAACATGCTCTTCCAGCCATCTACCTCGTTATAACGAGCTGACACCAGTATTCAAGCAATACGGCGTTGACAGCGTACTATGCGTTTCAGTTAACGATACCTTTGTTATGAACGCATGGCAATCTGAGCAACATGCCAGCAACATTACTTTTATTCCTGATGGTGACGGTGAATTCACTAAAGGCATGAATATGCTGGTTGAGAAAGCAGACTTAGGATTTGGCCCGCGTTCGTGGCGCTACTCTATGCTGGTTCGCAACGGCGTGATTGAAAAAATGTTCGTTGAACCAAACAAGCCAGGCGACCCGTTTGAAGTCTCTGACGCTGATACCATGCTGAAATACCTGGCTCCGGACTGCAAACTGCAAGAATCCATCTCTGTATTAAGCAAACCCGGCTGTCCATTCTGCGCTAAAGCGAAACAAATGTTGCAAGAACGTGGCCTTCAGTATGAAGAGATCATTTTAGGTACCGATGCGACCACCGTCAGTCTGCGCGCTATTACCGGTCGCTCTACTGTTCCACAAATTTTTATTGGTGGACGTCACATCGGCGGCAGTGATGATTTAGAAAAATATTTTGCCGTCTGATAAACACGACATTATTTGAAACAGAATTTAGACCACTCTATTTAAAGTTAGCCAATGGTAAGTTTTGGCGGACTCTTGTCCGCCTTTTTTTTTGCATTTCAGGAGTCTTAAGGATGAAAAGATTACAGGTCGATGTTGCAGTTATTGGTGGAGGAACTGCAGGATTAGGTGCTTACCGGGCAGCAAAACGGTTTACTCCTAACGTCGTCATGATTGAAGGCGGGCCTTATGGTACAACTTGCGCCAGAGTCGGTTGCATGCCATCAAAACTCCTTATCGCTGCCGCAGAAGCTGTACACCATATTGAAGTCGCACCAGGGTTTGGCGTTCATCCACAGGGTGAGATCCGTATCGACGGACGAGAAGTGATGGATCGCGTTAAACGCGAGCGCGACCGTTTTGTTGGTTTTGTATTGGAAGGGGTTGGCGAAATCCCTCAGCAAGATAAGATCGACGGTTATGCTCATTTTATTGATGACAATACCTTACAGGTAGACGACCACACCCAAATCCAAGCAAAACGTATCGTTATTGCTACAGGCTCTCGTCCAAGTTGGCCTGCACCCTGGAATAACCTTGGCGATCGCCTGATTATTAACGACGATGTATTTAACTGGAATGACTTGCCAGCCTCCGTCGCCGTATTTGGCCCCGGAGTTATTGGCCTGGAATTGGGTCAGGCGCTACATCGTCTGGGTGTGAAAGTTACTATGTTTGGTGTTGGTGGCGCTGTCGGCCCATTAACCGATGGAGCAATTCGTCAATATGCCGCTGATACATTAAGTAAAGAGTTTCCTCTTTATCCGGATGCCAAAGTGGAGTTAATGGAACGCCGGGACAATGGCGTATTTATTCGTTATCTGGACGACCAGGGGCAGATTCAGGAAATCACCGTTGAGTATGTTCTGGCAGCCACTGGCCGCCGTCCTAATGTAGACAAAATCGGTCTGGAAAATACCTCACTGGAACTTGATGCTCGTGGTGTCCCTGTTGCCGACCGTCTGACTATGCAAACCAGCGTTTCACATATTTTTATCGCCGGAGATGCCAGTAATCAGTTACCACTCTTGCATGAAGCCAGCGATCAGGCACGTATCGCCGGTGAAAATGCCGGATCATATCCAGAAGTTCAACCAGGCCTGCGCCGTAGCGCTATTTCCGTCGTATTCTCCGATCCACAGATTGCTATGGTTGGTTCAACTTACCGTGAATTAAATCAGAAATTTAGTGCCTGCGGCTGTTTTGAGGTTGGTGAAGTTTCCTTTGAAAATCAAGGTCGTTCACGAGTAATGCTGCGAAATAAAGGGCTACTACACGTATATGGTGAACAGGGAACCGGTCGTTTTCTTGGCGCAGAAATGATGGGCCCTAATGTTGAGCACATCGCTCACCTGCTGGCCTGGGCTCATCAACAACAAATGACCATCATTCAAATGCTGGATATGCCATTTTACCATCCAGTTATTGAAGAAGGATTAAGAACGGCATTGCGCGATCTAAATGCTAAATTAAGATTAGGCGACGATGAAATAGAACGCTGTCAGCGTTGTCCTGGTGAATAAACCTTTAATTTACTGCTTTACACGTTAAAAGCGCCACAAGTCTGGTATAAAACCAAGATTGCGGCGCTTTTAACAACACATTCATCTGGTGAAACGTTCGTTTATTTAAGTATCAATATCAGCATTACATGTTGTGAGTTTCACATATTACTTCTATCAATAGCTTCAATATAAACAACAAGTAAGAAAGATTTTACTCGTTTTCAGGAAACAAACCCTCCTACTTAATGAGGCTGCAACTATTACGCTATTTATCTAATGGGGCTTAAATAGTAGTAGACAGCGTAATGTCTCTTATATAACTTACGCCCAAGCCTCTTATCAATTGACATGGAACTCGTTCGTTTTTGGAATAGATGGAATTATTATTTTCTCAAAAATACAATTATATAAAATCATTTCCACTACTCATAACACTGATCCCCTTGATTAGTGAGGCTGCCCCTGAACTTAACCAAATCAATAATCAACAAACTATTAATCAACAAGAACGCCAAAAAGCTTTAGAACAACAACTCTCTCCTGACCGCCCCGATGTACGTATCGAACTACCCGCCGGTAGTTCAACCATTGACCAATTCCCTGCAGAAGAAGCCTGTTTTCCTATCAATCAGGTAGAATTGAGCGGAAGCCAATATCTGACTAATTGGTTATCACTGCAGTCCATCGCTAATCAGGCCAATGGCCAGTGTTTAGGGGGACAGGGAATCAATTTGCTGATGAGCGCCCTGCAAAATCGCTTAATTGACAGAGGTTACATCACCACACGCGTACTGGCACCACCGCAGGATTTAACCAGTGGTAAACTTGAGTTGAAAATACTGGAAGGGAAAGTCAGCCGTATATTTCTTTCTACGGATAGCGATAGCTATATTCAAACTTTTAATACGCTTCCCGTATCTGATGGTGATTTACTAAATCTGAGAGACATTGAGCAAGGGCTGGAGAATTTACGTCGGGTTCCTACCGCTCAGGCAGATATCAATATGATGCCGGGACAAGAGCCAGGGGAAACCGAACTGGCCATAACCTGGAAACAAAACCGTCACTGGCGCATAGGCGCCTCGTTAGATGACTCAGGTACCGTAAGCACAGGTCGCTATCAGGGAGGATTAACCCTGTATGTGGACAACCCTTTATCGCTTAATGATACCTTCTATATCTCCGGTGGCCACGATTTGCAGTGGAAAAACGATCGGGGAAGCCACAACTATGCGGCTCACTATTCGGTTCCTTATGGCTATTGGAGTCTGAATGCTACCACCAGTGCCTATAGCTATAATCAAAAAGTCGCGGGCCTGATAGAAGATTATAACTACAGTGGCGAAAGCAAAAATCTGACTTTTGGTTTAAGTCGTTTACTACATCGTGATGCATCACAAAAAACGATATTCACATATGATGTATTACTAAGAGAAAGTCGAAATTACATTAACGATACTGAGATAGAAGTTCAGCGTCGAAATACTGCTGCATGGCGAATAGGACTAGCGCATCGCCACTACATTGATGCTATTACGCTGGATGCTGGCATCACCTATCAACAAGGTACCCGTTGGTTTGGCGCACAACCTGCACCAGAAGAGTATAATGGGCAAGCTACCGCGTTGAGTAAGATCACCCAACTGTCAGCAAATCTGGATTGGCCTTTTAATCTGCTTGAACAGCAATTTAGTTTTCGTTCGCAGTATCAACGCCAACTCCCTTCCAGCACCGCCCTGACCTCTCAGGAGCGTTTTTCTATCGGTGGTCGTTATACGGTACGTGGTTTTGATGGTGAATTGAGCCTGTCGGCAGATCGCGGTTGGTTTACCCGTAATGAATTAGCCTGGCGAACACCGCTGCCAGCGCAAGAGCTGTATGTAGGTATGGATTATGGTGAAGTCGGTGGCCAGGGAAGTAATTACCTGCTGGGAAAACACCTGGCGGGTGCCGTTCTGGGGCTGAGAGGCTATGCCTTTCGTACCAGCTATGATGTTTTTGCCGGAATCCCAACTTCGAAGCCGGATGGCTTCCGCACCGATCCGGTGACGTTGGGGTTCAACCTTAACTGGCAATATTGAGACTGCATGGATGCTGAAATTATCTGAAAGACAGACAACAAATAATAATTATGATGCCTTTGAAATAAAAGGAATTTATTTATGAACAAGAAATTGTATCGCGTGATTTTTAACCGGATACGGGGCATGTTGGTAGTTGTTCCTGAAATAGCAGGTACTCACTCAGCAGGTGACTCCTCTTCCGGCAGTGGACAAACATTTGGTCAGCTCATTGCTGGCCTGTCCCCACTGGTGTTGATGACCAGTATCGCGTTGGGATTCATCAGCATCAGTTTACCTGCTCAAGCCAATATTGTGGCGGATCCAAACGCGCCTGGTAATCAGCAACCTACCATTCTTGGTAGCGGTAATGGCACACCACAGGTCAATATTCAGGCTCCCAGCTCTGGAGGGGTTTCACGCAACACCTACAGCCAATTCGATGTGGATAATCGCGGTGTTATTCTTAATAACTCAGGTTCATCAGTACAGACACAATTAGGTGGCTATATTGATGGGAACCCTAACATGGCTCAGGGCAGCGCCAAAGTCATTTTGAATGAAGTTAACTCTCGCGATCCAAGCCGTCTGAACGGTTATGTGGAAGTAGCAGGACAAAAAGCTCAGGTCGTCATTGCTAACCCGTCAGGTATTACCTGTGATGGATGTGGATTTATCAACTCCAACCGGGCAACGTTAACCACCGGTACTCCGGTGATGAATAACGGCAACCTTGAAGGCTATGATGTCCGTCAGGGAAAAATCACCATTCAGGGAAAAGGACTGGACGGCAGTAAACAGAGCTATACCGATATCGTAGCCCAATCAGTTGAAGTTAACGCCGGGGTATGGGCCAATGAATTAAATGTGGTCACCGGTAAGAACAAAGTTAGTGCTGATACTAAACGCGTGGAAAAACAAGGCAACCGTGATGCCAATAGCCCACAGTTCTCTGTTGACGTATCTGCACTGGGGGGCATGTACGCTAACAGTATTCGCATGGTGGGTACTGAAAACGGCGTTGGTGTTCGTAACGCTGGTAACATCGGTACTCAGGCGGGTTCGGTAGTGATTACTGCTGATGGACGTATTGAAAACAAAGGTACCATCACTAGTGCACAAAACCTGCAAATCTCTACTCAGCAAGGTATAAGCAACCAAGGAACCCTGCACGCTAAGCAAGAAGTCATTCTCACCGCACAGGGCAAAATTGAAAACACCAGTACGGGTAAAATTAACGCTGCAGAAAATATCACCATTAGTTCTCAGGATAATATAACTAACCAGGGAACGATTTCTGCCAGCAAAAAAGCCACCATTAAGAACAACGCTAATATCACTAACAGCGGAACCATCGTTACGCAGCAAAACCTGTCTGTTTCAGCCAAATCCATTGATAATAAAGGCACTTTAAAAAGTAACGGTAGTACCACTATTAGCACCCAGGATTATCTCAACAGTACAACTGGTTCTCAAATTATCAGTGATGGTTTTCTGAGCATCACCAGTGGTGGTCACCTGACGAATCAGGGTGATATTAGTGCTTCTGACGGCGCGACATTGACCAGCCAGGATGCATTTTTTAACAGTGGCGTTCTGTACAGTAAAGGCGAGCTGTGGATTAGCGCCGATCGGTCAATTTCCAATTACGGTACTATCAGTACCGACCGTAACCTCAATCTGACAACCTACGGAACCCTGTTTAATCAGGGAATGATTTACGGGAAAGGTTTAGTTTCACTGAATGCAGGGAATGATATTACCAATCAAGGCACTATTGGGTCTGACAGTGGATTAACATTAACGACCGCGGGTAGCCTGTTAAATAGCGGTGCTCTACAAAGTCATGGTGCTCTGGAGATTCACGCAGATAATGGCGTGAATAATAACGGTACTATTAGCACTAACAGCGACTTAAACCTGACAACTAAAGGAAGTTTGCTAAATGATGGCACTATTTATACTAAAAATAATGCCACCATCAACGCCGTTGGTTCGGTGACCAACACCGGCACAATAAGCGCCGATCGTAACTTAACGTTAACCACATCTGATTCACTGCATAACAGAGGGACGCTGCACAGCAAAGGTAGCGGTAATTACCGTGCTGGTGGCAACTTCATCAACAGTAAATTAATGCGCAGCGAAGATCAGTTATTACTGAATGCTGATGGTTCGATTGTTAACGAAGCGGATATTTTCGCCTTTGCTGGCCTTAACCTGAGTTCAGGACAAAGCTTCTATAATCGTTCTAAAGTGTACAGCGGTGGTGAAATCAATCTGAGAGCTACCAACAATATTGTTAACGCATCGGCATTGGTAGCACTAAATGATATTATGTTAGTGGCCGCTAACTTTAACAATACCAGCGAAGCGCTACTCGCTGCCGGCGTAAACGACAATGGCGAAATGGCTGGCCACGGCAATATCACTATTCAAGTTCAACAGCCGGCCAACCTGCAAGGTCAAATTATTGCTACTGGTGAAATCAGTGTCGTGGCGGATGGAATCAATCTGTCCGGTGCTCAAGTCAGCGCTGACAGCATGGTGCTACAAGCGCGGCATGGAGATATCATTACCAATTCATCTCACTTGTATGTCGACAATACTCTCAATGCAGAAACCACCGGCAGTTGGAGCAATTCAGGTGGCCGGATATATGCAAACCAACTGACATTAAACGCCGCCTCACTCAATAATGATGCTTTGGCTGAAATCCGGGCTAATACCACACAGCTCAACATCAGTGGAACACTGACTAACCGCGGATTGATTGACGGAATTCTCACCCAGCTACAAGCCCGACAGATTGATAACTATGGCTCGGGTCGTATTCATGGTACCTGGCTGCAACTGCAGGCTGACACTATCAATAACCGTTTTGAGAACGGCAGCGCCGCTACACTGCTTGGTCGTGAGAGTATTAATATCGGCACTAATGTTTTAAATAACTATACCCATTCGCAAATTTTCAGCGGTGGAAATATGTCCATTGGCCGGACGTTGGATGATAATGGCAATACTTCGGGCCAGGCGAGCGAGATTAACAACCACAGCGCTACTATCGAAGCGCTTGGCAATCTGGAACTCGTGGTTAACCAACTAAAAAATATTAATGACTACTTTACTTCGGACGCTTCTCCTTACGACCCTGATATAACAAAAGGCGACCCGGCGAAAATTTTAGCTAGCGGTAATCTGACCATTTCTGCCGATACAGTTCTGAACGATAAAAGCCAAATTGATGCGGGGAAAATCCTGAAAATTGATGCCAATCAGATAATTGATAATAAAATTCCTGATACTCATTCTATTGATGATACTGAAACCATAACGCTTCATTCTGAGTCTGCTTCGACGCGTGATGAGCATCAAGACGCCTCTAATTCTGTGGCTCAAAAAAATGTTTCTCGTCTTGCTGAAATGCTCAGTAGCTCCTCAATAAACAGCGATCGCAACACAGTGAATCCTCATCAGGAAAGCTATCGACCAAATATCAATCTTGGCGCAATGAATATTGATCGAGTTACCGTACAAATTAATGAATTGAATGGTCCCGGAGAAATTAATATTGCTGCCAATTCACCGGCGCAAAATATGCCGTTACTGGACTCCAACATTTACACAATGCCCCCAGTTGTGGGTAATAGTGTTCTGGTAGAAAGCGATCCAAAGTTTACGGATTATAAAACCTGGCTGGCTTCAGACTATATGGCCAGTAGACTAAAGACTGAGCACAATAGTACTCACAGACATCTGGAAGATGCTTACTATGAACAACAACTTATTCGTGACCAAATTATCAACCTGACAGGACCGCGCTTTTTAAATCATTCCACCAATGATGAAGAGCAATATGTGGCTCTGATGAATGCAGGCATTGAGTTTGCTCAAAAATATAACTTATCGTTAGGGGTACCTCTGACATCAGAACAGGTAGGCAACCTGACTTCAGATATTATTTGGTTAATCAATCGTGAAGTCATTCAGGCAGATGGCACTAAACAAAACGTTTTAGTTCCTCAGGTTTATACTGTTACGAAGTTATAACCCATTGAATTATAGATATCATAGATAGATAAAAAGCGTCTGAAGGCGCTTTTTATCTATCTATTCAATTAATCAGGCAGCTGATAAATGTTAATAACAAAACATCAGACTCCCATTAGAGAAATGACTATATCGATTATTAGTCATATCGAGTTTCATTCTTTAAATAGACCATAATATAAATAGCATACAGTTCAAATGGTAAAAAAATAAATACTATAGTATATGAAATTATTTTCCTTATATTTTATCAATCCCTTCCAAATAAAAAAGACAAATTAACACTGTTGTATTAATTTAATAGCCAACCTTCATTAAGTGATGCAGATCACATTTCAAATATATTTATATTTTGATATTCACAATATTACTTATGAATAATCAATATCATTCAACCATATAAACAATATGGTTATATCAACATAATAGATTTGCCAAAAACAAACCCACTGCTAGCCTTAATTAATAACACAATCAGAATTAGAAAGTCTCTTTATTATCTATAAAAATTCATTTAATTAACAATCAATTAAGTTAGATTGATTTATTTAAAATCAATTTTAATCCTATGGCATTAAATAATTTAAATATGAAAAAATAAAGAGAACACCCGTTTAATCAACATGAAAACACTTTAAAAACGACAGTTGGGGAAAGATATGAATAAAATATTTAGTATATTATGGAATGCATCTTTAGGGTGCTGGGTTGTCGTATCTGAACTTGTACATATTAACAAATCCAACGCCGTTAAAAGAAATAAAAAAGCCAAAAAAAACAAATGTAAAACATCTTTATTAAATAAAAAGGTTCCATTATCTTTACTGGTATTAATACTAGGAAGTATTGGATTTAATTCCTATGCAGGAACAGCAAACTCCTTTTCAGCAGGTATATTAGGGACAGGAGGCCCCGGAGGTTGTTGGAACTCTGCTATAGCGGGTACTGTCGTCGGAAATGGTGGTGTATGCGATGGTGGCGGAGGTGGTGCTCAGACAGGCCTGGTGGCATATGATGGTTCCGGATCCTATGGAGCTTGGATCAACGTACAAGGTGTTAATGCCATATCTATTGGTGCAGGCGGCGCAGGCAAACTGAATATAACCAATACCGGGCTCACAGCATATGCTGGCTTAAATATGAGCACCAACAAAATATCTGGTCTTGCGGCGGGTACAGCACTAACAGATGCCGTAAACCTGAGCCAGCTCAATTCATCTATTTCGTTATTGAGTCAAACAGGCACTCTCTATTTTCATGCGAATTCAGTTCTGGCAGACAGCAATGCTACAGGTGCGAACAGTATTGCCGTAGGTCCATTAGCCAGTGCTTCAGGAATAAACGCTATTGCCATTGGTAATGGTGCGACAGCAACTAAAAATGACAGCGTGGCGCTGGGAGCCGGATCAACCACCGAAGCTGCCGTTGCCACTACCGGCACCACCATCAATGGAACCGTCTATACCTTTGCCGGTGTCGCACCAACCAGCGTGGTCAGTATCGGCACCGCCGGTGCCGAGCGTCAGCTGACCCATGTTGCCGCCGGACAGCTTTCCGCCACCAGTACCGATGCGGTTAACGGCAGTCAGCTGTTTACCACCAATTCTGAAGTCACCAATATCGGTACCAGCGTCACCGGACTCAATACCACGGTGAACGCGCTGAACACCTCCATCACCAATATCAACAACGGCGTTGGCATTAAGTACTTCCATACCAACGCCGTTCTGGCGGACAGCAATGCCAGTGGCACTGACAGCGTGGCCGTCGGATCGGCAGCAACGGCTTTAGGCCTCAGCGCTATTGCCATCGGTAACGGCGCTACCGCCACCGAAGAGGACAGCGTGGCGCTGGGAGCCGGATCAACCACCGAAGCTGCCGTTGCCACTACCGGCACCACCATCAATGGAACCAACTATACCTTTGCCGGTGACGCACCGGCCAGCATGGTCAGTATCGGCACCGCCGGTGCCGAGCGTCAGCTGGCTCATGTTGCCGCCGGACAGCTTTCCGCCACCAGTACCGACGCGGTTAACGGCAGTCAGCTGTTTGCCACCAATTCTGAAGTCACCAATATCGGTACCAGCGTCACCGGCCTTAGCACCACGGTGAATGCACTGAACACTTCCATCACCAATATCAACAATGGCGTTGGCATTAAGTACTTCCATACCAACTCCGTTCTGGCAGACAGCAATGCCAGTGGCACTGACAGCGTGGCCGTCGGACCGGCAGCGGCTGCCTCCGCCACCAATAGCATTGCCATCGGTAACGGGGCCACCACCACCGAAGAGGACAGCGTGGCGCTGGGAGCCGGATCAACCACCGAAGCTGCCGTTGCCACTACCGGCACCACCATCAATGGAACCAACTATACCTTTGCCGGTGACGCACCGGCCAGCGTGGTCAGTATCGGCACGGCCGGTGCCGAGCGTCAGCTGGCTCATGTTGCCGCCGGACAGCTTTCCGCCACCAGTACCGACGCGGTTAACGGCAGTCAGCTGTTTGCCACCAATTCTGAAGTCACCAATATCGGCACCAGCGTCACCGGCCTTAGTACCACGGTGAATGCGCTGAACACCTCCATCACCAATATCAACAACGGCGTTGGCATTAAGTACTTCCATACCAACTCCGTTCTGACGGACAGCAACGCCAGTGGCACTGACAGCGTGGCCGTCGGACCGGCAGCAACAGCTTTAGGTCTCAGCGCTATTGCTATCGGTAACGGCGCCACCGCCACCGAAGAGGACAGCGTGGCACTGGGAGCCGGATCAACCACCGAAGCTGCCGTTGGCACGACCGGCACCACCATCAATGGAACCGACTATACCTTTGCCGGTGACGCACCGGCCAGCGTGGTCAGTATCGGCACTGCCGGTGCCGAGCGTCAGCTGACTCATGTTGCCGCCGGACAGCTTTCCGCCACCAGTACCGATGCGGTTAACGGCAGTCAGCTGTTTGCCACCAATACTGAAGTCACGAACATTGGAGCCACTATTACCAATATCAGTAATGGTGGTGGTATTAAGTACTTCCATGCCAACTCCACTCTGGCTGACAGCAATGCCAGTGGCACTGACAGCATAGCGATGGGGCCAGTTGCCATTGCTTCCGCCACTAACTCCATCGCCATTGGTAATGGTGCTACTGCCACCAGTGACGGCAGTATCGCGTTAGGTCAGGGCTCAATAGCCGATCGTCAGAATAGTATTTCCGTTGGTACCAATGGTGCTGAACGTCAAATCATTAATGTCGCGGCAGGAACTAATGATACTGACGCCGTGAACTATGCCCAGTTACGAGCAATATCAGATGATGCGTTACTTTGGGATCCAACACTGACTGCCTTTAGTGCCAGACACGGTACTACCATGGTTAATAAGATCACCAACGTAGCTGATGGTGATATCAACCAAACCTCAACCGATGCCGTAAATGGTTCTCAACTGTATGCATTAGATAATCGAGTCACCAGTGTAGATAATCGGGTAACCGTGATCGAAGGCAGTATTAGCGGTGGTGGTATTAAGTACTTCCATAGCAACTCAAGTGCAGCAGATTCGATAGCCTCTGGTAATAATGCCGTATCTATTGGACCTAACGCACAGGCCTCCGGTGAAAATGCTATTTCAATAGGTAACGGCGCTACCACCACGGCCAGTAATAATATCGCTCTGGGTAACAATGCTACGGATAATGGGCGTGGAGCAGAAACCTATACGGGTCAGTATTCCGGCTCAAGTAATACCAGTACAGGAACCCTGTCCATTGGAAACGCCCAAACTAATGAAACTCGCACTCTTAGCAACCTTGCTGATGGTCGTGAACAGACTGATGCAGTTAACCTCCGCCAGTTGGACGGTGCCGTAATGCAGGCTAATCAGTATACCGATGCGGCTATTCTAACTATGGGTGGGGACATACAGGAAACTCGTAATATTATTAGTAACATGCAGATTGGAAATAATTATATGTTCCAAACTCACAGCAACAATATCGGCGTCACTCCACAATCTACCGGCACTGATTCCACTGCAGGAGGAGCAGGAGCGCAAGCCACGGGAGAAAACAGTACGGCATTGGGTAGTAATGCTATCGCAACGGCAAATAACTCGGTTTCTCTGGGTGCGAATTCTGTTGCCGATCGGGAAAATACTGTATCGGTAGGAAGTAAAGGACAGGAACGACAAATTACCAATGTCGCCCCTGCTACTAATGATACTGATGCCGTCAACTACTCACAGTTAAAAAACAGCATCGGAAATATAACGAATCAGGCCAATGCTTATACCGATAGTCAGGTATCGAAACTAAGATACGACTTGAATAAGCAAGATGATGTTCTCAGTGCCGGCGTTGCCAGTGCTATGGCCATGGCCAACCAACCACAACCAACATCAGCAGGAAATAGTATGGTAACGCTATCAACCGGTTACTATCGCGACGAATCCGCCCTTGCTTTAGGCGTATCCAAAGTCTCCGAGAGCGGGCGTTGGGTAACTAAAATGCAGGCATCCACTAATACTCAGGGAGATATGGGGGTTGGTGTCGGTATCGGTCTCCAGTGGTAAACAACTCGCATAAGCGGCCTCAGATCCGAGGCCGCTCTTCAGAGTGAATCATGACACCACTAACGTATTGTTATCCCTTTGATTTTTAAATAATGTATGGAGACATATTGTGAAATACTCTTGCCTCGCCACTAATTTGATACTAATGATTTTTTCACTTCTTTCTCTTACTGGCTGCGATCAAACTTTGGATATTCCTTGGTTAAATAACAGCCAGAATAAAAATCAGCATAGCTATACTCTGGATATTCCTGCGTTACCGTTAATTCAGGATGCAATAGCGTCTATGGAGCTCACATTCGAAAATGACAAACAGAATTTAATGATTAAAGAAGTTTGCGCATTAGCACAGGAAAAGCTGACTCAGGAACAGGTTAACAGTTGGCTAAAAGATCAATCTATTGATATGACCAAAATTCCGGCTAAAGGTAGCAGCATGTCTTTGCTGGTCAATGGCGATAAAGTACAACAAAATGCAGCATGTGCCGCCTATGTGGCAACATCTGCGCTATCCCTGGTAAACTTTGCAGACTTTTCTGTTGTTATTCCCTCAGCAGATAGTAATAACAGAACAAATCCGGAAGAAAACGCCACATCAATATCAGTGTCCAAAGAGAGCATTGATAATAAAAAATTAACGCAATATCTGACAACAAAACTGACGGTCGCCAAAGCCAACAGTGACTTTTATGCTTTAATTGCCCTTGAATTGCAAAAGCTGCCGCCACAAACAATTCCGGAATATAATAATAAGATAAAACAGATATTTACTAAGCTATCCCCACTTTATCTGGAACACATCAATACGCTATATCAGCATAATGGAATTCAGTATCAAGTCATTACCCTGAATGAAAATGAACTCAATTTTGTCAGTAGTGATGGATATCATTTCATGCGCAGTTCTGACGGGCTTATCTTTAAATACAACGATATTCCCTGGTATGGTAGCGGCTATTTGATGGGTAAATATTACACATTGAATTCAAACTATTACAGTAATGCCCTGATTAATAAATTAACACAGATAGACAAATAAAATTCAGTGATGAAAAGCTAAATTCAACGGAGGATAGTCATCACTATCCTCCGTTGAATTTTATCGCTCAATAAGCCGGAAACTTAATCTATTAATCCTTTTTCGCCACTGCATCATGAGAAACATGCGGAGGCATCACACGAACTGAACGAAGTTCACTTTCATCTATAATTTGAGCCTGTTCAGCCAAAGCGGAAAAATCTCTCACCGTCCAATAACTATCTGGTACTGGTAGCCGCTCCATATTATCTCCAGGCAAAAGACGGAACTCACCAATCTGATTGAGCACAATACCTTGCCATACATCAGGCAAACTCAGACGTAACAACTTATCGGTTAATAATGAATCATGAGAAGGAAGACGATTACTCCCCGTATCATAATTACGATAAAGCACTAAGAATTTCTCCGGTACCCGACGCTGGCTATCCCACCATTTTCCATCCAGTAACATAAATTGCCGCTTAGTCCCTTCATAAGATTCAGCACCAAGCTGTTCCAGCGCTTTTGGTAGTAATTGAGTCATAGATTGTTGGTACTGATCCAGACTGCCGGCATGTCCCTGCAGAATAGACGTTAACGCCAATCTGGAACCTAATAAATTAGAATAGAGATCTTCAGGAGAAAAACCCGAAACTTCCTCGGAAAAACCGGGAACGTCTAACAGACCATACCATTGAGCTATCTCATGCCAGGCCGCCATCTGAAAGGCGAGCTGTGCGGCTAAATAGGCGCTTAGGGTATAACGATCTTCCGGGCTGGAGGGCGGTGTAAAAGCGGTAAACACAAACTGACGTTTCGCCAACTCATCACCCAACTCCAGTTGCCATGCCTGCCCCAGACGAGGGTAAATTTGACTGAACAAATAGAACGTATTATCCGCGGTATCACGAACATGAGCGATATCCAGAAAACCACCCCTATCGGTATAGATATGCCCTACTCGCTCATCAGAAACGTTTAACAGATTTGCGGCGGTATCTAACAGACTATCACTGTAATGATGGGTACCCAGCTTATTAGCTTCAACAATATTGCCAATTTGGTAGACCGGTAGTGGGATACCAATAACACTAACCCCCAGGTTATAACCAAATGCACAACAAGGGCGTAAGCCATCAGGTGGATTTATAGGAGCTATTACCGGATAAATCTGACTGGCAGATTCCACTGGAACCATGGAAAGATCGGGTTCAAAAGTGGTTATTGGCAATACATCATTTTTACAGGCGGTCAGCAGTAACAGAAATAGCAAACTAAAATAGCGCATTAAAAAAGCCCCTCGGGCTAAATAAAAAATCATCAGAACCGTATTATTTCCTTGCCGCTATTATATCTGGCACGCTCAGAAAAATGGATAAGAATCGAAAACGCCCACTCTTGCCGATAATTATACCGTAAATAATAATGATTTAATGATGAAAACAATCTAACTCCCAATAAATAAATATAATAATATTCCTTTCGCATCTAAATAATAACAATAGTAAATATTTCACAATTCCTATGCCTCATAAAAATTCACTATGTTTATTTATAAGATCTTTTTATATAATGCCGCCGTTATAAATCTTGAGGATTGTAGTAAGTAATGAATTAATTAAAAGTCACTTATGTAATCATTCTTACGAATTTCAGATGAATCCTATAAATAGAACATTATCAATGCATTATATTAAATAGCGAACTGATAATGTCGCTAAGATTCGCTGAAATCATTTACTTAGATGCAATGAATATCTTCGATATTAATTAACATCTGTTTTAAATTTAATTCTGAAATATAAAACAGAGATTTTAAAAATCAATATCAATTTTTTGATAAAAAACAGGATGAACCATTTAGCCAGATAAAAGATATAACCTTTTGTTTTAAACAAGAATCTATTTCCAGAATTTTTACAATAGCATAAAAGCAGTCCGCTTTTAATATAAACATTACCAGGAGGGTAATTAATGAATAAGGCTATTCTATCAGCAATAATGTTGCTGACTTTAGGTTCCACTCAAATTTCTCAGGCACAGGATCACACCATTACGTTGGGTTATTCTCAAAGCCACTTTGAAGAATTTGGCGGCGTTAATGGTGTGAACGTTAAGTATCGCTATGAGTGGAACTCCCCATGGAGCGTCATCTCTTCCTTCACCTATATGGACGGTAATACAGAGAAAAATTATCAGCGCAGCAACTACAATGTAAAAGCGCATGGTGATGTGGATTACTATTCATTATCTGTTGGCCCTGCTTATCGTATTAATGATTATGTTAGCCTGTATACCTTACTTGGCGTAGCCACTGGTACGTTTGATTATTCTGCAGACAAATACAGTAAACAAAATCAATATATGTACCATATGAATAAAGATGGTAGTAAACACAAGACTACATTTATGTATGGTACCGGAGTACAAGTTAATCTGATGGAAAACTTTGCTATCGATGTTGGTTACGAAGGTACCCATATGGAATATCAGGGCATGCAATTTACCTCCAACGGTTTTAACGTTGGTGCTGGTTATCGCTTCTAATTTCCATTCTGGTTAAAAAACGAAAGCCCGTAAACACCTGATGATTTACGGGCTTTTTTATAACAACATGATGGTCAGAATCAGATATCTAATCGAACTTTAGCCGCATCAATTGCACTGGCAACTTGTTGTGGGTTAACTCCACCTTTAGCACAACGTTTCTCCAGACAGGATTGCAGCGATAACGCAGGATAAACATCTTCATCGATTACCGCATTAAACTGTTGAAGCTGAGATAATGACAATTCCTCTAAAGCTTTACCCTGCTTAATCGCTTCCAATACCGCAGATCCTACAATATGGTGAGCTTCGCGGAATGGAATACCTTTAGCTACCAAATAATCCGCCAGCTCTGTCGCATTAGCATAGCCTTGTTGAGCCGCTTCCTGACAACGTGGGCGCTTAACCTGAATACCATCCAGTACCAGCACCGCCATATGCAGGCAGTCCAGCCAGGTGTCCAGCGCATCAAAGATACCTTCTTTGTCTTCCTGCATATCTTTGTTATAGGCTAACGGCAGCCCTTTCAGGGTCATTAACATACCGCTGAGAGCGCCCTGCACGCGCCCACATTTACCGCGAATCAATTCCAGCGCATCCGGGTTTTTCTTTTGTGGCATCAGAGAAGAACCTGAAGTCACCCGGTCAGATAATTCAACAAAACCAGATTCACCGCTGTTAAAGAAAATCAGATCTTCAGCAAAACGGGACAGATGTACCATGCTGATAGAAGCATCAGACAGTAACTCCAGCACATGATCCCGGTCAGAAACGCTATCCAGGCTGTTGCGGGTTGCTGCACTAAAGCCTAACCAGCCTGCTAACTGGTCGCGGTCAATTGGATAAGCCGTTCCGGCTAATGCACCACTACCCAGCGGGCTGGTATCCATACGCTTTAATGCATCCTGCAAGCGACTTTCATCACGGGCTAACATTTCGGTATAGGCCAGACACCAATGGGCAAAGGTCACCGGCTGAGCACGTTGCAGGTGAGTATAGCCCGGCATTACTGCATCCTGATTCTGTTCAGCCGTTATCACCAGCGCTTGTTGCAGCTCTTTTACCGCATTTAGCAGCAAACTAACCTGTACCTTGCACCACAGTTTTAAATCAGTGGCTACCTGATCGTTACGGCTACGCCCGGTATGCAGTTTTTTACCTAAATCGCCCACTTTGCCAATCAACTTCTGCTCTACCCAGCTATGAATATCTTCTGCATCGCTGGTTAAAATAGCTTCCGGCTCAGCCTGAACTTCAACTAACAGCTCATCTAACGCTTTTTCTAATTTTTTTTGTTCTTCAGCCGTTAATACGTTGACCGTCACCAGCGCTTTTGACCATGCTACAGAGCCAATAATATCCTGCTCGGCTAAGCGATAATCAAAACGCAGTGAATCATTAAACAGTTTAAAACGCTGATCTGCCGCCTGGCTAAACCTGCCGCCCCACAATGCCATATTTTTTACTCCTGAAAAATCAAAGCAATACCTATCACTTTGGATTGATGACTATAACCACATCAACGCTGACGTTAACCCGCGGCTAACTCAGTCTCTGCATTCTTATGGCAAAATCTACACTAAAGTGAAAATAAACAACATGCTAAAGTAAAAGGGCGATACCAATATCGCCCTTTTATTATAAAACCCAATCGTTGAACCAAATTAGATCAAGTTAAAAGAACTATTTCTTCAACTCATTCAGCGCACGAATCCGGCCAGATAGCGAGAACAACCGAATAAAGCCGCCTGCATGACTGTGATCGTAAACTTCATCTTCCCCAAAAGTAGCAAACTCTTCAGAGTAGAGGCTGTTAGATGATTTCTTCTGAATCGCTGTTGCCTGACCTTTATACAGTTTAACAACCACTTCGCCATTCACATCCTGAGCCAATGACTCTGCGGCAGCCTGAAGTGACTTACGCAATGGCGCAAACCAACGGCCATCGTAAACCACATAGGCCATTTCCAGACCTAACTGCTCACGCCATTTGAAGCTATCACGATCCAGTACCAGTTGCTCTACACCACGTAGCGCGGTCACCATAATGGTGCCTCCCGGGGTTTCATAACAACCACGGGATTTGATACCAACCAGACGGTTCTCAACAATATCGATACGGCCAACGCCATGCTTAGCGCCCAGCTCGTTTAATGCTTCCAGACACTTGAATGGACTCATTGCTTTGCCGTTTACGGCGGTTACCCGACCTTTTTCGACCGTTACAGTGACCAGCTCTGCCTGATCCGGTGCATCTTCAGGAGAAACGGTCCACACCCAACAATCTTTATTCGAAGCATTCCATGGCGTTTCTAACACACCACCTTCGGTAGAGATATGCCACGCGTTTTCATCACGGCTATAGATTTTTTCCAGTGAGGCAGTCGTCGGAATATTACGCTCTTTCAGATAGGCCAACAGAGCCTCACGGGAACGCAGGTTCCATTCACGCCATGGCGCAACCACTTTCAGATGAGGTGCTAATGCTGCATAGGTAGTTTCAAAACGCACCTGATCGTTACCTTTACCCGTTGCGCCGTGACACACCGCATCGGCACCCAGTTTCAACGCCAGTTCAACCTGAGCTTTTGCAATCAGGGGACGAGCCATTGAGGTGCCCAGCAGATAGCTGCCTTCGTACAGTGCGCCGGTTTGCAGAACCGGATAAACATAATCTTTGATAAACTCTTCACGCAGATCGACAACGTAACAAGAGGAAGCACCAGAATTCAGTGCTTTCTGCTCCACGCCTTCCAGATCTGCACGCTCCTGACCGATATCCGCCACAAACGCCACGACTTCACAATCACCATAGTTTTCTTTTAACCACGGAATAATTGCAGAAGTATCCAGACCGCCGGAGTATGCTAAAACAATTTTTTTAATACCACTCTTATTCATCACGAATTCCTTGATTGCTAAGTCTAAAAGTTATTCAGTTACTACTGGTTAATTAATATCTTACTGTTCTAAATCTACTCTGGCTGTATCTGTCAGGCCAGAATACGGGTTCCGACCGGAACGCCATTAAATAGTGCGGGCAACTGCTCGGCATTACGCCAGCTGGCAATATCCACCGGACGCCCCAGCGAACGGGCGGCATCCAATGCGGCATTGACTTTAACCACCATACCGTCAGTAATAATGCCCTGTGCAATCAGCTTTTCGGCTTTATCTGCAGTAAGTTCAGCTATGCGCTGCCCTTTTCCATCAAGAATACCGCTGACATCGGACAACAAAACTAAATCAGCCCCCAGCGTCGCAGCCAGTGCAGTCGCGGCCTGATCTGCATTAACGTTCATCAACGCACCTTCTGGCGTAATACCAATGGAGCTGATAATGGGTAAGTAATCACTTGCCAACAGCGTTTGAACCAGTTTATTGCTACCGGCTTTGGCTTCACCTACGTGACCTAAATCTTCAGAAAGCTGACGAACTTCCACCATATTGCCATCCGCAAGACACAGGCCAATGGCATTAATATCGTGTTTTCTGGCTGCGGCCATCAGGGTTTTATTCGCGGTTCCGGCCAGCGCACCTGTAATAGTTCCGATTTGGTCTTCCGGCGTAACGCGCAAGCCATTACGACGGATCACCGGCAGAGTCAGCTTTTTCATCAGTTCATCAACCAGACAACCACCACCGTGTACAATCACCAACTGACGCTGATGTTTTTGCTTATAGGTTGCCAGAGCCACAAACAGACGTTCCATTGCTTCATCACTGTCCAGCAACGCACCGCCAAGTTTAATAATTAATGGATTCATCCTTCTTCTCCCTAGAGCAAGGACTGGGTTTCATTGAAGCCAAAGCGTAAATTCATACACTGTACGGCCTGGGCTGCGGCACCTTTCAACAGATTATCTTCTGCCGACACCACAATAATATGTTGACCATCAATGGCAAAACCGATGTCGCAAAATGGTTGACCAATCACTGATTTTAGCGCTGGCATCCCTTTTTCATAGACCCGGACTAACGGTTTATTGTGATAAGCATTGTAAAATGCCGTATTAACCTCTTCTTCACCAACGCCCGGCTTTAAACGACAGGTAATGGTCGCCAGGATCCCACGAGGAAAATTGCCAAGATGAGGGGTAAAAATTACCGGAATACCTAAATGTTCGGCAATTTCTGGCTGATGACGGTGAGTAAACACCCCATAAGGCTGAAGGCTGACTTCGCAAAAACTGGTGGTCATACTGGCCTTACGCCCCGCGCCACTAACGCCGCTAACGGCATTGATCACCGGCCATTGCTGCACATCCAGTAATCCTGCGTCAACTAATGGCTTAAGCGCCAGTTGTGATGCTGTAGGATAGCAACCGGCAACCGCCACCAACTGTGCCTGTTTAAGCTTTTCAGTTTGCCATTCCGCCAGACCGTAAACGGCCTTTTTCAGCCAGTCGCCGTGTTGGTGAGTAAAACCATAATAACGCGTATAAAACTCCGGTGAATCAACCCGGAAAGCACCAGATAAATCAAACACTACGCAACCCGCAGCTAAAAATTGCGGCGCAAGGTCGTGACTGACTTCATGGGCTGTAGCCAGAAATACCACGTCTACGCCTTTTGCTGCTTCAGCTACATTGGTTAATGGCTGAAGGGGTAAATCCACCAGCCCCTTCAACTGTGGATGCAAATCTGAAAATATTTTTCCCGCATCAGCACTCTGCGCTGATACCATCAATCCTTTGATATTTACCTCAGGATGACGGCGTAAGTACGCTGCCAGTTCTGCACCGGTATAACCACTTGCGCCGACGATAAGTGTCTCAAGCATAAAATAGACCTGTTTAGTTGCGTACAAGGTTTGGAAACAACGGTACGCTTACGGTAATGTGGACGAATATTGCTTAAGGTACGAAATTCTGTTCCCTTAGACAATCCCTTATTGTATTTTTATGCAAAATAAATGAATTTATATTGAATTAACCCGCAAAACAGGCCGTGAATTGTGAATAAAACATTACCCTCTTTTATCGAGTTGTACAGTAAGTTGATTGCCACACCAAGCATTAGCGCTACCGATGCGGCGTTGGATCAGAGCAATGAGACACTCATTAACTTGCTGGCCGAGTGGTTCACTACACTGGGATTTAAGGTGGAAGTACAGCCAGTCCCCGATACCCGCAATAAATTTAATCTGTTAGCCTCTCTTGGTGCCGGGCCTGGTGGCCTGCTATTAACCGGCCATACGGATACCGTTCCCTTTGATGACGGACGCTGGACCCGCGATCCTTTCACCCTGACCGAACATGACAACAAGCTATACGGTTTAGGAACCGCTGATATGAAAGGCTTCTTCGCTTTCATTCTTGATGCCTTAAGAGATATCGACAGCAGCAAACTCACTAAACCACTGTATGTGCTGGCCACTGCGGATGAAGAGACTTCAATGGCGGGAGCCCGGTACTTCTCCTCCACCAGCCATTTAAAACCGGATTGCGCGATTATCGGTGAACCCACATCGCTTCAACCCGTACGCGCCCATAAAGGTCATATTGCAGAAGCTATCCGCATTACCGGCCAATCGGGGCACTCCAGCGATCCATCCCGCGGAATTAACGCTATTGAACTGATGCATGACGCTATCGGCCATTTGATGGTACTGAGAGATTCACTAAAAGAACGCTATCACCACCCGGCCTTTGCTATTCCATATCCGACGATGAACTTTGGTCATATCCACGGTGGAGATGCCCCAAACCGTATCTGTGCCTGCTGTGAACTACATATGGACATTCGCCCATTACCAGGTCTTACTCTGAATGATTTAGATGAACTGGTACATCAGGCTCTGGAACCCGTCAGTAGCCGTTGGCCGGGGCGGGTGGCTATTGAGCACCTGCACAGTCCTATTCCTGGTTACGAATGTGCTGCTGACAACGCACTGGTTCAGGTAGTAGAGAAACTGGTTGGCACACCGGCCGAGGTCGTTAACTACTGCACCGAAGCGCCTTTCCTGCAGCAAATGTGCCCAACCCTGGTACTTGGGCCTGGCTCTATCGATCAGGCACATCAGCCAGATGAGTTTCTTGCCACCTCTTTTATTCAACCAACCCGCCAGCTTCTGACTCAGGTTATCCACCACTTCTGCGCAGAAAAATAATACGCTATTTATCTTACATACCACCCCGACTTATCCGGGGTGGTATGTATCTTGTATGGTACGAAAGTAGATTTTTTTGTTGAAATTTTCTGGTTATAAGAAATGCTTAAAGGATTCAACAAAATTATGTACATACCCAAATTGTGTGATACAACTCTAACTTTAGTACTCATAAAAATAACGCGATAACACAACATCATCTTCATGTTTTGACTAACCCGGCAGGAGACCTATGAACGAACAATATTCCGCGATGCGAAGTAATGTCAGTATGCTTGGCACTCTTCTAGGCGATACCATCAAAGACGCTTTAGGTGAAGAAATCCTCGATCGGGTGGAAAGCATCCGTAAGCTGTCAAAATCGTCCCGCGCCGGTAATGAGACTAACCGTCAGGCGTTACTCTCTACGCTGCAAAACCTGTCTAACGACCAGTTACTGCCCGTTGCCAGAGCGTTTAACCAATTCCTCAACTTTGCTAATACCGCCGAACAATACCACAGCATTTCCTCTCGCGGTGAGGCGGCAAATAATCCCGCAGTATTTGCCGATCTATTCAATAAATTAAGACAGCAAAACATTACTGATGAAGCCGTAAGTAAGGCCGTTGATCAGCTTTCTATTGAGCTGGTACTTACCGCTCACCCAACGGAAATTGCGCGTCGCACGATGATCCATAAGCTGATTGAGGTGAATAATTGCCTGAGCCAGTTAGATCACAACGATCTGGCCGACTATGAACGGGATCAAATCATGCGTCGCCTGCGTCAGCTGGTTGCCCAGTCATGGCATACCGATGAGATCCGTAAGATTCGCCCAACTCCGGTTGATGAAGCTAAATGGGGCTTCGCTGTTGTAGAAAATAGCCTGTGGGAAGGTGTACCCGCGTTTATGCGCGAGTTTAACGATCAGTTGGTTGATGCTCTTGGTTACAACCTGCCAGTTGAAGCTGTTCCGGTGCGTTTTACCTCCTGGATGGGGGGTGACCGCGATGGTAACCCAAACGTTACCGCCAAAATTACCGAACACGTGATGATATACGGCCGTTGGAAAGCGGCAGAACTGTTCCTGAAAGATGTTCAGGTATTGGTTTCTGAACTATCGATGTCTGATTGTACGCCTGAACTACGAGCCATGGCTGGTGGCGATGAAGTTCAGGAACCCTATCGTGAACTGATGAAAAAACTACGTGCCCAGTTAATGAGCACGCATAGTTACCTGAGCGCCCGCCTGAATGGTGAACGCGTCAACTGCCCGGATGATATGTTGGTTGATAACCAACAGCTTTGGGAACCGCTCTATGCCTGCTATCAATCACTGCAAGCCTGCGGTATGGGTATTATTGCCAATGGGCAGTTACTGGATACCCTGCGTCGCATCGGCTGCTTTGGCCTGCCACTGGTACGCATTGATATTCGTCAGGAAAGTACTCGCCACAGCGATGTTCTGGCAGAGCTCACCAAATACCTTGAGCTGGGTGATTACGATGAGTGGACAGAAAAAGAGAAACAGCAGTTCCTGATTAGTGAGCTACAGTCAAAAAGGCCACTATTCCCGCGCGACTGGCAGCCAAGCGCAGACACTCAGGAAGTACTTGATACCTGTAAAGTCGTCGCTAAAGCACCGCAGGGCTCTATTGCAGCTTATGTTATCTCTATGGCTCGTACACCGTCTGACGTTCTGGCCGTGCACCTGTTGTTAAAAGAGATGGGTTGTACCTTCGCCTTGCCGGTCTGTCCGCTGTTCGAAACGCTGGAAGATTTAAATAACGCTAATGATGTGATGACCCAGTTACTCAATATCGACTGGTATCGCAATTTTATTGGCGGCAAGCAGATGATCATGATTGGTTATTCTGACTCGTCAAAAGATGCTGGTGTGCTGGCAGCCTCATGGGCGCAATATTATGCACAGGAAGCCTTGATCAAGACCTGTGAACAGGCTGGAGTGGATTTAACGCTATTTCACGGTCGTGGTGGTACCATCGGTCGTGGTGGCGCTCCGGCTCACGATGCTCTGCTGTCTCAACCGCCTGGCTCATTGAAAGGCGGCCTGCGTGTTACAGAACAGGGCGAGATGATCCGCTTTAAGTTTGGCCTACCAGAGATTACGCTGGCCAGCCTGGCAAGCTATGCCAGTGCGATCCTCGAAGCCAACCTGCTACCACCACCAAATCCTAAACAAGAATGGCGCGACATTATGGATGAACTGTCTGAGTTCTCCTGCAAACAATATCGCGATATCGTGCGTGAAGAGCCGGACTTTGTTCCCTACTTCCGTGCCGCCACGCCTGAACTGGAATTGAGTAAGCTGCCGCTGGGTTCCCGCCCGGCCAAGCGTAAGCCCAATGGTGGGGTAGAAAGTCTACGGGCAATTCCATGGATTTTCGCCTGGACGCAAAACCGCCTGATGTTACCTGCCTGGCTGGGTGCCGGTGCCGCATTACAACATGCGATTGAAAACGGTAAACAACAACAGTTGGCAGAGATGTATCGCGACTGGCCGTTTTTCAATACCCGTATCAATATGCTGGAGATGGTCTATGCCAAAGCTGACCTGTGGCTGGCGGAATATTACGATCAACGTCTGGTGGATAAGAATCTTTGGGCGCTGGGTAGCAAATTACGTCGTCAGTTGGCGGAAGATATCAGCGTTATTCTCAAGCTGTCCAACGATCAAAAACTGATGGAAAAACTGCCGTGGATTGCCGAGTCAATCGCCTTACGTAACGTATATACTGATCCGTTAAACGTACTACAGGCAGAGTTGCTTTATCGTTCGCGTCAGCAAGAGACACCGGATCCAAGAGTGGAACAGGCATTGATGGTCACTATCGCCGGAATTGCTGCCGGGATGAGAAATACCGGATAACAAAACAACCAGACCTTTATCCCGATAATTTAATACATTATTGGGATAATTTATCGAAAGAGATAGTCAAAAAAATAGCGCCAACTTCAGGCGCTATTTTCTTTTTTTATGATGGATTTAATTCTTTGTATTTTTCAGTACATGCAGCCTTCCATAATGTTCCGGCTAAGTTATCTTCCGTTTCACCAATAGTCCACTGACCAGGTAAATTTAAACTATATGCAGGCTCACCCGTGGCATACTCTGTTGTATATAAAACCGGTGGAAATAGAGAAAATTTATTCTTTATTGAGCAATCAAACAAAAATATTGATTTAGATGAACCAATCTCTTTTCCGCCGACTTCTTTTGGTTCTTCATAGTGTTGAATATAATAAAAATAGGACAGAACCGGATTATCATTATAAGTATGAATGACTTTTGATAAATAAATATCTCTCTCACCATCACTGTTTAAGAAAGTAAGTTCCTGTTCGTCATTATAATCATTCGCACACCCAGCAGTTATTAATGCGACTGAGAATACCAATAGCTTTATCAGTTTATTTTTCATTAATAACCGTCCTTAAGTCTGGTCTGATATCCAATAGATCTTCTGCCGTAACCGTTCCCTGAATAGAACAGAGTACATTTGTCTTTCCATTAACCTCTTCCAGTATCAGAAGCTTTTCCATCGTAGATGGTGCCGGAGCAACACCATCGGTCGCACCAAGGTTGATTTTCCATGAGGTATCACCAACGCGCTTTATCAATGTATTATGTTGAAAAAGCCCTCTGGATTTCTTAAGTTCAATATATTGG
This sequence comes from Limnobaculum allomyrinae, assembly GCF_016649425.1. GTDB lineage: Bacteria > Pseudomonadota > Gammaproteobacteria > Enterobacterales > Enterobacteriaceae > Limnobaculum > Limnobaculum allomyrinae. The sequence continues at coordinate 32,973 of NZ_JADRCR010000013.1, forward strand.
CTTAATCTTTCATGGGCAGTGGCTAAATCTTCTTCCAACTGAAATCCCCAAAAATAATACTCACCATATTTATCCAGATTAGCATATTGATTTAGGTATTTTACTATCGTTACGCCGCTGTCTTGCAAACGATTAACGTCGACACCAACATCTTTCGCTGTCTTTATATTATTGGCATTACTGGCAGAAATAATTTTCTTTAATTCTTTCTTTTTATTCATCTGATTAAAAAAGGTTGAATCACAAAGAGAAAGTGATTCAATCAACGTTTTTGCCTGTGCCGCAGATGATAAAAATAAAATAAACAACGACAAGAATATTTTTATTCTCATTCAACTCTCCTTAGTGAAAAAGAAAATACCATGTATCGATATATTAATAGCTTACTTAAAAATAGAATAAACAATATAAACCGTTATCCCCTTTTCAGGGAATAACGGCTGAAGCAAATTAGCATACCACTCAGATAATTTCTAATAGATACTAAGAACAACTGAAAAGAAGAGGATATAAATAAGCCTTAAACTGGCCTGACTCCCAATGTATGACAAATTGCATAACTCAATTCAGCCCGGTTCAGAGTATAAAAATGGAAATCTTTCACCCCTTCGCGGCTCAGAATCTTCACCATATCCATAGCAATAGAGGCACCTACGAATTTACGGGTTTCAGGGTCATCATCCAGTCCGGAGAACATTTGGCTCATCCATTGTGGAACTCGCACATTCGTCATTGCAGCAAAACGCTGTAGCTGCTTGAAGTTGGATACGGGTAAAATCCCTGGCACGATCTCGACATCAATTCCTGTTGCTACACAGCGGTCGCGAAAACGCAGATAGCTCTCCACGTCAAAAAAGAATTGGGTGATAGCCCGGTTAGCACCTGCATCAATTTTCTTCTTCAGATTGATTAAATCAGCTTGTGCACTTTTTGCTTCAGGGTGCACTTCCGGATAGGCCGCGACAGAAATATCAAAATCACCGACGCTTTTCAGCAATTCCACCAGATCGGACGCATACATATTCGGCTTACCGCCACCGGCAGGTAAATCGCCACGTAATGCCACGATACTGCGAATGCCGCTATCCCAGTAATCTTTAGCGATTTCTCTTAGCTGCTCTGGGGTAGCATCAATACAGGTTAAGTGAGGAGCCGCATCCAAACCCGTTTTATCTTTAATGCCTTTAATGATGCTGTGGGTTCGGTCGCGCTCACCAGAGTTTGCACCGTAGGTCACAGAAACGAATTTAGGTTTTAAATTCTTCAGGCGATCGATGGATTGCCAAAGAGTCTGTTCCATTTCCACGTTGCTTGGCGGAAAGAATTCAAAAGAAACGTTAATCTGACCGTTGATCTCTGCCAGACTCTGATTCAGTGCTTCCCTCTGGTTAGCATGAAAAAAACTCATATTCTGTCCACCCTGTTTGTCTTTTCTGATTAGCCTGATGTGTAGTTATACTTCTGAACGTTTAGACGTCTAAACATCCAAATAAGATGACGTAAGAGAGATGTTCTGTCAACAGGTAATTTGAAAATAAATGGGGAATAATATGAATTGGGATGAAAAAAAGTATAACACTATGATTATGTTAGATTCTGTGAATCTTCCGTCCGGAAAAACAGACTGCATCGACCTCTATTGTATCCGGCTGGAAAACAATCAGTACTAAACATTAGAGTGCGTCGGGCCTGGCCGGATTCGGGGTCGTGGTGAAACACCTTGCGGTGTTTCACCTTTCGAGCCAACGCTAACGCCAAATCGCCCCCAACACCCGTATCTCGCGACGATTGGTATTTTTTATAATCAATCTGATAAAAATCAGAGTTGCTATACCATTACAACAATTTCGCCAACCTGTTCAGGTCAGACTGGATTGCTCCGGCGGTAACGTCTCGTCCGGCACCCGGCCCACGGATAATCAATGGATTGTCCCGGTACCAGCGGCTTTCAATAGCGAACAAGTTATCGCACGGTAACAATGAAGCCAGAGGATGATCGTCCCGTACCGCTTCCACACCAACCCGCGCTTTACCGTTAGCGTCATAGCGCGCTACATAGCGCAGAACCAGTCCCATCTCCCGGGCGGCTTCTAAACGCTCCAGCATTTGATGGTTTAGCGCTTCGGCATTTTCAAAGAAGTTATCAACAGATCCGTTTTCAGCACCTTCAGCAACCAGTGATTCAACCCGTACCTGATCCGGTTCAATGTCGTAACCCGCTTCGCGCGCCAGAATCACCAGCTTACGCATCACATCCTGACCAGAGAGATCAACCCGCGGGTCTGGTTCGGTAAGCCCTTGTTGCCATGCCTGCTCCACCAGTTCAGAGAACGGAATTGAGCCGTCAAACTGTAGGAATAGCCAGGAGAGGGTACCGGAAAAAATTCCACTCAGAGAGAGAATGGTATCGCCACTGTCGCGTAAATCCCTCACCGTATAGTTAATCGGTAATCCAGCCCCTACAGTGGCATTATACAGCCAGTGGCGGCCGGTTTTGGCGAATGCATCCCGAATCTGACGATATTCATTTCCGGATGACGCTCCGGCCAGTTTATTGGCGCTAATAACATGGAACCCATAACTGGCAAAGTCCAGATACTTGCTGGCCAACTCTTCACTGGCGGTAATATCAAGAATCACCAGATCGTCAAATGGATGATCGCGCATCCAACTAACTAATGAATTGTCATCCATTGTTTGGGCTTCATCATTAAAGAATGCCAATACTCTGCTGGCATCCAGCCCCTGATAGTCGAGTACACTGCGACTACTGTCGACCACCCCTGCCAGAATAAATTCAAAACCAGTGCGAGCCGAAATATTCTTTTGTTCACGGGCAAACAGCTCCAACCAACGGGAACCAATATTGCCTTTACCACATAGCACCAGACCAATACACTTTTCCGCACGAAACAGGCTGGCATGCAACCCCTGAATCAGATGTTCAGTCGGCCCTACGCGCAGTACAGCCACCAGGCTTATATCGTCTTCGGCATGCCAGATAAACTCCACCGGCTGATCTTTAAGCTGTTGATAGAAACGATGACTATGCAGAGGATTTTTACATACTCCCGCCCCCACCAGCGCAACTAATGCCAGCCCTTCCCGTAGTTGCAGGCGACCCGGTAATCTGGCGTCATCCAGAATTTGCAATACGCTGTTTACAACTTCAGAGGTATAACACAGCTGAAGCAGGTTGCGATCGTAGTGAACGCCGGTCGCCAGTGGCTTAACCTGAACCCGATTCAGAATACGTTCCACTTCTTTCTGTATTTGAGAGAAATCGTGCTGGGCTTCAACCTGTAATTCAATCAGGCAAACATCATCATGGCTGGTAACGATTCTGGCACCGGTACCGGATGCCAGGACGCGTTCAATACGGGTAGAACCCTGCTCTGGCTGATAACTACAGCGCAGTTGAAGATCGATATCACTACCGGATACCGGTTGCAAAGTACGGGCATGCAGTACCGGAGCCGCCAGACGAGCCAACTCGCTAGCTTCATCTAAACGCAGCAATGGTAACAAACAGGCATCCTTCACTTTACGCGGATCGGCGCTGTATACCCCGGCCACATCGCTCCAGATAGTGACTCTGACTGCTCCTGCCAGTGCTCCAATCTGAGTAGCCGAATAGTCACTGCCGTTACGCCCCAGTAGTACTGTTTCTCCCGCTTCATTACGGGAAATAAAACCGGTTACAACCAGACGTTTATTGGGATACTGAGCCAGTAACTGTTGCAACAGAGGATAAGAACGGCCTTCATCTACCTGCGGCTGCGCAGAGCGCTCTGCTCGCAGAAAATCACGCGCATCCAGCCATTCTGCCGCCATGCCTTGTTGGTTCAATAACGCCGCCATCAAACGTGCCGACCAGATTTCACCATGACCAACGACCTCTGCATAGACAGCATCAGACATCACGCCATCCAGCAAAGCGGCTAGTCGTTCAAGATCCTGAATAAACACTTTAATCAGCTCAGTGGCTTGCTGTTCCGGCAACAGACCGTTAATCAGCTCACTCTGATAACGACGCAACTCTTGCTGCACTTGATGAGAGGCAATGCGATCGGTTTGGCTAAGCTGTAGCCATTTAATCAGTTGATTAGTGGTACTACCCGCGGCAGACACCACCATCATGTCCCCTTCGCGGCTGTATTCTGCCATTATCCCTGCCACTCGCAGATAGCATTTGCTGTCTGCCAGGCTACTTCCGCCAAACTTATGCAACTGACGATTTGCAGGAAGCCCGGAAGCTCCTAATGTAGTCATACTTACCTCTTCGCTGACGCCTGGAAAGCCTGTTCCAGATCGGCAATTAAATCTTCACTGTCTTCGATTCCAACAGAAATGCGCAACAATCTGTCTGATATTCCGGCAGCTTTACGAGCTTCTGCTGCCATCCCCGCATGCGTCATGGTCGCTGCATGGGAAATTAAACTTTCAACACCGCCTAATGATTCTGCCAGTGTAAACAGTTCCAGCGCCGCAAGAAACTTCCGCATTGCCTGTTCATCACCATCAAATTCAAAACTTAACATGGCACCAAAGCCCAACTGCTGTTTACGGGCAATTTCATGACCCGGGTTCTCTGGCAAGGAAGGATGATACAACGTTTTGACCTGAGGTTGCTGCTGTAAATAAGCGATCACGGCCTGTGCATTTTGCTGCTGCTGTTTCATACGCGGCCCTAAAGTACGTAATCCGCGTAATAGCAGATAGCTGTCAAAAGCCGCGCCAGTAACACCAATATTATTTGCCCACCACGCCAAATCGACACCCAATGCTTCATCTTTACAGATGACCACACCAGCCACTACATCAGAATGTCCATTTAAATATTTGGTACAGGAGTGCAGGACAATATCCGCACCCAAGGCAATTGGCTGCTGCAAAATAGGGCTTAGAAACGTATTGTCCACCACCGCCAACGCCCCGGCCTGATGTGCGGCCTGACAAACTTTGGCAATATCCACCACCCGCAGCAGCGGATTACTCGGTGATTCAATTAATACCAGCTTAGGTTTTTGCGCCAGTGCGGCAGCTAAAGCCTGTTCATCGCCCTGATCCACAAACAGCACACGGTAGGCTCCCCGACGCGCCAGACTGTCAAACAGGCGGTAGCTGCCACCGTAACAATCGTGCGGCGCAATCAGTAAGTCATCTGGCGTCAATAATGCGGTACACACCAGGTGAATTGCCGACATGCCGCTGCTGGTCAATACCGCACTGCTTCCCCCTTCCAGTTCCGCCAGTGCTGACTGAACCACATCACGAGTCGGATTACCGCGGCGAGAGTAATCATGTGCCCGGGGCTGATTAAAATCGATAAAATTATAGGTGCTGGAAAGATGAATAGGGGGAACAACACAGCCATACTGCTCATCTGAATTGAGCCCGCCCCGCACTGCAATAGTTGCCTGTTTGCGTTTCACTGAATCACTCCGGGAGAAAACCATAAAGTATGATGAATAAGATAATGCTTTAGATTATAGACGTCAATACATCTGGACATCTAAACTTCTTGCCGTGTAGATTGAGGAATCGCAAAATATCCGTTAAAATTGTCAGGTATAATCTTTTAATGCACTCGTGAGCCATGCCAGAAGCCAACTCATGAGCAGGTAAAGTTAGTTCACAATGAACTAACTTTAAAGTTTCAGCTTTCTATTAATTAAGGTGCCCCATGGCTGAGTGGAACGGCGAATATGTCAGCCCCTATGCTGAACATGGCAAAAAGAGCGAACAGGTCAAAAAGATCACGGTATCCATCCCGCTGAAAGTATTAAAAATACTAACGGATGAACGTACCCGCCGTCAGATTAATAACCTGAGACATGCCACCAATAGTGAATTGCTTTGTGAAGCATTTCTTCATGCGTTTACCGGGCAGCCTCTGCCTAATGACGAAGATTTACGTAAAGAACGTAGCGATGAGATCCCGGAAGCAGCAAAAATATTGATGCGTGAAAAAGGCATCGATCCGGACAGTTGGGATTATTAATTCTGATTATCGTCTTATTGCATTAGCAACACGATCGCTGATGATTAAAGATAACTAACTTACCCTCACTATTGGGATAGCGTTTTTTACCGGGTAGATATTACCAATAGCAATAATTCAGTCTGCCGTGGTAAACAAAGAACAGAATATTCAGATACAAAAAAGGCGCCTCAGGCGCCTTTTTCTTTTCAGCTCAGTAAAATTACTTAGCGCCGCCAACCATGTTGAAACGCTTGTTGAAGCGGTCTACACGGCCACCGGTAGCAACATCACGCTGCTTACCAGTATAGAACGGGTGGCATTCGCCGCACACGTCCAGGTTAAGATCGTGACCCACAGTTGAGTGAGTTTTGATTACGTTACCGCAAGAACAAGTTGCAGTAATCGCTTTGTATTCTGGGTGGATACCTTGTTTCATGATGAACCTCTCTAATGTCGTGTCGCTATACGGTCATTATTGCCGTACACCACACGAAGTAAAAAAATAGTTGAGTGGTTTGATTCAGGTACTGAAATTCGAGTACTGAATCAAAGGTTGCGTATTATACAGATCTAATATTCACCGCGCAAGCGGCCAACCATTCATCTATTCATCACACTCAACAGCCTGTGGTATGCTGCTGCATCCCATAAGATTTTAATTCCGCTTTGGTTGTTTTTGTTTACCAAAAGCCCGTTAACTGAGATTTGGACTACCTGCATAATGAGCGTTGTGAATGTCGTTTTACCGGTGCCACTGGACCGTTCGTTTGATTATCTCCTGCCTCCGGGAGAACAGGCGATTATCGGAGCCAGAGTCAGCGTACCATTCGGCAAGCGGGAAGCCATCGGTATTATTGTCGGCACCAGCGATCACAGCGAGTTTCCACTCTCACAGTTAAAAACCATTAATCACCTGATTGATGATCGGTCGTTGTTTACGCCATCATTATGGAAAACTCTGCTTTGGGCCTCCAGTTATTATCAATTCCCGCTGGGGGAAGTGTTGTTCCATGCCCTACCGGTTTTACTGCGCCAGGGGAAACCCGCTCAGGAACCGCCTATCTGGCAATGGCAGATAACTGAAGAAGGACAAATAACCGATCCGGTCACTTTAAAACGAGCGCCCAAGCAACAACAGGCGCTGGCCGCGCTGCGTAAAGCCAATATCTATCGCCACCAAATCAGTACGCTGGATTTAAACGAAGCCGCTTTTCAGGCACTAAAAAATAAAGGCCTGGCTCAATTAGAAGCGCTCTATCCGGCGGCTACTCACTGGCAGGACAATTTCCAAATAAATGGTGAACGTCTCAGACTGAATACCGAACAGGCCACTGCTATTGGTGCTATCCGTAGTGATGATCGGCAGTTTGGTGTCTGGCTGCTGGAAGGCATTACCGGTTCCGGCAAAACAGAAGTGTACCTCAGCGTTCTGGAAAATATTTTGTCTGAAGGACGACAGGCGCTGGTTTTAGTTCCTGAAATTGGTTTAACACCTCAAACCATTGCCCGCTTTCGTGAGCGTTTTAATGCACCAGTCGATGTCGTTCACTCAGGCCTGAATGACAGTGAACGTCTTGCGGTTTGGCTACGGGCACGGCGAGGAGAAACCGCCATTGTTATCGGTACTCGTTCAGCGCTGTTTACACCATTTAAGCATCTGGGGGTTATTGTCATCGATGAAGAACACGATAGCTCTTATAAACAGCAGGAAGGATGGCGCTACCACGCCCGCGATTTAGCCATTCTCCATGCCCGCGAAGAGAACATTCCGGTGATCCTCGGCTCGGCAACTCCGGCTATCGAAAGCCTGCATAATGCCCAAAGCGGTAAGTATCACCATTTGCGCCTTACTTTACGGGCTGGTCATGCTAAACCCGCAACCCAATATATTCTCGACCTGAAAGGCCAACCGCTGACCGCCGGACTGGCTCCCGCAATGCTCAAACGAATGAAGGAGCATTTGCAGGCCAATAATCAGGTGATCCTGTTTCTTAACCGACGAGGTTATGCCCCGGCACTGTTATGCCACGAATGTGGCTGGATAGCAGAGTGTAGCCGCTGCGAGCGTTATTATACGTTGCATCAGAACCAACGCATGTTGCGCTGCCATCATTGCGACAGTCAACGCCCGGTTCCCTATCAATGCCCTAAATGCGGCTCAACCCATTTGGTACCGGTTGGCGTAGGAACAGAACAGTTAGATAACGAACTTGCCCGTCTGTTCCCGGATACGCCAATCACTCGCGTCGATCGCGATACAACCAGCCGTAAAGGCTCACTGGAGCAGCATCTTGCGGATATTCATCAGGGCGGCTCTCGTATTCTGATTGGTACACAGATGCTGGCCAAAGGCCATCATTTCCCGGATGTTACGCTGGTCGGCCTGATTGATGTGGACGGTGCGCTATTCTCTGCTGACTTCCGTGCTGCCGAACGTTTTGCTCAGCTATATACTCAGGTTTCTGGCCGCGCTGGTCGTGCAGGCAAGCAGGGCGAAGTCTTACTGCAAACTCACCATCCGGAACACCCTTTGTTACAAACCCTGCTGCATCAAGGCTATGATGCCTTTGCTAAACAGGCAATTGAGGAACGGAAAAGTGTTTTCCTGCCACCATTTACTTTTCATGCCCTGTTTCGTGCCGAAGACCACGATAATCAGCAGGCATCACAGTTTTTGCAGCAACTAAAAGAGCAACTGGAGAATGTCAGAGCCAACGATGGCTCATTGTGGATCCTTGGGCCTGTTCCTGCTTTACAGGCCAAACGTGGCGGCCGTTTCCGCTGGCAATTGTTGATCCAACATCCCTCCCGTGGACGTTTGCAGCACATTTTACACACTCTGAGATTACAAATAGCCGCAATGCCACAGGCAAAAAAAGTCAAATGGACGCTCGATGTTGATCCAATAGAGGGTTAGAGATCACATTATTGAGAACTGGCTCTAAAAAGTTGATTCACAGCATACAATTCAGTAGCGGAATAGCATAAAACTGATGCCAGAAATAATACGTCCCAACTATTTATTCATTGAGACAACCAGATTGACAACAGGCCATCGGCCTGCGTTTAAGCAGGGGCATGCTACAGCACTTCATTTTATATTCCCCCTGAAAACGAAAGAATAAATATCAGGGAGAATAACAGGCGATACCCTAATATATGTACATAGGGCATATTGCCATTGGGAGGATCCCCTCTTTGGAACAAAATAAACATCCGGCACAGGTGACGATGAAAGATGTCGCCGATTTGGCAGGCGTGTCAACAGCCACTGTCTCCAGAGCACTCATGATGCCGGAAAAAGTCTCCTATAAAACCCGGGACAGAATAGAAAAAGCCATTAAGCAAACGGGATACATTCCTTATACACTGACTAAAAGTCAGAAACAGGGTGAGTCCAAAATATTACTGGCTATGGCACTGGACATCACTGACCCGTTCTTTACCGATGTGATGCAAGGCATTCAGCAAACTGCGGCTGAATATGGTTATATTGTTCTGTTTCTGGACAACCGCCAGCAGCCCATTGAAACCATTTCCCTGGCAACCATATTGCAGCAGGTTAACGGGGTTATTCTGCTGGGAGCCAACTTTCCGTTTGAAAGGCATGATGAAGCCAGCCATACACTACCGCCGATGGTGATGGCCAATGAGTATCTACCAGAGTTAAAACTACCCACTATCCATATCGATAATTTGACCGCCGCCTTTAATGCTGTGCACTATTTGCAACGGCTGGGGCACCGGCGTATTGCCTGTATCTCTGGTCCGGATCATTTGCACCTTAGTCACTATCGTCGGCAGGGTTATGTTCAGGCATTGCAACGAGGGGGGATTGCTGTTGAAACGTGTTATATCACCTCAGGGCCTTTAAATTTCGAGACCGGCGCTGAGGCTCTCTCCCAGCTAATGGCATTACCGCAACCGCCCAGTGCCATATTTTGCCACAGCGACATTGTGGCAATTGGTGCCATTTCTCAGGCGAAAAAAATGGGTATTCGTGTACCGGAACAGCTGTCTATTGTTGGATTTGATGATATTGCTCTGGCACAATATGTCGATCCTCCGCTAACCACTGTTGCACAGCCTCGGTATAAGATTGGTCGACAGGCAGTATTGATGCTGCTCGATCTATTGCAGGGTAGCGGAACCAAGGGTGGATCGGTTCTGCTGGACAGTGAATTGATTGTTCGCGCCAGTACCGCAAAACCACATAACTAGCCAAAGTACCACATATTACGTACTATAACGGTTCTCTTTTAATCTGTTTCTAAAAACAAACGTAGTGAAGTCATAGTGGCACAACGAGATTATGTAAGCCGTAGCCGATCGGGGACGCGGAGTAAAAAAAATAGCAGAAAGAAAAAAAGCTCATCAGGCGGCGCATCTAAGCTGATGATTGTGCTTGCTCTCGCCGTATTGGTCGTGTTTGGCGGAGGCCTTTACTATATTACCCAGCATAAGCCTGAAACGGTTCCTGCCGCCGGAACACCTGCGGTTCAACCAGGAAATGGTTTACCACCAAAGCCGGAAGAGCGTTGGAGCTACATAAAAGAGCTGGAAAATCGTCAGGTTACCAACTCACCTAATTCAACAGGTCAGCCAAAAACAAATACTCAGGCACCGTTGACTGCCGAACAGAAAAGAATGCTGGATCAGATTCAGGCTGATATGCAAAAGCCACCGATTCAACTTTCTGGCGTTGATGCCAGTGGTCGCCCATCTACTGCTCGCGATGGCGGAACTAAACCGGCGTTAAATAATACGGCGGCGGTGAATACTCAGACACAGCAACAGACGCCAACGCCAACACCACCAAAGAAAGTCACACCACCAGCGCCAGCACCGGTGACTTCAACGCCAAAAACCACCAGCCAGACAGCGGCCCAGGCACAAAGCCAACGCTGGATTATTCAATGTGGCTCATTTAAAGCACTGGATCAGGCCGAGTCAGTGAAGGTTAATCTGGCGTTCTCCGGTATTGAAAGCCGAATCAGCACCAGCGATGGTTGGAACCGGGTAATCCTTGGCCCTTATAATAATCGTGAAGCGGCAGACAAAACTTTACAACGGCTAAAAAGTAGCGGTATGAGCGGCTGTATTCCGGTCGCCTCAGGAAAGTAACCGATTGTAATTTATAAATTTTATTTATAACAGCGGGCTACCTCAGGGTAGCCCGAATGTTATTCAACCCTGCGGCTCTAACGCTGAATATTTTACTTCTTCAGGGTTGAAAATCTGATGCCATTCCCCCATCTAATTTATTAATTATGCCTTGCCTCTTATGTAAGGCTGTTTCTATCAGCTAATGAGGATCTGCACGTGACAACAATTGTAAGCGTTCGCCGCAACGGTCATGTAGTAATTGGGGGTGATGGCCAGGTAACTCTGGGTAACACCGTGATGAAGGGCAATGCCCGTAAAGTTCGCCGCCTGTATAACGACCGTGTAATTGCTGGCTTTGCCGGTGGCACCGCAGATGCCTTCACTCTGTTTGAACGCTTTGAGCGCAAGCTGGAGATGCACCAAGGGCATCTGACTAAAGCCGCCGTTGAACTGGCGAAAGACTGGCGTACCGACCGTATGTTACGTCGATTAGAAGCGCTGCTGGCGGTAGCGGATGAAACTGCTTCGCTGATCATCACCGGTAATGGTGATGTGGTTCAGCCAGAAAACGATTTAATTGCAATTGGTTCCGGTGGCCCTTATGCCCAGTCGGCTGCCAGAGCACTATTGGAAAATACCGATATGAATGCCAGAGATATTGTGGAGAAATCTCTGTCTATTGCCGGTGATATCTGTATTTACACCAACCGTTTCCAAACCATCGAAGAATTAAAAGCTAAAGAATAAGGACCGTAATGATGTCTGAAATGACCCCTCGCGAAATAGTCAGTGAACTTGACAGCTATATCATCGGTCAGAACAAAGCCAAGCGTGCAGTGGCCATTGCTCTGCGTAACCGCTGGCGCCGTATGCAACTTGATGAAATGTTGCGTCATGAAGTCACGCCAAAAAATATTTTAATGATCGGCCCAACTGGTGTCGGTAAAACCGAAATTGCGCGCCGTCTGGCTAAACTGGCCAACGCACCATTTATCAAAGTCGAAGCCACCAAGTTCACTGAAGTGGGCTATGTGGGGAAAGAGGTCGACTCTATCATCCGTGATTTAACTGATGCCGCCATCAAAATGGTTCGTCAGCAATCCGTTGAGAAAATGCGTTTTCGTGCCGAAGAACTGGCGGAAGAGCGTATCCTTGATGTTTTAATTCCACCAGCACGCGACAACTGGGGTCAGACTGAAAACGGTTCTGACAGCTCTGCCGCACGCCAGGCATTCCGTAAAAAACTGCGTGAAGGCCAATTGGATGATAAAGAGATCGAAATCGAGCTGGCATCGATGTCCATGGGGGTAGAAATTATGGCACCTCCGGGCATGGAAGAGATGACCAATCAGCTACAGTCAATGTTCCAGAATCTGGGCGGACAAAAGCAAAAGCCGCGCAAGATGAAGATCAAAGATGCCTTCAAAGTGCTGATAGAAGAAGAAGCCAGCAAATTGATCAATCCGGAAGAGCTCAAGCAACAGGCAATTGATGCTGTTGAGCAGCATGGAATTGTATTTATCGATGAGATCGACAAAATCTGTAAGCGTGGCGAAGTTTCCGGCCCGGATGTATCCCGTGAAGGTGTTCAGCGTGACTTACTGCCATTAGTAGAAGGCTGTACCGTATCCACTAAACACGGCATGGTTAAAACCGATCACATTCTGTTTATTGCCTCCGGCGCATTCCAGACCGCCAGTCCGTCAGACCTTATCCCTGAATTACAGGGTCGTTTGCCTATTCGTGTCGAGTTACAAGCTCTGACCACGGAAGATTTTGAACGTATCCTGACTGAACCAAGCGCTTCATTAACCGAGCAGTACAAAGCGTTAATGGCAACGGAAGGGGTAACGATCAACTTCCTGGCAGACGGTATTCGCCGTATTGCAGAAGCGGCATGGCAGGTCAACGAGCGCACAGAAAACATCGGTGCCCGTCGTCTACATACCGTTCTGGAGCGTTTAATGGAAGATATCTCCTATGACGCCAGCGAAAGCAACGGCACCAGCATTGATATTGATGCAGAGTATGTTCGTCGCCATCTGGATGAATTAGTGGATGATGAAGATTTAAGCCGTTTCATTCTGTAACGTTTTTTATCGCTCTACTCAATCTGTCGTATTTACGGGAGGCACTAGCCTCCCGTAAACTTATCCCTTAGTATTCGTTTGGTTTTATCCCAGAATCAAAGCAAACTCTCGTTAAATTCTCTATAATACGCGTATAGTTAGCGGCTAGCCGATCTGCCCGCTATGAAATTATTCTCAAATTAAAAGTTACTAAATTAAAACTAAAACATGAGCCAAACTCACTCAACAAGTAAAACAGCAGCCTGGATTGAAAGCCTGCGCCCCCGCACATTGCCTCTGGCATTGGCATCGATTGTTACCGGCTCTGCGCTGGCTGCCTGGATGAACCATTTTCAGTTGGATATTGCGCTGATGGCGCTGCTGACTGCGGCAATGCTACAGATTTTATCTAATCTGGCGAATGACTATGGCGATGCAATAAAAGGCAGTGATACCGAAACGCGTATCGGCCCCAATCGCGGAATGCAAAAAGGGCTGATTAATCAGGCTCAGATGAAACGAGCCCTGATTATTGTGATTATTCTCACCATCGCTTCCGGTATTGCGCTGATTGCCCTGGCCTGTAAAAAACCCGAAGATATCATCGGTTTTCTGGGGTTAGGTTTACTGGCTATCATAGCCTCCATCACTTATACCGTTGGCCGCAAGCCATATGGCTATATGGGATTAGGGGACATTTCTGTTCTGATTTTCTTTGGCTGGTTAAGCGTTGCCGGTACCTATTACCTACAGGCCGGAACCTTCGATACTGTCGTCATGTTACCCGCCACCGCTTGTGGTTTGTTGGCAACCGCTGTATTGAATATCAACAATTTGCGTGATATCGATAATGACCGTATGAATGGTAAAAACACGCTTGCAGTACGCTTAGGCCCACTATGGGGTCGCCGCTATCACTTCATGTTACTGGCCGGCGCACTTTTGTGTCTGGTTCTGTTTGCCCTGTTTGATTTGCGTAGTTGGAGTGGCTGGCTGTTTATTTTGGCGGTACCGTTACTTTACCGTCACGCTATGTATGTATTACATGAACCAACGGCAGTGGCAATGCGTCCTATGCTGGAGCAGATGGTTAAAGGTGCGCTACTGACCAATATTCTGTTTGCTATCGGTGTAGTGCTCAGCTAACTCTGCTTATCAATCATTTTTATCATTCCCCTTATTGAATCAGCCGCTCCGGCGGCCTCAATACCAGGATGACTTTGCTATCCTTGTAAAAATCAGGATATACTGATTATTCATGGCGAAAAATGAACCAACGGAAACAGGCGACGATTTTATGAAATATGATACTTCCGAGTTATGTGACATCTATCATGAAGAAGTCAACGTTGTGGAACCCCTGTTCTCTAACTTTGGCGGACGCCCCTCTTTTGGTGGTCAAATCACCACGGTTAAATGCTTCGAAGACAATGGCCTGCTGTATGAGCTATTGGAAGAGAATGGCCAGGGTCGCGTATTACTGATCGACGGCGGCGGTTCAGTTCGTCGTGCACTGATCGATGCCGAGTTAGCCCGTCTTGCCGTTCAAAACGAATGGGAAGGTCTGGTAGTTTACGGCGCGGTTCGTCAGGTAGATGAACTGGAAGAGCTGGATATTGGCATTCAGGCTTTAGCTGCTATCCCGGTTGGCGCTGATTCACAAAACATCGGCGAAAGCGATATTCGCGTAAACTTTGGTGGCGTGACCTTTTTCTCCGGTGACCATCTGTATGCCGACAATACCGGTATCATTCTGTCAGAAGAAGCGCTGGACATCGAATAAGCCATGATACGCGGAGACATTCAGGTTTCCGCTATTTTGATTTCCGGTTAAAACAGACCGGGCAGCGGCGGTTTCAGATAACATCACCGCCTGTCCGCTGTTTTAGTTTGAACTTAATTATCCTCCTGCCCAATATTCCCACATAATATTTATCATCACTCTGTATCTCAGCAAGATCGGTCAGGCTGTGCCGACGGTTTTCTGCCAAAGTATTGAACATGGAGGATGTAATGTTCGATGACAAAACCGATGCTTATTCCAGGCGCTTTAGCAAGGTGCTCAGCTATATTGAACAACACCTGGATGATCCACTGACCATTGAGTTACTGAGTGAAATTGCCAATTTTTCACCTTTTCATTTTCACCGGCAATTCACCACTTATTGTGGAATGCCAATAGGTCGTTATATTCAGTGGATGCGAATCAGGCGTGCATCGTACCGACTGGCCTTTAATCCGTTGGAAAAAATTATCGATATCGCCCTTGATGCCGGGTTTCAAAATCCCGAGTCATTTAGTCGCGCCTTCAAGCAAGCGCTGGGAAAAACACCCAGCCAGTTTCGGCAACAGCCTGACTGGCTTGACTGGCATCAG
This sequence comes from Limnobaculum allomyrinae, assembly GCF_016649425.1. Lineage (GTDB taxonomy): Bacteria > Pseudomonadota > Gammaproteobacteria > Enterobacterales > Enterobacteriaceae > Limnobaculum > Limnobaculum allomyrinae. The sequence goes on from NZ_JADRCR010000013.1 coordinate 48,510, forward strand.
CGCATTCCTGAGCAAAAATATATAAGGACCCAAACCATGGAAGTGAAGATAGTCAGTTTTCCTGATACGCCAATTGCCATGTTGACCCACCGGGGCAATCCGGACTTGATCAATGCGACAGCTACGCACTTTATTGAATGGCGTAAAAGCACCGGGCTATCGCCGGTATGCACCAGCCAAACTTATGGCATTGCCTTTCACGATCCGACAACAACAGCGGCTGAGGAGTTTCGCTTTGATATTGGCGGCTCGGTAAATGCACCCATCCCCGAAGATAATTCATTTGGTGTAGTCAATGGCCGGATACCAGGCGGACGATGCGCCGTGGCTCGTCATCAGGGCTCACACCAAACTCTGACCGAGAGCGCTCGTCGTTTATACCGTGACTGGCTGCCCGCCAGTGGAGAGGAACTGCGTGATTTTCCACTCTACTTCCATTACTTCAATTTTGTACATGAAGTGGCTGAACATGAATTACTGACGGATATCTATTTGCCACTGAAATAAAAGAAGAGCTAAATAATCCCAATAAAAACGCCGCATAGGCGGCGTTTTTATTGTCTGATGGCTAACCGTTACAACGATTAAACTTCATCCATTTTACCCAACAGAAGACGTAAACGCTCCTGCCAGGCTTGTTGTTCTTGCTTCAACTGAGCGTTTTCGTTCACTAACGACTCACGTCCGTTAGCAGACGTTTCAATTTCACGAGTTAAAGAGTTATTTTTCTCTTTCAGCTCTTCAATTTCCATTTGCAACAGGGTGATGGTATCAATGGCCTGTTGAACCTTAGCTTCCAGTTTTTCGAATACTTCAAATGACATCATTTTGTCCTCATATAGACATAACCGCAAAGCGGAAAACCTAACATTTATAACAGCCGCTAGCGGCAAGACTCGCACATCCCATCGGTGGAACGCCAAAATCAACAGCCTGATTGTATTTACCTGATCGAACGCTGTCCAGACATAGACCCATATAAAGCGCGAATGTTCAGAAATTTTGTCAATCGGGCGGTACCGTTAGCTAATTAGCAGCAAAAAATAATTAAACCAGTGGTTACTCATTCTTACCATGGCAACTACTCATTTCATCTGAAACGAATTCTACGCCAAGAGAAACCTGCTTCACTTATCACTTTTCGAACTCATAAGAGCAATAATTTGACCGAATACACAAAATCATACTTTCGTTATTTTTCGATATAGCGCGATAACGATAAAATCCGTCCACTTCCTCTATAACTAAAAAAATAGAGGCTAATACGGGTAATCAGATTACCACTCTACCCTTCAATGGAGGATTATATTTATGAGCCAAAATCCTGGCCCTACTTTAAAAGGGCAATGTATTGCTGAATTCCTTGGTACGGGACTATTTCTTTTTTTTGGTATCGGTTGTGTTGCTGCACTAAAAGTTGCCGGTGCCAGTTTTGGACAATGGGAAATTAGTATTATCTGGGGTCTGGCAGTCGCGCTGGGCGTTTACTTAACCGCGGGTGTATCCGGTGCTCACCTGAATCCGGCGGTAACTGTTGCGCTATGGCTATTTGCCTGCTTCGATCGTAAAAAAGTTATCCCTTATATTCTCTCACAGGTTGCCGGCGCATTTTGCGGTGCGGCCATGGTATATGCTCTCTATTTCAGCCTGTTTTACGAAGTAGAAGCCGCTCAAAATATTGTCAGGGGCAGCGTAGATAGTCTGTCACTGGCAGGTACCTTCTCTACTTACCCAAACCCGGCAATTAACGTATTCCAGGCATTCTGCGTGGAAGTGGTAATTTCTGCCACCCTGTTAGCGTTAATTCTGGCCTTAACGGATGATGGCAACGGTGTACCTCGTGGCTCACTTGGGCCATTACTGATCGGTATTTTGGTTGCTGTTATTGGTGCATCAATGGGCCCATTAACCGGTTTCGCCATGAATCCGGCTCGTGACTTCGGTCCGAAATTATTCGCCTATTTTGCTGGCTGGGGTAATATCGCCCTCACTGGTGGAAGAGAGATCCCTTATTTTATTATCCCAATTTTGGGGCCAATTATTGGTGGCTGTCTGGGTGCATGGGGCTATAAGGTATTTATCGGTGGTAATTTACCCTGTGATGCCTGCTCTATCGAAGACGAAAAATAATGGCCGTTCTTACCCCTTTTACTACGTCAATTCACGGAGTTACCGCAATGACGACTGAGCAAAAATATATTGTATCCCTCGATCAGGGAACCACAAGTTCGCGAGCAGTGGTTTTAGACCACGATGCTAACATTATCGGCGTATCACAGCGTGAATTCACTCAAATCTATCCTCATGCAGGTTGGGTAGAGCATGACCCAATGGAGATTTGGGCGACCCAGAGTGCGGTACTGGTTGAAGTACTGGCTCAAACAGGTATCAGTTCTGATGAAGTGGCCGCTATTGGTATTACCAACCAGCGTGAAACCACTATCGTCTGGGATAAAGCTACTGGTAAACCTATTTATAACGCAATTGTCTGGCAGTGCCGTAGAACAGCCAGCATTTGTGAGCAACTGAAGAAAGAGGGAATGACCGACTACATCCGTGAAAATACAGGCCTGGTCGTCGACCCTTACTTTTCAGGTACCAAAGTAAAATGGATTCTGGACCACGTAGAAGGCGCGCGTGACCGTGCTAAACGTGGTGAGTTGCTGTTTGGTACTGTTGATACCTGGCTGGTCTGGAATATGACCCAAGGCCGCAGCCACGTCACTGACTATACCAACGCCTCTCGTACCATGCTGTTCAATATTAAAACTCTGCAGTGGGATGAGCGCATGCTGGAAGTGCTGGATATTCCACGGGAAATGCTGCCGGAAGTTCGCCCATCGTCTGAAATCTACGGCAAAACCAACATTGGTGGTAAAGGCGGAACGCGTATTCCAATCTCCGGTATGGCCGGCGATCAGCAGGCAGCACTGTTTGGTCACCTGTGTGTTCAATCGGGCATGGCGAAGAACACTTACGGTACCGGTTGCTTCCTACTGATGAACACCGGTAAAGAAGTCGTTAAGTCGGAACATGGCTTGCTGACTACTATCGCCTGTGGCCCACGTGGCGAAGTGAACTATGCGCTGGAAGGTGCGGTATTTATTGGTGGAGCCTCTATTCAGTGGCTGCGCGATGAACTGAAACTGTTCACCGATGCGATGGACTCCGAATATTTCGCCACCAAAGTAAAAGACAGTAACGGTGTCTATGTCGTACCTGCATTTACTGGCCTTGGTGCGCCATACTGGGACCCGTATGCACGCGGAGCCATTCTTGGCCTGACCCGTGGTGTTAACTCAAACCACATTATCCGCGCGACGCTGGAGTCTATTGCTTATCAGACTCGCGATGTACTGGATGCGATGCAGGCTGATGCCGGAACCCGACTGAAAGCCCTGCGGGTTGATGGTGGTGCCGTCTCTAACAACTTCCTGATGCAGTTCCAGTCAGATATTCTGGGTACATCTGTAGAACGCCCTGCGGTTCGCGAAGTCACCGCATTAGGTGCAGCTTACCTTGCCGGTCTGGCGGTTGGCTTCTGGAGCGACCTGGATGAAGTGAAGAGCAAAGCAGACATTGAGCGTGTGTTTAAACCGGGCATTGAAACTACCGAACGTAACTACCGTTACAAAGGTTGGCAGAAGGCCGTGGAGCGCGCTCGTGATTGGGAAGAGCATGACGAGTAATATTACTCTGTAGAGTTTCTCTCTTTTCAGATCAACTATTGAGGACATTCCGACCGTAAAAACAAAGTGCCTGTATTATCTTTGTACGCGGTCGGAGAATCGTCTCACTCAATAACAAAGAACGTCGGGCTTAACCTGACGATTCATTCTCATGACAGATAAAGGGCCGGTATACGGCCCTTTATCTATGGATTATTCTCTCACCCCGCCATTTCACCACGCTTTAACTGTGATAAGATCCCGGCAGTTTTTTACTCATCTTAATTTTTCAATATATTACGGACCCCAATACATGAAACGTGAACTTGCGATTGAGTTTTCTCGCGCCACCGAAGCTGCTGCGCTGGCCGGTTACCGCTATTTAGGCCGTGGCGATAAAAACAAAGCGGATGGTGCGGCAGTTGAAGCCATGCGCATCGTACTCAATCAGGTCAATATCGACGGTGAAATTGTCATCGGTGAAGGTGAAATCGATGAAGCACCAATGCTGTATATCGGCGAAAAAGTCGGTACCGGCAATGGCGATGCCGTTGATATTGCGGTAGACCCGATCGAAGGTACACGTATGACCGCGATGGGTCAGGCCAATGCACTGGCGGTGCTGGCGGTAGCGGAAAAAGGCGCTTTTTTGCACGCACCTGATATGTATATGGAAAAACTGGTTGTTGGTCCCGGCGCTAAAGATACCATCGACCTGAATCTGCCTTTGACGGAAAACCTCAAACGTATCGCGTTAAAACTCAATAAGCCACTGCCTGAGCTAACAGTGATTACCTTAGCTAAACCGCGTCACGATAAAGTGATTGAAGAGATGCAGCAGTTGGGCGTTCGGGTATTTGCTATTCCTGATGGTGACGTAGCCGCCTCCATTCTGACCTGTATGCCGGACAGCGAAGTTGACGTTATGTATGGCATTGGCGGTGCTCCGGAAGGGGTTATTTCCGCTGCGGTTATTCGCGCACTGGATGGCGATATGCAATCCCGCCTGTTGGCTCGTCATCAGGTGAAAGGCGACAGCGAAGAAAATCGTCGTATTGGCGAGCAGGAACTGGCGCGCTGTAAACAGATGGGAATTGACGCAGGTAAAGTGCTCAAACTGGGAGAAATGGCCCGTAACGATAATATCATCTTCTCTGCTACCGGCATCACCAAAGGTGACTTACTCAATGGCATTCAGCGCACCGGTAATATGGCAACCACCGAAACGCTGATGATTCGCGGTAAATCTCGTACCATTCGCCGTATTCAGTCAATTCACTATCTGGATCGTAAAGATCCGGCGCTGTGCGATATTTTGCTGTAGAAATATTACGTTAACCAGCGTTGCCGCCAGACCTATTATTGCCGTCAGAAATCGAGAAGAGTAACGGTGACAATAGGTTCTGGCTTTAATCAATATCGATTACTCATCTGATTTCTTTTCAGAAATCACCTCACCTTTCTGGTTATAGGCTATGGCTGTGCCATCTTTTTTCCTGAGGAAAATATAACTGGCTTCCTGGCTATCTTTACCACCAGGATAAGAAACTAAAGTATCGGTAAACATGGCAACAACCTGATTGTCTGGTGTAATCAGTTGATAAGTACCATCACTGGTGGAAACCATTGCCGTTCCCCCCTGAAAGTAGTAAGCCTGCTCATACATCAGGGGAATAACTAACTTGCCTTGGGTATTAATATAGCCAGCCTTTTCATTTTTACCCCGCACTACAGCAAGACCATTAGAAAAAGACTCAATTACCTTATAGCTACTGAGATCAAAATTCGTCTTTTTGGCATGACGGTCAATATAGTAATGCCTTCCCTGTTTATCGAGTACTGGCATTAAACCATCTTTTCCAAAGCCTATCTCGGCTGGCAAAATAAAATATGGCTCGGAATTAAGCTTAATGCCATCAGTATTATAGATATCGTAATAAACGGAAGACCGGAGATTTCCAATGGTAATATAAGCGCGATCATCAGTAGAACTTACCTTTGAGCCGGTAATGATGTTATCACCATCAACCAGCAGTTCAGTAAAATGGCCCTTAAAAAGCAATTTCTTATCACTCTTCCGATAAATCTCATAGCTTCGACCGTGCGCAGAATCACGGGAAGCCATCAAGAAAGAACCCTCTACGGTAATATCACTATCTGTTTTACTACTAAGTTCCTGCCGAAGCTCGGCTTCCATTTCTGCATGCGTTGAGCCAGACACAGCCAACAGACCGACTGAAAAAAACAGGCCGAAAGCCAGATATAATGACTTGACTGGAAAAACGGGCAATAACGTTTTCTGGTTCATCGTTCACGAACTCACTTGTACTTAGCAGCTTAAAAGCATTAACTTGGTTTATTATTCGTATGTAAACGATATTGTGGCTTCATGACTCAGAACCTGTCTATAGACTCCATCTAAAATTACTTTCGTATCAAATACCATATTCTTTCTGATACGCCTTAATGGCTATCAGGTTCTCGCTCATCTCTGGTTTCTCCGCTAAATACTCCACCAGATCGTCCAGAGTGATGATAGTGATCACCTCACACTGGTAGTCGCGTTTCACTTCCTGAATGGCAGAAAGTTCTCCACGGCCCCGTTCCTGACGGTCAAGAGAGATCAACACCCCGCTTAATGTAGCCTCGTGCTGACGAATCACTTCCATTGATTCACGAATAGCGGTTCCGGCGGTGATAACATCGTCCACCAGCATTACGCGTCCTGCCAGCGGACTTCCTACTAAGTGACCACCTTCGCCGTGATCTTTGGCTTCTTTGCGGTTAAAGCAGTAAGGCACATCTCGGTCATGGTGTTCGGACAACGCCACTGCTGTCGTGGTCGCAATAGGAATGCCTTTATAGGCCGGGCCAAACAGCAGGTCAAACTCAATGCCGGAGTCCACCAGTGCCGCCGCATAAAAACGCCCTAACAAAGCCAGATCGCGACCGGTATTAAAGAGACCCGCATTAAAAAAGTAGGGGCTGATTCGTCCTGATTTTAGATGGAACTCACCAAACTTTAATACCTGCTTGTTAAGCGCAAACTCAATAAACTGGCGCTGATAGGGTTTCATAAACGGCATCTCCTTAACTGATTACACAACTTTGAATCGTAAAAATTTGATCGTAAAAAAAGCGACGTCTCCGTCGCTTTTCAACTTATTGTTCAAGTACTGCTTTTTGCGCCTTGATGATAGTATCAATTCCCTGACGCGCCAGCGCCAGCAGGCTTAATAGCTCTTCGTGGGTGAAAGGTTCCCCCTCTGCGGTGCCCTGCACTTCAATCATACGGCCATCGTCAGTCATCACCACATTCATATCGGTTTCTGCTGCGGAGTCTTCTACATATTCCAGATCGCAAACCGCTTCACCGCCCACAATGCCAACAGATACCGCGGCTACCATGCACTTCATCGGGTTTTGCTTTAGCTTACCGTCGGCAACCAGCTTGTTTAATGCATCAGCCAGCGCCACGCAGGCACCAGTAATAGAAGCGGTACGCGTACCACCATCGGCCTGTAACACGTCGCAGTCTAAAGTAATGGTAAACTCACCCAGTTGGGTCAGATCCACCGCTGCGCGCAGTGAGCGAGCAATCAGGCGCTGAATTTCCAGCGTTCTGCCACCCTGCTTACCTTTTGCGGCTTCACGTGGGTTACGGGTATGAGTTGAGCGAGGTAGCATACCGTATTCTGCGGTGATCCAACCTTGCCCCTGACCTTTCAGAAAACGTGGAACGCCTTCTTCAATCGTGGCGGTACATAATACTTTGGTTTCGCCAAACTCTACCAGAACAGCGCCTTCTGCATGCTTTGTGTAGTTGCGAGTAAGGGTGATAGGGCGTACTTGTTGAGCACTTCGACCTTCTGGACGCATGCAATAATCTCCGCTGATTTAGTTTCAGGATTGGCTCAGGAGGTGTTCCACAGTAGCTTCTCGATAATACTGAGGAACACACCCTGCTTCTGTGACCGCGCATTATACTGACTTCGTGACCTAATGCCTATCATGGGTTGGCACTCAAGGGTATAATCTTTTTTTCTTCGACAAACGGGTACCTGATTATGATCCGCAGTATGACCGCTTATGCACGCCATGAAACCAAAGGGGAATGGGGTAGCGCAACCTGGGAACTCCGTTCCGTTAACCAGCGTTATTTAGAAACTTACATCCGCCTGCCGGAACAATTCCGCAGTCTGGAGCCGGTAATTCGTGAGCGCTTACGTACGCGTCTGACCCGTGGAAAAATCGAGTGTAACCTGCGATTTGAAATTGATCCTTCCGCCCAAACCGAGATGATGCTGAATAAAGAACTGGCACAACAGCTGGTTCAGGCCGCCAACTGGGTGAAGATGCAGAGCGATGAAGGTGAGATTAATCCGGTCGATATTCTGCGCTGGCCAGGGGTTATGTCGGCCAAAAGTCAGGATCTGGATGCGATCAGTACTGAACTGATGGAATCGCTGGAAATCGCCATTAACGAATTTATTGATGCCCGCGAGCGGGAAGGCGCTTCGCTGAAGACCCTGATTGAACAGCGTCTGGAAGGGGTAAGTGCAGAAGTAGTGAAAGTCCGCGCCCGTATGCCGGAAGTTCTGGTTTGGCAGCGTGAAAGACTGCTCAGCAAACTGGAAGAAGCCCAGGTACAGTTAGACAATAACCGTCTGGAGCAAGAGTTAGTGATGCTGGCACAACGCACCGACGTCGCCGAAGAGCTGGATCGCCTTGATGCTCATGTGAAAGAAACTTATACCATTCTGAAAAAACCGGAAGCCGTTGGCCGCCGTTTAGACTTTATGATGCAGGAGTTTAACCGCGAGTCGAATACGCTGGCGTCGAAGTCGATTAATTCAGAAGTGACGGCATCAGCGATTGAGTTGAAGGTGTTGATTGAGCAGATGCGGGAGCAGATTCAGAATATTGAGTAGGTTTTATATTAACTCACAAGACCCCATAACTAAGTCCGTACAAATACGGGCTTAGTTAATCTTTTAAAATTCAATATAATGCCAACACAATGCCTGTAAAGTATTACTGGCAAATTTGAAAAATATCTCAGATATAAACATGAGAAAATCACTTTGTGTTCTATCCATTGTGTAAAAGGGTAAGGTTAAGGAAATGGTGAAGAAATCCTCTTGGTCTGGTGGTTGGGCTACATTAAGAGATTTAGAAATAATAAAAACAGTCATTGAAGTTAGAACTGCGACCTTAGCCGCAGAACTTCTGGGGATTTCTCAACCAGCCATAAGCCGAACATTAAGTCTCATTGAATCAAGATCCGGATGTGTTCTGTTTAAAAGGGAGAAAGGTAAGCTAATCCCAAATTCAGATGCGTTATCACTCTATGAAGAGATCGTTAAAATTTCAGACTCTTTTGAGAGGCTAACAAATTTTGAGTGGAATAAAGAAGAAAAGAAATCGCTGAATATCATTTCTACCCCAACAATTGCCTATTGCTTCCTCATTCCTTTAACTGCTGAATATATAAAAGAAAATCCAGATGTAAATATCAAAATTGATATTGTCACCGCATCAAAATTATTAAGCAATTTAAATGAAGGCAGAGCAGACATCGCACTTGGTGATTCCTCTCTTAATACGGCAAGTTTCAACGTTAGCGCTTTTCCGTTAAGAAGAACAAGGATTGTCTGTGCGATGAATCGATTGAATGAATTGGCAAGTAAAGATGTCATTACTCCAGAAGATCTTAATCAAAAGAGAATGGTCGTTTTCACTAAAAGAAATATCTCAAGAACCAAACTTGATCGAGTATTAGATAAATCAGGTGTGTCGTATAACGTTATTGCTGAAGTTTCTGATGCATACTCAGCGTTAGACTTTGTCAGGGCTAATACCGGTGTTTGTTTAATGCCATATTTTCCTGTATCAACGCTTAACGACCCCCAAATTATCTTCAAAGACTTTATGCCAGAAGTATTAAATGATTCGTCATTTTTTACCATTTCAAATTTAAACTCACCACACATACAGCGCTATCTTGAATATATTCATCAAAAACAACCGGCGCCCGATAGAAACTCTGAACCACTTTAATATATAGCTTAAGGTTGCGGTGTGATTAGAAATAATCGTATCGCAACCTTAAATTTTTTAGTCTGCCAATACTGATTCACACAACCAAAAAATGAGTAAGTATTAGCATTAGAATATATGCACTTCCAAGCTGTAGCGCATTTCTCTTAATAATATCAAATGGCGTCAATCCAACTAATCCTGCCACAGCAATGGTTACCCCAGCTATGGGAGAAAAACTCCGTCCTAAACTTCCAGAAAAATGCATCGGAATAAGAACTTTGTATACAGATACACCCGCACCTTTAGCAACTTCGGCAGCTAATGGGGCAAACGCATTAAAGGTTGAACCGGTACCGAGTACAATAGAGCTAAAGAACACTAAGATACTAAAAGAAAGGACAACAAGAATATGTGTATGGGTTCCGGAAGGAATAAAACTAAACAACGTATCAATGAATCCTATTTTTATCATTCCCTGAGCAAGAACTTGAGCACAAAGTAAAATTGAAACAATCATAATAAAAGATTGTCCCATTTGATCAAAAAGACCCGCTATTTTATCGGCTGCACTTTTTATATTTAACGTACGAATAAAGTCACAGATGAAAGCGATGAAAAATGAAATAAACATTGCAGTAATGACATCCATTTTAAATCTGATGCTTTCCGGAAGCCATTCTTCAACCAAACTGGAAAATATAAATAGCAAAATCATCGGGACAATTGGAAGTAAAGCAAACAGATAAGGCACTTTTTCTTCCGAAGGTATTTGCTGATGGGCTAATAAACTATCGTCTTCTGATGTTACGGCTTCTTTTTTATCCCAGTAGGCCTGGACGAACATATGCATAACACCGATGAATATAAAGAGGATCCATACAACGGGCACTTGTTTTTCAATAAAAAAACTAAATAAATCATAGTCCGTTATTTCTGATATCAAAATACTGCCTGTGGCAGAAGGACCATAATCAATACAAACTCCTGATGCGATAACAGCAGCTACAGACGCCTTACTACACCCAATAGAACGCAAGATAGGATACAACGTCGACATCATCAAAAGAGCTAAACCTGACGGACTTGAAATGAATAATGCCAAAAGTTGCATGACGATATAACACACACCGAGAAGCATATACCTTGATTTTAGTTTCCCCAGCGGCTTCACACAGATCTCAACCAGCTTCCCGGATGCACCTATATCATTCATATAGCGCGAGAAACCGGCAATAACCATAATAATCAGGCCCAGACTGGCAATATTCTTACTAAAAATACTTTTTATTTCGACAAATACATCAATAACTTTCGAACCAGAGCTCGTGCTCGTTATTGCTGCTTCCGGAAAAATAAATGCAGCGATCAATAAAAGTATACATCCGCCAACTAATACCAGCGCTTGTGCATATATCTTCCTCATTATTCCCATACCAATCAATACGATAATAGTAAATGATACGGAAAGAATAAATGCCTTTTGACCGAAGCAAAAATACATAAAAGCTAAAATAGTAGGGATGCTGATTATCCATATAAACAAGGATTTTTTGATTTTTTTCATATCAGTAGACTCAGTCATTTTATATCTCACAAAGAGTTAATCATAATTATGTGAAAGAGTAAGTGTCATAATCTGACGTTCACAACCGATGCAAATTTAGTTATATGAGCATAACCATTTAATTATCGAACAAAGCACGACGCTCGTCATATTTTCAATAAAAACCATTTTTCACATAAAAAACAATCAAATGATCATTTTATTTTTTATGTGATTTAAATCACTTTATAAATGAACGCTTATATTAATATAACCAAAATCAAAAAAAGAGGTGATATGCTATGGCTAGCGTAGGAATGTTTGACTCATGTATTACTGGACATTGGTTCAATCAAAAAGCGAAAGATATCTGGTCTGATTCAAGCACAATACAAAGTTGGCTCGACGTAGAAGCGGCATTAGCATTAGCCCAGGCTGAGTTGGGAATGATTCCAAAATCAGCTGCAGACATCATTGCAGAAAAGGCTGACGTTAATTTGTTAGATGCAGATAAAATCTCTGCTGGCATCAAAGAAACCATGCATCCTTTTGTTCCTGTATTACGCCAATATGAAGCCGTTTGTGGTTCAGAGGCAGCGTCATATATTCATTGGGGCGCAACAACTCAAAATATTTTCGATACCGGCGCGGTATTACAATTAAGAAAGACACATAACATTATTATTTCAGATCTCGATAATGTTCTGGCTGCGATGGCAAAGCTGGCTGCTGAAACAAAAAATATCCCTCAGGCTGGCAGAACCCATGGTCAACATGCATTACCTATTACCTTCGGTTTCAAAGTGGCCGGCTGGCGCGCTGAAATCCGTCGCCATAAGTCACGTTTAATGCATGCCGCTGAAGACGCATTCGTTGTAAGCATGGGGGGAGCTGTTGGTACATTCTCTGCAATAGGTGGAAATGGCCGAAATGTACAAAATAAAATGGCAGAATTACTTAACCTTAGATCCGCACCTATTCCAATCAGAGCATGTTGTGATTCATTAACCGCCTACATCAACGTTTTTGGTTTACTGGCCGCAACGGTAGAAAAAATCAGCCAGGAAGTCATATTTTTACAACGAACTGAAATTGCTGAAGTTGAAGAGAGTTTCCATCATGGCAAAGTAGGCAGTTCTACTATGTCACAAAAGAGAAACCCTCAGCATGCCCAAAATTTGGTTGGCGTATCACAACTACTACGCTCAAGAATAATGTTAGCTAATCAGTCGATGATAAGGATGAACGAAGGTGATGCTGCAGAAAGTAATATTCTTGATGTGTCGTTGCCAGAAGTCTCTATTTTTGCTGTATCTCTTGTTGATGGGTTGAATAAGTTAATCACCGGTTTGAATGTCTACTCTGACAATATGAAAAGGAATCTGGATTTATCGGGTGGCTTAATTCTTTCTGAAGCGGTGATGATGCAACTAGCCGAATGTATTGGACGCCCTGCTGCACATCATATTCTGTATGAAGCGGCAATGAATTCTATTGAGAAAAAACTCACCTTTGCAGAGTCAATTCATCAGGAACTGAAGAAAGCGAATGTTCCGGATACGTTGGATATTGATAAAATATTAGATCCTGCACATTACCTTGGTGAATCAATCGAGTGTGTTGATGATGAGTTAAAAAAATGAGGTGCTAACACTTAGCTCAAATAATAACGCTGACCGCCGTCACTCTACTTTATATATTGCAGAGTGGTATCTAGAAAACTGATTCATTAAGTCCGCATAATTGCGGACTTTCTCATTGATTATGACAAAGTTAACCATCGATTTTCGGAACTGAATAGCATTCATAATGTAGCGTATGCTATCAATAGCCTCCAGATTTAATGCATGGAGATCTCCTCAGGGAACATAATCAGTATGTCAGAAGATCTCTAAAAATGAATGGGTCTTTTGTGTGGGATACTGACAGCCATACTTAAACATCCTCAAATTTCATGATTGTACTTTTATATTAAGATACTTATTCAACCCTAAAAATCATATTTACTAATTTAATCACATCAAAAAATGATTAAATCAATAATTGTGATTTTCATCGTATTTTTTCATATATTTCAATAATAGAATATGAAAGTCATAAAATCATATTAATTATAACGCTAGCTATTTAACTGGATGAGATAAAACAATGGGATTACATAATTTTATTAGTGATATTAAAAGTAAATTCCCTGTCAATACTGTTATGAAAAATCCAAAGAAAGGAACATCCACAATAATTAACTATAACGACAAAAAAATAACATATGTTCGTGGGAAATCTAAAATGATGGTTTCATTTAGTGATTTATATGAAACATATAGTCATTTTAGAGGAATGAGCGTTTCTTCTTCAGATTTAAGAAAATTTAAACCATCTGTATTTAATTCTAATGCACGACCCGCGGGGCATTCCTGTAATTGTACGTTTCTCTTTCTAATTCTTGAAAATATGAATATGTCTACAAACATCGTAGGAAAGGGTACTTGCGGTAATCCATATTCAGTTACAATATATAAAAATATTAAATCATAATTTCTATATTCACTAATAATTAGAAACTAACATACAATAAATTAATAACCTTACCCCTTTGGCACAACTCCCCTTCTCCGCAATTCCTCCCTCGCTAATTCCTTAAACCAATTCCCAAGACTAACCCCATCCTTTGCCGCCTCAACATTCAATTGCTCCCTAAATTCCTGAGGAATACGAATTTGGAACGTCGGAGATTTACCGTCACGATTAAAATTTTTATCACGTTTTACAATTGACATGTACGTACCTACAGGAATAGGATTGGTGGAATCAGGTACGTACATTAACATACCGTATTCTGAAATGACAACGCCCCGAAGTGCTACCAACACGTTCAAGGCGTCTAACCAACACGTTAAAGAGGTTAACGATATGGCTACCCATCAGCATACCCAAACTCACCCAAAATTTACATTTCTAATTAACTCGAACAAGCAACAACGAGCCAGCTACTCTATCCCATCATTCAGCTCACATCAGTCGCAGGGAGGCAATCATGCTTAATCTGCTAAACCAAACCCCACTACTGCCAGAAGAGCTGGCCGAACAATGTTTCGCCTTAGCCTATACCATCTCAAGTATGGAACAACCTGAGTTGAAAGAATCTTTATTATTTATACTGCAGGAAAAGCAGGCCGCTTTACTTTCTCTGCTTGAACCTGCAACCACTGGTGAATAAGCAGATAATACTCAAACGATACTGAAAAATATCTCTGATTTAGAACATACAACCTAAGTGTACATTCCACATGTACACTTAAGGAAAACCAATATGCATTCATATACCTTAGCTCAAGCCAAAACTAATTTTTCCACAATACTCGATATCGCCATCAATGGTAATTCTGTTGAAATCACCCGTAGAGGCAAAGCAACAGTAGTGATAATAAGTAAAGCTGAATTCGAGGCATATCAGAACGTTAAACAAAATACAGAGACTGATCTGACTAAATAGAATCATAACCATACATGGAAAACTTGATAGCTCTCCATGTTGAACCGCTCCAAATTTAGTACAATCACCTGACGATAAAATCTGGCCATTTCCTTAAAGCCACCAAAATAGCCAAATCGCTCTCAGGAAGAGAAAAACCAACATGGACATGACCAACATCGCCTGCACCGAAAAATACCAAACCCAGCGAAAAGAACAGGAAACTATTTTCACCGCAGCCAATTTTCAGGACAGCGAAGTCATTCAATTGAGCCCGGAATATCGAATTGAAAAGAATACTTATGCCCAACACAATACTTCAGCTACTGAAAATACCCTATTAAACAGTAAAAACGACATTATTTACCGCTACCGGAACCTCGATGACAGCGGGGATTTTTGCAAGTTAATCACTCACTCAAATGGAAATCTCTATCTCGTCTTCCGGATAGAACTTTATGGATATAGCGTTTTTAATATCACAGAAAATAAAGCGTTCCACTATATTCCTGAAGAAAATGAAACCTTCATCTGGACAGATATTCTCTATAACCCACTGAATAATATTCTTGTAGTATCGGGATGCTTCTGGGCCTGCCCTTTCGGTATTCACATTTTGAATTTTAGTGAGCCAATGATTGAAACAACATGGGTCGATATTCATAAGGAATTAGAAGATGGCTACGACAAATATGATGATATCGATTTTGCCCGCTGGGAAAATGACAACTTAATATTGAAAGCCAGTGAGATATATCAATGCGGTGAAACCAGTAAAAGCCGGAACATCGAAATATCAATATCTAAACGGCAATATAGAATGTGGTTAGATGGAATAACTGACCAGTAAAGGCAGATACCAAGGACTGATAATAATATGTTACATGCTCATTTAACCACCCAATATTTAAATAATGATGAGTTAGCTGATTTTACTCGCGTTTGTCGAATACTTAACTGCAAGCCATTGCTTATTGAACTAGCTCGCGGCGAGCACCAACAACAAGCAATGGCAACTGCTTATATTGATGAAGTAACTCAGGCCCACAAAATAGCCAGGAGCTTTAATGAATCTGGTTATGCTATTCAACGTATTAAAATAGAAGCTTCCTTGAAAGAACATACTCGTTACCCAAAAGCTCTCTATTATGAATGGCACGGAAAACTGATAGCTGAGCCATCTCCATCTCTATTAACACTATGTTTAGAGCATGGAGCGCATTTATCCCGCAATGCTTTACAATACCAACCGAATAAACGTTTTATCACATTACGCCAAACAGCCAGCAGTACAGTCGAACTCAATCATTCACTATTTAACCAGCAAATTCAGACGTTAGTATCTGCATTACAACAGGGTGGCTGGCCTATTATTCAGCATCTGTATGAAATATGCTTATATGATAGTAATGAAAAGCTGGATGCAGGCTGGCTCTCCGACATTGAAGGACCAATATATGACTAAGATTACTCCGGCAGATATAGATGATTATTCAGTAAAACACGGTATCCATCGCCATAGTGTTCTTGAACTTTTTGCTTTTGAAGCGTTTGCTCGTCGGGCTGCTCAAGTTAATCAACCATTCATGCTCAAAGGCAGTTTGATAACCCGGCAATATCTGGGGCCGCAGGAACTGGAATCATCCCAACGACAGGTTGCCGATCTGGACTGGGTGTATATAGTTCCTGTAGATACGAATAATGTTAACCACATTAGAGTAACGCTGGATAACTGGCTGCTGGCTGTAACAGAAACTCATATTGATGATGGCGTTCGATTTCGTAGCTTCTCTGAAAACAGATTTTGGCGCATGATCGATTATGCAATGGATGATGATTTTCCCACAGTAAACACCGACTTATTAATGTGGATTGGTGATGAAGAATTTGAGTTTTCTCTTGATGTTAGCCTGAATTTGAAAATTGATCCTCCCCCAGTGCCTTTGTTATATAAACCAATTTCAGGTGAACCTTTTCACTTATCTTATACCGTGCCGTTATCCCTTCAAATCGCATGGAAACTGCACCAAACTATTGTTCGTCCACGTTTTAAAGACTTACTCAACCTGATTTGGCTACTGAGAAACAATCAAATCGATATTGCCGCAGTTTGGCGTGCATTATGCGATGAATGCCAACATGATAAGGCTGATATTAATCTGCTAAAACTTTTACTTGATGTAGACGATCCTAAAACCCCGGGATTAAGCCGTCATCCATTGTACACAAGAAAAACAAAAGGCTATCGCGGAGCACTTATCAATCCTGATTCATTGGATGAAGCATGGCAATCTTGGCGACATTCCAACGTTGGGGGTTACAGAAATAATTTAGCCAGTGCACAGACGATGGTTCATCACGTTGATCTTCTGCCAGATAATGTTTATGACGTTTTGAAAGACATAGTCCATGAGTTACACCAATCAGGCCTGGCGTCACTGATTGCAGCAATTGGAGTACCGCGTGTTGATAAATCCTGGAGAAACATCTGCAGCAGAATATTTAAGAATAATACTACATCATCTTAGTTCTTAAAGGTGGTTTCAGAATTTCTTAAATCATTCCGAACAAGCCGGGAAGAGATAAAAACTAAAAACTTCATTCAGTCCAGAGAAGTTTCCTTATGGTATTTTCAGTAAAAGAGAGCGGAAAACTGTCACTACCTTTCTGATAAAAATCCTGTATCAGACAGAAACCTTCTCTGGTTAAATTTTTTAACTACTCGACAATATCTATATTAACTTTTCAATTCATTGTATTAATTGTTTTCTTCGCCACAATAATAAATCTGCGAGATTACGCCTAACCCCGCAGATTTAATGGAACGGCTTATTCAAAAAAAGTCACTAATACTTTTGAAGAGATATTTTTATCCGTTGCAGTAATTAATGCCTGCTCGACATTCTGGTAAGGAAATTCATTCGAAATAAGAGGACGTGGATTAATTATCCCTTTTTCAAGCCATTTAACCGCGGTCGAAAACTCATTAATAAATCGGAAGGATCCCTTCCAGTTAATTTCTTTAGCTAACATCTGCGCCACAGGATACTCAACAGGGCTGGCGCCCATACCAACTTGCACTACGCTGCCATTAGCCCGCGTGACCAATACGGTTGAAGCAATCGCTGATGACGCACCGCACGCTTCGAAAGTGACATCAAAATAGCCCTTATTTTTGGAGAACTCCTCAAAAATGGCTTTATCTGTCGGGCTAACAGCGCGATCGGCTCCCATCTGTAATGCAATTTTTTGGCAGCGTTCACTAATGTCAGAGGCAACAACTTCTACTGCACCAGCCGCTTTTGCGGCGGCGATAATTAATCCGCCAATTGGCCCTGCTCCCATCACTAATACTTTTTTACCAACCAGATTACCGGCAATGTTTATGGCATGAATTGCCACTGCTGTAGGTTCAGAGAATGCCATCACTTGTGCTGGAATACTTTCGTCATAAGGAAAGCACTGCTGTTCTGAAACAACAACATACTCAGAGAATCCACCATGAACATGAGGATTAAACTGCGCACTTCCCATAAAACGCATATTAGGACATTGGTTCTGCTTGCCTTCCAGACAAAACTCGCACTGATTACAAGGCTGTGATGGATTGACTGCAACCTTCTGCCCTACCTTCAAGTTTGAATTTTTTGGCGCTTTATGAATTTTACCGGCAAATTCATGACCGATAACCATAGGATGTTTTAATACTGACAGCCCTGCATGACCTTCCTGATAATAGTGGATGTCTGAACCACAAATACCACCCGCCTCAACTTTGACGACAACTTGCTCGTCCGTATATTCTAAAACTCGCTCATCAATACGAATGTCTTTCTTCGCGTGGGCAAAACATGCTTTACATGACAATTGATTGCTGCTCATGTCGTACTCCTGGCCACATATACCTGAAAATAGATTACAAAACGGCTAACCAACCACCATCAACATAAATTACCTGACCATTGATATAGTCAGAGGCTTGGGAGGAGAGAAAAATAGCGGTACCAATTAACTCTTCAGGCTTACCCCAACGCTTAGCCGGATTGCTATTTTTTACCCAGGTATCAAACTCTTTGTTTTGAATTAATGCTTCATTCATATCAGTCAAAATATAACCGGGTCCAATCGCATTCGCTTGAATGTTAAACTCACCCCATTCCGCTGACATAGCTCTGGTCAGCATTTTAATGCCGCCTTTTGCGGCAGTATAAGGTGCCACTGTCGGTCTTGCCTGTTCGCTGGTTAGCGAGCAAATATTAATAAACTTACCGCCGCTCTTACGCTTTACCATCCGGTTAGCGGCTTCCCGTGAAACTAAATAGGTGCCGGTTAAGTGAATATCAATCACCCTTTGCCAGTCTTTAAGCTGTAATTCTAATAATGGCTGACGGTGCTGAATACCTGCGTTATTAATAACAATGTCAATCTCAATGCCTTCCTTGTCCATTTGATTAAAAGCATCAACTATCTGCTCTTCTTTAGAGACATCGATAACATAGCCTCTCGCCTGATAGCCCTTAGCTTTTAATTTATCGACCGCTTCTTGCAATGTTTCTTCTCTGATATCACTCAGTACAATCGACGCTCCCGCAGAAGCTAATCCTTCAGCATAAGAGAAACCCAATCCACGAGCAGAGCCCGTAATCAGGGCGGTTTTACCTGTCAGATCAAATAATTTATTCATATCGTTACCTTGTTCATTGTATAATGACGACCGTATTGTGCGAATGGATACGTCATACAATATGTTGTATGACAACATACAATTGCGATATACAATGCAGAGGTGAAATAAAAAAGACAATCAGCAAAAGAATTATTTGTGATCTATCTTGCAAATTACACTGATAATCTTTTTAAAATGAAGAGGTGACTTCCAGCTCTATTGGACTGATAAACAAGATAATTTATTGAATCCAATAATATATTTATGCGGTTAGGAAAACGACTATTATGAATATTGAATCTATCCCTAAAAATAACATTGCCGATGCGGTTTATAAGCAAATGTTAAATAAAATTTTGGACGGAAGCTGGAAAGAGAACGAGCGTTTACCCTCTGAATTTGAACTCTCTACAATGTTTAACGTTAGCCGAACAAGCACCAGAAGCGCAGTACAGAAGCTACGTGATCGGGGAATCATTTACACCAAACATGGTAAAGGTTCATTCGTATCGGCTGATATTGATAAAGAGAGAATATCTAATTCTCAAAAGCCGATAATGCATCTAAGCCAGGAAGAGTTCATGGATATGATGGTCTTTCGGCAAACCGTTGAATTTAAGTGCATAGAGCTGGCTGCAGAGAATGCTAACGAAGAGGATATTAAAGCGATTGAAGATGCTTTAAATCGCATGTTGGTCAATAAAAATGATTATAAGAAATACTCCCAGGCCGATCTGGACTTTCACATCGCAGTAATCAAAGCCTCCCACAATAAAATATTTATTCATATTATCAATGATATAAAAAACGTTTACTACTTCTACCTGGAAGAATTAAACCGTGTCTTAGGCATTACGCTTGAAAGTATTGAAGCACACATAAAAGTGTTTATGGCGATCAAAGAACACGATGTTGATACGGCTAAAACATCATTAAATGACGCCATGAAAAACAATATTGAAGCGATCAATAAAGTCGTTCCATAACATTATTTCAAAATAACAGACTTGCTTTATTCATTAAATCAGTGTTATTTTCATTTTGCGAATAGGTACGATGTCATACAACAAGTGAAGTGAAGTGATATTTCTGGAGTTCTTAATGATTAAAGTAACTAATGTTAAAACGATTTTAACAGCTCCCGGTGGTATTGATCTTGTTGTAGTAAAAGTAGAAACCAATCAGGACGGACTATACGGCTTAGGCTGCGCAACGTTTACCCAACGTATATTTGCAGTTGAAGCGGCCATTAATGATTACATGAAGCCATTTCTGATTGGCAAGGATCCGCGTCGTATCGAAGACATTTGGCAGTCCGCCGTGGTAAGTGGCTATTGGCGCAATGGCCCCGTTATGAATAACGCTGTTTCTGCCATTGATATGGCGCTTTGGGATATCAAAGGGAAAATGGCCAACATGCCGGTTTACGAATTGTTGGGTGGAAAATGCCGCGATGGTATTCCTTTATATCGCCACTGTGATGGTGGTGATGCCGTGGCCGCTGAAGACAATATTCGTGCAGCAATGGAAGAAGGCTATCAGCACGTACGCTGCCAGATGGGTATGTATGGCGGTGCCGGAACAGAAGATTTAAAGCTGATCGCAACTCAACTTGATAAAGCGCGAGATTTAAACCCTAAACGTTCCCCCAGAACTAAAACAGCTGGAATTTATTTCGATCCGGAAGCCTATGCCCGCAGTATTCCCAAGTTTTTCGATCACTTACGCAACAAGATTGGCTTTAACGTTGAGTTTATTCATGATGTTCATGAGCGAATTCAACCTGTTGCTGCGATGCAAATGGCTAAAGACCTCGAAGAGTACCGGTTGTTCTATTTAGAAGATCCGGTAGCGCCTGAGAACGTTGATTTCCTGAAAGTTATGCGTCAGCAGACATCAACACCAATTGCAATAGGTGAACTCTTTGTTCATGTTGCAGAATATAAGCACCTGATCACAAATCATCTGATTGATTTTATTCGCTGTCATATCAGTATGATAGGCGGAATTACCCCTGCCAAAAAGTTAGCCACCCTGTGTGAATATCACGGCGTGCGCACAGCATGGCATGGTCCTGGTGATATATCCCCCGTTGGTGTTGTCGCTAACATGCATATTGATATGAGCACCACTAATTTTGGTATTCAAGAATATACGCCAATGAATGAGGCATTAAGAGACGTTTTCCCTGGCTGTCCTGAGATCGATCGGGGTTATGCATATCTTAATGATAAACCTGGACTTGGCATCGATATTGATGAAGAAAAGGCAAAAAAATACCCCGTTGAAGGTGGTTTACCCTCCTGGACTAATGCGCGCTTGCCTGATGGCACGGCAGCACGCCCGTAGGAAGGTCTAATTACATAATATGACGGAGTGGTTAGTTTATTGCCTTCTTCTTACAAATATCCATTGATTAAGAAAATGGTTTCGTAAATTCGATTGAATATACAACCATTAATAAACTAACCCTTTGACTAACCAATATTTTGGGTTCCATGAACTTAAATAGAATAATTAATGGTGGAAAATATGAGTCAAACAGAAAATGGAGTTGAAAGAAATACCAGTGACTTAATTAGAGCTGCAATGTCCGGTTGGCTAGGCACTGCATTAGAATTTATGGATTTCCAATTATACTCTTTAGGAGCCGCATTAGTATTTCATCACATTTTCTTTCCAGAACAATCGGCCGCCATGGCGTTAATATTAGCCATGGGTACTTATGGTGCAGGCTATGTTGCCCGTATCGTTGGTGCATTTATTTTTGGCCGAATGGGAGACAGAATTGGCAGAAAGCAGGTCTTGTTTATTACCATCACCATGATGGGGCTATGCACTACATTAATCGGCGTCCTTCCCACTTATGCTCAGGTAGGTATTCTTGCACCTATCTTGCTGGTTGCTCTTCGAATTGTTCAGGGCTTAGGTGCTGGTGCTGAAATATCAGGTGCCAGAACCATGCTGGCAGAATATGCTCCCAAAGGTAAAAAGGGCATTATCGCCTCTTTAGTTGCACTGGGAACCAACTGCGGCACATTAAGTGCAACGGCTATTTGGGCCATCATTTTCTTCGCGGTAGATAATGAAACTTTATTGGCCTGGGCCTGGCGGATTCCTTTCTTAGCCAGTGCGGTAGTCATGATATTTGCCATTTGGTTACGTTTAAATCTTAAAGAGAGCCCGGTTTTTGAAAATGCGAATGATGATGAAAAACCTGCCAGTAAAACGTCATTTATCGATATCGCTAAAGGAAAATCATTTTGGTTAGCCATGGGGTTACGCTTTGGTCAGGCAGGTAATTCAGGTCTGATTCAAACGTTTTTAGCCGGTTACATGGTACAAACTTTATTATTCAATAAAGCAATTCCAACAGACGCCATGCTGATTAGCTCCGCAATTGGTTTTATTACTATTCCATTTGCCGGCTGGCTATCCGACAAATGGGGAAGACGACCGGTTTACCTGGTCTTGAATACGGCATCGATATTTTTAGCCTTCCCGATGATTTCCATCATTGTTGATAAAAGCTATAACCCCGGCACAATCATGCTGTGCATCATCATTATTCATAATGTTGCCGTATTAGGTCAGGCAGCTATTGAAGCGATTTCAATGGCAGAAATGTTTGGTTCACGCGATCGGTTTACTCAAATGGCAGTAGCCAATGAGATTGGTGGGTTACTCGCCGTTGGATTAGGGCCACTCATTGCCGGAATACTCTGTAATTGGACTGATTCATGGTGGCCAATTGCCATTATGATCGTGTGCTATTCAGTCGTTGGATTATTCTCTGCTATCTGCATGCCAGAAATAAGAGATCGGGATTTAAGCGACCCCAGAAATGCTACAGACGTTTAAATTAGCCTGATAATTTATCTCTGTTTGTTTGAATAAAAAAATCCTACCGTTTGATTTATCAGAATTGTAGGATTTTTTATTTACTCATATTTGTCTTCTGCAAAAATTACACATGCGGATGATATCAATATGATTTTGCTTTAGTTTTATTACTCATTTTCCTTTAACCCCTGCCAGAGACTTAGCGGAATCCCTTTAAGCACATGTCGTTCAAACAACCGCTGCTCAATCTGCTTAACGTCCCGATCGTCAGCCTGATAAATGACCCTATTATTGTTCAGAGACAATCCAAATCCCGTCCCTTCAGGCATCACCAAAGTATGTCCATGCACCCGACTTAAGGCCAGATAAACCGTACCTTTTGCATCACCCTGCTCATGAAGTTTCACATCTTCGGCGTAAAAGTGACATTCATTGCCCCAGTAACGATTAACCTTCAACAAATAGCGCCCATTGGGGATGGCTAAGCCATAAGAGTGAGTGATATCGAAGTAATCCACATAAACTTGCCCTTCGGCGTCAAATTCAGGATGAATACTACCTTTCACTACCGCAATAATCTCCTGGCTGCCAATAGGATGACTCAGCATGTTAGCTAAATCTGGTGAGGTATCATCGCAGTTAGCCCATGTGCCAGAGCAGGCAAATATTAATAATAGGAATAACCCTCTTTTCATTACGACTCCCTTCGAACTTCTACCGATAATACGAAAAAAACACAGGCTACCCTAATCACCCCATTAAACCAAAGCTCAATAAAACAAAAAGCCCGCATTTCTGCCGACTTTTTCGCTATCAATATTCACTTATGAATCTGATATTCAATGGCCATCAGGGCCGTTTTCGCCCGGTAAACAGGCTAACAATAAACAGAATAATCCCGACAACAAATACGATTTTCGCTGCTGAGGCGGCAGTACCCGCCAGGGTGCCAAAACCTAATGCGGCAGCAATCAGCGCGATCACCAAAAAGATAATTCCCCAACGAAACATAACCAACTCCTTACTCATTAATTGAAATGAAATTAGATAAACTATTAGTCAGGGGGAAACACTATGACTCTCTTGTTTAATTAACCAAGAGCCGTTCAATCAGGGTTTAATCACCAGATCGTTTTTAACGCTGGTAACACCTTCGACTTTACCAACCAACTGAACCACTTGCTCAGCCTGTGCTTTGCTGGCGACATTACCGGTCAGATAGACCATGCTGTTAATAGTTTCTACGGAGATTTCGGTACTTTTAATATCTTTAGCATCCAGTAATGCCGTTTTTACTTTTGCAGTGATAGCACTGTCATCCATATACAGATCGGCTTTTTTAGCTGAGTGCTCAATTTTATCACCTGCATCACTGGCTGCTGATTTAGCTTTATCTACAACGCTTTCTTCAGCAAATACGCTACCGCTTAATAACACTGTACCTAAAACGGCTGCTGTCATGACTTTCACTAATTGAGTATTCTTCATTACGCTTTCCTTCTGGTTGACAAAATATTTAACCCTATAGCTAACACTATATTAATAAGTATAGACCATTAGGGAAAAGTATGATGAATTCATATTAAATCAGATTAAATAGCTGAAAATAAGCGAATTAAACAGACAAATACTGAGGTGTCCAGAAGAAAGTTCGAAGATTCGAATAACCATACTTTCGTTCACAATCCTGGGATATGAGAATCTAAAAATATTACAAATATTGAAAGGTGCCCGACCTCCAAATTATCAACATCGTATTGCATGATGCTGACATGACGGGAAAAGCAATCAGTACCATAGGAACGGTATCCTATTTGTTGGCTTTTCTTGATGCCTTAGGTTTATTGGCTACTGGTGAATCAATAATTTTCACCGGAATAAAATACTCTTTGCCCAATATTTTTCCTTCGCCAAGCCAGACAACACCTTTAGATTTAAATTTAATACTTTGAGGTGTTATTTCAAGTTCCCGACTTTCATTATCAGAAATTGATGTTGATGATGCAGTAACGGCAACAGGTGTATATATCGCTTTATCATTGCTATACAATTTTTGAATCAGTTTCAGATATTCTGGCGCATAGTTATAGACCGAACTTGCAACACTTTGTTGATAATCAGAAAAACTCAACTCACTATTATTCGGTAAGTTAGCAGCAACCACCGCATATAAATTAGCGGTTGCCTGAGCAAGCGCCATCCTCACCTTCATCTCTTTGGCAAAACGCTGTTGGTTTAGCGTTAACTCAATCTTACCGGACTCCGCCTTGCTCTTATCAAACAGCGCAGAGTTATCATTCTCGCGAAATAAAGACGTTGCAACATAGGCTGCACAAGTAGAAGCCTGATCGGCCTTATCCCCATTGATTAATAATGACGACATGCTGCCTTTCGCCGGAATACTTTGCACGTCAATATGATTGTTCTGAAGAACTTCATTAGCCTGTTGCTGATTTTTATCGCCGCGTGCTAAATCACAGATTAACTGCAATACAAAGTCATTACGCTTTCCGCTGCCCGGTGTGCTCATCCCAACCAATGTATCACTGATTAAGTTATAAGCCGGAACTTCGATAGATTTAACGCGTAAATCAGCCACAGAACAAAATGCCTGATGGCTGAACAGAAATAAAAGACCGCCAACAGCGGTCTTTTGTAGATTAAATTTTATATTAATCATTACTCTTACTTAGACTGTTGATTAACAACATCAACCGACATGCGACGATTCGGTGCCAGACACGAGATCACCACAGCAGATTGATTACCCGGGCAAGAAACACGCGGCTCACTGTCTCCTTTACCCTGAACGGCAATAATTGAAGCCGGAATACCATTTTTAACCATTTCACGTTTAACAGACTCCGCGCGAGCCAGTGAAAGACGCTGGTTATAAGCGTTGCCACCAAAACGATCGGTATGTCCTGTCACAATTATACGTCTATTTTCTAAACCCGCATTTTTTAGCCCCGCAGAAAACGCGTTAATGCTCTCAATACCTTTCATTGACATGGCCGATTGATCGAAGGCAAACAAACCTTCCACACTCAAATCATGATGAACTACAACTGGCTTGGTCGATAGCTGTTCAAGGCAATTTTCCGGCAGGAAGTAAAAGCTTTGTGCCTTCATATTGGAATCAAATAAGACCTTATACTGACAGGTCAAAATGGTGTTATCCGCTTTAGTAAAGTGGAAAATATAATCCCACTCTTTAACTTTCAGCACGCCCTCATCAAAGTGTGGCACACCAATCAGTTCATATAACTGCGTTTTTGTCATACCCGGTTTAATCTGCTTAAGATTATCCAGATTAACAAAGCTCCCCTCTTCACGAACGGCACTCGTGACACCGGGAAATACAGGGGAGGTGGTTTTCCCTTGTGAATCTACATCGCTAATGGAACGAGTACAGGCCGAGAGTAATAAAAAACAACCTAATACCATAGCCAGACGCACTGGTTTGGAATGAACAATCATCATCTTTCTCACTATAAAAATCGGTTATTGAGTCCCCGGCATCCGCCGGGGACAGATTTCAATACAAATCAGGTTTAATACATGGTTACCACTGGTAGCCAATACCTACCGTGCCGCCCAAATCACCTTGTGAGTTAGTGCTGCCAGAAAGTTTGGTCACCCATTTACCGTTATCGGAAATCATAGAAACACCTAACGCAACCGCTGACTGGTTCTGATAAGTTGAACCCGCCATGCCAACCATGCTGGCTCCCGGCTGATAGGCCTGTGGTAAACCTGACATCGCCATTGCGCCGGCAATACCTGCGCTCAGCTTGTCACCCTGATCTTCCACCATATTTTTCAGTGAATTAAACTTGTTATCCGTGTACTGATTGGCTGAACTGACACCGCTTTTCAGTTGGTTTACGTTAACCGCATCAGTACCCTGAGTACCGGCTGCCAGATTGGTTATCTGGCGCTCTGCTCCGACTGAACCAACGGATACCGTATTGTCGCGATCGGCAATGGAGTCAGCCCCTAACGCTACGGCATTGTTACCCGTTGCTCTGGCTCGGGTTCCCATAGCCAGACTGTTATCACCACTGGCTACTGCACCCGCACCTCCGGCCGCTGCGTCCTTACCGGTAACCGATGGTTTCGGTAATTTGCTGGTATTATTCACCTGGAACATACCATCAGTACCATTAGAAATATTGGTTACCTGCTCAGACACGGTTTTTAACTGCGAGTAGTTAACGGCGTCGCCATCCTGAGTTCCTGCCGCTAGGTTAGTGATGGTAGTTGGGCCACCACCAAGTACGACTTTATTGTAGTTGGTGGTTCCGTCGCCGTTTCTCTCATATTTCACGGCGGCATCACCAAGGTCGCTGATACCCGTTTGGATATTATTGATAGCCACCACTGTAGCGTACAGTTGAGAGCCGTTAACCGCATCAGTACTGGTTGATGACAGTTCGCCAGCGGCAACGTTAGTAATAGTGCGTTCATCACCCACATCACCAACACTTACCGTACCAACCGGTGCAGTACCGGCAAAGTTATACTCATTGCCCTGAATAACAACACTGCTGGTTCCCGTTGCAGCTTTGGTTTTCGCACCATCACCTAACGCCACGCTACGCTACGCTCGGTATCAGCCTCTGCACCTTTACCAATAGCAATAGAACTTAATGCACTGGCAGAAGAGTCCTGGCCAATGGCCACACTGGATTCTCCGGTTGAAGTCGCGTTATAGCCCACAGCGGTACTGGCCTTCCCTTTAGCAAACGCATCTGATTCAGGTAAACCGGTGGCATTAGTACGAACATAACGAACACCGCTACCATTGTTAGTGGTGTACGTCACTGAGGTATCACCGGCAACGTTGTATAACTGGCTACCGTTAATCGCTTCTGTGCTGGTCGCCGAAACTTCACCTACCGCCAGATTACTTATTACCGTGCCATTATCGCCGGCCAGTGTCGCTTTGCTATAATCCACTTCATCAGGCTGAACGATTCCATCACCGTTTTTATCAACCCAATTATATTTCAGCGCGCGTTCATCAGTGCCGCTTGCCATATTAGAGACGGCTTTTAACTGGGCAACATTTACTGCATCATCATCCATTGCACCGGCTGAGACACCGGTAATACGACGTCCACCAATGTTTACTTCACTGGTGGCTGTTCCGCCAACCAGATAAGCTGCATTGTTGAGAGTGGAACCGTTGGCAACAGAACCGGCGCCCAAAGCGATGCTATTATCATGGCTTGCCACAGCACCCATACCAATGGCTACTGAATCTTTACCAGTGGCGGATGAATCTGCACCAGTAGAGTTAGCATGGAAATACTTGGTACCAGAGTTATAAATGTTGTTAACGGTGTCATTGGTTTCGGTCAGCTGTGAGAAGTTCACCGCATCGCTTGGTGCCGTACCATCTGCCACGTTAGTGATCTTAGTGCCGCCGGTGTGGGTACTGTTATCGTAAACATCACCATCGCCGGAGTAGAGACGGACAATCGCTTGCTGAGTTGGAGAACTCATGCGCATGCCGGATGCCATATTATTAAGTTTCTTTTTAAGTGCAGAATTCTCGCCGGTATACATACGAGCAGTAAGCCAGAGCTGCCATAGATGGGCATAATCACTTACGCGGGTATCACGACTTAGCGCTAATCCATCAAATTCTTTCAGGGAAGCATTGAATTGCTCAATAGCGGCCAAATTAATAGCCGACGGTACCGAAATTTGTTCATCCAAATCGGTACCTTTTAACGCGTCATACAACTTACGCGCTTCAATGTGACGACCGGCTAAATCACTGCCTACTGCCTGCTGAAACATCAATCCACGATCCATCGAGCTTTTTTGAACTGCGGATTGTTGTATCTTGTCAGGCTGTTCAGTAGCAGCAAAAGCAGTTCCCGTTGTTATGACTAACAGTCCCGTTATTAACGTTTTTAATAAAATACGTAAAAATGTTAATGGGTTAACCAATAAAATAATATTTTTCATATTACAGATACTCAGTTTAAATAATGCAAAGGCTATGACTAAAAGTAATTAACTTAGCCGTTTGGTTATAAATAATTTTCATCACAAAATTTTACAATTCAAAGAGTTTAGAAATATAATTAGCGAAAATTAAAATACTATAAAAACCTATTTTTATAATATATCCTTTATTTACAAGACAATTTATTATCATGTAATCAAATTTATTTTTTAAACTAAAATAAAATGCAAAATTAAATAGTGTAAAATATGTGTGTAAATTAATTCATAATATTTCACTGGCTCTATAATAGAGAGGGATTATTTCTTTAAAACCTATAATATACCCGCTACCTTTTATCGTTTTAATGAACTCATCAGGTAATCCTAACGTTTGTAGCTTCTTGTTAAGTCCGGTTAAAACCTGCCATAAACGCTGGGGTGACGGGCTCAACTTATTATCTTCCCAAATTTTTTTCAGTAATTCTTCTTTCGTCACTCGATTCTCACGACCATACCTCAGCATATAAACAAATAGCTGCAGCATTGTGTCGCTAAAAAATAATGTGCCAAAAATTAAATGTTTTTCTGTACCATTTGAAGAAAATCGATAAAGTTGTCCACTATTTATTTCAAAATGAATATCGTTACCAATTAAAAAACCATAAAGTTGATAATCCATATCTACTCTATCCATCCATGCCATCCATATCTGCTACTTACATTGCCGGAAATATCTCTTCAGCAAACACATTCTTTGTGTGTGGCGATTATATAAGGCTTTTACGCTAATTCAATATAATCACTGACATTTAGATAAAGAGATAATTTAACAAAAAATAGTATATCTAATTAGCAAAAACCAGATACTCAACATAAAACGCTAACTAATTACATCGATAATTATTTTTCACTGACATTCGTTATGTTAGAAAACTCAAATTAATATTTTTTTATATCGAACATAATAAGTAGATTCCACTATAAATAAAATTAACTTCTTGTTTTCTATAGCGCTTGTAGATGCAAGTTATGTAGAAATAATATCATCAACAAAGAAAATAAATTTACTTGTTAAATATCATTAAGTTAACCAACATCCACCTTTAGTGGCTTCAATCGCTATAATCAGAGCTAC
This sequence comes from Limnobaculum allomyrinae, assembly GCF_016649425.1. Lineage (GTDB taxonomy): Bacteria > Pseudomonadota > Gammaproteobacteria > Enterobacterales > Enterobacteriaceae > Limnobaculum > Limnobaculum allomyrinae. Next base: position 78,843 of record NZ_JADRCR010000013.1, read on the forward strand.
CAACACAATGAATCTATGGGATAAACCATAGCGCTTTACATTCAAAAAAGAGAGTGATGTTATCTGATTTATGTTTATTTATATTTATCTGACTGTTTTTTATTGAATTTATTTAGATAACACCAGGTTAATAATAACAAAAAGCAATAACCATTTGATTTATAAAAATAAAATATCTTATTAAGATTTATGTTACTCAGGATTATTAAATATTTATACAAGAAATCATCGTCTATACTTACCGAAAGCCACACCATAATTTACTGAAAATGAACAAAATATATCTTATCAACGAAGTCGTATGCTTTAATCCTGAGAAGCATATGCTGTCGGCTTACAAGCGGCCCGGGGTGGAAATTAATCTTCACATACCTGCCAGTCAGTGCCTGCAGCAATTACTATTACATAACGGTCAAACGCTTAGTCAGCAGTTTCTGTTTGAACAAGTTTGGGGAAAAAATGGAATTTATGTCTCCTCCAACACCCTTTATCAAAATATTGCATTAATAAGAAAAGCGATAAAATCTGCCGGATTGACCGAAGATATCATTAAAACGTTGCCTAAAGCTGGCTTTAAATGCATTGCTGACGTAAGAGAAATTCAGGACACTCCTGTACCGTCAATATCACCAACAGTCTCTGTTGATAATAGTAAAACGGAAAACACCACATCCACCAACCCAATAGAAATAGAAACAGCAGCGCCCCTCAGCAATTTTCAAAGTAAGGGCAACGCGTTTAAATGGATTTATCTGCTCGCCGCAATCATTTTTATTTTTTCATCCGGATGGGTATATATGACCCACTATCAGGGTAGCAATACTTTTAAAGAGTATCACTCCGCAGGAAAGGTAAACGGGTGTGAACTGTTTTCTTCTTATTATGACTCACAAAAAAGCGCCGTCATATTTACCGATCTAATGAAAAGAAAACCGTTCAATTGCTCTCCCGGAAGTAGCGCCTACATGAGTGTTAACCGTGTATATGGGCATTCATCGATTGTTGTATGCGATAAATCAATCGATAGCGCCAATGTACGCTGTGAATCTTATGTCTATATTGAGGCAGTCAATGAACAATAAAAAAGCAGTTATCAGAATTGTGTTGATATTTACCCTTGCCTTTAGCCCCCTGTTTTTGGCGGGTTATCTATCCTGGAAGAGTAACCATTTTGCTTGTGAAAGCGAGATTACCGTAATCAGCAACAAAGGCAGCTATGATGCCATCATGCTCTTTACTTTTAATGGGGGGGAAGGATGGTACTCCAGCGTTGGGGATTTACAGGAGGCAGGTCAACCGACTAAAAAAACCAGTCATGAAATGCGCTTTCGCTATGTGCTGGATAATAAAGATATCGTGATGATTTCAGAGCAAACCGATGCCAACCCTGGTCGACTGGATAAGTTAAGCTATCTGGTTCCTGATTTCTTTCGGATTCAGGGACGGGGAATCAGTATTCATCTGCTCCATCAGAATGTATCAAGCTATATATTCACACAAGACAATATGCCGCTGTTCTATTGTGCACAAACCTAGCCTGAAGAATAACCATTAAAAACGGGGTGGAAATTACTCTCCACCCCGTTTTTGCATTTCCCTATAAATTCGCTCTATTCCGTCTTACTTAGGTGAAGTAACGCCCACAATCCGAATGTTATAGATAATAGTAGATCCCGGTGGAATTAGCGGGGCCAGTCCCCGATCGCCATAGGCTAACTCTGGCGGTACCACAAGGGTCATACTACCATGGTCACGCAATCGGGCCAGCGCGGCTTTGAATACCGGCGGATATTTAGACAACGGCTGCGTTACATAGCGACGTTGAACGTCCATATCTTCGATAACGGTACCATCAACCAGACTCTCTTTTACTGCGATCATGATATTGGCATTATCAGGGATCTTATTATCCCCACCGTATTCAATACGGTAATGGAAGCCCGCAGGATCTTTATTCACCTGAGGTTTTGCAGCAAACTCTTTCTGATACTGTTTTCCGCTTTTTTCTGCCTCTTGCTTTTTCGCCAACATATTACGGCGAATGGTATCACTGACTTTATTCAAACTATCCATCAGAACACCACGGTCTACCTGTAGCTGCTGTTTAACTGTATCGACCAAACCCAGCAACGCCCAGTTAGTATTAACACTCAACCCCAGCTCCGCGTTTTCTGTTAATGAATCCTGAACTTTATCCCCCAATTGCATGCCCAAAGCATAAGCAATCAGTTCATCTTCTTTCTTAGGAATAGTTGGTTTATCACCCGGGGCTTTTGCTTCAACGGATTCAGATGCTGAAACCGTTTGTTTTCCCTGCAATGCTTTCAGTTGTGTCTGGGCTGCCTTTAATTCATTTTCTAACTCTGTCACCTGTTTATTGGCGACCTCACCTGGTTTACCCACTGCGCCACTGACTGATGGTGGTTGAGCAATAAGTTGTTTATTAAACACCGCTAACAGCTCTTGTCCGGCAATTTGCTGTTTAACCAACGCATCCGCACGATTCTTCTGTTGTTCATGCTGTGACTTTTCTTCTGCTAACTGGGCTTTTAATGCTTCAATCTCCTTAAGGGGCTGAGTTGCTGCCAGTTGCTGTTTAGATTGCTCTTCGGTATTTAGCGCTGGCGTAACCTTCGCTTCTGCCAACTGTTTTTCCAGAACAGAAATCTTCTGCTGTTGTTCAGCGGTTAATACCTGCTGTTTCGCTAACTCTCCTGCGCTGGTTTGTAGTTTTTCGCGCTGGGCTTTCTCTTCGGCCAGCTGTTTTTCCAGATCGGTGATTTGCTTCAGCTGTCCGGCAAATGCCAGTTGCTGTTTTTTCTGCTCTTCACTGCTATTACCTTGCAGTATTTCCCGCTGAGCTTTCTCTCCTGTCAGTTGCTTTTCTAATGCAGCAATTTGTGCCAGTTGAGTAACAGAAACAGTCTGTTGTTTCTTCTGCTCTTCTGTACTGCTATTTTGCAACTTCTCACGCTGTATTTTCTCTTCCGCCAGTTGCTTTTCCAGCGTTGCAATTTGATTTACCTGCGCGACTGATGCGGTTTGCTGCTTTTTCAGCTCTTCGGCGCTGATGCCCTGCTGTTTGTCATGCTGGGCTTTGGATTCTGCCAGCTGTTTTTCCAGCGCGGCTATCTGCTTCGCCTGAGCCGCTGCCGCGGTTTGCTGCTTTTTCAGCTCTTCGGTGCTGCTGCCCTGCTGTTTGTCATGCTGGGCTTTGGATTCTGCCAGCTGTTTTTCCAGTGCGGCTATCTGCTTCACCTGAGCCGCTGCGGCGGTTTGCTGCTTTTTCAGCTCTTCGGCGCTGATGCCCTGCTGTTTGTCATGCTGGGCTTTGGATTCTGCCAGCTGTTTTTCCAGCGCGGCTATCTGCTTCGCCTGAGCCGCTGCCGCGGTT
>NZ_JADRCR010000014.1 GCF_016649425.1 Limnobaculum allomyrinae
TACGGTCTGGCGACCGTGCTGAGTGTGATTGCAGTGATTGGGGTGTTTATGCTGTAAACAGCATACCCCGTTTGACTGTAGTGATACATGTTGTTAAGAAGCGCCCCTGCCGGGGCGCTTTTTGTATATGGAGAAGAGAGTTTTAGTCTTTAAATTGGCGACTGTGTAGATTCCGGCCGTAATAGCTAATTGCTTATATGACCTGATGTGTGCGGCCGGAAGGGCTATCAGTTCTGAGTGGTTATCAGGTATGGTGTGCGTCGGGCCTAGCCGGGCTACGGGCAGTTATGAAACACCTTTCGGTGTTTCACCCTTCGGGCCAGCGCAAGCGCTGTTCAAACAGGCTTTGCCTGTTTGTCGTTGACTCACGCCAAGTCGACCCCCACGCCCGTCTCTCCCGACGATTGGCTTTGTTTTAAAGACCAAGACCAAAATCAAAATCAAAATCAAAATCAAAATCAAAATCAAAATCAAAATCAAAAGCTAACAGCTAACAGCTAACAGCTAACAGCTAACAGCTAACAGCTAACGTCCAGAAAAGGGTACAGAAGCCAATTATCATTAACGATTTCAGTCAACTTCCTTCAGATCCAAACGATTAAAAAACCACTATGATATCCAAACCAGATCAGAACCCCCTATTCAGGCGCAAAGCGCCTGAATACTAACCCATCCCCTGACCTTAGGGAGCACTGGAATTCAGCTGACGACTGAGAGAGGGTAGCACGCCAAACAGGGATGTTTGGCGAGGCGCAGCGACGTCGGACAAAATTGCAGGAGCAATTTTGAACAGCACGCAGTGCTGGCCCAAAGGGCCGAGCCTCATGGATGAGGCGAGTACTCCGGCTCTGCGCCGGTGCGTAAGCCCGAAAGAAGGAGGAAGGTAGTCACCGCAGGCGACCTGAATTCGTGTGCGAAGGCGCGGAGGTGCAGGAGGTGTTCGCCTTAACGCCTCCTGCTCGGCCGCCGCACAACAATTGAGTCAGACTCAACACCATTAGCGGACGAAACCTGCTCAAAACTCAATAAGTACGGAGTACATAGAATTAAGTGAGGACACAGACGAAATACACTCTGTACCAAACACTCTACTTCCCAACACAACAAAAGCCAGCACTTTACCCCAAAATAAAATCAACAAAGCAGCTGAAAACCCCATTAAAATCTGAAATAATCAGCACACCAAGCCACCTAATAATCAAAATAAGAAGCATCATGCTTTTCTATCTATATATCATCGGTATCACCGCAGAATCAATGACAGGAGCGCTCGCTGCGGGTAGAAGCAAAATGGATATTTTTGGCGTTATCATTATCTCTGCCGTCACTGCCATCGGTGGTGGAACCGTGCGGGATATCATTTTAGGTCACTATCCTTTAGGTTGGGTGGCTCATCCGGAATATGTGTTGATTGTTGCCGCAGCATCGGTGATGACTGTAGCTACCTCGCGCATCATGATCTATTTGAGAAAGTTCTTTTTAGTATTGGATGCCGTAGGTCTGGTGGTGTTCTCTATCATCGGAGCGCAGGTTGCTATGAGTATGAATCTGCCGGTTCTGATCGCAGGAATCGCAGGATTAATTACCGGGGTATTTGGCGGAGTATTGCGGGATATCTTCTGTAATCGCATCCCGTTAGTATTTCAAAAAGAGCTGTATGCCAGCGTATCTTTTGCTTCAGCCATGTTATATATCGGTTTGATTCATCTGAATATTATGCCGGATATCGCTGTAATCGCCACGCTGATTTTTGGCTTTATCTTCAGAATGTTAGCCATCTTCTTTAAGATTGGTTTGCCGGTTTTCAGCTATCAGATTGATGACTAACGATAGTATTGACCAATACCGTTTTAATGTAAGAAACGGTATTGGTTGAGTTAACACACGCCAACGGAATCACGTTCTACTAATTCAGGAGTCAGCTCCAGCGTACGCGGTTCGGTGATTTGTTTTTCTAAACGTTGCAATAACGTATCAATGGCCAGTTTACCCAATGCATCAGTTGGCTGATGGATGGTCGTCAGCGGCGGTGACATAAACTTTGCCAGTTCAATGTCATCGTAGCCAATAACCGCAATATCCTGCCCTACTTTTAATCCAGCCTGATTTATTGCTAAATAAACGCCAACCGCCATCGCATCATTGCAGGTAAATATAGCTTTCGGTAGTTCCGGCAATTTTAGCAACTGCTGCATCGCCTCAAGACCGCCGGAGAACTCAAAATTACTAAATATTTGATAGGCTTCTGGCGCAACCAGCCCGGCATTTTCCATCGCCTGCTGGTAACCCTGTAAACGACGACGAGCCTGAGTGTTATCCTGAGGTCCGGTAATACAGGCAATGCGATGATAGCCTCGGGAGATAAGATACTCCGTCGCCAGTTTACCGCCGATCAACGAGTTATCCTGAATGGTATCGCAAACCCCATTAAACGGCGCCCAGTCCATCATGACTACCGGTAAATTAGGATAATGGCAAAAGAGCACTTCAGAGATGGGGTTACGGTCATTACACATCAAAATCAGCCCATCAACCCGGCGCTGTAACAACGTTTCCAGACTGCTTCCCATCCGTTCGGTATTGCCTTCGGTGTTACACAAAATCAGACTGTAGCCACGTTCATAGCAGCTCTCTTCCACACCCCTGACCACTTCAGCATAAAACGGGTTATTACTGGAGGTCAGGAGCATGCCGATAGTTCGGGTCTCTTTGGCTTTCAGGCTACGGGCCACCGCCGAAGGCGAGTAATTAAGTTCAGCAACGGCAGAAAGAATCTTATCCCTGACGGGTTGGCTCACAAACCGGTTATTGTTGATAACGTGAGACACCGTTGATGTGGAGACGCCCGCCAGACGGGCTACGTCTTTCATCGTTGCCAAAACACTACTCCTGTCTGGTTGCTAAGAAAGCATCGATCTCTTTACGCCATGGCACAGAAGGCTGAGCACCCCGGCGCGTTACCGCTATCGCCGCTGCCGCATGACCAAACTTAACCGCCTGATACAGTTCCTGACCTTCAAGCATTGCAGTAATCAAAGCGCCATTGAAAGTATCACCGGCAGCAATAGTATCAACAGGTTCAACTTTATAGCCTTCAATCAGGCTACCAATGCCATCAATGCTTACCCAGGCACCACGGCTACCCAAGGTGATAATCACCGTGCGAATACCTTTCGCATGTAATAATCCGGCAGCTTTGTTGGCATCGTCACTGTTAACAATGGTGATACCGGTTAACTGCTCCGCTTCGGTCTCATTAGGCGTAATAATGTCGATATTAGCCAGCAGTTCATCGGATAGTTCACGAGCCGGGGCCGGATTAAGGGCAACCAAGGTGTCGTTCTGCTTCGCCAGTTTGGCGGCTGCCAGAATGGTTTCCAGCGGAGTTTCCAACTGCATTAGCAGCACATCAGCATCAATAACCTGCTGACGATATTTATTCAGATAATCAGGGGTAACCGCTGCGTTAGCACCGGCATCAATAGCAATGACATTTTCGCCTTTGCCGTTAACAAAAATCATAGCAACACCGGTATTAGTACCGCTGATGCTCTCAATTGGTTGGATATCAATATTATCCAGCTTTAACTGTCGACACACTTGCTTGCCGATATCATCATCACCCACACAGGCAATAAAGGTAATATTGGCACCGCTACGGCCTGCGGCTACAGCCTGGTTAGCACCTTTACCGCCAAACGAAATTCGATAGTCTTTGCCGGTAATTGTTTCACCCGGGCGGGGAAATTCATTCACATTGAGAATGTGGTCTGCATTAATACTTCCCAGCACCACCAGTTTATTCGCTGACATCATCGCCCCCTTGGGAAAGATCACGCGGTAAATGCGATTTTACCGCGTGTACTACGTACTGATAACGTTCTGTCTGTACAGACTTATTCAGTGATCAGTTTTAATGCTACCGGGTTGCTTGCTTCGACTTTCTCGCCTTTCAGGATCTTGTCAGCAACTTCAACGCCCATGCTACCAATCAGCTCTGGCTGTTGAGCAATGGTTGCGCTCATACGGCCGCTTTTCACCGCTTTAATACCATCGTTAGTGCCATCAAAACCGACAATCAGCACATCTTTCTTACCGGCAGTTTGCAGTGCACGCATTGCACCCAGTGCCATTTCGTCGTTCTGAGCAAACACTGCCTGAACATCAGAGTGAGCAGTCAACAGGTTCTGCATAACGTTCAGACCCTTAGTACGGTCGAAGTCTGCTGGTTGGCTGGCTAACAGTTTGAATGGATGGTCAGTCATAGATTGCTTAAAGCCTTCACCACGCTCACGAGCAGCAGAAGTTCCGGTGATACCTTCTAACTGAATCACTTTGGCATCATTACCTAATTTCTTAGCAATGAACTCACCAGCCATTTTACCGCCGGCAACGTTATCAGAAGCGACATGGCTGGCAACTTCACCTTTGTTAGCCGCTCGGTCCAGAGTCACTACAGGGATCTTAGCTTTGTTCGCCATCAATACGGCGTTACCTACCGCATCAGAATCCGTTGGGTTGATCAGCAGCAGTTTGGTGCCGCGAACGGTCAGATCCTGCACGTTACCTAACTCTTTAGCCGGGTTATTCTGTGAATCCAGCACGATCAGGTTGTAACCTAATTCGTCAGCTTTTTTCTGAGCGCCATCCTTCATGGAGACGAAGAATGGGTTGTTGAGAGTGGAGACTACCAGCGCAATGTTATCCTTCGCCATCGCACCAGCACTGACAGAAAGGGTTAACGCGGTAGCAGAAACTAACATAGCCAGCTTTTTCATATTCATCTTCATTATTCCTGTATAAAAAGGTTATTTACTGCTTCTGTTTTCTACTAATACCGCCAGTAAGATGACGGCGCCTTTCACTATCATTTGGAAGTAAGCAGATACGCCTAACAAGTTGAGCGCATTGCTCAGGAATCCCAGAATCAGAGCACCAATCAATGTACCGGTGATCCGCCCTTTTCCTCCAGCCAGACTGGTTCCCCCTAACACTACCGCAGCAATGGCATCTAATTCATAGCCAAGACCTGCTGTTGGTTGAGCTGAGGATAAACGTCCAACTTCAATAATGCCTGCCAGTGCAGTTAACATACCGCACAGTGCATACACTATAATTTTAACCCGATCGACGCTGATACCTGACAAACGCGTTGCCGCTTCATTACCACCCAGCGCGTAGATATAACGCCCCAGGCGGGTATGATTCAGTAAGTACCAGGCACCAACAAATACAATAACCATAATCCAGATTGGTGCAGGAATACCTAATGGACGCCCCACACCAAACCATTCAAAAGCTTCTGCCGAGTCAGTAAAGCCCAAATTTATCGGACTACCTTCCGAATAGACCAGTGTTGCGCCGCGCAGCATTAGCATCATCACCAACGTGGCAATAAACGCCTGTACTTTGCCTTTGGCGACAATCACACCCGTAATGGTACCAATACCCGCCCCTAGTACCAATGCGCCAGCCAGAGCAACAAAAACGTTTAACTCCAGACCAACCAATGATGCGGCAACGGCACCGGTTAACGCCAGTATCGATCCTACCGACAGGTCAATACCTGAAGTTAAGATCACCAGCGTCATACCCACGGCAATAATGGCGTTTACCGACGTCTGTTGCAAAATATTGAACAGGTTATCGATAGTAAAGAAGTTAGGGCTAAGAAATGAAACCACGATGATCAAAACGATCAAAGCAATCAGCGATTTCTGTTCAAGCAACCACTCCTTATTGAAGCGACTGGTTGAAGGTGTTTTTGAGGTATTCACTGTGTCTTACTCCTGCGTAACACCGTACTGTTTGCCGACCGCCGCCGCCATCAGTACTTCTTGTGTTGCCTGTTCAATAGGGAATTCGCCGCTGATACGGCCTTCATGCATAACCAGAATACGATCGCTCATGCCAATAACTTCCGGCATTTCAGAGGAGATTAAAATGATGCTTAATCCTTCTCGTTTAAACTGGTTAATAAGTTGATAGATCTCTTTCTTGGCACCAACATCCACACCGCGCGTTGGCTCATCCAGAATCAGAACGTTTGGACGTGTCATCAGGCCACGGGCAATAGCAATTTTTTGTTGATTACCACCGGACAGCAGGCCAATGGTCTGCATCATTGATGGTGTTTTGATATTGAATAACTTAATGAAATCACTCACAGCCTGTTGCTCTTCAGCATGCTTTAGTGATCCCCACTGCTTGCTGAAATAGCGTAATGCAGTAAGGGACATGTTCTCTTTAACCGACATGCCCAGAACCAAACCATCGCCTTTGCGGTCTTCCGAAATATAGACAATGCCATTTTTCAGACCATCCTGTGGGCTATGTATTTTTATAGCATGGCCATCAAGCACTACGCTGCCAGAAGTATGAGGCAGCGCACCGTAAATCATTTTCATTAATTCGGTGCGACCAGCACCCATCAGGCCAGAAACACCCAAAATTTCACTGCGATAAAGATCGAAGCTGACATCATGGACGCCTTTACCGGAAAGATTTTTTACCTGTAAGCGCAAATTACCGCGAGGTTGATCCAGACGAGGATAGAGATCTTCCAGTCGACGGCCCACCATCATTTCAATCAATCTGTCTTCATCTAAATCCGCTACCGGACGTTCACCAATGAAAGCACCATCACGCAATACCGTCACGTCATCACAAATCTCAAAGATCTCTTTCAGACGATGGGAAATGTAAACAATACCGCAGCCCTGAGCCCTCAGCTCATTAATCACATTAAACAGCGAGGCGGTTTCGGTATCCGTTAGTGCATCCGTCGGTTCATCCATAATGATAACTTTGGACTCAAAGCTCAGCACTTTGGCGATTTCCACCATTTGCTGATCGCCAATAGACAGCTCACTAACCAGACGACGACTGCTGTAGCCCACATTCAGGCGGCGCAGCAAACGGTCAGCTTCCGCATAGGTTTTCTTCCAGTCGATGCGGCCAATGGCATTAACGAATTCCCGACCAAGGAAGATATTTTCAGCAATACTCAGCTGTGGAATCAGGTTTAATTCCTGGTGAATAATACCGATTCCCGCTTCCTGAGACGCTTTGGGGCCGCTGAAGGCCACTTCTTTGCCGAGGTATTCGATAGTTCCGGCATCTTTAGTGTAAATACCGGTCAGCACCTTCATCAACGTCGATTTACCGGCACCGTTTTCGCCCAATAATGCCATGACTTTACCGGGATAAACGCTAAGACTGGCACCGGATAACGCCTTCACACCCGGGAAGGATTTATCGATACCACTAAGTTTAAGTAGAGGTTGCATAGGAGTACCTCAGAACACAACGCCGGAGCACAAAATAATATTGGCGTAAGGGGAACATTCCCCCGTACGAACTATGGCTCGGCTGCTATGGGATAAAGCCTTAAACTGTTCATGAGAAACATACTCCAACGCAATAACATTGCCCTGATGCTGTTCCAACTGTTTAAGACGGGTCAGCAACTCTTGATGAATATGCTGGTTTTTTTCTTTGATTTCACTGGCAATAATTGCTTTCTCAACCTGCATTTCATCCGTTACGGTATCAAATACCTGTAAAAATGAAGGCACGCCGAGCGTCAGTGCTAAATCAATACGCTCAACGGATGCAGGAATGGGTAAACCTGCATCGCCAATAGTCAGCGTATCGGTATGCCCTAACTGCGAAATCACGGAAGAGAGCATGGAGTTAAGCAGCTTACCTTTTTTCATTTATCCCACCTTCTGTTGAACTGATTTGGCGGTTTTACCGTCATCGAAACGTTTCGTTGTTATCGGAAGTATTAGAAAAATCGTCGGGGAAAGCAAAAGGATTTTGGAAAATTTGTGACCTTTATCGAAACGTTTCGATTTATAGCCTGTGCCGACTCAGGCTGAAACGGTTAAGTCAAAACTCATGAGTTTCACCCTAAAGTCAGGCTATCCGAAGTATAGTTGGATAATCCATGTTCAGTGTCTGAAAAAGAGTGGTCAACATTATCAAATGGAAGATTAAAAAAAGTACCATCCGGCGGCGCAGGAGGAGAAGCTATGCCGGATGGTACAAACAAGGAATCAAGGAGTTATTTTGTTAGCTGTCTTATTATAATTTTCAGGCCGGGAGAGACTCTGCTACCACTATCGGTTTGAGTTGCTCATCTACAACAAACTCAGCGTCTGTTTTTGCCTTAATATCTTCTACCGACACTTCTGGCGCATGCTCAGTGAGCACCAACTTGCCATCTTTGAAACGAAATACTGCCAGCTCGGTGACAATCATCGATACACAGCTTTCTGCGGTTAGCGGTAATGCACACTGTTTAAGAATTTTTGCTGCACCGTTTTTAGCGTTATGTTCCATGGCGACAATCACTTTGCGCGCTCCGGTGACTAAGTCCATAGCGCCCCCCATACCAGATACCATCTTGCCCGGAATCATCCAGTTAGCCAGATTGCCTTTCTGATCCACTTCCAGACCACCCAGAACGCAGGCATCCACATGACCACCGCGGATCAGGGCAAAGGAAAAAGAGCTATCAAACGTCGAGCCTCCGGAAATAATTCCACATGGCTGCCCACCTGCATTAGCCAAATCAGGGTCGGGATTGGCTTCATCCACCGGGCAGATGCCTAAAAAACCGTTTTCCGATTGCAAAACAATATCCACATCATCAGGCAGATAATGGGCCACCAGCGTGGGCAAACCGATGCCCAGATTCACGATGTCACCGTCTTTTAGCTCTTGCGCCACGCGACGGGCAATAAACTCTTTTGGACTCATGACTCATCTCCTTTAATCAGGCCGCTGACTAACATACCGGGCGTCATCACCATATCCGGATCGAGATCGCCAACATTAACCAGCTCTTCTACCTCAGCAAATACCTGCTCTGCTGCCAGCGCAATAATCGGATTAAAGTTTCTGGCGGAGCGTCGATAGTAGAGGTTGCCTGCCGTATCGCCTCGTTTAGCATGAATAACCGCCAGATCGGCTTTTAACGGCATCTCTAACAGATAGTCACGACCATCGATGGTCATACGCTGCTTACCCTGCTCCACAACAGTGCCAACCCCGGTAGGCGTCAGAAAACCACCTAATCCGGAACCGCCAGCCCGAATACGCTCAACCAGCGTTCCCTGTGGTACCAGTTCAACGTCCATCTCCCCTGCCATCATTTGACGTCCGGTTTCCGGATTAAGCCCGATATGAGAGGCGATCACTTTCTTCACTCGTCCCGCTTCAATCAGGGGTGCCACGCCAATGCCCGGGATAGCGGTATCGTTGCCAATCAGCGTTAAGTCCTTCACACCCGATTCAAACAGCATTTTCATAATGGTTGGCGGGGTACCGCTGCCCATAAAGCCACCAAACATGACGCTCATACCATCACGGAAATGGCGGGTAATATCATCCTTGCTCATCACTTTGGATTTCATTGCCCTTGCTCCTTTTATATCCGCTCGACAATGACAGAAACGCCCTGCCCGCCGCCAACGCATAGCGTTGCCAGTCCGAAGGTTTTATCCTGTGCCTGTAACGCATGCAGAAGTGTAACCAGAATACGTGCGCCGGAGGCACCTATTGGATGGCCCAGCGCAATAGCGCCACCATTCACGTTGGTTTTTTCGGCGTCAAAACACAATTCTCTGCCAACTGCGATAAACTGTGCGGCAAAAGCCTCATTTGCCTCAATCAGATCAATATCAGAAATACTCAGGCGAGCTTTTTCCAGCGCTCTGAGGGTTGCAGGAACCGGCCCCATCCCCATAAACGCCGGGTCAACCCCACCGGAACCATAACCGCGAATACGCGCCATTGGTTTTAAACCGAGCGCTTTTGCTTTTTCAGCACTCATCACAATCAGCGCCGCAGCACCATCATTGATACCGGAGGCATTACCAGCCGTCACACTGCCATCGGGTTTAAATGCCGGACGTAATTTCGCTAACGCTTCCGCTGATGCATCAGCTCGTGGATATTCATCCTGATCAAACAGAATTTCACTTTTTTTCTGACGGATCGTAACCGGAGTAATTTCTTTACTAAAAGCACCGCTGTTAATTGCGGCAACCGCTCGCTGCTGGGAACGCAGAGCGACTTCATCCTGTTCAGTGCGACTGATTTGATAACGCCCGGCAATATTTTCTGCCGTCATTCCCATATGGTATTGATTAAAGGCACAGCTCAATCCGTCATGTACCACTGTATCAACCAAAGTACCGTTACCCATGCGATAGCCCCAACGAGCCTTATCTAACAGATAAGGTGCTGCCGACATATTTTCCATACCACCAGCCAGAACAGTTTGGGCATCTCCTGCAGCAATCATTTGTGCTGCCATGATCACGCTCTTCAGCCCTGATCCACAAACCACGTTAATGGTGGTCGCCGGGACTCTTTCGGGAATTCCGGCATTTAACGCGGCCTGACGAGCCGGGTTCTGACCAAGGCCGGATTGCAGTACATTTCCCAGAATTACTTCATCAATATCGCTGGCATCAATACCCGCGCGTTTAATCACATCTTTTGCCACCAAGGTGCCCAGTTCAGGTGCCGGAACCGATGCTAAAGCACCGCCAAAACTGCCAATCGCGGTTCTTGACGCGTTAACAATGACGATATCACTCATAATACTGCTCCCTTCAGGCCCAGAATTTGACGCGCTTCTGCTGGGGTTGCCGTACCCCGACCTGCCTCATCCGCCAGACGTACCGCACGGGAGACAAACTCTGCATTAGACTGAGCCAGACGCCCTTTGCTGTAATAGACGTTATCTTCCATACCGACTCGTACGTGCCCACCTAAAGCCAGTGTTGCCAGCAAGATCGGCATATGGCCTTTACCAATACCAAATGCTGACCAGTGTGCTTCTGGCGGCAACAGATTCCGCAGATACACCAGATTTTCTACCGTGGCAGCCGTACCGCCTGCGGCACCCAGCACCAGTTGATAGTAGGCTGGCGTATTAATCAGGTTTTTCTTGATGTAATAGAGCGAGTTATAGAACATACCGGCATCAAAAATTTCGATTTCTGGTTTTACTCCACTGTCGATCATCACCTGACCAAGCTGCTCTAAAAACTTAGGATAGTTGATAAACAAACCGCTATGAGCCCAGTTCATTGAACCGCAGTCATAAGAGGCCAGTTCAGGTTTCAGGGCAGCCACATGCATCATCCGGGTTTCATCAGTCGCATTCAGGTCACCTGATGTGGTGAGATTAATCACGATGTCGCATTTTTCACGAATCAGGGCTACGGTTTCGGTGAATTTATCAATATTCATCGTCCCTTTTCCCTGATCATCACGCATATGTAAATGCGCAATAGCCGCGCCCGCCTGCCAGCACTCATAAACATCATTGGCAATCTCTTTTGGCGTCAGAGGAATATTCGGATTGTCTTCCTTAGTTGGAAAAGCGCCGGTAGTTGCAACGGTAATAATAGTTTTGTTGTTCATGTTAATTTCCTTCCTGCGCTTCAAGATTAGACTGTGCTGCTGTCGGCTGTTTTTTGCCGTCGATATTAGGGAGAGCAAACATCATGAATCCCGCCAGACAGAAGAACACTGCGCAGATCATAATGCCGGTGACTAAGCCATAGCTTTGAGCAATGAAGCCCATGGCGAATGGTGCGAATGCCGATACGCCACGGCCAATATTGAAACAGAAGCCAGCGCCAATCGTGCGCACTCGGGTTGGGAATAATTCAGGGAAATAGGAGCCCATCAATCCGACGAAAGCGGTAAAGAAGGCGTATACCGGCCCCATAATAAGCAGAGCCATTTCCCCGGTCATGCTGACATAAATAGGTAAAGTAATAGCGGTTCCAATAAACGACCAGATTAAAGCAGTACGACGACCGACCTTATCCGCCACTACGCCAAAAACGTTATAGCCAACAAACATGCCAACGTTGAGCACCACGAAGAACAGAGACATATTCTCCAGACTCAGTCCACGATCCTGAGTTAAAAACAGTGGTAACCAGGTGGTACAGCCCCAGTAACCAATCAGACCAAAGCTGGCAACGATAGTGGCAAGTACAGTATTACGCGCCAGTTCAGGTGAGAAAATCTCTGAAATAGATACGCGTTCGCTCTTATTTTTACGTGACTCTTTTTCCTTCTTCCAGGTTTCTGATTCCGGAACAAAAATCAGGAAATAAACTGCCGCGATGATGGCACCCGCGCCACACAAGAAGAGCGCTCTCCAGCCGTAGTCAGGAATGATCAGATATGACAGGAATGCAGCCAGCCCGGCGCCAACCGGAAATGAACTCAGTACAAAAGAGGCCGCACGCCCACGCTGTTTCGCCGGCCAGGTTTCAGATATGTAAGCAACGATGATGCTCCATACCCCACCCAGCCCCAAACCAGCCAGAAAACGCAGGACTAATATTTCAAACCATGTGCTGGTAAAAGCAATCGCCGCCGTCAGGATGCTGAATAACATCAAACTCCAGAACAGCGTTTTACGTCGACCATAGTTGTCCGCACACCAGCCAACAACAATACTACTCAGGCCAATACCCACCATCGTTGAGGTCGCCAGCAAGCCACCATCTGCCTTCGAAATACCCAGATCGGCGATAATCACCGGCATAGAAACCGCAAGCAGCAATATATCAACTGCATCAAACATGTAGCCAAAGAAGCCGCCAAACAGCACGTGCCATTTGGTGTTTTTCTTACTTGTTATGGTACTACTGGAATTCGTCATAATGTCGTCTCCCTATCAGAGGTCGAACATAGCAACAGGCCGACACCAACCGGCACTGGCGGCCTTAATCTTCACAGGGAAGCAGGCGATCTTGAAACCAAATGGCGGTAACTGGTCAAGATTGTTCATTTTTTCCATGTGGTAATATTCACGCTCAATACCGGCAAAGTGGCCTTCCCATATCAGAGAAGAATCACCGGTTTTCTCAAACTCTTCGGCAATCAGCGATAAAGGACGATCCCAGCTCCAGGCATCGGTTCCAACTACTTTGATGCCGCGTTCCAGCAGATATAACGTTGCCTCACGGCTCATACCACAGCCAGCACTGGTATATGCTGCTGTTCCCCAATGTTTCATTGCGCCGGTATGAATCACTACAATATCCAGCGGCTTCAGGTTATATCCAATACGCTCCAGCTCTGCTTCCAGATGAGCGACAGTGATTTTGCCACCCTCACCAGGAACTTTAGAAAAGTCCAGTTTGACGCCGTCAGAAAAACACCATTCCAGAGGGATATGATCGATGGTACGAGCTGGCTCACCTTTATTCATGGTTGGATGGTAATGCCATGGCGCATCCAGATGGGTGCCGCTATGAGTGGTTAGCTGCACATATTCAATTGACCAGCCAAGGCCTTCCGGCAGATCTTTGTCTGTTGCCGTCGGGAAAAACTGACGCATATGTTCAGCCCCTTTTTCATGGCCCCAATAATCAATTTTGGTAGGCATTGAAGGCGGATCGCAAGGGGTACTGTCTTCAATAGTTACGCTAAGATCGATAATTTTCATATGACACACTCACTTTTTATTTATCTAAACGGGTATCCACTGCTTTTCTTTAATCAGGAATCATTATTTGGTCGTACGTCCAACCTATAGATCATTTAGACAGTCGTCCAACTCATTTTTAGAAGATCGTGAAGTGGATCCTGAAAAATCGTTATCAGGTAAATGAAGGGTTTCTAATGTGTTAAAAAATAGGATGATTAAGAAGGATAACTAAAGCCTGCCCAGAGAGTCAGAATCTGTGGGAAGGTATAGCGGAAGACCGTAAGCGGATAAAATTAGATGTATTTCTGCTATGCGGCTTTATAATGATCAAACGTTTAGCCAGAAAATCATTGGCTGCCCCTTTGACGGTACAAAATACGACATGCAAATATCAACATCAGAAAAAATTCTTAATGCAGCCGAAGAACTCTTCGCCCTGAGTAGCTATGATGCCGTATCTATCCGTCAGATAACTCAAAAAGCCGATGTGAAACTGGCTCTGGCCCACTATCATTTTGGTACTAAAGAAGCGCTGTTTGATGCGGTAATTAAACGCAGAATTGGCCTGTTAAGTGAATCCCGCTTACAGCTTCTTGACTACTTCAGCAATGAAAATAGCGGCAAACCACTTTCCATTGAGCAGATTGTTCATGCTTTCGTGACTCCCTACTTGTTCTGGCATTTAAACGGCGGCGCAGGCTGGCGCAGCTATGCCCGCATCGTATCGACGTTACTGGGTTATAACCTGTCACTATTACAAGAGCAGTTTGATTCCGGAGCCGCCCGCTTCCAGCAGGAAATGCGTCGTGCTATGCCTGATGCTGATGAAGCCAGCATTCAATGGGGGTTTGATTTTATGGTAGGTGTGATGTGCAACACTTTCTCGGAAGTCGACCGCATCGGTGGACTGTCACAACAGCTCTGTTCAGTGGAAGATAAAGAGCAGGCATGTGAATACTTACTCTCATTCATTGTTGCCGGTTTGGAGCGTTTAGCGGCCAACAACAAACAGAACCTTAATCACAGCCTGTCGGTGCTTAAATCTCTCAATCCACTGGATAATACAAGCGAAAAATAAACCCACCCGGCGTCAAGAGACCAGGTGGGCTAATGTTATTACGAACTAAATTTCAGGCCAATAATCCCGCCAATAATCAGACACAGACTGATTATCCTCATTACGCTGGCAGACTCTCCCAACAAAATGATCCCAGTCACTGCGGCGCCAACAGCACCAATACCGGTCCAGACTGCATATGCAGTTCCTACAGGTAGTGTTTTCATTGCATTTGCCAACAGAAAAACACTGGCAGCCATTGCTACTGCGGTAATAATGCTGGGGGTTAAACGGGTAAATCCGTGGCTATATTTCAAACCGATTGCCCATACCACTTCCAGCAAACCAGCAATAAACAGAATAATCCAGGCCATAATAGGCACTCCCCTGATACTTTGGGGTCGTCCCCTGAAATGATGATGCGTGGTAGGGTCGTCCCAACCAGCCAATAAGCAGATACCGCTCATTTTATTTCAGTAAATCCTGAAATAAAATAGTACGGCTCTGTCATTATACCATGATTTTATTCCTGAACATAAAGAACACCGCACCCAACAGGCATAAGCCAGCCCAGATATAATCTGTACGGAAAGGTTCTTTAAGGATGTACATGGAAAAAGGAATAAACACCGATAAACTAATCACTTCCTGAATAATCTTTAACTGACCCGCACTGGCAACTTCATAACCGATTCGGTTAGCCGGTACTTGCAACAGATATTCAAACAGCGCAATGCCCCAACTGACTAACGCAGCAATCACCCAGGTTTTACTATGAAAATATTTTAAATGCCCATATCAGGCAAAAGTCATGAACACGTTGCTCAGCGTCAACATGCAAACAGTGATAATCAATGATGACATGGCGGCTATACCCTGATAAAAGAATAACCTGAGAAATTAACTTCAGCTGGCCCCACGTTCAATTGCACTACCAACATGGCGGATATCTTCTCCAAAGCCACGGACGGTATTGCAACCACTGAGTGCTGAAACCACAACCAGTGATAAAAAGATAGCACTAATAGCTTTAAACATGCCGCACTCCTTATCGTCAGAATTGTTTTAGCAAAACAGATAAGGCCGTAAAACGGCCTTATACTGGCAATTAAGAAAATTACTTAACGCGAGATACGTATTCGCCAGAACGAGTGTCAACTTTGATCACTTCGCCTAACTGAACAAATAATGGAACTTTAACTACCGCACCGGTAGATAAGGTTGCTGGTTTGCCACCAGTACCTGCAGTATCACCTTTTAGTCCTGGATCGGTATCAACGATTTCCAGTTCAACGAAGTTAGGTGGAGTTACGGCGATTGGAGAACCATTCCACAGAGTCAGAATACATTCAGCCTGTTCAACCAACCATTTAGCGTTATCACCAACGGCTTTTGCATCCGCAGCTAATTGCTCAAAGGTTTCATTGTTCATAAAGTGCCAGAAATCACCGTCGTTATATAAATAAGTCAGGTTCATATCCATAACGTCAGCACCTTCAGCGCTGTCGGTGGATTTGAAGGTTTTTTCTAATAACTTACCAGAAATCAGTTTACGCAGACGAACGCGAGCAAAGGCCTGGCCTTTACCTGGTTTCACAAATTCACTTTCAATAACGGCACAAGGTTCGCCGTCTAGCATGATTTTAAGACCCGGACGGAAATCGTTGCTAGAATAAGTCGCCATGATGGTCCTCTTTCTTGATTAATTAGGTAGCTCAGCTAAAAATGGCGCACATTGTAACCTATAACACCGCAACTAGAGAAGGATGGTTGCAACAGTTATCGGATGTTATTACCGATCCTGAAGAATTATTACGTTTTTTATCTCTTGAGAATCACCCCGAACTACGTGCCGGTATAGAGGCTCGTCGACTGTTTGCCTTACGTGTCCCTCGAGCATTTGCAGCCAGAATGAAAAAAGGCGACGCCAACGATCCTTTATTACGGCAGGTCATTACGCTACAAGATGAGTTTTTTGAAGCGCCAGGTTACAGTGTAGATCCTTTAGAAGAACAAAGTGCAGCCGTTCCGGGCTTATTACATAAATATCATAATCGGGCTCTGCTGTTGGTTAAAGGTGGGTGTGCCGTTAACTGTCGCTACTGCTTTCGCCGCCATTTTCCCTATCATGATAATCCTGGTAATAAAGAGAGCTGGAAAAATGCATTAAACTATCTCAATCAGCATTCAGAGCTGGACGAGCTTATTTTCTCCGGTGGCGACCCTTTGATGGCCAAAGATCATGAACTGGACTGGCTAATAACAGAAGTAGAAAAAATTCCGCATCTACAACGCTTGCGTATTCATTCTCGCTTACCGGTAGTTATCCCGGACAGAATAACCGATGAGCTGTGCCAACGTCTTGCCCGCTCGCGCTTACAGATTGTCCTGGTTACCCATATTAATCATGAGAATGAAATTGATTCTGATGTAAAAAATAGCATGCAAAAATTAAAAAATGTTGGAGTCACCTTATTAAATCAAAGCGTATTATTGAAAGGAATCAATGATAATTGCAACGCATTGGTTAATCTGAGTAATGCATTATTTAGCTCAGGAATATTACCTTATTATCTCCACGTTTTAGATAAGGTACAGGGAGCCTCTCATTTCATGATAGATGATAATGAAGCTCGCCACATTATACGAAAAATGTTGGAAACAACATCCGGGTATTTAGTTCCTAAGCTAACCCGAGAAATTGGTGGACAACCCAGTAAAACCCCATTGGATTTGAACATAATTCTTTAATAATCAATAAGTAATAATAGAAAAATCCACCTGTGAACATTTAATGCAGATGGTTTTTTCTATGCAATAAGACAATTGACAAACCAATGAAATTATTTATTTTAATATATTTAAGCTTAGTAACTATAATTATTCCCTTATAGAAAAAAATATAAAAACACTTTTTTCTAATAAATATAACGCCCTATTCTCTACATAAGTTTTACTTATTTACCATTCGAAAATAAAACCGTACTATAGCTATTGATGGAATACATATACATTGGATAGGCTGGGATGAATATCATCAATATTTATGAACCTGAATATGTACGCCGGTTTCAATGTAATGGCGGTGGGTGTTTATGTACTTGTTGTATTGGTAAAGAGATCCCTCTGGATAAAATCAGCACTCAGGCTTATCTGAAAAGTGCTGATGAAGATATCCGCACGGTAGCCCAGCAGAGTATTCAACTGGCAAAAACCGATCTGGAGAACTGGGGAACAATCCATCTAACCAGAGATAACTATTGTCCGTTCTTTGATAAAGGTCGCTCCTGTACTTACTGCCTCATTGGCCGCAGAGACGATCTCCATACCCGTCCTAAATTCTGCCTTGATTACCCTTATGTGGATATTCGCTGGCAAAATGAGGTACGTAAAAGTTTGGCTATTGAATGTCCGGAAGCTTGTGGTCAGATCCTAATGAGCCAGACATCCATTTGGTTGGAATCGAAAAAATTGATTTCATCCCGCAGTCAATCGCCTCTCAGCGATATCTATCACCAGGTTAACGCTGAATGTATTGGTATTGCGCTACGCCCGGAGCTGTCTCTTTCTGAACGATTAATGGCAATCGGTGAATTAGTGTCGCCGATGAGTCACGATGATTACACCAATAAAAAACAGAAACATCAGGCCATAGAAGAACTGCATTTGCGTGCAGCATCCTTAACTCATGAGCATATTAAATCCCACATGAGTGAAATCCCCCGCAACAATGTGGCCCGTTGGCAGCTATTTGCTCAAATTGGGTCTCAGGTAGCAGAATTGGCCAATGTTGAAACGGTGCCTACCATGGCGGCATTCTGGAAAGAGGTTCACCATGATATTCTCCAGCAGTCCACCGAGAGTGGTGCTCAAAAAATTGCCGATCTTGAGAATGCCTGGATGCAAACCGTCACTCCGGTATTCAATGAATTTCCTCATGTGGTAACCAACTATCTGTTTTATCGCCTTTACCATGATAGTTTTCCCTATCACGCAAAGATGTCTGAAGTTGAAACCTATTATCAATTGATTACTGACTGCTTCATACTTCGCAATCTGATTAGCTATTGGGCTCTGAAATATTCCCAACTGAGAAAATCAAAGATGATCGATATTGTGAATATTTATCACCGCTGGCGTCGTCAATATCCGGAAACATTAAAGCTATCGGCTAATAGTCTGAAAGAAGCAAGGCTTTATCATCCGAAAGCTATTCTTCAACTATTGCTGAATCCTGCATCTTAATAGTTTTGCCTGATTAGATTTTAAGACATAAAAAAACCCCGGCATAAACCGGGGTTTCAACTATTCAGACAGGCTGAATGTACAGGGGAATTACATCATTCCGCCCATACCACCCATGCCGCCCATACCACCAGCAGCGCCCATGTCTAATTTGTCATCTTTCGGCAGGTCAGTCACCATACATTCGGTGGTGATCATCAGACCGGCGATTGACGCTGCATATTGCAGAGCAGAACGGGTTACTTTGGTTGGATCCAGAATACCCATATCGATCATATCGCCATACTGCTCAGTTGCAGCGTTATAACCGTAGCTACCATCACCGGCTTTCACATTGTTGGCTACAACAGATGGTTCTTCACCTGCGTTAGCAACGATTTGACGTAATGGAGCTTCCATTGCGCGTAATGCAACACGAACACCAACGGTTTGATCTTCGTTATCACCCTGAAGGTTAGCAATTTTCGCTGCAACGCGAATTAATGCTACGCCACCACCAGCAACAACGCCTTCTTCTACGGCTGCACGGGTTGCTTGCAGAGCGTCTTCTACGCGAGCTTTCTTCTCTTTCATTTCGATTTCAGTTGCAGCACCGACTTTCAGCACAGCAACACCGCCAGCTAATTTAGCTACGCGCTCTTGCAGTTTTTCACGATCGTAATCGGAAGTGGCTTCTTCGATTTGCTGACGAATCTGGGTTACGCGACCTTTGATAGCGCCTTCTTCACCAACACCATCAATGATGATGGTAGTATCTTTGTTGATAACAACGCGTTTTGCCTGACCTAAATCTTCCAGAGTGGCTTTTTCCAGCTCTAAACCGATCTCTTCAGAAATAACGGTACCGCCAGTCAGCGTTGCGATATCCTGCAACATCGCTTTACGACGATCGCCAAAGCCAGGTGCTTTAACCGCAGCCACTTTCACGATACCACGCATAGTGTTAACGACCAGCGTTGCCAGAGCTTCACCTTCTACATCTTCAGCAATGATAGCCAGTGGTTTACCCGCTTTAGCAACTGCTTCTAATACTGGCAACATTTCACGGATGTTAGAGATTTTCTTATCGACTAACAGGATGAAAGGACTTTCCAGTTCAACAGCACCCGTTTCTGGTTTGTTGATGAAATAAGGTGAGAGGTAACCACGATCGAACTGCATACCTTCAACAACGTCCAACTCGTCTTCCAGGCCAGTGCCTTCTTCAACGGTAATAACGCCTTCTTTACCTACTTTTTCCATTGCTTCCGCAATCAGCGAACCAACGCTTGAGTCGGAGTTGGCAGAAATAGTACCAACCTGAGCAATCGCTTTAGAATCAGAGCAAGGCACAGACAGTTTTTTCAGTTCTTCAACTGCAGAAATCACCGCTTTATCGATACCGCGCTTCAGGTCCATTGGGTTCATACCCGCAGCAACAGCTTTCAGACCTTCAGTTACAATCGCCTGAGCCAGTACAGTTGCGGTAGTAGTACCGTCACCTGCAGCATCGTTGGCTTTGGAAGCAACTTCCTTCACCATTTGTGCGCCCATATTTTCGAATTTGTCTTCCAGCTCGATTTCACGCGCTACGGATACACCGTCTTTAGTGATTGTTGGTGCGCCAAATGACTTATCCAGAACTACGTTACGACCTTTAGGTCCCAGAGTCACTTTTACTGCATCGGCCAGAACATTTACGCCGCGTAACATTTTTACACGTGCATCATTACCAAATTTAACGTCTTTAGCTGCCATTTTCAGGTTTCCCTTAACTTTTCAATTCAGTTCAAAAAAAGAGCGCTCTAAATTACGCTTCAACAATCGCCAGAATATCGCTTTCGGACATAATCAGGACTTCATCGTTATCGATTTTTTCTACTTTTACGCCGTAGCCATCGTTAAAAATAACGACATCGCCAACTTTTACATCCAGTGCTTTCACTTCGCCGTTTTCTAGAATACGACCTTTGCCAACAGCCAGTACTTCACCACGGGTGGATTTTGCTGCGGCAGAACCAGTCAGCACAATACCGCCAGCTGACTTAGTTTCAACTTCTTTGCGTTTTACAATTACGCGGTCGTGTAGTGGACGAATTTTCATTGATAGCTCTCCTTTGAGAAGGTCCTTACCAGGTTAGGTTTGAGCAGGTACATTTAATTACCAGCCTCGTGAAAGTGATATTGGGGGCATTCACCTCCCCTTCAAGGGGGGAAGTGAAAAAAATTTACATAAGTTGTTTTGCATAAACAATGAGCAACGTTCGATATGGATACTTAGAGATCGGGGTCTTTTTTGTCACCAATGTGTTTGCTTGTGTCATCCTCTTTACGCTGAAACTCACCTTCAACAGTATATCCCCCCTGACTTGCTGTCGATGAATTTCCCGGAGCTGAACGAAACACATGGATAAATGGCATCACTCTTAAAGTCAGTAATTTCTGAACTGGTGGCAGCAGCAGCAACAATCCTAAAAAATCAGTAAAAAAACCGGGAATAAGTAATAAGAAACCGGCGAGTAGCAGCGAAACGCTTTTTACCATCTCGCCAGCGGGATTCTCACCATTCGCCATTTTTTCCTGCATTTGTATTAATGTTTTTAGCCCCTGATGGCGAACCAATGACACTCCCATACACGATGTCAGGATCACCAGAATTAATGTCAGTGCCACGCCAAAAACAGCGGCAACTTTAATAAAAATTGTGATCTCAATATAAATCAGCAGAAACAACAAAATTAACGGTAGCCAGCGCACACAAGCTCCTTAACATTCGGAAATTAAATGATTTTTTACATAGTAACATACTGAAGCTATATCAAAAACAAGCATAATTAACATCAAGATGACGTTTTGATAACCTATCATTAAAATTAGCAGAAGCAGTTTAATATACTATATATATAGCCTTGATATAGTGCTGACCTCTTAAAAAATCAACTCTGACGATAAAAACAACAACTACCTCTTTAGTGTGATTTAAATCACGTTTATGTCATTAATATTTTTTATGATGCCAATAATCTGATCTAGGTTCATACTTTTAATCAAAAGGAGCTTATGATCTCCACACCAAGAGCGCCAACGCTTTTATAATATTGTAATCATTTAGCAACACAGTTTTTCACTATTTTATTCATCTTGGTATATTAAAGAAGGTTTACATGTCAAATAACATCCGTATCGAAGAAGACCTGTTAGGGACACGTGAAGTGCCTGCTGAAGCTTACTATGGTGTACATACTCTGCGTGCCATTGAAAACTTTTACATCAGTAACAGCAAAATCAGTGATATCCCAGAGTTTGTTCGTGGCATGGTAATGGTAAAAAAAGCAGCCGCAATGGCGAACAAGGAACTGAAAACCATTCCTCGTTCAATTGCTGATGCCATCATTCAGGCTTGTGATGAAGTTTTGAAAAACGGTAAGTGTATGGATCAATTCCCTGTTGATGTATATCAGGGTGGTGCAGGTACCTCTGTCAATATGAATACTAACGAGGTTATTGCCAACATTGGTCTGGAGATGATGGGTCATCAAAAAGGGGAATATCAGTATCTGAACCCAAACGACCACGTCAACAAATGCCAGTCTACTAACGATGCTTATCCTACCGGGTTCCGTATCGCAGTTTACTCTTCATTAATGAAACTGGTTGAGTCTATTGAAGTACTGCGTGCAGGCTTTGATCGTAAAGCTGTTGAGTTTAAAGAAGTCCTGAAAATGGGCCGTACTCAATTACAAGACGCTGTACCAATGACTTTAGGTCAAGAATTCCATGCTTTTAGTGTGTTACTAAAAGAAGAAGTCAAAAATATTACCCGTACTGCTGAGTTCCTGCTCGAAGTCAACCTTGGCGCAACAGCTATCGGTACCGGTTTGAATACACCAAAAGAGTACTCCCCTCTGGCGGTGCAGAAGCTGGCTGAAGTTAGCGGCTTCCCATGCGTAGTTGCAGAAGACTTGATTGAAGCAACGTCTGACTGTGGCGCTTACGTGATGGTTCATGGCGCATTAAAGCGTCTTGCAGTAAAAATGTCTAAAATCTGTAACGACCTTCGTTTACTCTCTTCTGGCCCACGCGCTGGTTTAAACGAAATCAACTTACCTGAGCTACAAGCTGGTTCTTCTATCATGCCAGCTAAAGTTAACCCGGTTATTCCTGAAGTAGTTAATCAGGTTTGCTTTAAAGTTATCGGTAACGACATTTGCGTAACTATGGCTGCAGAAGCTGGCCAATTACAGTTGAACGTAATGGAACCTGTTATCGGTCAGGCTATGTTTGAGTCAATTCACATTCTGTCTAACGCATGTCACAACCTGGTTGAAAAATGTGTTGATGGTATCACTGCCAATAAAGAAGTGTGTGAAGCCTATGTGTTCGGCTCAATCGGTATCGTCACTTATCTGAACCCATTCATTGGCCACCACAACGGTGACATTGTTGGTAAAATTTGTGCTGAAACCGGCAAAACCGTACGCGAAGTTGTTCTGGAGCGCGGTCTTCTGACCGAAGCAGAACTTGATGATATTTTCTCCATCAAGAACCTGATGCACCCAGAATATAAAGCAAAACGTTACGACGACTAGTTGCGAGAGAACTAAGACTCTGCAATAACCAAACAAAAGGCATGTCATTTGAAAAATAGCATGCCTTTTTAATACCCGTAGGAACTTGTAGTCGTTAACTTTGTGTTATCTATTTTTAATAACACGTATAAAATCAAGGAAATAATATATGTTAGCTGTGCAATTTGTGATTGTCCTGCTGGCCATCTATGTTGGTGCACGACTAGGTGGTATCGCCATCGGTTTTGCCGGTGGACTGGGCGTACTGGTTCTTACTACGGTTTGTCAAATCAACCCTGGTAATATCCCGTTCGACGTTATTCAAATCATCATGTCCGTTATCGCGGCAATTGCAGCAATGCAGGTCGCCGGTGGTATGGACTATCTGGTTAGCTTAGCTGCTAAACTGCTACGTAAACATCCTAAATACATTACGTTTCTGGCACCGGTCGTTACCTATGTCATGACAATCTTCGCTGGTACTGGCCACACAGCTTTCTCTACTATGCCGGTTATCGCCGAAGTGGCAAAAGGTCAAGGCATCCGTCCTTCACGTCCACTGTCTATCGCGGTTGTGGCATCACAGATCGCCATCACAGCATCACCAATTTCAGCTGCGGTAGTATTTACTGCTGGTATTCTGGAACCTGTTGGTGTCAGCTACTTAACCCTGTTAGGTATTTGTATTCCAACCACCTTTGTTGCAGTTATGTTGACTGCTGTTGTCAGTAACTTCCTGGGCAGCGAGTTAAAAGACGATCCGGTTTATAAAGACCGTCTGGCTAAAGGCCTGGTTAGCAATACTAAAGTTGCCGACATCGTGATTAAGCCGGGTGCAAAGCTTTCTGTTCTGTTATTCCTGCTCGGTATCGTTGCCGTTATGCTGTATGCAACAGCAATCAGTAAGTCTGTAGGTCTGATCGAAAACCCTATCTTAGGCCGTGACCATGCAATCGTTGTCTTCATGTTAACTATTGCCACCGCAATCTGTGTATTCTGTAAGATTGATACTAACGAAATCCTGAATGCGAGTACCTTCAAATCAGGTATGAGTGCTTGTGTCTGCGTACTGGGTGTTGCGTGGTTAGGTGATACTTTCGTTCAAGCTCACATCAACGAAATCAAAGAGTTCTCTGGTAGCCTGCTGCAAGAACACTCCTGGATGTTAGCGATTATTCTATTCTTTGCTGCTACGCTGCTGTATTCACAAGCCGCAACAGCGAAAGCACTGTTACCAGCAGCGCTGGCTCTTGGCGTAACACCAGTTGGTGTTGTAGCGTCATTCGCCGCTGTTTCTGCTCTGTTCGTTCTGCCAACTTACCCAACACTGCTGGCAGCTGTTCAGATGGATGATACCGGTTCAACCCGTATCGGTAAGTATGTGTTTAACCATTCATTTCTGGTTCCGGGCGTTATTGCTATTGCCCTGTCAGTTCTGTTTGGCTTTATCGTAGGTAATATGGTTCTGTAATTGCCTTTATAGACCTGAGGTGTTCGCACTTCAGGTCTATTCCCCTCTTTCTCTTCCAGTTACTGACAAACCCCCACTCAACCAGTATAGTGTTTTGCTGAATGCAACATGTTTTCCATCATCCAGAGGTAAACATTATGACAGCAGCAATTTCTAACAGTACCAACGCCATTGTTATTCTTTGTACTGCGCCAGATGAGGCGAGTGCACAGGAGCTTGCAACTTTAGTATTGGCTGAAAAATTAGCCGCCTGCGTCACGATTTTACCTGGTGCCACTTCCCTCTACTACTGGCAGGGTAAGCTGGAGCAGGAGTATGAAGTGCAGATGTTGCTCAAAACTAACTGTCAGCATCAGGATGCTCTGATGGCGAAGCTAAAACAGCATCACCCTTACGAATTACCAGAACTGCTGGCATTACCTGTCAGTGGAGGCAACAAAGAATATCTATCATGGCTCGACACATCACTAAATTAATTATTCTCTTTTGGCTGACGCTGTTTTGCACCTCGTTTAGTGCGCAGGCTTCACTATTTGATAAAACACCCTCTGCCGGAAAGTTTGTCAGTGTCGATCAGGCTTTTGCTTTTGATTTTAGTCAGAACAATCAACATCTGATTCTCAAGTGGGATATCGCTCCGGGTTACTATCTCTACCAACACCAGATAAAAATTGAAGCACAAGATGCCACAATAGCACCCTATACATTCCCCACGGCGGAAAAGCATAACGATGCCTTCTACGGTGATACTTTAATTTATAAGCATTCTTTATCAATTCCGTTAACCCTTTCACAAGCAAAGAACAACTCAGTCATTACTGTGAGTTATCAGGGTTGTGCTGAGGCAGGATTTTGTTATCCCCCTGAAACACGTACGGTTCCATTAAGTGAAATAACAACCACCAGTAATTCTGTAGCAATAACGTCATTACCTCCGCAAACCGATGAGGCAAAGAGTGAGGAGTCACTCCCCTTCTCCCCTCTGTGGGCCTTAGTTATTGGTATCATTGCCGCGGCAACCCCTTGTGTGCTGCCGATGTATCCATTGATTTCCAGTATTATTTTGGGAAATAAGCAAAGTTATAGCCTGAAGCGCACTTTTTTTCTGGCCTTTGTTTATGTGCAGGGAATGGCGTTAACTTATACCGCATTGGGTATTGTTGTGGCCGCTGCTGGTATGCAATTTCAGGCCTATTTTCAACATCCTGTAGTTTTAATTGGATTGTCAGCGTTATTCATTCTGCTGGCACTCTCTATGTTTGGGGTCTATACCCTACAACTCCCTTCGTCATTACAAACCAAAATGACCGGCTGGAGCAATAATCAAAAAGGCGGTTCCCCTTTAGGCGTCTTTATTATGGGAGCGCTGGCAGGGCTTATCAGTTCTCCCTGTACCACCGCGCCATTAACTGCAATCCTGCTTTATATTGCCCAAAGCGGCAATCTGCTTGCTGGTGGTGGAACACTATATCTGTATGCTCTGGGAATGGGGATACCTCTGATACTGGTTACGTTATTTGGCAACAAGGTACTACCACGTAGTGGCCCATGGATGCAGTATGTCAAAGAAGGATTTGGCTTCCTTATTCTGGCACTTCCGGTGATCTTATTAGGCCGCCTGTATGGCGAAATTTGGGAACTGCGAATGTGGTCAGCGTTAGGATTAGCTTTCTTTGGCTGGGCTTTTATTGTCAGTTTACGTTCTCAACAAGGGTGGATCAGACTCCTTCAGTTATTATTACTGGCCGCTGCGCTTATTGTTACCCGCCCATTACAGGATTGGGCATTTAGCCCCGCAATTCCACAGGCCCAGGCTGATACACATAGCCTGTTTACACCGGTTAGTGATAGTGATGAACTACACCAGGCTCTGGTTAATGCCAAAGGTAAGATCGTTATGTTAGATCTGTATGCTGACTGGTGCGTGACCTGCAAAGAGTTTGAGAAATATACTTTTAGTGCACCTTCAGTACAAAATGCACTGTCTGATGCAGTTTTACTTCAGGCGGACGTAACGGCGAATAATAGGCAACATATCGCGCTGCTGAAGGAGTTTCAGGTACTGGGTCTACCCACTATCCTGTTTTTCGATCAAACGGGCAGAGAGCTTACTGGGCTTCGCGTATCAGGATTCATGAATGCAGAGCAGTTTGTTGAGCATATTGAAAAAATCAAAAAGCATACCGCTCAGGCTAAATAACATAGCGTCTATTTCGCTGAATATTTAGGCATAACGATAGAATTCGAGTGAAAAAACAGCGGTTGATCGGAATTTGCGGTTTAAAAGACAGAAAGCCATTGACGATAAGGCGCAGATCCGGTTTAATGCGCCCCGTTGCCCGGATAGCTCAGTCGGTAGAGCAGGGGATTGAAAATCCCCGTGTCCTTGGTTCGATTCCGAGTCCGGGCACCATAATTCAGAAAACCCGCCTATTGGCGGGTTTTTGCTTTTGTAAAGTTTAAAATATTTGTAATTAAAATTAATATTATTTCGTGTAATCATTATTAATATAATAGTTACATCGGCGTAACAAGTAAGAATGTCATTACAAGAGCGAAGCGATTTCTGACTATATTAATTAATCAATTATAATTTAATCGCATTCATTACCCACCAGACGCATCATCTAATTTTGTAATGGTTATATTTATTGAGTCCTATAAAAGACATTCTCTTCTTAAAACGCTCAAAAAATCTCATAAAATCTCACGACAACCTAATTAAACTCATTACTTTATAATCAGTTACTCTTTACAATCATATTATTAGATTTAATCAATCGCATTGATTATCAAGTAATGACTAATGCCGCAACTCACTAATATCAGAGCTTTTAATATTAGTATGAGGAGAATATAAACGGATTTAAAAACCAGCAAACAATAACTGCCCGTTGCTTTAATCCATCTACTCCTTTAGAATTCGATTATACGTATTACTGAAATTCAAATCGGTATATACAATCGTGCAAGTGAAAAACAATGAACATCTTTGTTGTTTCATAATTGTTCAAAATGGATAAAAAATAGAGATAGAAGAATGACAGGAAGTCATGCACTGCT
The DNA here is from genome assembly GCF_016649425.1 of Limnobaculum allomyrinae. GTDB lineage: Bacteria > Pseudomonadota > Gammaproteobacteria > Enterobacterales > Enterobacteriaceae > Limnobaculum > Limnobaculum allomyrinae. The sequence goes on from NZ_JADRCR010000014.1 coordinate 27,861, forward strand.
TATTCCCACTGGATATTCCTTTCATTAACTATCATATTTTATATGATGCATAGTTTCTATTAACCCATAGAAACCATCTATTTTCATATATGAAATAGCATCAAATAAATTATCAACTTAATTAATTCAGCAAAATGGCAGCTGTAAGTCATGGGCGGTAGCTTGCTCTAAATCCTGCAAATTTGCAAAAGGGCTAAAGGTACTCTGTGTTTTTCTTTTTATTGTCGGCATCAGCCTGTTGCCTGATTATATTATTGATAAGTCGAATTATTGCCATTCAAGTCGGTCTGGTAGATAAGCCAAATAACCGTAAGCTACATCACGGACATATTCCATTAGTTGGTGGAATTGCTATCTATCTTTCTATGTGCATTATGTATGTCCTTTTAGATGAATATTTACCACATAGCACGGCCTACCTGATTGGTGCATCAATTTTACTTATTGTAGGAATATTAGATGACCGTCTCGATTTACCAGTCTATCCCAGAATTATTATTCAGGCCTTGGTTATCATTCTATTAATGATAGATGGAGCTTATCTCTATTCATTAGGCCATTTATTACCTAATAATATTCTGATATTAGGCGAGATTGGGTACATTATTACTTTATTTGCCATGTGGGCATCAGTTAATGCTTTTAATATGACCGATGGCATTGATGGCCTACTGGGTGGGCTTACATGTATTTCCTTATTAGGACTGAGTATCAGTTTTTATTTAGGCAATCAGAATAATTTAGCGATATGGTGCCTTACACTGATCTCCATTATTATTCCATATCTATTACTTAATTTAAGTATTCCATTCGGTAAGAAATTTAAAGTCTTTATGGGGGATGCCGGTAGCACACTAATCGGCTTTACTATTCTTTGGTTATTATTATTAGCAACCCAAGGTAATAATGCTGTTATCGCTGCAGTAACGGGCCTATGGCTAATAGCCATTCCTTTAATGGACATGGTTACTGTGATGCTTAACCGTATTCTGCAGGGAAATAGCCCTTTTAAACCAGACCGTGGGCATTTACATCATATTCTAATGGATCAAGGAATAAGTCCGCATCAGGCACTTCTTATCATAGTGACTATCGCTTTACTCCTTGCCTTATTAGGTATCATATTAGAACAATTTAAAATCAAAGAGATAACCTCTCTCCTCTTGTTTCTGAGTGTATTTTTCATCTATTTCAATTTAATGAGAAAACTCCAATTAACAAGTCCTAAACAGCGGACAAAAAAAGAACCACAGGTTTCAAATAATAATACTAACTAAATGAATATATGAAGTAATTTCAATAAGGTGACATTAGCTTTCTATCTCATTTAAATAGCAATGTACTTACCTACAATCGGGCGATAGTAAATTATCAGATTGCCAGCGTATTTCTGATGTTGGCTCCAACTTTATGGCAGTAAATAAAATGAAAACATCAATATTAATTCCATCACTAATAACTCTGACCCTTTTAAGCGGCTGTACCCTGGAACCCGGTAGTCATCTTTCGATTTCAAATAAGACGGTTCAGGAACAGGAAGATGAAAATTTTGATATTAACCAAATGGTTAATGTCTATAGCATTACGCCACAGTTAATTGATGAAGTTCGCATTCATCCCGCTGTTGCTCAATCTAATCCGCAATTAGAAAATGAACTGCAAAGCTATCAATATCACATCGGTATTGGTGATGTCCTCATGGTTACTGTATGGGATCACCCTGAGTTAACGACGCCCGCAGGCCAATACCGAAGCGCCAGCGATACAGGAAACTGGGTTCAGTCCGATGGTACTATTTTCTATCCTTATATCGGAAAATTATCGGTTAAGGATAAAACAATGGCACAGGTTCGTGCTGATATCACAAAACAACTTTCACAATATATTGAGTCACCTCAAGTTGATGTAAGCATAGCGGCGTTTAGAGCTCAGAAAGCCTATGTAACAGGAGAAGTCGCTAAATCAGGTCAACAACCTATTACCAATATCCCTCTAACGATTATCGATGCACTCAATCAGGCTGGTGGTCTTACAGAAAACGCTAACTGGAACAATGCAATACTTACGCGCAACGGTAATAAATATCCTATATCACTAAATGCCTTAATGCAGCATGGCGACCTAACTCAAAACCGTTTATTGCATGATGGTGACATTTTGTATGTTCCTCGTAACGACGATTTGAAAGTCTTTGTTATGGGGGAAGTTAAGAAACAAAGCACATTACGCATGGATCGCAGTGGCATGACATTAACTGAAGCTCTCGGTAATGCGGATGGAATAGATCAGAGCATGAGCGATGCCAGCGGCATTTTCGTCATCCGCTCCATTCGTAATAACAATATCGAAGGTAATAACGACATGAGTACTGTTACTGGAAAAGTTAACGATGAAGACTCATTACAATTTAGCCCACTAGAAACAAATGACGCTACTAAAAATGCTGGCACATCAAAAAAATTAGCCAATATATATCAACTAAATGCAAAAGATGCATCAGCGTTAGTGTTAGGAACTGAGTTTCAGTTACAACCCTATGACATTGTCTATGTCACAACAGCGCCAATTGCCAGATGGAATAGAGTTATTAGTCAGTTAGCCCCAACAATCACCAGTATCAATAGCATGACAGAAACAACTCGCTGGATAAAACAATGGCCGAACTAGAATTCAATTCTATTCTGGTCGTGTGTATGGGGAATATCTGCCGCTCGCCGATTGGCGAACGACTTCTACAAACCTATCTACCTCATAAGATTGTTCACTCTGCGGGGTTAGGTGCACCAAACGATGCTCCAGCAGACAATACCGCAATCGAAATTGCAACAAAGCATGGTATATCGCTGGAAGGCCATAAATCAAAACCGTTCACGATACAGATGTCCAGGCAATATGACCTCATTCTTGTAATGGAGAAAAGGCATATTGAAATGATAACAAAGTTAGCCCCGGAAATAAGGGGGAAAACATTGTTATTCGGCCACTGGTTTAATCAACAAGAAATTGCAGATCCATATCGAAAAAGCAAAGAGCTATTTGAATTGGTTTATCAACAATTGGAAAACTCTGCCAAACGATGGGTAAGTGTTTTACAAAACTAATTAAAATAAAAGCAAGAGATTAAATGAGCATGACAGAAAAACATGAACTCTCAAATGAAAAACGAATAACAAATAATGAGGTTGATTTAACCTACTTATTAGGTATTGCTTTAGACTATAAATGGTTAATTTTTATAACCTTATTAATATTTGCTGTATGTGGAACACTCTACGCCTTTACCGCAACCCCTATTTATAAAGCAGACGCATTAGTTCAGATTGAACAAAGATCTTCATCAAATATGCTTGGAAAATTATCTGAAATGTTACCAGATAATAAATCCTCATCAGCACCAGAAATTGAAGTGCTAAAATCAAGAATGATTTTGGGAAAAACCGTAAGAGATTTAAATTTAGACATTTTAGTTAAACCCCAATATTTCTTGGGTATTGGAAAAAAGTTTTCTCAACTATTTAATATAAAGAAAAATAAGATATCAATTACTCAATTAGAAGTACCAGATGAATGGATAAATAAAGAATTCATACTAAAAGTAATTTCAGAAAATAGTTACGAAATCAATATTGACGATCTGAAAATTGAAGGCCGCGTAGGAGATTTAATCAATAAATCAGGATTCACCATCCTTGTAAATAGTATCAAATCAGAACCTAATGCTAAATTTGAAATAAAAAAACTATCAGAGCTTTCGGCGATTAATAGTTTATCTGAAAGATATGATGTTTTTGATAAAACCAAAGATAACGGTATTCTTCAATTAACATTAGAAGGCGAGGATCAAAATAAAATATCAGAAGAACTTAATAGCATTACATATAACTATTTAAGCCAAAATATTGTTAGAAAATCAGAAGAAGCAGCTAAAAGCCTGGATTTTCTCAACAGTCAGATCTCTGTGGTTAAAGCTAATTTAGATGAGGCTGAAAATAATTTAAATAAAGTCCGGCAGGAGAATGTTTCAATAGATCTTCCCCTAGAAGCAAAATCTACACTGGATGCTATAGTTTCTGTAGAGTCTCAACTCAAAGAATTAACGTTAAATGAGGCTGAAATATCCAAGTTATATACAAAAGATCACCCATCATATAGAGCATTACTTGAAAAAAGAACAACATTAAAGAAGGAAAAAGAAATTCTGAATAAGCGTATTAGTGATATGCCTAAAACGCAACAAGAAATCTTACGCCTGACACAAGATGTACAATCCGGACAAGATGTTTATATGCTCTTATTAAACAAACAGCAAGAATTAAGCATCAATAAAGCAAGTACAGTCGGGAATGTTAGAATCATAGATTCCGCAGTAACACAACCGAAAGCTATAGCACCTAAGAAGGTTTTAATAATATTAGCCTCTATATTGCTTGGTATGTTAGTTTCATTCTGTATTATTGTAACTCGAGTATTTTTAAATCAAGGTATTGAAAGTACAGAAACCATAGAAGACCTTGGTATAAATGTGTATGCAACTGTACCAGTATCCACTTGGTTAATTAACCAAAATAATACTTTAAAGAAACGAGGTACTAAAAAACCGCGTTCTAATAGTTTGCTTGTTACTGATAATCCAACGGATATTTCTGTAGAAGCCATAAGAAATTTGCAGGCAGGATTACATTTTGCTTTGTTTGAAGCATCTAACAAAATATTAATGTTTACCAGTGCCACTCCAGAAGTTGGAAAAACGTTTATTAGCTGCAATCTTGCTGCCGTAATGGCCCAATCAGGGAAAAAAATTCTTTTTATTGATAGTGATATGAGACGAGGTGAAGCTCACTACATATTAGAAGGAAGAGAAAAAAATGGGCTCTCGGAATTATTATCCGGTCAAATATCAATTACTGATGCCATTCAGAGTATAAAAATCAATGGCTTAGATTTTATTTCCCGAGGTGAGGCTCCATCAAACTCATCAGAATTATTGTTTAATGAGAAATTAAACAAATTACTTGTTTGGGCAAATGAAAACTATGATTTAATTATTATTGATACACCACCAGTTCTGGCTGTTGCGGATGCCAGCATAGTCGGTAAGTATGCAGGAACATCAATGCTAGTAACCCGATTCCAAAAAACAACATTAAAAGATCTAAAAACATCAATCAGAAGATTAGAGCAATATGGAATAAAAATAAAAGGTGCCATCTTTAATGGCCTTGAAAGAAAAAGCTCAAATAGTTATGAATACAATACATATAAAGACTATTTATAATATTGAAAATGAAATTAAAGATTATACGTAAGCGCTATAAATTATAGCTTCCCATATGAATAACACACTTATATTTTACGTAATATTCCTTCTTCTTTTTTTTATTTCTTTTGCTCAATGCAAATTGAAAGAAAGTGATGAAAAAGGGAATCTCTACCTTTTAAATATAGTAATAATAACTTTGTTTTTTATTGTAATAATATCAGGAATGCGAGGAAAAGGAGTCGGCGCTGATGATTATAACTATATAGCCTTTATAAGAAATACACCTGAATTATTTAAAATAAAATTTGATGAAATAAAAGGCTCTACAATGGAACCAGGATTTACATTATTGGTTTCATTTTTAAAGATGTTTTCTGAAAATGTGAATTTTATTTTTACTTCTATAACCGCAATATCTGTTTTATTGATTTCTATTTCATATTATAAATTCTCAAGATTCTATTCATTTTGTATATTAATATATTTTAGTCATATCTATCTTTATAGAGAAATGACTCAAATTCGCGCTGGCATAGCCTATGCAATAGTTCTTCTTGGATTTTATTTTTTATATAATAAAAGAAATAATTTATTCTACTTACTTGTAATAATATCGTCCTTTTTTCATATATCAACATTAGCAGCGATTATTATTATTCCGTTTAGTAAAGTTATCAACACTAGAAAACGGGCTATAGCTATTATTTTTCTTGCTATAGTCATGTCACTAGGTAATGTTTCCAATATCCTTATATCTTATGCATCAATATATTTATCCAACTCAGCCCAGATTCAAAAATATGTTTTAGATAGCGCCGGGTATGTGTACTCACTGGATCTATTTAATCCAACAACGATAAAACAGTTTATATTTATGTTTATCGTTTTTATATATTGGAATGATATTGTTAAAATTACAAATTCAAAGATTAAGATTTTAATTTCATCATATGTCTTGTCCCTATTCTTCTTAATTGCATTTTCTTCTTTAGCCGTCTTTGCATCAAGAATTGCCAGTATATTTAGTATGATAGAACCTATATTAATAGTTCAAATTTTACTTTCACAAAAAGACACCTCAAAGAGAATGGCAATGATGATATTATTTTCTATTATTTATGCCCTAATCCTATGTTTGAATCTAGAGATCAAACAAGTTCTTGGTCCATATTCAAATATAATATTCTCATAGTCTTCTACAGTGACAGTTTAGCAAAGAAAAATTTCATCAGGAGGATGGATGAATGGAACGTCATGATATTGCAATAATCATGTCATTATACGGAAAAGATAATGAATCGTACCTAAATGAATGTCTGGACAGCATATTGCAACAGACATATACATCATGGCATTTATTTCTTTACTCTGATGGCACAATACCAAGTGAACTTCAGAACATTGTCGATAATTTTATTACCCAATATAAATCAAAAATAACCTTTTGTAGCAGGGAAAAGAACATGGGGTTAGCAATGACACTCAACGATCTTATCGCTGTGGTTTTGGAAAAATCATCTGCAAAATATGTTGTAAGAATGGATTCCGATGATATCGCAGTAGCAGACAGATTTTCGTTGCAATACTCCTATATGGAGCAGCATCCTGAAATAGATGTCTCTGGTGGTGGTTGTTATGAATTTGGTTCTGATTTTTCTAAAAATTACAAAAAGGTTCTTTCTTCTCATGAAGAACTATCTGACAAAATATTTAATCGATGCCCATTTGTGCATCCAACCGTAATTTTTAAACGTTCAGTCTTTGAATCAGGCATGCGATATCCAACAGATACTTTTATGACAGAAGATCTGGCTTTTTGGTTCTTATTGCTCAGTAAAGGATTTCGATTCGGAAATATTGATACCGGGTTAATTTACTATCGACAATCTAATAATACTGTACTTCGTAGAAGAGGTTTTGATAAAGCTTTAAGTGAATTGAAGCTCAGAGTAAAATATCAATTCAGATTTAGACGTTTAGGATTACAAGATTCTTTTTATACATTATCTCATTTCATTTTGAGATTATTTCCCGCATCATTATTTGGTTATCTATATAAACGATTTCGTTAAATTAACTCTGTTTTATCTGACTATCAGGAAATGATGAATTTTATCAGAAAACATCTTTATACGATGTATAAATACATTGACCAATTTGCATTCGCGTTATTGAATGTAGGTACTATTCTTTTTATTTCAAAATTCTTAGTTACTGAGCAAGCTGTAAAATATATTATTATCAGTTCATTATCTTCATTTTCACTTGTTCTGGTTGTTGCACTTATTATTTCACCATTTTGGATCTTTTGTGTAAAGGGAGAACATCAAAATGAATATTTTAACTTCAGTATTAAGTTAACATTAATCGTATCGACATTGATAAGTACAATACTTTCACTATTTCATTATATTGAAAATGAAAGTATTACAGATGTTTTAATAATATTTTCATTAGGTACACTTTATCCATTTTATGATTTTTTAAGAAGGGCTCTCTATGTTATTCATAAAGAGTCACTTGCTGCTATGATGACAAGCTTTCTTTGCATTCTTACAGCAATAAGTTACTTTATTCTTTTTATTAATAACGTACAAAATTATACTTTTTATCTTAGTGTATTAGTTATTTTCCTGGCTTTATTCATCTGTGCTATTTTGCTATTAACCAGAGATTTTTACCTGAGCTCTTTAGTAACTCATCATAGCTCCTGGCAAAAGAAACTTATCAACTATTGGTCACTCGGAAAGTGGTCTATGAGCTCTATGATATGTTTTTGGCTGGCAACTCAAGGCTTATTCATTTACTTTGGCCATACTGTGGCAGATGAAAGTATCGTAACAACTCGATTATGTCTTAGTCTCGCAGGTATTATGGCCATCTATTTTTCAGCAATAGAAAATAAGCTTATGCCTCAGTTACGGGAACTCTTCATTATTAATGCAATAGAAAAGATATCAGAAATAAGAATTTCTTATTATAAGAATAGTCTCATTATTTCTATCATACTTATGACTTTATTGTTTTTCGGTTATTACATTTTCATTTCTGAAGACATAGTTAATCTCAACATCTTATTAATATTATGTTTGCATCAGCCCATTATTGGTTTATTTAAATTCGAATCGTTTTATTTAAAAATAAAACGATTTCACTTTAAAGTTTTTATTTCCAACTTTATTGCATTAGCAATTACAGCTTTATCTTCACTATTATTAGATAAAAATTCATCTAATTTCCTGGCATACTTAATACTTATTAACGGTCTTGTATGTTCAGTATTTTACATCTACTTCTTTTACAAAAATAGGGACTTTACTTGTGCTACAAGACAATCTGACCAATAAAATAGGCATTTTAGACACCAGCATTTGCTCAATGAATGTCGGTGACTTTATTATTATGGACTCAGCCATAAAACGTCTTGAGTCCACGTTTCCTTTATCACAAAAAATACATTTCCCGACACATGAAAGAATTACTCGGGTTGGTTTCAAAAGGCAAAAAGAGATTAGTCTTAATTTTCTTTGTGGTACTAACTGTCTAAATTCATCAATGCTTATACATCGCCAGTGGAATATAGGACTAATAAACTCTTTATTAATGAAAAAAGTGATCACTTTGGGGGTTGGCTGGGGTAACTATCAACAACATCCTGATACTTATACTTCACTGTTATTAAGAAGAATGCTATCAGCCAACCATCTCCACTCCGTCCGTGACTCTTATACCGAAAGTCAACTCAAAAAGGCAGGGGTAAAAAATGTTATCAATACTTCTTGCCCTACTATGTGGGATCTCACTGAACAACATTGTGCTCAAATACCAACCTCAAAAGCGGAAAATGTCGTTTTCACACTCACAGACTATCGCCAGGATTATGATAAAGATTTAACGCTTATTCAGGCTTTGAAAGAGAGTTATCAGGATGTCTATTTCTGGGTACAAGGTTCACAAGACTATGAATATTTTAAAACATTTGGTCGACATTTAGATGGAATAAAAGTTATACCAGCAAATTTGTCTGATTTTGATAAAATATTATTAAGCTCTCTTTCTTTGGACTATATTGGTACTCGCTTGCATGCAGGGATCCGTGCACTACAGAAAATGAGAAGAAGCATTATTATCTCCGTCGATAACCGTGCCGAAGAAAAAAGAAAAGATTTTAATTTGACAGTAATTCCCCGAAACTTAACTGTTTCGGAGTATGTTGATATTTTTAATCAGCACGTTGAACTTCAGCTAACAATACCATTTTCAGCAATCAATGAATGGAAAGCGCAGTTTGATTAATAAAATACTATTTATTACTTCGTCATTACAACGAGGTGGACCGACTAATCAGCTTTATGAATTAGTCTCATCCAATATATTCAGGGAATCATTCAACGTTGAAATTTTATCTCTTTCCCCATTAGATATTAATAGTTCACGTAGTAATGATTTTAAACAACTTGGCTTACCCGTTTATTCACTTAATGATAATAGCCACAACTACTTCGTTCTGAAAAATAAGCTTTATCAGTTTATAACTGAAAATGACTACCATACTGTTATCTCTCAAGGAATAAGAGCTGACATCTCGATTTCACTGGTTCATAAGAAATTATCCAGCAAGATATATTCTATTTTGCATAATTATATCGGACCGGATTATCGCTACACATATGGCTATAAGTCATCTTTGATGACATTTCTGCACGTTCGTGCTCTGAAAAAAATGAATGTTATTTGTGTATCAGAAAGTGTTGGTCACTACGTTAAGCACCAATATCATCTGAATACAATCGCCATAAGAAATGGTGTATCACCTTCAGTGCCGAAGATTAAAAGTAGTCATATTGACGGTGATAAAATTAAGTTAGTTTATGTTGGCGTACTTAATGACAGGAAAGGCGTTAGGGAGCTTATTGATTCGTTTATAAAAATTGAACGTCAGGATGTTGAATTGAGTATTGTAGGTTCAGGGCCTTTAAGTGACTCGCTAATTTATTCCGATCGCAGAGTGATTTTTTACGGTCAGAGAAATGATATCGCAGACATCTTAGCTAACAGTGATATTTTTGTATCAAACTCCAAATTTGAAGGCCTGCCGATGGCCGTTCTGGAAGCCCTATCGGTGGGTATTCCTTGTCTTCTTTCGAAAATACCACCGCATCAGGAGGTTATTTCACTGAGCAAAGCATTTGGTAGCATATGTGATTTCAATGATACTCCCGCTTTCTCCCACCTGATTAACGAAAGTCTTGGTATTCATCCTGACGCAATTATTGATGATTTTAATAGAAATTTATCATCTGACGTTATGGCTGAACAATATAAGAAAATACTCATAAGCTAAACAACTTCAGCTCCGGTATACGCCGGAGCTGAAATCACCAGCAAATCAGTTTGGACAACGATAAACCTGCCCACTGACTTTACTGTCCAGTGGAACAAATTCAGATAAGAAGCTTTGTCCTTGCCCCGTGATGCCATAAATAACATTTCCACCCATGGCTGCCGCTTTATTACGCAGATCATTGGTTGCACTGGCCACTGAATCATATTCGCTATTGGCACCAGACAACCAGTTACTCTGACTTCCTTCTGCTGAGCCTAATAACTGACATGCAGCACCTGGCTGCTCATCAACAATTCTGACTTGCTGACCAGCACCGCTTAACGTATTTGTACTGGAACAACCTACCAACATTAATGCCGCCGCAAGGCTTAAACACAATTTAACCCGCATGTTTCCCCCATATCATATTGAGAATCTGAATGATTCTAACAAAAAACTACAGGCAGCTTTAAGCATCCTCTGCCACATTTACATGAATCATGGCCCTGTATCGAGTTACCACTCAGCTTACCCTATTCTTTTTATTCGTGCCCGAAGTAAAAAGCAGATGGTGTGATGAAAAATCAGGCAATTTTCTTCGCCAATAGTGTCGCAAAACGCAGCTTAATACGATTGCCGTCATTATCGGTCTTATGCAGTTCTCCTACATCTTCGTTGTATTTAATAATTTCCCAATCTTGATAATAATCTTTCAATTCTCCCTGACAAAAGGTGAATGAAAATGGTACTGAGCAAGGGTAGTCTTCCGTCGACATGGCAGAAACAATCAGGTTGTAACCATTACTTTCAGTCTTATCCTGCATATTTTTAATAATGGCAGGTACTCTTTCTCGCTCTAAAAACATAAATACGACGGTAGACAGAATAAAACCATATACATCATCAATCTTCTGCTCATTGATATTGAAAACATCAGCCTGAATACCGCTTAATGATTCAGAATGAATAATCTCCTGAAGCGCTCCGATACTCTGCTCGTTTTTATCTAATGCCCTGACATCAAAGCCAAGCTTATTTAAGTAGAGGGAATTTCTGCCTGAGCCACATCCTAAATCCAGTACCTTACAAGGTGTAACGTAACGCGTCGCATTAAGCACTTCAGAATGTGTTTTCGTCATGCCATACTTCTTATTGGTATAGTCTTCTGGCTGACAGTAGAAATCCAACTGACATTCGATATCCGGTGAACAGCTAACAATCTTGTGCCACTCCTGTGGCTGAATCAGTCCAGGTTGGCGCTGTACAGAAAATTGCTCGTTACGAATAACTTCACCATCACCCGTTAAAAAAGCAAATGTCATCTCGCCTTTAAACAACGTCAATTTTGCCCAGGTTCCTTGTTGAGTATTATGTTTTTCCCTGAACATGGCTGGCAAGGTTTCGCTGTTCCAACGGGGCAGCTGTTTGTAGCAAACAAGGTTTTCCATATTGAATCTCTTATGCTTGAGTTATTTGGCCTAAAAGAGTAACTCTCTTTGTTATTGCTTCGATAGTAACGCAATTCAGGCAGAGGGACAGAATAAAAGTAGATACTGCAAATTTACTTTTATGGATTTCAGCTTGTAACCATTTGGGTTCTACCACTGTTTTGCTTCTTGTTTACTTTTTTACATCGAAGATTTCTGCCTATCTGGCAAACTTTCCGCAGCCTCAGTATATCAACTGCCCGGATCTGGTGATTTCTTGCTTCATCTCTTCTATCTTTTACAGATAACGCTATCATATGTTCGTTTCCAGAAAACTGAAGTATGTTAGCCATCACTAACACAGGTGAGACACCAGGTGAATGCTTTATGAATCATCAAATTAGCTCCTACTCGAATGCACGCTTTTTTGCTTTACGCCTCTACCCCGGCCAAGAGTTATTAAGCACGCTAAAAACATTTATTGTTGAACAAAATCTGCAGGCCGCTTTTATTGCCGGATGTGTGGGAAGCCTGACGGATGTAGCACTGCGCTTTGCCGGAGAGTCCGACACAACACTATTCAGTGGTAAATTTGAAGTTGTTTCGCTGATAGGCACCCTTGAACAACAGGGGGAACATCTACATTTATCGGTTTCCGATCGGATGGGAAAAGTTACTGGCGGTCATGTCATGCCTGGATGTACGGTAAGAACCACACTGGAATTAGTTCTGGGAGAGTTGGAGCAATTACGTTTCAGCCGTCAGCCTTGTTCATATTCCGGTTATGAAGAACTGGTTATTAATAACCGGTAATAATACCTATAATTTTCGATTTAATTCATCATCGAGGTTTTCATGGCAAGTAATGCCGTTTCCAGCCGTACCCTGGTTCTTATGGTTATGTCTATTGCAATCAATATGATTGGTGGACAAATTGTTTCCATGCTCAAGTTGCCTATCTTCCTTGATTCAATAGGCACAATGCTTTGCGCACTTTTAGCTGGCCCCTGGGCTGCGATGTTTACTGGATTATTGACTAATTTGCTTTGGGGATTAATTTCCGGTCCGATTGCTGCGGCCTTTGCTCCTGTTGCCATGGTGATTGGCCTGGTATGCGGCATTATGGCTCGCATTGGCTGGTTTCGCTCATTACCTAAAGTTATCGTTTCGGGTATCGTTATTACATTGGCGTTAACACTAATTGCAGTACCTATTCGTACTTACCTGTTTGGTGGCGCTACCGGTAGTGGTGCCGATTTCTTTGTCGCTTATATCAATGCCGTAGGACAAAACTTAGTTGAGTCAGTTGCTATTACGGTCATTGGTGTAAATCTGGTTGATAAAATTCTGACCGCCATCATTGCCTGGTTATTAGTCAGGGGACTACCGCAAAGAACACATAACAGCTTCCCTAATATGGCAGCAGTTCGCTGATATGCACCCATTTACCTCATTAATGTTATGGGGATGGTTAGCCCTGACGACTCTACTTTTACCGTTGGGGTATACCTTATTAATTTGCAGTGCAAGTCTGTTTGCCCTGCTTTTGATATTGCCAGATACCCGCCACCGCTGGCGCTATGTGGTATGGTTTATGGTTCCTATGGGGTTAGGATTATGGCTGGTGCACAGCGGCTGGTTGGCACACTGGCTAAATGGAACACCTCTGAACCAGCAAAGAATGCCAATGGCTACAGCGCTCTGGTTAAAACTATTAGCAATTATCAGTAGCGCCCAAATCTGGTTAGAAAAAGTTCCCACTCGCCAGTTTGTACGAGCACTATTTTCCAGCCGGTTACCCATCAGCTTCGCTTATGTTTTAGCAGGGCCATTACTTATCGTTGAACAATTACGCCAACAGTTACACACCATAAGAGATGCGCAATTAGCCCGGGGAATTCCTCTGGATGGCAATTGGCATCAACGATTGAAAGCCATTCCAGCCCTGCTGCTACCATTAACCAGTAATGCAATTAATGAACTGGCAATTCGCGGTGCAGCACTGGATATGAAAGCTTTCAGAACGAATGCTCATCGAACAACATTGTGGGCACCGCCAGACAGTCGGCTACAGCAGATAATCCGCTACGCTTTACTTCTACTCTGTTTTATTCAAATTGGGGGGTATTTCTGGTGGTTACCTTAAAAGATGTCACTTTTACTCCACGTGGAGAAGACAAACCTCTGCTAGGCCCACTGAGCTTTACATTACCAGACGATCCCTTTTTTGTTATCTATGGCGGTAACGGCAGCGGGAAAAGTTTGCTGGCCCAACTACTGGCAGGATGGTTCCCGGAACAACTAACCGGCAACCTGAACGGCACGCTACAAATATTTGGCCAAGATATCGGGCAAACCCCATTATCAACACATGCCGCACAGACACAATTAATTCAACAGTCACCACTGCTCCAACTTTCGGGTTGTACATTCAGCGTTGAAGAAGAGATTGCATTTGGACCTGAGAATTTAGCTCTACCGCCCGATGAAATTCTGAGACGCATTAATGAAGCATTAAACATTACCCATAGCCAACATCTACGTACAAGGCATCCATCAACGCTTTCGGGCGGAGAGGCTCAACGAGTAGTTCTGGCTTGCGCTTTAGCAATGCGACCTAAATTACTATTGCTGGATGAAGCCTTCAGCCGATTAACCCCCAAGGCCACAGCTCAGTTGCTATCAGAACTCAGAAGTTATGCCCTACATTACGGGTGCAAAATTATTTTGTTTGAGCGAGCGTTTTTACCCGCTGCAAAATATTGTTTTCAGGCTTTAGTGCTTAAACATGGCCAAACGCTGATCCAGGGCTCTATCTCACAAGTTTTTCAAATAGCGATGACTCAGATTAATGCCCCCGATGCCTGGCAAGTCGTTCAATTACTTTCAACTCATCATGCCTGGTCAGGCGAGTTCCCTCGCACAGAAAGTGAACTTATCAGTGCATTTAAGGAGCAGTATGCTGACCTTTAATAATGTCTCGTTCCGTTGGCCAAAGGCATCAGCATATTGTCTGAATAACCTCAGCTTAAATTTGAATCAGGGAGAGCATGTCGCTCTGGTTGGCGATAATGGTGCAGGAAAATCAACGCTATTACGTCTGGCAGCCGGTTTACTAAAAGCAGATGAAGGTCTGATTACATTAAACGGCTTAGACCTTTCACAGCAAAAAGCCCAACAGAGAGCCATGAGTATTGGCATTCTGTTTCAGGAAGCCGAAAAGCAGATATTTCATAGCAGTGTCAAAGATGAAATCACCTTTGGCTTAAAACAACGTAAGCTGACTCAAGAACAAATAGAGCAATACACAAAACAAGCGTTGATACAGTGTGAACTTACCGAGCTGGCAGACAAACATCCGTTAGATCTCCATGCCGGTCAGCGAAGAATGGTTGCCGTTGCCTGCCTGGCCGCTTTATCACCGCCATTATTGCTATTAGACGAACCAAGCCGTGATTTTGATGCCCACTGGCTCAGCGTATTTGAGAGGTGGCTAGCCGCTTGCAAACAGTCCGGAACCACTATTCTAACGATCAGCCACGACCTGGATTTTGTTGCTCGTCACTATTCCCGTGTCATACATTTGTCCGGTGGGAAAATTGTAAATGATGGTTCTCCGTCACAGGTTCTTAGTTCTGAAGAGTTACAAGAACCGGGGGACTTACCCTCACCTACGCTATATGCTCTTAATCAGGCATTATCCCTTGATTATCCAGGTAATCCCGAAGAGTGGAGCCATGCCTGGTTACACCGAACCAGATAGACCAGAGATTATTGTTGATGAGACATCTGATAAGTCAGAGCCTTCGCCAGTTTAGAGTCTGGTTCTGCCAGCTTCTTCAGTTTTTTCTTATGTACCTTATCCAGCTTGCCCAACTCAGCCGCACTCTTTCCAGAATCTCCTACTAACTGTTCTGGCGGTAATTCGGTCATTATTTGAGCCGCATCTTTCAATGCATTAATGTATCCATCCAGTTCTGATAGTGAGTACTGACTTAAATTCATTTTACTATTTAAATACTGTCCCCAATAAAACTCCAAAAATGGGACTTCCGGATAAGGTTTGCCGGTTTTCGGATTCAAATTGCTATCCGACTTATCATAAGAGATGCCCCTTAAATAGTAGAGCATTGAACGCCAGGGATCGTCCTGAAATAGTTTCAATCCAAGTGATGATGGTAATTGTGAAAACGCCACAGGATGACCTTTCGCGTCAATGGGTAAAAAATGTTTTAGCGCGGCCATCTTCTGTTCAAATTGAAGCTGAGTAACAGGGTTTCCTTTAGTATCATGACTTAAGTTTTCCCCCACCAGTACACTTAAACTGATATCACCACCGCTGGTTTCCCAAAAGCTATTAAAAGCATGATGCCCATCGGTCAGATAAATTTTTCCACCTGGGCCAATATCAACAGTATTCATTGCCGATTTATCGGTTCCTGGGGTTAACAAACAACGATATGACAAGGGATCCTTTGGTGAGGAGGATTGATTATACTGTTCCAGCTTACCCGCTCCCTGAACTTTACACAGATCGGCAAATAGCTTTTCAGGCTTTCTCGCATAGTCATCTAAATCACCGGCAATCTGCAACTTACCCACGGCAATCTGTGTCGGATGTAGCTCATCGAGGCGCACCTGAATCACATCGCCGCTTTTAGCGAATATTCGGTTATCAGAAATTTGTGTTGCCATAGCAATTGAACTCAGCAGGATGCCGGATAAAGCCCCGATAGCGGGCGTGATAAAAACAGAGAATAGACTGATGGACATCAATGCCACCCTTTATGGATAGATATTTATCGATAATAACTGATTATAGCCAGATAGATATGGATTGCGTTACCACCACGAACATGCGGTTAAGTAAAATAGGTTAATCAATAAAAGTTAGTGAACATACCATGGAAAAATAAAACTAACCAATTGAAGACAGATAAGAAAAACCTGAGTGGATATTAAATAAATATACTTTCAGATAACAGAAAACAATAATTGTGCGCCTACCTTCGTACTCTTAATTCATCCCTGATGTTAATTTCCTTAAAGAAAAAATACCATATTACTTATCGGCCCCAATCAACCACCAGTGTAATGGGTAGCCTTTTTTCACTCCGGTCTTTAATACTCGTCCTTCCTCCATCAGCTTCAGCAAATAATAACGAGCCTGATAGACGTTAATCACACAGATTTCGGCAATGTCATTAGTTGTCGGCCCAATCAGACGTAACGTCTCATCACTAATTTCATCGGTAAGAGAAATCTGGTCTTTTACCGCAGCATACTTTGCTGCACATTGTTCGGCTAAAGTGTCCAATATTTCCTGAGTAATAATTGCGCCTTTTGTCACTTTTTCATCCGATTTATTATTATTTATCATTCAGCCTCCAACTCTGCATAACTTAAATAGAATATTGCCTGCCCCGAGTATACACCAGTCACAAATCTTTCATCTATCAGTGAGTAACAGAGACCACCCTTTTTTTGACCCTGGCTAATAATTGAAAATTAACTATTTGATTAAAAACTGCATTCGTGAAAATCAAAGCGTTGTAAAAGCATCCTAAAAGGATGGACAGTTGTTAAAAAGAAACGCCCCATAATAAATCATGGGGCGTTTTGTAGAAAAATGCTTAATTAAACTTAAATCAATTGGCGAATCGGTTTTTCCGCAAGATAAGCGAGAATATCTTCAACCGCCCCCTGAAAATATCCCTGATAGTTACTGTCAGAAACATATCCTAAATGAGGTGTTGCCAGTACATTTGGTAGGGTTCGCAAAATATCGCCTTCCGGTAACGGTTCTATTTCAAACACATCCAGCCCGGCACCAGCAATACGCTGATGACTCAAAGCATCAATAAGCGCGTTGTGATCGACAATTGCAGCCCGAGAAGTATTGATCAGAAATGCTTTTGACTTCATTCTATTCAGCTCAGATTCACCGATTAATCCCCGGGAACGCTCCCCCAAAACCAAGTGAATGGATACAAAATCGCTGTTTTCCAGTAAAGCCTCTTTTGATGGTGCTAATTCAACACCAACCTCACTCGCCCGTTCAGCCGTTAAATTCTGACTCCAGGCTGAAACTTCCATACCAAATGCTTTGGCAACCTGAGCGACCCGCCCGCCAATTTTACCTAACCCCAGTAGCCCAAGGCGTTTACCACTGAGAGTAACGCCTACGGTACTCTGCCATGGCCCATTTTGCCGAAATGCATTATTCTCGGGCACGATATGTCGAGCCAGCCCCAAAATCAGCGCCCAGGTCAGTTCCATCGGTGGCTCAGAACCGCTTGGCGTTCCACAAACGGTGACTCCCTGAGCCGTTGCCGCTTTCACATCAATAGCGGCATTACGCATACCCGAAGTTATCAACAGTTTCAGTTTAGGTAATTTTGCTAATAGTGACCTGGTAAACGGTGTACGTTCCCGCATGATGATAACAATTTCACAGTCACCAATTCTGTCTACCAGTTCCTGTTCATCAGAAATATGCTGAGAGAGTGAAAATACATCAACTCGATCGCGCAATGGGGACCAGTCGGCCATAGATAAAGCGACATTCTGAAAATCATCAATAACTGCACATTTCAATTTCATAAACCGAATCCTGTCAGAGAGTAATATCCGATTGATATAAAGTTATTTTTCCAAAAATCCGGTTGAAATGTACACTTATATACGACAAAAAACTTTGTCTGGCGTCTGACTTTTGTTGCGTAGAGTAATTAATACGTTTGAAAGTGGATAATGTTTCGCAAAATAATGTGTGATTGATATCAATAACAAAGGGGCCAGAGCCCCTTATTACCAAAACTTAAAATGGATAATCGTGATATCCCATCTGCGAAGAAATATTACGAGCAGCATCGTGCAACATCTTAATAATTTCAGGCTTATTCTCTTCAGAAAAACGAATTGTTGGTAATGAGATACTCAAACCAACGGTAACAATACCAAAACGATCAAATACTGGTACTGCAATACAACGCAATCCTTCTTCTTGTTCTTCAATATCTTCGGCATAGCCTTGCTGTTTAGCCAGCTCTAACACAGAGATAAAATCTTCAGCACACAGAATGGTATTATCGGTACTACGAGTAAAAGTAATCTTACTTAGCGTTTCCTGAACTTCCTGAGGATCGCTCCATGCCATCAGTACTTTACCAATCGCTGTAGTATGAATTGGATTACGACGGCCAATACGTGAGTACATTCTCAGGTTATACAAAGAATCAATTTTATGAATATAAATAATAGCATCATCATCCAAAGCGCCAAGATGAATAGCTTCTTTAGTTTGTTTAGATATTTCGCGCATTTGAACGTTAGCATAACGAATCAAATCAACATTCTGTAATGACTTTGAACCCAGTTCAAATAGCTTCAAAGTAAGAGAGTATTTGTCAGACTCCCCCTCTTGCGTAACATACCCTAATGTCTTCATGGTCTGCAGGAAACGATATACCGTACTTTTCGACATCATTACCTGTTGAGCCAGCTCGGAGATACCCATCTCACGCTCTTCACCTAACGCATTCAATATACCAAAAACCTTCAGTACCGATGAGACTGAGTCTGGTTGTTTATCTAAATCATCCGCGGCCATTTGGTTGCCACCTTATGCTGGTATTCGTTTCAGAAAAATTGGAACAGTGTTTTTATTATAATGTTAAAGACCAGCGGTTGACAATCATGATGGTATCAATCTGTGTGATACATCAGAATTACATTAATTAAATATAATTAACAATTATCTTAACTCTTATCGTCTCTATTGTTTTTAATCATAAAGAAATTTATCTAAACAGATAGTTCCATCCTGATATTATTAACAACACTAACCGTCTGGAAATAATATGAACGACAAAATAGCCATATCATCCAAATTAGATAAACAGCCTATTATTTAGTCATAATTTAATTAAATTAATGTAGCATATTGGGACTCGCCGGAAAGAAAGGCATACGACTTGGTCTTGAAATAATATAGAGATCGCTTTGTTCATCAGGTGCGATCACTGTCCAGCCCCGAGAAACATAATAAGTAATACTCTCATCTGCTGCCAAATAGACATTCGAAAAACCATTAATACGTGCCCGCTCTAATGCATTTTCAATCAACATTGAACCAAAACCAAGCTTTCGATATCCGGGCAGAACATACAGGCCGCTCAGGCAAGGGAAAAAGGGATTAATATCATGTTCTCGTTCCATCAGGTGTACAGAGCCTACAGGCCTCCCGTCACATAATGCAACTAAAGAACAGGGAATTTTATTTTTCTTGAGATGTTCACTCAAAAACTCTTTAAGCTCAAAACTATCCGTTCTGGGACCTTCCCAGAATTCCCGATAACACCACTCCATTACATCATCAAAGTACTGGGGGTGCTCAGCTAATGACACAACCAATTTACTGTACATAGCATTCTCTGATTTATATTAGAATGCAGAATATTACCAACTAATAAAATATTTTCACCTATCATAAACCACAAAATAAATTATTTTTATAGATTTGTTAATCTGAGCATTATTTTACTAAACAAGCATATTAAATAAAGTTCATAAATAACAAATTGGATACGCATTGCATTTATAAAAATTAATTAAAGATCTTAAAAACACTCATTAGACCAGAGCAATAAACACTCCTATTCATATAGTCATGTTCATTAATATGTCATAAATAATAAAACAATTACATATTCTACTGGTTGAGCGTATCCGGTATCTTCATGACAGATACCGGATAAATTAACTAAAGTGTGAATATCGCTAAGTCACTGGCCATCTCAGTTTGTGGGAATATTTCCTGGCATTCAACCAGTAAACGCTGGCTCTCTTCCATACCATAACGAGCACTGAAATGAGTAATAATTAAACGTTTAGCTCCGGCCGCTTTTGCTAACTCTGCCGTTTGCTGAGTTGTAGAGTGCCCCCGGCTATTGGCCTGTTCGGCCATTGATGCTTCCAGTGTCGTTTCATGAACCATTACATTGGCATCTTTGGCCAATACTAAGGAATTATCACAGGGAGAGGTATCACCAAATATGGCTAACACTCGCCCCTTTTGAGCTGGACCAAGGTAATCCTGACCGTTAATCACTCTTCCATCATCCAACTGAACCTGCCCCCCCATTTTCAAACGCTGAAAAACAGGGCCAACTGGTACGCCATCAGCCAACAGGCGAGAAGCATTGAGTGTACCCGGTTTATCCGCCTCTTCGATTCGATAACCAAAACTTTCAATACCGTGCATCAACGGTAATGCAGTGACGCAAAACTGTTGATCCTCCATTACCTTACCCGGTTGAATCTCTATAATCTCCAATGGATAAGTCAAATAAGAACCACTGAGATTCAATGCCGTCTCCACAAACGCTTTAATGCCAGGAGGGCCATATAGTGTTAACGGATCCTGAGAACCCGCCATTGAGCGGCTACTTAGCAGCCCCGGCAGACCAAAAATATGATCTCCATGCAGGTGCGTAATAAAAATTTTTTCTAAACGACCAATTCTTATGGAAGAGTGCAAAATCTGATGCTGAGTCCCCTCTCCACAATCAAACATCCAAAAGCTGTTGCGTTCACTAAGCAAGTTAAGTACCAGACTACTTACATTTCGCTCTTTACTTGGCGTACCGGCACCGGTACCTAAAAAAATTAATTCCATAATATGCTAATTCTGAATCAAATATTTAATTGCTCTGTCATTACGTTTCAGCTCGGTCAGACTTTCAGGTAATTGTTCAAAGCTTCCTAACTGAAATTTAGGTAATACCAGCGCCCCACGACTAATATCAGCCAGAAGCGATTGCCCCGCAGCCACCAAATCGGCCCATTGGGTATCGCTACCGTGCTGATGCATCGCACCTAACGCAATTTCATGCAGAGAAATACAGGTCGTAAATGAACCTACCGGAGAATGCTCAAGCCGATCCTGTACGCAAACCAGATGACCATAATACCCCAACAATGCACCCAACGTAGCGGCATGCTCACCACTGACTAAATCAAATGCTGCATGTAGTGCATGGGAACCCAACTGCTGCCTTAGCTGCTGTCGCCAGTCATCATCCTTATAATCAAAAGATTGAATTACACCCCAATGCCCCAAACGGGCATGGTTAATTGAACTGGCTGTTGCATAAACTAACGCTCCCTGACGGATAAGCAACTGGGTAAGAATAGAACCTACTGCACCACCAGCCCCGCTAACTAACACTCGTTTTCCTTTGAGTTCAGGCACCTTTTTCATCGCTTGCCACGCCGTCAGTCCGGGGCAAGGCAATGCAGCAGCAGCTTCATCACTAACGCCATCAGGAACCGGAATAACCGCTTTCGCTGACACCACAGTATGGTGACTAAAGCTACCATTGGTGCGCAAATTCGTGTGGTAACATACCCGCATTCCAATACGCAAATGACTTACCCGCGAACCTTTCGCGATGATAACCCCCATTCCATCAACACCTGGAACATGGCCGCGTTGCCATAAATCAAAAGGTTGCTCAATAAATTTCCAGTCCACCGGATTTAATCCGGTAACACTATTGGCAATCAATACCTGATCGTCTTCCAAATAGGGAATCGCAGTATGAGTAAGCTCTAACTCATCAGGTTTACCCGGTTGTGACCAACACCATGATAATGTCTGCTTTTGCATTTATACGGCCCTCGAAACTCTTCAATTAAGATGATGCGGCTTCTTCATGCAGGCGTAATAAAAGCTATCGGCCTATCGCAACCTGCGTTATCAACCAAATACCCATCATCAATAATACACCGCCCGCCGTGCGTTCAATCCAGTGAATACTGTTACTTAGCCGCTGCTGCAACAGCGGCAAGCTAATTACGACGGCCACCAATAAATCCCAGACTAATACGGCGAAAAACATCCAGATACCGCTACTAATCTGTTGAACCAGCGTCACCTGACTACCGAGAATAACCGTCATCAGGCTCATATAAAACAAGGCATTTTTAGGATTCAATAATGCAGAAGCTAATCCTAATGCCAGTTGCTTAACTGGCGATATCAAATCCGCACCTTCAATACCAATCGCCAATACCCTTGGCTTACTGCGCCATAACATGATGCCCAGATAAATAAGGTAGAACGCACCAACTATTTCAATGGTACTAAACAGCCAGGTATAGTGACGTAATCCGCTCCATCCCACGATAGCTACAGCAATGTAAATCGCATTCCCTAGCGCAATACCAACACAGATCAGCGCACTTCCTTTCAATCGATAACGCACTGCATAACCAGTCAAAAGAAAAAAATCAGGCCCCGGGCTTAACAGGGCAACACCGTGTGCCAAAACCAATAATGGAAACGCCTCTGGTAGCCAATATGCCATCGTTGTCATGCTTTATCTTCCGGAAAAAATAGATACGGAAGACTCTAACGATAGCAACCCACTAATGATTGTCAGAAATTGATCGGCTCAGCTGATACTGACCTGGCGTTGCTGCCGTATTAGAGACAAAAAGCTTATGGAAATGACTCTGATCGCTGAATCCGGTTGATTGCGCAACATCAACAATATCTTCCCCTTGCCGCAGTAATTGTTTGGCATATTCAATACGTAAATTATTCACAAAAGCTTTTGGCGTAATGCCAACATCATGAAAGAAAATACGAATTAATGTTTCTGGCCGTAGGCTGAGTTCTTCAGCCAGTTGAGATAACGAGGGAGGAGCAAGTAGATTTTCCAGCAATCTCTGACGCATATAGAGCGTCACTTCACGTTCTGGCTCACCGGAAGCACCCGATGAACAATAACGGCTAAATAATGTGAACGTAAAACGATCGAGAAGCTCGGGTATTTGCTCAACATTCCCTTGTTGTAATTGATGAACCAGCGTCAAATATTGTGCAAATAGCGTCGGTTCACGAATGGCGAAGCTGTTACAGTAAATGCGCTCTACAGGAAGTGATAACAGAGAAGAGAGGCGTTTCAGGCACCATGCAGTATCCAGATAAAGCATATGATAACTGCGGCTTCCTCCGTTTATCGGATTACAGCTGTGTACAGCCTCAGGTTCAATCAGTACCAGCTCACCAGCGCTGGCCATATATTCACGCCCTGCGTAATTAACACAAGTCTTCCCCTGTTCTATTGCACCCACAGAGAGTGCTTGATGTAAGTGAGCTTTATAACCAATATGGCTCTGATGAGTCGAACGCAGCTCGATATGGGGTAATGCATCATACCGCCAATATTCCTGTTTCACTGATTTGACCTGCTGAACCATCATCACTGCTCCTTTGTGCTACCGTATCGTTATATTACCCCTGATATAAAAAAACGGTCACTATTGATGACCGTTTTTTAGACCACGATACAACATCAGCCAAAAACTGTGGTCAGATGTTCACGTAAACGCTTAAGGTTATTCTCTACGTCAGGCTGTTTCATCACATCGACACATAAGAATGTAGGTAGTGGTTTCATACCTAAAAACTGATTTGCTTTGTGGAACGGCAGATAGACACCATCAACCCCGGCACCTTCAAAAAATTGCGACGGATCGTCAAACGCTTCCTGTGGCGCATTCCAGGTGACTGACAGCATATAGGTTTTCCCCTGAATCAAACCACCTGAACCATACTTTTTCGAAGCGTCTGAACGAGAACGCCCATCGCTGGCATATAAACGACCATGACCTTCAGTAAACACTTCATCAATATATTTTTTAAGAATCCATGGTGTACCCATCCACCAACCTGGCTGTTGGTAAATCACCGTATCGGCCCAAAGGTATTTCTCGATCTCATCTTCCACAACATAGCCGTGATCGATAATGGTTTCTTTCACTTCATGTCCAGTCTGACGTAAAAAATCAGCAGCAGCATGATGCAGCGTTAAATTCAGCTCACCATTAGAGTGTGCGAATTTTTTCATTGCATTGATAATCAGAATTTTACTCATAATTTCGTTTCGCTTAATTAATGTGATGTTGCACCAACCGGAAATAGCCTGATGGGTACCCTACTTTGATAGCGATAGTGTACCTGTTTTATTCATTAATAAAATCGCAATAAATTCATAAGATAATTGACTAATAATCAACAATAAGAGCCAGTAACCAAAAATCTGCAACCAAAATAGTTTATAGAATCATTGTCATCTTCAGTTTGTGGTATAAAAACAACACAAGAAATAAGTGATATTTACGGATAAACAGCATCATCATGAGTGAATTAATATCAGAAAATAAGCATCCAACAGGGTGGAGCAGCTTTCTGAGAGGTTGTATTGCAATATTACCGTTAAGTCTGGCGGTATTACCCTGGGGAATTTTGGCGGGTTCAATGGCGATTGAGAGCGGCATGACTCCCGCAGAAGGTGTTGGCATGTCTGCCATTATCTTTGCTGGCGCCACCCAACTAGCGGCAATGGGAATGATAAAAGCCGGTGCCGGAGTTATGGCAATTATGATCTCGGCCTTCTTTATTTCTTCACAGCACCTGCTTTACAGCCTGACTCTACGAGACCGTATTGCCCCTCTACCGTTAAGATGGCGTCTGGTTTTAGGTTTTCTGTTAACCGATGAGCTGTTTGCTTTGATTGGAAAGCACAGTGCAGCAGAATTTGACCGCTGGTATGCCCTTGGGGTTGGACTGTTTTTCTATATATTTTGGCTACTATCAACATTGGCTGGCGTATTAGCCGCGACTCAGATAGAAAATCTGGGCAGTTATGGATTAGACTTTTCCATTGCGGCAACCTTCATTGTGATTGTCGTCCCGTTGATTAAAAACATCCCAACCATCGTTTGTGTATTTACCGCACTAATATTGTCCATTGTTCTGGGTTATTTTCATGTTCCCAGTTCGTTAATCATTTCTGGAGTAACCGCTATGTTTGCCGGATTAATCACTTCGCTGGTTATGGGAGATAAAGAATGATCTGGTTGGTTATTTTTACTACCGCCCTGGTGGTGTTTGTAAACCGTTACTTGTTTTTAGAACCCAGTTTGCCGATCAAACTAAGTCCGACTATCAAGAAGCTGTTGGGGTTTTCAATACCGGCAATTTTAACCGCTATTTGCGGCCCTATCATTTTTTTGGACGACCATGGATTTCGGGAACTTCCTCTTAATCCTTACTTTATTGGTGCTGTTATCTCTGTTTTACTGGCGCTGTTTATTCGTAATACGCTGGTTTCAGTGATTCTCAGCCTGCTGATATTTATGTTGCTGAAACAGGTCATACTTTCCTGAGAATTAATACAGGAATCATTTCAATCGCTTGCCTGTAAAGCACAAATATTGTCTATACTTTAAAAGGTATATATAACAATGAGAACGCGCTAATGATTCCTGTACGGCTACCCAATACTGAAAAACAACGGATTGAAATATTAAAGTCACTTCAGATACTGGATACTCCGCCTTCAGAGCAGTTAGACCGTGTGACACGTTTAGTGGCAGACTTTTTTAATGTGCCTATCGCACTGGTCACGCTGATTGATAGTGACAGACAGTGGTTCAAATCATGCTTCGGTCTTTCGCTGACTGAAACGCCACGGGATATTTCAGTATGTAGCCACGCTATTATGCAACGTTCGGTATTTGTCGTTCCTGATTTGCGTAAAGACCCGCGCTTTTGTCATATTCCCCCCGTGGTTGAAGCTCCTCATTTGGTATTTTATGCCGGCTGCCAAATTCACTCTCGTCAGGGAATCGCGCTGGGTACTCTGTGTATCATTGACTCTAAAAAGCATAAATTCAGTCACGATGATGAGCAGAAACTGAGCGACTTTGCCAAAATTGTTGAACAATACTTCCACAGTCTGGAAGAAACTACCTATACCCGCAAAGTTGAAGATAGCCTGAGCAATACTGAATCGATGTTTGCTCAAACGTTCAATCAGGCTGCGGTTGGTATGGCGAATGTCTCCTTAACCGGACAATGGTTACGGGTAAATCCAAAACTTTGTGAACTGCTAGGTTACCCGGAACCTGAATTATTAAATAAGACCTTTCAGGAGATAACTTATCCTGACGACCTGAATACCGACCTCGATTTATTACAAGATGTGTTAGATGGAAAGATAGAAACTTACACCATCGAAAAACGTTATATTACTAAACAAAATCATATCTTCTGGGTGTTGTTAACGGTTTCAATGATGAAAAACAGTCAGGGAATGCCTCATCACTTTATTTCCATCATCGTGGATATTAACGACAAGGTGTCCATTGAGAATGAACTCAAAAACCTGACTGATGAATTGGAAACCAGAGTCAAAGATCGTACTGAGCAACTGGAAAGAATGTTGCATCTGGTCAATGAAGAAGTGGAACAGCGAATTGAGACCCAGAATTTACTCAATATTGAAAAAGAGCGTTTGAAAGAAATTACGGATAACGTTCCTGCTTTAATCAGCTGCGTTAATCACCAACTTCACTATACGTTTAATAATAAAACTTACGAAGACTGGTTCGGCTTGCAGACCAAAAATATTGTCGGCATGTATATGCCTGACGTTATTGGTAAAACCAGTTTCCGGGCCGCTCAACGTTACATTGAAAAGGTCATTGCTGGACAAAAAGTTTCGTTTGAAAATACATTGCCTACCAAAGAGGGCATTAAATACGTTCAAACTACGCTAATCCCCAACAGAGATCGTGAACAGGGCGAGTTCTATATTCTTTCCCTTGATATTACTGAGCTAAAACAGCTACAACAAACTCTGATCTTTGAAGCATCCCACGATATGCTGACCAATTTGCCAAACCGCAGGTCGTTTATTGATACTTTAAATAATATGTTGCTCGATCCTGAGCAACATACATGGCTGGCACTGTTCTTTCTGGATTTGGATGGTTTTAAGGAGATCAACGACAGCTATGGCCATGAGTTTGGTGATAAGGTTTTACAAACCGTCGCCGAAATTATCTGTAAATCGGTACGGCAAAACGACATGGCCGCACGCCTCGCCGGAGATGAGTTTACCATTCTGTTCAGCCATTCTGATAATCCTCAGCACATCGTGTCGGCGATTAGTCAGCGATTATTACAAGGGCTATCTGAAGTTACCCATATCGACCAGACCCCTGTCAGGCTTAGTGCCAGTATCGGTATTGCTATTGCGTTAAATGACGATCTCCTCAAGCCTGAAACCTTACTATCGTTAGCTGATAAAGCAATGTATCAGGCTAAACAATTAGGCAAAGGCACATTCTGTATTGAATATCACTCCTGACCGTACCTGAATACAGAACGGTCAGGAAAAGGCTTACCCAATAATGGCTCGATCCATCTGTTTAACCTGTTTTATCAGCAAAAACAGCACCGGTACCATCAAGAATATGGCTGAAAGCGGCATAGCTAACCAGATACCATCAGTTCCAAGATAACGCGGTAGAATAAATAAAAACGGCAGTTGAATCAGGATATTACAAATCGTAATTATCAATGCTTTATGACCCTCTCCAATCGCCTGAAAAAATGCCTCCGTAACCACAAAGAAACCCTGAATAAACAGTACAAATAAGGAGATACGGATCGCATGAATAATGGCCTGCTGCAAACCTTGATTATCACCGGCAAAAAAACCAGCAAATAAAGCGGGGAATAGCAGCAAAGCTATCGTGAAAAAGACCCCACCCCCAACACTAAACCTCATTGCCAACGTTAACACCTGCTTCGCCGAATCAATCTGCTTTTCACCATAAAAACGGCTGACAATTGGCTGCATACCATGGGCCAGCCCTTCAGACAACAGGTAGTAAAATGTCAGCAAATAGCCAGTCACTGCATAAGCGGCTACTTCAATAGCGCCCCCATATCTCATAAACATAAAGTTATAGGCGACAATCGTTGCCCCTAAATAGAGATACATAAACAGGCTTGATGAGCCATTTTTACTAATCTTCCAACTGAGGTCTATGCGGGGTTTAAAATGACGTCTCTGTACTCTCACTGGACTACGTCGACTAAAAATATAAATCAGCGCCAATACCATTGCAGTAGTTTCTGCAATGACCGTTGCCAGAGCAGCGCCCACCAACTCCATCTCCAACAAGACAATGAATATATAGTCCAACAGGATATTAATTAGTGCGCCCACCACCATAAAGGTTGTGGCGAGACGAGGTGCATTCAGATTACGCATCAGATAAGGTGCAGCAATACTACCCAATACCAGAGGGGTAGCACAGGCCACGACAATCAGAAAGTCATTGCCATACTCCAGCACTTTGCCAGTAGCTCCCTGGAAAGCCAAAATCTTATGCCCAAACAAAAACAGAATAATACTCAACAAAACACCGGGAATTATCATCAGTAAAGGTAACTGACCAATATACGATGAAGCAATTTCACGGTCTCCAGCTCCGCGAGACAGAGATACATGACTTCCAATACCAATACCCACCATTAACCCTACGGCCAACATGACACCAATCAGCGGCCAGGCCAGATTAATCGCAGCCAACCCATCACTACCGATGTATCTCCCAACGAAGATACCATCAATAATTTGATAGGTGCCACTCACTAACATGGCGATTAGCGCCGGAATTGCATAGCGAGCAAAAAGCGCTCCAATACGCTGGTTTTGCATAAAAATACCTGAATAGCCTTAATCAATAATCAACGTTCAAAAAACATGACGGCAATATCATTGTCGCGAAACAACAAGCTACGCCAGAAGATGGTTAGTCAGGCTGATAACCTAACTCATGCCGAATACTATTTCTTAGTAACTCAGCAGATGACACTGGCTGCATAATTGAGGGATTAATATATGAAATAGTAATAGTGCCGAAGCTAATGGACATCAATCGCCATGCTTTTACTTCAATACTCTCCTGCCCTATGTCGTGATGAAAAAAACCACCCTGGCATCCCGACTCAATAATGCGCACTACTTCGTGATGTAGCATCAACATTGAATCGCTATATATCTCTCCCAGCGCTTTATCACGTACGGCCTCGGCCCATGCATCGTTCCAGAGCTTATTCACCGGATCGTTGGGTGATGATGTTGAATAATCCAACAGTTGAAACAGCTGCTCCGGAGGAGCAAATTCGACAATCTGATCGCAGATAGCTTGATGATCCTGCAATGTAAACTGGCGAAACACCTCCCGACGAAGCTCAGAAGTTGATGAAAAATGATGATGAATAATACCTGTCGCAGCGCCCAACTCGGCACTAACCTTTCGGGTAGTCACATTCATAAACCCATCTTTCAATGCGACTTTAATCGCCGCATCCAGAATCGCGTTTCTACGCTCATCTTTTGCCATATAGGACACAGTCAATCCTCTGGTTCTGTCAAATAAGACATTTGATCATATGTTCAAATTGAACACCTGTCCATTTTTATATATTCATTTTCATCAAAAAAGAATAAAAAAACAGCCACCCTAAGGTGGCTGTTTCTCTGATGATAAAAAAGCGTTATCAAGCTATTTTTGTTTTACCAAAAATCTCTTCTTCATAAGCACGAGCTTTATCTTTATCGAACTGTCTTTCCCACTTGGCAATAACCAGTACCGCCAGTGCGTTCCCCACAACGTTCAGCGCCGTACGAGCCATATCCATAATACGGTCGACGCCGGCAATAAACATCAGGCCATCAAGAGGAATACCTACACTACCTAATGTAGCCAATAGCACAACAAAGGATACACCCGGCACACCGGCGATCCCTTTAGAAGTCACCATCAGCGTTAATACCAGGGTGATTTCCTGCATCAGCGACAGCTCAATGCCATACAATTGGGCAATAAAGATAGCAGCAATACTTTGATAAAGCGTCGAACCATCCAGATTAAAAGAGTAACCAGTAGGAACAACAAAGCCAGTAATGGCTTTAGGTGCCCCATAGGCTTCCATCTTTTCGATAATTCTCGGTAATACGGTTTCTGAGCTGGCAGTCGAATAGGCCAAAATTAGCTCATCTTTCAGAATACGAATTAAAGTCCAGATACGTAAACCGCATATCCGCGCAACGGTACCCAGAACGACTAATGCAAAGAAAATAATCGCGCCATAAACCAGCGCAACAAGCTTCACTAATGGAATTAGTGAAGAAAAACCAAAGGTTGCAACAGTCACTGAGATCAATGCGAACACACCAACAGGCGCATAACGCATAATCATATGGGTCACTCTGAACATGGTTTCAGACATCGATCTGAATACATTCAATAGAGGTGCCCGAGTCTCTTTAGGCAGTGACGATAGCCCTAATCCGAATAACACGGAGAAGAAAATGATCGGTAACATCTCGCCCGATGCTAATGCTTTAAAGATGTTGGTTGGGATTAACGACATAATGGTGATGACTAAGCTATGAGCCCCACTCTGCACTTCCGCCGTTGTTGCCTTATATTGAGATATATCCACCGCATTAAGTTGGGACATATCGATACCGTGACCGGGTTGAAAAACATTAGCCGCCACCAAACCAATCACAATGGCTACAGTAGTGATAATCTCAAAATAAATAATGGTTTTCAGTCCGATGCGGCCCAATTTTTTAGCATCGCCGACACCGGCAATACCGACCACCAATGTTGATACCACAATAGGTACCACAATCATCTTAATCAGACGGATAAAAATGTCGCCGGCAGGCTTGAAGAAGTTAACAACTAACCAATCGGTTGATTCACTCCCATGCATCACAGAACCAACGATGATCCCAAGTACCAGAGCAATTAAAATCTGCCAGGCTAAAGTAATTTTAAAACCTTTCATATATCAAAAATCCTTCAATCTCGTTAAATGCCTGCTTACAGGCTCGCCTTAAATAAGGCTTTTCATTATTTTTATGCGGGTCTTCAAACAGATAACACCCCGCCTGAATGATCAATACTCCCTTCGTTTTATGGACAAAAAACACCATAGAAAAAATACAGGCGCTCTTTTTAGCATCTTATGCAGGAAAATTACATTTTTCTTTACATAAATACTGAAATTCAGACGAATTCACTGGCCGAAACCCTACAAGTTGGCATGGTGAATTGCGAAAAAAGAGAGTGTGATTTACCCTCATTTTCTGATTTTATTGGGCAAATTTAATTTACTCTCTCTTAAAAAAATTAACATCTAATCATTTGATATAAATAACTTATTAAAGATAACAGAAAGGAATAATAACTCATTATAAGTATGAAGATATGAAAGTGACAAAAATCGGATAAGTAACAGTATTGGTATATTAGTTCTAATTTCTACAGCTAATGGCCAAAATGAAGATAAAAGTGGGGAATAAAGCGTGACTTTTATTAAATTGATATGTCAACAGGCTACTTTATATTCAGCCACCTTTTATGCTAAAACCGTTTCGGCTGATTTTTTACTCTCTCACGGTTTCCTTTTTTAGCGCATCTAAATGGCGGTCAAATTTAAGCCATCAGAATAAATAATCGTAATTAGATTCATAACAGCCTATTCATTTGTCTTTTAAAGCGATTTTATACCTCCCCCTCATTATTCACTGTAATGAAGCGTGATCTTCCGCGCAAAAAACAAACATAAAATGTGCGCAATGTTTGGGTAACAACTAAATTACATAATGTTAACAAAAATAAAGGGGACAATAATGAGCACTGTTCATAAACATCCCGTTCCTGCTGCTATAGCAGAAAACGCGCTGATCAATAAACAGCAATATCAGGCTATGTATCAGCAGTCAGTAGAAGATCCTGACAAGTTTTGGGGTACGCAGGGGAAAATTATTGATTGGGTGAAACCTTATTCCAGGGTTAAAAATACATCATTTTCTCCTGGCAATATCGATATTCGTTGGTTTGAAGACGGAACACTGAATCTGTCAGCTAACTGCCTGGATCGTCATCTGGAAACGCGCGGTGACCAGACGGCAATTATCTGGGAGAGCGATGATGGTAGTGAAACGCAAAAAATTACTTATCGCCAGCTCTATCAAAGGGTGTGTAAATTCGCCAATGTTCTTAAATCACTGGGAATGAAACAAGGCGATGTCGTAGCGATTTACATGCCTATGGTACCGGAAACCGCTATTGCGATGTTAGCCTGTGCTCGTTTGGGTCTGATTCATTCCGTTATCTTTGCTGGTTTTTCTCCGGAAGCTATTGCCGGGCGTATTATTGATTCCAGTTCTCGTCTGGTGATTACTGCTGATGAAGGATTACGTGCAGGTAAAACCATTCCGCTGAAGAAAAATATCGACGATGCATTAGCAAACCCTAATGTGAATAGCGTTGAACACACCATCGTCTTCAGACGAACCGGTAATACTATTAACTGGAAACCTAATCATGACCTGTGGTGGCATGAACTGGTTGATGCCGCAGGTGATGAATGTGCTCCGGTAGAACTTCCGGCTGAAAGCCCGCTGTTTATTCTTTACACTTCCGGATCAACCGGTAAGCCAAAAGGCGTATTGCATACCACGGGCGGCTATCTGGTTTATGCCGCACTGACGTTCAAATATGTATTTGATTATCACGATGGTGAAATATATTGGTGTACCGCCGATATGGGCTGGGTTACAGGCCATAGTTATGCACTGTATGGGCCATTGTGCAATGGGGCCACTACCCTATTCTTTGAGGGATTATTAACCTATCCCGGCCCTAATCGCATGTCTCAACTGATAGATAAATATCAGGTCAATATTCTGTATACCGCCCCTACCGCCATTCGATCTCTAATGGCGCAAGGTAATCTTGCCATTACAGATACTACACGCAGCTCACTAAGAATCATGGGCAGTGTTGGTGAGCCAATCAACCCGGAAGCCTGGGAGTGGTATTACTACACGATTGGTAATGGAAAATGTCCGATTGTTGATACCTGGTGGCAAACAGAGACAGGTGGTTTCATGCTAACGCCTCTTCCTGGCGCTACAGAGTTAAAAGCAGGTTCAGCAACCTTACCCTTCTTTGGTGTCCAACCGGCATTAGTCGACAATGACGGAAACCTGTTAAGCGATGCCTGTGAAGGTAATCTGGTTATAACCGATTCATGGCCAGGTCAGGCACGAACACTTTATGGCGACCATGCCCGATTTGAACAGACTTACTTCGCTTCATTTAAAGGCTTCTACTTCAGTGGTGATGGAGCTCGTCGCGATGAAGATGGGTATTACTGGATAACCGGCCGAGTGGATGATGTTCTCAATGTATCAGGACATCGTCTGGGAACGGCAGAAATTGAATCGGCGCTGGTTGCTCACCCTAAAATCGCTGAGGCTGCCGTTGTCGGCATTCCTCACTATATCAAAGGACAGGCTATTTATGCCTATATCACACTGAATTATGGCGAGGAGCCCAGCGATGAGCTTTATGACGATGTTATTAAATGGGTACGTAAAGAGATTGGGCCGATAGCCACGCCTGATATCTTGCACTGGACTCAAACCCTTCCTAAAACGCGTTCGGGTAAAATTATGCGGCGCATTCTACGGAAAATCGCCGATGGCGATACCAGTAATCTGGGAGATACCTCTACCCTGGCCGATCCAGGCGTAGTTGAGAAACTACTGCAGGAAAAAGAGTTAATGAAAGCAGCCTCATAACCTACGCCGCCTTGCGCGGCGATATTCAATCTTTATCTCACAGGAGACGCTCTGATGAATGACCACATTTATCAACGGATTGAAAATAACCCGCGCTTCAAAGATCTGGTGCGCAAACGGGACATATTTGCCTGGACGCTCTCGTTTATTACATTGGCCTTATATGTCGGCTTTATTCTGCTGATCGCTTTTGAGCCTCAGTGGCTGGGGACACCTGTTACAGAAGGAACCAGTATTACCCGTGGAATTCCAATTGGCATTGGACTGATCCTTGCCTCATTTATTCTAACTGGAATCTATGTCTATCGGGCGAACAGAGAGTTTGATGAACTCAATGCGCAAATTCTGAATGAGGCACACCAATGAAAACTCGTCTTTTCTCTGCCTTAGCGCTACTGGCAGCCTCCCCACTGGCTTTTGCTGATGCCATTGGTGGCGAAGTCAAACGCCAGCCGCTAAATATTGAAGCGATAGTCATGTTTGTCCTGTTCGTTGGACTAACACTATATATTACTTACTGGGCCTCCAAACGGACGCGTTCCCGCTCCGACTACTATACGGCGGGCGGCAAAATAACCGGACTACAAAACGGCTTAGCCATTGCCGGTGATTTTATGTCTGCCGCATCTTTTCTTGGTATCTCT
The DNA here is from genome assembly GCF_016649425.1 of Limnobaculum allomyrinae. GTDB lineage: Bacteria > Pseudomonadota > Gammaproteobacteria > Enterobacterales > Enterobacteriaceae > Limnobaculum > Limnobaculum allomyrinae. The sequence goes on from NZ_JADRCR010000014.1 coordinate 63,062, forward strand.
GCACTGGTCTATACCTCCGGTTACGATGGCCTGATTTACTCTATCGGGTTCTTAATTGGCTGGCCGATTATTCTGTTCCTGATAGCCGAACGCCTGCGTAATCTGGGCAAATATACGTTTGCCGATGTTGCATCATATCGCCTGGGGCAAAAAGAGATCCGTACTCTGTCAGCCTGTGGTTCACTGGTCGTCGTAGCCCTATATTTGATTGCCCAAATGGTAGGCGCCGGCAAGCTAATTCAATTGCTGTTTGGTCTAAATTACCATGTAGCAGTGGTCTTAGTCGGTATTCTAATGGTGATGTACGTGTTGTTTGGCGGCATGTTAGCTACTACATGGGTACAAATCATCAAAGCCGTACTGCTACTTGCCGGTGCCAGCTTTATGGCCATCATGGTAATGAAATCTGTTAACTTTAATTTTAACGAGCTCTTCGTTCAGGCCATCAAAACCAGTCCGAAAGGTGCCGCTATCATGAGTCCAGGCGGATTAGTTTCTGATCCCATCTCCGCGTTATCATTAGGTTTAGCGCTGATGTTTGGTACTGCCGGATTACCACATATCATTATGCGATTCTTTACTGTAAGTGATGCCAAAGAAGCGCGTAAAAGCGTATTTTATGCCACCGGTTTTATTGGTTATTTCTACATCCTTACCTTTATTATTGGCTTTGGAGCTATCTTCCTGGTCGGTGGAAACCCTGCGTTTAAAGACGCCGCCGGAGCCCTGATCGGTGGAACCAATATGGCCGCAGTTCACCTTGCTGATGCCGTTGGTGGTAGTTTCTTCCTTGGATTTATTTCTGCCGTTGCATTCGCCACCATTCTGGCAGTGGTCGCTGGATTAACTCTGGCGGGTGCTTCAGCAGTTTCTCACGACCTCTACGCTAATGTTATCAAGCAAGGTCAGGCCACCGAACGCGATGAGTTGAAAGTATCGAAAGTAACCACGGTCGTGTTAGGGTTTGTCGCTATCGGATTGGGTATCCTGTTTGAAAAGCAAAACATCGCTTTCATGGTTGGCCTGGCATTCTCTATCGCGGCAAGCTGTAACTTCCCGATCATTATTTTGTCAATGTATTGGAAAAAGCTAACCACCAGAGGAGCCATGATTGGCGGTTGGTTGGGATTGCTTAGTGCTGTAGGACTAATGATCCTCGGGCCGACTATCTGGGTACAAATACTGGGGCATGAAAAAGCGATTTACCCGTATGAATACCCTGCATTATTCTCAATGATAATCGCCTTTATGGGAACCTGGTTCTTCTCTATCACTGATACTTCTGCAAATGCAGTTCAGGAAAGAGAGCTATTCTACTCTCAATCTATACGTTCACAGACGGGTTATGGTGCCTCAGGCAGCGTATCCCATTAATTCGAAAAGTTAGTTATGTTAAAGGCGCCAAAGGCGCCTTTAATGTTACTTAATAGCTGACCAGGGATCGTCAGCCAGTAAAAATGCTTTTAATCGATCTTTTTGCGGATGCTGGTGTAACCACTCACGTATTGACTTAATCTTTTGGTAATCACTTTCACCAAATCGCTCCAGATAAAGCTCATCAAATTGCTCTTTAGCTGCTGATTCACGAATTTGACGTTGCCAGACATCAGTAAAAATTGTATTTAGCTTCCCGGCAAGACCATGGGCCTTTAGCAATTCCCACTCGCCTTTATCCATCCAAATACCATTTATTTTTGGGCTTAAATCCAGGCGGTGGTCGGTATCTTTAGAGATGCGGAATTTTAGCATCAACGTCCCGGTTACAGGGCAAAGTAGTGCGGAACGCGTCTCCCCGCTCTCCACAACCACACCTTCGGAAGATGCATCAGATACCTGAAGCTGATTCTTATGATTCAGGTAATCCTCCAGCATCAGCCAGACACCTTCACAACTCTTGCATATTTGACACGGAATAAGCTCGTCCAGAGCCGCAGATTGTAATGTATCAGTTTGACATTTTGGACACTGCATTAAGTTCCACTCCTTGAAAACAACTCATTGATAAGTAATAACTACTTCGTATTAAATATATTCATACGAAATAGCATCGCATAGTAACTAAGAATAATAATAAACACCAAATTAATTAATAATACGATATAAACAATCGCATAAATTCAAAAGAATATATTTGAACAATAAATGCATACCTAACAAACAGCAATAAAACACAAAAAATCATTTTATATCAGCTAATTACATAAAAATATTCCTGTCTAATTTGAAGCAACACTTCTTGTGTGACTAATATCGCACATTTGAATAAAAACCACTGCTCGGTATACACTCTGGCCCGTCAGTCGTAATGGACTATATTCATAGGGTAGACGTACTAATCGTTAGTATGCCTATTTATCTTTTTAAGGAAAATTGCATCATGTTAAGAAAACTCTCAGCTGAGTTCTTTGGTACTTTTTGGCTAGTCTTTGGTGGTTGTGGTAGTGCTGTTTTAGCTGCTGCTTTCCCTGGTTTGGGAATTGGCTTTGCCGGTGTCGCACTGGCATTCGGTCTTACCGTATTAACCATGGCTTATGCTGTCGGTCACATTTCTGGTGGACATTTCAACCCGGCAGTAACACTGGGTTTATTTGCAGGTGGTCGTTTTCCTGCTAAAGATGTTGTTCCATACATCATTACACAAGTTATTGGCGGTATTGCTGCTGGTGCAGTGTTATATCTGATCGCCAGTGGTAAAGCAGGTTTTGATGCCAGTGCCAGCGGTTTTGCTTCTAACGGTTATGGTGAGCACTCTCCTGGTAATTTCTCTCTGCAGGCTGCTATTGCTGCTGAATTCGTATTGACCGCATTCTTCCTGATCATCATTCATGGTGCAACGGACAAACGCGCTCCTGCTGGATTCGCCCCTATCGCGATCGGTCTGGCCTTGACGCTGATTCACTTAATCAGCATTCCTGTGACTAATACCTCTGTTAACCCGGCACGTAGTACTGGTGTTGCAATTTTCCAGGGCGGCTGGGCATTAGAGCAACTGTGGATTTTCTGGCTGGTACCTATCATTGGTGGTATTGTTGGTGGCCTGATCTACCGTGGCCTGCTGGAATGTAAAAAAGCAGACTAAGTACGATTTAAATTGACACTAAACCCGCTATTTTAGCGGGTTTTTTTATTGCTGGTTTTATCCATCTTCTCTCGAACGTCTTCGTAATAAAGGCTATATTGATACCGATTTGCTAATAGCCCCCTCACCAATAAGGCTGAAAAGCCATACATACCATTCAGCATAGAGATTCCTCCTGAATTAGTCATAGTGCAATTCTTATTTAGATCTTCGCTACAGATATCAATACGCCTGATATCTTCTCTCTATGCGTTTTAGGAGCCTAATACTCAAGAGCTGTCGAATTGATCACGCAATATTCTGTGTTTAACCACTGCATAATTAATATGGCTTTCCAGAGGCAGGCAAGAGCTACAACATTCATAGTGTAACGACACTTAATGAAGGCCTGGCAGTTTATGCATGATTCCGTCATTTCTCCTTCGGCTCAAGACGCCCGTTGCTCAAACCCGCTTTGCAGGTTTGTCTTGCTCTCCATCGGGTAACAAACCCCATCACTATTAAAGCAAAAAACCTCAGTCTTTCGACTGAGGTTTCTCTTAATTAAAATCTGGCAGTTTATGAACGACTCCGTCATTCCCCCTTCGGGTCAAGGCCGCTCATTGCTCAAACCCGCTTTGCAGGTTTGTCTTGCTCTCCATCGGGTAACAAACCCCGTCACTATTAAAGCAAAAAACCTCAGTCTTTCGACTGAGGTTTCTCTTAATTAAAATCTGGCAGTTTATGAACGACTCCGTCATTCCCCCTTCGGGTCAAGGCTGCTCATTGCTCAAACCCGCTTTGCAGGTTTGTCTTGCTCTCCATCGGGTAGCAAACTGCATCACCATTAAAGCAAAAAACCTCAGTCTTTCGACTGAGGTTTCTCTTAATTAAAGTCTGGCAGTTCCCTACTCTCGCATGGGGAAGCCCCACACTACCATCGGCGCTACGGCGTTTCACTTCTGAGTTCGGCATGGGGTCAGGTGGGACCACCGCGCTATCGCCGCCAGACAAATTCTTTCTATGTCTAACATAGTTAAGTGGTGCTGATACCCAGAGTCGAACTGGGGACCTCACCCTTACCAAGGGTGCGCTCTACCAACTGAGCCATATCAGCGCCAAAACCGGTTTTATCAGATACAAACCTGATAACAATATCTACAGTCTAGCAGTTTAAATGACATTGTCATTTAACCATCGGGACAAGATTTGTACCGTTCCGTGGTTTTAGCTACTTATACTGCTAACATCAAATTTAAAGCCTGGCAGTTCCCTACTCTCGCATGGGGAAGCCCCACACTACCATCGGCGCTACGGCGTTTCACTTCTGAGTTCGGCATGGGGTCAGGTGGGACCACCGCG
>NZ_JADRCR010000015.1 GCF_016649425.1 Limnobaculum allomyrinae
TGGTACTGTTGGGATTCGCTTCGGCAGCGGCAATGGCTGCACGAAGACCGCCACCACCTGCTCCGATGATAGCAATGTCTGCGTTAAAGGTTTGCACTGCATTCCTCCAAATGTTCCAGTTTAGTGGATGGGTTAAAGTTTTCTTATTGTGTGTGTAACAACAGATTTATTATATGAACCGGCATATTATAGCCGAGCTGGCGAGCTTAATATGGCATTTGCATCACTCTTTTGTTGTATGAGTGACAAAATATTTGTGCATTTGCCATATTAAGTATGTGCTTTATTATTTTAATTGATTTAATTTCAAACGGGATATTTAGGTGGTTACCATAAACCTAATACTTTCCACCACATTGATCCTACCCCAATCCAGATAATTAAATTTACTACTGAGAACAAAAATCCTATTTTCCACCAGGTACTAAGGTCAACATATCCGGCACCATAATAGATAGGGCCCGGTGCTCCGCCATAGCGGTCAGGAACATGGCGCAAACCACGGATTCCGTCTGGTAAATAACTTGCAGGAAATAGGCACCGGCTTTACGGCTGGTTGGCCCAGGTTCGGAATCCAGCGCAGAAGCAAGGCTACGAGCGATTGGAAAGATAATTCCTCCAGCTCGTGCCGCACTGGATGGCGTTGCCGGAGCCAGAATCAGATCGCTTAATGCCAGCGCATAGCCCACTTTTAAGGTGCTGTCGCCGATGGCTTTGAGGATCATGTAGGCAATACGGCGGCCTAATCCAGTTTTGATAAATCCTCTGGCAAACAGAAATGCAGCAACAATCAGCCAGATAGCCCCGGAACTAAAACCTGATAAGGCTTCAGAGAGCTTTAGCGTATCGGTTAGTACAATTGCTGTGATACCAATAAAGGCAACTGCACCAACCGGCACGGGTTGAAGAATGAATCCAATGATGATGGCAACCATTAAGGCAAACAGATGCCACGCCTGAGGTGTTAATCCTTCTGGTACCGGAATAAACCAGATAGCTATCCCAATCAGAATTGTCACCAGCCCTTTTATTAAGTTATTGGACATATGACCTCCATGCAGGGGGTATTACTGACCATACAGATAAAATAATTGTTTGATCTCTATTGGTTTTTTTATCTGTTTTCTGGCGCAATAATAGCCACCCCGCTTATTGTTATTTTTGTTCAGGTATTGGTATGGGATACCAATGACAGAAGCCGAAGTTAGCTTTTGTTCCTATGCATTACTTCACCGCCGGGCGTTTAGCTAATACGCGGTCGACAAAGGTGGTTGCCAGTCCGATGTAGTTATGTGGATTAAGCATTTGCTTGATTTCATCGGTGGTGAAATGCTGCATGACTTCCGGATGGGCGAGCAGGGCATCCTGCATGGCAATGTCTTTTTCGAAGGCATCCATACAGATGGTGTAGACAATTTCATGGGCGGTTAAACGGCCCATTTTAGCGCCCAGATGCATCATTACTGATTCTGATAGCATCAGACCTTTCAGGCAGTTAAGGTTCTTCTCCATTTTTTCCGGATAGACCATCAGGTTCTCCAGAATATCTACGCTCTTTTCTAATGCGGCATCCAGCAGATGACAGGCTCTTTGTACGAAATCCCATTCGGCGATTTCGCAGCTCCAGTCACGCTCGTTTTCACAGTTCATGGCTTCAACCGCCAATGGTGCCAGTGCGCGTACGCTGCGGGTCAGTGCGATAACGTTTTCACAAACCTGTGGATTACGCTTATGTGGCATGGTGCTGCTGCCCACTTTTCCCATAAAGAAGGGCTCTTCCAGTTCGCCAATTTCGGTACGTTGTAAGGTAAGAACTTCACGGGTGACTTTACCGATGGTGCCGGCCACTAATGCCAGTACGTTGATAAATTCGGCAATGTTATCCCGTGCTGAGTGCCAGGCGATATCCGGTGCATTTAGCTTCAGCTCTTTCATCATTAATTCTTGTACTTTAAGCCCTTCAGTTTCTAAAGACGCCAGCGTACCCACTGCACCGGAAAACTGACCAACAAACAGGCGTGGCGTGATTTCATTCAGGCGAGTAACGTGGCGAGAGAACTCCGATGCCCAAACGGCGGCTTTAAAGCCCATGGTGATTGGGAGTGCGTGTTGCACGTGGGTGCGGCCTGCCATCACCACATGCTTATATTTTTCCGCCAGTACATAGCAGGCCGATTCACACTGTTGTACTTTTTTTAGCAGTACCGCATGGGCTTCACGAATTTGCAGAACCAGACCGGTATCCACGATATCCTGACTGGTCGCTCCCCAGTGCACGAATTCCCCGGCGTTATTATCCAGAACGTTTTTAAACGCTTTTAGCAACGGAACAATGGTGATTGAGCTTTTATAGAATTCACCAATGGAAGCAATATCCAGCAGATCAGCATTGGCTTTACTGCAAATTTCTTTCATGGCTTCTTGTGGGATAATACCCAACGTACCTTCTGCTTTAGCCAGTGCCGCTTCGGTATCCAGCCATTTCTGAACCAGATTCTTATCGCTGAAAATAGTACGCATCTCTTGAGTGCTGAAAAGAGGGCCAAAAACCTGACTATCGATAACGGTAGAGTTCATATTTTATCTCCAGTTTAACGTTAAACTAAAAAGGGAAAAATAATCAGGAAGTAGGTCATCAGCATTTTAGAACTCGGCTTATAAGGCTCAAGCCGACACTGTGATACCCATTCCTGAGTAGTTTGTTAAATTCACTTTAACGTTAAACTTGTGTGTAAATTATTTCCATACAAAAATTGTGGTTTGTGAGCTGAGTTACAAATAAAAAATTTTAATCTTATAAAACAATATGTTGTAAAATGATTAAATTATGCGTGTGACGGATGAAGCGGTTAACGTAATTCCGTATACTGTTTTCCCGGTTAAATTGTGATTTTTGTTAAAGGTTGGACATGAGCGAAAAGCGTAGCAGTCGAATTACGGTTAAAGACATAGCAAAGATTGTCGGAGTATCGGCTACCGCTGTTTCAATGGCCTTAAATAATCGGGGAGCGTTAACCGATAGCCGCAGGGAAGAGATTAAAAGAGTCGCGTCTGAATTAGGTTATGTGCCAAATGCCGGTGCGCGTTCTTTACGTGGCAGCCACACATGCTCATTCGGTGTGGTGATTAACTATTTTAATAACCCATTCTTCCATGATTTTTTTATGGGTCTGGAAGATGTGACCAATAAGATCGATTTCTCTTACTGGGTTTCTCAAACCTGGGACGATCTGGAACAAGAACAGAAGCAGGTAAGAAAGCTGGCGCAACTCGGTGTGGATGGGTTGATTGTACTTCCTTGTTCTAAAGAGATTTCTCACCTGACAGAGATGACCTCCCGTTTCAATATTCCTTTGGTGTTAATCAGTCACTCTTTGGAGCAACTTTTCCCGGCGGTAGTGGCGGATAACATTGTTGGAGCGAGAATGGCAACCGAGCATTTATTGTCGCTGAAAGGTCGACCTGTATTGCACATTGCCGGGCCAGTAGAGGCTAAGTCAGGTATTCAGGAGCGATATCAGGGCTATTGCCAGGCAATGGCAGCAGCAGATCCTGATTTTGATGCGCAGCGCAGTGTATTTTATGTTGAGCGATTACGTGCTGAAGATGGTTATGAAATAATGTCGGAAATTTTGAAATATTATTCATTACCATTGTCACTATTTGTGGTGAATGATGAAACTGCTTTAGGAGTGTTGAATTATTGCCATAATAATAATTTAAGAGTGCCTGAAGATATTTCAGTTGTTGGTTTTTCTGATATTGATTTATTGGAGAGTTTGAATATTTCTCTATCTACAGTGGCTATTCCCCGCCGCGAAATGGGGCAATATGCAGCACATAAATTATTATCAAAAATAGATTTCCCTCATCAAAATAAACCATATTTGAGGGATAATGAAATAATAACTACGCTACCTGTTTCATTGATTATCAGAGATTCTTCTCGTATCAGATAATATTATTATTTGTGGAATGATTCTTATTTGAAAATTAATTATTTTATTGATTTTAAAGTATATTTATATTTTGTTACGTATTGGTTTTTTCTATTCTGATCCCCCCTGATCAATATCAAAAATTTTGAATATCGTCCTCAGTATAATCAAATGTGGTTATATAAAATAAGTTAATGTTACCAATTATTAATTCATTGTTAATTTTATGTTCACGGCATGCATTTGCTGAATCGTTTTTAGTCACATATCAATGAAAAATTGGATCTATGTTCCACGGTGTTTGATAAAGATCAAACGAGGTTTGTTTCATAGGCCTAACATTTGTCCACTAAATTCGTATAAATGAACAATGTCGTTAGTCACCGTAAAGGAATAATTATAATGATAGAAGACAACCCTCTTCTTCCTTCCCACGGTATTAATCGCCGTGATTTTATGAAGCTGTGTACAGCTCTGGCCGCTACTATGGGCCTGAGTGCTAATGCAGCCGCTGAAATTGCGGAATCGGTTAGTAACCCTCAGCGCCCACCTGTTATCTGGATCGGGGCGCAAGAGTGTACGGGATGTACGGAATCGTTGCTGCGTGCGACTCACCCTACCGTTGAGAACCTGATACTGGAAACCATTTCACTTGAGTATCATGAAGTGCTTTCCGCGGCTTTCGGTCATCAGGTTGAAGAAAACAAGCACAATGCCATTGAGAAATATAAAGGCCAGTATGTACTGGTCGTTGATGGTTCTATTCCATTAAAAGATAATGGCATCTACTGTATGGTGGCTGGTGAACCAATTATCGACCATATTCGCAAAGCGGCTGAACATGCTGCGGCGATTATTGCGATTGGTTCATGTGCGGCATGGGGTGGTGTAGCGGCGGCTGGTGTTAACCCGACAGGCGCAGTTGGCCTGCAGGAAATTCTCCCTGGTAAAACCGTCATTAATATTCCTGGTTGTCCACCAAACCCACATAACTTCCTGGCAACTGTTGCTCATATCATTACTTTTGGTAAAGCACCAAAACTGGATGCTAAAAACCGTCCTACTTTTGCCTATGGTCGTCTGATTCACGAACATTGCGAACGCCGTCCACATTTCGATGCTGGCCGCTTTGCGAAAGAGTTTGGTGATGATGGTCACCGCGAAGGCTGGTGTCTGTATCATTTAGGTTGTAAAGGCCCTGAAACTTACGGTAACTGCTCAACGCTACAATTCTGTGATGTTGGTGGTGTATGGCCTGTTGCTATTGGTCACCCTTGTTATGGTTGTAACGAAGAAGGGGTTGGCTTCCATAAAGGAATCCATCAACTGGCCAGCGTTGAAAATCCAACGCCGCGCTATGCGAAACCAGATGTTGATAACCGTGAAGGTGGAAGCGTTTCACCAACGGCGGTTGGCCTGATTGGTGGTATAGCTGGTCTGGTTGCCGGGGTAAGCGTGATGGCGGTTCGTGAACTTGGACGTCAGCAAAAGAAAGACGATACTGACTCACGGGGAGAATAACCGTGAATAGACGCAATTTCCTTAAAATAGCTTCAGGTGGTGCGCTGCTGGCGGGTGGTACGTCTACCTGTCTTGCGGCTGCTGAGAATAAACCACCTATTCCGGGTTCTCTGGGGATGTTATATGACTCAACGCTTTGCGTGGGCTGTCAGGCCTGTGTGACAAAGTGTCAGGACATTAACCATCCACAGCGTAATCCTGTCGGCAACCAAACCTGGTCAAACAACGATAAACTGTCCCCTTATACCAATAACATCATTCAGGTGTGGAGTAGCGGTACTGGTGAACACAAAGATCAGGAAGTAGACGGTTACGCCTACATCAAAAAGCAGTGTATGCACTGTGTTGATCCAAACTGCGTTTCAGTTTGTCCGGTATCTGCGCTGAAGAAGGATCCGAAGACCGGTATCGTTCATTACGACGCTGATATTTGTACCGGCTGCCGTTACTGCATGGTGGGTTGCCCGTATAACATTCCTAAGTATGACTATAACAACCCATTTGGTGAGTTACACAAGTGTGAGCTGTGTAATCAGAAAGGTGTTGAACGTCTGGATAAAGGCGGTTTACCGGGTTGTGTGGAAGTTTGCCCTGCTGGTGCCGTGATTTTTGGTACGCGCGAAGAGCTGATGGCGGAAGCCAAGAAGCGCCTGGCGCTGAAAGCGGGTGATGAATATCACTATCCTCGCCAGACATTAACCAGTAACGACCCGTATATCCATACGGTTCCGAATTACTATCCTCATCTGTATGGTGAAAAAGAGGGGGGTGGTACTCAGGTGTTAGTGCTGACGGGTGTTCCTTTTAAAAACCTTGATTTACCAGAAGTTGCAGAGCTCTCTACCGGTGCACGTTCTGAAAATATTCAGCATACGGTTTATAAAGGCATGATGTTGCCGCTGGCCGTTTTAGCGGGCTTAACCGTGTTGGTTCGTCGTAATACTAAAAACGACCATCACGAAGAAGGAGATGATAATGAGCACACATCATAAGCCAACGCCGCTGGGCGGCAAACTCGTCAGCTGGCCGATTATCGTATTCGGGCCGTTGGTTGTGCTGTGCTTAATTTTTGTGGTTAAGCGTTTAGTCTTTGGACTGGGCTCGGTATCCGATCTGAACGGCGGTTATCCGTGGGGTATTTGGATCGCCTTTGACCTGTTAATCGGCACCGGTTTTGCCTGTGGTGGCTGGGCGTTAGCCTGGGCGGTATATGTCTTTAATAAAGGCGAATACCATCCTCTGGTTCGTCCTGCACTGTTAGCCAGTCTGTTTGGTTACTCTCTGGGTGGTCTGTCGATTACCATCGACGTAGGCCGTTACTGGAACTTACCGTACTTCTACATTCCGGGTTATTTCAACGTAAACTCGGTATTGTTTGAAACGGCGGTATGTATGACCATCTATATTGGCGTCATGGCGTTAGAGTTTGCACCGGCACTGTTTGAGCGCATGGGGTGGAAAGTCTCCCTGAAGCGCCTGAATAAAGCGATGTTCTTTATTATCGCGCTGGGTGCATTACTGCCAACCATGCACCAATCATCAATGGGTTCTCTGATGATTGCTGCAGGTCATAAAGTCCACCCAATTTGGCAAAGCTATGAAATGCTACCGCTTTACTCATTGCTGACCGCATTCATTATGGGATTCTCGATAGTGATATTCGAAGGATCGCTGGTGCAGGCAGGGCTGAGAGGTAAAGGGCAGGATGAGAAAGATATGTTCAGGAAGCTGATGGGTATCATTAGCGTATTCCTGCTGCTCTTCCTGGTATTGCGTTTCGGTGAGCTGGTTTACAGAGATAAGCTGTCTTATATCTTTGCCGGTGACTTCTATGCACTGATGTTCTGGATTGAAATCGCATTGCTGCTATTCCCACTGGTGGTCTTCCGTTTCCGTAAATGGGCTAACGATTCTCGTATGCTGTTTATCGGTGCCGTCAGTATGCTGTTGGGTTGTGCTATGTGGCGTATGTCTTACTCCCTGGTAGCGTTTAATCCAGGTGGTGGTTACCACTATTTCCCAACCTGGGAAGAACTGTTAATTTCAATTGGCTTTGTGAGTATCGAGATATGTGCCTATATCTTGCTGATTCGTCTACTGCCGATTATTCCTTCTTTAAAAAATCTTCATAAGAATCAAGAGGCTAGTAAAGCATGAGCCAACGTATCACTATTGACCCGGTAACTCGTATCGAAGGTCACTTGCGCATTGATTGCGAAATTGAAAATGGAAAGGTCTCCAAAGCGTGGGCGTCAGGTACTATGTGGCGTGGCATGGAGGAGATCGTAAAGGGTAACGATCCGCGTGATGCATGGATGATTGTTCAACGTATCTGTGGCGTGTGTACCACTACTCATGCTATTGCATCAGTTCGTTCTGTTGAGAGCGCATTGAATCTGGATATCCCGGTAAACGCACAATACATTCGTAACCTGATACTGGCTGCGCATATGACGCACGACCATATCGTGCACTTCTATCAGCTTTCAGCGTTAGACTGGGTAGATATCACCTCTGCACTACAAGCCGATCCAGCTAAAGCAGCGGCCTTATTGAAAGGTGTTTCCAGCTGGCATCTGAATAGTGAAGAAGAGTTCACTAAAGTTCAGAACAAAATTAAAGATCTGGTAGCCAGTGGTCAGTTGGGCATTTTTGCCAACGGTTACTGGGGTCACCCGGCGATGAAATTACCGCCAGAGGTGAACCTGATTGCTGTTGCTCACTATTTGCAGGCCCTTGAATGTCAGCGTGATGCTAACCGTGTGGTGGCGTTACTGGGTGGTAAAACTCCCCACATTCAAAACCTGGCAGTTGGTGGGGTAGCTAACCCAATCAATCTGGATGGTTTAGGTGTACTGAACCTTGAGCGTCTGATGTACATTAAATCTTTCATTGACCGTTTAAATGACTTCGTACAACAAGTGTACAAAGTCGATACGGCCGTGATTGCAGCGTTCTATCCTGAGTGGCTGGAATTGGGCAAAGGGGCGGTTAACTACCTGAGTACCCCTGAATTCCCGACCGATAGCAAGAATGGTAGCTTCGTATTCCCGGGTGGTTATATCACTAACAGTGATTTATCGACTTATCGTCCGATTACCTCTCAATCAGATGAGTTCCTGATTAAAGGTATTCAGGAAAGCGCTAAACACGCCTGGTATAAAGATGAAGAACCACAGGCACCGTGGGAAGGAACAACGATTCCTAACTACAGCACTTGGGATGAGAACGGCAAATATTCATGGGTTAAGTCACCAACCTTCTACGGTAAAACGACTGAAGTGGGCCCATTAGCCAACATGCTGTGTAAACTGGCTGCTAACCATGAACCAACCAAGAAGCATCTGAATGATATCGTGGGTATTTATACCGCATTAACCGGTAAAACCATTGAAGTTGCTCAGCTGCATTCAACACTGGGACGTATTGTTGGCCGTACTGTACACGCTTGTACTCTGCAAGATTTGTTACAAAATCAGTATAAATCACTGATTGAAAACATCGGCAAAGGGGATCATGTTGCCTATGTGAAACCAAATATTCCGGCAACCGGCACCTTCAAGGGCGTAGGTTTTGCGGAAGTTTCACGCGGAATGTTATCCCACTGGATCGTCATCAAAGATGGTAAAATCGAAAACTATCAGGCAGTCGTTCCATCCACCTGGAACTCTGGCCCACGTAACTTCAATGATGAAGTTGGGCCATACGAGCAGTCTCTGGTAGGTACTCCGATTGCCGATCCGGCGAAACCGTTAGAAGTTGTACGTACCATTCACTCCTTCGACCCATGTATGGCTTGTGCGGTACACGTGGTTGACGCAGATGGTAATGAAGTCACAAAAGTTAAGGTTCTTTAATGCGGATATTAGTTTTAGGCGTTGGTAATGTTCTTTTAACCGACGAAGCGATAGGCGTACGTGTTGTTGAAGCACTGGAGCAAAACTACGTCCTGCCCGACTACGTAGAAGTTCTGGACGGCGGAACCGCCGGAATGGAACTGCTGGAAGCGATGGCAAACCGCGATCATCTGATCATTGCCGATGCTATCGTTTCTAAAAAGCGCACGCCGGGCACCATTATGATTTTGCGTGATGAAGAAGTGCCAACGCTGTTTACTAATAAGATTTCTCCGCATCAGTTAGGTTTGGCCGACGTTCTGTCGGCCCTCCGCTTTACCGGGGAGTTCCCCGGTAAACTGACTCTGGTTGGTGTTATTCCTGAATCACTGGAGCCGCACATTGGCATGACCGCAACGGTTGAAGCCATGGTTGAACCAGCGTTACAAGAAGTGATAGCGGCCTTGCGCTCATCTGGTGTAGACGTTCTACCCAAGGAGAAATAAGCATGTCCGATGAGATTTGTGGCTACGCTGAGGAGCCAACGGCTCTGGTTCAGCGCGCTTTTCAGGATGTTGCTGATAAAGCGATGCATGACCTCTCTTTCCTTCATCCTAATATGCCAGTATATGTGTCCGGCTTTAAGCTGTTTGAAGGGCAGTGGGTTGGCTGTGTTATTACCCCATGGATGCTGAGTGCATTGATATTGCCTGGGCCGAATCAGGTTTGGCCGTTGCGTACTATCAGTGACAAACTGGGGTTAGCGATGCCTTATGACAATATGACCTTTACCGTTGGTGAGCTGGAAGGTATTTCCCAATATCTGACGTGTTCACTGATGTCCCCGCTGGATCATTCTTTAACGCCTGAACAGGGTGTACAATTGGCCAACGATTGTACGCGCATGCTGTTGTCGATTCCGGTTAGCGATCCGGATGCCCCGGCCCAATTAGGGCGGCGTGCACTGTTATTAGGCCGCAGGAATTGTAGTAATGCATGAAGTATCATTGTGTGAAAGCACAATAGAAATTATTCAGAAACAAGCTCAACAACATGGTGTGAAGCGGGTTACCGGCGTATGGTTAGAAGTCGGAGCCCTCTCCTGTGTGGAAGAGAGTTCTCTGCGATTTTGTTTTGATGTTGTCTGTCGTGGTACTGTAGCCGAAGGCAGTCAGCTTCATATTATTCATAAACCTGCTCAGGCCTGGTGTTGGGACTGTAGCAGTGAAGTAGAAATTACTCAGCATGAGGCTCAATGCCCTAAATGTCAGGGTTTTAGTTTGCGTGTCGACAGCGGTGATACGTTGCAAATTAAAGAGTTGGAAGTTGAGTAACACCTTGAATAACTAATTCGAATATTTATCTCATATTGCCGAGGCAAATGAGCTGGCCGAATTTACCGATTGAACTGTGACAAGATAATGTCTTGAGGGGGAGTTATATGTGTACTACTTGCGGATGTGCTGCGGGCGAGCGGCGAATTGAAGGAGAGGAACACGCGCATTCTCACCATCACGGACACGATCACCATCACAGCCATGAGCATAATCATGCTCACGATCATGACCACCATCACCACGACCATGACCACCATCACCACGACCATGAACATCACCACCACGATCATGGGCATAGTCATCATGGGCACGATCATGACCATGCTCATCACGATCATGGTCACCATCACCATGATGAGCATCATCATGGACATCATGAAACTCCGCGCACCATTATTATCCATCATCATTACCACCATCAGGGGGATGTACATCACCACGTACATACCGCCATCGCTCAAAAGATGGGCGATGTAGAGTTTGAACTGGAGATGGAACAAAAAGAGAGCGCAGAGAAGAGTGAAGAGAAATTTCAGCCGCGTGAAGTCGAACAAGATTTAGATTACGGTCATGGTGAAGCGGGTACTCACGCACCGGGTATGAGCCAGAAAAGAATGCTGCAAATTGAGATGGATGTGCTGAGTAAGAACAACCATCTGGCAGAGCATAACCGAGAGTACTTTGCTGAAAAACATATTCTGGCGCTGAATCTGGTATCAAGCCCGGGTTCTGGCAAGACCACATTATTAACTGAAACCCTGATGCGTTTACGGGAGCGTTTATCCTGTGCGGTGATTGAAGGGGATCAGCAAACCACCAATGATGCCGAGCGTATTCGTGCCACTGGCGTACCGGCAATTCAGGTAAATACCGGCAAAGGCTGCCATCTGGATGCACAAATGGTGCACGATGCGGCTACTCGCCTTGAGTTAAAAGAGAAGAGTCTGCTGTTTATTGAAAACGTAGGCAATCTGGTTTGTCCTGCCAGTTTCGACCTGGGTGAACGGGCGAAGGTTGCCGTTTTGTCAGTGACGGAAGGGGAAGATAAACCCTTAAAATATCCACATATGTTTGCCGCATCAGAATTGATGATTTTGAATAAAATCGATTTACTGCCGTATCTGCATTTTGATGTTGCGGCCTGTATTGCCAATGCTCGTCGGATTAACCCGAATATTCAGGTTATCCAACTGTCGGCAACCAGCGGTGAAGGTATGGAAGCCTGGGTTTCATGGCTGGAGACGCAGTTATGTGCTTAGGGGTTCCGGGGCAAATTGTTGCCGTAGGTGAAGATATTCATCAGTTAGCTCAGGTTGACGTTTGTGGCGTAAAACGCGATGTGAATATAGCCCTCATTTGTGAAGGCGAACCGGCTGAATTAATCGGGCAATGGGTTCTGGTTCACGTTGGTTTTGCGATGAGCATCATTAATGAAGAAGAGGCGCAGGCCACGCTCGAAGCTCTGATGGCAATGAGCGTGCTTGAACATGAAGTGGGCGATTTCCTCGGGATCAATGCCGGAGCGGATGATGCAGTACGTTGATGAATTCCGCGATCCTGAACTGGCAAAAACGCTGCTGTCCCATATTCGCCATAAAGTTTCAGCTATTGCTAAGGCCGGTGAACATCCACTGCAACTGATGGAAGTGTGCGGTGGGCATACTCATGCTATCTATAAGTTTGGTATTGACCAACTGCTACCACCAGAAATTGAATTTGTGCATGGGCCGGGCTGTCCGGTCTGTGTATTGCCGATGGGGCGTATTGACGGCTGTATTGAAATTGCTGAACGCCCTGAGGTGATTTTTTGTACCTACGGCGATGCGATGCGGGTGCCTGGGCGTAATGGATCTCTGTTAGATGCCAAACGTCGCGGTGCTGATGTGCGTATTGTCTACTCTCCATTGGATACCCTGACTTTTGCCGAGCAAAATCCGGACAAGCAGGTGGTGTTCTTTGGTCTTGGCTTTGAAACGACGATGCCAAGTACCGCGCTGACGCTACAACAGGCCAAACGCCGTGGTTTAACGAATTTCAGCATTTTCTGTCAGCACATTACTATTATTCCAACCTTGCGTAGCCTGCTGGAGCAGCCTGATGTCAGAATTGACGGCTTTCTTGCTCCCGGCCATGTAAGTATGGTGATTGGTACTACACCTTATGGCTTTATTGCGGAAGATTTCCATAAACCACTAGTGGTTACCGGATTTGAACCATTGGATATCCTGCAAGCGCTGGCAATGCTGGTAGACCAGATACATGATGGTCGTTGTGAAGTGGAAAACCAATATAAACGTATCGTCTCCCGGCAGGGAAATGCGCTGGCACGCAAAGCTCTGGATGAAGTTTTTGAACTGAAAGAGAGCAGCGAATGGCGTGGTTTGGGTTCGATAGCCGGATCTGGCGTGCAGCTGACTCCTGCCTATCGTGAATTTGATGCAGAATTGCGTTTCAATACTCAAGAGCATCAGGTAGCTGACGATCCTCTGGCTCGTTGTGGTGATGTTCTGACCGGACGCTGTAAGCCAAATGATTGCCCGCTGTTTGGTTCTCGCTGTACGCCACAAAACGCATTTGGGGCACTGATGGTTTCCTCAGAGGGCGCGTGTGCCGCCTATTATCAATATCGTCGGGGGCTCGCTTAATTTATGGCTTTTACTGAAAAAGATGTCGTTACCATGGCCCATGGTAGCGGCGGTCAGGCTATGCAGCAGCTGATTGAACAGCTGTTTTTACAGGCTTTTGCTAATCCGGCGTTGAATGAGCGGGAAGATCAGGCTCGTATCCCGTTGTCATTACTTACCTCAGTGGGCGATCGTTTAGCATTTAGTACTGACAGCTATGTTATTGATCCTATTTTCTTTCCCGGCGGTAATATTGGTAAGCTGGCGGTTTGTGGAACGGTCAATGATGTGGCGGTAAGCGGTGCGGTTCCACAATATCTCTCCTGTGGATTTATCCTTGAAGAAGGACTTCCGTTGCAACAGCTGGAGCAAATTGTTAAATCCATGGCTGATACCGCTGCAGCAGCAGGCGTAGAGATTGTTACTGGTGACACCAAAGTGGTACAGCGTGGAGCGGCAGACAAAGTATTTATTAATACAGCGGGCATTGGCGCTATTCCCGGGACGATTAACTGGGGCGCACAGCATATTCGCCCCGGCGATCGCATTTTAGTGAGTGGAACGTTGGGGGATCATGGCGCAACCATTCTGAATTTGCGTGAGAATCTGGGTCTTGAAGCTGAGTTAACCAGTGATTGCGCGGTATTAACGCCACTGATTGCACCATTACGCGAGATTGATGGTGTCCGAGCGTTACGTGATGCAACCCGGGGCGGAGTAACTGCTATTCTGCATGAATTTGCTGCTGCCAGCGGTTGCGGTATGTCGATTAATGAAGGGGATCTGCCGGTCAATTCTGCGGTTCGTGGTGTATGTGAGCTATTGGGGCTGGAACCGCTGAACTTTGCCAATGAAGGCAAGCTGGTGATTGTCATCGCGCCAGAAGCGGAGCAGGCAACCTTAGCTGCATTACGTGCTCATCCTTTGGGTAAAGATGCCGCGGTGATTGGTACTGTAACCGATACGGCCCGAGTTCAACTAAAAGGAATCTTTGGCGCTTCTCGCCTGCTGGATTTACCGCATAGCGAACCATTGCCAAGAATTTGCTAACAGTAGTATTGATGAAAATAGCCCCGACCGGTGAGAACCGTCGGGGCTATTTTTATGGCAGGAAACAAATATTGGGTAATAGATTCCAGATAACCAAAGTTGAGCGAGGGGGACGGTAACAAACATTTTATGATTTGCTCTGGCTTGTATCAGAAGAATCAAAAAATGACCTCAGAATTAATACCCTCAGATTACAGTGAATGGCTGGCGGCTCTAAAAACTCAAATTCAGACAGCACGGCAAAAAGCTATCTTAGCGGTCAATCAGGAGTTGATTGCACTTTATTGGCATATTGGGAGAGACATTTTAACCCGACAGGCTGAACAGGGTTGGGGAACCAAAGTTATTGAACAGTTAGCCAAAGATTTAAGAACAGCATTTCCGGAACTTAAAGGTTTTTCCCGCGCTAACCTTATGTCAATGCGCGCTTTTGCTGAGGC
The DNA here is from genome assembly GCF_016649425.1 of Limnobaculum allomyrinae. Taxonomy (GTDB): domain Bacteria; phylum Pseudomonadota; class Gammaproteobacteria; order Enterobacterales; family Enterobacteriaceae; genus Limnobaculum; species Limnobaculum allomyrinae. The sequence goes on from NZ_JADRCR010000015.1 coordinate 14,747, forward strand.
CTGGCCTGATATGGCAATTGTCCAACAGCTTGTTGGACAATTGCCATGGGGGCATAACATTGTGTTATTAACGCGTTTGAAAGATACCGGGTTACGTATGGCCTATGCCCGACAGGCACTTGAGTATGGCTGGTCTCGCAATACATTGAATATTCATATTGAGACTCAACGTATAGAACGTGAAGGGTTAGCTGTGACCAACTTTGAATCCCGCCTTCCTGCATATCAATCTGAGCTGGCCAGAGATTCATTGAAAGATCCTTATCGTCTGGATTTTCTTGGTCTGGGAAAGGATGCGGAGGAGCGGGCGATAGAGTCGGCGTTAGTATAACATATTACCCGCTTCTTGATTGAACTGGGGAGTGGATTTGCTTTTGTCGGGCGGCAGGTTCATTTAGAGGTTGGCGGTGATGACTTTTTTATTGATCTCTTGTTTTATCACTTAAAACTGCGTTGTTATGTGGTCGTTGAACTTAAAGCAGGTGCTTTTAAGCCGGATCATACGGGAAAACTGAGTTTTTATCTAAGTGCTGTTGATGCTCAGATAAAGCGTTCAGAAGATTCTCCTACGATAGGGTTGCTGCTGTGCAAAAGCCAAAATCGAGTTGTTGCTGAATACGCTCTGCGTGACTCTAATCATCCGATAGGTGTTGCGGAGTACCAACTGATTAATTCGTTACCAGATAAATTATTGACGGACTTACCCAGTATTGAAGAGATTGAAGCGGAGCTTATTGGCCAACATATTGATTTGGATGAACAGGCGAAGTTTGAGTAAGAGGAGGGGCGTTGACGCGGATGAACGAAGGATTTGGATATAAATGCCGGTACCAAATGATACCGGCATTTGAGGTAGAAGCGACTGATTAACTCATGCGTTCAACAATCATTGCAGTACCCTGACCACCACCAATACACAGCGTTGCCAGGCCCAGAGTTTTATCTCTGGCTTGTAACGAGTGCAGCAGGGTGACCAGAATACGTGCGCCGGATGCACCGATTGGGTGACCCAGAGCAATAGCACCGCCGTTAACGTTAACTTTGGCTGCGTCAAATCCCAGCGTTTTGCCTACGGCCAGGAACTGAGCGGCGAAAGCTTCGTTAGCTTCAATCAGGTCAATATCAGACAGTGACAGGCCGGTTTTCTTTAACGCATTCAGCGTTGCAGGAACAGGGCCCATACCCATCAGTGATGGGGCAACACCGCCGTTAGCATAGCCTCTGATACGGGCCAGAGGCGTTAATCCCAGCGCTTTGGCACGGCTTTCAGACATCACTACCAGAGCAGCAGCACCATCGTTAATACCGGAAGCATTACCTGCGGTTACTGTACCCTCTTTAGTGAAGGCCGGGCGCAGTTTCGCCAGACCTTCTGCCGTGGTGTCAGCTTTCGGGAATTCGTCGGTATCAACAATGATTTCGCCCTTGCGGGTTTTTACCGTTACCGGAACGATTTCTTTGGCAAAAGCACCGCTGTTAATAGCAGCTACGGCTTTTTGTTGTGATGCCAGCGCCAGTGCATCCTGTGCTTCACGGCTGATATCGTACTCTTTAGCAACGTTCTCTGCGGTGATCCCCATGTGGTAACCGTGAGTGGCGCACATTAAGCCATCCTGCAGGATAACATCCATCAGTTTGCCATCACCTAAACGGTAACCCCAGCGCGCTTTGCTATCCAGCAAGTAAGGCGCCTGACTCATGTTTTCCATACCACCGGCAATAATTGCCTGAGCATCACCAGCAAGAATGGCTTGAGCTGCCAGAGCGACACTTTTCAGGCCAGAACCACAGACTTTGTTTACGGTATAAGCACAAACCGTTTCAGGAATACCGCTTTTCAGCAGAGCCTGACGAGCCGGGTTTTGACCTAAACCCGCTTGTAGTACGTTACCAAAAATAACTTCATCAACTGCTTCACCGCTGATACCAGCACGGGCCATTGCTTCACGAATAACTACTGAACCTAAATCAACGGCGGAAACCGAAGCCAGTGAGCCATTAAAGCTGCCGATGGCGGTGCGCGCTGCGCTGACGATAACAATGTTGTTCATAACTCAATTCCTTAATTTTTATCTATTTTACTATTGGCGTCAGAATACGGTGAGGCCTATAACAAATATGATTCCGGAGAACAGCAGGGCGGTAACACAGTAACCCATAATGTCCCGAACCCCTAAACCAGCAATCGCCAGAGCAGGTAAGGCCCAGAATGGTTGTGCCATGTTCATCCACTGTTCACCGTAGGCGATTGCCATGGCTGATTTACCCAGATCGGCGCCTAAAGCTTGTGCCGCAGGCATAACAAATGGACCCTGAATAACCCAGTGACCGCCGCCTGATGGTACTGCGAAGTTAATCAACGCAGAACTGAAGAAGGTCATGATTGGGAAGGTATCTTTGTTGGCAACGTTAATAAACCACTCGGTGATCAGACCACCTAAACCGGAGTGTTCCATCATTAACTGGATACCGGCATAGAACGGGAATTGTACCAGAATACCGGCGGTACTCTTGGCTGCGGCAGAAATGGCGCGCATATAGGCCATTGGCGTTTTGTGCAGCAGTAAACCGGCAATCATAAACATCATGTTGACGGTGTTGATGGTGATATTGAAGCCTTTTTCGTAGAAATACATGCCTAAGTAAGCAATACCCAGCGCCCCAATGATCCACGCGATGATACGGCTTTCTTCCATTTTTTCCGCCACTGGAGCATCAGCAGGAAGTTTTTTCTGGAAGTCTGGCTCTTCAGCCAGCAGAGATGGATCAACAGTTACCACATCTTCTGGTTTTGGCATCATCATACGGGTAACAAACGGCATCACCACAATCAGAGATAACGTAATAAAGATGTTGTAGTTAGTGAAAATGGTTTGAGAAACCGGGATCAGACCCGCGATATGCTCAACCGGGTTACCTGGCGTTGCGGCCAGCAGCGGCATTGAACCAGAGAAACCACCACCCCATGTCAGGAAGCCGATATAAGCACAGGCAATCAGCAATGGATAGTCAGAGCCTTTCACCCGACGAGCCACTTCACGGGCAAACATTGCACCGACTACCAGTCCAAAGCCCCAGTTAATTACACAGGCAACAGAACCAAAGAAGGTTACCAGCATAACGCCCTGAGCAGGGGTTTTAGCGGCTGATGCGGTTAGTTTCAGGATACGTTTAACCGGCGCGGAGCTGGCCAATGCATGTCCTGTTACGATAATCAGCGCCATTTGCATACCGAAACCAAGCAGGTTCCAGAAGCCGTTACCCCACATTTGCACCATATCGACAGGTGTATGTGGTGTCAGAGCCAGTGCGATCACAAAAGTGAGCATGGTTAACAACATGGCGAAAATTAACGGATCGGGCAGATAGCGGCTAACAAAGCCGGTTAAGAAACGAGATATGCGGCCGATCATGCTACACCTTCCTCAACAACGATTGGCATAACTTTAAAGTCTGCAGCCACGCTAAATTCAGCATCAGTTGCAGCCTTGATAGCTTCAAGCGTAACGCCCGGAGCATGTTCTTTCAGAATTAGCTGTCCCTTTTCAAACTCGAACACGCCCATTTCAGTCACAATCATGCTGACTTTGTTCTTAGCGGTTAACGGTAAAGTGCACTGCTTGAGGATTTTTGATGAACCATCTTTGGCACAATGCTCCATCGCGATAATGACGCGGCGAGCACCGGTAACCAGATCCATTGCTCCACCCATGCCCGGAACCATTTTTCCCGGAACCATCCAGTTTGCCAGGTTGGCGCTTTGGTCAACCTGCAGGCCGCCTAAAACGCTGGCATCCACATGACCACCACGGATCAGGGCAAACGAGAAGGCACTGTCAAACATGGCAGCACCTGGCAGAACACCACAAGGTTGTCCACCGGCGTTGACCAGATTAGGATGTGCTTCAGTTACCGGGCCTAAACCCAGAAAACCGTTTTCTGACTGTAGAGTGATATGAATATCTTGTGGTAAATAGTTCACTACCTGAGTTGGCAAGCCGATACCCAGGTTCACAATGTCACCATCATGTAGTTCAAGGGCTACGCGGCGAGCGATGAGTTCTTTTGCGTTCATGATTAGCTCTCCTTTGGATAAACAATGTGATCGATTAATGCGCCAGGTGTCATTACGTGGTCCGGAGCAATATCACCCACCGCCACCAGACTATCCGGTTCAGCAATAACCACATCTGCGGCCAGCGCGATGATTGGGTTAAAGTTACGGGCAGTTAATTCATAAACCAGGTTGCCCTGATGGTCAGCGATATGGGATTGAATCAGTGCTAAATCAGCACGCAAAGGGAGTTCCAGAAGATATTCAACACCGTCGATAGTCAGTTTTTGTTTGCCTTCTTCAACGACGGTACCAACGCCAGTTGGGGTTAAGAAACCACCAAGGCCAGCACCACCGCAGCGGATCCGTTCAATCAGAGTACCCTGAGGTACCAGTTCCACTTCCATTTCTCCGGCAATCATACGACGACCGGTTTCCGGGTTGGTGCCGATGTGTGACGCAATCACTTTCTTCACTCTGCCGTTAACCACTAAAGGGCCAATACCGGTATCAACAAATGCAGTATCGTTAGCAATGATAGTTAAATCTTTTACACCAGAATTAAGGAGGGCCTCGACCAGACGCGGCGGTGTTCCCACACCCATGAAACCGCCAACCATGATAGTCATACCATCACGAAAATATTCAGCAGCCTGCTGTATATCAATATGTTTATTTTTCATAATTATTCCTTATGTTTTGACGTCCGAAGAAGGACTCACACAAGGAATTGCAAGGGATGTGCCAGTTATGGTTTTTATGCAGTTTTTTGCACTTTGTGATAATTAATTATTAATAATCAATTGATTAATTTAATTCCAGTCAGGAGCTGAAACGAGGCGATGGCTAAAATTAGTAAGGAGAAGTGTGCAATTATTTGCACAGGTGTGCACCTTTTGTTTCACTGTTGGAGGTATGCTAAAAATCAGGATTTGCTATTTCAGAGCAATAGTTGAAACAGAAGGTTTACTCGCAGAGGTTTGTTAGATCATAGCGGCCATAAGTCAGGATTTAGTTTCATTTTATGCTATTCATTTTTTAAGTTGCCTGATTAGACGCGTTTTTTATTAGCCCTTAAGCGTGCTTGAACGAGTTTCTTTGTAAAAAATAAGTTATTTCTATTTAAATTTATTTTTACTTAATTTCTATCTGGAAATGATTTATTAATGGATTATTTCCCCCCTTTTTTTATTGAGATAAACTTTTCAACTCAATTATTTGATCTAATTAATAATTTTATTTTTTCTGATAAATAGAATCACTTAGCTATTAGATGTGCGTTTAATATTTTCATTCGATTGATAATAAACGTTATTGTTTATTCTTATATCAGTAATTCTATTTTTATAAAAATAAATGAATGTTTAAATCATTATTTATTCTATCTGGCGGGGAACCAATATGGCTATCTTTGATATCAAGGGATATTCGAGTAAAGAATCAGCAGAATTAGTTAACCAGTCTTTAGCGATAATTAATTATTCATTTCGAGGTTTACCTGAAGGATTAGCTGAAGGTTATTACAAATATGGTATGACGACGACAGGGATAGTTCCGATGCTCTGGACAGGCCTGTTTGGTTCTAAAACGTCTCAGGGAGTAATGAGCTGGAGTGGATTAAAAGGTGCTGAAGATAGAAGCTACCAGAGTCTTGCGGATAGTGGATGGCAGCGAATTTCCGCCAGTGAATTAAATTATCAGGGAAAGGAAGATAAGTGGAATGCCATCGTTGGTGAACATCCGCTATTTCGTTCCGCTCAGGCTGATGTTTTAGGGTTTCACGATGAGCAAGGACAGTTAAGTAAAATCACTATTGCCTTTCGCGGTATTACCGGAGAGCGGGAGAATCTGGTTACCGATACTTTGATGGATGTGGTGAATCTTTATAACAGTATTGTGAAACCACAACCGGATTATTTACCTAAAGCTTTTGGTGAGTTACTGCAAACTGTTGCGGAATTTGCTCAGGCAAATGGCCTGAGCGGGGAAGATATTATTTTTACGGGCCACAGTTTAGGGGGTTCACTGGTCAGTAATATGGCAATGCTCAGTGAAGCTGAATGGGGCGGGTTTTATAAAGATTCTGTGTATATCTCTTCCGCCTCTTCACGTATTGATAGTAATGCGATGAATGTGTTGCATTATGGTTTGGAAAATGAGCCCGTCTATCGGGTAACTGATAGCGGAAAAATTATGTTCTTTGACTCGTTATTTGTTCACGATCAGGAATACCCTAACTCAACCGATAATATTGTTGGTTTTAACGATCTTTATGCCGGTAAGGCCGGATTATTGAATTGGTTACCTTATAGCATCGCTAATCCGGTTTCATGGGTGACGCACATGCCATTTACCTATAGTGATGTGATTAAAGGCATTACAGGTTCCCAATTTTATGATTTAACCGAGCAAGATTCAGTGATTGTGGTATCCAGCCTGTCTGATGTGACGCGAGGTAATACATGGGTAGAGGATATCCAATCCAGAACCTCCAATCATTATGGCAAGAGTGCCTTTATTCTTGGTTCAGATCATGATGATTTGCTGCGAGGCGGTTTGGGCAACGATCGTCTGGAAGGTTTTTCTGGTGACGATCGTTTTCAATTAGGGCAAGGGTATAACATTGTCGCCGGTGGTGAAGGTAATGATGTGCTTGAATTGACTCATCCTTTGTCGGAATACAGTATTAGTCGTGATAGCGAAGGAACGGTCTATTTGTATCATGCAGAACAAGGTACTTTAAACACGTTATATGATGTGGAATATATCTCAGACAACACAGCGAGTGGAACGACCTATCAAATATGCGAACATGGCTTACAGCGGGTGGATGACCCTTCCATCGTTTATGATTATGCCACCACAGCGGCAAGCTCCGCGGATGATGACCAATTACAGTTAACCGAGAGTGGCTGGATGTTTGGTGGCGATGGTAATGATATATTGATCGGCAGTGATAAACCCTCGTTATTCTTTTCAGGCAAGGGAGATGACACATTAGTCAGCCTGGCTGATGACCTGTTTGTGTTTAATGACGGTGATGGCAATGATGTTATTCACGGTTTTGATCAGGGCGATCTGATTCAATTGGTTGGCATTGCGGGATTAACTCGAGTCGAGGATTTATTTAAAGATCTCATGATGACCGAGCAAGGGACGATGGTAAGTTATGGCGAAAATAACTCGATACTACTGGCTGATGTCCCCCGTGAGCAGTTGAGCATGGACCAATTCATTCTGGTTTAAAAGGGATAGCGAATAGTAAAAAGGGCTGCAATGGTTGCAGCCCTTATGAGTAAGATTATTTCAGCGGCGGGACGCCGTCTTTCCATGTATCCCAGTGGGTTACAATGTAGTCAGTCATTTCGCCACCGACAGTGGCAATATTCTCTACCGTTTCTTTAAAACCACCCGCCGTTTGGCCCGGAGCCGGGTCTAAATGTTCCAGCGTGGTTTCGTTAGGATTACCCTGATCGAAGTTAACTGACCCACGTAAGCTGAACACGCGTTGAGTGGTACCTTGAGTGCGGGCAATCACCTGAGTGATGGCAGCAATTTCCATTTCAGTTACCAGATAGTCGTCCGCGCCGTACAGTTTAGCAATGTACTGAGCCTCTTTTGACATTCCCGGGCCGTGGAAGAAAGTGTCTCCAGTCATATGAGTACCCGTCAGAACCTTTGGTGCGCGCCTGGCGTTATCATCCGGATAGCGTTCACGATATTTTTGTGCGCCTTCGGAATCCAGCAGCTTAGTTTGTCCGGTAACCTTCATTGCCCAGGAAACCAGCGTTGGATTGAGCTGATAGCTACGAATGTTTTCGTAACCTTTACGCGGCATAAAAGTTTGGCCGTTATGTAACCCTTCCTCCGGTGCCCAGCGGTGACCAAGATCGTAATCAATTGCCCACGAGCCCCAGCTTACATCACCGATGGTTCCGCGAGATGGCGGAGTACCGGCAACGCCGTTAATCATAAAATAGGTTTGTGACATATCAAACTTAGGGTTTAACAGGATAGCCTGTACGGAGGAGGAAGAGGCTACTTTACCCATACCTAATACGGAACCGCACACACCATCATCGTTACAAAAAACGGGAGATGCGGCACCTTTAACGGTAATTGGTTGGCTATTTTTGAAATATTTCTCATACCAATACTGGAACTCTCCGGCTTTATCTCCGGTGTTTTGGCCAATCTCAAACATAGAGCCAACAAACACTTTTACTTTAATTGGGGCTTCGCTGGCTAATGCCTGACCGGAGATAAAAAGCGGAAGGAAAAACAACGGGCACACACTCTTTTTTAACATCACTTATTTCCTGTTATGGTTCACGTAATCGTTTGCGCTATTTTCCCTATTCATGAATAAAAAAACCAGCCGTTATTGTTCATTCATGGAAATAATTTTTCATCGATGAGCCACATCTTGATTTTTCGGGATTACTTGCGAGTTCTCATTTTTCCATCAGGGGGTTTACGCTAAACTATGGTTCTATTATTTGCGTAAAACTTACAGCTGAAACAATAGGAAACGTAACGGTTATGCCAGAAAAGATAATAAAAGAGAACACAGAAGTAAGTTCGCTGACTAAGCGGCAAATAACATCATTGTTAGAGGATTATCAAACCCTTAATGGTTCGTTACGTAAAATTGTGATTATATTTTTTCTTAGTGTGGCTATCGTTGCTTACATGTTGGTATTTGGTAGCGTTTGGGATATCCCAATGATGGTGTTTACAGTAGCAATGGCCGGTTATTTTTTGTTGCTGAGCCGTAGAAAGAAAAATGTTGAGAACCAGTTAGATAAAGCATGTTCATCATTGTTTCACTGTGGCTTTAAACACGCTGCGACACAATTGAATCTCTACTTGAAACAGCATCACGAAGGTGCGGAATAACCGGCCCAGAGACCGGTAATGACATCCATGCACGTCACGTTAGTCAATTCGATGCTCTTGCAGTTTATACATTAATGCCCGGCGGCTGATTCCCAAAACTCGTGCAGTCTGAACCCGGTTTCCCTGATTGTTAGCCAGCGCGGTGCAGATTAATTCACGCTCATAAGCTTTCAGGTTCTCTTTTAACGTATGTCCTATCAGGGTATGTACTGTTTCACTGATATGAGGAACATTGAGTTGTTGCTGTAAGTGTTCCGGTAGTTCATCAGGGAAGATAATAAATCCGGTACTCATGATGACCGCTCGCTCTATGGCGTTGGATAGCTCTCTAACGTTTCCAGGCCATGGATAGCTTTCAAGAATGGCTAATGTGCTGGGATCCAGCTCTACGATCTCTTTACCGTTTTCTGCACTGAATTTTTGTAAAAAGTGCTGTGCCAACAGAGCGATATCTTCCGGTCGCTCACGTAGCGGAATTGGAGAGAGATGTATGACGTTCAGGCGATAGAATAGATCCTGACGAAACTCGCCTTGTTCCACCATGGCCGCCAGATTACGGTTAGTGGCGGCAATCAGGCGAATATCGGTTTTAATGGTCTGGCTTCCACCTAAGCGTTCAAACTCTCTTTCCTGCAAAACCCGTAGCAATTTTACCTGTAAGTTATGAGGCATTTCGCCCACTTCATCCAGTAACAGCGTTCCTTGATTAGCGCGTTCAAATAGCCCCTGACGTTGAGTCTGGGCACCGGTAAACGCCCCTTTTTCATGACCAAACAGTTCACTTTCCAGTAAAGATTCCGGTAGTGCACCACAGTTAATTTTAATGAATGGCCCTTTGGCACGTGGACTGTTGTAGTGAATGGCCTTGGCTATCAGCTCTTTGCCGGTGCCGCTTTCTCCGGTAATCAGTACGCTGGCGTTACTTTGGGCTATTTTTGCTGTGTCTTTACACAACTCCATCATTTTGGGGCTGTTAGTCAGAATACGATCCCATTGATAGCTATCCGACAGTGCACGATGCAGCAAATTAATCTCTTGCTTCATTTCCCGCAGCTGCATAGCTCGGCCGATCATCATCTTTAGTTCATCAAGATCGAAAGGTTTAATGACATAATCAAACGCACCCAGACGCAGAGCCTCCACTGCAGTTTCTATCGCGGCATAAGCCGTCATTAAAATGACCGGTATGCTCTGATGAGTTTGTCGCATCACCTGTAGTGCTTCCATACCGTTTAACTTTGGCATGCGAATATCCATCAGGACGATATCTGGCGTCTGTTGTTTAAAGAGTTCTAACGCCTGCTGACCGTCTTCCGCACAGATGGGCTGATGTCCGTCACGAGTAAATACCGCGGTAAGCATGTGACGAACGCTTTCTTCATCATCAACGATAAGAATACGGTAGGATTTTTTCATTGTGGAATTCCTTCGCTATGCTTAACCGGTAATACAATGGTAAAGGTAGTTCCCTGATTAAGCTTACTTGTTAGCGTAATATCCCCATCGTGGGCGGTAATAATACGGTGGCTGATTGAGAGGCCAAGCCCGGTACCCGATGGTTTGGTGGTATAAAATGGATCAAATATTTTGGTTTTTATTTCGTCGCTAATACCGCAACCGTTATCGGAAATAATAATCTCCTGCCAGTCTGACGATAACGCTCGGGTGACAATAATAATTTCACCTCGGGCAGCAATGGATTGCACCGCATTAATCAACAGATTGAGCAAAACCTGCTTTAACAGTTCTCCATCCGCTTCAATATCAGGTAATTGCTCTTCAAGTTGAACCACGAAATCAATTCTGGCTTCGACCCCTTTAGTTTTTACCAGAACCAGGCTTTGATTAATAATCTGATTTAAATTGATTTTTTGATACAGACTTGGTCGTGGTCGGGCGAAGTCCAATAGCTGTTGAATAACTTTGTTGATGGAATGGACTTCTTTCAGAATGATTTGAGTATATTCCAGCCGCTGTGGGTCGGTTTCACTGTCTTTGAGTATCTGAACAAAACCACTGATGGCGGTTAACGGGTTGCGAACTTCATGTGCCACACCAGCCATTAACTCACCAAGTGTTGCTAAACGTTCCGCCTGTTCAATGCGGCGCTGAACCTCTTTCTTGGCGGTTAAGTCAGTAAAAATAACCAGAGCACCAATGGTATCCCCTTGGGCATTACGTAGCTGGCTGGTACTGACGCTGATTTGTATCGTGCGATTTTTACCGGGGTAATCCACTTCCAGAGCCACATGCTCAATGTCGTGGATTAAGGTATCGAGTACCGGACTGAAGAAATTAGTGTTTTCAAATATTTCTGCGTAGGGTCTGCCAATCAACTCTTTTTGACGATAACCGGTGATCTCTTCTGCTGCCGGATTCATCATGGTGACACGGCCTTCTATGTCGACGGAGATTACACCATCAGCGGCACTTTCAATGATCAACTCGTTCAGCGTTTTCGCCTCTCTTAGCGCTCTGGAGAGTGAGTTTACACTGTCGGATATTTCGCCCATCTCGCCTTTCATTGGGGGAATCTGCGTTTTTAGATTGAGGGGTAGCTCATTTAAACCTGACTTGATGGTATCGATATCTGAGGCGAATCGGCGGGAAAAAGCGACGATCATCCAGATACTGAACAGCATACCAATACAGATTACCGCAATGATTTTCAGATCCATGGCTAAAGCCTGACGGGCAATATCATTGGAGAGCTCATTAGCCCAGATATAGCCGATAACCTGATCGTCACGCTTAATAGGGATCATTGAGTTCATGATATTGCCCCGAACCTGAGACCCCCAACGAACAAGTGGTTCTCCGGTTGCCATTACGTCCCGTCCTGGATGGTCTTGCTTTATCGTGACCCCAACAGCGTTGCCGTGTAGTGCTTGTGGGCCATAGGTAATGATGGCATCCAGCTCCCGGTTGTAATAACCGGCACCTACACCAGAAAACGCTTTGGTGATGCTGTCGGTTATCGGGGCTAATTGCTGATTCAGTGCGGCTATACGCTGGTCGCGAGGCAAGTCCGGGTAAAGTTTAAATGAATCTTTCAGCGCGTCATCTAACAATCGTGTGACGGCGGATAATTTAATCTTTTTTTCCTGCAATAGCGCATCCCGACCTTCGGTTTCAACCAGATAGCCAATAACCAGTGTAGGTAACGAGACCATTACAATCGCCAACACCATCATTTTACTGCGTAGAGTGTGTGGCCGAATTCGTTGAATGAACCGTTTGTAGTCCAAAAAAGGGGGAGACATTGCAGTCGGTTCCTTTAGATATTAATAGCGTATTTTCTGGCCATTGAACTGTAGCCAGAGCGTTGGCCTGAATATAGTTCTTCAGACAGATGGTACAAGAGGCACTGTCGCAAAATGTGAGGAGTATCCTACAGTACGTAATAGTAACGAGGGGAAATTTTAAATTTTATCGATAAGATTCTAATCATTTTGTCGTTAGATGATTTGCTGGTGGGAACAGCGGTTATGGCTCAGATTGCCAGACTTGTGTACACACTTGATCTAACAGCGCTTTGCTATGACTAATAATAACCATACCCAAATTACGTTGTTGGCTTTGTTGCAAAATGAAACGCCAGGTTTGAGCTTGCATGACGGGGTCTAATTGGGCAGTGATTTCATCTGCAATCAAAAAGCGTGTTTTTGGGGCTAACGCTCTGAGAAGGGCAATGCGAGCCAGTTCACCACCAGAAATCTCCGACGGATAGCGCTTTAATAACTCAGGATCGATGGCTAATGCTTCCAGCCAGTCATTGGCGGGGTGCCATACATCATATAAAGCGGCACCAGTGGTTCGGGCAGGATTAAATGTACGTTCGGGATGTTGAGGAACCAGTTGTACCGGGCAATAACCTCTGAGGGGGAGAGGTTGATTGTCCAATGTAATATAACCATTTGTTGGCTGTTGCCAGCCAGCCAATACTCTGCCCAGCGTGGTTTTACCGTAGCCGCTGGGGGCGAAAATACCCAATCGTTCCGCCGGCGCTATGAATAAGTTAAGATCATGCCAAAGAGTTGTTTCTCCTTGTGTGATGCTTAAATTATGCGTTTGCAACATGATAAAGTGGCTCCGGGGTATGAATAAAATGCTGTTCCGGCAGAGCCTGCCATAGCGATTGAAGCCATGGGCTACCACCACCATGACGCAATGTACTGGAGTGAATAACTTCCTTGATCGTTCCTTGATGTAAAACAGCAATTCGGTCGGCAAAATTAGCAGCCAGATGTAAGTCGTGGGTGATCCACAGTACTCCACGACCTTGATGACATAAGCTTTTCAGGTGGTGGAGTAAAATTTCTGCGTGATGGTTATCCAGCCAGGCTGTGACCTCATCTGCCAGAATAAAACGAGCCTGACTGAGTGTGGTGCAACTTACTAAAACTCGTTTTGCCATACCGCCGGAGAGAGACAATGGATATTGTTCTAATAGCTGTTCTGGCAAATTATACTGTTGTAACTGCTGTGAAATAGCCTGATATGAAGGTGTTTTTCCACTTAATTTTGCTGCCCGTTGAATCTGCTTTCCTGTTTGAATTAAAGGATTCAACGCGCTAACACTTTGTGGAATATAACCCAAAGTATTTCCTCTAAGCGTCTGCTGTTGGGCTGCGTTGATAATACAATCATCAATTAAAATTTGCCCGGATGAACGCATGGTGGAAGGCAGCAACCCTAATATACTTTGCAGTAATAAACTTTTACCTTCACCGCTTCCTCCAACCAGCGCTACTAATTCTCCCGCCTGAACTTTTAGATTGATGTTATGCAAAATTGAGTTCCAGACCGGAGGACGAAACCAACGCTCTTTAGCACAAGACAGTTCAAGATTTTTTAGTTGTAACATGATGATTTCCTTAGCCAGATTTTTTGCAGGCCGCGGGCTAATTGATCGATGGTCAGAACCAGAATGACCAGCGTCAGGCCAGGATAAACTGCCAGCCACCAGTCACCGCTGCTTAAATATCGCAGGGCATCAGATAACAGTAATCCCAGAGAAGGCTCATGGGGCTCAAGCCCAAATCCAAGAAAGCTGAGCCCGGCACTATGCAGCACCGCATGAGGGAAAATCAGTAATGCCCCCACCAGAAGTTGAGGTAACAGCAGCGGCAGATAGTGTTTATAACAGCATTGCCAGCGGCTGAGGCCAGTACGCTGAGCCAGTAAAATGTAGTCAGCCTGACCGATTCGTAATAGTTCTGAACGCAAAATAAGAGCCAGCTTTGGCCAATGGGTCAGAGAGACGGCTGTAATCACACCCCATTTTCCGCCGCCAAAGGTAAAGCAGATCAGAATCAATAACAGTAAATGGGGTAGGGCAATAAAGGTATCAATCAGCGTACGGATAAGGTAATCCATGGTTTTGCTGAGCTGACTGAGGATGGCAATGACCAGCGCCAGTAGACCGCTGCATAGTGCGGTGATAAAACCGATTTGTATGCTGGTCATCATACCCTGTAAACAGCGTAGCCACAGGTCGCGCCCCAAATTATCGGTACCAAACCAAAATTGCAGAGAAGGAGCACTGCGGCGACTAAGCAAATTTAGCGTAATTTCCTGAGTATTGCTGTGAATTCCAAGAAATAGCAGGATACCGAGCAGCGTAGTTGCCAGAAGCAGTTGGAGCAGCGTTTTGTTCATTGAACCTTTCACTGAACCCTCCGCAATGGCGCATTAATGCGGTTGAGTAATATTGCTGCACAGGTATTACCAATAAAAACCAATAGAGTGATAAATAGCACGATGCCCAGCAACAGCGGTACATCACCACGCAGTCCGGCATCAATCGTTGCCTGACCTAAACCGGGATAGGCAAACACCTTCTCTGCCAACAGTGCTCCGCCTAACAACTCTCCCAATGAGGCAAATTGCAGGCAGATAGCAGGCGTTAGAGCATGGCGCAGCATATGAAATCTGATCAACGACCAGCCTTTGTCGCCTTGTGCGTGGGCGTAGTAGATAAATTCACTTTGGGCCACTTCTTCAATACGAGAACGTGTGTGCAGAGCAATATTACCTACCCCTAATAATCCTAAAGCGATGGTAGGTAAAATCAGGTGGTGAATGCGCTGTATAAACGTAGCCTCACTTCCGGTTAACCCCGGTGGCCAGACGCAACAAATGGGAGCCCATTCCAGTTTCACCGAAAAGAATGCCAGCAGCAGGATGCCAATCCAGAAAGTCGGTAAAGAAGACAACAGATAACACAGCGTACGGATAATACTGTCAGGCCAACGATTCAGATAACGACCAGCAATTAGCCCCAATGTGATACCGAGTACACCAGAAAGTACCCAGGCTGATGCCAGTAGCATGAATGAGGTGAGGAATCGTTGGGTAATCACTTCAGTGACCGGTGCGTTATACACCATGGAATAACCAAGATCGCCCTGTAACAACTGTTTCAGCCAGAGCAAAAAACGTTGCCATAGCGGTTGATCCAAACCCCAACGCGCAGCAATTTGCGCATATTGTTCTGGCGGCACGTGGAGTAAGTCGTTACCTATGTAGGCTCGGATAGGATCTACCGGAGAAAAACTTAGCAAAACAAAAGTGCCCACGGCAACCATAAGCAGTAGGCTGATAAGTCTTAAACTGAGCAGTGGCAACTGGCGCATTACTTACAAGTCCAACTCCAGTTCTCAAGATTGTTGAGCACCGTCCAGTCTCCGTGAGCTTCCGGCGCTCCCTGACCTAAACTAACGCAGGGATTAACCAGATAAGTATGATTCAGGTTAATCAGCCATGCCCATGCTGCATCACCCTTAACGCCTACTCCGGTGGTTCCGTCCCATTCAACTTTTTGCCATATTGGTGTGGCTGCCTGCCAGTTCGGAGTTTCTATCGCCTGTTGCAGATGTTTATCTACGGTGGCATTAGAGTAGTATCCCGGATTGAAATAGCCTTCTCCTTGCAGCTTACTGGAGTAGTGGTGGTACAGTTCCATTGGATCCAGACTGCCCCAGCCAAACAGGGTTGGGTTAGCATGCATATAACGTTCTACGGTTTCCCAACTGCCTGACTTGAGGGTTACTTCAATACCTATAGGTTTTAGCATGGCGCTAAAAGCCTGTGCCAAATCGCGACGAGTGCTGTCACCGCTGGCATACCAGAGGGTAAGCTTCGCCGGAGTACCGTTTTTCGCACGAATTCCGTCAGGCGTTTTGCTCACCCATCCTGCCTGTTGCAGAATTTGACGGGCTTTCTCAACATCACCATCTTTGAATTGTGCTTCCGGGTTATCCCATGGAAGCCCTTTAACTGCGGAGTAAGCTGGAGTTGCGTGTCCATCAAACAGTTGAGTTGCCAGAAGCTGGCGGTCAACCGCATAGTTAATCGCCTGACGAATAGCGATATCAGCCGTAATGTTATTACCGATATCATTGCCCTGAGCATCTTTTTTACCGGCAGAAATCATCGGAAACATGATACCGCGGTTTTCAACGCTGGGTTGAACCAGCAGTTTCATATTGTTCACTGGCTGATTAGCCAGGGTTTGTGGAACGCGAACTAAATCCAACTTGCCGCTGCTGGCTGCTGCATAGGCGCTATCCTGATCTAAAAATACAAATACCAGTTTGTCGAAGTCATTCTTTTTACCTGCGTAATAGGGATTTGCTTCAACAATTAGCTGCTGTCCGGGCTGTAAACTGGCTAGCTTATAAGGGCCTGCTCCAATAGGCTGGCGGGCAAAGTCTTTACCATATTTTGTTTGTGGGACGATACCTAAGGCGCCAAGCACATTGATAAAGGTACTTTCAGGGTGTTTAAGCTGAATAGTTAGCGTTTGTTTATCGATAGTTTTGGCCTGCTGAAAGCTGCCCATATCCGCTTTACCACCACTAATAGCGGCCTGGTTATAAGAGAACACCACATCGTCAGCGGTCAATGGTGAGCCATCGGAGAATTTTAAATCGGGTTTCAGATGTACAGTCCAGGTCAGGCCATCATCACTTAATTTGTAGCTATCAACCAGTACCGGTTGCCAGCTCAGGTCAGCATTCTGCCGTAGCAAGGGGCTGTGCAGTAATACATAGCTGCCGTGGCTCCAACCCAGCAACGGATCAAAACCCTCAGAAGGCTCAGCGCCTATTGCCAGTTTTAACGTATGGTTTTGTGCTGATATGGGGGCTGCTGCTAAGGCGGCAAACAAACAAAGTGTGAAAGGGGATAATCCGGACTTCATGAGATAACGTTGCTCCTGATATTTTATTAATAGAATTTGGAATGCGTTAAAACGTTCGTCATAACTTTTCATGAAAACTTCATACTTTAGGTGCGTTTTATAACAAGGATGAAAATTCCGCACTTTGATTTAGATCGGATATATCGAAATTTGAGTAAAATGTGTGGTAAAAAACGCGGGACAAAAAACAGATGAAAATAACTGGTCAGATTTTGTTTAGTTCAGACGCAAAAATTGACTATAATCTGCTCGCTGTGGATGAAAAAAAGACAGGTTTGATTAAAAAGTGAGCGATAGCGCATTAAACTGAATTTTTTTGTTGCATCGTTCTTCATGTCTCCCTAGAATGCGCAGCACTTGATGCCGGCTTAGCTCAGTAGGTAGAGCAACTGACTTGTAATCAGTAGGTCGCCAGTTCGATTCCGGCAGCCGGCACCATCAAGTTTTTTTGGGCGGGGTTCCCGAGCGGCCAAAGGGAGCAGACTGTAAATCTGCCGTGATTCACTTCGAAGGTTCGAATCCTTCCCCCGCCACCATATTTGATTGTATTGACGCGATGTGGCATCAATACAGTGTCTGAAAAGACACCTGAAAGGGGATGAGTTAAGAACTTCAGTTGAAGTTCAGTACTCAGCAAAGCGAGAAAAACTACTGAGTAGTTACCCAACGGGTGTATCGCAGTGTCTGAAGTCATTCTTCCCCCACCACCGAGTTTAGAGTGTTGAAGCACCAGGTCACTGAGTTCGGAACTGCGGGCATCGTATAATGGCTATTACCTCAGCCTTCCAAGCTGAAGATGTGGGTTCGATTCCCACTGCCCGCTCCAAATGCTGATATAGCTCAGTTGGTAGAGCGCACCCTTGGTAAGGGTGAGGTCGGCAGTTCGAATCTGCCTATCAGCACCACTTTCCCTTCTACAGTAAATTCCCCTGATAACTTCTAACTCGAACTGATATTACAAGCTTTTGCTTGGTTAATGTGGTTTAACCACGATCTATCGTGTTTTAGAGGGACTATCGATGTCTAAAGAAAAATTTGAACGTACAAAACCGCACGTAAACGTCGGTACTATCGGCCACGTTGACCACGGTAAAACAACTCTGACAGCAGCTATCACCAACGTATTAGCAAAAGCTTACGGTGGCCAGGCTCGTGCATTCGATCAAATCGATAACGCACCAGAAGAAAAAGCACGTGGTATCACCATCAATACTTCTCACGTAGAATACGACACCCCAAGCCGTCACTATGCACACGTTGACTGCCCGGGACACGCCGACTACGTTAAGAATATGATCACTGGTGCTGCTCAAATGGACGGCGCTATTCTGGTAGTAGCTGCAACTGACGGCCCAATGCCACAAACTCGTGAGCACATCCTGTTAGGCCGTCAGGTAGGCGTTCCTTACATCATCGTGTTCCTGAACAAGTGTGACATGGTTGATGACGAAGAACTGTTAGAATTAGTTGAAATGGAAGTTCGTGAGCTTCTGTCTCAGTACGATTTCCCAGGTGATGATACTCCGGTAATCCGTGGTTCAGCACTGAAAGCGCTGGAAGGCGACGCAGCATGGGAAGCAAAAATCATCGAATTAGCAGAAGCCCTGGATTCTTATATCCCAGAGCCAGAGCGTGCAATTGATAAGCCGTTCCTGCTGCCAATCGAAGACGTATTCTCTATCTCTGGTCGTGGTACAGTAGTAACTGGTCGTGTAGAGCGCGGTATCGTTAAAGTAGGTGAAGCAGTAGAAATCGTTGGTATCAAAGATACTACTCAAACGACTTGTACTGGCGTTGAAATGTTCCGTAAGTTACTGGACGAAGGCCGTGCGGGTGAGAACGTAGGTGTTCTGCTGCGTGGTACTAAGCGTGAAGAAATCGAACGTGGTCAAGTACTGGCAAAACCAGGTACTATCAACCCACATACCCAGTTCGTATCAGAAGTTTATATTCTGAGCAAAGATGAAGGTGGTCGTCACACTCCATTCTTCAAAGGCTACCGTCCACAGTTCTACTTCCGTACAACAGACGTGACCGGTACTATCGAACTGCCAGAAGGCGTAGAGATGGTAATGCCAGGTGATAACATTCAGATGACAGTAACGCTGATTGCTCCAATCGCGATGGACGAAGGTTTACGCTTCGCTATCCGTGAAGGTGGCCGTACTGTTGGTGCTGGTGTTGTTGCTAAGATCATCAAATAAGTTTGACGAAACTAGCTGTAAGAGGGCATCATTTGATGCCCTTTTTCAACGTTGTGAATTAAAAAGAACCTATCTCATCAAGTTTTTCTGTTCTGAAATCTGGTATAAGGGCAGTGAGAGCTAGGGTGAGATAGGCTCATATACGGCGTATTATGCCGAAGAACGAGCATTCGGCTTGGTTGCTCTGCTATAATGCGGGGTGAAAGATTTACTTAAGTCATAATGACAGGTTGGTTTATGAGTGCGAATACCGAAGCTCAAGCAAGCGGGCGCGGACTAGAAATAGTTAAATGGCTGATTGTCGCTGCGTTATTGATTGCTGCTATCGTAGGTAATTATATCTATCGTGGGTATAGCTTACCGATACGCGCAATTGCGGTTGTAGCGATTATTGGCATTGCTTTTGTGATTGCGTTGTTTACCGTTAAAGGTAAAGCAACCCTTGAATTTGCGCGCGCTGCACGCATTGAAATGAAAAAAGTAATTTGGCCTACACGTCAGGAAGCGCTGCAAACAACATTGATTGTTGCGGCGGTGACTGTTGTTATGTCACTGATTCTATGGGGGCTGGATGGTATTCTGGTCCGTTTGGTCTCATTTATAACTGGCCTGAGGTTCTAAGATGTCTGAAGCCCCTAAAAAGCGTTGGTACGTAGTGCAAGCATTCTCCGGTTTTGAAGGTCGCGTAGCGCAGTCTCTGCGTGAGCACATCAAACTGAACGAGATGGAAGATCAATTTGGTGAAGTGATGGTTCCAACCGAAGAGGTTGTTGAGATTCGCGGTGGCCAACGTCGTAAAAGCGAACGTAAATTCTTCCCAGGCTATGTATTAGTCCAGATGGCGATGAACGATGCGACATGGCATCTGGTTCGTAGCATTCCACGCGTTATGGGCTTCATTGGCGGTACTTCAGATCGTCCAGCTCCGATTAGCGATAAAGAAGTTGATGCGATTATGAATCGCCTGCAACAAGTTGGTGATAAGCCACGTCCGAAAACGCTGTTCGAGCCGGGTGAACTGGTCCGCGTTAATGATGGTCCATTTGCTGACTTTAACGGTGTGGTTGAAGAAGTTGACTATGAGAAGAGCCGTCTGAAAGTATCGGTCTCTATCTTTGGTCGTGCGACACCAGTTGAACTGGATTTCAGCCAGGTCGAAAAAGGCTGATTTACTAACCAACTCCGGTTAGTAAAATATAACCGTCAGGTTATTGGATTACTGTATTGTAAGATGCGCGGGGTTATCGTATAATTCCGCGCCTTTTATTTTATAAAAGCACTCACAGCTTTATTTAAAAACGGGGAGCCTTTCGGGGCGTTATCACCCAAACCGAGGAAATACACATGGCTAAGAAGGTCCAAGCCTACGTTAAGCTGCAAGTTGCAGCTGGTATGGCAAACCCAAGTCCACCAGTTGGTCCAGCTCTGGGTCAACAAGGCGTGAACATCATGGAATTCTGTAAAGCGTTCAATGCTAAAACTGAAAGCATTGAAAAAGGCTTACCAATTCCTGTGGTAATCACCGTTTATGCAGACCGTTCTTTCACGTTTGTTACTAAGACTCCACCGGCTGCTGTTCTTCTGAAGAAAGCTGCAGGCATTAAGTCTGGTTCTGGCGTTCCAAACAAAACTAAAGTTGGAACTGTTACAAACGCGCAAGTTCGTGAAATTGCACAAACTAAAGCCGCGGATATGACTGGTGCTGATGTAGACGCTATGGTGCGTTCTATTGAAGGTACTGCTCGTTCCATGGGCCTGGTAGTGGAGGGTTAATCAATGGCTAAGCTAACCAAGCGCATGCGCGTAATCCGTGACAAAGTTGACGCAACTAAGCAGTATCAAATTACTGAAGCTGTTGCTCTGCTGAAAGAATTAGCAACTGCTAAATTCGTTGAGAGTGTAGACGTTGCCGTAAACCTCGGTATCGATGCTCGTAAATCTGACCAAAACGTCCGTGGTGCAACTGTACTGCCACACGGTACTGGTCGTACCGTTCGTGTAGCTGTATTTACTCAGGGTGCAAACGCTGAAGCAGCTAAAGAAGCTGGTGCAGATCTGATCGGTATGGAAGATTTAGCAGACCAAATCAAAAAAGGCGAAATGAACTTCGACGTAGTTATTGCTTCTCCTGATGCAATGCGCGTTGTAGGTCAATTAGGCCAGGTATTAGGTCCACGTGGTCTGATGCCAAACCCGAAAGTGGGTACCGTTACTCCTAACGTTGCTGAAGCGGTTAAGAACGCTAAAGCGGGTCAGGTTCGTTATCGTAATGATAAGAACGGTATTATCCATACCACTATCGGTAAAGTTGACTTTGATGCAGATAAACTGCAAGAGAACTTAGAAGCTCTGCTGTCTGCACTGAAGAAAGCTAAACCATCTACAGCTAAAGGTGTTTTTGTTAAGAAAGTTAGCCTGTCAACCACCATGGGTGCTGGCGTAGCTATCGATCAAAGCAGCCTGAGCTCAGCAGCGAACGTTTAATTCACTGCTTTACTATGGCGCCAGATTCGTCTAGAATTTGGCGCCATAGAATTTTTCGGTTGGAGCCTGGCCTTATCCAGGCCTCCGTCCAAGACCGCAGGTGTATGGCAACATACTTAATTGCTTGTTCTTAATGAAAAAGTATAACGACCTGCGTAGACGGTGAGAGAGCCAAAAGAATGTTTTTCTTATTAAAAAGAATAGTCTTTGCTGGATTCTACTCACCGTGTTTTAACGCCTGTTCATCGTTTTCTTCGGGAAACGATTGATTCAGGTGATGTGAGTTCCGGGAATTATCCCGGTCTAATCCAGGAGCACAAAGCCAATGGCATTAAATCTTCAAGACAAACAAGCGATTGTTGCTGAAGTTAGCGAAGTAGCCAAGGGTGCGCTGTCTGCAGTAGTTGCGGATTCCCGCGGCGTTACTGTAGCCAAAATGACTGAACTGCGTAAAGCAGGTCGTGAAGCTGGCGTATATATGCGTGTTGTTCGTAACACCTTAATGCGTCGCGTAGTTGACGGTACTCCATTTGAGTGCCTGAAAGACACGTTTGTTGGTCCAACCTTAATCGCGTTTTCTACTGAACATCCGGGCGCAGCTGCTCGTTTATTCAAAGCGTTTGCTAAAGAGAATGCAAAGTTTGAGGTTAAAGCAGCAGCCTTTGAAGGTGAGTTGATTACTGCGGCAAATATTGACCGTTTAGCAACTTTACCAACCTACGACGAAGCAATCGCACGCCTGATGGGAACCATGAAAGAAGCCGCTGCCGGCAAATTGGCTCGTACCTTGGCTGCGTTGCGCGATCAGAAACAAGCAGCTTAATTGCTTATTCTATCGTTGCTTTTTAGCGTATAAATTATTTCTATATTTTAGGATCACTTGTTATGTCAACTATCACTAAAGACCAAATTTTAGACGGTATCGCAGCTCTGTCTGTAATGGAAATCGTTGAATTAATTTCTGCTATGGAAGAGAAATTCGGCGTTTCTGCAGCAGCTCTGTCTGCTGGCCCAGCTGCTGTTGTTGAAGCTGCTGAAGAGAAAACAGAATTCGACGTAATTCTGACTAACGCTGGCGCTAACAAAGTTGCTGCTATCAAAGCAGTACGTGGCGCAACTGGTCTGGGCCTGAAAGAAGCTAAAGACTTAGTTGAAGCTGCTCCAGCTGCAGTTAAAGAAGGCATCAGCAAAGATGAAGCTGAAGCTCTGAAGAAAGCACTGGAAGAAGCTGGTGCTTCTGTTGAGGTTAAGTAAGACCTCGTTCCAGTTTGCAGCCTGACTTACAGGCTGATGGCTGGTGACTTTTTAGTCACCAGCCTTTTTGCGCTATAGGGTTTCAGTAGAATTTCACACTGTTTGCCTACTGAGTAACCCCAATATTTCTTTCTATTGACGACTTAATATACTGCGTTCCCTGTCTGGTTTACTGACCGGCTGCCAGCGCAATGAAATGATTTAAGAGTAATAGAAATGGGTATTGCGGAAGATTTTCATTCTTCCGATCGAAATAAATAGTGTTGCATGAAGAACTGTCCCTGTTCGGACGGACAGAGTGGGTCACTGATCAGCGAGCTGAGGAACCCTATGGTTTACTCCTATACCGAGAAAAAACGTATTCGTAAGGATTTTGGCAAACGTCCACAAGTTCTGGACATTCCTTACCTTCTTTCTATCCAGCTTGACTCGTTCCAGAAGTTCATCGAGCAAGACCCGGAAGGCCAACACGGACTGGAAGCAGCATTCCGTTCAGTGTTCCCTATCCAGAGCTACAGCGGTAACTCCGAGTTACAGTATGTGAGCTATCGTCTTGGTGAACCTGTATTCGATGTCAAAGAGTGTCAAATCCGTGGTGTGACCTATTCCGCACCGCTGCGCGTAAAACTGCGCCTGGTGATTTACGATCGTGACGCTCCGGCGGGCACGGTTAAAGACATCAAAGAACAAGAAGTTTACATGGGTGAAATTCCACTCATGACCGATAACGGTACCTTTGTTATTAACGGTACTGAGCGTGTTATCGTTTCTCAGTTACACCGTAGTCCGGGTGTGTTCTTTGATAGCGACAAGGGTAAAACCCACTCATCGGGTAAAGTGCTGTATAACGCACGTATTATTCCTTACCGCGGTTCCTGGTTGGATTTCGAGTTTGACCCGAAAGATAACCTGTTTGTTCGTATTGACCGCCGTCGTAAGCTGCCAGCGACCATTATTCTGCGTGCGCTGGATTTCTCGACTGAACAAATTTTAGATCTGTTCTTTGACAAGATCGTATTTGAAATCCGTGATAACAAGCTGCAAATGGAACTGGTTCCTGAGCGCCTGCGCGGTGAAACTGCCTCTTTCGATATCGAAGCTGGCGGTAAGATCTTTGTAGAGAAAGGTCGTCGTATTACTGCTCGTCATATTCGCCAGCTTGAAAAAGATGGCATCGATAAAATTGAAGTTCCGACCGAATACATTATTGGAAAAGTCGTATCTAAAGATTATATCGATGAGAAGACCGGGGAAATCATTTGCCCTGCGAATATGGAACTGACGTTGGATCTGCTGGCTAAGCTGAGTATGGCTGGCCACAAGCGTATTGAAACGCTGTTTACCAACGATCTGGACCACGGTGCTTATATCTCCGAGACCGTACGTGTCGATCCAACTACCGATCGCTTAAGCGCGCTGGTTGAAATCTACCGTATGATGCGTCCTGGTGAACCACCAACGCGTGAAGCTGCAGAAAACCTGTTTGAGAACCTGTTCTTCTCTGAAGATCGTTATGACCTTTCTGCGGTAGGCCGCATGAAGTTCAACCGTTCTTTAGGTCGTGAAGAAATTGAAGGCTCCGGCATTCTGAGCAAAGACGACATTATTGAAGTGATGAAGAAACTGATCGGTATCCGTAACGGTATTGGTGAAGTGGATGATATCGATCACTTGGGTAACCGTCGTATTCGTTCCGTTGGTGAAATGGCTGAAAACCAATTCCGTGTTGGTTTAGTGCGTGTTGAGCGTGCGGTTAAAGAGCGCCTGTCATTAGGCGATCTCGACACTCTGATGCCTCAGGACATGATCAACGCTAAGCCGATTTCGGCAGCGGTGAAAGAGTTCTTTGGTTCAAGCCAGCTTTCACAATTTATGGACCAAAACAACCCACTGTCTGAGATTACGCACAAACGTCGTATCTCTGCACTGGGCCCGGGCGGCTTGACGCGTGAGCGTGCGGGCTTCGAAGTACGTGACGTACACCCGACTCATTACGGTCGCGTATGTCCAATCGAAACGCCGGAAGGTCCAAACATCGGTCTGATCAACTCCCTGTCTGTGTATGCACAGACTAACGAGTATGGTTTCCTGGAAACTCCATATCGTCGCGTACGTGACGGTCTGGTAACCGATGAGATTCATTACTTATCCGCCATTGAAGAAGGCAACTACGTTATCGCTCAGGCGAACTCCAACCTGGATGACGAAGGCCGCTTCATGGAAGATCTGGTGACCTGTCGTAACAAAGGCGAATCAAGCCTGTTCAGCCGCGATCAAGTGGACTATATGGACGTTTCAACCCAACAGGTTGTCTCCGTAGGTGCTTCTCTGATCCCGTTCCTGGAGCATGATGACGCCAACCGTGCCCTGATGGGTGCGAACATGCAACGTCAGGCGGTTCCAACCCTGCGCGCTGATAAGCCGCTGGTAGGTACCGGTATGGAACGTGCTGTAGCAGTTGACTCCGGTGTAACCGCCGTTGCAACTCGTGGCGGTACCGTTCAATACGTTGACGCATCTCGTATCGTAATTAAAGTTAACGAAGACGAGATGATGCCGGGCGAAGCAGGTATCGATATTTATAACCTGACTAAATACACCCGTTCTAACCAGAACACCTGTATCAGTCAAATGCCATGCGTCTCTTTAGGCGAGCCAGTTGAACGCGGTGACGTGTTGGCTGATGGTCCGTCTACTGACCTGGGTGAACTGGCTCTTGGTCAGAACATGCGCGTCGCATTCATGCCTTGGAATGGTTATAACTTCGAAGACTCCATCCTGGTATCTGAGCGTGTTGTACAGGAAGACCGTTTCACAACTATCCACATTCAGGAACTTTCTTGCGTATCTCGTGATACTAAGTTAGGGCCGGAAGAGATCACTGCTGATATCCCTAACGTGGGTGAAGCGGCGCTGTCTAAACTGGATGAATCCGGTATCGTTTATATCGGTGCTGAAGTGACCGGCGGTGACATTCTGGTTGGTAAAGTAACGCCTAAAGGCGAAACTCAACTGACGCCAGAAGAGAAACTGTTGCGCGCGATTTTTGGTGAGAAAGCGTCTGATGTTAAAGACTCTTCACTGCGCGTACCAAACGGCGTTTCAGGTACCATTATCGACGTTCAGGTATTTACTCGTGACGGCGTAGAAAAAGATAAGCGTGCGCTTGAAATCGAAGATATGCAGCTGAAGCAGGTTAAGAAAGACCTGACTGAAGAACTGAAGATTTTCGAAGCTGGTCTGTTTGCTCGTATTCACGATGTGCTGGTTTCCGGCGGCATCGAAGAAGAGAAGTTGAGCAAGTTGACTCACGACAAGTGGCTTGAAATCGGTTTAAGTGACGAAGATAAGCAAAACCAGCTGGAACAGTTGGCGGAGCAATACGACGAACTGAAATCTGAGTTTGAGAAGAAACTTGAAGGTAAGCGCCGTAAGATCACTCAGGGCGACGATTTAGCCCCTGGCGTTCTGAAGATTGTCAAAGTCTATCTGGCGGTTAAGCGTCAGATTCAGCCTGGTGACAAGATGGCAGGTCGTCATGGTAACAAAGGTGTTATCTCTAAGATCAACCCGATCGAAGATATGCCTTACGATGAAAACGGCGTGCCTGTTGACTTAGTTCTGAACCCGCTGGGTGTACCATCGCGTATGAACATCGGTCAGATTCTGGAGACCCATCTGGGTCTGGCTGCTAAAGGTATTGGCGACAAGATTAACGCCATGCTGAAACAGCAGCAGGAAGTTGCAAAACTGCGTGAATTTATCCAGAAAGCTTACGATCTGGGTGATGATACGCGTCAGACAGTAGACTTAGCTAAGTTTACCGATGAAGAAGTGCTGACTCTGGCAGAGAACCTGCGTAAGGGTATGCCAATTGCAACACCAGTGTTTGATGGTGCAAAAGAGAAAGAAATCAAAGAGCTACTGACACTGGGCGGTTTACCGACCTCTGGTCAGATCACGCTGTTTGATGGACGTACCGGTGAACAGTTCGAACGTCCGGTTACCGTTGGCTATATGTACATGCTGAAACTGAACCACTTGGTTGATGACAAGATGCATGCACGTTCTACCGGTTCTTACAGCCTGGTTACTCAGCAGCCGCTGGGTGGTAAGGCTCAGTTCGGTGGACAACGCTTCGGTGAGATGGAAGTGTGGGCGCTGGAAGCTTATGGCGCAGCGTACACGCTACAGGAAATGCTGACCGTCAAGTCCGACGATGTAAACGGCCGTACCAAGATGTACAAAAACATCGTGGATGGCAACCATCAGATGGAGCCAGGCATGCCGGAATCCTTCAACGTATTGTTGAAAGAGATCCGCTCGCTGGGTATCAACATCGAGTTGGAAGAGGAATAAATTCCTCTTATTTCCAGCCCCGGTCGCCGGGGATGGTTGCAGGGCACAGGGGCGCTTAACCCCTTAAACGTAAGTTTAGGAATAAGTTGAGCGCCCAACAGGTTTAACTCCGACAGGAGCCGATCCGTGAAAGACTTACTGAAGTTTCTGAAAGCACAAACTAAGACCGAAGAGTTTGATGCAATCAAAATAGCGCTGGCCTCGCCAGACATGATCCGTTCTTGGTCTTTCGGCGAAGTTAAAAAGCCGGAAACCATTAACTACCGTACGTTCAAACCAGAACGTGACGGCCTTTTCTGTGCCCGTATTTTCGGACCAGTAAAAGATTACGAATGCTTGTGCGGTAAGTACAAGCGTCTGAAACATCGCGGTGTCATTTGTGAAAAATGCGGCGTTGAAGTTACTCAGACTAAAGTGCGTCGTGAGCGTATGGGCCATATTGAATTGGCTTCTCCTACTGCGCATATTTGGTTCCTGAAATCACTGCCATCTCGTATCGGCTTATTGTTAGATATGCCATTACGTGACATTGAGCGCGTACTGTACTTCGAATCTTATGTGGTTGTTGAAGGCGGTATGACTAATCTGGAGCGTCGTCAGATCCTGACTGAAGAGCAGTATCTGGATGCGCTGGAAGAGTTCGGTGATGAATTCGATGCCAAGATGGGCGCCGAAGCTATCCAGTCTCTGCTGAAAGGCATGGATCTGGAAGCTGAGTGTGAACAACTGCGTGAAGAGTTAAATGAAACCAACTCTGAAACCAAACGTAAAAAGCTGACCAAGCGCGTTAAGCTGCTGGAAGCGTTCATTCAGTCTGGCAACAAACCAGAGTGGATGATCCTGACCGTATTACCGGTTCTTCCACCAGATTTACGTCCGCTGGTTCCGCTGGACGGTGGTCGTTTTGCGACCTCTGACCTGAACGATTTATATCGTCGCGTGATTAACCGTAACAACCGTCTGAAGCGCCTGCTGGATCTGGCTGCGCCAGATATCATCGTACGTAACGAAAAACGTATGTTGCAGGAAGCGGTTGATGCGCTGTTAGATAACGGTCGTCGTGGTCGTGCTATCACCGGTTCTAACAAACGTCCTCTGAAATCTTTGGCCGATATGATCAAAGGTAAGCAGGGTCGTTTCCGTCAGAACCTGTTAGGTAAGCGTGTTGACTACTCCGGTCGTTCTGTAATCACCGTAGGTCCATACCTGCGTCTGCATCAGTGCGGTCTGCCTAAGAAGATGGCATTAGAGCTGTTCAAACCGTTCATTTACGGCAAGCTGGAACTGCGTGGTTTAGCCACCACCATTAAAGCTGCCAAGAAGATGGTTGAGCGCGAAGAAGCCGTGGTATGGGATATCCTGGATGAAGTTATCCGCGAACACCCGGTACTGTTAAACCGTGCACCAACCCTGCACCGTTTAGGTATTCAGGCGTTTGAACCGGTTCTGATCGAAGGTAAAGCGATTCAGTTGCACCCGTTAGTGTGTGCGGCTTATAACGCCGACTTCGATGGTGACCAAATGGCGGTTCACGTACCGTTGACGCTGGAAGCTCAGCTGGAAGCGCGTGCGTTAATGATGTCTACCAACAACATCCTGTCTCCTGCGAACGGTGAGCCAATCATCGTACCATCTCAGGACGTTGTTTTGGGTCTGTACTATATGACCCGCGACAAAGTGAATGCGAAAGGTGAAGGCATGGTCCTGAGCGGGCCTAAAGAAGCCGAGCGCGTATATCGTGCTGGCCACGCAGAGCTGCACGCTCGCGTTAAAGTTCGTATCACTGAGTATGAAAAAAATGCTGAAGGCGAACTGGTTGCTAAAACGGGTCTGGTAGATACTACCGTTGGCCGCGCCATCCTGTGGATGATCGTGCCAAAAGGTCTGCCTTACTCAATTATCAACCAGGCGTTAGGTAAGAAAGCCATTTCCAAGATGATTAACACCTGTTATCGCATCCTGGGTCTGAAACCTACCGTTATTTTTGCTGACCAGACCATGTATACCGGCTTTGCTTATGCGGCACGTTCCGGTGCGTCTGTAGGTATCGATGACATGGTGATCCCTGCCAAGAAAGCAGAAATCATCAATGAAGCCGAAACCGAAGTGGCAGAAATTCAGGAACAGTTCCAGTCTGGTCTGGTTACCGCCGGCGAACGTTATAACAAAGTTATCGATATCTGGGCTGCCGCTAACGAACGCGTAGCGAAAGCGATGATGGAAAACCTGTCTTCTGAAACCGTGATCAACCGTGACGGTGTGGAAGAGAAACAAGTTTCCTTCAACAGCATCTTTATGATGGCTGACTCCGGTGCACGGGGCTCGGCAGCACAGATTCGTCAGTTAGCGGGTATGCGTGGTCTGATGGCTAAGCCAGATGGCTCAATCATCGAAACCCCGATCACTGCGAACTTCCGTGAAGGTCTGAACGTACTCCAGTACTTCATCTCTACTCACGGTGCTCGTAAAGGTCTGGCGGATACCGCACTGAAAACAGCAAACTCCGGTTATCTGACTCGTCGTTTAGTTGACGTGGCGCAGGACTTGGTGGTTATCGAAGATGACTGTGGAACTCACGATGGTATCGTGATGACGCCGGTTATCGAAGGTGGCGACGTTAAAGAACCTCTGCGTGAGCGCGTATTAGGCCGTGTAACGGCTGAAGACGTTCTGAAACCAGGTACTGCTGACATTCTGGTGCCACGTAACACGCTGCTGAACGAAAAATGGTGTGACCTGTTAGAAGAGCACTCTGTTGATATTATCAAGGTACGTTCTGTGGTTAGCTGTGATACCGACTTCGGTGTTTGTGCTAACTGTTACGGACGCGACCTGGCCCGTGGCCATATCATCAACAAAGGTGAAGCTATCGGTGTTATCGCGGCTCAGTCAATCGGTGAACCTGGTACACAGTTAACCATGCGTACGTTCCACATTGGTGGTGCGGCATCGCGTGCGGCTGCTGAATCCAGTATTCAGGTGAAAAACACCGGTAACCTGAAGCTGAAAAACGCTAAGTTTGTTATCAACGCTGCTAACAAGCTGGTTATCACTTCACGTAATACTGAACTGACTTTAATCGATGAATTTGGTCGTACTAAAGAGAGCTATAAAGTGCCTTATGGTGCCGTTATGGCGAAAGGCGATGGCGTTGGCGTTACCGGTGGCGAAACTGTCGCTAACTGGGATCCACATACCATGCCAGTTATCTCTGAAGTAGGCGGTTTCATTCGCTTTACCGATATGGTTGATGGCCAGACGATTACTCGTCAAACCGACGAATTAACCGGTCTGTCTTCAATCGTTGTGCTGGAAGGTGCTGAACGTACAGGTAGTACTAAAGACCTGCGTCCTGCGCTGAAAATTGTTGATGCTAAAGGCAATGATGTCCTGATCCCAGGTACTGATATGCCGGCTCAATACTTCCTGCCGGGTAAAGCAATTATCCAGTTAGAAGATGGCGTAGAGATTAACCCAGGTGACACACTGGCGCGTATTCCTCAGGAATCTGGCGGTACACGCGATATTACCGGTGGTCTGCCACGCGTTGCTGACCTGTTTGAAGCTCGTCGTCCGAAAGAGCCTGCGATTCTGGCTGAAATCAGCGGCGTGATCTCCTTCGGTAAAGAGACGAAAGGCAAACGTCGTCTGGTAATCACTCCGATGGATGGCAGCGAGCCATACGAAGAGATGATTCCTAAGTGGCGTCAGCTGAACGTGTTTGAAGGCGAACTGGTAGAACGCGGTGACGTTGTTTCCGATGGTCCTGAGTCTCCACATGACATCCTGCGTCTGCGTGGTGTGCATGAAGTGACTCGTTACATCGTTAACGAAGTGCAGGAAGTTTACCGCTTACAGGGCGTTAAGATTAACGATAAACACATTGAAGTTATCGTTCGTCAAATGCTGCGTAAAGGTACTATCGTTCATCCGGGTAACACTGAGTTCCTGGAAGGCGAGCAAGCAGAATACTCTCGCATCAAGATTGCTAACCGCACTCTTGAAGCAGACGGTAAACTGGCTGCAACCTTTGCCCGTGACCTGTTAGGTATCACCAAAGCATCGTTGGCAACAGAGTCCTTCATCTCTGCGGCATCGTTCCAGGAAACAACGCGCGTGCTGACAGAAGCTGCCGTTGCTGGTAAACGTGATGAGTTACGTGGTCTGAAAGAGAACGTTATCGTTGGTCGCCTGATTCCGGCGGGTACCGGTTACGCTTATCATCAGGATCGTGCGCGTCGCCGTCATGTTGAAGACGTTGCAACACCTCAGGTTAGTGCAGAAGAAGCAACAGCCAACCTGGCTGAGCTACTGAACGCTGGTCTGGGTAGTGATGACGAATAATCGGCCTGATTAGCTGAGTTAAAAACCGCCCCAAGGGGCGGTTTTTTTATGCCTGATATCTACAGATATATACTTGCAGATAATGAGAAAGGACTGAGACATAACGAATAAAAACTCTTATACGAAATGCCTCAGTATTACAGATGCAGAGCCGGGGGGAAATTAGTGGCTCCGGTAAAGGCGTCGACAACCTTTACACTGCGACTATATGTAATTTACTTTTCCCCTGTTATTTACACTGGTTGATGTTGCGCGACGTAGCGCAATCAATTTATGTTCGTTGTGTCGTTTTCATCAATTTTGCGAACTACATCCCTGAAATATGCCCCAGATACCGATCCCAGTCTTTCCAAATCGGCTGTAGCCCTTTGGCAATCAGTGCATTGGCTACTTGCTGTGGAGAACGATTATCATGGGGTGAAAATTGTTCCAGCTCAGGCTTATTATCAGCATAGCCACCGGGTTGAGTTTTTGAACCGGCGCTTACACTGTTAATTGCCAGCGGTACGACATGGTCACGAAAGTGCGGTGATTCACGGGTAGACAGAGAAAGTTCCACTTCCGGAGCAAACAGACGAAAGGCACAAATAAGTTGAACCAGTTGAGCATCATCCATAAGCGATGCGGGCTCAGTTCCACCGGTACAAGGGCGCAGACGAGGAAAAGAGATAGAGTAACGGCTTTGCCAGTAGCGCTTTTGCAGAAAATTCAGATGTTCCGCCAGATAGTAGCTATCGGTACGCCAGTCGGCGGAAAGTCCGATTAGCGTTCCCAGCCCAATTTTGTCTATGCCCGCATCTCCCAGCCTTTCCGGTGTTGCCAGCCGCCAGAAGAAGTCCTGTTTGTTACCTCTCAGATGGTGCTGTTGATAGGTGGAGCTATGATAGGTTTCCTGATAGACCATCACCGCATCCAGTCCTAAGGTTTTTAGTTCAGCATACTCTTCGGTTTTTAGCGGCTGTACTTCCATCATTAGAGAGCTGAATCTTTGTCGAATGGCGGGAAGATGTTGACGAAAGTAGTCCATGCCAACCTTTCCCTGATGCTCCCCGGTGACCAGCAGCAGATGTTTGTAACCCATGGCGTTTAATGCCTGACATTCCAGTGCGATCTCATGTTCGTCCAGCGTTTTACGCTTAATGCGATTGCTCATTGAAAAACCACAATAGCTACAATCATTGGCACAAAGGTTGGAAAGATACAGCGGAGCGTAAAAGCTTATGGTATTACCAAAACGCTGGCGGGTAAGGCTTTGTGCCCTTTGTGCCATCTCTTCCAGATAAGGTAACGCTGCCGGAGAAATGAGTGCCATAAAATCACGTAGCGTAGGCTGTTGGTTTCTCAGAGCCCGTTCCACGTCTTTTGATGTTTTGCTGTACAGACTCAGGGAAATATCATCCCAGTCCAAATTTTGCCAGTGGTGGCGAAATTCCGTTTTCATTTCACCTCCACCGCTTTGGACTTGAGAAAGTCAGTTAACGGGCTGGAAGCGGATGCGTGGCCATTGTGGCGTATTGCACCTAATCCGGACTGTCTGGCTAAGCGACCAGCCTCAACCGCCAGTTTAAAAGCCTGCGCCATGTTTATTGGGTCTCTGGCTACGGCAATGGCGGTATTGACCAACACTGCATCGGCCCCCAATTCCATCGCCTGAGCGGCGTGGCTTGGGCTGCCGATACCTGCATCCACTATTACCGGAACAGTGGACTGCTCAATAATAATGTTTAAAAACTCTTTGGTGACTAAACCTAAATTGGAACCAATAGGCGCACCCAATGGCATCACTGCAGCACAACCAACTTCCTCCAGACGTTTACACAACACCGGGTCGGCACCACAGTAGGGCAGCACAATAAAACCTTGCTTAACCAGTTCCTCCGCTGCTTTTAAGGTTTCAATCGGGTCTGGCAGCAGATAGCGGGCATCAGGATGAATTTCCAGCTTGAGCCAATTGGTTTCCAGCGCTTCTCTTGCTAATTGAGCTGCAAAAATAGCTTCTGCGGCAGTTTTCGCTCCGGAAGTATTAGGTAGTAATCGGATACCGTGCTGCTGTAGTGGTGTCAAAATAGCATCACTGTTGCTATCAACATCAACCCGTTTCATCGCCATGGTTGCCAGTTCTGAACCCGAAGCAGCAATAGCCTGCATCATCATCTGTGACGATGAAAACTTTCCGGTACCAACAAACAGACGTGAAGTAAATGTAGTCTCTGCAATAGTTAACATATCATCCCCCTGCAATGGCTTGAAAAAGTAAAATGTCATCACCATCCTGAAGCAGATGGCTGTCCCACTGGGTTCGTGGACATATTTGCTGATTAACTGCTACCGCCATACCCACTGTAGATTTATTTAACTGCTGGAGTAGGGCAGAGAGCGTAACGGGAGGCTCTACGTCAATCGGTGATTCATTCACCCTAATTTGCATACTGACCTCCGCATACCTGACAGTCTGGATCACGATGCAGTCGCAAGGTGGTCCACTGATGTTGTTTACCATCAAATAGCTGTAGTTTACCTTCCAGGGCTGAGTCTCCTCCCGTAAGCAGTTTTATTGCCTCCAGTGCCTGTAGTGAGCCGATAGTACCAACCATTGGCCCAAGGACTCCGGCAGTACGGCAGTTACGTTCGGGTTCCTGTTGGTCAGGGTACAGACAGGCATAGCAGCCATGATCGAACGGCGGCTTCAGTACCATTAGCTGTCCGCTAAAGCTGACTGCACTACCGCTGACCAGTGGGATGCGATGTTGGATACAGCCAGCATTAACAGCATGGCGGGTTGCCATGTTATCGCAGCAGTCCAGCACCAGATCGACCTGAGGCAAAATCGTATTCAGGTTTTCATCGGTGAGCCGCTGAGTCAGGACTTGATAACTGATGTGGGGATTCAGCGCCTGTAACTGCTCTTTTGCCAGTTCGGCTTTAGATTGTTTAATATCCTGAGTACGGAACAGTATTTGACGCTGTAAATTAGTCAGATGAACTCTGTCGTCATCCGCCAGTAATAGGTTACCTACGCCTGCCGCGGCCAGATAGAGCGATACCGGCGAGCCAAGCCCACCCAGACCGACAATCAATACCGTAGATTGTCTAAGTTTGACTTGGCCTTCCGGTCCGATATCTTCCAGCAGTAATTGGCGGCTATAGCGCAAAAACTCGCTGTCGTTCAGCATAATTAATGCTCCTCATGTTCTATTAATCGGAGCAGTTCAGCGGTGGCCTGACGCCAGTCCTGAGCTTGAGTAATAGCACTCACCACGGCGATGCTGCCAACACCACAGGCCAATACATCAGGTACGCGGTCGATACTGATGCCACCTATGGCTACGGTAGGATATTCAGGGATGGTGGCGACATGGCGCTTTAACTCGGCTAACCCTTGAGGAGCAGAAGGCATATCTTTAGTTTGAGTTGGAAAAATATGGCCTAAGGCAATATAAGAAGGGCGAACAGCAACCGCTAGCGCCAACTCCTCATCATCATGGGTAGAGACACCCAGACGCAGGCCAGCCTGATGAATGGCCTTAAGATCGGCAGTCAGCAAATCTTCCTGACCAAGATGGACGCCGTAGGCTTGGTGTTTGATCGCCAGACCCCAGTAATCATTGATAAACAGGCGCGCATTAAAACGTTTTCCCAATTCAATCGCCTGTTGGACAATGTCTTCCACTTCACAGTCTGGTTGATCCTTAATACGTAGTTGGATGGTAGTAACGCCGGCATTTAGCAAACGTTCGATCCAGCTCAGAGTATCAACCACCGGATAGAGCCCCAGCTTTTTCTCCGTCGGAAGAAATGGCGTATCGGGTAATGCAGAAAGATGGGTTTGGATGGTATCAGCCATGAGCGTTTTTCTCCGTTATTGCAGTATTTGATGTGGCAGGGTGATAAAGCTCGCTGCCCTGAGCGCGGAAATTTTCTGACATTTCGTTCATTCCACTGACTTGCTCTGACAGTAGATTCTGTTGAGCCTGGCCTTTGGCGAAATCCCGTACTTCCTGAGAAATTTTCATTGAACAGAATTTCGGCCCGCACATTGAACAGAAGTGGGCAACTTTGCCGGAGGCTTGAGGTAAGGTTTCATCGTGATAGGCTCGGGCGGTTTCCGGATCGAGGGCCAGATTAAACTGATCTTCCCAGCGAAATTCAAAGCGAGCTTTTGACATGGCGTTGTCGCGAATTTGGGCGCCGGGGTGGCCTTTCGCCAGATCGGCAGCATGAGCAGCAATTTTATAGGTAATAAGCCCTTGCTTTACGTCGTCTTTATTGGGGAGACCAAGGTGTTCTTTGGGGGTGACGTAGCAAAGCATAGCGCAGCCAAACCAGCCTATCAGAGCGGCACCAATGCCAGAGGTAAAATGGTCATATCCCGGGGCAATATCGGTGGTCAGCGGGCCTAAGGTATAAAAAGGCGCTTCATGACAGTGCTCCAGTTCAAGGGTCATATTCTGGCGGATCATATGCATAGGAATATGGCCAGGCCCTTCAATCATCACCTGAACATCATACTCCCAGGCGATTTTGGTGAGTTCACCCAGGGTTTTCAGTTCCGCAAACTGAGCTTCATCATTGGCGTCCTGAATAGAGCCGGGGCGCAGGCCGTCACCCAGAGAAAGTGCAACATCATACTGATTGCATAATTCACAAATTTCACGAAAATGCTGATAGAGAAAGTTCTCCTGATGGTGAGATAGACACCATTTCGCCATAATAGAGCCGCCCCGGGAAACAATGCCCGTCAGACGATTAGCGGTCATCGGCACATAACGTAATAGCACACCGGCATGAATGGTGAAATAATCGACCCCTTGTTCAGCCTGTTCAATCAGCGTGTCTTTAAATACTTCCCAACTGAGGTTTTCAGCAATACCGTTTACTTTTTCCAACGCCTGATAAATAGGAACAGTACCAATAGGCACCGGGCTATTGCGGATAATCCATTCGCGGGTTTCATGAATATAGCGTCCGGTGGAGAGATCCATCACCGTATCCGCTCCCCAGCGGGTAGACCAAACCAGTTTTTCTACTTCTTCTTCAATAGATGAGGTTAACGCTGAGTTACCAATGTTAGCGTTCACTTTTACCAGAAAGTTTCGGCCGATAATCATTGGCTCAGATTCCGGATGGTTGATATTCAGAGGAATAATCGCCCTGCCAGCAGCCACTTCATCACGAACAAATTCGGGAGTGATATTGTCCGGCAACACTGCACCAAAGTTTTGACCCGGATGTTGCTGTTTTAATACATCGGTACGAATACGTTCCCGTCCCATATTTTCTCGGATGGTGATAAACTCCATTTCCGGCGTTACGATCCCCTTTCTGGCGTAGTGTAACTGAGTCACTCGTGTGCCGGGTTTTGCTTTGCGAGGAGCGGGAAGATGGGTATAACGCAGGTGGTCTAAACCTTCGTCAGCCAGCCTCTTTTGAGTAAAATGCGAGCTGACCTGGGGCAACGGCTCAGAATCACCACGTTGTTCGATCCAGTTTTTTCGCAAAGCAGGTAACCCTTGTCGAACATCCAACGTTGACTGAGGATCGCCATAAGGGCCGGAAGTATCGTAAACCGGTACCGGTTCATTATCCTGATATTCAGGTTCCTCTTTGCTACCGCCAATCAGTGTGGGTGATAGCTGAATTTCACGCATAGGAACGCGTAAATCCGCTTGTGAACCTTGTAGATAGATACGTTTAGAATCGGGAAAGGCGTTTCCCTGTAGCTGGTCAATAAATTGCTGCGCCTGAGCGCGTTGGGTTCTTCGGTTAGACATAGCAAACTCCTAATAAATTAAGGATTGCTTGTCCGGAGTTCGGAGAGGGAGTAATGATAAAGCCGAAAAGCAGGTTAATGATTTCAGTTTATCTGGATGATATTACTCTTGTTCCCTTCGCGGGTATTAGCCCGATCAGGTTCCGCGGATCCCGAATTAACGGTCTCAGCCTGTGTCACCACGGTGGCACTAGGCACTCCGACAAGATTAATCACCAAAAGCGGTGATGCAACACAGTATAAGTAAGCTAATAAAAACCACAAGTGGGTTTTTGTGCCCGGTTTATACTCTAATGGTGTCAGTCGCTGACACCATGTTTAGATATTATTTTGAGGCGGTAGAAGAGTGATGGCTCAGCCAGCTGTTGGTTGCTTCCTGGATCAGTTTATCTTCCAGTGAAAAGCGCCTTTCTAACAGTTCGCCAACGGTTGAAAGATCTTCATGCAGTTGTAATATGGTGTCTTCATTGATGCCCTTTTCGACATAATTATCGTAGAACGCCATAATCTTTTGAGTGTTCTCTTCTAATCTCGGATAGGCTTTTTGGCCAATAAGCAGACTTGGGCTACCGGCACCTTCTTCCTGAGTAATGACTTTGTCATAAATATGAAAATGACAAGAGGAGAGATAGTCCACTAAATGGTGTCCAAAATCGATTAGGGCTTTTTCATCGAGAGGAATATTTTTTTCTTTATTTGGCTTAATACCAACAAGACGGTAATAAGTAACCAGTAGGTTTTTACGTGATTCTAACCACTGATCAATCAGTTTAATTTTGCCGCCCACGCGCTCGGCTAAGCTTTCAAGTTGGTTTAGCATAGGGTTTCCAGAGTGATGGCTGTTAGTAAAATAGCAAGTTAAAGTAATGTAAATCTATTGTTGTTAGATTGCCAGCAAATTAAGAGGTTGAGCAAAACGTTTATGGAACAACAACTACAAGGTCATGAATCTGGCTGGTGGCTATTGAGCCATGCCGGGAAATTATGGTTGCCAAAAGGTGAGGTGCCTTATGGTCGTGCCAATGATTTTGGCTTATCCGGTGAAAAGGCTCATCGAATTGGTGAGTGGCAAAGTGAGTCCGTTTGGCTGGTGTGTAAAGAGCGCTCAAGGGAGATGGCTTCAGTTCGGCAGTTGCTGAATGAAGATCGTGGATTGTTCCAACTGGCAGGCAGAGCAGTTCAGTTAGAGGGCTTTTACCGGGCGCATCAGTTCTGTGGTTATTGCGGTCATCCAATGCATGTCAGCGATCGCGAGTGGGCCTGTTTATGCAACAATTGCCGTCAGCGCTACTATCCGCAAATAGCGCCTTGCATTATCGTAGCCATTCGCCGTGAAGACCGAATTTTACTGGCACAGCATAACCGCCATCGGGGTGGGATTTATACAGCACTGGCTGGCTTTGTTGAAGTCGGGGAAACACTGGAGCAAGCGGTAGCCCGGGAAGTGCAGGAAGAGAGTAATTTGCAGGTGACTAATCTGCGCTATATCTCTTCTCAGCCATGGCCGTTTCCTCACTCTCTGATGGTGGCCTATTTAGCTGACTATGCGGGGGGAGAGCTGAAAATAGACACTTCAGAATTGCTGGATGCTGACTGGTTTCGCTATGACAATCTTCCTCAACTTCCTCCTCCTGGTACGGTAGCGCGCCGCTTGATTGAGGACACTATCGCATTATGTCGATCTGAGCATGATTATTAGCATTTTGCCGACCAGTATCTCGGGCAGATATAGTAATATGCCCACTTGATATTGGAAGAGCTTGTTGCATGCTACAATGCGCGCAATACCAGAAGGATAAAAATAATGAACCAATTAAAAAACGATCGCTATCTGCGTGCGTTATTACGCCAACCTGTTGATGTAACCCCGGTCTGGATGATGCGTCAGGCCGGACGTTATTTGCCTGAATATAAAGCTACCCGAGCTGAAGCCGGCGATTTTATGTCGCTGTGTAAAAATGCTGAACTGGCCTGTGAAGTGACATTACAGCCATTGCGTCGTTATGCACTGGATGCAGCTATTCTATTTTCCGATATTTTAACCATTCCTGATGCGATGGGATTGGGACTTTACTTCGAAGCCGGTGAAGGCCCTCGTTTTGAACGCCCTATCACCTGTAAAGCGGATGTTGATAATCTGCCGGTTCCCGATCCGGAGCAGGAGCTGGCCTATGTGATGAATGCGGTGCGCACCATTCGCCATAATCTGAAGGGCGATGTTCCTCTTATCGGTTTTTCCGGCAGTCCCTGGACTCTGGCAACCTATATGGTGGAAGGTGGCAGCAGCAAAGCATTTACAAAAATCAAAAAGATGATGTATGCCGATGGCCCCGTGTTACATAAATTACTGGATAAGATCGCTGACAGCGTCATTTTATATCTGAACGCTCAGATTAAAGCGGGCGCGCAATCGGTGATGATTTTCGATACCTGGGGTGGGGTGTTAACCGGACGTGATTATCTGGAGTTCTCGCTGACCTATATGCACAAGATTGTTGATGGTTTGATGCGTGAAAATGAAGGTCGAAAAGTGCCGGTAACCCTGTTTACTAAAGGTGGTGGTCAATGGTTAGAAGCTATGGCTGATACTGGTTGTGATGCGCTAGGTTTAGACTGGACGACCGATATTGCCGATGCCCGTAAGCGGGTAGGGGATCGTGTGGCACTACAGGGAAATATGGACCCTTCCATGTTGTATGCGCCGCCTGCCAGAATTGAGCAGGAAGTGGCGACTATTCTCTCCGGATTTGGTCATGGTAACGGCCACGTATTTAATCTGGGCCACGGCATTCATCAGGATGTTCCACCTGAACATGCTGGTGCTTTTGTTGAAGCGGTTCATAAACTGTCTCGCGCCTATCATGATTGATACCGCGTCTTTGCGGGCTGAACAGTCAGAAAAAGCCCGGTTGATTGTCAGAGACGATCGGCTGGGGTTTACTGAACCGGACTGGATCGCTGGTGCAGATGTTGGTTTTGAACAGGATGGAACCATAACCCGGGCAGCGATAGCCATTCTGAGTTATCCCTCGTTGGAACTGGTGGAGTATCAGATAGCCAGAGTGCCAACAAATATTCCCTATATTCCCGGGTTACTCTCTTTCCGTGAATGCCCGGCTTTGCTGGCTGCATGGCAAAAGCTCACCATTAAGCCTCAACTGCTATTTGTTGATGGTCAGGGCATTGCTCATCCCAGGCGGCTTGGTGTTGCCAGCCACTTTGGGCTGTTGGCTGATGTACCAACGATCGGTGTAGCAAAGAGTCGCCTGTGTGGGCAACATCGTCCATTAACTGCAGAACCGGGTGATTTGGCTGAACTGAGTGATAAGAATGAGTTCCTCGGTTGGGTATGGAACAGTAAAGCGCGCTGTAAGCCGCTGTATATTTCAGTTGGGCATCGGATTAGTACAGATAGTGCACTGACTTGGGTAAAACGTTGTATGCGCGGTTATCGCTTGCCGGAACCAACCCGTTGGGCTGATGCGATAGCTTCGCGGCGTCCTGCGTTTTTGCGCTGGCTGGCGCAACACCCAGAAAAAAATATTGATTAAGCTACGGCTATTATAACGTGGGAAATTCCCCATCATATTGAATATTAATGAGATATCTTAATGCTACGTAACCCGATTCACAAACGTATGGAAAAGCTGACCGGCTGGCAGCACTACACTTTTATGGCCTGCTTGTGTGAGCGTATGTATCCAAATTATCAGGCGTTTTGTCACCAAACCGGGTTTGCGGAACCTCAAGTGTATCGCCGTATTCTGGATTTAATTTGGGAAACGCTGGTAGTGAAAGGTGCAAAAGTGAATTTTGACAGCCAGTTAGAAAAACTGGAAGACATTATTCCTGATGCAGAACAGTTTGATATATATGGCGTTTACCCGGCTATTGATGCCTGTGTTGCCCTAAGTGAAGTGTTACACTCTCATTTAAGTGGTGAAACACTGGAACACGCCATCGCCGTGAGTGAGATGTCAGTTCGTACCGTAGCAATGCTGGAGATGACTGAAGCTAACCGTGAAATGACCGACGATGAGCTAAAAGCTTTGCCACTCATTGAGCATGAATTTGATGTTCAGTGGGAAATATATCGTCTGCTGGTGGAGTGCGAAGAGCGTGATATTGAGCTGATTAAAGGGCTAAGAGCGGACTTAAAAGAGGCCGCAACCAGCAATATTGGTATAAATTTAACACAATAGATGATAAAACGTGATTCAGAGCTTAAATAATAGCATGTTAAGGCTTCACAGCCGCCCTCTATTGGTCTACATTTGTCTTGCCTTTGAAAGGTGGCTATCGAGACGCTCAGGCTAAGGGTTTAGAAATTTTCTTTTCCCGCCCGTATTCGATACATTGCATGCCATAAAACACATTGTAAGGATAATTTATGAACAAGACTCAACTGATTGACGTAATTGCAGACAAGGCTGGTATTACTAAAGCTCAGGCCAAAGCGGCTCTGGAATCAACCTTAGGCGCAATTACTGAGTCTCTGAAAGATGGTGACCCAGTACAACTGGTTGGTTTTGGTACATTTAAAGTGAATCATCGTAATGCCCGTACTGGTCGTAACCCACAGACTGGTAAAGAAATCAAAATTGCTGCAGCTAATGTTCCAGCATTTGTTTCTGGTAAAGCGCTGAAAGAAGCTGTTAAGAAGTAATTAACAGCCACTTAATGAGATAAAAAAAGGGGCAGAATGGCCCCTTTTATTTTATTCAGACCATGATAAAACGATTGATTGTTATAAGCAGTCTGATTCTGACGGGATGCAGTACTTCACTAAAAGATCCTACCTTAAGTGCCTCGGGCTATATTGCCACTGATGGCATGATGAGAATCTGGACTAAAATCAGTGGCGAAGGTCAGCCTATGCGGCTGATGAGCGTATATACGCCTTATACCGGCAGCACTGTCTCCACCTATTATGAATACTCGGCAGGAAAAGTAAGTTTGATTCGCCGTGAAGTTCAAACTCCTGATGGCTATCCTAAAGAATTAATGCGTCTGGACAGCGAAGGTAATCCCAGTTTTATGCAACGCCAACTGGCGGATCGCAATGAGCAGCTTTCTGCTGACGATATTCTAAGACTAAAATACGAAGAGCAGCGAATTCTGACAACCAGTGAGTCCCTTGATGCCGGTAAAATCGTGTTGCACCAGGGCTATATTAATAATGGTGAGATTATTACCTGCGCCGGAGAGACCGTGAATCCGGTATTTTCGTATGAGCAACAGTCATGGATTGAGAAGCGCGTACGTAATGGTGGCTTTATCAGTCTGGCGTGGTTAGACGCGCCGCGAGGAATGCAGTTGTTGCTGGTGGCGAATGAGAATTTTTGTTCGTGGGAGCCGAAGTTGGAGACGTTTTGATTGGTGATGGGTTCTTTTTAAATCAACACCAATGGATATTCCGTCCGTAAAATTAGAGTGCCTATATTTGCAGAGTGCTCGGCCGGAAGACAATCTGTACTTAATTTCTGAGTCCGCCTTGGGGCAGTTATGAAACACCTTGCGGTGTTTCACCCTTCGGGCAGGCGCTAGCCTGTAAATCTCTCCCGCCGATTAACTGCTGAAGGATATAAAATACAAAAGGTCGCCATACGGCGACCTTAATCATGAGAAGAGAAAACTACTTCTGGTTTTCACGTTCGATGGCGCGGTAGCCGATGTCTTTACGATAAATACAGCCGTCCCATTGGATTTGGGCAGCGATTTCGTAAGCACGGCGTTGGGCTTCAGCAACGCTGTTTCCTAATGCGGTTGCGCAAAGTACACGTCCACCCTGGGTTACAACGTGGCACTCCTTCAAACCGGTACCCGCATGGAAAACTTTTCCGTCTTCCATCTCTTGTTGTGGCAACCCTGTAATTACATCGTTAGTCCGGTAATCACCAGGATAACCGCCAGCTGCCAGAACTACGCCCAGCGAAGCTCGTGGATCCCAACGGGAGGTTTTTTCATTTAGCTTACCTTCCACACCGGCCAGACAAAGTTCAATCAGGTCAGACTGCATACGCAGCATAATTGGTTGGGTTTCCGGATCGCCAAAGCGGCAGTTAAACTCAATAACCTTCGGCTGACCCGCGTCGTCAATCATTAATCCGGCGTACAGGAAGCCAGTATAGGTGTTACCTTCAGCCTCCATACCTTTTACAGTAGGCCAGATAACCTGATCCATGATGCGCTGATGCACTTCATCAGTCACTACCGGCGCTGGTGAATAAGCACCCATTCCACCCGTGTTGGGGCCAGTATCACCATCATAAGCACGTTTATGATCCTGACTGGTAGCCATTGGAACTACATTCTTACCGTCAACCATCACAATAAAGCTAG
The DNA here is from genome assembly GCF_016649425.1 of Limnobaculum allomyrinae. Taxonomy (GTDB): domain Bacteria; phylum Pseudomonadota; class Gammaproteobacteria; order Enterobacterales; family Enterobacteriaceae; genus Limnobaculum; species Limnobaculum allomyrinae. The sequence continues at coordinate 58,663 of NZ_JADRCR010000015.1, forward strand.
CTTCTTCACCGGTAAGAAACTCTTCCACTACGATACGATGGCCTGCATCACCAAAGGCATTACCTTCCAACATGTCTTTAGCGGCCTCTTCGGCCTCTTCCAGAGTCATTGCCACAATAACCCCTTTACCGGCAGCAAGACCATCGGCCTTTATCACGATTGGAGCACCTTTGGCGCGAATATAAGCGAGTGCCTGATTGAGGTCAGTAAAGTTTTGGTATTCCGCACTGGGAATATGGTTGCGAGCCAGGAAATCTTTGGTGAAGGCTTTGGAACCTTCAAGCTGGGCTGCTGCCTGCGTAGGGCCAAAAATCTTTAGCCCAACTTTGCGAAAAGCATCAACTACACCTTTAACTAATGGAGCTTCGGGCCCAACAATGGTTAAACCGATATTCTCTTTTTGGGCAAAATGTACCAGAGCATCAATATCTGTGGCGGCAATTGCCACATTAACCAGATTTGGCTCCAGCTCAGTACCGGCATTGCCGGGAGCAACGAATACTTTATCAGCCAGCGGTGACTGAGCCGCTTTCCATGCCAGTGCATGCTCTCGTCCACCATTACCAATAATTAATATGTTCATCTTTCTGGCTCCGTTTAAATGTCGAAATTCAGTTATTGGTATTAGTGACGGAAATGGCGCATATCAGTAAAGATCATGGCGATACCGTGTTCATTGGCGGCGGCAATAACTTCATCATCACGAATAGAACCGCCAGGCTGGATAACGCAGGTGATACCCACGGCAGCAGCGGCATCAATACCATCACGGAACGGGAAGAATGCATCGGATGCCATCACCGCTTCAGCAACCTGTAGGTTTTCATCTTCTGCTTTAATTCCGGCGATTTTAGCTGAATAGACACGGCTCATTTGGCCGGCACCTATACCGATAGTCATATTGTCGCGGGCATAAACAATGGCGTTAGACTTAACAAACTTGGCCACTTTCCAGCAGAACAACGCATCACGCAGCTCTTTTTCTGTTGGCTGGCGGGTAGTAACGACTTTCAGGTCGGCCTGACTAACCATGCCAAGGTCGCGGTCCTGAACCAGCAGGCCGCCATTTACACGTTTAAAATCTAATCCGGCAATCCTGACATCCCACTGACCACATTCCAATACACGAATGTTTTGCTTCGGCGCTAAAACTTCCAGTGCAGCTGCGCTTACTGATGGCGCAATGATGACTTCAACAAACTGACGGCTGATAATGGCTTCAGCGGTTTTGGCGTCCAGTTCCTGATTAAAGGCAATGATGCCGCCGAAGGCTGAAGTTGGATCGGTTAAGTAGGCGCGTTCATAGGCATGAAGAATATTATCTCCTAACGCAACGCCGCATGGGTTAGCGTGTTTAACAATGACGCAGGCTGGCTGAGTAAACTCTTTGACGCATTCCAGAGCGGCGTCAGTATCAGCGATATTATTATAGGAGAGGGCTTTGCCCTGAAGCTGTTGAGCGGTAGCGACTGAGGCTTCTTTTACCGTTTCTTCAACATAGAATGCGGCCGCTTGATGGCTGTTTTCACCGTAACGCATATCCTGCTTTTTAATGTACTGAAGGTTTAGCGTACGAGGGAAGCGGCCGGATGGTTTATCGGTTTCACCATAATAGGGAGCAACCAGCGAACCAAAGTAGTTAGCAATCATACCGTCATAGGCTGCGGTATGTTCGAAAGCGCGAATTGCCAGATCAAAACGTGTCTCGTAGCTTAATCCATTATTGCCGCTATCCATCTCACTGATGATATCGGTATAGTCGTTGCTGTTAACTACGATAGCGACATCTTTATGATTTTTCGCCGCAGAGCGAACCATGGTTGGGCCGCCAATATCAATGTTTTCTACTGCATCAGCCAGTGAGCAATCTTTGCGGGCGACAGTCTGAGCAAAAGGATAGAGATTCACAACCACCATATCAATTGGCTCAATGGCATGCTTTGCCATCACTTCATCATCAATACCTCTGCGCCCTAAAATACCACCGTGCACTTTAGGGTGTAGAGTTTTCACCCTGCCATCCATCATTTCGGGAAAACCGGTGTAGTCAGAAACTTCCGTAACCGCAAGACCTGCTTCTGCCAGCAGTTTGGCGGTTCCTCCGGTGGAGAGTAGTTCAACACCACGCTGTGACAGAGCCTGGGCGAACTCAACAATGCCAGTTTTATCGGAAACGCTGAGAAGGGCGCGACGGATAGGACGATGTGATTGCATAGCTGATAATTTCCTGTTGGCTTTTTCAGAGTAAAAACATAGTAGATATAAAAGGATGAATTCAAGATAACAAAATAGTGAACCGAATGATGGGATATCACCATCGATTTACACTCAATTTTTTATGGGCGCAATTGTAACGAAAACGATTGCGTCATGCTCGACATATTTTCTCCTTTTTCCGGTTCTGTGGATAACTCTGTGTGCAAGTCGGTATAAAGTGGGGTTTTGCTGTGGAATGCAGCAAACAGAACATTTTTCTCTATTTATCTCTTGCAGGCGACGAGAAACTCCCTATAATGCGCCTCCATCGAACGGAGATGTACAAACTTACATGTTCTGGTTCGAGTTCTCTTAAATGAGAAACAAAAAGAGTGAATGAACTCATTGACTCTGAAACGGATTCGCGTAATATACGCAGCCCGTGCCGCGGGAAGCGCAGCTTTCTGTCGGCCATGCTCTTTAACAATTT
>NZ_JADRCR010000016.1:0-42867 GCF_016649425.1 Limnobaculum allomyrinae
CGAACTCAGAAGTGAAACGCCGTAGCGCCGATGGTAGTGTGGGGCTTCCCCATGCGAGAGTAGGGAACTGCCAGGCTTTAATTAAGAGAAACCCTCAGCGAAAGCTGGGGGTTTTTTGCTTTGTACGGATGGTGAAACAGTTAGAGACCGGCTCTACCGGCCGGGCACTTTAATGATATCAGCACATATCGGTTACGGCCGGAATATCCACTCCAGCCAATTTGTCAGGTTTGAATCAGGAAAAACCATCTCTGCTGAAAGATTGAGGGGGTTTTGCTTTATGCAGACTGCGAAATAGTCAGAGATTAGCTCTCCGGCCGTGCACTTTAATGATATCAGCACATACCGGTTACGGCCGGAATATCCACTCCAGCCAATTTGTCAGGTTTGAATCAGGAAAAACCACCTCCGCTGAAAGAGTGCGGTTTTTTGCTTTATGCAGATAGTGAAACAGTCAGAGATTAGCGCTACCGGCCGGGCACGTTAGTGATATCAGCACATACCGGTTACGGCCGGAATATCCGCTCAAACCTATTTGTCAGGTTTACCAGCGGCTGAAACCATAAGTTCAGATAATCATACCAATCACTCACCTAAGTTACGCGAAAAGTTCTGAATATCGACATTATCCTTTTTACGATAGATCTTGGCCTGCCGCGATCCCGTCGCTGCAAACTTACCAGTTTCTTCAAAAATACCTGAAGCATCAAAGCGTCTTACCAGACTTTTACGCTGAATCGGCTTGTCGAGAATAGTTTCAATAACCGTTTGTAGCTCTGATAATGTGAATTCATCTGGCAGGCAGTAAACCGGTAACATTGAGTAGAGCGTTTTCTGTTCCAGACGGTGGATGGCTTTTTTAATAATATGCCGGTGATCAAAGGCGATCTCTTTTATTGACGGGATCTGTTTTACTGACCACCACTTTGCATCCAATACATCATTAATCTGAGTTTGACAGTTTTGATAAGCAATAAGCGCAAAATAGGCTGTTGTCAGACTCCATCCTCTTGGATCGCGTTCTGCTCCGGAGAATGTCTCAAGTTGCTCCAGATAAGCGGGAGTCACCCCGGTTTTCTCCACGATTTTGCGCATTGCAGTTTGATAGATGCTGTCATCACGCAACATATCAATAAATCCACCGGGTAATCCCCAATACCCTTGCTGAGGGTGATTAGCGCGTTTTACTAACAGTACGCACAGTGCTCCATCTTTTAAGGTAAACAGCACGCTATCAACCGTGACAATGGGTGAAGGAAATTGGGATGCGTCGTAATGTCTGAGAAATTCTTGTTCTGATTGCATGGTTTCTGTCATTTAAATGTCTTTAAGACAAAATTATCAGACTCTATGTGTTTCAACAAGCAGTAACTCGAATGTAAGAATAATTACTTATATTACATAGTGATATATATTAATTGTTATTTTAGGAACATAATTGCTTGACTGTTAATGTCTCTGAGACAATTATATTAATGTCACTAAGACATTAATTGGAGGCATTTATGTTTGGATTAAATTTTATTAAAGCTGACTCATCAACTCACCTGATTCAATTTCAAAAAGGTCAGGTTGTCAGACAGGGGGTAGGGATGAGCTTTTACTATTCATCTTTTACTTCAACACTGGCGGCAGTACCGGTTTCCAGTAAAGAGCTGCCATTCGTTTTCCTATTACAAACCTCAGATTTTCAGCAGGTTACCATTCAGGGACAGGTGACGTATTGTATTACCACACCTGAACAGGCAGCTAAAATGCTGAATTTCACCATTAAGAGCAGCGGACGTTACATTTCTGACGATCCTCAAAAGTTGGATGACAGGGTACAGCGCAGCGTACAGGTAGCGGTTCGCGACAGATTACAACGGCAGCCTTTGAGAGAGGCACTGGTATTTGCTCCGGAACTGATTCAATACCTGAAAACTCAGTTAGCTTCATCTGAAGTGTTAGAGGCTTTGGGGGTTAGTGTTCTGGATGTGGCGATTACGGCAATTTCTCCTTCTCCGGAAACGGCCAAAGCACTGGAGGCGGAGGTACGTGAGCAGCTATTGAAAGAGTCCGACGATGCAATTTATATCCGTCGTTTGTCCAGCATTGAACAAGAGAAGGCGGTAAAAGAGAAAGAGCTGGCTACCGAGGTGGCAATTCAACGTAAGAAACAAGAAATTGAGGAAGCGAAGATTGAAGCTCAGAGGATGGTATTACAGAAAAAATATGTGCTGAATGAGGAAAAGATTAAGGCTGAAATTGCTGAAGAGCAACAGCGTCAATCACTGGTTCAACTGACTTCAGAAAATGAGCGAGCACTGGCCGACGTTGCTGCCTACGGCATTGAAAAGCGCATGAAAGTGTACGAATCCGTTGGTCCGGAAATTCTCAAGGCTCTGGCAATGAGTAATATGCGCCCTGAGCAGCTAATAGCTCAGGCATTTGAGAATCTGACTCAGGGTGAAAATAAAGTTGGTAATCTGAATATTAGTCCGGAACTGCTTAATTCATTGATTCGTCAGGAGGCATGATGATTACTGACCGTAAACTCATATTAGTAACCCGGCCTACTCGCTTACAGGAACTTATCCAGCGCTATGGCACCAAAGGGCAGGCCGAGTTTTACCTTAAACATTTGGGAGAGTCATTTGACTACTATCAAGAGGAGCATCGCCTGTTTATGCAGGCGCATGACTCAGTGGTCGAAAAGCTCAGAGCAACAGGCCGGTTGCAAGTGTTGGACCGGCATTTTTTGCCCACTTATCAGTTTTCTGATGACGATATTGTGGTGGTGTTGGGGCAGGATGGGCTGGTTGCTAATACTCTGAAGTATTTGTCTGGCCAGCCAGTGATTGCGATTAATCCCATGCCAACGACTTATGATGGCATATTGCTACCTTTTAAAGTCAGCGACTTAACCGGAGTGTTGAAATCCCTTTTATTAAACCGTTCAACAATTAAATCAATCAAAATGGCGCAAGCCACGACGAATCGTGGCCAATCACTATTGGCGGTTAACGACCTGTTTATTGGCCCTGCCAGCCATAGTTCAGCTCGCTATGAAATTATCTCTGGTAACCAGCGCGAGCGGCAAAGCAGCAGTGGGGTGATTATCAGTACTGGCCTGGGTTCTACCGGATGGTTTAAAAGTATTTTGGCTGGCGCTGCAGCTATTGCCGGAGTAGAGATTTCATCTAAATTGAATCAGGGATTTGCCTGGGATAGCGACTTTCTCTATTTTTCTGTCAGAGAACCTTTCCCCAGTAAAACAACCGGAACAAATTTAGTTTTTGGTAAAGTGGATAGTGTTCATCCATTAAGTCTTCAGTCAAATATGGCAGATAATGGCGTTATTTTTTCAGATGGAATTGAGAATGACCGTATTGATTTTACTGCGGGCACATTGGTTAATGTTGGTATTAGCAAAAGCGTTGGTCAACTGGTGGTATAATAAAATATCGGCAATAAATTATATTATAAATTATAACCATATCAGATAATTAAATACATAATGTGCATGCATATCGCATAAACTATCAGAGCTGATTACCGCTATTACAGCCTAAATTTGATCCACGTTCATTTTTAGTAATCTAGTTGGCAAAAGTCATACAAACAATAAGGTTAATGGCGTAAACTATTAGCTATTACAGTAAGTTCAGAACGCGTCCCTGATACTCAATGCAGAAGATAGCGAATTCACTGATATCGCACCTGCACCAATATAGTCTGCCTGAGTAATTCATTTTCTGGCTTTAATGGCGATAGGACTATGGCATTGTTACATATAGAGCAATCAACCGGTCTTGATGAGGAAGATGCACTCCGACAGGAGTTGGAGAACTTTCGCATTTTGGTTGATGTCACCAATACTGTGATTGCCAAAAGAGATCTCAATGAGCTCTCTTGTGAACTCTCTGACGAGATACATCACTTCTTTAATATCAGCTATATTAGCCTTGACCTGCCAGATAATACTAATCAACGTTTGAGCCGTTATACCACCTACTTTAAATCCAACCAAAAAGTACAACGCACTCAGGAAAATCTTTCGTTAAATAGCCCAACGTTATCACGGGTATTTAATGAACCACAGGCTCGTCTGATATATGGCTGTAAATTTAACCGGCACAATAACAATGACGAATATATTGGTTCAATGCTTAAAACTACACTGCCGGTTTTTTGTCTCTTACCGTTGATATTTAATGAAAAAGTTCTGGGTGTTCTGTGTTTAGGTAGTATTGATGACAGTGTCTTTTCCAGTAAAAATATCCATCTGCTCCAGCATATTGCCGCGAGAATCTCGATAGCTATTGATAATGCTCTGGCATATGAAGAGATCTCTCGCCTGAAAGACAATCTGCTGTATGAGAACCAGTATCTTACTGAAGAGATTAAAAATTTTGAGAATTTTGATGAAATAATTGGCCAAAGTGAGGCTATGTCATCGGTGCTTGAGCAGGTTGCTATGGTGGCCGAAAGCGATTGCACAGTTCTGATACTGGGGGAAACCGGTACCGGAAAAGAGCTGATAGCCAGAGCTATCCATAAAATGAGCCAGCGTAGCGCCCGCACTATGATTAAAGTTAACTGCGCGGCGATACCTTCTGGTTTGCTGGAGAGCGATCTGTTTGGTCATGAAAAAGGAGCATTTACCGGGGCAACGGCTCAACGTATTGGCCGTTTTGAACAGGCTAATCGGAGTTCGCTGTTTCTTGATGAGGTGGGGGATATCCCACTGGAGTTACAGTCCAAACTGTTGCGGGTTATTCAGGAACGGGAAATAGAACGTCTGGGAAGTAACAAGATTATTCCCGTTGATGTCAGACTGATTGCCGCCACTAACTGTAACTTGCATCAGATGGTCATTGATAAGCAGTACCGCAGCGATCTCTACTACCGCCTGAATGTATTTCCTATTGTGATTCCACCGCTGCGCGATCGTCCGGAAGATATTCCTCTGCTGGTTAAATTCTTTACCAAAAAGATCGCTCGTCGTATGAACCGGCATATCGAAAGCGTGCCAACAGAAACCATCAATTTGCTCAAAAAATTACCCTGGCCGGGGAATGTGCGGGAGCTGGAAAACGTCATTGAAAGGGCGGTGATCCTGACCAAAGGCACCATGCTGAATCTTCAACCGCATGAATTACAACACCATCTTTCACCTATGGATAGTCACCCTCAGCCGGTAAAAGTCATGGCTAAGCTGATGAAGACCAAGCCAGTAAAACTGGCTGATGATGATGAAACAGAACGTCAGGAAATTATCCGGGTACTAAAAGAAACCAACGGCATCGTCGCCGGCCCAAGAGGAGCCGCAGAAAAGCTGGGGCTAAAGCGAACCACCTTGTTGTCCCGCATGCAGCGTCTGGGAATTTCAGTAAAAGATATTCAGGATGATAATTGAATCGAGATGGTTAGAAATAAAGAAAAAGGGCTGAAAAATCAGCCCTTTTCTATATAACACTTCCTGCTAGACTTCAGCGGCCTGACGTAACCGACTTTTCAACGCGGTGTACTCTTTCTGCACATAGCTTTCAGCCCAATTTTGATCGGGAATCGCTTCAAGCTTAACCGCACAGTGCTTGAATTCTGGCGTTCTGGATATAGGATCCAGCTCATCCAGCGTCAGCTTGTTACAGGCACCGATCCACCACTGGTAGGTCATATAAACCGCACCTTTATTGGTACGATCGCTAACGGCAGCACGGCTAATGACTTTACCCCGACGGGAAGAGATCCAAACCAACTGCTGATCGCGAATACCCAATTCTGCAGCATCCTGCGTGTTGATTTGAACATAACCAGGCTCATCCGCCAGCGTTTGCAGTGCGGCACAGTTACCGGTCATTGAACGACAGGAGTAGTGACCCACTTCCCGTACCGTTGCCAATGCCAACGGATACTCTTCATCAGTGAGCTCCATCGGTGGCCGCCAGTCAGTAGCATACAGTTCACCTTTTCCATTAGGACGGTTAAATTTACTGCCGGCAAACAGATATTGGGTTCCCGGATGGTCTAATGTTGGGCATGGCCATTGTACATAGCCTAAGCCTTCCATCTTCTCGTAAGTGGCACCATAGTAAATTGGGCACAGTTCTCGCAGCTCGTCCCAAATCTCTTTAGTGTTGTTGTACTTCATCGGGTAACCAAGAGCGGTAGACATCCGGCAGATAATTTCCCAGTCGGTTTTTACATCACCTTTAGGTTCAACGGCTTTGTAGAAGCGCTGGAATCCCCGGTCTGCACTGGTATAAACCCCTTCATGCTCACCCCATGAGGTAGCCGGGAAGATAACGTCAGCCATGGCTGCCGTCTGGGTCATAAAGATATCCTGCACGATAACCAGCTCGAGGGCTTCAAAGCCCTGACGTACTACCGACAGATCCGGTTCAGTCTGCATTGGGTCTTCACCCATCACATAGAACGCTTTTACCTTACCGGAAATTGCGTTATGTGGTAGTTCGCTGAGAGGATAGCCTTTTTTCTCCGGAATCGACTCAACACCCCAGGCTTTAGCAAATTTCTCGCGGGCAACGGGATCGTTGACATACTGATAACCCGGCAGGGTATCAATCAGTGCCCCCATATCGCAGGCACCTTGAACGTTGTTTTGACCACGTACTGGTGCAACACCCACATTAGGGCGACCGATATTACCCGTGAGCAATGCCAGACTGGTTAAACAGCGGACGGTATCAACCCCTTGACCCCACTGGGTTACACCCATGCCCCACAGAATGGTTGCTGATGGGGCAGCAGCATACATGCGGATAGTTTCACGGATCTGCTTCGCGGATAATCCGGTAATGCTTTCAACATACTCAGGAGTATATTTCTCAACGTTCTTACAGTATTCCTCAAACCCTTCGGTATGATTTTCAACAAACTCTTTGTTGTACAGATTCTCGCTGATTAACACATTAGCAAAGGCATTCAGCAACGCGACGTTACTGCCATTTTTCAACGGTAGGTACATATCGGCGATGCGTGCCGTTTCAATATAACGTGGATCGCAAACAATTACTTTGGCACCCTTTGCCTTGGCCTTTAAAATACGGCGGGCAACGATAGGGTGAGAATCTGCGGCGTTATAACCGAAGATAAACAGACATTGAGTGTCTTCCATTTCAACGATGGAGTTACTCATCGCGCCATTACCCACTGAGCGGTGCAGACCTGCAACCGAAGGGCCATGTCAAACGCGTGCGCAGCAATCCACGTTGTTGGTGCCAATAGCAGCACGGGCAAACTTCTGCATGATGTAGTTCACTTCGTTGCCGGGGCCACGAGATGAACCAGAAGTCATAACAGCATCCGGGCCGTGCTCTTCAATGATCTTTTTCATGCGGGAACTGGCAAACTCGATTGCCTCGTCCCAGGATACGGCTTCAAGCTCACCGCCGCGCTGACGACGAATCATCGGCTTGGTCAGGCGGGGAGTCAGAATTTTGGTATCATTCAGGAAATCCCAACCATAGTAGCCTTTTAAACAAAGCTCACCCTGGTTGGTCACACCGTTGGCTCCTTCGGCTCCAACGACTTTCCCGCCATCAACCAACAGGTTGATTTTGCAGCCCGATGCACAATACGGGCAGACGGTAATAACTTTTTTCATGCTCGTTTAACTCCTCAAGCCAGTCGATATACCTGATGACTAAAAATGAATTTCTATGGCTTCATCCAGCGCAGCCCGTTCCTGTTTCTGCCGCATCATGGCATCAAGAGATTCGGATGTGACCAGACGTAATGCATTTGTTGGGCAAACTCTGACGCAGGTAGGGCTTTCAGCAATTCCTTCACAGAGGTCGCACTTCAGCGCTTCAGTTTTTTGCCGTTGACTGGTGACGACACCCGGCACAGTAACGCTTTTTGTCACGATACTCATGGCACCGTAAGGGCAGGCGATAGCGCAGGTTTTACAACCAATACATTTTTCCTGAATAACCTGAATACTGTCGTTACGTCTGACAATAGCACCGTTAGGGCATACTTCTGCACAGGGGGCGTCTTCACAATGACGACAAAGAATGGCGGTACTGACGGTTTGTCCTCTGACAACCTTGATACGAGGAGCAAAGCTTTTAACCGACATATTAGCCACATCGTTATCAGTGCTATGAACCACCGCGCAGGCAACTTCACAGGTGCGACATCCAATACAGTTTTTCGGATCGGCGATAACGAACCGGTTCATAAATGTATCTCCATTACTCGCTTCCGACGGCAACCCGCCAGTAGTAAATCGTGTTTAAACGTTGGTATTCCCTGCGTTAAGTATGCTCACCATTAACTAAGCAGGGTTTATGCCAGTTTTTATTATTTTATAATTTGTTGAATTTTAATAACTAATACAACAAAGCGAATTTGTGCCGAGTGCCATAAGGCCATTATATCGACAGATGTTTCGGCAAATATGTCGATAAACCGGGCGTGATAGCTATTTGCAGAGTGAATAATTCCCTGGCAAAAACAGCTTGCCCCAAGCAGTGATACACCAGATAAACAATGGCAATCTTGATGTGCCGCAATATTCAGTATGATTCAGCAAACTTGTCTATTTGATGGTTATCAATTTGTGAATATGCCTGAATGTATATTTAGAGCGATATGAACTGTTGCTCGTATTGCCCGGTGATCAAACTGCGATATATCTCTTTTACTGCTACCTTAACCTCATCCGTCATTGGGAAGGCGAATGAAACGATAGCGGGTTGAATACCAATAAAAATGACGCTTGGAATATCCTCTTTCAGTTGGTCAATCAGAAAGCTCAACGGTAAGTTATGAGTACTCATGATGAACATTTCCGCGATCATGTCCGCATCAATAATGCGGATCTCTCCGGCATCCAGCTCCATATCGGCTGCATCCACGATTACCAAGGTGTCGGGCTTGAGTTCCCGAATCTGATGGGCAGAGTTCTCTGGTGCAGATCCGCCATCTATCGCCAGCCAGCCGGAAATTGGCACTTCGTTCATCATGTCATAAAGCAGTGGCCCTGCACCGTCATCCCCCATCATGTTATTGCCGACGGTAAGCACCACATTATTACCGGGGATTTGCAGTGACATTAATTTCGTCTCCTGACCATAAGATAGATAGCGGGTTCACGTTCGATGTCGTGCAACGCCTTCATCAGCGTATCTGTCCACAGGCGTTGCTCTTCTGTTAGATGCTTAGTCACTACCGACCAGGCTTTTGCCAGAAGTTGGGTATGAGTACAATCAATGGTGATTTCACCGAATTTGATTAACCCTTCCATTTTACGCCGAGCCTCACCGCCCTCGGGTAATTGAGCTATCCAGTGGCGGTATTCCTCTGTTGGGCACTCCATCAGGGTTTTCAGACAATCAATCACACCAACGTGATGACCAATGGTCAGTGAATAATACATAACTTGCTGAGCCTGTTCGGGCATATCCTCATCGCTATCAAGGAATTTTTGATTGAGAGAGTAAAACACCACTTTATCTTCATTCATGACGCTATTTCCCATTGATTAACGGCGTACAGATGTTTTGCAAATTAGTGACGATCTCGGTTAAACGAGGGTCATCATGCTGTTTAAGATAATGGTGGATGCGCTCATCAACGTGCTGAGGGCTATCCTGAGTGAGTAACTGCATAAAGGTTTGGGCAATGTCACCACCCTGACGATAACCCGCCATACGACGGGCTTCTCGCTCCAGCTCGACTCTTAACTCCGGCGGTAGAGAAGGGAAGCGCAGTAGTGATTGCTCACCAGCGGTTTCAATGTGGTCAGGCAGTTTGAGTTTTTGATCCAACAGCCCCAGAGCCATGGCAAAACCATAGATAGTGGCGGCAGGAGTTGGAGGGCAGCCGGGAATATAGACATCAATGGGCACAATCTGATCGCTGCCTCCCCACACACAATAGAGATCGTGGAAGATACCGCCGCCGCATCCGCAGGCACCGTAAGAGATACAAATTTTCGGGTCGGGGGCTGACTCATAGGCTCGGATAGCTGGCGTTCTCATGGCTCTGGTAACCGCACCGGTAAATAACAGAATGTCAGCATGGCGTGGTGAAGAGACCACTTTAATGCCAAACCGCTCGGTGTCGAACACCGGGGTGATAGTGCCAAAGATCTCAATTTCGCAGCCGTTACAGCCACCGCAGTCCACGCGGTAAACATAAGCGGAGCGCTGAATATCTTTCAGTAACGCTTTTTTCAGTTTAGCTACTTGCTCATCAACGGTGATTGGCGTTGAGATACCGTTAACCGCGTCCGGAACATTGATATTCATTTCGCCGCCTCCTGATTGAGATGTTGCCCCAGAGTAACGCCCGGCGCGCTGATGGAATTATGTTTTCGTTTACAGTCCGGACAGGTTTCAAACTGCGGGCGCATGGTCTGCGCTTCTTCAGCAGAAAGCCCCGACTGAATCAACAGAGAGATGGCGTAATCGATAGATTTACGCGGAGCAAATGGTCGATGGCATACCTGACAATCCGTCAATTGGAAGACCGCTTCCTGAAATAGATCCTGTTTATTGAAAACTGCCAGTTCAAAATCTTCCGACAGGCGAATCGCCTTGGTAGGGCAGACTTCTTCACAGCGTCCGCAAAAGATGCAGCGGCCAAGGAATAGTAACCACTTACGTTCACCGGTAGTGGTATCTGTGCTCATGGTTAAAGCATTTGCCGGACAGGCCATGGTACAGGCTGCGCAGGCGATACATTGCTCTGCGTGATATTCCGGTTTGCCGCGAAAGTCAGGGCAAACTTCGTAGGGCTTGAACGGATATTTAACCGTGGTATCGCCGACGTTAAGTATGGTTTTTAATAACTTAAACATACTGGATTATCCTCCGTTATTTCAGCGGCGAGTTCTTGCGCTCAATGCCATACCGTTCAATTTCTTTATAGGCAACGGTTTGAGCTTTGCGCTTGCGCACATCAACCACGGTGACCCGATCGGTACAGGAGTAGCAGGGATCAAGACTGCCAATAATCAACGGCGCGTCAGAGACGGTATTTCCCCGCAGCATATAACGCAGCGGCGGCCAGTTAGCATAGGTTGCGGCACGGCAGCGCCAGCGGTAAAGCTTTTGGTTATCACCCTGCATGCTCCAGTGAATATCCTCACCGCGAGGTGCTTCGGTAATACCCAGAGCAAAGTTATGTGGCTGATAACTAAAGCCCTCTACTAACAGTGGGCCCGCAGGCAGGTTATCCAGTGCGTATTCAATGATGCCAATAGATTCAAAAAACTCCTGAATGCGGATCATGACCCGTGAATTAACGTCACAGCCTTCCATCACGTGCATATCAAAAGGAATGGAAGCGTAGGCAGTAAAAGGATGAACTTTACGCACGTCCCGATGATAGCCGCTGGCACGAACCACCGGGCCAACCGGGCTGTAATCACGGGCAACTTTACGATCCAGCACACCAACGCCGCTGGTGCGTTGGTGCATATTTGGTGTTTCCAACAAAATTTCTACCAGGCGCGTCACTTCGGTGCGCATCTCCTGTAGCATTTTAATCGTCTGGATACGCTGCTCTTTCAGAATATCCCGCCGGACACCGCCAATCAGATTAAGGCCGTAAGTTTTACGGGCACCGGTCAGCATTTCTGCCATCTTCATGGCTTTTTCACGTACGCGGAAAAATTGCATAAAGCCCGTGTCGAAGCCAACAAAGTGACAGGAGAGGCCAATATTCAGCAGATGGCTGTGTAGCCGTTCCACCTCCAGTAAGATGGTACGGATCATTTGGGCACGTTCTGGTACCCGAATCCCCAGCGCATTTTCTACCGAGTTGGCATAGGCGACGCTATGGGTAAAGCCGCAGATTCCGCATACCCGGTCAGCGAGAAATGTGACTTCATCGTAGCCCATTCGGGTTTCTGCCAGTTTTTCCATGCCGCGGTGAACGTAGAACAGGCGATAATCCGCATCCACAATATCTTCACCATCAACAAACAGGCGAAAATGGCCCGGCTCATCGGAGGTAATATGTAACGGGCCAATTGGTACTACCCGGCTTTCTCCAGCTTCGTTAACAAACTGGTAGGTTTCAGTTTTGGTGGTTGGATCCGGACGTTCCCGGTAGTCCATTGCATCTTTGCGTAGCGGATAGATATCGTCCGGCCAGTCATCGGGCAGAACTAAGCGACGTTCGTCAGGTAGCCCTACAGGACGAAGGCCGTACATATCGCGAACTTCCCGCTCTCCCCATACACAGGCAGGAACTCGGGGAGTTACTGAAGGAAACTCTAATGTGCGTTCGTCCACCAGTACTTTAACCGTGACAAAACTTTTTACTGTGGCTTCCATAGAAAGCACGTAGTACACCGCATAGTGTCCGTTAAGCGGGCGTTCATCATTACCAAACAGTACCGATATCCAACCGCCTTGCACGTAATACAGCCATTCCACTACTTCCGGCAGCATATTGATTTTTATCGTTACGGTAACCTGATTTTCCGTTTGCCAGCTTTCATCGATGATTGCTGAAGGAAATTTCTGTCTTAAACCTTCGACATAGCCATGACCGACTTTGGTTTCATTGGATATATTCACTTTTCTTCTCCTGTCGATCCTTGCTATTGACCGTGCGTGACGGCAGATTGAACGCTTTGCCACGGTAATGTCAGGTAATCACTTAACGGTGCACCACCATTATCCAACACGATGCTGGTGGCGTTGTGCAGCAACTGTAAAACCGGTTGAGGAATATGCAGACTCATGACCAGCATTAACACCATGAGTACCGCAATCGGTAAGGTGGTCAGGCTACCAAGCTCACCTTTTGCTACTGCCTCAGGGCTTGGGCCTAAAACGGTACCTGCCACCATTCTTACCAGTCCGGCGAGAACAATGGTTAACAACAGCAGGGTGATGATAATCACAGCGATTTTTCCACTCTGAATACCGGCAGTGACCAGCATAAATTCGCTGATAAATACGTTAAACGGCGGCATCCCGCCGAGAGCCAGCGCACCTCCGGCAAACAGAATTGCAGTGACCGGCGCCACTTTCATGATGCCTTTGATCGCGTCCATATCCCGGGTACCGTACTTCAACAGGACGTTACCGGAGCAGCAGAACAGCAGCGTTTTTGCCAGACTGTGGTTAATGGTATGCAGCAGCGCAGCGAGAATACCCAATGGGCCACCGATACCCATGGCGAGAGCGATCAGCCCCATGTTTTCCACGCTGGAATAGGCCAGCAGACGTTTCATATCGCGCTGGACGATAATAAACAGGGCGGCAACGGCGACAGACAGCAGGCCGAATACCAGCATCAGAGTTTGTGGGAAGGCAGGGCCAATGGCTTTGCTAACGATAATGTAATAACGAATAACAATCAGCATGGCGCAGTTAAGCAGTACGGCAGACAGCATGGCGCTGGTTGGGCTGGGCGCTTCACTGTGGGCATCCGGTAACCAGGCGTGCATAGGGAATAAGCCAGACTTAGTACCAAAACCAATCAACACGAAGGCAAATGCCAGATGCATCAGGGTTGGATCCAGTAACTCGGCATTATCGTGCAGTACCGTCCAGAAAATGGCGCTACCCGGATCGGTTAATACGCTGGCCGCATTGGCATAAACCAGCACGGTTCCGTACAGGCCAAAAGCTACGCCGACGGTACAAATGATGATGTATTTCCAGGCTGCTTCTAATGAAGATCGCTGACCGTATAACCCCACTAAGAATGCGGAGCTCAGGGTAGTTGCTTCAATGGCTACCCACATCATAATGATATTATTCGCGGTTACTGCCACCAGCATGGTGAATAGAAACAGATGGAAGAAGCCATAATAGTTACACAGTGTTGGTACCGTGACTTCACCATGATCCACTTCGTGCCCCATATAACCCATGGAGTACAATCCGGTAAGCAGGCCGATAATACCGATAATGGCGATAAACAGGGCACCTAAACTGTCGATATAGATCCACTGATGGATGGCCAACAGTGTGCCACTGGTTATCACGCCGCTGACTACCATCAGGGATAACAGACAAGTCAGGATAATTCCCGCCAGATGGAGCAGGGTGGTTGCCTGGCGGGATGCCCCCCCTAATCCACGAGATGCAAAGCAGAGCAGCGAGATAATCAGCGGAACCAGTAATAATGCATAAATCCATTCAATATTAGTCATCTCGGTTACCCCTTCAACGCAGTAAGTTGACGTACGTCCAGGGTTTTCAGCGTGCGGTATATCTTACGCGCCATCACGGACATAATGATTACGGCAAAAATCGCATCGGTAGCTACGCCAATTTCCACCAGTTCCGGCGCTTTATACGCCATCAGAGCCAGCGTCAGGTGAGCGCCGTTCTCCATCAGGCAGTAGCCAAAAATCTGTTTGAGGATATTGCGCTGGCTAACAATGCATAGCAGACCAAGAAAGAAGTGGCTGAGGGAGACGCTCAGCGCCGGTTTCAGATCCTCAACCATTGGTAGTTTCACTGAATCCACCACCAGATAACTCAATACAATGATGATGGCGGCAATCAGTATCAGTAGCCCCATGCCAATTACCGGGGTATCGGCGTTAGCGTCCTGAAGTTTCCCCAGCGCCTTATACATGATGTAGGGAACCAGCAGAACTTTGGTGACAAAGGCGGTTCCCGACCAGAGGAACAGCTCTTCGGCGTTCATGGTATAAGCCAGGGCGATAAAAATAAGTACCAGTATCAGCGACTGCAGAGCATAGAACAGAGCAGAGTTTTTCGGCTGCCTGGCGCCGATGACAAGCAGTGAGCTGATGATTAGCAGCCCCGCCAGATTGTTTACAATAAGCGTTCCGGTCATTATCAACTCCGTTATCCAAGCCACCAGACGGCGATAAAGCTCGAGCACAGGGACATTACAATCAGAATGATTAGCACCCCTTGCATCGCAACAGGTACCGGTGAAGCGGTAGCCACAGCTTCAGAAGGTTCACCGGGTACGGTTTTACCAAACCAGTAGAGGAACCAACCAAAGCTGGCCACTGACTCAATCAGCGCCAAAATCATTACCGGCATCATCCACCAGTGGTCTGCGGACATGGCAAAACCGGCGGCAAACAGCGGGAATTTACTGAAGAATCCGTTAAATGGTGGAATACCGGTGATGGCCAATGCGGCAATACAAAAGCCGATACCCACCAGCGGCATGCAGCGCATAATTCCGCGCAGTTTTGGCAACATACGGGTTCCACAGCTATAGCTCAGGGTTCCTGCTACCAGAAAGAACAGGCTTTTGGCAAAGGCATGGTTAAAGATGTAAGCAATACCGCCATCGAAGGCCATTCTGGAGCCAAAAACCGATAGCGATAGCGCCAGAAAAATATAGGAAAGCTGAGTAATGGTGGAATAGGCCAGCAGGCGTTTAAGGTCGGTTTGCGGTAAGTACATGATGAAGCCGTAAATCAACGTAATCATTGCCATGGTTACGCCTACGATGCCGATAATTTCCGGGATTTCACCGGCAGACATCAACGCTCGGGCAAAAATATACACCCCAACCTTCACCATGGAGGCGGCATGTAAGTAAGCACTCACCGGAGTTGGTGCTTCCATGGCGTCCGGCAGCCATACGTGCAGCGGTAACTGTGCTGATTTACCCCAGGCGGCAAACAGAATGCCAAACAGTACGATGGTTTTAGCATCGCTATTCAGGTCTGCCAGCGCCGTAAGGGAGAAGGTTCCGGTTTCAGCAAATAACCAGGCGGCAGCCAGATAGAGACCAATGGCAGCAACATGGGTGATCAGCAGTGCTTTTAACGCGGAGCGTAGCGACTTCGGTTTTTGATAATAACCGATGAGTGCCCATGAACATCCACCGGTAATTTCAAAAAACAGCAGTTGTCCGGCCAGCGTTGAGGAGAGGACTAAACCCGCCATAGCGCCAATAAATACCAGTAACAATGCATAATAGCGCGACTGGCCTTCGTGAGGATGTTCCCGGTTCTCTTTCGTCAGATAAGCGCCGGAGTAAATACTAACTAATAATCCAAGCACCACCACGGCAAACACAATCAGCGTACTGATGCGGTCAATGGTCAGGCCAAACAGTACTGAACGGCCAAAACTCACCAGTTCGTAAGTGACATCTGTTCTGCCATGGCTAAACCAGATAATGGCCAACAACAGCGTAGCGATTGAGGCAATAGCCGCAAACAGCGTACAGAGCCATTTGGCGGTACGCTGTGGTGCCAGCCCGGTGATGATGGCACCAATAAAAGGGACCAAAATGGCCGCGAGAGCGATATTTTCCATAATCGGTTTCTTAGCTCCTTACAGACCAGTGAGATAAAACACAAATGCCAGTGCGGCAACGCCAAACCCGACCCACGTAGTACGTGAGGTCAGCAGGAAACGGCCTCGGGCCAGACTGTTTTCAAACAGTGAAGCAATCACAAATACCACCAGCAGTTTGAGAAGAAACAGCACAATAGCGAGGGATAGTGAGCCAATCGTCAGGACTTCACTGTTACCAAAAGGCAGCAGTACCCCAACAAACAGCGAAGCGATCACTACCTGTTTTAGCGCCAGTCCAAGTTTTACCAGCGCCAGTGACGGGCCGGAATATTCTGTCAGAGGGCCTTCCTGTAATTCCTGCTCGGCTTCTGCCACGTCAAAAGGAATTTTTCCCATCTCGATAAATACTGCGAAAGCGCAGGCACCCATGGCCAGCAGGGTTGCGGTTGGTGATTGCAACGGGTCGGTGGCCAGTGAAGTGCTGATGCTGCCTAAATTGGTGGAGCCAGCAATCAGCGCGATCACGATAAGGGATAGCACCAGAATAGGTTCTACCAGCACTCCTAATGTGACTTCCCGGCTGGCACCGATACCGGCAAAAATACTGCCGGAGTCCAGTCCTGCCAGAGCGAAGAAGAAGCGGTACAGGGCAAACAGATAGATAACGGTAATCAAATCGCCCCCGACACCAAACGGAGAACCCAGGGTGACAATGGGTAGCGCCATAGCGACCACCAGCATCGAGCTGAGCAGAACATAAGGCATAATGCGCGAAATAATACCGGAAGCCTCCGGGGCAATATTTTGACGGCGCAGTAGTTTGAAGATATCCCGATACTCTTGCAGTACGCCAGGACCACGACGGGATTGCATTCTGGCCTTAATCACCCGGGAAATTCCAGACATTAATGGCGACAGGGCCAGTAAGGCCACTGCCTGAATCAGGGCAAACAGAAACATACCGAAGGAGGTCATGATTTCTGAGTCAGAGAGTGTGATTGGCATGTTTCGCTCCTTACATCACCGTAACCAGCATCAGAACCGTCAGCGCAATGACCACATACAGGCAATAAAGCCGGAAGTCACCGTGCTGCAACCATTGAATGCGTTTACCGAACCACAGCACTGCCCTGGCAATCGGGAGTACCACCTTTTCTTCCCACCAGGGCTCAGCCCGAGTGGCTCCACGAATAGTGGATTGCATAGCCCGTGACATAGCGGGAGAAGGATCCAGCGTTTTACGCAGGCGATACAGTGGTGCAAACATAGTACGCAATGGTTGAGTGAAACCACCGGCTGACACCGCCATCTGGCCGTCATAGCCATATCCACAGGCCCAGGGATTACCGCCGTGACGATGGCGCAGGCGTTGGCTTTTGAAGATGGAATAAATCAGCAGCGGCAGCGTCAGGAATCCAATCAACAACAAAGCAATCAATGGAGTGGAGAGAACAGTTTGTGGGGAAGAGCCAGGGAAGACCAGCGAACCGCTGGCAACCGGCATGGCTGCTTGTCCGGTTAACTGAGCTGAAATATTGGCGATGACCGGAGAGACCAGTGGAGCACCAACGCCCAACGCGATACAGAGCAGCGCCAGCAGCACCATTGCCAGAATCATCGGTAGCGGAACTTCAGTGGCGTTAGCCGCTTTTTCACTGCGAGCCGCACCGGCAAAGCTGATACCGTAAACCTTCACAAAACACAGCGCAGCCAGTGCGCCGGTAATCGCCAGCATCACGATGGCCACAGGGCCAGCGATGCGCAGAATAAATGAACCTTCATGGCTCATGGTGAACAGTGCCTGATAGGTAAACCATTCGCTGACAAAACCGTTTAGTGGTGGCAGCGCTGAAATTGCCATGGTGCCAATCAGGAAGGTGATTGCGGTGTAAGGCATTAGCTTAGCCAGGCCCCCCATCAGCTCCATATCTTTGGTATGAACCCGATACATCACGGAACCCGCACCTAAAAATAGTAATCCTTTAAACACCGCATGGTTAAGCAAGTGGTACAGGCCACCAAGAATCCCTACAACAGCCAAAACAGGGTGTTGAGTGGCAATTCCAATCATGCCGACGCCCACACCCATCAAGATAATGCCGATGTTCTCTACCGTATGGTAAGCCAGCAGTTTTTTAATATCGTGTTCAGCCAGCGCATACATAACCCCAAGAACGGCAGAAACGGCACCAAAGGCTAATACCACCAATCCCCACCAGGCGCTGGTGGCGCCGAGAATATCAATCCCGACTTTGATAATGCCGAAGATACCAATCTTAACCATAACACCAGACATCAGAGCGGAAGCGTGAGAAGGGGCTGCCGGGTGAGCACGGGGTAGCCAGCCGTGTAGTGGAATCATCCCGGCTTTGGCACCAAAACCAAAGAATGCCAGCAGGAACACGGCGGATGCCTCTGGCGCAGACAGATTTGCCTGACGGAAGCTGTCGAAGTCCATGCTGCCGCTCTCTTTATACAGAATAAAGAAAGCAATCATGATCAGTACCGAACCGGCGTGGGCAATCAAAAAGTAAAGTAGCCCGGCACTGACGGCTTCATCGTCCTGTTCAGTAATGACCAGAAAGTAAGATGCCAGAGACATCATCTCGAAGAACACTAAAAAGTAGAAGGCGTTATCCATCACGACCAGTGCCACCATTGAAGCAATAAACAGGTTCATAAATAAACCCATGTATCTCGCCCCTTTACCTATGTACTCCTCTGCATAAGAGAGCGAGTACAACGAGGTGACGACCACCAGTAAAGAGATAACCATCACCATAAAGGCAGCTAATCCATCCAGTCGTACAATAAAATGGGCAAATGGGAAAGGGCCATCAACGGTAAAGGTGATCATGTCAGCGCCCATCAAAATTGGCGCGGAAGCTAATAAACCAAAAATACCACCAACCATACTGGCAATACCGGATAGCCTGATAACCTGTCGTTCACTACGGCTAACCAGCGGTGGCAAAATGGCTCCGACCAAATAGATGACAATGGAGATAAGCAGTAATTGAAGAGGATTACCCATTATTCTTTCCCCGCTCGCTGTTGGTCTGAAGGGGTGTACCCGAAGGCGTTGTCGGTATGAAAGACTTCCATAGCTTCAAGGCGTTTAGCGGCGTTGGCTTGCTCAATGGCATTTTCATCGACTAAAAACAGGGTCTTGATAGGACAGACACGGACGCATTCAGGGCCCTGGGGCAGGAAGGCACATAAATCACATTTCACTGCCACCTGACGTAAACCCGGAGCCCAACTCAACATAGGGTGGAGCCCCTGATTGTAAGGGGCTGTTCGTGCTTCACGTGCATGAGCATCGGCTTGTGAAAAGCGGTCGTAGCTGACAGGAGCCGATAATGGTTTACTTCCATCAGGCGTGATAGCCCCGAACGGGCAGGCGATAGCGCAAAGTTTGCATCCAATACATAAGCTTTCATTAAGCATAATGGCGTTGTTTTGGTGAGTAATCGCTTTAACCGGGCAAACCCGGGCACAGGGCGCATCTTCACAATGCCGACACAGAATAGGTGCTGTGCTGCTGGCATCCCGCATTACGATTAATCGGGGATGTGACTGTAAGCCTGCTGCTTTATGTACTTCACTACAGGCGGCCATACAGGTATTACATCCAATGCAATCTTTTGGCTCCGCAATAACAAAGCGGTTCATAGCCATCCCTCCGGTATTGAGATTGTCATCCGACAGATGAAATAGTCATACTTTTAACGAATGAGATACCTTTAGCATATTCCGTGCCATAAAGGGTTTTTATTTAACAGTTTGATATTTAATGTTTTTATTTTTTACGTGACGATGGGGAAGTGTCGTTCGACATAAATGACGTGACAGGATTTGAAAATAGAAAGGAGCGTTAATATTAATAACGCAATTAAATTGTAGTCATTAAAAATAATTCATTACGTTTTTAATTTTAATAAATTAGAGTCTGGAAACGCATTTGTTTTTATTAAAGTGTGTTTTGTGAGAAGATATAAGTGTTCTATATTTAATTTATACTATGAATTAGTAACTATTTTTTTTGATTATTAGCAATGCATTTGTTTCGTAATGGGAAATGGATAAAGGGATCTAACCATTGTGCATGGTATAAAATATCGATTTAACGACCTTGTTGTCTTCGATCCGGACGAATCTACGCTAAGTCTGGGGACTGCTGGTGCTGATAACGTTATTGCTATTTCCAGTGTAACCTGCCGTCTGTTGCAGTTATTCGTTGAGAATCATGGTGAAGTGATCAGCCGGGATGTGATTTTTAAGCGCATCTGGGATGATTACGGCATGATTTCAGGAAATAACAATCTAAATCAAAATATTAGTAAGCTCAGGAAAATAGTCAAAACCTTAGGTATTGATGATGAGTTTATCTCAACGGTACCGAAGACGGGGTTTGTATTAAATAAAGAGATTAAGCTGGATGTGTTGCGTGAGGCTGAAGAAAAAGCACAATTAGCCACCAGTCCACTGTTGGATGAAACTTTACCTGTTAGTGATGTCGATAAAATCAAGGATCCTGTCGGGCCAAGTGCCCCTGTACCTGCAACTGAGCCAGTATTAAACTCACCTAAAAATATAAAACCCTCCAATTCTTTGTTAAATAAGAAAAAGATATATCTGTTGTCTTTCATCTCATTCATCACGTTAACCGCGGTCATGGTTTATTTGCTTAATTATCGTATGGCACCCGTGGCGCATGAAGGCTATCTGGGGATGGTGAATGGGTGCAAAGTGTTTCTGGTGGCAAATCAGGGGGAAAGTATTATCAATAATAAGCCAGTGAGTGAGGAAATGCTTAAGTATGCGGCAAGTAAGCAACAAGTTTGCCGTGGTGATGAGTATTTATTGATTAGGGATGATGTTTTAGTTCAAACCTATATTCCCGGAGTTAAGCGTTTGTTTTTGTTGAAGTGTGGGATTTTACGCGAGCATCGGATTGAGATGTGTTCCGGATTAAGCGGTGAGAGTAATTTAATTTCTAATTAAATCATGTTAATAGGTAATATCTGTATGTGTGGAGTGTATCCATACTGCAAAATTAATTTGCAATGTATATTATTTCAATAATTATTTTTTTCTGTTAAGAAACGCAATTAAATTGTGATTTCATATGTTTATTTTTTTATTTTTAATTATTCATTAACAACCTTTTTATTTTTTAGTAAATCGCATTGAAGCTTGATTATTTTATTGGGTTTTAATCCTGATGTTAAATGTCTTTATTAGTGTAATTTGATTATTTTTAGGATAAAAAACTAAATGTATGGGATTTTCTCATGTAATGTATTGAAAGCGTTGTTTTTGCAGTAATATAACAATTAATAGCTGCACTGTTTTTCATGGCATTTTAAAACGGAATTTTAAATTAAATTTGATGCATTTCGAGTTTGATTTCGGAAGGAATATGAAAACCTTGAAAGATTCATCTCAAATTCCTTCCAAAAGTGTTGTTTCAATAGCGTCCATAGAAATTGACTCGAAGATTATGGCTTGCGCGACACACATTCAAATATTCCCTTTTAAGAGACTGCAACAGGGTAGTTTCCATTTAACGACATAAATGATGATTGAATAACTGAATTATCGGGAATCGCGGGAAAGATTGATATGAGTAGTAACGCTGGCATTCAGGACACGGTTATCTCTAAGTTTCTTAAGGAAAAGGTGGTGAGATGAAAAATTTTATCCAGGCAGGAAAAAAAGAGTTAAGGCTGTCAAAAACAGCACTGTGCATAAGTTCTGCTTTGTTTTTGGCGGGTTTTTCTGGTGCGTCTTCCGCCGCTAATTGTAGCCCTAATGGCGGTACCTTAATATGTACCGTTGTCGGTGGGTCATCAGGTACCGTAGCATCGATTATGGGAGGAGATTATGCCCTTCTTAATCAATATGATGATGTGGAAATCAATGCGACTGGTTCTGCAGTTGCCGCTGGTGGTGTAGGCCCGCGTGGATTCGGCATTTATGTTGACAGTAGCGGAACACTGACAGCAGATAATATTTTGATAACCACCAACGGTAGTACCTCTGACGGTATCCGGGTCAACAAAGGAAATTACGATTTTACCATATTAGGGAAATTGACCATAAAGGCTCAGGGTGGCTCTGGTGATGGTATTAACGTTGCCAACTCGAATAATGCCGGGGGATATGTCCATATCGCTGGTGAGAATGCCTACATTGAAAGTAAAGGTGGAATAGGCGTTCGGGCAAATATAACTGCGAATAGCAGAGGAAATAAAATCGTTATTGCTGATGGCGCAACGATTAAAACACTGGGTACTGGTTCAAACGTCAGCGCTGGTCAGGGGTATGCTGTATATGCAGGTAACCGAGATAGAGACACGGCGAACCTACCACTGGTAGGTACTGCCAGTGTGATTATTGGTGACAATAGCGAGATTAGTACTGCCGGTAGAAATGCTCATGCTGTTTATGCGAATAAAACTGGGGTTATTGAGTTAGGTAGT
The DNA here is from genome assembly GCF_016649425.1 of Limnobaculum allomyrinae. Taxonomy (GTDB): domain Bacteria; phylum Pseudomonadota; class Gammaproteobacteria; order Enterobacterales; family Enterobacteriaceae; genus Limnobaculum; species Limnobaculum allomyrinae. Next base: position 22,712 of record NZ_JADRCR010000016.1, read on the forward strand.
ACCAAGATAACCACCACAAATACTGGTGCGCATGGTATAGCGACTGAAAACGGGTCTACAATAAAATGCCCTGATAATTGGTGTATAGCACTTGGTACAAACTATACCGACCAAAGAGCTTATGATGGTGGTCAGGTTTATTTAACCGGCAATACAGAGATTGAGGTAAGTGGTGCTGGTAGTTATGCAATGTATGCATCAGGTACTGATTCTTTTATCGGTTCAACCTACTCGGATAGAAGCAGTGCTCCAGGTATCTATACTGTAACCGGTGATTTGTTTGCTCAGAAAACGGGTGAAATCGATTTAACCATGATCGACGGCAGTAACTTCACCGGCGCAACCTATTCTAACGAATATGACACCAGCGGTGTAGCAAATACCACCACCAACGGTACGGTAAATCTAAATATCTCCGGAGCCAGCAGTGTCTGGAATATGACCGCAGATTCTGTGGTGTCTAATCTAACATTGGATGGTGCAACGCTGAAATATGTTGAACCTGCAGATTTGACTGACCCAACTGCATTTGTGACTAAAAACCTGATTGTTGCCGGAAACTACACCAGTAACAACGGTACGCTGGTGCTGAATACCGTATTAGAAGATGAAACCTCTCCTACGGATAAACTGATTGTTAAAGGTGATACTGCGGGTCATACCAATGTTCAGATCGTTAACATTGGCGGTAATGGCGCGCTGACTCCGGATGGTATTGAAATTGTCACCGTTGACGGTAACTCTGTGGGGACATTTGGCAATAGCCAACGTATTGTTGCAGGGGCATTTGACTACTTCGTTCGCTCCGGTAGCACCATTGCAGGAGCAGAAGCTAAGAACTGGTATCTGATTTCTGATTACACGCCGCCGCCTGACCCGGATCCAGAACCAGAGCCGGAACCAGAACCAGAACCAGAACCAGAACCTGAACCTGAACCTGAACCAGGCCCGGATCCTGATCCAGGCCCTGGCCCAACACCAACCCCGGACCCGGATCCTGAAGAGGAAAAACCAATCACTCCGGTTTATCGTCCGGAAGCGGGTAGCTACCTGGCAAACATGGCCGCAGCAAACACCATGTTTATCACTCGGTTACACGATCGTTTAGGTGAGACACAATACACTGATGCTTTGACCGGTGAGAAAAAAGTCACCAGTATGTGGATGCGTCACGTTGGTGGGCATAATCGTTTCCATGATGGCAGCGGTCAGTTAAAAACTACCAGTAATCGTTATGTCATGCAGATTGGTGGCGACCTGGCTCAGTGGAGCAATGATGGGTTAGATCGCTGGCATGTAGGGTTAATGGCGGGTTATGCCAATAACAGCAGCCAGACTCGCTCTAAAGTGACCGGATACTCTTCTAAAGGTGAAGTTGATGGTTACAGCGTAGGCCTGTATGGAACCTGGTATGCTAATGAAGCAGACAAAACCGGTGCTTATGTTGATACCTGGATGTTGTATAACTGGTTTGATAATGAAGTAAATGGCCATCAACTGAAAAAAGAGACCTATAAATCTCGCGGTATTACTGCATCGGTTGAAGGTGGTTATACCTTCAAACTGGGTGAAAGTGAGCGTGCCAGTTACTGGTTACAACCAAAAGCTCAGGTGATTTGGATGGGCGTGACTGCTAATGACCGTACTGAAAGCAACGGTACCCGAGTTAAGTTTGATACCGATGATAACTTACTGACTCGTTTAGGTGCTCGTGTATATGCTAATGGGCATAGCCAGCTGGATGATGGTAAAAACCGTGAGTTTGAACCATTTATTGAAGCTAACTGGATCCATAACACCAGCAACTATGCCGTTGTGATGAACGAAACCAAGAATAAGCAGAAAGGCACCAGAGATATCGGCGAAGTGAAAGTTGGTATCGAAGGTAAGCTGAATAATAATCTAACCAGTTGGGTTAACGTCGCTCAGCAGTTCGGCAGTAACTCTTACACCGATACACAAGGTATGGTTGGTATTAAATACAGCTTCTGATTATTAGCTGTTTGATTGATAAGTAATAACGGCCAGCTTTTGCTGGCCGTTATTTTTGCTTAATGATGAGCGACAGTTTAATTAGCTGGTGTGATTTCTTTCCAGAATATCCGCCAGATCTTTCACTGAGCCTAACTCCAGCCACTCTGCAACCGGCACTTCTTTTTTCAAAAAACGCTCTACCTGCATCATAATGCCGGCAAAATCTACGCTGTCCAGCGTGGGTTTTAGTTGCTCAATCAGGCTGTCATCCGGAATCTGTTCCACTGGAATCGACAGGCAGCCCGATAGTATTTCTTTACTCTTATGTAGATAGTTCATCTCAGATATGCCCCTCTGAATCGTAGATAATAACCATATTGCCAGACAGATACGCCTCTTTGGCCTGTGCTCTGGCCAGTTTTCCTGAAGAGGTTAACGGTAACTTCTGGGTAGTAAACAATACGCTGGCCTGAACACCCGCAATTTTACGCGTCAGGTTTTGGATCTCTGTAGCCAGTTGGTGAAGCTGAGTATGGTCTGCCGCCAGTTCTTCACCGGCACTGAACAGAATTGCCATGCTCTCTTCTTGCTGTTGGTTAATACTAATGGCAGCCATATTATTGACGCCAATCTGCGGCATGGCCTGTAGCAACGACCACTCTATATCTTGCGCCCAAATATTGCGTCCGCGAATAATGATGACATCTTTCTCACGACCACTGATAAACAGCTGGTCTTGCCACAAATAGCCTAGGTCGCCGGTATAAATATAGCCTTCATTGTCTGACTCAATAGGAGCCTGATCGTCAATATAACCGGTAATAATGCTGGGGCCTTTTACCCAAATCTGACCGATTTCTCGCTCTAAAAGTTTGGTTTGAGTCGCGCCGTCAATGATCTTAACCTCAAACCCCGGCAGTGCTTTACCGCAGGAGACAATAGGTTTTTGAATCAGCTCGCTGGTTAATGTGTCGATGACCGGTGGTTGATCCACATCGGATGTGGTCACGGCCAGCGTCGTTTCAGTCAGTCCATAGCTTGGCAGAAACGATTGATAATTAAAGCCACTGCTGGCGAAGCAGCCAGAAAACATCTTTAGCATATCCGGGCTAATTAAATCGCCACCGATACCAGCGACCCGCAGTGAAGAGAGGTCGAGAGATGGCTTATTCTCACTTTCCGCATATTTTTTCATGGCAAACTGATAGCCAAATACCGGTGCAAAAGTAATCGCCGTTTTATACTTCGACATCAGCTCCAGCCAAATCAGCGGATTCTGAACAAAGTTCTCTGCGCTCAGGCAATCGACGGTACGTTGTCCATACACTGAGGCCAAAAGAAAGCCAATCATTCCCATATTGTGATGGAAGGGCAACCAGTTAAATGAGCGATCTTCCGGGCGCAGTTTCATGCCATAGCGTAAAACCGCATAGATATTGGTATGTAAATCATGCTGGCTTATTTGCACCCCTTTCGGGTGGGTTGTCGAACCGGAAGAGAACTGAATATAGGCGGGCTCGTCCGCAGTAAATGGCGAAAGTTCCGACAGCTCCGGCTGGTGAAGCTGTTGAGCCTGATGAATGAGATCGCTATATACCAGGGTAGGAATTGCAACTGATTTGCCAATAACATCAGCAATAGGCTGTGAGCTGATAATGGCTTTAGCCTGAGAAGAGGCAATAATTCTGTCTAACTTCTCAAGATAGGCCGGCATCCCGCCGAGGTTGACGGTAAAGGCGATTGGGCAGGGAATTAATCCTAAATACTGGCAGGCGAAAAACAACAGTAAAAAGTCAGGGGTTGTTTCAGCCATGAAAATCAGGCGGTCATGGCGCGAGAAACCCTGTTGTTTAAGCTGTAGCGCTACCCTCATGGATTGGGCCTGCATTTGTTTGTAGTCCAATACGCCCGTTAGCTCACCGGAAACATTGAAAAAGTTGAATCCGGCTTCGCCGCCAGCGGCATAGGCCAGCGCTTCCGTTGTAGTAGTAAAATCGCCGTGTCGGATTGGGATACTGTTAAGTGTTGGTGTAACAACTAATTCTGATGGCATAAGCGTGGCTACTATTTGTGTCGTAATGAAGAGAAGATCAGGATATCAACCCGCTCACCGTCAGGAGCAAGGCACTCCTCTTTAAGTACGGCTTCCAGATTAAAGCGTGGGTTTTTAACAAAGCAAAATAACATACGCTTATTTTTGGCCAGAATACGTGCCGCCATTTTATGCAGATCGCGATAAAGGTAGAAGTGATCCAACAAAGCATCTATGGTTGCCCAAAGAACGGGTTTACCCGGATACCCGGGAGCGCCAACGCCCGCAGTAATATGGCCTACTTTATGGTTAAGATTGACGTCGATGGTATAAAAGCCCACCAATAGGTCATTCTTCTTATCAAAGATACCGATAAAGTAATTACGATGATTATCAAACTGTTTGGTGTAGTCGGCCAATTGCTGGTGGGTGAAGTTTAGTGGAGGGAGGTTAAGTCCTTCCATCATATCCTGACTGTTCATCCATTTCAGGAAGTCAGGGGTGACATCATTTGGCGTTAAGCTACGTAACAAATATCCATTGGTTTCAATATAAATCGGGATCCCTGCCAGATTGGGGGTGTTGGAAGCCATTTTTTCTCCCGTCTTGATTGCTGTTAATTAGGTAGAATTCCCCGGTTGCATCAGGGGGCAACCGGGGAGGTTTCAGAACAACACTATCAGAAACGCCAGTTTATATATACTTTTGCTCCATGATCGTTTGTGTTATTACCAACCTGGCCATTATACATAGCACCGATGTTGGTATCAGGCGTAACGCTTATTTCTGCACCTGCTTCAAATATAGCTGCATCCCGACTGATCGACGAGCCAACTACGTTAAAGCTATTTGCATCGCTAAAGTTCAGTGTTGAGGTTGAGGTCACATTGTTATAGGCATGACGCCAGCCAAGGTTACTCCAGATTTTAGTGGTCTGGCCGTTTTCCAATGTGAATTGCTTGGTCAGGCGGCTGCCGACGGTAGTAAAGAATATATCCATATTATCGCTGGCACTGGTTAATTTCGCTTTACCGCCACGCTCAGTGAACCCGTCAGTATCAATGTGGACATAAGCCGCACCTAGGTATGGTTCAACGGTCAGGGTCTCGCTAATATCAAACAGGTAGCGACCTTCGGTGAACACCTGAGTGGTTGAGGCATTGTAGTCTGCTTCCAGATGGTCACGCAGCTTCTGGAGCTTCACATACCGATCGGTAGTGTAATCATGCCAGGTGTAACCTACGCCGGTATGCAGGTTAAAGTTACCCCACTGACCTTTGGTATAAGCCCCTACATGATAATCATAGCGATCGGCAGTAGAGGCGCGGTCGGATACTTTAATATCTGCTTTACCGTAACCACCCACCAAGCCCATCTTCCAGTTGTCACTCAGAGATTTATCGACTCCTAAAATAACACCCGCGATATTACGTTTCATTTGAGCTGAGTTACCTGAAGCATCGAAGGTACCCCATGAGGTATAAATATGCCCCCAGGCACCGGTGCCAACTGCCGTATCTAACAGACGATTATTAATGGCTTCACGCAGGAAACGGCTATCTTCCAGCAGGGCACTCTTGGCTGAGGCATGGATTTCACCTGAAAGCTGGTTTAGCGCGTCTTTGGCTGATTCAACATCAGGTTGAGAAACAATCTCCTCTTTGATGTCATTATCTTCATTTTCCTGCTCATCAACATTTCCACCAACGTTACATTCGTTAGAGGTCATACCATCAGTACAAATATCCTGCTCGTTGCGGGTGACAACCAGATAAGCGTTATCCGCATCGTATTCATAACCCAGATCGACATAAGGCCGTGATTCCAGCGAACCAAATGCGCCGGAGACACCACCGGTAGCGCTAAGAATACGCCAACGGCTGTCAGGTACATACAGAACCGGTTCACCACCGGCCATAGCAATAACGCCAGCACCATTTAGCGTTGCACTGCCGTTAACCTGGATCACATCAGCAATGTAGGTATTAACCACATCGCCTTCCGCATTAGTGCCAGAGGACTCAATATCGGTGGAGAGGTTGGCTATATAAGTGGAACCTGATTCCATCACCAGATCGCCATCAATAGTAAGCACTTCTGGCGTAGTGGAACCAAACTGCCCGGGAGAAATGATACCGCCGTTACCCACATTGGTATGACCGACATTACCAATACCCGCTAATGTACCACCACTGGAGACAAACATGCTGCCACCCAGTACGTTATTGGCTACCAGCGTACCGCCAGTCACATAGGTTTTACCGGTGAAAATACGACGGTCGCTGTCAAAGGTTGTGACGCCATTAACTTGCTTAATTGACCCCTGACCTTCAGCACTGCTGACCAATTCAGTTTCAAAAATATAAAGACCAGAGTTATCCGTATGGTTAAATACTACCGAGCCATCACCCTCACCAAAAATAACCTGGTTAACTTCCAGTGAGCCAACTGCCTGAGCTACTTCACCTTCCGCTGCACCAAAGTTTAGGTTGCCAGTGCCGCCGGCCTGTTGACCTAAATAGAGATCGCCTAATACGTCATTACTAAAGGTTAAATCATAGTAAGAGAGCCCTTCGTCTTCGTCGTAGGTACTCACATAGGTAATGGCTCCCAGCGAAACTTTACCGCCGTTGGCGATAGTGAGGTCACCGGTACCACTTTCTCCCACGGATAAATGACCTACTTCTCCCGGGGTACCTTGAAATGATGAATGTCCTGAAACGTGCCAGACGCTGTTTTCACCTGAAACCAACACGGCGCCTTTACCGCTATCCACACCAATAAATGCGGAGGTATTTTCAGCGTCCCCGCCTGGGGCAATGGTTATCAGACGGGCACCATCTTCAACCCGAATAATGCCCGTACTGCCATCGCCTCTGCCAACATCCAGTCCGTGGGCAAAAACGGCACGACTTGGGGTGGTTTTACCATTATTAGTGGTAGAACCGGCAATATTCAGGGTTCCAGATCCCTGATTCAGGCCAATCACCGCGGTTGGTAGTGGGTTATCGCTATAACCCATGCCGGTTGAAATCGTCGCTTTACCGCCGGACAGAATATTCATGGTGCCCTGACTGCCACTACCGCTTCCTAATGAGAAAGCGATGGCATGTCCGGCAGAGTTAAAGGTATCGGCTTCAACACCACTACCAATAATGTTCAGCTCACCGGTACCACCCTCGGTTCCGATATGAAGTGTTTGGGTATAAACGATGGAATTACCCATGTTTTGGTCAGAGGTATTTTTACCTGTGCCGGTTAACGACATGGTTCCGTTACTGTTTAACCCGGAACCAATATTGATAGTATCCATCTGATCAAAACGAGTGGATTCTGTTATAGCGGCATGCTGATATTCAAACAGACCGGTACCACCATTACCGCCGATAACCATATCTTTGAGGTAATGTGAGTAACGATATCCGGCGCTATCAATGACTTTTAAATGGGCGTTATTATTTGCACCATCGCCGATAAACAGTGTTCCATAGTTGTATAAGGTTCCGGAACCATCGGATACGAATTCAACTGTCTGACCGCTGGAATCAGGAATATGCCAGTTGTCATCAGTACCTGTTTGCAGACCGGTGGATGACCAGTTTCCATTGTCAAAGAATTGATTGTTTCCACTGGCATTCGTCCAGTAGATATCTTCGGCTTGAGCTGAGAAAATTGAAAAGGATGATAATATGCTGATTAATATTATATTTTTTTTAAATTTGTTGAGGGTTACTATTTCGGTTTTTTCCATAACCGCGACTCCATTGCTACGGTGAATATATAAGCTAGTTCCTTCGCTGTGGAAATTATATCACTGGTGAATTTAAAGGTGTTGGTTTTGGATTGTAAATCAATTAAATTAAAATTATTTAATTGATTTTTATTTTTATTTTCAAATAATTAATTGATTTAATTAAGTGTGTTATTTGTTTTGATTAATAGGGTTGTAAGGGTGATTTATTGAGTTATTGTCAATGTTATTAATTATCAACATAGGATAATGAAAGTAACTCATATGTAGATTATTCGTTTACTCTTATTGATAATAACCCTATTAATGTCATGGGTATCGTCGATACATTATCTGTTTCTTATAGTGAATGTATAAGAGAGGGGATAAATATCGGAGGTTGCCATTCATCGCGTTAAAACAATCAAATTTAGTACTGAAATGTTGATGAAGGATAAAAGAATGGAGAATCGAAAACCGATCGAGGATTACGACTGTTTAGTTGTTCATTTTATATACGAATAATATGGTTCTTTATCTCTGGGTTTAAGTAGCCGCTCATTATCAACAGCTTATTCCTATAAATACGAATGTCATTATTTAAATAATTATTAAGATCAATTCATTAATGATAAAGCGGTTTTAGCCCCCGGCTAAAACCGCTTCTATTTTGGGCTGTATGATTAAGCCTGATTTTCTACTGTCTTGTTAGAGTGAGCGTTATTAACGGTTAAGGTTACTAATGCTGAGGCAATCAACGCAATAATCATAAAGATGAAGGCACTGTTATAGCTACCGCCGCTGGTGTGGATCAGCCATCCCATGATAGGGGCAGAAACGACACCGGCCATCTGACCGCCGAAGTTAACAATACCTGAAGCCCGCCCCATGATTTTGTTCGGGATAGTATCCATCAGGATGCCCCAAAACATTGCCATGGCGAAGAACATAAATAGTGCGGAGATACACTGATAAACCACCGCCATATCAGCACTGGCAACGGTAAATGTCATATACAGGAAGCCGGCAGCAATAATGGCTGTCAGCACATATAACATTTTACGCTGAGGTTTAAATTTATCAGAGAAGTAACCGCCCAGCAGAGTACCACCTGCACCGAACAGGAATGGAATGGCTGCCATCACCCCGGTTTTAGCCAGAGAGAATTCACGTACGGTGATCAGATAGCTGGGTAACCAGGTAGAGAAGCCCCAGAAGGTAATATCAAACAGGAACCAGATCGCAGCCATTTGCCACAATACCGGCATCTTTAACACTTCTTTAAACGGAACCGGAGCACTGGTAATGTCAGCCGCGGTACCGTCAGCCTCCAGCTCAGCCAGATCGTCTTTAGTGATATTTGGGTGATCCTTTGGATTATCACGGGTAAAGAAGTAGATACCGGCAGCAATAAACAGACCGGGAATACCCAGTACAATAAACACCATATGCCAGCCAAACGCCCCAATAATACTGGCAGCGACGACGACCGCCAAAGCTGGCCCTAAGGTATTAACCGTTGACTGAATTGCCGTTGCACGTCCACGCTCTTTTGATGGGAAATAAGTTGAGATCATTTTCCATGATGCAGCCGGGAAGCAACCTTCACCAATCCCGAACAGAAAGCGTACTGCTAACATCAGCGGCAGGGTGAAGACCATTCCGGTAATACTGGTGAAGACTGACCACCAGGCAATACCAATAGCCATGATTTTTCTGGCACCAAACTTATCTGCCAGAAAACCGCCAGGGATTTGGAAAGAAGCGTAGCCAATAAAGAATGCACTGATAATCAGACCTTGTTGTGTAGTATCCAGACCCAAGTCACGACCAATAAAGGGTAGGGAAACACTCATCACCATCCGGTCAAGGAAAGAGAGCAGCCAGGCCAGCCAAATTAACGAAAGTATGGTATATCGCGCTTTCCAGGTTTTAGGCTTACCCGTCGGTAAAGTAGATTGTAAACTCATAGTGATATCCTTTGGGTAGAGCTGCCCATCGCCGCAGGTATATCTGCACGATGGACAGGCATCTGATCATTGTTTTATTAATATTTTTTTCTGATGACACTACCGCTACAGGCATAACTTTCTATGCCGTTAATTAAGGCCAGTCGTCCGTTAACCATCACTACATCAATGCCTTCCGGGTACTGGTTTGGTTCGATAAAAGTACCTTTATCGATGACTGTTTCTGGATTAAGCATCACAATATCTGCGGCATAGCCCTCCTTAAGCAGACCACGATCTTTCAGGCCCATAACTTCCGCCGGTTTACCGGTCATCTTGCGAATAGCCGCTTCCCAGCTAAGGCACTTCTCTTCACGTACGTATTTACCCAGAACGCGAGGGAAAGCACCGAACACGCGAGGGTGTGGTTTACCGGCACCCATCAGGCCATCGGTACAGACGTTTTGTTCTGGTCGGCAGAGGAATTTAATGACGTGTTCTTCGGTACCATAGAAGTCGACCATGCCTACGGCATTCTCTTCTTCATACAACAGATCGAAGGTGGCGTTGTATGGATCTTTACCGCGTAATTCACCCAGTTGGATCAGGTTGAGGCCTACCGCGTCCTGATTTTTGGCGGTTTTAGCGCTGGTGACGAAAATCTGGTCCAGACCGGCGAAGTCGATAAAGTTATCCCAGCCCGGAATTCCCTGTTTGATATCAGCGATCATTTTTTCACGCAGTTCAGGTGATTCCAGACGCTCCAGCAGTTTATCGGTTCCGCCAGAATGAACCCATGGTGGCAGAATAACGCCAAGCATGGTGCTGCCTGCTACATAAGGATATTGGTCGAATGAAATACGAATACCTTCGGCCTGAGCCTGTTCCAGCATACCCAGCATTTCATCGATCAGATCCCAGTTCTTCTTGCCGCATACCTTCATATGGGAAATGTGCAGCCAGACCCCAGATGCCTTGGCGATATCAATCAGTTCCTGAGTGGAAGTGATGACGTCATCGGCTTCACTACGCTGGTGGACTACGAAGATACCATCATATTTTGCTGTCACTTTACACAGCTCAATCATTTCGGCGGTATCACCAAAGGCGCAAGGCATATAGATCAATCCGGTAGATAGACCAAAAGCACCTGCTTTTAGTTCGCGCTCCAGAACTTCGCACATCTTTGCTACATCTTCACGGGTGGACGGTTTACCATCCAGCCCCATGGCTTCCATACGGATATTGCCGTGAGGAACCAGATAGGCCAGGTTTGTGGCGGGTTGATGAGCTTCCAGCAGGTTCAGATAGCCTTCGGTATCTTTATATTTCCAGTCGATCTTGTCGGTATCACCATCCAGTCCGGCGATATTTTTTCTCCAGGCGGCGATATATTGCTCAGGCAGCGGTGCTAATGCCACGCCATCCTGACCCAATAACTCAGTGGTGATCCCCTGACGAATCTTGGCTGACAGAGCCGGATTAATAATGGCGGACAGGTCAGAGTGAGTGTGGGTATCAATAAATCCCGGACAGACGATTTTTCCGGTGGCATCAATCACCTGATCGTTGATGCCGATATTCGCCTTACCGATTGACACAATTCGTCCTTCGTTTACCACTACATCGGCAATGAATCCGTCATTACCGGTACCGTCTATCACTTTTCCGTTCTTGAATATGGTTTTCATCTCAATTCTCCGGAATGATGTGTTGTAGGGAGAGGCATCATTCTTATTTTTTGTTTTTGATGTTCTATTTTTCGTTGTTATAGGGTTATCAGCCGTTATTACTTGCCATACAGGCTTTGGATAATGCCGTAATAGCCTGATGCCGAGCCGGTTAACTGGCTGATTTCAATAAACTCATCAATGGTGTGAGCCAGATTTTCACGAGATGGACCAAAACCAACGGTACGGATACCTGCTTCACCGGCGTAGTGGCTGCCGTTGGTGCAGAATGAATACTGAGTGATAGAAGGTTCGATACCCATTGAACGCACGCCGGACAGAACTGACTGAACAAAAGGATCGGATTCTTCAAATACCCAGCCAGGGAAGAAGCGCTCACCTTCGATGGTAGAACCGGTGTAGCAAGACTCTTTACCAAAGGCATAAGAGACTTTGCCTTTGAACTGAGGATCGCTGGCCTGCAGCTCTTGCAGTGCAGATTCCAGTGGGGCAATTACGCTCTCTTTCGTTTCACCCACCAGTAAACGGCGGTCATAGGTGGCACGACAGTAATCAGGAACCACAGATGCACCCGGGTAAGGTGAGGATTTAATGTCGGTTAACTCCAGAATCCCCAGTCCTAACACCGGATGGGTTGGTGGTGTTACGGTGCGGATTTTGTCAATCAGCTGAGACATTTTATATACGGCGTTAATACCTGCCTGTGGGTTAGCGGAGTGTGCTGGTTTACCAAAGGTTTCTACTACGATTTCAGCCCGGCCGCGTTGACCAATTTTCAGGTTCAGTTCAGATGCTTCGCCAATGATCACGTAGTCTGGCTTATAACGTTCAGTAACCAAGCGAGCGGCCACACCTTCAAAGCACTCTTCGTGCACGATACAGGCAACATAGATTCGACCCGCAAAATCACGCTGATGATCCTGACCGTAGAAGCCAACGGCAGAGATCATGGCGGCAACCGCACCTTTCATATCGGTAGTGCCACGGCCATAAATTTTGCCATCTTCAATTTCGCCGCCATATGGGTCACGGCTCCATTTTTCTTCATCAACCGGAACGGTATCAATATGACCATCCAGAACTAATGTTTTGCCCGGTTTATTACCGATGATTCCGCCAATAATGTTGCCGTATTTATCCACATGAATATCGTCAAACTGGTAGCTCTTCATTATTTTTTCGATAGCTTTAACGACATTCCCTTCCTGACCTGAATAGCTTTTTTCATGAATAAGGGTCTGACAGTTTTTCACCACTTCATCAAAACGACTCGCTGATAACATTGTTTTTTCTCCGTTATTACTCTGAAAATGGGGGATTAATATTTTTTAAAGCTGGGAATTTCTCCGTCCCAGACGATGTCGAGGTAGCGCTGCGGGTCAGTGTCGCCCTCAGTGCTGATAACTAAAATTCGGGAGTCCTGATTTAGTCCCAGTTGCTGACGAATTTCCGCCATGGCCGGAGACTGCATCAAAATAGATAGCAAGCCGGTGGTAACCGCGCCGGATTCACCGGAAACAATGCGCGGATCGCCTGCCAATGGGTTACCTAAAATGCGCATTCCGTGAGTGGCAACAAAATCAGGGCAAGAGGCAAAACCATTGGCGTAATCCCGTAGCAGATCCCAACCAATGCTATTGGCCTCACCACAGGCCAGTCCGGCCATCACGGTTTGCAGGTCACCACCAACAGCGATAGCATCGCCTTTTTTGGACAGGGCTGAGCGATACAGGCAGTCAGCGATGAGAGCTTCAGCCACAATTACTTTTGGTCGATTTTCACCGTAAGCGGCGGTTAACATGCCTTGTGCCATACCGGCAAAAGAGCCAACGCCTGCCTGTACGAAAACGTGAGTAGGGGGAACCTGATGTAATTGATCGAGGGATTCCAGCATCAATGAGCCGTAACCCTGCATAATCCACAGAGGAATTTTTTCATAGCCTTCCCAGGCAGTATCCTGAACGACGATCCAGCCGTGTTTTTCCGCCTGTTCTGCCGTCATGCGTACCGCATCGTCATAGTTCATATCGACGATTTCTGCGGTAGCGCCTTCATTGCGAATTGCAGCCAGACGCTCTGGTGAAGAGCCTTTTGGCATATACACCACGGATTTCTGTTTTAACTGACGGGCCATCCAGGCGACGCCTCGACCATGGTTTCCATCGGTAGTGGTAGCGAAGGTTACCTCTTTCAGTATTTTTCTCACTTCATCACTGGTCATGACATCAAAAGGCAGTTCGCTGATATCTTTATTCAGTTTTTCTGCAATATGGCGAGCCATGGCATAAGCGCCACCCAGTACTTTAAATGCTTTTAACCCAAAGCGTTGTGATTCATCTTTAAGACAGATGCTTTTCACCCCTAATTTTTCCGACAAGGCGGGTAAGTTGTATAGGGGGGTTGGGGCGTATCCGGGGATAGAACGATGAAAGTTCAGTGCCTTTATCAGCTCTTCATAGCTAAACGGTTTCAGAGGCGCTGTCGGTCGTTCTGTGAATTCCGTATGGTTTATAAAAAACTGTAATTTATCCTGCATGGAAAAACCTCATGGTCTGTTTTTAATTTTCTACAACGCATTGATTGCAGAAATAGTGTTATCGATGAATAGGTAAGAGCAAGAGGCGTGCCAAATTGATTTTTTGTTGAAGATACACAATAAGAAACGGCTATTTGTCTTTGATTCTTAATGAATTAATAGCAATTAAATTTATGGCTAAATATGGGGTTGGGAAATAGTGGCTTATCATTAAGATGATAATTTATCGATTATGATAAATTGTGTGATCTGTATGGATAAATAATTATTTTTATTTAAATACAATAAGATAATTTAAATGGTTTTCTGTTTTTTGATTGGGTACGAAAAATTTATCAAATTTTGATAAATTGATGTTTCTATAAGGATATCTGCCAATGATCTCTGTGTTGAGTAATATTCAGGATGATATTTGTAGTTATGCTGACGCTATTTCCGGTATTACCGGAACGGACGTTGAAATTATTGATGACTCTTTAGTGCGTATTGCCGGTACAGGGAAATATCGGCATATGCTCAATCAGAACGTCGCGAAAAATGGCTATATCTATCGTCATGTTTTGCAGGTACAGGAAACCGTACTGATCAAAAATCCTGGTGAAAACGCCCTGTGTCAACACTGTGAGAAACATCTTTACTGCTCGGAAATGCTGGATCTGAATGCGCCGATTTTTCTTAACGATAAAGTGATTGGTGTGATTGGTATCATTTGTTCAACTCAGGAACAGCGCCAGACGTTACTGAATCAGATCGATAAGTTTATTACTTTTATCGAACAGGTTGCGGTAATGATCTCCAGTAAGGTTTTTGAATGTCTGGAGCGTTTGCGAGCACAGGAAACACTGGGAGCATTCCGCAGTCTGATCGACGCGATGGACCGTGGGGTGGTCGCTATTGATGGTAAAAATCGCATCTGGCACGCTAACCTTTCCGCCGCCCGACTGTTTAACCGGGAAGTCATTGGCCTGTCGCTGACTATCGAAACCACCGGCGATATTATCTATGGTGACGAAGAGGCATGGTTAACGCTGGAGGATCAGAAACGCCACGTACTCTGTAAGCAGATTTCTCTCTCCTCACTGGAAAACGATAGCCTGACGATGGTGATATTTCACGATGCCCGGGACTATATGAGTAAAATCACCAGTTCAACTTATGAATCAGATAGTCGGACCCGGTTAATTGGTCATTCTCAGCCAATGGAGCACTTAAGAAATACTATCGGAAAAATTGCTAACAGTTATGCCAGCGTGTTGATTACTGGTGAAAGTGGTTCTGGTAAAGAGGTGGTGGCGTTTTCTATTCATCAAAATAGCCCACGCAAAACCGCCCCTTTTGTCACGATTAACTGCGCGGCAATACCTGAACAATTATTGGAAAGTGAGCTGTTTGGTTACGTTCGTGGCGCCTTTAGCGGCGCGGATCCAAAAGGACGGGTTGGCAAGTTTGAGCTGGCTAATGGCGGCAGCCTGTTTTTGGATGAGATTGGCGATATGCCACTGCATTTACAGGCCAAGTTGTTGAGGGTGTTGCAGGAGAAGGCGATTACTCGCGTAGGTTCTAATAATGTTATCAATATTGACGTACGGATTATTGCCGCTACTAATAAAAATATTTATGACATGGTAGAAAACGGGCAGTTTCGTGAAGATCTGTTTTATCGTCTGAATGTTGTGCCGCTGGTGCTGCCTTCATTACGGGAACGCAGAGAAGATATTGCTGAGCTGGCTCAATACTTTGCTGATGAATTCTCAGAAAATTATGCCCGCCAGCGCCAGAAGATTCCGGCTGACATTATTAATCTGCTCTACTCCTATCGTTGGCCAGGCAATATCCGTGAACTGCGTAATGTTATTGAGTATATCTATGTGATGCAGGGGGATGCGACAGGGATTAATGCCAGTCACTTACCTCCTCATTTGCTAAATGTCATGAAAGAAGAAAAGAGCAGCATGAAAGGGATTCAGCGATTGGATAAGCAGGGCAAACAGGTTGAGCGTGAAGTGATAGAAAATGCTTTACGACAATATGGTGCCAGCGTAGAAGGTAAAAAGCAGGCCGCGGCAGTATTAGGGGTAGGAATCGCCACTTTGTATCGTAAAATTAAACAATATGATTTAGCCTGATTGGCTGATCGCCGATTCTGTTAACATCGTGCGACGCGAAGGAACCGCATAATTAATGAATCATTTACGCATAATATTTCCGCTGGTGCTCTCTTCCAGCTTATGGTTACTGCTTTGTCATTCTTTAACGCTGATTCTGGAGAGCTGGGCGACCTCGACTTATGGAATCTCATCATTGGGATGCTCCGAAGCACTACGGCTGCAGTTAAAACAGTTTAATGACCAACTGTTAGTGCCGGCGATATTGATTGGTTTACTGATTAGCCTGTTCTATTTCTTTCTGTTGTATAAATGTTCCGGTCTGTTACGGCAACCTCGAATATTTAGAATCCTCTGCTGGTTGGTTGGCGCGATAGTATTAGGTGGGGTGCTCTATTTCCTCTCTCAAATTGCAGGATTGATGTCGCTGTATTACTGGCTTCCTGTTGGTGAGTTCACAACGGATATTTGTGGCTGAGTAAATACAATGGCTGATTTATCTGACACCTTGTTATCAATGTCATAAAGTTAATATCAGGAACCAAATCATTTATGGAGCAAATAGATGAGCGATCTGGAGCTAAGAGCGAGGGTATTCGCCACACAGGCACATACCGATGTTAACCAACGACGTAAATATACTAATGCACCTTATATTGTCCATCCGGCGGCAGTTGTTGAGCTGGTTCGTTCTGTTCCCCATACTCAGGAGATGATTGCAGCAGCCTGGTTGCATGATACGGTGGAAGATACCGGAGTAAACCTGATTGATATTGAGCGATATTTTGGCCATACGGTGGCGAATTATGTCGGGATGCTGACCAAAGTTAGCCGAAGCATTGATGGCGATCGTAAAGCCAGATTTCATCTTGACCTGCTGCATACTGCCAGAGCCTGCCCGGAAGCAAAAACCATTAAACTGGCAGATATTATTGATAACAGTCGTAATATTGCACTGTTTGATCCGGAGTTTGCTGTGGACTATCTGGGGGAGAAACGCAGTCAGTTAGCGGTTCTGGTTCAGGGAGATCGTGGCTTATTTCATCGTGCAGAAGAGATGGTGATGAGGGGAATGGATGACGCCAGAAGGCGTTTGAATAACCTGTGAAGTTAATTAATTATCAACAAGGCCGTCCATGCGGCCTTGTTGACATCGGTAAAATTATTTTTCCGACGTTACAATAATCGGGCTGTACTCAATCGGTACCCATTTATAACCTTTACCTTCAACGCCAACATGTCCAAGTCCAGGGAACGGCAGGTGTGCTCCTGCAATCCACAGGTCGCTTTTAGCGATGTTAGCAAACATTTTTTTACGGGTTTCTATGGCTTGTTTACTGTTAACGTCAAATTCAAGCGCCACTTCAGGATGAGCAAACTGAATAGAGTGGCTGTGAACAATATCACCCCATACCAACAGATTCTGATCCTTTGAGCTGAACAGATAAGAAGAGTGACCCGGCGTATGGCCCGGAGTTGCAACCACTTCTACCCCAGGAATTAACGTATCTCCAGGGTTATAGACTTTAAACTTATCCGCCGTTTGATACGGTGCAACAGCATCCTGAGCCATTTTGAATAAAGGTTTTGCTTCATCCGGTGCTTTAGCCATAACCGCCGGGCTTAACCAGTAATCAGCATCACCTTTAGAGGCATAAACAGTGGCGTTAGGAAAAGCCATCTTACCGTCATCGGCGATACCACAAGTATGATCAGCATGCAGGTGAGTTAACAGTATGGTGTCAATTTGCTCGGGTGAGTAACCCGCAGCTTTAATATTACTGTTAATCGCTCCCAGCGTTGGGCCAAAACATTTAGCGGTACCTGAATCCACTAACACCAGATTTTTTCCGGTATTAATAAGATAAGCATTAACGGCGGTTTGTACACCGTTGTTGCTGTCGATAAACATTTTGTCCATCAGGGTTTTGGCGTCTTTAGCACTTATCCCTTTGAGAAGTTTATTATCGATTTTGACATAACCGTCATACAAAGCAGTAATTTCAAAATCGCCTAATTGCATTCGGTAATAGCCGGGAACCTGTACTTTTTGTTGAGCCGGCGTTGATATATTGGCCACAGCGGGTTGAACCGCTGCAATCAGGCCGCTTCCCGCTATCGTCAGAGCAAGCAGAATCCGGCGAACGTTTGTCTTCATACCTGGTTGTTCCTCTGTGTCTGATTATGGTGATCATATCCCTATTAACTATAGAGGCATTATCACTAAATAAAAGCTATCCGGCTATTTTTACAACACGGCACTGTTGGCACAATGGATAGCTGTCGAGATATGGCTTAATTAACTGATGCATAACGTCAAACTGGTTGCCATAGATGTAGAGCGCGGTTTCAGTATTGCCCTGATAGTAGCTGTGTATGCTGCCTTCATCTCCCAGCAGTTTTTCAATTTCTGCCCAGGCCTCGTTGATATCACAATTTTGGTAGACCTCATCCGGCAGGTCGGTGCCGTTAAGATAGAGGCCTAGTCCTTCATGTTCGCCAAAAGGGATAACCTGATCGCCGATGCGTAGTCTGGAACCTTTTGGTGAGAGGGTATTTTTCAAAAAACGCAAGATATGCTGGATAGCCTGTTCGCTGCTATCGATTGCTTCGATTTCAATGTCGCACTCCCGGATTTCACCATTATTCTCTAATAGTGAACCTCCACCGCAAATTTCACCGATATGTTGTTTTTCGAGTACGATGCTTAAAGCATCTTCCAGATCGGCACGGTGCATTGGCTGCAATTTGGCATTAAGTGTGATGGTAATGAATTCTTTTTGGGGTGTTTTCTTGCCGAAGAGATTTTTAAACATGTCAGGTTCCTTCTGAACGTTGTTATTTTTGTCCTGTTATCGCGACAAATGGTTAATTGAGCGCGGGTATATGATAATGAATATATCCGGTAAATGATGTAATCGATTTCTTATTTTGCTAATGATTTATAGAAAGTGGTTTGCTTTCAGTAAGTAAAGGAGGCGGGATGAAAGTCTGTTATATGGCCTATGTTTCAGGGATTGTGCAAGGGGTTGGATTTCGTTATTACACTCAGCAACAGGCAATGGCTCTGGGGGTAACGGGCTATGTCTGTAATATGGATGATGGTCGGGTTGAGGTGTGCGCCTGCGGCGAGCAGCAACCGGTGGAGACGTTACTGGCATGGCTTAAGATAGGGCCGAAGTCGGCAAGGGTGGAAAGCGTGTTGGTGGAGCCGAGGGCGGTGAAGGATATTGAGGGGTTCAGGATTAAATATTGAGGTGGGGTTGGTCTGGTCTGGTTTTGTTTGGTGTAAGTTTCGCCGCTTGAAGTGTTGTGTTTATCTCGGCAGTGGTGCCTGCATCGAGCAAAGGGGCGTTGGGGCGAGCGCCCCTCTGCACTCCTCGTGACTGTGCAGTTTTGCTGTTTGAATGTTTGGTCAGGTGTAAGTTTCGCCGCTTTAAGTATTGTGTTTATCTCGACAGTGGTGCCTGCGTCGAGCAAAGGGGCGTTGAGGCGAACGCCCCTCTGCACTCCCCGCGCCTGCGCAGCCGACTGTTGACCGCCGCTTCGCGACGGCAACCTCAGTCAGTCCAGAGGCTTAACGCACCGGCATAGAGCCGCTCCCGGCGTCGCTATGCCTCTCGCCGCATCCATGCGGCTCGTGCTGCCTCTGGCCTTCCTTCGGCAACATTCGGATGCTTTAACCTGAAGGGCAAAGGGCAAAGGGCAAAGGGCAAAGGGCAAAGGGCAAAGGGCAAAGGGCAAAGATCAGAAGGGTCTTACCCAATACTTCTCAGAAAAGTAAACCAAAGCACAAGTCGCAACCTCGAATCACGCATGCCCATACAGGCAGTGACTAATGTACAAACGCAGAACCAGTCTGCGAATGCAGCGGCGATTAAAAAGGGCGGGGGTTGTCAGGGGTGTTCGCCCCTCAACACCCCTGACTCGACGCGTGCAGCGGGGCAGAGTTGGGCTCAGCATTTGAGGCGGCGAAATGTACACAGAACTAAAAATAAATCCATCTCAGAAAAACAAACCAAAGCACAAGTCGCAACCTCGAATCACGCATGCCCATACAGGCAGTGACTAATGTACAAACGCAGAACCAGTCTGCGAATGCAGCGGCGATTAAAAAGGGCGGGGGTTGTCAGGGGTGT
>NZ_JADRCR010000016.1:42965-54442 GCF_016649425.1 Limnobaculum allomyrinae
TGCGAATGCAGCGGCGATTAAAAAGGGCGGGGGTTGTCAGGGGTGTTCGCCCCTCAACACCCCTGACTCGACGCGTGCAGCGGGGCTGAGCTAGTGTCAGAATTTGAGGCGGCGAAATGTACACAGAACTAAAAATAAATCCATCTCAGAAAAACAAACCAAAGCATAAGTCGCAACCTCGAATCACGCATGCCCATATAGGCAGTGACTAATGTATAAACGCAGAACCAGTCTGCGAACGCAGCGGCGATTAAAAAGGGCGGGGGTTGTCAGGGGTGTTCGCCCCTCAACACCCCTGACTCGACGCAAGCAGCGGGGCTGAGTTAGTCTCAGTATTTGAGGCGGCGAAATGTACGCAGAACTAAAAAGAAAACCATCTCAGAAAAACAAACCAAAGCACAAGTCGCAACCCCGAAACACCGCTGCCCATATAGGCAGTGACTAATGTATAAACGCAGAACCAGTCTGCGAATGCAGCGGCGATTAAAAAGGGCGGGGGTTGTCAGGGGTGTTCGCCCCTCAACACCCCTGACTCGACGCGTGCAGCGGGGCTGAGCTAGTGTCAGAATTTGAGGCGGCGAAATGTACACGTAACTAACAATCCTCTAAAACAACAGCAAATATCTCAGGGCAACCTTAATCCCCCTAAAATATACGTAGTATCAAATTTCAGGTAGACTAACCACATCATTTTCCCTGTATCTTAATCACCCTAATAATTACGTCAGGATCTTCTATGACTCATCCATCCGTGTCGATTCAGAATCTTCATACTTTTGGTTTACCCGTTCATGCCCGGCGCGTTATCGTTGCTGAATCCGCTGAGCAATTGATCGATGCATGGCAGGAGTCAGAACAGCAGCAGTGTCCGGCATTGTTGCTGGGAGAAGGCAGTAATATGCTGTTTTTAGAGGATTTTGACGGTTGGATTATTCAGAATCGCATTAAAGGCAAGGAAATAGGCCAATCGGCTAATAACTGGTATTTACATGTTGGGGCTGGTGAAAACTGGCATGAGCTGGTGCGTTATGCGCTGGAACATAATATTGCCGGATTAGAGAATCTGGCACTGATCCCTGGCTGTGTTGGTTCGGCTCCAATTCAGAATATCGGCGCGTATGGCGTTGAACTGAAAGACGTTTGTGAATATGTCGATCTTCTCAATTTGAGAACCGGGGAGTTAACCCGACTGAAATCTGAACAGTGTCAATTTGGCTATCGGGAAAGTATTTTTAAACACCAGTTCCGCGATGGGTATGCCATTGTGGCGGTTGGTTTGAAGCTAAGAAAGCAGTGGAAACCGGTTTTAAGCTATGGTGATTTGCGTCAGTTTGATCTGGAAACCGTGACGCCAATGCAGGTGTTTGATGCGGTTTGTGCGATGCGTTCCAGTAAGTTACCCGATCCTAATGTGACCGGGAATGCCGGCAGTTTCTTTAAAAATCCGGTAGTAAGCGCTCAACAGGCTGCAGATATCCTGAAAAACTACCCTGTCGCTCCTCACTATCCACAGGCTGATGGTCAGGAAAAACTGGCTGCGGGCTGGTTGATTGATATGTGCCAGTTGAAAGGCCATCGTATTGGTGGTGCAGCCGTTCATCAACAGCAGGCGTTAGTACTGATTAATCAGGATAATGCTACCTCTCAGGATGTTGTCGCTTTAGCCGCCTATGTGCAAAAACAAGTGGCTGAACGTTTTAATGTTCTGTTGGAGCCAGAAGTTCGTTTTATAGGCAAAACCGGTGAGCGCAATGCGCTTGAGGTGCTGGCATGAAGAATATTGCAGTACCGTTGCAGCTGGTAAAGATACTCTCTGATGGGGAATTCCACTCCGGTGAACAAATAGGCTCCGAACTGGGAATGAGTCGTGCTGCCATCAATAAATATATGCAGACCCTGAGAGATTGGGGGTTGGATGTATTTACCGTTCCCGGTAAAGGCTATAGCTTGCCTGCGCCAATCCAACTGCTCGATGAGCAATTAATTAAACAACGTCTGACTGAAGGGCAGGTGACTGTATTACCGGTCATTGATTCTACCAACCAGTATCTGATGGAACGGCTCGATCAACTTCAGTCTGGTGATGCCTGTGTGGCGGAATATCAGCAGTCGGGCCGCGGTCGTCGTGGACGACAGTGGTTTTCTCCTTTCGGCGCGAACCTTTATCTTTCTATGTTTTGGCGTCTGGAACAGGGGCCGGCAGCGGCAATTGGCCTGAGTCTGGTGATAGGTATCGTGATGGCTGAAGTTCTGCATAAACTGGGTGCAGAAGGGGTAAAGGTTAAGTGGCCTAATGACCTCTATCTGAGCGACCGAAAGCTGGCTGGAATTCTGGTTGAATTGACCGGGAAAACCGGCGATGCGGCTAATGTGGTGATTGGCGCTGGTATTAACCTGAGTATGCGTGAACCGGACAGCAATGTCGTTAATCAGCAGTGGGCTAATCTGGCGGATAGCGGTATTGCTATTGATCGTAACGAATTAGTGCCTTGTTTGCTTTCAACCTTACGGGAATCGCTGATTCAATTTGAACAACAAGGGCTGGCTCCATTCGTGTCTCGCTGGCGTAAACTGGATAACTTTATCGATAGGCCGGTAAAACTGCTAATTGGTGAACAGCAGATTCACGGTATTGCCAGAGGCATTGATAAGCAGGGGGCATTACTGTTGGATCAGGATGGTGTGATTAAACCTTTTATTGGCGGAGAAATCTCTCTGCGTCCCGATCATGGCTAATTTATTCCCCGCATTTGGCGCGGGGAATAAGATATCTTGATGGAGCCGTTCGGTTATTTGCGTAATCGAACTTTCTCTACCGCATGATTATCCCCTTTTGTCAGAATCAGGCTGGCCCTTTCTCTGGTGGGCTGAATGTTCTGAATCAGGTTCTTACCATTAATTTCCAGCCAGATATTATTGGCAATATTCACGGCCTCTTCTTCTGACAGCTGGGCGTAACTGTGGAAATAAGAGTCAGGATCGGAGAATGCACCCTTACGGAATTTGAGGAAACGATTAACATACCATTGATGCAGCAGCTCTTCTTTAGCATCAACATAAATAGAAAAGTCGACAAAATCAGAAACGAAGACCCGATGTGGCGACTGAGGATAATCCATTCCGCTTTGCAATACGTTAAGTCCTTCAAGAATCAGAATATCTGGTTGCTCAATAATCTGCGTCTCACCCGGTAAGATATCGTATGTCAGATGGGAATACACCGGCGCTTCAACACGTGGTACACCTGATTTAATGTCTGAAACAAAGCGCACCAGATTCTGAATATCGTAAGATTGAGGAAACCCCTTTTTCTGCATCATATCCCGTTCACGCAGAATATGGTTAGGGTGCAGAAAACCATCGGTGGTGACCAACTCAACTCGCCGGTGTGTAGACCATCGACTCAGTAAAGCTTGTAATACGCGTGCACTGGTACTTTTACCCACGGCAACGCTACCCGCTACGCTGATAATGTAAGGAACCCGTTGGTTTTTAATTCCCAGAAACTTTTCCAGTACCGCCTGATTTTGCAGGTTACTGTCGATGTAAAAATTTAACAGGCGAGAAAGCGGCAGATAGACCTGAGAAACTTCGTCCAGTGACAGGTCTTCATTGATCCCTTTCAGATTAATAATTTCTTGTTCGGTTAACGTCAATGGCTCTGAATCCCTCAGAGCAGCCCACTGTTTACGACTAAATTCCATGTAAGGGCTTAAAGTAAATAGTTGTTGTTTGTTATTCATAAACCGTACTCTGTTGGTCAGCATCCTGTGTATTGTTATTGCGTCATAGCTGCGGGCCGAACAAGGGAATAGTCGACGTGAGGTGACATTATAGACATCTTCGACCAAAGCCGAGTAGTTTTTGTGGCCTAATTGATAATTTCTTTGATCTTTTTGAATGACCCATCGCGTTTGGTAGCGCAAAATAGCGGTGATACGGGCGATAATCGTAAACGGTATGGTTAAGGGGCATGATGTGATATCGGATGGGGTACAGCTTCGGATTAAGGGTAAAGTTCAGGGGGTCGGTTTTCGTCCTTATGTATGGCAATTAGCACATGATTTAGCGTTAACCGGTGATGTTTGTAATGATGCGGAAGGCGTGCTGATTCGTCTGGTGATGCCACCAGACGATATATATCAGACTTTTTTGACTCAACTTTATCAACGCTGCCCTCCATTGGCTCATATCGAAAGTATTACGCCTCACCCTCTAAACTGGCCAATTTTGCCGGTGGATTTTACCATTCGCAGTAGCGGTGAAGGGCATATGGATACTCAAGTCATACCCGATGCAGCAACGTGCCCCAGTTGTCTGAAGGAACTTTATTACCCTGAAGATCGTCGTTATCACTATCCATTTATTAACTGTACCCATTGTGGCCCACGTTTTACCATTATTCGCAAAATGCCTTATGACCGGCCCAATACAGCAATGGCTGAGTTTCCTTTGTGTCCCTCATGTTCAGAGGAGTATGAGTCACCCGCAGATCGTCGTTTTCATGCTCAACCGAATGCCTGTCCGGTTTGTGGGCCACATATCTGGCTTAGCGATCGAAGTGATTCATCAACTCGCCGAATAGTCGGTGACAATGCGCTGCAACAAGCGACAGATTTACTATTAAGTGGAGGGATCTTAGCCATAAAAGGTCTGGGTGGTTTCCATTTAACATGTGATGCCACTAATAGTGATGCCGTTAATAAATTGCGCCAGCGTAAACATCGTCCCTCTAAGCCTTTGGCTGTGATGCTACCCTCTGAGCAATGGCTTAATTATTGTAGTCAGGAACATGATGATGCATTAAAGCAGTTGTTAAAAAGCAGCCCTTCGCCAATTGTTTTAGTGACGCAGTCTTTGGGTTCTCCTTTAAGTGATGCTATTTGTCCCGGATTAGATGAGGTTGGGGTGATGCTGCCGTCAAATCCTTTGCAGCACTTATTGATTGGTATGGTGAACAGACCGCTGGTGATGACCTCCGGTAACGCCTCAGGCAAACCCCCTGCCTTATCTAATCAACAGGCGTTGGATGATTTAGCCGATATTGCTGACCTGTGGCTAATACATAATCGGGATATTGTGCAACGTGCGGATGACTCGGTCATTCGTTATCACTCTAGTAAAGCGGAGATGTTGCGCCGTGCCAGAGGTTATGTTCCCGATGCAATTGAGCTACCGCATGGTTTCGAGCATATACCTCCGATTCTTGCTATGGGAGCCGATCTGAAAAATACCTTCTGCTTGTTAAGGGGGAACTCCGCAGTACTCAGCCAGCATTTAGGTGATTTGGACGATCTGGATATTCAGCAGCAATATCAGCAATCATTGACGTTATTTGAAGATATTTATCATTTTGCACCGGAAGCTATCGTGGTCGATGCACACCCCGGTTACGTGAGCCACCGCTATGGCAGAGAACTGGCTGCACAGCGCAAATTACCGATTATTGAGGTTCTGCATCACCATGCCCATATTGCGGCCTGTCTGGCAGAGCATGGCTGGCGTAAAGAGCAAGGGCCGGTGATTGGCCTGGCTTTGGATGGATTAGGATACGGTGACAATGGTCAGCTATGGGGCGGGGAGTGTCTGTTGGTTGATTATCAGCATTGCCATCACCTTGGCGGATTACCCGCAGTGGCGCTCCCTGGGGGAGATAAGGCCTCTTTTCAACCATGGCGCAATCTTTTAGCCCAGTGGTTGCGTTTTGTTCCTGACTGGCAAAACTATTCTGCTGCAACAGCCATTACCCGGGAAAACTGGCAACCGTTGGAGGTGGCTATTGATAGAGGATTAAACTCACCGTCGGCATCCTCTTGTGGTCGTTTGTTTGATGCGGTTGCAGCTGCGCTGGCAATCTCTACTTCTGCTATCAGTTGGGAAGGTGAAGCAGCCTGTAAGCTGGAGGCGTTGGCACGCCAGTGCTGTCAAATAACTCATCCCGTGAGGATACCCGTGATTGATGGTCAGTTAGATTTGGCCTCGTTTTGGCATCAATGGCTGGCATATCAGGCTCCGCCTGCTGAGCGGGCTTATGCGTTTCATGATGCATTAGCTCAAGGTTTCGCTACAATGGCGAACATGTTTGCCCGGCAGTACCACATAGATACTGTTGTATTGTCTGGTGGGGTTATGCACAATCGCTTACTACGTGAGTTATTAGTTCATTATCTGGGTGACAAACAGGTTATTTGGCCGGAACGTTTGCCGATGGGGGATGGCGGATTATCTCTTGGACAGGCAATTATTGCGGCAGCTCGTTAATAAGCGTCTATTATTGATCTGTTCTTGGGAACTGGCAGCACCATAACGCGTGTTGATATCAGTTAAGGGTTTTTATGAAATTATTTACGCTATTTTTCGCCATAGTAACTATTTGGCTTGGTGTACTGTGCCCTGCGTATGCGCAGCATGATGAGCAACAGATGACTTATACCGGCCAGATTGGTAAATCTCCGGTGGTGGTTGAGCTGATTACTACTGACGCGAATGAGGTAACGGGACGTTATTTCTATTTGCGCTATCGTAAAGACATTGCCTTAACGGGAACCCAATCAGAAGGCGGCAGTTTTGAACTATATGAAAATGAAAACCTTACCGGTAAGCAAAAAGCACCCAAAATAACGTTGACGCCAACACCTGAGGGTGGGCTTAGCGGTCAGTGGCATGACGATAAAGCAAAAACAATCAATGTGTCACTGTTACCGGCAATTATCCCTGTAGGTCAAAAGCCAGAATTAACACCTTATCAAAACGAACTGAGTAAGGATAATCTCTATGATTATTTACGCCTGCTGAATATGCCCTTGAAAGCAGAGAATGAGCAGGAGTTTATGGGGTACCGTATTCGTTGGTGGAAAGAGCCGGGCTCAGGTATCCGCATGTTTGAATTGCTGTCCGGATATCCTCAGGAACAAATGGCTCAGGTAAACGTAAGACTGAGAGATCGTCTGTGGCGTGAAGTTGTCGATTATCATGGCTGCATGCTGGGCGGATTATCCGGTAGTTCTGGGCAGGCTGATTTTAATCAATCGGTAAAACCGACCTATTTCTCGCCTTCAGTGATCAGTGCCTCGGTATTTACTGATTATTACTGTGGTGGGGCACATCCTGATTTTGCTGATTCACCTATCAATTTGGATATGAAGAGTGGCAAAGAACTGGCGCTTGAAGATGTAATCTGGTTGGGCAAAGGCAAGCCAGTTTATTACAACGAGCAAGGGGGAGATGATGCAAATTTTGAAGCTTTCTCCGGTTATCGAAGTACTGTTTTCGCTCCCTGGATTGTGGAGCAAATGCGCAAACTTCATCCGTCACAAATGAAAAAGAGTGATGAATGTGATTACAGTACGGTTGAATATTGGTCTTTTGTTAACTGGCATTTTACACCAAAAGGGCTCTATTTTAGCCCGTCGTTTCCCCGAGTTGCCCGGGCATGTGAATACCCTGACTGGTCAGTGTTACCTTATGAGGTTATCAAAACTCATGCAGGGAATTTTAATATCACAGATTAACCGATAGCGGTGCTGTAAGAGTAGTATCTGGTATAACAGCACCGGATTGGTGTCTCTTTTAATTTTAACAACACATTAATTCACTTGTTTTTTATATGGTTTATTCAATTCTTTAATGTTAAAAAATTAATAATTCAAAATAAATTAAATTTATATGAAACACCCTTCTGTTTGTTTGTTAATCAAATATGTTATCAAGATATTAATGCCCATAAAAAATTTCCGGTTTTTATTTTTGCTATTTAAATCCACATAAAAAGTGTTCCTTTATGAGTGGTTAGAATAAATTTATACCACCTTTAACTGTGTGGTTATTTTATTGTTTTATAAAGTTAAATGAGCGATTTTTAATCAATTACAATGATTTGTTTCTTTAATTTATTGTTTTTATTGAATTAATTTTATTGTTAATTAATTGTGAATAAAATTGCTTTGCATATTTGACGGGTGTGAATAGTACGTCTAGCATTACATTTAGAATAACCATCAAAAGTGTCGTTGCAATTCATTTGATAGGGTTAGTCAGTAAGCAACATAACATTGTTATTCATAAGTATTATCTCCGAAGCCTTTGGGAAAGCTTTCAGGGGGAGGGATGACTTATATCTGAAATCCGAAATACTAAATCTTATTTGCGGAATTCAAGGAATGTTTAAATTGCTTATAAAAACGGCTAATAAAAGCCGGAGGTACTCCTCATGTCCTCAGAAAAATCATTATTACAAAAATCTTTATATCTCACTGGAAATTCTCTTTTAATGTTAACCCTTTCTGCCTGTGGTGGCGGAGGAGGCGGTGGTGGTGGCGGCGGCGGTAATGACGGCGTTGGCGGTACTTCTACTCCTACCACGCCGCCGGCTGAAACTAATGCTCCTGTTATCTCAGCGACAGAACCATTTACTCGCAATACCTACAACCAGAATTTATTTATTACCCATGCTGCAGAGGCTCGCATGGCAGGGTATACCGGTGCCGGAGTGATTGTCGGTTTGGTTGATAGTGGGGTATTAACCTCCAATCTGGCACTTCAGGGAAAAATAGCTCAATCATTAACTTATGTTGACCCAAGTACTAACGATACCAGCGTAGGCGATGTCAGGGGGCATGGTACCTCCGTCGCCCAAACTTTAGCCGGACAGCGGGTTGGACCATTCTCCGGAGGTACTGCGCCCGGCGTCACTATTGTCAGCGGTCGTATTATTTCTGACTCCTCCAGCTCCGCAGGTTCTAAAGGATACTCTTTAGCTAAAGTTAATTATGATATGGCGAGTGCGGGCGCTAAAATTCTGAATAATTCATGGAGTATGCCTGACTGGTCGATAACTGATACATCAACCACCAACAGTTATGTTAATGCTTATCAATATTTTGTCGTTTCCCACGGTGGGTTAGTGGTATTTGCCAGTGGTAATGACAGCGATATTACACCAACCAAAATAGCCTCTTTGCCAACGATTGCGAATTCACCTGCTTTGGAGAAGGGGTGGTTGGTCGTCAGCGCAGTGAATGTGAATCGGCCAGATGAACTTTCCGCTTACGCGAATGCCTGTGGTATCAGCATGCATTATTGTCTGGTGGCTCCGGGTACGGTATCCGTTCTGAGCCAGAATGCGCAAACCGGTGAGTTAAGCACCTCTCTGGTGTCTGGTACATCATTTGCTACTCCACAGGTAACCGGTGCTGCTGCGATGGTATGGCAGGCATTTCCCTACTTCACTAATGATTTAGTTCGTCAGACACTGTTGGGAACCGCAACTGATATTGGCGATCCTGGCGTTGATGCAACATTCGGTTATGGCATGTTGAATGTTGATGCTGCTATACGTGGCCCGGCTAAGTTTGACTGGGGCGATGTCAGCGTTTCATTTAGTGGCTACAGCTCAACCTGGGGTAACCCGATTAGCGGAGCCGGTGGCCTGATTAAGAATGGCACCGGTACTTTGATACTTGGAAAAGATGCGAGCTATACCGGTTTAACCCAAGTATTAGGTGGTACATTGGCTTCGGATAATGGACTGGCTTCTGCGGTAAATGTTGGCCCTTCTGGTACGCTGGATGTTCGCCGCGTTGGCGGTAATGTTAACAATCAGGGCAGTGTCGTATTACGTAATGGTCAAACTAACTTTAACAGTAACTATACCCAAACGGCTGATGGTCATTTAGCGCTGGTATTAGGTTCTACCTTGAATGTTCAGGGTACCGCGTCTCTGGCTGGCGATCTTCACGTACTGGCGGTTCCACAGGGTTATGTCACCACCACTCAACGTCAGGATGTGTTAACCGCTCAGGGGGGAGTAACCGGAAAATTCAGTACCTTTACCAAGGCATCGGGTGTCTTTTTGGATGCAACACCTGATTACAGTAACAATCAAGTTTGGTTAGATATTCAACGAGTACAGGCGACTAATGTAGCCGGTGTTGAATACAATGCGGCGGCAACTTCAGGTGCCACCCGGGTTGAACAGGCATTTACTCAGTTAGACCAACAGTTAGCCAATTCGCCGACGCCGGCGGATGCCAAAATGTCTGAATTCCTCAATGGCGCAGCCAGCCTGCAACAGTCACCAAATGCTCAGGCAGCTCAAGCCTCACTGGAAAGCCTGTCCGGACAACTGCCTGCAGCTTCTATGGCTATGACCATGCAGGCGGTTAACGTGAATAATCGTCAGGTTTCTGACCATATTGCTCAACTAATGGATTCCCCAAGGAATAATGGCTGGACCGGCAATATTAATTATCAGAGCAATCTGAGTAGCACCGGTTTCTCTGGTGTTAATTACAATATGAACGGTTGGGTTATGGGGCAGGATGTCTTTTTGGATAAAAATACCTTTATTGGTAGCTCACTTACCCGTAGTGATACCTATGGCAGTCTGAGCCGCGGTTCAGAAAGTAGCAGCGGCACCGTGGGTGAAGCCTCATTGTATGGCGGTAAGATCTTTGATTCTTATTATGTGACCGGACGTATTGCATCAGGTTACTACGACGGCCAACAAAAGCGCACGCTGTTACTGGGTAATCAAACTGCGCGCGTCAGCAGCGATCAAAGCGGCAACTATTTCACTCTTGGTAGTGAAATGGGTTACCGCATGAAGAAAGAGGGCTGGCAGTTCACCCCTTATGTTGACACCCAATATATCAGCCTGAAACAGGATGCCTTTAAGGAAACTGGCGCTTCTGGTTTCGGCTTACAGGCTAATTCACAAACAACTACCCGTTGGCAGGCCGGTGTCGGCGCCCGTGCCGGTTACGGCTGGGATATGGGAAACAAAGGGAAAGTTAACCTGACGGCTCAGACTCACTATCAACGGGCAATAAGCCAGGACAATGGCAGTTATAACGCCAGCTTTACCGGCGTGAACCAATATATGCCGCTGGAGGGTGTTCCACTGTCTCGGGATGTGATGATGGTTGGCAGCGGTTTGGAATGGGCGTTCTCGGATAACATGGCACTGAATATGATGTATGAGCAGTATTTTGCTGATAATCAGCAGTCAAATATGGTGAATATGAATGTTAGTGTCAGGTTTTGATTAACCTTAAATTAGATCTAAAGGTTTGGGAGTAAGTTTCGTCTGCTAGTGATGTTGAGTCTGAATCAACTATTGTGCAGCGACCGGGCAGAGGGCGAACGCCCTCTGCTCTCCCGCATCTTCTACGGCCGGAATACCCACCGTAGCCAACAGCAAAAGATACCAGTCAGCGGGGCAGCCCCGACGCACTCAAGAGCTTGAGTACTGTTGCCCTTCCGGCCGTACACTGTAGGCCATATAGGTACATCGCCACCACGGCCGGAATACCCACAACCGCCAATTTAAAAACTAAAACCCTTCCCCTATACGAAAAAAGCGCCCCGGCAGGGGCGCTTCTTAACAACATGTATCACTACAGTCAAACGGGGTATGCTGTTTACAGCATAAACACCCCAATCACTGCAATCACACTCAGCACGGTCGCCAGACCGTA
>NZ_JADRCR010000017.1 GCF_016649425.1 Limnobaculum allomyrinae
ACCTCCAACAGTAAAAGCTCCGTCAACACTAGAAGTTCCCACCATCGTAATGTACCCCACGCTACCCGTGATATTTCGAATTGCGTCGCTTTGTGAACTGAGCAGTGCCCTTCCACTATCAACACCACGACCTTCATCCCACAAGCGTAGAAACTCGCCTCGCGCTTCCGTCAGTGATAAGCCAGGGAAAACTAATGCAAGTTTTGGGTAGGTTGTTGCTGAAAACGTAGCCCCATTGAATTTCAGAAATACCATATCCGACCACTCATCCATCACAGTATTCGGCATCGCAGATGATGGCCAGAAGAATGGGATACCAATAGCCGGTGCACCAGCTCCTAAACGGAGGTTTGTGATAAGCGCGTTCGTGAACTTTGTCACCAGCTCATCCACATCACCATTATCCAGCGCATCATCGCCAGAATTCGCAATAAACTGCCCCACAAGTGAGGCAATCGAGGTCGATTGACGAATTGCTTTGTTTACCTGCGCACTGGATGCCTTGCCAGAAGAGAACCCGGTCTGTAGAGCAGGTAGTGCTTCCCAGTCAGTCTGTGACATGACGTTAGCATTATGATCAAGCGCAAAGGCTTTAAAATTATTAATTGGCATTACAAATACACTCCCCATGAGCCAGTATCAAAACCGGCGATGTAGTCATTTTCCATATCAAATCCAAAAAACTTATTACCTTCTGATGGTGTTAATATTCCATCCGTAAAAACACCAGCAGCTTTAACCGTGAGATATCCCTGTCGTATCGCAGCAAGTAATTCCAAATCAACAAATTCGAGAGTGGTATCGGGGAAAACCCATATAGAGATCGTCATATCTTGGTTATCAATAATCTGCATGCTGATCCCCGACCCAGACAACGCAGTATCAATAATTGCAGGTAAAGAATCGTTCTTACCATCCCAATTATTTATTGCGATCTTAGCTTTCAGTACTATTCGATATGTATCGTCACTCAACGCCCTATAGCCTGCATCCGGATCAAACGGTCCCTGCCAAACACCCTGATCATACCCAAGTCCGTCTGTATCCCATGAGAAATAGATACCTGATATAGGTTCCTGAACATAACGAGTACGACCTATCCACTCGCCAAGTGCATCAAGCTGAACGCCCACCGCGCTATCAAGATCAAAAGCTGAGATAAGTCCGGATACAGTGCTGTCGATATCGATCAGCGGCCTTGTGCTTAAATCAATGTGGTCAAAGAAGATAGGTTTTGTTGCGTGGTAGTTCGTTATTAAATCTGTATATTTACTCATACAGTAGCCACTATATTGATATTGCCTGGTGAGCACTCTGCAGCTTCGTCATATGCAATAACGATATTAGCCGCCGCAGTAGTTCCGGCACTCCTGCCAATTTTCAATTCCAGAATGTCATAATATTTAGCATTACCCCCACTCACGACACCAAGGTTAGCAGGAGAATAAACACGGCTAATCAACACATCATCCCCAATAATTAATGAGTTGATATATGCTGCTACCTCTATTTTAATTTGTTCGCCAATTGCCGTTGTGTAACCAGTAAAACCTTTAAGCAATATATATACATAGATAGGCACGATTTCAGGCCGGGAGAATTTTATAGTGTGCGGATTACCGTAAAGATCTGGCACCGATACAGACGTAGTTCCATATGTAGATACACCCTGCCCTTTATTTCCCCTGATCGTTTGTGCGATTTCGGTAGCGTCACCGCCCTCAACTATTGCAGAAATAGAATGAGGTGGTAGTCCATCGCTATCAGTAATTCCCGTATCGTTTTCATAAAGTTTGTGCCTGGTAACACCATCAACGTTTGCTATCGCTCCGTCAACACCATCAAACGGCGTCAATGCAGGTAAAGCAACACTACGGTTCTGTCTAATACGAAGCTCTGCGTCACTTTCGACCGGAGAGCCAACGGAGGCCGCTGTTGGATTTGTTACTGCAATCCAGCCTCGTGTCGGTGTGTTAATACCGGTTACCGTACCAATAAGAGCCGCTACAGCACCTGATATCGAACTTGTTGCCGTTACAATTGCTGTTCCATCAATGCCAATAACAACAACGTCAGGTAAATTCCAAATAACGCCGTTATCATCCTTTACTGATCCATTATTGATAGTGGTTCCAGCGGTACCACTCAGGAGCAAATCAACAGTCGAGTTGGTTGCAGCCTTACGACTAATTCCGTTTATTTTTACGTTACTGGTTAATGCTCCAGATAATGCCGTTGAAGGTGAAAATGAGGTGTAAACCTGAATAGCTGTATTATTGGCATCGTGAATAGCTAACGCTACGAGGGACACCATTTGTCCATCTTTACTATCCGGTTCGAGATAGGCGTCATTTCCGTAAATCTGCTTAAAGTAGCCGATCAGCGTGTTTAATATTGTTTGATAATCTGGGGCACTAATGCCAGTTGCTGTTACGGTCGCCGATAACCCCAGAGAGTCAATGTTTAATGTCATTATGCTGTTCCCTCTACCGTTGCCGTTCCATAGATAGTGTTAATCTCCGCTTCAAACGTTACTCGTCGTCGATTGGTATCAACGACCGTATCCAGCTTAATAATGGAATTAACGCCGCGAGTTTCCAGAATATATCTGCGTATCAGCATGTCGTAGACCTCCGGATTTTGCTTACCAAGAACCGACTGCAACCACGGCATCCCCTTCGTCGTATCAAGAAACCACTGCCCGTACCATAATTCAAACCGAGTTTTTACAGCTTGCGCCACAGCTTCGGGTGAATGAATCAACCAGGACTCATCACCGGATCCAAAGGTGTAATCCCCGTCAGAATTTTCTCTTCTGTATCTCATATCAAGTCACCGGTCCTGAGTTATCACTACCAGCATCTACGCCAAGGAAAGTAAGCAGGCCATGAATCGTTACTTGTTCTGAAAAATCAGCAACAGGAGTAATAACGTCAATTCCACCAGGGGCAACGATCTTAATTTTTTTGGTAGTTGGATCTATTTCGAAATATGTAGAGCCGTCATCACTACGAAACTGAGCTGCTGTAGTACTAATACCCCCGATTTTTTTCGCTTGCGATTGCGGACCAACAATAACGAAAGCGTCAGATACGTCATGCATTCTTGGCTCTACAGTTTCCTGAACACTTCCGCTCTGCCACCAGAAGTCGATACAACGATCAGAGTAAATCACAAGACATTCGTCACCCTGTGATATTGGAAAGGTTAATGTGACACCCCCACCACGGGGAAATGATACTGGTATGTCAACAAGCACGGGCAGGTCAACCGAACCGTTGCCGTCACTCCCTCGTGGAGCCAGTTGTACAACACAAGTAACAGCATCAGCATCAAAAGATTGAATAATACCCGGTGCTGCAACACGTAATTCAGCAGAAACGGATTCATTGAGGTCCTGCAGCATAGGTTGTTCAGAACCGGTTTGAGCCTGTATAGAGACTGGCATTATTTTCTCCGGGCAATAAAAAACCCGCTCAGTTCACAGTTGGCGGGTTCATTAAGATTAAAAAGTATATTAAGGTAGCAAGATAGCCTTTGCACTCGCTATTGCTGTTTTTTGGCTTTTGCTCTTCTTCAATTAATTCACACCAAACCCTTTAAAATCCTTACATAGTGCAGATAATGTAACCATCTTAACGTAGCCATCATTATTTTGTTTTTTACACATTTCATTATGCATTTTTGCAAGTCTGGCCGCGTGACCAAAATATATAGTGGCGCCAATGCTTGCTTCTCTTAACGCTGCTCTTTTAGTTGATCCTAGAGTATTTTTATCCTTAACCATAGCAGCAAAAGCAGATAGATCTTTGCTCATTTGATTAATGCAATAACTTTTAAGATCTGAACCTGTATAGGCGGATACACGTTGGCATTCTGTTGATAATTCTTTTATGGATACGAGTATCCTTCCCAAGGTCAATTCATAACCATCAACATTAACATATACCTTTTCAAGATCTTTACTATCTGGGTATCTTGTAACAAAAGGAATTCGGTTAAATGCATTACTCATTGCAGCTGCATTTTTATCTGAAAAATCATTACTAATATTTGGTACAGGAACTTCTGGATGCTCTTGTTCAAATGATTTTCTTTTTTCTTTATTTTCCTGCTTTTCTCTTTGAGTTGTATTCGCTGATATACTCTTATTAGTCACCGACTCCGGTAGGCTTTCCGCCCTTGGAGAAGAGCTACATCCAGAAATCAAGAAACAAAAGAATATTGTTGGAATAATAAAAAACTTAATCTTCATCCTATTAAAGGCCCCACGCGATTGATTGTCGAATTGTTCATCAGATCAGCAGAGCCTTTTGCTATGCACATTAAGTCCATATACCAGTTCTGCCCTCGGGTATCACCACGATAGTCTATACTTCCTACTATATAATCGCCATCAGCATTAATAGTACTAATTCTACCTGGACCGTTGCCTATTTCATCATTAGATAGGGCAGTTCGATAAATAGAACCCTGGTTAATGCGCACCAAACCACCCATACGGATATTTGGATTTATCAGGCAGCGTACATTAATACCACCACCCATAGTTTGTTGCGGGTACCCAATCAGACCATTATTTGAGTTAAGTTCGACTGCTTCACTTAAATAGGTACCATTAGGACGAATCATGACCTGATTATTCTCATACCACCAGTCAGCATTACAGGCTTTAGCAACCTGATTAAGAACCTTTGGTGTATTACTGTGGATTGTTTTCCCCCGGGGGAAAACAGTATCCGGCATTTCGGGAACCTGCCCTACGGTGATACCATACGACTCATACGTCCTCATTGCTACATTAAACACGTCTTTCCACTGCCAGCCAGCGGCTATTGTTGTAGAGACGACAGCATTTAAGTGGCCTTTCCATCCATCAATACACTGCAGCTGTATCCATGAGTCGGTTGGATTATCTTTACCCGTGATACAGAAACGAATATCACCAGAAAAAATAATGCTGTAATTAGAGTTATTTGCAGCAACCTCTGCTTCATCTTCGGTCGCATCTGCTTTTTGTGGCATTCCGTCATACCCGGCAATAACCTCAATATGCGAGTATTCCTCACCCATGATGCTGTTTACGGTAAACGATGACAGGTTATAGATTTTAAAATTACCAACTGAACCAGCAAAGGCTGTATTAGGCATTTTTTGAATATCAAAAGTTACCTTAAAATCAGACAGGCTAATACCGCCGCCGTCATTATCATAAAGTCTGATTTCAAAATGACGTAACCAGTTTTGAGACATGTTTACTCCGTAATAACGTAAAGGTGGCTTTTGGTACCAAGATCGGTTTTTGTTGGGTTTTCCTGTCCACGGACATCACAGTAGATAACCAATGAGAAACCAAAATTAAGATAAGCATATTGAGCAAGTAAATTAGTACCCGTTACCAGTGGTATACCGGTTACCAGTGGGTTATCACTATTGTCTGATATATCGAGACACCAGAAAGACGCTCTCCAGACAATGCGCATTTTGTACACAACACCAACCAGGGCTATATTAAACTTCTGGTTATACGGGGTAAGAGGGATTTCATTGATAGTCATAACGAGAATACTCCCCCTGCTTTACTAAGGATCGACTCATTGCTATCTACTGGGGTTGTAGCCTTTGTCCCTGTATTTTGCGTTGCTGAGGTATCAGCTCCCATTTCCATGTCATTCTGGCTGGCAGCGACAAAATCAGCAGTTTGAGTAATAATGACTTCTTTTAATGTTAAGGTAGCCATTAACACATTTTCGCTGGTTCTGTCGGTGGTCACCTCAACAGCGCGGATCAGCATATTGCTGTACTGCTTCTTTCCCGTGGTGACGTCTATCCGCTCCCGGGCTCGCTGCATTTCAATGATCTTTTCGTACGTTTCCTTCGGTGACATACCCAGTTTTATACCAATCGCCGATGTATCAACAAAATCAAGCAACGAACCACCAGCAGCAAACCCTATTTCCATAGTGACTTCTGAAGGACGCCGATACGCATGATCCGCTACGTATGCCGTTCCCTCTGTAGTTAACTGCTCCACTGGATGCTCTGTTATTTCCAGTACATCAGAATGCTTTTCAGAAATAACAACATCAGGTACAAGTAATCCTATCTTCCGGCTCTGTAAATTAAACAGTGTTGATAAAATATCCATCAGGTTACCTTTTTCTGCATTTGCTGAGTGGCCCGTGAATTAACCCCTTGCTGACGCTGTGCTACTTCCTGCCCCGCCTGTCTTGGGTCACTGACACCATGGATATGGATGTTTGTTTCCTGCTGGAATGAATTACCACCGATCCCTGACTGAGCAGCCCGGTGAACTAAATCACTACTGTATGGATTACGACCGTTTTCATGCTGAACAATACCGTTCATCAACGCCGACATGACTTTAGGATCACGCAAGTTAAGCGCTACATCCGGCGATACACCTAGTTTCTTTGACATCTGACTAATATACGCACCAGTATTATTTTCATTGCCGGGGGCCCAGGTGGAGATAATATCGCGGATAGTCTGAAGGCGTTTCCCCGTGGTTTTACCATCGAAGTACCTCAGTAGCTGCTTAGACATAGCCTGCAGCCCGTCAAATGCCGTTTTAAAACGGGCAAATCTTCCACCTGGGCGCTCCAGCGTCGCCCCTTTCTGTCCTCTGAAATCAATGTTTCCCGGATTATTGTTACGGATCCCTCGGGGACCGCTACCGCCAACAGATGAAACACCTTCGTTAGGAGAACTTGAGGCGCTATTCGCTGGCGTTCCACCCAGAAACTCAGGTAAAAATTGATTCACCTTACCGTTAATCTGGCGATAGAAATCGATCACCGCCTCACGATGGCGGACTGCTGTTGCTGTTACTTCTGGAATAGCATCCTGATTACCTTTACCCTGATCCAGAAGCTCCTTACCAATTCTGGCAGCATCAGACCACCGGCCATCTTTGATGGCATTCAGTAACTGGGCTATCTTGTCCAGCATCTGGCCTAAATCACCCAGATTCTTACTCAGGTTTTCAAACTCCCACTGTAAAGACCATGAACTGAGGTCTATATTCAGGAGTTTGGCTACCTCTTTACCCAGAGATATGATGGTGTCCCTTAACACCTTTATATTCTCTAATGCAGAATCAATCTGTTTTTCCCAACCCTTCCAGTCAATCAGGCTTTTTCCGCCCTCTTTCCATGTCTGGTAGTCTTCCCAAAGCAATCCGATAGCTGTTGCTAAGGAAATAATTATCCCAATCGGTGACGTGAGAAACGCACTATTGAGCAATCGCCAGGCTACAACTAAAGCCCCGAACACCATAATCAGTTTTTTAGAGCCACTATCCAGACCCTTCCACCAGTCAGTGATTGCCTCACCCGCCTGAATCATCCTGAATATAATCCGACCCAAAGCCTCCCCCATCCAGAGAATACCTTTCACCCCTTTAGTGATAACGGTTTCAATTTTGGGGAAGTTATCGATTATCTGACGACGCAAACGGTCGATAGAACCTGATAACCCGTCAGCCAGATTACTACCGATTTTATCTCTGGCCATTCCTGCCATTTCACCGAATGAGCGTAGAGATGTCATAAACTTATTCGATGATACGGCAGCATGATCGGCATTAAACCCGATAGCTTTCGCCATAGCGTTATATTCGCCGGTAAAGCGCCCCATACCACGCCGCATTGCCATTAGCGTATTTTCATCTATACCCAGCATCTGAGCATATTGATTAGCGCGGTAATGAGGCATGGTACTCAGGCGCTGGCCAACACCGGTAAAGATGGAAGCCATATCCCGCATACGCCCACGCGCATCACGGGTCTGGACACCGAGACGGTTTAGAAATCCCTCTGCCCCGGGATTGTTCCGCATGAAGCGGGACAGACTTTCTAACGAACCTTTTGCTGATTCAGCACTAACACCAGCCTGCGATGCTGCATAACCCAGTGCCTTAATACCTTCAACAGAAGCGCCGGTACGTTGGGAGGCAAAATAAAGCTGATCAAGCCCTTGAGCAATTTTGGCTGTAAACGCAACGACAGATAAACCAGCGCTCTCAACCGCCAATCCCATCTTCAT
Organism: Limnobaculum allomyrinae; assembly: GCF_016649425.1. GTDB lineage: Bacteria > Pseudomonadota > Gammaproteobacteria > Enterobacterales > Enterobacteriaceae > Limnobaculum > Limnobaculum allomyrinae. Next base: position 8,068 of record NZ_JADRCR010000017.1, read on the forward strand.
GACGGTTTTAGTTGTGCCGACAATAGTAGCTTCAAATTTACGGGCACCAGCTTCATCAAGCTGAAAACCGAGCGAAACGAGAAATGATTTAATAGTTTCAGCACTCATTTATCCTGTCTCCATCTCTCTATTCTCGCCTCGTTATCGGCTTTCAAATCCAGCCAGTCATTCATGCGTGCAATATCCGACAGGTCTACAGATCCGTCTATTAACGCCGTATAAGGGATATACCCGGCATCCACCGGGCGCATAAGAAAATCCTCGCCATCAGGCAAGGAGTCCAGAGTTAATCCGCTGACAGGGTAGCTGTCTCTGACTCTGGGAGTTCGGGAAAAAAACTACCCAGGCTTTCTCCAACGACACGCCCGACAATCTGCAGCATGCCAGGCAGATCTATGTCATCAAACATCAACTCACCCTGACTAAATACCGGGGTCCAGCCTTTGTTATGCTTTCGTGATGTTACCGATAGACAAGGATGAAGGATGGCATTTACGCTGTCATCAGACATATCAGCCAAAGCATCAGCGATTTTAGGTACCACGGTAGCCAGTAACGCGTACGTATCACCACCTGCTCTCATGGAGTTAATAGCGTCAAATTCAGATGCCATACCCGCAAGAACGGGAAGCAACTTACGCGATACTTTAAGCTGGTCAAATACATTGAGTTTGGCGGTGCGATATTCCACACCATTGATTTCAAATTCCATAAATTAGAATGTCCCCAGCAACTGGTCGATTTTTCCGCAGTCGAAAACCCACTGCACGGTACCGCCAACTTTGGCGTTTTGATTATCAGGTTGTTTTTGGAAAGCGACTGTACGAGCAGTCGTGATATCACCTGAAACCTTGTTACGAACAACAATGACGTTATTCCCCCACGTAGACGATGACAGGCTCTGTGCGTTATACATCAGAGACAGTTTTTTATTCACTGGGGAGGTCTTCAGTAGCGTTACCGTGATGGTCCCGCTTTTACCTGCATGCAGACTGTGCATCACTTCACCGTCAGCGCCGGTTGTCATGGTATTTTTAGCCTCGGTCATGGCAATAGAAATGCCTTCTTCTGAGTTAGCCGAGCCATAGCCCAGATCGACGTTGCCTGTAGGACCGACAAGAGATGCTGTAACATCGATAAAACTGTATGTGGACATAAATTCTCCTTACCGCACCACGTTAATCAGAACATCGGCGAAATGGATTGCACCGGCCAGTTTTGCAGCAACCTGAATAACAGGTGCTTTTCTGGCTTCCCGATCAGCCTGCGCCTGTGTATCCAGTGGATTAGCGTAAACGTAATACCCTTTTGTCAGAGTATCTCCGGCTGTTAACTCCCCAATATCGCCACCATTCCAGACACCAGGCGCCACCAGACCGTTGTTGACTGACTGATCCATAGATTGCTCAATGTTCGTCAATAGTCGTGTTACACCCGCTTCTGTTTGTGGGATCTTCGTCGTGGAGGTATACAGCAGGTTCCAGAGATTGTTCTGTACATAGTTTTGTAACCAGTCCAGCCCATGCCGTTCATCAAAGAAATCACCGTTTGACATCACGCCTTCTTGGATAATGGCCGTATCGTTTGCGTATTTAACAAACACATTGCAGTTTTTCGCCTGTAGCGTGTTGGCCTGTTGCGCGGTGATCACTTCGGCTGTAATGCCTGGCTCTTGCTTAAATTTAAGTGTGATCGTAGTGTTATTACCAAGGAAGTTCACGGTAAACGCCCGACCGAATGCAGACGCAGCAGCATAATCGACCTGACTATACTGAACGAAGGTCCGTCCATAGCCGGCAGCTTTTAAGCGGCTGGCGATATCATCGGTCACTGTAGCGTCCAGAGTTGTCACGGCTTTAGTACTAACGCCGTATACACGAGAATCACTGGCGGACCCAATTAATGCGGATACATCCATATGGTCTTGATCGGTCATGGCAGGATCTGCAATAACCAACCCATACCAGTCAGCCGAGTAATTCAAAGCAACAACGACAGAAGGTAATGGAGAACCCCCAGACGCATTTTCACCAGCAATAACACTTGGATTATGTGCTGAATCAATCGCCAACAGAGGTGCTATATCAGTCCCCGTTCCGGCAGCAATAGGAATACCAATGGATGACGTTGCACCGGATGTCGCCGAAGTAATAGTAAACTGGTTAGAACCCGCTACCCATGCAACGGTAGTACCTGTTAGCTTCGCCTGTACCGCTGTAGCCACACCAGCCAAATCCGTAACGCCTGACAGGTCAATACCTGTCACCGTCTTCATGGTTCCGTCTACCGGAAATTTAAGCGCCCCATCCTCAACTGAAGTAAAGTTACTCATTACCTGTTCAGCTGATGATAGAACCGCACTGGTCAGGTAACCTTGTGTTGCTGTAGTTGGCGTTCTCTGCATACGACCGATATACAGATCACGCGGCTGTGGTGACTGCTGGAAATATAAATTTGCAGCTTTGTATTCTTCTGATGCGATCCCGAAATCTTCAGCGACGCTTTCAATGTCGTTATATAACCGCATAACCTCTGGTGCAGTGAGTACATCAGATGTACCAAGAATGAGAAGCGCACCAAAGTTACGTCCCGCCGCCGCTTTAACGGCAAGCGAAACCTGCACGCTGACAACACGCGATACAGATAAACCTTGAGTCATGATTATTCTCCGAATATTTTGACGGGTGAGTCCACGAGCGATTTAATGTTGTACTCGCGTATTGTTTTACGGCGCAGCGTTACAGTGATGTCGTAACGGCGTACCCATGTGTTGTTGATAAGCTCTGGTACAGAAATAATCCTTCCGCACTCAAGAAGTGTAAGACCGGCTGTGACGTTCAGTTCTTCGTTGTTCTGGGCAACTGCCATACCATCACGAAATAGCGTGGCTGTCCGTTGGCCTGAAGGTCCGTAGAAGCAACAAATGACTGAAATTGATTCATGTGACCATTGTTCCGAATGCTCACTGTCGTTTTGTACATGGGCTGGCGAATAGTCTTGCGGGATAGCCGTTATACCGAACTCACACCATGTAACGCCGGAATTAGGTATTTTAGGTTGTGTTTCGGTCCATCTTGGAAACACCTTATTTACTTCCAGACCAGTAACACCGCGTATCCAACGACTGATTTCACGCTCTAACGCTTCGTCATACGTTGGTTCGATCCCGGTAGGTGTCAGATACCCGGCGCTTGTGCTGTCATTACTCAACAGGTGTTCCCCCATCAAATTCCAGCAATTCACAATGCGCCTGAACAAATCCAGCACCATAAGCGGAATATGGATCAACAAACGTCACGCGGTACTTTCGCCCCTCATAGGTGACAGTATCAGCATCAAGCCCAGGCATTCCCTGAGTAAGTCTGAAGCGAGTCACAATAAGAATTGCCCCACTGATATTCTGGCCTGCTTCCATTCGCCGTGCTTCCAGTGACCGATCAACGGTAACAACGCCAGAGAAAGGGATATTCTGCGCTGTGTTAACTGCAAAATTATCCTCATCCATCGTCTGAACATTACGGTGACAAATCAGAGTGGTATTACAAAAGTAGGGATCAAGAAGAACCTCTGTTACATCAAGAAGCGGCATTATTTATCCCTCACAACGTAATTGATTGACCGCAGAAGGTAACCATGTGCATACAAAGGCTTTTCACCTGGAAGACCTTGCGCCCGTCTGGCTTCAAGCGTTCTTTCTGACAGAGGATGAAGACGATCTCCTGTAGAGATAACAGCTTTAGAAGCATCGCGTGCAATCTGCCCTGCTCTTTCCAGTTCTCTATTGGCTGCATCTTCTTTGCCATCCAGTGCAAATTCTGCTGCAGCCCTTAGATGCTCAGTTGTGCGGCCCTGACTGTCCTCAATTCCCATATCAAGAAAAGCCCTCGGCTGAAGCGTAACGGTCTGGCCTCCGATACTCACTGTCGCACCAGTAGATTGCAGATAACCAATTTCCGCATTATTTAGCTTTTCGCCATCCTCTCTCGTTGCGTTTGCTTCCGGGATACCAACCAATACCTCTTTATTAGAAAGACTCTCTAATGCTCGTAAAATATCGGCGACGTTATCCGTCGTTACCCTGACGCCACTCATAGTAATTGTCTCCCACCAGCTCCGAACATCGACCACCACCAGTAAAACTCTCTACCATAGGCCGTGTTATTCCAGAATCCAGCATCGGGATCGATTACGCTGGACACGTCGTAACTGACTGAAACCTTATCTACTGATTTGGAGGACACCACACCAGCAGATCCATTACTGTTAACACCACCAATAGCGGCAGCGGCCAGCGAACGACCTCGTAGCTCCGTATAGTGGGCAGTAAAAAGCTCAGCCAGATAGACAAACTGATCGCCAAGCACATCCTGATTAAGAAGTGCGTCAGCCTGCCCCAGATAAAAATTAACTGAGGCGTCGGGATACTGGGTTTTGTCGGAGAATTCGGGAAAGTCGGTGCGAAACTGTTCGTTAGTTGGAAGCCGGCTGTTTTTTGGCATTTTTAGTGCCCTCACTACTGGTAGTGTCAGATTTGCCCGTATCATCGGTTTTGTCCGTGGTATCGGTTTTATCTGTAGTATCAGAAGATTTACCATCAGCGGGAACCAGTTGCGCTTTCAGCTCGGTGATCTCACCAGCCTGTTTGGTGATAGTTTTTTCATGCTCCACCAGTTGCGCTTTCAGTTTGTCGTTTTCTTCTGTCAGTAATACCAGACTGGCAGCAAGATCTTCAGTGTTCTGCTCTTTCTCCAAATCTGATTCATCCAGCGGCTTAGCGTACGCCTTAAAAGCCCAGTGTTTCTTCACGTTATCCGGAAAATAGGAACTGTCATGAATGCCCTGTGACAGATTAAATTTAGTACCATCAGCAAAACTGAGTGTGGCCCCACCAGAAACAACGTATTTCATATTAATGCTCCATAAAAAAGGCGGGTTTCCCCTGAGGTATCCCCGCCATTTTCGTTTTCAGGTTAAGACGCTGGAACGTCCAGGTAAGAGATCGTATTGGAATACGGTGCTTCCACCTGACCCAGCTTGCCGTAATAAACAGACGATTGCTGCATGCCTCGATACTCCAGCGGAGTATTCAGTAGTGGTACCATCGGGAAGCGAACATATTGCTCATCTTGCGTGTACGCCACAATACGATGAGAGCCGCCAGCGCCGCGCTTAGATGCCCATTTCATAGAAACGATATTGAGAGGTTCACCGTTTTCCTGAAAAGAGATGCAGTTAATTTTTACGTATTCGAGTACAGAAATATTACCCGCAGAAGACACCTTTTTAGTCGTCATCAGCCCGAACAATTCAGGAGCAAGGCCGATTTTCGCAGGACATATAGCATAGCCAGAACGTACCCAGACATCGGTCAGCAATAGGTTAACATCCTGAAGCATAACGTCTGGATCGGTAGTCGCAGTCCATGCAGCAGCGGCAGCCAGTGGAAGAATGTCAGGTAAGTTAAGCAGACCGGGAACACCCAGAACTTCGTCTCCGATATAAACCTGCTCATCGGTATCCATGTTCCACTTCATTTTCATTGCTGTATATTTCTGTACATCAATGGGGCGACCGAGTTGCTGTGCAGAAGCAAGCTCAAGAACGTTCCATGAAACTTCTGTAGCCCAAGGTGTCAGATTGTTACGGGTTGGGGTAATATCCAGCTCCGGTCCTGGTGTCGCCGTCCCTTTTTTGCCCATCCAGTTCTTACCGGTTGGGTTTGGCCCACCTACACTGGAGAAATCCGTATTGGTAAAGGAAGATACTTCATCCGCGATAGAAATATCGCTACGCATTGATATATCGCGGGACCATTTAACGGACACCAACGGCATATTCAGATTTTGATCCATGCGCTCCAGCTCACCGACAAGAAAAGCGCCGGTGGAGTCAATGGTAGCTCTGTCAACTGTAAACATTCATTATTCCTCAGATGTTATATGCAATTTCAATACGACCGTCAGCCTCACCCGGTCCCATTACCTCTGCATTTGGTAGCTGAGGTGTGTTTGTTGCGGTTGCGTCCTGTGTTAAGACAAAGGAACCAACCGGACTACCAGAAGTTCCCGCCGCCACACGGACATAAATTGGCGCGCCTTTTTGCGCTGTTACCGCATTACCCGCCGTTACTTTCACGCAGATATAACCACGTTTTAGATTGTCACCAATCTGATTAACGTTAACGCCGATATAAGCTAAATCAGCAAACGAGGTGATCGGGAATGGGCGAACCAGAATCCCTTTCACTTTATCGATAGTGTCACCATCAACCAGTGGCACAAACTTATCGCCAACGTATTTACCAACCAGCCCATAAGAAGTGAACTGATTCTGGTAATTCAGTGCTACAGGTTCAATTGTAAGATCGCGGGGACGTGTTACACCCCCGGGAATGCCAATAGGCATCCGGTATAAATAAGCCTTTCCAGCCATGTTTAGTTACCTTATTTACGGTTATTCCAGAATTCAGCGTTTAGCTTGTTAAGCTCAGCTGGCGTCATGTTTTTGGTCTGTGGTGCTCCGTCAATGGTACGAACACCATTATTCAGCGGCTTGATGTGATTTTTCGCCTTGTTGAGTGCTACGGCTGCAGCAAATACCGCATCTACTGTTGCTTTAGGCGCTTTAGTGAAATCAGGTACACCGAACGATTTCAGGCTATCACCAGTGCGCATGACGTGATTCAGCACCTGGCGCTTCAGCCCCTTGTCGCTAGCTGGCTGAAACCCCGGGTAGATGATTTCCGCATCTGCAATCAGATTACGTTTGAAAGCTGCATCGCCCGTTACCTTACGGTCTTCTTCAGCATCTTCATCCGTAGTCATACTTTCCGGATCGGGATCACCGTCAGTGGTTTTACCTTCCAGTTTCTCCAGTCGAACAAGCAACGCTTTCGCCCATGCTGGAATCTCTTCATCACCGGTTGGTTCATTCTTTGGTTCAGTCACACCACCTTCATTATCTGCTGTGGTCCGCTGTTCCGCAGGTAGAGAGGTAGCCTGTGAAGGTATGTTGATATTGATTGTTGAACCGGGGGTTGATGCCATGCCATCAGACGGCATTATTTCCGGCGCTTCGTCGATGAGTTGCTGCATAGCGGCTTCATCTTTTGTCTTAATGGCCTGAGCCAGTTTTTTAAGCCATGACATTACAGGCTTCTCCTTTGTTATAGATGGGATGGAATCCCCGATTGCACAACGGCCACCAGCCCGACCGCGGTCAATGCCGACAGCCAGGTGATTACCTGTGATTTGATATTGCTTACCTTTACCCGGAGCCAATTGTTTGTACTGTGCGTCGTAGCCGCAGCTAACATCCGTCAGGCCAGCGTTAATCGCGTCAATTGCCTCCTGTCGCTTAACCAGTACGTCAGCAATGAGCAGATCCAATTTATCAACGGCGCCGCGTCGGACATTCTGAATATGTCCGTGGGCCAGCTCTGAGTAGTTTGAAGGGTTAACGAAAACAATATTGCCTTCATCGTCTTGCCCCTCAATGAGGACTACAAGTAACGCTCCACCGTAAAGACGTGACCATTTCAGAGTGTCATTAAGTCCATCCCAGATAGCTATCTCATCCCAGAATGTCTCGATCGTTCCTTTTTGACCTGGCTTAAGTTTGGAACTGATATTGATCCCCTTTCGGGTCATATCATCAGCCATTGCATCCACACCAGCACCAACAAGAAATGATGAGCGATAGGCGAATTCCAACATCACACGATTACGGGTAATATATCCCGGTGTGTAGGTTCCGCCTGTCTGGATGTTCTGTGTGTTGTTACCAAGTTTAGCCGTGAAATTATTATACCCGTCAGCTGTCGCAACGGGCTTTTGTGCGCCGCTTTGGCGTTTCTTTCGGGACATACATCCTCGCGGGATAATTTGAAGGAAAAAGAATATTTTTTTGGGTAAGTTACTGTCTTCCGATTGCCGCCCAGATATTAAGTTCTCCTGACTTCATGTCCGCAATAGCGTCCATCATTGGGTCTAGCTGGTCGTCGTGGGTATTGAATTCAGCTGTTATACCTTCCATCTCAACTAAAAAATCGTTAACCCAATCCGATTCCGCCGGTAGGAAAACGTAACCAGATTCGATATAACCTTGAACATCCAGCAGGCGAGTGTATTTATCTTTATCCCGCTGAATAGGAGTGATAGGGCAGAAAGCTTCTGATCTGATATCTTGAATAAGGCCGGTGCCGGATGATTTATCTTCGACTTTCATTGAGATGACAGCCCCACAATCCGTTCTTGCTTTGCATTTCACCCAAAAAGCAACTGCTCTTCGTTTCAGCTCCTTCGACTCCCATTTACCGCGTATCATGTCTATTAAATACAGTCGGCCATCTTCGCCAAGACCCCAAAACTCAAATACCGAGTAATCGTTGGCCTCTTTGGTTTTTTGTGCAGTATCCGCATACACAGAACTCCACTTGATAGGGGGCAAAATCTTATACTCACCAAACCATGTTGACTTGATAAGCCCCCCACCTTTGGCTGTTGGCCGCTGCTGATACAGAGCATTCCAGACAAGGGAACCTCTTTGCTTACATTTATCAACAAAAGCTTGAGGCATACGTTCGGGAAATAACAAATCACCAGGATTTCGTAGGTGGTACTTTTTACCATTTAACTCATGAGTCTCTACCTGTTCCGCTTCCATCGGGAAACTAACAACACGCCATTTCTCGCCCCCCTCATCTGCTAACTTTAGAAGTTGCCCAGCAAGATCATCTTTGTGCCATCTGGTTAGAATTATGATAATTCCATTAATTTTGGGATCAGCTCGGGTAAAAAACGTAGTGTCATACCAATCAAGTACCGCTTCTTGGTAAGCAACTGATGAAGCTGTTTTATAGTCTTTCGCCGGGTCGTCAATAATACCTATATTCATCCCCTGCCCGGTGATACCGCCATTAACACCCGCGGCACGATAAGCCCCGCCAAGTAAGTCACCATCCGCCCCAACTAATTCCCACAATTCAGCAGTGCGAATAGCGCCACCAGCAACCGTGCGTATATTTTTGCCATTTAGGTGGACATTCGGGAATACATCATGATATTTAGCGGAATCAACAATACGTTGTGTATCTCGTGACATTCGATTGGCTAAATCCGCAGAATATGAACATGATATGACATTCCAATCAGGGTGCTTACCTAACGCATACGCAGGAAACCGACGTGATGCAATTTCACTTTTACCTGACCTTGGTGGCGCAAAAATCATCAGCCGTGGCATTTTTCCGTCTTCAGCATCTTTTAAAAATTGATCTAATTCCGCACACAATAAAGCATTAAACCAACCAAACTCGTATTTGGGGTATGTGTAGAGAGTAAAATCTTTTAAAGATTCCGAGGCCTTACTAATCGCCCTTTTCTTGAATGCTTCCAGCGTTTGTCTGTTTCTCGCTGAGTTGGTCTGTGTCACGACCATAACCTAACTCCCGTAGGCGATCTTCTAATGCCTCATCACTGATGTCGGAAACTTCAATAGGGCCGCCGTCTGGACCCGTGAGTTCATTTTTAACGTTTTCTCTAAACGCTTGAACACTGATATGCTTACCCAGTAATTCAAGATTCTTGACTTTGTCAGGCCATTTTATTTTTTTCAGTATGACATCTAGATCTTCCTTAGAAGCCAAATTAATCAGGTCAATGCCTTGGATCGTCAGGCGCCAAACCGCTGGCCATTCGGACACGTTCTTTATACTCATGTCTTCGTGCAGAATGTCCGCCACGTCCATCTGATCAATCTCATACAGACGTAACAACACATAGTTAGCGTCGATACCTAACGTCTTAATCCGATCGCTTTTGAGTATATTTATTCTTTCAAGTACATCAGGTTCCTGTAGTAAACAAGGGCCTTTACTGTACGCTGTTTTGGGGCTGTACCCCGCACGAATAGCCGCCGGCCCAGCTTTTAAATCAATAATGTATTCGTGGCAAAACAGCTCTTTACGCGCTGGGAGCTTTTTTACCTTGTCCATGTAGTTACCTTAATGCCTCTATCTTCTCTATTGCTGATATCTGGCTATTGCACTGCTCAATGACTGCGAAGAGTTCGGCAATGTAGCCGGGATAATCACCGTAATGTTGCACCTGATAATCAGGCACCAGACACGGTTTAAAGAGGCTAGTTGGAACCGGTAGCGGCGGCGTTGATTTCGGCGGCGCGTTCGCGCAGCCGCTGAGTAACAGCATCAGGCACGCGCACGCCAGCGCATGGAGAACCGACCTGTGCCGCTTTAAGCTGCCGTTGTAGCTCTGCGGTGCGTTTATCGCCGGCTTGCTTTTGTTCTGCGACACTGTCAAGCACTCCTTGTATCTGCCCGTACTGCTTGCGTATGTTTGCTGCGTCGGCCTGTGCTTCGCCCAAAGCTGCGATAGTTTGCTGCTTATCGTTCCGTAACTGTGCAACCTCGTTGCTCAGCCAGCGGCAATACATCAGCAACGCAACAATGCACAACACGCTCAGACCTGCGCTAATAAGTTTTGATGTGATGCTCATGATTCGAAGATCTTCTTTTCAGCCCTGCGGCGGCGCTCTAATCCCGCGAGTCGTTTACCGTTGGCGTATACCCAGCGGCTAAACTCATTTGCCGCACCGGCGAAGTCACGGGCGTTAATCTTGCGTAACATCGTGGAATTGCTGAACGCCCGTGTACCGACGTTAAAGACAAACGATACCAATGCGTCAAACTGGCCTTGTGTTAGTGGCACTTTCACTAACCGGGTGATGTCCTGCTCAAACTTGATTACATCACCCTTAAGGAAGCGTTCCGCCTGATCTGCACTTATCAAATCGCCGCGTTTAACACCATCTGTGTGGCCGTAGCCTATTGTCCAGACATCAGCCGGGCAGAGATACGCACCCAGCCGCAACGACTCAAACGCTTTGATAGTATTAATTCCCACCTGACTGGTTATCACTGCCGCCCCCTGTGCGCCGCGCTATAACTGCGTCGATTACTTTGCCGATGGTCTTCGTACCCATTGAGCCGATAATCACACCGGCAAGTACGGCCATAGATTTGGGCAGGCCGAAGTACTCCAGGGTGGTAATCACCCCCAGGCTGAACAGCGCACACATAGAAGACTCATAGAATGAATCTTTCAGCGTATCGCCTGCGCGTTGCGTCTTAAATGCGGACATAAGGAAACCAGCGGCAACGCCGGTTATGGCGGCGGCATTGCTGTTTAGCCAGTTAGCTACGTCCGTCCAAAAGTTGAGATCTTTTTCAGGCATTTCCATTGGTCCATACCCCCGAACGGGAGACATAAAAAAGCCCCGCACGATGGCGAGGCTATGGAGAGGATTATTTAGCGGATAAGTTCGCTATTTAACATAATGGTCATTTTCCGCACCACGATTTTAGGGTTCGTCATAAAATCGTGGTGAGTGGCGCAAAATAACAAGTTATCTCGTCGATTCTGTGTAGTTTTGAGCTACAACATTCTATTAACATTTCGCGGGTATTGGTGTTCGGGTAATTTGGCTATCGTAGCCCTCGTTTTACCGACTTATCCCAGAAAAGCAAAAAGGCCCCCGTCGATTTGGGAGCCCTTTATTGAAGATATAAATTGCATGTACAATTTTAGATGCTAAAAGATTAGCACATGTTTTTGGCCGTCCGCAAGCATTTTCGGTAAGGAGATTTCAGGATCCATATCAAGCCTTACCGCCATCGCTACCAAACACCCCGATAAAAACTCCTCAGAAGCCCGCAGGGAGCTGGTAATGTTAAATCTAGGCATGTCCATAGCCTCCGCGATAAATCGCGTGGTATGCCCTCCTATGAACCTTTGGCCTAGTATCAAAATATCTTCTACAGGGCGTACCATGCTCATGTGCGCAATGCAGGTATCAATCACCAGCCCGTCTTCGTCAGAACACACAGGCTTACCGGATGCCGGTTTATATCCAGGGATAACCGACAGCGCGGGCCAGTCAACCAGCGAGCAGTACTCATCACTTGCCGCCCACCGGCCCCAGCGTTCTAAAACTTGTTGAATATCTCTGCGCATTAGTCTGGCCTCTACGTTTTGCTACTACTGGAATTTTAGTTACCCATAAACCCGGGTGCTGGTTTGTCCTAGATATCGATAAGTGCTGCTTCTTAGTCGCATAGTCTTACGCCTCAACTTTTCTCAACTTTGTAAAAATTCACGCAATTGCTTTTGACACAGTGGTTTCGCTGCTGTGTCATTGCTGTGTCAGCCTGTAAGCCGCGCCGTTACTGGTTTAGTGCCGTTTTTGAAGCAGTGACACACTAAAACGCCTAAACCACATATACATATATATATGTGTATATATGCGTGACATGTATACATATACTTTTATTCCTATACGCTTTAATTAGATATTTAGTGTGTCACTGTGTCATTTCTTTTTTATCTACTGATTTATCTATAATTTTGATGGCACACAGCCCTGTTTTTACTGTGTCATTCACTGTGTCACTGTGTCATTCCTAAAAACCACTTTGTAATTTTTCGCAGGTTTCCATTGCCGTTTTAATGTCGTTGTTACTTAACTTGTTATTTTTTACCAATAACCAAGGGCGAACCTGTACCCCGTTAACCCGCGGTTGATACGTTAACCATTGTGCTGAACTGTTCTGCAGTACCTTTTTTGCGACGCCTTCGTCTAAAATAAAGTCAATCCCTCCGCGTTGGCGTAGCTCATAAAAAATTTGGTGTTGGGCCATTGCGGGATATGGAGGATCGGATAGCAGCTCTAATAACAGCTTTTCAGTATCAGTTTGGTTACTTTCGATCATTTCCCGCCGCGCTGGGGTATCAAAAGAGCGCTTCCAATTGAATGATGAGAGATCCATTTGAATTAAATAGCTGTACACCTGCGCTAAAAACGTATGGTCGTTTAAGGCACCATACAAGCGGTCGTAATACTTAGCGTTCTTAGGTTCGTCGGGACCTGAAAATACGTTTATCCGTCGGTCTTCTTGCGGAATGACCAGGGCGTCGGTGTGATTGGTCATCATGAAAAAATTGGTGAAAACATCGATAGTGCCTTTGGCACCGTATTTAAGGTTCACCTCCAGCCGCTTCTCTGTCAGTATGCTGCGGATACTCGCGTTAATAGAAAACCGGTTTTTACCCCCTTCTTTCGACTCTTCTACGCTACACATAAGCGATTGATTAAGGCAGTTACCAAAACTACCGGTAGCCAAGTCCTCCAACTCGGTTTTGGTACAATTCCATGCCCCGAGTAGCGCTTCCATCAATTCCACAATCCAACCGCGGCCCGTGCCTTGAGTCTTGGCCACAAGCAGCGGAGTAACCTTACACCGGGTTTCAGGTCGCTGCAGCGTAAACGCCATCCACTGAATGAACCAATTGCGTTCGACCTCAACCGGCAAGATATAGGCCATGTGATCGAGGAAAACGCCGAGCTGGTCGATGCTTTCGGTTAACGTAAATTCGGGCATGTAAAAGGTATTAATCCAGTTCAGCCCATAAGTATCAGTAATCAGCCGTTCTTGACCAGGTAGATACTTACTCCCTCTTGCCGTTTTACGTAGCGGGTGAGATAACCATTTATTGCTTACTGCGACATCGACAAAGGTTTTGCCCTTTGCCTCTACGATCTGGATGTTGGCGGTAGTGCGAGAAAACTCGGTGTATTTAAGAACTCCGTGCTGCGGAGGTAGTAATAAATCGCAAACTAAATCCCCTTCCGCTATCTGAATATACCTTGCTAAGAAGTGGCCTACTTTATCGGTTTCCAGCGCAGGGATATCCTGCTCTTCCGATATGGTCAAAGGCTCCAGATCGTCAAAATCATCATGACGAAAACCTATTTGATTCAGATAATCGCCATCGTTACGATGCGCACAACTGGCGTGTAGACATTTGAAATGACCTAACTCAAAACCCGCGGTACCGGCAGGAAAATAAACTGTAGAGGTAGGATCCGATAACCCGCTATGGCCATCTTCAAACGGACACCGAATATAACGCTCACCACTAGAACCGAAATCCAACGTCCAATTGTTGGCGTCCAGATATTCAGATACTTCGTCGGTGGCATTAGGTGTAAAAGTGCTTCGGTCACGTAAGCGACTTATACCGACTTCGGTCGAAGACTCCACCGGCAGTACTTCCGCCAGCGCAGACCAGAAGACCTCCAACTGTTCTGGCGTGATAACAGATGGCTCGTCAGGTAAACCGCCATCCCATTCAATACGGGCGCCGCTTGGGTGGGTACCCGCTATAACAGCCTGCTGACCGTCCGCCAGTAATTCAATAATTCCGTTATCATCACTCAACCGGTGGATACGTTTACGGTATTCGCCCACGATAGCCAACAAGTAAAGACACTTATTACTGTTCACCCGGTACCGACGCGGGGGTAGTTCTCCGAAATGAGTAAGTAATAATGTTTGTACAACATCCTGAATATCAGGCGATTCGCTATCACAATCCAACGCTAACCAGCCTTTACCCATACGAGAGCAGATACCGTAATCATTCTCTTGGCTCCAGCGTTCAATATTAGCGTCGCTTATTTCGCGTTTAGTCCAGTTGGCCAGGCCAACAACTTGACGGTTGCCGTTGTAATGGCTTGGGGTTTTACCTAAAGCCTTTAGTTTACTGTCAGGAGATAGCGGCGCGTCGGGGTTACATACGACAGGTAACAGGTCATGAGTACGCCCTAGTACCAAATCGAAATGAAACCATTCCTCCGGTGTCGCACCCCATTGTTTGATCTGCGACATGCCCTACTCCCTACCGTCGTTTTCGGTCCACGAATCCACCTCTAAGAATAAAGTTTCTAGCGCAGTAACAACGGAGACACGTAAATCAGTGGATCTACCCGTCAGAATTCTGCTTATTGAAGCCTGACTGATGCCGGTTTTATTCTGTATATCGACTTGGGTAAGCCCCGCGTTAATTAAGAACTGCACAATTTCCCGCGGTGTATAGCCTTGCTCTTGCATTTTTGTATCCTCTCGGCCATTAAATTCAATACTGGATTTAATAATAATTCAGAATTGAATTCAAAGCTAGAGTAATATATTCAAAACAGAATATTCATTTTAGGATAGACACTCTAAAGGGCTTGATCATGGACAAAACAACAGAGCAGCTTATTAAGAACATTAATCTTTTGATGCATAAACGCGGCATAACCAACGTTACCGAACTGGCAAAAAATAGTCGTATTCCGCAGCCGACGATGCATCGATTAATGGCAGGTGAAATAAAAGATCCTAAATATGCTCTGTTAAAACGTATCGCTAGCTTTTTTAAAGTTACTGTCCAGGATATCGCTGAGCAGGATTTATCCCACGCACAGCTAGAACAAAACGTTAGTAACAACCCTGAGAAAGTGAATTTCAAACAGGTACCCGTTGTCGGCGGCGCCCAGTTAGGTAATGGCGGTCACTGGGTTAACATGCAGTATCCCGTTGGCCATGGTGACGGTTATATCAACTGGCCAACCCGCGATCCGGATGCCTTTGCACTACGTTGTTCAGGCGATTCGATGAAACCACGTATAAAAGATGGCGAGTATGTCGTAGTAGAACCTAACCACGGATACCTACCAGGCGATGAGGTGTTAGTTATAACTAGAGATGAGCAAGTTATGGTTAAAACCTTTTTATATGAGAGGGATAGCGAAATCATGGTTATGTCCGTAAATGAAGAACACCTTCCTATTAGGTTCGCCCTTAGTGAAATAGAATGCATCCAGTACGTTGCAGGTATCGCAAAATCCTCCCTGTATGTAGATAACTAAAATACCCCAATAAATTCAATACCGACTTTTTAGTTGGTATTTTTTTACAAATATAAATTCATTATTGAATTGACATTGCATTCGCTCGCGCGTATAAATTCAATATTGAATTATAAATAAATTCAAAAAAGCAAAGCATAGTCGAACGGCGCGACTTTAAACCATGCGTCGGGACGTGGCGGGGCAGGATGCCGGCAATACGTATCAGTTTATAACAGAAGGTCTTGGTATCAGGGCCTTCGATTATAAAAACCGAACACATAAATTCGCTCTGTACTCACAGGGCTTTCACATACCAAGAAAGGTCATCCAGCTAATGAAACCCGAAAACTTCCACAGGTTAACCGGTACGGATGTGCTTCGTTACCGGCGCCAACGCACATTTGATCTAGTCACCGTTCTGGCCTACGCCACGGTAGCGGGCCTGATTGTATCCATTCTACTTATCACTGTAAGGACTCTGTAATGCAAATAACTAAAGAACAAGTTAAGTCGTGGGACGCCTGCACATCTGGCTATCGTTGGTTCCTTGAAAAATTTCCCCAAGGCGGCGCATACGCCGACGTTCACCAAGCACTGACGAAAGACAAACGTTTTGATGATGCATCTTGGTTAGTTAACCAGATGTACGACACCTTCCTAAACGAGCCGGGGTTCGTTAAAGCAGAAACTGCCGCAACCGACTTAATGGTCGAAGACCTGAACAGCATGGAGCACCCAACCGATCAGACCGAAGGAGAAGGTAGCTCCGGTGAAGGGGCGCGAATCGGTAGCTCCGGTGACTGGGCGCAAATCGGTAGCTCCGGTGACGGGGCGCGAATCGGTAGCTCCGGTGACTGGGCGCAAATCGGTAGCTCCGGTGACGGGGCGCGAATCGGTAGCTCCGGTGTCAGGGCGCGAATCGGTAGCTCCGGTGTCAGGGCGCAAATCGGTAGCTCCGGTGACTGGGCGCGAATCGGTAGCTCCGGTGACTGGGCGCAAATCGGTAGCTCCGGTGACTGGGCGCAAATCGGTAGCTCCGGTGTCAGGGCGCGAATCGGTAGCTCCGGTGTCAGGGCGCAAATCGGTAGCTCCGGTGACTGGGCGCAAATCGGTAGCTCCGGTGACTGGGCGCGAATCGGTAGCTCCGGTGACTGGGCGCAAATCAACGCTACTGGAGAAAATGCAGTAGTTGCAGCGGCGGGATCTGTTTCACGCATCGTGTTAGGTGAAGGTGGCTGCGCAGCTATTCCGTATAACGATGGTGATCGTATTCGCTTTGCAATCGCCTACGTAGGCGAAAACGGCATTATGGCCAACACCCCGTATTACATCAATGACGAAGGCCAATTCGTTCAAATTGAGGAATAAGACATGAGCTTAGAATTAGCTATTACCGAAAATACCGAAGTTATGCGCCAACTCATCGCTGTAATGCAAAACGTCGGTAGTACAGGGGTTTTTACCCCGAACGAGAAGCCAGTACATAAAACGGTGGAAGTTACCGAGGTAACTATCGCGGTTGAAAGTGATAAAAAACCAGATATCGAAGCGTTAGACCGCGCAAAAATTATCGCTCTTGCACTTCTGTACGGTGAGAACGCTACCGACCTAACGACCGAGAAGCTAGCCGCGGTAGATGAGTTTGTCACAGCCGAAAGCGGTAGCGAACTTTCCGATAAGTCCGACGCCCTATATATGGCGCTTGCGGGGGTCGAACCGTCGAAACACTTACTAAAACCAGTACTACTCAACCTGTGTATTCAGATGTTCAAGCATTGGGATGCTATACCAGATATCGCATCCCGCCGCGCGTACGCTGATTTATTACTCCGTACCCCGCAAGACGAGCGTTCAAGCGTTAAGCCTAAAGTGAAAAAGGCCGATAAAGTAAATAAGGAGATTAAGGAAGATAAACCTCCGGTAGCAGATACCTCCTTAACCACTACCGAAGAAGATCCTAAAGCCATCTTTGATACCGCTTCCTCTTTAATTCTTAAACTGGCCAAAGGTGGGTACCGTAGTGAAGCGGTGGAAATTCTGGCCACGTTCGGCGCAACTAAGTTAGGTCAGGTCCCCGCAGATAAATTGCCAGAGGTTATTACGCTGGCTGAAAAAGCGTTGGAGGGGTAATCATGCCAGACTCACACGCAAGATTATCGCCCTCTTCCGCCCATCGGTGGATGCGCTGTGAGGGAAGCCTAGCATTAGAAGCGGGTTGCGAAGACAAAGGATCACCTTTCGCCGTTGAAGGTACCGCCGCACATGCGTTAGCTGAAATAGTATTAAGCAACCGGCTAGATGCATCACTAGTGGGAGTTGAATTAACGGGTGGGCAACAAGCATCCGATTACATCGGTACCTACCCGCTAAAAGATGCCGGCACGCCACAGGTCACCGAGGAAATGGCCGAATTTGTACAGGTCTATGTTGATACTGTTTGGGAACTAGCGAAGGGACACGAACTCCTTATCGAGCAACGTGTCGATTTCTCCAACGTGGTTGATGTACCCGATCAGTTCGGTACCGCGGACGCCATCATTATCAAAGGTACTGAACTACAGGTTCACGACTTGAAATTTGGTCGTGGGGTAAAAGTTGATGCCGAAGAGAATGAACAGCTCCAACTTTATGCCTTGGGAGCTTTAGAACATTTCGAGCTGATTGCGGATTTCGAAACGGTTCGAATGTTCATCCACCAGCCCCGCCTCTATCACGTATCCGAATGGGTAATATCTGTTGCTCAGTTACGAGCCTTTGGAGAACGGGCAAAAGAAGCTGCGACCAAGGCGCTTATCGCGGCGGCAATCGTTGAGTGTGAAGGAGCAAATTCACTACCGGCGGATGCATTCACCCCAGGTACAAAACAATGTTGGTTTTGTAAGGCTAAGGCTAACGCGTCATGTGATGCTTTAAAGCAACACAACCTGAACACCGCTAAAGGCGATTTTGTCGACCTAACCCAACCATTAGCGCCGCAGTTAGAAGGTATAAAAGAACAGGTTAGTACCCACGATAACACCCGATTAGGGGAATTATTGGGCCAACTCGATTTAATCGAGAGTTGGTGTAGTGCGGTCCGCGCTAAAGCCAATAATGAACTCAATCAGGGGTACTCAGTGCCCGGCTACAAACTAGTAACCGGTAAGCAAGGTAACCGAGCTTGGAACGATGAAGAGATCGCCCGAGCGCTGTTAAAAGACCAGTTCCGATATAAAAATGAAGAAGTTTTTAACTTCAAACTAATCAGTCCAACCCAGGCAGAAAAACTGATTAAAAAAGCCAGCCCCCGCCGCTGGCCAAAAGTGGAAGCCCTTATCTCTCGTGCCGAGGGTAAAAATACCCTGGTACCGGAATCCGATCCACGCCCCGCAGTCATTATTAATCCAGTAAACGACTTTGATGATATCGAAGCCGCGGAATCCCTCATTTAATTAAAAGGTATAAATCATGAAAGTAAAATTAAACAACGTCCGAATGGCCTTCCCTGCTTTGTTCGAACCAAAAACAGTAAACGGTGAAGGTGAACCCCGTTTTAGCGCTGCGTTTATCTTTGCGCCGGACCATCCTTGTGTTGCTGAAATTGAGTCAGCCATCGAGCAAGTAGCGAAAGAAAAATGGGGACCTAAAGCGGAGGGCGTCCTTAAATCCCTGCGTACCGGTTTAAAAGTTTGCCTACACAACGGTGATGAAAAATCAGAGTACGAAGGCTACCCCGGCAATATGTTCATTTCTGCCAGCAATAAAGCCCGTCCTTTAGTTGTCGATCGTGACCGTTCAGTGCTAACCGCAGCAGACGGAAAACCCTACGCGGGCTGCTACGTCAACGTAACGCTGGATATCTGGGCGATGGATAACAACTTTGGTAAACGCATTAATGCGTCGCTGGGCGGTGTTCAGTTCCTACGTGATGGCGATGCTTTCGCGGGCGGTGGTGT
The DNA here is from genome assembly GCF_016649425.1 of Limnobaculum allomyrinae. GTDB lineage: Bacteria > Pseudomonadota > Gammaproteobacteria > Enterobacterales > Enterobacteriaceae > Limnobaculum > Limnobaculum allomyrinae. The sequence goes on from NZ_JADRCR010000017.1 coordinate 27,756, forward strand.
AGCGTCAGAAGACGATTTCGACGACGTAAGCGAAGGCGCGGACGCTGAGTCTTTAGTTTAACTAATACCCCCGCCACTGTGCGGGGAGTTTTTTAAAGGTAACCAACATGGCCTACACCACATTAACTCGGGCGTTAAAGAACGCCATAATTGACAATGCAGTAATAAAGGCAGGTATCCCCCGCAGAAAGGCCAAGTTAAGAGCCGCGCGGGCTGATTGGGCGGAACGTGTTCGAGTTGAAGCCCTAGGTGGGGTACAAGTAGAACCCGACATAATGCAGCAAATAGCGGTAATAAACGCAAAGATAAAGCTCCTGCCGAGGGGACTACTTTCGGGTTACGCCTTCGTAAATAAGCGTGAGTGTATTTATCTTAATTTAGCGGGACAAACCCTCAATGCCTATTTCAACGGTAACTACAAGGGATATGAAAACCCGCACGAATGCGTACTTAAAATCACCCTGCAAGAATACACACTAACCGCAGACAACCCGTTAGTAGATGAGTTTTACGCATTTGATCCGGAATATAAAGCTATTCACGATCATGAAAAAACCATACGTATGAATGTAGAGGCTACTCTTTGCCAAGTGCGTACTGTCAAACGCCTTATTGAAGAATGGCCCGAAGCCGTCGAGTTACTACCTAAAGAAGAGGCAAAAGCGATGGACCTGCCCGCTATACGCAGAGAAACGCTAAACGAGCTCGTAGGCCTTCCATCTGAAACAACCTGAACCCCGTAAGATAAAACAGCCCCCGTGTCACCTCACGGGGTATCTGCTTAAAACGTATTTTCAGTGCGCTTTAAACAGATACCCGAATTAAAGGATCTCCCCATGCATCAAAAACTCTGGTTCGACTCCGAAACTTTTTGCGAAGTACCCATTACAAACGGCACCCACGCGTATGCGGAACAAGTCGAAGTGATGATTATCACTTATGCCTTAGACGATGAGCCCGTTAAAACATGGGATGTCACCAGCGGCAAACCCATGCCCGCCGATTTAAAAGCTGCATTAGCCGATGAAACGATACTTATCTACGCTCAGAACTCGCATTTTGATAGAACGGTGATGCGTCATGCCATGCCTAATGTTATCGCGGGAGGCGTTGAGCGTTGGCGGGATACGATGGTTAAGGCGCTCGCGCATGGTCTTCCTGGAGGGCTTGGTATTTTGTGTGAGGTACTGAACATCGACCAGGACAAAGCCAAGGATAAAGAAGGTAAAGCGTTAATACAGCTTTTCTGCAAACCCCGCCCTAAAAACTCAGTTATCAGGCGGGCCACCAGCAAAACCCACCCGGAAGAATGGCGCCGGTTTTTATCATACGCAGGGCTAGATATTGAGGCAATGCGGGCGATTGATAGGAAATTGCCTAACTGGAACTATCAAGGGGTGGAACTGGCGCTATGGCATCGCGACCAGCAGATTAACGACCGTGGTGTATGTGTCGATGTTCAACTCGCCCATGCGGCTATCGAAGCCGTAGAGATCGAACAGAAGCGGTTAGCAAAACGTACGCAGGATATTACCAACGACGAAGTACAGGCCGCCACCCAACGCGATGCACTGTTAAAACATATTGCCAGTTCATTTGGGATAGAACTGCCCGATATGCAAAAAAGCACATTGGAGCGCCGAATTAACGATCCTGATATCCCGATCGGCTTGCGTGAGCTTCTTATTATCCGGCTGCAAGCCAGCACAACCAGCACCAGCAAATATAAAACGTTAGTGAAAGGTGTTAGCGAAGATGGACGATTGAGGGGAACACTTCAATTTTGTGGCGCCAGCAGGACGGGTCGCTGGGCGGGTAGATTATTCCAGCCTCAGAACTTACCTAGGCCTATGCTACCACAAAAAGTTATTGATGACGGTATCGAAGCGCTAAAAGCGGGATGTGCAGACCTGCTTTACGATGATGTGATGCAACTCACCAGCTCCGCCCTACGTGGCTGCATAATGGCCCCTCCGGGTAAAAAACTGGTGATATCTGATCTTTCCAATATAGAAGGCCGTGTACTTGCTTGGTTGGCGGGGGAGGAATGGAAGTTACAGGCCTTTAGGGGTTACGACACTATCATCGGCACGGATGAAAAAGGTAAAGCAATCCGAAAAGGGCCCGACCTGTATAAACTGGCCTATGCACGGGCATTTAATATATCACCCGACGAAGTAACAAAAGACCAACGACAAATCGGTAAGGTCATGGAATTAGGCCTTGGTTACGGCGGCGGTGTCGCTGCGTTTTTAACATTTGCGCTTACTTATGGCTTAGATCTCGATGCGCTGGCCGACGCTGCGCTACCTAATATTTCACTAGATATTCAGCGAGAAGCCCAACGATGGTACAAAGCCTCAGTTGAACAGAAAAAGACATATGGTCTATCTCAACGGGTTTTTATTACCTGCGATTCACTTAAACGTATGTGGCGTAACGCGCACCCTGAAACAACATCGTTTTGGTATGACTTAGAGAACGCCGTAAAACGTGCTATTGCATCGCCTGGTAATACTTTCGTTTGTCGTAAATTGAAGGTACGCAGGGATAAGGCTTGGTTACGTGTAGTTCTTCCCTCCGGTCGTGCACTCTGCTATCCCGCCCCGCGGGTAGACAACAGCCAGATAAGCTATATGGGTGTAAACCCTTACTCACGTAAATGGCAAAGACTGAAAACCTATAGCGGAAAGCTAGCGGAGAACGCGACTCAGGCAGCCGCGCGGGATGTTTTAGCCGGTAATATGCCGTTGGTTGAGGATAACGGTTATCTCATTGACCTTACCGTACACGATGAAATCATCGCCGAAGCGCCGGATACAGCTGAATACTCACATCAACACCTTAGTGAATTACTCGCTAATAATCCCGCATGGGCTTTAGACCTTCCGCTTAATGCTGGCGGGTTTGAAACCCAACACTATCGTAAGGACTAATAACGTGAATGAAGAAACTTACGCCCTCCCATTTCGACGCTATACACTGCGAAAAATGGGAGTAGAAGCCCGCTACGCAAGGGTAATTAGAGCTATCGGAAATAGTATGGCTCCGTGGATTCGCTCCGTGGATTCGCTCCGGTGATGTTGTCGCTATCGATACAAATAATACGACAATTGAAAGCGGTCATTTATATGCAGTTCAGGAAGCGGGTTTAATCCGCGTTCGTAAACTCCACATAATGAAAGATGTAGGTGTATGCGTTGAGTGCTTTAACTGTAGTGAGTACCCGCTGGAAGGCTTAACCTATGTTGATTTTAACGAGCGATTTACTGTAATAGGTCGGGTGTTTTGGTCTTCAAGGCTTTGGTAAACCTCAACTAACCCCACTACCAGCTTATACTCAGTTTTCCCCTAGGAATAAATAATATGACATTTAAATATCATGACAGCCCATTGTATTTTCGGGCTGCGCGGGATGCTGCGCAAATTGAACGTGAAGGCGATTATCAACGTGCCGCCAAGGTTTGGATTAAAGCGCTGCGATTATCCCGCAGTGTTGATAACCAACTCTGGTGCGAACGGCGATCTGACTTCTGTTTATCTCAAATCCCACGGGAAAAATATAAGGCGGTAGCGGTATGAAAATATACATCGCGGGCCCGATGAGCGGGCGACCTAATTTTAATCGCCCTGCATTTTATGACGCTGCGAAGGATTTAACCGACCAAGGTTATATCGTTCTCAACCCCGCAACCTTACCGAATGGCCTGACCGAAAAAGCATATATGGACATAGGTATTGCGATGCTACTGAACGCAGACACTATTTATCTTTTAAACGGTTGGAAAGCCTCCGCGGGAGCCCTCGCAGAATTAGCGCTAGCCGAAAAGATCGGACTGGTAGTCATTTATCAAGGTGAAAGCGGATGAGTTACCAGCGCGAAAGCACAATAGAAAACCATCTTGTTAAACAGGTTAAGGCCGCCGGCGGTATCGCCTATAAATTTATCTCACCTGGTCGCCGGTCGGTACCAGACCGGATCGTGATATTGCCGGGCGGTCGTGTTGTTTTTGTTGAATGTAAAGCGCCAGGGCAAAAACCACGACCGGAGCAAGAACGGGAACACAAACGGCTTAGGTCTCTCGGCGTTAGAGTCGTGGTTTTAGATAGTACTAATCTGGAGGGCATATTGTGACTACAAAAGCTAGAACCCGCGAAGAGTGGCTGAATAATGCAATATTATTACTCGACCCCGTTTTTGAAAATTTAGGCGCCCCACTCCCCGCAAAAATACGTGTGGCTATTGGCTTCCCCTCAGGAGGGCTTCGGGGGAAATCAGTTGGTGAATGTTGGGATCCTAGCGTATCCCGTGACGGCTGTTATGAAATATTTATACGACCAGATTACGAGTATCCCGAACCCCGAGAGAATTACGATATTCAAATTCTCGCCACCTTAGTACATGAGTTAATCCATGCGGCTTTAGGTCTCAAAGAAGGCCATGGCACCCGATTTAGGCGGATGGCTAAAACTCTAAGTTTAGAGGGCAAAGCTACGGCAACCTACGCCGGCGAATCCTTCTCGGAATTCATCAAACCTATTGTAGAAAAGATCGGCACAATGCCCCATGCGTTAATGCTCACGGATAAAGATACGAGTAAATCATCCCGCCCTAAGAAGCAGAAAGCTCGATATTTAAAATGTATCTGCGCGGAATGCGGCTACACCGTCCGCGCGGTACGTAAATGGTTAGATATCGGCGCACCGCATTGCCCTTTACATGGTGAAATGGGATTAGAAGATAGTTAGCCACATATTAAATTTTAATGGGGTATCAAAAATGCCTAAACATTTCACCCCCCGCCCTTACCAAAATCTCATTATCGACCACGCCCTAAACCAGCCCCGCAGTAATATTTGGGCTGGCATGGGGATGGGGAAAACAGTAGCAACCCTCACCACACTAGAAGACCTCTATATGTGCGGTGAAGAAACCCGCCCGGCGTTAGTACTTGCCCCGCTTCGTGTTGCGCGATCGACATGGCCGGATGAAGTCGAAAAATGGGACCATTTTCGTAATATCGAAATGCAGCCTATTGTCGGTACGGTAAAGGAACGGCTTGCGGCCCTGCAGAATACCAATGCGAGCGTGTACACGACTAACTACGATAATTTGGTTTGGCTTGTAGAAACACTGGGCGACCGCTGGCCCTTTGCTACTGTTATCGCAGATGAAAGCACCCGGCTAAAATCATTTCGCTTACGACAAGGTGGAAAGCGTGCAGCAGCGCTGGCTAAAGTTGCTCATAAACACGTTCACAGATGGGTAAATCTAACGGGTACCCCAGCGCCTAACGGCTTAGTTGATCTATGGGGTCAGGCTTGGTTTATCGATCAGGGGCAGCGTTTAGGCCGCACATTTGGCGCATTCACTTCGCGCTGGTTTAACAGCATACAAATACCGGGGCAGCAGTGGTCGAAACTGGAGCCCTTTCCATTTGCACAAGAACAGATGCAGGCAGCCCTCGCAGACGTCACGATCTCTTTAGATGCCGCAGATTGGTTCGATATTGAAGAACCTATCCATAACGTTATCAAAGTTCAGATGCCCGCAAAAGCCCGCCAGCAATACCAAGACATGGAAAAACAAATGTTTTTGGAATTGGACGGAATGGACATAGAAGCGCAGAACGCCGCCGCAAAGACGGTGAAATGCCTGCAAATTGCCAGCGGCGCAATCTATACCGATGATAAAGGTACATGGTCAGAAATTCACGACGCAAAAATACAGGCCCTAGAGAGCATAATTAACGAATCGGGCGGTATGCCGGTGTTAGTCGCTTATCACTTCAAAAGTGACCTGGCTCGACTGCTAAAGGCATTCTCTAAGGGTAAACAGCTTGATTCAGACCCACAGACTTTACGCGACTGGAACGCGGGAAAGATACCGGTTTTATTCGCGCACCCCGCCAGCGCAGGCCACGGTCTGAATATGCAGGACGGCAGCAACATACTGGTGTTTTTCTCGCACTGGTGGGATTTGGAACAGTACCAACAAATTATTGAACGTATCGGCCCCACCCGCCAAATACAGGCGGGACATAACAGGCCGGTATGGATACACCATATTATTGCCGCAGACACGGTAGACGAACTTGTTATGCAGCGGCGCAACTCAAAACGCGAAGTGCAAGATATCTTGCTCGAGGCTATGAAAAGTAAGGGCTTAAAATGAGCACACAACAAGCTAAAGATCTAATGACTCCAGCGGAGGTTGCAGTGTTGTTGCGTATAACAACAAAAACGCTACGCGACTGGAACATAAACCATCGACACCGGAAAATACTATCACCTATCCGTTTCACTCATAAAAACGTCAAATATGAGCGTAGTAACGTTATGGCGTTTATAGATAAGTGCCGTAGTGATTGCTAACCCCTGCGTTTAATTAACGCCACCTGAGCCATAATACTGGCCTCGTGTGCCTCAAAAGCAATACGTTTTAACTTCATTTCTTCTTGTGTGATCTCATCTGAAAAATCGTAGTGCTCCCCCATTGGATCGTCTTTCCTGTCCGAGTGGTGCATACATAACTGACTAATTTCCCTAGCATCAGAACGGGAAAAACCCCGCGCTCGCATCTGTATAATCACATTACTTTTTAAAAACTTCCTGCACATGGTGTTAAACGCGCCGGCACTACCTTTAACAGTACCGGCATGTTTAACTCCTTTCACCGCATCCTCGGGGCTGTAAGTCTTAATCAGCTTATCGAGCGACCGTTTAGCAAATGGCATGGAAGGATTGCGCGGCTGTAAAAATACATATTCTTTATTACAGTCCGGTACCGAATCCCTCCATGCTTTTTGTTCTTCCAAAATTTGCCGCATTTCTACCGTAACGGGTAACCTAAACTCTTTTTGCGTCTTCATAGCTCCCCGCATACCCATAACCCCCGCCGGATACACGATCTCGCTTAAATCTTCAGCAACAAAATCCCAACTTAAATTATTGATATTAACTGGTCTAACACCGGTTAATATCATTGCACGTACTGCATTTTTTTGGTGTATCGATGAGCAAGCCGCTACGTTAATCCATAATGCCGCTATTGACTCGATATCGGTATACAGGCGCGTAGGCATCGGGCGTTGCACGCGTGAGGAAATGTAATCATCCGGAAGGCTGGCAGCTACATTCCGCCCGTTACAAAATTTAGGCGCACCAAACTTCCACAACCGGCGTAGTTCCGCAAATAGTTCTATGGCCTGATTATTAGATTTAGAAGATACCCACATATCAAGCACATTGATTAAATCGTTATAACTTATATCGCTAAATATGGTTCGTTCACTGAAAGACTCGGCTACCCGCCGCGTACGGCAACAGTAAGTTTCATAGCTGTTTTGGCCTAACTTACCTCGCGTTACCTTACCGGCTAAATCATTCTCATATAGCGTAATAACTTGCTGTACCGACTCCGCTTTTAACCCTTCCGATGCCATGTCGCTGGCTCTTTCCCGTGCGATCTGCACGGCCATTTCCGGCCATTCCCCCAGTTTACGCCCTTTCAGCCCCATCACTTTGGGAAACTCAGCATAAAAAGTAACTTTACCGGCTTTGCTAAAATCGATACGTAAATAGCTATCTTTTTCGTATTTAGATCGGCGAGGTTTTCCCGAATGTAATAGAATAGTTTTAGCGGCAGTAACACAGATTTTAATATCTTGGCTCGTATAAGGGGGTTTACAACTATCCCACTTAGCCGATGCGTTCATTAATTCGCCGTTATCGGGGTTTGGTTCACTCTGTGTTACGTTACGCGACATTGAAAACCTCATTAAAACTACAGGCTCACACACTATACATTTTTAATACGTAAAAAAGGCTTGTGTTGCTGTTTTGTGTTACTGATATGGGTTTTTCAATGTATTATATACTGGTTAAATATACAAGGTGTGCGTGAGTGTGCGGCATTCGAAAGGTTATCAACCAACTGATATTAAAGGGCATTTTAGGCAAGATATTGAAATGGCATTATTAATTACAAAGCGCTGTATCAACTGTGACATGTGCGAACCAGAGTGTCCAAATCAGGCAATTGCTATGGGTGCAGAGATTTATGAAATAAATCCTGACCTTTGCACTGAATGTATCGGTCACTATGATGAACCAACCTGCATGAAAGTCTGCCCGATTGATAACACCATCATTCATGACCCTGCACATAAAGAGAGTAATGAGCAGCTATGGGATAAGTTCGTGTTACTGCATCATTCAGATAAACTTTGATCTATCGACATCTCAGCCAGCAATAAAAAAGAGCGCAATGCGCTCTTTTTTAGTTTTGATGTTCAATCGCCATTAGCGAGAGGCGTTTTGGCGCCACCACTCTGCCAGTAAAATACCGGTAGCAACAGAAACGTTCAAGCTCTCGACGTTGCCGGTTCCGGCAATCGAAACGCTTACATCACTTTGCTTCATGGTTACATCTGACAGGCCATCACGCTCTTCGCCCAGCACCAATACGGTTTTTGCCGGTAAAACAGCCTCTGATAACGGTGTTCCCTTATGACTGGAAGTAGTCACAATGGTATAACCCGCCCGACGGAACAAATCTAATGCCTGAGGGAAATCATCAATACCGATAGCGGTTAAATGTTCTGCACCACCTTCTGCGGTACGAATGGCTGCACCAGATTCAAGCATATCAGGGTCGCGCAGCAGAACGCCTTTCACACCAAAGTGAGCACAAGATCGCATCATACCGCCCAGGTTATGTGGGTTTCCTACGTTTTCTAACGCCAGTACACAATCGCTTTTCCCGGCTTTCGCCAAATAATCCGCCACGGTTAAACCGCCGCGTTTCTTAATCAGGAAGCAAACGCCACCGTGATGCTCAGTGCCCGATACGCGAATAAGCTCTTCTTCATCAACCACATGGTAAGCTTTACGGTTAGCCGCCATCCAACGCAGAGCTTCGCGGAATCTTGGGGTTACCGACTGGATGAAATAGGCGCGAACGATAGCATCAGGACGACTTTGGAACAGTGCCTGACAAGCATTTTCGCCATACACTTTGGTTTCTTCTTCACGTTGGCGACGCAATTGAGCCGGATCGATCTGACTTTTGCCGCTAATTCCACCGTGGTCAAAAGGTTCTGGCTCACTGACATCTTGCAGCTTCGCTTGCCATGGAGAGCGAGGCGGTTTTTCATTGGCACTACGAACCGGACGATGCGGAAGATCTTTATCTCCCCAACGTGCATTTTTATCACCCCGATCGTTACTTCTGTTTGCCGGGCGCTTTTTATCTGAGCGACGGTTATTCTTATCATCTTTGTTGTCGTCACCGCGGACGTACATTACTTTAACTTTGCCGTTCTTACCGCTAAAAGAGTCATTCATACCTATATCTCCACTTCCACATCGCATCCGGCGCGCAGATTACCTGATGTTATGTCGGTAAGCCACCATCATCTGCCAAAAGTCTAAATCTATTATAACTATCGATGAAATCACATTGTTGATAGTTAATCATTTGTACATAATAAGTGAAATCAATGTGTAATTTCACTGAGGTAACAGCATGAATACCCTTTGTCCTTCTTGTCTGACTACAAATCGAATCCCTGAAGATCGTATTCAGGAAGATGCAAAATGTGGCCGCTGTGGACATGAGCTTTTCGATGGCGAAGTAATTAACGCTAGCCAAGCTTCTTTTGATTCATTATTAAATGACGACCTTCCTGTAGTCGTCGATTTCTGGGCTCCATGGTGCGGCCCGTGCGTCAACTTTGCCCCAATCTTTGAAGATGTCGCTCAGGAAAGGGAAAGAGAAGTCCGCTTTGTAAAAGTCGACACCGAAGCCGAACAGGAACTGAGTGCTCGTTTTGGCATCCGTAGTATACCTACCATTATGGTATTCAAGAAGGGACAACGTATAGATATGTTGAACGGAGCCCTTCCAAAAGCCTCTTTTGACCAATGGTTGAGTGAAGTTTTAGCTAAAAATAGTTAGCACTCTGCGGTAAATCTGAAGGTTTCGCTAAAAAATTATCCCAGGGGCGCTGAATACGATATCATGCGCCCCTTTATTATTTATCGACTTTAATCCCAACAGATTATCTCAGGTTACCTCTTATGGCTTCTGACATTGCATCCCCTTCTCTTCCTGACAATGCTGTTTTACAGTTGAGGGAACAGCGGCTTGCTCAATCCACTCGGCCTTTCCGCGCCAGAGGATGCAGGGTCATTCGTTGCCATCGTTGTCTGCTGCCTCGAGTCCATTGTTTGTGCCACTCTTTTTCAGCGACTATTGCCGAAAGTACTTTTTGTCTGTTGATGTACGATACAGAACCGCTAAAGCCAAGTAATACCGGTCGTCTGATTGCTGATATATTGCCTGACACTAAAGCATTTCTCTGGTCACGCACCAATATTGATCCTCAGCTATTAGCTCTGTTATCCAGTCCGGATTATCAACCTTATGTTATCTTTCCGGCCTCTTATTCATCACCTGACCGGGTTGTTACTCGCGTTGAAAAACAGAGTAATAAGCGCCCGCTATTTATCATTCTGGACGGCACCTGGACAGAAGCCAGAAAAATGTTTCGCAAAAGCCCCTATCTGGATCGCTTTCCTGTACTTTCTATAGATAACGATCAGAGCTCAGGTTACCAATTGCGGGAAGCCAGCCGTAAAGAGCAACTTTGCACCGCTGAAGTCGCTATTCAAATTTTGCATCAGGTAGGTGAATCACATGCTTCAGAAGGCCTTGAGCATTATTTTGATGATTTTCGTCAACGTTATCTTGCTGGTAAGGCAAACCGTTCACTGGAAAGTTTTATCGCTTTTTCAGCTGGAGAAACCGATAAAAGTTAGAATGTGTAGTTTTAAATATTATTAAGTATCAATTAGTTGAAATCTCTACTGGTGAAAATCTGTTATATCAGCGACAGTTTTGCAATATTAGCGCGGTTTTTTAGTCACAATCTTAGCTAGTGGTGGTAGTATTACCGGATCCAACTGATAATCAATATGCACGTTATGGCCTGTTGCCATAACCCAACAAGAGAAGAATGCTTTGTGATGTTGTCATCATTTAAACGAAAGAAATCTCAACAACACCTTGCACAACTGCCGAAAATTTCCCAGCGGATTGATGATATTAAAATATTATCAACACCAGGTGATTATCGTTCTACTTTACTTGACTTGATTAGTCGCGCAGAACAACGCATATACCTGATCGCGCTTTATCTTGAGCATGATGATGCAGGTATCGATATTTTATCTGCGATTTATCAGGCCAAAATGCGTCGCCCTGAGTTAGAGGTCGCTATATTAGTAGACTGGCATCGTGCTCAACGGGGTCGAATTGGTGCAGCCGCAGAAAGTACCAATGCTGATTGGTACTGTAAAATGGCTGAACAGCATCCTGGAGTAGAAGTACCTGTCTATGGTGTTCCGGTTAATACTCGCGAAGCGCTGGGTGTGCTGCACTTAAAAGGCAGCATTATCGATAATACCGTTGCCTACACTGGTGCCAGCGTCAATGACGTTTATCTACATCGACACGATAAATATCGTTATGACCGCTATCAGTTCATTACCAATGCCTCATTAGCGGATAGCATGATCGCTTATGTCAAACAGTTCCTGTTACCAGCAGAAGCGGTGCGCAATTTAGATTGCCAGAACCGGCCTCGCGGTCAGGAAATTAAAAATGACATTAAAAAATTCAGACAGAGCTTGCGTGTTCATGGTTATGAGTTTGAAAACAGCGCTACCAATGAAGAACTCTCCGTCGCCCCATTCGTTGGCTTAGGTCGTCATAGTCCATTAAATAAAGTCATCGATCGGCTGATGAACAGTACAGAGCACAAACTAACGTTATGTACTCCTTATTTCAATTTACCTGCACCATTAGTGAAAAATATCATTTCATTATTACGTCAGGGTAAGAAAGTTGAAATTATCGTTGGTGATAAAACTGCTAACGACTTTTATATTCCTGAAGACCAGCCGTTCAAAATTATTGGTGCTCTGCCCTATCTGTATGAAATTAATCTTCGTCGCTTTGTTACACGATTACAGCGCTATGTAGACCAGGGTCTGCTAACCGTTCGTTTGTGGAAAGATGAAGATAACACTTATCATCTGAAAGGCATGTGGGTTGACGATGAGTGGCAGCTCATTACCGGTAATAATCTAAACCCACGGGCTTGGCACTTGGATCTGGAAAATGCGATTTTGATCCACGACCCTCAGGGAGAGTTGAAAGAAGCGCGCCAGCATGAACTGGAATGTATTCGCACACATACTTTTGTGGTTAATCACTATCAGCAACTGCAAAGTATTCAATTCTATCCGGTCAAAATACGTAAGCTAATTCGTCGATTACGACGTATTCGTATCGATAAGCTAATTAGTCGTATTCTGTAACTCTAAAAAGCCCCGAAATTCGGGGCTTTTTAATACACCAAAAACATCCTTTCTGCCTCTCTTCATTTTGTATTGTATTTACCCTTCAGTACGATATTTCTTACCCTTTTGAAAAACACACCTTTAAGTAATTTTCTTGTCTTTTGCTGGTGTTTTGTTGGGGATTGATGTTAATTAATAACACACATCAAACCACAAGGATAAAAAATGAAGTTCAAATTATTGGTTGGTACCGCATTAATCCTGAGCTGCTTACAGGTTCAGGCTCGTACTATGGACGCAATTCAACAGTCAGGAACACTCAAAGTGGGTGTTCCGGGTGACTACGCTCCGCTGGCGTATCGCAATGCTTCAGGCGCACTTGAAGGCTATGATATCGATATGGCTAATGCATTAGGTAAATCATTAAATCTGAAAGTAGATTTTGTCATTACCAGTTGGCCAACTTTGTCAGACGATCTGGCTGCAGACAAATTTGATGTTGCCATGGGTGGTGTTACGGAAACAGCAAAACGTAAAGCAGAATTTGGATTAACCAAGCCAATTGTAGCCAACGGAAAAATTGCTTTAGCCAGCTGTTCTGTTGCCAAAGAATTACCTGACTTAGAAAAGATCGATCAACCTAAAGTTAAAGTCGTTGTTAACCCAGGTGGCACCAACCAAACCTTCGTAGATAGTCACATCAAAAAAGCACAAATAATTCGAGTTAAAGATAACTTTGATAATCTACAGGCACTGAGAGATAAAACAGCAGACATCATGGTAACCGATCTGATCGAAGGCGATTACTATCAGAATAAAGAACCAAACGTACTTTGTATGGCGACAGAAAAGCCTTTCTCTGGTACCGAGAGCCATAAGGTATATATGGTTAAAAAAGATAATACCAAGCTGCTGGAGAGTATTAATACCTGGTTGCAGGGAGAAACTAAATCCCAGCTGGCAAAACAGTGGAAAATTCGCGAGTAAGTGGTAGCAATTTCTCCATAAGCCCTAACCAGCGAATTGATTAGGGCTTTTAAAACTAAGCGCTGCAATCGCTGGAAACACGGTCTAAAACGGTTAAATACCAGCGTTGGTTAAAATGTCCCAAATGAAAAACTAACTCTTCACCATCATTTGATGCCAATACTATTCTACGACTTACAGACTCAAGCTTTTTCAAATCAGCAAACTCCTTATCGCTCATATCTGTCATTTCATGCAGTTTCAAAAAAGCGGCCGTTTCAGACAAGAGATGGTCATTGCCTGTTTTTCCTACTGATAAACCAGTTGGACTCCAACGCTCAGTATCACAATCAAATATAGCAGCAGTCTTATATCGGGTAATCTTGCTATTTGCTCTAATAAGCTTTTCAGATAAAACCTCATAGGGCAGATATTCCGGAACCGGCTGTTTAAAATCAAACTGAGATAATTGCTCATATTGGTATGGAATACCGCGTTTATACACAATATAAATACCAATATCTTTATTAATGAGAGAGTTGATTATTTGAGTATCTTGCAAATGAAAACCAAGTAATACTTTTTGAACAATCTCTTCAAAAGATGAATTTGTTGAGGCAATAGAGGTACAGGAAAAGAGAAGTGCATACAGGGCGACAAAAAATGTTCTCATACTTCATAATCCTTTAAATCAAGCACTCGTTTTTATATCACATAAAGTAAAAAACTCAGTCTTTCAGTTAAGATAGTTTTTCCTGATTAGAACCTGACAAATTGGCTGAAGCGGATATTCCGGCCGTAACCGATATGTGCTTATATCACTTAGGTGCCCGGCCGGTAGCGCTAATCTCTGACTATTTCACTATCTGCATAAAGCGAAAAACCTCAGTCTTTCAGCGGAGGTGGTTTTTCCTTATTCGAACCTGACAAATTGGCTTGAGTGGATATTCCGGCCGTAACCGGTATGTGCTGATATCACTTAGGTGCCCGGCCGGTAGCGCTAATCTCTGACTATTTCACTATCTGCATAAAGCAAAAAACCTCGGTCTTTCGGCGGAGGTAGTTTTTTCTGATTCGAACCTGACAAATTGGCTGGAGCGGATATTCCGGCCGTAACCGGTATGTGCTGATATCACTAACGTGCCCGGCCGGTAGCGCTAATCTCTGACTGTTTCACTATCTGCATAAAGCAAAAAAACCTCGGTCTTTCGGCGGAGGTCGTTTTTTCTGATTAGAGCCTGACAAATTGGCTAGTGCGGATATTCCGGCCGTAACCGGTATGTGCTGATATCACTAAGGTGCCCGGCCGGTAGCGCCGGTCTCTAACTGTTTCACCATCCGCATAAAGCAAAAAACCCCCAGCTTTCGCTGAGGGTTTCTCTTAATTAAAGCCTGGCAGTTTCCTACTCTCGCATGGGGAAGCCCCACACTACCATCGGCGCTACGGCGTTTCACTTCTGAGTTCGGCATGGGGTCAGGTGGGACCACCGCGCTATCGCCGCCAGGCATATTCTGTACATGAACC
>NZ_JADRCR010000018.1 GCF_016649425.1 Limnobaculum allomyrinae
TTCTGTTTTCCTAAAGAATGGTAGAGTTTATAAAAATAACGGTACCGCGCAGTGGGGCTGGGATTTCTTTGGCGCAAATGGCGAAGGTATGGTTTGGAGTAGTACCGCTTCAGAAGCTATGGGACCGAGTACTCCTGCTATTGTAGTCTCTCCATCTGGTGGGGGGTTTAATGGATGGGCTGCGCGTGGGACTGCGTTACAGATTCAATGTAATGATGCGATGAATGCCGCTTATAGCGTATGGAAAGCAGTTCAGCCGGGAAGAGCATGGATAGCAGGGTTAGATCTTTATATGCCGAGTAACAATGTCGGCCTTGTTATGTTGCATGTTAATGATTCAAATTTTCAATTTTCTGGGGTAGGAGATTTTTCTATTCCAGGATCTGTATATTGTACTTCAGTAGTTCAAACATCTGATGAGACCAAAAAATCTGATATAGAAGTGATAGAGAATTCTGATGATATTGTGTCATCGTGGTCTGGAAAAACGTTTACATTAAATTTTAATGATCGCAAATCTGCTGGTGTAATTGCCCAAGAAGTAATGGAAAAATTTCCTGTAGCCGTCACAGTATTACCTGATGGTTCTCTTGCTGTTGATTATAGCGCCCTACAAGCACCGATGATTGAAGCGATGAAAAACCGGATCCGCATTGAAGCGGATTTACTTAAACGCCTTGAAGAAGTTGAACGGTTATTAAGTCTTTCCGGAAAGGAATAGGGATAGAACACTGACAAACTAGCGAATAGTTTCACCATTGTTACGCCATAGTTTCGCCATGAGGGTAAATAGGAAGAGATAAAAACCAGCTATAACTGACTGGTTTTTATGTGGTAATTTGGTCGGCACGAGAGGATTTGAACCTCCGACCCCTGACACCCCATGTAAGTTTGTTGTGGCTCTTGGGCTGTTTCGACTACTTTCCCGTTCTCTTTGTCATATTCTGTGAGCGCAAATTGCAGCTTCATAATAACGAGCCCAGGCGAGGGGGATATGTTTATTGCTATTTTTGTGTCGATCAGCTTGGGTATGAAATTAAAACCCTGATCTTTCTTTTCGTTTGACATAGCGGGCACCAATTCAAGAATTATTGATTGCTGTATATAAACACAGTGCTTAATGGTAGGCAATATAAAGATTAATTCGATGTGTACATATTGGTGTACTTTTTATTTTTAATTTTTTGGAATTTGTATTAATAAATCAATGGTTTGATTTAATTTTAATATGTATCCATTTAACTACGGGGACTTATGCAAGGGCAGCAGTATACCTATTTTTATTCAGAGATTCAGCACTGTTAAGTGCGTTTGGTTAATTAGTGACAGGTTGCTCCAGTTTTGGTTTAAATCAGACTAAAATTACTATTTAGCATTTTATTCTCCTATTTCTGTGATTGGTGGTTTTTAGATGTAGTTCACATTCTTCTGAGTTTCCCATTCAGTGTTTGATCTGAGACCGTATTTTACCCACAATTAGGTACCTAACCGCTCGGTGTGAAGCTACGAGCCGCTAAAAGGCTGTGATATGATAAAGCCAATTTTTACCAATTGAGAGTTATGTGTAATACGATGCTGGAAGCGCAAGGACTGAATTGTATCCGTGATGAAAGAGCTCTGTTTACCGGGCTGAGTTTTGCTATTCATCCCGGAGAGCTGGTCCAGATTGAAGGGCCTAACGGTGCAGGGAAAACCAGCCTGTTACGCATTCTTGCCGGATTAGCCAGCAGTGATGGCGGTGATATTCTCTGGCAGGGGGAATCAACACGTCGTAATCGCGATCGTTATAATCACTCTCTTCTTTATATCGGTCATCAGGCCGGCGTTAAGGCGGTATTAACGCCGTTTGAAAATCTTTCATTCTTTCAGAAATCCTCCGGTAAAAAAGATCCCGATGCCATCTGGAGCGCCCTATCACAAGTTGGTCTGGTGGGATATGAAGATGTACCGGTTGCGCAACTTTCTGCGGGTCAGCATCGTCGGGTAGCGCTGGCGCGTTTGTGGTTGAGTGATGCCCCGCTGTGGATTCTGGATGAACCACTCACCGCCATTGATAAACAGGGTGTAGAGCATTTAACCCGTCTGTTTGAACAACATGCAGAAAAGGGCGGTATTGTGATATTAACGACCCATCAGGACATGATGAGTACCCGCTGTCAGATTCGTAAAATTAAGCTTGATGGTGGGGTGTGGCGCTGATGTTTATTTCGATTTTGCACCGTGAGCTGAAAATTGCCTTTCGCAGAGGCTCTGAAATTATTAACCCGCTGTGGTTCTTCCTGATTGTGGTAACGCTGTTTCCATTAAGTATTGGGCCTGAGCCGCAGCTATTATCCCGTATTGCTCCGGGAGTGGTTTGGGTTGCGGCGCTACTGGCTTCGTTACTCTCGCTGGAACGACTACTGAGAGACGATTTTCTGGATGGTTCACTGGAGCAGCTTATGTTGTTGCCGGTGCCTCTGCCGCTGACTATTCTGGCAAAAGTATGCGCTCACTGGCTGTTAACTGGTTTACCCTTGTTGATTTTATCACCATTGATGGCGCTGCTATTGTCGTTTGATTATGCAACATGGAAAGCGGTGGTGCTGACCCTATTGTTAGGAACACCAACCCTAAGCTTTATTGGGGCAATTGGTGTATCGTTAACTGTTGGCCTGCGTAAAGGCGGGGTTTTACTGAGTTTACTGATACTGCCGTTATATATTCCGGTATTGATTTTTGCGACTTCGGCGATTGATGCCGCATCGATGTCGCTGCCGATTAATGGTTATCTGGCCATTTTAGGCGCTATTTTAGCAGGAACCGCGACGCTAGCACCTTTTGCCGCTTCAGCTGCTTTACGGGTAAGTGTGCAATAACAAACATAATAGTTATTAACTGATTATTTTAATTACAACCAAGTGTGAGCATAAACGACTATGTGGAAGTGGCTACATTCCCTCGCGAAACCAGAGACGCTATATCGTCTCTGCGGTAAGTTTATTCCCTGGCTGGCAATAGCCGGTATCATTAGTTTGTCTGCTGGCTGGATATGGGGATTTGGTTTTGCTCCATCCGACTATCAGCAGGGTGACAGCTTCCGAATTATCTATATCCATGTGCCGGCCGCTATCTGGTCGATGGGGATATACGGTTCCATGGCTATCGCGGCGTTTATTGGCCTGATATGGCAAATGAAATCGGCGGATATGGTGGCCTCAGCAATGGCGCCGGTGGGCGCTATATTTACCTTTATCGCATTAGCCACTGGCTCCGCATGGGGAAAACCAATGTGGGGAACATGGTGGGTATGGGATGCTCGCCTGACGTCTGAATTGGTTCTGTTGTTTCTGTATCTGGGGGCTATTGCTCTCTATAACGCTTTTGATGACAGACGTCTGGCCGGAAGAGCCGCAGGCATTCTGGTGCTGGTTGGGGTAGTGAATTTACCCATTATTCATTTCTCGGTGGAGTGGTGGAATACTCTACATCAGGGGTCAACCAATATGCAGCAAACCGTTGATCCGAGTATGAGAACACCGCTGAGACTCTCTATTTTTGGTTATCTCTTCTTCTTTATTACTTTAACCCTGATGCGGTTACGTAATTTGATTCTTATTCATGACCGCCAGAAACCCTGGGTCGAGTCACTGGTTAGTAAGGGGGCAGGCAAATGACACCGGCATTTTCTTCATGGCAGGAATTTTTTGCAATGGGCGGTTATGGCTTTTTTGTCTGGCTGGCCGTGGCGGCTACGGTGATCCCACTACTGGCTCTGGTTTGGCATACCCGGTGGCAGCGGAAACAATTACTCACGGAAATTCAACGTCGTAAATCTCGTGAAGCCCGCATCGAAAATGCAAAAAATAAGCAGGAGGCAAGCCTATGAATCCGCGTCGTAAGAACCGAATGTATCTGGCAATTGCCGTATTGGTTGGGATGGCGGTAACAATATCATTGGTGTTGTATGCCCTGCGTTCTAATATCGACCTGTTTTACACCCCGGGTGAAATCGTCTACGGTAAAGGTGAAGATAAAATTAAACCTGAACCGGGGCAGCGGTTACGTATTGGCGGCATGGTGATGACAGGATCGGTAAAACGCGACCCTGAATCCCTGAAAGTCAGCTTTAAAGTCTATGATGCCCGTGCTGCAATCGACGTTCACTATGAAGGTATTCTGCCAGACCTGTTCCGTGAAGAACAAAGCGTGGTTGCTCAGGGTGTATTTGAAGAGAACAATGTGATTAATGCTAAAGAAGTATTAGCCAAGCATGATGAGAATTACATGCCGCCAGAAGTGGAAGAGGCGATGAAAGAGAATCATCACCGCCCTGAGGCCGACTATAAAGATAAACCAGCGGCTCAGGGGAATGCTAAATGATACCTGAGATTGGAAATTTTGCGCTGGCGCTGGCAACGGCATTAGCACTACTGTTAAGCATCTATCCGCTATTGGGTGCTTATAAACAAGATGCTCGAATGATGGCCGTATCGCGGCCATTAACCTATGGATTACTGGCGACCACCATGCTGGCTTTTGGCTGCCTGGTGTATGCTTTTATTATTAATGACTTCAGCGTTATTTATGTCGCCACAAACTCTAACAGTCAGCTTCCGGTATATTTCCGTATGGCGGCGGTTTGGGGGGCTCATGAAGGTTCACTGTTGTTATGGATCGTTTTGCTTTCACTGTGGACCGGCGCTGTTGCTCTGTTCAGTAGCAAAATGCCATTGGATGCGGTAGCCAGGGTGTTGTCGGTTTTAGGAATGATTAACGTTGGTTTTCTGCTGTTTGTTATTCTGACCTCTAACCCGTTTACCCGTACTTTACCGATGTTCCCTATTGATGGGCGTGACCTGAATCCGCTGTTGCAGGACGTGGGTCTGATTTTCCATCCACCGTTACTCTATATGGGATATGTTGGTTTCTCGGTGGCCTTTGCGTTTGCCATCTCTTCCCTAATGGTAGGACGTTTAGACACTGCCTGGGCTCGCTGGTCTCGCCCATGGACTACTGCCGCATGGATTTTCCTGACGCTGGGTATCGCTCTCGGTTCTTACTGGGCTTACTACGAGTTAGGCTGGGGCGGATGGTGGTTCTGGGATCCGGTAGAAAACGCCTCGTTGATGCCGTGGATTACCGGTACCGCATTAATGCACTCCCTGGCGGTAACGGAAAAACGAGGCACATTTAAAGCCTGGACGGTATTGCTGGCGATTGTTTCGTTCTCTCTGTGTCTGTTAGGCACTTTCCTGGTGCGTTCGGGTATTCTGGTTTCTGTTCACTCCTTCGCCTCGGATCCGGCGCGCGGTATGTTCATTCTGGCGTTTCTGGTGGTGGTGATTGGTGGGTCTTTGCTGCTGTATGCGGTAAATGGTGCGCGAGTCAGTAAGACCAAGGCTCGTCATGAGTTCTTCTCCCGGGAATCTTTCTTGCTGGGTAACAATATATTGCTGATGGCAGCAATGCTGGTGGTTCTTCTTGGCACATTGTTACCGCTGGTGCATAAACAGTTGGGATTAGGCTCAATCTCTGTTGGTGCGCCATTCTTTGACTCGATGTTTATCTGGCTGATGGTGCCATTCTCCCTGCTATTGGGTGTCGCACCGTTAGTTCGCTGGCGCCGTGATGAGCCCTCGAAGCTGCTAAAACGCCTGATTGTTGCCCTGATTATTACGCTGGCGGCTTCCGTTGCTTTACCATGGCTGTTGCAGGATCAGATTATTGCCATGACAGTATTGGGCCTGATGATGTCCATTTGGGTGGTAGTACTGACGGTGATGGAACTGCATGAACGTGCTACTCATCGTCATGGCTTCTTTAAAGGATTGACCCAACTTTCCCGCAGTCATTGGGGAATGGTGATTGCCCACTTGGGCATGGCCGTTACGGTATTTGGTATTGCCTTTAGTCAAAACTATAGCGTAGAACGTGATGTCCGCATGAAAGATGGCGATAGCATCATGATTCATGATTATAAATTCACTTTCCGCGATGTTCGCGAAATTTCCGGGCCAAACTATACCGGCGGCGCCGGAGAGCTGGAAATTACGCGTAAAGGTAAGCCAGAAGCGACTCTGCACGCCGAGAAACGTTACTACAAAGTGGCTGGCAGCATGATGACTGAAGCGGCTATTGATGGTGGTATCACGCGCGACTTGTATGCCGCATTGGGTGAGCAGCTTAATGACGGAGCCTGGGCAGTCAGAATTTATTACAAACCGTTTATTCGCTGGATTTGGTTCGGCGGTTTGTTTATGGCATTTGGTGGTCTGTTGTGTATTCTGGATCCGCGCTACCGGATTAAAAAGTCCTTAGCCCGTGAGGAGACAGCATGAATAAGAAGCTACTGTTTATTCCATTAATTGTCTTTCTGGGGCTGGTTGTCGCGTTTATGGTTCAGCTACAGCGTAATGCACAGGGCGACGATCCAACTTCCCTTGAATCCGCGTTGATTGGTAAACCGGTACCAAAATTTAAACTGGAGTCGCTGGATATTCCCGGAAAGGTTTACGATCAGGCTGCATTGCATGATGGAAAACCCATGTTGCTAAACGTTTGGGCAACATGGTGCCCAACCTGTTATGCCGAACACCAGTTTTTAAATAAGCTGTCGGCACAAGGGATCCGCGTAGTCGGCCTGAATTATAAAGATGAGCGTAATAAAGCCATTAAATGGCTGAACGATTTGGGCAATCCTTATGCGTTAAGTTTATATGACAATAATGGCATGCTGGGACTGGATCTCGGTGTTTATGGTGCCCCGGAAACTTTCCTGATTGATGGTGATGGCATCGTGCGCTATCGCCATGCCGGCGATCTTAATGACCGTATATGGGAAGAGGAAATTAAACCCCTTTGGATTAAATATCAGGGGAGCGGTTCATAATGTTAAAACGTATTTCATTTATTCTGTTCGGCCTGATGATGACCTTTGTGGCCCACGCGACCATTGATACTTATAACTTTAAGTCGGTGGAAGAGGAGCAACAGTTCCGTGAGCTGACAGGGCAGTTACGCTGTCCTAAGTGCCAAAATAACAGTATTGCTGATTCTAATGCGCCTATTGCAACAGACATGCGGGAGAAAGTGTATGAGCTGATGGAGCAAGGGCAATCGCGGCAGGATATTATCAATTATATGGTCGATCGTTACGGTAATTTTGTCACTTATGAGCCACCGCTTACGCCAGCTACCATATTCTTGTGGTTAGTTCCCGTGTTGTGTGTGGTAATTGGCGCTACCGCGATTGTGATGCTTTCTCGCCGCCGTAAAGTCAGTGCTTCAGGGGCGGAGTCTGAGAGCTTATCTGAGCAAGAAAAAGCACGATTACAGCAACTACTCAGCGATAAAACGGGCGCTAAAGGCAGGAAGAAATCATGATCGCATTTTGGCTAACAATTATTGTATTACTGGTTATTGCTGCGGCATTACTGATCATGCCGACGCTGGGTAAACCTGACCCGAATGCTGACACCGATCGTGATGCAATTAATAAAGCATATTACCAGCAGCGTCTGACAGAATTGAGTGCGGACGAAGAGCAGGGTGTCATTGGCGAACGTGACACGATGATCGCCGAATTACAGCATAACCTGTTGGAAGATATTCCTGAAAGTGAGCGGGCTACAAAACAGGCTCCACTGGGCAAGATGGCGTTAATACCGGGCGTATTACTGCTGGTTGTCGTATCGTTGGGGCTCTATTTTCATACCGGTGGTTTAGCTCAAGTGATGCAGTGGCAGCAAATTGTTAAAATGTTGCCAGAGCTGCGTCAGAAAGCAGATAGTGGCCAGTTGGTGGCGACGGAAGATATCGCTCGCTTTGGACTGGGTTTGCGTACTGAACTGCTCTCCGATCCTGATAACGTTCGGGACTGGACGATGTTGGGGCTGGCCGGTTTAAAACTGGGTGATGGCGAAATGGCATTGCAGGCTTACGAAAAAGCCTGGCAACTGTCGCCAAAAGATAGCTATATTCAGATTATCTACGCTAAATTACTGACCCGTTCTAATAACCCGAATGATATTCAACAGGCCAGCGATATACTGAAAAATATCCTAAAAACTGAACCTGATAATACCGATGCTCTGTCGGCGTTAGCGATGAATGCTTTTGGTCAGGGTAACTTCAATGAAGCGATTATGGCCTGGGAGAAAGTGTTAACCCTGTTGCCAGCTGACGCCAAAGGTCTTGATGTTATCAGAAGTAGCCTTGCTTATGCTAAGGCTCAGGTAACATCTAACGGTTATCGATTAGCGGTTAAACTGGCACTATCGCCAGAGATGGCATCACATTTGCCTGCGCAGGGAAAGGTGATGATAGCGGTGTTGGATGGTGAGTCTCCGATACCGGTAGCAGTTAAACAATTGCCGTTAGATAAATTTCCGTTAGAATTGGCATTAGATGACAGTAATTCGATGATGCCAGCACGTTTACTTTCCAGCCTTAAGCAGGTGAAAGTGAAGGCTACCATTACCAGCAACGATCAGGCTGATACCCAACGTTTGGTTGGTGAAAGTGATGTTCGCTCATTCAGCGGTAAAGAAACTGTCGACGTGACAATTAAGCAGATTAAACAGTAAGTGCTGTGCTGTAAGCCTGCATATTAGGGAGAAAACAATGAAGCGCCGTCTTATCAGTATGGCACTGGCCGGAGTGATGCTAACCGGTTGTGCTAACAGCGGAAGCATGAACGAAGATGGAACTCGTCAGGATCCGCTGGAAGGTTTTAACCGCTCCATGTTCAACTTTAACTACAAATACATGGATCCGTATGTTGTCCGTCCTGTAGCGGTAGTATGGCGTGATTATATGCCACAACCTGCACGTAATGGTTTAAGTAACTTCACCAGTAATCTGGGGGAGCCAGCCAGTATGGTGAACAACTTCCTGCAGGGTAACGTTTATGACGGTTTCCGCCATTTTAACCGCTTTTTCGTCAATACCCTGTTAGGTATGGGCGGTTTTATTGATGTTGCCGGTATGTCGAATGACAAGCTGAAAAAGGGCTATAACAAAGAGTTCGGTCAGGTACTGGGGCACTATAATGTTCCTTACGGTCCTTATGCGGTATTACCTGCTTATGGTTCAGCGACGCTTCGTGATGAAGGCGGTGGCTATGTAGATTACGTTTATCCGGTTCTGAGTTGGATAACTTTCTGGGGTTCAGTGGGTAAATGGACGGTTGAAGGTATCGAAACCCGAGCTCAATTCCTCGATCAGGATCAGATGCTGGCTAACTCACCAGATCCGTATATCTTTGTTCGTGAAGCTTACTTCCAACGTCATGACTTCCTGGCAAACGACGGGAAGGTTGATGCAGAGAAGAATCCAAATGCAGATGCATTGAAAGATCAACTGGATGATATCGATTAATTAATAACGCTATTGATTGAAAAACCAGAGGCCTCCGACTGACAGCGACTGTTATCGGAGGTTTTTTTATAGGATGTTATCCGGGACTTAGTGAGTAAAAAGGATGTATTGATGAAGTATTTGGTGATGATTATTTTGGGGGTATGTTTTACTGGTTCAGCCTTAGCAGGCTGTGCTGAAGATGAAAAAGCACATTGTTCATATTACAAAGCCGGGAAATTAAAGAGCCAAAGCAGCTGCAAGATAACAACCTGTGCAGCAACAGAAGTCTATTTTTTAAGTCAATGGGAGTGGAGCAATGGTAACTATGTTGATATACACATGGATCCGGAAACTAAAAAAGTGACATTAAATGATAAACCGACCTACAGTTTACCTCCTGAACTCTCTGGCAAAATGACCTGTTTTGGCGTGGTGGACAGTGATGAGTTGATGTGCACTGACTCCGGCAATTTCTGAGTAAAAAAAACGCCACTCGTTGGGGAGTGGCGTCAGATATAAAACGGCAGAACGGAATCAGAAAGTATAGTTCAGGTTGATACCGTACAGCCATGCCTTTCCTTCTGAACGGAAAGTGTAGGTTGGGCTATTGGCTGAGTTATTCAGTTTCTCTTCAATCTTCACTTTCTGACCGTGCATATAAGATACACCAAGGTCAACGGAAGCATCTTTGGTGAAGTTATAAGTAGAGCCCAGACTTAACCATAAGCGGTCCTGGTCTGGAATAGAGATAGAGCGCGTTTCAGCAGGCACTGCGCTGTCATCAAACGCAATACCGGCACGCCATGTCCAGCTCTCATCATGATAGTAAGTGGTACCTAATGCGATACGATAGGCATCACGGAAGTTTTCTTTCTTATAAAAAAGAGTTTGACCATCTGAGCCGGTGGCGTTGAGTTCTTTAAATTCGCTCCAACTGGTGTAGCTCAAGCCATAATGCATCGCCCATTTTGGCGCTACTTTATGGTATCCGGACAGTTCCCACACTTCAGGCAGAGACAGGGTTAAATCACCACTCGTGGTTTTACCATTGGTTCCCCATGGCATTCCGGTGGCAGCCTGTAGGGCATTATATTTGGATGGTAGTTCACTGCTGTAGTCACCGCTGAAGTCGATATCTACCTTTGAGCGATAGCTCAAGCCGATGCGGTTCTCTTTATCGATTTCATATAGCAGACCGGCGTTCCAGCCATAGCCCCATTCATCGCCTTTCATATGAACCACTTCGGTATCTCGGGGCATACCGCTGCTGTTCTCACCTGCATAGCGGTTGATTTCTGCTTCCGCATAAATAGCATTAAAACCAGCACCAAAGCTGAAGTAATCATTAATACGGTAAGCGGCACTAAAATTAAGATTACCGGTTTTTAATGAGGTTTTGCCAGCTAAAGGGCCTGCAGCATAATCATCGGCGAATTCGGTAGAAAGACCAAAGTTACTGGTTAAAGAACCACCAACAGCCCAACGATCATTAATTGGGTAGATAAAGTGAAGGTTAGGAACCCATTCGTTTGGCGTAATGTCGCTGACCGACATATCGGCACCTGATGGTGAAG
Source organism: Limnobaculum allomyrinae (assembly GCF_016649425.1). GTDB lineage: Bacteria > Pseudomonadota > Gammaproteobacteria > Enterobacterales > Enterobacteriaceae > Limnobaculum > Limnobaculum allomyrinae. Next base: position 10,917 of record NZ_JADRCR010000018.1, read on the forward strand.
TACCACTGATTTTTACTGTAGGCTGGACGTAAATGGCGCCACCAGAAAATGTAGGGCGGTCAAACATCGTCATTGATGCAGGGTTACGGCTGCCTGATGCAGCATTATCCGCAATCGCACCTTCACCGGAGAATGCACGGCCTAATCCTGAAGCCGATGATTCCTGAAGCTGGAAGCCTGAAGCATAAAGATTGGAAGATACTGCTGCGATAACAATTGCCAATGCTGACTTTCTTAAAATATTTTTGTGGTGCATACCAAAATCTCAAAAGTGATAAAAACTATTACGGATTGTAATAATTGAGGCGGCATTGTAGGGAGTAAGATGTTGGCTGCAGATTAGACCAGTTGAGCGGAATGACTGAGGTTAGGGGGTATTACGGTTGGATACTTTGTGTAAAAGTAAATACTTTTTACATACAGAATAGGTCACATTTTAAGTACATTGAGAACATAAACCATAAAAATAATAATAATCATGCTGTTATGAAAATATTTGTGTGGAATGATTAATTATTGTGCGGACAACTAGCCTGATAATAACAAAGTTCATGCGTAAATTAGGCAGGAAGAGTAGTATAGGAAAGATTATTGAATTTTGAGCTAGATCTCATTCAGGTTTTAAAATAAAACGACCATTCAGCCGTTTTATTCACAGGAGAAGAGTACGATGTCTGATTCATTAAAATGTAATGCACAAGAAACCGCTGCTTGTTGTTGTGTTGACGTTGGCACCGTGATGGACAACACGGATTGCACTGCGTCTTATCAAAACGTGTTTACCAATCGTGGCGAAGCAGAGTTAATGCTGAAGATGCTGACAGAAAAAGCACGGGCAACAGAATCTGAGCCTTGTCTGATAGAAAGTCGTTTAACTGATGTAGCGGACGGCGTTGAATTGAGCATAGACTTCACATTCTCATGTCAGGCTGAAACCATGATTTTCCAACTGGGCCTGCGTTAATCGCCACCAGTTTCTATACAGTTTAGAATAATGCTAACGCCGGAATACCGGCGTTAGCCATAAATGGACGGAGCAAAACATGCAGGTGTTAATTATGCGGCATGGCGAGGCCAGTTATCATGCTGACAGCGATCCGGCTCGCAATTTAACAGAGCGTGGGCGAAAGGAAACGGCTCAAATGACGCTCTGGTTACGGCAAAAAATTGCTGACATTGACTGGGTGTTAGTCAGCCCTTACATTCGGGCTCAACAAACGCTGGATGTAGTCAAAAACGAATTTCCTCTGTTACCTTCTTCTACCATCGAAACGTTCTCAGCTTTAACCCCAGGTGGTGATGCCATGTTATCAGCAGACTATCTGATGACACTGGCGCAGGATGGTGTGGCGTCTGTATTAGTGGTTTCTCATTTACCGCTGGTGGGGTATCTGGTTTCTGAACTTTGCGGCGGGATCTACCCACCCATGTTTAGTACTTCTGCTGTAGCGGGGATTACGCTGGATGCTGAAACGGGCAGAGGCAATCTGGACTGGCAACAAACACCGGGTTTGCTGCGTTAATCGTGAATTATCAGATTTCATTTTAGTAAATATTCCGGCCATGAACACGGCATGTTTGCATAAACAGAGTGCTGGCCGGAAAAGTTAATCATCTAAAGCCCCAGCCGATGCGCTACTACTTCTTCCAGCAAACGCACTAACTCCGGATCCATATACTTATAGTCGTCGGGAATATCCAACACGTGAATGGTTTTATGCTCTATCAAACGCTGATATTCCGCCACAATACGGTTCTTATGTTTTTGTTCCATAACGCAAATAACATCAGCCCACTGCAATAATGCCGGGGTTAATGGTTTGCGGGCATTGCGACTGGTTCCGGCCGATTTTACCGAGAGTTCAGGGTGGCGACGCCATACCTGCTCTGCGGTAGGGCTTCGCCACTGGTTACGACTACAAACAAACAGCACATTCATGCGGCAATCAGGCCTCTTCCATGGCTTTTAGCGTTCGTTGACTGTTGGATATTCTGGGATACTCAATACCTAATTGCACCGCTCTCGCCAGCTTATCTCCACGGGTATAGAGCATTTTCCAGTTTTTTTCTCCACGATAGTCGTCTTTTGCCCGACCACTCTGGTGTTTTTTACATTTATTTTGTGAGAGCCGCCAGGCCCGATTTCGGATGTTATCCATATTTGATGCCTCATCAGATTAATCGTGGTTCAGCAGCCGCGATAATACAGAGAGGTTGGGACGGGTTAGCGTCCTGCTTTATGATACCGAATGTCGCCGATAACCGTCCAGTGGCTAAAGGGGAAAAGAGCGCAGGTAAGTAGTGAACAGCTTGATACATGGCTAACGATGAGAGGGTTCCACAGAGAATGGAAAGCCAGAGAACTTCAAAATCTAACTGTCTCCAAAAAATAAACAGAAGGGTTGGGAGTAATCCCGACGTTATTGCACCAACCAGCGCGGCAAAAGGAAACTTTTGATACAACGGCGTTAAGTTGGCCATAATGATTCCAGTTGCCAGTGCCGGTAAACTTCCCCAGATATAGGTAATAAGCAGAACAAAAGGTAGCTCACGGACGATATCGCGCAAGAAACCAGATGGATAATCCGTATAGATATATATCGTGGGAATAGCAACAACCAGCCCAATTAACGGCCCCAAAAGCGTAAACCAGACGGCGTTATTTATTATTCGATGTGTTTTACTCATATGTGGCAACTCCCTGTAATGGCGATAAGTGAACTATTTTAGAGACAAGCATGCGTTTTTTGCGCTGGAGGTTCGCCCTGTAAATATCGCAGGGTTTGATACATGATGACTGATGAAACAGTGCCGCAGAAAGTTGAAAGTCCGACAATTTCAAGATCGAAGTCTGACAAATAAACAGTCATTATTATCGAGAATAGTGCGGAAGTTAGCGCACCGACCAGCGCAAAAAAAGAAAGTTTTTGATAAAAAGGGGAGAAACAGGCGGTAATAATACCGGCGGATAATGCGGGTAGACTCCCCCAGATGTAGGTAAGGACTAATAATAAAGATAATCTGTTGGCGAAATAGGGAAACAAGGGAAATGGGTAGTCCAAAATGATCTGCATAACAGGGATAGCAACGAGTAACCCAATTAATGGTCCCAAAAGCGTAAACCAGACAGCATTTCGTTTTATTTGATGCATTTTACTCATATCTGCAATTTCCTGCGGTGGGCATCATCAGACTTTCCGGCAGGTTAACTGGAGTATGTGAAAATAGCGTGAAGTCAGAATGGAGAGGGTTCTTCCGAAGTTTCCTGAGCAATTAATACCAATATTGAGGCGTTACCACCGAACTCTTTAGGTGCCTGATGAAAGGCCATCACATCAGGATGCTGAGCCAGCCACAGCGGCGTCTGCTGTTTCAGCACATAGGTGCCATAACCATGCATAATACAGGCACAGTGAACATGCTCCCGACGGCAGGCGGCGATTAATGCCCCTAACTCTTGTTTTGCCTCGGCTTGTGTTAACCCATGCAGGTCAAGAAATAGCTCCGGTGAGTAATCACCACGACGGAGTTTTTTTACCTCATAGCTATTAGCGCCGGGTCGCACATAACGAATCGGACTATCTTCACTCAGCAAAGGTTGAAACTCATCAGAAAAATAGAAACTGGCATCTATCTGCTCCTGAAGCAGGCGTTCTACCGGCCGCTTCTTAACTTTAGGCTTAATGCGATGCAGCGCCTTATCCTGGCGCAGGGGTTTTATTCCACGAACCGAGTCCCGAAATAGCGCATGTTCTTCATCTGATAAGGTAAATTTATTTTTCTTCAAGAGTTCAAAATTGACTAAATGTGATAAAAGATAGCGCTTAGTGTAACCCGAACGAGCGTTCTGTCCACGTCAGATCTAAAATGAGTGGGATTATTTATACTGAATTGATAGCAGAATTACGCGTGATTACAGCTGATTTGTTACAAGCTTCGTGGCAAACTAGGGGGTTATTTGCGAATTCTATTCCTTGCCGGAGGGCTCATTGGACAAAATTTTTGTAGATGAAGTGGTTAACGACATGCATACCATTCAGGATATGCTGCGTTGGTCCGTCAGTCGTTTTAATGCGGCAAGTATTTATTATGGGCATGGAACGGATAATCCATGGGATGAAGCTGTTCAACTGGTGCTGCCAACACTGTTCCTGCCGCTGGATATTCCTCCTGAAATGTATTTTTCTCGCCTGACGCTTAGTGAGCGCCAGCGTATTGTTGAGCGCGTTATTCGCCGGGTTAATGAACGTCTACCTGTGGCCTATTTGACCAATAAAGCCTGGTTTGCCGGTCATGAATTCTTTGTTGATGAGCGGGTGTTGGTACCTCGTTCGCCAATTGGTGAACTGATTAACAATCGTTTTGAATCACTGATTACCCAGGAACCACAGACGATTTTGGATATGTGTACCGGCAGCGGTTGTATCGCAATAGCCTGTGCCTATGCTTTCCCTGAGGCTGAAGTCGATGCGGTTGATATTTCTGTTGATGCGCTGGCAGTAACTGAACAAAATATTGAAGCTCATCGTATGGAGCATAGAGTTACGCCAATTCGTTCCGATCTGTTCCGCGATATGCCGCCGGTAAAATATGATTTAATTGTTACTAATCCGCCTTATGTGGATGCAGAAGATATGTCCGACCTGCCAAAAGAGTTCCGCTATGAACCGGAACTGGGGCTGGCAGCAGGTACTGATGGTCTGAAACTGGTGCGTCGTATTCTGGCTCGTGCGCCGGATTATCTGAATGAAGATGGCGTACTGATTTGCGAAGTGGGTAACAGTATGGTGCATTTGATGGATGAATATCCGGATATTCCATTTACCTGGCTGGAGTTTGAGTTCGGCGGTGACGGCGTATTTATGCTGACGCGGGATCAACTGCTGGCATGCAGCGAACATTTTCGCCTTTATCGCGACTAATAATTATCGCAACTAATGGGTTGTGACAATCACTTTTACCGGGCTATTGAACGCTCTGATGATAAATAACAGCTAAGGAGCCGTGATGGCAGGGAACAGTATTGGAGAATTATTCCGTGTGACGACCTTTGGTGAGTCACACGGTGTGGCATTAGGATGTATTGTTGACGGTGTACCTCCTGGTATTCCGTTGACTGAAGCTGATTTGCAGCACGATTTGGATCGTCGTCGTCCGGGGACTTCCCGCTATACTACCCAGCGTCGAGAGCCTGACAGCGTTCGTATCTTATCCGGCGTATTTGAAGGGGTTACTACCGGCACCAGTATTGGTCTGTTGATAGAGAACACCGATCAGCGCTCACAAGATTATGGTGAAATTAAAGATCTGTTTCGTCCGGGGCATGCTGATTACACTTACCAGCAAAAGTATGGCCTGCGTGATTATCGCGGCGGCGGTCGTTCTTCTGCCCGTGAAACGGCGATGCGGGTAGCGGCAGGGGCGATTGCTAAAAAGTATCTGCAACAGCAGTTTGGTATTCAGATCCGCGGTTATCTGTCACAAATGGGTGATATTAGCTGTGAGCTAAAAGATTGGGATCAGGTAGAACAGAACCCGTTTTTCTGCCCGGATGTCAACCGTCTGGAAGCGCTGGATGAACTGATGCGTGAATTAAGAAAGGCGGGTGACTCCATCGGTGCCAAAGTAACGGTAGTGGCAGACGCGGTGCCTGTTGGATTAGGTGAACCGGTTTTTGACCGTCTGGATGCCGATCTGGCCCATGCATTGATGAGTATTAATGCGGTCAAAGGCGTTGAGATTGGTGATGGTTTTGCCGTAGTGAATAAACGCGGCAGTGAAAATCGTGATGAGATTACACCAGAAGGGTTCCTGAGTAACCACGCTGGCGGCATTCTCGGTGGTATCAGCAGCGGGCAGCAAATTGTTGCTAATATTGCGCTGAAACCGACGTCCAGCATTACTATTCCTGGGCGGACGATCAATAAGCAGGGCGAAGCAGTAGAAATGATTACCCGTGGTCGTCATGACCCTTGTGTTGGTATTCGTGCGGTGCCGATCGCGGAAGCGATGATGGCAATTGTTTTAATGGATCACTTGATGCGCAACCGCGCACAGTGCAATGACGTGAAATCAGACGTTCCACGTTGGTAAGGAAATGAGTAATGAAAAAATGGTTTTTAGTCGCGGCAGCGCTGGCATTTAGCGCCTCAGTAACAGCAGCTACTCCGTGGCAGAAAGTGAAGGAACCCGTTCCCGGTGAGCCTCAGGCGATTGGCGGTTTCTCTAACGGTTGTATTATTGGTGCTCAACCTCTGGAACTGCAGGGTGAAGGGTATCAGGTGATGCGTAGCCAGCAGTTACGCTATTTTGGTCACCCGGATTTACTGTCATTTATCGATCGTTTAACTACTGAAACTCAGGCAAATGGTTTAGGTAATGTGCTGGTGGGTGATATGGGAATGCCTGCCGGTGGACGTTTTGCTACCGGGCATGCCAGTCATCAGAGCGGTCTGGACGTAGATATTTGGTTACAGTTACCCACTTCTCGCTGGAGTGCCACTCAGTTAAAAAATCCGAGAGCGATTGATTTAGTCTCTGGTGACGGCAAGCGCGTCGTTGAAAGCCTGTGGCAACCACAAGTTGGTGAGCTGATTAAACTGGCTGCCAGCGATCGCGATGTTACACGTATTTTTGTTCATCCGGCAATTAAGCAGAAGCTGTGTCAAACTGCCGGAACCGATCGCACCTGGTTGCGTAAAGTTCGCCCATGGTTTGGTCATCGCGCCCATATGCATGTGCGTTTACGCTGTCCGGCAGATAGCCATGACTGCGAAGAGCAGGCGGCAATTCCTGCTGGCGATGGTTGTGGAGCAGAATTGACCAGTTGGTTGGAAGCGCCAGCCAAATTACCAAACGCTAAACCTAAAGATCCGGTTATTCCGGAACCGCCGGCAGCATGTAAAGCACTGATAGTGAATAATTTTAAGGCAGAATAATAAATGGAGTGGCTTCCGCTCGGCGTTGAGATTTATCTGATTTTATTTTTTGTTGCAATGCTGGCCGGATTTATTGACTCCATTGCGGGTGGTGGCGGGCTGATTAGCCTGCCAGCACTAATGTCAGTCGGTATTCCGCCTGCCCAGGCGCTTGCCACCAATAAGTTACAGTCTATTGGCGGATCGTTTTCCGCCAGTCTCTATTTTATCCGCCAGAAAGCGGTGGATTTAAAAGACCAGCGATGGACTATTTTGCTGACTTTTATTGGCGCCATGTTTGGCGCCATTCTTATTCAGCATATTGACGCAGATATTTTACGTTCTATTCTGCCGTTGTTGGTTATTGCCATTGGGCTCTACTTCATTTTTAGCCCTAAAGTAGGGGAAGCGGATCGGCAGAAACGTTTAACCACCTGGCCTTTTGCTTTCGTTGCCGGATTTTGCGTGGGTTTTTACGATGGGTTTTTTGGACCCGGTGCCGGTTCTTTCTTTGCCTTAGCCTATGTTACACTGCGCGGCTTCAATCTGACCAAATCCACGGCTCATGCCAAAGTGTTGAACTTCACTTCGAATCTGGCTTCATTGCTGTTTTTTATTCTGGGCGGCAAGGTGGTATGGAGCGTTGGCCTGGTGATGTTATGTGGTCAGGTTATTGGTGCCCGTAGTGGTGCTCGTATGGTACTGACCAAAGGGCAAAAACTGATACGGCCTATGCTGATTACCGTGTCGTTCGTGATGAGTTGTAAACTTATATACGACAACCACAGCGCTGAGATTCATCAGTGGGTTGCAGGTTTTTTCTAATAAAAAAGTAGGGATACACCCTCTTAATACAGAGTGACGTTAATTGACCAGACAACATAATCCTCAGGATCTTATCGATCTGTTTGAGCAAACCTTTGGCCAGGATTACCAGACTAAATTGGTTCAGGGTGATGATGAACCTATCTATCTGCCGGCAGATGATAGTACTCCTTACCATCAGGTGGTTTTTGCCCATGGTTTTTACGCCAGCGCTTTTCATGAAATTTCTCACTGGTGTATTGCCGGAGAGCAGCGGCGTCAACAGGTTGATTACGGTTACTGGTATTGCCCGGATGGGCGTAGTGCTGATAAACAGTCTGAGTTTGAAGTGGTAGAGATTAAACCACAGGCGTTTGACTGGTTTTTCTGCGTGGCATCGGGTTATCCATTTAACGTGAGTTGCGATAATCTGGAAGGGGATTTTCAGCCAGACCGTATTGCGTTTCAACGTAAGGTTCATGCTCAGGTAATGGACTATCTGGAGAAGGGGATACCAGAGAGACCAGCCCGTTTTATTCAGGCGCTACAAAAATTCTACCAGACCAGGCCATTAACGGCGGATGATTTTCCTTATCCGGAATACCCTACGGGTTGGTGCAATTAATTTACTCTGATCTTAAATTCAGAAGGGCTGTTACTGCCCGATTAACCATTAACCAAATCTATTAATAAAATAGAGAGACCGCATGATTGCAGAATTAGAGAACCGCATATTGGATCTGATCGACAGTAATGTAGAACATGCCAGTGATGATGAACTGTTTGCCGGTGGTTATTTACGTGGTCATATTACGCTGGCAGCGGCTCAGGCAGAAGAGCAGGGCAGCAGTAGTTTGAGCGATTATGCACAGCTGATTGAACAAAGTCTGGATAAAGCCATTAAGGCCGGTGAACTTTCGCCTCCGGATCAGGTGCTGGTTTTTAATCTGTGGAAGAGTTTGCAGCAGAAAGTAGAATAATCCGTTTTACTTTTTAAGGTTCGGACGAAGAAAATACGCGTCCGAACCCGAAGTGATTTACAGCGGTGTTCCTTTCAGTAGTTTTCTTACCCAGAGTCGATTTGGGTTCAGCGCAGCCAAAATATCCGCAGGCAACGGCAGTGGTTCATTAAAGATTTGCCCTGCCAGTGTTTCTGCCAGCAGTGGGGCTGAACAAAGACCGCGTGAACCCAATCCGCTCAGCATATACAGCCCCGGCCATACCGGAGCCTGCTCCACTTTTTCACCGCGTTTTAGTTTGCGATCCAGATGCCGGTAGGATTCTCGTAACCGTGGGTAATCTGCGACGGCTCCCATCATTGGCAAGTGGTCACGAATGGCGCTACGGACGCTGCACCGGGCTAATTTGTCGCTGATATCAATATGTCGTGGCCAGTCGATATCCGGCAAACAGTTTAACAGGCGCTGGCGATTTTCTTGCTGTTCCGACTGGCGATAATCGATTTGACTGTCTCCCCGACCATAGCTGGCACCAATACAATGGTATTGATGATTGATATCCACTGGTGTCATATAGCCATCGTAGCAAATGACCTGTTTTAGTTGGCTTAGCACGGAACTGGTTGGAACCTGTGATACCTGACCGCGTACCGGGGTGAGTGATAGTGGGGTGGTTTGTTCAAATTCAGTTACCTGATAGCCATTCGCTAAAATGACAGTAGCATGCTGGGCTATTTCCCCATGGCTGAAGGTTAACTCCCATCCTTGTTCCGCTAGTTTTAATCCAGTGAGAGAGTGCTGGTAACAGGTTTTCATTCCAAGCGTTTGCGCATGGTTTAATGCATTGGCAGTTAACTGTCGGGGAGAAAGCCATCCTCCTAAAGGATAATGAATACCTCCGCAGCCGGTAGGTAGCCCACATAACGTTTCAGCCTGTTGTTGTGACAAACCATAGGCGATCTCTGGCAAAGGATTGGATGCCAGAATGACGTCATTTTTATTTCGACTCTTTTCGTCATAGCCCAGTTGGGTTACACCACACCATTGATGGTCAAAGTCTATCCCTTCCCTTAACAGACTATCGTAACGCTGGCGGGCAAAGGTAAATGCATGACTAAAGAAACGGGTCATTACATTTTCTCGCCCTAACAGGGGGTAGAGAGCTCCCTGATAGTTTCCTGATGCGCCTTGTGCCGGCAACTCATCGGTACAATAGAGCGTGACCTTCGCCCCGCGACGCAGTAACGCCAGCGCCGTCATAGCACTGGCGATACCACCACCAATAATCGCTACATCCATTGGCTGTTGGGCACATGGGCTGGTATACCACGGCGCATTTAACGGTTGTTGAAGAGGCAAGTTGGGCTGACGGATGCCCACCAACATCTCTCGTTTCTGCCCAAAACCTTTAATACGTGAAACATCAAAACCTGCTTCCTGCAAGCCCCTGCGAACGAATCCGGCAGCCGTAAAGGTGGCAAAGGTACCCTGTTCGGCAGCAAGCCTGACCATTTGTTGAAACAGTAGCGGAGTCCACATTTCCGGGTTTTTAGAGGGAGCGAAACCGTCAAGAAACCAGGCATCTACCTTGCCATTAATGCTGTCATCAAGTTGAGGCAGTAGCGTATTCACATCCCCAAACCACAGATCCAGCGTGACCCGTCCATCATCCAGTAACAACCGATGACAGCCAGGCAAGGCAGAAGGCCATTGTTGTTGTAGCTGTTCGCATAACGATGAAAATTGTGGCCATGCCTGATGAACCTGCTGTAAGTCTTCACCTCGTAAAGGAAATTTTTCAAAGCTAATGAAATGCAGATGTTTCAGCTGAGATCTCTGATGGCTTGCATAAAACTGACGAAAAGCATGCCATAAGGTAAGAAAGTTTAACCCGGTGCCAAACCCGGTTTCAGCTACGGTAAAACTACGCTTAGCATGCGCAGAGAATCTTTCAGGAATGCGATTACCCGTTAGAAAAACATATTTCGTCTCTTCCTGACCATCCTGATTAGAAAAATAGACATCATCAAATTCTCGGGAAACAGGTGTACCCTGTTCGTTCCAATTGAGGTCAGCATGTTGGATTGGGGTGCCATTCACGTTAAAAGACCGTCTGTTCAAGTGCTAGCGAGATCATAATGATGGACGACTCGTCAGAAAATTAACATCTTTTGTTGCATCTTTTTTGCTGATCGGACTTGTTCAGCTTACAAGTGTAAGCTAATCTGTTATGCAAATTCCGCCATGCAATATAAAGTAAAAACAGAGGTAATAGATGAAACGTGCAGTTATCACCGGATTAGGTGTTATTTCTAGTATTGGTAATAACAAACAAGAGGTCCTGGAATCTTTAGAACTGGGACGTTCTGGTATTACCCATGCTCAGGAACTGCAAGATGCCGGCATGCGTAGCCATGTTTGGGGTAATATTAAGCTGGATACCGCTGGGTTAATTGACCGTAAAGTTGCTCGCTTCATGAGTGATGCTTCAATTTATGCCTATCTTTCTATGCAGGAAGCGATTCAGGATTCAGGATTAGCGGACAATCAAGTTTCTAATGAGCGTACCGGTTTAGTTGTCGGCTCTGGTGGTGGTTCTCCACGTAGCCAGGTTGCTGGTGCTGATGGTATGCGTTCTCGTGGTTTACGCGGTGTTGGCCCTTATATGGTGACCAAAGCTATGGCCTCAGGTGTTTCTGCCTGTCTGGCAACCCCATTTAAAATTCGTGGTGTTAACTACTCAATCAGTTCTGCCTGTGCCACCTCTGCACACTGTATTGGCCATGCGGTTGAACTGATTCAACTGGGCAAGCAGGACGTCGTGTTTGCCGGCGGTGGCGAAGAGCTATGCTGGGAACTCTCTTGTGAGTTTGATGCCATGGGCGCACTGTCTACCCAGTATAACGATACGCCAGAAAAAGCCTCTCGTACTTATGATTCAGCCCGTGACGGCTTTGTCATCTCTGGCGGTGGCGGTATGGTTGTGGTTGAAGAGTTGGAGCATGCTCTGGCTCGTGGTGCACATATCTATGCTGAAATCGTAGGTTATGGCGCAACATCTGACGGTGCTGATATGGTTGCTCCATCAGGTGAAGGTGCTGCACGTTGTATGAGAATGGCAATGCAGGGTGTTGATACGCCAATTGACTATCTCAACGTACATGGTACTTCCACACCGGTTGGTGATGTGAAAGAGCTGGGTGCAATTCGTGAAGTGTTTGGTGATAACACTCCGGCAATTTCTTCTACTAAAGCGATGACCGGTCACGCACTGGGTGCCGCTGGTGTACATGAGGCCATCTATACTTTATTGATGGTTGAACATGGTTTTATCGCACCAAGTATCAATATTGAAAATCTGGACGAACAGGCTGCCGGCATGAATATTGTTACCAAGACAACTCGTCAGGAATTAACCACGGCGATGTCTAACAGCTTCGGTTTTGGTGGTACTAACGCCACTCTGGTAATGCGTAAATACAGCAAATAAGCTTTTTAGTTTATCTGTAAAAACAGCCGGTGAGATAATCACCGGCTGTTTTTATTTTATCGGATGGGTAAAACCCATTACGTTATTCAGGTATCATAACGGCTATTCCGGCCCAGCCATTCTTGATTAATAAAAGTTCTTTCGGTTCATTGGATTGCCGAAGGACGGTTAAATGCTCCTATGTCTTTAAAAGATAAAAAATCATCTGTATTAATTCCCGTCATTTTGTTGCTTGTCGCTATGCTATCAATTCAGGGTGGAGCATCGTTGGCGAAAACGCTTTTTCCTGCCGTTGGTGCGCAGGGCGTAACTGCTTACCGCCTTTTCTTAGGTACCATTATTCTGATGATTTTTTTACGCCCGTGGCGTAAACAGACAACTCGTACACCTGCACCCGGCGCTCGTTGGTGGTTGGTCGCTTATGGTCTGTCTCTTGGCGGAATGAACCTGCTGTTTTATATGTCTTTGAGGACAGTGCCTCTGGGCATTGCTGTTGCATTAGAGTTTATCGGGCCGCTGGCGGTGGCAATGTGCTCTTCCCGTCGGGTGGTAGACTTCCTCTGGATTGGTCTGGTGATTATCGGGTTAGGATTATTACTGCCGCTGCGTCAATCGGTGAACGGCATCGATCCGGTAGGTGCCTGTTATGCGTTGGGCGCTGGCTTTTTCTGGGCGCTGTATATCATATTTGGTCAGCGAGCAGGAGCCAATTATGGTACTCGTTCTGTGGCGTTAGGCGCATTAGTAGCAACGATTATAGCTGTACCTATCGGTGTTGCCCATGCCGGCAGCGATCTGTTTGCACTATCGTTATTACCGGTAGCTATTGGTGTGGCTATTCTCTCTACGGCATTACCTTACTCGCTGGAAATGGTGGCCTTGACCCGTCTACCCGCTCAAACCTTTGGTACTCTGACCAGCCTGGAACCTGCCATTGGTGCGCTTTCGGGGCTGATTTTCCTTAATGAAACCCTCTCATGGATGCAATGGATGGGGCTGTTTGCCGTTATTGTTGCTTCAATGGGAGCTTCGTTGACGATTAAGCGCAAGGCGAAGTTGGAGACGGTAGAGATAGAGAAGGGTGGCGTTGTTTTGGATAAATAAGCTAATTCAGTTCGTAGTCTGCTTCCTCCGCAAATTTTGCTCGACTGCCTGTGTGGTAGTCGAGCAAAGGATATAAGAGCCAAACTCTCAACATTTATAGATCCAGCAATAACCCCTGATACTCACTTAAATCTCCCAGATTTTGTTTCACCCATTCAGGATTATAATAAGTATCCAAATACCGCTCACCGCTGTCACACAGCAAAGTCACTACCGCGCCGGTCTCACCTTTGTCGCGCATCCGTTTCATTAATTGTAGAGCACCCCAAACGTTGGTACCGGTAGAGGCGCCGGTTTTACGACCGAGGATTTTTTCCAGCCAGAGAATGGTAGCGATACTGGCGGCATCAGGAACCTGTATCATTTCGTCAATGACTTGTGGAATAAATGAAGGCTCAACGCGCGGGCGGCCAATACCCTCAATGCGACTACCACAATGGGCGGATGGGGTACGGTCCCCCGTTTGGTAATAGTTGTAAAATACCGAGTTCTCCGGGTCGACTACCACCAGTCGGGTATCGTGCCCCTGATATCGAATATAACGTCCCAGCGTTGCGGAGGTACCGCCGGTACCGGCGCTCATCACGATGTAGTTAGGGATGGTATGAGGTTCGCGCTGCATTTGGCGGAAAATACTGTCAGCGATATTGTTATTACCACGCCAGTCGGTTGCCCGTTCAGCATAAGTAAACTGATCCATATAGTGACCATTAAGCTCTTTTGCCAGACGTTCCGATGCTTCGTAAATTTCCGATGGATGTTTCACAAAATGGCAGCGACCGCCGTAAAATTCAATCAGTTCTATTTTACGTTTGGCGGTACAGTCTGGCATAACGGCAATAAACGGTAGACCCAGTAAGCGCGCAAAGTAAGCTTCAGATACCGCAGTACTGCCCGATGAGGCTTCAATAATGGTAGTATCCTGTTTAATCCAGCCATTAGACAGGCCGTATAAAAACAGCGAACGAGCCAGGCGGTGTTTCAGGCTACCGGTAGGATGGGTACTTTCATCTTTCAGGTAGAGATGAATGCCGGGAAACTGTGGCAACTGCATACGGATCAAGTGTGTATCGGCCGAGCGTTGAAAGTCCGCTTCAATTTCACTGATAGCTTGTTTTACCCATTGGCGATTCATATTCTTTTCCTCTGACAACCTGTTGATAACCTGCCCGGCAGGTTATGAGTCTATACTGATAGATTAACGGTGTTGTCAGAAAAAATTATTGCTATTTTTACTGTATAATAGCTATATGGTAGAAAATATTTCTCTCTGAGGCTGATGTGCTAGATAAAATTGACCGAAAAATGCTGACTCTGCTACAAAAAGACTGCACGCTGTCACTTCAGACGCTGGCGGATGAGGTTAGCCTGACTTCCACACCTTGCTGGAAGAGGCTGAAAAGGCTGGAAGATGAGGGCTATATTCGTCATAAAGTCGCCCTGTTAGATGCGGAGAAGCTGGGGCTGAGCCTGACGGCTTTTGTATTGATAAAAACTCAATGCCACAGCCGTGACTGGTATCAGAGCTTTGTGGATTGTGTGGAAGATATGCCAGAAGTGATGGCCTTTTACCGCATGGCTGGTGAATATGATTATCTGATGCGGGTTCAGGTTGCCGATATGAAGAGCTTTGACAATTTTTATAAGCGTCTGGTCAATAGTGTAAGTGGGCTCAGCGATGTGACCTCCAGCTTTGCTATGGAAGAAATAAAGCTCACTACCTGTTTACCTATTACGGAATAGGATAATGTTTACCGCTAAATGAGAAATAATTTCATTTGGCCTGGTTGAAAATGGTATCCTTTCACCGCTGATTTTATTGAATTTAAACTAATGCAGTCACCCAGATGATTGCCTGATGACCGGATTAATATAGTGAAACTGTTCTCTCAATTGCGCTGGTTTTTTGTTTTACAGTGGAAACGCTATTTAGGTGCAGTGACACTTCTTATCATCATTGCCCTGATGCAGTTATTGCCTCCCAAGCTGGTAGGTACGATTGTTGATGGCATCACCCATCGCCAGATGGATGGTTATACCGTGATGATGTGGATTGGTCTGATCGTCGGCACGGCTGTCGTTATCTATTTGCTGCGTTATGTATGGCGCGTGTTGTTATTCGGTGCCTCCTATTTACTGGCCGTTGAACTACGTAATAAATTTTATCGTCAACTGAGTCGTCAACATCCCAACTTTTATCTGCGTCACCGTACCGGTGATTTAATTGCCAGAGCAACCAATGATGTGGATCGGGTGGTGTTTGCTGCCGGGGAAGGGGTACTAACACTGGTCGATTCCCTGGTGATGGGATGCGCGGTGCTGGTGGTGATGAGCGTTCAAATCAGCTGGCAATTGACCCTGCTATCTTTATTACCCATGCCGATTATGGCGATTTTTATTAAACGCTACGGTGATGAATTACATAACCGTTTTCGGGTAGCTCAGGCGGCATTTTCATCTTTAAACGATCGCACCCAAGAGAGCCTGACCAGCATTCGGATGATCAAATCATTTGGTCTGGAAAATTACCAGTCAAAGCTGTTTTCTGATGTTGCTACCGATGCGGGCAACAAAAATATGCACGTGGCGAGAGTTGACGCTCGTTTTGATCCTACTATCTATCTGGCAGTTGCTTGCGCCAATATGCTGGCGATAGGCGGCGGTAGCTGGATGGTAATTCATAATCAGATGACGTTAGGGCAGTTAACCAGTTTTGTGATGTATTTAGGCCTGATGATTTGGCCTATGCTAGCTCTGGCGTGGATGTTTAATATCGTTGAGCGAGGAAGTGCTGCCTATGACCGTATTTCCAGCTTGTTGGAAGAGGCGCCGGAAGTAGCGGATGGCGATCTGGATTTACCTTCTGGTCGCGGCGTACTGGAAATTAATATTCAACGTTTTCATTATCCATTGACGGAAAAAGCGTCATTGGAGGATATTCACGCCCGGCTGGAGCCAGGTAAAACGTTAGGTTTATGCGGCCCGACCGGTTCCGGTAAAAGCTCGTTATTAGCACTGATTCAACGCCAGTTTGAGGTTACCGAAGGGGATATCTGTTATCACTCATTACCGCTCAGGCAAATAAAGCTGGATGAATGGCGTGCTCGCTTGTCCGTTGTTAGTCAGATGCCATTCCTGTTTTCTGCCACTATTGCTGAAAATATAGCGTTGGGTTATCCGCAGGCTACTCAGGATGAAATTGAACATGCTGCGGCATTGGCCTGTGTGCATGAGGATATCCTGAATCTTTCGCTGGGGTATCAAACGGAAGTTGGCGAACGCGGTGTGATGTTATCTGGCGGTCAAAAACAGCGTATAGCCATCGCTAGAGCCTTACTCATGGAAAGTGAGATATTGATTCTTGATGATGCGCTTTCTGCGGTAGATGGACGTACCGAGTATCAAATCCTGCAAAATTTACGTCAGTGGGGGAAAGACCGTACATTAATTATCAGTGCGCATCGACTTTCCGGATTGTTGTATGCCAATGAAATTCTGGTGCTTCAGGATGGTCATGTCACTCAGCGAGGCGCTCATTCTGAGTTAGCAGAGCAGGCAGGATGGTATCGCAATATGTATCGTTATCAGCAACTGGAAGCAGCATTAGATGAGTAACATGACGACCAATAAAAATCAGAAATTTCGTCAATTATGGCCAACGCTGAAACGTCTGCTGGCTTATGGTGGTCCCTATCGTAAACCGTTAAGCCTTGCCGCTTTATTGTTATGGTTAGCCGCCGGAGCAGAGGTTTGTGGTCCGGTACTGATCAGCTATTTTATTGATAATATGGTGGCAAAAAATATTATGCCGCCCGGTAAAGTCACTGCGTTGGCGGTGGCATTTCTACTGTTGCAAATACTGGCGGCAACGCTGCGCTACAATCAAGCCTTATTGTTTAACCGCGCTGCTGTTGGGGTGGTACAGACTATCCGTAGTGATGTTATGGATGCCGCGTTAAAACAGCCTATCGCTATTTTTGATACCCAACCAGTGGGGCAGTTAATCTCAAAAGTGACTAACGATACTGAAGTCATTAAAGATCTGTATGTCACCGTGGTGGCAACGGTATTACGCAGTGCTGCATTAATCAGCGCGATGTTGATTGCCATGTTTAGCCTTGACTGGCGTATGGCGTTGGTAGCGATGGCGATCTTCCCGGTGGTTCTTGTTCTGATGAGTATTTATCAGCGTTATAGTACGCCGGTAATTCGTCAGGTACGTAGCCTGTTAGCCGATATTAATAACCGATTTAATGAAGCAATCAGCGGCATGGTGGTATTGCAACAATTCCGCCAACAGGTTCGTTTTGGTGAGCAATTAGGAGAAACTAACCGTGCTCACTACATGATGCGTCTGAAAACCTTACGTCTGGAAAGTTTGCTGCTGCGACCTCTGTTAAGTTTGATTTCCGCATTGGTTTTAAGTGGGTTGTTGATGTTGTTTGGTTTTAGCCCGGAAGGTTCTATTGGCGTTGGTGTGTTGTATGCCTTTATTAACTATTTGTCGCGGTTAAATGAACCGCTGATTGAGCTGGCTTCCCAACAGGCAATGTTGCAACAGGCAGTGGTTGCAGGAGAGCGTATTTTTGAGCTTATGGATGGTGAACAGCAGAAATATGGTGATGATAACCATCCGCTACTGTCGGGAAAAATTGATATTCGCGACCTTAGTTTTTCCTATAACCGAGGCAAAACGGTTTTAAGCGATATTAATTTGTCTGTCGCATCCCGTGATTTTATTGCTCTGGTCGGTCATACCGGCAGTGGGAAAAGTACATTAGCAAGTCTGTTGATGGGATACTATCCGCTGTCTAAAGGGGAAATCTGCCTTGACGATCGTCCTTTACAAACCTTAAGCCATCAAGTGTTACGTACCGGCGTGGCAATGGTGCAGCAGGACCCTGTAGTATTGGCCGATACGGTTTATGCCAACGTTGCGTTAGGACGAGCTATCAGTGAAGAGCAGGTATGGGAAGCGTTACGCATTTCCCAGTTGGAAACGCTGGTGAATGCTATGCCTTCCGGTATTAATACGGTGCTCGGTGAGCAAGGGAATAATCTCTCGGTAGGGCAAAAACAGTTACTGGCTTTAGCCCGGGTTCTGGTGCAAACGCCAGAAATTCTGATTCTGGATGAAGCGACGGCAAATATTGACTCAGGTACTGAACAAGCTATTCACCGAGCTTTGAGCGCCATCCGGCATAAAACTACGTTAGTGGTGATTGCCCACCGCCTTTCAACTATTGTGGAAGCAGATCAAATCGTGGTGCTCAATCGCGGTCAAATTGTTGAACGTGGCACACATCATCAATTACTGATGCAAAAAGGGCGTTATTATCAGATGCACCAGTTACAACTGGCTGCCACTGAATTAGAAGCACAAGCTTAAATATATATGTATAAGCGGGGAAGATATATATAACCGTCTTATACATTATATTATTTATTAACGAATTAATTGTGTTGAATACTCATTTCCCATTTTTCGCAACGGAAAAATAAATTTAATATATCGACAAATTATTAATACAGTTACATTTTTACTTCATTTCTTCGATTTTATTTTTCACTTGATAATCAACAAGTAATAAATACTTTTTCAGTTAAATAAATAACTGATAATGTCGTTTTTTCTTCTGGTTTGACCTGATATTTTATAACAAAAATAGACGATGATAGTCGCACTGTCTTTTGATTTTTAATGGTTTTTATCTACGGCCTGTATTAACAAGAAGTTATGGTTATTGGTTACATTTAATTTACATTGCAATTACTTAGCTCTTACTCTCACTGACAAAATAGAGATTATATTTATTTCAGATTTAACGAGATACGAAGCTAAATCACCAATAAGCATCCGGTTCGTTTCCGCCTGCTGAATTATCAAACGCAATTAAGTTAACAATCCTGAGGAATTATCAAATGAAAAAATTATTACCTTTAGCCGTTGCTTCAATGTTTGTTCTGTCTGGTTCTGTATTTGCTGCTGATACTGCTGCAACTACCCCAATGAATTCTGCACAAACTGCTACTGCTCATCACAAAACTGCAGATAAGAGCAAACAGCATAAAAAACACGCTAAAAAAGCTGAAGCAACTCAATCAACTCAAGAACCAGTAGCTAAGTAATTAGTACTGATAACGGATATCAGGGTGTACCAAATGAAAAAATTACTCTCAATGGCCACAGTTGCTTTATTTGTTCTGTCTGGCACAGCCTTTGCGGCTGGTAGTAATACTCAACCGGTAAAAGATGCTCAGCAGGTTTCAGCTACGGCACATAAAGCGAGTAGCAAGGCGAAGCAGCATAAGCAACATGCTAAAGCTCAACCTGGCACCAAATCAACAGGCCAGCAGCCGACGACTCCGGCGGCCTAATATCAGGTTTGTCACATGCGTTAAAAACCCCGGTCTCCGGGGTTTTTTTATATGCTTAGAATGAGATCAATTTTGTGCAACAGATAATAAAATTAGATTATGTTGCATCAAATGTTGCTTTATTATGCACTGTTTTAGTGCGAAGCAATTATTCGTTTGATTTTATTTTTACGGCTCGAATTAGTTTAACGTCTATATTCACTTGTTATATTTATTTAATTTCCACGCTTTTGTATACCCTTTTAAAAGGGTGAAAGTGGCTATGTGGATTCGATTATTTTCTCCTGAAAAATCCATGTGTTGGATATCGTTATTTATACCTGTTAAAACGTTTTTTTAAGACCGCAATATTTTTTTATCGTACCTATTTAACCTGAAAAACCTGGTGTCTTTTTTTATTCTGGCATGCAATTTGCTCTTATCTCATCGTGGACCATTTATTAGTTAACCATTATTAATCGTTAACCCTTAATCGAGGAGAGGCATATGAAACTTGTCACCGTAGTGATTAAACCCTTCAAGCTGGAAGATGTGCGCGAAGCCTTATCTTCAATAGGAATTCAGGGATTGACGGTTACAGAAGTTAAGGGATTTGGCCGTCAGAAAGGGCATGCGGAGCTATACCGTGGTGCAGAATACAGCGTTAACTTTTTACCAAAGGTGAAGATTGATATCGCGATGTCTGACGATCAGGTTGAGGGCGCGATAGCCGCGATAACTCAGTCTGCTTACACCGGTAAGATTGGTGATGGAAAGATTTTTGTTACTGAATTACAGCGGGTAGTACGTATACGCACCGGCGAAACAGACGAAGACGCTCTGTAAGTCATAAATACTCAACATGTGAGAAGGATGAATAGAGATGAAAAGATTTTTATCCGGAATAGCGATGAGTCTGCCGGTTATGTTTCCTGGTTTTGCCATGGCTGCCGAGAGCGTAGCCGATAAAGCTGATAACGGCTTTATGATGATAAGTACTGCACTGGTTCTGTTTATGAGCATTCCTGGTATTGCGCTGTTTTATGGCGGATTACTGCGTTCTAAAAACGTGCTTTCTTTGATGACTCAAGTGATAGCTACGTTTTCTTTAGTGAGTGTACTTTGGGTGATTTATGGCTATACCCTGGCTTTTGGCGAGGGGAACGATTTCTTTGGTAACTTTAACGGATTACTGTTGAAAGATGTTCACTTAACTGATGTGACAGGTACGTTTTACAAGTTAATTCATGTTGCTTTTCAGGGATCGTTTGCCTGTATTACCGTAGGATTAATCGTCGGTGGATTCGCGGAGCGGGTTCGATTTTCTGCGGTAATTCTTTTTGTTTTCATCTGGTTTACGCTGGCCTATTTACCAATGGCACATATGGTATGGGGAGGCGGTTACCTGTTTAAAATGGGCGCCATCGATTTTGCCGGTGGTACTGTCGTTCATATTAACGCGGCGATTGCAGCGTTAGTTGGGGCTTATATGTTAGGAAAACGCAGCGGATTTGGCCGTGAGGCGTTTAAACCACATAATCTGCCAATGGTATTTATTGGTA
The DNA here is from genome assembly GCF_016649425.1 of Limnobaculum allomyrinae. Classification (GTDB taxonomy): domain Bacteria; phylum Pseudomonadota; class Gammaproteobacteria; order Enterobacterales; family Enterobacteriaceae; genus Limnobaculum; species Limnobaculum allomyrinae. Next base: position 32,110 of record NZ_JADRCR010000018.1, read on the forward strand.
CTGCGATCCTGTATATCGGTTGGTTTGGCTTCAATGCAGGTTCTGCCAGCAGTGCTAACGAAATTGCTGCACTGGCTTTTGTTAACACTGTAACCGCGACAGCAGGAGCAGTACTGGGCTGGTTGGCGGCGGAGTGGATGATTCGCGGTAAGCCTTCTTTACTCGGTGCCTGTTCCGGTTGTATTGCAGGTCTGGTTGCCATTACACCTGCTGCGGGTTCTGTTGGTATCGGGGGCGCACTGATTTTGGGCATTATCGCTGGCGTTGCAGGTTTGTGGGGTGTGGTAGTACTGAAATCATGGTTGAAAGTCGACGACACCTGTGATGTTTTCGGGGTGCACGGTGTATGCGGAATTGTTGGTTGTATAGGCACTGGCATATTAACTTCAGCCGCCTTAGGTGGAACAGGCTATGCGGAAGGCGTAACCATGCTGAAGCAAGTAGGCGTTCAGGGAATAAGTATTGTAGTTTGCCTATTGTGGTCTGGAATCGTTGCTTTCGTGGCTTACAAAATAGCAGATATCTTTCTTGGCCTGCGGGTACCGGAAGAAGTGGAACGTGAAGGTCTGGATGTCAACTCACATGGTGAGAGCGCGTATAACCAATAATCATATGGGTATAAAAGAAAAGACGGCCTTGGCCGTCTTTTTCTGTATGTATAAAGCTAATTGTAGGAAAAGCAGGTCAGACCTGCATTGACGCTAAGTTGGTCTTCCGGTCGAGTACAAAGCGAATCTAATAACTTTAGATTTTACCACCGGAGTATCCATTAATGTCGATTTAAACCATTAACCAACAATATCTATCATGCAAACAGCGAATACAAAATCGCTGAAATGGCAACCAGCCCCATCAATACCACAAAAATATTGCTCATATGACCACGGTATTTCTGCATTGCCGGAATCTTATGAATGGCATACATCGGCATGATAAACAGAATCATGGCGATAACCGGGCCACCTAAAGTTTCAATAATACCCAGAATGCTTGGGTTCAGTGTCGCAATGATCCAGCAGGTAATGATCATAAACACGGCAGTAATGCGTTCCAGTTTCTTGATTTGTACCGGCTTGCCTTTAGAACGCAGGGATTTGATCATCAGCCCTTGCATACCTTCGCTTGCACCAAGATAGTGCCCAAGGAATGATTTAGTGATAGCCACAAATGCAATGACCGGAGCAACATACTCAATGAGTGGCGTATGGAAGTGGTTAGCCAGGTAAGACAGAATAGAAATATTCTGTGCTTTGGCTTCTGCCAGATTGGCAGGAGACAGGCTTAATACACAACTGAATACAAAGAACATAACGGTAATAACCATCATTAAGTGTGCATATCTTAAGATACGACCACTTTTCTCATCGGCATTTTTGCCATAAGTCTCTTTTTGGCTAACGGCAAACGAGGAGATGATTGGTGAGTGGTTAAACGAAAACACCATGGTAGGAATAATTAACCATAAGGTTAACAGCAGCGCTTTAATGCTGCCTGCATCAAAGCTGGTATTAGCCTGTTCAAAGATAGCCCCGCTCCATTGAGGGATCAGATACAGCGCCAGTAGCATCAGAACCGTGACAAACGGATAAACCAGGATACTCATGGCTTTAACCACCATATCACGACCAAAGTGAACAATAGTCATCAGGCCGAGGATCAGAATGATCGACAATAACCAGCGAGGTGGTGCAGTCATACCCATCTGAACTTCAATAAAACTGATCGTGGTGTTAGTAATCCCCACGCTGTAAATCAACAGAATAGGATAGATAGCAAAGAAATAGAGCAGGGTAATTAATGCCCCGGCAAATTTACCAAAATGTTCTTCTACCACTTCCGTAATGTCACCACCGCGTGATGAACCAGACAGAACGAAACGGGTTAAAGCTCGGTGAGAGAAATAGGTCATTGGAAAGGCGATGATCAACATGATCATCAAAGGCCATATACCACCCAAACCAGCATTGATTGGCAGGAAAAGAACACCTGCTCCGATAGCGGTGCCGTATAAACCTAACATCCACGTTGTATCTTGCTTTTGCCATTTAGATGTTTGAATACCCGTGTCCGTATCAGGTATCGATACTGAGATGTCTTTAACCGACATTTATAACCCTCATATGAGTAAAAAGTAGAATATTAAAAACCGCGCGTATTCTAGGGGCAGTTATTGCAGGAAGATATGTATTTGATTACACAATCAGCATTTAAATCGCCCTGAGAGGCTGAATAGCAGTGCATTAGTTTATCATTTAAGCAATCGGCATTGTGAAGTTTTTTGATGATAAATTAATCAAAAAATAAAGACCTGAATTCAGGTCTTTATTTTCCAGTGAGTTATCAGAATAAATGGCTTCAATTAGCCTTGATGAAAGCGCATTACGCCTTCCTGGCAGGTCGAGGCGACTAACAGGCCGCTGCGGGTAAAAAACTGACCGCGTACAAAGCCTCTGGCTCCTGATGCAGAAGGGCTTTCCACCGAATACAACAGCCAGTCATCCATACGGAAAGTACGGTGAAACCAGATCGAATGATCAATAGTAGCTACCTGCATACCGGGTTGCAGCAGAGCGATGCCATGGGGTTGAAGGGCGGTAGGCAAGAAGTTAAAGTCAGAAGCGTAACCCAACAGATACTTATGAATTCCCGGATCGTCAGGCATCGTGCCATTAGCCCGTAACCAAACGTGACGAATAGGCTTATCAATTTCTGCTTTCAGCAGATTATGGTATTTAACCGGTCGCATTTCGATAGGCATTTCATTACAGAAAACACTTTTCATTGGCTCTGACAGCAGATGAGCAAATTTTCTGGCGATATCGGTTTCTGAAACCAGTGATTCTGGTGGTGGAACGTCGGGCATCACGGCGGCCTGATGGTCAAAGCCCTCTTCATAGCTTTGGTATGATGCTGTCATATAGAAAATAGTATGGCCATTCTGTATTGCACTGACTCTTCGCGTACTAAAGCTGTTGCCATCACGTATGACTTCCACTTCATAATCAACCGATTGATGACTATCTCCGGGGCGTAAAAAGTAGCTATGACAAGAATGCACTTTACGTTCAGGTAATACAGTTTGTTTGGCGGCTGAAAGAGCCTGACCAACGACCTGCCCACCAAATAGCTGCTTTAGCCCAAGGTTCTGACTCTGTCCACGAAACCGGTAAGTATCAATTTTTTCTAAATGAAGTAGCGTTAAGAGATTTTGTAAAACGTCGCTCATGGCGGAGAAATCCTGTCTGATGGCCTTGTGGCTTTGATTTGTATAAATAATATGCTGGTTTAATGGATCTATTTTAGTTGGGAATGCGTTGAAAGGGGAGTTTTTATCAGTGAAATATAAACTCAGATTATAATGGTGAAAAATACCTGTAATACCGTTGTTTAGGTGGTGTTTGTTAAAATAGTTAGATAACTAAACTGATTTTTTGATGGTTTTGAGTTAAAATTATGTTTGATGCTGACAATGTTCAGGAGGTAAACATGAGTTTTTTAAAAATATTAAGTAGTGCGGCTTTGGCCGTTGCATTGGTTGGATGTAGTAATACTGCTACACAAAACGAGAAGGATAACGCTATTAATAGTGCAACCACCGTTAGCGGTAGCGTGATTTATCGCGACAGAATGGCTTTACCTGAAAACGCCACAATTACGGTCACGTTGGCGGACGTATCGTTAGCGGATGCCCCGGCAAAAGTCCTGTCAACGGTGACTATTCCGTCTGAAGGCAAGCAGGTTCCATTTATGTTTAAACTGCCTTATAACAACCAACAGCTAGCAGGAGCCCAGCGGGTTTCTCTGTTTGCAACCATCTCTGTTGATGGCAAATTGTTATATACCACCACCTCAATGAATGAGGTTCTTACCAATGGACAACCTGCGCATGCGGATCTGATTTTGGATCGTGTTCAGCATTAATCGCTCTGTCTGTTGGCGGCTGGCACAATCTAAGACTGAAGTCTGTATTGGACTTATGGCTGTGTCAGCCAACCATAGATTTTAAAATTGATGCGATCTGAGCGAGTAAAAAGCACGCCATCGGCCAGTAACGCCTGTTTCTGGCGAATATAGTCCGGCCCCGTCAATGATATTTTCCCCTGAGAATTGACCACCCGAAACCAGGGCAGAGTACTCCCTTCTGGTAAACGACTTAAGATTATCCCTACGTGACGTGCTGCCCCAGTCGCTCCGGCTAAACGCGCGACCGCACCGTAAGTGGTCACCTTGCCCGGAGGAATAGATGCAACGACAGTATAAATACGGGTAGGGAGTGATGGTTCATCGTTTTCCATCGGCAGAAATCCTTATATCACTGATATCGCAGATTTGAGGGATAATTACAGGCTGTTAATTCTGCCATAAATCGGTGAACTGAGTAAGAAAACATCGCTTAACGTCAGGAACCTTGCAATTGAACGGCCCATCCCTGATAATGCCTGCGCTTCATGAGAATGAAGCCGTCAATGGGGGCTCTGTTGGTTCTCCCGCAACGCTAACTTGTGAATTCGGTCAGGTCCGGAAGGAAGCAGCCGCAGCAAGCGTCGTGTGTGCCGGGATGTAGCTGGCAGGGCCCCCACCACTATCTGGATAACCCCTTAATTTCTTAAGCAAAATTCAAGAAATCTTCGCCATAATTGCTCAAGTGATACAAATTTTGTGTATCACCATAGGGCAAAATTATGTCTCTTATGCTTTCCCGTCATGGAATTTGGTACTA
>NZ_JADRCR010000019.1 GCF_016649425.1 Limnobaculum allomyrinae
CAGAAAAGTTAATATTTTGCCTTGTGGCAAACGTAGAGAACTTAGACGTTCTTTAAGAACTCGTTCCAAACGTGAGGCAATCCTTCGGCTGGAAAAATTTAGTGATAAAGCCTGTTTGCCAATAGTTATATCTGATTTAAATCAACAGACTATTGACCGTAAAATAACTGATTCATTTTGTGATATAACACAAAAAGTTATGGATTATGTGAAGTACAAATCTTCTCATGTATGTGAGCGGGAGGTTGCTTCTATACAGCGGTCATTGGATTGTTATTTCAGATTTACTTCTCAACCTTTGCAGAAAAGTGAAGCTGCCAAATTCATTGATCAATTAGATTTATCAATAGCTACTAAGAATAAATATATAAAGAAAATTAGTGGTTTTTTTCGTTGGCTTAATCATCGTTCTGATATAGATATAAAAAATCCATTTGAAGGCTTGATGCTAAGAGATAATGAGATGGTCTCAACTAAGAGACCTGCTTATACCCATAACCAAATTAAACAATTAGAAAGTACTCTTAATGAAATTGTAGAATGGAAAAAATGGATCATCTTGATAGGCCGCTATACGGGGATGAGGGCAAATGAAATTTGTCAGTTGTATAAAAGTGACATTGTGAATTGTGATGGTGTTTGGTGTTTTAATATTGATAATTCAAAGATGGGACAAGTAATTAAAACAACTAATAGTAGACGTTATGTACCTATTCATGCTGAATTGTTAGCTTTAGGTTTGCTAATTTTTGTAGAAAAACAGAATGACCATCTTTTCCCTCACCTTAAATTGTATAAAGGTTACTATAGTCATTATTTCACAAAATGGTTTAGTGGCTTTAGGCGAAAACATCGTTTACCCGAATTTCATTCGATTCGACATTATGTTGCATCAGTTTTTAAAAATTCCGGTGTGCCTGAACAGTTTGCGGGTGCATTGCTTGGTCATAATAATCAGTCAATAACTTATAATCGATATGGTAAGAAAATAGAAATAAGTCAACTCTCTGAACTTATCTCACTTTTGTAAAATATGACAAGACTAATTAAGTTTTAAAATCATTGAGTTATCTTATTTTATGCAATATTGATTACTACATATAGTGTTATAAGAATGTTTCATTTCTATATATAGAAATTCACTACTGTGTATTTTTACAGTGTCAAGTCTATGGGTAATAGAAAAAATCAAAATTGTGACTATTGTCACGAAATATTCTTGCATTGAGTCATTTTTTAAGTTAGATTATGAAATGAAGTAATTTAATTTTCATTCCCTTGACACGCCAAAAACTCTTCTATATTATCCCTTATTGCAGCAGGGAATTTCTTGTTGTAAAAAAAAGCCCCAATGATTTCTGAGATCATCGAGGCTTTGCAATACATTATCAGTTGATAGATGCATTGGCTTTCGCAGGCAAATAATTATACGCATTCTATCTCCTGATTCAATAAGATTCTAAGGAGATAATAGTATGAGTAATAAAGATTACAATGTTTACCAAGGGGCGGATGGTTTATGGCGTGGTAAACGGCAGAATGCTGATCGTTCAGCAGTTGTCTCAACAACTCAACGTGAGGCTATTCAACAGACCAGAGCTCTTGTTCAGAAGACAAAAGGGGAATTATCTGTTCACCGTGCTGACAATGGGCGAGTTCGGGAAAAATGGAGTTATGGTAACGACCCTAAAAATATTAAAGGGTGAGTTGCGATAAATTACTTTATGCGGGCGTAAAGCGCCCGTATTTTCTTGAATAATGGGACGTCTGAAATGCCAATTAAAATTACTGGTCTTAACTGATGCGCCGCGCGATAAATACACCCGCTTATGTGAGATAAATGGCATCGTTGTGGCGTTTCAATATCTGCAAAGGAATTACAATCCTTCCTCTGAACGTCTACTGGAAAGTGCCGGTGGAGTCGCTACCCCCTCTTAGGTAGTAGTCAGTGGCTGACAGATACGATCTTTAGCCAACAGCCACTCAATTTACTCTCCCTCATACGGTTTAAATGGTTGCTTTGGCCAGATAACATCAGGTGCCTTTGACGTGTCTACAGCCTGCACCGTTTTAATGTACTGCATCCACGCGATCAAGGTCACTTTGTCTCCGTCACTAATGATGCCCAGTTGCAATTCCGTTTGCCAGAAACCGATCGTTTCTTGAGCCTCTACTAATAACGCTGATTTTTTCTGATTCGCGATTTCAACATCAGCAGCATGCTGAGCATTACTATCTGTTACCCACTTTTTACCATTCCATTTGTCGTATGGGCCTGACGGGATAGTGATGGTGAACCCATCATGAATAGGCCCGATATAATCAACTGTGGATATCACGGCATCAGTGGTTGAATAAACTGTCTCTCCACGATGGTCCGATTCCCATTCCCATTCACCACTTGCGAACACAGCAACTTTTCCTATCATGGCCTCACTAGGTTCAACCTCTGTTGAATGCCCTGGCATACTGACACCAACATTAATATATTCGTCAGACCAACCGGTGTATTCAAAGGTTGTCGGGTCATAATAAAAACAACGGATTCTTCCCGGCGCTGTTGCAAGTCCGTTTTCATCAAAAATAGGTTTCATTATTTAGCCCTTACAAGAAGATTAAATGCGATGTTACGTGGCCGGTTTTCTGATGCGGTAGGGACAGAGCCAGCAGCGCTAAAAAATATGCTTTGAGCGACAGTTTGCCCACCCGCTACAACGTTAGTTAAATTTTGAGAGCCTCCAGCCGAAAGAGCTCCTGATTGGTGCGTGCTCCCTACATACTGAATGTAACCAATTTCACCGGTAATATTTCGAATAGCGTCACTTTGAGCAGATAACAGGGAGCGCCCGTTATCTACTCCCCGGCCATCATCCCAGACACGTAGAAATTCCCCCCGAGACTCAGTAAGAATGAGGCTTGGGAAAACAAGCGCGAGTTTAGGGTAAGTGGCCGCCGAGAACGCCGCGCCGTTGAACTTCAGAAATATCATATCTGACCATTCAGGCATTACCGTATTTGGCATCGCAGCAGAAGGCCAGAAAAATGGAATACCAATAGCTGGTGCACCTGCTCCCAAACGGAGGTTTTCGAGAGCCGCTGTGACATCAGTTAGGTCAGATAAGTTGGATTCTTTAGTAAGCTTTTCAGTGGCCAAATCATAAGCTTTCTTTACCGCACTCGCAGTAGCAGCATCGGCGTTTGAATCGCTATTAATAGCGTTGCTTAATTTAACAATACCGGCATCGTTCAAACTTGCCGGTGTTGTTGAGGCTTTACCCTCCAGTGCCTTCTTTAAAAAAGCGGTTCGGTTGGCCAGATTAAGCAATGGTTTATTCATTACCCCACCAGGGCCACCCAATGCACGATCAGAGGTCTCCCATTGGTAGACCTCTTCCCACTCTTCTTTCTCTGGCAGATTAGCCATGTGAAATACTCCCTAAATTATATTGGCCATTAAGGTATTTAGTACCATCAAGGCGAAATGCCGCCTCCTGGTAATCTAAACTTTCAAGGTAGCTACGGGCCGGGGCAAAGGCCCGGATAGCTTTACGTAAATTGTCAGCCTGATCGTTAGTGATAGCGTCTTTTAAAATAATGCGGTATCTCGCCCAGGCTGAGCCGTCACCAAGAACGCGGGAACCGTCAAGAAAAACGGAACCATCCAGAGACCAGTCATAGATATTTTCAATAATCTCAACTTCGCCGAACCCAAACCGTCGAATAACCTCACGAACGGCCCATGGCGTACCTTTATAGCGGTGAAGCTCAATAGCGCCCTTAATGAGCTCACGCTTGGCACTGTCTGATTCTGCCAACTCCCAGCCATCACCCAACAAGCTGAATTGCTCTGCTAAAAAAGGGAAAACCGACGATTTAACAAGGTCAATGAGGTAAACCAGGACAGTTTCCACCTCCAGCTCATCAAAAACTTCCTCAACCAGCTCACAAAGCGCTGAAAAACGTTCATCACCGGCTAAGGGGGGCGCTAAATAAGGATTACTCATCGCTAACTCCCGCCAGCGTTACATCAATACCGGTGCAAACCGCCCATTCATAAGGTTCCACAACTCGCTTACTAGGTGTGTTCAATGTCAGGTCATAAACACCCGGTACAGATAGCGTTTTACTGATTTGAGTCGGTACGATATCCAGCCCTAACCGAAGTTTTCTGGCCTCAGTCCAGGCGAAGATGGCTTTTTTAGCCACATCCAATGTGGTATCAGCGTCTACCGTGCGGTATAAGGTCAGTTCTGCCGAAATACTGAATTCCACTATCTCCGGTACCTTGACTAATACTTTGTCATTGATAGGCCGTTTTTTCTCGGCATTCAAACGGGTTTCAATAAGTTGTAATAGCTCAGCTGAGGGGAGACCATCTTTGGTTAATGGATAAACCCAGACCTGGCCAGCAGGAATACGTTCATCAATATCAGGCCCAAGAATGATGATATCGATAATGGACTGGTGTACAGAGAGCGCATGAAACTTATAGGCTCCATAGCTTCCGGCACTGGTATAACCTTCAGGAGCCAGAATCATCCGCTCACGCAAGGCTTCCGTGCTTTCTTCATCATCGCCATTCACCGTGGTACTGATATTACTGACGGATAATCCCGCATCCAGAATACGCTCTGAACGATGAATTTTTCCGGGTAAGTAACCATTACCTGTCTGGCCAGCTTCACTACAGGTTGCGGTAACATCGGCAAATAATGTGCCTTTGCTGATAGTTATATCGAGGTCAGTACTGAAGGCCACGGAACCATCATCATTCGTTACACGCGTAAACATAGGAACAAAAATATCCTTCGGTGCTACGCTCTCCAGTTCGAAACGTAATGTACAACGGGCAGGCTGTGCCGGTAGCCGAACAACGCCGACTAACTCCGCCAGGTAATCAATAATCGGCGCTTCACTGAAGCGGGGAAGCATCTGTTCACCGGTGTGTTGCACTTTGGCCAAAGCACGGGCTTTAGCGTAAGCAATCACATTAATAAATAGGTGTTCAATTTGAGCGGGATAAAGTTTTTTGCCCGATTTGGATTCATATCGGGCTATCAGGTCTTGCTCTATGGCCTGAGGGTCAATTCTGACAAACTCAGGTGGTGCCAGTTCGCTCATATTCCACCTTGCTCTCTGTTGGGACACCATCCGCCACTTTCCAGACAACCCGTACGGCTACCGTGGATCCTTCAATATCAATATTGACCTGGATAACGGTTATACGGGTTTCCCAGCGCTGAATGGCCTCAATGGATTCACGTACCAGGTAAGGCGTGATGATATTGGTTGGCCAGTCCAGATAGTGATGGTTGTTGGTTCCAAAATCAGGCCGGTGTGGATCGCTTCCTTTTGGGGTAAGCAAAATCACCTGAATAGCCTGACCAATATCGGATAACCCCTCAACAACAGAACCGGGATGACCCAGTTCTGGTTGCCAGTGTGCGGAGGTGATGGTGTTGAGTGTTTTCATACTGGCCATGATAGCCAGTTGGGGAAATACTGATTTTAATGAAGGTTAAAAAGATTATTTGGGTGGGCCGCTGTCATCATTACCCTGTTTAACACCGGAATGAGGATGTGTTATCAGCGAAATACCATTGGCGGTAACATCACCGGTGGCGTCTATTGTCCCGTTAACGGTCAGGTTTCCATTCAGTGTTGTCCCTTCGCTGGCATGAATAGCCACGCCGGAAGCGGTATTGATGGTCACACCGGCGCTGGCGTTGATAATTACGCCAGCCGGGGCAGTGATGCTGACCGTTCCCTGTGCAATATTGAGATCCAGGTGATGCTCTGAAGGTGAATAAGAAACCTTAGTACCATCCTTATAGTCAATATAATCCGTATCGTCATCAGTCATTGGCGGCGGCTCCGCTTCAGAATACACAGCGCCTAACAACACGCCATCAACGCCGTTCTCTTTTAGAAGAATGGCTACCTGTGTCCCTAATTCAACAGGACAACGGCGTTTTGAGGATTTACTGTATCCCTGTGGAACCTGTAACCAGTATGAAGGAAGACTACTTTCATGCAGTTCCACACGAATCCGGCAGGTTTTCGCATTCCAGGCCGTAACGGTACCATATTCCAGATTCATTTCTGTCCCATCCTTCCGTTCTGAACGTCATAGATAACCACTTTCTTTTTAGAGCCAGATTTAGCACCGCCCGTTTTGGATTGACCGGATTTCTCTGCTTTGACGGAGACAATATCCGCCTCCCGGATGCGGCAGATATCCAGGCGGGTATTCCATCCCCCGGAACGGTCTAAGGTATGCTGGCTGGCCTGAATTAAGTAATCCCCGTTTAACTCGCCACCGGCTTCCAGCGTGATGGTATTACCGCTGAGATAGGACGGGTTACCCATCAAATCAATATTCCCCGTGGTTCTTTCGCGGTTTGCCTTGGCCAGTTCAGCTTGTGCTTTCGCCGTAGCGACTTCAGGCGATGATGAACGACTGGAGGTTTTAATCGTATCCGGGCTGGTTGTCGATTTACTGACGCTGGAATCTTTAGCCGTCATACCTTCGTTTTTGACATCATAGATAACGGTTTTTTTGGTGGCCGGATCATGAGATTTGACCTCTACGGCTTTAGGAACCTGCTTAATCTGATCGCGGATCTGGCCACCAGAAATATCCGTTAATTTAAATGTGACAACACTGTCAAGAAGGGATAATTCTGAAATGGCATGAAAGACCAGCTTATTCCCGTCAATCTTAAAGGCATAGTCGTATTCATCCGCCAGTTTCTTCAAAAACTCAATATCGGATTCTTGCTGAGTTAAACGATCCAGTGCGATAGGTTCAATCGCACCCACCAAAGTGAGCCCCTGACGATCGGCAATTTGCTTGGCTACCTTATCCAGCGTCATGTTTTCATAAGCATGGGCGGCTTTTGTTCTCACCGAGTTTTTTATACCAACAGCCTGGGCGGTAATGGTCACCGTACCGGGCGAAAACTGAAAGTTGATATCCACAATCTCAAAAACACCTATCTGGCGGCGCTCTTCTCCCAACCAGCCCAATTCAAACGTCAGTTCATCCCCCTGGCCGGGATACCATTCGCCATACCTGCGACCATCAATATTTTCCAATTCAATGGCGAGTTCATCGGACTGGCCACTGAGATAATCGGTATAGCTGATGGATAACAGATAGTCAGCCAGCTCATTACTGATATCGTTTTTCTCATATAACAAACGATAATCAGAGACTGGGATAAGAGGTTTAATTACTTCCATGGCGGCGTTCCTGCTGAAGTGGGTTGAATGTCCAGTAAGGGAATGGCAATCGTCAGCCCGGCTTCAAACGTGGCCGTGATGGCCACATGAGGATTAGCGGCAATAATCTGGGGGTAAAGATAACTATCACCATAATACCGATGGGCCAGTTGATCCCAACGTTCACCGTCTTTAGTGATATGAAACCGGTATAGCTGGCTCATGATAATATTCTCCTGGTGGCCACACCCACACTTAACATCAGAGCGTTTTGGCTGGCACTGTTTAAGGCTTCAGAAGCATTCCCCATACAACCCGCGGCGGCATCAACTCTTTCCATCACTGAGCCCAGACTATTGTCTTTCAGATAATCCACCGCCTGACGAACCTCATTCAGTGCCTGACTTCCGGCATCAATCAGTTCCTGACCTTCCATTAATACCCCGGATAACGAAGATAATTGCTCCAGGGGGCCGATAGCCTGACCGGCAATGGAAGACAGCTCAGCGACAGCACCCAGCACAGAAAGCGGGTTTTCTTTAATTTCATGGTAGGCATCAATACCGGCATTAATCACGTTCATGGCTGTTTTGGCATAACCTACCGCCTGTTGAGCCATATTTTTTAAGTTGGTACCTGTTTTGGCATCAACATAGGTCAGCAACGAATCCAGTAAGCCTTCGCCGGATACGGGCCGGGTAAACTCACCGGTGTATTCTTTCAGGGTCAAGGTGACGGTAGCGGAACGGGTGCGGCCTCCCGCCGTCGTAGTATTAATGTTGGTATCCAGGTTAGTAATAACATGAGGGCCTTTATACTCACCGTCGCCCATGACCAGTGCCATGGGTTCATGCCGGGCTTTGGCTTCACGTAATAAACGTAACTGGGTTTCCGTTTTTACCAGATGGTTATGAAAGAGAACTTCCAGAGTGATTTCATCCAGTTCATCCCCCATAAATTCCAGTTTGGGTTTTCCCTGAATAAGCGAGTGCTCAGCCCAGGAGGTTGCAGAACGCTGACCATAGGAATGGGGGCTGCTTACAATATCAAACGAGAAATTACCTAAAATAGCCCACGTTTTCATTTATCAATTCCCTTATAGGCGCTTCGGTTGGCCCGGTGCTCATACTCTTTCATCAGGCGCTCAAACTCGCTAAAGCTCATTCTTAATGCACGATTTACTTCAGCGGCGACATCAGCACCGCCTTTAACCGTAATGTGAGGGGCATAGGTCACAACCATCCCTGACGGCTGATTAGCAAACTGTTGGGCGCGGATGGCATCCTGACCTGGTGGCTGAATATTGGGGACATGGTTATTTAACAGATTCGGCGGGACTATTGACGGGCTGGCCAGTTTGACATCCGTAGCTGAAGCCAGGTCTAATGCCGCTTTACCCACAAGCTCGGATTGGTTATTGATACCAATAGCGGCACCTTCAGAAATATTTTCACCAAAACCAATAAACACACGACTGGGGGAGTTAATGCCTAATTGCTCTTTAAACCAGCCGCTGACAGAGCTTCCCACATTCATGATGGACTCTTTAACGGCGGTGGCCTTACTGGTAATCCCGTTAATCAGACCGTCCAGAATGGCCTGGCCCATTGACGTAAACGAGGTGGGTAACTCCACACCAAACCAGTTCAATACACTGCTGAAGATGTTCTTGAAAATAGAAAGTGGTGACCAGGCGGTAATATTGTCTGAGGCGTTTTGAATACCGGTACTGACAGAGCCGGTGATAGTGTCCCAGGTGCTACCAAACCATCCGGTCACACCACTCCAGGCGTTTTTAATTGTCTCCATCGGTGACCAGGCAAACCCATTTTTAATACCGTCTGTTACCCAGCCAATGAGCTTTAAAGCCGTCTTCAGCGGTATCAGAAGAATGTTAATGGCCTGACCGATAACCCGGCCAAATGATTTACCGGCATTTTTCGCACCTTCAAGTTCTTCAGCCGTAGAGTTTACCGGTTCAAGGAGTTTAGTGACCCAATCCCAGGCTTGTGAAATCCATCCCACTAAGGGTTGAAATAGCTCACCAACCGGGCCAAAAACTTCACTGAATGTCGCACCAATCGGCTCAACGGCCTCCGCGATACCTTCAAATACACCACTGAAGAACGCCTTGATGGGTTGCCAGTATTTATAGATAAGTAAGGCAGCAACAGCAATACCACCAATCACCAATCCAATGGGGCTTAAAAACATCATACGGCCCACGCTGGCGAAGACTTTACCCAGGGTGGTAACAGAGGCAGCGATACCAGGAAAAACCGTACTAAACTTGCTGCCGGTAGCGGAGCCCAGCAACATCTTAGCCCGGAATAGCTCCAGTTTGGCGCTGCTGTTTTTCAGGGCAACATTGAGCGCGGCCATGGGGGATTTGATAAAGAAATTCATACCCCAGGACGCGCCCAGGGTAGCCACTTTCAAACCCACGATTGCCGTGGCTGCACCCACTAAACCCACCACCAGTTTGGGGTTGGCTGCAATCCATTCTGTAATATTACCGAGGATAGGCTGAACGGTATCGACCAGTTGTAATACCGGCGGTAATAACGCATCACCGACAGTAATTGAGAGTTCTTTAAGGGTATTTGCCAGAGATTTAAATTTTTCAATCGGCGAGTCCATCCGTAAATCGGCGGTTTTCTGAAGGGTGTCAGTAGACTCTCCACTGGATTTACCTCCTTCACGGATACGGTCAAACTCGTCTTTATTCTGGCGGTAGCCCAGTACCATATTGATTTGGTTACTGTCCTTAAAGATTTCAGACAGGCCAAATTTTTCCATTAGCTCAGCTTGTTTTTCAATATTTCCTTTGTACTTGTCCATCTCCGCCATACCCGCAGATCCCAGTCGCTTTTCAAGGAATCCACTGGCAATCTTCATACTGGCTTCAAATTCACTGTAACCATTGGCCACGGCTTTTTTCATGGAAGCCTGATAATCAAACTCTGCGTTGGGATCAATGGTTTTATAGGCACTGGAAAAAGCTGCTGCGCGTTTGTCGGTATTCATTTCTTTCAGCCAGCCTTTAAGACCGGCCATGGCATTTTCAGCCCCCATGATGCCATCACCAATCTGTAAGGTGGCGGCAATATCGCCCAGAGAATCAATACCCAACTTATTGGTTTTAATGTCATCCCCTAGTTGGCCGATGGCATTAAACAGATTGGCCATACCATAGCCGCCTTGTTGACCTGACCAGATAAGCTGATCCAATGCCTGGCGCATACCTTCTTCACCATCAATTCCCATATCTCTTAATGCCAGGAACGTGGCCGCGCCGTCATCCATACTTATCCGTAAACCAGTAACAGCCTTACCCAGTAATGGTGCATATCCCCGAATTTCTTCCAGGCTAGCTTCTCCCTCAACCAATTGGCCTATACCATTTGATAGTTCCATATGATCCTGAGTTGTGCTTTTATTCTTAAGCGTATCCCGGATGATTTTTCCTATCTGACCTTCATCTTCAGCACTGAGGGTGCCCTTAATCCGGGCATCGCGTAAACTGTCCTGAAAGTTGGCGCTACGGCCCACACTCTCCCGGACTAATCTGGCGTTCGCCCAAGCGGTAGCTGCTGTACCCATCATTTCGCCGCCTAACGCCTGACGCTGGTCTCCCAGGGCTTTTTGTTTGGCCATGGCCGCGTTAAGACTGTTTTGTTTGGCTTTCAGGCGGTCTAGCGACTGGCCCAGGCGCTCATAGTGGTTACGGAGCTGCTGGACGTTTCGGGTAGGATGCGATAAAGCCCGGCTCATTATCTGACCCAGGCGTTGTTGCCGTTGTGAAAGGAGTTCAGTGGTGCGACCAAGGCGGCTAACCGTTGAGCTGGCGCTGCCAAAAACAGAAGTAAAGGCGTTATCCAGCACAGCCCCCAGTCGTAACCCAACAGAGATTGTATTACTCATAACGCCTCACTATTTTATCCCTTTGTTGCTGCTATACGCTGGTTATTTCGTTCCTGTGCAAGTTCAAACCAGCGCCAGTACTCATCTACAAAACTCAGGTTGTCGATATCGGAGGGTGAAAATTTGAACTCCAACGCCAACCACTCATCAACCGACTGTAAGTTTTCAGGACTGGTCGGCAGATTCTCCACATAGGCGGCGAAAGGTTTTTGATATCTCCGCACTGTCAGCCAGTGTGAGTTGGTCGATATCTTCCATCGTTAAACCGGTGAGCAACGCAAATAAAAAGGTCTCAGATTCAACCTGGTCTTTACTGTGTCGCTGGGCTTCTTTCATATCTTTTCGACGTGGGACACGCATGGTTAGCTTAGTGAGTGTCTCGCCGGTTCCCAGCGTCAGCGGTTCTAATAAAGTGATATCAGTATTAACAAGGAAATTGGTGTTCTTGGACATTTTGGGGCTCCCGATGATTTAAAAAATTCGTGAGCCTTCATTCTCTAGATGATGAATGGAAAGGGATTTTAGCGGAGGTTAAAGAAATACCCAGCAACACATGTTACCGGGTATGATGAAAACAGAATGTAAAGGACGTTAATTATTGGCCGATATTGGAACGGTATTTTGCCAGTTGATCTTTACCGTCCACCCGGTAGATATTTGACAGAACATCCAGCATCACGGTTTCTTTTCCGCCCACCAGTTGCCGAATGGATGTTGCGCTAAAAGGTGTTTCAAATGTTGTCGCTTCTCGCGGTTTGTAACTACCCAACTGATACTCTTTGAATGTCACTGTCATCAGTGTAACAAGTGGTAACTCATCAACCCGTCCCTGGCTGGTATGGACATTTATCTGACTACGGCACTGTAACGAGATAGAGGTAAACGGTGAGGCGATTTTAGAAACCGCATCCTGGTATAAGGAGTTCCAGATAATCTTCCCTTCGATTTTTTCAAAACCGTCCGGCAGTTCAACAACACCGATTAATCCCAGTCCGTTAAAATCAGACATCACCGTTTTAAGGCTGCCTAAATCAATCTCCTGCGCTTTAGCCAGATAGCTATTCCCATCCAGGTATACGCCTGCATTGTTAATTCTGTGCGCTTGAAAACCCGCCATAATCAGTTACCTCCTTTCAGGGTGGCCAGATACTCACCGGTAATTTCGGATTCATAGGTGATCCGCTCCATCGGTGGTGGTGGCGTTAATTTATATTGGAACAGGGCATTCCCCAGCTCCAGTTGGGTTTGTGGGTTACGCTCAGGGTCATACCAGCATTCGCCACCTAACAGCGCACCATCGCCAATCAGCTTTCTCAGGAACTGGTTAACCGACTCCACAATGGCATCAATGACCGCCTGAGTAATGGGCATATCGATAAACTGAAGGGAGGAATAGCGGATACTCTCATCCACAATGTCTTTCACCCGGCGAACGGAAATGAAGTTCTTCATATGCGTTACCGATGGCCAGGCGGCGGAACGGTTCCCCCAGGAACGCAAACCGGTACCAAAGCTGTTGAATACCGTCACAATCCCGTTTTCATTAAGCAGATTGACTTCACTGTTAGGGTCGTCAATACGCGCAGACAACGAACGTTCAGAACCAACGATACCTTTAAACTCCGTATTGGACGGACTCCACCAGTAACCACGCTCAAGGTCTTTCGCTGCCATTAATCCTGCCAGGCGCTGAGACATGGGCTCCAGTTGGATACTGTCCGTGGCTGAGTCGTAAACCTTCAGGTGGGGATAACACAGAATGGCGCGTTCGCTGGAAGTGGCAAAGTTAATGGTACCCATCGGGCCGCGACCACTGATAGCCTGGCTTGGCGTTGTCCCTACCGGCGCATCAATCAGCGCCATGGCACCGTATTTATGAGCGGCAGAAATCAGCTCAGTACCTACGCTGTTTAATGTGCTGAAGCCAGGAGCAATCAGTAGCTTGGCAAAAAAGCCATAAAGGTTATAGGCATCTTCCAGCGCATTGATACCCGACCGATGACCAGCAGCATCAACGGCCCCAATAATATCTGCTGGGGTGACCTTCGACGGGTCGGCATATATATATTCTACCGTAACCGTTGCTCTGGCTGGAATAGCGCCAGTAGTCAGGCGAACCAGCTCTCCGGTAACCAGGTTAAGGGTGTAATCCGTATCCTGAACATAAGTGGTCTCTGCCGTTTTCACTTTGGCGGAGATAATGGCGGCATGGGGTAACATAGCCCGATTGTTGATACCAAACGTTACAGTAATACCCGTTGCTTCCGTTTGATGGATTTCCGGGTTAAGTACGTTAATCACCAGAACCGTACCGGCACCATGATCGTAAATGGCTTTAAGGGCTTTAGGGATAGAAAAACCGCTTAAACGAGGCCCAAATTGAGCTCCGGCATTCTCAGATGGACATAACGTTAATTCATTAATCGGGCCAGTTGGCGCGGTTCCGATTAATCCAATAACGGCGGATTTCACCACCCGAATAGCCCGTGGCCCGTACTCAACCTCAAGGGTTTCAGCGCCGTGTAAAAAGTTAGCGGCCATCGTCTTTTTGCTCCTTGGCTTTCACATCAGCTTTCACAAGCTTTGCAGTAGTTGGAGGGAGTGTTAACAGCTTTTGAGCCAGTAACGCTTCGGTATAGTCATGCTTTTCAGGAAGAGAAACTTCACGACCAGGATAGAGTACAACCTCCAGTTCCTGCTCTTCCTTATTCGAGCCAATGATGCGTACCGTGACGCTGCTTTGTGGCCCGTGATAGAGATAGGGAATTAATTTCATGAGTAATCCTCATAACGTAAGTGAGGGGGGATGTCGTTGGAAACCTGTATTTGGTTAATCCGGGTATTAAAATCCTGTGCGTATTGCCAGATACCGGCGTTCTGCGCCAGGAAGATTTCACTGACAGGCTTTAAAGCAGTATCACAATGGGGAGGCGTCCAGCCGGTCAGGGTTTCACGCAGGTGGTCAAGGTAGGCAATCACACCTTTTTTACCGTGAAGCTGGCGAAACATCAGCGTTAACGGAATGGTCATATCTCTGGCCATCCAGGTACTGTCTAACGCCTCAACATTGTTAAAGTTGCTTTTGGAATAGCTGATAAGCACTGCGCCAACGGCATGGTTTAACCGGTAACTGGCGGGTTGCTCAGGAAAGTACTCGATGGCCAGCGCTTTTCCGTGAGCGTCCTTCAGGCGAATCAAAACAGCATCAAGAACATCAAGGGTGATACTCATCGCCATTTCTCCAGGAGCTTACTTCCCCAAAAGCGTTTAGAGGCGGAAACCTTAAATACACCAGGCTCTTTGGCTTCAGCGACGGTATCCGCTATTTTCACATTAAGAGAAATAGCCCCTTTTTGGATTTGGCTGAGGGTATCCAGAGCATCCTTTTTGCCATCTTTGACCGCTTCAGGCATGGCCCCTTCAGGGCGGCGCTGATACAACCAATAACGTGCCAGGTACGCTACTGCATCACGAACGATGGTTGGAACGGAAGATAACGGCAGTGGATAACGGGAGACTAAATAACCGTCTGCCAACTCTTCCGCGTAGTTAATCGCATCCTCCAGAACAACCGGGTCATAGCTTTCCGCAGCGGGATCGTCATTGGATAACCAGATGAGGGTTTGCCGGGGAACGGCCCGTTCTAAATCGTTCAGTGTGCAGTAGCGCATGGTGGCTTCCTTAACTCATTTTCAGTTCAACAAGGGCTTCGGGATAGGTACAGATAGCCAGCGGGTTAGCCTGAGCCTCCAAATCCCAGCCTTTACCCATGCTGCGCTCTTCCGCTTTGGCATAGTGCGGCAGGCCAATGGTATTGACCGTTTCGTTATAGTTCGCCGGGGCGTTATACATCTTATAAACACCACCTTTGGCGATAGGAAATACCCGTGCAACATCGGCCGGAAGGAAGTTCTGCTTGGAGACCGTGGCGTTATACTCTTCAAACTCAATACCACCGAAGGTAAAGCCTTTACGCATATCACCACCCAGGCGATCGGCGGCTTCCTGATAGTTGGCATAGGCTTTTTGTACGTTAGGATGATCAACGAAGGCATCAAACCAGTCTTTACCACAGAACGCCTTATACCCGGTCACCAGTGCGCCGGTGAGCTTGGATTCACTGTGGCGTTTGGCATCCATTAACAGTTTACGGACATTGGTATCGTCTGCGCTCAGCGGTACGATAATGCTTTTTTGTGTTACGCCAAATTCTTTATACAGGTCATAAATCACCGAGCCATCCGAATCCAGAATACGACCACACAAGGCACCGATACGCTGGAATTCGCGGGTCACTTCCAGGCTGTTTTTCATCGTTTCCAGCTTGTTATTGATGGTTTGTGCCTGATAGTCGGTAGCATCGTTGTCGCCAAAAGAATTAAAGTTTTGCAGGTCAGACGGTAACAACTGAGCGGAGGCCGGTAAGTGGGTGGTTTCAAACGTACGGCGTTTGGACTTGTTGTTTTTAACCGGCGTTGGGTCTTCATCACGGCCAATATTCTTGACCAGGAATAAACGACCATCACGGCTTTCAATCACAACGGACGTAGTAGCAATCCCTTCTTCTTCAAAAATACCCAATTCACCTGCACGGGTCGGGATGGTTGGGATTTTATTGATGGCTGCCGTTAGCGTGGTAACGGTAAACATATCTTCTAAATTCATTCTCTTTTTCCTTTTTGCTTTAAGTGGCTAAACAGGGGTTAAAGCTGCTCTCTGGCAATAATGCCCAGCGCTTCCAGCTCGGTGTATGCCGTGGTCTTTTGTGCATCAGTCACACCGTCAGGCCATACCAGACCATCAATGGCCACTACGGCACCACGGGCAATCACCGCTCCCGGACGTTCGCCAGCCGTGGTATCGATATGTTGTGCCAATACCGCTACGGCTTTTTTTGCCGCACCCGTACCCGCTAAATCAAGGGCATAATATTTACCGGAGACTTTGGCCATAACGGTACCCAGCTCATATTTGTTACCTGCTGCAATTATTCCCCGGTCTTTCGTCCAACCCGGTTTTACTTCGACCAGCAGAACATCGCTTAATACTTTTGGTTCGTTAAAAGTAGCCATGATTTAAGGTGCTCCTACTTATTACGGCTGGCGCGGCGTTCTGCGTCAGCCAGTAGTGGGTTAACAGTCGTGTTTTTAGGGGCGGTACCTTTTCGGCCCACCTCACTAAAATCCACCACGTCCGGTAAAGAACGAATAAATGCCTGGATAGCTGGCGCAAGCGGTTTACTTTTACCGTTTTCGCTAAAGTCCAGCTTGCTGGTACCGCGCTTTTTCGATGCGGCCTTGATCATGGCGCGAACGGCTGCCCGGTGGCTTGGTTTAACCTTACGACGAATAACTTCAGCAAAGTCCGCGCTCTCACCGTCAATTTCCAGTTCTTCCGCCTGCTCCAGAAGCTCTTCGTTTTCGGCCTTCAGTCGCTGGTTTTCCTCCGATACGGCGACTAACTGAGCGGCGACTTCAGGCAGAATTTCATCGGCGCTGGCATCCGGTGGAAGGTCGGTTTTAACCGCTTCAGGTGCGGCATCACTCACAGCCACGGCAATTGCCTGAGCGCCTTCTTCTGAAATGATTTCAGCGGCCTTGTCCTCACCCAGCTCTTTGGTCAGAAAAGCCACCAGACGTGCCAGTAAACCTTTTTTATCCGTTGGGTTAGCTGCATCAGCCATATTGGTATCCTCATTGATATTTTCGTTAAAACTCACAATACCCTGACCACTGTCTGCAAATTCAACCGGCTTCAGTCCTTTTACTGATGGAGGAACAGCACCCAGAAACCCAACGTGGCGCAGGTAATACACCCCCGGCACGGGATTACAGGGTTCATCAGGTTCATAGAATGACGGGGAGATTTTCTTATAGCGGCCAGCGTCGACCAGTTCAGCAAACTCAGCATCAACCTGATGCGGTTCGACGAACAGGCCTTCCGGTGTTGCAATGATGTGTTTTACCCAACCATAGGCAGGGAAATTGTCTTTCGGGTGACCAACGACCAATGGCGCTTCATGAACATCCATACGGTAGGCTCGTGCCGTGGCTTCAAAATCCTTCAGGGTGAAAGAAATAGGATCGCCTTCCATCGGTTGATGGGTACCAGGCTTAAAGATATGGATCAGTTTTGACATTCAGGTTCACCATGTTGTTGTTAGTCATGGCTACGATGTCAAAATTTATGGAAGTGCGATTTTAATCGACGTTAAAGAACAGCATTGAGGGAAAATGAAAGTACTCAGGGGATAAAGGACAATATTAATGGGCTGTAAATCTTTATAAAGCGGTTTTACGCGATTAATGGAAGAAATACAACCCATGAGCCCACTCATTGGCTAAAATTGAACTCAGCGCGATTAATCCATCGTTCCGGCTGCACGGGCAAGATACCGTTCCAACAGGTCCAGAATATCCTCTTCGTCTTCAGGTGACAGGCCAATGAATGGTCTGGCTTCAATATCGCCCCAGGGCAAAGGTACACCATGTCGGGTCTGGCCATATTGACCTTTTTTAGCCCCAAAATGCTGAGTGCCACCATACTCCATCAACGAGGCCAGCAGAACATGGTCGGCATCAAACGTATAGCTAATCTGGGTTGATAGGCTGCGCGTATCCCCAATCAATGGACGGGGATCACGCTTATTCGCCAGCGTGACCGGGCTGTTTGTCGCCCATTGCTCACCCAACGGCCCCATACCGACTTCAAAACGGCGGCGGGTACTGTTTAACAGGATTTCACCGATATTTTTAAATACCGGTGTCAGGTCTAAACCCGCCTGTTCAATTTGGCTCAGTAGCTGGTTAACCGGCGCACTGTCGAGTTGTACGGTAATTGTAGCCATTACTATGCCTGAACCATGTCAATGTAAATACCGGAGGCGGTAGGCTTGGCAATAACCTGCCATAACTTACCCGCAAGGCTTACTGCCGTTTGCTTTTCGCCTTGCCCAGTCATTTGCCACCGGGCACTATCCAGTTGGGTCTGGAGTTGACGAAAATCTAACGGGCTTAAATCCGGGTGTTGGGTACGTAACTTCATGATGGTCTGGCGGCTTAAGGTCAGTACCGGGCTCTTTACGGCAAGTTCAGCCATCTGCTTACTGTCCATTACAGCCACCGGAAACTCACCCTTCAGGCGACCATTATAGAACGACAGGAACACATCAGAGTTAATCAGCTTTTCGACGTTCTTCCTGGCAATGGCTGAATCCAGAGTATTGAGTTTCTGCTTATTGGCTGCCAGCGCGTTCTGGGTGGCGCTCTTACCGGGGGTATAGTCAAATCCGGGCATCACCCCTTCAGGAACCAGACGTTGTTCACCGGTATTGGTATCGGTATAAAGCTGAGTTTTTCGGGCCGGGGCTGTATCCGGGCCGGTTTTACCCAGTCTTTTCAAATCCCGTTCACTACAGGACTCAACGATACAATTACACCCGAAGCCGTTCGGAGGATAATGCTCATCCCAAAACGGATCGTCGGCAGGGAGTACCAGATTATGCCATCTGGCGTGTTCTTCTCTGGGATTAATCACAGAACGGTGAACATAGCGCCAGTAGGGACGCTCTGCTAACACATCCGGGTCAGTCAGTTGAGCATAACGGCCTGCCGCATGGGATGATTTCAGGTTCTGGGTATAAATCACCTCAGTACGCCAGGCTTTACCCGCTTTACTGTCTTCACCCGTCCAGCCTTTCCAGCCTTGCTTCTCGACAACCTGATCAAAGTTCTTGCGGAACCACTGGATACTTTTGCCGTCATCAATCACGGTTTGTATCGCTTTTTTCAGGTCATTAACCAGGTCGGCCTTCATGGCACCGGCGACAATAAAACCATGATCGTGCTGTTCCCTGGAAATATCATCCCAACGTTCGCTGGGTATCGCTAACTTCTGGCGGAAATAATCGCTCTGCTTATCAAATCGCTGGTTAAACGCGCCTCTAATGGCCATGATTCACCTCATCGCGTCCCTGAAGGTTAATGGCGGTAAAGGCACTGGCCATGGCCTGAGCCAATTCCTCTTCAGGCAGATTATCGAACTCTTCCAGTAAGCGTTCCTGAAGCTCTTCCATACTTTTTGATTTCTCTGCGAAGTAGCGGATACGCTCCAACCAGCCATCAACAATGGGTTGTGTCTCCCGGCTGAGCTGGTCAGCAGCGGCTTTAATCGGGTCATGTTTTTGGGGGTTCTCAGCAAATGACGGATAACCCATTCCTGCGGATGGTGGGAGTTGTTCGCCCAGGTCGCCTTCTTTCAGGTTGTATTCCCGCATGAAATACGCATTGGTAAAGTTAGCGCCCGCCGTTTTTAGTATCTGGTCACGCTCAGCCAGGGTTTTATCAATGGTCTCCGGTGACCACATTGACCAGACCGGCACGTTCTCATCTTCAGAGAAGTTCAGCTCTACCGTCCACCGGGCTAAGGTGTTCATGGCTTCTGATACTAACTCAGCATCCGCATCACGAATATCTTCAGAGACGGTTAAACCGGCCTGAGCAATGGCGTTGGTGGTGTCGGCCTCCGTTGTCTGGTTAGTACCGGTTAAAGCAATGCTGACTTCAGAACGACAGAACATCATTAAGCGCTCGTAAATATCGGCGCTACTGCCTTTGCCAGCGGCTTCAAGGATTTCAATGGAACTATCATCAGGAATAGCCGCTACCGCATCCTGAACCATCGCTTCCAGGCTATCCAGTAGCGCGTCTACTTCAGAATTATGGGTATTACGGGGATGCTTACCGACCAGGAACGGGCTACCGTACTTCTCGGTGAACTTCAGCCAGAACTCAAAACCGCCACGCTTGAACGTGGTTGGCCAGAAACAGCGACTCAGGTCAGCAATGCCATACGGGTTCTCATAAGTGGCATCCTGGCGCACCAGAATAAACTTACGTTCGGGCAGTAAAATACCGTCTTTGTTATCTTTGGTACGCATCCGAAGGCGGTTCTCATCATCAAAAAAGAACCATTCAGCGGGTTTGGCCACAACCTGAACGGGAACTATCCTGTCATCAATATCTTCCCACATGACTTCCAGTGGGGTGTAGCCATATAACGGCGCATCCAGTGCTTCACTGATGAGGGTTCTCATCCGCAGTTTTGCAAAAACCTTATCGATAAAATCGGACACCGGCGCACTGGCACTTTCCCGGTCAAATCCATATTCAAGTGCCAGAACCGCAGACTTACGGCGACGAACGCAACCGCCTACATGCGCGTCAGCGGTCAAATCACGGTAAACCTGAATGCTTTTACCCATCTTACGTAAAACAGGATCGGGGTTCGGTAATGCACCGGTGATACCCAGAGAGCCATTGACCCGCGAACGGGTAGCAATGACTTCTTTTGATGGTCTTTTAAGCTCGGCAAAAGAGACGAACTCATTGGGGCTAACCCAAATACCTTTACTCATTATCGGTATCCTTTTAACAATTGATTACTGGCCCGCGTACCGCGAGAGGATGCCCTGACCGGGCCTTTATTCATCTCAATGGAGGCATACCAGGCTAATGCCAGGGCAATGGCCGTATCCCCGTGCCGATAGAGTTCAGGGTCTTTCAGGTCTTCCTTACGAACGGATGAGAGCATGGGAATACCATCAATCTCTTCAATGGAATGGATATCCTGCTTAACGTTGTCGTCAGCCGGTAAGGTGATAACCCCGTCTTCAAATCCCTGGATAACTTTTGGCATCCAGGTACCGTACCAGCTCCGGCTCAAACTCACCTGAGCCACACGGTCATGACCGAACTCATCAGCAGTATATTCCGCCAGTGTCTGACCGGGGCCGGTGGCATCCATCGCACCAGAAAAACGCTGTATGGCCCGGAGCAAATACCAGAGGATTTGTTCCTGTTGGCGGGTGGGTACCTTGTGCATTTCAATAATTAAAGGCACATCACGATAGAGGTTTGGTAACGTGACCATCAGCAAAATGGAGGAAAAGTCACGATGTCGGGCGAAGTCATCACCAAAGGAATAACGTAAGTTTTTATCCAGTCGGGCGATAACCGGATCGAGATAACGCTTAATCCAGTCTTCAGCAAAAGACTTCCGTTCTTCGTTGGATTTCCGGGCAAAGTCATCATCCAGCGTCAGACGCAGAACAACGCGATCAGAGTTTGGTGGCATGGCGTTTTCAATCCAGACACCCGGAATACAAACACCGTTACCATCGCGGGGGATAACGTCCAGTTCTTCACGCATCGCTGCTTTACGGGGGCCATAGGCGTTACGGATGCGGGTATACCAGGTCTGTTTCCCTTCAAGTGTTGCTTCATCTCCCTTCATGAAACAAACGCGTTCATAGAGCCCATTGGCAACAGCATCATCAAAGGTAACCCTGTAAACCACGGCATCAGCCCCATATAAGCCGTTTTCAATATCGTTAACAAACTGGTTAAACGAATTGGTTTTGCCGTTATGAGAAGAGATAACGATGATACGACCACCCCAAATCAATAACGCGGTGGCAGCATCCAGAACCCCCTGAACATCCTGATGGAAAGCGGCTTCATCGATAATAACCAGTCCTTGTAAACCACGAATGTTTGCAGGCCGGGAAGATAGCGCCACAATCTGGTAGCCGGAAGAATAACGAATACGGTAGGCCGTAATGTGTCGGGTTTTGCCTTTCTCGTCCTGGTCTTCAAACAGGAACTCTTCAATACTGGAAACGGAAGTACTCTGCTGCTCGGCAATAACGCGGGAGAACTTGGCACAGTAGCCAATAAACTCCAGACCCTTTTCTTTGGTATCGCCAATATAGAACACATCCATACCACCAATGGCTTTTTGAGAAGCGGCAGTCAGCACGGCATCAAAGCTAAAACCAAAGGTAATGCCAGTACGACGACCTTTAGGGATGGCAATGATTGACGCTTTTATTTTCAGTACTTCAATCTGGTGTGCCATCAGCACACCTTCAGCCAGCGGGTTAAAGTTGGCCGGAATATTACGGGCGCGGGGTGGCAGTTCCTCCCACTCAACAACGCGTAAGGTAGAAGATAAGGGCTTGAGGTTATTCATTATCAATCACCTCAATAATTAGTTGCCCTTTATCTTTAAAGTGAAGGGTAATGCGGTCTTTACCATTCCAGCCTGACTTTTTCAGCGCTTTCTCAAACTGGTTAACAGCGCGAGACAGTGAGGTATATTTACCGAATAGACCCAGTAAATAAAACGTCAGGCAGTAACTGAGGTGGCCTATCCCGTAACAGGCCAGCATCAGAAGTATCCAGGCAAGATAGACATTCATTACTTGATCCCCAGTATCTTCTCACGCCAGAACTGAACCGCATTTTCATCCAACCCCTGCGCTTTTGCTTCTTTCTCCAGATTCTCGCTCTGCTCACGTAAAAGCTCTGCCCGGATCTCCTTTCGAATATCAGACTGGTAGCGCTTCAGGTTGACGCTGGCGCGGGTTAACGTGGCAATATTCTTGGCCGCAGTGGAAAGCAATTTTACCCGCTGCCCCTGATCTTCCGTCTCTTCCGCTTCCTGAAGGTTGATCATGGTTTCGAATAGCTCACTCTGTACCATCGCAATAATGGCTTCAGAACGTTTGTCTTGGTCGTCTGAAGCGCCTTCAGTGATGATTCTGGCGGCTTCCGTGCTGGCTTTGATGGTGGCAAAACGCTTTTCAATCTTCTTACCGTAGCGGAAGATAGCGGACTTACTGATTTGGTAGCCTTTGTCCCGCATCAGCGCTTCTAACTCGACATAACCGCTAAAATTATTATCGGTTAGGGCGCGTTCCAGCCAGTGCCTGACATCAGTTGGCAATTTATCAATAGAGCTACGTCTGGCCATGATCATTCACTCCAGTATTTTACCGGGCGGGCAATGCCAGGGCCGCATTCCACGGTATATTCCACCAAATCAACGCCTAACCGGGTCAGGTCAGCAAACCAGGTACCTGATGGCTGGCGGGTCAGTTCCAACATTTTACGGTCAGACAGGTAATCCAGTTCCTGGCGCAGTTCCAGCGCGGTAACATCGGGGTAAATCGTACCGATGACATTCAGGACAAACTGTTCATTGGTGGTATAAGGCCGGGATTTATACAACATTTGTAAAATATTCCAGCGCATAGCCTCACGACGGTGGCGTTGATAATCCATAATATTCTCCCTAACGAACTATTTTTGTTTACCGATAGCATCTAATCGGCTGTAGAGTGCATCCAGCTTGGCCTCTATCACGGTCTGGCTGCGAATGAAGTCATCACGGCGGACATACTCAAGCGGTAATGTCGCCTTAAACTCCAGAAACTCCCGTTCCATTCGCATGTGGCCGGTTTCCGTTTCTTTTCGTGCCTCTTCAAGCGCGCCAAAACGGATATCAAGGCGTTTTTCAACCTGCGCCATCAGGATTTTCCCGGCGGCGAAGACAAAGCCCATAAATCCAATCAACAGGGAGAGCACTTCCCAGAACTTCATTTCAATAATCATTTGCGTCCCCAAATTTCATGGATTTGTTGGCAATCCACACAACGCGTTACACCGGGTATGGCCTTTCGCCGCGCTTCCGGGATTGGGTTATCACAATCAAAACAATGTGAATAACCCGTTCCGGCTGGTCTGGATTGTTTTCTGGCTTCCAGTGCGCGTTCCCGTTGCTGGGTCTCCAGTTCAGAAGCGCGATCAATGTCATCCATTCTTTGATCCCTGTAAGTAGTAGAGCAATTCAACATAACGCCCGGCACACAGGCCGTATTGGTCATAGGTTTCTTTAAGCGCGATAACAATAGCGTCATCGGTGTTACTTTCCGGCTGTGCCAGAGGCGGACAATGAATCGCCAAAGCCGCGGGTAGCGGCCTGATTGGCTCGTTGTCGGGCATTATCGAGTTGCTGCATGATGTCAGCAGAATACTGACAGCGAGCATCAGCACGGTTTTTAAGCACATAGCGGATCTCCCTGGTACTTTCCTGATTAATAACAGTGATGGCCGTCATTTGGGCGGAAACGGCCTGGCTTACCACATAGGCATCAGCAGCTAGCTGTTGGCTGGCTTTGACAAACTGGTTTAACTGGTTTTGTGCCGTGCTGGTCTGACGCTCAGCGCAAGCCAATTCCGCTTCTGAATAGCCTTTTTCGTAGTAATGACGGGAGAAACCCAGTACCAGCGCGATTACGCTAAAAATGAGGTATACCGTTCTTAATTGCATACACCATTCCCCCAGCCAGCCGCCTGATATTCAGGTTGCCAGCGATAGATGATCCGGTCTGGATAACTACGATTCTCTTTGAAATTGGCGGCACTGCGTCCGGCGTTGATAAATTCAACTGCCCCCCAGTACTGGCCTGAATCTATTCCCTGAGATGCGGCTTTTTTCTGGTCACGTTGAACCCAGCCGAGACCACCGTTATAAGCGCTTAATGTGAAAGCCCAACGGTCACAGTCGGTATCGGCTTTGATGCGCTGGTAATGCCAGTGGTTATAGGTCACCAGAGCCTGTAAAGCCCAGGCCGGGTTATAGGGCTGATTATTTCCCAGGGAAGAAGGATAGATACCGGCAATCCATTTGGAGGTAGCAGGCATAAACTGGGCCAGACCAACCGCGCCAACCGGGGAACGGGCATCAGAACGCCAGCGGCTTTCCTGGTGAATTTGGGCGGCAAAGGTAGCCACTGGTGCATCCAGTCCCCATTGAGCATGGGAGACACGGGTCAGGTCTCGCTTATAACGGGCAGCATCACCCGGTACCGCTGCCAGTACCGGATGACAGGCCGTTATTAACAGAATGAGCAAAATAACGGCTTTCATGGCTATAGCCCCAATGTCACGCCAAGGATGACCGCAGTCACCACAATGGCCCGGCGTAACAGAACGGCAGCAAAGATACGCTGATAACCATTAATCACCGGGTATTCCGGCTCTAGCTTATCCATGTTATTAGCGGACTGGCCAATGACCGTTTTCCAGTTATCAACCAGATAGCTGCCGGGGCTGGCGTAAGGAAATAGCGCCCTGTCTAAGTGATACCCGATCACCGCAGCCAGGCAAACCAGAGACAGCTTATACAGCGTGACAGGGAGTTGTTGAGGAGAGAGCACGGCGATAACAGCAACAAGAACGACAGCGGCTAACGCCCAGATAAGTAGTCGGTGACTACGGATAGTTTTGAACAGAGACATGATTAAAACCCCAATAAAATAAAAGACACCGCCATGTTAGGCGGTGCCGGGGTTTTGGGATTTTAATGGCTATTAAAGGTTATTTAGGAGCGTTGTTTTATTATCGCTTCAGGTTAATCCGGTATTCCAACAATTAAAGGCCCCCTGATGAACAAGCATAAACCTGTTTTTTACCTATTTGCTGATGAAGAACCAGAAACGGCGTTTAAACGCTGTCTCAGCGAACAGCACAACCAGATGACGGAAGACGTCTGGTTGCTATTATTGGTCACGCTGACGGATGTTATTGGTCAGAAAAACGCGCCAGGTATTCTACAGCCTTGCGCTGCCAACTTGCGATTGGAAACTGGAACCGAGCTGCGATCTCGTCTTGAAGGTACTGCTGCAAAATAACGATAGAAAGCGGTTTCCCGCTTTCTAATATTTCAGGTTTACTACTATTTAATTATTACCGCTTTCAACTTTTCAGCCGTTTCTGGTGTAAGACCACTATTTAATTGAATTACAACCAAACCGTTTTTAGACTGATAAGTATAAGGCCCAGCGAAAGCTTTTAATGCATCGAAATAAGAATAAATTGCATCACAATATTCTTTTTTATCACAGGTAAAAATTTGTCCACCTTTAGGCGCAACCTCTGGAATAGAAAATGATATATGTTCTTTGTAACTATTTGGTATAGGTGACTTAGGATTACGGTCAGGTGTTTTTACATCCATTATCTCCACGCCAGCTAATTTAAATTGAGCTACTATATCTTGCGCAGTCATAGCCTTCTCGCCACAGCCAGCTAATACCAACAATATAAATCCCAAACTTATCTTTTTTTTCATGTAATCCATATCCTTATTCGTCATCTGTGTATATGCAGATGGCTTCAATTATTAATAAAATCACGAACTTTTACGACTAAGCTCCACATCAATGGATTCAATATACTCTTTATTATTTCGTATAAGGCGGTCTTGGACTTTTCTTATCTTATCAAAGAAATATGCTGACGCAGCAAATATGATTACCCAAATTAACAAGATGGATTCATTGATCATGACTGGAGGGTGACTCAATATAACTCGGAGTGGAACGCCGCTAAGTAATGGTGAGAAACACCATAACAATAAACTTACCAAAAATATCATCATCATTAGCATCACAATCGCAGGAGTGCTAACCCATTTTTTCCTCCTAGCGGAGTATATTTCTGAAACATAACGATTCTTTAATTCATACAGCTCATCTGAACGCATTTCTCCAGGAGAACGCGTTCGTTTTGATTCAGTATTGATCGTTATCTGAGACCCCATAACTACAGTTCCATGGTTGCTGCCACCAATAGTTACTGTTAATTGACGTTCTTTACCATCATCAGGTAGCTGGCTTAACGTCTCTGCAAGCTGATTAGCCAAATCGGTAACGTTGTCTTGGGAATTACTCATATCTATGCATCCTTAAATGGCTTTATCGCTAATTATTTACAACCAATTTGAGTGTACGTTCTATTTTTTCATCATTGATGATTTCTTCCTGGATAAGGAAATTATAGACAAGAGCAGTAGTATCTATCATTTGAACCATTGTCCAACGTTTACCAGCTTGCTTGGCTGCGCTTTCCAACATAACTGCGATTCTATGAAGAAGTTCTTTATTCAAGGGTACGGGAGTAACCTCCGATTTATTATATAAACCATCCATAGAGTTACCTACTTTAGCAATACTTGTTGTCTTTCCTAAAGAGGCATAATTCATTGTGCTACCTAATGGTTCAATACGAGAGCGATTTCCCGTGAGAACATATTGAATGTCAACGCCATTGTTCGCAATTGAGGTCATATAATTGGAGTCAGGTGCTCGCTCATCTTTCTCATAATTCACTTGAGCTCCTCTTCTAACGCCCCCTAATGCAGCAAACTCTTCTTGATTCAATCTCAATCGAGAACGTTCTTCTTTTAATCTCTCACCAAATGTACTCATTTAAATTAAACACCCTTGATATTAACTCGTTTGGATACAATAATGATTACTAAGTTCTTATAAAGATATTTTTAACATAAGAGAGGAAAACATGACACCAGAACAAGTGAAGTTAGCTTTTCAAAAACGTGGAGAGACCTTTACCGCTTGGGCTAAAGCCAACGGTTATCAACCAATTGAGGTTTATCGGGTTTTAAATGGATTTGCAAAATGCAAATACGGTAAAGCACATGATATAGCGGTTAAGTTAGGCCTGAAGCCAGCGGCATAGAGGGATTATATGGGAAACAAACCAAGCCCTAATCATCATCGCGGTGATGGAAATAAAATTTATATTCCTGACCATTTTAGGTTGGCAAATAGTCCACCCATGACACTTGAATTATGTCTCACTGCTGGCGCTATGTTATGGGCTGGAGGTTTTCGAAATAATCAATTGGATGGGGAACATGTATTTCTTAATCGTTATTTTTTGTCAATGGTAGACCTCTGGGAATATGTTATTGACAACATGGATGAGAACAAATTGGTTGACTATCAACCTTTAGCCGATCAGTTAGAAATCATTCGGTTATTAAGAAAACAATATCGCCTCCAGAGTCGAAAAACTCGGAGTAACAAGTAATGAAAGAAAATAAAACCAGTGCAGAAAAGGTTCTTGATGTGTTGAACGTTTTACTTAAGAACTTCGCCGTTGGATTCACTAACGGCGAACTGGCCAAAGCTACAGGGCTGTCAGCACCTAATATTACCCGATACGTGGCTATTTTAGAGTCTGCCGGATTTGCTGAACGCATCCCCGAAACAGATCGTATTCGTCCTAGCCACAAACTGGCTCAACAGGCAGTTGCCATATTGACCAGTCTGGATGAAGCCAAACAGCGTGTTGATGCATCAATTAACCGCTTAACGAAAGGAAATTAATTATGGCTCGTACTCCTAATAAAAATGAGGTTGCACTACATGAAGGCGCAGATATGCCTCATGAGGCAGTAGAAGCCGCTACCATGCTGGCTACTGTTCAAACCGAATATAACGATGACCGGGATCTTGCTAATCAAATTTTAGGGCAAGCGCAAATGGCTAGGTCAATAGCAAAATTTGCCGACGTCGTCAGTTTAACTAAATTGGCTCATGTCAAAGAGTCTAAGTTATACAAAGCATTAGCAGGGAAAACCATTATTCAGCCTGATGGTAAAGAGTGCCGACTTGTCGGCACTTGGGAAGAATATTGTCAATTATTGGGTAGTTCACGTTCATCTATTGATGAAGATCTTACTAACCTGAATGCCTTCGGTGAAGAGGCAATGGAGAATCTTTCCCGAATTGGCGCTGGTTATCGAGAATTACGCCAATATCGCTGTTTGCCAGAAGATCAACGAACAGCATTAATCGAAGTTGCCAAAGCGGGTGATAAAGAAGCACTGGTTGAACTGGCAGAAGAGTTTATATCTAAACATACCAAAGAAAAAGAAGAACTTAAGAAGCAAATTGACGGGGCTAAGTCAGATTACGATAGCCTGCAAAAGCACAATGCTGACATTACTGAGGAAAAAAGGGAAATCAGCTTAAAACTCAACAAATATGAGCTAAAAACCATTCCTCTTGATGAACGTATTACTCCCCTGAAAAACCAGATAGCCAAGATTCAGGCTGAAATTGACATGTTATTCAATGAACAACGCCAACATGTTGATATGGTGGAAAAACTACAGTTTGAGTCAATGGAGAATGACCCAAACTATGACCCAGAAGCACCTTATGAACTTCCTCCGGCGCTTCTCAATGTCTTGTTGGTACTGAATGGTGCTTTAGTCCTGACACTTTCCCAGGCCAAACAGATGTATAAAGACCTGTGGAGTAAGTTTGCGGATGAAATAGAAGTGGCTGGCGGGCGATTTGACCAGATAGTGAATGAAATTCGCACCGACGATATGTGATGTGGAGTGTTGTTATGTCTATTAATCCAGAAATTCGCAATTATCTGTCTGAACTGGCCAAAAAGCTGGATGCCGCCGCTCACGGTGAACGGGGTAGCCTCATTGAAGAGGCGCAAGAATTCCTGGGTTGGCCACCTCAAACAATTTATCGTCGTTTAAAAACACAATGTGGCTGGAAATGTGAGCGTAAAACGCGCTCTGATAAAGGCCAGACCAGTGTCCCGCAGGATGCCTTAGTGGTTTTAGGTGCCACCAGTCGGGAGTCTGTTCGCGATAATGGTAAGCAAACGTTGTTTACCACAACGGCACGGGGAATGCTGGAGCAAAATGGTTACCAGTTTAATGTGACAAATAGCCAGTTAAATCGCTTACTACGTGACCGTAAGATGAATGTGAAGGCCCAAATGGTTGCTAATCCTGTTCAGGCGCTGCGTGCTTTACATCCAAATCATGTTCATGAAGTTGACCCGTCTTTATGTCTGATTTACTACATGAAAAATAAGCAATACATCATGCGGGAACGGGAGTTTTACAAGAACAAGCTGGAGAACTACGCCAAGGTTAAATATAAGGTATGGCGCTACACCCTGTATGACCGTGCTTCAGCCCAGTTTGTACCATGGTATGTCGAATCTGCCGGTGAGAATCAGCACTCGCTGTTTCAGTTCCTGATGTTTGCCTGGAGCAAGCAGAATGGACGCTTGTTCCATGGTGTGCCAAAGGTTATCTACTGGGATAAAGGCTCGGCCAACACCTCCAGTGCCATCAAGAATCTTCTTGATCATCTGGAAGTTGAATACCTGGAACATGAAGCCGGTAATGCCCGTGCCAAAGGGGGTGTTGAGAATGCCAACAACATCATTGAAACTCAGTTTGAAAGTCGTTTGCGCTTCGAGCCCGTTGAGGATATCGCTCAGCTTAATACTGCCGCTTTATCTTGGGCGGAAGCTTATAACGCCAATCGTATTCCGGGGCAGGATACGCGCTTAAAACGCAGAGGATTAACTGAACCGGTGTCACGTCATGATTTGTGGCAGTTGATTCGAGCAGAAGAACTGCGTCTCTTACCTTCTGTCGAAGTATGCCAGGCATTAATGACCAGTAAAGAGCAGGAACGAACCGTCCGTAGTGATGTTTCTGTTGGTTTTAAACACCCACAATCAGAACAATCCCTGTCCTATTCCCTGAAGGGGCTGGACGGTATCACTGTGAAGGATAAGGTTTATATTCGGGCGCTGGTTTACGGGGATTGTGCCATACAGGTTCAGGTACCACGTTATGACGGTGAAATGATGACTTACCGGGTTGAACCAGAACGTAATTATGACCAGTTTGGCCAGCTTAAAGATGCCGCCATTATTGGTGAGGAATATAAATCACAGCCTGAAACCGCTATTGAGGAAGCCGCTAAAGCCATGGATGCTTTGGCCTATCCGGGACAGAGTGTTGATGAGGTTAAAAAATCGCGTTCTAAGCAGGCAGTACCGTTTGGCGGCAGCCTGAACGCTCATAGCTACCTAAATGATATTGAACATCCTAGCTATTTGCAGCGAAAAGGTACGGAGATCGAAACGCCAGACCACCTACAGGTTCCGGTTACGATGTTGTCCCCTACGGCAGCGATGTTACGCATTACCAGCGCCATAGGCCGTAATCTGACCTCTGATGAAAATAAGTGGTTAGCAAGCCGCTATAAGGATGGCATTCCAGAGGAGAATATTCATTCGGTTATTCAGCTGTTTACCCAACCTGTCGCCACGACATCGGGTACGGGTACTACGGGCTTAAGAGCGATTTAGGAGAGTATATGGCGCTGATATTGAAGCAGGTCATCAATAGATTAGGGCTAAGCCAGACTCAGTTAGCCCGTTCCATCAAGTACAAAGGAAACTCATTGAGTAACGCCACGGTGAACTTAATCGTGAATTACAATCAATGGCCACGCAGCATTGACGAGGAGCTAATCAAAAAGCAAATAGAAGATACCTTGCTGGCACAAGGCTTACAGGAAGAATTTTTAGTTGATTTATTTGAAGAAACTGGCGCAAAGAACATCTTGGCGGACAACTCCGCGCCAGTAGACCCCAAATCTGAAAAAAAGGAGTCCACACGTATGTTACTACGTAAACACACACTGAGTCGCGCCACACGCGCCCATTTTCGCCTTCCTCGCGATCCCTTTACCGATGAAATGCAGTCTGATAACGATGTATTTCTATCAGATGAAATTCGCTATGTGCGTGAGGCCATGCGCCAAATTGCCAAGCATGGCGGTATGTTAGCGGTGATTGGGGAATCTGGCGCGGGTAAGTCCACCCTGCGTCAGGACTTAATTGAATGGATTAACGTTAACCATGAGCCCATTACCGTTATTGAGCCTTACGTTTTGGGAATGGAAGATAATGAGGTTAAAGGTAAGGCGCTGAAAAGCGTTGATATCAGTGGTGCCATTATTAACGCCATTGACCCACATGCAAAACCACGACGTTCTGCTGAAGCTCGCGCCCGTCAAATGCATGATTTACTAAAATCCAGTGCTCAAACGGGCCGTAAACATGTACTCATTGTGGAAGAAGCGCATGGCTTACCGATCCCAACCTTAAAGCATCTGAAGCGGTTTTATGAGCTTCAGGAAGGTTTTAAAAAGCTACTCTCCATCATCCTGATCGGTCAAACCGAACTTCAATATAAGCTATCGGAACATAACCCTGAAGTACGGGAGGTTGTCCAGCGTACTGAAATAGTACATCTGAAGCCGCTGGATGCAAAGGTTGAGGACTATATTCACCATAAATTTAAATGTGTCGGCATTGATTATTCCGATCTGTTCGAATCGTCGGCGTTTGATGAAATATTAAATCGATTACGCATCAGCGTAACGGAAGGCCATGGTGCTAGCAGAGGCGTTAAGGTGCGTTCCCTTTGTTATCCATTGGCCGTTAATAATCTGGTTACTGGGGCACTAAATCTGGCTCACCGTATTGGTGCTCAAAAGGTTACTGGGGAAGTGGTTGCTGAGTCGGTAAAAGAGCGTGAGGAATACTAGCTATGAAACCATCATTTAAATATGGATTAACTGGTGAAGATATTCTTCATTATCGTCATCGGAAAACGTCTCTGATAGACAGGGTAACCATTTGGATTGCGGCTATCGGATTAATTATTTTAGCGATGCTTGGCATGTTGGGAGGTATGGCATGAGGGATAACCTTCCTGACTTTGTGAAGCTGCCATATGTCATTCAGCATGACGGAATGGATTATCGTCTCTTCACATTTTCATTTACCTGTCCTGACGGGCGCATTTTTGGTTCTTACTTTTATGCTCTGGACCACCAAGACGCAAAACAGCTATGTGAGGCTATCAAAAAGACCATTCACCTTGATGGCCAGATTAAACTTTCCATTGATGTGGATGCTTCCACGCTTATTTTTGAGGAGAAGCCTCGCACTCACTAATGAATATATTGCCAGTATGATGAATTAACCGGGTAATGGCTGTAACACACTGAATTACTTAACTTAGCCGGAACCAAAATAATGTTTTGATTTAATTTGCCGTTTACCCGGCAGGCATCGCACACCCAAAATCTGAAAATTGGAGATATTTAATAATGAAAAACAACGCATTAACCTTACCTGATGGCTACTGGCAGGATGCAAAAGGTTATTTGGTACCTGAATCACTGATTAAGCCTATCGATAAAGCCAGAGACAGTCTGGTTCGTGAAATTGTGATTAATGCCAAAGGTGTTAATAAAGCCCTGTCGGATTTTAAGGCGCAATCCTTCGGCGATATCCAGGCTTTTGTTGACCTGTCGATTGAAGAGTATGACACCAGACTGGGCGGCAAGAAAGGCAACTTGACCCTGTACTCTTTTGATGGCCGCTACAAGGTACAACGCGCCATTCAGGAACGCATTGCCTTTGATGAACGCCTTCAGGCGGCGCGCTCCCTAATTGATGAATGCGTACAGGAATGGACGGCAGGCTCTGGGCCAGAAATCAAAATCATTGTTGAAAAAGCGTTTGCTGAAGATAACGAAGGCAACATTAGTACTGGGCGTGTTCTTGGTCTGCGCCGTTATGACATTACTGACTCTCGTTGGTTACGGGCTATGGAGGCTATTGGTGAGTCGGTTCAGGTTGTTAACTCAACCAGTTATATCCGTGTCTACGAACGTGACAACAACGGACAGTATCAACCGGTTTCTCTTGATGTCGCGGGGGTTTGATATGGCATTCGATATGAACGCTGAAATAAATAAGGCAATGGGGCTCGTGGGGGAAATCTTTAACAGAGAGCTCTCTCCAAGAGCATATAACGTGTTATGTGAAGCCGCTCTTATTGTTGGTATTTCAGCCCTGAGAGAACGTGAGGGCGATGAGTTTGTTCGTGGCTTTCTGGAGGCTGCAATACAGGATTTAGATAAGCCTATTCAATTTAGTATTAGCCCCCCAAGGAGACAGTGATATGGCATTTGCAAAATTGTTTGAGTTTGACGATATCGGCCAGGTGTTGGTCACTACGGATACTCACGATGACAGCGGAAAGCCTCTCGTGGCGCTACGTTGTGACTGGAAGGGGCTTACTGCAACACCATCATGGCAATTTCCTGATACGGATGATGGCTACGACCTTCGAGATAAGTACTTTAACAGTATTGATGCAGAACAAGCCCATAAGCTTGCCAGCAATGTTATTCGGCTTATTAATGGCGACAGTGAGGATGCGAGATGAATACTATCGAAATCATTAACCTTCTGCGTGAATGGCATCAAGAAAAAGTCGATGGTATCAGTCTGTTGGTTGAGCACGCAGATAAGCCAATGGATTTTGGTAACGGCAAAACGAAACAGCTTGCTCCAGAAGAAATCAAACCTTTCCGGTTAGGTGTGAAGCTGGCGCTCATCATATTGGGTGATTTCCCCATTACTTTAAATGGTGAAGAAAATGATGAATAAGAATGAGCTGTACCGGAAGGCACTACAACGTTACGGGGCTGATGCTCAACTTGCCAAGCTGGCTGAAGAAGCCAGCGAACTGTCCGCGGCCGTTATCCGTAATTTGCTATGTCAGGGCGACGAACGAGCCATGGCGGAGGAAATCGCCGATATCGAGATCATGATCGAACAGCATCGGCAGAATGGAATGGGCCAACTGATTGATTTCTTCAAACAGCAAAAGCTCGAAAGGCTTAATCAGCTACTGAAGGATGGTGGCATATGAACCGAAAAGAGCTAATCCGCATCATCCACGTGGCTAAACGTGACCGGTGTCTGGATAACGAAACATACCGATCGCTTCTTCTTTCTCATGGTGGAAAGGAGTCAACTCTGGAAATGAGTGACACGGCATTACATCGGGTATTTAGTGCCATGAAGAAGCTGGGTTTCAAGGTGAAAAGCAAACCTGTACCAAATAAGCCCAAGAGTGCCATAGAACGGCAAATATCCATGATCCGCGGGTTGTGGCTTGAGCTGGCTGATATTGGTGAAGTCCGAGACCGTTCCGATCGGGCTATGAATGCTTTCGTCCATAAGCATACCGATATTGGTCGGGTTGAATGGATTAGTAGCGCTCAGGCTTCAGCAGTCATTGAACGACTGAAGAAGTGGCGCAACCGGATAGCCTGAGGAGGCTTTTATGTCTGATGATTCCATTTTTCGAAGTAAAGGGCCTGAACTGCTCATTAGCCTGGCCGACCTGATTAACCATATAGCTAAAGAAATGTTGAATCTGAGTGATACTCAGGCACAGTCCTTAAGCCAGGAAGTCGCATTACAAGTAGCTCAGTCCTGGGGTGGTCAGTTGGTTTATGTCCCACAGGGAGCGCAGTTTGAAACGGCTAAAACACATCTGGAAATCTTTGAGGCGTGTAATGGTCAAAACCATGCTGATGTTGCCCGTAAGTTCGGTATCTCATTACAGAGCGTTTACCGCATCGTTAAGCGAGTACGCAAAGAGACCCTTACCAAGATGCAGGGTGATCTCTTTGTAGCCAATGATGCCCAGTTTGATGATGACGAAACGGATAATAAAGGAGAGGAATAGCATGGGTGCCTGGCTATTTTTAACCGGGTTTATTATGGGGTTCCTGCTCTGCCTGCATCTGGAACAGCAGGCAGAGCGAGAGCATACCGAACAGTACAACAATGGCCAATATGATTAATAAGGGGGCATCGTGACTAATACTAATATCAACGCAATTGTGCGCGAATTGAAATATGGGATAGATGTGGCACAGAGTACAATGAATGCTGGAATACCCGAATTCAGGCAAGCAGCAACACCACTTAAAATAACGGCAGTTCTCGATGCTCTGGATGCAGCACAGATGGAACTCAAATCACTCGAACCGTTGAGCAAGTTTAAAACGGTTTGGGACTGCATGGAATCTACGTCATTGGAGGTGATGAAGGAAAAATTAGATGTTGCACAGAAGCGTAATGCAGAGCTAGAGGTAATGTACTCTGAAGTATGTTATAAGTTTCAGGTGGCGCAAGACAACTTGAAGAAGACGGCGCTAATATTCAAATCCACGCCAGTAATTCCCAATACTTGGATAAGCGTTAACGAGATTTTACCCGATGGGAATGTGCCGGTTGTTGTGTGGGATTCTACTGGCGAAGGTTATCTAATCGGGTGGCGTTCTTTCTGGTATTCTAGTGGTCAGAGAACTGGCGAATGGGAATGGTCATTTCAAATAGCAGACATGAATAATGGCAATGTGAATATAACTCACTGGACACCATTACCGGCAGAGTTGAAAGGATAGATATCAATAATTATCCTGACCTTCCTAAAATTGACTTTGTGATAGCTCATTTTTTACTTTCAACATGTGGAACGGTTTTTCAGAAGTCGTTCCACTAGTTTCCCTAATTCGACACTTCATTCCATAATTATCACGCAGACCTTGTAGTATTTATCTCACTTCTAATCACTTAACCAATTACGAAACCTTGCTGAAAATGTTAAAAAATTAGATGGAAATCATAGCTTGTCGATTCCTGAGCTTTTAACTCCAAACTTTTTATCTGGTTGCTCAACATTTTCTTCAGCACAAGAATTATTTGATAAAAGTGGGTTTACAATAAATAGCCCTAGTGATTTTAGAGCAATACCCGATGAGGAATGGGATGCTTATATCTCTAAAAATACAACTTATGATTCTTGGTCTGATATGTTGAAAATGGCAGGAAGTGAATGGGCTAGGAATCAACTGAAAATTTAACACTTTTTTAGATTTTTATTTAAAGCGATCTCTTTAGATCGCTTTTT
>NZ_JADRCR010000002.1:0-196475 GCF_016649425.1 Limnobaculum allomyrinae
ACCGCGCCACAGAACTTCCGCGATATCGGCCATGCCCATAGGGGCTCCGGGATGGCCTGATTTGGCCTTTTGTACGGCGTCCATACTGAGGGCGCGAATAGCGTTAGCGAGTTCTTTATGAGAGGGCATCATTAGCTCCATTGGGTGAAAGATATCCAGAACAAAATATGTCTGCTTATGTATCCAGATTGATAGTTATAACAGATTAATTCGAGCGCTGAGAAGCAAAAAATTTATCATATTAGTTAAAAATCGTCGGCTAAAAACCGATTTATCAATGAGAATGGTTGATTATCGCCACAGCATAAAGGTGATGAGGGCATCAACATAGTGTCAGGTATGCTGCTTTTAGGGTGCTTAATCGCTGAAATAATGGGAGTTTAAAGAAAATTTTTTTGATCGGTTTCTCTGCTTGCCTTCCCCCGGCTTTAGTCGATAATACACCGACCTTGATCTTATGATTGCTTAACTGTTCATCGCTGACTTATCGTCTACATCCACAGAACAATCACAAACAAATGAATCGAGGTGTTATTTTCCGGTTTTGCCGTAGCTGAACCGGTGTTGTGATCTCTCTCTGTGGTGTAACCATCTTGAAACTCAATCTCTCTGCCGTTATCGCATTAATCTGCATTACTTGTATCTGGAGTTACAGCTGGATCGTGATGAAGACTCTGCTGGTTTATATCGGCCCGTTCGATTTCGCTGCGATACGCTGCACATTGGGTGCAGTATTGCTATTACTGGTGCTTAAACTACGTAATCGGGGAATGAAACCGCCACCGCTGGGTACTACTTTTATCATTGGTGTACTACAGACGGTTGGCATGGTCGGTTTTTCCCAGTGGGCGTTGATCACGGGGGGAGCAGGGAAGGTCGCTATTCTGGCATATACCATGCCGTTCTGGGTAATTTTACTGGCGGCGCTGTTCTTAAATGAACGTCTGGTTAAATTGCAGTATTGGGCCACGGCAATAGCTATTTGCGGCATGATTCTGATTTTACAGCCGTGGAATAATAACGGTTCTATGCTGGCTTCCATATTGGCACTGCTATCTGGTTTCTGTTGGGGAGCCAGTGTGATTATTGCCAAGCGTCTGTATCTTCGTACACCAACGGACTTGTTATCGCTCACCACCTGGCAGATGGTGATGGGGGCTATTGTATTAGTGGTTATCGCTCTGTTTGTCCCTTCAAAACCGATTGTCTGGCACCCTTACCTTTGGGGAGGCTTATTGTATAACGCGGTTCTGGCAACGGCGGTTGCCTGGGTGCTATGGATGTTTATTTTGAAACATTTACCCGCTTCTGTTGCCGGGTTAGGTACATTGGCGGTTCCCGTCTGTAGTGCGCTTTTGTCATGGTGGTTATTGGGAGAGCGTCCTAATGGTTCTGAAATGGCAGGTATTATTTGTGTGGTGATGGCACTGGTTCTGGTGAGTTTACCTAAGCGCAGATCACAGAAAACTCTCTGAACCTTTAAATAATAAGAAAAGCTGACGATGGTTCTTTATCGTCAGTTAACGTTCCTGTCTTAGGCTTTAAATGATAATAGCAATCATTTATTATTGGCAATGTTGATTGAAATAATCATTGCCAATCTTAAGGATCTGCCCTATGTCCTCTTCTTGCCCACCCAAACGCGCTGACGGTCAGCGGCAATTGCACGTTATAGCGTCTTATATGCTGACGGAAAATATCCGTCGGGTGATTATGGGGGGCGAAGAACTGGCCGGTTTAGATATTGATACCAGCCTGATAGGCCCTCATTTAAAACTCTTTATTCCACCAGCTAATGCAACATGTTTACTTTGGCCTGAATATGATGCCGTAAAAGGGCGTTTGGTATGGCCGGAGCAGGGGGAACGTCCAACGCTAAGAACCTATAGCCTGCGCGATTATGATGCTCAATTACGTCAGCTGACTATCGATCTGGTTTGTCATAAGGGCGGTGTGGCTTCTGATTGGGCTAAACAGGCTAAAGCCGGTGATAAAATAGGCATTTGGGGGCCGGGGGCTCGTCTGTCCTACAACGGTCAATGGCTGGTACTGGCGGGCGATATATCGGCACTACCAGCGATTAGTTATACCCTTGAGCAAGTATTACCTGCTGAAGCTAAAGGCAAAGCCATTATTGAAGTGCCTTCAGAGGCTGATTTGATTCCTCTGCATGCACCGACAGGAATGGAAATTACCTGGTTAGTCAGGCACCCGGGGCAGGAGAGCGGCTTGATTGATGCCGTTTCTTCGACGCAAATTCCTGCGGGTGTTTCACCCCTTATCTGGGGCGGAATGGAGTGTGATTTAGCAAAAGGATTGCGTCGGGCGATTAAAGATAAGATGGCGCTACAACGTGATGAATACTATCTGGTGAATTACTGGCGCGAAGGCGTACCGGAAGGTGGATTTAACCATTCGTCTGATGAATGACGGCACCATTTAGGGTAAAAATCAAAGAAAAATAGCGGTGTAAGGTAACAATTTATTGTTCCACAGTAGACGATAAAGCGTATTCCTGTAAAACTGGCCTCTCCCTCTATTCAGGATGAATCGATAATGGATGAGTTGATATTCCTTGGTTTTATCATTCTTATCGCTGTACTGGCATCGCCAATAATGGCGCTGGTGGCTATGAGCCGCAGTCGCCACGCCAGAGACGAAGTAAGCCAGCTAAAAAAGCAGGTTGAGTCGTTGCAAAAACAGCTTAACCAGTTGGAAGATATTCCCGTCAGGCGGTCTGCTGCCCCGGAGACGAAGGTTGAATCTGCCATATCACAAAAATTACCAGAGCGGGTTATACCTCCGGTAGCAGATGAATTTGTTCCAGCTATGCCACCGGCGATGGCAGCAAAAAGCGATCT
Source organism: Limnobaculum allomyrinae (assembly GCF_016649425.1). Classification (GTDB taxonomy): domain Bacteria; phylum Pseudomonadota; class Gammaproteobacteria; order Enterobacterales; family Enterobacteriaceae; genus Limnobaculum; species Limnobaculum allomyrinae. Next base: position 2,862 of record NZ_JADRCR010000002.1, read on the forward strand.
GGAACCTGTCAATTCTCCATTAACATCAGTTGAATCAGTTCCGCCGATTTCAGCGCCGGTTGTGGAACCGGCCAGCGCTCAGACATCATCTGTGAATGTTGCCGCGAAATCCGTTACCACTCCCAAATCAGCACAGCCTCAAACTCAGCCAGTCTCACCCGCTCAAAGTGAAGGTTCAGATATTTTCTCTGGCATAATATCCTGGCTGGTAAAAGGTAACCCGGTAGCAAAATTAGGTATTTTGCTGCTGTTTTTTGGTATTGCCTACCTGCTGAAATATACCATTGAACGGGATATGTTCCCGATTGAGTTACGCCTTGCCAGCTCGGCGCTGATCAGTGTAGTCCTGTTGGCATTAGGATGGCGTTTACGTCATAAGCAGTCTTTGTATGCCCTGATATTGCAGGGGGGTGCCGTGGGGGCGTTGTATCTCACGGTATTTGCTGCTTTCCGAATTTACCAGCTGTTACCCCATACTTTTGCCTTTGTATTAATGCTGGTAATTTGTGCCGCCAGTGTGGCTTTGGCTGTGTTACAGCGGGCATTGAGCCTCGCGATGCTTGCCAGTATTGGTGGTTACCTGTCACCAATATTGCTCTCCACCGGTAGCGCTAACCATATTGGACTGTTCTCTTACTATTTCCTTATTTCCAGTGGCATTCTGTTTATCAGTATCTGGCAATCATGGCGAGTACTTAACCTGCTGGGCTTTGTCTTCACCTTTGGCGTGGCCATTATGTGGGGTGTTGAACATTATCAACCGGAGGATTACCTCTCCTGCCAGCTATTCCTGATTGCCAACTTGATTCTGTTTAGCCTGCTGGCTGAACTGTTTGCGGTGAAGAATCGACTGCAGCAGCATATGGCGATAGATGGAACTCTGCTGTTCGGTCCGCCGTTGATTGGTTTTGCGCTGCAATATGCGATGACTGAACAGTGGCAGTTTGGCCCGGCGTTCTCGGCGCTAGGCTTTGGTCTGATTTATCTGGTGATTACTTGGGCAACGCTGCGCCGTTTCCCACAGGAAGGCAAACGTATCGCATTAGGGTATCTGGCTCTGGGGGGAAGCTTTGTTACGCTGGCGATCCCTCTGGCGCTTTCTGCTCAATGGACTGCGCTGGCCTGGGCACTGGAAGGTCTGGGTATTTTGTGGTTTGGCCTGTTGCAACATCAGCGTCGTTTGAGCTGGAGTGGTAGTGCGCTGCTGGTACTGGCATTAGGTGCCCAATTGGTGGCCTATCAGGATTATCGTTGGGATATCTCTTTACTGTTTGTTTTACCGGTGCTGTTCCTGTGCTTTATTGCCGGTGGTGCTTTATGGCGTCACTTCAAACCAGAGTCTGATGCCTGGAAGGGGATCAGTATGGCGATGTTGGTGGCCGGTATTATGCTCTGGTGCTGGTGGTTGATAGAACTGCCGTTTGCTTTCTGGACCAGAACTTATAGTCTGGAACCAATGTTACTGGCGCTGTTGGGACTCAGTATCTCTATCTGGATATGGCGCATTGCCGGAAACCGCTTAGCATGGCCTGAGCTCAAACAATCGGTTTGGCTATTGTGGCCAGCGGCGGTAATGGCACTGTTCGTGCAACTCAGTAATGACTCGCTGCCAACGGCGTTAGGGTTATGGAATTTGATATGGCTGGCAGTCGTCGCTACGGCACTCTTCCTGTTGCATCGTGATGCTCCTCAACTGCTGAAAGGCAACACAGAAAAACTGGCACATTTGGTTCTCTTCTGGCTGGTATTGGCTTGGGTGGGAAGTGAGGTTTATTGGCGTACCGTTCAAATGGCGTGGGGAATGAACGAATGGCGCTTCTATTTGCAGATGTGCAGTTTGTCGTTAGTTATTTTATTGCTATGGATCGCCGATCGTCGCCAGTACTGGCCGCTTAAGGCGCATGCCAATGTTTATTGGCTGGGTACCATTCCGCTGATGGCGGTGGCAGGTGCGATGCTACTAACCGGCAATATGATGGATGGGCAGATGGTTAACTGGCGCTATATTCCATTGGTTAATCCACTGGAAGAAGCGGCGATGTTCGGTATTTTGATGCTGGTCGTCTGGCTACATCGTATTAGCGCGGTTTTGAAGCCGCATGCCATTCAGTTGGATTCTATTATTCCGTTAGTGGGTTGGGGGCTGGCGTTCTGGTGGTTCAATGGCATTCTGTTGCGGGCACTGGCTTACTATGCCGATATCGCCTGGTGGTTTGATGCGTTGTGGGCATCACGCCTGATCCATACTACCTTTGCCATTGTCTGGACACTTATCGCACTGATTTGTATGGTATTCTCTGCACGTACCGGACGTCGGTTTATCTGGTTCATTGGCGCCGCTTTACTGGGCGTGGTGATCTTTAAATTATTCCTGGTGGATAGCGCTAAAGGTGGCGGCTTAGCCCGTGCCATCGCATTCCTGGGCGTTGCAGTCTTGCTGTTAGTTGTGGGATATTTTTCCCCGTTACCTCCCCGTCAGCCGCTTAAGCAGGAGCCAAAGGCATGATGTCGTTAATAAAAATAAAAAAATCCTCTTTCACTTTACGCGTGGCACTATGTGGGCTGTGTATATCGGTGTTACCGCTGGCCCAGGCTGATGACATTGAGCTAACACCAAAGGATTTTTATAAGGGAGCAGAATTGGACGTTTCTGCGCCATCTCCTTTTTATCGTTTAACGTTGCCGGAAGACGTCTATCTTGAAACGGTCTATCCTGATTTGCGGGATGTTCGGGTGTTTAACAGTTCGGGGCAGGCGGTCACTTTGGCTTTATCTCCGGTGGATAATGACACCACTGAACAACAAAATATCCCATTACGTATTTTCCCGATGCAGATGTCGGTGAATAAACCTGCGGAGAATCAGCAGGATGACCGGGAAACCTTCACGTTTAAATCTGCTGGTGGCGTTGAGGTTAAACTCTATCAGGATGGCGAACGTAAGCCGGAAGCGACTTACCTGTTAGAGCTAAATCAGGATAAAGATAAGCCTGAAGACGTAGGGTTTAACCAAATCATGCTGGACTGGGCTCAAAACAGTACTAACTGGCAGGCGAAAGTTACTCTGTATAGCAGCAGCGATCTGAAAGACTGGCGTAAACAGGCGGATAATGCACCGTTGATGGACTTAACCTCTGGTACCGACCGCCTGTTGCTAAATAATGTTGATATTGATGATAACTACAGTAGCCGACGCGCTCGCTATTGGCTATTGGTGGTGAATAGTGATGAAAAAATAGCGGTTCCGGCAATCTCCAAGGCGCAGGGTGTGGTAATTACCCGACGTACAGCGGTTGAAACTATCGAATTGACGTTTAAGTCTGAAACGGTATCGAAAACTGAAGCGATATATCAGCTACCGCGTCCCCAACCTCTGTCATCCCTTTCTATCGTGCCTGAACAGAGTAATACGGTTTTGCCGGTTAATATTGAGTACCGGAGCAGTGAGCAGGATAAATGGCGTCCTCTGACGACCACCGTGGTATATCAAATTCATGGTGATACCGGATACCGTACTTCAGAACCTTTAACGATGAACCACCTGTTAGTTCAGGGGATTCGGGTGAAAGCGGTAAATGGCAACTGGGGAGATACTGTTCCTAACGTGGTCGCCCAGCGGGAACGGGTAGATGTACTGTTTAACGGACAGGGTAATCCTCCTTATTTGCTGGCATGGGGAGCCAATCAGGCACCTAAAGCGACTATAGGTGTAAACCAGTTAATTCCCGCTGCTGAAATGCAGCAAAATGGATTGCAGGGACTACCTCAGGCTTATGCCGGAAACACGGTAGTACTGGGTGGAGAAGAACGCCTGACGGCAACCTCACCGGTAGAACGCGCTCAACAATGGCAAACCTGGTTATTGTGGGGGTTACTGATTGTTGGCGTTGCCGGATTGGCGTTGGTGGTGTTGAGACTGGCGCGAGAGCTAATGGAGCCTAAAGCTAAGTAACTGAAAAATTTAGTGGTTTGGCTTTAGTGGTTAGCGGCATTCATCGTCGGGCTTGACCCGACGTACTTTGAAACCGGATTCAGATGGTTTTCCGGCCGGCACAATGGTGATATGTGCATATTGCCATTACGGCCGGAATATACTTGAATGCTGATCGATTAGCTCTGCCAGCATAGTCATCAGGTTTTATTTGATGTGCCACTTATTTAATCTCTGGGGCGGTGGCATCACTATTCTGAGGTTCGTTTTCATCCTTCAGAGTTTCAGATTTATTGTTCCCGGCGATATCCGCTTTTTGTTCTGTGATTTTTTCTGTTATCGGGACAGGAGCAATAGTCGCAAGTACTTTCGATTCCCGACCAATAAATAGTGATAGCAAGGTGCGGACGGCCACAATAGAAACCAGCGCTATCAGTTCATTGTAGCCAGGGCTCATGATTGTTCGCAGAATATTGACGGCAATCAGAATTTCCACCCCAAGTAACAAGCGAGAGCAGAGGGGGAGGCGTATCGCCAGCAAACCATTAGAAGCCTGATGTTCACGTTTAATTTCGCTGCGAATAAAGCCAATAACAGCGGCAATAACCGCATAAACGATGATTAATATACTGATAGCACTCAATATATCGTTAATCAGATAAAGTATGTCTACCATATAAATATCCCTGTTGTGGTTAAAACCTCATGACCTCCGCCTCTTTTTCCTTAGAGGGGGTATTAGCATCCCATGAATCGGCACTGGAAAATAGCTGTCAATATTCCCTGTTATATAGATGACCACCAATTACACTAAAACGTTCCGGTGAATATATTTCAAACAATCATGGTCAGGAGAAACAGCTTTCCTTTCAGTACCTCTTCAGGTGCGGTGACAATTTTAATATCCATTAGTTTAAGCATGTAGCCTGGAGTAACGCTGAGATAAGGTGAGTTTTTATTGTTATAACGCATTTTGAATAGTTCATGCATATCGTCTTTGCGTATCACGATGAGCATCTTATCGTTCGGAACTTTGCCATATTGCAGGAAAATGTCTTCCTTTTTTCGCTGGATACCTTCAATAAGATGTTCAAGTAGCGGCATAATGATTCTCGCAGCGAAAGGTTATGGGTAAAAAATATCACTAATTTTGCTTCTGATAAACAAGGATTTCCTGTTGAAGTAAAGAAGAATCTTTATCAGTGAAGCCGTTGTTGATTGTTTTAACAGTACGAATGATTTGATATTAGCGTAAAGGAAAAATTTATGCTTAATTTCTGTGTTTTTTTTAGTAAAACTATGAGTGTTTTATATTTATATTTTACAGATTGATTTCTGGTGTTTAGCGCATTTAAGCTTTTCAATTTTTTATTTGTTGTGTTGAATTGGCTTTTTATTGCAGTTAGAGATTTTTGTTTTTTGATGATGATTTTATTGGTGTTTTTATTTTTATTCTATTTTTAATCACGTTAATTTTTACTTTTTATTTTTCTGAAAAATATATATCTATAGGGGTTATTGTTCATTTGATAATTATCAAAATACTCCTTTGTTAGTATTCATATAATCGCTTTTATTTATGTGAGCGATTTAATTAATGAAATATAAAAATAATGAAACCACTGAGTCTGATAAAGGTAGTTTTGCCATAAATCGGCGACAACTTTTACAAGCAGGAAGCGCGTTGGTCGCGTTACCTTTTATTTCTTCTAAAATAGCAAATGCCACTTCGGAGCCGATTGCACTACCAACTGAAGGTGGAGAAGAACGTATTGTTCAAACCTGTAGTACCTTCGATTGTGGCGGAAAGTGTGATGTTCGGGTTCATATTAAACAAGGCGCTGTTACCCGAATTAGTACACGTCCGGAGGGGGCTCTTGATGAACAAATGCCGGTGATGCGAGCTTGTGTTCGGGGGCGGGCATATCGGCAGTTCGTTTATCATCCAAATCGGCTGAAATATCCAATGCTGCGAGTAGGTAAACGTGGTGAAGGTAAATTCAAGCGTATTAGCTGGGATGAAGCAACAACTCTGATTGCAGAGCAAATGAAACGTATTGGCGACACCTATGGGCCGGCCTCGCGTTTTGCTCATGTAGCAACCGGCGTTTCAGGTGGCTCCTTCTCTGGCGATAAGATGTTAAAGCGCTTGCTGAATCTGACCGGCGGTTATCTTGGCTATTATCATTCCGTCAGTATGGGGAATACAGCGGCAGCAACGCCTTATACCTATGGTGTTGCCGCTTCAGGTAGTTCACTGGATACACTATCAGATACCAAACTGGTGATTTTGTGGGGACATAACCCGACAGAAACCATTTTTGGCCATACCAACCATTTTTATAGAAAGATGAAGGAAAACGGGACGCGTTTTGTTGTGGTCGATCCCCGTTATTCTGATACCGCAACCAGCTATGCAGACCAGTGGATCCCACTGCTGCCGACCACTGATAACGCGATGATGGATGCAATGATGTATGTCATCGTGACGGAGAATTTGCACGATAAAGCCTTTATTGAGCGCCATACCTTAGGATTTGATGAGCAGCATATGCCGGAAGGCATTCCTGCTAATGAATCGCTGGTGGCTTATTTGACGGGGGCAAAAGATGGCGTAGCCAAAACGCCGGAATGGGCAGAGAAAATCACGAAAGTACCAGCACAGACCATACGCCAATTGGCGCGGGACTACGCGACAACTAAACCTGCTGCATTAATTCAAGGGTGGGGCCCACAGCGGCACATTTGTGGTGAACGAACAGCCAGAGCCTCAACACTGTTGGCGACTATCACGGGTAATGTGGGTATTAAAGGCGGTTGGGCAGGCGGTTATGGCGGTATTGGCAGCCGTAAGTTTATGACGGGTATTGCTCAGCCGCAAAATCCGGTAAAGGCGACTATCTCTATTATGAACTGGATGCAGGCAGTAGAAGATGCCTCAAAAGTCAGACCGGAAGATGGTTTAAAAAATGCGGATAAGCTGGATACCAATATCAAAATGATATTTTCGTTGGCGGGTAACTATCTGGCTAACCAGAATCCGGATATCAATAAAACGATTAAATTGCTGGAAGATGAGTCTAAGGTTGAGTTCATTGTTGCCAGCGATCTGTTTCTTACCCCCAGTGCCAAATATGCAGATTTACTCTTACCAGAAACCAGCTTTATGGAACGCTGGAATATCGGCGAAACCTGGGGAACCGGCAGCTATTTTATGCTATCCGAAAAAGTGATTGAGCCTGCTTTTGAATGTCGTTCAGATTATGAGTGGCTGCGCGAAGTGGCAGCTAAAATGGGGGTAGAAAAAGCCTTTAGTGAAGGGCGAGATGAAAAACAGTGGATTGAATATATTGTCGAACAAACGCGAACGGCGATGCCGGAAGAAAATCTACCTTTGAACAATTGAAGGTACAGCGTCAGCACCTGTTCAAAAGCGCGCCTCACGTTGCCTTTGAAAAGAATATCACTGATCCACAAAACAATCCGTTTACTACACCCTCTGGCAAGATAGAGATATTCTCTAAGCGTCTGTATGACATGCAGAATCCTGAAATCCCTGCACTCTCTCACTATGTCCCGGCCACGGAAGGGCCTGAGGATAAATTGATTGAAAAATATCCTTTACAGATGATTACCTGGAAAGGTAAGCATCGTGCCAACTCCACTCAATATGCCAATCCATGGTTACAGGAAGTTGAACCACAAACGCTGTGGATAAACCCGCAAGATGCTAAAAACAGGCAAATTGCTCAGGGTGATGAAGTACAGATCTATAACGACCGGGGTGTGAGTCGGGTTCCGGTTGAAGTGACGTCACGCATAATGCCGGGGGTTGTTGCGATGCGTTCCGGAGCCTGGTGGAGCCCTGATAAAGACGGAGTGGATCGGGGAGGATGCGCTAACGTATTAACTTCAACCCGCATGACCGCGTTGGCAAAGGGTAATTCCCATCAGACACTACTGGTTGAGGTGAAAAAAGTATGACTAATTTTGTGGAATTTAAACCAGTCAGTGACAAACAACTAGGTTTCTTTATTGATTCTTCGCTGTGTTCCAGTTGCAAAGCCTGTCAGGTTGCCTGTAAAGACAAAAACGATTTGGAAGTTGGTCGTCGTTTTCGCCGAATCTACTCAGTTACCGGTGGAGGCTTTATTGATAATGGCAGTGGCGCTTATCAGAATAATGTCTATTCGTATAATCTCTCTATTGCCTGTAATCATTGTGATGACCCAGCTTGCGTGAAGAACTGCCCGACAACGGCAATGCATAAGCGAGAAGGGGATGGCATTGTAAGGGTTAATACAGATAAATGTATTGGTTGCGGTTACTGCTCATGGTCATGTCCTTATGGCGCGCCTCAAATGAATAAACAGACCGGACAAATGTCGAAGTGCGATTTCTGTGTTGATCTACAGGCTCAGGGAGAATCACCGGTGTGTGTGGCGACCTGCCCGCTAGGGGCAATAAAGTTTGGCCCAATTGAAGCGCTGCGTAAACAATATGGAATGTTGAGTGAAGTTCGTGGATTGCCTTCTTCGGCAATAACCAAACCGAATCTGGTGATTAAAGCGCATTCTGGTGCTGAAGAGGGAGTAACAAATCATGCATGAATGGCCATTAATCCTCTTTACGCTACTGACGCAAGCTGCCGTTGGCGCGACATTATTTTCGGCACTGTATGCCTGCTGGATCAATCATGAATCCGGTGTTTCTGTAGGTTACTACATCATAAAACCGGTATTGATGATTATCTGTCTGATGGCAGCGATCGGGCTGTTGTGTTCCGTTGCTCATCTTGGTTACCCAATGAATGCTTTTAACTCATTACGCCATGCAGCAACCTCATGGTTGAGTCGTGAGATTATTTTTACCGGCGTATTTTTTGGGGTTATCTGCCTTATCACATTACGTACTTTAATGACCCGGCGTGTATCTCGTACTTTGCTGGCACTGGCGGCATTACTGGGTATTATCGATATCTATTGTATGGGGGAAGTATATCGCCATACACAGATAGTAACCTGGGCACATCTGAATACTCAGTTTACTTTTATCGGTACATTGATAACGCTGGGAGCTTGTATTGCCACGCTGTTGATTACGCTCAGAAGTAAAGGCAAAGTCAGTGATAAGTTGTTATTTAAGATGGTATGTGTAGCGGTATTACTGACAGGGATTAGCTTGGTTGGGCGTTTGTTGGTACTGCCTGATTATCTTGATGAAATACAGCGTTTATCAATGAATGGCATGGTGACCTTTCCTTACGATGCCACAACACTTTTTAACCATTCACCACTCTTACGTTGGGGAGCATGGGTAGCTGCATTATCAGGTTTGCTGGTCATGTTATTTGCTCTTTACTTCGGCCGTCAGAAAGTGATTTTTCGCCAGCCACTTATGTTGGTATCTGGTTGCATATTAGTTATTTTGGCTGAAATTATCTTCCGGTATGCTTTTTTCTTAATTAGCTAAGCGACAGGGCTGGAGAAATATTTCTCCAGCCCTGATCGATAATGCTTGAATTCAATTATGTATTTCTCATTCCAATAATAGTAAATATTATATTTTCTTTTTTATTCAGATATTAGTTTTAGTTATTTTGAATAAATTGAATTATTTATTTGAGTTAAGTGTTAAATGCATTGGTTTATTTTAATTTAAACAACTACATCAATAACCATAATGAGACAGCGTAATCAATTTGGGGGATGCTATTGATGTAGATCAGTAAAGTACTTTCTCAAGTAATCGTATTATCACTTCACATAATAATAAACGTCCTTATATTCCTTTCTTGTTACCATGAGGGTAATGTCGATGCAGAGCAAAAAAATAGCGCGCCCTGGCGAGGTGTCGCGGCGGGAGTTTATTAAAACTTCCGTGGCTGCCACTGGTGCAGCCGCAGTGGCGGGGTCATTAACCTTGCCATTTACTACTACGGCGGTTGCAGCACCCGAGGCCGCTTCATCAGAAACCATTAAATACAGTGCTTGTCTGGTTAACTGCGGAAGCCGTTGCCCACTGAAGGTACATGTTAAAGATGGCGTTATCACTAAAATTTCCAGCGAAACCGATTTTGATGATTCCACTTATGGCGAGCATCAAATTCGACCCTGTCTGCGGGGGCGTTCAGTGCGTTGGAAAACCTATAACCCTGACCGGATTAAGTATCCGATGCTCCGTACCGGAGCCAGAGGTGAAGGCAAATTTAAACGTATTAGTTGGGATGAAGCCACAACTATTCTGGCGGATAAATTAAAATATACCGTTGAAAAATATGGTAATGAGGCGATTTACTATCAGTATGGTTCCGGTTCAACGGGGGCCAACCTGCAAGGTCGTAATGCCTGTAAGCGTATGCTCAATTTGTATGGTGGTTTCCTCGATCAGCACGGAACTTACTCTACGGCGCAGATCAACACCGTTATGCCGTATGTATACGGCGGTCTGGCAGAAACTCTGCTGCTGGAAATTAAAAACTCCGATCTGGTGGTGATGTTCGGACACAATCTGGCAGAAACCCGTATGTCTGGCGGCGGTCAGTTTTATGAAACGCTGAACGCCCTGAAACAAAGTCATGCGCGGGTGATTATTATTGATCCACGTATGACCGACAGTGTTACCACGCTGGATGCCGAATGGATCCCTATCTATCCGGGAACCGATAGTGCGCTGGTGGCGGCTATTGGTTACACGCTGATTAAAGAAAATCTCACCGATGAAGCGTTCCTGAAAACCTACTGTGTTGGTTGGGATGAAACCACGCTGCCTGAATCTGCGCCAAAAAATGGTTCTTACAAAGATTATTTGTTAGGAAATGGCCCGGATAATATTGCTAAAACCCCGGAATGGGCGAGCGAAATTACCGGTATTTCACCAACTCGCATTATCCAACTGGCGCGTGAAATTGGTTCCGCTAAGGCTGCATGGATTTCTCAGGGATGGGGCCTGCAGCGTACCGCCAACGGTGAGCAAGCTTCCCGTTCTATCATGATGTTGCCATTAATGACGGGTCACATTGGCCGCGCCGGTACTAACACTGGTGCATGGGGCGGAAACGTAGCCTATTCCGTGCCGGGATTTGCTATCCCTAATCCGATTAAAACTGCCATTCCTTGCTTTATGTGGACGGATGCCATTACTCGCGGAACCGAGATGACCGCGAAAAATGCGCACGTCAAAAATAAAGATAAGCTGACAACCAACGTGAAGTTTCTGTGGAATTATGCCAGTAACGTCATGATGAACCAGCATTCGGACGTGAATAGGACTCATGAAATTCTGCAGGATGAATCGCTGTGTGAATTTATTCTGGTGTGGGAAACTCACATGACAGCCAGCGCTAAATATGCTGACCTGCTGTTGCCGGATGTGACTTCCGTTGAGTCAAACGATTTGATCAATAACTCCTATGCCAGTGGTGCTTATAACTACTGTATCCGTTTGCAGAATACCATTGAACCGCTTTGGGAATGTCGCCAGTCTTATGATGTTTTGGCTGAAGTGGCGCAAAAATTGGGTATTCGCGAGCAGTTTACCGAAGGGCGCACCCACGAGCAGTGGATTGAATATTGCTACAATAAAATGCGCGAAAAGGATCCAACCTTACCTGAGTTTGCTCAAACCAATGATAAGGGTATCGTCGCTCGCGTACTGGCAGACAGCTCTAAATCTATTGCATTGAAAGATTATCGTGACGATCCTCAGGCCAATCCTCTGAAGACCCCGTCGGGCAAAATTGAGATTTACTCAGAAGCTTTGGCGACTATCGCCTCTACCTGGGAATTGACGGAAGGGGATCGTATCCCGGCCGTGCCTGAGTATTGCCCAACCTTTGAAGGGGTTAGCGATAAGGCTGTACAAGAGCTGTATCCACTTCAAATGACGGGTTTCCACGATAAAGGCCGGGTGCACTCTTCATACTATTCAGTCGCCATGCTGCGTGAAGCCGTACCTCACATGATGTGGATGAACCCTATTGATGCACGAGCTCGTAAGCTAAATCACGGTGATATGGCGGAAGTATTTAACGATCGAGGCCGTATTCGTATTGCTGTCAAAGTGACTGAGCGTATTTTGCCGGGCGTTATCGGCGTACCACAGGGCGCATGGCGTAATACCAACGAGCAAGGGGTAGATGTGGGCGGATGTATTAATACGCTGACCACCCAACGGCCGTCTCCACTGGCTAAGGGCAATCCTCAACATACCAACCTCGTTGAAGTAAAACGTGCATAAGGAGATAGTGATGAAACAGTATGGTTTTTACGTAGATAGCTCCAAGTGCACAGGGTGTAAAACTTGTCAGATTAGCTGCAAAGACGAAAAGGATTTGCAACTGGGGCCAAAACTGCGCCGGGTTTATGAGTTTGGTGGAGGTACCTGGTCTAAGCAGGGAAATTTATGGACACAAAACGTGTTCAATTATTATCTGTCTATTGCCTGTAACCATTGTTCTAAACCAACTTGTGTAGAAGGGTGCCCGACAGGGGCAATGCATAAGCGTGCGGAAGATGGACTGGTAGTGGTTAATCAGGATATCTGTGTTGGCTGCCGCTATTGTGAAATGCGCTGTCCTTATGGCGCACCTCAGTTTGATGAATCGAAGAAAGTCATGGCCAAGTGTGATGGTTGCTATGAGCGAGTAGGGCAAGGGCTGAAACCAGTTTGTGTCGAATCTTGTCCTCAGCGTGCGTTGGACTTTGATGAAATCAGTGTATTGCATGAAAAGTACGGCTATCAAAATGGCGTTGCTCCATTGCCGGATCCATCGCTGACCTCACCGAATCTGGTGATTAAAGCCCATCGGGATGCAAAACCTTGCGGTGATACATCCGGTCATATTCAGAATCCGGCGGAGGTGTAAGATGCATGAGTTACCACTGGTATTTTTTACCGTACTTGGACAAAGCGCCGTAGGGCTGTTTTTGTTGGCCTTTGTCAGCTATCAGCTCAAATTAAGCGACTGGGAACAGCTCAGACGAGCCAACCTGTTGGCACTGGTGTTGATGGCGATTGGCCTGATCTGCAGTATTTTCCACCTGGGGCAGATTTTCCGCATGTTTAACGTGATGGCCGGAATAGGTCGCTCACCAATGAGTAATGAAATCGCGCTATGTGGCGCTTTCTTTGCTTTGGCTTGCGGTACTCTGTTCTTTAGCTACATCAAGAAAAACGTCGGGATCGCCAGCGTACTCAATGTGGCAACCATTCTGCTTGGGTTGGCTTTTGTCTGGTCAATTACCAAAGTGTATCAACTGCAAACCGTAGGCAGTTGGAATACGGGCTACACCGCACAGCAAATGTGGCTTACCGTATTGGTTGGCGGCGGAGCCTGTGCTGTTTTAGCCGGGGTTCGTAAGGTTGGTGCCATTGCGTTATTGATTGGTGCAATTGTCAGTCTGGTGGCTAAACCGGGTTATTTGAGCTTTGTTAATCAGGTTGAACCCGCACTCTCTTCCCAACAGACGCTGTTTTGGGGTATTCAGACCTTCTGTCTGGCTCTGGCGGTGCTGGTTGCGGTAGTGGTGTTGATTAAACATAAGGGCTTGGGTTCTGTTCTGGCTCTTGGTTCTGCTGGTGTGGTAGTTGGAGAACTGGCTTCCCGCGTTGCATTTTACAATTTGTGGTCAATAGCCATGTAACCATTTCAGGCTGACCGGAGAGCCGGTCAGCCTGTTGTGAAACACTCAAAAAGGCCCTGCTGTTATGCTAATGAATACCACTATTCCCCGAATTATCGGAGCCTGCTTTTATTATCCGCCTCAAACGGCGTTGATCGCAGTATTACCCGATTTGGTAACACTATTTCCCTGGCCGCAGCCAGAGTCGGTTCGTCAACAAACTGAGCGCCTGACTGAGTTTGATGCAGAAACCTTGATGCATGATTATTCCATGTTGTTTGAAGGAATAGGGGTAATGCCCGCACCTCCCTGGGGCTCAGTCTATCTGGAGCGTGAAAATCTGTTGATGGGAGATTCCACCCTCAATTATCGTCAGTTCCTTGCTCAGCAGGGAATGGTGACCAATACCGATAACCCGGAACCGGAAGATCAGTTTGGCTTGATGTTAATGGCCTTTGCTTATTTACTGGAATCAGATAAACCGGCGGCAGCGCAACAGTTGCTGAGCGAACATTTGTTGCCTTGGGCAGAACGTTATCTGACATTGGTACAGGCCAGTGATACTGAGCAAGACTTTTATCCACAATTGGCAGAGATAGCCAGGCTCTATCTGCAAACCCTTCAACAGCAGCTTAATGTGCCGGTTGAAGCAAAGGAACTTTATCTCTGATGAAAGATGAGCGCTTTTATAAAGCTTATATGGAGCATCGAACCGTTAGCCGACGGGGGTTGCTGCGTGGTTTGCTTAAAGGTGCTCAGACTATCCCTGATTTATCGGTGGTGAGTCATCATCAAAAAGCCGAAGTGATTCGTCCGCCGGGAGCTGTTGATGAGGCAATTTTTCAACAGACTTGTACCGGTTGTGGAGATTGCGCTTCCGCCTGCCCTGAGTTTTTGATCGTACTGAACGCATCTCTGCCTGAGCTCGATTTTATTTCCAATTATTGTACCCGCTGCGAACGTTGTGTTCAGGCCTGCGGTACCGGTGCCTTGCAAAGCGGTTTATTCAATATTAATGCTCGATCTGAGTTAAATCATGCTTGTCAAAACAGCTATATGTATTGCGATAGCTGTTCCGGGCGCTGTGATAAAAACGCTATTCAGTGGCAAAGCGGGCGGGCACCGGTTATTAAAACTGAACGGTGCGATGGCTGTGGCGAATGTGTATTTGTTTGTCCGGTAAATGCACTGGAAATGGTGGTAATATAACGGTCGTTGATTATTCGATAACCGGTTTTAGGGAAGAGAGATTGTGAAGATATTCATTTGGATTTTTACTCTTACAGGTTTGTTGTTGCTCTCTTTAGCCGGATATGTCGGTTATTCTGCTTATAGCCTCGAAGGTAATGGGACCAAAACCACAGGGACTATTATTGCGTTAAATGGTACGCATCCTGTGGTTCGGTTTGTCACTGAAGAAGGAGAGCGGGTGACCTTTGAATCTTCTTTTGGCTCCAGTAGCTATAAGGAACAGTTGGGTAATGATATTGACGTGGTGTATCGACCTGACGCACCTCAGCAAGCAGAGCTCGGCGGCTTTTTTTCCCAATATTTGGTTCCGATTATTTTGGGAATAATGGGTCTGGTTTTTACTTTGATTGGCATTATCCCTGCATTAGTTATTCGCTCCCGGGGGAAAAAGAAAATCCGATTATTACATCAGGGCAGACCAATTAAGGCATTGATTACTGACGTTGAATTAAATCGTTCAATTGAAATCAATGGCCGCTCACCGTTCAGGATTGTGTGCCAGTGGCGTAATACGCTGGCTAATGAACTCTATATTTTTACCAGCGAAAATATTTACTTCGACCCACGCCCTTATATTGAGCAACAGGAGATAATGGTCTATATTGAAGCCGCGCGCGATAAATGACAGATGTTTACTGTGATAAATCGACGCGCTTTCATTTTCCAATGGCGCAACTGAATTTCAGTATTATGCATCCGGTTGTATTGGCCATTCAATATTAGGTACGGTATTTACATCAACTCTAATCAATAATATCCGGTACTTTTTCCATGCCTTAAGTCGCTCTATTTCTTCAATCGTAGCCATATCAAATTCAACCGCATCAACCAATGGTGCTATTCTCTCATTTGCTAATGCCAAATAGGTGGATTTTTCGGCATCAGCAGCAGCGATAAGCTCCTCTTTTGTTGCCTCTGGAATATCATCCCAGTATGGCAATCCATCAGCACTAGCAGTACGTACTTTACCAGTTGGTGGTTCGGCGGCTGCAAATTCGTCATAAATAGAGTCAGGAACCGGGATACAGTCATCGGGCCACACGCCGTGAGACTCATAAGTAGAACGCTCAGAATCAGGGTAAAATGCATTATTTTTTGCACTAAAGTTATACATATTAGATACCTTCTGCGCGCCAGAAATAAGCGCTTGCTGAATTCGTGGGGGGATTAGTTGCCATCATTGTTCTACATCGAAAGCCTATATTTGTTGTTGCTGTATCATCCAATACTATAGATTGTGCATATGACGGATAAGCTCCCTCTCGAAAACCGAAAATTATTGTGAATGGACGATTAGAAAACGCAATTGGAAACGTCACATTAGATAACCCATTATTCCCGATTGCAGAACCCCATTGAGTAAGCAACCCTGATGGCTCTCGCTTCCAGCCATTTTGAGCAAGGTTTGCGCCAAACATAATTGAGTGCTTAAACACCGCATCACCGGTTGCGTGCCACACTTTAGCTTGTTCAACAATGAAGGTCGCGCTCTCAGTAGGTTTTAACGTGAGAGTTGTTACTGTTGACATAGGGATGGATATACTGTTGGATGAGTTTCCAACGGAAATGGTGATATTGGTATCTTTCACATTCCAGATAGTTATTGTTTGACCACAACCCACGATATTACTTATATCAGGTAATGTGTAGGCTGATGGTGAGCTATAGTCCACCCAAAAACGAGCTCCAAGTTGTGCTGTGGTTATCTTACTAGTAGTTAATAGACTTACATTACTATAAAAATTACCTTTGCTTTGTAGAGTTTTGGGGTTAACAACTTTCTCTGTACTTCCCCGTCAAGTACCTCACTTGCTGTCGCAAAAGGAATACTACTCAATTTACTCTCAGCTAAATCATAAGCCTTCTTTACGGCACTGGCAGTAGCTGCATCAGTACTTGATTCACTGTTCGTTGCTGAGCTTAGCTTAACAATACCCGCCGTTGTCAGTGAGGCCGCGCCAGTTTTACCCTCTAGCACCTTTTTTAAATATGCAGTCCGGTTAGTCAGATTACGCAACGGCACATTCATAACGCCACCGGGTCCACCTAATGCTCGGTCAGATGTTTCTAACTGTCTAACGCCTTCCCATGCTTCTTGTTCTGGTAAATCAGCCATTGGATATGCTCCCTAAGTTATATTGGCCATCAAGGTATTTGGTACCATCAAGACGGAATGCCGCCTCCTGGTAGTCGAGACTTTCTAAGTAGCTCCGGGCAGGCGCAAACGCGATAATCGCTTTGCGTAAGTTGTCTGCCTGATCGTTGGTAATGGCCTCTTTTAGGATTATCCGGTATCTGGCCCATGCAGAACCGTCCCCCAGCACATGAGAGCCATCGAGCAGAACGGAACCGTCCAACGACCAGTCATAGATGTTTTCTATTAGCTCAACTTCACCGAATCCAAACCGCCTTATGACCTCACGAACGGCCCAAGGGGTACCTTTATAGCGGTGAAGCTCTATAGCACCTTTAATCAGGTCGCGTTTTGCATCGTCAGATTCAACTAATTCCCATCCATCACCCAATAAGCTGAATTGTTCGGCTAAAAAAGGGAAAACGGCAGAGTTAACGAGGTCAATCAAGTAAACCAGAACAACTTCCAGCTCCAGTTCATCAAATATCTCTTCAGCCATCTGACTGAGTGCAGCAAAACGAACATCACCGGCTAATGGCGGCGATATATGGCTGCTATTCATCGCTGATACCCACTGGATGAACCTGAATGTCAGTACAAACTGCCCATTCGTAAGGTTTAACAATACGTTTGGCTGGGCTATTCAGGGTGATGTCATATACGCCAGAAACAGAGAGCGTTTTGCTTACCTGATGAGGAACGATATCAACCCCCAGTCTCAGCGCTCTTGCCGCTTCCCATGCTGTTATCGTTTTTTCAGCAAGGCTGATTGTTGTAGTGACATCAGCGGAGCGGTACAACGTCAATTCAGCGTTAATATCGTATTCAACTATCTCAGGCACTTTGACTAAAACACGGTCATTGATAGGTCGTTTTTTCTCGGAACTGAGCTTGGTTTCAATAAGCTGAATGAGCTCCACTGTTGGAAGCCCATCTTTGGTTAATGGGTATATCCAAACTTGCCCTGGCGGTATACGGTTATCCAAATCAGGTCCAAGAACGACCACATCAATAATGGATTGGTGAACGGATAAGGCGTGAAACTTATAAGCACCATAACTCCCGGCGCTGGTATAACCTTCAGGTGCCAACATCATCCGCTCACGTAATGCCGGTGTTGTTTCCTCATCATCACCGCCAGTGGTAGTACTGGTATTACTGACCAATAAACCGGCATCCAGAAGACGTTCTGATTTGTTGATTTTGCCGGGGAGATATCCATTACCCTGTTGGCCAACAACCTGGCAGGTTGCGCTAACATCCACCGACAATGAGCCAGCTGGAATAACAACATCCAGATCCGTACTGAAGGAAACGCTGCCATCTTCATTACCGACGACAGTAAACATAGGAATGAAGATGTCCTTGCTTAATACTGCATCTAGTTGCCAGCATAACGTACAACGCGCCGGTTGGGCTGGTAGGCGGATAACACCAACCAACTCGGCCAGATAGTCAATGATAGGTGCTTCACTAAAGCGGGGTAACATTTGTTCCCCGGTATGCTGAATTCGGGCTAATGTACGGGTTTTGGCATAAGCCAGCAGATTAATAAACAGATGCTCAATCTGAGCCGGGTACAATTTTTTACCTGATATCTCTTCATAGCGGGCAATCAAATCCAGCTCAATAGCTTTGGGGTCAATGCTGACAAACTCAGGTGGTGCTAGTTCGCTCATAAGCAACCTCACTTTCTTCTATACCGTCTGCCACTTTCCATTTAACGCGTAAGGTGACCTTGGAACTGTCTATATCAACAATAACCTGAATAACTGTTACTCTCGGCTCCCAGCGCTTTATAGCCTCCACTGACTCACGGACAAGGTAAGGCGTGATGAGATTGGCTGGCCAGTCGATGTATTTATTGATATCAGAACCAAACTCAGGTCGATGTGGGTCACTCCCTTTAGGTGTTAACAGAATGACCCGAATCGCCTGGTTTAAATCCGACAAGCCTTCAACGACAGAACCGGGAATTCCCAGTTCTGGTTGCCAATGCGCTGATGTGATGGAGTTCAGTATTTTCATACGGCTATGATAGCTGGATGGGAAAATACTGATTTTAATGAAGGTTAAAAAGACTTATTGCGGCTGGCCCGTTGATGATGAACCTGTTTGAATGCCTGGATGAGTATGGTTCTTTAATGAGATACCATCGGCGATAACATCACCCATCACATTAACAACACCAATAACCGTTGTACCGCCAGCTCCTGCATTAATGGCTACACCTGATGCGGCATTGATTGTGACACCGGTAGCGGCGTTAATCGTTACGCCTGCCGGAGCGGTTATATTCACCGTGCCTTCTGAGATATTGAGATCCAGCTTATGCTCTGAGGGGGAATAGGAAAACTTTGTACCATCCTTATATTCCATATAATCAGTATCATCATCCTCGATAGGTGGCGGTTCCGCCTCAGAATAAACAGCGCCAAGTAATATACCACCTACACCATCGTCTTTAAGGAGGATCGCAACCGGCGTACCCAGTTCGACAGGACAACGGCGCTTTGATTTTTTGGAGTACCCTTGTGGGACTTGTAACCAATAAGAGGTCAGCCCATTTTCATGAAGGTCAACCCGGATACGACAGGTTTTAGCGTTCCACGCAGAGACGGTACCATATTCAAGATTCATTTTTTCCCCATTTGTCCATTCTTCACATCATAGATAACGACTTTCTTTTTAGGTGTGGATGCAGATGATGGAGACTTAGATTTATCCGCTTTGACAGTGACAATATCGGCCTCTCGGATGCGGCAGATATCCAGGGCGGTATTCCATCCCCCGGAACGGTCTAATTGGTGCTGTGCAGATTGGATAAGGTAGTCACCATTCAGTTCACCACCGGCTTCAAGCCGGATTGAATTACCACTGAGATAATTAGGATTACCCATTAAATCAATATTGCCGCCAGTACGCTCCCGGTTAGCTTTTGCCAGTTCTGCCTGAGCCTTAGCCGTGGCCACTTCAGGAGAAGTCGAACGGGTTGAGGTTTTGATGGTGTCGGCGCTGGTTGTTGACTTGCTAACGCTAGAGTCTTTCGCCGTCATTTCACCGTTCTTAACATCATAAGTGATGGTCTTATTCTTGGCGGGATCGTGTGGCTTAACTTCCACCGCTTTGGGTACCTGTTTAATCTGGTCACGAATATGACCACCGGAAATATCCGTTAACTTGAAGGTGGCCACTGGAGGAAGACGTAAAAGCTCAGAAATGGCATGAAAAATTAGCTTGCTGCCTTCAATTTTGAAAGCATAGTCATATTCATCAGCCAGTTTTTTAAGAAACTCAATATCAGACTCTTGCTGCGTCAACCGGTCTAAAGCAATAGGTTCAATAGCGCCAACTAAGGTTAGACCCTGACGATCTGCTATTTGTTTAGCGATTTTATCCAGCGTCATTTTTTCATAGGCACGGGCAGTTTTCGTTCTGACTGAATTCTTGATACCTACCGCTTGGGCGGTAATGGTCACCGTGCTGGGTGAGAACTGAAAATCGATATCGTTAATCTCGAAAACGCCAATCTGGCGGCGTTCCTCTCCCAACCACCCCAGCTCAAAGGTAAGCTCATCACCCTGACCTGGATACCATTCACCATACCAACGGCCGTCAATATTTTCTAACGCAATAGACAACTCATCAGCCTGGCCACTGAGAAAATCGGTATAAGTAATCGATATCAGGTAAGCAGCCAGTTCACTGCTGATGTCTTTCTTTTCATATAAAAGCCGAAAATCAGACACCGGCACGTTATTCTTTATGACTTCCATGGGGGCATTCCTACTGAAGACGGTTTGCTTTCTATCAGAGGGATCGCAAGCGTTATCCCTGCTTTAAATGTTGGCGTAATGGCCACATGACGATTAGCGGCGATGATTTGAGGATAAAGATAAGCATCACCATAATAACGCCAGGCGAGCTGATCCCAACGTTCACCCTCAGTCGTGATATGAAACCGGTATTGCTGGGTCATGATAATAGTCTCCGGGTGGCCACGCCGACACTCAGCGCCAGCGCGTTGGAACTGGCGTTCTCCAATGAACTTGAGGCATTACCCATGCTATCTGCCGCACTATCGAGACGATCCCAAATCGATAAACTGTCATCTTTCAGATAATCTACAGCCTGGCGTACATCATCCAATGCCTGTTTACCGGCATCCACAAGCTCTTGGCCATCCCTAAACACATCCGCTAAACCTGATAGCTGTTCCAGTGGCCCGATAGCGCCACCGGTAATTGATGACAGTTCGGAGAGCGCGCCTAGCACTGATAGTGGATTTTCTTTAATCTCGTGATAGGCATCGATACCGGCATTAATCACATTCATGGCGGTCTTGGCATACCGGTGCATCCAGTCCCCATTCAGCATGGGAAACACGGATAAGGTCGCGCTTATAACGGGCCGCATCAGCCGGTATTGTTGAAGCCAGCACCGGATGACAGGCCGTTATCAGTAAGATAAGTAAGATAACGGCTCTCATGATTACAGCCCCAGTGTTACGCCAAGAATAACGGCCATGACGACAATCGCCCGGCGTAACAGAACAGCGGCGAAGATACGCTGATAACCACTAATTACCGGGTATTCAGGTTCAAGTTTATCTACGCCGTTAATCGGGTGAGCACTGATAGCTTTCCAGTTATCGACTAGGTAGCTGCCGGGGCTGGCATACGGAAATAGTGCCCGATCTAAGTGATACCCGATCACCGCAGCCAGACAGACCAACGATAGCTTATACAGTGTGACGGGTAGCTGTTGTGGTGACAGAACGGCGATAATGCCTAGCAGGACGACGGCGGCTAATACCCAAGTCAGTAGACGATGTTGGCGGACATTTTTGAATAACGACATGATTTAAACCCCAATTGAATTGAAAACACCGCCATAGTAGGCGGTGCTGGGGTTTTGGTATTTTAGCCGAGATTAAAGCTTTTTAGTTAAACAGAATATCGTCTCTGTCATATGGGCTAGTAATTGATGATGCTTCACTAGGGTGTTGGCCTGATTTTAATAATGTGTTCCAAAAGGTTTTATCAAAACAACCGTGTAAATAGGCATAACGACATATAAATATGAGTGAAGGACGACCATAAACGCCGCCGAACTTACCGCCGTAATACTTCTCAAGTTGATAAAATGTTGGTGTTTCCTGTGCATTCCAACGTTCACAGAGATAATAAAAAACATCTTTAACTTGCTCAGGAGAAACAACAAAATTTGACTTGTAAACTTCATGGGGAGCTTGAAAAACAGTACCATCAGTATCTTGAAAATAAGGGTAAACCCCAATTTCCCAAGCAAATAAGTAATCATCACTAAATTTATCGTGAACAGTCCCTAGTTCTAATATCTGAAGGCGCTGTTGGTTGAATAAAGCTTGTAAAATTGCGTTGTCTGACATATTTAAGTTTCCCAGATAATTAGTAAAATATGTATTACGGTAGTCCTTTCTCACATTCAGCAAGGAAAACAATATTGGCGGCTGTTAAGTGCAGGACGTAACTTGCCAATCTTTGAGGTACTTCTTTTACTTCGGTACCTTGTCCATGGCCACCTTCTTTATTTCGGATAGTGGGTACACCACTTTCAAGCAAACACCTCAGTTGTGTAAACTGTTCCTGCATATATACAGGAATTAAGTTTTTAACTAAGCAGGTTTCAATCAATTTCTTGGCTGTGTCCCCTGGCTTAAATTCCCATTTATGTTTTTCACAAATAGCTTTCATGCAGCTTTCAAATGATTTCAAACAATCGACTAAAGTTTCTTTGTACTTCCCATGACGGTAATGGCTATGAGCCGAGAAAAACTCAGATTTAGTACCTTCAAAACAAGGATCTCCTTGTAGTAACACAAGTGCGGGCTTAACTACTTCACTATGAATAAATTGAGAATCAATGCGAATAATTTCACCAGAAACGAACTCATAACCTACACCATCAGCTTTTAAACGTTGATTTAACTCTGTTATTGCATCATCTGGGCTTTGAGTCAGTCCGAGCCTTTGCTTAGAGTTTGGGAAAACCTCTCTCATAACACTATCGATAATGCCAAAGGCGATTTCTACAATATCTAAACATAATTCGATATCAGGCTCACGTTTGAGACGAGTAAAGATATCTATCATTGCATTGGCTTCACCTGCTAAAGAAGTTTCACCATATTCCCTAATTAGAGTATTCCTAATATTTTCATAAATTCTTCCAGTAAAGGACGTAGTAGTTATTCCCATATTATATTCGGTAGTTTTTTTCCCAAGAGCGCCTTGAATAATAAAAATTATTTGATTTCTCAACTTTAGGGAAAGGGTATCATATTGATAGACGTCAGGAACTTCGCCTCTAAGTACTTTTTGTCTTTTAGAAAATAAATTGGACACAGCCATGAGAATTCACCTTTTACAAAATAATCCATAATTCCATAATATTGTTACTTATTTATCATCATCTGGCGGGTAATTTTTTAATGCATTACTAAAAACACAACAAGCCACTAAGGAAATCAAAAATGCCACACTTGGATACCCACTTAAATCCTTATCTGAGTAAGCAAGAAAGAGCACACTGATTACCAGAGCAAAGAGAGCAATTCTGAACCGGCCTAATATTCTGTTTCTTGTTATTTTTCTTATCAGCCTTTCTCTCTTTATTTGATTGTGCTCATCTTCACAATGTCGACACCATACCCGGCCAGCACTAAGAAGACGGTCTTCACAGCGTGGGCAAACATCAGGTGCCGCATGTTCATGGTAATCACGCCCAGCCGCCCGATTATTATCCCCATAAATATTAAAACCAGACATCAATTACCTCCCTAAGCGCTATTTCTTCCGTTCGTTATAGTTTCTTCCCGCTACTCGGTTGCCACTACCAGAAACAGTAATGCCTGAGCCTCTATTTTCATTGGATTCTGGCTTGTAATCATCAGTGGTTTTATCTGCCATATCCACACTTAACAGCAATTGCATAACTTCCATCTTAGTTTTTAGGTCAGCGCATCGGAAACGCTGTATCAGCTCCCATTCATCCTTGTTGAGGCGGTATGTTGCAGGGGTATTCATGGTAAACAGCTCCTCATCTCGACTCTCATCGCCGTCATCTTCTTCTTCAAATTTATCCATAAGCTTTTTAAAAGTGCTCTTTTCGCCAGTAAGAACATATTGAACATCGACACCTACGCCAGATAGTGATGATAACTGCACTGCGTTCGGTGAGGTATTTCCTTTTTCCCACTCAATAACAGTTCGCTTAGATACGCCTGATGCCTCAGCAAACTCTGGCTGGGTGAGTCTTAAACGCTCGCGTTCATTTTTTAACCTATCACTTATCATGATGTATTCTTCACTATTAACATTGACAGGTGCAGAAAACAGCACCATAATGGAAATCACATATTCAGTGTAACAGCATTTAACACCGATTAAATAGACGGAGGTGAAGAAACATGTATGTGAGAACACAAAAACAGATTTCAGATGAGGTAAAAAACCGACTTAAATCTCAGGGATTAACTTTAAAGGCATTCGCTGAGGTAAATGGTTTTTTATATCGAGATGTTTCCGATGTTGTTCGGGGCGTTCGTCGGGGTTATTTCGGTAAGGGACGGGAAATAGCCAAGAAACTAGGTATGCCAGTTGAGGAATAGGGTTCCGTTATGAAAACAACTTCAACATCAGGTTCTCGCATTCTGAAGGTATTAAAAGCCGTTAAGGGTTACACCCTGACAGGCATTTCAAACAGTGCAATAGCAGAAGGTATTGATGATTCTCCATCTAATGTGAGCCGGGCCTTGAGTGTGCTGATTGAGGAAGGCCTAGTCATCAAACTTGATAATGGTCTATTTGCTCACAGTATCGAAATGCTACGAATAGCACAGGCTCATGTTCAGCATATTAACAATATACAGGATCGTATTACTGAGACTCATCAACGGATTTTTTCCAAATGAACAAGGTGAAATATATGAACTTTAAACAAGAAAATTACGATGAGTTAATGCGGCAAATCGGCGCGCTTCAAGCATTAATTGAAATGGGCATGATTGATCACCTTATTGCAGCTACTTCTATTCTTCAAAAGGGAGGATTAGGTGATTTTGCCACTTTATCTAAAGTAACTGGTGTGAGTGAACATGAGGCTCGTTCCTTTGACATTTTAATCAAAGGTGCAGCTCTGTTAGTCCAGCAAGGCTGGCCAGTCAAATCAAGTAAAGGAGAGGTACGTTAATCATGGCCAGAACACCTAACCCAAAAAATGAACCTATTGAATTAGTTCAATTACCTGAACAGCAAATAATAGAAAATCAAAATGTTGTATCTATGCATAGTTCGGTGCTTTCTATTCAGTTCGATAATGGGTTGCCTTATGAACGTGAGCGAGTGGTAAATGAAGCCCGTTTTTTTGCAGCACAAAGTGCCGAATCTATGTTGGAGTTTGGTAAGAGATTGATATTAATTAAAGAAAATGAACCTCAAGGGGAATTTCATCATATTCTTAAAAGTCGTCTTAATTTGGTGCCACGTACTGCACAGTTAATGATGCAAGCGGCAATTAAATACCTCTCTCCCAAATTGCAGTCTAACGCGCAAGCGCTTTCGCACTTAGGCAAAACTAAACTTTTTGAATTAATGACGGAAGACGATGAAATATTGGCTGAATTAGCAGATGGAGGAACTGTTGCTAGTCGCTTGTTTCATGGCGTGCCAAAGGTCATCTATTGGGATAAAGGCTCAGCGAACACCGCAAGCGCCATTAAAAATTTGCTCGATCACCTTGAAGTGACCTATTTAGAGCATGAAGCCGGTAACGCACGGGCCAAAGGCGGCGTTGAGAACGCTAATAACATCATTGAAACTCAGTTTGAAATACGAGCGTGCACTCTTACCGGAGGACTCCGGTAAACAAGTCGGGCGTATTGTTGACCGTTTTGCGCTCTTGGCCGTCGCCGGAGAAATGGCAACGGATGCGGGTATTACCGGTTGGCGAACTGGGGACGCTTATAATGCGGCTAAAACGTGTCTGGCCGCGTGGTTAAAAGACCGGGGACACGCAGCCAATCAGGAAGAGGCGGATGCACTGGATAAAGTACGGCGCTTTATGACGGCGAACCAATACACCCGTTTTGCCGACTGGGATGATGAAAAGAACCGCCCGGCTAATATGGTGGGTTATCGTCGGGTTGTCCGGGGAAGTAATGCCACGGAAGCCGTGACCACCTTCTATGTGTTATCCAGTGGCTGGAAGGAGATTTGCGGTACATCGGACATGATCAAAGCGGCAAAGTTATGCCGTGATGAAGGGTGGCTGGATACCGACACCGGCAGCCCGAAAAACCAGAAGGCCATACGCCTGCCAGAAATAGGGGTTAAAAAAGTGTATGTCTTCAATAGTACCGTTATTGGATAAAGCCTCACGTATACTATATTTATAGGGTAACAGAGGTAACAGGGGTAACATGATTGTTTTATATAATATTATTTTGTTACCCCGTTATACATTGACGGGGTAACATGGGTAACGTGATTAAAATCAAAGAATTACATTTTATTGTTACCCTTGTAACCCCGAAGTTATATTAAAGGGTAACGTAATTTCACTTCATATTTCAAAGATGTAACCCCTGTTACCTCAGTTACCCCTAAAAAACATATAAAGATATTTATAAAAGAAGTCTCTTTATTTGACAATTACACCGTTATTTTTGTTAATCAATAAGATAGTTAACATACGATACTTATCCCTGTCTGTATTCATAGCGGCGTAATTCAAATTACAGCAATAAGAACCAGAACAGTAAAAAGCCGATATGAACCGCTTATCGCAAAATGAATATGGTCATAAATATCTATCCTTCAGCAAAGTGGTGCCACATAGCTATATCTGACCACGTTGGCCAACATCGGTATGGCCTTCTGGCACTACAGACATATATGACTATGCTTAAAATCCATCACCAGACGGCCTGAGCGCCGGTCTTATTTTCGCTATTCCCCGTATCACTCCTGTTAGCCCATCATGATGGCGGCGCGTTTGCATGGCTAGGATTACGCGTAAAGTAATCCTTTCGTCACGTAATCCGCACTACACCGCACCCGCCTGCACGCTTTGTGTCGTAATTTATTTTCAGTTTTAAAATATTGCAAACCGACAGGCCAGAACGCGCCGGTATTGGGTTCCGGTACAAATAAGCAAACTGAAATCAATAAAACGTTTTTCAGTTAATTTCAGTTTTTGTGAATCATTCAGGAATTGAGGAGATGTATAACCAATTAATATATAATGATTTTTTAAATTTTACGTGAAAAAAAGTTATTGAGTGTGCCTAAAAAAGGAATGCTTTAAAAATAGAAAAACCAATATTGACGGGGCCTGTAGCGCTATCGACCTGAAACTGAAAACTGAAATAATTCACAACAAGAACGCCACTGATCTTATTCTTGGCTGGCGACTTTTTTATAGTCCTTTGGGAGCTGCCTTAACCTCAATCAAAAGTCATTAATAAATGGTTTTTACATTACAGGGCGATATACTGACTTAACAGAACAATAACGAACGGGAAAACGACAAAATGAGTAAACATATTGGAATATGCCCTGATTGTGCAGGAAGACTCATAATGGCAAAAACGCACCGTATTACTGCGCAGGTAGCAACGGTTTACTACCATTGCCAGAATGATGATTGTGGTTCACGTCTTGTCTATGACTTAACCTATTCTCACCATACACGACCAAGTGCACTTACATTGCCTGCCGAAGTGATCCGGGCTTTTGATTGTATTCCTCCAGAAAAACGTAGGGAAGTAGCGGAGATGTTACTCAATCAAAATAGGTAGTAATTTTATAACGACAATTACTAAGGTAGTTTTTACATATTATCTAATGCCGTACCATAGTATCTGGTGAATGACTCCAGAAGATATTTATTACCCTCCATTATATTAACTCACTTAAGTTCTCTGATATTCCTTGATGACAGAATCCTTTAGGTATCCTAAAAAACTAAAGGAGTTACGCTATTAACGTAACTCCTTGATAAATTTGGTGGCCCCTCCCCGGTTTGAACGGGGGACCAAGCGATTATGAGTCGCCTGCTCTAACCACTGAGCTAAGGGGCCAAGTGGCGGCGATTATACGGTAAACATTATTGTTTAGTCCATAGTTACGTGGTGTGAACGTTGGTTTTATGCACAGTTGTAGGGCATAGCGCTTGTAATAGGAAGTCTGTATTCGATATCAAATAGATTAGCGGTATTTGACAGTCTGAACAGAATTAGGCATGGTCTGTGTACTTAGGGAGAAATAGCACACCGTCAGGTGTGTCAGACGCCATCTGATTAATCAGAGCATGAACAGGACGATGTGATAATGATATCTAAAATAGGTCGTATATTATTCTATTCAATCATTAGCTTAAGTTGCACTGCCAGTATTGCTAATGATGCGCTTTCCATACCTAAAGACAGTCAGTGGAAATACCTCACCACCAATGTGAATGGGAAATATTCTATTCGTATGGACTACATCATTGCACCCCGGCATCCACTTTATCCACCGGACTGGGCTCAGGTATGGCTTAAAGAAGAGGTATTAGATTGTACTGATTTGACCTGCGGTTCAATCACTCGCCATATTGTTGATTGTGTCTATCGACCTAAGGGCTTCGTACAAGAACAACGCTATGATTATGATATTCATGGTAAGCGTATTTTTACCGATTCAGGACAAAAGCCGTTTAAAGATTATTCCGATTACCCCTCCTTTATCAAATTGTACGATACGGCATGTGCAGAAACTGCTGACGCGCGGAGCAAGTCCGCTGCTGAAAAGAAAGCAAGAGAAGATAAATCGGCGGCTAAAAAAGCTAAAGAACTTGCGAAAAAATCACCCTACGATCGTAGCTTACCGTTGACATATAATCCGGATGGAACCGGTGGCCCATTAGCGAATGAAGCCTATATTTTATTTGAAGATGGTCGTCAGGTTGCCCGTGGTGTAAGTGATAAGAATGGCAATATTCCCTACAAATTAAATAAAAATTCAACTTATATCATTCAATTCGCATATGGGAAATTTACGTTAGATCCGGTACGTAAAACACGGCGTAAATAATAATGTTGGGGGAATCGATTCCCCCAACATTTCATCTGTATCATTTCTGATTTAGTATCTGTTCTAAACGCGGGATGGTGTAGTCCTCACGATAGTACTCAGCATCACTGTCTGATAACGCTAAACTAATATCGCCATTCCAGGCTGGTAAGCGGGTTGGCGGTAATGGTAATACACGATTTAAATTGGTGAATTGCCATAACAAACTTGCTTTCTTTTCCGGATTACGCCCCATACTCTTGCGATAAGGATCCGAATAGAAACGTATCGGATCTATTGCCTGCCGAAATTGAGCCACCCGTTTTAAGAACGCCGGTGAGAGGTAATCTTTGCCCATTGCCTGCTTATAATCATCGTTAAACTGTACAAATTCACTAAAGGATGCGTAGTAACCCGCTTGTGCTGAACGATGTAAATATAAAAAGGCTTGATCCCAATCAGTCTGACTCTTTGCCTTTATATTTTGAGCCAGAGCCAGCAAGTTAAGTGCCCGACCCGATCCATTTTGAGCGGCACAGGCAATGTACTGCTGCGCTTGTGTGGCGTTTTTATTGGTTAATCGTAAATTAGCCATATACATCAAGGCAGAGGAGTTGCCCATTTGCACTGACTGATACATATAGGCGGAGGCCGGACTGGGTGAAGTAGTATATTCCTCCAGCGCTCTGTTACGCCAAAGAGCCATATAATAGAAAGAGGCCGCAACTTGCTGCTGCATCAGTTCGTTAATATAAGTGCGGGATTGTTTTGGATTATATTCGGTGTATTCAATAACGCCATGTTTTTTAACAGGTTTGATAAGATGCAGTTCAGCCATCAGTAATTTGGCTCGCCAATCACCCATTTTCGCGGCTTTGGTGCCCAAAGCATACATGTGAGGATAGAGACCAGTCTCCTTTTCTCCCCATAGTTTATGAGCAATTTGGTAGTATTTTTCTGCTTCTCTTACCGTGGGTAATGGTACTTCGGTGGTGCAGACTGAAGGCGGTTGGTTTACCACATCAACCGCCGGATAAGTTCGTTGAATATCGAATTGAGGCGCAGCGAACGCGGTATTAACCAATAAAAATAGCGGTATTATCTTAGCAATATTTTTCATCATAGTAGGCCATCAATCAGTATTTCTTTCACTAAACGATCATAGTGGTAGTCGGTTCGATATTCTTTGGCATCTTCAGCCGAAAGCAGAACTGAAAAATCACCGTTCCAGGCTGGGAGCTTTGCTGGTGGGGGGAAAGGAAGTACTTTATCTAAATTGGGTAGTTTATAACTGGTATTACCTTTCACACGGAAAGGCAGGCCTCTGCGTTTACGGTCAGGATCATCATGGTGGAATCCCGGTCGAGTCATAATCCAAAGTTTATCTGAACGTTTGGCGTATTCTTTATTTGGCGCGGCAAAACTCTCTCCAAAAAGAATTTGGTAGTGACGGTCGAGCGATGAGAAACCATGTAAACCATCACTATCACCCGCTACTGCACTCAGGTAGTTATAGCGAAAAGCCTCTTTCCAACTCTCTTTATTCATGCCCGAATTGATACTGATTGACATTGATCTGTCCTGAGCTGCTATCCCATGGCCATATTTAATTCCACATTGAATAAGCTTTTCTGCGCTTTGGTAACGTTTCACATTTCTGAATATGTTGGCGACATCGACCATTCCTCTGGGGTCGCCCCGGCGTGCGGATTCATAAAGATAGGCAGACGCCGGGCTGGGAGCATTATCAAAATCATCACCGCCTCGTTGGCGGTATTGGCTCATAAGATAAAATGCCCCAGGAATGTCCTGTTCCATCAGTTCATCCAGATAAATCCTCGCCTGCTTGGGATTTAGCCGATTGTAGGACGTTGTCATATACAGCTCGGCCATAAATAGCTTGGCACGCCAGTGACCTAAATCAGCAGCTTTTTTCCCCAGGGTGAACATATGCGTAAAATAATTACCGTCCTGCTGTCCGGCAATTTTTTTAGCGGCACGATAATAAATGTCGGCGCGAGGATCGCTAATTAATGCGGGAAGATGACTTTCCGGGTCGACACAGTTGGGTTCAGATACGGTTAAAAAATTAACCCGGGGAAGGCTTTTATTAATATCAATGGCATGAACAGTGATTGAACCTGTGCTTAATGCCAATAATAAACAGAGTGTATATGTTCTCAATGCTCTTCCTTAATAGAGATCAATCCATTTTAAGGAGGATAATAGAAACCAGTTATTTATTAAACACACTCTGTTTTTTAGCATCAACAATGATAAGTCTGTCACTATTGATGGCTGGATAGATTCTCCCGCACTTCCATCAATGCAAACCCCAACAAATTCTGTCCATCCCACAATAATGGATTTGCCGCACGTGGATCATCCTGTGCCAGGCCAATACCCCAAATCTTATCTACCGGGCTGGCTTCAACCAGAACCCGCTGTTTGGTATTTAGCAGAAACTCACCCAGGTCTGGGTGTTGACTGAATTTATGCAAGTTGCCTTCACAAACCAGCTCAAAGCAACGTGATTGCCATATCTGTTGATCGAAGCCCTTTACCTGTCTGCCCAGACTTTTGGCCTGTGCGGGCGTTCTGGCGCTTAAAATCTGCGGGATAATCTGCTCATCGCCAAATAACTGAGCTTTACTCACCATCATCCAGTGCTCTGCGGTTGCATAAGTGACGCCGTCAACCACAAAAGGGGAGGGCCACCACTGGCTAAAGCAGGAGGCGGTAATAACACCATTAGCTGAAGGTTGATGTCCCCAGAAATAGAGATACTTAAACCGAGAGCCTGACTTCACCGCATCCTGTAGCGCCTGAAGAGAATAATGTCCCTGTTGCATAAATTCCTCCCTTAAAATAAAGACTCAGCTGAAAACAAGAAAACCCCAGAGGACTGGGGTTTTCTTGTTTACTATTGATCAACGCAAAGATTAATCATCCAGGAAGCTGCGCAGTACTTCTGAGCGGCTTGGGTGACGTAATTTACGTAATGCTTTCGCTTCAATCTGACGAATACGTTCACGGGTAACGTCGAACTGTTTACCCACTTCTTCTAACGTGTGGTCAGTATTCATATCAATACCAAAACGCATGCGCAGTACTTTCGCTTCACG
Organism: Limnobaculum allomyrinae; assembly: GCF_016649425.1. Classification (GTDB taxonomy): domain Bacteria; phylum Pseudomonadota; class Gammaproteobacteria; order Enterobacterales; family Enterobacteriaceae; genus Limnobaculum; species Limnobaculum allomyrinae. The sequence continues at coordinate 35,020 of NZ_JADRCR010000002.1, forward strand.
AGCGGTCAGACCGGCAAGTACGTCGTGGGTTGCGGAACGCAGGCTTTCAGAAGTAGCAGAGTCCAGCGGCAGCTCGAGGGTGGTATCCTCGATAAAATCACCTAAATGCGAATCTTCATCGTCGCCAATTGGCGTTTCCATTGAGATTGGCTCTTTGGCGATCTTCAGCACTTTACGGATCTTGTCTTCTGGCATCAGCATGCGTTCTGCCAGCTCTTCCGGCAGTGGCTCACGACCCATTTCTTGCAGCATCTGGCGAGAGATACGGTTAAGCTTGTTAATCGTTTCAATCATATGCACCGGAATACGGATGGTGCGCGCCTGATCGGCGATTGAGCGGGTGATAGCCTGACGGATCCACCAGGTGGCGTAAGTTGAGAACTTATAACCACGACGATATTCAAACTTATCTACCGCTTTCATCAGACCGATGTTACCTTCCTGAATCAGATCCAGGAACTGCAAGCCACGGTTGGTATACTTTTTAGCGATAGAGATAACCAGACGTAAGTTTGCTTCAACCATCTCTTTCTTCGCACGGCGGGCTTTCGCTTCACCGATAGACATACGACGGTTGATATCTTTAACCTGCTCAATGGTTAAGCCGGTTTCGTCTTCAATTAACTGTAACTTCTGGATGCAACGCTCAACTTCTTCGCTGACATCTTTCAGTTTTTCAGACCATGGTTTACCCATCGCCAGAGCGCTGTTAAACCAGTCCATTGAGGTTTCATTGCTGGCGAACAGGGTAACGAAGTTTTTCTTCGGCATTTTACTCTGTTCAACACACAGTTTAAGGATCAAACGTTCCTGAGTACGGACGCGATCCATCATCTGGCGCATGTTATTGACCAGATAATCAAACTGTTTTGGTACCAGACGGAACTGTTTGAATACTTCAGACAGTTTTACGATCTCTTCAATTGCCTGTGCGTTGCTGCGGCCAAACTCTTTAAGGGCTTTGCGTGTTGCTTCATATTGCAGGCGCAGGTCGTTAAACTTCTCACGGGCAAGTTCAGGATCGATACCGATATCTTCATCTGCATCGGAATCATCAGAGTCTTCATCATCATCGTCGTCATCATCCTGCTCTTCGCTGGATAATTCCGAGCCTACATGTGTTGCAGCAGGGCCGATGGTGTCATCCGCATTAGGATCGATGAATGCGGTGATAATGTCAGACAGTCGGGTTTCGCCAGTTTCAACGCGGTCGTATTGTTCCAGCAGATAGGTGATCGCTTCAGGGTATTCAGCAACAGAACACTGAACCTGATTGATACCTTCTTCTATGCGTTTTGCAATGTCGATCTCGCCTTCGCGGGTTAACAGTTCAACGGTACCCATTTCACGCATATACATGCGCACCGGATCTGTTGTACGACCGATTTCGGATTCAACGCTGGAGAGCACTTGTGCTGCGGCTTCTGCTGCATCTTCATCGGTGTCTGCGGTGTTTTCTGCGAGCATTAGATCATCGGCATCAGGTGCTATTTCCATTACCTGAATACCCATATCATTGATCATCTGGATGATATCTTCGATTTGATCTGAATCGATGATATCTTCAGGCAGATGGTCATTGACCTGAGCGTAGGTCAGGTAGCCTTGCTCCTTGCCTAGGGTAACAAGAAGTTTAAGCTGTGACTGCGGGTTTTGCTCCATAAGACGGTATCCACACTTCAGAGTATTAAATTTTATCGGCTAAGCCGGTAATCATAAGGTAGTCGGGCTATGTTTATCAGCTGTCGCCTTTATAAACAGCTATGCGCAGGATTTCTTACCTGCAATGAGCGGCACTTAAGCCGTTAATTCTGTTAAATCTGTCAAACTAATCTTTTTTTGCCAGAGCCATATTCAAAGACCATAATTCTTTACGCTCTTCGGCATTCAAACCGTGGGTTCTGTCACGGGCAATCAGTTCTTCCTGACGTTGCTCTAATACTGAGTCATACAGTTTCGCTAACGTATCAAGAAATGTTTCTTCAACCATGTCCTCTACAATCATGTGGTTCCATGTTGCTAAAGTTTCAAGTTGTTGACTGTAATTATTTCCGCGATACAGCTCTAAAAGTTGTCCGGTAGTTAACCCCGGCTGAGCCAGACAGGTTTTAACCAGTTCAATAAACAGCGGTACTCCCGCCAGATTGGTCTGTTCTAACCCCTGGACTGACGGAACCAGTGTTGCCAGATAAGGGCGCTGAATCAACAGACCTATCAGTATACGCATAGTTGTGCGTTTTAGCTGGGGTGCCTGATAGCTTTGTTCAGTTTCAATTTGTTTCGGCATCAGCTTATCCAGCTGACTGTCATCCAGAATGCCCAGTTTTTGACCGAGTTGCTGGCGTAGATACAAACGCAGTGTTTCGCCCGGCACCTTGCTGATAAGCGGCAACGCTAACGTACTAAGTTTAGCACGGCCATCCGGTGAACTCAGGTCGACCTGCGGCATAAGTGTATCAAATAAAAACATCGAAAGAGGTTGGGCTTGTTCTAAACGTTGCTGAAAAGCCTCTTTTCCCTCTTTTCTTACCAGCGTATCCGGATCTTCGCCGTCGGGTAAAAACATAAAGCGTAACTGACGTCCATCGGTCAGGTAAGGCAGGGCGGTTTCTAATGCACGCCATGCGGCCTCACGACCAGCATTATCGCCGTCATAACAGCAAATAACGTTATCTGTAGAGCGGAACATTAACTGAATATGTTCTGCCGTTGTGGAGGTACCCAGCGAAGCGACGGCATAATCAATGCCAAACTGCGCCAGCGCCACCACATCCATATAGCCTTCAACGACCAGCAGCTTATCGAGCTGATTGCGATTAAGCTGTGCTTCATACAGGCCGTATAGCTGGCGGCCTTTATGGAAAATCTCTGTTTCCGGTGAGTTAAGATATTTAGGCGTTCCGCTACCTAAAATTCGTCCACCAAAGGCGATAACCCGACCACGCTTGTCACGGATAGGGAACATGACCCGTTCGCGGAAGCGGTCATAGGTACGTCCATTGTCATTGGTCACCAGCATACCCGCATCATTAAGTGATTCGCGGTTCTCCGGTGAACGACCAAAACGTTTCAGAACGTTATCCCATCCGGAAGGCGCAAAGCCAATGGCAAAACGCTGAATAATGTCGTCACTTAAACCCCGTTGCGCCAGATAGTTTCGCGCATCCTGAGACTGAGGTTGGTTTAAGGATTCCTGATAGAACTTAGCTAACGGCTCCATCAGTTGATACAGACTTTGTCTTTGGTGTCTCTCTAACTGGCTGGTGCCGGTTCCGGATTCGTAAGGAATTTCCAGACTGTGCATGGTTGCCAGTTCTTCAACGCTTTCAACGAACTCCAGACGGTCAAAGTTCATTAAGAAATCAATAGCATTACCATGAGCCCCGCAACCGAAGCAGTGATAAAACTGTTTTTCACCGTTAACGGTGAAAGAGGGTGTTTTCTCATTATGGAACGGACAACAGGCGTGATAATTCTTGCCTTGCTTTTTCAGCTTCACACGAGCATCTATAAGATCGACGATGTCCGTACGGGCCAGCAAGTCATTGATAAATACGCGTGGGATTCGTCCTGCCATTAAGCCTCAATTCGTAAATCCATAAATGAGAATAAGCCGCGCATTCCTTCCGGAAAGCACGGCATACTTATATGCAGTTAGCTATTACTAGCTTTAGCTACACGACCAACCTGCGCATTAATCGCGCGCTCGGAGTTAACCGAAGGTATTAATACAGGCGGGTGCGGCGTGCGTTTTCACGAGCTAATTTCTTCGCGTGACGTTTCACAGCAGAAGCTTTAGCGCGTTTACGTTCAGTAGTTGGTTTTTCGTAGAATTCACGGCTACGAACTTCAGCAAGGATACCTGCTTTTTCGCATGAACGCTTGAAACGACGTAATGCTACGTCAAATGGCTCGTTTTCACGTACTTTAATTACCGGCATGTGCCTTTCACCTCAATAGAAATCGGTTTTGCTGCTGGCGCTGTTGCCAGCCATATTCAAAATGGTGCGGAATTCTACTGCGAATAGGTGCTGCTTGTAAAGTCCTGTTACCGATTCATTCATCGGTAGTCGGCAGAAAACAGCCCGTCATCATTGTATAAACAGCTACCATCACGTTAGTGCGCTGAAAGTCCCGGTTATTTTTATCTACCCATAATCGGGGCTTTCAGCCATCAAATTTTTACTGCTGTAATGCTTATTTGCCCTGGCCTTTCACCGGTGAGCTTTTTGGGAGCTCGTTTTGGGCATTGCCAACCAACTGAATAAACTCTGAACGCAGATCGTATTTATCCGCACCGCGACCTTCATTTGCCAGCTTCAGAGTATCGTCCAGCGTGAATGCGCCAGTTGATGCTCCGTTATCTTTTAACTGCTGAGCAAATGCAGCGACCGCAGCGGCGAAGCGGAAATCTTTGCTGCTGTTATCCAGTGTATTGTTCATTTGTGATTCAGGAACCGGCAGCTCAATACGCTGAGGGGTGCCTTGTGCATTTGGCGTTTTATAGCGCAGATGCATCATAGCAATCTCTTTGGTTTGACGCAGGTAACTGTTAGCGGATGGCGTACCGATGAAACTATATTGTTCAGCGCTCCACTCTTCTGAGCTGCCCGCCGGAATAATTTCATACAGCGCAGTCATGGTTTGACCAGTGACCACAACACCGCTATTTGTTGCATTGCTGTTCTCTTCTGATGGGGCCTGATAACCCAACAGGCGGTAAGCCTTGATATAAGTTGGGTTAAACTCGACTTTCATGGAGAAATCTTTTGCTACCGGAGTTTGTGTTGCGCTTAATTGCTCATCCCAAACTTTGTCGCTGTCGCGTACGTTGTCGATGTACTGATGAACACCGTGACCAACGTAAGCCACTTCAGCCAGTGGCGATGGGCTAAACTGACTGGCCGTGAAGCCTAAGGTCGTTAGCGAAATTTGTGCTGCAGGATGGTTAGCGAAGAAGTCACTGGCATCCTGTACAGTGCTGAAGCCTGCATTATAGGTGCTGTTACCCACCAGAATAACGCGGTTGATACCATCAGCAATATAGTGATCTTTTGCCAGCGTATAAGCTTCTGTCAGACGAGAGCTGTCCTGAAGGGTCTTTCCACTGCTTAAACTGGAGATTGCAGACAGCATTTTGTCTTTTTTATCGCCGGTAGTGGGTTCCAGCAGAACGCCTTTATCACCGGAGGCACTCAGCAGAGTCAGAGTATCCTGTGGCGTTAATTGATTAACCAGATGAGTCAGGCTGGTCTTGATAAGCGACAGGTCAGCACCTTCTCCGCCCACTAACACCACCAGATTTGCCGCACGACGTTCAGCACTGGCTTGAGCATCACCGGCTTTAATTGCTACACGCAGCAAGCGGGTATTGGGGTTCCATGGCGTAATGGCGATTTCACCGTTAGCCGCGAAAGGAATTCGCCCTTGTGGTTGTGGATAATCGTAAGGGAAGAAATTTACCCACTCAGACAACTGAATGCTGTCTTTTCCTGGCAAGCTTGAGCGTGCCAGAGCACGGCGCATATTATTGTAGCTACCGTTATTGTCTGCGGCAGAAATCAATACTTCAGGGCCATTTTGGGTGCTTGTTTTATAAGCCTGTTTGATTTCCTGCTCTGGTGATCCTGCCGTTTTTGCTGGCGAAGGAAGATTTAAGTTAGGATCGGTTGAGCTACAGCCGGCAAGTACCAGTGCACTCAACAATGCCAGGGAATGGATTCCACGTTTAACACTTTGAGCTTTAGTCATTTCTATCTCAATCAAGTTGTTTGGTGTTCATTGGATGGACAAAAGAAAGGCGAAGCATACCCAGAGTTTCCGGGGTGCTGCAAGCGACTTTGCGTTTAGTTTATCGAAATATGTTAGTGACTGCTGCTAATTAGTGATATTCAGTAGCATTTTTATTGAAGTGAGTGATTCTTTATTTTCAGCTTATCGTCTGTGTTATTATTTAACGCAATACAAATTGTGTGTTTGCACCGCTGTTGCAAGCGCACAGGTCATGAATTCAGAGGTTGTTTGGCAGGTTATGCGTATATTAGGTATTGAAACGTCATGCGATGAAACCGGTGTGGCGATTTATGACGATCGGCAGGGTTTATTAGCGGATCAACTTTATAGCCAGGTTAAACTGCATGCAGATTATGGCGGTGTGGTACCTGAGCTGGCGTCTCGCGATCACGTACGTAAAACCGTTCCTCTTATTCAGGCTGCACTGAAGCAGGCGAATCTAACCGCCGCCGATATTGACGGTATTGCTTATACTGCCGGGCCGGGTCTGGTGGGAGCGCTATTAGTTGGTGCAACCGTTGGGCGCTCTTTGGCTCTGGCGTGGAATGTTCCGGCAGTAGCCGTTCATCATATGGAAGGGCATCTGTTAGCGCCGATGCTGGAAGATAATCCACCCGAGTTTCCTTTTGTTGCGCTGCTGGTTTCGGGGGGGCATACCCAGTTAATCAGCGTTACGGGTATCGGCCATTATGAGCTGTTGGGGGAGTCCATTGATGATGCGGCCGGTGAAGCATTTGATAAAACGGCTAAACTGCTAGGGCTGGATTATCCCGGTGGGCCGATGCTATCTAAAATGGCACAGCAGGGTGTCGCCGGGCGCTTTACTTTCCCTCGTCCAATGACCGATCGTCCGGGCCTTGATTTTAGTTTCTCCGGTCTTAAAACATTTGCGGCGAATACCATTCGCCAGTCCGGTGATGATGAGCAAACCAAAGCGGATATCGCCAGAGCATTTGAAGACGCGGTAGTGGATACGCTGGCAATAAAATGCCGTCGGGCATTGGATGAAACCGGATTTAACCGGCTGGTGATGGCTGGCGGAGTAAGCGCTAACCGCACACTACGCAGCAAAATGGCCGACATCATGAAACAGCGCAAAGGTGAAGTGTTTTATGCTCGTCCGGAGTTCTGTACCGATAATGGTGCCATGATTGCTTATGCAGGAATGGTTCGATTGAAAGCCGGTGAAGCCACAGGACTGGAAGTCTCGGTTCGCCCACGCTGGCCGCTGGATCAGCTACCACCGGTAAGTTGAACCTGATTGAGTTTGAATAACTAAAAAGTGATCCTGGCCGTAAATATGTATTTGTTTAAACAGGTATTTACGGCCGATGAATTTTGTTGAATGGTTAATTTATTCTGGTTTATCGTTATCTGCTGTTTCTTCTGTCTTTTTCTTCTTAAAACGATCCCAAATCTTTCCTTCCTGACCACGCCATAATCGTTGAATATTGTCATGATGACGAATCAATACCAGACAGGAAAGCATTGCTACCGGAAAGGTAAATTGAGGTTTAAACCACCAGGTATAAAACGGCGCAATAAGCGCACTGATAATAGCACCCAGAGAAGAATAGCCACTGAGCAGCACGGTTAACAGCCAGGTACCGGTCATCAGTCCGGTGAGATCCCAGCCTATCGGTGCAATGGCACCAAATGCTGTGGCTACACCTTTTCCGCCGCGAAAGTGAAAGAAGATCGGGTAGATATGCCCAAGACAGGCTGCAATGGCAGTTAAACCGAGATAAAGCGGGGAAAGGTTCAGCTTGTAGGCCACCCAAACAGGGATCATACCTTTTAGCACATCGAATATTAATACCGCCGCCGCAGCAGCTTTCCCACCAATACGTAGCACATTGGTTGCACCGGGATTACCGGAACCATGCTCTCGTGGGTCGGGCAGTTTGGCGATACGACAAACCAACACTGCGCTGGATATTGATCCACATAGATAGGCGATAATGATCATGCCAAGCGCGATAGCACTCATAAACTCGATTCCATCTAATAATTGTCGTTTTACTCTCTACTAACATGGATAATACGCATATTCTGCCCGAAGTGGTACGTCTTAATTGAAAAACTGAGAGTGGTGTTATGGATATCGTATTTATAGAACAGCTCAGCGTCATTACAACCATTGGGGTTTATGACTGGGAGCAGACGATTAAACAGAAGCTTATTTTCGATATCGAAATGGGCTGGGATAATCGCAAAGCTGCCGTCAGTGACAACGTTTGTGACTGCCTGAGCTATGCCGATGTCAGCGAAGTCGTGATTGAAAAGGTCGAAAACGAGCGTTTTGCCTTAGTAGAACGCGTCGCAGAAGAAGTGGCTGATTTATTAATGCAGCGTTTTTCTATTCCATGGATTAGGATCAAGCTGAGTAAACCGGGAGCCGTAGCAGCGGCGAAGCAGGTTGGTGTGATCATTGAACGTGGTTCACGTTTAGCCTGAAAGAATAAGTCCGATAGAATGAAACTAAATGGGTTGATTTCTGTCTGAGCTGCGCGGGTTATTAAAATTATTGTCTGGTAATCAGGCACAAATATTTTCTTTATATATTTTGCAAGGGATCTATTGATGGATGGTTTTCACTCGTTGGTCGTGGCATTTATTCTCGGTGTTGTTGAGGGGTTGACCGAGTTTCTGCCGGTTTCTTCAACGGGACATATGATTATTGTCGGTGAGCTGTTGGGTTTTTCTGGCGACACTGCATCTACATTTGAAGTAGTTATTCAGTTAGGGTCAATTCTTGCGGTAGTAGTGGTGTTTTGGCGCCGCTTGTTTGGTTTGATTGGTATTCATTTTGGTGAGGTTCCTCATGAAGGGAGAGGCAAGGGGCGCCTGACGCTGGCACATATTATTTTAGGTATGTTACCGGCAGTGATTGCGGGTTTTGCGCTGCATGATGATATTAAACAATATTTGTTTGGCGCTAAAACCGTTATGTATGCCCTGATTGCCGGTGGTTTATTGCTGATTGCCGCTGAAATGCTAAAGCCTAAAATTCCGCGCGCGGAAGGGCTGGATGATATGACATATCGTCAGGCTTTCATTATCGGCTGTTTTCAGTGTCTGGCTCTGTGGCCGGGTTTTTCCCGTTCAGGCGCCACCATCTCCGGTGGAATGCTGATTGGCGTTAGCCGTTATGCGGCGTCAGAGTTCTCCTTTATTCTGGCAGTACCGATGATGCTTGGTGCGACGATATTGGTGATGTACAAAAGCATTGGTCTGCTGGTTTGGGATGATTTACCCATGTTTGCCGTCGGCTTTGTTACTGCTTTTATTGTGGCGTTACTGGCGATTAAAACCTTCCTGAGCGTGATTAAGCGTTTCTCTTTTATTCCATTCGCTATTTATCGTTTCTTTGTGGCTGGCGTTATTTATCTGGTGTTTTTCTGATTTAAGGATCAGAAGCACGATGAATAAAAAAGGCACTGATTGGTAACAATCCGTGCCTGAGACTGCTGAAAAATCGAATAAATCAGCAACTGTGAATATTCCGTCTGTAAAAATGATGTTGCTTAAATTAACTCAGTGCTCGGCCGGAGGATCATTTGTACTCAGCTACGGTGCGAGTTGGGTCTGGCCGGGTTAGGGGCAGTTATGAAACACCTGACGGTGTTTCACCCTTTGGGCCAACGCAAGCGTTGTACAAACAGGCTTTGCCTGTTTGTCCGGCAGCTAAAGCTGCTACGCCCCCAACACCCGTCCCTCTCAACGATTGGCTATGTTAAGACATGAAACTGAATCATATGACTTTGTCATCAGTGATGTCAGACTGACAAATGAATTAACTTTGCGGCTGACTCTCTTTCCATTCGGAGAGCGCTTCTAAGCGACGTTTATTCAGCTGATCTTTAATATCGGCACCGGTGAAACCCTGCGCGATAATATCTTTAACCGATACTGCATTAACGACTTCAAAAGCCTGTCTGAGATAGTTTGCCTGTGGATACGCTTTTTGTTGCCAGCCAGCCCGACCACGATAATCTGCTTCGCTGACCAATAGCATCTGTTCCAGTCGATGTGGTTTACGCCAGACGTCGATAGCGTTCAACATACTTAAAATACTGTCCGGTCGTAGCTGATATACGGTATGGATCCGATCGTGGAACTCAGAAACCAGACAGGCCAGTTCGCGTGTGGTGTTAGGAATTTTGTAACGCTGGCAAATCTCTTCTACTAACTTTATTCCAGCTAAACCATGGCCATGATGGTGCGGCCAGAGTGCTTCAGGTGTAACGCCTTTACCGACATCATGTAGTAGCGCGGAGAAACGGACATCAATTTCATCACTCAGGGTTGCCGCTACCTCCAGCACCATTAAAACGTGCACACCAGTATCGATTTCCGGATGCCATTTTTCAGGGGCAGGAACACCAAACAGATTATTTATTTCAGGAAACAGAACCGCTAAAGCACCGCACTCTCGCAACACTTCAAAAAATACCTGAGGGCTACGAGTTGACAGTGCTTTTTCTGTCTCTTTCCAAACGCGTTCTGCTGTCAGATGTGCCATTTCACCGCTGTTAACAATCTCTTTCATCAGTTGCCAGGTTTCTGGTGCGATGGTAAAGCCAAGATTGGCATAGCGTGCGGCGAAACGGGCGATTCTCAACACCCGTAAAGGGTCTTCACGAAAAGCCACAGAGACATGACGTAAAATCCGCTGCTCCAGATCCCGTTGACCGTGATAAGGGTCGATAAGGGTACCGTCATCATCTTGCGCAATGGCATTAATGGTGAGGTCACGACGCAGTAAATCCTGTTCCAGAGTGACATCAGGAGCGGCATAGCAGGTAAAACCGGTGTAACCAGAACCTGATTTACGCTCGGTGCGGGCCAATGCGTGCTCATCATGAGTTTTTGGATGAAGGAATACCGGAAAATCCTTTCCTACCTGCTGATAACCTAACGTCAGCATTTGCTCAGGTGTGGCACCAACCACCACCCAATCACGCTCATGTACGGGTAAGCCCAGTAGTTGGTCGCGGACGGCTCCGCCAACAAGATAGGTTTTCACGTCTTCTCCAGAAACTTCATTGATTTAAAATTCTATATAAATAAAACGCCGGCCAAACAGCGCCAGCGTTGAGATATTGCTTAACAAAAACATTCGCTACGGATTAGTTCATCCAGCGATCTTTTTTGCGGCGTGGGATCAGGTAAGGCAGTAACAAGCCTAAAATCAGACCAACGCCGGCTACTCCACCGCCATACATAAACCATTGTTGGATAATAGTACGTTGCTTATCATCCATTTGCAGGCTAATGTCACTTACCTTTTTACGGGCAGCGGCTAATTCATCTTTTAACTGCTGATTTTCTTGTTTTAAGCCATTGATAATGCCATCGCTATTGGCAACTTTTTCCTGCATATCAGCAGTGCGTTGGTTCCAACTATTATCAATATTAGTCAACTTATCGGTCAAATCTTTGACCTGTTGTTCAAGTGCCGGCACTCTTTCACTCAGGCTTGGCGCAGTACTGAGCTGATCCAGCGGGATCCAAGCGGTACGACCTTTGCTGTCCTGAATCTGACCATATTTGGTCGTATCGTTAACGGCAAGCAGCTCAACCTTCTCGCCAGCATTAATTGTACCGGTAAGGCGATAGTTATCTGATGGGCCGCCACGCAGATAGGTATTCAGATTATCAGAGATGTATCTGGTATCAGCCGCAACGGTAAAAGACGTCATACTCAGTGATGCGAGTAAAGCGATAGAGATTGTTCTTAAATTTAGCATTGTCAGTATTTTTTTATCTGTTCAGAAAAGTTACTTATGTAACGATAGTAGAGCCTTCGGAGAGAGTGTGCAATGTAAAACCTATGTTGCAACCCAATAAAGAGCGTGAATCAGGTGGTTTTTTACCTTACCGATGGCGTAAATTACTGCATTGTTCGCATAATTATTATCATTTGTTATTGTTTGTTTTTTAACTGCGGAAACCATTATGACCGTTGAGATTGAGCTTAAATTTGTTGCCACTTCCGAAGCCGTTGCTGCTTTACCTGAAATCATATCCCGATTGAAGGCGGAGGGAGGAGCGGTTCAGCAGCTATCAAATACTTATTATGATACAGCAGAAGGCACATTGCGCTGCCATCGTATTGGTTTGCGAGTCAGGGGGTGTAATGATTCCTGGGAGATGACGCTGAAATCGGCAGGAAATACCGTCGGTGGCGTTGCGCATCGAGCCGAACATAATATTCCATTACCTTCAGGCAAGTTGGATATCGCTTTATTACCAACTGACGTTTGGCCTGTCGATGTAGATGTCTCAGCTTTACAGACTCAACTGCAACCGTTATTTACCACTGATTTTCAACGTCAGAGCTGGCTGGTTAAGTTTCAGCAGAGCCAGATAGAGATTGCTATCGATCAGGGGCACATCACAGCAGGGGAAGCCAGTGAAGCTATTAGCGAGCTGGAGATGGAGCTGAAACAGGGGAATGCGGCCGATATCTTGACTCTGGCACAGCAGTTAACCAGCGTGAAAGGATTACGTTTAGGAAGCCAAAGTAAAGCCGCACGGGGATATGGTTTATTAAGTGATGATACTGCCATCGTGATTACGCCAATGGATGTGTTAATCGTTCCTGAGCGCGCTACCGTTGAACAAGGGTTGGAAGCCTCATTAGAGTGGGCTTTTGCTTACTGGCAACGTAATGAAGCCTGCTGGTTTGATGGCGTGCCACAGGCCCAATCGGCGGTTAACCATAGTCTGACGGCAATACGCCAAATTCTGGCGCTGTTTGGCGGCATTATTCCCCGCAAAGCAACCGCTCCGTTACGGGAACGTTTAACCGAGCTGGAACAACAGCTTGAAGTCGCTCAGGAAGCGGCGGCTGTCTGTTATCAGCCCGGATATCTGCAACTGAAACTGGCACTGATGGCCTGGGTGATGAATAAAGGGTGGCGCATTTTTATCGATGATAAAGGAAAGCAAAAGCTGGCCGGTTCCTTTAAACGTTTCGCCGATATTATGTTATCCCGCTGTAAGTCAGAGCTGAAAGAAGCGTTCAATAAGAAATTAACCAATGATGGCTATAACGACCAGCAGTCGCGTCTGGAACGTCAGATTATCAATTTCTATCTGCTTTCCGGCGCATATGATAAAGAACTGTCGCTGCCTTATATTGAAGTCTGGCAGAAACTGTTTGATGCAGAGGGCGATCGTGACACATTACGTCGTAATGCCATGGAACAGCCGCTGTTCTGGTTAAACAGTTCGCAGCATGTATAACTTGTAGTCTAATTAATTTTTGTAAGGACACCCTATGTTGTCTCATTTCCCACTACTTGAAGCACAGCGGATTAAACGTCAGTCTGAGTTAGCTGAACGTCTGGATCAGCCGGTTCAATTTGGTTCGCAGGATGGCGTAGCGTTAGCACTCAGTGACTTTGTCAGTGATGGCTTACTTCAACATCCGGAGTGGTGGGATGAGCTTCATCAAAATCCGCCGGGTGCCGCGGACGCTGAACACTATCAACAGTGGCTTCAGGCCGTTCTGACTGAAGTGACTGACGAAGCTAATCTGTTGCAGGTACTGCGCCTGTTTCGTCGCAAGATGATGATTCGTATCTCCTGGGCACAAAGCCTAAAGTTGTGTGATACCGAACAAACCTTGAGTCAGTTAAGTATATTGGCAGAAACATTGATTATTGCCGCTCGTGACTGGCTGTATGACCTTTGTTGTCGGGAGTGGGGAACGCCGGTTAACAGTAGTGGAACCCCACAACCGTTATTTATTTTAGGTATGGGGAAGCTGGGGGGCGGAGAACTTAATTTCTCATCAGATATCGACCTGATTTTTGCCTATCCGGAAAATGGTGAAACTCAGGGAGGGCGCCGCCAACTGGATAACGCCCAGTTTTTTACCCGATTGGGCCAGAGGCTGATTAAAGCCCTTGATCACATTACTCAGGAAGGGTTCGTCTATCGGGTAGATATGCGCTTACGTCCTTTTGGTGATAGTGGGCCATTGGTGTTCAGCTTCAGCGCTCTGGAAGATTATTATCAGGAGCAGGGGCGAGACTGGGAGCGTTACGCCATGGTAAAAGCACGAATAATGGGCGACCAGCATGACAGCTACAGTGAAGAGTTAAAACAGATGCTGCGCCCTTTTGTCTTCCGTCGCTATATTGATTTCAGCGTTATTCAGTCATTGCGTAATATGAAAGGAATGATCGCCAGAGAAGTTCGTCGCCGGGGTCTGGCGGATAACATCAAGCTGGGAGCCGGTGGTATTCGTGAAATTGAGTTTATCACTCAGGTATTTCAACTGATCCGTGGTGGACGTGAACCCAGCCTGCAGGGGAACTCTCTCTTGCCGACCCTTCAGGTGATTGCCGAGCTGGATCTATTAACTCAAGAGCAGGCTGACACTTTGGGGATTAGCTATCTCTACTTACGTCGTTTAGAAAACTTACTGCAGGCGATTGCCGATCAGCAAACACAAACACTGCCGGTGGACACTTTAGATCAGGCTCGTCTGGCAGCTGGCATGGGGAGTGACAGTTGGGAATCTATGTTGTCACAACTGGGGCGACATATGGCTTCCGTCAGGGAGATTTTTTCCAATCTTATTGGTGATGATACGCCGGATGTGGAAGAGGATTCCGATAGTTTACGTTACAGCCCGCTATGGCTGGATGATTTGGATGCCTGCGAACTATCTCAATTGATGCCTCAGTTGGACGAAGAACCGCGGCAGCGGGTGAGAGAGCATCTGGCTGAGTTCCGTCATGATATTGATAAACGGTCAATTGGGCAGCGAGGCCGTGATGTTCTCGATAAATTAATGCCAAGATTACTGTCTGAAGTCTGCCAGCGCGAAGATGCTGACAGCGTTTTGCCGCGCCTTACTCATCTAATTCTGAGTATTGTGACTCGTACCACCTACCTTGAGCTATTGGTGGAATACCCTTCTGCCATGACCCATCTTATCCGACTTTGTGCGGCATCACCGATGGTGGCCAGCAAGCTGGCGCACTACCCAATCTTGCTGGATGAACTGCTGGATATTAATTCGCTATATCAGGCGGTTCCGCTGAGTGCTTATCGTGATGAGCTGCGGCAGTTTTTACTGCGAGTACCGGAAGAGGACGAAGAGCAGCGACTGGAAGCATTACGTCAGTTTAAACAGACCCATTTGTTACGTATTGCTGCCGCCGATATTGCCGGAGCACTACCGGTGATGAAAGTGAGTGACCACTTAACCTATCTGGCAGAAGCGATTATTGATGCTGTGGTTCAGCAGGCGTGGTTCCAGATGACTGCGCGCTATGGTCAGCCGTCCCACCTGTATGAGCGGGAAGGTCGTGGATTTGCCGTAGTAGCTTATGGCAAGCTGGGGGGGATTGAGCTGGGCTACAGTTCTGATTTAGATCTGGTCTTTTTGGTGGATTGTCCGGAAAACGTCACGACTGATGGGGATCGCAGTATCGATGGCCGCCAGTTTTATTTACGTCTGGGTCAACGGATTATGCATTTGTTCAGTGCACGCATGGCCTCCGGTATTTTGTACGAGGTTGATGCACGCCTGCGGCCATCCGGGGAGTCAGGCCTGCTGGTCAGCACGATTAGTGCTTTTGAAGACTATCAGCGTAATGAAGCCTGGACTTGGGAGCATCAGGCGTTAGTGCGTACTCGCATTGTTTATAGCGATCCGATACTGCATAAAGAGTTTGACCATGCCCGTCATGAAATTCTGTGCCTTGAACGTGATGAACAGCAACTAAAGCAAGAGGTGCGTGAGATGCGGGAAAAAATGCGCAGTCACCTCGGCAATAAAGATGCAGATTTATTTGATTTGAAAACTGATGAGGGTGGGATCACTGATATTGAGTTTATCGCTCAGTATTTAGTGTTGCGCTACGCCCATCAACAGCCTCAGCTTACCCGCTGGTCTGATAACGTCAGAATTTTTGAGCTGATGGGAAACTATCAGATTATGGACGAGCAGGAAGCCATGGCGCTAACCAAAGCTTACGTCACTATGCGCGATGAGATTCATCGTCTGGCATTGCAGGATAAACCCGGCCAGGTACCAACCGGAAGGTTTGAACAGGAAAGGGCGCAGGTTAATCAGAGTTGGCGCAAGTGGTTAGCAGAGTAAAGGCTATCGCTCTTAGCGCAGATTCAGCCAAGAGCGATAGCTTATTGATATAATGATGCTTCACCCGACGGACGAGTTTTAAACCGACGGTGTAGCCACATATATTGTTCCGGAGCCAGCAGGATTTGTTGTTCAATTGCCTGATTCATAAAGGTGGCAGCTGCAACTTCATCATCCGTTGGGAAGCCTTCCAGCGGCGGCTGTACAATTAGAGTATATCCCTGATTATTATCATTTCGTTTAGGGATAAACGGAACCAGCAGCGGATTGGCCATACGAACTAAAATTGAGGTACCAATGGTAGTCGCTGCCTTTTCTACCGCAAAGAACGGGGCGAATACGCTGTTTTTAGGGCCATAATCATGGTCAGGAGCGTACCAAACCAGTTCGCCTTTTTTCAGTGAGCGAATCATGCCTTTCACGTCTCGACGGTCAAGCATGTATTTATTGGAACGCAATCTTCCCCAGGTTTGTAACCAGTCCATCAGTTTGTTGTCGTGGGGACGATAAACCCCTACGCCAGGACGGTGCATACCAATAATCCGGGCACCAAGCTCAAGGGTTAGAAAGTGTATACCAATCACCAGTACCCCGCGCTTCTCCGGAATACCCACATTCAGATTGTCCATTCCCTGAACCTTACACCATTTTTTGACACGCCAATTGGGCCAGAACCAGGCCATGCCGGTTTCAAATACTGCTAACCCAGTAGCTTCAAAGTTTTTGATCATCCAGGCTTCGTGTTCTGCTTCGGTCATATTTGGAAAACAGAGCTCAATATTACGGCGTGAGATCATCTTTCTGCGTTTCATAAAACGCATGGCAAAACGACCTAAACCGCGCCCCAGACTATTAATCCAGGGATAAGGCAGTAACACTATCAGGTATAAAAAAATGATACCTGACCATAGTAGCCAGTAGCGTGGGTGTAACAGTTCTCGGCTAAATTCCGGGAGTACTTGATTTTTTGACATAACAAATCGAATAAGAAAATTATTGTCCAATAGTTTAAAGATAATTTTATCAGTTTAACGGTATTTTTATCGCATTCCTATTTTACGATGTGATTATGATAAACTGCCTAACAATATATGCTGTCCTCGTTTATGGAGTATGGGATGAAAGTCATGTTACCCGATTTTAGCCGTGCCAGCGTAATGGTTGTCGGTGATGTTATGCTCGATCGCTATTGGCATGGGCCAACCAGCAGGATCTCACCTGAGGCCCCGGTACCGGTAGTTAAAGTCAATATGGTAGAAGATCGTCCCGGAGGCGCAGCAAACGTAGCGATGAATATCGCCTCCTTGTGCGGCGTTTCTCGTTTGGTGGGCTTAACCGGTATGGATGAGCCGGCTCGTGTTCTGGGTGATAAGCTGAGCGAAGTGAATGTCAAATGTGATTTTGTGACGGTCGCTTCTCATCCAACGATTACTAAATTACGGGTTCTGTCCCGTAACCAGCAGCTATTGCGCCTCGATTTTGAAGAAGGTTTTGAGAACGTAGATTCCCAACCAATTTTAGATCGTGTACAGCAAGCTTTACCCCATTTAGGGGCGTTGGTGTTGTCTGATTATGCTAAAGGTGCGCTGGCTTCAGTTCAGTCGCTGATTGCTCTGGGGCGTGATGCAGGTGTACCAGTGCTGATCGACCCAAAAGGAACCGATTTTGAGCGCTATCGTGGTGCTACGCTGCTAACGCCTAATCTGTCTGAGTTTGAAGCGGTGGTAGGGTCGTGTAAAAGTGAAGATGAACTGGTTAGTCGGGGTATGGCGTTAATTGAGCGGTTTGATTTTAGCGCATTGCTGATTACTCGCTCAGAAAACGGCATGACATTACTGCAACCGGGCAGAGATCCTTTCCATATGCCGACTCAGGCACAGGAAGTGTATGACGTTACCGGTGCGGGTGATACGGTGATTGGCGTTCTGGCCGTGAGTCTGGCCGCTGGCCTGACGCTGGAAGAAGCCTGCTTTATGGCCAATGCCGCCGCCGGTGTGGTGGTCGGTAAACTGGGGACTTCAACGGTTTCCCCGATTGAGCTGGAAAACGCCATCCGTGGCAGAGCTGATACCGGTTTTGGCGTCATGAATGAAGAGCAGTTGAAACAAGCGGTTGCCCACGCACGTCAGCGCGGTGAGAAAGTGGTGATGACCAATGGCTGCTTTGATATTTTGCATGCCGGCCACGTTTCTTATCTGGCAAATGCCCGTAAACTGGGGGATCGCCTGATTGTGGCGGTTAACAGTGATGCTTCTACTCGCCGATTAAAAGGAGAGACTCGACCAGTAAACCCACTGGCGCAGCGTATGATTGTGCTGGGTGCTTTAGAGTCTGTCGACTGGGTCGTTGCTTTTGAAGAAGATACCCCTCAGCGACTGATTGCCGATATTCTTCCCGACCTGCTGGTGAAAGGCGGTGACTATAAGCCAGAAGATATTGCCGGCAGCAAAGAGGTGTGGGCAGCAGGTGGTGATGTGCGCGTTCTGAACTTTGAAGATGGTTGTTCAACCAGCAATATCATTAAAACTATTATGGAACGCGGATAATTAACCTCAATGAGTGGATTAAAGCAGGAGCTGGGTTTAGTTCAGGGAGTCGGTTTACTTTCAACATCGCTGTTGGGAACGGGCGTATTTGCCGTGCCAGCGCTGGCTGCGCAAATAGCGGATTCTGGTAGCCTGTGGGCCTGGCCTGTTTTAATTATTCTGGTTTTTCCTATTGCGATTGCATTTGCCGCGTTGGGGCGACATTTTCCTAACGCTGGCGGTGCGGCGCACTTTGTCAGTCTGGCATTTGGCCCTCACATGGCAAGAGTGACCGGTTGGCTGTTTTTGTCCGTGATTCCGGTAGGTTTACCCGCAGCATTACAAATAGCCTCAGGCTTTTGGCAGGCAGCATTTGGACTGGAGCATTCAGGCCTGCTGTTAGTTCAGTTGGGAACTCTGCTGGCGATTCTGCTGTTAGGAATGCGTAGTGCCGGTTCCAGCGCTAATGTTCAGGTGATCATTGCTGGTCTGATTGTGGCAATGGTAGTAGCAATCTGGTGGAAAGGGGGAATTACGCCCGGTTCCATTCAATGGCCGGCATTGAGTACATTATCCGCCAGCCCGATGTTTAGCGCATTGGCGGTAATGTTCTGGTGTTTTGTTGGGCTGGAAGCTTTTGCTCATCTGGCAGCTGAATTCCGCAATCCGGAACGTGATTTCCCACGGGCTCTGCTAATAGGTATGTTAGTGGCTGGTGGTGTCTATTGGAGCTGTACTGCGGCGGTATTAGCATTCCATTCTTATGGTGGAGAGATGGCCGCATCGGCTTCTTTACCCTCTATTGTGGTTCAGCTATTTGGTCAACATGCATTGTGGGTGGCTTGTATCATTGGTTATTTAGCCTGCTTTGCCAGTTTAAATATTTACACTCAAAGCTTTGCTCGTCTGGTGTGGTCGCAAACCTATGAACAGAAGCCTAAAGCCTGGGTAGCTCAACTTTCCCGTTCCCGTTCACCGTTAAATGCACTGTCGTTAGTACTGTTGTGCTGTTTGATTTCATCACTCGCCGCGGATTACTTTTCCCTGGAGCTGGATGAGCTGATCGTTTATGCCAATGGCATTTTTGTGTTCATCTATCTGCTTTGTATGCTGTCGGGCTGTCGCCTGCTGAAGGGGAGTTCCAGAGCGATGTCATTTATCGGCACTGCGCTGTGTATTCTATTGTTGGTGATGATTGGCTGGAAAACGCTGTATGCAGTAGTAATGTTTGCCTTATTGTGGCTGATACTGCCACGGAGAAAGCAAGCTGCTGAGGCATCTGTGGGATAATTATTACGCATTAGCAAAGCCAAGGGGCTTTACTAATGCGCTCAGAAAGCAGGATTATTCCTGATTGCCTTTAGCTTCCAATTCTGCCAGTCGCTTTTCCAGTGCATTCAACTTTTCGCGGGTTCTTAGCAGAACCTGAGTCTGAATATCAAACTCTTCGCGGCTGACCACATCCAGTTTTGCCAACTGATTTTGCAGCCCTTGGCGGATCTTCTTCTCGACTTCATCGCCCAGCTCGCGAATGCCTTTTGGCATTGATTCGTGAATTTGTTTAGCTATCTGTTCAATTTTCTTTGGGTCGATCATTGGTCTACCTTTGATGGTTGATGGCATCTTATTTAATCCCACTGATTAAGAGATAGCCTTTAGTTTACTGTTTGTTTTGCAGAGTATAAACATTTGATAGCGGAGTGTCTTGGATCTGTCAATTTTCAGTGGCTAAGATTTCCCTTGTCTGTATTGCCCCTGATATTAATAAGCGTTATAGTAGAAACGCTTATTCTCAGGGCGGGGTGGAAATCCCCACCGGCGGTAAATCATCAAGCCTGATGGCGACATGAAAGCCCGCGAGCGCTTGAGTCTGATGAAAGTCAGCTTCAAGGTCAGCAGATCCGGTGTAATTCCGGGGCCGACGGTTATAGTCCGGATGGGAGAGAGTAATGACAATGGTCGGGCATTCGCTCGCCTTACGTTATTTTAGGCTTTTTGCCTGCTTCCTAAGCTGCCCTGATTCTGGTAATCCATATTAATTAAGAGGTTATTTTACCATGAATCAGACATTACTATCCGAATTCGGTACCCCAATTGCTCGCGTTGAACTTGCGCTGGATGCATTGCGCAATGGTCGCGGTGTTATGGTACTTGACGATGAAAACCGTGAAAACGAAGGCGACATGATCTTTGCTGCCGAAACCATGACCGTTGAGCAAATGGCGCTGACCATTCGTCATGGTAGTGGTATCGTTTGTCTGTGCATCAACGAACAAACTCGTGAACAGCTGAACCTACCGATGATGGTTCCTGCTAACTCCAGTCGCTATCAGACGGCGTTTACCGTCACTATTGAAGCTGCTGAAGGGGTAACCACCGGCGTTTCTGCTTCTGACCGTATCACCACTATTCGTGCCGCTATCGCAGATGGCGCAACGGCTAACAGCCTGCACAGCCCTGGTCACGTTTTCCCATTATGTGCCCGCACCGGTGGTGTATTAACCCGCCGTGGCCATACTGAAGCGACAATTGATTTAGTTACTCTGGCTGGCTTTAAACCAGCAGGTGTACTTTGTGAACTTACCAATGATGACGGCAGCATGGCAAATGCACCGCAGGTTATTGAGTTTGGTAAACAACATAATATGCCGGTAGTAACCATTGAAGATTTGGTGATGTATATTGAGCAGCACGCCAGAAAAGCCAGCTGATTGTTATATTGATAATAAAAGCCGCTAATGCGGCTTTTATTATGACTGACGATATCGATCGTTGACTTGGCTCTATGTACTCAGATGCTAAATACAGATACTTTCCCGGCCTGAACATCCTCAGAATCTGATTAAAAAAATCCCCAAGAGATTACTTAACCAACCGTCCATAACTGTAACATCATCAAACTCAGCCCCATTACCGACATACCACAAAGAATACCGTAGCTTGGATTGTTGTTAGGGTCGATCTCTTTGGCCAGCGGCATCAGCTCATCTACTGATAGCGCCACCATAATTCCGGCAACTGCCGACATTATCGAAGCCATAATGACCGGAGAAACGTTCGGGCCAAGCAGCAAAAAGGCAAACAGGCCGCCAATGATCTCGGCAACCCCGGAAAGACCGGCCCACAGCAATGCCGTGCGTTTTGAACCCGTTGCCGCATATACTGGCCCCGCTACGGCTAACCCTTCAGGAATATTGTGAATAGCAACCGCCAGAGCAATCCCCAGACCCAGTTCCCAGTTAGTGCTGGCGGTCACGAAGGTGGCGATACCCTCAGGAAAGTTGTGCAGGCTGATGCCCAGGGTGAGCAAAATTGCAGTACGTCTCAGATTACGGGAGGGCATTTTCCCCGGCGTCAGGTCGTGAGCATGTTGGTGAGGCAGTAAGCGATCCAACAGGAAGTAACCAAGCAGCCCAATAATAAACATGCTGTACCCTAATACCGGCGACATTCCCGGTGTATTGAGTGAGGCTGGCAGCATTTCCATCAGGGAGATTAACAGCATAATACCTGCGGCAAAACCAAGAGCGAACGCCAGTACGCGATTCGATGGTTTTTGGCCAATAATCCCCAGAAAAGCACCAATAAAGGTAGAGCCTCCGGCAAGTACAGTAAGAATTAGTGGAACTGACATAGAACCTCTCATATGAGAATGATTATCATCGCCGATGATAGCAAACCTGACAGAAATATCGAATATACAATAGCAATTTATTTAATAGGGCGAATAAATCAGCAATTATTCAATTTTTTTGACGATGTCTGTCAGGCTTATCCTCTTTTAAACAACAGGATAAAGATTAAGATATCACCTATCGTTACAACAAATGTCCATCAGAACGAACAATTAATTTTAATCTTAAATTGACCTTCTGATGTGGTTAATCTGCCTTAGTAAATAGCATCAGCTATCAGGATAATCAACCTGATCTAAAAACAGAGGAAAAATAATGAACAGCAGCTTAATGCCCGCCCTGTTTTTGGGGCACGGTAGCCCAATGAACGTACTGGAAGAAAATATTTATACTCAGGCCTGGCAACACTTGGGGAATAGTTTGCCGCGTCCGAAAGCGATTCTTGCAGTTTCGGCCCACTGGTATACCCGCGGAACGGCGGTGACGGCCATGGAACATCCTAAAACGATCCATGATTTTGGTGGTTTTCCACAGGCGCTATTTGATACTCAGTATCCTGCTGAAGGTTCTCCTCAATTGGCGACACGAATACAAGAGTTACTGGCCCCGGTTCCTGTTATTGCTGATATGACTGAATGGGGGTTGGATCATGGTTCATGGGGCGTGTTAATAAAAATGTACCCCGATGCGGACATTCCGGTGGTTCAGTTAAGCATTGATGCCACGCAGCCGGCAGCCTATCACTATCAGCTGGGACAAAAATTATCAGCTTTACGTCGTGAAGGCGTAATGATTGTGGCCAGTGGTAACGTGGTACACAATCTGCGCATGGCAAGATGGCAGGGCAACCAGCAGCCTTTTGACTGGGCTGAACGTTTTGATAACTTTGTTCGTGATAACTTGACCTGGCAGGGAGATAACCATCCGTTGGTTAACTTTATGGACAATCCGGATGCACATTTGGCCTGTCCGACACCAGAACACTATTTACCGTTGCTGTATGTGCTGGGAGCCAGGGAGTATAACGAACCAGTGAGCATACCGGTGGATGGTATCGAGATGGGGTCGCTGAGTATGTTGTCAATCAAGGTTGGATAGGTTTTGTTTTTTTGACCTTTATGAGCACTGGAATTCAGCCGACAACTGAATGAGGGTAGCACGGCAGGCATGGATGCCAGCCGAGGCGCAGCGACGTAGGGAGCGGCTCTGCGCCGGTGCGTAAGCCAGAATGAAGGCGGAGGGAAGTCGCGTAGCGACCTGGATTCGTGTGCGAAAGCGCGGGATTGTTAAGGGGGCTCGCTAGCCCCCTTGACTCGGCCACTTACACGATGGCCTATTTGAACTCGACACTATTAGTGGACGAAATTTACTCAGAATCAATGGGTTTTTATCAAACACATTAGTCTAATATAATATGCGGATAATACCGCGAAAGATCCTGCGTTATTAAACTATGATCTTCCCGCAGGCCAATACCACAAGGCTCGTCATCGACCAGCCAGCTACCTATCAGGGTATAGCTGTCATTAAAGCGCGGCAGCGGGTGGAATTGCTGAATGATCATTCCCTCTTCGCCGTAAGGTCCATCGACTTTACACACTTCCTGACCATTTTCGATAATCTGAATGTTGGCACCTTCCCGCGAGAATAGCGGTTTGGAAACGTAGTGGTTCAGATTATGTGCTTCTCCGGCGAAATAGGCCGGCAACAGGTTTGGATGATTTGGGAACATTTCCCACAGCAAAGGTAGCAGGGCCTTATTGGAGATAATGCTTTTCCATGCAGGTTCTAACCAACGCACACCGGCGTCAGCCAGCTTGGTGGAGAAGATCTCCCGGAACATAAATTCCCACGGATAGAGCTTGAACAGATTGCTGATAACCTGATCTTCGGTATCAGTAAACTGGCCTTTTTCACCCAAGCCAATCTCTTCAATAAACATAAACTCATTGGCTAAACCTGCTTCATTAGCGCAGTCCTGCAAATACTGTACGGTACCGCGATCTTCTTCGGTATCCTGACAGCAGGCAAAATGCAGCAGATTAAAACCATGTAGTGATTTCAGCTCGGCGAAACGCTCGATTAGCTTATCTTGTAAGCTGTTGAACTGATCGGCATCGTGACGCAAATTACCCGCGTTAACCTGATCTTCCAGCCACATCCATTGGAAAAACGCCGTTTCATACAGAGATGTTGGGGTATCGGCATTATTCTCTAATAGCTTGGCCGGGCTTTTACCATCGTAGGCCAAATCGAGGCGAGAGTAGAGTGACGGCTGCTGGGTTTTCCATGAAGTACGAACAAAATCCCAGCAGTGTTTAGGAATATGAAATTTAGTTAACAGCTCTTCACTGTTAACTACTTTTTCTACCACCTGCAAGCACATCTGGTGCAGCTCTGCGGTGGTATTTTCCAGCTCTTCGATTTGTGCCAGTGAAAACTGATAGTAGGCATCTTCACACCAGTATGGTTCGCCATACATAGTGTGAAAATTAAAACCATATTCAGTAGCTACTTCACGCCAGTTTGGACGCTCGGTAATAGATTGACGAATCATTAAAAATTAACCTTAGCCACCGAATGAACGACTTTTTGTTGATGAGCTGTTTGAAGACGAGCTGCTGCGTGACATACTATTTTGTTTAGCCACTGAATCACCAAAGCCACCGCGGGTAACGGTTGTGGTGGTCGCCGGCTTAGGTGCCAGAGCGCTCTTATCCACTTTCATGGTTCTGCCAGTGGTCGCATTGCCATAGCTACGGCCAGTAGAGTCAACAAATTTGCCGTTGGCCGGGCTACCAGCTGCTTTAGAAGTAAACAGCGGAGATTGACCATAACCACCGCCCATCATACGACCCATCATATAACCGGCCATCAGAGGCATCCACATGCTGCTTTGTTGTGGTTGTGCGGCCATGCCTGCCTGAGCAGGTGCTTCAGTACATTGGGCTTCACCAAATTCGGCGACACAATCTTCTTTAGTGGCATATTTTGGTGCGGTTTTTACTGCTTCTTCCAGAGCCTGATTATAAGCAATGGTGCACTGATCGCCCATTGATGGGTTACTTTGTTTACATTCATCCGCATTCTGGAACAGGGATACGCTTTCGTCAGCCTGTTCACAGCCCGACAGCATAAATACGGCACTTATTGCCAGCGCAACAGGCGCTAAACGATAAGTACGGAAGGATTTACGAAAAGAGTCACGGTTGATGTGTTTAGTGCGTTTCATGAGTTATCAGTCCCAGAGTTAAATTCAAAAATTATCTTGTTGCTGGTGCTGTTGGTTTTCAGAAAGATAGCTCATCTATGTTCATTACTTTAGAAAGGATAAAAAGAACATAAATGTGTTGGTGGTTTAGCTGAAAACGTAGAACCAGACAGGGAAATTCCCTTTATGCATGTACCCAGTAGAATAGGCGAAATAGGTAATAAATTAAAGTAAAGATCGGCGCTTTAACCACATTTGTGGTATCTGGCGAGAAAAATGTGCGCTGAATCGCGATTTTCGTTAAAAAGAGATAAAAAAATTCCCCCGGACTCAGTGAATTCGGGGGAATCGAGAAGATACGACTACAAAGGTAATAAAGCGTTATTCTTTAACTTTAATCACTGGAATCGTTGAGCTTGGTTTACCCAGTGTTTTATTGAGTAAATCCAGATCGGTTTCATTTAATGTGCCCAGCGCATATTTGATGTTTAGCTGATTAATCAGATAATCATAACGTGCGTTAGAAAGTTGTTGTTTAGCGTTATACAGCGTCGTCGTTGCGTTTAACACATCCACAATGGTACGAGTACCTACATCATAACCTGCCTGAGTTGCTTCTAATGAACTCTGTGCAGAAACGACGGTTTGTTTATAAGCATTTACCGAGCTGATAGAAGCGGATACGTTATTATAAGAAGAACGTACGATCTGCACGACAGAACGGTGCGCACTTTCCAGCGCTTCGCTGGCTCCTACATAATTATATTGTGCCTGCTTAACACGAGAACTTGTTTGTCCGCCGCTGAACAGAGGGAAACTCAGAGTAAAGCCAGCGGTGGTGTTACCGTTAATGCTATCGTTTTGACCCAGAGTACTGGTACCACGATAGTCATTGTTAGACAGCCCACTTGACGCGGTAAATGCCAATGTTGGCATATGACCTGTCTGCTGTAATTTAACCTGTTCGCGGGATAAATCCTGAGCCAGACGAGCGGTTAACAGGTTCAGGTTACGGCTTTCTGCTTCCTGTAGTAACGTATTAACGTCATTCGGGCGACGCGTACTGAAACGTGCGGTGTCCAGCGAACTCAGTTCCGGATAGAACATTCCGGTAATCTGGCGCAGAACTTCCAGTGAGTTTTCCAGATTGTTGCGGGCAGTAACTTCATCAGCCAGCGTCTGGTCATATTGTGCCTGGGCGTTTTGCACATCAGTAACTGCAACCAGACCTACGTTAAAGCGTTGACGGGCTTGGTCTAACTGGCGGTAAAGTGCATCTTTCTGCGCTTCAGTAGTAGAAAGAATATCCAGACTGCGTAATACATTAAAATAAGCAGTGGCAGTATCGAGAATCAGCGTTTGTTGCTGAGCCTGATAAGAAACATCCTGAACGCCTGCTTGTTTTTCAGTGATATTAAGCTGACGCCATAAGGACATATCAAAAATAGTTTGGCTTAATTGCAAAGTTCCGCTGGTCACATCACTTTTACTGCCGCTGTTGTCACGATAGCCACGGTTAATGTTATAACCTGCATTCAATCCTAATTGAGGCAGCAGGGCACCGCGGGACTCACTAATTTTTTCGTAGGCTGCATCACGATCAGATTCTGACTTACGTAAGTCAGGGTTATTGCTTTTAGCCTGCTGGTAAACTTGCAGTAAATTTTCGGCATAGCTTGAAGTGCTCAGGCCAACCAGGCTAAGACCAATAATCAAAGGAAGCAGTTTTTTCATGGGCGATCCTTGTTGTACAGCAGTAATGTTGTTTTGACTGATTGCTACGGTCAGATATTAAATATAGTCGCAAATTCTACCAGAGTATTCCTTATAATAAAGGTAGCTTTATGTGCCATATCGGCATTATTTACAGAAAATTTACCTATTTTAGGCATTTATCTTAGGGAGCGCTCTGGTACGGCAAACTTGATAGATGCTATAAGACCACTTATCGACTAAAAGAGAAAGAAATAATGAAGTTATCTCAATCTGTACCCGTAACGTTAGGTAAGGACGATGTGGAAATTATTTCACGAAAGCCACTTTTCCGCGGTTTCTTTTCATTGACGGAATACCGTTTTCGCCATCGTCTGTTCGATGGCAGCATGAGTGGGGAAGTGGTCAGGGAAATTTTTGAACGCGGTCATGCCGGGGTATTGCTGGCGTATGATGCGGTTCGCGACACGGTAGTATTGATTGAACAAATCCGTATTGCAGCGCTGGAAACCAGCGATAGCCCCTGGCTGTTAGAGTTGGTTGCCGGCATGATTGAACCTGATGAAAATATTGAAGAAGTGGTACGTCGTGAAGCGCAAGAAGAGGCGGGCATTGTGATTGGACGCTGTAAGCCGGTGCTCAGCTATTTAGCCAGCCCGGGGGGAACCAGCGAGCGATCGTCTATTATGGTGGGTGAAGTTGATTCCTCTAAGGCCTGCGGTATTCATGGCTTGGCAGAAGAACACGAAGATATTCGTGTTCACGTCGTCAGCCGCGATCAGGCTTACCGTTGGGTAGAAGAGGGAATTATTGATAATGCGGCGGCAATTATTGCTTTGCAGTGGTTACAACTGAATTATCAAACTTTACGTACTGAATGGCAGAATTAAAATCGGACAATCAATGATTTTATACCGCAGAGATTTTATTCTGCGGTTTCCTGTTAAATTATTCGGATGCTGCTAATATAAAAGGAATAATTATGAGAGGGGGTGTGCTGTGGCCAATAAAATTGTGGATAATATTATTAACAGCATTGAGTTAATAACCGATCCGTGGATTGATTCTGAAATTCACGATTTCTTCCATTTGGATGAGAATGTGGTTGAATTCAGTTATGAGGTAATTGATAACAAGTATTATATTGAAGTGATGTTAAAACAACCTGATATTCATACTATTAAGATGCATTTCATGTCGTTTGTTTCACTGATGCAACACTCCAATTTTACTTTTTATTCCAGAAAAGCAAATGACCAAATTATCAGTTACAGGTTAATTTCTGGTGGTAGTGATATGAAAGGTTTTTATTGTGAGGTTAATTACGAACATATTTAACCATAATATTATTGTGGCTATAGGGATGTAACACCGCAGTATTCTCCGTAAATGTCATCAATATATTATGCCTGATAAATCCCAGGCATATTTAGCTATATACGATACACTTTAAATCTCCTCCTTTACTTTTCCTGACTAATTGATTCTTTATTTCTGAGTGGTTCCTGAATAATAATAGGCCGCCTGATATGAGACGACCGTATAGAATAATGATTCTGATAATCGTGCTGTTCAAACGAGGAATAGACTGGTTTTGTATGATAAAAAGACAATGGGCAGGGTGAAATGAAAAAGAGATATGTACCTGATTTTCCTGCCATGATGCGCTTGACGGAAGTCAATTATGCTCAATTGCGCCGCCTGATCCCTCGTGATGATACGCCGGGAAGTCAGGTAGAACTGCAAGTTGCCGGAGCGGTGTATCGCATTGAAACTCTGGAATCTACCCGTTACACCTCTTATGTCTCTATTAAGCAAGTTTTTCCTAAGGTTAGTTACTGGAGTATGCCCTGCCTGAATGTAAGGCTTTACCATGACGCGTTAGTTGCAGAAGTGTGTTCCAGTCAACAGATCTTTAGATTTAAAGCAAGTTATGATTATCCTAATAAAAAATTACACCAGCGTGACGAAAAACACCAAATAAACCAATTTTTGGCGGACTGGTTGCGCTTTTGTCTGATGAAAGGAACAATGTCTGTTCCGATTTGCTAAACACTTAGAAAGCAGGAGCTTACTAACTTAAGCCTTTTGAAGGAAATCTCTTGGAAAGCCTTTTTCAACTCCCTTTAGCGCGTGGGTCTAAAGTGAGAGTTTTACAGATTACTGATACTCACTTATTTGCTGGCGCTGATGAAACACTTTTGGGGGTAAACACCCTGAAAAGTTATCAGGCAGTATTACGTGCCGTCGCCAATAGGGGGCACGATTATGATTTAATCGTAGCGACGGGCGATTTGGCTCAGGATCGCTCTTTTGCCGCATATGAACGTTTTACCACAGGTATTGCGACGTTACCGGCACCCTGCGTATGGTTGCCAGGAAACCATGATTTCCAGCCGGCTATGGTTGATGCCATGGCAGCGGCACAGATCCTTCCTTCAAAGCAGGTACTGCTTGGCGAAGACTGGTATGTTATTTTGCTGGATAGTCAGGTGTTAGGCGTACCTCACGGCGAGCTGAGTGAATACCAGCTGAACTGGCTCGATCGTTCACTCACGCAATATAGCGACCGCCATGCTCTGATTTTACTTCATCATCATCCTCACTCTTCGGGCTGTACCTGGCTGGATCAACACAGTTTGCGTAATGCCCATATGTTAGCTGAAGTGCTCGACAGACATCCTCAGGCTAAAACATTGCTGTGTGGACATATCCATCAGGATCTCGATCTTGACTGGAATGGACGGCGCGTTTTGGCATCGCCTTCTACTTGCGTGCAATTTAAACCCCACTGTACTAACTTTACTATTGATGACTTAGCGCCAGGCTGGCGTTATCTCGATCTCTATTCTGATGGTTCCATTGAAACTACGGTATGCCGCCTTGAAGGTGATGTATTCCGTCCTGACATGAACTCGGATGGTTATTGATGACGACTCTGCTCTATATACATGGATTTAATAGTTCGCCTCAGTCTGCTAAAGCAGTTAATTTTAAACATTGGCTGGCGGAACACCATCCACACATTGAGATGTTGATTCCGCAGATACCGCCTTCTCCGGCGGAAGCGGCAGAACTACTGGAGCAAATAGTACTGGATCGTGTGGGGGAGCCATTGGGGATCGTTGGTTCCTCGTTAGGTGGTTATTATGCTACCTGGTTATCTCAATGTTTTATATTGCCTGCGGTCGTGGTGAATCCGGCAGTAAAACCCTTTGAGTGGCTGCAGGAATATATTGGAGAGCATCAGAATCCCTACACCGGACAGCAATATGTGATAGAGTCACGTCACGTTTATGACCTCAAAGTGATGCAGATAGAACCGCTGGAGTCTCCGGACCTGTTGTGGCTACTGCAACAGACAGGAGATGAAGTGCTTGATTACCGTCAGGCGGTTACTTACTACACTTCTTGTCGACAAACGGTGGAGTCCGGTGGAAACCACAGTTTTGTCAGCTTTGATCACTATTTTTCCCCGATTGTTGATTTTTTAGGGCTTGCTGCGGCTTAATAAGTAGCTTCGGCCTGCCGTACTATGGAAGGTTAGCCGGTTTACACCGATAATAAACAATGATCGTTTTTATGCCCTGAAACTTATCCAGAAACCAAACAATGAGCCAATCCAGTTATAACGCTGATTCCATTGAGGTGCTCAGCGGCCTTGAACCAGTACGACGCCGTCCCGGCATGTACACCGATACCTCTCGTCCGAATCATCTCGGGCAGGAAGTTATTGATAACAGCGTTGATGAGGCATTAGCCGGTCACGCAAGTAAAATTGAAGTTATTTTGTATGAAGACCAGTCGCTGGAAGTCATCGACGACGGCCGCGGTATGCCTGTCGATATTCACCCTGAAGAAGGGGTCACGGCGATTGAGTTGATCATGTGTCGTTTACACGCCGGTGGTAAGTTTTCTAACAAAAACTACCAGTTTTCCGGTGGTCTGCATGGGGTAGGGATTTCAGTGGTTAACGCCCTGTCTACCCGTGTGGAAGTGACTGTGCGCCGCGATGCGCAGGTATACAGCATTGTATTTGAAAACGGTGACAAGGTGCAGGATCTGACGGTTATAGGAACCTGTGGTCGCCGTAATACCGGTACCAGCGTTCATTTCTGGCCGGATCCCAGCTTTTTTGACAGCCCAAGATTTTCCGTTTCCCGCTTGGTGCACGTGCTAAAGGCGAAAGCCGTTCTTTGCCCGGGCGTTGAGATTATCTTTACCGATAAAGTGAATGGTACCGAGCAGCGCTGGTGCTATCAGGATGGTTTAACCGATTACCTGATGGAAGCGGTAAATGGCCTGATAACGTTACCGGAAAAACCGTTTGTTGGTGCCTTTGCCGGTGATACTGAAGCCGTAGACTGGGCGCTGTTATGGCTGCCGGAAGGGGGCGAAGTACTGAGCGAAAGCTACGTTAACCTGATCCCAACCATGCAGGGCGGTACCCACGTTAACGGTTTGCGTCAGGGCTTGCTGGATGCAATGCGTGAATTCTGCGAATTCCGCAATCTGCTGCCTCGCGGTGTGAAGCTTAGTGCGGAAGATATCTGGGATCGTTGTGCTTATGTTCTTTCGCTGAAAATGCAAGATCCGCAGTTTGCAGGTCAAACCAAAGAACGCTTATCGTCTCGCCAAAGTTCTGCTTTTGTATCCGGTATTATTAAAGATGCCTTCAGCCTGTGGCTGAACCAGAACGTACAGGCGGCTGAGCAACTCGCCGAACTGGCTATTTCCAGCGCCCAGCAGCGGATGCGGGCAGCGAAAAAGGTGGTACGGAAAAAACTGGTCAGTGGGCCAGCTTTGCCGGGCAAGCTGGCTGACTGTTCATCACAAGATCTAAACGTTACCGAACTGTTTTTAGTGGAAGGGGATTCTGCAGGCGGTTCTGCCAAGCAGGCGCGTAGCCGTGAATTTCAGGCAATTATGCCGTTAAAAGGTAAAATCCTGAATACCTGGGAAGTCTCTTCCGATGAGGTTCTGGCCTCTCAGGAAATCCATGATATCTCGGTGGCGATTGGTATCGATCCGGACAGCGACGATCTTAGCCAACTACGCTACGGCAAAATATGTATCCTGGCGGATGCGGACTCCGATGGTCTGCATATTGCCACCCTGATTTGTGCGCTGTTTGTTCGCCATTTCCGTAAGATGGTTGAAGAAGGGCATGTCTATGTGGCGATGCCGCCACTGTACCGCATCGATTTAGGGAAAGAGGTTTACTACGCGCTGGATGAACAGGAAAAAGAGGGCGTGCTGGAGCAGTTAAAACGCAAAAAAGGCAAACCAAACGTACAGCGTTTTAAAGGTCTGGGTGAGATGAACCCATTACAGCTGCGTGAAACTACGATGGATCCCAATACCCGTCGTTTGGTTCAGTTAACCCTTGAAGACAGCGAAACCACCATGGCTTTGATGGATATGCTGTTAGCCAAGAAACGTTCAGAAGACCGCCGTAACTGGTTACAGGAAAAAGGCGATCGTGTGGAACTTGATGTTTAATATCAGTATCTGAACCCCGTTTTTGTTGAGCCAATGCTTTAAATAAAAACGGGAAAGGAAAGAGTAATTCTATGAGTGATATAACTCACGACGGTGTGGAACAGCAGCCGCTCCACCAGTTTACTGAGAATGCGTACCTTAACTACTCAATGTACGTCATTATGGATCGCGCATTGCCGTTTATCGGCGACGGGCTGAAGCCGGTACAACGTCGTATTGTTTATGCAATGTCTGAGCTGGGGCTGAATGCCGCGGCTAAGTTTAAGAAATCGGCGCGTACCGTGGGTGACGTGCTGGGTAAATACCATCCTCACGGCGACAGCGCCTGTTATGAAGCGATGGTATTGATGGCGCAGCCATTCTCCTATCGCTATCCGTTGGTAGACGGTCAGGGGAACTGGGGGGCACCGGACGATCCGAAATCGTTCGCTGCCATGCGTTATACCGAATCTCGCTTGTCTAAATATGCTGAACTGCTGTTGGGTGAGCTGGGTCAGGGAACCGTAGATTACGTACCAAACTTTGACGGCACCCTGCAGGAGCCTAAAATGCTGCCTGTGCGCTTGCCTAACATCCTGCTGAACGGGACAACCGGCATTGCGGTTGGTATGGCAACGGATATCCCTCCGCACAACGTGCGAGAAGTGGCTAATGCAGCCGTGATGTTGTTGGATAATCCCAACGCCACGCTGGATAACCTGATGACCGAAATTCAGGGCCCGGACTATCCGACAGAAGCGGAAATCATCACTTCGCAGGATGAAATCAAGAAAATTTACCAGACAGGTAAAGGTTCGATTCGTATGCGTGCCGTATGGAAGAAAGAGGATGGCGATATCGTCATTACTGCACTTCCACACCAAACCTCAGGTGCTAAGGTGATGGAACAGATTGCCAGCCAGATGCGAGCTAAAAAGCTGCCGATGGTGGACGATCTGCGCGATGAGTCAGACCATGAGAACCCAACTCGTCTGGTGCTGGTGCCGCGCTCTAACCGTATTGATTTAGAGCAGGTGATGAATCATCTGTTTGCTACCACCGATCTGGAAAAAAGCTACCGCGTTAACCTGAATATGCTGGGTCTGGATGGTCGTCCGGCGGTAAAAAATCTGGTTGAGATCCTGTCAGAGTGGTTAGTGTTCCGTCGTGATACCGTGGTTCGTCGCTTGAATCACCGTCTGGAACGGGTACTGAAACGCCTGCATATTTTGGATGGTTTGCTGGTTGCCTTCCTGAATATTGATGAAGTCATCGAAATCATTCGTACTGAAGATGAACCAAAGCCGGTATTGATGCAGCGCTTTAGCATCAGTGATACTCAGGCCGAAGCGATTCTGGAGCTGAAACTGCGTCATCTTGCCAAGCTGGAAGAGATGAAGATCCGCGGTGAGCAAGCCGAGTTGGAAAAAGAGCGAGACCGCCTGCAAGGCCTGTTAAGCTCCGATCGCAAACTAAGTTCGTTGATTAAGAAAGAAATTCTGGCTGATGCAGAAACCTACGGTGACGATCGTCGTTCACCGATTGTGGTTCGCACTGAAGCTAAAGCAATGAGTGAACACGATTTTGTTCCTTCTGAGCCAGTGACCATTGTCCTTTCCGATATGGGATGGGTTCGTAGCGCCAAAGGGCATGATATTGAACCATCGGGGCTGAGCTATCGTGCAGGTGACAGCTTCAAAGCAGCTGCTCGTGGTAAGAGTAATCAGCCAGTGGTGTTTATTGACTCTACCGGGCGTAGTTATGCGCTGGATCCATTGACGTTACCGTCTGCCCGTGGCCAGGGCGAGCCGTTGACCGGCAAGCTAACACCACCACCGGGTGCAACGGTTGAACAGGTGTTAATGCATGCTGACGATCAGAAGTTGCTGATGGCGTCGGATGCCGGTTATGGATTTATCTGTACCTTCGAGGATCTGGTAGCTCGTAACCGTAACGGTAAAGCGATGATCACCCTGCCGGATAATGCTAAAGTGTTGACTCCGCTGGAAGTAAACAGTGAAGACGACTTGCTGTTAACCATTACAGCCGCCGGCAGAATGCTGCTGTTCCCGGTAAGTGATTTGCCGCAGTTGTCGAAAGGTAAAGGGAACAAGATCATCTCGATTCCTTCGGCGCAGGCCGCTTCCGGTGAAGATCGTATTGCTTACCTGTATATCCTGACGGCGAAATCATCCGTGACGCTACATGTGGGTAAACGTAAACTGCAACTGCGTCCGGAAGATCTACAGAAATTTCGTGCCGAAAGAGGCCGTAAAGGAACACTGTTGCCGAGAGGGCTGCAACGCATCGATAATATCGATGTTGAAACGCCTCCTGCACCGACAGAAGAGGCTCCGGTTACGGAGTGATTTGACGGTGGGAAGATGAATAAAAACTCAGGCTGCTCTGTTTACAGAACAGCCTGTTTTTTTCTGCAATCGCAGTGCTCTCGCTGATGACAGGATTAAACTGGTTTAGTTATCAATAATGGGGCATTGATTCAGAAAATGCGGATCTTTTGCACCATGAGTGATTGAAATAAAATCGATTCTCTCACTTAACTTATTATTGGAATCAGTGCGTTTTCTTTATAAGTCGGTATACTTATCGACTATAAATGAATGAGGTTTATATGTTAGTTATTCTGCGTGCTTTAATTGTTATTCCATTTTGTATTTTGGTCTGTCTGGTTGGCTCGTTATATTGTCTTTTTAGCCCGCGCAACCCTCGTCATTCCTATACTTTCGGTCGACTGTTTGGTCGTCTTGCTCCGGTATTTGGATTAACCGTGGAAACACGGGTTAATCCGGCGGTAAAAGCTGACGGGAACTGTATCTATATTGCTAACCACCAGAATAATTACGATATGGTAACGGCTGCGGCTGCCGTACAGCCAAGAACCGTGACGGTAGGTAAAAAGAGCCTGTTATGGGTACCCTTCTTCGGCCCTTTCTATTGGCTGACGGGTAATATCTTGATTGATCGCAATAATAAAACTAAATCTCGCGGTACCATTTACCAAATTATTGAGCAGATGAAAAAACGGGATATCTCTGTCTGGATGTTCCCTGAAGGTACGCGTAGCAGAGGGCGGGGTTTACTGCCGTTCAAAACGGGTGCTTTTCATGCGGCTATCGCTGCTGGTGTACCGGTTGTTCCGATTTGTGTTTCCACTACCAGCGGTAAAATAAAGTTGAACCGTTGGAATAATGGTCATGTGATTGTGGAGATGATGTCTCCTATTGATACCAGCAGTTATGATAAAGATCAGGTGCGTGAACTGGCGCAACATTGCCACGATATTATGGCAGAAAAGCTGGCGCAGCTGGATCAGGAAGTTGCTGAACGAGAGGCAGCGGATCGCCAACGTTAACAGCGTTTATCACCCTTCATTGGTGATTTCTACGGTAGTGATTGCAATGTAAGTACCGGTGTTTATCCCCGGTGCATATTTGTGATCCTGCCATTTTTGTTTTGCATCACGTGATATCAACATATTGGCGTGATAATGATTACGCTGACAATATGAAGCGGATCGGGATTGATCCCTTTAGCTGTTATACACGAAGGTTGTTTTAATGGTTGCTAAGATTAACAACAAAATGATACCCATTAGCCGCCGCCGCTTGTTGCAAGCGACGGCGGCTGCGCTGGGTGCGAGTATGGTTTCTCCGGCGTTTGCCGCGGCACCTCAGGCCGCGTTGCCTGTTCCTCCGTTACTGGAAACCCGTAAGGGCCAACCGCTTTATCTCTCACTTCAACGTGCTCACTGGGAATTCGTCTCCGGAGCGCGTGTTAGCACTCTGGGGTTTAACGGCCAATATTTGGGGCCTACGGTTAGGGTTCGCAATGGTGATGACGTTAAAATGGTGTACAGCAATCGCTTAAGCGATCCGGTTGCTGTAACGGTGAGTGGGCTTCAGGTTCCTGGTACTTTAATGGGGAATGCGGCGCGCATGATGTCACCGGGCGTGGACTGGTCGCCGATTATTCCTATTCGCCAACAGGCGGCAACTTGTTGGTATCATGCTATTACACCAAACAAGATAGCTTCTGATATCTATAATGGTCTGGCTGGCATGTGGATCATTGAAGATGATATTACGCGTGGTTTGACTATTCCTAACCAGTACGGTGTGAATGATTTTCCCGTTATCCTGCAGGATAAGCACTTTAGTTCTTTTGGTCAGCCGGAATATTCTATTAACGGTACCAATGAGTCAGGTTTCCTGGGGGATACGTTATTAACCAACGGCGTTAGTGGACCTTATGTTGAGGTTGGTCGGGGTTGGGTCAGATTACGTTTATTGAATGCCTCAAATTCCCGACGTTATACCCTGACATTAAGCGATAACCGTCCCTTTAATCTGATCGCAAATGATACCGGCCTGTTAACTGCACCGGTGGCTGTTCCCCAGTTGAATTTAGCGCCGGGTGAACGTCGTGAAGTGCTGATCGATATGTCAAAAGGG
The DNA here is from genome assembly GCF_016649425.1 of Limnobaculum allomyrinae. Lineage (GTDB taxonomy): Bacteria > Pseudomonadota > Gammaproteobacteria > Enterobacterales > Enterobacteriaceae > Limnobaculum > Limnobaculum allomyrinae. The sequence goes on from NZ_JADRCR010000002.1 coordinate 71,979, forward strand.
GAAGAGGTCTCCATCTCTGCCGGGCTTTCTGCCGGTGTTGTTGACAGATTACGTAGCTTCTTTGAACCATCGAGTATTCTGAATTCCTCCCTGGTATTAACCATTAAACCGACAGGTTTGATGGCGCTGGTAACGGATAAACTTCCAACCAGTCTGAAACCGGTGGATGTATTAGATGGCAGTATTGCCCGCTCTCGTGAATTTGTACTGGGCAGTGATATTCCGGGCATCAATGGTGCTATCTGGGATCCATTGCGTATTGATACCAAAGTGAAGTTGGGTACCTGGGAACGTTGGATAGTGAGTGCAGCCAAGCCTCAGGCCTTTCATATCCAGGGTGCTTCGTTCTTTGTCAGCGCAGTTAATGGCGCTAATCCTTCACCGGAAGACAGCGGCTGGAAAGATACCGTTTGGGTTGAAGGTAAAGTCGAGCTGCTGGTGAAGTTTACTCAACCATCGTCGCCGCATTTTCCGTTTATGTATTATAGCCAGAATCTGGAGCTTGCTGACCGCGGGAATATCGGGCAGTTGTTGGTTGAAGAATAATATCTGATATTGGCTTTAGTGGATATTCCGGCCGTAAAGGTAAAGTGCTCATATTGCTTTATGTGTGCGGCCGGGAAACCATCAGTACTCAGCTCTGGAGTGCGTCGGGCCAGCGCTAGCGCTGTTCAAACAGGCAAAGCCTGTTTGTCGTTGGCTTACACCACATCGCCCCCAACGGCGGCCTCTCCCGACGATTAGCTTTGTTAAAAACCTCTCTTCTACAAATACTTGTTAGCTAATCTTCCTCCTGAACATCCAATAAGCAATACTCCCGGTGGTAACGGTAATCACTAACAGCGGCCATAAACTTCCCCAGATAATCGAGAAATCGGCGTCTTTCAGATAAATCTGTTTGGTGATATCGGTGAAGTGGCGGATTGGGTTAATCCAGGTGAGGTTTTGTAGCCATACCGGCATATTCTCCACCGGTGAAACATAGCCTGACAGCAGAATCGCTGGCATCATAAAGACAAACACACCAATAAATGCCTGTTGTTGCGTAGCGCACAGCGAAGAGATCAGCAGACCAAATCCTACCAGTGACAGCGTATAAATCAGCATGGTGCTGTAAAACAGCATCAGCGATCCGGCAAAAGGGATCTGATAGAAAAAGATCCCGATGATCAGCACAATAGAAGCTTGAAACATCGCTACAATCATTGCCGGAACGGCTTTACCGATAAATATTTGCCAGGTCGTTAACGGTGAAACTAACAGCTGCTCCAGCGTTCCCTGTTCCCGTTCGCGGGCGACGGAGAGTGACGTCACAATCAACACGCCAATGGTAACGATCATGGCGATGAGTGATGGCACCACAAACCATTTGTAATCCAGATTTGGGTTATACCAGTTACGAACTACCAACTGGCTATTGTTCTGTTTAGGGACATTAGCACTTAGCTCTAATTGGTATTGCTTAACAATTTGCTGAATATAATTGGCAGCAATTTGTGCACTATTAGAGCGGCGACCATCAAGAATAATTTGCAGTGGTGTGTTTTGACCCGATTCAATACGACGGGAAAAATCTGCCGGGAAACGAACCAGTAACAATGCTTTTTGCTGATTAATCGTCGGTTCTATTTCTTGCGAGCTGTGCAGCAGAATGACATTACTGAAGGCTTTGGCTTTGGCAATTCGTTGGGTTAGCTCAATGGAGGCTTTACCATTATCTTCACTGTAGATAGCAATGCTGGCATTGGTCACTTCTAGCGTAGCGGCAAATGGAAACAGAATAACCTGCATTAATACCGGCAGTACCAGAATCGCTCTGGTTTGTGGATCGCGCAGCAGTGACTGTAGCTCTTTGGCTATCAGTGACAACATGCGGTGAAGTATCGTCAGGGTATCTCTGGTCATTGATTAGTCCAGCCGCCGTTTGGTTTTCAGTGTCGTTAACCCAATAAAAAAAACCGCTGATGCAATCAGGAATAGCAAATTAATAAACAGAATGGGGCCAATATTTCCGGCCAGAAACAGGGTCTGTAAGGTACTGACAAAATAACGAGCAGGGATGATATAAGTTACTGCCCGAACGACCTCTGGCATGCTGTCGATCTCAAATATAAAGCCGGATAGCATCACCGCTGGCAAAAATGCGGCGTTCAGAGCTACCATAGCTGCATTAAACTGGTTGCGGGTTAGGGTGGATATCAATAGTCCCATACCAAGGGTACTGGCAAGAAACAGACTGCTCATTCCAAACAGAATGGGTAGCGATCCCCGGTAGGGAACATCCATAATCAGTACTGCCACCACCACGCACAATGCCATGGCAATCATACCGAGGAAGTAATAAGGAATTAACTTGGATAGCAGCAATTCACCCCGAGTAACCTGCGTTGACAGCAGGGCTTCCATAGTACCGCGTTCCCATTCCCGGGCGATCACCAGGGAGGTGAGAATGGCTCCAATCACCGTCATAATGATGGTGATAGCCCCAGGGATAATAAAATTACGGCTGATAGCTGAGGGGTTAAACCAGTAACGTAACTGAACGTCAATTAATCCTTGAGGCGTTTCTCCTCGATCGATAGCCTGATTCCTCTGCCAAATTTGCCAAATACCTTCCGCATACCCCTGAGCAAAGTTGGCGGTATTAGGTTCACTACCGTCGGTAATCACCTGAATAGGTGTAGTATCTTCCGGCCGCAGCAGGTGCTGTGAAAAGTCAGATGGAATCACCACTAAGCCACGGATTTCACCCGCCTGCAATTTATGGATTAATTCACGGCGATCGGAACTGATGGTGGGGGCGATATAAGCAGAACCAATAAAGGCATCCACCAAATGGCGTGCTTCCGGCGTTTGTTGCTCCATCAAAATTCCGATCTTTAATTTGCTGGAGTCCAGGTTGATACCATAACCAAAAATAAACAGCAGCATCAACGGGATCACAAAGGCGATCAGCCCACTACTGGGATCCCGCAGGATTTGATAGGTCTCTTTACGGCACAGAGCGAACAGGCGACGCAGAGAAAAGAAGGTATTCGGCTTTTTGACGGGAGGGTTATTCACTTTCAACCTCCTTGTCATAGCCTAAGACTAAATCAATAAACGCCTGTTCCATGGTAGGGTTTGGGTTCTCTGCGGTGGCAACCTGCTGTTTAAGATCGTCAGGTGAACCAGCAGCAATGATTTTTCCCCGATATACCAGACCAATACGGTCACAATACTCCGCTTCGTCCATAAAGTGGGTGGTCACCATCACCGTTACCCCTTTTTCTACCATACCGTTAATGTGTAGCCAGAACTCCCGACGGGTAACCGGGTCAACGCCGGAAGTAGGTTCATCAAGAAACAGAATATCTGGCTCATGCATCAGGGCGCAGGAAAGGGCCAGTCGCTGTTTAAACCCCAGAGGTAAAGCATTTGGTTCTTGTTTAAGGATGGGGGTAAAGCTGAAGGCCTTGGTCATATCGGCTATCTTCTTTCTCTGTTTTTCCCCATACAGGCCATAGGCGCCGGAAAAGAATTTCAGATTTTGCTCTACGGTCAGATTGCCGTACAGCGAGAATTTTTGCGCCATATATCCCAGACGTTGGCGAGCTTTGCCGGAACTGGTTTTCAGATCCATATTCAATACCAGCGCTTTTCCACTGGTGGGTACTAACAAACCACACATCATCTTGAATGTAGTGGATTTACCCGCCCCGTTAGGGCCCAACAGACCAAATATTTCACCTCGTTTCACCTGAAAGCTGACGTTATCCGTTGCAGCAAAACTGCCAAACTTTTTAGTCAGAGAGATAGCTTCGATCACTACCTCCTGAGGATTACCTTCAACTTCAGGCATAATTTGCCCCAATGCAGACTCACTGGCGGGGTTGCCCCCCAACAAATCAATGAAGGCATCTTCAAATCGTGGGTCGGCTTCTTCTACCACAGCATCCGGCTGGCCAAGCCATTCAGGCAATTTGCTGTGATCCTCTCCCGCCCGCAAAATCAGACGAACAGATTTTCCCTGAATAACGCCATCGCTAACCTGAGGTAGCGTCAGCGCTTTTTGCAACATCTTACGGTTGGTTCCCTGCGTTGCTGCAATCAGAACGCTTCGGCCAGCCATTCGTTGTGTCAGCTCCTGAGGGGGGCCGTTAAAAATCAGCTCACCTTCATTCATTAACAGAACCTGACGGCATTGTTCTGCTTCATCCAGATAGGAAGTACTCCACAGGATCAGCATGCCTTCATCCGCCAGTTCATGCACCATTTTCCACAACTCACGGCGGGAGATGGGATCAACACCAACGCCGGGTTCATCCAGCAGTAAAACTTTTGGTTGACCGATCAGCGTGCAGGCCAGTCCCAGCTTTTGTTTCATGCCGCCAGAAAGTTTACCCGCCAGCCGGTCAGTAAAGCGGGAGAGATCGGTGAACGTTAGCAGTTTTTCAAAGATAGTTTTACGCTCTTCGCCAATAACACCACGCAGTTCGGCATACAGATTCAGATTCTCCATGACCGACAGATCTTCATACAGGCCAAACTTCTGCGGCATATAGCCTAAAACCGCATGCAGTTCACCATCGTCTTTAATAGGATCCAGACCCACAACACGAATGGTACCGGAATCAGGCTTTAGTAAACCCGCCAGCATACGAATTAAGGTGGTTTTACCGGCACCGTCTGGCCCGACTAACCCCATCACTGCTCCGCTGCTAATTTGCGTTGTCAGGCTGGCAACAGCAGGCTTAGCGAGTTCTTTAAAGCTTTTCTCAACGTTATTCAGAACGATATGGTGAATGTTTGCGGAGTCAGTCTCACTCATGGCGTAGCCTTAACGAGCAGGAAAAGCGATAGTGACCGGCATACCCTGACGCAAATTATCATCCGGATCGGAAACGATAATACGCAGGCGATATACCAGATCGGTACGAAGTTCAGGTGTTTCGACACTTTTTGGCGTAAATTCTGCATTAGGGGAAACAAAACCAATGGTGCCGTGATAAGGCTTATCGGGACGCGCATCGGTATAGATTTCGAGCTCGGTACCGGGAACCGCCCTGGCCAGATTAACTTCGCTTACATAAGCACGTATCCATACCGGGTTGGTTAATGACAGGCTAAATACGGTATTACTGGCACTCAGCATGCTGCCTGGCTCAAGGGCGCGGGTAAGAATAGTGCCTTCCGCAGGGGATAATAAAGTAGTATCCGATAAATTCAGTTCAGCCTGAGCCTGAGCAGCTTCGGCCTGAGACAGGTTAGCTTTGGCTTCTGCAATTTCTTGCGGGCGACTGCCGGTTTCAAACTGCGCCAGCTTATCTTTAGCTGACTGTAAGGTGGCTTTAGCCTGATCTCTGGCATTGCGGGCATCATCAAGGGTATTGGCAGAGACCGAACGGGTTTTCCACAGCCCCAACTGACGTTGATAAAAATTTTCGGCATATTGATATGCAGCCTGGCTTTGCTCTACCGCTGCTTTAACTTGTGCAATTTCTTCTGTGCGATAGCCTTCCTGTACCAATGCCAGACGAGCTTTCAGTGCTTCGACATTCGCTTTAGCTTGCTGTAATGCATTGATGTAAGGTGCATCATCCAGTTGACCAAGAATTTGTCCGGGTTTTACGCGATCGCCTTCATCAACGGTTAATGAAGCCAGACGACCACCAACGCGAAAATTCAGATTTACCGTTCTGATATCAACGTTGCCATAAAGGGATAGCGATGAGTTTCGACTACTTTTATAGCTATTCCATGAGTAAAAGGCAGCAATAGCGCAGAGAATGACGACAATAATCAGAAGGAGTTTTTTCTTAGACATAAGATACCGGTTCCATCTCGATTTTGGTTCGATTAACCATAGCGTAATGTTATTAACGTTAGCATAAACGGGAGATGGTTATGAATGTATATTTGGGTCAAAACCTTAGCCAAATGAGCTAATAAGCTGAATAGAGCAAGAAATAGATAAGCAGGAGAGAGAATATCGCCCGGATAAAAGCTGAGATATCCGGGCCGAAAATATGGGGGAGTATTAACGATAATCAGGGCCTACAACAGAATATCGGCCGCTACCCAGCAGCATGGTGACAATGGCGCCAAAGAAGTAGAGCGCTTCGGTTTCAAGTCCCCAGGCACCCACTTTTGTCAGTGTATACATTTTTGCGGTTCCTACCATTAAGGTGGCTACTAATAGTGTGAAAGCCACAGTTAATGCCGCCGGACGGGTAAAGATGCCAAGAATAATCAGAATTGGGGCAACAATTTCACCAATAAAAACGCCGTAAGCAATGAAATAAGGTAATCCCTGACCGACTAACATATCGCCAATCCAACCAACCCCATGTTCTATTTTTGCTACGCCGTGAAATATCATAAGTACTGAAAATACGACCCTTAAAAGAAGCTTTCCACCGTCCTGATGGTCTGTCAGGCGAGTAAATGACTGATTCAGTTTTGCAAGCATGGTTTTCGTCCTGTTTTGCTATTATTTAGTGATGTATATACTGGGCTATTGTCGAATTTTTAGACATATATCTCGATAAATTGCCCGAGAATGGATGAAAGCCCACCCCCGCTGGGATGAAGTATAGTTGAATTGTTTGAGTTATCCAGATGTTGAAAGATTTATTTTGTTTAGAAAAATAAGCGCTGTAATAACCTGAATGTATTGCAACATAAAAAATTATTTCTATCGCAAAGGGTGGTTTTTAAGATCGAGTTTTTGTGATTATTTTGCTGATTATTCCATTTTTAATCCTATGATAGAGGATAAACCCAAAACAATTTACCAAAATAGCGGAAAAGATATTCCAGAGTACTGTATATATGGATATTGAGTACGCTTCAGTGATGGGGATATATATTTATTTAGCAGAGTGAAATATTGGTAATTATGACAGTATATCTTATTACCAGATGAGGCTATGCTATGTAGAGACAGTGTTATCGATAAATATATTCGGCGTCAGAATTAGAGGTAGAAATAGATTATGGGGCCTTTTAAAAATGATAAAAGTATTAAGTTACTTTTAGAAAAACAGTTACAGTCATATGGTATTAGCCACTATTGTTATTTTCTTCTTCCTAAGTATGCACAAACTGCACCTATCATTCTTTCGAACTACCCGGAAGAGTGGTTATCCTGTTACCTTGCTGCGGAACTTTATCTTTTTGATCCGGTAGTCGTGTATGCAAAACAGACAATACTGCCTTTTGCATGGAGTGACATTTTGCCTCCAAACAAAACTGCGGTGAGTAGCAGCATGGATACATTTGCTTCACGTTATAATATTTTTGATGGTTTTACCTTTACTCTACGTGATGCTAATAATCGTCTGGCGTTACTAAGCTTTTGCAATATAAATAGGGATGAGGATTTTCAGGATAATATCCAAAAGAATCTGGCAGATATACAGCTCTTACTAATTAAAATGCATGATAAAGTTAATACTATTATTAATGAAAACCAACTTATTGAGAGTGAAGGCTCAATATTATCATCGAGAGAGTTAGAAATATTGCAATGGGTTAGTATGGGTAAAACCTATATTGAATCAGCCATCATTTTAGGTATTCGTGAAAGAACGATAAAATTTCATATGAAGAACATTGTAAATAAATTGAATGTTTCAAATGCCAGACATGCAATAAAGAAAGCGATTGAGTTGAATTTACTTAATTAGAGAGGTTATAGCCGGAACAATGACGGTATCAATATCAGAAAAGTTGTTTAAAATATAATCATTTCAATAAGTAATTTTGGATTGGGAAATAAGTTGTGAGATTCAAATTTACTTATCGGTATGATTTTTAATGGAATATTTCATTTTTACGTCTGAAGTTTAAATTTTAACCCGTATATGAGGACGGGTTGAAATGATTTTATTTCATTGATTTATATAATTATCCTACATTTCTATTCAATATATTTTGTTATTCATCATTGAGATATCATTCTGAAATTTGTGAATGAGAGCTCAGAAAGATATTACTCTATGAATTTGTTGATTTTTCAGGCTGAAAAGTTACAGTAAAAAAACTACATCTTTTAACAAAGCATGAAATATCACATCAGGTTCTGCTCATTCATCTCTTTAAGCGCTTGTTCAACATATAAATAAGCAATTCCCATCACCTGTTGCTGTCGGGAAAGATGGCCAAAACTAATATTCGTAGCATTGATAAATACCGTATCCGTTTGGTCAAATGGGTTGAAACCTGTTTGCTCCCGAATCAGTTGCAGCCACTCTTTACCAAAGCCACAACTACGCCCATAGAGATATATTTGATTGATATTTAATATATTTAAAAAGTTATACAGGCTAAGTCCAATAGCGCGGGCGGCTTTATTTACCATGCTCCGCAGTTCCTCATCCCCTTGATGGTAATGGGTAATCAGCCATTCAGTGGAGGGTGTTGCTGACAGACTTTGCTCCTGAGTATACCGGGCATGCACTTTACGCATTTTGCGCGCCATTTTCTTTAATGCAGAAAGAGAAGCTATTGTCTCCAGACAACCATATCGACCGCAATCACACTGACTGCCATCAGGATCGATAATGGTGTGTCCTATCTGCCCGCTGCCATACAGACTGCCCCGATAGATTTGGTGGTTAATAACAAATGATGAACCAATACCATAATCCACATTAATGACACAGAAATCCTGAAAATTATGGTGGTTCTGCCACTTCTCAGCCAGTGCCAGCATGATGCAGTCATTATCCATCAGTAACTCAGTATTGAGCCGCTCTTCCAGCAGGAATTTGATCTCGATAGGGTCATTCCATGGTGCCTGAGGCATGTTTTGTGAGACACCGGTAACCGGATTAACCTGGCCATGAATTGACAGCGCCAGTCGCAATGGCTGGGGGCGATTGAGCTGGTAATACTCCCGATACAGACGTTCAATTTCTGTCAGTAGTGCTTCTGGCGTTGTGGCCTTAATGTTGGTGGATTTCAGGGCGGATTGGGGGGTAATCCAACCATCAACCAAAACGCTCTCGATCATGTAAGGAGTCACGTTAAGGCACAGGATAAAACCCGGTTCCGGCGTAATACGATAGCTGCCGCCGCTGTTCCCCCGGGCGTGCAGGCTCTCTTGTTGATGAGATACTTTCTTTTCCTGTTCCAGTTCCGCCAGAATTTTACTGACGGCAGGGATAGAGAGCTGCGATCGCTTTGCCAGCGTGGATTTGCTGGCGATCTTCTCCCGATACAGAATCTCCAACAGTACACTTTTATTGTGATGTCGTATGCGCTGATTGTTGAGCCCGTAAACTGGCATATCACTTAACTCCGTTAACTATAATGCGTGATCATTGTGCATAACTTACTCAATTTTGTCTATTAGACTGGCCGCAACTTATTTTTCAGTGTTGAAGGTTAAATTTGAGGGGCGTTATGAGTCAGGTAAAGGTTTGGCAGGAGAGGGTCGATATTCCGACTTATGAAGCGGGAGCACAGGATATTCATCCTATGTTTCTGGAGCATCGAGTTTATCAGGGATCGTCCGGCGCGGTTTATCCCTACGGCGTAACGGATGTACTTAGCGATGAAAAGGTGATGAAGTCCTATCAGGCTTTATGGCTGGAGAATGACTACCTGAAAGTGATGCTACTCCCTGAGTTAGGCGGGAGAGTACATAAAGCCTGGGATAAAGTTAAACAGCGGGATTTTGTCTACCACAATGATGTGATTAAACCGGCACTGGTTGGGCTGTTAGGGCCATGGATTTCTGGCGGGATTGAGTTCAACTGGCCTCAGCACCATCGCCCAACCACCTTTATGCCGGTGGACTACTTTATACAAGAGCAGGAGGACGGCTCAAAAACTGTCTGGATGGGCGAGATGGAACCCATGCGCGGCCTACAGGTAATGACCGGCTTCACCCTTCATCCTAATCGCGCTCTACTGGAAATCGTATCAAAAGTTTATAACGGTAACCCGACACCGCGTCATTTCTTATGGTGGGCCAATCCGGCAGTAAAAGGGGGTGATGGTCATCAGAGCGTCTTCCCTCCGGATGTAACCGCCGTATTTGATCATGGAAAGCGTGCGGTTTCATCCTTCCCGATTGCTACCGGCACTTACTATAAAGTGGATTACTCTGCTGGCGTTGATATCTCTCGCTATAAGAATGTCCCGGTACCAACCTCTTATATGGCCGAAAAGTCAGACTATGATTTTGTCGGCGCTTATTGTCATGATGAAGATGGCGGCTTGCTGCATGTAGCAGACCATCATTATTCACCGGGCAAAAAGCAGTGGAGCTGGGGATACAGTGAGTTTGGTCAGGCGTGGGATCGTAACCTGACCGATGAAAACGGCCCTTACATTGAGCTGATGACCGGCGTATTTACCGATAATCAGCCAGATTTCACCTGGCTGGATGCCTGGGAAGAGAAGCAGTTTGTACAGAATTTCCTGCCTTACAACTCGCTGGGGACTATTCAGAATGCATCTTGTGATGCCCTATTAAAGCTGGAGCGGGAGAAAGAGCAAATAGTATGGGGTGTATATGCTGTAGCTCCTTTGGTCAACTATCGTTTGCTCATAACCAGTGATAAGCACCCGTCACCGCTCTTGGATACGGCAATTACCCTTCAACCGGGAGAAGTACAACGGGATGTATTACCAGCAAACCCTGATGGTCGCTTAACCATTACGCTGTTTGATGCACAGTCTAAAGCCATATTGAGCTATACCGAACATCTGCCGCAGGAAACGCCATTGCCGGAGGTAGCCAAAGCGCCACTACCCGCAGCAGAAATAACCAGTACCGATGAGAGCTGGTTTATTGGACAACATCTGGAGCAGTATAACCACGCCAGCCGTTCTCCATTTGACTATTATCGGCGTGGTGTTGAGTTAGACCCATTGGATTATCGCAACAATCTGGCGTTGGCTACGCTGGAATACAATCGGGCTAACTATTCGCAGGCCATTGAGTATGCCACTCAGGCATTAAAACGTGCCCATAAACTGAATAAGAATCCGGCATGCGGGCTGGCCAGTCTGGTCAGAGCCAATGCTTATGAACGTCAGGGAGAACTTGAGTCAGCCAGAGAGGATTACTATCGTGCCACATGGAGTGGCAACGGTAAATCTGGCGGTTATCTGGGACTTGCTCGCCTGGCAACTCGTGATGCGGAGTATCAACAGGCGCTCTCTTTCTGTCATCAGAGCTTATTAAGTAATGCGGCTAACCAAACGGTCATTTGTCTGAAAGGTCTGGTGTTGCAGCTGGCAGGACAGCGGCAGGAGAGTCAGCAATGGCTGACTCGCTGGTGTGCTGAATATCCGTTAAATCCAACCTTACATTATCTGCTTTGGCGACAATATGGCGATGATGCTCATCTGGCGCAGTGGCGCCAGGTTTCAGGTGGTCGTGGAATTAACTCACTGCTAACCGCGGGATTGATGCTGTCTTGCGGCCAGAATGAACTGGCTCAGGAGGTGCTGTCACGACTCAACAGTCAGGAAACTTTGCCGCTTTATCTTCGAGCCAGCATGTTACCGATGACTGAGAGAGCTTCACTGTTGGCGGATGCCCGTGCTGCCTTTCCTGCTTATGTGCGCTTCCCTAATACATTAGACGAAGTGGACATGCTGGAAAGCCTGACCGAATGCTACTTTGCCCGCCACCTTCTGGCCTGTTTCCACTACAGCAAACGCAACTATCAGCGAGCCGTTGAGCTGTGGCGTGAATGTACGGTTATGCAGCCTGATTTTGCTGATGCATGGCGTGGTTTAGGTATTTATGCCTGGAACAAACAGCGGGATGGAAAGCTGGCGGAAGAGTATCTGGAGCGGGCATTTAGCCTTGCGCCACAGGATGCCCGATTGCTGTTTGAACGGGATCTGTTAGACAAGCTACGGGCTATGGATCCGCAAATGCGGCTCCATCGGTTAGAGCAACATTTTACCGTTGTGCTACAAAGGGACGATCTGACGGCGGAAGTGTTGGGCTTGTATAACCAACTCGGAAAATATTCACAGGCGGCGAAGATCCTCCAACAGCGTAAGTTCCATCCATGGGAAGGTGGCGAAGGTAAAGTCACCGGACAGTATATTGCTAATCTGCTACTGAGCGCTTTCCAACATCTGGAACAACAACAACCCACTCAGGCCGTTGAGTTGCTGCAACAGGCGCTGCACTATCCGGACAATCTCAGTGAAGGGCGACTCTCAGGACAAACGGATAACGATATCTGGTTCTGGCTGGGTGTTTGTGCCCAACAGCAGGGGCAAAGCGCATTAGCCCGGGACTGCTTTATCAAGGCCAGTGCTGGCGACAAAGTGATTAATGTCCATCGTTACTACAACGATCAGCCGGTTGATTATCTGTTCTATCAGGGCATCGCGCTGCACTGTCTTGGCGATAATCAGGGTGCTTCAACGATGTTCAGCAGTATGGCCGACTGGGCTGATGAGATGGCGAAGCAAACCGTTGGTCGTGACTTCTTTGCGGTTTCACAACCGGATCTGCTGGCACTGGATAGCGATCTACAGCAACAGCATCAGGAAAACTGTTTGTTTATTCGGGCGCTGGCTTATCTGGGACAGGCAAATCTACCGGCCTTTGAACAACAAATAAAACATCTGCTGTCGTTAAATCCTGCTCATGGCCGGGCTCATCAATTCAGCGTGCTGTCGGGGATGCTGGCGGAGTTTGCCGGTTGTGTACCACCGGCGATGCATCTTCAGGAAAGCCAGCTAATCAGAACATAACTTCGGCAATAAAACGGAGGGCAGTCGGCGGTGATAACCCGATTGCCTAACCGGAAATAGTAATAGCAGGCAATTAATCACGGTGAGGCAGGTAATGGATATGACGCTTTTTACACTGGCAAATGAGGCGCTGATAGTGAAAGTTTCTTCGATGGGAGGAACGATTGAGGCACTGTATGGCTGTCACCATGGGCGTCAGATTCCTTTGCTGCGACCGGGAGCGGCAACAGGTAACGCCGGGCAATCCAGCTGTTTTCCTTTGGTTCCGTTCGGCAATCGGGTCATAGGCAATGGTTTTTCTTTTGAAGGTGAAACTTACACTCTGACACCGAATACCGAGTGGGATCCGCATTACCTGCACGGTGATGGTTGGTTAAACCCATGGAGGTGTCGGGAGCAAAGCGAAGAGCGACTGGTGCTGGAGTATCAACACCGCTCAGCAATTTACAGCTATAGGGTTTGTCAGTGTTTTGAACTACAGGAATCTTCACTGGTGGTTAGCCTGAGCGTCACTAATCAGGGGGAGCTGGCATTACCTTTTGGATTAGGTTGGCACCCCTATTTTCCATTAACCGGGCAAACCACGCTGCAAGCTAAAGCCGGGGGATACTGGCTGGAAGACGAGCAATGGCTGGCGGGTGAACACCAGACCCTATTGCCAGCCGAACTTGATTTTAACCAACCTGCATTACTTCCTCGCCACTGGATAAATAACGGTTTTTCCCAATGGGATGGTCGCGCACAGATCCATTGGCCGGAACATCGCTGGTCACTCACCATGACCACCGAGCCTGCAGCACCCTGCTATTTCGTCTTTGTGTCCGATCCCTCCTTCGATGAGGGGTATCAGTTTGATTACTTCTGTGTTGAACCCATGAGTCATGCCGCAAATGCCCATAACCTGCAACAGGGGGGAGGGCTTAAGCGACTGGCACCGGGAGAGACGTTACATCAAACCATGCGCTTAATCAGCCAGCCGGAGGTGTAACGCAACAGGAATCCGGCTATCAGAAAGAGCAATAACGGATCGGTCAGCATGGACATTTTGAATTAATGAAAACAGTTTTATGAATTAGCTGGTAGTGCACTGATTTTAAATATTTTATCGACAGCAATCATAAGTGATATTTATTGCGGTACTGATAGCGTTTTGCAGCTTAATTAGTTTCCCCAGTCTGCTGTCCGATTTCCAATAATGAGAGGAAGAATATGGCAAGCGCAACAAATCAGTTGAATATGGGATATATATGGATGATGTGCCTGGTGGCAGCCTGTGGTGGTTTGCTGTTTGGCTATGACTGGGTGGTTATCGGCGGTGCGAAACCGTTCTATGAAGCTTATTTTTCTATTACCGATCCGGCTCAATCTGGCTGGGCGATGAGTTCCGCTCTGGTCGGCTGTGTGTTTGGCGCTCTGATTTCCGGCTGGTGTGCCGATCGCTTAGGACGCAAGCGTCCTTTGATTCTGGCCGCAATACTGTTTGCGGTTTCATCATGGGGAACGGCCATCGCAGGCAGTTTTGATGAGTTTGTTCTTTATCGCATTATGGGGGGCGTGGGGATTGGTCTGGCTTCCGCTTTGAGCCCAATGTATATCGCAGAGGTGAGCCCGGCAGATAAACGCGGGAAGTTCGTGGCGGTTAACCAGCTGACGATTGTGATTGGTGTGTTGGCGGCTCAATTGGTTAATCTGATGATCGCTGAGCCGGTAGAGTCTTCCGCCACGGCTGCTGATTTACTACAAAGCTGGAATGGCCAAACCGGCTGGCGCTGGATGTTTGGCGCGGAGTTGGTACCGGCCCTGGCTTTTCTGGTACTGATGTTTTTTGTTCCTGAATCGCCGCGCTGGTTGGCAAAAGCAGGCAAAGTTGAGAAAGCCAGAGGTGTACTACAGCGCATTGGCAACCAGCATTATGCGCAAACCACGCTGAATGACATTATTCGCACTCTGGGAAGTGACTCGCAGAAGGTACCGATGAGTGAGTTGCTCAATCCTAAGGTTCGTCCAATTATCGTTATTAGTATTGTGTTGGCAATGTTCCAACAGTGGTGTGGCATTAACGTTATCTTTAACTATGCTCAGGAGATTTTTGCCTCAGCCGGATTCGATATTAACGATACCCTGAAGTCTATCGTGGCAACCGGATTAATTAATCTGATCTTTACTATTCTGGCGCTGCCACTGGTTGATAAATTAGGGCGTCGTAAACTGATGCTGATTGGTTCGCTCGGGCTTACCATTATCTATGTACTGATTGCTGGTGCTTACGCCTTTGGTGTTCTGGGATTACCGGTTCTGTTGTTGGTGCTGGCAGCCATTGCAATTTATGCCCTGACGCTGGCGCCAGTGACTTGGGTATTACTGTCGGAGATTTTCCCTAACCGTATCCGTGGTATGTCCATGGCGGTAGGTACCTTCTCACTGTGGATTGCCTGCTTCTTACTTACCTATACTTTCCCGTTACTCAACGCTGGTCTGGGTGCCTCAGGCAGCTTCCTGCTGTATGGCGTCATCTGTATGGCTGGGTTTGTATTTATCCGCGCCCGGGTGCCAGAAACTAAAGGCGTAACCCTGGAAGCATTAGAAGATGTATTGAGTGGCGCTGGTCAGCGTACGAGTGAAAATACCGAGGATATGGTTGAGGTTAAGTAGCGTTTTGTTTGTTTTTATTCCCGTGGATCTTCCGGCCGTAAGTACGATGTATTAGATATAAACATCGTGCCCGGCCGGAATAATATTTACGGAAGCTGAAACAAACGAGACCTTATTTACCACACCAGTTATTCGCCTGCTTAATCCCGCCATTCGGTGAGCTATAACCTAAACAACCAAGCATAGAGTCAAAGATCTCTTTGTGGTTTAGCGTTACGCCTGTCCGATGTTTAGCTTTTAGTCTCTCAAATGCGTCATGGCGTTCCGGTTGTTTTAAGAAACTGTCGGAGGCCCAAACCATAATTGGCACGCGGAACTGTTCTGGCGGAGCCATTTCCCTTGGCGTTGCGTGGAAGTGCGCATTATTACTGATAGATTCACCGTGGTCGGCAGCATAGAACACCAGCGCATTCTTATCCCGCATTTGATCAATCACATTAGCAATAAAGGTATCAACATACAGCACGCTGTTATCAAAAGAGTTAATCAACTGCGCCTTGGTACATGAACGGTCAATACCCATACACTCAGGTGTATAGCGTGCAAAACTGGCCGGATAGCGTTGGGAGTAGAGATAGTGAGAACCTTTAGTATGCAGTATCACTAAGTGTTTACCGTTAGGGTAGCGTTGTAGTGATTTCTGTAACTCATTGACCAACAGCATATCATCGACAGGTTTACCATCGTTACGCTTCTCTGAAGCAATGGTTTCACGGAACTGGTAGTCGTTAACATTGGTATCGTTATAGAACCACAGTTCGCTTTGCATGGCGAAAAGTTCAGAGGTAAAACCTAATGACTTCATTACCGAAAATACATTCTTTTCCTGTAAGGTGCGTTGAGCATTATCTTTAGTGCCCCCTTCACGCACAAACATACAGAGCAGAGAGAGTTTGGTGGCCGTATCGCAAGACTTGCCTTTGAACATCAGGAGATTCTCTTCTTTCTCCATTTTTGGCGTAGTCTGACGGTAATAGCCCAGCATACCCATATGATCCCAGCGGGTGGTTTCTCCAATGATAAAGACTACATAAGTACTGTCGATATCTGCCGGAGGTGTATAGGTAAATTGTTTCGCAGGATCGAATAGATCCTGACTGTTTTGACTGCCCTCTGCTTTGGTATAGGCAAACAAACCGAGTGCCGCCAGCCAGTTAGAAGGAAGATAGGAATGGGCTACTACGCCACCATAACTTGGCAGATCGGTATTTGATTGTATTTCTTCACTTTTTTGCTCGTAACCTTGCAGATGAAGCGGTAACCATACTAATACCGCAGCTATCAGCAGGATGGCAAAGGGTTTTTTGCGCTGGCCTGGTGTTTTAATCTGTTCCATCAGGGTGTGACGTAAATTGTTTTTCCAGATCAATAACAGCGGCAGGGCGCTAACCAGCACCATCCAAAGAATCAAATGCCAGCCGATGGACTCTTTATTCATGTCCATATCGGTAGTGAGTACGGATATTACAACGCCATAACCAATCACTACATTGAAAAAGATCATGTAGTAACTGGCAGCGACGGATATTAATACAAACAGAGTGGCGGTTATGCGATAAAACAGTTTTCCCCCCAGGGATAACAGACGCATAAGGAAAAAAGTAAAAAGAACGATAACCAGAATTTCGGTAGCGGCTTCGATGACTTTACCAAAACTCAAGCTGTGGCTAAAGCGGCGGTAGAATACAGAAAGGTTAAGGAAAATACCAATGTAAATGGCTAAAATTAAAGATATTTTTTGTTGTGATAACGCTTTGAGTCTGTTCATAAAGTTAATGTATTGGGTTGGCTCATCCGGTTTAGCTCTGTGATGGTCAGACAGTGTATACAAAAATTAGTGCAATTAATTTTTATTATTATTAATAACAACACCTTGTAAACAAAGTAAGCCAGTTTATATAAATAATTCAGCCTGTTAACCTTAGGGAAATAACCATATGAACAGCTGACTGAAATGGTTATTTCCTTAGTACAGTGGTTTTTATAGCCGAAAGTGTTGCATTACAGCGGTGCTGGTTTGATATTAAATCCATCAGTGACAAAGGCGATTACTTGGGTTCATTCCAGGCCGAGAGATCAATGTCAGTCACTCTGTCCTGTACGCGATAAATCTTCCATGCGCCATGCTCTAACCGCAGGGTAATATATAAAGTCTGCTCCATGTCATTAGCCTTACCTAAATGGATGTCCACTTCGGCGTTATTCCCATCAATGGATTCGCGTAATACCTCGATCTCAGAGGCCCAGTTGTCACCATAATCCTGAGCGCTGAGATAATAATCAGCATCTAATGGATCTTCACTGTTATTAATTTTATTGAGCAGGTTAAGGGTTTCCTGACTGATATATTTCTCGAAGGTTTTCTGATCCTCCGGATTGGCTGATGGCAGGCGTTCAATATTGGTCATATACCAGTGATAAAACGCGATAACTTGCTGTTGTGGTGTAGCCTGTTGTTCAACGGCAGGTTCTGTAGCCAGTGAGCTTTGCCATAAGGCCGGTGTTGCTAACAGTAATACCAATAAAAAAACTTTTTTCAGCAGAGTCATTTTAGCGTTGTGCCTGATTTGATAAAAACGGTAGGGGATTTTAGGGGACAAAATTACCGGAGAAAAGAGGCGCTAAAGAATATAAATGCCACCAATAAAAAAGGGGAGCCGGAGCCCCCCAAAATCCTACAGAGAGGAGGTGGAACTTAGCGAGCCAACCAGCCGCCATCCACGGCAATAGTGTAGCCATTAATATAGTCAGAAGCAGAAGAAGAGAGGAATACTGCCGGGCCCATCAGGTCATCAGGTAAGCCCCAACGGCCAGCCGGAATACGGTCGAGAATTTCTGCACTACGGCTTTCATCCGCACGTAACTGCTGAGTATTGTTGGTTGCCATATAACCAGGAGCAAGGGCATTAACGTTAATGCCGTGTTTTGCCCACTCGTTAGCTAACAGACGGGTAACGCCCATCACCGCACTTTTCGATGCAGTATAAGAAGGAACGCGGATACCACCCTGATAAGAGAGCATTGATGCGATATTGATGATTTTACCGCCGTGGCCCTGCTTGATAAATTGACGGGCAACAGCCTGAGACATGAAGAAGACGGTTTTGATGTTGATATTCATCACATCGTCCCAGTTCTTTTCAGTGAAATCGATGGCATCTTCACGACGGATAATACCGGCATTGTTAACCAGAATATCGATTTTACCGTACTCAGCCAGTGCTTTTTCCAGCAGGCCGGGAATACACTCAATATTGCTCAGATCTGCGGTCAGGCTTAAGAAACGGCGGCCTAAAGCGTTAACTTTTTCGATAGTTTCAGTTGGTTCGGTGATGTTTACACCGACAATGTCACAGCCAGCCTGAGCCAGACCTAATGCCATACCCTGACCTAAACCGGTATCACAGCCGGTGACCATTGCTACTTTACCTTTCAAATTGAAAGAATCTAAAATCATGACAAAATCTCCCTGGTGGGCAGCCCCTGGGTTGCCCATTTTGATATAAAAGCGGCCGGTATCACCGGCCGATAACAGATGAATGAATTAACGAATATCTTTGATCTTTACATGGTCCATATCATCGTAGGTTTGGTTTTCACCAATCATGCCCCAGATGAAGGTATAGTTTTTGGTACCCACGCCGGAGTGAATCGACCAGCTTGGTGAAAGTACTGCCTGTTCGTTGTGTACCAGAATGTGACGGGTTTCTTGTGGCTGACCCATCATGTGGAATACGGCATTTTCTTCATCAATATTGAAGTAGAAATAGGCTTCCATACGACGCTCATGGGTATGAGTTGGCATGGTGTTCCATAAGCTACCTTCGGCCAGTTTGGTTAGACCCATGCTTAACTGGCAGGTTTCTACCACTTCAGGGATCAGGTATTTATTAATGGTACGCAGGTTGCTGGTTTCCGGGCTGCCTACGGTCATTGGGGTTACATCGGCACGGGTGATAAGCTTGGTTGGATAAGCCATATGAGCCGGTGCGCAGTTATAGTAGAACTTGGCGGGTTTAGCGGCATCAACGCTGTTGAAAATGACTTCTTTTGCGCCTTTACCAATGTAGATAGCTTCTTCATTACCCACTTCATAACGGGTGCCGTCAACGGTAATGATGCCTGCACCACCAATATTAATTGCACCAAATTCGCGACGCTCAAGGAAGTAACTCACTCCCAGTTGTTTACCTACTTCAGTACCGATAGTGACGCTTTTGCTGACCGGCATGATGCCACCAACGATGATGCGGTCGATGTGGCTGTAAGTCATGGTGTATTGGTCCGCTTCAAAGATTTTTTCAATCAGGAATTCGCGGCGTAGTTCAGTGGTATCCAGTTTTTTAGCGTGATCGCTGTGAATACTTTGACGAACTTGCATATCAGAACCTCTTTAACAAAATGAATAACAAGGATTATTTATCTTATCTCCGCCATGCGGTAGGTTAATCCACTGTCTTTATCAGGAATCAATCCTGTTAGTGTAGCCGCCATTTAATACCAATGGCGGCACCTGTCATGCTTATTGTGGCTGTGGAAGTTTATAAGCCTGGCGAGCCAGTAGTTTCCAGTCTCCGGCTTTATCTTTTTTCCATACCTGCATGACGCCAATCTTCACTTCACCGGGTTTGCCGCTGTCGTTGGTTTTGGCTTCAAAAATGTGTCGGACAATAGCCACATCACCATCTACGTCGACCGTTTGGTCATTCAGGTTTAGCGTCACGAAACTGGATTTGCCGGTAACAATCGCGTCAACAAACTCGGCGTTGTTCTCAACGCGACCGCTGGAGTGACCGTAGCTGAGGTTTGGCGCGCCAACTTTTTCCAGCTCGACCTTTTTGGCACTTAACATCGCCTGACGCATATTTTCGACTGCATTATTGACCGCTGTGACATCTGCATTTTGAGCAAAGCATGTACCGCTGATTAACAATGAGAACAATGCTGCACCTAATATTTTTTTCATGTTTCTTATCCCGTATCCTTGATTAAATAACCCAGAGTTCAAAACAACGTAGATAGTGTGTAAACCTTAAGCTTTGTCGGTGACGCCAGCAGTTTCAGGCTCTTTTACTGCCGTTTTATTCCCCATACGTTTTGCCCACATGGCGGTAATAATTGGCACCAGAACTGAAGTGACGATAACCGAAGTCGCAACCAGTGCGGTGGCAGCAGGAGCAACGGGTTTGAATTGAGGCAGCATTTCTGCAATCAGTACCGGTGTGGCAACCGCAGCCCCTGCGGTACTTGAGGCCGCAACCCCAGCAGTTCCGTTACCTCCACCAATAAATTTATCGGCAATGATGAGTGGGATACCGGTGACGATAATGACACCTACGCCTAACAGAATGCCTAACAGGCCGGTTTCCAGAATAACGCCCAGGTTAATGGTGTTACCTAATGCGAAGGCGAAGAATGGAATCAGGGTATGTACTGCTTTGCTGAAGAATTCACGCAGTTCAGGATCCAGGTTACCCAGTGCAAAACCAATCAGGAATGGCAGAACGGCACCAACGAAAGCTTGTGGTTCGAAAGAGGCAATACCGGCAGTACCCAGAATAATCATGGTCATTAACGGCCCCGATTCGACGGACATCAGTACGAATGCGCCCGCTTCTTCTTTTGAACCGTATTGCTGCATGATAGAGGCGTACAGGCCACCGTTAGTCATGTCCATCGCGGCAACTAATGCCAGGGTAGACATACCTGCGAAGAACCCAACTTCAACACCATGTTCAGGAATGATTTGTGATGCAATGGCTGCAACCACCCAGGCAGTAGCAATTTTTGTAATAACCAGCGTACCAGACTTACGTAATACGGTGCCCGTTGCGCTCAGCTGAATAGATGCTCCCATACAGAAGAACCAAACCGCCAGAATGGGTACGGTACCCGTGATTAAACCGTTAGTGAATGAACCAAAATATTTACCCGCGCCAGGAGACAGAGTATGGCAAATGGCACCTAAGAACAGAGGAACCAGCATCAATCCGCCAGGGATTTTGTCAATTGCCTGTTTGATTTTCATATTATTTCCACCTAGTCAGTAAGTTATTTTCAATAACGATAAGTGTGTGATTGATATCGTTACTGAATAAACCAAAAAAGTATCCTGCGACCACGCAATAATGACAGTATCAATTATTGTGTAGCTCGATGTTTTTTATTTAAGTAGTTGCGACTGCTCTTTTAAGATAAGTTCAGAAAAATATCCCTGTTTTAGTCAGGGTTTATACCTGTCTGATTTATCTTTGCTATTAGTTAATAGATTCTGGTTAAGAGTAGTTGGCTCCTTATGGCGTTGTTGGTTCCAATAATTAAAAGTAAATGAAATTCTTTAACATTTTCTGCGATATTTAATTCTTAAAATAAATCATCTTTTTGATAACTAATGATTTATCTGTATTTTTTGTTTTTAATTTAGCTTCGCGACTCTGCTTTAGTTGGTGCAATCCTAGCTAATTATGATGGTGGTTAGCTGTGATCTGAGTCATACAAATTATATTTTGTTTGTAAATATGAAACATCGTTTCAAAATTATAATTACGTTATTTCACAAAAATAGGTCTGACGTGCCGATGCTGTCTGTAATGTGGCTGTTTTGTTGTTTTATTTATCGATTGATAAAAACTAAAAAGTTATAAGTCGACATTTTTTTGAATTAAAGTGATTCTAAAGCGTGTTAATAATTCGCTTGGTGACTATTGGAATTGCTGACAAACCAGATAAATTGCTTTTAATAAATATTCCGGTCGTAAAATCTAAAATGCTTATATTGATTTTGTGCTCCGCCGGAAGAGCGCCTGTACTTGTCTGAGGGGGTGCTAGCCTGCGCCAGTGCTGTTTAAGCAAGCCTGGTCATCAATCCGTGTTGGTTTTTTCCATACAATGATGAATTAACGTTTTAGTTAATACGACGGAAGCTGGAGCAACATCCATGTTGCTCGTAGTACTTTCAGATTTTGTGGTTACAGCATTTTCCTGATCACATAATGCAAAATACCGCCGTTTTGGTAATAAGTGAGCTCATTACCGGTATCAATACGGCAGCGGGTATTGATGATGTCATGATGACCATCAGCATGTGTGATAACTACTGTGACGGTTTGCCCCGGTAGCAGGGTGGCCAGCCCGGTAACGGTAATGGTTTCATCACCGGTTAAACCCAGCGATTTACGAGTAACCCCCGGTGCAAATTCCAGTGGTAAAATACCCATACCAATCAGGTTAGAGCGATGGATACGCTCAAAAGATTCAGCAATAACTACGCGAACCCCCAACAACATAGGGCCTTTTGCTGCCCAGTCGCGGCTGGAACCGGAGCCATACTCTTTACCAACAATCACGGCCAGCGGTACGTTGTCTTGCTGGTAGCGCATTGCGGCATCGTAAATTGGCAGCGTTTCTTTGGTTGGAACGTAGCGGGTAAAACCTCCTTCAACACCAGGCACCATTTCGTTGCGTATACGGATATTGGCAAAGGTACCCCGCATCATCACTTCATGATTACCCCGGCGTGAGCCGTAAGAGTTGAAATCTTTAGCCTGAATGCCGTGATTATTGAGGTAGATCCCCGCCGGGCTGTTAGCTTTGATATTACCCGCGGGAGAGATATGGTCTGTGGTGACGGAGTCCCCCAGCAGAGCCAAAATACGGGCATCATGAATATCCTGTACCGCTTCTGGTTGAGCCTGCATCGTGGTAAAGAAAGGAGGATGGCGAATGTAGGTTGAATCTTCCTGCCAGTGATAGGTTTGTGAGGCTTCAACGTTAATGGATTGCCACTCTTCGTCACCATCAAATACTTCCGCATACTCTTTGCGGTACATGGCTGCGGTAACGCCTTCAACTGCCTGAGCAATTTCATGGGAAGAAGGCCAGATATCTTTCAGATAGACTGGATTTCCCTGCTTATCATGCCCCAGTGGATCCTGAGACAAATCAACGTTCATATTACCCGCCAGCGCATAGGCCACTACCAGCGGTGGAGAGGCCAGCCAGTTTGTTTTTACCAGTGGGTGGATGCGACCTTCAAAGTTACGGTTACCGGATAGTACTGCTCCAACGGTTAAATCACCTTGTTTGATTGCCTCTTCAATAGGTGCTAACAGCGGGCCGGAGTTACCGATACAAGTAGTACAACCATAGCCAACCAGATTGAATCCCAGCATTTCCAGATAGGGTGTTAACCCTGCGGCATTGAGATAATCAGTAACTACTTTAGAACCGGGTGCCAGCGATGATTTCACCCACGGCTGACGCTGTAAGCCTTTCTCGACGGCTTTTTTAGCCAGAAGCCCGGCGGCCAGCATAACGCCGGGGTTGGACGTATTGGTACAAGAAGTGATCGCGGCGATAGCTACCGCACCCTGTTTCAGAGCAAAGGTATTCTCTTTCAGGGTGACAGGCACCTGTTCGATACGCGGTGTCCGCGCGGTGGTGTCTAACTGGGTGTAGGCTTCAAAAGCCTGTTTAACACCGCTTAATGTCACTCTGTCCTGAGGACGTTTAGGCCCTGCCAGACTGGCTTCTACGGTCGATAAATCCAGAGACAACGTGCTGGTAAATACCGGTTCATCGCCGGCATAGCGCCAGAGTCCCTGTGCTTTACAATAAGCTTCAACCAGCGCGATTTGCTGTTCACTGCGACCGGACAGGCGCATATAACGCAATGTTTCTTCATCAACCGGGAAGAAACCGCAGGTCGCACCAAATTCCGGTGACATATTGCCGATGGTGGCGCGATCCGCCAGCGTCAGGCGAGCTAATCCATCGCCATAGAACTCAACGAATTTACCCACTACTCCGTGTTGGCGTAACATTTGAGTTACGGTTAAAACCAGATCGGTAGCGGTAATGCCTTCCCGTAGTTGTCCGGTCATTTTGAAACCGACCACATCGGGAATTAGCATTGACACTGGCTGACCCAACATAGCGGCTTCAGCTTCAATACCGCCAACACCCCAGCCCAGAATACCTAACCCATTAATCATGGTGGTATGGGAGTCAGTACCTACCAGCGTATCCGGGTAGACCATCAGCTTGTCGTCCTGCTGCTCTTGCCAGACCGTTTGCCCTAAATACTCGAGGTTGACCTGGTGACAGATGCCGGTGCCCGGCGGTACAACACGGAATCGGCTGAAGGCTTTTTGTCCCCAGCGCAGAAAGGCATACCGTTCGTGGTTGCGCTGCATTTCCAGCATGACGTTAGTGGTAAAAGCCTGGGGATTAGCGTAATCATCCACGGTGACGGAATGGTCGATGACCAGATCGGCAGGTGAAAGCGGGTTGACTTTACTGGCGTCGCCACCGAGTCGGTGCACGGCCTCCCGCATGGCGGCCAGATCGACAATCGCGGGAACGCCGGTAAAATCTTGCATTAATACTCGCGCCGGGCGATAGGCAATTTCACGATCGGCATGACCGCTTTCCAGCCACTTAACCAGCTCAGCCAGATCGGCTTCCTGTACCGTATCGCCATCGATAAAGCGCAGCAAATTTTCTAATAAAACTTTAAGAGATTTAGGCAGGCGCTCGATATCGCCCAATTGAGAGGCGGCTTTTGACAGGCTGTAATAGTGATATTTCTGTTGGCCGACCGTTAGGGTGTCAAGACTCTGTTGACGTAGATCAGATGACATAGCTCCTCCATTAATTACCGATATTGCTGGCATCCGCCAGTCGTTATTTTTGAAGTGCTGCTTAGCTGTATTAAAGATAACACAAATATTTCACAATATTTGGTTAACATTTGTAAAGTTCGGTGGAGCGATTAATGGGATAGGTAGCAGTGCCAGACCAAAAGAATTGGGCGAATATTGAGATGATTTGTTGCAAAAAACGATGCGCCGGGTCAGATCCGACGCATTCCGATATTTATGGGTGAGTGTTTACTTACCATCGCCCAGCATAATGGCCAGTCGCTGCCCTGAGGGTGTCGCTTCCAGCATAATTTTTGCCACTATGGTGAGAGGCACGGAAAGTAGCATTCCTACTGGCCCTAATAGCCAGCCCCAAAATATTAGCGAGAGGAAAACCACTAAGGTGGACAGACCCAGCCCCCGACCCATAACTCGCGGTTCAATGACATTACCAATAAGAATATTCACCACGACGAAACAGGCGGTTACTATCAGCGCATCGGAGAATCCACTGAATAACAGGGTTTGCAGTACCGGAGGAATCGCGGCAATGACCGAACCAATATTCGGAATATAGTTGAGCAAAAATCCCAGCACACCCCAGAGCATGGCATATTTGACATCCAGCACCGAGAGAAACAGCCAGATCACCAATCCGGTTGCCAGACTGATAGCGGTTTTGATGGTCATATAACGACTGATACTATCCAGCGCCGCCTGAATCCCCAACATTCCCTGCTGTGGATTATTCAGTGCTTTTGCCAGTTTTCCGGGCAGAGTTTGAACCTCAAGCAGCATAAAAACCACGGTCATTAACAGCAAAAATATATTGGTCATCATGCCGGAAAAACCCGACAGCATACGCGTAATAAAGCTGACTAACGCGCTGGGGTCGAAATACTGCATTAGTTCTTCATTCGATATATGGATATTGACTTGCGCCGCATAGGCCTGAAAAGTACGTAAGTGTTCACTAATTGGCCCACGATACTGGGGAAGGGTACGGGTAAATTCATTCAGCGAAGATCCCAACAGGCTGACGGTCATAAACATGCCTATTACGATGGCGACAATAATGATCAATATTGAAAGCACCGAAGGTATTCGCCAGCGTGCCATCATTCGTACCAGAGGATAGAGAACAATAGACAGAAAAAGCGCCAGCAAAAAAGGAACAACAATCTGGGAGGCAGCCTTAATGCCCGATAGAATAATGACGACTGAGGCCAGCATTAACAGGGTGCGTAACCCCATCGCAGATAAATCAGTTTTCAATCCTGTTTCTCTTCTGTAATAGGTGAATCGAAGGGCATTATGGCATAAATCAGATAATCGTACCCGTTTGATGATTTTCCTGCTTTATCGACGGTTATTGCCGGATTTTGTCGTAAATTATTAGCATGATAAGTGAGTTAGCTTGCGGGTATCCGGTTTACCCACCGCCGTCAGTGGAATCTCCTCAATGAGCTCAATACTGACCGGCATTTGGTAGCGTGCAACCCGGGGTTTTAGCCACTGGATTAATTCCTGAGCATTTATCTTCCTGGCAGGTTGGGCAACCACATATGCCTTTAGCCGCTGGCCGAACTCTTTGTCTTCAATACCAATGACTACGCACTCCCTGACCAATGGATTTTCAGCCAGAACCTTTTCCAGTTCAATGGGGTAGATATTTTCTCCACCGGAAACAATCATGTCGTCATTTCGACCGTTTAAGAAATAGTAGCCGTTGGCATCCCGAAAGGCTAAATCGCCGGTTGTAACGAAATCGTCGGTTTGTTGTGCCGCCCATCGGCATTGAATCTGTAATAAACCAACGGTGTTATCACGGGTAATCAACTGGCCTGTAGAAGTATCGCGCAGGCAGATAGTTAACCCATCTATGGGTAATCCAATAGTGCCTGCTGCACAGACCAGATCGTCCGGCGTGGCGATAGTACAAACGCCCGCTTCCGAAGTGCCGTACAGGTTGAATAGCCGCTTACCCAGCAGGGTTTGCGTTTGGTTAACCAGCGCTGGTGACAGGGCAGCTCCACCGGAAATAATACAGCGTAGTGATTTCAGATTTGCCGGATAGCTATGCAGCATTCGGCTTAGCATCAAAGGAACCAGAGTGACTACCTCTATTTGCTGCTGGTTTATCAGCTCTGCGGCTTGTTGCGCCTCGAAACGGCGCTTCAGATAGATAGTGGAACCGAGTAGGGTGGCAATACATAATGTCGCCAGACCAAAGCCATGGTAAATCGGCGTGGCAATATATAAAGAGCGATATTGCGCCAGTTTTAACTTATCCAATAACGCTATCAGTGGATTAATAAAAGCGAATAGTGAGGGCTTGCGCACCGCCGGTTTAAATTCACAGCGAGTGCCGCCGGTTAGCACGACAATTTTTCCCGGGCCATAGGTGATCTTACCCATTGGGTTGATGGGCATTTGGCTATATGACTCAATGGATGCTGCTGACTCATGGTTGACAGGTAAGCATTGTCCGCCGTAACCCGCCAACTGAATGATGGGAGACAGTTCCGCGTCGTGGATAATTAAGTGAAACTGATACTGGCGAATAAATGAAGCCAATTGCTGATGGCTGATTTCACTGTTAATTAAACAGATATCTGCGCCGATTGCTGAACTGGCAAACAGTGCTTTAAGCAATGAGGCATGATTACGACAAATAATCGCTACCTGCTGACCCGGTGTAATTTGGTGTTGCGCCATAAGTAAACCCGCTACCGCCCGGGATTGCTGGTACAGCTGTTGATAACTGAGAGACTGATTCTCATCCTGAACAGCTTTGCGTTCGGGGTAGCGTCGGGCGCTATAGCCTAATAGTGCCATCAAACTGATGCCGTTAATCCGGATTGAGGCGATCAGGGCTGATATACCTTTAAACGACAAAAGACCGGTACTACGCAGTAATTTAAATTTATTCATCTGATTTACGCTTCAAATAGTAGCCACAACAGCCAGCCCACAGCCGATGGAATATAACCGAAGTCACTTGGGCCAACAGAGTCCACCAGGGACGGATACAGGGTTTACGAGTGAGCAGAGCACGGCAGATGATGTCTGCCGCTTGCTCAACGGATAAAGCAGGAACCGGCTTATTGGCATAAACTGGCGTGATCATACGAGTTTTAACCAGCGGAAAATAGAGGGAAGAAACGGCAATGCTAGCCAGTTTTAATTCCGGTTCCGCACAGCGCAGCCACTGGTCAAATGCGGTTTTCGAAGCTTGATACGCAGCCCAATAAGGCGTAGGGGCTAACAGCACATTCAGCGCTGAAATATTAATAATCTGCCCCTGTGTTTTCTCCAGCATAGGAATCAAACCGAGGCAAAGCTGAACCGGAGCAAGGTAGTTCAGACGGATAGTGCGTTGAAAATCATGCAGCCTGTCTAATGAATCCATTAGCGGACGACAGATGGATTTTCCCGCATTGTTAATAAAAATATCAATATTGCCAAATTGTTGTAGTTGATGGAGCAGCTCAGCGCATTGCGTCTCATTGGTTAAATCACAGGAAAAAATATGACAGTCAGCGGATCGGGCATTCAGCCGTTGCTGAATCTGCCGTAGTTTTTCTGCGGTGCGGGCAACCAAAATTAATCGAACCTGACAGTTTGCCAGCCTCTCTGCTACCGCTTCACCTATGCCATAGCTGGCGCCGGTAATCAGAATAGTTTTATTTTGCAGATAGCGGTTGAGTGCGGATTTATCCGGCTGGCGGTAGGGGAAGAGCAGGTATTTGGTTAGTGCCGTGATACGGGTATTCATTTATCCAGTTCCGTCGCTTTCCCTGATAATAATCCAATAGGTAGACAGAAATAGCACGATGAAACCATTTTCTCAATCCGGGGTTAGAGGGTGAATAAAAGCATGCCGATAAAGCCAGAGTGGGTATAATGGGAAGACTTCAACTGAAAAAATGGTAATTTAATATTTTTCAATTGCTTAATGTGGGCTGACTGAGATGAATGACACACACTCGACGTTGATTAGACAACTCTGTGAGCGTATTGCAGAGCCAGATAACACGCCGCTATACCTGAAGTTTGCTGAAACAGTCAAAATGGCCGTGCGCACCGGCGTATTGCCACCGGGAAATATACTGCCGGGGGAACGTGACTTAAGCCAGTTAACCGGAGTGTCGCGAATTACCGTACGCAAAGCCATGGAAATGCTGGATGAACAGGGCGTAGTTATTCGCTCCCGCGGCTTTGGCACCCAAATTAATGATAAGTTTGAATACTCATTAAAAGAAGCTAAGGGGTTCTCTCAGCAAGTAGAGCTGCGGGGAAAAACGCCGAATACTCTGTGGGTTAACAAGAGCATTGTGGATTGTCCGGACGAGGTCGCCGAGCAGCTAAAAATTCCGGCTAATAGCCCGGTATTTATGCTTAAGCGTATTCGTTATGTGGATGATGACCCGGTTTCTATTGAGGAATCTTATGTTCCGGTGGAATTGATAAAAAATGCCGATGATATTGGTATGTCACTGTATGACTACTTCCGCAGTCAGAACATTATTCCTCAACGAACCAAAAGCAAAGTCAGTGCTCGTATGCCGGACGTTGAGTTTCAGTCACATATTAAGCTGGATGGTGCGGTACCGGTGCTGGTGATTAAGCAGGTGGTATTTGATCATCTGAATCGGCTGATTGAGTATAGTATTAATTTGTGTCGTAGTGATATGTATGTTTTTGTTTCGGAAGAGTAATTTCGCTCCGAATTTATTTCGTCCACTAATAGTTATAGTGTCTGGATTTACAGCTGTGCGAGTGGCCGAGCAGGGAGGCATTATGGCGAATGCCCCCCTGCACCCCCCGCGCCTTCGCACACGAATTCAGGTCGCGCTATGAATACATCATTTCATGATGTATTCACTCTTGCGAGCCAGCGCAAGCGCTGTTCAACGCGGTATACCGCGTTGTGGCGACTGCCTTCCTCCTTCGTTCAGCCTTAACGCACCGGCGCAGAGCCGCTCCCGACGTCGCTGCGCCTCACCCCGCGTCCATGCGGGGTGTGCTGGCCTCTCTCAGTCGTCAGCTGAATTCAAGTGCTCTTTGGGAAGAACAAAGAGCAAAGAGCAAAGATTAAGGGCTAAAGGGCTGCTTTGTTGATCAAATATATTTCTCAAGATATTCCGATAACTCGGTGACCGATGGGGCGCAGTCGCCGCCGCGGTGGCTGACGACGTAGGAAGCGACGGCATTGCTCAGAGTGACAGCATCAGCCAGTGACCAGCCAGAGGAGAGGGCGGCGAGGACTCCGCCAGCGTGGCTGTCACCGGCGCCGATGGTGTCGACCACCTGAGCAGGAAATGGTTTGATCCAGCCTTTTTGCTTACCGTCGTGATAACAGGCGCCTTCTTTATCTACCCGAATAATCAGTGGGCAGCCATAACGGCGGTACCAATCTTCTGCCAGCGTATCGGCACTCAAAACGGAAGTATGGCCGGATATTCTGGCATCCATTAACTCAGCTTCCTGGCGATTGAGAGATACCATCGGCTTGAGAGCCATCAGACGAGCTAATTGCTGTTCTGATATATCCTCAATACGCGGGCCGAAATCGATAAACAGCTCAACGCGACTGTTTAACGATTCCAGCCAGTCAATCAATACTTCGCCAGTAGCAGAGGCTAATTGATAGCCGGAAAGATAAATCAGGGTATCTGGCTGTAACTTAAGGTTACGCAGGATTTCGCTGTCCCATTGGTTCTCTACACCGCTGACGGACAGGAAAGTGCGTTCGCCATCGGGTTCCACCAATGCCAGACACCAGCCGTTATCGCCTTTATCGGTTTCCAGTGCAGACACAATACCTTTTTCACTCAAAGTTTTTCGGATGATATCGGCCCAGATACCTTGTCCCATCGGTAAAGCATTAAGGGAAGATAGCCCTAATCGATGTAGCGTGATGGCAATATTCAGCGCGCAGCCACCTACATTAACACCCTGTTGGTGTAGTTCAATATCACTACCCCGATGGGCAGTGAGTAAGCATCAGCAATCACATCGATCACTGCGGCACCAATCACACAAATTGGGCGCTGATTAATTAACGATGGAAGTCGATTTCTCAGTTCAGCAGCGTTCATAAGCAACCTCTCTTTGATGACGAAGCTGGATAAAGGCCTGACTGTAGCGAGTGAAATCCAGTTGATTGACCCGATCTAACTGTTGTTTTAACGCCGGATCAATGCGTTCAATTCCGTGTAAGGCGCCGCAAATAGCGGTAGCCATTGCACCGATAGTATCGGTATCACCGCCGAGGTTGGCACACAGAATGGCACAGCGGTTAGGATCGGTTTGCGCCAGTTCAACCATAGCGATGGCTGCTGGTACGGATTCAATAGTACTGGTACCGGCACCCACTAAATGGTAAATCTGCTCCATACCTTGCTCAACGCCTTCCGCCCGTCTGGCGGTGTGTAACGCCAGTTCGATTCGGGCCGCCATTGAAGCACTGAACGTGGTGATATGCTTTTCCTGCGCCGCTTTGGCAACCGCAGGAAGCTGATCGCAAATCTGTGACCAACTGGCACCATCGATAGCTTTAGAAATTGCCCAGGCAACCGCCACGGCACCGGCAATTGCGACGTCAGATTTATGGGTTGGGCTGGAAGCTTTTGCTACATCGGCGATAAAATCATCCAGTGAGTGGGTTGGCAGCAGGCAGCCAAGCGGAGAAACCCGCATAGCGGCACCGTTGGTGACGCCATTATTTTCTAACTGCTCAATAGGGGTGCCTTGCTTAATGGCGTTTAGCGCAATTTTGGAGGTTGGCCCCAACACGTTCTTATTAAAAGCATCAAATGCTTCTGCCCAACGCATAATATTACGACCGATAACTGCAGGTTCAATTTCCCCTTTGCACTCAATAATGGCATCAGCCAGCGCCAGCGCCATCGAAGTGTCATCGGTAAATTCAGCGGTATTAAAATAGCAGGCGGCGTTATTTTCTGCCGGTCCCGGTAAAAAGCTGTCTATCCAGCCAAAATAGGATTTGACCCGAGAACGTGGCCACAACTCTGAGGGCATTCCCATTGCGTCGCCTAAAGCCTGGCCATAGAAGGCGCCTAAAATGCGGTTCTCTTTATTCATCATAAACCCTTAATATTTGACTCTATTGCTATACCGCGGAATTCATTGCCTGAAGACCGCGGCGGATAAAACCTGACGATTAGGCTTCGACTGATTTAGCGTCTTGTGGTGCGACTTCGATAGTTTTGATTTCACCATCGGACTCTCTGAAGAACAGCATAAACAGGATGGTAATGACCACAATCATGATGGCGCCAAACCCCCACATACCAGCCCAGTTAAAGGTTTGTCCGTTAACCGGCTCGGAGTAGGCAAACATTTTCTCCATCATTTGACCGCCTAAACGGTAGCCTAACAGGCTGCCGAAACCCTGACAGCAGAGAGTAATTAACCCTTGTGCTGCGGTGCGCATATGTACCGGTGCTTTTTTATCAACATAAATATAGGCGGTAACATAGTAGAAGTCGTAGCTAACGCCGTGTAACAGAATACCGAGGAATAGCAGGCCATAAGTAAAGATATGGTCGGCACCACCGTAAACGAAGAAGCCATAACGAATAGCCGCAGTCACTAAGCCAAGTAACAGCACCTTTTTGATACCGAAGCGCTTGGTAAAGAAGGGCAGCGCCAGCATAAAGAAGATTTCAGAGAACTGACCCAGCGTCATCCAGCCGGTAGCATTCTTCATGCCCACTTCTGTCAGGTAACCATTGGCAAAGATATAGTAGAAAGCCAGTGGCATAGCGAACAGGAATGAACAGAAGAAGAACACCAGGAAGTTGCGATCTTTTAACAGCACGATGGCATCTAACCCCAGCATCACTTTCATGCTCATCTTACCGGTACTCTTCGGTGGCGTGTTTGGTAGCATCAGAGCGAACACCCCCAGCAAGGCAGAGCTGGCGGCAGTAATCAACAAGGGAATATTGCTGGCGGAGATATCGCCATAGCCCAACATCCCTGGTAAGAAACCGCATACCAGACCGGAGGCGATCCAGCCGATGGTGCCCATTACCCGAATGCGCGGGAACTGACGTTCCACATCATCCACGTTTGAGAACGCAATACTGTTGGTTAACGCGATGGTTGGCATATAGGTTAATGAATAGGCCAACAGCAAAGGGAAGAAGGTAGTGAACTGGGTTTGCTGTGCTGCCAGCCACATGAGTATGGCTCCGGCAAACATCAATACTGCCAGAACTTTTTGTGCTGCAAAGAAGCGGTCAGTAATGGAGCCTACCAAAATAGGGGAAAGAATGGCGGCAATCGCCGTACAGGCGTAAGACCAGCCAATCTCTGTTGGGGTAAAGCCGCTTGAGTTCAGGAAAAGCCACAGAGGTACAAACCAGGCTCCCCAGATAAACCATTCAATGAACATCATGAATGAGAGTTTTGCTATTGTTTTATTCATGTTTCAGTCCTTTCATGATACTGCGTAGGGTAGGTAGCGCTACCATGACAATACCACTTGATAATACCTTTGCAATACCTTTGTGTGAAAACCTTGAACCAGTTAACATTGTTGAAGGCGCTGGAGAGGGCACAATTCTGCCGTCAGCGATAAATTCTTTTGATATCAATATCAACAGTACCACTAGCGTAATTTCTGAAAGAGTTGTTTTAGCCGGGAGTGTATAAGTCAATATATACTAAAGGTTTTTTGGGGGGTAAAAAGTCTGAACAGGGCTAAAACCATAGAAGAGCCCATAGGTTAATCACCGAATTGTGCAACCACCGTCAGCACTGAATCGATTTATTTAAAACGGTCAGTAATATCTCATGCTGAAAAAGTGCTTTTATATCCAAATATTACGCGTCGAATTGCTATTCTGGTGAGATAATCGTTTTTTGTTACAACTTGCTACTTTCAATTTATTCCTGCATCATCGACCATCTTAAATCGAAATCTGATTATTTTGTGAACTAGTTTTGGAGTTTTTATGCCTTCACTTGTTTTAAAAATAATGGGTTCAGCGTTTTTCTTTTTGAGTGTGAGTTCATCGGTCGGTTGGGCATCAACAGGGACAATGAAACATCAAGAGTATTCTCTCAATGATAAGCTTGACAGCCTACCTGACTTGCGAAAATACCCTTCCGGCACTCAACGGAAAAAAGCATTTCTTAATGCCGTTGTACCTATTATTGATCAACAAAACAGTCAAATTCGCCAGGAACGCGAGTGGCTATTAAAAAAGCGTTCATCCCAGAGCTGGAGCTCACAGGACATCGTGCGGTTACAGCAAATCTGTAGTCGTTACCGTATGGAATGCACTTCAAATCCAAAGAAGGTGAAGTGGGATGAGCTGCTAAAACGCGTTGATGTTCTGCCGACTCATTTGGTGGTTGCTCAGGCAGCGACAGAGTCAGGATGGGGAACCTCTAAGTTGGCGCAAACCAACAAGAATTTGTTTGGTATGCGTTGCGGTAGTAAAAGTTGTAATAGCAAAGGTGGAATCAAAGGCTATTCGTCTTACAGTTCTGTAGATGATTCCGTCACTGCTTATTTACTGAATATGAACACCCATGCAGCCTACAATAAACTGCGTGATTCACGAGCCGCGCTGAGAAGTCAGGGCGATACCGTGACGGCCGAGCACTTAGTGAACAAATTGGGGCGCTACTCTGAACGGGGTACGTCGTATAACCAGTTTTTACGCAAGATGCTGGATCATAATGAAGAGTTGATTCAGCAGGTGAGAACTGCATCGAGTCTTGATGTTGCAGGGTGATATTTGGGAATGTAAAGAAACCGGACAGTTAACTGTTCGGTTTTTTTTATTTTTATGGGATGAGAAAGTGAAGTTATGCTGGTGCTGGTGCTGGTGCTGGTGCTGGTGCTGGTGCTGTTTGGTTCGGTGTAGGTTTCGCCGCTTTAAGTGCTGTGTTTATTTCGGCAGTAGAGTTTGCGTCGAGCAAAGGGGCGTTGGGGCGAACGCCCCTCTGCACTCCCCGCGCCTGCGCAGCCGACTGTTGACCGCCGCGTTGCGGCGGCAACCTCAGCCAATAAAAAAGCTGATGCTGGTGCTGTTTGGTTCGGTGTAAGTTTCGCCGCCTCAGTTGCTGAGCGAGACTCGGCAGTGGTGCCTGCGTCGAGCAAAGGGGCGTTGGGGCGAACGCCCCTCTGCACTCCCCGCGCCTGCGCAGCCGATTGTTGACCGCCGCGTTGCGGCGGCAACCTCAGCCAATAAAAAAGCTGATGCTGGTGCTGTTTGGTTCGGTGTAAGTTTCGCCGCCTCAGTTGCTGAGCGAGACTCGGCAGTGGTGCTTGCGTCGAGCAAAGGGGCGTTGGGCGAACGCCCCTCTGCACTCCCCGCGC
This sequence comes from Limnobaculum allomyrinae, assembly GCF_016649425.1. GTDB lineage: Bacteria > Pseudomonadota > Gammaproteobacteria > Enterobacterales > Enterobacteriaceae > Limnobaculum > Limnobaculum allomyrinae. The sequence continues at coordinate 107,358 of NZ_JADRCR010000002.1, forward strand.
CTGCGCAGCCGACTGTTGACCGCCGCGTTGCGGCGGCAACCTCAGTCAATAAAAAAGCTGACGCACCGGCGCAGAGCCGCTCCCGACGTCGCTGCGCCTCGACCAACATCCATGTTGGTCGTGCTACTTTTTTATTGGCTGAGGCAACATTCGGATGCTTTAACCTGAAGGGCTAAGGGCTAAGGGCTAAGGGCTAAGGGCTAAGGGCTAAGGGCTAAGGGCTAAGGGCTAAGGGCTAAAGATAAAAAATGAATGCCTGATTGGTAGTTAACATTGCCAATTCTAGGCCCGATGCACTCCGAGGCTAAGTACAAACGGTCTCCCGGCCGGGCACAACGGTGATATACGCAATACTGCTTTTGCGGCCGGAATATCCACAGCAGTCAACAGTAAAAGATGCCCATTGTCGGCAAAGCCGACATATTCAGAACCTAAGTACAAACGGTCTCCCGGCCGGGCACAGCGTTGATATGAGCAATACCGCCTTTACGGCCGGAATATCCACAGCAGTCAACAGTAAAAGATGCCCATTGTCGGCAAAGCCGACATATTCAGAACCTAAGTACAAACGGTCTCCCGGCCGGGCACAGCGCTGATATGAGCAATACTGCCTTTACGGCCGGAATATCCACAGCAGCCAACAGTGAAAGATGCCAATTGTCGGCAAAGCCGACATATTCAGAACCAAAGTACAAACGGTCTTCCGGCCGGGCACAACGGTGATATACGCAATACTGCCTTTACGGCCGGAATATCCACAGCAGCCAACAGTAAAAGATGCCCATTGTCGGCAAAGCCGACATATTCAGAACCAAAGTACAGATGGTCTTCCGGCCGGGCACAGCGCTGATATGAGCAATACTGCCTTTACGGCCGGAATATCCACAGCAGCCAACAGTGAAAGATGCCCATTGTCGGCAAAGCCGACATATTCAGAACCTAAGTACAAACGGTCTTCCGGCTGGGCACAACGGTGATATACGCAATACTGCTTTTACGGCCGGAATATCCACAGCAGCCAAAAAAACCTAAAACAACCAAAAAAACCTAAAACAATATCCTAGAACGCCTTCTTATGCCCCAACCTCGACAACAAATCCGTAATACACAATACCAATGTCGACCGAATAGCCTGTTGATATCGTTGAAGCTGCATATCCACCAGTTTGTCATCAATTACCTCTTCCGGTAGGTTTAACACCGGGGGAGGGGGCAGGGTAATACCGTGCAGCATATGTAACGGGCCCAGCACTTCATCATCGGTAAAGCTGAGGTTATCCTGAATATTGAGCAGCTCATTATTCAACGCCAACAATAGCTCAACATCCTCATACTCATCCCGGGTGATAACGCCAAGCGCATAAATCAGCTTCAAACGTACCGGAAGCGCTGCCAGAGGGCCGGAACCCTCCAGCAATGGTTCAACAGCATACTTAACGGCATAGTCATCTTTGCGGAATACCTGCAGGATCAGCAGATCGACGGCATCGGCTAACAGGCTGACAGCAGCCTCGATAAAACCTTTGACCGTTAATCTGGCATTCAGACGCTCCAGAATGCGATTTTCAAATACCTGTGTTTCTTCCATTGTTGCCATAGTTTACTTTGCCAGCTAAAGCTTCTACCTGAACAGCAGACATTGCTGCCTGCCAGGGTTACATAAAGGTGCATAATTACATGATACAGGCATCTGCTAAGCCTGATGTTGCATGGTGTTATACACATTTGTTATTTGTGTCACAACCTTCGGTTGATCCTGAAGGTTACAAACATCTCGCAGGGTTTGCTCTATTCCCTTTGATGCCAACATCGTTGCCAGCTCTTGCGCCTGCGGATCTTGCTCACTGCGGTAACTCAGCGCAGCAGCAATACCAATCAGTAAATTTTGATGGGGTAAACCATACTCCAGCGTACCACGAAGCGGTTTAATTAACCGATCCCCGTCACTCAACTTACGCAATGGTTGGCGGCCTACTCGTTCAACATCATCATGCAAATAAGGATTTTCAAAGCGGCTGATGATCTTATCAATATAGGCGGCATGTTGCTCGGGATCGAATGCATAACGGCGAATCAATACAGCGCCGCTCTCTTCCATCGCTGCTTTTACTATCTGACGAATATCTGGATTGAGGATAGCATCGCGAATAGTTTTGCACCCGGCCAACTGGCCCAAATAAGCAGTAATGGCATGGCCGGTATTGAGCGTAAACAGCTTACGCTCTATATAGGCCATCAAATTTGCCGTAGGTTCCATACCTTCAATGTGTGGTAACTCACCCTTAAATTGAGTGCTGTCTACAATCCATTCGCTGAAGGTTTCTACCGTTACATCCAGTGGATCGTTTGCTGCTTCACCGGGTGGGACAATACGGTCTACGGCGGAATCAACAAAGCCAATACACTGTTCCATCCATCCCTGCATTTCTTCCGGAACCTGTAGCATTACATGTTGTTTAAGCTGACTGGTACCACGCACCATATTCTCGCAGGCAATAATATTTAATGGCTGGTTATTGCCCTGTTGATAGCGAGCGATAAGCCCCTGCGCCAGAGTACCGGCAATCTTTTCCAGCACTTGCGGGCCAACGGCAGTGGTAATGATATCAGCCTGAGCTATTTGGCGGATGGCATCCGGGCTGGCGCTGTGAATCGCACTAATACGACTAACTTTTTCTATCCTGGCATCTTTGCCAACCACATTCACCTGATAGCTTTGCTGATGCGCCAACTGATCAACCAAGGGTTGATTAACATCAGCAAAGGTAAGTTCGGCCTGAGCATCAGCCAATAATTTTCCGATAAATCCGCGACCGATATTGCCCGCACCAAAATGAACTGCTTTCATAAGCTTAACCTTAATAATCTGTGTTCAAATCTAAACCGTAAAAAGAACAGGGGCCGGGGGGCCAGCCCCTAATAACAAAGTATCAGCAGCTAAATTGATGGCTACGGCAGTAGATACTTTGCAATACGTACCATTACGCGGCTCGCTCACCGGCCAGCAGGTCTAAGACTTCCTGCACGCTGGTGGTTTGTGCCAAACGTTCAATAATGCCGTCTTCATCCAGAGCATTGGTTAAACGGGTAATAACCTGAATATGCTGGTTATTGCGCGCCGCAATACCAATGACCAAATGAGCTGTCTCTTCCGGTGTATCACCGAAGCAGACACCCTGAGGGTATTGGCAAATCACGACGCCAGTACGCAATACGCGATCTTTGGCTTCTACGGTGCCGTGTGGAACGGCGATGGATTCTCCCAGATAGGTTGAAGTTAATGCTTCACGGGCCAGCATAGCGTCGATATAGTCGGGCTCTACATAGCCGCCATCAACCAGCATCTGACCGGCAAAGCGAATCGCTTGCTCTTTATTGTCAGCCTGCAGATTGAGGAAGATGTTACTGGCTCCCAGCTCAAACAGATTCTCTTCCTGATTGGCGGGGTCAAAATGTTCGTCGTTAGCGGCGACAATGGTTTGCGTAATGAGTTTGCTGTCGTTGGCCGCTTGAGGATGTTTGGCAGCCAGCAGGCGTGCTGTTAAGTCATTGTAGAGCTGGCTATCGAGAAAGTTTTTCAGCGAAATATGTATGGCATGAGGTGCATGATCCATCGCACGACGGGTGAGGTCTTGATGGGTGATTACCATATCCACGCCTTCAGGCAGGCTGTTAATCGCGCAGTTAGCCACAGTAATATGGTTGAGCCCGGCATCTTTTACTTTTTTACGTAATACACCGGCACCCATAGCGCTGGAACCCATACCGGCATCACAGGCAACCATAATGGTGCGCACATAGCTTAAATCTTTCGCCATATCGCCTTTATGCATTGCTGGTTGGGTGGTACCACCCTGTGCTTTATTGCCTTTGGACTGTTGTTTCATGCCTTGCATACGGCGAGTGGCATCAGCCAGACCGTTGTTCTCTTCTTCACCGGCAGGTACACGCTTAAGCATCACGGCGGAAACCAGGAACGAGACAATACCAGAAGCGAGAATAGACAGAACTACGCCGATTAACGATGACTTTGGTGTCATCAGTAATACAGCAAAAATCGAACCGGGAGAGGCCGGAGAAACCAGTCCTGCATTAAACAGTGTCAGAGTAAATACACCAGTCATTCCACCCAAAATCACCGCAACAATCAAACGCGGGTTCATTAAAACGTAAGGGAAATAGATCTCATGAATCCCACCAAAGAAGTGGATGATCACCGCACCCGGTGCAGACTGTTTAGCGCTGCCTTTACCAAAGAACATATAGGCTAGCAGTACCCCAAGGCCTGGGCCAGGGTTAGCTTCAATCAGGAAGAAAATGGATTTGCCAGTTTCCGTTGCTTGTTGAATTCCTAGCGGAGAGAAGATTCCGTGATTGATAGCATTATTCAGAAACAGGATTTTTGCCGGTTCAACAAAAATGGAGGTTAATGGCAGCAGGTTGTTCTGCACCATAATGTTAACCCCGGCGGCCAACAGCTTAGACAGGGATTCAACCAGCGGGCCAATAGCCATAAAGGCCAGAATAGCCAATAACATACCAATAATGCCGGCAGAGAAGTTGTTGACTAACATCTCAAAACCGCTTTTGATTTTACCATCAACCCAGCGGTCGAAGCGGCGAATAGCATAGCCACCCAGTGGGCCAACGATCATGGCGCCCATAAACATGGGCATATCAGCACCAATAACCACACCCATAGTCGTTATTGCACCAACCACGCCGCCGCGTTCATCGCCAACCAGTCGCCCACCGGTATAGCCGATTAATAGGGGTAATAAATAGGTAATCATTGGGCCAACCAGTTTGGCTAACGTTTCATTTGGTAGCCAACCGGTAGGAATAAACAGTGCGGTAATCAGCCCCCAGGCAATAAATGCGCCGATATTAGGCATCACCATGTTGCTGAGGAAGCGGCCAAAATTCTGTACCTTGACCTTAATATTTGGTGATAACATAAAACACCCCTCGAGGTACGCGCAGATGGTAGTGCGCGTAGTAGTAGTCGGGACGGTTTCGCCAAAAACCGTCGATCATTTTCAATGCAAGCCGACTCTATCACGACATTTTTATCTCGCGTACCCCGGGCGGACTTTGTGATGGATATCACCATTCCACCCCCCTCGCTCTATGCTTATTGGTGATGTTGATCACAAAAAATGACTGTAAGAAAGTGACAATGTTAATAAAAATCCTGAATCAGTGATTTTTATGTGAACTAAATCACTATTTCGCTGGTGGTGTTTGTTTATAAAATGTGACATTAATCACAAAGTATTTTTCATTTCCCGCCTTATCGATGGTTCCCGTCTTTTTAGCGTCATCTGTTTCGATGGCTTATTATTATTTCTGTAACTTAATTACAATTCATTGGTTTTTAGTGAGTTTTTTGCAGGAATACGGCATGGCGATTGGCTTTTTCATACTCATTCTTTTATAGTACCTACGCTTATGTAGTACCCACGCATATTGTGCGTTATTACTTTTATTTCTGCTCTTTCACCGAGGCTTGCATGTTGGAGATTGCGTTAAACCACTGATATTGATCCCGAACTCAATCGGGCGATATCACACATCCCTGGAATGATGAATATTCTGCGCCGCACATAGCGGATGCGTAGAGGATTGAGTGTGGTTTTTAACGAGGTATTCAATATGATGCTTTTCATTCGGAACAGACCGTTCCTGCATCATCCTGTTTTAATTATCGGCGCTGTCGCCACGGTTTATCTGTGGGGAAGATCTTTTGCTGCCTGCTGGTTTGTGCTGCTCATTCATCATTTATCCGTTTTATTAATATTGTCAAAAAGGAAAATGACCAATGACGTCACCAATTAACCTGTTATTTCAAGATTCATTTTTACGTCAACATATGATGGGCCCTAATGCTTTGCTTATTGCTCAGGAACTGACACGGGATCTGCCCTTGAAAAAGGGCATGCGTATTCTGGATTTAGGCTGCGGTGCAGGGATTACCTCTCTGTTTCTGGCTCATCAATTCGACGCTACGATTTATGCCGTAGATTTATGGATTAGCTCTACTGACAACTGGCAGCGATTCAAACAGTTCGGCATGGAAGATCGTATTATTCCGCTCAATCTTGATGCCCATGAATTACCGTTTGCTGAAGGCTATTTTGATGCAGTGATCAGTATTGATGCTTATCAGTATTTTGGCCACAAATCAGGCTATCTGGAAACTCACCTTGCTCCACTGGTAAAATCGGGTGGTTTAATTGCGGTGACGGTTCCCGGGTTACAGCGTCCTTTAGTCAATGGGCAACCGCCAGAAGAGATGCTCCCATGGTGGCAAGAGGGAATGTATTTTTTCACCAGTGATTGGTGGAAAACCCTGTGGGAAGCTTCAGGCGTGGTGTCGATTGAAACGTGCCGTGAAATGGACTGTTGTAAGCAGGCATGGGATGAATGGTTACGCTGTGATAGTAATCCGTATGCTGTAAAGGACAGAGATATGATGGCCGTTGAAAACGGGCAGTATTTTAATCTGGTTCACATTGTCGGAAAAGTTAACTAACTGATAATTGAGTGAAACAGTGGCCTGACGGTTGTCAGGCCACTGATCAAAAAGCTATCTGATGACTGTCCTTTTAATAATAAAATTAATATGTGTTTGTTTAATTAAAAATATTATTTATAACTGTTGATATTATTGTTATTTTTTCTTTTATTAACCATTTTTAGACGTTCTGGTTTCATAAAATCCTTTATTTATAAGGCTTGTGGGTTAGCTTTTAAAAACCTTTAAATATCAATATTCAAATTTAATATTGCCTGCTTTTTGTTCTTAAAGCGTGGTTATTGTTAATTTTGTTTGTTAGCATATCAACCAATGGAGCTGTATTAATAGAGGGAACGACGTCAATATGAAAACCACATTATCTGCCTTAAGCATATTAATCCCTTTGGCGTTCTGCCAGACAGCCTCTGCATTGAGTACTACTATCTCTGATGGTGAAACATCCTCCATTCATGCCGGTGGCTATGTACCTGACATCACTCTGGTTAACGGTGGGGGAGAATTGCGCCTGATGGCTAATGGCGTCAGCGCACCAACTTATGCCGAATATGTTGAGCTAAACGGCGATGATGCACTGATGAGGATAACGGCAAATAGCGCAGATACGGATACGGTAGAGATTGGCACGCTGCGGGGCACAGGTAATGTTGTTTTTAATAGCGTAATGAATGGCACAACAGAGAGTGCGACATACTCCGGTTTAAATATAGATACCCTGTCAGGTTGTATAACCTTCGATTTCAATACTGACATTCAGCATGGGCGTGGCGATTATCTGACGATTCGGCAGGGCAGCGGTCGGCATCTGATTAGAGTGGCGGATTCTGGCGCGGAGATCGCCAACCCCGGCGAAAAGTCACTGGATTTGATTACCGATCAAAGCGGTGGCAGCAGCTTTAATTTAACCGATATTAATGGTGTCAATATTAATGCGGTAGATGGCGGTACCTATATCTATTCCTTATATAACCGCCCTGAAGCCAGCGGAGAGGTTTGGTATCTTGGCGCGATTGATCTGCGACCTGATTCCCCAAGCCTTAGCCCTGCTACGGATGCGGTACTTGCTATGGCGGCAGCACCCCAACTGATATTTAATAGCGAGTTACAGAATCTGCGCTTCAGAAAAGGCTCTCTGCTGCAAAATGAAGGCAATGCCGGAGCCTGGGTTAGAACCACCGGTGGAAAAAGTAATATTTCTGCCGACAGTGCGCATTTTAAGCTGGAACAATCAGGCATCGAATTGGGTGCTGACCGCATAGTGGATTACGATGGCGGTAAAGCATTCTGGGGCGTTTTCACCAGTTACAGTAATTCCGATGTGAAGCATGCCCGTGGAGGCATCAGCAATATAGACAGCTATAGTGCAGGGTTGTACGGCACCTACTTTTATCAACGTGGCTGGTATATTGACGGCGTATTGAAATACAGCCATTTCAGCAATGACTTACAGGCCATTTCAACCAATGGTGCAGGTATCAAAGGCGACTATAGCCAGAATGCACTGGGTGGCTCGGTAGAGGTGGGTTATAACACCCCGGTTGTAGCCGATATCTGGATTGAACCCTATGTTCGATTAGCGTATGTACAGGTTGATGGTAACAACATTACGCTGAATAACGATATGAAGGCCAATATTGACCATCAGGATTCTCTGGTCAGCGAGCTGGGTTTTAGCCTGGGTAAAAGCTTCAGCGTAGGGGAAAACAGCATAATAACCCCCTATATTAAAGCGGCCTGGGTGCATGAATATATTGATAATAACAGTACCGTCATTAACCAGCGTAATAAGTTCACTACCGACTTATCCGGTGATATGGCTAAAGCAGGATTGGGGATGGATGCCCGTCTATCCCGGCAGGTCACTCTGTTTGCTGAAGTTGATTATGCCAAAGGCAGTAAAGTTGAAGTGCCGATTCAGGGCAATTTAGGATTGCGCTATAGCTTCTGATGATTTACCGCAGGCCAGCCCGATGATGGAATGACTTTTTCTCATTTAATCATTGGGCTTTTTGTTACGCTAATTTATGACTTAACTGCCGCCGTTCGACACAGCAAATAGCTCAGAATAATTCCTAATGCTCCCCAGGCACCGGTTAACAGCCAGACAGAACGCCAACCCTGAGTGTAATCCACCAGCAAAGCGACAATAATCGGGCCGGCAAACTGACCGAAGCTTATCCACTGTTGCAACCAGCCAATGGTGACGGGAATATTTTGTGCTGATGGCGTGACTTTAACCGCCAGATTAAACAGGGTTGCCGGAGCCAGCCCTCCGGCGGCAGAGAACAACGTGATAGCAATAAATTGAGTCCAGGGAGAACTGTTCAGCCCAAAGGCGACAAAAGCAGACACTATCATGGTAATGAAGGCGATATTTAACAGCAGATTGGCGGATACCTTTTGCTGTAACAGTTTTCCTGCCAGTAAATTGCCGACGATGTTAACTCCGGCAGCAATGGCGGTGAAGGTTCCCATCAGCGCACCTGAAATTCCCGCCTCGCGATAGATAATGGGCAAAAAACTAATGATCGCAACCCACTGGCTGGTATACATGGAAAAGGTCACGGCTACCAGCCAGGGCTCTTTTACCGTCAGCGTCTGTTTGATTGACAGCCAGGCTTGATGCAGCTGATTATGCCCGGGAGCATGGCCTGAACCGTTCTCTTTAACCATGCGCCACACCAACAGCGCCATCATCAGGGTGATAATGCCAGAACCCGTCCATAGTGCCGACCAGTCAAAATAGTTAAGCATTGAAGCACCGGCAAAGAGCGCAAACACCGTGGCGGTTGGTATATAAGCACTCCACAGCGCCACAAAGAAGCTTAATCGGGCTTTAGGCGCAATATGCTTAATTAATGCCGGGGCAGACATGGTGACCATTAACAAAGCAAAGCCTTCGATAATGCGAAAGACTAACAGTGTCGCTATGCCGCTGGCGGTTGCTCCGGCAAAAGAGGCGGCGGATAACACACAGAGCCCAATCAGAATACTTTGCTTTTGTCCGATACGTTGAACAAACAGACCAAAAACCAGCCCCAGTAACATGCCTGCCAGTTGAAATACGGAAATCAACCACCCAGCCTGTGAGAGGCTAAGCTCCAGCGTTTCCTGTAAAACTGGCAGTGCCGGAGGTAACTTCCAGATATGCAATGCGGCACTGACACCCGCCAGAAAAACGATAAAAGCTTGCGTGGCGGAAGGAGTGACTTGTTGTTCCTGATGGCTGACAGACACGTAACGCTCCTGAGTAATGATATCCATAACCCTGACAAGAGTAGGGTGATGCAAAGTGTCGACCATAGCCTAAAAGCAAACAATTAATAACAATTAATTATCAAATTTGTTACATAAATCGTTTCAGGTACAGGATATTAATGACAGAAGATCAGGCGCACAGATAAGTGTTTATACAGGATAAGGTTATCAGAAGGCTGGCCGTATGATTAATTTGATGCCATCGCAATAGATTGTTTGAGCAGGGTAATCAGTTCGCGACCATCCCGGGTAGTCAATCTTGCGCAGGGCTCATCCCAGTTATTATCTGAAATGGTATAGATAATAAATTCCCCCTGCTCATCAAAAGAGGGATACCAACCTACATCGACAATGTTGCCGTTACTGAACTCTATTTGCAGCAAATCTTCATCGAGCTGGTCAATTACAGCAGATAAAGATTGGTTTAAATTCAATGAGGCGATTTGATTATAGATACTGACGCTATTTTTTACTTTAACGCTGACGCCACACACCATTATATCTTTAGCCATGAATTCCATCTCATTTTTATTAAAATCAATAAATTAGATTTAAAAACACGCCTTCATCATAACGGTTTTGTATTCATTAGTGAAACATTAATCTCAAAATTATTATAAAAATATTTACTAAATAATTATATTTAACTAACTAATTGTTATTTATGGGGTAAATGTTAGCAACGAATTGATAATTAATGTTTTAATTTTTCATCATCGGAAGCATAGAATGAATTATTGCTGGTGGTTGTTTTTTATTCGTTTTGGATATAAAACCATCAAGCTTTAAAGTATCGGTGCAGGTTCTATTTTTTGGGGAAATTATAGTTATCTGTTGACGGGTAATATTTTTCAACCAAAGTGTTGCAATGCCCGGTTTACACCAGCGTCTTTTACCTCCGGTAAACGGTGGAATTGATGCTATTTGTTATGAATCATTCTTAAATAGAGATAATTTAGGGAAATGTTCTGGTTTTTGCTGACAAATAAAGCACGATGACCTATTTTCAGTTGTGTGGTTTACAGTATGTCGAATTTACTGCTATAACTAGTATCTAGTGACCATTCATAAAGCTGCGCAATACTGACCGCGAATCAATGGATTGAGTGCCTTCAGCGACAGAACATCTCTGAACGATATATGCATTCCCGATTTATTTTCCGGCTACGGAATGTGTGCGCGTTGGTCACTTTTGAAAAACTAATTAATAGATTTTTAGGCAAGTTTTTTGCAAATACAATAATTTGATAACAGGTTACAAGTAAATGACAGCGTCTTCTCCCACAATAACTGGCCAGCCAAAAGCGCGACCGTTGAATAAGAATGATTATAAGACCTTAGGGTTATCCTCCCTTGGTGGCACCCTGGAGTTTTATGATTTCGTTATCTTTGTTTTCTTTACCGGAACATTAACCCATCTGTTTTTCCCTGGTGATAATGAATTTATCGCTCAGATGAAAACCCTGGGTATTTTTGCTGCCGGTTACCTGGCTCGTCCGCTCGGTGGGATTATTATGGCGCACTACGGCGATAAAATTGGCCGTAAACGCATGTTCACCTTAAGTATTTTCCTGATGGCATTACCAACGTTAGTGATTGGCCTGCTGCCGACCTATGCGTCTATTGGTGTGATGGCGCCAATTCTTCTGTTGTTGATGCGTATTCTGCAAGGCGCGGCGATTGGTGGTGAAATGCCGGGTGCATGGGTATTTATTGCCGAGCATACTCCTGAACAACGCTATGGTTTAGGTGTTGGTACCTTAACCTCCGGTATTACCGGCGGTATTCTGCTGGGTTCGATTGTGGCAATCTTTATTCAGCGCAGTTACAGCACGGCAGAAATTAACGAATATGCATGGCGTATTCCGTTCATTCTGGGTGGTGTGTTTGGTTTTATCTCTGTTTACTTGCGTAAATTCCTGCAAGAAACGCCGATCTTTAAAGAGATGGCAGAAAAGCATGCGCTGGCAAAAGAGCTTCCGGTTAAAACGGTGATTAAAAGCCATAAGCAAGCCTGTGGCATCACCGCGATTTTGACCTGGTCGCTGTCTACTGCGATTGTGGTTACCATTCTGATGACGCCTTCTGTGGTGGTAGAGAAGATGTATCAGGTGGACAGAACCATTTCACTGGAAGCTAACTGTGTTGCTACCTTAATGCTAACGCTGGGGTGTATTTTCTGGGGCTGGATCAGCGATAAGTTAGGTACACGTATCTGTATGGCTGCTTCGTGGGGTGGTTTGGCTATTACGGCTTACCATTTCTATAGCTCACTGCATCCGGAAATTGGTGCCGGGGAGCTGATGTTTAATTATGGTCTGATGGGGCTGTTTGTAGGGGCGATTGCCACTACACCAATCGTTGGTGCCCGTGCATTCCCACCGGCGATTCGCTTCTCTGGTTTATCATTTGCCTATAATCTGGCTTACGCGGTATTTGGTGGTTTAACACCAATGATTACCGGTGCATGGTTACAGCAAAGTGCCATGGCTCCAGCTTACTATGTAGGCATCGTCTCTCTGCTAGCTGTTGCAGTTGCTTTCCTGCCGCTGGCATACAAAGGCTGGACAGCAAAAAAGCAGCCTGATGCAATTCCCGCTGCGCCGGTTATTGCTGATTAAGATGATGTGAAAATGGAAAAACTGCCGTCATGGTTAACACCATTTACTTAAGATGTTTTAAGTGAACGTAATACTGGTTTTTTGATATTCGAACGGCCCTTTTTTGGGGCCGTTTTCTTTTTTCCGGCAAGATAAATGGTTTCATGTTCTCCCGCATTTTTCTCAACTTCGTCGGAGTTGTTACCGGTTTGTCCAATGTGTACCAGATTTCTTCATCCTGTCTAAGCCGCATCGCCCTCATGAAGCTTAACCTCCCTGCGCGTTTCGCGAAGCACATTCCAGATCCGTATTGTGCCGCGCTCACCGCAGCAAAACCGCTTGCCGTTGATTATCGATAACGGTATCTTTCTTCCACGCCTGCAAAATCAGGCGTCGGGCTTGACCTCCTGAAATCCTTCATCGACGACACAAGCGCGTTAGCGCTTTTTTTGTGTCGTGCGCACGGCTACACTTCAATGGCGGGCCGGGCGGGGGCGTCGCAAGACGCGCCGGTGTCGATGAGGCCGGTAAGGTCAACCCCGTCCGGCTCCGCCACCCGTGAGATTGACCTCTCCGCTGGCGGTAATAAACATTACTCATCGGAGGTTGTCCTATGGCTACAACGCTCACCCAAACATCCCCCCTCTCCAAAACCCAGCGCCGCTACACAATCGGCTATGTACCCAATAGGGGCGATACCAGTACACCCTTGCTTAATCTTAGTGGAAAATGGCTAACAGAAGCCGGATTCGATACCGGCACGGGTGTCACCGTGAAAATCACCGAAGGTTGCATTGTGCTTATTGCTGATAATGACGAAGTGAAGGAACAGCGAGAACAACTGAAGCAAGTCAAACTGGCGGTGAAGGTGATGAAGCAGGAACGGGTGTAGCGGGTTTGAGCTTTCCCTAAAAAGCAAAAACCGCACAAAGGCTAACACCGTTCACTCAAAACATCTCAAGTGAACGGTGTTATCTTAATAGCGGTTTTCTTTCATTAAAGTAAAATCCCAACAAAAAACATCACTGACCTACCGAATACTATTATAAGTATCAATAGCGCTGTTAAAGTCTTTCACCAGAGTATTCGCATAAGTGCCGGGTTTCTTTCTGGCATCGCGGTAGGTACCAACAAACTTAACCAGTCGGTCGTTAACGCGGGAGTAGCCAGAATCGATTTTTTTACCTTCTTCTTTGGCTTTGTTGTATTCAGCAGTTTGCAGCTCTAATTTTTCTTCCAGCTCTGCCAGATACTTGTTTGCCTGCTCAATTCTGGTCTTATCTTTGTAATCGTTAAGGCTGGAGAATTGCCCTACGATAGAACGCGCCAACTCCAGAGACTCTTCGGTATACAGCTCCAGCAAACGGCCTTCTTGCTTATAGCGCTCAATACGTTTTTGTTTCATCTCTTCGCTGGCTACGCGAATTTCTGTTTCCAGCGCTTTGTATTGTTCATTAATCTGATTGAAACCAGGAGTGAAGATCTCCATCAGCGCTTTACCTTTAGCGCCATCGTCGTCTTCATACTTCTTCATTTTGTTGTATTTTTCTAACTCTTCCCATACCGGAAGCAGCTTGTCGATAGAAGCGACAATTGCCTCAGCTTTAGAGTCGATATTATCAATATTCACTTCCGTGATTTTCAGCGCTTTTTTCAGGTTATTGTTTAAGCTGCTGTAAGGGCGAGAGCTGAAGTAGAGCCAGGATTCGATAACCCGATAATCTTTTTTCTCAATACCCGCTTTTACCTTTTTTTCTTTGTCCGGCCAGGAAGACGTACCATCCAGCACGCCACCACCATAAGCGTTAGTGGCTTTTACATAGTAAGAGACTTTTTCAGATAGCTTATAAGCCGCCTTTTCATCGCTGATGGTCGGTTTTTGTGCTGCTGAATTATTGGTTTCCGGTGCAGAAGATTTTTTGGCAGAGGTAGAATTTTGACTGGTTGGTGCGGTGGGTGACGTTTTAGACGCTTCTGATTTGTCATCACAACCTGCCAGTAATGAGGCATTAAAAACCAGAGTGCCAAACAATAATGCTTTACCTACTTTTTTCATCATATTCCCTTATAAATTACCAACATCAAATTATTCAAAAATGAATTATTTGATATTATCCATTTGATTCAACAAGTTGTATGGTAGTTATTTTGAAAGATTAAGTAAATGCTGAGTTTTATAGTTCTTCAGTTTTTGTTTTTTTAGAATGAGTCTTATTAATTGATTTTACTATGATTTAAATCCGGCCGGATGTATTTCCATCATAGAGAACAGCATAGCTTAACTGCGACATCGATTGATAATATTTTTCTATTAACGCTGATCAAGCGTTGTTACTGTTTTATGTTTACTATCGGGTTTTAACGATTGTTGATTAACTTACCTTGAATTCAATGCTGTTAAATCGGGCGCTGTTTGTCGCGGTATACAGCACGGTGTGTTGAATATTACGGTGGCCTAAATAATCCTGAATCAGGCGGGTATCTTTTCCTGCATCAGCCAGAGAAAATCCACAGGCATGACGTAACATATGGGGATGGGCCTTAATATCCAGTTTTGCCGCGATGCCATACTTTTTGATTAACTCATAAAACTGTTGGCGGGATAATGGGTTGCCATGCTGAGATAAAAACAGCCATTGAGTATCACTATTCAACCATGTTTTGCGACTTTTCAACCATTGACTAATTGCTTCTTGCTCGCATTTCTGTAAAGGATGAGTGGTTGATAAACCTCTTTTTAGCCGGGAAATAAATATGTGTTCTCCCTGAATATCGGTGGTTTTTAAATGGCATAATTCACTGGCCCGTAATCCATGAAAATAACACATCATAATTAGACAGCGGTCGCGATAATAATTGGTGCCCTTAGGAACGGCATTAATCATGGCTTCTACTTCACTGGCACTCAGGTATTTTCTCTGCGTCATTTTTTACTCTCATAAAGGTTTTCAATGCGAACCGGGAACGTGTTGCAATTTACAGAGCAAGTCGGTCAGAGGATACCCGTTATTGTGAAAACTCACTTTCTGAAAATAAGAAAGCGTTTTTGAAACAATCAACTATGCTTCAACTATATGCATTTGGTTGAGGTGAATTATGCAATCAAAGTTGGATCTCAACCTTGCGCGCATCCTTTGTGAGATTATTGATACCGGTTCAGTGTCTGCGGCGGCGGAAAGTCTGAAGAGCAATATATCGACAATAAGTACCGGGCTGAATAAGTTGCGTAAACATCATAATAATATCCTGTTATTCAGACAGGGAAATGGTATGCAGCCAACTGCACTGGCTCTGGAGTTGTATAATTTTTACCGCCCGGCATTAAATCTTTTTGATGAGGCCGATAAACATAAGGGGGATACGTCACAATTAGCTGCACCACCAAAGCTGCGTATTGCCACCATCCCTTTACTGGATCTACTGCTTGTTGATAAATTTTTGGATGATCCTGATTTTTGTGGTGGTAGCAGTTGGGATATATTTTCAATTCCTCAAGATCCAACTACACGTATAGAGCGTTTACGTAGAAAACAAATTGATATTGATATTGGATATAATTTACCTAAAGATAGCTCGCTACTTAGTTACCCATTGAATTATGGTAACTTGGTTATGGTATGCAAAAAAGATCACCCACGAATTAACCAACGAATTACATTGGAACAATATAAACAAGAGTCCCCGTTGGGATTAATTTCACCGGATGAAAAATTCGGCAAAGAAATACCGATATTTCAGCATGCGGATAGTTCTATTTTATTTAAACAGTTTCGTTCCTCTTCTATTGTTACTGTACTTGTTCAGGTATCAACCAAAGAATTGATTGCTTTTATTCCTGCTGTATTGGCGCCATGGGTTTGTCAAAAATTTAATTTACGCACTATTGAATATGATTTTTTAATTAATGAGACTATCTTATTTTATGCGCATATTCATCGTTCAGAAAAACATAATGTTATGTTGAAAAAGATAATTGCGTTTTTATCTGACTTAGAATGACATAGCCTGCGCCCGCGATGACAGAAAGATAAAACACTTTTACTCATCACCAGATATACTCAAGAAGTATGGAATACATTCATGTCTGTGATAGGGCATGATTTCTATTTGATAAGAATAAGGATATTTACGCGCTCATACTGCTATTATTGAAGAGGTCTCTATGACAAACCGCAAATATCTTACCACCAGTGAGATTGAACGCCTGTTGGAAGTATCCCGCCAGGGTTCCAATCCGGAAAGGGATTATTGCTTAATCCGAATGTGTTTTATCCACGGATGCCGGGTCAGTGAAATTAACAGCTGGCGTCTGTCTGATATCGATCTGACACATAATCGAATATTTATTCAACGCTTAAAAAACGGACTTTCTACCATTCATCCTCTGTACGAGCTTGAACGTGATGCATTAACGGCCTGGTTAAATGTTCGTGCCCGGCACCGATATACGGCTAAAGAATGGTTATTTCTGTCGCAGAAGGGAAATCGGCTTTCACGCCAGCGAATTTATGATATTTTGCGCGACTGCGGTCATCGTGCAGGATTGGAGGTAAATGCTCATCCTCATATGCTACGCCATGCCTGTGGCTATGCGTTGGCGGACAAAGGAATGGATACGCGTTTAATTCAGGACTATCTCGGCCATCGTAATATTCAACACACTGTGCTTTATACAGCAACAAATGCTCAGCGATTTTTACGGGCCTGGTAAGTAGTTCAACCGGAGAAATGCTAGCTCAAAGGGAGTGTAAGAGTTTGTAACGCTATGGACAAATTGTTCCAAACTGTCCGCCATACTAATTACTAATATTTTCCTTGTCAATCCCCGCTATTTCACTGCATTCAGAAAAATATCTATCAATTTAAAATCAATAAGCTACGAATATTCCAGCGAACCATCCTTTCTGTTTATCTGCTTAATACTTCCATTTTTTTAACAAAAACAAAACATCAGGACATTTTTTTGTTAAAAACAAAATCAGAATAAAAAACTGCCTTATAAAAATAAGATAGTTAAAAAATCAGAAAAACACTAGCTCATCGGGTGAATTCAGCGATAAACGCTTAACTGGTCAAATTGGAACATAATGAACAGTTAGTCGTTCATTTATTAACCAGACAATCCAAGGAATATATGCATAACAATGCATATAAATCAAATAGATGTACGCATCTTAATATAAAGGAAGAGTTAAATGAAAAAGAATCTGATTGTTGCTGCACTGATCGCTACTGCTTCTCTGTCTGCCGCTTCTGCATTTGCTGCTGATGGCAAAATCAACTTTGTTGGTGCTATTACTGATGATGCTTGCACCATCGTTAATGACATGAGCAATCCGCTGACCGTGACGCTGGGTACCGTATCCAGTAAGTCATTTAAAGCCGCGGGTGATGTTGCAGCACCAACCAAATTTACGATTGCTCTGAAAAACTGCCCGGCTACTGCTAAGTCTGCTGTTGTGAAGTTTGATGGTACCGCTGACAGCAATGTTAACACCATTCTGGCCCTGACTCAGGAAACCGGTGTGGCAACTAACGTAGGTATTCAATTGACTGACAGCAAGAACATCGTTGTTCCGTTATATACCGCATCTTCATCTTATCCGCTGACCACTGGTGATAACAAACTTGACTTCGTTGCTCGTTACTATGCCACTGCTGCGACTGTAACAGCGGGTCCGGCAAACTCCACCAGTAACTTCACCGTTGTTTACAACTAATTAAGTTGTGGCTTCCCGTTTATTTAGCGGATGGGAAGTTGTGTCTAACAGGCCAGTTTTGGCTGGCCTGCATTTTTTGGAGCACCGAGTTTCTATGAATATCTTGTTTAAAACCCTTCTTATTCCCCTGTTGCTGAGCAGCACCCTGGCCCAGGCGGCCGAAACGGGCGGCGTCACCGTAGGCGGTACCCGTGTTATTTATAACGGTGGCAAAAAGGAGGCTTCACTAAGCGTCAGCAATACGGATACCAACCCTTATCTCATCCAGTCCTGGACGGAGACTCAAAATGGTGGCGCTGAGAAAGCCCCCTTTATTATTACCCCTCCGCTATTTCGTCTTGAGGGTAATCAGCAGAACGTGCTGCGTATTGTGCGTACCGGTGGCGATCTGCCTGAAGATCGTGAATCCCTTTACTGGCTTAACGTTAAGTCTATTCCAGCCGGTAGTAAAAATGGGGCAGCTAATACTCTGTAAATTGCGGTTAAAACCCGCATCAAGCTGATTTATCGCCCGCAGGATTTAAAGGGCGTACCTGAAGATGTCACCAATAAGCTGACCTGGACACAGAGCGGTAACCAACTGACCGTCAACAACCCGACCCCGTTTTACATGAACTTTAATCAGGTGAAAGTGGGTGGACGCGAAGTGAAAGACGTGACTTACGTCGCCCCGATGAGTCAGGCCACCTTTACGGCCCCTGCCGGAGCATCCGGCTCAGTCACCTGGAAAATCATTTCCGACTACGGTGGCGTGGGTGATGAACACTCACCGGGACACTAATAAAAATACCCCTAACAAGGATTAAGGAAAGCCATCGCGCTTTTCACAGGCAACGGAGCAATTAAGGATGAAGAATACTAACAGGGGCAGTTCCAGGCTGCGCTTAAGCAAGATAGCCTGTTTTGTCGCTGCCCAACTGGTATTGCCGACAGGAATCATAATGAATGTCCAGGCGGAAGATTACTTTAACCCTGAGTTATTAGAGCTGGGCACTCAGGGGCAAAAGTCCGTTGACCTGTCAGCTTTTGAAAACAAAGGTGGACAGATGCCGGGTACCTATATGGTGGATGTCTATCTCAATAACGAAAGAATGGATACCCGTAACGTTGAATTCCGTATGGGTAAAGATGCACAAGGCAATGAGCGATTACAGCCCTGTATTCCGGTTAACGATCTGGAATTGTGGGGTGTATTGGTCAAGAAATATCCTGAAATTGGCGCGCCGGGTAGCACCTGCGGCGATCTGACGGCTATCCCGCAGGCCAGCAGCGATTTCCGCTTCGAACGTCAGCAACTGCTGCTGAGTTTACCCCAGTCGTCAGTGAATAACTCCGCCCGGGGTTGGGTTGACCCCAAACAGTGGGATCAGGGTATTCCGGCAATTCTGCTTAACTACAGCGTCACTGGTGCCAATAACTATGCTAAAAACGGCAACGGCTCGGACAGCAACAGTCAGTACGTTAACCTGCGTCCGGGTGTGAATATTGGCGGATGGCGGCTGCGTAACTACACCACCTGGAGCCGTTCGGCCAGTGATGACGAGAACAGTGAAACTCAGGATAAATGGGATACGGTCTATACCTATGCTCAGCACGATATCACGGCGCTTCAAAGCCAGTTCACTGCTGGTGATAGCACTTCGCCATCAGATGTGTTTGACAGCATTCCATTCCGCGGCCTGCAACTGGCCTCGGATGACGATATGTTGCCCGATAGCCTGAAGGGATACGCCCCTGTGGTACGGGGTATCGCCCGCACCAATGCTCAGGTCACCATTCGTCAGAATGGCTATGAAATCTACCAGGCCTATGTGTCACCGGGCAGTTTTGAAATTGACGATATGTACCCGACCGGCGGCTCCGGCGATCTGTATGTAACCATTAAAGAATCTGACGGTAGCGAGCAGCAACTGATTATTCCTTATGCTTCGTTACCGGTTTTACAACGTGAAGGTCGCCTGAAGTACAGCATTACCAGCGGGGTATACCGCTCTTATGATTCAGATATAGAACAAACGCCGCTGACGGAAGCCACCGCCATGTATGGTTTACCGGCAGGATTTACGCTTTATGGCGGCGGTCAGTTCAGCAGTAAGTATCAGTCAGTGGCGGTGGGCGTGGGTAAAAACCTGGGGGATCTGGGTGCGATCTCGGTGGATGTCACTCAGGCATGGTCCACCCAGAAGAGTCAGGCGTGGGATCGCAGAAACGACCAGCCGTGGTCAGATCAACATCAGGACCATAAGACGCGTGAAAGCGGTCAGTCATGGCGGGTGCGCTACAGCAAGAACTTTGTTGAAACCGGCACTAACTTCGCCATTGCCGGTTATCGCTACGCCACCGATGGTTACTGGGGCATGCAGGAAGTGCTGGATACCTACTCTGATGGCAGCAGCTATCGGTTGCAGGAGCGTCGACGCAACCGTGCCGAGCTGACCATGAGTCAGGATCTGTGGCAGGGCGGCGGTAACATTGCCCTGAGTGCGGTACGTGAAGATTACTGGAATACCGACCAAAAAATGGAGTCTTATGGTGCCAGCTATAACAACTCCTGGAAAGGTATCAGCTATGGTCTCAGCTACACCTATAACCGTAACTCTAATATGAATTATGGTGCTGATAATAGTAACGGTAAACGGGTTTACGATAACGATCAGTTGTTCTCTCTTAATGTAAGTATCCCATTGAATTTGTTTGATAATAAGCACCCAACCTATGCCAACTACATGCTCAACACCAGCAAAAACGGCAATACCACCAATAACGTTAGCGTGGGCGGCACCTTGCTGGAAGATAACAACCTGAGCTGGAGCGTGCAGGAAGGATATGGCACACAGGGGCAGGGTAACAGCGGTAGTGTCAACGCCGACTGGCGTGCCACCTATGGTGAGATTAACGGCGGCTATTCCTATGACGATAACAACAGCCAGCGTCTGAATTACGGCTTACAGGGCGGCATTATTGCCCATAGCGAGGGAGTGACCCTGGGGCAGCCATTCGGCGAAACCGTGACGTTAGTGGCTGCACCGGGTGCTCAGGGTGTGAATGTACAGGGGCAAACCGGGGTGAAAACCGACTTCCGTGGATATGCTGTGGTGCCCTATGCCAGCCCGTATCGGAAGAATGATGTAACGCTTAATACCGAAACCTTTGGTGATGATACTGAAGTATCCATTACCACTCAAACCGTGGTGCCAACCCGGGGGGCGGTGGTGAAGGCCAGCTATCAGACCAGCGTAGGTGGTCGGGTGTTGATGACCTTGCTGAGGGCCAACGGACAGCCGGTGCCATTTGGTGCCATGGTGGTGGATCTGGCGGCTAAAAATGAGCAGGGTTTCATCGTGGGTGATGCGGGTCAGGTATACCTGACCGGGCTGGGCGAGAGCGGGCAGTTAAACGTGCAGTGGGGGAGTGGATCGGATGAACAGTGCCACGTGAACTATAACCTGCCGCAGAATGAGAATGGCATTGTGAATATTAACGGTCAGTGCCAGTGAGGTATTTAGAAATGAAATATTTAAATTTATTATTATTAGTTATATCAACGCTGTTCAGCATCAATTCTTATGCATATTGTACTGGTAGTGGGTATGGAATCGTTACTGATACGATAAATTTTGCGAATGTAAAAGTTCAACGGGATACTCCCAATGGCACTGTTATTGCAACAAGTTATCATGCCGGAGGAAGACGCCAAATTGGCTATTGTGATACTGCTGGTGGGTATCAATATGAAGAAATGATGGGTAATTCTACACCCTATTCTCATGTCTATACTACAAATGTTCCAGGAGTGGGTGTCAGAGTATTGTATTGGGATAAATATTATGCTGAAAAACCTGCAACTTCCCAATATCAAACATATATGAACTTGTATGATGGCGTAAATTATTCAAACACAACAATTGAACTTGTGAAAATTGGTGCGATCACCTCAGGCCCGCTAAATAATGCCTTAGTTAGTAGGGTCTATTACAGCTCATCACCGTCAATATCGAACATGACGTTATATATCACGGGTTCAGTCACAGTAGTGGCGTGTTCCATTACAACATCAAATGTCAACGTTCCTCTGGACCCCGTACTGGCCAGCAGCTTTAGTGGAGTTAACTCCACTAAAGGCGATAAACCTTTTACCATTGGACTGAGCTGTGATGCTGGCGCCCGTATTAATGCCTCATTAAGCTTCGACCAAAATACCGATACCTCGAATACCAGCGTAATTAAATTAACCGGTGCCGGCAGTAATGGCGTTGCAACCGGCGTGGGCATTCAACTGCTCTATGGCAGTACGCCATTACAGCGTAATACCAATATTGTGCTCAAAACCTCATCTGGCGGTCAGGAGTTTCCGGCAGGGGCTTTCACTGCCCGCTATTTCCAGACCAAAAGCACGGTAACTACGGGTGATGCCAATGCGACCGCAACGCTTAATTTGACTTACCAGTAAACCTAACCGGCCAGTTAATTTAGCTGGCCTGATAAAACACACACTCAATCAACTCAATTAATAAGGATATTTATTATGTCAATGTTATTCAATTATAAGAAAGGATTAATCACTCTGGCCGTAGTTGCTGGGCTTATTGGCAGCAACGCATTTGCCGCCGATCAGGTCACCATTAATATTACCGGCAAGGTGACAGCCGCTGCCTGTACTATTGATAACAGCGGTACCTATAACGTCATTATGCCTGATGTCACTGCTGCCACCCTGAGTACGGCAAACACGTATGGTGAAGCGACAACTTTCAATGTGACCCTGAGTAACTGCCCGCCCGGTACCACGTCAGTGACCGCTAAATTTTCCGGTACGCCTGACAGTCTTGATGCCACCAAATATGCCAACACCACCGGCCCCGGCTATGCCACTAACGTATCGGTTCGGCTACAGAACCATTCAGGCTCAGTGACCGACAAAGGCAATAACAGCACCATGACGGTTAACGTCGACGCCAGTAGAAAAGCCACCTTTGATCTGGATGCTCGTCCATACAGCACATCTGGCGGCGCAACGGTAGGCAATATTAGAACTGTAGCGATGATGGATTTCACCTATAACTGATGCTTCAGTTAACTGGCAGGAGAGCCACTATGTTAAAGCGCCTTTTTTTCTCAATATACTGCTTTCTGCTCTTGCTGTTCTGCCGGGCTCGGGAGCGTACGCCGCCGATGTCAATATTAGCGGTAAAGTGACAGCTTCAGCGTGTACGGTTAATCCCATTCTGGCGGCCGGTCAGGAGGTTAATCTGGGCACGCAGGGCAGAACCAAGTTCCAGGCGGCTAATGATGCTGGCGCCTGGGAAAACTTTACGCTGAATCTGACCAACTGCCCGGCGGGCACCACGCAGAGTACCGTCACCTTTAGCGGCACGCCAGATGGGACCAATAGTACGTTGTTTGCCAATACCGAACCGGCCGCCAGTGCCGCCACCCATATGGCGGTGCAGATGGTCAAAGAGGCTGACCACAATGCCATTCTGTCTAACAACAGCACCATGACGGTAAACATTAGCGCAGGCAGTGCAACCTTTCCGTTAGCTGCCCGGTTATATACCCCGCTGGGTGAAGCCGGAGCAGGAAAGGTTTCCAGCAGCGTGCTGGTTGGTTTCACGTATCAGTAATGCACGAATACCACAGGCAGGAATAAAGCGTTCCTGCCTGTGGGTAGATTAAGATTTAACAGGAATAGATTATGTCGTTAATTAAAAAACAGATGAATAGTTCAGATATTTCCACGCAAACCATTCTGGTACTGGAACCTTGCGATATCGCCTGGTTTGGTATTCAACAGATGGCTCAGACGTCAGTAGAAAACCATATAACGTTAGTTCGAATCAGTGATACAGCCACACTGGCTGATGCAGTGAGTCAATATCAGGCCGATACCCTACTACTGACAAACATTGGTCGCGGTACGGATACGTTGGCGTTATTGCAACAGCTGACAGCCATCGCTGGTTATGACAAAAAAATTCATATCACAGCCTATTTATGTAGCACCGTATCTTATCTGAAAGATTTGCTATTAGGGTTTGGTGTGAACGCCGTATTTAGTATGCCGGCGGATCCAGAAGCGTTTCTCCACAGCATCATGCTTCGTAAAGAAAAGGAGAAGGTTTCAGTATTAAGCCCTCAGGAGCGTTATATCGCCCAGGCGTTACTGACCGGGTTGAGTGTCGGTGATGTTGCTCAGTTATCCGGCAGGGATGTGCGTACTATCAGCACCCAAAAGAAATCGGTGATGAACAAACTGCATATGATTAATCCCGGCGAGCTTCAGGTTCTGGGTGGGCGAATGATGGCCAGAGAGATATTGATATAATGGACGGTATTACTAAGGTTACAAAAAAGGGGGTAGTGATGCATGCCTGCCCGTTAGTTCGCCATGGATTAATGCATTTTCTCAGTACTCAATTACCGGAGATAACCTTTCAGGTTGCAGAGTCTTTCAGTGCCATGGGGCGTATTCCAGGATTAGTGGAGGCAGATCTGGTGGTCAGTGACGTGCGGGATGATGAAAAGGATGCTATCGAAGGGGGGAACTGGCTATTGTGGCTGCAATCGATACGCAATGATAAACCTATGGTGGTTATCACGGATTTACTGTCTGATGAGCAGATGGCCAAACTATGCAAGCAACCTTTAATCTCTCTGTTGGCATTACAAACGCCGGAAGCGCAACTGCGCGAGCAAATTAATCGCGTGCTATCCGGCGATTTAGTGATTAGTCCAACACTGTATATGTCATCGACAACAGCCAGTGTCGATTTGGAATTGGAACCGCTTACGGATGCAGAACAACGGGTGCTAAAGCTGATGTACCAAGGCTATAGCATAGTGCAGATTGCTGAACAGCTATGCCGCAGTGCTAAAACCGTCAGCACCCATAAATATCACCTGATGCGCAAACTACGCGCCAGAAATGAAGTTGAATTATTTGCCCGAATAGAGGTGATACATTAACGCACAGACCTTTATGGCAGTCTGAAGCCAAAAACACCATCAGCGAGGCACTGATGGGGTATTTGCATAAAAAGTGAATAAAT
Organism: Limnobaculum allomyrinae; assembly: GCF_016649425.1. Taxonomy (GTDB): domain Bacteria; phylum Pseudomonadota; class Gammaproteobacteria; order Enterobacterales; family Enterobacteriaceae; genus Limnobaculum; species Limnobaculum allomyrinae. The sequence goes on from NZ_JADRCR010000002.1 coordinate 132,523, forward strand.
CGGGAGAATAAATAAGATTTGAGTATCAGTTGTAGTCTCGAAGCGTGGTTTAGTTAACAAGTGACGTAAGGGATGTCACATTTTTGCCAAACTTGTTTCCCGTTGAAATATCTTGTCATTTTTATATGTGCCTGAGTTACAAAAAAGGCGTTTTAAAATCTGCTCAACTGAATAGACTGGTTCCACTTTTTCCCCTTTTCATTTTGAGACAGAAATATAAATTCAAATCATACTATTATGACACACATTATACCTACCGCACTCTACAGCCTGTTTCGTTCCTCCATTGGAGGCGTTATCTGCATTTTTATGCTGTTTCTCTCTTTTAATGCCAATGCGGCTAATCACCATAAAGTCAGCAAAAAAGCGCCGCTGGCAGCCCATGTGATCATTAAAAGCAACACCAAACGTAAACGCGTTACATTAAATGGTGCCAATAAGGCTTATCAGCAATCTGACGAACAACAAGACATTCTGGCGGGTAGTAACCCATTCCGCCAGCGCAATATTGATGAGCTACGCATTACTGAAGGAATGCACCCTCAAATTTCGACGGTTCAGAAAGACAAGATGGTAACGGCTAAACGAGAAGTGATAGCCAATTTAATGAAGCAGTTAGGTAAACCTTATCGTTATGGTGGCACATCGCCCCGCACCGGATTTGATTGCAGCGGTCTGGTTAACTACGCCTATCGCGATCATCTGAAATCCACATTGCCAAGAACCGCTAATAATATGTTCCATATGTCTGCTGAACAGGGAATAACCGTTGAGAAAGAGCAACTGCACAGCGGTGATTTAGTCTTTTTCCGAACCCACAGCCGCAGCCGTGGCTATGCGGATCATGTGGGTGTTTATCTGGGCGATGGTGAATTTATACAGGCGCCACGTACCGGTAAAGATATTCAGATTAGTCGGTTAGATGACGATTATTGGCAGGATCACTATATCGGTGCCCGTCGGGTACTGTTGCCTTCAGCAGTGCGCTAATCCAAAGCCTCGCGGGTGCCAGGCATCACGGGGCGGATTATTAAATAGGGAGTTTAGAACTTTTCTGGTAACGAAGTTATCCCGATTAATTTACCATTGTCCATAGTGATGTAATCACCTTTTCTTAATTCTGACAGCACCAGCATCACATAGCTGCGTGATAATCAGGATCGCTTAATAATGTAAGATGCCACGGTGACTGAAGCTTTTATTTCATCACTGGACTGGTTTAGTTCCAGCAGCAGCAGGCGAATAAAAGCATAGTTATTAGGGTTAATCGTTTTTGCAAACACACGATAAAACTCGGCCATATTATTCGCCAATATATAGTTTACTGACTCGTACAAATCTTCCTCAGCGATAATACTTCTGGCATCTTCTACAGTCAGAACATCTACGATAAGAGGTTCGCCGGGCTTAATATAGAAATAGGTCGGGGGAGCATAAAGGTTAGTCAGGCCAAGAATCGCTGGCCCTTCATAAAAGGTTAACAAACGTTCCTCATTCATATAGACGGCAAAAAATCCCTTTTGTATGCAGTAGATATCATCAGTCATGGGATATGCCTTACCTTTCTTAATGGTAAGCTTTTGGCTTTTACCACTACGGATAAATGCCTCCATCAACCACTGGCGATGTGTATCGCTGTTAGGGGTGATATCTGTCATTATTTTGCACCTGAACGGATGGTTGTATTAACTATAAGATGAAAAGAATGAGGGTGGATAACTAACGTATCTTAAATTTTTTATTTGAATACCCGTCAGTAAACTAAACATCTAGAACCTCTCCGGCAATGAAGTTATCGACGTTAATTTGCCATCATTCATATTGATATAGCCGCCTTTTCTTAATTCTGACAGCACCAGCATCACATAGCTGCGCGACAATCCGGATCGTTTAATAATGTAGGAAGCTACCGTCACGGAGGCTTTTATTGCATCCGTGGCCTGGTCTAAATCCATTAGCATAAGGCGAATAAAGGTATAATTATTCGGGCTAATGACTTTTTCATACATCTGGAAAAAGGCGTTGGTGTTATTCGCCAATATGTAACCTATCGACTGAGATAAGTTTTCCGTTTTGATAATTTGCCGGGCTTCTTCTGTTGTTAGGGTAAACAGAGTACTGGTTTGGCCTGGCTTAATATAAAAATGGACGGGTTCGGAATAAAAATTAGTCAGACCGATAATGGCCTGTCCTTCCCCATAACTTAACAGGCGCTCACCCTGATTCATATAGACAGAAAAAATCCCCTTTCTGATACAACAAATTTCATCAGACATAATGTAGGTATTACCTCTCGCAACGGTAACTTTTTTGATTTTGTCGCTGCGGGCAAAAGCATCGATTAACCGTTGAAGATGTATGTCATAGTCAGGAAATCTGTCTTTCATTGTGTTGCACCTGGAGGGCCGATTTATTAACTATAGGATAAAAAAAGAATGAAGACAGACAAGGTACATTGTTTTTACCAGAACACCAGCCAGTTAAGGGCTTAGAACCGTTCCGGCAATGAGGTTATCCCGGTTAATTTGCCATCTTCCATGTGGATATAGCCGCCTTTTCTTAATTCTGACAGCACCAGCATCACATAACTGCGCGACATTCCTGAGCGTTTAATAATATAGGCGGCTACCGTTACCGAGGTTTTTATGGCATCACTGTTCTGCTCTAAATCCATCAGTAACGTACGAATAAAAGCATAATTATTAGGCGTAATCGTTTTTTCATACAGCTGGAAAAATGAAGCTGTATTATGGTTCTGCACATAATTTTCTGACTCAAATAAATTTTTAGATTTGATAATATTTTGTGCTTCTTCGGCGGGTAATGTATATATTGTGCTGGTTTGAGCCGGTTTAATATATAAATGAATTAGGGGAGGACTGTAGGTATTAGACAACCCCAGAATGGCAGAACCCTCTGTGTAGGTCAGTAAACGGTCTCCTCTATCCATATAAATAGAAAATACCCCCTCCTGAAAATAGCAAACATTGTCAGTTATTAAATATTTACATCCTTTTTTAACCGTGATTTTTTTGGTTTTTTCGTTATCAATAAATGCATCCATTAATATTTGAAGATGCATTTTTAGGTCGGGAGGTATGTTTAGCATTCCATTTGCCTGATAAGTAGATTCTATTGAATATGAAATTTAAATTCATATGGAAATTTATATTTTTATTATGATTAGCTTTTATTTAAATTAAAACTTTCAATATAAGATAATGTTTCTAACTCCTTTTCAAGGTATATATTCATGTTGCCTGCCGTTTGTATAATTTTATTCCATTTATGACTTTTTTAAACAGAGTATTGATCAATATGTTGATGATTTAAAACTTCACAGGTAATGAAGTTATTGAAATGAGTTTTCCATCCTCCATAATGATATAACCGCCTTTTTTTAACTCTGACAGCACCAGCATCACATAGCTACGTGATAGTCCCGAGCGTTTTATTATATAAGAGGCCACTGTGACAGAGTTTTTTATTGCATCACTGCTTTGATTTAAATCCATAAGGAGTGTGCGAATAAACGTATAGTTATTGGGGCTAATGGTTTTTTCATACATTTTGATAAACAGGGTCATATTATGAGCTTGAACATAATTGACTGATTCATATAAATTTCTTTCTTTGACAATTCGTAGGGCTTCGTTTGTCTCAAGCGTTAATACCATGCTGGTTTGATCTGGTTTTATATAAAAATCTGTAGGAGTAGTGAAAAAGTTAGCCAGTCCGAAAATGGCGCATTCTTCAAAATAGGTTAGCAAACGGTTTCCATAGCTCATATACACAGAAAAAACGCCTTCCTGAACGCAAACAATATTATTACTTATCATATAACTATTGCCTTTTTTGACGATAACTCTCTCAATTTTGTCGCTGCTGGCAAAAGCATCTATTAAACGCTGAATGTGTATTTTTGTCTCGAAAGAAGGTTTGTTCATTTTTTATTCCTGAATGGGTTGTTTTTATTAAATTTAGGATAAAAACAGAAGAAAATATAAAAATAAATGATTCTCTTATTCGCACTGATTTTAGCGCTTTTTTTAGCGAAAAATGGCCTGTGGTATGGTTTCATACAGAATAGGATCGAATGCGCTCTTGTTTCGTTGAGATAACAGGGTTTTTAAATTGCGTTGCAAACTTTCTTAAAATTCATTTTTATTCAATTAGTTATGATGTTTTTCGGTGTGTTGTTTTTTAGCCGGGTTTTTCAGTGAAAATATTCGCAATACATTGAACTATGAGCTTTCATTATTTCATTTCTAATCTATATTTATTATTAGAGATCTTTTGTATGACAAAGTGTGTTGATTTTTATATTTAATACATTGATTCATAATATGAATAATTTTTTTCAGTGCGAATTCAGGATTTATAAACAAATTTGAATGGATCTTAATTTTGTTTTTTTCATAGAGATACAAGGATTCTATCTATCTTCAGGAATATCGCCATTGGGCAGGTTCTCATCAGGGTTAATAAAATGAATAAAAAACATGGTGTCAGAAACAGCAACGAGTACCGGTTTAACTCTTTGCATAAAGCGATAGTCCTTGCATTTCCTGCTATCTATCTCAGCATATCTATTCCGGTTCAGGCGGCAACAACGTTAACAGAAGGACAGGATATATATACCAACGGATTAAATACCGGTGCGTATGATCTGTTCCTTGGTGGCAATGTGACCTGGAACACTATGTTTGCCATGAATAGTGCTGCCAAAACAGTGATAACGATTGATGGTAATAACTACACGATAACCGCCAACGGTAGCAGCTCTCAACGTTTACTCGACATTACTCAAGTCAGTAATACTGTCTCTATCACTAATGCCACTATTACTTCTAAACCTTTCACCGGGGCGCGTAATTCATTAATCCGGTTGTATCAGCTTAATGACAAAGTTGATATCAATTTTGAAGGCACTACGTTTCTGAATATTGGGCCAACGGATTACAACACTTATGCCTCTGCTGATTATGGGCCAATCTTATCTATTCGTGGCAGTACCGGCGGTGTGATGAATGTGGATGGTGGCGCTGCCGGTGTACTGTTTAAAGGAAACCATGGGTTAGCGGATCAGCCCGGCGTGGTCGGGCTTTATTCAAACAACACCATGAATTTCACCGGCAAAGTGACCTTTGACAGCAACTGGACGGCTAACTACGGCGGTGCAATAACGGTTTTTGATGTTGCCGGCAGTAAGATGAACTTTGCCGGCGAGACTAATTTTATTAATAACCACTCCTCAGTGTTCGGTGGTGCGGTTGACTTTTGGGGGGCTTCGGCCGTCATGGCCTTTAATGGCCCCACGACATTTACCGGCAACTATGTTTACGGTACTACCACAAACTCGTTTGATTACCCTGACCACGTTGACGACCAGCATACCCGTGGGGGAGCCATCAACATTGGTTATTTGAGCCCGGGAGCTACTGGCCTTAATTTAAACTTTAATAACAACACCACCTTTAACGGTAACTTTGTTATTGATCCCAAAAATGGTTACAACGCATTAGGTGGTGCGGTTAGCGCCTATGGTAATGGTGGTAACTATAACTATTTTATGAACTTTAACGGTGCCACTACCTTTGATGGTAACTACGTTTATTCATTAACCGGCTCGGGTTATGGTGGGGCGATTTATTATGATGCGGGGGCCGCAGCGACCTTAAATTTAGGGCCAGGCTCCAGTGTGATTAATAACTATGCGAAAACTCAGGGCGGCGGTATTTATCTGAAAACCGGCACGATTAACCTGAAAGCAAATGGCGGGGATATCCTGTTTCAGGGCAACCGCCAGGGAGCAAGTTTTGCGCTGATTGGTAGCGGGCCACTTTATGCGCCGGTCATCGGTTCGGGAAATCCTAACGCTATCTATCTGGGCGGTACAGGAAGCCTGAATCTGGACGCATCCGCCGGTAATTTCATTCAGTTTTATGACCCTATCGCCTCTGTGTCTACCGCAACCATAACCGTTAATAAAACCGGTGATGGTGAAGTTCTGTTCCATGGCAATAGTAGCAATCCCGGCGATCCGTTATATAACTCCGATATCCAGACCAACACCAATGTCAACGGCGGTGCGTTCTCATTTACCGACGGCGTGAGCTATGGTAACTCCGGATTTGGTATTTTTGCGGTAAATAATGGCGGTACGGTTCAGGGAAGTAACAACAGTATCTTACAGGCGAAAACCATCAATATTAATTCTGGTGGTACAGTTGCGGCCAACGGCGGGATCTTTAACCTGAATGCGGGTACCGGCGGGGTAGTATCAACCGCCGGAAAGTTTGGCGGATTTGGGACTATCGTTGCGCCAAGTATCTCTTTAAGCACCAGTGCCGCTAACGTCTCAACGGCGGATATTGCTGCTGGTAACACCCTAATTTTAGACAGTTTGCTAACCAATGCCGGTTCGTTTAGTAAAACCGGTGCTGGTACGCTGGTTCTCACAAAAACCAATACCTATACCGGCGCAACCAGCGTTAACGATGGCACGTTACAGGCCAACAATACCAACATTATTGCCGCCAGCTCCGGACTAAATATGACCGGCGGCGTATTTGATTTGAATAACTTTAATCAAACGCTAAAAAGCCTGAGTGGTACCGGTGGCGCAATTACTACCGGTACCGGCGTCTTAACGGTTAATAGCACCAATACCACAAGCTACGCCGGTACCATTAGCGGTAGTGGCAATCTACTGAAGCAAGGTACCGGATCATTAACCCTAACCGGTAATGTCACGCTTGATGCCCCAGGCTCAGAGTTGCAGGTAACGGGTGGTACGCTAAATATTAATGGCGGTAGCCAAACTCAGATTACTAAAGGAACGGTTGATAATAACGCAGCATTGAATCTTAGTGACAGCGGTACCAACGTTCAGATGAATGACCTGTATGTGGGAAATTCAGCCAGCAGCAACAGTACCTTCTTCATTAACAGCGGTGCTCAGGCGCATATCAACAATATCCTGTATATAGGTTCGCTGGCTAATTCACAGGGAGGTGTGCTGGTTAACGGAACCGGTTCACTACTGGATGCCAACACGGTGTTGGTAGGAAATGGAGCCGGGCGCGGTACACTCAACTTAAATAACGCCGGTGTGTTGCTCACCAATAGCCTGCAAAAAGGAACGGGTACCTCAGGCGTCGTCAACTTTAACGGTGGTATCTTACAGGCTAAGAGTGACAATGCTAACTTCATCAGCGGATTTGCCAGCGGCGATCTGGTATTGGGCGCGACTGGCGGTACCGTTGATTCAAACGGTTTTAATATTGCTACCAATAATATCTTTAGTGGAACCGGCAGACTAACTAAGAGCGGCAGTGGTGTATTCACCTTAACCGGCGTTAACACTTATACCGGTGGCACAACAGTCTCCGGCGGAACACTACGCCTGACCGGAGCCGGTACGGTTAGCTCCGGTGGCGTAAATATTGCTTCCGGCGCGGCAATGTTTGTTGATACGCCTTCTTCTGGCAATTACATTTTTAATAACGCCCTGACCGGCACTGGTTTATTACAAGTAGGATTACTCAACGGGAATAATACATTCCAGTTCAGTAGTGGAGCCGGTAATGCGTTTGCCGGTACGGTACAACTGGGCAACAGCAGTTTTGCGTTGTCCGCTAACAACACCACCGCATTAACCAATGCCACCTTACAGCTGGATAGCGGAAGCACGACTTCAGTTGGAAGCGGTACCCAAAATATCGGTGGATTGACCTTAAACGGCGGTTCACTGATTTTTGATAATCTGTCGACCGGGGTGATTAACACCGGAGCGCTAACGCTGACTTCCGGAAACGTCGCTATTGACCCCAGTGCGATTACCAATATTAGCGGTAATATTTTGGGGCAGGATGACGGCGTTGATTTTCGCTTAATCACTGCCAGTAGTGTATCCGGCAGTGCAGCAAATCTGACGTTAACCGATCTTTCCGGTAATCCAGTAGTTGAGACCGCGGATGTTATTCAGAATAGCAATCTGGTTGCTATTGGCTCTTATGATTTTGCCCTGGGCAATGACGCAACGGGGCTTTATACCCGTTACTCATTGTCACAGCTGGATTTGCAAAATGGGCAGACGTTAACGCTATCCGGCGATTCAACAACGCCAACAGGCATGGACGAACTGCACGCCAAAATCACCGGTACCGGTAGTCTGTTAATCAATGCAACCAACAGTATTACGCTGAATAATCTGGCGAATGATTATAGTGGTGCAACGACGGTAGGTACCGGCACTCTGATCGCAGGTAGCAATAATGCGTTGGGTAATACCAGCGATCTGATTATCAATAGCGGTGCAACGGCTAATCTGAATGGTAAAACTCAAACCATAGGCTCGCTGAATGGTGCAGGTAGTTTGAATGTTAATGCCGGTGACTTAGCCATTACCGGCGGCGGTATTTTTGACGGTGTTATCAGCGGTAGCGCGGGTAATATGACCCTTCAGGGGGGAACCCTGTTATTAACCGGCAATAACAGCTATACCGGCACCACAAATATTAATAGCGGTTCGATTCTGCAAGTAGGTAATGGTGGAACCACGGGTGATTATGCCGGCAACATTGCCAACAACGGACAGGTGATTTTTAACCGCAATAATGCATCGACTTATGCCGGTACTCTCAGCGGTAGCGGTAGTCTGACGCAAAATGGCTCCGGCGCTCTGACCCTGAGTGGTGTAAATACCTATCAGGGAGGCAGCACGATTAACTCTGGTACGCTGGTGGCTACGCAGGGTAGCGCTTTGGGAACTGGCATAGTAAACAATAATGCCACTCTGCAACTGGATTTTGCCACCAACAGCACGTTGAGTAACATATTAAACGGTAGCGGTAGTCTGGTGAAAACCGGCACCGGTATTGCCATTCTGGACAGCCTTGGCTCCACTCAGGGTAATATTTCGGTTAATCAGGGCAGCTTAGCGTTTGCTCAGGACGGCATATTTAATGCCAGCAGTTTAACCACCGCCAATGGCGCAACCCTCGATCTGGCGGGGGAATCTATTCTGAATCTGAGCGGAGCGCTCACCCAAAACAGCACATCAGTATTAAATGTGGGGGTGGGTACCGGTCAGACAGCCATCAATGCCGATACAGCCTTGTTAGGCGGCACGCTCAATATCACCGATTTCAACGCGAATGTGCCGAATAATGCCAGTGCGTTAATCAACACAGAATTCACCGTTATCCATACCACTAACGGTATCACCAATGATTTTACTACCGTCGATCTGGGCGGAGCACAAAGCGATGTGGATTACCTGACGCTGGCGGGGCGGGTGGTTAACGGCGTGGATTACAACGTGGGTCTTCATCTGACCTGGCAGGCCGGTGCGTTATTGGGTAACGGTATCTTTACGCTGGGTGATGCCAGCGATCTGTTTAATGTGGACGTAGTATTAGCCGATCAAACCGGGCCGTTTACCAGCGGCTGGGACGGTAAAACCCTGACTAAAGAGGGGGCGGGCACGCTTCAACTCTCCTCGGTGAATACCTATACCGGCGATACGCTGATTAACGGCGGTACCTTACAGGCAGGCATTGCCAATGCTTTTGCTACCAGTAGCAATGTGACGGTGGCCAGCGGCGGTACACTGGATCTGAACAACTTTAATCAACAGGCGAATAACCTGAGCGGAGCGGGAAGCATCACGCTGGGCAGTGCGGTCTTAACGGCGAATAACAGTACAAACAGCACCTTTGACGGCGTGATTGATGGTACGGGTAGTTTGACTAAAACCGGTACCGGAACCTTAACGTTGGGTGGCGCTAATACCTATCAGGGTGGCAGTACCATCAGCACTGGAATACTGGCGATTACTCAGGGTGGCGCTTTGGGAACTGGCATAGTAAACAATAATGCCACTCTGCAATTGGATTTTGCCACCAACAGCACGTTGAGTAACATCTTAAATGGTAGCGGTAATCTGGTGAAAACCGGCACCGGTATTGCCATTCTGGACAGCCTTGGCTCCACTCAGGGCGATATTGCAGTTAATCAGGGCAGCTTAGCGTTTGTTCAGGACGGCATATTTAACGCCAGCAGTTTAACCACCGCCAATGGCGCAACCCTCGATCTGGCGGGGGAATCTATTCTGAATCTGAGCGGAGCGCTCACCCAAAACAGCACATCAGTATTAAATGTGGGGGTGGGTACCGGTCAGACAGCCATCAATGCCGATACAGCCTCGTTAGGCGGCACGCTCAATATCACCGATTTCAACGCGAATGTGCCGAATAATGCCAGTGCGTTAATCAACACAGAATTCACCGTTATCCATACCACTAACGGTATCACCAATGATTTTACTACCGTCGATCTGGGCGGAGCACAAAGCGATGTGGATTACCTGACCTTGGCGGGGCGGGTGGTTAACGGCGTGGATTATAACGTGGGTCTTCATCTGACCTGGCAGGCCGGTGCGTTATTGGGTAACGGTATCTTTACGCTGGGTGATGCCAGCGATCTGTTTAATGTGGACGTAGTATTAGCCGATCAAACCGGGCCGTTTACCAGCGGCTGGGACGGTAAAACCCTGACTAAAGAGGGGGCGGGCACGCTTCAACTCTCCTCGGTGAATACCTATACCGGCGATACGCTGATTAATGGCGGTACCTTACAGGCAGGTATTGCCAATGCTTTTGCCACCAGTAGCAATGTGACGGTGGCCAGCGGCGGTACACTGGATCTGAACAACTTTAACCAACAGGCGAATAACCTGAGCGGAGCGGGAAGCATCACGCTGGGCAGTGCAGTATTAACCGCCAACAACAGTGCCGATACCGCTTTTGATGGCGTGATTAGCGGAACCGGCAGCCTGATTAAAACCGGCACGGGTGCTTTGACTCTGAGTGGTGTGAATACTTATCAGGGGGAGAGCACTATCAGCAGTGGTACGCTGGTAGCGACTCAGGGGGGAGCACTGGGAAGCGGCACCGTTAATAACGCCGGTACCCTGGAGCTGAATTTTGCCAGCGACAGTGCCTTGAGCAATATTCTGAGCGGTAGCGGCAGTCTGGTAAAAACCGGCGCTGGAGTTGCTACATTAAGCGGAGCCGGCTCAAGTCAGGGGACGATTAATGTTAATCAGGGCGGCTTAAATTTCGCTCAGAACGGCGTTTTTAATGGTGTAAATCTGACCACTGACAGCGGCGCTGCAACCTCTGTTTCGGCTAACTCTTCACTTAATCTCAGCGGTGCGCTGACTCAAAGCAGCGGTTCAACGCTAAATATCAATACAGGAACCGTAGAGCCATCAATTACCGCAGATAACGCATCGTTGGATGGAACCCTTAATGTCACGGGTCTTACGGTCAACGCGCCCGCCAGTGCCAGTGCCCTAACCAGCACCGAGTTCACCGTTATTCATACAACCAACGGCATCACTAATGACTTTACTACCGTTGATTTGGGGGGCGCACAAAGCGATGTGGATTACCTGACGCTGGCGGGTCGGGTAGTTAACGGCGTGGATTACAACGTGGGCTTTGGCCTGACCTGGCTGGCAGGTGCTGCGTTAGGCGATGGTACCTTTACCCTGAGCGATGCCAGCGATCTGTTTAATGTAGACGTGGTACTGGCCGATCAAACCGGGCCATTTACCAGCAACTGGGACGGCAAGAGCCTGACCAAAGAAGGGCTGGGCACCTTACAGCTCTCATCAGTAAACACTTATACCGGCAGCACGCTGGTGAATGGCGGTACCTTACAAACCGGTATCGCCAATGCCTTTGCCACCAGCAGTGATGTGACCGTCGCCGGCGGTGCCACGCTGGATCTGAACAACTTTGCTCAACAGGCCAATAACCTGAGCGGCGCAGGCAGCATTTTATTAGGCAGCGCGGCGTTAACCGCCAACAACAGCGCGGATACCACCTTTAGCGGGGTGATTGATGGTACCGGCAGCCTGAGCAAAACCGGAACTGGAGCACTAACCTTAAGCGGGGTGAACATTTATCAGGGGGGCAGTACCCTCAGTGGCGGTAGATTGATTGCGACCAACGGTTTAGCGTTGGGGAGTGGCGATATTGATAATAACGCTACGCTGGAGCTGAATTTTGCCAGCGATAGTGAGTTGGATAATCTGTTGAGCGGCAGTGGTAGTCTGGTGAAAACCGGCGTCGGTATCGCGACATTAAGCAGCGCTGGCTCAAATCAAGGCGCAATGAGTGTCGATCAGGGCACCTTGAGTTTCACTCAAAATGGCGCGTTTGGCGCGACCAGCCTGACTACCGCCAATGGCGCCAGCACTTCGCTGGCGGGTGAGTCGGTTCTGAACCTGAGCGGTGCATTAACTCAAAACAACAGTGCAATATTAAATGTGGTGGTGGGTAATGGTGTAACCGCAGTAAACGCAGACACTGCCTCATTAGGCGGTACCCTTAACATCACCGGTTTTAATACCACCTTGCCAAACAGTGCCAGTGCCTTAACCAGCACTGAGTTTACCGTCATTCATACCGTTAATGGCATCACCAATGATTTTGCGCTGGTGGATTTAGGCGGCGCTGAAAGTGATGTGGATTATCTGGCCTTAGCAGGCCGGGTAGTTAACGGCATAGATTATAACGTCGGCTTTGGCCTGACCTGGCTGGCCGGTACCTCTTTAGGTAACGGTACCTTCACGCTGACTAACGCCAGCGATCTGTTTAATGTCGATGTGGTATTAGCGGATCAAACCGGGCCATTTACCAGCAACTGGGACGGTAAAAGCCTGACCAAAGAAGGACTGGGCACCTTACAACTCTCTTCGGTGAATACTTACACCGGCAGTACCCTGATTAATGCGGGTACCTTACAAACCGGTATCGCTAATGCCTTTGCCACCAGCAGTAATGTTACTGTGGGGGGGAGTGCCACGCTGGATCTGAACGGCTTTAATCAGCAGGCGAATAACCTCAGTGGAGGCGGTAGCATCCTGTTAGGCAGCGCTGAGTTAATGGCTAATAACAGTGCGGATACTACCTTCAGCGGTGTGATTGATGGTACCGGCAGTCTGAGTAAAACCGGCACCGGTACACTGACCTTAAGCGGTGAGAGTATCTATGAGGGTGGTAGCAGTATCAGCGCAGGCAAATTAATTGCAACACAGGGTAATGCGCTGGGTACGGGTAATATCAGTAATAATGCAACTCTGGAGTTAAATTTCCTGACAGACAGCACACTGAGTAATCTTTTGTCGGGCAGCGGAACTCTGGTTAAAAGTGGTGCAGGCATGGCGACGCTGAACGCGGTTGGCTCTGCACAGGGTGATGTTGAGGTTAATAGTGGTACTCTGAATCTTGTCCAAACAGGAGCGTTTAACGCTGCAAACCTCACCACCGCAACGAATGCCACTACAATGCTGGCGGCGAATGCCACATTGAACTTGAGTGGAGCATTAACACAAAATACCGATTCAACTTTAGATGTTACGCTGGGAATAGATTATCCAATCATCAGTGCGGCTACTGCCGTTTTGGATGGTTCACTTAACGTATCCGGTCTGGATACCAGCGTTATACCGGCCAATGCCAGCGGTCTGGCTGGCAGTAATTTCACCATTATTCACACCACCGGTGGAATTAGCGGTGACTTTAGTTCTGTTGATCTGGGTAGCGCCAGCAGCAGTGTGGACTACCTGACTCTGGCAGGACGAATTGTTGGCGGAGTGGACTACAATGTCGGCTTAGGCCTGACCTGGCTGGCCGGTACCTCTTTAGGTAACGGTACCTTCACGCTGACTAACGCCAGCGATCTGTTTAATGTGGACGTAGTACTGGCAGACCAAACCGGGCCATTTACCAGCAACTGGGACGGCAAGAGCCTGACCAAAGCCGGACTGGGCACCTTACAGCTCTCCTCCGTAAACACTTACACCGGCAGTACCCTGATTAATGCCGGTACGCTGCAAACCGGTATCGCCAATGCCTTTGCCACCAGCAGTGATGTGACGGTGGCCGGCGGTGCCACGCTGGATCTGAACAACTTTGATCAACAGGCCAATAACCTGAGCGGCGCAGGCAGCATTTTATTAGGCAGCGCTGAGTTGATGGCTAATAACAGCGCGGATACCACCTTTAGCGGGGTGATTGACGGCACCGGCAGCCTGAGTAAAACCGGCACCGGTATTCTGACCTTAAGCGGCGTGAACACCTATCAGGGTGGCAGCACCCTCAGCGCCGGTACACTGGTAGCCACTCAGGGCAGCGCGCTGGGTAGCGGCACCATTAATAACGGCGCCACGCTGGAACTGAACTTTGCCGGCGACAGCACATTAAGCAATGTATTAAGCGGCAGCGGTAGCCTGAATAAAACCGGAGCCGGTATTGCCACCCTTAGCGGTACAGGTTCAACGCAGGGAGCGATTAACGTTAATCAGGGCACGCTGAACTTTGCCCAGAGCGGGGTATTTAACGGCAGCAGCCTGACCACCGCCAACGATGCCGGCACCTCGGTGGCGGCGGACTCGTCGCTCAATCTGAGCGGTGCACTGACGCAAAACGCCACTTCGACGCTGAATGTCGCCGTGGGCAGCGTTCAGCCGGTGATCACCGCTGATAGCGCCGCTTTAAGCGGTACGTTGAATATCACCGGCTTTACCACCGGTGCTCCAACCAGCGCCAGCGCGTTAACCAATACCGAATTTACCGTAATTCATACCACCGGTGCCGGTGGCATTACCGGTGACTTTACCACCCTTGATTTGGGCGGTGCTGCCAGCAATGTGGATTACCTGACCTTAGCCGGTCGGGTGGTGAACAATGCAGACTATAACGTCGGCTTCGGCCTGACCTGGCTGGCCGGTACCTCTTTAGGTAACGGTACCTTCACGCTGACTAACGCCAGCGATCTGTTTAATGTGGACGTAGTGCTGGCCGATCAAACCGGGCCATTTACCAGCAACTGGGACGGCAAGAGCCTGACCAAAGCCGGACTGGGCACCTTACAGCTCTCATCCGTAAACACTTACACCGGCAGTACCCTGATTAATGCCGGTACGCTGCAAACCGGTATCGCCAATGCCTTTGCCACCAGCAGTGATGTGACAGTGGCCGGCGGTGCCACGCTGGATCTGAACAACTTTGCTCAACAGGCCAATAACCTGAGCGGCGCAGGCAGCATTTTATTAGGCAGCGCTGAGTTGATGGCTAATAACAGTGCGGATACCACCTTTAGCGGGGTGATTGACGGCACCGGCAGCCTGAGTAAAACCGGCACCGGTATCCTGACCTTAAGCGGTGTGAACACCTATCAGGGTGGCAGCACGCTTAGCGCCGGTACACTGGTAGCCACTCAGGGCAGCGCATTGGGTACCGGCACCATTGATAACGGCGCCACGCTGGAACTGAACTTTGCCGGCGACAGCACATTAAGCAATGTATTAAGCGGCAGCGGTAGCCTGAATAAAACCGGAGCCGGTATTGCCACCCTTAGCGGTACAGGTTCAACGCAGGGAGCGATTAACGTTAATCAGGGCACACTGAACTTTGCCCAGAGCGGGGTATTTAACGGCAGCAGCCTGACCACCGCCAATGGTGCCGGCACTTCGGTGGCGGCGGACTCGTCGCTCAATCTGAGCGGTGCACTGACGCAGAACGCCACCTCGACGCTGAATGTCGCCGTGGGCAGCGTTCAGCCGGTGATCACCGCTGATAGCGCCGCCTTAAGCGGTACGTTGAATATCACCGGCTTTACCACCGGTGCTCCAACCAGCGCCAGCGCGTTAACCAATACCGAATTTACCGTAATTCATACCACCGGTGCCGGTGGCATTACCGGTGACTTTACCACCCTTGATTTGGGCGGTGCTGCCAGCAATGTGGATTACCTGACCTTAGCCGGTCGGGTGGTGAACAATGCAGACTATAACGTCGGCTTCGGCCTGACCTGGCTGGCCGGTACCTCGCTGGGCAACGGTACCTTCACGCTGGCCAATGCCGGTGACCTGTTTAATGTGGACGTGGTACTGGCCGATCAAACCGGGCCATTTACCAGCAACTGGGACGGCAAGAGCCTGACCAAAGCCGGACTGGGCACCTTACAGCTCTCATCCGTAAACACCTACACCGGCAGTACCCTGATTAATGCCGGTACGCTGCAAACCGGTATCGCCAATGCCTTTGCCACCAGCAGTGATGTGACGGTGGCCGGCGGTGCCACGCTGGATCTGAACAACTTTGATCAGTTAGTCAATAATCTGAGTGGCAGTGGTCATATTACCTTAGGTACTGCGGCACTGACTGCCAACAACAGTGCCAATACTCAGTTTAGTGGGGATATCAGCGGCAATGGACGTGTAATTAAAGATGGAAGCAGTAGTCTGACCCTCAGTGGCGTCAATACGTATACTGGCGGTAGCAGTCTTAATACCGGAACGACCATTATTACTCAGGGGCAGGCATTAGGCAGTGGTACCGTGACCAACCATGCAACGCTGGAGTTAAACTTCGCCAGTGATAGCACGTTAAGTAATGTGTTAAGCAGCAATGGCAGTCTGAATAAAACCGGTAGTGGTACGGCAACATTGAATGGTGCAGGCTCGACTCAGGGAGCAATCAGTGTCACTCAGGGGACGCTGAACTTTGCTCAGAGTGGTGATTTCAATGGTGGCAGTTTAACCACCAGTAATGGCGCAACCACCTCACTGGCTGAAGACAGCACGTTAAACCTCAGCGGTGCGCTGGTTCAGAATAGTGGTTCAACATTGTCGGTTCTGTTGGGAACCACTCAACCGGTGATTCAGGCGGATACCTCCACACTGAGCGGAACACTGAAAGTCATTGGTATCGATGCTGATGCCGATCCGGCTAAGGCCAGCGATCTGCCTAATACACAGTTCACTATTATTCATACTAACAACGGTATCACTGGTGATTTCACCAACGTAGATCTGAACGGTGTCTCCAGTACAGTCGATTATCTGACAGTGAGTGCCGGCAAGAGTGTAGACAATAAGGACTATAACGTTGGTTATGGCTTGACCTGGTTAGCCGGTACAACTTTAGGTAATGGTACCTTTACCTTAGTTAATGCCAACGATACGTTTAATGTGGATATTGTTCTGGCTGATCAAACAGGTTCAAGTACCGGATGGAATGGACAGAGTCTGACAAAAGAAGGTGATGGAACACTGATATTGTCGTCTGTTAATACCTATACCGGTAATACATTGATTAATCATGGCACTTTACAGACAGGCATGGCGAATGCATTTGCTGATAGTGCCAACGTTGTTATTGGTAATGAGGGCATCCTGAGTCTGAATGGTTTTGACCAGCTAGCCAATAACCTGAGTGGTAACGGTGGTGTCCTGTTGGGCAATAGCGATTTAACCGTTAATAGTCTGACAGATACTACGTTTACCGGTTCTATCAGTGGTAATGGTGGATTGATTAAATCCGGTGCTGAGACTTTCACCCTGAGTGGCGTTAACTTCTATAGCGGTTCTACTACCATTAATCAGGGGCGTTTGGTGGGTACCCGGGCAGAGGCTCTGGGTCTGTCAGAGATTAATAACAGTGCTGAGCTTGAGTTAGCATTCGCCCAGAACAACACCCTGAATAATCAGTTAAACGGTAGCGGTGAACTGATTAAAACCGGTGCGGGTACAGCGACATTAACCAATACGAGCTCATCTCAGGGTCGCGTTTCGGTTGATGAGGGAACCCTCAAACTGGCGCAACATGGTGCGTTTAATGCTGGTGATTATCTGACTTCCGAGGGGGCTACTACTTCTATGGCAGCAGATGCATCGCTGGTCGTTGCCAATCAGTTTAAATCGGAAGGAACGCTGGAAGTGGTTGCCGGTAATACCTCTCCGGTAGTGACAGCGGATACCGCAGCGCTTGGTAGTAACTCAATTTTCAATCTGTCCGGCTACTCAGCGCCGGAAAGCACCAGTGCCAGCCAGTTAGCTTATAACCAATTTATGGTAATTAGTACCTCGGCACCAGGCAATCTGACCGGTGACTTTGCTTCATTTAACTTAGGTGGTGCTTCCAGCCCGGTAGACTATCTGTCGATGACCGCAATTCATGACAACCAGAATTACAGTATTGGTCTGGCGCTGTCCTGGTACGGCGCATACAGTGCAACACCTGAACGTGCTCACGGCACTTTCACTTTAAGTGGCGCCAATGAGTATTTCGATCTGGATGTGGTGTTGGCTGATGAAGCAGCAAATGCTGCCACCGGTTGGGATGGTAAGACCCTGACCAAAGCGGGAGCGGGTACACTGCAACTATCTAAAGCCAATAGCTATACCGGAGCCACTTTGATTAACGGTGGTACGTTACTGGCCGGAAATACCAATATTATTGCCAATAGTTCAAGGCTTACGGTAACCGAGGGAGCGACCTTCGATCTGAATCACTTCGATCAACAGGTTAATAACCTTAACGGCGGCGGAAATGTAGTATTGGGAGAGGCTTCCCTGACCACCAATCACAACGAAGACAGTACCTTTAGCGGTGTGGTAAGTGGTGCGGGCGGTCTGAATAAAACCGGGAATAATACGCTGCTGTTAACCGGAGATAACAGTTATGTAGGTGGTACCACCATCTCCAGCGGAACCTTGCAACTGGGTAATGGTGGTACCAGCGGTAGCGTTATAGGAAATATCACCGATAACGGAACATTAGTCTTCGACCGCAGTAACGACCATTTGTATAACGGCATTATTAGCGGAAGCGGCAATGTGATTCAGCAAGGCTCTGGTACGCTGTTTATCGATAATAACCAGACTTATCAGGGAACCACGGATGTTAATGCGGGGGCACTGGTTCTGCTTAAAGATTCCGTGCTGGCAAGCATCAATACGGTTACGGTAGCTACAGGGGCTGAACTGGGTGGTTACGGTGGCGTCAACGGTAGCGTGGTTAATAATGGTCTGTTGGCCGTAGCGGATGCCGCAGTTGGGTTTGTTGATGCACCGGCAGGTAATTTCACTATCGGCGGAAATCTGACCAACTCTGGTGAAGTTCGCATGGCAAGCCCGGATCCTCGTAGCCAGTTAATTGTTAAAGGAAACTATATTGGTAATAACGGGTTACTCACTTTAAGTACTATTTTAGGCGGAGATAATTCAACCACCGATAGATTGATAGTGAGTGGTGATACCTCTGGTACCACGCGTCTGGTGGTGAACAATTCCGGCGGAGCCGGAGCACAAACGGTGAATGGTATTGAGGTGGTCAGCGTTGGCGGCCAATCTAACGGTCAGTTTACGCTGGCGAATCGCGTGGTTGCCGGTGCTTATGATTACAGCCTGTATCAGGGGCTACCTGATGCAGCAAATGGCAACTGGTATTTGCGTTCACAGGGGCCAGGGGAAGCGCCACAATGGCGTCCGGAAGCGGGTATCTATCTGGCGAACCAGTCAATTATTAGCCAGTTGCAGATGCAAACACTGTTTGATCGTCAGGGTAGTCAGTTCAGAAGTGCCGACAGCAGTAGCTGGGGGCGTATCGTCGGAGGCCGGGTCGATAGCAAGGCCGCCGGTGGCAATATTGATATGAACAGTGACTATACGCTGGTTCAGGTGGGCAGTGATTTACTGAGCTATAACATCGGTGATTCTGGTCTGGTTGCCGGGGTTATGGGGAGTTGGGGTGATGTAGACTCCGACTCAACCGGCAATGCAGATTTGAATGGAACCCATCACAGTGCAACCGGTACCGTTGAGGGCTTTAGTCTGGGCGTTTATGCCACCTGGTTTGCCGATGCGAAACAACAAACCGGAGCCTATATTGATAACTGGTATCAGTATGGCTGGTATGACAACCACGTCAGCGGTGAAGGAATGGCAACGGATAGCTACGACTCCCGTCCGTTTGCAGCATCACTGGAGACGGGATATAGCTTTATTCTTAACGATAATAGCCTGAACCAATGGCGGCTGATACCTCAGGCTCAGGTGGTGTATAACAAATATTCTGCCGACAGTTTTGTTGATTCCAGCAATACCAAAATTGACGGACAGAATAATGAAATATGGAGTACCCGTTTAGGTACACGTCTGACGGGTAACATACAGGGTAAAGGCTATACCCATCATCCATTCGCTGAAGTGAACTGGTGGTACAGCAAACAGGATGCATCAGTAACGTTTGACAGTATGCGTATCGATCAGGATATGCCAAATAACAGGGCAGAAGTGAAAGTGGGCATACAAAGTGAGTTTGATAATAAATGGAGCACCTGGGTTAATCTGGGGGTTCAGGAGGGCGCCGATAATTATCATAGTGTAGGAGGAGGTATTGGCGTTCGTTATGTCTGGTAGTAAATCATCTTAAGTATTTTATTAAAACCGGTGTGTTGTTAAACGACACACCGGTTTTTTATTTTTATATTACGTTTAAATAAATTTCGTGTAAATTTTGTACTATAACTCGTTTACTTATAGGTACAGTAAATACTTTCATTTCACAAATATAGATACAGTATGTTTCGTTATTTTACGGAAATAGATACGGTATGAGTTCTTATTTTACGGAAACGGATTCAATAGGTTAATTAGGATGTGTTGTATATTTTATAGTGTATTTTTTGCGTGTTTTAAATACGATGTGTTGTAAATGAAATATATTGAATCAACCATTACCATTAATAGGGGAATTCTTGCTTGAGAGGGTTAAAATCCTTATGCTACTATGCATCATTACTTAATTTATTGGGTTTGAATGTTGATATCATATTATTAACATTGATGTCATTTTTATTAACCTACAGCCTGATTGATAATTGAGTTATAGGACGTTTATATAGATTCATGGATGAGTTTGAGTATGTTTTATTCTCT
Organism: Limnobaculum allomyrinae; assembly: GCF_016649425.1. Lineage (GTDB taxonomy): Bacteria > Pseudomonadota > Gammaproteobacteria > Enterobacterales > Enterobacteriaceae > Limnobaculum > Limnobaculum allomyrinae. The sequence goes on from NZ_JADRCR010000002.1 coordinate 153,326, forward strand.
CAGTATGGCTATAGGCAGTATTGCCGTAGACATAAACTCTACCGGAACTACTCTGGGAAGGCCGTTTTACACTGACAAATGGTAACAGTAATATTGAAAATCATATGAGCAATAGATGATTTCAATATATTGAAGCCTGGCCTTTTATTATTTGTTACCCATCTTGGGTTATTGTTGTATTCGTTAAAAGTAATAACAACTTATTTCTTTATTATGTATGAAATATTGTTGTTTATTATTCTGTTGTTTTTTAATTAATGTCTTAATAGCTCTGTTATTTCTTATCAGAGTTGTTTTTAGACAATGTATATCTATTTTGTTTTATATCAGGCAAATGACTCAGGTTGCTATCTGAATCTATTCATGTGTCGAAAAAGGACGATTTAATTAGGATTATTAGGATGAAAAAAAGACTCGACAAGCAAACCAACGGTAATTATAGATTTAATTCTCTTCATAAAGCCATTGTACTCTCCTTCCCGGCGGTATATCTGGGCTTTTCAATGAGTGCCATTGGAGCACAAACGCTGACTGAAGGTCAGGATATTTATGCCAATGGTTTGAATATCGGTGCATATGATTTAGTGTTAGGTGGCGATGTCACATGGAATAAGTCGTTTAAGATCGATGCCGCAGAGAAATCGACTATCGTTATTGATGGTAATGGCAAGGTTATTCACATTAGTACTGACGATGGACAACGCCTGTTTGATATCAACGAAAAGCTTGATTCAATTTCTATTAAGAATGCGACGATTACGGTCGATCCATTCACCGGCGCACATTCAACACTAATTAAGCTGGATTCATCAAAAACTACGCTTAACCTGAATCTGGAAGGGACAACGTTCCTGGATATCGGGCCAACTAACTATACTTCAGGCTCTTCAGCAGACTACGGCCCAATCCTGTCAATTCGTGGCGGTACGGGTTCCGTGATGAATATTGACAGTGGTACCGAAGGCTTAGTATTTAAGGGTAACCACGGACTATGGGATCAACCAGGTGCAGTAGGTCTTTACTCTGATAACGTAATGAATTTTAACGGTAAGGTGACTTTTGATAGTAACTGGACCGGTAACTACGGTGGCGCTGTAACCGTATATGATACAGATGGCAGTGTGATGAATTTTAATGGCGAAGCCAATTTCATCAATAACCATTCTTCTGTTTTTGGTGGTGCTATCGATTCCTGGGGTGGTGCTGCGACCCTGACGTTTAACGGACCAACCAATTTCACCGGCAACTATGTTTATGGCTCGACGGTAGACACTTATGAATATCCAAACCATGTTAATGGGCAGGATTCTCGTGGTGGTGCGATCAATATCGGTTATTTGAACCCAGGTTCTGCTGGTGTTGTTTTGGATTTCAATAATGCGGTTACCTTCAAGAATAACTTTGTAGTTGAAACCAAAAATAATCATGATGCATTGGGTGGCGCAGTCAGCGCTTACGGCAATGGTAGTAATTATAACTACTTGATGAACTTTAACGGAGCGACCACTTTTGATGGTAACTACGTTTATTCATTAACCGGCGATGCTTATGGCGGTGCGATTTATTATGATGCCGGTAAGAAGGCAGTATTAAATCTGGGCCCTGGCTCAACGGTTACTAACAACGTAGCGAAAACACTGGGTGGTGCTATCTATCTGGAAGGCGGAACCATCAACCTGAATGCTAACGGTGGCGATATCGTATTCCAGGGCAACCGTCAGGGCGCAACCTTTACCGATATCGGTGGTGGTATTTATGCACCGGTAGCCGGCACGGGCGATCCTAACGCTATTTATCTGGGCGGTTCAGGCAGCCTGAATATGGATGTTGCTGCCAGCAACCTGATCCATTTCTATGATCCAATTGCCTCTGTCTCCAGCGCAACCATGGAAATCAATAAAACCGGTGACGGCGAAGTGATTTTCCATGGCAACAGCAGCAACCCGGGTGATGCGTTATACAACTCTGATATTAAAAACAACACCAACGTTAACGGCGGGAAATTTACGTTAGTAGATGGCGTTAGCTACGGTAACGTCGGTTTTGGTACTTTCGCGGTTAATGATAAAGCAACCCTTCAGGGTAATGATAAAACGACGCTGACGGCTAAAGGCATTAATATCAACGCCGGCGGTACCGTACTGACTAACGGTGTGTTTAATCTGACAGCAGGTGCTAACAATGTGGTTTCAACCGCAGGTTTGTTCACCGGTTCAGGTACCCTTGTTGCTCCAGTGATCTCTTTAAGTAACAGCGCGGCAAACATTACTGTTGCAAATATTGAATCGGGCAAAGAGCTGGTTATGGATGCACTGCTGCAAGATGCAGGTTCATTCAATAAAGCCGGTGATGGTACGCTGGTACTGACCAAAACTAACACCTTTACCGGTGCAACCACCATTGACGGCGGTACGTTGAAAGCAAATATCGTTGATATTATTGCTGCCAGTTCCGGCTTGACAATGACCGCAGGCGTATTTGATCTGAATAACTTTGATCAAACGGTAAAAAGTCTGAGTGGTACCGGATCTATCACTATGGGTACCGGCAACTTAACGGTTAAAGACACGGATACCACTACCTATGACGGTATTATTAGTGGTAACGGTAGTCTGACCAAAGACGGTTCAGGCTCACTGACACTGACGGCTGAAAATACCTATCAGGGCGGCACCAATGTTAAGGCCGGTACTTTAGTTGCGACACAAAGTAAAGCCTTAAGCAGCGGCGACATCGCTAACAATGGCACATTACAGCTCGATTTTGCTAACGATGAAGTATTAGCTAATGCGCTGTCTGGTACAGGCGTACTGAATAAAACCGGAAGCGGTAAAGCGACATTAACCCATAATGGCGGAAGTCAGGGTGATGTTAATGTAAAAGCCGGCACACTGCGCTTTGAACAAGCAGGTGATTTCAAAGCTGCTAACGTAACCAGCGATGCTCAGGCAACGTTATCTATGGCTGCTAATACTACTCTGGCGGTTGCTGATAAATTCAAAATCGACGGTAAGTTTGATGTGGCTGCCGGTAATGCAGCTTCTGTCGTGACAGCAAAATCAGCTGAAATTGGTAGCGGTGCAACCTTTAACCTGTCCGGTTACAGTGTTCCAGCTACTATGAGCAGCAAAGAGCTGGGCGGCAATCAATTCCGTGTTATCACTACTTCAGCAGCAGGTAAACTGACGGGCGATTTCAAATCAGTTTCTGTAGGTGGTGCGGCCAGTGAAGTGGATTATCTGACGCTGACCCCAATTCATGACGATCAAAACTACAGTATTGGCCTGGGCCTTGCGTGGTATGCGGCTGAATCTCAATCACCTGAAAAAGCGCACGGTAGCTTTACTCTGGTTGACCAGAAAGAGTTCTTTGATTTAGGCGCCGTTCTGGCAGATGAAGCAGCTAATGCGGCAACTGGCTGGGATGGTAAGACTCTGACTAAAGCGGGTGAAGGTACACTTCAACTCTCCAGCGCAAATACCTATACCGGTGCAACGTTGATTAACGCAGGTACATTACGTGCCGGAAGCGCTGACATTATTGCCAAGAGTTCACAGGTAACCGTAGCAGATGCCGGAACCTTTGATCTGAACAGCTTTGACCAGCAGGTTAATAACCTTAACGGAGCAGGTAAAGTTACATTAGGTAGCGCAACGTTAACCACCACCAATGACGTAAATAATACCTTTAGCGGTGTGATCAGCGGTGCGGGTAACTTTGTTCAGGAAGGTAATGGTCAGTTAACCATCACTAACAGCCAAACTTATCAGGGTACTACCAACATTAATGCTGGTTACATGACTCTGCTGAATAATGCAGTGCTGGAAAGTAGCAACGTTACTATCGCCAAAGGTGCAGAACTGGGCGGTTACGGTGGCGTAAACGGTAGCGTAATCAACGATGGTTTACTGGCAACGGCTGATGCAGCTAACGGTTATGCTGCGGAACCTGCGGGTAACTTCACGATTGGTGGTAACTTCACCAACAACGGTGAAATTCGCATGGCCAGCCCGGATCCACGTAGCCAAACCATCGTCAAAGGTAACTACATTGGTAACAATGGTCTGTTAACCCTGAGTACTGTACTGGGTGGCGATAACTCTATTACTGATAAGTTAGTTATCTCTGGTGATACCTCTGGTACCACTAACGTAGTGGTGAACAACGCCGGTGGCGAAGGTGCTCAAACTAAGAAAGGCATCGAAGTTATTAGTGTTGGTGGACAATCAAACGGTCAGTTCACATTGGCTAACCGCGTAGTGGCAGGTGCTTATGAATACAGCCTGTATCAGGGTCTTCCGTATGAAGAAAACGGTAACTGGTATCTGCGTTCTGTTGGCCCAGAGAATAAACCACAGCTGCGTCCTGAAGCCGGTATCTATTTAAGCAACCAGTCAATGGCCAGCGTATTACAATCACTGACACTGTTTGATCGTCAGGGTAGCCAGTTCAGAAGTGCAGATAGCAGCACATGGGGTCGTATTATCGGTGGTCGTGTTGATAATAAAGCCGGTAATGGCGCTCTTGATACCAACAGTGATTACACCCTGATTCAAGTTGGTGGTGACTTACTGAGCTATACCGCAGGTGATACTGGTACTGTTGTTGGTGTGATGGGCAGTTGGGGTGATGTGGACTCTGATACCAGCAGCAATGCCAATATGAACGGTAAGCAATACAGCGCTACTGGTACGGTTGAAGGTTTCAGTCTGGGTATGTATGCGACCTGGTTTGCTGATGCTAAAGATCAGAAAGGTGCCTATGTTGACGGTTGGTCTCAGTATGGTTGGTACAATAACACCTCCAGCGGCGATTCAATGTCAACCGACAAGTATGATTCTACTTCGATGACATCATCACTGGAAACGGGCTACAGCTTTGTACTTAACGATAACGTTATGAACGAATGGCGTTTAATTCCTCAGGCCCAGGTTGTTTATAATGATTACTCAGCCGACAGTTTTGTTGATTCTGGTAAGACTAAAGTTGATGGCCAGAAAAATGATAACTGGAGTACTCGTTTAGGTTCTCGTGTAACGGGCAAAATTAAAGGTGAGAGTTATACTCATCGTCCGTTTGCTGAAGTTAACTGGTGGTACAGTCAAGACGGAGCTTCCGTTAAGATGGATCAGGATACTGTTAAGCAAGATATGCCGAAAAACCGTGCTGAGTTGAAACTGGGTCTTCAGAGTGAATTTGATAACAACTGGAGTACCACAGTGAGCGTAGGTGGTCAGGTTGGCGATCAAAGCTATCGCAGTATGCAGGGAGGCATTAACGTTCGGTACGCATTCTAATTAAAAACCGATAACGTAATGCAATGCAAAACGGCGTGTCATATGGCACGCCGTTTTTTTTACGTATATCAAACACCATACCTTTTATTTCCACCGGAAGTAATGCAATAGCGCCCACCCCGAGGCCCAATACAAATACGTCCCGAAGAGCATGGACATCCACTGTCGGAATAGTTAATCGAGCGGGATGCTGGCTGTGGTTTTGGTTGAGAACGATAAACCACCGGGGCAATTGCCTGCTTTTTATTGCTTATATAGCAATTATCCGTATTGCACAGTAAAGCAGAGGATACCCATCTGGCCGGTTCTGTATTGGGGGTTATTTTCGACCAGCTATCTCTTTGTTCGTGAACCAAGACTTTTTGCCCTTGCTTAAGTGAAGTGACGACTTTTCCATTAGGGGCTGTACGTACGTTAAGTTTTTCGGCATTCACATATTGGGTTACAGCCTGAGTTTCAGGTGATAATGGGGAGGTTTGATTCGATGATAGAGGCTGTGATAAAGCGATTGGTGGGGGCGGAGAAGATGGTTTATCTACCGTCGCTGGCTTCTCTGATTTGAAGAAGAACCCAACAACAGCAAGAACAATAAGGGTCACCATCAGGTTGCTACGTTTCGCTCTGGCCATGATCATCATTCCCTGAATAAAAACCATGTTATGGCATAAGGATTTCACAATAACTAGCTGTCAGAATTGCCAGATCTCTCGCAATAAAAGGGAGAGGTTTTAATTTATAGTAGTAGCTGCAATTAAACAGGTGAATAGCCACCTGCTTTACATGACCTCACAACGTTTAATCATCCTCGAATGTTCAATCATCAAAGGAGATCGTTATGCTGGAAAATGAAAAATTCTGTCTCTCCTGCAGCATGCCGCTGAGTTTTCCTGAAGCAAAAGGCCCCAGTGATATTTACTGTGCCTGCTGTACGGATAAAGATGGAAATCTGATTCTCTGGGAAGACGCAATAGCGGGTACTGCCGCTTATCTGGACAGCTGGCAGAAAGTGGGTCTGGAAGAGTCCCGTCGCCGGGCAATTCTTTACCTCTCCGCTATGCCAGCCTGGGCTGACCGAAAAGCTTATGAAGACTTATAATAACCCCCGGACTCTTAGCTTTTAGCCTTTTCCCTTGCTCTTGCTCTTGCTCTTGTCCTTCTTACTGAGTACTGGAAATCAGCTAAAGACGGAGAGAGGAGAGCACGACTGACAAGGATGTCAGTTGAGGTGCGCGTCTAAGGGCTTTTTGTTCCGCTGCCGCATGATAGCCGAGCAACGCTCTATACTATCTTGTGGACGAAATATTCCCCGCTTCAATCACTCACCATTTCCTGATCTATTCACTCAAAAACAACGCTTTTCTATCGTGCTATATCCCATTTCATAACGAATAACCAAACAAAATAACTAAATAATTATTAAAATATTAAAAAATATATCGTGAATATCAATATAAGAAGCACATCACAAAAACAAAACTATTCCCAAATTGTAAAAATGTATGTTGATATTTATCAATATGTAACTATTCAATAAGTGGGCAAACTTACCGCCGTAGTTTGGTACCGCGTTTAATCAAAATAGAAAGTGGCATCGTCGCCACTAACAGAAACGTTTATATAAGCCTCGCTTGAAGGAATTTTTATATGAATACGATGTTCGACACATTTTTTGATAGTGCTCACCAAAAATCGCTTACAACCAATAAAAAACAGGAAAAAACCACAGGGTTAACGAAGTCTGCGGTTGCTTTGGCTATTGCTGCGGCAACATTATCCATGTCCGGTGGTGCCTCTGCTGCCTATGTTGAAACAGGACAAATTGGCGATAAAACCAGTTGGGAAACCGAAGAATACAGTAAAGATTGGGGACTGAAGGCAATGAAAGCCTCAAGTGCCTATGCCTTAGGTTATTACGGACAAGGCGTCAGAGTGGGAGTAATGGATTCCGGAGCCTTGCTGTTTAAACACGCCGATCTGAACGGCGACCGCTTCCATGCGGTGCATGCTTCCGGAGTATACGGATCTTCCGGTTTACGCTATCCACAGGTGGCAACAGAAGGCCAGCAAGGTGCTTATGAAAAAGGAGAAGCATTTGATATCACTGGCGAATGGGTTCTCGGTCTTAACGACGGTCACGGTACTCACGTTACCGGCACCGTTGGTGCCAACCGTGACGGTGAAGGCATGCACGGCGTTGCCTGGGGTTCTGATATTTATGTCGGTAACAACGGGGGGACTGATAGCAACAACTATGGCCCATTCCAGGATTATCAGTACTTCTACACCGGTTGGAAAGCCATGGTAGATGCGGGTGCTGAAGTGATTAATAACAGTTGGGGAACCAACATCCGTATTGTTGATCGGGGTACCACCGGCAACGACAATGGTAATACCGGCGTTCACTTGCCGGCGGATAATATCAATCAGTCAGAATATGAGTATTTCTATTTCAACAAAATGTACGGCGATAACCCATCATTTGTTGATGCAGCTTACGATGCGGTAAAAGACACGTCGGTGGTGCAGATTTTTACCACCGGCAACCGTGATTTTGCTAACCCATTCTATCGTGCACTTTACCCCTATTTTAATCCGGAGGCTGAACAGCACTGGATTGCAGTGGCCGGGTTACAGCGTGTAGCCGGAACTGATAACTATGCACTGTCTTATACCTGGAACGAAGCCGGTGATGCCAAGTGGTGGACGGTGGTGGCTCCGGGCAGCGTTATTTACTCAACGACGGTAAATAGTACTACCGGTGAAGCAGGCTGGGGAAACTCATCCGGTACCTCTATGTCGGCACCGCATGTCGCCGGGGCGATGGGCGTTCTGTTGTCCCGCTATCAGGATATGAGTGCGCTTCAGGTGCGTGATGTGATGTTTACCACCGCCAACCACCTGAATCCGGACGGCAGCGTATTAAATGGCTGGACTGCAGCAGATGGCGTGCCGGATATTCGTTACGGCTGGGGTATTCCCGATCTGGATAAAGGGATGTACGGCCCGGGTCAGTTCCTTGGCAAATTCGAGTACAACATGGCGACTACCCCGCTGGATGTATGGAGTAACGATATCAGCCAGAAAGGGCTGGATACCCGTCAGCAAGAGGATCTGACGTGGTTGCAGGCCTATCAAACTCACGGAATTGCTGCCGGTGGTGACTATGAGTTGGGTGATGACTTTGTTGTCAGTGATGGCAATGACGATCCAACCGATCACATCATCGATCTGGCGGATGCTGAAAAATGGCGTCAGGAATATTACGATAAACGAGCCGCAGCGATTCAGGCCAAAATTGATGCGGGTCTTTATACCGCTTCACTGGTGAAACAGGGGGCAGGTACGTTGGTGATGACCGGTGATAATACTTATGCCGGAGGTACTACAGTAGAAGGGGGTTCCCTGTATGGCTTCACGGAATCATTTGGTGACGGCAAAGTGATCGTCAATGGCGGTAAGTTTGGCGTGATATCCAGCTATAACGACACCTTTACGCTAAAAGGTGAACTGGCATCGACGGAAAGCCACAAAGCCAATATCGAAGTAAACGCCGGTGGTACCTACGTGATCAGCGCCGAAGAAGATGTCAACGTAGGTGCACTGACCTTTAACGATGGCTCAATGATTACCGTAGGCTCCACTCGCAGAGACGTATTTAACGATGCCTATTTACATGGCATTACCGCAACGGGGAGTGTGACAGCGGATAGCTTAACCGATGCGGATAAAGCAATAATCACGCCGGACTATGCTTTCTTTAAGACCGATTTAGTGATTTCCGACAATACCATCAGTGCCACCTTCGGGCGCAATAACGATGTTTCATTTGCGACCTATGGCGATCACCGCAACGGTCGGGCAATTGCGCGCGCGATTGAGACATCCGGCGCTACGCCAGTGGCATCACGCTCCGTGACTCCTGCCGCTCTAAGTTCAGGTGGCCTGTACGATAAGCTGTTAACGGCAACCAAAGATGAGGTTCGCAATACCTTCAACTCCCTTGGCAGCGATATGTATCTGAATACGCGCAACGCCAGCATTGTTAACTCCATGACTACCACTCAGGTAGTTAAAGATCAGGCAGCAGGATCGGGCAATGGTCGTAAAGTGGAAATGGCCGATGGTTCTGCTCGCTTGTGGATGGCGGGTATCGGCAGTTGGTCTGAGGTGGATTACGGTCAGTCCAATATGGATGTGGATTTCTATGCCGCTCTGATTGGTGTGGAAGCGGACATCGCTGCCAGTACTAAGATGGGAATGTTCTTCGGTGCTGGTTCTACCAAGTTTAAAGGTGGGGTACATGGCAAAGTGGACAGCAATGATATGCACCTTGGTTTGTACGGTATTACCAACTTCGCAGAGGTCGCTTCACTGAGTTATGGTTTGATGTATACCCATCAGGATGCGGATGCAAAACGTAATTTAGTGGTGGTGAATGATATTGGTAGCAACTCGGTTTCTGCGGATGCCGATATTGCACAAATCTTCACTGAAGCTGCATATTTGGGACTGAATACCAATAGTTACTCTATTGAACCTCATCTGGGTTTCAGTTGGATGCATATCAAATCTGATGATTACACTGAAACTGTCAGCGATATGGCATTCAAAACCAAAGTTGACGATCAGGATCTGTTGGTCACCACCTTTGGTGTGCGCGGCGGCCTGCCGTTTACCGTTGGTGAGTTACCAATGACAGTGAAGGCCGATATCTATGGCATGCACTTCGCCGGAGATAACACCGCGGAGGCGACCATGTATCTTGTGGATTCCGGTGTAGCGAATATCAAGGGCGGCAAACTTTCGACTATGGCGGGAGCTGCTGTGGGTGTTGAAGCGCAAATAACCAAATCAGCTTCATTCGGGGTGTCATATACCGGAGCCTACAACAGCGATATCACCTCAAATGGTGTTTACGCTAAGTTGAAAATTGACTTCTAAAACTTAACCAATTCGATTCACGTATGGCGATTTAATCTCTGTATGTGAATCGAATTAATTGCCTTGTCCGGTATGTTTTGATAGCGCAATAGTTTGGTTATCTCCGTATCCATCATGAATATACAGCATGACAGGAATCGAGTAACACCATCCACTGGCTTTCCACCAACATTCAGCAAACCATGTTTTCAACAGGTTTCCCATAATATCTAATCCACCAAATTCATCGTCAGTGGAATATTGTTCATCAAACGGCTTAAGACCAGGAAGATAATCAGCAATTTCCAGCGAACGACCGGGAAAAATTGAAAGATCAGAGGAGTCCACGCGATTATTTTTTCCCTGATAGTAAATCCAAAAAGAGGGGGCGGCGATACCATCTTGCTCCAGAAATATCTGAACTTCTGCACGGTCGACGTTTTCGGTTATTGGCTGTGTGAACAGCTCAGTTAATCTCTGGATCAGGAAAAGCGAGCAATTTTCTAAACTGCGTCGATAATGGCGAGCAAACTGTTCCGGTGTCAGACCAAAGGGCACCATAGGAATGATTCTCCAATAAATGTGAATGGTAGTAATTAATAAAGTCTATCAGCAAGTTAGCCCAATATTTCTAAATCTACAATTGAGTATTCTTATCTCAGTTTCTCACTAAGAAAGTCCACCCATACTCTAACCTTTGGCGACAAATGCCGGTTCGACGGCCAAATCAGGCTAAACCGAGTGGGGCCCTCAATATATTCATCCAGCACGGTACACAGGGTTCCGTTACTTCGCGCTTCCGTCACCATAAAATCGGGAATACAACCAATGCCAAGCCCGCCAATAGTAGCAGAGCACAGCGCATCAACATTATTGCAGGTGAGGGTATGTTTCATTCGCAGTGCGTGTTCATCATCCGGCGTTTTTAATGGCCAGCGCTGCATTCTGCCGCTGTTGGGGAAACGAAACCGAATAGCACTGTGTTGTTCAAGCTCCTGCGGACTGATGGGAGTCCCATAACGTTCAAGGTAGTCTGGTGAGGCACAGAGAAGTAACTGAAATGAATACAGCGGTCGGGCCATCAGACGAGAGTCCGACAGTTCTCCTCCTCGAATAGCCACATCGATTCGCTCATCAATCAGATCAACCATTCGATCGTTAAAGTCTAATTCCAGTTCTATTTCCGGATAGCGCCGGATGAATTCAGGCAATACCGGTAGCAGCAGATGGTAGCTGACATTGGGGGCACTAATACGTAGTACCCCTCCGGGCACTTCCTGAGTTTGTGTCAAAGCGGCATGAGCATCATCCAGATCGTCGAGGATCCTACGACAGCGTTCAAGAAACAGAGCACCTTCATCGGTTAGACGAATACTGCGGGTAGAACGCTGGAACAGGCGAACCCCAAGCTGTTGTTCCAGCCGGGTGACGGCTTTACCTACCGCCGAGGGGGTTAGCCCCAGCGCCCGGCCTGAGGCAACAAAGCTACCCAGGTCAGCGGTGCGAACAAAAGCATTAAGCGCACTTAGCCTATCCATTTTTGTTCCCCCTTTGTTGTTCTATTCGAGCGTTTTATTCCATTATATATGGAAACAAGTGCTGATTATTATTGAATTAGAGAAAGTTATAATATCAACCTGTTTTCAAGGTCGCCGCGATAACGATGCAGCGACTATCCAAACCGCATAAGGAGACCCTCTTGCAAACTCTACTTCCATTCGATCAGGCGGTTCGCGCTCGCCACTCTGTTCGCCATTTCCTGGCTAACCCTTTGCCTCAGGATACGTTAACCAGCATTGTAAGTGATGCTCAACTGGCTCCCTCAAACTGTAATACTCAACCGTGGAATGTTCATATTGTCTCTGGTGCCAAAAGAGAAGCCTTGAGCCAACGGCTATTACAGGCGGATGAACAGGGTTTGCACTCTCCCGATTTTAGTTTTGATATGCAGGCATTTGGCGGTGCTTATGGTGAAAGAAGAAAAGAACAGGGCAAAGCTTATTACCAATCTATCGGTATTGCTCGTGACGATCTGGAAGCCAGAAAAGCGGTAGTAAAAAACAACCTGACATTTTATGGTGCACCTCATGCTGCTTTTCTGTTTATGCCATCGTTTGGCGATAACGTACGCACTGCCGGTGATATTGGTATGTATGGACAAACTTTTTTACTGTCACTGGCGGCCCGGGGCTTGGCGGGTATTCCACAAACCATACTGGGTTTCTATGCTGAAACTATTCGCGAGTTCCTGAATATATCGCCAGAATATAAATTGCTGTTTGGTATCTCATTTGGTTATGAAGACCAAAATGCACCGGCCAATCAATTTAAAATGGGGCGTGCACCTCTGAATCAAAGTGTTACTTTTCATGATTAAGCCAGAAGATGACGGATATCGGTATAAACAGTAATCATATAAACTGAATATATTGATAAAATTATCAATTCTTTCGGGTATCAGTCACGGATATTCCTGTTGGATAGCTTAATATACTGAACTCACCCATTAATCATTGATGACATTAATAGGGTGAGCTAATTTTCATGGCTGATTAATGAAATACATATAATAAATATGAATAACACTAACTATTAGGTATATATACATGATAGTTGGCGATTATATTTTATCTGTAATTTTAATTTTTATTATTTGATACTCAATTCATTTTAATTGTAACTAATTTATTTATAACATTATTTCACTTTCATTGGTATTGAAGTCATTGATTGTGATGATGCGCTATTTGGTTAACTTATCTTTATTTGATCTGCTATAACTAAAATATATTGGAGTTGTGGTTTTATAATCATTAAAACACATTTGATTTGTTACTGTATTGAAAAAATGAAGTGAAGAGTCGCTCTGTAACTTATCAAATAGTTGTGACTAAATTCACAAGGCGTTAGCCGTTGATAATTTAAACCTTATATTTAGTATGGTTATAAAAAGAAAGAGGCAAGATGCACCACTTAAGTACGGATATTTGTCATTATTTATACTCGTTAGCCGATGAGCAGAATGGTAAGAATGTTTCTCTTGAGCTCAATGGCGTACCGACTTTGATTATTCAAAACAGAGAGGATGCCGAGTATGTTTTACGCCGTAACTATGAGAACTATGAAAAAAACATGGCATGGTTCAAACAGGCTTTGGGAGCATCACGTTTTTTTGAAAATGGTCAGATCTGGAAGCTGCATAAAAATTTAACCCAGCCATTTTTAAATCGTTTTGATGACAGGCAAACGGTCAAACTCTCTATTCACCATGCACAGCGAGGGTTGGCGCAGCTAATTGATAACAGTCGCGCCGGGCAGACAACGCTGGATGACGGCATATTTCGTCACATGGCCATGGCGGTATTTCTTGAGAGTTTCTTCCCGGTTTCACTGGAAGAGTCCGGCATGAATATTGATAACATTGCAGAGTTGATGGAATTTAGCTCGGAATTCTCTTTTATACCGGCAGGTACACTGAATACTCAACACCGGAGACGGCTGGTTAAACTACGGGCACTGCGCCAACAGGTTAACGCAGATCTGCAAATATTCAGAGATCCCAAATATACCAACCCGCTATTAGAACGTATTCTTAAGGCGGAAGCCGAGCCGGAAAATCAGGTGATACTGGAAGATGAACTGATGGCGTTTTTAGCGGCAGGTTCAGAGTCAACGGCGGCGACGATCGGCTGGGTGTGTTACCTGCTTGCGAGCTACCCTGAACAGCAAGAAAAGCTTTATCAGGAAGTGATAAATCATCCTCATCCGACTAACTGGCAACAGCTGAGCCAAATGCCGGGGTTGATGACCTTTATTTCTGAAGCGCTGCGCCTGTATCCACCAATACCTATCATTATTCGGCAGGCATTAGGTAAGGATAGAATTGGTGGCGATGAAATCAGCGAACGACAAAATATTATCATTTCGTTTATTGGTATTATGCGCAACCAAAACATCTATCAGAGCCCGGCTGAACTCAACCTCAGGGATGACAATAACTCTCCCCTAAATGATAAAGAGAGCGGTATTGGTATCTCATTTAGCCACGGGCCTCGCATATGCGGAGGTAAAGATTTTGCGCTGGTTGAGCTGGCAGGATTTGTTCATACTTTTCTGAAACAGGCTTCATTTACGTTGACTTCTGATTTACCTCCACGCTTCTACTGGAAGTCTCAGATGATAAACCAGGGCGGGCAACCGGTTCGGGTTACGCCGCGTCCGGTTTAAAAAAGTGACCGAATACAAACATAAATAACCCCCGTCGAGTTTGTCCCGGCGGGGTTTGTTTTAAATCAGAGTCCGGTCAGCTTTTCCAGCGCTTCAGGATAACGTTCACCAGTCAGTTCAACTTTTGCAGCCGCACTATCGATTTCTTGCAGATCGGTGGTACTGAGCGTCACATTAGCCGCGCCAATATTCTCTTCCAAACGTTCCAGTTTACGGGTGCCAGGAATCGGTGCAATCCATGGTTTTTTCGCCAGCAGCCAGGCCAGCGCAATGTGCGCCGGAGTCAGACCTTTTTGCTGTGCGATATCCTGTATCAGCGCGATAAGTACCTGATTGGCTTTCAACGCCTGTGGGGTAAAACGCGGCAGGGTATTGCGGAAGTCGCTACTGTCGAACTGGGTATTTTCATTAATTTTGCCGGTAAGGTAGCCTTTACCCAGTGGGCTGTATGGCACCAACCCAATACCTAACTCTTCCAACAGGGGTAAGATCTCCTGTTCTGGTTTTCTCCACCACAGTGAATATTCACTCTGTAATGCTGCGACGGGCTGAACCGCATGCGCACGGCGAATCGTTCCGGCACCGGCCTCTGACAGACCAAAGTGCTTCACTTTACCTTCTTTAATCAGATCCTGAACCGCACCGGCCACATCCTCAATGGGGACATTGGGGTCAACCCGATGTTGGTAAAACAGATCGATAACATCGGTTTTCAGGCGTTTAAGTGAGGCTTCTGCCACTTTCTTAATGTGTTCAGGCCGACTGTTAAGGCCAATCCATCGTGGGCCACCATTAGGGTCGGGCTGAAAACCAAATTTAGTGGCAATCACGACTTTATCCCGCAGCGGTGATAGTGCCTCTCCCAATAGTTCTTCATTGGTATAGGGGCCATATACCTCAGCGGTATCGAAAAAGGTCACGCCGAGGTCGACGGCTTTATGCAACAGGGAGATCATCTCCTGCTTGTCCGTTGCAGGGCCGTAGCCGAAGCTCATTCCCATACAGCCTAAACCAATAGCAGATACTTCCAGACCAGTGTTACCCAGTTTACGTTTTTGCATTTTATCTTCTCCTGCGATGAGGGGGACTAATCATGTCGGTGACAGAAAGGTAACAAATGGTCAGCCTGAGGATTAGATAGATAAATGCGCATGTGTATATGAATTGAATTCATCAATCGATATAGTGAAGCAATATCAACGGATAAATAGCCGGGTGTACGATGCTAAAAGAGAATTTCAACGATCTGATCTCATTTTTGGTGGTCGCCAGAGAGCGGAGCTTTACCAAAGCGGCGGCTAAATTGGGGGTATCACAATCTGCATTGAGTCATGCTATTCGTGGGTTGGAGGAGCGGCTGGAGATACGCCTGCTAACGCGTACTACCCGCAGCGTGGCACCAACCGAAGCGGGTGAAAAACTGGTGGAGAGCCTGGAGCCAAAGTTTGCTGAAATTGAAAATGAACTCAATGCGTTGAGGGATATGCGTGAACGTCCGGCCGGGAATATTCGTATCACTGCCGGAGAGCATGCGGTTGATTCTATCCTTTGGCCGGTGCTTCGTACTTTTCTGGTGGAGTATCCGGATATTCATGTGGAGATCACCGTCGACAACACATTGACCGATATTGTTGCCGGACGCTTCGATGCCGGTATTCGCCTGGGTGAGCAAGTAGCCAAAGACATGGTAGCCGTACGCATCGGGCCGGATGTCAGGCTGGTGGTCGTGGCTTCTCCCTCTTATCTGGAAAAGTATGGTATTCCCACTACGCCGCAGGATCTGCAAAATCATCGTTGTATCAATATGCGCTTGCCGACAATGGGCGGCCTTTATGCCTGGGAATTTGAAAAACAGGGGCAGGAGTTAAAAGTGCGGGTTGACGGACAGCTTACATTTAACACGCTGCGCCAGCGTATTGAAGCGGCGGTTATTGGTCTGGGGATCTCTTTTGTTCCTGAAGATTCGGTCAAATATGAAATTGCTAATGGCAGTTTGATTCGGGTGCTGGATGAATGGTGTGCGCCTTTCTCCGGTTATTATCTCTATTATCCAAGCCGCCGACAGCATACCACTGCTTTCTCATTGCTGATCGAGGCGTTGCGCTATAAGTCGTAGATTACTTAAAAAATAGTGGGGCAGTGTCGGTTTGGTACAATCTTATTCACTGAACAAACCATACAGTTAGCGAGTCATCACTAATATGGAGATAGCTCAATGACTGATGTATTTAAAGCAGCGTTTATTTTTACTGCACCCGATGCGGATCCACAAACCAATAGCGCGTGGGTGAAAACGCCAAAGATTCACCTGAAAACTATCGCTGTCAGCAGCTACCAGCAGGCTTGCAATCTGTTAGATGAATTGCATCAAGAGGGGATTAGTGCCATTGAATTATGTGCCGGATTTGGTCATCAGGGTGTAGCGCGTGTGGTTGAGGCTGCCAGAGGGCGGATGCAAATCGGCGTGGTGCGTTTTGATACCCATCCGGGGTTGGGATTTCGCAGCGGAGACAGTCTGGATGAACAGACCGCAATGGCCAATGCTAACCGGGCGTAAGCCAATATGCTGAGGCAAACCGCAGAGCCTTGTAATGCGCTATCCCCGTGGATAGCGCGTTACTGGCATTGGCATTTGCCAGCCAGTGTGGCATTGCCGGAACTGTTTCCCGGAACCGGCGGTGAGTTGCTATGTAATTTGGGTGGAAATCTGCTGCTGGATGTTATGGCTGCCGAGAGCGGCATTATGACTAGCCGCTATCTGGTTAAAACGGGGGATATGGTGCTGCTTAGCCCACGCCGTTGCCGTCTGCGGCTAAGTTCAGCCGCAGGGCAGCCAGATATCAGGTTTATTTCGGCGCGCCTGCGCTGCGGTACGACATTCCCGCTGTTTGGCTTATCGCTGGAAGAATTGAGTGATAACCCGCTATTTTTAGCTGATATTCGATTAAAGCACCCGACACCACTGCTGTTGGGCATTCCTTTTATCAGTCAGGTTTACCGGCTGGAGCGCTGGTTGGTACAGATGCTGGGGGATAGCCTGATGCATCTTCCGCATATGACACTGGCGGCGAATCGTCTCTATTATGGCGAGCATGTCTCTACGGTTCGTGAAGCGCTGGCACTTAACCCTCGTACTATGGAACGGCGTATTCGTCACTTTATTGGCGTTGATGCCCGCTACTTCTGCCGCACTGCACGTTTCCAACATACTCTACGCCAGATATTGGCCGGACACCCGGTGCTGGATAGCGCTCTGGAACAGGGTTACACCGACCAACCTCACTTTATTAAAACCTGTCGTTTTTTTACCGGCCTGACGCCGGGAGAGCTGTTTACTGCTGAGCATCAGGCGTTGAATTATTATGTGATGACGGATGACTAAGTGGATGGTGTAGCGCATATACCATTAGTCGATATTATCGGTTTGTCTTTGGTCTTTGGTCTTTGGTCTTTGGTCTTTGGTCTTTTGTTTTTCTATCAGAGCACTGGAATTCAGCCGACAACTGAGAGAGGGTAGCACGCCAAACAGGGATGTTTGGCGAGGCACTGCTTCGCCTGGAGCGAATCAGTGTCGGTGTGTAAGCCCGAACGAAGGCGGAGGGAAGTCGCCGTCAGGCGACCTGGATTCGGGTGCGAAGGCGCGGGGGTGCAGGGGGCGTTCGCCTTTTAACGCCCCTTGCTCGGCCACTTGCACAGTTGGTGAGTTGAGCACTGAACTATTAGTGGACGAAATTTACTCAAGCTTTAACTATGGGCATTTTAATATATTGCTTAACCCAAAAAGAAAATCACTGTCAGCACTAAAAATAACGGTATCAGAATTCCAAACGACCACTTCATATAGCCAAAGAAGCTTGGCATTTTAATGCCGCTTTGAGTGGCAATACTTTTCACCATAAAGTTTGGTGCATTACCGATGTAAGTCAGGGCGCCCATAAATACGGAACCCATCGAAATGGCCAGCAGTGTTTGCTGCATTGGCCCCATCAGGGTTGCCGCATCACCGGCGGCTAAATTAAAGAACACCAGATAGGTCGGCGCATTATCCAGAAAGCCAGATAATGCACCGGACAGCCAAAAGTACATGGCATTAATTGGTGCCCCCTGAGGATCGGAAACCAGCGAGACTAAACCCGCCATATGGCCTTGGTGACCAGCGCGTAAAATAGCTAATACCGGGCCAATGGTGATAAAGATACCGGCAAACAGTTTGCCTACCTCCAGAATCGGTTCCCAGTTAAACTGATTGGAGGAACGTATCTGTTTGGCGGTCAGCATCATCGACAGACCAGCAATCACTAACAGCAGCAGGTCGCGGGCGATGTTTTGTAATTCAATATGCACACCCAGTACGCTGAACTCGATGCCCGGTTTCCAGAAGCCGGAAAGCAGCACGCTGGCCACCACGCCAAACAGCAGAATAAAGTTAACTTTACCGTAGAGGCGTAGCTTAGAGTCCGGCGTTGGATCTCGCGGTTCTATCTCATCTTCACGTTTGTAGTAATAGCTATCTACCAGATAAAACAGCGTCAGCAGCACCAGGGTACAAATCAGCACCGGCATGAGCATATGTCGGGCAGTCCAGAAAAAGTCGACCCCTTTCAGGAAACCGATAAACAGCGGCGGATCTCCCAGCGGCGTTAGCCCACCGCCAATATTGGCCACCAGGAAGATAAAGAAAATAATCACATGAACCCGATGCTTACGGTTGTCATTGGCACGAATTAATGGACGAATCAGCAGCATGGCGGCGCCGGTGGTTCCCATCAATGAAGCCAACAGTGCGCCAATCGCCAGTAACCCGGTATTTAATGCCGGAGAACCATGCAAATTGCCTTTCACCAGAATGCCACCGGAAACGGTAAACAGTGAGAACAGCAAAATAATAAACGGAATATATTCAGCAAACATAGCATGGGCAACCAGCCCCACGCTGTTATCCATGCCAAAAGTCATAGCGAACGGAATCAGAAACAGTATCGACCACAGGGCAGTAATTTTACCAAAATGATGGTGCCAGATAGTGGGAATAAGCAGCGGACACAAGGCGATGGAAAGCAAAATACCCACAAACGGGATCCCCCACGCCAGGCTGAGGCTTGAACCATCAATATCTGCTGCAAATCCGGCAATGGGGGTTAATAGCCCAAACAAAAGACATAATAATTTTAATTGTGATTGGTGGGACATCCGATGTTACTCCGATAGCGGACAATAATTCATTAAAATGGAAATGGGGTACGGCATAAAATTTAGTGATTCTGTTAACAAAGTAACGTAGTTTTATTTCTTATTATTAAGAAATACGCTGAGTTTGTAACAGAAAATCATAAAATTTATGGCTTATTTTTGACAACTCTTTATCTTTTTTCTTAATAATATAAATTTCACGGATAAGATTTCCTCCGCTAATAGGTTTTACTAAAATATCCGGATGTTGAAACATATATAATGTTAATTCAGGAAGAAAGGTAATACCGGAATTAGAGAGCAACAGGCCAAATAAAGTGCTCAACTGCTCTATTTCAATATATTCAACGCTTTCATTATTAATAATATTAACGTGCAACGATTGATAGATGCTGGTGGTTGGGCCAAAGCGGATAATTGTATTATTTCGGCTGATATCCTCTAACGTAATGACGGATTTTTTAGCCAGCGGATGATTCTTGTTAAACACGATGAAATACTTTTCAGTATGAATTTTATGGCTTTCAACGTTAGGATCTTTAGGCAAAAAACCAACGATCCCCAGATCTACCGCCTCATTCATTACTGCTGACACGCAATAGTCTGAAGGTAAATCCTTGACTTCAAAGGTCGCTTTAGGCTCGATCTGATTAAAGTATTCAATATAATCCGGCAACAGTTTCACGGTAATTGAAGGGAGTGCAGCAAGAGATATTTTAAATTGTTCGCTATTAATATGGTCATGCCAGCGCGACAGCCCTAAATTAAATTCGCGCATCATATCGGCGGCAATACTTTGGAATACGATACCGTCTGCGGTGAGTTCAACGCGTTTAGTATTGCGGTCAAATAGCCGAACACCCACTGCCTTCTCAATAGAGTAAATCAGATGGCTAAATGCCGGTTGCGAAAGGAATATAGATTCCGCTGCACGGGTGAAATGACGGTGTTCGCACAGGGCTAAAAAAGCCCTAAACTGTTTGATTGATAAATTCATAGGCGTTGTTTTCTCCTGGGCGTTATTATATATGCTATCTACCTTTCTTGTATTGTGATGGGTACCTCATTCCTATTTAATCAACCATTCATCTTTTGGATGCCACTATTTGTTTATTGAATTTCCCTGTTTTTTTATTACCGCTAGTATGGTGGAAACAATAATGAATTAATCCCGATATTTATTTACCTCTTAGTTTCCTCATAATAATAAGGATAGGAGATCATCTATGATCGCTCTGTTTGGCCTACTCACTATTCTTGCCGTACTGGCAGTAATAATGACCAAGAAAATGTCCCCGATGGCGGCACTTATCGCTATTCCTATCGTCATGGCGCTGCTGGCGGGCTTTGATGTTTCTGCCGTCAATAAGTTTGCGGTAGGAGGCGTAAAAAATATTGCACCGGTTATCGGTATGTTTGTGTTTGCCATCCTGTTTTTCGGCATTCTCACCGATGCCGGCATGCTGGATCCAATTATTGATAAGGTATTGAAAGTCGTTGGTAATAAGCCGTCCCGTATTACCTTAGGTTCGGCGGTGCTGGCCTCTATTGTTCATCTGGATGGTTCCGGCGCGGTAACCTTTCTGGTGGTTATCCCGGCAATGTTGCCACTGTATAAGCGCCTGAAAATGGATCCCCGGGTTCTGGCCTGTTCGGTTGCGATGGCGGCAGGGGTTTGTAATATGCTGCCGTGGGGTGGCCCGACCCTGAGAGCTGCTTCATCACTGCAAATTCCGGTAATGGAACTGTTCCTGCCGGTATTACCGGTGATGTTGACTGGCCTGACCTTTGTGTATGTTTGCGCCTGGCTGCTGGGCAAACGTGAAGAACGTCGTCTGGGTTATAGCAAAGGTATGGCACCGGCGGGTGATTTTGAACATCAGGGCACTCAACTGACTGATGAAGAACGCGCTATCCGTCGTCCACATCTGTTTCTGGTGAACATAGGTCTGGTAGTTATTGTTCTTGGCACCATGATCAGCGGTAAAGTTGACCCGATTATCTGCTTTATGTTCGGTACCATCATTGCGTTGCTGATTAACTACCGTAAACAAGACCAACAAAAAGCACGTATTGATGCTCATGCCAAATCGGCACTGATGATGGCCGGTATCCTGTTTGCCGCCGGTATCTTCACCGGCGTGATGAAAGAGTCCGGCATGTTGAAAGAAATGGCCTCTTACGTAGCGACCCATATACCTGCTGAATCGGCTTCTCACTTCCCCTTCATTATCGGCCTGTTCGCCATGCCGTTAAGCATGATCTTTGACCCGGATTCCTTCTACTTCGGCATTTTGCCTGTTATGGCTACAGCGGGTCAGGAACTGGGCGTTCCGGTAATGGAAATGGGTCAGGCCGCGATTCTGGGGCAAATGACCACCGGTTTCCCGGTCAGTCCATTAACGCCGGCGACCTTCCTGCTGGTGGGGCTAGCGGGTATCGATCTGGGAGAACATCAGAAGTTCTCATTCTTCTTCCTGTGGGCAGCATCGATTGTGATGACGCTGGCCGCGGTGGTGATTGGCATATTCCCGATTTAATTAAATAGTCAGATTAGGTGTAGTGATATGAAAACAATAAGAATTGGTGGCGGAGCCGGCTATGCCGGTGACCGTATCGAACCCGCAGTCGAACTGGCTCAGAAAGGTGACATTCAGTATCTGGTATTTGAATGCTTAGCGGAACGCACCATTGCCATTGGTCAGAAACAAAAGGCGGCGGATCCCACCAAAGGTTTCAATGAATTACTGGCAGACCGAATGCATGCAGTACTGCCGATCTGTATTGAAAAAGGGATAAAAATCATTACCAATATGGGGTCGGCAAATCCTTTATATGCCGGAAAACTGGTGGCAGAAATCGCCCGTTCTCTGGGGGCGAAGAGGTTAAAAATTGCCATCGTCAGCGGTGATGATGTGCTGGGTATGGCAATGGATAGCGATGTGAAGCTGGATGAAATTGGCAAACCGATTTCCCAGTGCAACAAACAGATTATCTCTGCCAATGCTTACATGGGGGCTGAAGCCATGGTGCAGGCACTGAACAACGGTGCGGATATTGTGATTGCCGGCCGTGTTTCTGACCCATCACTGTTTCTTGCGCCAATGATGCACGAATTCGGCTGGCAGGCAGACCATTGGGAAATGCTGGGTAAAGGCACCATCATTGGCCATCTGCTGGAGTGTGGCGGTCAGATCACCGGTGGTTATTATGCCGATCCCGGGTTTAAAGATGTTCCGGGGCTGGCTCGTTTGGGTTTCCCGATTGCCGAAATAGACGAACAGGGCAATGCAACCATCACTAAAGTTGCCGGTTCCGGCGGTAACGTCACGGTAGATACCTGCAAAGAGCAGATGCTGTATGAAATTCATCAGCCGGATCGCTATCTGACACCGGACGTGGTGGCGGATTTCTCCCATGTGACATTCACACAGGCTGGCCCGGATCGGGTTGAGGTTCGCGGTGGTAATGGCTTTGAACGTACGAATACCCTGAAAGTATCTGTAGGCTATCAGGATGGCTTTATTGGCGAAGGGGAAATCTCTTACGCAGGGCCGGGGGCGGTTGCACGCGGCAAGCTGGCGCTGGAGATTGTAAAAGAGCGCTTTGCCCTGTGCGGCTTTGAGCCGGAAGACGTGCGCTACGACCTGATTGGGGTTAATTCACTGCATGGCGATACCTTATCCCAAAGCAGTCAGCCTTATGAAGTGCGTGCTCGCGTAGCCGCTCGTTGTGCTACTAAAGCACTGGCAGCTAAAGTGGGGAATGAAGTCGAAACGCTGTACACCAACGGCCCTGCCGGCGGCGGTGGCGCAACCAAATCGGTTAAAGAGATTCTGGCGATGGATTCAACCCTGATTTCACGCAATTTAGCCACGGCCACCGTTGATTATCTGGAGATCTAATCATGAAATTACGTGAAATTGCTCACTCCCGTACCGGCGATAAAGGGAACACCTCAAATATCTCGCTGATTGCCTACTCGCAGGATGATTATGAAACCCTGAAAAATGCCGTCACGGCGGAAAAAGTAAAAGCCTATTTTGCCGATATTGTTAAGGGCGAGGTGGTGCGTTATGAACTGCCTGCCATTGGGGCGTTGAACTTTGTGATGTATGGCGCACTGGGTGGGGGAGTGACCCGCTCACTGGCACTGGATATGCATGGCAAAGGATTAAGTTCCGCCATCATGGACATGGATATCTAATCAGCCTTCGTCAACGGCGGTAAAGCATTTACCGTTCGCCGCACCGCCGTGATACCCGTTAATCAAAATAGTGCACCTGAAATGCTCATATCAGTCTGAATGGGCAGCGGGATCGCTGTTGTCGTTATTCAGCAGGAGAATAACCATGAATAACAAATTAATGAATGCCGCAACGTTTCGCGAGAGCTTACGTGATGGTATGACCATCATGTTTGGCGGCTTTATGGGGATCGGTACTCCAGCGCTGTTGGTGGCTGAAATTCTCAAGTCAGGGGTACGTGACCTGACGATTATTGGTAATGACACCGGTTTTACCGAGACCGGTGTAGGCCCACTGATTGTTAGCGGTCAGGTTAAGAAAGTGATTGCTTCTCATATTGGTACTAATCCGGAAACCGGACGGCGGATGATCGCTGGGGATCTGGATGTGGAGCTGGTTCCTCAGGGGACATTGATTGAACGAATCCGCTGTGGTGGTTCCGGTCTGGGCGGATTTTTAACCCCTACTGGCGTTGGCACCGTAGTAGAAGAGAACAAACAAAAAATGGTGATTGATGGGGTGACCTATCTGTTGGAATTACCATTGCGTGCCGATTTAGCGATTTTGCAGGCGGCGAAATCCGACCGTATGGGTAACCTGCTGTACTCGCTCACTGCGCGTAACTTTAATCCCATCATGGCGCTGGCGGCCGATAAAGTGGTTGCTCAATGCGACCAGTTAGTAGAGATAGGCGACATTGAGCCCGATTATGTCATGACACCTGCGGCTTTAGTCGACCATCTTTATCAGGGGGACAACCAATGAATGCAAAAGAAATTATTGCCCGTCGCGTAGCGAAAGAGCTGAAAGATGGTGATGTAGTGAATCTGGGGATTGGCTTACCCACTCAGGTGGCGAACTATTTACCGGACGATGTACAGGTGACGTTGCAGTCAGAAAACGGTTTTCTCGGTCTTGGGCCAATAACGCAGGAAGATCCTAATCTGGTGAATGCCGGTGGACAGCCCTGCGGTATGTTGCCGGGGGCGGCCATGTTTGACAGCGCGTTTTCATTTGCTTTGATTCGCGGCGGTCATGTGGATCTCTGCGTGTTGGGTGGCTTACAGGTTGATGAGCAGGCTAATCTGGCAAACTGGGTCGTACCGGGAAAAATGGTACCGGGCATGGGCGGCGCGATGGATCTGGTGGTAGGGGCGAAAAAAGTGATTATCGCCATGGAGCATAACGCCAAAGACGGTGGTGCTAAACTGCTGCATCGCTGTCACTTTCCACTGACAGCGCAGGGCAAAGTTAGCATGGTGGTCACCGAGCTGGCGGTGTTTAGCTTTATCAATCAACAGATGGTGTTAATTGAAATCAGTGATGACACGACGGTGGATAAACTGCGTGAGCTGACAGAAGCCAACTTTACCGTTTCCCCTGAATTACGGCCAATGCAGGTTAACTGAGGAGCATTAAGATGAGAGAGTCTGTTGTTATTGTTCAGGCCAAAAGAACCGCCATTGGTAAATTTGGTGGCACGTTAGCCTCGGTTCCCGCAGTAGATTTAGGGGCAACCACCATTGCTGACTGTTTGAGCAAATTGCCTGACGACCTGAATGTCGATGAAGTGATTTTGGGGAATGTCTTGCAGTCGGGGTTGGGACAAAACCCGGCTCGTCAGGCCGCCGTTAAATCAGGGTTATCCATTGAAATACCGGCGTTTAGCGTAAATAAAGTCTGCGGTTCTGGTTTAAAAACCGTCGCGCTGGGTGCCCAGTCGATTCTGGCCGGCTGTAGCTCGGTGATGGTGACCGGTGGTATGGAAAATATGAGTGCTGCACCTTATCTGTTGGATAAAGCGCGACAGGGCTATCGTATGGGCAACGGCACCCTGGTTGACTCAATGATTAAAGATGGTCTGTGGTGTGCCTTTAATGACTACCATATGGGAATTACGGCAGAAAATATCGCTAAACGCTATGGTCTGACGCGTGAAGAGCAGGATGCTGTTGCAATGGCTTCTCAACAAAAAGCGGTAGCGGCGATTAACAGCGGTCGGTTTGCGGCAGAAATTACCCCGATTGAAATCAAAAGTCGTAAAGGAACCATTCTGTTCAATCAGGATGAGTATCCGCGCGGTGACACCACCATGGAATCACTGGCTGGCTTGCGTCCGGCGTTCCTGCCCGACGGCACGGTAACCGCCGGTAATGCTTCCGGGATCAATGATGCGGCAGCCGTATTGGTTCTGATGCGTGAAGATGAAGCCAAAGCACGGGGTATTCCGGCACTGGCACGCATTCGCGGCTGGGCTTCTGCCGGTGTGGAACCCGATGTGATGGGGCTGGGCCCGGTTCCGGCCACGCGCAAAGCACTGAAAATGGCAGGAGTAACGCTGGCAGATATTGATCTGATAGAGGCTAACGAAGCCTTTGCCGCCCAGTTCCTGGCGGTAGGACGCGACCTTGGTTTCGATCAGGAAAAAGTCAACGTCAATGGCGGTGCTATTGCCCTTGGTCATCCAATCGGTGCCAGCGGTGCACGTATTCTGGTGACGCTAACTCATGCGCTGCATAGCTATGACAAAGGATTAGGTCTGGCAACCTTGTGTATTGGTGGCGGGCAGGGTATTGCGATGGTGATCGAACGGGTTTAGGTGTGTTGCCTCAGGCCTGAATAGTGGTTTTGGCGTTGGTCATCCTGATGGTTGGGATGACCAAATGCTTTTTATACCGGGAAATTTTAGCCATAAACCATACAGAATGACATCAAAACACCTTCTCCAGTCATCTGTTATTTATGCCTCTATCCGTGATTTAAACGTCGATTTTCAGAAATAGAAAAATAGTGGGCAATTGTCTCTATCTTGTTGGTAATTGATTCAGCCATAATATCGTATCGTACAAACCCGGCTATCTGCCAGGTCATTTATTTCAGATAAACCATGCAATGAATACAAATCCATTTATCGCCCGCTGGGGACGATCCGGTAATCTTTTGTGTCACGGCGAATGGCACATCACCTATCTTGAACGTCCTTTTATTCTGCCGGAAAACCGCAAGGATAAAGACATGGGAACCTACGGCATCTATTACATTATCGATCCGGAAAATGAACTGTTTGCCGAAGGGCGGGATGAGGATGACTGGATTCTGGAAAACATCGACTGGCTGGCAGACTGTTTTGTGGATAACGGCCTGCCCATCGATGAAGAAGATGTTCGATTTTTCTATCGGGCGATTAACCCACAGGACTGGCGCTGTGGTAGCTGTGCCGGATGCATGTAAGACTACTGGCGTGTTGAAGCCTGTTTTCCGGATTACCTGCCATTTCGTTTATAGCCGGTATGACAAAAGATACGTCACCACAGCCCATCAGGTTTGAGTTTTTAGGTTAGGAATTTGCAAAACCTGAGCTGATTAGTCTGGTGTGTGGTTATGAGATTCATCATCCTGTTCGGCTGGCACCAATGGTAACGCCAGCGTTGGCAAAGTTTCTGCTTCAGTGAAAAAGAATGATTAAACCAACCTGTTGTTAAGCTTTCATTTAAAAACTAAAAAAGGCGCTTAAAGCGCCTTTTTTATCTGAATGTGTGCCTGTTTATAATTATTTATTTTGAATTTTAACATAAATTAATGCTCAATGATTCTCGAGATTTTGCAATTGTTAGTTAGGTTATTATTAAAATAATTGGTTTGTTTCTGATTAAAGTGTTTTTTATATTTTGTTTTTTGTCGATTTTTTGACCTTAATTTAATTCTCTATGTGTGTTTTTTTGTTTCGAAATTTATCATTCATTTTTTTGTCTATCTCGATCTATTATTTTGACTTTCTGTTATTAATCAAGATTAAAATCTTTAATTGTTATTTTAAGATTGATTTGTCGAGTAATACATTGTTAAATCCATTTTGTTCGATCTATTGTGTTGGTTTTTTATTCATATATAGTGCTATTGAATTTGTTGATTATCAAAGTCTTTTACGCTGAAATCGGCTTATAATCCTTATTGGTTAAGGAGTTGCTAACTTTTTAGCTATTAATTTAATGTGGTTATTTTCTCTTGGTTTTTATGGTGTTAAAAGTTTGCCGGATTATTTTAACGACGGGAGGAATTTGTTTTTTGTATTTATATGAGTTAACTAACTGCCCCTGACAGTAATGGCTGTAGCCTGTGTTTAATCAGGAAAAGGTAAAAACTATCTGGATAGCGAGCAGTTCCATCCGGCATGATGCGAACTGTCAGATAAAGTAATTCACGGGAGGTTTATATGGTATGGGATGCATACAAATTAGCGACGACACCGGAATGTAAATACTGCGGTCAAAAGGAACATATTCGTAAGCATGGTAAGGGGAGTACTGGCGCCCAACGTTATCAATGTGTTGCATGCGATAAAACATTTCAGCAAAAATACATCTATATTGCATATCAGCCGGAAGCGATGGAAGAAATTATTACTCGCTATCAAACCGGGGAATCCACTCAAGAAATCAGCGAACATATGAAAGCCAATATGAGCACAATAAAACGCTGTTTAGGGCAAGCGGATCTGCTTGAAAAAGTCTGATTGATAGAAAAAAGCATAACATTGTCTAATTATTGTTCTATTGGCTCTATTCTCTGTCAAAGTAAAACCGCAACAATGCCAGTTACCTTCAGTTACTGGCATTAGTCATATATTCTTTCATTATTCTTTTCTCCATTCTATTTTAATCATTCTGACGTGAAATATAGTATTTAATAATTTCAATTTGAAATTAATTTTGCTGTATTAATAAAGCGGGAAAGCGTTAGAAATAGAATATAAATAAGGGTGTGCAGCAATTATCAATTCACTGTTAGAATCATCATAATAGTTGGATTGTATTATGAATGGAATTTTGCGCTGAATAAGGATATGGCAATGAATACCTGGTTAATTGTCGACGATCACCCGGCAATCTGTTTTGCGGTTAAAGCAATTCTTGCTCCTTTAGGCGATAACACCATTATCAGTGCGACCGATGGCATAACCGCGTTGGCGCAGATAAAAGAGAAACAGCCGCAGTTGGTGATTCTGGATATCATGCTGAACAAGATGGATGGTCTGCAAATTTTGCAGCATCTGCGTCAGTTAGAAAATCCCTGCAAAGTTATCATCTATACCAGCTTACCGGCAGAAACCTATGCTGAACGCGCATGGCGTGCCGGAGCCAGCGGCTTTTTTGGTAAAGATCAAGACATCAGCCAACTGGCTTCTATGTGTCAGTTGGTACTACAGGGCTATCACTGTTTCCCTGCTTTTATGACAGAAGCGTTGCAGCGAGTTGTAGAGCCGGAAGAAAAAGATAAGCATGCACTGGCGCGTCTGTCCGACCGTGAATTAACCGTTTTACGCTATTTATCTGAAGGATTAAGCAACAAAGACATTGCTGACCGGTTGATACTCAGTAATAAAACCATCAGTACCTATAAGTCACGCCTGATGGAAAAGTTGCAGTTGAGCAGTGCAGAAGAACTGGTCACTTTTTTCGACAATCATTCTATCAGCGAGCCGCCTGATGAAGCTCAATAAGTTATTTTTTATTCTCTTATTCTGGTGTTTTACGGCGCTGGCAGACGAGCCACCACTATTTCGGGAAGTGAATCTGGTCAGTCGTGAACAGGTACAACTGCCCGAACCAGCGCTGAATGGCAGCGACTGGCAGTGGCTACGCCAAAAGCGTACCCTGGTATATGGCACTTCAGCACCTAACTATCCCCCTTATGACATTACTTCCGGCGTACAGGATTACGGCGGTATTAATGGTGACTACCTCGGCATTATTGCCTATAGCCTTAACGTTCAGATTCGCGTGCGTTACTACAATAGTGAAGCATTACTGATGCAGGCGTTGGCTAACGGTGAGGTTGATTTGATTGGTAATGCCGGTAGTGAAGAGGCGAAAAAATATAAGCTATTACTGACTCAGCCCTACCTGACGGCGGTGCCGGCATTGGTGGAACGTACCGACAGCCTGCTGCATGATAAACCACCACAGCGAATTGCTATTGAACGGCTCTACAGCAACCGTAAAGCGTTAACCGGTCGTTATTCCGGCGGATATCAGGTTTATGATTCGCCAAGGCGTGCGCTGGAAGCTCTGTCGTTTAACAATCTGGATGCCTTTATTGGTGACGCTACCTCAGCTCAATATTTAATTAATCAGTCCAATCTGAATAATTTACGGCTCCAGCTGTTACCTCAGGAGGATGTTGATGGCTTTTCCTTTGCGGTCGCTGGCAACAATACCAGACTGGTAAAAGCGCTAAATTCCGTCTTGACCATTATTCCCGATCGAACCAATGCTGCTATTCAAAGTCGCTGGAATGGCGGAAGCCCGGAAACGGCTAACGCTCGCCATTTATTGTTTACTTCGCTGGAGCGCAAATGGATAGAGGAGAACCCCAGGGTACGGGTAGTCGTAAATGATGATTTTCCACCGCTGAGTTTTTTTGATGCGCAGGGGAATTTTCGTGGGTTGACTGCCGATATCATGGAAGAGATCACCAACCGAACCGGACTGAAATTTGATGTGATTCGGGCCAATACCCTGCGCCATTCGCTGGAGGAGGTTAAATCGGGCAAAGCGGATGTGGTTGCTGGCGTTACTCTTGATACCGTATGGCCTAATGGGCTTTTAACCACGCGCTCATACCTGTTTAGCTCCTGGGTGCTGGTCGGGCATGAAAAAGCGCAGGATAAAGCAGAGTTACGGCAAATTGCTCTGGTTAAGGGGCATCCGCTGGAGGCGTTTTTGAAACAGCAGTACGCCACAAGCCGTATCTTACCGGTGGATTCACCACAGGATGGCATCGATGCTTTAATGGCTGGCCGTGCGGATGCCTTAGTGCTGCCAATGATTAGCGCCGATTTTCTGCTTTCTCACGACCAGATGGCGGACTTAAAAATTATCCGTGGTTTAGAAACCGAGCCGGCGCGCTTTGTGATGGGAATATCAGAAAATGAGTATCCGCTGGCGACCATTCTCGACAAAGCGCTGCTGAATATTCCGCCGGAAGAGATGCATGCCATGACCCGCAACTGGTATAGCAAAGCCTATTTAATGAAAGTAGCGGATAACAAAAAAGATCGGCTGGCAGAGTATTATCCACTGTTGTTCACGGTGCTGGTGCTGTTATTGCTGCTGTCGCTGTTAGTTTTACTGATTAGCCGTCGACGTTTACGTACCGCGTTACAGCGCCAGCAGCAGGCACTGTTGGATGCGCTGCCGCTACCGGTTTATCTTACGGATTTCAATGAGCGCATTGTCGCCGCCAACAGCCATTTTCACCGCGCGGTTGGCGATGTGCCGCCTCAGGCGGTTGGTCAGTCGCTGTCTCATTATCACTTAAGCCAGTCGAGTGCGGCGGATATGGTTTTATATCCCGATGACAGCGATCCGAATGCGCTGTTTATTACCCGCAGCTGGGAAGTATCGGGGCAGCAACGAACCCTTCAGCAGTGGAGTATGCTGCTGATGAATAATGCAGATTATGCCGGGAATAAAGTCGGCGGCTGGTTTGATATCACCGAACGGGAACGGCTGATTAGCGAGCTGCAACAGGCCAAAGAGCGGGCTGATGCCGCCAATCGGGCTAAAACCACGTTTCTTGCCACCATGAGCCATGAAATCCGCACGCCACTTAATGCCATTATCGGCATGCTGGAACTGGCACTACACCAACAGCGACAGGGGGAACCGCTGGATGACGGACTGCTGAATATTGCTCATGACTCTGCGCATTCTTTATTGGCGCTGATTGGCGATATTCTGGATATTTCGCGTATTGAGTCTGAACGTCTGGTGCTTCATCCGGAAAGAGCCGACCTGCGCCATTTGATTGAAGCCGTAGCCAGTTTATTCGATGGCGTAGCGCGCCAGAAAGGGCTGGATTTTTGTCTGGAAATCGATGCCGAAGTGCAGGGCGATGTGTTAGTCGATCCATTGCGTTTCAAGCAGGTGCTATCGAATCTGGTGAGTAATGCGATCAAATTTACCCAGCAGGGGCAAGTGACACTGAGTGTGATGGTGGAGCAAATCAGCGCCGATCGGTTGGATGTGTGCATTCAGGTAAGGGATACCGGCAAAGGCATTGATGAAGTGACCCGTCAGCGGCTATTCCAGCCATTCTCCCAGGCAGAAAACTCTGGCAGTGGCGCAGGGCTGGGGCTGTATATCAGCCGAACGTTGGTAAATATGATGGGTGGTAGTATCACCCTGAACAGCGAACCGGCGATTGGCAGCGAATTTACAGTACAGCTCTCATTACCACGACTGGTCACACTGGAACTTTCCGCTGCAACGATAGCGACCAATGAGACCAGCCGACGCCTGCGTACTTTGATCGCTGAAGATAATAGGGCAGGCAGAATGCTGCTGACACATCAGCTAACCCATTTAGGGCATCAGGTTACTGCCGTGACTGACGGGCAAGAAGCGCTGGCCGCCTGTGAAAACCAAAGCTTTGATTTAGTGATCACCGATTGCCAGATGCCAAATATGGATGGCTACCACTTTACCCGACGGCTGCGAGGGTTAGAGCGGGAACAGCAGCGCCAGGCAATTACCGTGTGGGGGTTAACCGCCAATGCTCAGGACAGTGCCTATGATGCCTGCCTGCAAGCGGGCATGAACGATTGCCTGTTTAAACCTATCAACCTGAAAGGGTTAATGGAAAAGTTGGCTACCCTGACAACAACATCGCCGAAGCCTGAGTCTGAACCAGAACCCACGGGATTTAATGTTGCCAGCTTACCGGCCGCCTTACAGCAGCCTGAAGTATTAGCCGAATTTATCACCACACTCCAACAATGCCTGACAGAGGACGCGGCAGCATTAGCCACAGAGGCAGAACAGGAAACGCTGAACGTGGAAAATATCGCCGCTCTGGCGCATAAGCTGGCAGGGTCGGCTCATCTGGTTCATGACACCGGATTGGCTCAGGCGTGCCAGCGATTAAGGCAACAGTGCGACCGGGAAGGGATTGCACTGGTTCAACAGCAGATTGCCAGTCTGCAAATGCAGCTAGGGACTACAAACGGTTAAGCCGTTCCTACAGGCTTATGAGGAAGGCGTAGGGTATCAAAGTAATTAGCGAAAATCTTAATATGCAATGGAAGGGAGGGGAGTGATAGCTCCCCACTGTAAAAGCAAATTGAGGATTTTTAACATGAGCAAAGCGAAATTACTGATTTTACCTTTAGTACTGGCAATGGGCGTTGGTTTCTCTTCTATGGCATCAGCTGCCGGTAATGACTGTGCTGCAAAACGTGCTGCCATTGAAAACCAAATCAGAGAAGCGCAGAAATACGGTAACGCGAACAAAGTAGCCGGCCTGAAAAAAGCGCTGAGCGAACTGAACGCTAACTGCACCAACGGCGGTCTGGTTAAAGACGCAGAGAAAAAAGTTGCCAAACTGGAAAAGAAACTGAACGAAAAGCAAGAAGATGTACGCGAAGTACAGGCTGACCTGCGTGAAGCTCAGGCTAAAGGTGATGCAAAGAAAGTGGCTAAATACCAAAGCAAACTTCAGGAAAAGCAGAGTGATGTTAAAGAAGTGACTGCCGACCTGAATCAGGCACGCGCCGAACTGGCTGCCCTGAAAGGCTAACAGAAACATCGATAAAAGGTGCTACGGCACCTTTTGGATTGATGGCAAAGTACGATAGCTCAGTTTTATGCCTGAAACCAACCAATCGTCGGGTACTTCCTGATTCGACGTAGTTCAGGCTTAAGCACCAATGATCTTCCGGCAGAGTATCACAGCGATATCCTTATCCTTAGTATCGCCTTTAAGACTGGAACATCTAAAAGAGTAAATGGTTTTGAATTTATCAAAGCCAATCGTCGGATGAGGCCGCCTACCGATGGCCAAGTCCGACGCCCCAAGAGCTGCGTACAATGGGTCTTCCGGCCGGACAGCAAGGTGATATGCGCAATATTGCTTTTACGGCCGGAATATCCATTTTTGCTGATTGGCTAAGCTTGCCAAAAACCTGAACGACCATCCTATCTCTCTCCTACGGAATGAATCATGGATCGAATCAATTCCATCTTACGTACTGTTTTGCTGGGGCTGGTTTGGGTCGCGCCTGTCTGCTACGCCGAAGCGGATAAAACCTACGTTATTGTTAATGATGCCTATCGGGGACGTGTGCTGCTGGATTTTCAACGCACCGATGAACCCTGCCTGACTGCTCCACTATTGCGTGAATGGGGGGTACATTACGAAACCGTAAAGAAGATGGCATTCTCTGCCAATTCTTGCGTCATGCCCAACGCGCTGGATCGGCTGAACATCCTGCATTTTTACGATCCTATTGCACAGCTCCTGACGCTGGTGATCCCTGACGAGCTATTTTCCAATATGGAAAATGGTGTAGCCACCAGCCGCTGGGATGAAGGCGTAACGGCGATGTTCGTCGATTACCACATCAATTACGCCAGCTATCTTGGTGAAAAATATCAGGATGCCGATCGTAACAACAGCCTGTATGCGGATATTACCACCGGCCTTAATCTCGGGGCCTGGCGCCTGCGCTATGAACCGGTGTATCAGAAAGACACCTGGGGCAACCCTCAATGGCATACCGAACGAGCGGTAGCGTTTCGCAGCCTTCAGGCATGGCGCTCGCTTCTGACCTTGGGTGACAGCACCTCTTCATCAACGCTGTTTGATAGTGTGAAGTATCGTGGCCTGAGCCTGAATTCTGACGACCGTATGCTACCGGATGGACTACGTAC
The DNA here is from genome assembly GCF_016649425.1 of Limnobaculum allomyrinae. Lineage (GTDB taxonomy): Bacteria > Pseudomonadota > Gammaproteobacteria > Enterobacterales > Enterobacteriaceae > Limnobaculum > Limnobaculum allomyrinae. The sequence continues at coordinate 187,919 of NZ_JADRCR010000002.1, forward strand.
CTTCTCCCCGTGGATACGGGGTTATGCCCGTAGCAACGCGGAAGTTAAAGTGCGGCAAAATGGCGAAGTGATCTACCAGACCTTTGTTTCTCCCGGAACCTTTATTCTGAAAGATGTTTATCCTCCGGCACCCGATGGGGATATCGACATCACCATCAAGGAGAGTGACGGAACCGAAAGCGAGCGAAAGATCCCTTATTCAGCCATGCCAAATCTGGTTCATCCCGGTCAGTGGAAGTACGATTTGATTGTGGGCAAATATCAAAACTATTTTGGTGTAGAACAGCAGGAACCCGGATTCCAACAGGCTTCCGTCAGTTATGGTTTACCGGGCAATACCACATTATATGGTGGAACCCTTAACTCAGGAATTTATCGCAGTACGGTCATGGGAATGGGCAGAAGTCTGGATAAATGGGGGGCGTTATCGCTGGATTATAGCTATGCGGTGGCGGACGATCCGCGCATTAAGGGCAAAGATCGCGGCGGCATGGTGCGTATGCGTTACGCCAAAGCATTTCCAGCTCAGGAATCGGCTCTCAGCCTGTTAGCCCAGTACTATCCGAATCAGCACTATCGTACTTTGGGCGAAACGGTAGCACAACAGAAGACCTACTGGTGGGATTGGGAAGACGGAGCATACGTTGGTGATTTCGATGACGAAAGAAAATACCGGCTGGAAGCTCGCTATAACCAGTATATTTCTGACTCCAGTAACCTGTATCTGACATTGTCATGTGAGGCTATGCGCGGCAAAGACAAAGGAGAAACCAGCGTAGAGTTGGGCTACAGCAATACCTGGGGGGATGTGGACATCAATCTGTATGCGGAATATACCAACTACAGTTACAGCAAAGCGCAGGCTCAGGTCGGGATCTCATTCTCGGTCTCGCTGGGAGAGATAGGCATGCCGCGCATGAAGCTTAACTATGACCATACCCAGACAAAAAATGGTGCAAACAGCCGACGGGTAGGGGTGAGCGGTACCATGCTGGACGACTACAGCCTGAGCTATAACGCCAGCACCAGTCAGAGTCAGGAGTATGGCAGCAGTCAGGATCTCAGTGCGGATTACCAATATAACGCCGGAGGATTGCGGTTGGGCTACTCGCAGGGTGAAGGCTATCGCCAGAAAACCCTTGAGCTGACCGGCAGTGCCATGGTTCATCAGGGGGGCGTCACGCTGGGGCAAAGTTTGGGTGAAACCATGGCGATTGTGAATGTACCAGACCGGCCGGGCGTTGGGGTTGATAACCAGTATGGCACCACCACCGACTGGCGCGGTTATGCAGTGGTCACGACCTTAACCCCTTATCGGGTTAACCGACTTTCACTCAATACTTATGATTTGCCGGATGATGATGATTCTCCGCTGATGGAGATTGAAGTGGTTCCTACCGCTGGCGCTATTATGTTTAGCCGCTTTACGCCAGAGCAAAAAGTGAATTGATGTTTTCTGATGGAGATAAACGAAGCATTTCGTTTATCTCCATAGGTGACAGTACTATCAGCCTTCAGCGCGATATATCACATCAAATAAAGCTTCCATCTTTTCGTGCAGAATAAACTGCAACGACTCCTTTATTGACGCTTCATCAATGGTTAATACCGCACTGGCAAGGGCAAGGCACTGTTCCGCCAGTTCCAGCAGATTGTTTGGGGTAGAATCGATCGGATTAATCATGAAGGAATCCCCCCATTTTTCAGGTAACAAACTGAAACAGAGGATCGTTTTTCCGATCCGCATCTGAAATTTGATCCCGGGTGATATATAAAATTGGGGTGAGTTTGGGTATGCTTCAAAACAGCCATGATGTTACCTCGTATAACGTTGTGGTCAGAGACCCCGTTAGTGTTCGCGCACTGCGGGGTTTCGCTTTTTTAACTACCGGTAAATCTGCGGTAGCAAGGCTACGGTATAGTTATACCGCCAACAGGGTCAATGGGAGAATCAGGCTATTGTTCAGGCTATAGATACATACCGCAAAAATGATGAAAACAAGGGGGGGATTTGCAGAAATGCGGTCGGTAGTGTGGCAATGCGTTAAAGCAGACTTATACCATCCTGTCACTGTAATAATATTGTTAATCTTAAAGCTTGATTTCTGACAACGTATTCATTTTGTATTTTCATTCAATTTCAATACTTGAGTTTTCAATAAAACTTTCAAATTTGTTGTTATTTTACGTCAGATGAGTTGATATTTTCACTACGCCAGCTTTTATTATTCAATAAATAGGTGTTTGGTTTTTATAATAGTCTTGTCGATCTTAAAAACTATTTTTTATGTTATGTATCAATATAAATTTTGAAAACATATTAAGATGTAAAATTAAATAAAGAAAAACATCTAAATCTCAAAATTTCCCATTAGTCAGTACGGCTAAAAAATCACATCATTTAGAACTAAAATCTAACTAATTTAATCTATGTAGATTTTTAGATCGTTTACAGCATAAATTCGATATGTTAACTTAAAAATAAGAACGGGTTATGAACCGGGGTTTAATTGATTTCATCTGAAATAAAATCATATGTAAATTACATTTAACACTCTTTAGGTATTTTTATTTATATATAAACGTTATGGCTAGCTATATTTCGTTCAGGCTCGTTTTTTCTAAAAATGAAACAGGGAGATTCTCTTCCTCCCTTATTTCATCGGCTAAAACAGAAGAGAAGAAAAAACACTTTTATCAAAAAATGGAGTTTTTATGAAACTGAAGAACGTATTTTTATCCGCTGCGATTGTTGCTGCATTAGGAACTACAGCTGTACAGGCCGCTTCTAACGGTACCGTGAACTTTACCGGTGAAGTTATCGACCAAACCTGTGATATCACCATTGATGGTAACACCAGCCCGGCGACCGTAGCGCTGGATGCAGTTGATAAAGCGCAACTGGCCAGCCCGGGTGCAACGGCTAAACGTACCGGTTTTAACATCGGCCTGTCTAACTGTTCCGGTACTGCAACGGTCACCAAAGCGTCCGCGTTCTTTGAAAACGGCGCAACGGTTGACCCAATCAACTACCGTCTGCTGAACACCCTGACCGGTGCTACTGCGGCAACTAACGTTCAGCTGCAACTGCTGGATGCCACTACCGGTACGCCAATTCAGGTGGGTAACCCGAGCCAGGCCACTAACTCAACCACTTATGACCTGACTTCTGGTTCAGCCACCCTGCCATATGCCGTTGAGTACTATGCAACAGGTACTGCAACGCCGGGTCTGGTTGCCAGTGCGGTTAACTTCACCATCAACTATTTCTAATCGTTATACGGTGAATTTCCTTCAGGGTGGGGCATATGCCTCGCCCTGCATCAGGGAGGATGAACAAATGAATAACAGAATAGTATCCCGTCAATTAATCGCACTGGCTTTCACTTTGTCGTTAGCGGCTCCGGCTATGGCGGGAGTGGTTATTACCGGAACGCGGGTGGTTTACCCGGCGGGTGAACGTGAAGTGATGGTGAAAATCGATAACAAAGGTGACAAGCCGGTACTGATACAAAGCTGGGTGGATGACGGCGATCCGGAAGCCACGCCGGAAACGGCCAAAGCGCCATTTACCATTACGCCACCGGTTAACCGGGTGAATGCCGGTAAAGGCCAGACCCTCCGCCTGATGTTTACCGGTGAAGATCTGCCGAAAGATAAAGAATCGGTGTTCTGGCTCAGCGTGCTGGAAGTGCCACCGCGGGCGAAAGAGCAGAAAAATCAGTTACAGATGGCGTTCCGCTCACGCATCAAAGTTTTCTATCGCCCGCAGGCACTGCCGGGTGATGCCAATATCGCCGGTGAGTCAGTAACCTGGCGCAAAGTGAAGGGCGGTGTGGAAGCCAAAAACCCAACCCCGTACTACGTCTCTCTGGCCAATATCGCTTCCGATAAAGAGGGCAAAAATCTGGTGGGTGAAGGGGGAATGATAGCGCCCAACAGCACCCAATTTTTCCCGATGAAAAACAGTCTGAGCACCATTTATCCGTCTTACATTAATGACTATGGCGGCATTCGACCAACGTTACAGCAGGTAGCTCCCTGACAGTAACCGCAGAACAATAACGGGGAAGTTATGACTTCCTGAAGATGAAATGATGTCCTGAGTGAAAGGAATTCACATGTCAGCTTTTAACCGTTCGCTTTCTCCATTGACCGCTGCCGTCTTGCTTGCCCTGTCCGGCTGGGCCGTAGCGGATGACGCCAATGACGAGTTTGAGTTTAACCCCTATTTTATGAGCCCGGATAGCCAGCAGCGTATTGATCTGACCCGCTACAATCAGGACTTAACGCCGGTTGGCACTTATCGGGCTGAACTGATCGTCAATGGTCGACGAATTGGTCGTGATGAAGTGTCGATTAAAGATCGTCTGGTTGATGGTAAAGCCGTATCCAAAGTGGATGTGTGCATTAAACGTAATACCCTGAGCGCGCTGGATATCAACGTCGAAAAGCTCAGTGCCGAAGCGCAAAAACAAATTAATGAGGCTAAGCAGGATAGCTGTCTGGCCCTGAATCAACTGCTACCGGAAAACAGCGTGGCATTTGATGCCAACGATCTGACCCTCAATTTGGATCTGCCGGAAATCTATTTGATCCAGCGTCCGCGGGGCTATGTTAATCCCGAACAGTGGGATCAGGGGATCACCGCCGCCACGCTGGGCTATAACCTCAATGCCAGCCGCACCCATTACGGTAATAAAGATTATGACAACCTGTATGGCAACCTGAACGCCGGTTTTAACCTGAAAGGCTGGTACTTTCGCCATAACGGTATTTACACCAAACCCAATGACAGCAGCGGTGATTACAACAATATCAATACCTTTGTGCAGCGGGATATTGCTGCAATACAGGGGCGTCTGTTAGTCGGCGATGCTAATACCAAAGGGGAGCTGTTCGATACTCTGTCATTTCGTGGTGCACAAATTGCCAACGAAGAGCAGATGCTGCCAAACGCCCTGCGCGGCTATGCCCCGGTGGTGCGCGGCAGTGCCCGTACTGCGGCGAAAGTAGTGATCCGCCAGTCCGGCGATATTATCTATGAGAAAAACGTGGCGCCGGGGCCGTTTGAAATTACCGACCTGTATCCTACCGGTTACGGCGGTAATCTGGATGTCACTATTGAAGAGGCCGACGGCAGTTCACAGAACTTCCAGATGCCTTACGCCTCCACCAGTAATCTGCTGCGTCCGGGCACCCATCACTACAGCCTGACCTACGGTAAATTGCGCTCCAGCTGGCTGAAAAACGAACCGGTGTTGCTGGAAGGCACCTATCGTCGCGGTATCAATAATAGCCTGACCCTGTACGGCGGTGTGCAGGGTAATGAAGACTATCAGGCGATGCAGGGCGGGACTTCTATTGGTACGCCCATTGGTGCTTTCTCCTTTGATGTTACCCATGCAAAAACCAAACTGGGCGAAGCCTGGGGTGTGGATCAGGGCTCGATGTCCGGTCAGAGCTATCAACTGAAATACAGCCAGAATATTGAATCTACCGGCAGTAACCTGTCGGTGGCGGCCTATCGCTTCTCCACCGATGGCTATATGGATTTCACCACCGGCATGTCCACCCGGGAGGTGATTGGTGAAGGTTATAACAAGGACTGGATCCGTCGGGCGAAGAATCGCCTGTCGGTGAGTGCCGCACAAACGCTGCCGGAGGATTACGGTCAGTTCTATATCAGCGCCTGGCAGCAGGCGTACTGGAATGACGATCGTACCGATCGCCAGTATCAGTTTGGCTATAACAATCGTTTCAAAAGTATCAGCTATGGTCTGAATATGACCCGTAGTCAGGATGGCTACGGTAAAGCGCAAAACACCTACATGCTGAACATCATGGTGCCGCTGGATAACCTGTTTGGTTTTAACCAGATGGGGATCACCGTTAACCGTGGGCCGGACAGCACCATGAATGAACAGGTGTTTGTTAACGGCACCGCCGGTGAAGATCGCCAGTATAACTACAACATTAATGCCGGTATGACCCGCGATGGTCGTGAAGACAGCCGCAGCACTAGTCTGGTGGTGAATGGCTCTGCGCGCACCCCTTATACCACGGTTAATGCGCTGGCGGGGGCCGGTAAAGGGTATGAAACTTATTCTGCCGGTTTAAGCGGTGCCATGGTGGCCCACAGCGGTGGCCTGACCCTGACGCCATACAGCGGCGATACCTATGCGCTGGTCGAAGCCAAAGGAGCCAAAGGGGCGAAAATGGTCAGCTATCCGGGGATTAAGGTGGACAGTTTTGGTTATGCGGTCGTGCCTTATCTGACCGCTTACCAGATGAATGATGTGGAGATCAGTCCAAAAGGTCTTTCCAACAACGTTGAGCTCAACCTGACCCGTCAGAAAGTGGCACCGTACAGCGGTGCGGTGGTGAAAGTGAGTTATGACACCACGGTGGGTTATCCGGCACTGATCAATGCGCCCATGGCCAATGGTAAAGCCCTGCCTTTTGGTGCCGATGTGTATGACGAACAGGATCGGCATATTGGTGTGGTAGGGCAGGGTGGTCGTCTGTTTGCCCGGGTGCCGGCAATGGAAGGGAAATTAAAAGTGATATGGGGCGATGCGGTGGATCAGCAGTGCTCCCTGAGTTATCTGATGCCGAAGGAGGCGAATCCGGAGCAGGATAACGTAATTAAATTTAACTCAGTCTGTCAGTAAGGAGGACGTGATGATACGCCTAAATCCAGAGTGCCCTCATTGCCATCGTAAAGAGGGGATCAGAAAGCACGGAACCAGCAGAACCCGATTACAGCGCTATATGTGTATTGACTGCGGTAAGACGTTCCAGACCCGCTATTACTACCGGGCAAACTACCACAATATCAATAGCCAAATCAGCGATCTGGTCAGTAAGGGCTGGACACCGCAGAAGATAGGCACACATCTGAAGATCAGCGTTAATACGGTGAACCGCCGATTGAAAGACCTGTTAATTCACAATGACTCGCTAGCGGACTGAGGAACGAGTAATGAGGGAACCAATAGTGAAAGTGCTATGTGGCAAAAGAAAGATGGGGCTGGCAGGAAAATTGATACTGGGGTTACTGGCGCTGGTGGCGGTAGAGGCGAAGGCAGCAACCTGTGCTCCTTACGATCCGGCTTACTACCGGGATCTTTCTGTTCCAGTGGTGGGGCCGGGTATTGCCAGCGTTGGGGAAGAGGTGGCCGTTGGATCGATCATCTATTATGGCTCATACCAGATCGAATATATGCATATGGGATGGCGGTGTAATTGGGCTTTTGGGGAGGCACCTGTCACCATAGAAGCCTTTACAAAAGTTAATGTGATTTCCCAGCCATCTGGTGCTCCGGTGCTGATGGGGAATAAAACCGTCTTTCCAACCAATATTCCGGGAATTGGCATGGCTGTTCAGATGAGCACGGGTATTATGACCAGCTGGCAATATCCGGTGGATTGGATTCATACTCCCTATGTGAGTATGAATCCGACAGGGGGAGGGATGTCGCATTCGCCTCTGGGTCATTTCAACGTTCAATTAATCAAAACCGGACCCATTTCAACTTCCGGAACTCAACAGGTGCTGGCGTCATCATTTCCCGTTTTTGAGGCATCACAGGGAACGACGGCTCCCTCCTATTTTAGCCAGAAATTCTGGACCGTGCGTTTTAACGGTGCGATTAATATTGTGACTAAAACCTGTCAGGTTGAAGATGTGGATGTGGATTTAGGTTCGCATCAGTTATCTGATTTTCCTAACAGATACAGCACTTCTGAGTGGAAAGATTTTAATATTACCCTGAAAAACTGCCCGCCTTTTCATGGCTACATGACAGGTACCGGCAGCTATATTTATGACGAAAAAACCGGTCAAACAACCTCATCAGGCTCTCCGATAACGGCCAATAAATTGAATTTTTCATTTACCAGCGTTCACGGTAATTACAATACTTATGCTGCCAATACTGAAACCGGACCGGGTACGGCAGAAGGATTTGCCATTCAGATGGCAACCCAGGCCAGCAGCAATGCAAATATTAACCTGACTTCAAACGTTCCCCATACTTCATTGGGTATTACGCTGACGACTAATGATGGGGCTAATTATGTGATTCCGCTGAAGGCTCGATATTATCGGTATGGCGCTACGGCGAAGGCCGGGAAGGCGAATGGGGCGGTGACCTATACGGTGAATTATTATTAGGTTATTTCCAGGGTAATTTGGTTTTGAGTTGGTTTCGTCCGTAAATAATGTAGTTTCTTACTCGGTGGCTGTGCGACTTCCTTCGATGGTTCAGTTATGAGTAGATTCCGTCCGCAAAGAGTACAGTGTTTTACTCGGCTGTCGTGCAGCGGCCGGGCAAGAGGCGTTGGGGCGAACGCCCCCTGCACCCCCGCGCTTTCGCACACGAATTCAGGTCGCTGCGCGACTTCCTTCGATGGTTCAGTTATGAGTAAATTTCGTCCGCAAATAGTACAGTGTTTTACTCGGCTGTCGTGCAGCGGCCGGGCAAGGGGCGTTGGGGCGAACGCCCCCTGCACCCCCGCGCCTTCGCACACGAATTCAGGTCGCTGCGCGACT
>NZ_JADRCR010000002.1:196574-799130 GCF_016649425.1 Limnobaculum allomyrinae
TGAGTAAATTTCGTCCGCAAATAGTACAGTGTTTTACTTGGCTGTCGTGCGGCGGCCGAGCAGGGGGCGTTGGGGCGAACGCCCCCTGCACCCCCGCGCCTTCGCACACGAATTCAGGTCGCTGTGCGACTTCCTTCCTCCTTCGTTCGGCCTTTACGCACCGGCACTGATTCGCTCCCGGCGAAGCAGTGCCTCGACCAACATCCATGTTGGTCGTGCTGGCCTCTCTCAGTCGTCAGCTGAATTCCAGTGCTCCTGAAGGTTAAGGGATTAAGGTCAAGGGCTTTAAGGTCAAGGGCTGGTTCGATCCGATACGCATTGACGCCAGATACAGATGGTCTTCCGGCCGAACACGAAGGTGATATAAGCAATATTATTTTTACGGCCGGAACAGGCATAGTTGCTGATTTATCGGGTTTATCCGCAGCTAAAAAAGACGCCATTTGGCGTCTTTTTTAGCTTACAACGTTAACTTACCGCTTATATCCTGGCCGTCGCCAGATATTTTGCCATTTCGACTTCCGGTACCATGCCGCCGCCGGTTGCCCATACCAGATGGGTGGCGTTACGCATTTTTTCAGCGGTCAGTTGTTTACTTTCCAGATAGGCTTTATCAGCGGTGACGCGGGACGGGCCCGGCATACCTGCCAGTGCAGAAGGTTCCAGTTGGATGCCTTCGTCGCGATTCATTAAGCCTAACAGGTCATACATTTCCTGATCGCTTAAGGTGTAATAACCATCCAGCAGGCGTTCCATTGCCCGGCCAACAAAACCGGAGGCTCTACCTACTGCCAGACCGTCGGCGGCGGTGACATTATCAATACCGAGATCCTGAACTGAAATGCCATCGTGCAAACCGGTATGCACCCCTAACAGCATACAAGGGGAGTGGGTGGGTTCAGCAAAAATACAGTGGACGTTATCGCCAAACGCCAGTTTCAGACCGAAGGCTACGCCGCCGGGGCCGCCGCCCACGCCGCAAGGCAGATAGACAAATAGTGGATGATTTTCATCGACGACCACATTCATCTGCTCAAACTGGGCTTTTAATCGGCCTCCTGCCACGGAATAACCAAGGAACAGAGTTTGAGAGTTTTCATCATCAATAAAGAAGCAGTTAGGATCGGATTCTGCCTCTTTACGACCTTGCTCTACCGCAACACCGTAATCCTGTTCGTATTCCACCACGTTTACGCCGTGGGAACGCAGCTTCTGTTTCTTCCACTCGCGGGCATCGGCAGACATATGGACGCTGACGCTAAAGCCCAGTTTGGCACTCATGATGCCGATAGACATACCGAGATTACCCGTTGAACCAACCGCAATGCTGTACTGGCTGAAGAATTGCTTAAACTCTTCGGAGAACAGTTTGCTGTAGTCGTCGCTCTCTTGCAGTAATCCTGCCTGCATTGCCAGCTTCTCGGCGTGGGTCAGCACTTCATAAATACCACCGCGTGCTTTAATCGAGCCGGAAATCGGTAAATGACTGTCTTTTTTCAGCAGCATTCTTCCTGTGACCTCAACGCCATAGCGCTGATTCAGGGTTTTCTGCATGTCAGGGATCGCCACGACGTCTGATTCAATAATACCGTTAGTCACCTGAGTTTCCGGGAAGGCTTTGCATAAATAAGGGGCAAAACGCTTCAGTCGGGCTTCGGCTTGCTGTACGTCGCTGGTATTCAGCCCTACGTATGGCAGGCCTTGTTTCAGCGTGGTGGCACGCGGGTTAAACCAGCTCACTTCCTCCAGATCAATCAGGCGTTTAACCAGAGGGAAGTCGTTGATTAATTGTTGAATCTCTGTGCTTTTCATAATGTATCTCTTTTTCAATTAAACCACGTAAGAAAGGAGGAAGGTGCCAGCCAGAGCAATCAGCGAGGCGATAAAGGTTGCTGTGGTGTAATACTTGAAGGTTTCGTTCAGGGTTGCTCCGCAGTACTGTTTCACCAACCAGAACAGAGAATCGGTAACAATGGTACAGCCGATAGCACCCGAACCGATAGCCAACGTAATGATTTCAGGGCTGATATCCGGATACATTGGCAGCAATGGAGAAACAATCGCCGTTGCGCCCATCATGGCGACGGTGGCGGAGCCTACCGCCGCGTGCAGGATGATGGCAACCAGCCAGGCCAGCAGAATTGGATGCATATCCAGATTCGACAGAATAATGGCCAGCGTATCGCTCAGGCCGCTTCCTTTCAAAATACCGTTAAATGCACCGCCGGCACCGATGATCAGCAGGATGTTAGCAATGGAGCCAAAGCACTCTTCGGTTTTCACCAGCAGGGTGCTCATGCCCATGTTGCGTTTAATGCCCAGAATGTAATAGGCCACGAACGCCGCAATAAACATGGCGGTAATGGGGTTACCGACAAACTCCAGCACGGTATACAACGTAGTGCCTTTGGTCATGTTCAGTTCTGCGGCGGTTTTGATCAGCATCAGTGCGATAGGCAGCAGAACGGTAAATAACGTGGCCCCCAGCGATGGTAAATCTTCCTCTTTACGCACTTCGATATCAGAAAACTCAGCCGGAACCGGTTTAAACGGTAGGCGGTTACCCAGAAACTTCAGGAACAGCGGGCCGCCGATTAACGAAGCGAACAGACCAACAATCAGACCGTACACAATCACCGAGCCAATATCGGCACCCAGTTTATTGGTAACGTACAGCGCTGCCGGATGGGGCGGAACAATACAGTGAACCGCCATCAGTGCGGTACACAGAGGAATAGCCAGTTTTAATAAAGAGGTATTGGTTTTTTTAGCAATCGAGAACGCCAGAGGAATAAGTAATACCACACCGACTTCCACAAACAGCGTGATACCACAAACCAGACCCACCAGCACCATGATGACATCAGGTGAGAGCCAGCGGCACCGTTGCAGGGTGATACCAATGCGTTCTGCCGCACCGGATATCTCCATCATCTTACCCAGAATGGTTCCCAGACCAATGACTGCCGCCAGAAAGCCCAGCGTGCCGCCGATACCGCCTTCAATGGCGTTAACCATTTCCAGCGGGTTCATTCCCATTAGCGCACCGACATAGAAACTTGCCAATAACAGCGCCAGGAACGGATGAATCTTCAATTTAACAATGGTAAAAACAATCAAAATGATACTTGTCAGTAAAGTACCGATAACCCAGAGATGTGAGTCCATATCCGACCTCGTTTTATAATAATAAATCCCGTTTGTATTGGATAAGAACCGGCGTTTCCTGACAAACGATAAAAACGGCGTCTTAGATGAACCAGATTGAATCAAATGAGTGACATTTATCAAAAAACCATCGCTGTTTGCGCTTTGAATCACATAAATTCATGCTAAAAGCCTGTCAGACGATGCTCTTCGGTATACTTATTAAACGCTTTACCATCAGGTTTGAGACTTATGTATACCGAAGACAGCTACCTTGCCAGAAATCGACTGCTGAACAGTTATCAGTTATCAAAACTTCACACGTTTGAGGCGGCAGCACGTCACAGCTCTTTTGCCATGGCGGCGGATGAACTCAGCCTCAGCCCCAGCGCCGTTAGTCATCGGATTAATGGGTTGGAGGAGGAGCTGGGCATTAAGCTGTTTCAGCGTTTTCACCGTAAGATTGAGCTGACGCCAGAAGGGCAGCGGGTTTACTGGGCGCTGAAGTCATCGCTGGAGTATCTGAATCAGGAGATTCTGGAGATTAAAAATCAGGAGCTGTCGGGTAATCTGACGGTTTATTCTCGTCCCTCCATCGCTCAGTGCTGGCTGGTGCCTAAGCTGGCGGATTTTGGCCGCCAGTATCCTTCCATCAGTCTGAATATTCTTACCGGTAATGAGAATGTGAATTTTCGCGGTTATGGTATCGATCTGGCGATCTATTTTGATGATATAACGCCGGAAAAACTGGCCTGTCAGCATCTGATGGATGAGTCAATGGTGCCGGTATGCAGCCCGGAATATGCCCGACAGCATCAGTTGCAGGGAAATATCCATAATCTGAAGCACTGCACGCTGCTGCACGACCGGCAGGCATGGAGTTATGATTCAGATACCGATGAATGGAGTTCCTGGGCCCGGCACTTTAACCTCACATTAGAAGCCGATCGCCACAGTATGGGGTTCGATCGTTCCGATTTAGCGATTATTGCGGCGATTAACCATGCGGGTGTGGCAATGGGCAGGAAGAAGCTGGTGAATAAACGACTGGCCAATAACGAGTTAGTAACCCCGTTTCCTGAGATGGAAGTGATGTGTGAACAGCGCTATTACATTGCAACGTTGCCGGAACGGCGGGATCCGAAAATTGATGCGTTTATTGGCTGGTTAAAGGCGGTGGTGTGAGGGCATGACATTTTGTTTAAAGCGAATTTTTTGACTACCGGCGAAATGGTGGCTAGTGAAGGAACGGTATAATCGTGTAGTTTTTGGCCAATAGGGTGAAGGGGAGCTGAGGTGTTTAATTGAAATTTTGAAGAAGCTTCGCAAAATGGTTAAATAAGATAGTCTTGCATTACGGGATCTTAAATGACCAAATGAAAAACACACACCGCCTCTTCGCCATAATACTGTCCACCACCTGGCTTTTACTCTCAGCTCCGGCCATCTCCGCCTCAAATAACCTAAAAACCACCCAGCTTCCCCTCCAGTTTATGGACATCTACACCTGTGACACTGATTGCGATTCTCGCTACCCGATGCATCAGTTATCCCAGCTCCCCGAGCCGCTACAGCAGTTAATCAATCAACAAAACCAGAAAAACATCTATAATCTGGACGGTGGCGAAGACGACGGTTACCTCTTTCTACCCGCCCGAGGCGAGGTACAAATTCTGATAGCCGCGCGCTCTATTGTGGTTAACAGCTTCAGATTAATGACCATAAAAGACCATAAGCTGATCGACCAACAGCTGATTGGTTTTTCCGGCCCGGATGACACAGGGGTAATTAATTTCAGCATTGATAAAGGGTATCGCCTGACGATTAAACGTGGCATATCAGATATCGAACATGAGAAGCCTGTAGTCTGGAGCGAACAGCGAGTTTATGAGATAAGCGAAAATGGCAAACTGTCTGAAATCAATAAATAAAAACTAATTTCAGATACCCCACAACCACCAGCTAAACCAGTTGTTACGGATATATTCAGGAAGGAAAATTATTTGTCCTAAATAATTTTCCTTCCTTTTTTATTGTGGCTTAACAGAAGTCATGTTCTATAAAATCAATAACCTAATGGCATTTTGTTGATTTTAATCAGAAGACCTTTATTTAGCTCAATATAATTACCCTTTTTCAATTGAGATAACATTTTCATCACGCCACTACGAGACAGCCTGGTATGGTCCTGAATATATTGGACGGCCGTAATATTATTCCTGACTTCGTCTGGCTCATGCATAAGATTAATTAACTGGTTACGGGTGATTTCATACGCACTGAGTGCGGTTGTCCTTCCATGGTATTCATGCATACGGCGTATGATATAGGCCTGAAAAATAGATAAATATTCCCACAGATTTTCGCTTTCAATGATTTGAGTTGCTTTGCTCGTAGTAAGAATGGCAATAGTTGTCGTGGTTTTGGTCGTGAAGAAAAAATCCTCTGCTCCCGGAATAAGATTGCTGCTTAACCCTAAAATAGTAGGTGCACTTGATGAATACATGATCATCTCATCCTGTATTCTGTGTAGCTGCACATAACCATCCTGAACCAGATAGCATTGATCGGTACAGTAAAATTTTTTATGCGATGGGCTGATTTCTTGATGAGCATAAGGGGATAATTTATCGATTAGTATTTGAATGGCATCTATTGGTTTTTTTATACTGCTTAATGGCAAATCCATTCTCGTTCTCCATTCGAGTATGTTTAATTTTTTGTATTAATCATTTTTTCTTATTAGGTATTTCCCTGCAGGCATTAAGTACCTATAAACATCCTGTTATAGATTCTTTAACCATGCTTAATATCTTTGCAGGATATTAATTTCCAAGAAAATAATGAGGTGAGTAATATATTAAATGATGGTATTTAAAATAAACGGATTTAATCGGCGAGAAAGTGTTGTTTTAGCTCTCTCAGTGAATTGTGGATTATTATATTTTATTTTTGTTATTTCAAATTCTATTTTGTCTAATTTCAGACTTTTTAATGATAGCTAATTGTTAACCCCTTTTAATTTAATCATGAAATTAGAATTTACTGTTAAATAATAGTTTCTATTATTGTTTATTAGACAATGGTCTGATGTATTAGTGTAATTTTACACCGTTACTTTTTTATTTGTTACTGTATATTATCAAGATTGTGGATGATGGAATGGCTTGGGATTTTTGTATAATCAGGGAAGCATAAATGCATGCTGTAAAGATTATTTATTATATTATTGGCGCCGTTTCCAGAAACCGTAGGACAGCTTTCTCGCCGTCTTTAGATAGATTGAATTTATCCGGTTCTGCCAACCAATACTCAATGATACCAATTACAAATATTCTGATCATGGTCGCATTTTTTTGTATGTCAAAATTTTCTTGGTAAACCCCTGATTCCTTACACTTAATGAGTGCGGACTCAATGTCACCATCATTAAACAGAATGTTTTTGCGAATGTTCTTTATGGAGTCATTTCTGTATGCCAGTTCCCGGTCGGAAAATATTAACGACATAATCATAGCCTGTTTTTTATCATGATAAATAATATCTAACGTTTTAATCAGGGCATCTTTTAGTGCAATAAACGGATTTGTGTTTAGCATTATATGAAAAGGTTTTATATGTTCAGATTTCATCATCTCAAAGTCGCAGAAAATTTCATGCAATATGTCGTCTTTATTTTCGAAATGCCAATAAATCGCCCCCCTGGTTACATTTGCTAATGTGGAAATATCTGAAAGAGAAGTTGATGTGAACCCTTTGCTGGAAAATATTTCCAGTGCGGCATTAAGGATATTTTGTCGAGTAACTAATGCTTCTGTTTTTGTTTTTCTGGCCATAAGACTTGCTGAATATATTTTAGTTAAGATGTTTTCTTTGAGGATATAATGAAAAGTCAAAATAAATCTGCTTTATTCCAGTGTATTATTGGATTAACTATTGTCTTTGCCATTACCGGTTGTAATGATGAAAAAAATACCAGTACGGCACCGACAATATTATCCGTTGATGTTGTTACGGTAAAAGGAATCATCCTTCCGGTTACGACTGAACTGCCTGGTCGTATTTCCGCTTATCGTACCGCGGAAGTTCGTCCTCAGGTTGGTGGAATTTTACTTCATCGCTATTTTTCCGAAGGCAATGATGTTAAAGCCGGGGATTCACTCTATCAGATCGATCCGGCGACTTATCAGGCAGAGCTTGAACAGTCAAAAGCAGATTTGGCTAAATCATTAGCGGCAGCGGAGCTGGCGCGCTTAACCGTGAAACGCTATACCCCTCTGAAAAAAAATCATTATGTCAGCCAGCAAGATTACGACAGCGCCGTGGCGACGGCGAGCCAGGCTGATGCACAAGTGCAGGTCTCACGTGCAGCCGTCGACACTGCCAACATTAAACTGAACTATACCAAAGTTATCTCTCCTATTAGCGGGCGGGCTGGTAAATCATCGGTAACGGAAGGGGCACTTCTGACCACCAATCAGCAAGATGCCATGGTTACCGTACAGCAGCTTGATCCAATCTATGTTGATGTTACCCAGTCCAGCGATAGCTACCTGAGTTTAAAGCGCGCCATATCAAATGGTGAAATGCAAAGCCCGCAGCAGAACGGAGAGGTGAGTTTGCTGATGGACGATGGCAGCCAATATAGCTTAAAAGGCCGGCTCGAGTTTTCCGATATCACCGTAGATAAAGATACCGGCTCTATCACCATAAGGGCGCTATTCCCTAATCCTAAATACGAGCTATTACCCGGTATGTATACCCGCGCCATCATCAATGAAGGCACGCTTAAGAGTGCCATTTTGGTTCCACAGGAGGGCGTGATGCGCGATCCAAAAGGCATGGCCACGGTGATGATCGTTGATGGAGCCAACAAACTTGAAATTAGACCCGTTAATGCAAGCAGGGCCATTGGGAGCCAGTGGTTGATTTCTGCCGGATTAAAAGAGGGTGACAAAGTCGTGGTGAGTAATCTTCAGAAAATCAGGCCAGGCATGACGGTATCGGCCACAGAACGCCCTCTCCACAGTCAGGCTAAGTGAGACGGATTTCATCATTATGATTAAGGCAAAATAAATATGTCTAATTTCTTTATTGAACGGCCAATATTTGCCTGGGTTCTGGCAATTATCGTAATTCTGGGTGGGGCACTGGCGGTTCTTAAACTTCCTATTGCGCAATACCCAACGGTTGCGCCTCCTGCTATTGCTGTATCAGCCACCTATCCCGGTGCGGATGCTCAAACCGTACAGGATTCTGTCACTCAGGTTATCGAACAAAATATGAACGGGGTAGATAACCTGATGTATATGTCCTCAACCAGTGATTCAGCGGGTGGAGTGACCATTACATTAACGTTTAGCTCTGAAACTGACCCGGATATTGCTCAGGTTCAGGTACAGAATAAGCTACAGGGTGCCATGCCGTTACTGCCGCAGGAGGTTCAGCAGCAGGGTATTAGCGTAGAGAAGTCCAGCAGCAGTTATTTGTTGGTTGCCGGTTTTGTTTCTGAAAATGCTGACTTAACGGATGCCGATCTGTCTGACTATGTTTCATCAAATATCAAAGATGAACTCAGCCGTACCAGTGGCGTGGGGAATGTACAGCTGTTTGGCGCGCAATACGCGATGCGTATCTGGTTGGATCCCAACAAATTAAACAAATATCAGTTAACACCCGTTGATATTGTTAATGCACTAAAAGAACAAAATGCGCAGATTGCCGCTGGTCAACTCGGCGGTACACCGTTGGTGGACAATCAAAAGCTCAACGTTTCCATTATTGCGCAAACCCGTCTTACCTCGCCGGATGAGTTTTCACAAATTCTGATAAAAGTGAATTCCGATGGCTCACAAGTCTTATTAAAAGATGTCGCCAGAATTGAGCTGGGCAGTGAAAACTACAACACGCTGGCGAAGATTAACGGTAAGTCAGCTACCGGGTTAGGGATTAAGCTGGCGACCGGTGCCAATGCGCTGGATACCGCCGCCGCAGTAAAATCACGGTTGGCCGAGCTACAGCCTTTTTTCCCGGAAGGGATGAAAACCGTTTACCCTTACGACACGACGCCATTCGTTAAAATATCTATTTTTGAAGTGGTGAAAACGCTATTTGAAGCCATTGTTCTGGTATTTCTGGTGATGTATATCTTCTTACAGAATATCAGAGCAACGCTGATCCCAACTATCGCCGTGCCGGTCGTTCTGTTAGGCACTTTTGCCGTTTTGGCCGCGTTTAATTACTCGATTAATACATTAACCATGTTCGCGATGGTGCTGGCGATCGGACTGTTGGTGGATGATGCCATCGTCGTGGTAGAGAACGTCGAACGGGTGATGGAGGAAGAAGGACTACCGCCTAAAGAAGCAACGCGTAAATCCATGGGGCAAATTCAGGGGGCACTGGTAGGTATCGCACTGGTACTGTCGGCGGTATTCTTCCCGATGGCTTTCTTTAGTGGTTCAACCGGGGCAATTTACCGTCAATTTTCAGTCACCATTATTTCCGCCATGGTGCTATCGGTATTTGTTGCTTTAATACTGACTCCGGCGTTGTGCGCCACATTATTAAAAAGCCATGATGAGAAGCATAAAGAGTATGCCTTTTTCACCTGGTTCAATAAACTCTTCGAAAAGAGTGCCGACCATTACACCGACAGTGTTAGCCGGGTTTTAAATAAGTCGGGGCGCTTTATTGTTATTTATCTGTTTATCTTTATCGGTATGGTGACGCTATTTATTAAGCTACCAACCTCCTTCCTTCCTGACGAGGATCAGGGCGTTTTTATGACCATGGTGCAACTGCCGGTAGGTCAGACTCAGCCCCAAACTCAGGTGGTTCTTGACCAGTTAACGGATTACTTTCTGACGCATGAAAAAGATAACGTTGAGTCGGTATTTACCGTGAATGGATTTAGCTTTAGTGGGCAGGGGCAAAACGCGGGTCTGGCGTTTATTAGCCTGAAGTCCTGGGATGAACGAAGTGGTTCGAAAAACAGTGCTCAGGCCATTATCGGTCGGGCATTCCTTGAATTTCGAAAAATTAAAAATGCCATCGTTATTCCTTTTAACTTGCCGGCGATTATCGAACTGGGTACCGCAACAGGATTTGACTTTGAATTAACCGATAAGGGGAATCTTGGTCATGAGAAGCTGATGCAGGCTCGTAATCAGCTATTGGGTATGGTGGCAGAACATCCGGATATATTGAAGAACGTTCGTCCTAACGGTTTGGAAGATACACCACAATACAAAATACAGATCAATCAAAGTAAGGCTCGTGCATTGGGTGTATCCATTTCCAACATTAATCAGACCATAAGTACTGCATTGGGTGGCAGCTATGTTAACGATTTCGTCGATCGTGGAAGGGTGAAGAAGGTTTACGTTCAGGCCGATGCGCCTTATCGAATGTTGCCAGAGGATATAACCAATTGGTTTGTTCGTAGCAACAATGGCGAAATGGTGCCTTTCTCTGCTTTTGCTTCATCAGTCTGGACTTATGGTTCCCCGCGTCTGGAGCGTTATAACGGTCTGCCTTCTATGGAGATTCAGGGTGAAGCCTCGGAGGGTAAAAGTACCGGTGAAGCCATGACATTAATGGAAGATCTGGTGGGGAAACTCCCTTCAGGTATTGGTTATGACTGGACGGGCATGTCCTATCAGGAGCGCCTTTCCGGTAATCAGGCTCCCGCACTTTATGTTATATCGCTGGTCATAGTTTTTTTATGTCTGGCGGCGCTGTATGAAAGCTGGTCAATACCCATATCGGTGATGTTGGTCGTTCCACTCGGCGTTGTTGGTGCGTTGTTGGCGGCCACTATGCGGGAATTAAATAATGATGTTTATTTTCAGGTAGGGTTACTGACAACGATTGGCTTATCGGCTAAAAACGCCATTCTGATTGTGGAATTCGCCAAGGATTTGATGGAAAAAGAGGGCAAAGACCTTATTCAGGCTACCCTTGAAGCGGTAAGAATGCGCTTAAGACCGATACTGATGACATCGCTGGCCTTTATTCTGGGGGTATTACCTCTGGTTGTGAGTCATGGTGCGGGTTCCGGCGCTCAAAATGCCGTAGGTACCGGCGTAATGGGGGGAATGATTACCGCAACACTGTTAGCGATATTCCTGATACCGGTGTTCTTTGTGGTGGTTCGTCGTCGATTCTCGAAAAAATAGCGGCTGAACGGTATTTCCGGTAGTAATAATAAACGGGAGAGCATGAAGCTCTCCCGTTTTGCATATTTATGATGCTTATCCATTTTTATGCCTGAAGCCGCTCATTTCCCTGTTTTAAAAAATGTTTTTCTCTGTGAGTAAAAAAACAACCTGATTCAAAAAGCATGATCAACTCTATGTTGGCGGTAATTCATGGTGATGATTTTAAGTTGAAAACTATGGCTGGCATCATTAACCGTGGGTAATTAGCTCTGTGGTTTATTATATAAAATAGCTGTATTTGCAAGGTGTTATTGATTGTGACTTAATTTCACCCGTCAAGGTTTAACCTATGCCCGGAATAGAGAAGCGCACTATTTTTATCATCGCTTATGATGTTCCCGTTACTTCGCCAGAAGTCAGTCCAATTTTCTGGCGAAAGAAACCGCGCTTAAACTTACCGCTGAATTTATTACTTTGTTAAATCGGCTGTTTTATTTTTCGTGTAGCAATCATCAGGTTTAAACCGTAAGTGCAAAGTGTACGAATGGTACAACTCAATGGAACGGTAAATGGATAATTCTCGGTTTTTGACATGGATGGTTGCCATCATCATATGTGCTTTATCACCAATAGAAATGGCGCTCGCGGAGCAGGCGGATACCCTACGCCCGGAAAAAACGGCGTTAACGGTAACGACCATGTCCCCTAAAATGATGGAGTGGGACAACACACTACTGGCTACCGGTAATATTGTTGCCTGGCAGGAAGCCAGTGTGAGTACTGAGGCCAGTGGTTTAAGTATCACCCGAGTGTTGGTTGATGTGGGTGATAAGGTTGTGAAAGGCCAACTGCTGGCTGAACTGCAAAATCATACGTTGGAATCAGAATTAGCTCAGGCCAGAGCCGAGCTGGTTCAGGCCATCGCACAGCGAGAGGAGGCCAGAGCCGATGCCGAGCGTGCGCGTAAATTACAAAAGTCTGCGGCACTGAGCGCCCAGCAGATTACTCAATATTTAATTACGGCAAAAATTGCAGAGGCGCGAGTGAAGGCGCATGAGGCTAAAGTGAGCTCTGCGGAGTTTCGCGTTTCTCAAACCCGCATCGTCGCGCCGGATGACGGTACCATCACGATCAGACAGGCTACATTGGGCCATGTTGTCTCCCCTGGCGATATTCTGTTTAAGCTGAACCGTCAGGATCGTATGGAATGGCGCGGTGAGCTGCCGTCAAATGAATTGGCTCAGATTCAGCCAGGACAGCGCGTAAAAATAACCATTAACGGGCAAGATGCCGTTACCGGTCTGGTACGCCAGGTTGCCCCTACGGTAGATCAAAAAACGCGTAATGGTCTGGTATATGTTGACCTTCCTGATTCGTCATCGATTCGTGCTGGCATGTTTGCCTCGGGCAACATTACTGTCAGCCAACGCAAAGGGCTGGCGGTTCCCCTCTCTGCATTGTTATTGCAGGATGGTGCTGCGTATGTGTCTCGTGTAGGCCCCGATAATAAAATTGAGCAGACTAAAGTGACCGCTGGTCAACAGGTTAATGGTTGGGTACCCATCCTTAATGGATTACAACCTGATGATACTCTTGTTGTCAGCGGCGTCAGTTTCCTGTCCGAGGGTGATTCAGTACGTATTGCCTCCCATCAGGCAGACTAAGGAGAAATGCATGAACGTTTCATCCTGGTCTATTAATAATCCTATTCCGGCCATCTTGCTGTTTATGTTACTAACCATTATTGGGTTAGGGGCGTTTAACAGTATGAAAATTCAGAGTATGCCGGATGTAGAACTTCCTATCGTTACCGTGACAGCAACTCTACAAGGGGCTGCGCCTTCCCAGATAGAAACCGATATTGCCCGTAAGCTGGAAAACACCATTGCCTCTGTTCAGGACGTAAAACATATTTCCACCACCATACAGGATGGTGTGGCCACGCTGGTGATTGAGTTTCGGATAGAGAAATCCATTCAGGATGCAATGGATGATGTACGTGATGCAGTAGCTCGTATTCGCTCTGATTTACCTGCTGCCATGAACGAACCGATTATCGCCAAACTCGATCTGGCCGGTATGCCGGTTTTAGCCTATGCGGTGCACGCTTCCAAAATGGATGAGCAAGCGCTCTCATGGTTTGTGGATAACGATATCGCCAAGACACTGTTGAATATTAAGGGTGTTGGTTCAGTGAGCCGGGTGGGTGGTGTAACGCGGCAAATCAATGTTGAGCTTTTACCCGAGCGGTTACTGGCGCTGCAAATCTCCGCTGCTGATATCTCCCGACAGTTAAAAATGACGCAACAGGAAGCATCGGCAGGTCGTGCGGATATCGGCCAGTTGGAACAGCGAGCCCGCACGCTGGCGACGGTACGTAATGTCGATGAGTTGGCAAACATGAATATGCTGCTCTCTGATGGACGTCAGGTGCGTTTAAATCAGATCGCTACCGTTAGTGATGCTACGGCTGAGCAGCGCAGTGCAGCCTTTCTGGATGGAAAACCGGTAGTGGCGTTTGAAGTGGTGAGAACCAAAGACGGCAGCGATGTAGAGATCATGCACGCGGTACGGGAACAGCTGGCAGAATTGCATCAAAAGCATCCGGATATAGTGATAAGCGAAGCGTTCAACTCTGTTGATCCTACGGTTGAAAACTATGAAGGCTCGATGAGCTTACTGTATGAAGGTGCTTTTCTGGCAATTATCGTGGTATGGATTTTTCTGCGTAACTGGCGGGCAACGTTTGTGGCTACGGTGGCATTGCCATTGTCGATTATTCCTACCTTTGCCGCGATGTACCTGATGGGATTTTCGCTCAATACCGTTACGTTGCTCTCACTGTCGTTAGTGGTAGGAATTCTGGTAGATGATGCCATCGTTGAAATTGAAAACATCATGCGTCACCTGTCCATGGGGAAAACCCCGATGCAGGCTGCCAGAGAGGCGGCCGATGAGATTGGTCTGGCGGTTATCGCCACGACTTTCACGTTGATTGCCGTTTTCCTGCCTACGGCGTTTATGCCGGGTATTGTTGGACGCTTCTTTATTCAGTTTGGCTGGACGGCCGCTATTGCCGTGTTTTTCTCGCTGGTGGTTGCTCGTTTACTAACACCAATGATGGCAGCTTATATGCTCAAACCGTTAGCGCATGCCCACCGTCAGGCCGGCTGGGAACGGGGCTTTTCTCGTGCGGCAAGCTGGGCGATGAAAAACCGCCTCAAAACCGTAATGGTGACGATGCTGTTCTTCTTTGGGGTGTTGCTGGGGCTGGGGCCTCTGTTGCCTACGGGATTCACCACGCCGGATGATTTGTCACAAACTCAGGTGAGCATCACACTGCCGCCGGGTAGTCGCTTTGAGCAGACGCTGGCTTTAACCAAGCAGGCGGAAGCGATTGTCAGGGCACATCCTCAGGTGCGAACAATTTATACCACGATAGGCGGTGGTTCTGCCGGGGGCAATCTGGGTGACGATCAGGGGGAAGCCGATCCTCGTCAGGCTACGCTAACCATTAACCTTTCTCCCCGTGGGGAACGTAGCGGCATCAGCAAACAGCAAATTGAAGCGCAACTACGTGAACAACTGGATGTATTGCCGGGCGCGCGGCTGAAGGTGGCTTTTGATGGTTCAACGGAGAAGTATCAAATTGCGTTAACCGGAGATGACAGCGATGCGCTTATTACTCATGCGCGAAAAGTGGTCAGTGAGATGCGTCGTATTCCCGGTATCGGGCATGTTACATCCAATGCCAGTCTGGTACGTTCAGAAGTGATCATTCGCCCGGATTTTGCCCGGGCAGCCGATCTGGGCGTAACGACTGAAGCCATTGCCGATACGCTGCGGGTTGCGACTATCGGGGACTACGATCAGGCACTGGCTAAACTCAATTTAGACCAGCGGCAGATCCCAATTGTGGTCAAATTAGAGGAGAAAGCGCGGCAGAATCTGGCATTGTTATCCCGACTTACGGTACCTGGCGCTCAGGGGCCTGTGATGTTAGCGAATGTGGCAACGGTTACCATGGTTGACGGCATCGACCAGATAAAACGCTACGACCGCCGCCGTACCATAGATATTGAAATAGAGCTTAACGGTGTCCCTCTCGGCGACGTTAATGAACGTGTTTATAACTTACCGAGTATGCAGCAGCTTCCTCCGGGGATTTACACCAGCCAGATGGGCGATGCCGAACTGATGGTGGAGTTAATGTCAGGATTTGCAATTGCCATGGGAACCGGTGTCCTGTGCATTTTTATTGTGCTGGTGTTGTTGTTTAAGGATTTTATGCAACCGGTCACCATTCTGGCGGCACTGATATTATCAGTACCCGGTGCGATACTGTCGCTGTTCCTTGCTCAAAAATCATTTTCTATGCCCGCCATGCTGGGGCTGATTATGTTGATGGGAGTGGCGACGAAAAACTCAATTCTGCTGGTGGAGTATGCGATTAAAGCGCGGGCAGAAATGGGCATGGCGCGCTTTGAGGCACTGGTTGACGCGGGTAAAAAGCGTGCTCGTCCTATTGTGATGACCACCTTTGCTATGGGCGGCGGTATGTTGCCGATTGCCCTTGGACTGGGTGTAGACCCCAGCTTTCGTTCTCCGATGGCGATTGCGGTGATTGGTGGCTTAATCACCTCTACCTTTCTCAGCCTGATCGTTATCCCGGTGATTTTTACCTATATCGATGATTTGCGCTTATGGGGCTTACGTCAGGTAGATCGCCTGCGGCATCGCTAAATGATATGTTTGCTATAAGGGCAGAACTCAGGTTTTGCCCTTTTTTATTGTCGGCGACATATTCATATTGGTCATGCAAATAAAAAGTTGTACTAATCCGGCTGATTCAACTTATTAATCAATTAAATACCATTTTTCATGTTATTTATCATTGGCTAATAATGAGTTTAAATAAAGAATAATAGTGTTAACTGGTTTGTTTTCAGTGAATGCACCTGCATTTTCATGCTCATATCTATATAAATGATCGTAAATTTATCTTTTATTTTATTTTGTATAAATTTATATTTTTATAATTTTTTGCAACACTTACATTTTATTTTTAGTATTTCATTTTTTGAGTTTATTAAGTTGAAAATAGTTTTATTAACTGCATATTTAATAAATGTTATGACAAAAACATTATCTGATAACTTAAAATAAGATCTTTTATGGTTTAATAATGAATTTTAGGGATAAAAATCCGGTAAAACACATTTGCATGGAGTTATTGATCGTGTTTCAATGTGTAAAGAGTTGTTTTTGTATGTGGGAGAATGCATTGGCCGGGTACTGAGCTTGCAGGTGATTTATAGATAAAAAATAGGGGGATACGCGATGTTCAATGAAAGGATTTCGTGTCGTTATTGCTGTCGAACAAACGCCATCAAAAAGCATGGTACCGCGCCATCAGGGGCTCCACGCTACCTATGCGCTCATTGCCAACGAACATTCCAGAAAAAATATATTTATCAGGCCTACAAGGATTCAGATGAATCAGTTGTAAAGAAAATGAAAAAAGATTTGGATAGTTAAATTAATAACATTAATTTTTATCTGGTGTAACTCAATATAATTATGATTAAAAAATAATAGTGAGACTTGGATCACTATGTTTTTGCTATTTATTGTTTCAGTTTTTTATTGATTATTATTTTCAAGTAAAGGAATTAAATACATTTAGCAACTCATTAATTATAACGCGTTTGGCGTGGTCTGTATAAATTCAGCAAACAGGAAAAAAAGAACGACTCTATAAGTGCAATGCGTCTGGTGAGGCTGAATATACAGAAAACAGGATAGTAAAATATCAACATGGAGAACAATAACATCATGAGAAAACAATGGAAAAAAATGATGCCGGTAGTGTTAGGGGGCTCTTTTCTTTACAGCCCTCTGGCTCTGACGGCAGAACTGACGGATCAGCTTTATACCAATAGCATTAGTTCGATTACCAGTGGCAGTCATACTGTTAGCCTTGGAGATGTCACGTTGGATGCCAGTGGCTATACCGGAGCTTTTGCTAACCAAAGGGCCATTATCAATACCATGAATGGTGCGGTTAATATCGGTATTGCTCAAAGCAACATATTAACCATAAAAGGGTTTAATAATAATTCCTCTCAGCAAAACTCTACGCTTTACGCATACAAAAGAGCACCAACGCTCAGTGGAACCATGACCTTTACCGGCGGCAACATTGTTGTCAGTAACGAAGTCACTAATAGTTATGCCAATGTTTATGGTCTGTTTGCTGATAATGAAGGGCAGTTTAGTTTTGAAAGCGACGGGGACAACAAGGTCAATCTGACGGTACTAATGCCACAGGCCGGGCTGGTGGATACCCATCGTCATGGTATTGCACTCTATCATTCCGGGCTCGATTTTGATGGTGGAAATTTTATCGTCAAGGTGGATGGCGATCCTGGTGCGAATTCTATTGACCGGCGGGTTGGCATCGCGGTATCGGCGGGGAGTCATGTGGATGTCAAAGCGGATAACGTTTTGATTGAGGCAAATGAGGTGGCGTTATTCTTCCCGGCTACTATCGGAGATTATCCTAATCATCCAACGGCTTACGATGTGGTAAATACGGCAAAGTTTGATGCTGATACCATTATCTTTAGGGGTAGTCAGGGCATTATGGCCGGACTGTCGAGTAATACCTTCAGAACGCGAAATGTGGTTGAGTTTACCGGTAATACGTTAATTGAAGCCATTGTGCGAGGCGATGAAACCAACATTTTTGGTGAAATCGGCGGTGGCCGGGCAATTGATGTGATGGCTACCGATATCACCTTCAACAGTAATGATACCGTCAGGATTATTGGTGAAAACTTAACGCCATTGGGTATTCGCCCTGGCTATGAACATGACTATTTAGGATGGATAGACGGTTACTGGCTCAGAACCATTTCTCTTACCGATGGTTCAACGCTAACATCGAATGCTGACCTGTCATTAAGCAGTAACGGCGGTTATTACAATACCGGCCTGTATGTATGGAAAAGCCAGGCGCAATTTAACGGTAAAACCGAGATTACGCTTAAAAATGGTGTCGATACCGCACGGGGGGTGTATGTCTATGACGGTGGTACAGGAACCAGTAAGGCAGAATTTAACGATGATTTAAGCATTTCTCTGGTGAATACCCAGGCGTCTTATATTGCCGGAATTGAAGCCGCGGCAGGTGGTAAGGTCGATGTGAAAAAGGGCCTGCGGTTAAATGATAACAGCGATATTTATTGGTCACTTTATTCCCGGGGTGCCGATAGTCAGATTGGCGTAAATACCAGCGCGACAGGAACGGTACAGGTGGAAGGGGATATTGGCGCGATGAATGGCGGCGCAATTGATATGACACTGAATAATCTAAATTCATATTTGACTGCGGCCAGCTACACCTCGACTTCTGGTTTAACCAACAGAGGTATGGTTAATCTGGATATTTCCAATCAGGCAGTCTGGAATATGACCGGAAACTCCAGCGTAACCAGTCTCTCTTTAGCTTCGCAAGGTCGGGTTAATATTCTGTCTCCGGACAATAATGGCTCGTTTAAAACTTTAACGGTTCACGGTGATTATACCGGCGGCGGTTCCCTGACGATCAATACCGCATTAGGTGGTGATGATTCTGAAACCGATAAAATGATGGTGGAGGGAAATACCTCCGGCATTACCGATTTGTATGTTAATAACTACAACGGCACTGGTGGACAAACCACCAACGGCATCGAAGTGATTAATGTTGCCGGTGAATCGAATGGTATCTTTCAGTTGGCTGCCGGACATCGGGTAGTGGCGGGAGCTTATGAATATCATGTCGCCAAATCTGGTAACAACTGGTATCTGGTTAATACTATCCCACCGGTAGTTATTCCACCAGAACCGGAGCCAACTCCAGAACCAGAACCGACGCCTGAACCAACACCGGAACCTGAGCCAGAGGAAGGTGGTGAGAATATCAACGTTATTCGCCCTGAAACCGGTGCTTATATTGCTAACCTGGCGGCAGCAAACACCATGTTTACTACCCGTTTGCACGATCGTTTAGGTGAAACCCAGTACACCGATTTCTTAACCGGTGAAAACAAAGTGACCAGTTTGTGGCTGCGTCAGGAAGGGGGGCATAACCGTAGCAGAACCCAGTCGGGCCAAACCAAAACTCAGACTAACCGTTATGTGGTGCAACTGGGGGGTGATATCGCCCAGTGGAGCAGTAACGGACTTGATCGCCTGAATTTAGGTGTCATGGCGGGTTATGGCTACTCTCATGGTAATACCAATGCTAAATACAGCGCTTATCGTTCCAAAAACACCGTGGATGGTTATGCGTTGGGTCTATACGGAACCTGGTACGCTAATCAGGCCGATAAGTCCGGACTGTATGTTGACAGCTGGGTTCAGTATGCCTGGTTTGATAACAGCGTGAAGGGCGATGGCTTAGCGGAAGAGAAGTA
The DNA here is from genome assembly GCF_016649425.1 of Limnobaculum allomyrinae. Lineage (GTDB taxonomy): Bacteria > Pseudomonadota > Gammaproteobacteria > Enterobacterales > Enterobacteriaceae > Limnobaculum > Limnobaculum allomyrinae. Next base: position 216,346 of record NZ_JADRCR010000002.1, read on the forward strand.
TGACTCAAAAGGTTGGTTAGCCTCGGTGGAAACCGGCTACAGTTTCAAACTGGGCGAAGCCGACCGTGCCAGCTACTGGTTACAGCCTAAAGCACAGCTAACCTGGATGGGGGTGCATGCGGACAAGCATTATGAAACCAACGGCACCAAAGTCACCGGCAACGGCGATAACCTATCCACCCGCTTAGGCTTACGGGCTTACGCTCAGGGACACAGCGCGGTAGACGATAATACTGGCCGAGTATTCCAGCCGTTTGTGGAAGCCAACTGGCTGTACAACAGCAAAAACGTTGGCGTCACCATGAACGATACCTCTGACTATCAGGCGGGCACCCGCAATATTGGGGAGCTGAAGGTGGGGGTTGAAGGGCACTTAAACAAAAACCTGAATCTGTGGGGCAACGTTGCTCAGCAGATTGGTGGTGAAGGCTATAGCGATACTCAGGCAATGATTGGGGTGAAGTATAGTTTTTGATTTCCTCTAATTACTCATCGCCGGGTAATCAGAAACCCCGCAGGTGTTAACTCCCTGCGGGGTTTCACTTTTTTAGCTACCCTTAGTGTAATAACCATTAAGGAGCTGCTATGAGTGAGAAAATTCCTGTTGGCATTAGCGCCTGCCTGTTAGGGGCTAATGTTCGTTTCGATGGCGGACATAAGCGACTCACCTTTGCGGCAGACCAACTGACCCCCTGGGTGCAGTTTGAACCGATCTGTCCGGAAATGGCCATTGGTTTACCGGTGCCGCGCCCCGCGCTGCGGCTGGTTAAACAAGATAATGGCGAGATAACTCTGCGCTACAGCGATAAGCGGCAAGGAGACTTAACCATTGCTATGTGTGAATTTTCACAGCAGCGCGTGGCTCAACTCTCCCATCTGTGTGGCTACATCGTTTGCGCTAAATCGCCAAGCTGCGGCATGGAGCGTGTGCGGGTTTATGAACCGGATGAGAACAATAACCGCAAGGCGGGGCGTGGTATCTATACCGATATATTGATGAAAGCCATGCCGTGGCTGCCGGTGGAGGAGGATGGGCGGTTACAGGATCCGCACATTCGGGAAAATTTTGTGGAGCGTATTTATGCCCTGCATGAACTGAACCAGCTGCGTCAGCAAGGGCTGACTCGCGGTGCGCTCATGGCCTATCACAGCCGTTACAAATTGCTGTTACTGGCACATTCTCAACCAGATTACCGCGAGCTGGGGCGTTTTGTGGCGGCAATGCATCAATGGTCGACGCTGGATGATTTTTTTGTGGAGTACCGTCAGCGGCTGATGGATCTTCTTTCACATCAGGCCACCCGTCGCAATCATACGAATGTTTTGATGCATGTTCAGGGCTATTTTCGTCCTCATCTTAACCCACGACAGCGCCATGAACTGACCATGTTGATTGAACGTTATCGTCAGGGAACTCAGCCGCTGCTTGCACCGGTGACATTACTCAAACACTATATGGCAGAGTTTCCGGATGATTATCTGTCCGGACAACGTTATTTCGATCCCTGGCCGGAGGCGCTACGCTTACGCTACGGGCATTAATTCTGGAGAAATATGGCTTCTCATCTGATGTGGTTTCGCGCAGATTTACGCGTTCACGATAATTTGGCTTTGGCTGCGGCTTGTCGTTCTGACAACGCGGACGTATTGGCGTTGTTTATTGCGCCGCTAAAACAGTGGCAGCAACATGAAATGGCACCCCGTCAGGCGGCATTTTTACAAAGTCAGCTTAATGCCCTGCAACAGGCGCTGGCGGAGAGGGGAATTCCTCTTCTGGTTAAGCAGGTGGATGACTTCACCGCCAGCATAGAGGTATTACGCGAGGTGTGTGACATCCATAATGTGACATCACTGTTCTATAACTATCAGTATGAGTTTAACGAGCGTCAACGTGATGTTACCGTTGAGCAAGCGCTGAGCGATGTTATCTGTCAGGGTTTTGACGATAGCGTGATGCTGGCTCCGGGTAGCGTTATGACCGGCAATCATGACATGTATAAGGTATTTACGCCGTTTTACGTCGCTTGGGTGAAGAGCTACCGGAATGCGTAAATCCACCCAAGGTACGTCCGGCCGGTGCATTGACCGGCAAGCTGACACCCATTGAACTGAATTATCCGCAGCAATCGTTCGATACCACTTGGTTTGCTGCCGATGAGAAAAGTGCACAGGCTCGGTTGCGGCATTTTTGCCAATACGATGTGGCGAATTACGACATGCAGCGCGACTTTCCTGCGGTTGATGGCACCAGTCGACTTTCTGCCAGTCTGGCGCTGGGAGCACTGTCGCCGCGCCAGTGTCTGCACGCTTTATTGAAAGCTCACCCCGATGCACTGGAAGGAAAAACCGGGGCAGTCTGGTTGAGTGAACTGATCTGGCGTGAGTTTTACCGTCATCTGATAACTTACCATCCAAACTTATGTAAACACCGTCCCTTTATCGATTGGACTGATAACGTGCAGTGGAATAATGATAGCGCTGCCCTGACTGCCTGGCAGCAGGGAAAGACCGGTTATCCCATTGTTGACGCGGCGATGCGTCAATTGAATCAAACCGGCTGGATGCATAACCGATTACGAATGATTGTCGCCAGTTTCTTGGTAAAAGATCTGTTGATCAACTGGCGGCAAGGAGAACGCTATTTCATGTCTCAACTTATTGATGGCGATCTGGCGGCAAATAACGGCGGCTGGCAGTGGGCAGCATCTACCGGCACCGATGCGGCACCCTATTTTCGTATCTTTAATCCCACCACTCAGGGGGAACGGTTTGATAAACAGGGGGCGTTTATCCGTCAATGGTTGCCTGAATTGACGGATGTTCCGACAACAGCGATACATACGCCATGGATATGGGCAGATAAGGCGCAGCGAACCATTGATTATCCGCGTCCGATAGTGGATCACAAACTGGCGCGGAACCAAACTCTGGCGGCTTATGAAGCGGCAAGAAAGAGAATTTAACAGAATATCTGCGCAATATTGACGGAAATAAGAGGGGGAGGTTGAATAATTCCCCCTACCTCAAATGGGGGTGTGTTTTTCATTAATGCAGCAGAGTTTACCTATATAAAGCCTTTTCAGTCTAATCATTAACTGATTTTAAGTTAATTTTAACACGCATATACTGTTTGATTAATATTCATTTTTGAATAAGCATTAATTATTTGTGGTTATTCTTCATGTCATAAAATGAGTTGTATTAAAATAGTTTTCATATTAACTATATTATCTTGTTATTAATCTGGTATGGTAAAGGTTATTAATTTTTAATGCGCATTAACTTTATAATAGCATATATCATAACTAATTGTTTTTATTTAAAAAACAAAATAAATTTTGATTTTAAAAGAGTTGCTATTGAAAACATTATATTTTTATATAGAATGTTGTTTGGTTATATAACTATTTCTGTCTTTTTATTTACAACATGATTGCTTGTAATTGAATGTTTGATTAACTGTTGTTGATGGTCATTTTTGGGTTTTTAGCAACGCTTTAATTAAATGGATTTTTAATGTATTTGAAATGGATGCCACGATGTCTGTTTATAGCAAATGTTTTCTTCTGATCAGTGCTGTCGTCCCCGCTTCAATTAGCTATTCAGTTAATGCCGCTCCTCCTTATTATAATGAATCTGGCACCGCCAGTAGCGGTCTGTGGGACTGGGAAAATAAGGGTAATGTTATTGGCGGCGACGATGGAAATCGCGGTGAGTTAATTCTGCAAGGTTCCGCCAGCTACAACAATATGTTTTCCGTTGGCTATAACGGCGGCAACGGTGCACTGACGATCAAAGATAATGCTACACACACCGGTGAGACTACTCGTTTTTATGTAGGGTTTGTCAGCAATACGCAACCGCGAACCGAAGACACGGTCGGTGTTTTGAATCTGATCGGTTCAGGTATTGGGCATATTGATACCTCAGTATTGAGGATCGGTGATACCTCGGAATATGACAGATATACCGTGCGGGATAAAGCGGTCACAGGGACACTCAATATTCTTGATGGTGCCAGTGTCAATGTGGGCCCGGTTTCAGGTACGCCTGGAAGTGTTTCCGGTGGCGTGATGTGGGTGGGAAACGGAAACGCAGTGAACACCGGTACCGTTAACGTCAGTGGTGCAAACAGCAAGCTTTCCCTGATCAATAAGGTTTTTGAGTCGAGTCCTTATGTTGAAGATTATATTGTCAATGGTGATGCCTATTTAGGTTATTACGGCGATGCCAATATTAATATTTCTGACGGTGGCTCACTGACTACCGGTCGCATGATCGCCTCATTTGCAAAATACAATGATGTCATCAATAGTGGTGAAAAAACATCTACGGTAAACATCAATGTTACCGGCGCAGAGAGTAAATTAGCTATTCAAAGCCTACTGGCACTAGCTTCTAGCGAAGGTGGTGAGGTTTACGGTATCGATTTCTACGCTAATATTAAAGGGGTGGGAACAGCCATTTTAACCGTTGAAGACGGTGCGGAAGTTTATTTCGAAGGTAAAGCTTATGCTGATGGATATGGTTTTCCTGAGAAAACATCCGGGTTATTCCTGGCCAGTGATGCGGGTTCTTCTGCAACGGTTAATCTTAACGCGGGTGGTACCATTTCTATCTCTGACAGCAATTTAGCCCCAGAGAAAAATGGCATAGTTGCCGGTGCCGGTGATTATAACTTTAACCTGAATGGTGGAACGCTGCGGGTTAATTCATGTGAGTATTGCGACGATAAGCTAACGACCTCAGTTAATATGAATGTGCTGTCTGAGTCGTTTCTGGAAGCGGATACCGCCGATAAACGCATGCTGTTAAACGGTAATCTGGTGGGTGACGGTGGACTGGTTAAGACCGGTGAAGGAACCGTTATTTTCTCCGGTGAGAATCATTACACGGGGGGAACTCGTGTAGAAGCCGGTGAGCTTCGGGCAAATTCTGCCGGGGCATTCGTTGATAACACCACCTATATTGTTAACGGTGGTCTGTTAAATCTGAATAACCATGATCTGATTATGTCATCACTGTCGGGTGCCGGTGGTGTGGTTGATGTCACGCCTGCAAATCTGACGATCAATCAAAATAATGACAGCTACTTTGCCGGTCAGTTTGCCGGTTCAGGTACTATCACCAAATCAGGAACCGCTCAGTTAGCCCTTAGCGGAGACAGCAGTGGCTATAGCGGTTTGACCACCGTTTCCAGCGGTAATCTTGATTCAACTAACGCGTTGGGCGGCCAGATCGTGGTTGAGCAAGGCGCGTTGCTTTCTGCCACCGGTTATCTTGGCGAGACCACCGTAACATCGGGCGCTAACATGATGGTGGGAAGCCTGTATCATGCCAATCAACCTGCTTTATCAACGCTGAATATTGATACTAACCTCAATAATCAGGGAAATGTCTATGTGAGCCGAGCCAATAACAGCGACCCGTCACTGGTGGGTAATAAACTGGTAGTGAAGGGTAACTATCAGGGCGGTGGCGCACTGCATTTTAATACGGTTGTTGGTGATGATAACTCTGTTACTGACCATATGACGGTAACGGGGGATACCTCAGGGGAAACCAAAGTCTATGTAACCAATGTTGGTGGTATGGGGGCTTATACCGAAAAAGGGATTGAACTGATTCAGGTTACGGGCCAATCCGATGGCGACTTCCAGCAGGGCGGACGTATTACCGCTGGTGGTTATGATTATTTCCTGAACCGTGGCAATAGCGAAAAAGGTGCCGATGAGAAAAACTGGTATCTGACCAACTATCAGCCAAGCCCAACGCCGACGCCTGAAGAGCCGACCCCTGAACCTGAACCAACTATCAGACCGGAAGCCGGTGGTTATATCCATAATATCGCTGCTTCTAATATGCTGTTTGTTCACCGTCTGCACGATCGTTTAGGGGAAACCTACTATACCGATGCACTAACGGGTGAAGAAAAAGTCACCAGTATGTGGATGCGTAATGTGGGCGGTCATACCCGCTCAAGAGACAGCAGCGGCCAGTTAAGAACGCAAACCAATCGCTATATATTACATATCGGTGGCGATGTGGCTCAGTGGAGCAGCGATGGTCAGGATCGCTGGCATCTGGGGGTAATGGGCGCTTACGCTAACAGTCACAGTAATACCCGTTCAGCCGTTACTCATTACGGTGCGGATAGCTCAGTGGATGGCTACAGCCTGGGTGGTTACGCCACCTGGCAGCAGAATAAAGGTGAGAACACCGGCGCCTATGTTGATACCTGGGCCTTATACAGCTGGTTTGATAATGAAGTGAAAGGGCATCAACTGGCGACGGAATCCTATAAGTCTAAAGGGGTGACTGCCTCTATCGAAACCGGCTATACCTTTAAAACCGGTGAATATAAAGACAGCAAAGACGAAACCAATGAATGGTTTGTGCAACCTCAGGCACAAATCGTCTGGATGGGGGTTAAAGCCGATTCATTCAAAGAAGCAAACGGCACCCGGATTCACAGCAACGGCGACGGTAATATCCAGACGCGCTTAGGGGTTCGTACTTTTGTTAAAGGACATCATCAGTCTGATAAAGGAAAAGGGCGTGAGTTTGAACCATTTATCGAGGCTAACTGGATACACAACACCAAAAAATTCAGTACCGAAATGGGCAATAAACGTATCAAACAGGCCGGTACCGATAATATCGGCGAACTTAAACTGGGTGTGGAAGGCCAGATAAACCCTAACTTTAACCTGTGGGGTAATGTTGGCGTTCAGGTGGGCGACAGTGGATACAGTGATGCTGCCTTTACGCTAGGATTTAAATATAACTTCGGGCAAGCGTCGAAGAGATAGTCCGGTTGTATTTCCGATGTAATACCGATGCCCTGGCGATATGCCGGGGCATTTTTTTACGCTGAAATGAGAGACAGCTCAAAAACTCACATCACCTGACAGGACATGTCGTCAACGCGGCCTTTATAGTGAAATTCATCGTGGAGCGCGGTAATTGCGATCGTTAGCTCAAACCGGGAAATAAAATAGTGGTATTTCAATAAACCTACCCGACACCCATCATGTTATTAAGCCGAGCTTTTAAATATGAATGAGATAAATTCACCAACCCAGCCGATCCCTCAGCCAATAGTGGCTGAGCAGAAAAACCAGAATACGCCTGCTGTACCTGCGGCCGACAGTGATAGCCCGGCAGCGCTGATGGTGCCGGTAGGTATCTCGAACCGGCATGTCCATTTGTCCCGTGAAGATATGGATACGCTGTTTGGCACCGGCTCATCGCTAACCCGTATGAAAGCGGTAAAACAGCCCGGGCAGTTTGCCGCCGAAGAGACGGTGACCCTTAAAGGGCCGAAAAAAGAGCTTCACCATGTGCGCATTCTTGGCCCGCTGCGTAACGAAACGCAAATTGAGATTTCGGTGGCGGATAGCTTTGTGCTGGGGGTGGACGCACCAATTAAAATGTCCGGCGACCTTGCTGACTCCTGTCCGATTGAAATTATTGGCCCTGAAGGCAGGGTGAGTAAATCAGGGGGCGTGATTGTGGCGTGGCGGCATATTCATATCCCTTGTGATATGGCCGTACAGTATGGCCTTACTGATGGTCAGGAAGTCAGCGTGCAAATTGACGGCGAGCGAGCCGGTATTATGCAGCGGGTAGTGGTGCGGGCGACGGAGACTTCCGCATTAGAGATACACGTTGATGTGGAAGAGGCGAATGCTTACGGACTAAAAAATGATAGTCTGGTTAAGATTGTGAAATAGGGTATTGAGTAGGGTTAGCGCTTACTCAGCGGAAGAATATATCTGGCGCCATCAATAAAGGAATATTAGACAGTAATGCTTTTGGCTATTGACGTTTATTATATTGATAATTCAGCAAAAACGGTTGGGGTTCTGTTTGATAACTGGCAGGCTGATTCTCCTGCGAAAATTTTAGTGGCTTATAAACATGATGTTGCGCCTTATCAGTCCGGAGAGTTCTATAAGCGCGAACTTCCCTGCATTACTGATCTGCTTAAACAGGTCGATTTATCGACATTGTCCGCCATTATTGTGGATGGCTATGTCTGTCTGGACAATCAGGGAAAATCGGGTCTGGGAGACTATCTGTATCAATATATCGATCGGCAGGTTCCGGTAATCGGAGTGGCAAAGAAAGCATTCAATGAAAATACCAAATATGTCGCAGAGGTTTTTCGTGGCAAAAGCAACAAGCCTCTGTATGTTACCGCGGTGGGTTTGCCATTAGAGAGCGTGGCGGAAGCGGTTGGCACTATGCACGGCAAGCATCGAATGCCAACGCTACTGACGCTGATGGATCAGCAGACTAAGCTATTTAAGCTGGAGTGATTGTTATTATCTGTGGTAAATAGCCTGGCGCTCTGTTCAGACTGTTTCTTTTCGGTTTGTTTTCAATTTCAATGGTTACTCCGCCGAACTGACCTTTACAGAGTATTGCCTGCAAAGGTCGTTCTTTGATTAACGCGTTTCGGGTGCCAATATTGAATTACCCGATAGACTACCTGGCTGATAATCAGACAGCTCCCTCTGCGTTATCAAGCGCCTGAAACAGCGCCTCCATCTTCTCATGCAGAATAAACTGCAATGACTCCTTTACCGCTGCCTCATTGATTTTGAGTACCGCAGTAGCCAGAGTCAGGCACTGCTCCGCCAGCTCCAGCGGATCGCCGGGGGTTGAGTCGATAAGATTAAGCATGATAATCCCCCCCAAATTGTCAGGCAACTTGCTGAAACAGGGGATCATTTTTTCGATCCGGATCTGAAAATGGATCCCGGGTGATATATAAAATTGGGGCGAGTTTGGGTATGCTTCACGACAGCCATGATGTTACCTTCTATAACGTTGTGGTCAGAGACCCCGTTAGTGTTAGCGCACTGCGGGGTTTCGCTTTTTTAATTACCCGCAAAATTACGGGTAATCACCACACGGTATATTTGTACAGAGAAAGGGTCAATGGAGGAGGGAGGGGATATTTGGATTTGTCGGGGAGGATCGCAAAAGTTTGCAAGTGGAATGTAAAAGTGGGGATATGTTTACCTGACGGTGCCAGAGTTTGTTTTCTATATTTTATTTAACGTATTGATATTTAATTGAACGCTATCGACGTGTCAGTGATTAATGAATCAGATAAATAAGGCTATTCGTGGTGGCTAAATAATCAATCTGAATAATTCAGGTAGTATTACAGCAAAACCGACACAGAGGAGATAACCTTGAAGACACTTTTAAAAACACTGGCGTTAGCGAGGTGATGGCGCACCTGTACGCCGAATAACATCATGTGGGCATGGATGGGAGCATTGGGTGTCTCAAACCATGTTGGTATTGTGAGTCCTTCATATGGAGTCTTTCGACAAAAAATCGAAAATACCTTCAATTCAATTTACTTAGAGTACCTGCTAAAAAGCGTTAATTATGTAGAATACTACAACAAAGTGTCCACAGGCCTGCATTCTTCAAGACTTCGTTTTTACGGTCATATGTTCTTTGCTATGAAAATGGGCTATCCCTGCTATGCAGAACAAAATGAAATTATTGCTTATCTGAGTGAACAGACAAAAAGAATAGGTAACAGCCAACGTATTATGCTGGTGGCGGCAAATTTTCGTAAAGAAGTGACCAGTACGGCGCTTTGGTTACTGGGGCAGGGAATTAGTATTGCCTGCTTTAAAATTACCCCCTATTCATTGGGTGAACAGCTATTGATTAATATTGATCAGATTATCCCGACACCCGAAGCTAAAGAGTTAATGATTGGTATTAACGCAAAAGAAGCGGAAGAAAAAAGCACCGAAGTGGTATTAAAAAACCGTCATACCGTACGTCGGGAATACTGGGAACGTGCCTTAGAAGCTTTTCAGAAAAGCTCCTGTCAGCTTTATAACAATATTAGCCCCAGTAAAGACCATTGGCTGTCAGCCGGTTCTGGTTTGAGTGGTTGTCCGTATAACTTAATTTTTAATAAGTCTGAATTACGCGTCGAGCTTTGGATCAGCCGTAGCATTACCGAAGAAAATAAGTTTCTTTTTGATAAGCTCATACAGTCTAAACAAAACATTGAACAGGCCTTTGGTTCTGAGCTTGAGTGGATGAGACTTGACGATAAGAAGTCTTGCCGTATCCAGTTTTCGACCAAAGCTGATGGCTTCAATAAAGAGACCTGGCCACAGGCCATCGCCTGGCATTTAGAATATATGACTAAATTAGAAAAAGCCTTAAAGGGGCCGTTACACAAAGCTGCAGAGGCGCTGAAAAAAAAGAATTTTGAATAAGGGATTTTACAACTATGGTGAGTCAAACCAATGAACACGCATTAGAAGTCGCCATTGAGAAGTCGTTAAGCCACTGATATTAACGTGCTGCATGAGTTAAAAGACGAAATGGACGATGTGGGTGTTTATGAGTGGCATGAGATTGAAGACTTTGTAGCTCGTTACTTTCAGAACGAAGATGCACAAACGCTCAGTCCGATAATCGATATTGCAGCGGATCGCTTTAACGATGGGCTAGAGCTTGAACCTGAAGACAAAGTAGACTTCAAAATCAAAGCTAAACAATTTGTGAAAATCTACGGGCAAATGGCCTCTATCATGCCCTATGAAATGGTGACCTGGGAGAAACTGTTCTGGTTCTTGAAATTCCTCATACCTAAGCTGAAAGTTGAAGACCCTGATGCGGATGCCATTGATGAGCTTTTAGACTCTGTTGATTTGAGTTCCTATGGGTTGCAGCGTGTGAAACTCAACCACACAATTAAGTTGAGCGATCAAGATGCTGAGCTTGATCCGCAAAACCCAAACCCACGTGGCGCACATAGCAGTGGAAATGAAATGAACCCATTAGACGAAATAATCCGTACCTTCAATGAGCGGTGGTTTCAGGGATGGAGTGCCACACCTGAAGAGCAAAAAGTTAAGTTTGTAAACATTGCTGAGAGTATTCGTAATCACCCGGATTTTGAGTCTAAGTACAAAAATAACCCTGACCCTCATAATAGAGATTTAGCTTTTGAGAAAATGCTCAAAGAAATCATGCTACAACGGCGTAAGGATGAGCTAGAACTGTATAAGTTGTTCGCAGGCGATACTGCATTTAAAGCATCCTGGACGCAGAGTATGCAAAGAATGGTGGAAAGATAACAGGGAGGTGAAGATGTGTTGGAGGCTATATCGAATATATTGCTAGAAACGTTGAGTTAGAAGGGAAAGCAAATTGCAAAAAGTTAGGTATGAATAAATCTGAGGCGAACCCATTTCTTCATAAAAACCGAGATGTGTTTACAAAAAACGATGAGAACCCACAAAAAAAGACGCCCTTAAGCGTCTTTAACTGTCATTCTAATGGTGCTGAGGCCGGACTCGTACATTAATTTAACTTATTGATATTAAATTTAATTAATCCATGCGTTAATAAATGTACCCGTATTTGTACCCGCAATTGTTTTTATGAGATTTGATTAGATAATTTTGAATACCGGAATGGTGTTCAATTTACTATAGCCATCCTCTTTCAGCAAACGGTATGCGTTGGCTACAACTAATGATTAATTAGTTTGTAAGACGCTGTTTTAGACTTCGCTAGTTCCTACTACAAACAGATATGATAGAGGTTGCAACTTGGCCATGCTCAGAGATAAGTGCGTCTGGCACCATTCAGTAAAAGCAGGTTTATCAAAATCGAGTTGGTGGTCACGGATAAATTCAAGATCCAGTATTACATACTCCGCATCAGCAGAGCTTTGCGTCTCTGGGTAAAAAATACCTTCGCTACCCAACATAGTTAAATCGTTAAACGCCGACTCATCCACTCGAACGGTGTGTATCAAATCAACATTCTCCAGTGACTTCAGCGATAGTAAGCGGGCTATCAGATTCATGGTTGTACTCCTGTAAATATTTCGGTGGGAAGCGCTATCACAATTGTCAGTTCTGACTGCAGCCAATCGGCAACACCTTGCCATTCAGTGCAACTGACATCAGACGTGATTTTCCAGACATTCGGGCAGGTGTAATGGGCCAGCAGTAACACCGCCATGACCATAAAACGGTAGGGGTGACCATAGGTATGCCTACGATGACCTGATGCGCGTGATACGTGTTGAGAATGGTGCGGGTCATGCCACCGGTTATCGCTACGATGAGATGGGCCGGGTCAACGAGGTGCACTTTTCGAACGGCACCGTGCGGGCCTACCGCTATAATGCTTACGGTAAAGTGACCTGGCTGAAGGACGAAGCTGGCAACGTTACCACTTATGAATATGCTTCTCCCTTACACCTGCTGACTAAGAAAATTCAGCCCGATGGTAACGCGCTAAAGTACCGCTACGATAATGACCACCTTCAGGTCAGTGAAATTGAAAATCAGAAAGGCGAAGTTTACCGACTGAACTATACGCCAACCGGCTTACTCAGCGAGGAAATCGGCTTTGATAATGTCAAAACCGCCTATCGCTATAACGCCGACGGCAAGCTGACGGAAAAAGAAGAATATGGCGACCAGCACGATGAAGCGCCGTTTGTCACGGTTTACCAACGAGATACCGTTGGGCGATTAATCAAGCGAGTGCTGCCAGATGGAAGTGAAGAGCATTATCATTACGACCGCTACGGCCAACTGACCAAAGTCACCGACAGCCAAGACAACGTGCTGGCATGGGAATATAACCAGTTAGGTCAGCTGACGGCAGAGCACACCAATATCGCCACCCAACGCTATCGTTATGATGCCCTGACCGGCGAGCTGATAATGCACGGTCTGCCGGGTGGTCAACGGTTGGAGTATCGGTATATTGAGGGGCAGCTTCGGGGCATGACGCTGGATAACCAGCCGTTAGCCGCGTTTGATTACAATAACAGCGGCCGGGAGCGAGAGCGTCGGCAGGGTAATGGGCTGATTAACCGTTATCAGTATGATGACATGGGCCGTTTATCGCAGCATTTCCTGCGTGAAGGCATGGGCTTTGAGGATAACCCTCAGACCCTGTGGCAACAGGATTACCAGTATCAGTCTGACGGAGAGCTGGCGAAAATTGTTGGTCATAACGCCCGAGACTATCGCTACGATGAGGTTGGTCAACTGACCTCGGCGGGTTACCCTGAGGCCAACCAAGACCATCACCACGCCCACCATATCGAGACCTTTAAATACGATGAGGCGGGTAACCGCGTCTCTGACTATAACAGTGCCACCGGTAACCGTTTAGCGTTCTTTGGTGACCGTCACTTTGAATATGACCGGTTTGGTAATCTAATTGCTGAGCGTAGAGGTACGGCGCATAAGCTGTTGACCACTTATGAATATGACTGCCGCCACCGGCTGATTAAGCATGTTTCACCGAACGGTCGGGTATCGACCTATACCTACGATGCGTTTAACCGTCGGACTAGCAAAACGGTGGAGGGTAAGACTACCGAGTTTATCTGGCAGGGCAGTAAGTTGATTGCTGAATGCTCAGACAACGACACTATCTGGCGCAGCTACCTGTATGAACCCGGCACCTTCCGCCCACTGGTATTAGTGGAAGGAAATGCCAAAAAGAATCAGAAAACCAAAACCTTTTGGTATCAAAATGACCACCTAGGTACGCCGCATAGCCTGACCGACAGCTTAGGGGCATTAGTTTATAGCTGTACCTATAATGCCTACGGCCAACTTCAAACCGAAACTCAGCATCAGCAGGAAGAGCGCGCGCTGAGAGTGGAGACTAACTTAAGGTTTCAGGGGCAGTATGCCGATGAAGAAACCGGACTTCATTACAATTTAAATCGGTATTATGATCCGGCGCTGGGGCGGTATTTGACGCAGGATCCGATTGGGTTGGCGGGTGGGTTGAATCATTATCAATATGTTGATGGAAATCCAGTTAATTGTGCAGATCCCCTAGGATTGTTTAATGTAGCAGATGACGGTCTTCCGGGTTTATATCGTAGAACAAGTAATACCGGAGAGTTTTCAGATCTTAAGGTTCCGATGCAAATACGCTATGTTGAACAAGCCGCACACGAGGGCGGTATAGGGCTTGATGGTGTTAAGGTGAGAATAATCAGGGATCCAGAATTAAAAGGAAAAGATCTATACGGTTATACTCACCCTGATGGTTCAATTGATTTATACCCTGATGCTTTTACTAATGTTGAACAATTAATAAAAACTTTAGGTCATGAAAGAACTCATACGATGCAAATACAATTATATAAGCACCCAAATGCTTATGCTGACGATGCTCTAAGGATGAATACAGAGCTTAGATTAAATGAAAATGCTGCTCACGGTATCGAGGATAGCTTCTGGAAATATTATCAGAGTAATAAGACGGGAAAATTGGAAAGGTATAACTAAATGAAAAAGTTAACATATCTGGAGTGGATAAAGTATTTACCCAAACATGATAGTTTATACTCATCATCACACTGCCCTGCATGTGGTTCGAAAGGATTGTCTTATCAGTATTTTGGGTTTAAAGGCGATGACGTTGGATGGAAAATAATTTGGTGTAACTCTTGTAACTGTGGAGTGAAAATATCAAGAACAAAAATACCGGCTGAGTCTAATTCGATTATAGGTGATAAAGAACAAGAGTCATTTCTTAACGCGCATGCTTACTTAAAGCTTATATTATAACGTTATCCACCCACACCTAAGATGTCTTTAGCTAAAGTGACTTTTATGGTTAAAAAGATCTGCTGTTGGTGTTAACTAATTAATAAGTAAGTATATTTATTCTCATTCGGATTCTCTTAACGAAAAATTTAATTTTACTCTTTGAGGTATCATGGGGTAATCCCCCCGAAAAACCGGAGTATTCATAAGTGGAATTTTCTCGTAATCTAAACGAAGGAGATTCACTATGAAAAAATCACGTTTTACCGACAGTCAGATAGTCGCCATACCCAGTACGTTTGGAGTCGATCGATTGGGTACGTGGATCAGTCGTTCATCAGGCGCGCACTCAGCATTGAACAACATTGATTTAGGTGCGTTTGTGTTCCTTGGTCGGTATAAACCGGTCTGTTCCGTCCTGTTAATAATGGCTTTGACCGAATCTCAGCTCACCTCGCTTGCTATTGCGCTTCCCAATTGACGGCAAGACAGAGTTTGAAGCTAATTAGAATACACCGCATCACGCCGAAAAAACCGTATGGTGGGGATCAGCCCTATGAGAAAATAACTGGTGAGCACATTGTTGAGTTTACAGATTTTACGCAAAGCGGTTTCCAGGCTGATATTTCGCCTGCTGGCGGACAAACCTCTGCCCACGACCCCCCCCAGCGAAAAACTGCATATTCTTCTGCTTCGCTGGGATGCAAAATTGGGCGACACCATCGTATCTTCTTTCTTTTTTCGTGAATCACGTAAGCTCAATGCCCGATTGACTGTACTTACGGTTAACGAGTTAGCGAAAATGCATACCAACACCTTCGGTGTGGATGAAGTCATCGTTACGAATCCGCATCCAAGGCTTTGTGAGCTACGCAGATTGGTGAACCGGCTAAGTAATGTCGATGTCGTTGTTCATCTGGTCGGACGACTGCAACCTGCTGAAATCGTTTTTATGCGGTTACTCCGCCCGGCGAGTCTCTATTCCCTTGATGATTCGCTGCGCTGTGTGAATCGTAAGATGGGTTTCGCTGCGAAAACGCTCAATATCGTGGAGCAGTACCAGTATATTCTGCAGGATCTGGGCGCGAAATTGATCGACACTCAGTACATTGTGCCTTTGCCTGCCGAACTCCCGCCTGCAGCACTTTCCCCTCAAATCCTTTTTAATCCTTATGCTAGCCGAAAAGACAAGGGGCTGTCACCTTCCCGTGCAACTGCAGCTCTACAGGCTATCGCCGACGAGTTTCCCGGCTATTCCGTGGGAATTCTTTGCAGCCCTACAACGCTGCCCAGCGCACAGCATCTGGAAAACGCAGTTGCACGCGATAATGTGGCAGTCTTGCGCGATGGGCT
This sequence comes from Limnobaculum allomyrinae, assembly GCF_016649425.1. GTDB lineage: Bacteria > Pseudomonadota > Gammaproteobacteria > Enterobacterales > Enterobacteriaceae > Limnobaculum > Limnobaculum allomyrinae. The sequence goes on from NZ_JADRCR010000002.1 coordinate 232,296, forward strand.
AACGCCCGAAAAGGTTGCAGGATATATTTGTCGTGCCCTAGTGGTTGTGAGTGTGGATACAGCTATTGTGCATATGGCTGTCGGCCTGAAGGCGAAGCTGGTGGCGATCTACCCGTTGATTGCAGGCCAACACAACCCATGGCTGCCGCCTCGAGCACCTTTTACACAGGTGATCTACAGCGAGCAACAGCCAGACACACTCCGCCGTACGGGCAAAAAAAATATGGATGCTTTTTCGCTAACGTCATTGATGAACGCATTGCAGGCTCTCTTAACGCTGCCAGCAGAAGCGAAAAACAGCATGTCGCTTAACGCCAGAATCATCCCCGGGTTAGGGGTAGCGACGGGTACGCTGGTGCGACAACTGCCCTTAATCTGTGAAAAATTTCCTGAAGTTGCAAGCTGTTATGCTGGGACGATTAACCTTGAATTCAGCGTTCCTGTTGTAGTCGTGCGGCCCGATCACCGTACCGCACCGCTGGCCTGGACCCCAAGCGGACGTACCACCGAGATATTCGATCTACTGCGCATTGAACTTGAATTCAGCCATTTACCTGAACGCATCCCCGCGTGGCTGTATGTTGCCCACGGCTCGCCACACCGCCGGACGCCGACCATTCACGAAGCGATAGCACCGCGCATTAACCTCAATGGCGCCTCGCACTGTCGACTCCACTTACCCGCTGAGGCTATCGTACTGGGCGAACGCGGTACTCAGGCTACGGAGGCTATCAATTTGTCACTTTCATCAACCCAGTAATCCGCATTCGCCTCAATATGCAAAAACAGTTTTGCCAGCAGCGAGCCCCCGGCCAGGAATTCAGCCACGGTTTCTCTCCGGGCTTCGGTACGCCGGAAATAGGTGTTGTAAAGTTTGAGAATGGCCACGTCGTTAATCAAAAACGCCCCGACGGCAATATCGGTGCGACGCATGACCTCGCAACCAGCAAAATTGTAAAGTGGACGGTGTCCGGGATCGATGACCTTCCCGCTAATCGGGATGGCAGCATCGGCAGCCTGGGCAATGATATTTTTGATGCTCCCAGGATTACCCCAAGCGTGATTCTCGCTCGCAAGACCTATAGCTAAGGCTTGCGCAAGTATGGGGTTTCCCGGCAGGGACGCGAAAAGACACTCGCTATTCCAGTGCAATTTATGGCTCAGCCCTGTCGGAAATAACTCAACAGTCGGATCCCTAAACAGCAACGTATCCGCATCCAACCATGCCCCGCCCCAGCGATGTACAAACGCCATGCGAATGAAATCGCTTTTCGCCACAATAGCTTCAATGCCGTTCGTCAGCGTAAAATTCAGCGGTTCAAAGGCCCAGGCTTTATTCATGATATCAGCATCGATATGCTCACTTACCGTTCGCGGCGTAAGCAGAAGAAAACGATCGCCCAGAGCTCTGCGCATAGAAACCAGTGCCAGGGCAACATAAGCCGGCATGGTCTGACCCGGTGCGTTTTCCCAGTAACTGACGTAATGGATAGTATCGGATGTCATTTCACCAGCACCTTACCTTTCGCACACAACAGTCCATTTTGCATCAGATATGTTCTGAGCATCACCAGTGATGGCGCGCATGTAGGCTGAGTCAAAAACTCATTATTTAACGCTGATTTATACAGATTAAGCCAGGTCAGCACCGGTACATTTGGCAGGAAAGCCGGTAAACTATCCCGGTTGTCTTCGCCAAATAACAGACGCAACGCACGCAGAATAGGCTGATAGCCCGGAGCAGAGAGCAGTTGCGCGACATTTTCATCCAGATGCTGCTTCACGCTCACGCTGTTCAGCCGATCCTCCACCGACGCATCGGTTAAAGCCACCCGGGGATCGAGCGCCACAGGGTAAATGGCACGAAACGACCTGGCGCCGTTATATAGCGATTCATACAACACTTTGTCCGCCGTTGCCCCAGTCACCAGCACGTCATCGCCAAAAATGACATGCACGCCGCTCCAGCGGTAAAAATTCTCCGCTGGGATCACATGATCCTGCGCAAGATTGACCCGATCTCGCTCGGCTTGGCTAAGGCTGGCGTAATTTTCACACGGCGGCGCAATCCTGGGCAGTTTAACGTTAATAATGGTGGGCAATCCCTTATGTGCCAACGTGAGATTAATTTCCTCAACGACGATATCGTAGAGCACATTGGCCGTGGAAGGCACATTACGCCAGCCCGTAGTCATCATCACAACACTCTCCCCCTCCGCTTTGGCCTGGCAAAACAACCCTGACCATGAGGAGGTGGTGTCATCCAGTTCTGCGGCAAGGTAGTCGATAACGCACCGCGCCAGATAGCGTATCTCGCTCACTCCGCCATATTTCGCCCGGCTATAAATACCCGCCAATGTTGTCGCGTCAGCGCCAGTGTGCATATCACAAAATGATCCAGTCGCATGCGGCGTCAGATAATGCAGCGCCGTACCGCCAAAAATCGCGACGTATTCGGACATATCGATCATACCGCGCGCCAGCAAATCGGTCGCGAACGCGCGAAAACCGGATTTAACATCCTGGGCATTGATCTGTGCACTGGCCTGGCGAAACATTGCCAACTGGATTGCGAGTGGTTCGTTATGCAACGTGTTCCACGCAAGTGAATGCGGGGTTTTTAGTCCATTCATGGTGAAGATCCTTAGCGAGACGCTGGCACAGTGTGAAATTGAAGATCATCCAGCAGAACATCAATGCGTTGACGCTGCTGATAATAGCTGATGGATTGAAGCCCTAATGGCCTAAGTGCATCCACCAACTCGGCGATCCCCGCTCCGGCATCTCGCGGATCGTGAGCATCGGACCCGATGGTTATTGGCACATCGTTTTCCAGTAATTTCGCCAGCAAAGCGCGGGAGGGATAAGACCATCTTCCAGTTATCTCTTTATTCGTCGTCGGATCTAGGCTGGATTTACGCAGACCCGAAGCATTCAGCTCATATGCGATACCACTACGTACGAGCGGCGCAATCAGCGGTTCAAAGCGACGCAAAAACACATCCTCTGGGATCGCGCGCAGCAGCGTGTCAGCGTGCCCAACTGCATCAAATAACTGGCTTTCCAGCAGTGCTTCAAGCTGAGCAAAATACTTGTCCAGAAAGGAGGCTGCCGCTAACAGGGGCAGTTCCCAGACCTTCACCATCGGCTCATCGGCAACAGTGACGTAGTGAATTGAACCGATGACAAAATCCATCGGATAGCGGGCAAGTAATTGCCGGTTATAACGCTCAGTACCCGGCATATAATCCAGTTCCAGACCGCTTAGCAGCATGATCTCGCCTTTATAGGTCTGCTGCGCCTTATCAATATCGGCGAAATAGCGCTCCAGTTCCGATTCCAGTAAACGGTTCTGCGCATCCACCGGGAACGGAGCATGATCGGTGATGGTGAGTACCGTCACCCCCGCCGCAATCGAGGCACAAACAAGCTCGTCGATGGTGCCTACAGCATGTTTCGAGTAGAACGAGTGGCAGTGTGAATCAATCATGCGGCCTTCCATTGTTCAAGCAATCCGGAATGCTTCGCCATCTCTTTGACCAGCCAGTAAGGATTATTGGCGGTCGCGATGACCGCTCGAAGCTGCGGGGTGTTTTCCAGCCGCGCCAGCAGTTCGGTTAACGGCTGGGTATATAACGCGCGCAGCAAGGGATTTTCCCGCACATGGCTCGCCAGATGATGCCAGTCGATCGCATCAAAATGGATATTCGCCACACGCTCGGTCTCAATACCGTACAGAAACACATCGCCGTTGGGTTTGATCGTCACGTCTATGCCATTGAGCAGGGGCGCACGGTTCAGGCTGCCAAAGGTAAATGGTTTATTCACTTTGGACTCAATCGCGGCAATATATCCCTGCAAGTCCAGATAACCTTCCGGCGTATCTCTTGCCGGATGAACCAGATTTTTGTAGTCGATGTTAAAAGTGTCCGCACCTATCAATAATTTGTCTTCCAGTACGCTGACTGGCTTTATGCTGGCGTTAATTCCCCATGAGGCCAGTTCACTCACCAGATATTCGCGAGTGAAGGCCCGATCGATATCAATTGAGCGAAATGAAAAACTGAGCGATGACGGTTTTTTGCGCTGAGCATAATCCAGGCTGAATCCATGTGCACGCCATTTTACTTTTTCAATATGATGACTATCGGAACTGAGGCGAATATTACAGGTATCACCATTGGCGGAGACAAGACGATTGATCTCATCAAAAATCTTTTCCATCTTCTCATGGCGAAAAAAACCGCTGGTAATAAACTCAAAGCTGTTGCCCCCTCGGGACAACGCCAGTAATTCATAAAAGGTATGAATGTTATTGAGCGGTTCACCTTCGCCACTCACGGAAATACGCTTTACGGATGGATCATTAATGAGCGCCGACAGGTTGTCACGTGCCTGCGTTGACAGCACCATACTCTTACCCGTTACGTGCTTATCCGCATACATGCAGAACGCACAGCCGATGCCGCAGATCTGGGTGATATCCACATAAAGCAAATGACCATGTAAATCCATATATAATATTCCACCATATTTTCGAAAAAAAATTCAATTTGATACAAATGGAACTCTTTTGCAGTGCATGTTTTAAAGACCAATTCTCTGCGTATATCTCCTCGGGGCCTTTGATGTATTTAGACAGGTTCCGGGTCCGATCCCAACAGAGCCTGCAAACGCGCATCGGCCTGCGCCCTGCCGTCCTGTAACATCGTTAGTACTGCATTGTCTTCCTGCTGGTGCTGCGCACCAAACAGATCTAATCGATCGAGCATATAGACCGTTAATACGGTACCAAGGCCGGTGACGCACCCCGTCAGCACAGCCACTAGGGTAGTGATCAGCCCACCGGGCAGAACGGTAAACAGCGCACCGAGAGTTTTGCTGAGGTACTCTTCAAGCAGTACGCCACCAATGACGAATGCGCCGCTGACGGCAATCTTCAGCCCTGCATCTAGTGCTTCGGCACGGCTTGTACCCTCTGGTCGCATCAGTACGGTTTTGGCTGCGCGGAACAGCGAAAAAAAACCTTCACGGATCATTCGCACCAGGTTGCGGGCGGTGGTGAAGAAAGTATTTATCAGCGTTGTCATCAAGTTACTAATGATCCCGCTGATGGCCCCGTCACGAAACGCCGTTAGCACGTTGCGCCAGTTATCGAGACAGCTCTTTGCCACCCGCCCAGCACGGATTTTTAATGTCTCCCAGACATGCTCCTGGTCCACCCCATCACAAAACCCGTTATGCCAGCTGTCGTGAACTTCCAACAACAGGCCGTCGACAAAATCCGTCAACACCAAGCCAATCGCCTGCTGTAGGCCCATTTTCCCCGCTTCGACAGCGCTGGTTTTCAGTAAATATGCACCGAATTTCGCACTACCGTAGTAGCCCCAACGAAGACTGCTTTCATACTGCTTGCGCGCCACTTCATCCAGCTCGCGCAATTTTTCCTGATCGACGGCGTTCTGCTGTTTGTACTTCTCCAGTGCATTCTGATCTTTTTTGCTCAGAGGCTCATTTTTGGCTTTCTCTTCCAACCGGGCAATTTTGGAATCGCGATCGGCGCGGTTTTTGTTCAACCAAGCGATGTACTCCTCTGCACTCTTTTGCAACTTCGATTCATTGATCGAGTGGTGCGTCTGATGCAGATTGGTTTTGTTGTTCGCCAGATCCGCACCATTGGCTTCCGCCAGCCAAACCGCAGGGTCGTTATGGATAGAGGAGGCAGAAATAAGGTGATCCTGCTCCGCATCGGTATTCCTGCTCAGTGCCTGTCCGGTATAGGCATCCACTGCTTCGCCTGCATCCTGTTTTTTACTGTTTTCGGCGTTGGTCTTCTTGTAGTTGCCGTGCTTATGGTATGGATCACTGTTGTACTTACCGCGGCTTTCATCACGCACTTGCTCCTCTTCCGTGGCATACACCCCGGAGCGAACATTATGAATGGTATCGACATTCCCCCCCACCTTGTCCCACGCAGAGACAATGCTCCCCAGCCCAAACGGACCAATAATGCTATGCAGAAGACGCTGTCGGCACTCAGCCAGCATCAATGTGGTTTGTTCCGTGCGCCACTTCTGTTGATACTGCCGAACTTGCTGATGTGCCTGGCAAGCATTGACATCGGATGCGGTAACGACCTCTTTTGTTGGTGATGGTATGAGCTCGCTTGTCTGTCGCTGACGCTGCTGGTTCAGACGCAATAAAAGTGTTTTTCTGTCCATAATATCCCCTTAATACGCACCTGCACGCTGGCTAAATGCCTCACGAAGCACCGCCATTAGCTCAGCAGCCTCAGTTTCCTGAATACCTAACTCTAACGCTTGTTCAAGCGCAGTGTGGATATCAGGCGGATTAGCAATAAGACGATTAATTGTGGCTTGTAATATCGAGGAAAGATGCCCGCTCATCATCCCCAAGCAGCAGGTTTCGATATCGCTGCGCACGTCAGACGGCGCGATGCCCTGTTCTTTAGCACAAGCAAAGGCAACAGCCAGCATTGCCTCACAACGTTTTTCAAAACGTTGAACTTCATCCATTTTTTTGAGGACCTGATCTGCATACTCTTCCGTTGCCTGCTGTTGCCCGGCCATCACTCCCTGCTCAAACGCCATATTGCGCTCACGCCTTACACTGGCTGCAGTAGAGAGTCCTACCATACGAAACATGTTCGCCACCCAGCTGTCAGCATCTTTCTCATCCTGCCAGCGATGATACTCCAACCAAACTTTATCGGTTTCCGCCGTAGCATGAATCCGTTGGCGAAGTAGTGCTACCTGAACCACAGCAGGGATCGTAACGCGAAACGCTGGTCCCGTTAGGTCTAGGGCGGTCCATAGCCCAGTAATCACCCAGCCAATCGGCCCCAGGAAAGAAGCAGCCCCTCGCGCAGCCACAAACGAGGCTGCGGACATCACCACCGTCCGTCCGAGCAGTTGGCTGGCAAAGACGTTGGCAATTAGCGATGCCAAGAGCAAGCTTGAGAAGCGGCTAGACTGCAACTGCGTCATTAATTTCGCTTCTGGGAAAAGCATCGTACTACCCTGAGTAAGATCCATTTTTTCAAGCAGATTTTTGCGTTGAGCTTGGTCCATATCCGACCAAGCCTTGCGAGTAATAGCCGCCAGCACAGCCAGTTCGAGACGATCAACGCCCCAGTCCTTCTCGTACGTCGCGTCAAGCTTGTCCGCCACATCGATCACCACGATTTTCCACTCCGGGCCACCGCCGCGAAACAGATTTACGGCGGTATTTCCGCCAAATTCGCACAGCTCGTGGGCAATCAGATCGGCATACTGACTGTGTGCCGGGAAATGGGTTTTGTAACGCGCTTTACTCTCAATGCCGCTGCTGAACGCCTTCGTGATGTATTCCACCAGCGGGGCCAATTCGCTATCCGATGCGTTGCTTAATACTGGCAGCAGTTGACGATCTCCATTACTCATCATTGTTTTCCTGTTCTGTACTGACATTGTTTGTTTTGCGTTTAATGTTGCTAATGGTGCTGCCAAAGGTGGCAAGAAAGCCATCAAGCATCGGGCTGTCGATAACCGTGGCGCTAAACTCGGTAAGTGTTAATAAAGTTGTCGCCCCGGATTAATTTATGCAGCCTGTTTTTCCCGCTCTGGATTCAGCGTCACACTATCCTACCATTGCCAGTTTCGCGTCTGCCGTGACCAGCGTTCGGGATTTGCAGCTCTTGCCGCCTGATACACCCTGTCCCCCTGACCAGTAACTCCCGGTCTTCACCCGTATGTCACTGTGCCGGTGCTCTTCGTCAGGGTCATATAAACTATTACGGAGTGCCCTTTAATCACAGAACGATAGGTCAATTTGTGGAGGAAGTGAAGCGACTGTGGCTGAATTCATTGAGACGGAGAAGTCAACGTCACAACATGACTTGGGAACGTTTCAATCACTTGTGTGAAAGATGGCTGCCGAAGCCTATAGTTGTCTATCTTTATCCTTTGCAACGTTTCTACACCAAGCACCCGAGGTAGAGTGAGTATGCCGGAAGGTCTCTAAATGTGAATGGGCCTAATTTACGTGATGATTACAATACGGCCTAGGTCATGAGCTTACTTTGTAGCTTAAGTGGTTGTTGATGAAAAAAGATGAACAATCGTGTTGTTGAACACAGACGCACGCTTGGTGCTTTGATAGCATCAAATACTTCGGAAGCGACAACACGGGAAGTTGAACAACGATGAATATAACTCAATCAACTGAGAAGCTTTATCTCAGAAACATATATGAACTTTTGGGGGAAAATTTTTACATCCCTGCTTACCAGCGAGGGTATCGATGGGGGGCTATCCAGGTGAAGGAGCTGCTGGATGATATCTGGGAGTTTAGTCAACCGGGTGGTGGTAATGATTCTGCATTTTACTGTCTTCAGCCTGTGGTTGTAGTTAGAGAGGAGGATTGTTGGCAGGTCGTGGATGGACAGCAAAGACTAACCACGCTACGTCTTATTCTGCATTTTTTGGAGCAGGAGCATCTGAAGCGTTCCTTAGCGGATGCCTACAAAAAAAACGTGTATATGCTGAAGTATGAGACTCGCCCCGGATGTGAAGGTTTTTTGCAGGGGATTCATAACGAATCCAACTCTGACAATATTGACTTCTTTCATATGGTGCAGGCATATCAGGCTATTAGAAATTGGTTCTCCGACAAAGATTATAATGATAATAACAAGCTGTTGGCGACTTTACTGGCAAAGGATCCTGAAGAACGTTCTGTAAAGGTTATTTGGTACGATTTAAGCGATGAATGTCTCAACAATGATTATGCCATTGATGTTTTTTCCCGTATCAATATTGGCAAAATACCTCTGACCAATGCTGAATTGGTTAAAGCTTTGTTTTTACAACGAAGCCACTTTCACAATGACCAGGCGAGATTGAAACAGTTACAGATTGCTACCGAATGGGATGTCATAGAAAAGCGCTTGCAGGAGCCAGCATTCTGGCATTTCATCAGCAATTCAAACAAACACTACCCAACACGGATCGAATACATCTTCGACTTAATGAAGGGGAAAAAGTTTACTGACGAGGTGTTTTTCACTTTCCATAAGTTTCATGCAGATTTCAAGACCGGCATGGCTGATATTGAGCTGCTGTGGCAGGAGATTAAGCGTTATTTCCTGAGCTTTGACGAATGGTTCCAGGACCGAGAATTGTACCACTTGATAGGTTTCCTGGTGGATTGCGGTGATGATGTCGCTACGTTAAAGACTGAATCGGAACGGGTGGGATCAACGAAGATAGACTTCAAAAACTATTTGAAAGGTTGCATCCGTCAACGGGTTAGTTGTGCGCTGGATGAGCTTGAATACGGAGATTCGCGCATCAAGCGATTGCTACTGTTATTTAATATTCAAACGTTACTGTCTACTCGAGAAGCTGACATACGTTTTCCCTTTGACCGCTATAAGCAAGAAAAATGGGATATCGAGCATATTCGGTCACAGGCGGATTACATTCCTGCTGGTGCTGCTCGTCTGGTATGGCTGAAGGATATAGAAGATTATTTCAGTAGGAGTCAGTTTAAAGACGCTTCTTTGAAAAAGCAGCAAAAATTTTCTGTGTCAGCAACTGAACTGCTGGCTCTGGACCGTATCGGTGATGATAAGTTCGACGCTTTCTATACTGAGGTAGTAAGTTACTTCGAACACGGTGAGGTATCCTGGGTAGACCAGTTGGGCAACCTCGCACTACTGGATTCTTCAACCAACCGCAGTTACAAAAATGCTCTGTTCCCAATCAAACGTGCCCGCATCATAGAGAATGACAAGCGCGGAGTTTTTGTCCCCATTTGTACCAAGAATGTCTTTTTAAAATATTACAGTCAGTCTGTAACTGATCTTATGCATTGGAATGAATCGGATGCTAAGGATTATTTGCGAGCAATTGGTCAAATGCTGAAGGCGTATTTGCCTGAAGGAGAGGGTGATGATTGACAATAAAATCAATGCAGATTCGGGTGAAAGACTCAGTTTTTACCAGTTATTTGATCAAAAGAACATGCAGGTAGAGATTCCTATTATCCAACGTGATTATGCTCAGGGGCGGGTTGAAGTCGAAGAGGTTCGGAATACCTTTTTGCAAGCCTTGCACGACTATTTGGAAAAAGGGGAGCCTTTTCGGGATTTGGATTTTGTATATGGTAGCGTAACCATCAATACCAGGGGACGGGACAATTTCACTCCTCTGGACGGCCAGCAACGATTGACAACCTTGTTTTTACTGCACTGGTATCTTGCACAAATTTCAGGTCAGGGAGAATCCTTTCGGCAGGTGTTAAGCACAGGGGGAATTTCCCATTTTACTTATGAAACCCGCAGCAGTTCGAGAGAATTTTGCAATGCATTGGTTTCCAATGACATAAAATTTAATGCCTTGTTGATGGAATACGGTATTGAGTGCCTGAGTAAGACGATTAAAGACAGGGCGTGGTTCTATTTGTCATGGGAAAGCGATCCTACCATTCGTTCAATGCTGACGATGCTGGATGCGATTCACCTTCAATTTTCTGGAAATGCAGATTACTTTGATAAGCTTATCGACAAAGACAAACCAGTAATTACATTTCGATTCCTGAACCTTGCCGAATTTAAACTTACGGATGATTTGTATATCAAAATGAATGCCCGAGGAAAGCCTCTGACAGGCTTTGAAAACTTTAAGGCAAGGCTGGAAAAAACTATTAAGTCATTCACCGGAGAGTGGCCGGAATATCGACTGAGTTTCAAAGATGCTCCTGTGTCTGGCTATGAGTATTTCATTCATAAGATTGATACGGATTGGGCTGATTTGTTCTGGTGTTACCGAAACGTTGTAACCAAAGATGATACGTTCGATGATGAGCTAATGAACTGTATAGCCATATGTGCAGCCAACTTCCTGTTACTGCAAGATGCAAAGGGTAGCTCTCGCTTGCAAAATAAACTGTTTGGTTCTGGCGGTAAAATTAACACGTTATCTTTTGTGGAGTATGAACAGTATGGATATTTGTCACAACCACTGATAATTAAATTGATAGCACTGCTGGATCTGTTGCGTGGTCATGCTACTTCATGTTCTGGTGTGTCTAAGTATCTGGAGAACAAAAGGTATTATGACGAAGAAGCTGTATTTAAAAAGATTATTATCAATAATTCAAGTTTTTCGGAAAAGATGAGGTTTCATGCCTTTTATGCTGGTTTGGCGAGCGGAAAGATGGGGGCTGAATTAACGTCCTGGATGCGGGTTGTATTCAACCTCACTGAGAACACCATTTTTAATACTGTGGATGATTATCATAAGGCATTGTTGTCTATCAATGAATTGTCCCAAATGGATGACACTATTCTAAATTTGCTCATCCAGGATGTAACGATAAAAGGTTTTCTTCCGGTTCAGGTGTTTGAAGAAAAGCTGAAAGCTCATCTTTTGATAAAATCTTCGGAGTGGAAGACGGCCATTCTTGAACTTGAAAGCCATGCATTCTTCAGGGGACAAATAGGTTTTGCATTAAAGTTCAGCGGCATTGTTGATTACTTTAACGGGCATGGGAACGTCGATTGGATTGATGCGAAGGAAAACTATTTTGCACAATTCAAACACTATGCGGATAGTGGCTCAGCAGTATTCAGTGCAATAGGACAAAGCTCTGAGGCATTGGGTTTTGCATGGGAGCGTGCTGTGCTTTCAAAAGGTGACTATCTAACCTCGACAACTGCGGATAGGTTTAACCTTCTCAGTTCACGTACAAATAAGCATAACGTTGACCGTGACCATTCCTGGCGGCGTCTGTTGCGGCAAGAATCAAATGTGTTGAATACACGGCAACAACATGTTAAAGCGGTGCTGGATGATCCGGCTTTTGATCTGTGTGATTTAAGAGCTGGGCTAGAAGCGATATGTACTAATGCGTTGAATGAGCTGCAATTTAACTGGCGAACTATGTTGATTGCCAAACCGGAGCTATTTAGACTTTGTAATCAGGGCTTTATTGTAAGAAGTACTCACGAGGTTGTGCTATTACACGAGTCTCAGCGAAATCACTATCACAGTGAACTCTACTCTAAGTATTTAGAGCTGGAGTTGAAGGATACTGGGTTGAGTTATGCCCCTTTCAAGAGGCATGAGTACAAAAGCGTTCGTAGTAGCAATGAAATAGCCTCATTTGTTTTTAGCGGTTTTTCTTTTAATGATCAATATGTTGAGTTGCAGGTGATCTATAGCGGCAACCTATATTACCTTCTGTGCTACCGCAATGATGAGTCAGTACCATTTCCAGATGAACTACAGATTGCTCTGGAGTCTTGCGGATTTATCGTTCTTGCTGATTTGGATAATTATAATCAGCAAGATTGGCTATGTAGTGACGATAATTATGTATGCCTCAGTGGCAAACCGAAGAATGCATTGGTTAAGATATCTGAACTTTGTATTCAGCTATTGAAATTGCGTAATGAATAGTGTGATCTTTCCCTCGAAAAATGGATATAACTTGGCGTAGAGCATACTGATTACAACAATAGCAAAGAATAAGAGAATAGTTATGCAAAATATTAATACTTACCTTAAGGAGAATTTGGCTAGGGGACGCCCTGTGTGAGGACGGTTCTGATGAAAATAGTCCAGCAAGGATGCTATGACGTACGAGTTAAATAGCGTCGAGATAGTTACCATAAGTGATAATATATGGTTGGTTTTTTGTACTTAGAAGAGGAATACAGTTATGGATGACAAGAGTGATGTGGCAATTTTTATATCCTATGCCTGGGGTGGCCCACAGGAAAAAAAGGAATGGATCTGACATCGCATCGTTAACTGCCTTAGCGGTAACCCATCAGCCAGGACCACTTGATAGTGCGTCTGTCCAGAGGCATGCATTGAGTGATATCTGCTTTTGCAAATAGTTTATCAATAGCTATCTACTTCTTGTTTTAAGTCCTCAAATGAGGTATAAAAATCGGAAGTTACCATTTAAAGGATATCACGATGTTACCTCTACAAATATTTACTGATGATAAATCAACCGATAAGCTTGCTCATTTAGGGTTGAATGTCGATGATTTCATCTATGCTATTTCTCGTGCAATCTACGAAAGCCGCCGTAGTTCTCCACTTCACCCACGAACTGATGCCATGACGCGGGGATGGTCAGAGGTTGTGGCTGCGTTTCGAGAAAGCGTTTTATCTGACCAACGAGGTTGGAATTATACTCGTAGTGACGGATTGGAGTTCACTATTAATTCATCTTTGGGACTGAGTGTCATTATTACTAGTGGTGATAAAGATACTGGACGTGTTGATGGTTTTCCTAAAACTAAAAATAGCAAGGGTTCTGCAACAGAAAACCTTGTTAGTGCAAATTGTACATTAGAGTTATTCCCGTCTAATTCAGTTGAAATGTCCGATGGACATGACAATAGTATCGACTCAACTAAAACTTATGTTTTATTGTATCATTTTGATTTAGGAGAAAATGAGGTCCGCTGTGAACTTTCTCTTCCCGGGGGGATGAGTGGGATGGATGGCCATAATAAAATTAGTCATTGGATGGAGCGTATTATTTTACCTTCAGTTCCTTTTAGTGCTGCTATCACAGTACCTGAGAAAGAGTTTAATGAAGAGATCGAAATCGAAATTTCTCGTAAGTAATGGTAAATCATGATAAATGCACAACTTAATCCTGAGCGTCTTAAGCTTGCTCGCTTGAGGAGAAAAATGACATACATAGCTTTGGCAAAAGCTACTGGGTTATCATCCAAGTCAGTCGCCGAGTATGAGAAATACGAAAGTTTGTTTTCACCAACACCTCAGACCGTCGCTCTTTTAGCTGAAAAGCTTAATTATCCTGAATCATTTTTTTATGGCGATGATATTGATTGCGTAAGTCCTTCATCAGTATCATTTCGTTCTACGAAAAGTTTAAAAGCGGCAGATCAACATGCAGCAGAAGCCGCTGCAACGCTTGGCTTATTGATTAATGAATATTTTGAAAATCACTTTAATTTACCAGCATCCAACTTACCAAATTATAGAGATTTTGAACCAGAAGCTGCGGCAGAAGCCATTCGTGAAGAATGGGGACTTGGTGTCAAAAGTATTTCAAATATGATCCATCTACTGGAAGTTAATGGAATAAGAGTGTTCTCTCTAGCGGAGAACACTCTAGATGTAGATGCATTTTCTTTCTGGAAGAATAATACGGCTTATATTTTTTTAAATACTCAAAAAACTGGAGAACGGAGTCGATTTGATGCCGCACATGAATTAGGACACTTATTACTTCATAGACACGGAACACCTCAAGGAAAAGATCTCGAAGAAGAAGCCGATGAATTTGCATCAGCATTACTGATGCCTAGAAGGGCAATTATTGCGACTAAAATGGGTTTTCCTACCCTTGATGGAATTATTGCACTTAAGGGAAATTGGAAAGTTTCAGCTGTCGCATTAATCGTTCGTATGAAGAATGTGGGTATTTTGAGTGAATGGCAATATCGAACGTTAATGGTTGAGGCCACGAGAAAGGGGCTACGTGTAAGTGAAATAAATGGTGTTGAGCGTGAACGTTCGATGATCATAGAGAAAATACTTAATGCTTTAAAAAAAGATAACGTATCACTTTATGATATTTCAAAAAAATTATCTTTACCTGTTGAAGAGCTTTCAAATCTACTATTTAGATTCGCTTTACTACAAGGTGGTACTGGTGGTTTTCAATCTAGTACTAAGACGAAACCGACACTTCGACTTGTATAATTTAATATTGAGGCAATCTATGTCTAGGCTTAGTGTATTTGTGTCGCCATGACTGTTATGGTGAGAAATACTGCCTGACTTGTCAGCGTGGAGCCGACAGCCAGACTGCGGCTACCAACTAAAACAGGAAAAGAACTGTCAGGCTATCTTATCGTTCTATTCAATTTCGCAATATATACACGTGGGTCTTGTAATAGCACTTTATAAGGATTCAGCCTTCTTCCTAATTTCATTTTCTTCCTTTCTAAAGTGCTGCAGAGCCTCTGTCCGGAAAACGTCACATGTTACCAACGCTTGAACATCGCTGTTTCTTCCAAGAAATGACATACTAATGCTACGCATCAGAACATCATTCCAGCGAAGTTCCTCGACAGGATCCGGAAGTGAAACTGACATTTCAATATTTCGGCTACTATAGACTTTCATCAATGACAACGAGAATGGGGTCTGTGATTTATTAAGTTTGTATCCAGAGCGCTCTTTCAAGATTCCACTAAGACGGTTTGCCTGATCAAGCATACTTTGGGGAACTGGCTGACCATTTATCTGCCGAGCAGATGTTAACGCAATAGCTTTCATTGATTCCATCCCGGGAAAGATAAAATCATTCAGAACGTAATAAAACTGCAATTGCTGGTTTACAGCATCTTCTGCTACTGTTCTTAATCCTTTGGCAACATCTTTGTTTCGCTGTTTTTCAGGTAAGCACATTTCCTTCTGACTTTGAATAATAATGTCCTCAAAAAATCTAGTCATTTCCACTGCAATTAATCCCTGTCGATGATCCTCACGCAAAACATCAATCATGCTTCTCATATTGTCATATGCCCTAGCATCAATGCTCAGGCTTGTTTTCTGAACAAATTTATCAATAGATTCAAGTTGCTTTGCAATGGGGATAGTGCAGAACTGTTTAAGTTCAAATGAGGATGAAAGTATGTTGGAAGCCATCATCTCATTACAATGATTATATATTTTGATGAGCTTGTCATTCAGTGCCACAAATTTTTCAGTGTCTTCAGATGTAGCTTTTTGTTGTGCTGACGTTTCATTGTAATAATTCACATATCTATGGGCACCCAAAATACTTAGAGTCACTAGCAAGCATCCTGTGGCAATCAGTATGCTGTATTGCTTTATGGATAATTTTTTAAAAAATCCCTTATAAAATGAACGTTGGATAGACTCATGTTCGCGGATAATATTCTCAAGTGTTTGCCAGCCAAGTACATGTATAGTGAAACGGCCTGACTCACTGTGAGAATAACTGAGTTCAAAAGCTCTTTGTTCAAGGTTTTTATCGTCCGGCCCCGTTGTGAGAATATAAAACTCATCAATTTTATACTGAAATCTTTCTGTACTTTTTACAGCTTTGTTAATGTCATCGGGGGACAGGCGGCTGGCATACCCCTGATTTCGCCCTTTGCACTGGACAGCAATAAATGTTCCATCATGCTTACAGTATAGATCTACGCCATCCTGACGTTGCCCATTTCTACCGTACTGACGGAAACGTTTTTGGAAAATTGCACTCATGATTGCAATGCTTAAACGTTCAAAATGCTGCCAGTCTGCTGGGATTGGGTAGTTTACTGTGTTCGGTGTTGTCATTACATATCTCAGAAGATTCAAAAATCCATTTTTAATAATTCCCATATATTTATTGTATTACTGGTTGAAAGTACATATTTACTTATTAATTGTTAAATTTATTTATACGGTAATGTATATTGCTTCAGCATTGTGAAAAGTTGTTTTTGGTCTGATAAGTCTGATCGATTCGTTATAAGGTTGCGTGTCTAACATGCCAATGACGAATAATCAGAGAAGAATGTCTTTGAGTACACTTTGAGAAGAACTAAGCCACAAGAAAAGGAAAAATTTCCGAGTGATTCAGCTTCTGCTAGGCCATAAGAAACTGGAAAGTACAGTTCGCTACTTGGACATTGAAGTCGATGATACACTGTATACATCTGAGTTCATTGAAGTGTGAATTTGACAGCCTTGTGCCAGAAACGTATATCAGCTAACAGCTGAGTGTATTAATCAATTGGGCGCAGTTCAACCTCACTGTGTAGGGGGCGTTAATCAGTGAATTTTTATAAGGTTACGAATGACGAGTTAAACTCATTCTGGCCGGCTCATTCCCCGGTAGCGTATATTTTTAGTCCATTCGTGTTAAATTTTTTACTGCCATTATAAACAATTGCGATGCTCTGAATAGGCCTGGTCAAACCGACATATAATTTGGCACGAGTATCGTTTGTGAGTTCTGCATTTTCATCCTGAAACCATTTCAACATAGGTGCTGTCGGATATATAAGCACTCGCTCAAATGTCAATCCTTTAGCGGTGCCAAAGGTAAAAATGGGATAGCGCTCGTCAACTGCACGTTTTTTATCCCAACGCAACTGAACAGGAGTGTATATTTCAAGGTAATGGCTGAGTAATTTTTCTGGCAGAAGGTAAACGCCATCATGCCCCGAAACATCACGCACGTTAGAGATTGAAGGCGCAAATTTGGGATATAATTTATTGGCAAAATCATTTATTTCGTGGAAACACCGGAAGTTTTCATTCAACATTTTGTCATCGAGGCTCACATCGGGTGTCTTATCTGCAAAGAAATTTACTATCGCTGCTTTTTTATACTTTGCATTTTTTTCCGTATTAACGGTACTGTATGTTGCCTGACGCGGATCTCCGACCAGCGTGATCTTTATTGGTGACTCAAACAATTTCTGTAGAATTTCGAGGTCGTATCCAGCAAGATCTTGTACCTCATCCACATAGATTTCATCAAAGCAAGATCTAAGTCGTTTAATAATGTTCCCATCGGATGCTTCTTCGCATCGAAGTGACAACTTTGCCATTTTGTCCGAATAAACTTTAAAGTCAGGGCTGAAATAGTACTGCCTGAAGTCTTTCTCCCCCCAGTACACTGTTATTATCTCTCTCACTTTAAAGGGCTTTTCACCAGACTTACTGTTGCATAGGATCATGCCTTTAATGTCATGATCAAAAAGACAGCCCTGATAGGGTCTTATCCAGTGCTTTATCAGAAATGAAAACCAAGTAATTACATACAGGTTTGACGGGACACAGCCGTTCTTTTTAATTATTTTCGCATTTATTTCATCCCGGCAGGCTTCAGTAAACGTAGTAATTAGAATACGTTTGCCTGAAGCAGCAGCCTGTAATGCTTCGCTGACAATAAAAGTACTTTTACCTGCCCCCGCAGAAGCGATGATTACTTTGTTCATTTTATCGAATCCAGAATGTACTGGGGATAACTAATACTCACTGCAGCAGTATTTTTATAATTAAATAACTTTAGCGCACAATCTGTTTTGTTAGTCCTCATGTGAATGTGCAAATCATCGTCACTGGTATAAGCAGTCTCAAATATAGCGTTGAGTTTCGCGAGACCGTTCACCTTGAGTAACTTAGGCTCAAGTGTATTGTAATTATACTTTTTCACTCCAACCATTAATGTGCCCTTGTCGACTATCGGGTCAAAACTGATATCAATATTTGCTTTCTTGTTCGCCCCCAGATATGCATCGTATTTCTTATTTACAACTGCAATATCACCGTCATTATCCGTGACAACACAAACAGGCTTACCAATGATAGAGGCTATCTCCATAAATCTCAGGAACGAAGTTCCAACGGAAATAACTTCAATACCGTCCTCTACGGGGAGTCGCCCGCCGTTAGCATCCATGTACGCCCTCTGAACTACCAGTTCGTCTGAATCTCCTTCCACCAGTATCGCTTTTTTGCATAAAACTAAACGTAATGTGTCGTAACCAGCAATTTTTTCAAAAAACTCTTTAGTACCTGAATTGAGTGATGTGAGTTTGGTTGTGATCCGGTTTGACAGGAAAATCAGGTCGGTTAATCCCAGCTTGTTTGCAACAAAGCTACTATGAGTGGTGATGATAATCTGTTTACCCGCACAGTTATCTTTTATAGTCTTGATGAGCATGTTCAACTTGGTATGGGACAGATTATTCTCGGGCTCTTCAATCAGAATGACATTCGATTCTTTTGCTTTGTTGTGGGAGAGTGCGAGGTTCGTTTTAACAATGCTTTGTTCGCCCTTGCCAATGAAGTTAAATGGTACATCATCCAAGCAGGTGATCAGACTTGATTCCCACGCTTTTTGTGAGGAAAGCTCAACTGAAATCGTTACGTTTTTACTGGTTATCTTACTTGCACCAATAATTTTCTTGTTAATAGTTTCGATAGAAGGATCCGAGATGAACGTTTCTTTCATCTTCCGGTGTGACTGGGAAACGCTGATGACCTCATCATCAGTAAGCAGGTCTTTAATGATCCTGCTGATGTAGACATCCGAACCGTTATTACCACGACCTGAAGACGAATCGATATACGCCGATTTCAACGGTATATTGCGTGATAATAGGGCATCCCTGTTGAAGCCCTTCCACACAATGTCGTAATACTCGATAGGTAGTGTTCTGATGTCGCCCGATTTTATCAGGGCTTCATAGGCGGACTTGTAGTCCTCGTTAAACTTAATTTTGAACACCACCCCGACTGAGGATGATTTCAGGCAGTTTCCATCGCCTTCAAGAAAGGCAGTGAGCGGCGTACTTTTAAAATGGAGCTCAACAAAAAGTTCCGGCGGTGGCAGTTTAATTGGGGTGGTGAGACTTGTCAGGTACTCTTTCACGAGTTGATCATTGAACAGATACTGGCTGATGTTGTTTTTAACTGACTTACCGGCATACATCCCGGTCAAACCCAGATTAATTGCCTCAAGTATAGTGCTTTTACCCGCTTCGTTATCGCCAACGATAATGTTTACTGACTCATTAAATTCAATGCAGAACCGTTCCTTAAAACCTTTAAAGCCTTGAATAATTAATTTAGTAATAATCACAAACATCTCCTTTGTATGCCATAAGTGTTAAAAAACCTGTTCAGAAAGACATACTCATCTTTAATATATATGATTCGATAAAAACTATGCCCATGGTGACGCAATACTATCGCAGTTTCTATTTTTTTCACACAGTGCTTCCCTTAACATTGCGAGACATCAGCAAGGGATATTGTCTGGATAGTGTACTTATATAGCCGTAAAAGCAGTGGTATGTCAGATGATTGAGATAAAGGAATAAATTCCATCACCTAGCAAATGTACCGAGAGTGTTTTTTTGTAGGGCAGTAATATAACTAGTAGTTGTAATTTTAATAGTGGATGGCATATAAAAAATATGAGATTAAATTCCCAATTCTAATATAAGAGAACCTTTTCTTATTAAGTGGTCTTTTCGAACGGAAATAATATTTATGATGTAAAATGGATATAATGCATCTTGAATTATACTACCTTCATTAATGAGTGGATCAAAAGTAGTAGAGGTATTTAGATCTTTAAACTCTTTCAATAGATATCGATATTGTTCTGATAAATCATATTTTCCTACGAGTTCAATAAATAAATCACAGTAATATATCTTTTTGCTAACAGGATAAGCATCCACTATTTCGGCTAGATCGCTTAGCACCATTATATCCCATGCTCGGAATGGCCAGAGCATGGGATACTCTCTTTTCATTTTTAGGATATCTGGGAGTGAAGGACTCATTTTATTTTGGCTAGGTATAAATAGCTCTTTTTTAATCATCCATTTTTTCCATTTTTGATAGTCCCGGTCAAAGTAAAACTGACGATTATTTAAGTATTCAGATGATAGTTTGGCTATCTCATTTTTTAGATATATTAACTTTTCTTTTTTATGATAAATATGTTTGCAATCAGATATGAATTGTAGCTTTATTTGATTAAATTTTACAGTTATTGATGGATGCTTAACCCAAGTCCAAGTCGGTGCATTTGATTCATTTGATTCATTTGAATAATGGCGACAAACTATACTTCTGTCATCCTTATAGCTCAGGGCAGGTATATCTTCGGTAAAAGAATAGATAATCGATATTACGCGATTGCCACTATATCCTTCGATTACTGCATAATCACTTGATTCATAACAGAGTAAAACCTTGTCACAGATTACATTTCTTTTAGGATAGACCAACCGAGTTTCTTTGTAAGATTGCCCTGTATAATCATACTCCATCTCTTTATGTATACTGGGTAAGTGAATTCTTTTGCTAGATATGGCCTTCCTAAGTGATGATAAAGCACTGTTTTTCCTTTTTGCCTTTTTTTTCTTTTTCTTTTTTTCAACTATCTCAAAATACTCAAGTTTCTTAATTTCAAGGTCTGAATGATAGATCCATTTGTACTTGACGAGATTATCTTTTATCAGAGAAATCCATTTAGCTATGCTGTTGCCTTCAGCAAGAGGAAAGTAGTATTCAATTGAATCAATCTGTTGGTCAATATAATACCGTTCTTTTTCCTCGTCACATTTGTGAGTAACGCAGACTTCAATAGCTACATTGCCAGTATCTGTCGCAAGATATATGTCTGCCAGATAAGGCCCGATCCTGTATTCGAGAGTTGACTCTTTAACTTCAGTTGTTAAGTCAGGAACGGTAATGTCTGTTTCATCGATGGTTATCTCATTTTTTGGAAGAGTAATCTCAGATAGAGAAGAGAAATGTAGTTGCATTGCTATATGTAACTGCGTCATCTGACAGTCACGGCTTTCTTCCTTTGTAGTATGAGAGAAGTGGTGTTGGACGATCTTTCCATTGTTCTTGGCAATCAGAGCATCACCACAATTCTTACAAACACAATTACAGCGCTTTCCGTTTGGCACTGAATCTACGTGAACTATCGTATTTGAGTCATTGTGAAGAGCATATTCAAAAAGCATTCGTACAATCCGTTTCCTTGCTTATCTATCCAGATCACCCAGCAAGCTTTAGTTGGCTAAGCTTGCATCATTATCTTTCTTTCATCAAGGTAGATAGCATGGTTACATGAACGGTACACATGATGGGTATCGGTATTAGCTATAATACAGAGTTTGTTGAAGGAAAAAGGGTTTCTGACCATAAAGTTGAGTTAGACAAAAAACACCTACAATCGAGATAAAATATATTTCTAGCTATTAAAAATGAAACTACCTACAAGGTTTTCTAGGGGATTGAATTTGGCTCTAACTATCAACTCAATAACATTAGCTCACTGCCTGACAATAGCTTCGAGACGACTCGGCAGTCCATCAACAAGTACTATCTGATAGTGAGTCTGGCCTATATAGGTAAAGCAGGCTAGTTCTTCTAATAAATCGTACCGTGCAATACGGTAAGTTAGTGCATCATTAGGATGACAAATTCGAGCATGCTTTAATAAATAACCTAACGCAGCTTCTTGAGTCAGCATCAACGCTAATGGATTCGTCGACGTTAGGCCTTCGTTGTTGTTACGAATAATTGGAACATGAATACTGAACGCTATCATTTTTAACCTTAATCCAATCAAGAATATAATATGTTTTAATCTATCAGATATCACCTCCTCGATTGATCGTTTGTACCGATCACAATGTAGGATATTGATCGCTGATGACGATGGCTGACATAAAAGATAATTTAATGAGGTTAATTAAAGATAATATTCTGATTTAAGACAATGATTAGATTTAAATTGTCGTTTATAAACCAATAGTTTCATACCTGTCATTTCTACCAGCTAGACACCTATTTATTATTCTGGTGCTATACGTAAAAGTTCCGTCTCAATTTTCTTAACTTTATCAAAATCGAAAGCAAGCTAATTGATGCTAGAGCAATGTGGCCAGTTTAATAATAATGAACTCTTAAGGCTCTACTGTTATGAATAACTTCGGTAGTGTGTATTACACGGCTAGTAATGTTAATAATCAGGCAAAGCGTACAAAATTTACTACGAAAGACATATATAACTCATACCAAAAAGCGGTTGGTGAATTATCCCATCGCCTGGATGACTGCCAAACGTCACTAAAAAAACAATTTTTAGAGGCTATTAAAGGGGCTGTCGACGTTATTGGCAGCTACATTGCTAATGTAAAATTACAAAGTATGGAGATTGTCGCTAAGTGAAAATTCTCTCTTATAACCCAGGCCACGATGGTGCTGTAGCATTCCTTGAAGATGGTCGCTTAATAATGTCTATTGAAGCAGAAAAAGATTCAAATAATCGATATTCTCCAGTTGGCATTTCAGATGTATTAGATTCTTTTGGTGAACTTGACGATATACCTGATGTTATTTGTGCTGGGGGGTGGTGGCCTAGAGATCATCATGAATATTTATACGGCTCAAAAATTAACGTTGGATACCGCGGTATATCAAGTACCGATATTATCATAAGTCAAAGGCAGTTTTTACAAAAACAGGTTAAATATTTTTCATCTTCACATGAACGTGCGCACATACTTTGCGCGTTCGGGATGTCAGAGTTTCCAAAAGGCACTCCATGTTATGCGTTAGTGTGGGAGGGGGCAATTGGTGCGTTCTACGAAATAGATTCGGATCTGAATATCACACTTATTGCTGATGTTTTGAATCAACCAGGGAATCGTTATGGATTACTTTACGGCTTAGCGGATCCAACGTTTCCTAAGAACGGTGCTTATCCGCGATTCTCAGATGCGGGGAAGCTTATGGCCTTAGCGTCGTTTTCGAATCGGAGTATTCCTCATTCAGAAGAAAAGAAACTCCTTAGTTTTCTATTGAATGGCCCGTTCAGACCATTGAGTGAGTATGAGAATATTGGACAAGCCCCACATTTTAATGTTGGATTAGAAGATAAAGAGTTTCGCAATTTCACAGGAATTTATAGTAACTCAATCTTCGATATTTTTTATCAGTTCGCAAAGAAAAACTTAAATAAAAAGCAACCTCTTATTATTGCAGGAGGGTGCGGCTTGAACTGCGACTGGAATAGCAAGTGGAAAGAAACAAACCTTTTTACGGAAGTTTTCGTGCCTCCGGTTGCTAACGATTCCGGAGTCGCTATAGGTACAGCTATTGATGCTCAATTCCATTTTACAGGTAATCCCAAGATTGCATGGGATGTTTACAGTGGCCTTAATTTTAGAATGGATAAGACATACAACTCCGAGAAATATGATATCTACAGTATCGACAACGATCAGGTTGCCGATATGCTGGCCAACGATCTCATCCTCGGATGGGTGAGTGGTAGATACGAAATTGGGCCACGTGCACTTGGTAACAGGTCTATCCTTGCAGCTCCGTTCCGAGAGAGTACCAGAGTTCGTTTGAACGAAATCAAGCAACGTGAACAATTCCGCCCAATTGCTCCAGTTTGTCTTTTGGAAGATGCTGAAAAGTGGTTCGGATGTAATCACGAGAGTCCATATATGCTCTTTACGCACCGAGCGAAAACAGAAGCCCTTGCGGCAGTCACACATGTTAATGGTACTGCACGTATCCAGACAGTTACATCTGCAACAAACAAAAGTCTTCATGATCTACTTACTGCATTCAAAACTCGTACCGGTTACGGTGTCTTATGCAATACCTCTCTCAATTTTAATGGTAAAGGCTTCATCAACAACATCACCGATCTTGGTACATACGTAGAGGAGCATGGTCTGGATGGCTTTGTGGTCGGAGGTCAAGTACATCTTTTAATTGATTCTCCACGTTATCAGGCATATACGAGGATCTTCTCCCTTGCATCCAACACTATAGAATCATTCGACACCAGCTCAATTAGTCGTTGAGCGGTAATACTACTATGTGGCCATTCATTGTATGCTTTATATTCGACACCGGTATCATCGATACAACCAATATTAAGCTGTTGTTGCTTATATAAATCGTTATACCAAATCGATGAAATACAGGTCATCGCTTTAGGTTGAGGTTTTTCAGTCAGGCCTTTCTGGCCTAAATATAGAGATAAACCTAATTTTGATTGCGGATAAGTTGCATAACCACCTTGTTGACGTAACTGATTAAGTTTTTGGGAAAAATCGTTAGTAAGATAGTAAGTATATCTCTGTGGTTGAAGTTCTCCGCTTATATGTAATGCATAGCTATTGCTGGCAATTAATAATAACCCGGTAATGCAAATTACATTAGAAATGATTTTATTTAATAACATGACTGTTCCTTTTCTCTAAATAATTGAATGATGAGTGAGTACCTAATATCCGGTCAGCTATTAACCAAAAAAGAATCCCCACACCTTCTTAGCTGCGGATACAACAACACCTTTAGTCGCTTTCAATACCGTTTTTACAGGGGAAGGTAGAGGTACAACGTCTAACAAGTTATCAATGAAATCACTGACTCCTTCGCCGAAAGCCTCTATTGATTCTTCGACTGCCTGATCGGTTCTGTTTTTGGGATCGACCTGGGCGATAACATTGCTTTTGGCGTGCTTTGGGAGACATCGAATGATTTCCTCAACCAACAGATCAATGTTGTATTTATCGTTTGCGGATACGGCAACAATCTGATTTCTTGGGTAGTGGAAGCACTTTTCAACGTAGGTTTGTTTTTCTTTGATATGTTGAAGCTGTAATGGGGAGGGACGGTTGTTCACGGTATCCCACTCTCGATAGGGCTCAATTTTGTCGATCTGATTTAAGACAAAAACAATTTTGTCATCTCCCTGCAAGCTGGCTTTAATCACATGGTGATAAAAATATTCATCGGATGCGAAAGCACGGTCATCCCCCTTTAATACCCAAAGTACAATATCTAAATCGGGTAATAGTGAGCGGTACAATTTCTTATACTCTTCATCGCGTTCCTTACTTTCACCGACGCCCGGAATATCTATCAAAATGAGAGACCGTTTGCCAAAGGTTAGCTTCATTCGCTTGACCTCTCGGGTACAGGCTCCTACATCGCTGACATCACAAATGTTGCTGCGAAATATGGCATTACATAAACTCGATTTTCCTGCTCCCGTTTTTCCCATTACACCAATGACCGGCTCGTAGTTAATGGTGTGCTTTAATTTATCTACGATTTTGTCACTGAGTGACTTAGGCAAAATATCTAAGTAAGACCTAACAATTTCAATGCCAGATTTATCATCCATAACGCTTTCCTTTTGAAGGTTTTTTTAAAGGCTTCAGTCTATCAACTCACTGATTAGGGATTGATCGTTTGTACCGATCGCATGATGGTTCATTGATCGTCACCAGCGATCAATGAGGTTAAAAACAACTAAACGTTATTTCGCTGGGGGAATATGCTTAATATTCTTCTATATTGAATATTTATCTTGGTCGATTCAGTCCATATTTACACAGCTAGACTGTACTAACGGTGTATGACTGCAA
The DNA here is from genome assembly GCF_016649425.1 of Limnobaculum allomyrinae. Taxonomy (GTDB): domain Bacteria; phylum Pseudomonadota; class Gammaproteobacteria; order Enterobacterales; family Enterobacteriaceae; genus Limnobaculum; species Limnobaculum allomyrinae. The sequence goes on from NZ_JADRCR010000002.1 coordinate 258,316, forward strand.
TAGGCAGGTGGCGTTAAACGAAAGAGTGAGAGACGTGCTGAACAGAGTATTAAATATAATAAATAACGCTTATACGTACTTTATGACTCCTCAACACTGATTTTGCACTGATAGGTATCATATGAATGGTAACGACAGAAGTTACGTTGCCAGAGGCTGAACAGCGGCCCGTAGGCAGCAATAGGTTCTGAAGTCATACCTAACTGGTAACCAATGCCCCGGCTAAAGTCAAAATCAATGGCATAAGTTGATTCGTGGCCAAATGGTGTAGGTATATAGGTAAATTCAGTGACGTAACAAATATGCCAGCGATTATCCTGTTTCCTTTCTAGCCTAATCTCAACAGGGCGGTAACCGCCTGATTTTGCCGTATAGTCAGCATTGCTGTAATTGAGCGTAATGCTGAAGACCTTAGGGTGACATTCAATGGCGTTGGCCAACAGATTAATGAAAGGTTTAAAAATTGGTAAATCACAGGTAATCGTTAAGTGTGGAACTCTTCTCTTTAGTCGTGTTAATTTTAATTTCATAAATACTTCTCATTCGTATTTTTGTTCATGGATAAAAAAAGAGGCGGCACAGGCCACCTCTTGGTTTAGATAAAATTTAGTGTTTAGTTAGTCAGGCCAATTTAGCAAATTCGAATGGGCTAGTTTCTTTTTTTCGATTCTCATCCAAATAATCTGCCCACCACTGCACCATCAATCTCCGCTCATCTAAGTGCTCAGCCTTATGAATATATGCAGCACGAACCCCGTCACGCTCCTGATGGCTCATTTGTCGTTCAACACCATCCCTAGACCACAGCCCAGACTCAATTAATGCACTACAGGCCATGGTACGGAAGCCATGACCACAGACTTCTGTCTTGGTGTCATAGCCCATTACGCGTAAAGCCTTATTCACCGTATTTTCACTCATTGGTTTATTAGCGTTATGATCACCAATAAAGATAAGCTCATGGTCACCGCTGATTTGGTGTATCTGTTTTAAGATCTCCATGGCCTGTCTACTTAGGGGAACAAGGTGAGTTGTTCTCATCTTAGAGCCTCTGTGTGAGTGTTTAACACCTTCCAGTTCTTCTCGTTCTCCCGGTATTGTCCAAAGCGCTCGTTCAAAATCGATTTCTGACCAACGAGCAAAGCGCAGTTCACTGGAACGGATAAAGATGAGTAAGGTCAATTTCACTGCTAGGGTGGTTAGGTATCTTCCCTGGTAGTTATCCAGCCGGGTAAGTAGCTCTGGGATTCGTTCAAAAGGAAGGGCAGGGCGGTGGACTTTCTTGCCGGTAGCTATAGCGCCAGTTAAATCCTGCGCTGGGTTGTAGTCGATAATGCCGTTCTGTACGGCATAGCGCATGATCGCCGTAGTACGCTGTTGTAAGCGTGCGGCGACCTCTAATCGACCAGATTGCTCGACTCGCTTTATAGGGACTAATAAATCGCAAGTTTTTAAATCTGCGATATGACGATCACCAATAGAAGGGAAAATCTCTAGCTCAAGGGTTCTAAGGATCCTTGCTCCATGAGCAGGTGACCATTTTTTATTGCTGCTATGCCAAGCTCTGGCTATTTCAGCAAAGGTATGAGCATTCGATTGTTCTATCTTGACGGCTTTTTTCTGTTCATTTGGATCGATGCCATTAGCAATTAATTTTTTTGCTTCATCACGTTTTTGCCTTGCCTCAGAAAATGATATTTCAGGGTAGACACCGAAAGCCAACGTTTTTTCTTTACCGTCAAAGTAATAACGCAGTCGCCAGTATTTTGAACCGTTTGGATGGACGAGAAGAATAAGCCCTCCGCCATCGGTAAGCTTATGGGCTTTTTCTGACGCCTTTGCTGTGCGTACTTTTACATCGGTTAGAGCCATAGTCCTTGCTCCTTTCTATTGTTTTTGCGGGTACATTATTTATCGAACCGGAATATACCCGCATTTGTACCCGCAAATAGAAGTTGATGTGGGTTGAATCGAGTATACGTAAGTTGAGTGAAAAGGCACGGAAAGGCTTGCAGAACTGGGATTTCAGACATAAAAAAAGACCTCAGTTGAGGTCTATTTACATTCTAATGGTGCCTGAGGCCGGACTCGAACCGGCACACCCGAAGGCGGTTGATTTTGAATCAACTGCGTCTACCGATTTCGCCACTCAGGCACTGAGCAGAATGCGGAAAACTTCGGCATTATACCTGTCAGACAACGCTGCGCAAGCGTTATCCCTTAAATTTCATCTAACTGGTTCTAAAATAGCCGATAAGTGATAGTTGGTGGCCTTGCGGCCACCGGATACTACTTTCGCAATCGTCATAGCGTCGCTGTTCTTTATTGCTGGTAACAAACAAAGAGACGTTAGCCATGTTGGTTGCTACATCGGTACTGCTTACTGCCAGGTGGCACACAGAGGTCTTCTGGTCCTCTGTGTGCCGTACAGTCTTTTTATCGCATCGGAACAATAAAGAGACTGAATCACTATCGTTGAGGCTTACAGCGCCGCATTCAGGCGCGTTTTCATCTCATCGACAAAGTTTTCGGGTAATGGACGTATTACGCCCTGGCGCAGCGGCTGACACCATGCCGGTTCAGGAAAGTGGCTGTCGTCTTCATTGCGCGGAATGATATGCCAGTGCAGATGCGGCAGGCCGGTACCCAGGCTGGCGACATTCATTTTTTTTGGGCTGAGTAACTGGCGAATGTTTTTCTCCACTTCAGCCACTACCTGCATAATGCGGTTGCGCTGCTGCGGGTCTAAATCGCTTAATTCAGCCAGATGTTCATTCCACACGACCCGGCACCAGCCGGTAAAATCGGTCTGTTCTACAAACAGTACTCGGCACTGGTCATCGTGCCACAGCACATACTCATTTTCAGGATGGCAATAGCCACAAGATGCATTGCTCATAACGGCTCCATGGTAAATTCAGGTCATAGTTACCCCGGCAGATAATTCATGCTTATCAGCCTGGTACAGTATTTATTGGTCTTTGTGCCGCGAAAAACGCAGGCGCTGCGTTATTTATCCGGGGCGTTTAATTACGGAATCTCTAACCACCAGCGTTGGTGTAAATAAAAACTCTTCAGCATTGATATGAGGAGAATTCAGCCGGCTGATTAGCCGTTCTACCATAATGGTTGCCATATCCGCCAGCGGTGGGGCCACTGACGTCAGAGCCGGCGTGATTAATCCCGACAGTGAGATATTATCGATACCCACAATAGAGATATCTTCCGGAACCCGAATTCCCTTACTACGCAGGCCGGCAATCAGGCCAATAGCCAGCACGTCGTTAATCGCGACAATACCATCCGGCTTAAGCGGTAATTCACCGATCGTTGCCGCCAGCTGGTTTCCCAGCTCAACCATCTCGGTATCACCGTAAGCTTTGGTGGCTTTGCCCTCAATGACCCGGGCGTGGGTTTTCATTCCCTTTTCGGCAGCCAGTGCCAGAAAGCCTTCTATCTTATGGCAACGGCTGATGGTGCGGGTGGTTTCGGTGACAAAGGCGATTTCACGGCAACCCTGATCGATCAGGTACTGAGCGGCAATGCGCCCGGCTTGCCGGTTATCCATTGAGACGCTGTCATACAGAATCTGGTTAGACTCCGCATCGGTTACCGAACTTCCGTCATAGTTCACCATCACCAGACCGTTTTCTGCCGCTTCGGAAAAGTGGCTTTTTTCGATAGAGCTGGAAACCACAATAACGCCACGTACGCCGTGGGACATTAAATCGGTGAGAAAAGCCTGTTCTTCGTCCTCTTCCCGATAGGTATTTCCCAACAGCACCCGATAGCCATGATTGTTTTTGGCCGCCAGATCCACTTCCCGCGCCAGTGCTGCAAAGCTGGGGTTAACGATAGAAGGAACCAGTAGCCCAATCATTTTGGCATGCCCGGTTTTTAACTGCTGGGCTGCCCGATTCGGGTGATAGTTCAGTTCCAGCATGGCGTTTTCGATGCGCACCAGCGTTTCCTGACGCATCTGATCGGTTCGCCCGTTAAGAACATTGGAGACCGAACTGACCGATACGCCTGCACGACTTGCTACATCACGAATATTTGCCATGTTATTCCCTGCTGCTGGTTTATTTTTATCAATGATTCTAAAGGTTTTTTATCCGTAAGCGATATCTATTTACGACAGCACGGTTCACTGGGCCCGCTATCGCAAATCGCAAGGCTTATGGTGCCATCTGGCCGCCGTTTACATCCACAATCTGTCCGGTGATATAACCACTGAAGGCATGGGTCGCCAGAAACAGATAGGTCGGCGCCACTTCCTCAATAGTGCCAAAACGGCCCATGGCAATAGAGTTACGCATATTAGTTAGTACTTCCTCACTTTTACCGTGATGGAAAGCGGTATCAATGCTGCCTGGTGAGACAATGTTGAAGCGAATATTGTCTTTGGTAAATTCTTTCACCCAGTTGCGATGAATATTATGAACCCAGGCTTTGGCGCTGCCGTAAATACCTGCGCCGATACCGGCACCGTCGCGTCCGGCAATGGAACCGGTGCTGAGTACGGCGGTTGTCAGGCCGGTCTCTTTGGCGGCATCCCGTAAATGCGGGATAGAATATTTAGTGACCATCAGTACCGAACGAACGTTCAGATCCATAACGTGGTCGTAAAACGCATCGTCAATATTCTCCAGATTACTGCGACCACCCAGACCACCGGCGTTGTTAATCAGCACGTCCATACCACCAAACTGCGTGATAAAATCGCTCACCAGTTTTTCGCAATGGTCGCTTTTCGTCAGATCCGCAGGGAAGAGTGAATACTCACCCGGTAGTTCATCCAGTTCCGCCAGCGTTTTGGCATCGTCAATACGGCTCAGGCCGTTAATGCCGACTTTGGCACCATAGCGTAAAAACAGTTTGGCGGTTGCCAGTCCGATACCTGCGGTAGAACCGGTGATCAGAACGCGTTTTCCTTTTAATTCTCTTAACATAATAAACCTCGGTTGTTTTTAATGATTAATTTATTGTTTATACGTCCGGCAATATCGGGTATTGCCGCAAATGACTGTTAATAACCCATCAGTCTTGGCAACCAAACTGTAATCGTTGGCACCATGGCCACCACGATGATCCCGACCATAACGACCGCCAGATATTTCAGCATCGGGCGAATGACGTTTTTCATCTCTACGCCGCAAATGGCGCAGGTGGTGTAGAGTCCGAGCCCGATGGGGGGTGAAAACAGGCCAAAGCCCATCGCCAGCACCATCACAATGCCGAAGTGCAGTGGGTCGAAGCCCAGTTGAACCGCAATCGGTACCAGAATCGGTGCGAAGATAATCAGCGCCGGAGCACCTTCCAGTACCGCACCGAAGATAATCAGAATCACGATAGTCAGTATCAGGAACAGCCAGGCACCGTGGCTAAAGCCGATGGCCACCAGTGCGTCAGCAATCATTTGCGGAATCATCTGGATAGTCAGGGCATAGGAGAGGCTGGTGGCACAGGCCACGATAAACAGCAGCACACCGGACATCGCCGCGATATCCACAAACAGTTTTACCGTCGCTTTTAACGTCAGTTCACCAAAGGCCAGACGACCAACCACCAGAGCGTATACCACGGCGAAAGCGGAGATCTCAGTGGAAGTAGCAATACCGGCAACCACGCCGCGGCCAATCATCAGAATCATAATCAGGCCAACCGCCGCGCCCAGCAGCAGTTGCTTGCGTGGGCGTAGGATCGGATAGGCGTCGGAGATACTGATACGTTTGCCAAAGAAGTTAGCGGCAATCAGTAACAGCACCAGCAGACAGGCCGCAGGTACCAGACCGGCGATAAACAGCGCGCCAATGGAGATGTTGGCGACAAAGCCTAATACAATCAGGTTAACGCAAGGTGGGATGGTTTCCGCCATCATGGCCGAGGCAGCAAATACGCCGGCGGCTTCTTCACTGTCCTGCTTGGCTCGACGTACTGCCGGCATTAATACCCCGCCCACGGCGGCAACGTCTGCCAGTTTGGAGCCGGAAATACCGGAGAAGAATGCCATAGCCAGCACGGTGGTCATATTCAGACCACCGCGGAATTTACCCATACCGCGTACAATCAGTTCAACCAGTCGGGTGGACATACCGTTGACTTCCATCGCGGCACCGGCCAACAGGAAGAATGGAATTGCCAGCAACACAAAGTGGTCAACACCGGCAGCAACCTGCTGAGAGAAGAAGACAAACGGTAGCGATGGGTCACAAATAAAGAACACCATGGCTGACATGCCGAGCGTAAAGGCAATGGGCACACCGGCCAGAATACCCAACACAAAGCAGGAGAGCATTAATACCGCTGCCGCAGAGGAAGGGTCATCCATAAATGACAGTTTGGCATAGCCAATGGCGACTAATATTGCGATAGCCACGGCGCTCAGCATCACTACTCTTAGTCTTTCACGCAGGGCGTGTTCCAGTGCGGCAACCACCATCACGACTGAACCAATAAATACCGGAATGACGTAGATAACCTGTGGCAGGCCGGTTTCTGTGGTTTGCAGTCGGGCGGCCTGAACCAGATCGTAACTTGAAATCACCAGACCGATAGAAACCATAAACAGTATCCAACGGCTGGCGTGTACCACATAAGGGCGAACGTGCGGCGGCAGGAAGCGTAAAAACAGGTCTACGCCAATATGGCCTCCGCGACCGGTAGAGGTGGCGACACCAAAGAATACCAGTGCAATCATTAACGCTCTGGCGACCTCTTCAGCCCAGTGCAGCGGTGAGTGCAGGGCATAGCGCCAGATAACGGAAGCGAATACCACCACCACGTTAATAAACAGCACCAAGGCGCCCGCACCGGCGGTAATTTTGGTAAGGAATCGACTCAGGCTGCTGAGAATCATAATATCTCTCGGGCCTGGTACCGGCGTAGTTTCCGCCGTGCCGATCTCATTTTCGATAAGAGAGGAGTCTGACATAATGTACCTCTGTCGGTGGTCAATCCGTGAAATAACGGCGCAGGGATCCCGGAGCGATAGAGTGGAGTCTCTCTGCGCCCGGCTGTTATTTCTGGAATAACCTTTCTAATTAATTAGTTATTTTCAGCGCTGGTAATTTCATCAACGATAGGTTTGATATCCGGATATTTGGTAATAAATTCATTCCATACCGGCTGAACCTGTTGTTTGAAATAGTCCCGGTCAGTGGCTTTAAACACCACGCCTTTTTTCTCCAGCTCGACAATGGCATTTTTTTCCATCGATTGTGATTGCTGACGCTCATAGTTGGTGGCTTCGGTAGCTGCTGCCAGTACGTCGGCGCGCAGGTTTTCCGGAATGCGTTCAAATGAGGCTTTATTCATGGCAATCAGCACCGGGTTGTAAATGTGCTGGGTGAGGGTGGCATTTTGGGCAATTTCATAATATTTGCTGGCGAACACCGTAGCAGCATCGTGCTCAACGCCGTCAATGACGCCCATTTGCAGGCCGGAATAGACTTCACCACCGGGCATCGGAATGGCAACCGTTCCCATACTGTTCAGGGTGGCAATAAAGTTAGGCACCGGTAATACGCGAACTTTTAAGTTTTTCAGATCGTCCGGGCTATCCACCACTTTCTTGGTGTAGATGTTGCGAGCCCCCAGACTATAGCCATAGCCCAGTACCATGACGTTCGCTTTTTGCATCATCATATCGGACAACTGTTTGCCGGGTTTGCCATCCAGCGCTCGGCCAACGTGCTCGTAGTCTTTAAACAGATAGCCTAAGTCGAGTACGCCGACTTCAGGCACCAGCGTAGCCCAAATGGAGCTGCCGGAAATCATCATATTGATGGCGCCAATACGCACTTGCTGAGTCGCGTCGGCCTCTTTGCCTAACATGCCGTTAGGGAAGTAATTCAGTTTGATTTTGCCTTTTAGATTCTCATTGGCTTCCAGATTGCTCTGGAAACGCTGAAACCAAACGTAGTGAGCTGAGTTTTCGTCAGCGGGCAATGAGGAATAAACGCGAAACGAGACGGTGGGCGCGGCATTCGCCAGGCTGCTAATGGCTAATCCAGCCATCATGGTTAAGCCCATACAGGTACACACTAAAGTCTTTCGTAAAGAATGCTGAATCTTGTCGCTCATGATTATTTTCCTATAGTCTTCACGCTATTGATTTTTAAGTAATAAAGTCCTTTCCGGTAGGGCGGATACCATCAGACTTTATTCTTTAAAGCATTGTTCATTTTTTCTTCTGTAACGTTTTAGTGAACCGTTACAGAAAACATATAGAGAGAGGAAAAACAATTCAACCATTATTCGAGAAATTGGCTATTAAATAGCTAAAGTGTGATTTGAATCGATAAATCTTTGGGGGAAATGGGAGAGAAAGGTCAGGCTTTGGAGCGGTATAAATGATTGCCCCCGGATAAACTATCCGGGGGCAATGGCCGAGTAATCAACTATTTTTCCGGCGTGGAAATGTGGATCTCTACCTGCTGCTGTTTCAAATAGGAAGCCAACTGTACCGGCGGCATTTCATCGGTAAACAGGGCGGTTGCCTGATTTACATTACCAATCTCTACCGCCGCAGAGGCATGATATTTGGTGTGATCGGCCGCCAGTAACATATGGCGAGAATGGGCGATCATCGCTTTTACTATCGCCGCCTCATTGACATCGAACTCCAGAATGCTGCCGTCATTTTCAATAGCACCCATACTGGTAATCAGATAGTCAGCGCGAAAGCCTTCAACAAAGGATACCGCGCTGGGGCCAATTATTCCGCCGTTATGGGGGCGAATGGTTCCACCGGGAACCATCACTTCAAACGAGGTGTGTTTATACAGAATATGGGCCGCGCGCAGGCTATTGGTGATAACCCGTAAGTTTTTACGCACCTCCAGCGCTCTGGCGACGTGTTCTACCGTGGTACCAATGGTCATAAACAGCGTACAGCCATCCGGAATGTACTCGGCAATGCTGCGGGCAATGGCAATTTTCTCATTGGTATAGGAAATTTCACGCTGTTCAAAAGCGGTATTCGTTACGCTGGAAGGGCGGCCCGCCCCGCCATGATGTCGGGAAATCAGCCCCAACTCGCTTAACTTACGGATATCTCGTCGCACTGTCTGAGTGGAAACATCTAAAATCTGTGCCAGATCTTCGATATTCATATAACCGTGTTCGGCTATCAGGGTAATCAGATGGTCATGCCTTGGATTACCCGTTAGTTCCGTCAATTCCATCCTCTGTCTCCCATAAATTGACATCGCTTCGCTTACATGGTGACTATTCTATACACAAAGTGACAAAAAGGCGTCAGTTTGATGGCGATCCGGAATACCTGCCCGTCCCCCCGGCTGGGTACATTTTAGTGCAGCAACCGCATTGGCAAAGCGTACTGCCTGCGCCATCGGCTGTTTTTCTGCTATTGCCAAAGCCAGTGCACCGTGGAATACATCCCCGGCTCCGGTGGTGTCTACTACCTTTACGTTAAAACCTGGCTGATGCTGTAGTGCTTGCTGTTGCAGCCAAAAACAGCCGGATTTTCCTCTGGTCACATACACGGTTCCCGGTGTCATCTGATCTGCCTGCGTGAGCGCTTTTGTCACATCGTTCTCACCGGTAGCTTTGATTAATCCCGGTTCAGAAAAGGCCGCATGATCCGCCAACTGAATTAATGGCAGAATGTTTTGGGGAGTAATGTCGGCATCCAGTAAGGTAGGAACATCGGCCGCTCTGGCCTGAGTAAAGGCGTACTCTGCACCCTGATGCCAGCGAACATCCGCCAGTACCAGATCGTACTGGCTGAAATCAATTTGCTTCATCCAGTCAGGCTCATAAGGAAGGTCAGGACTGGGGTGATTAATAATAATGCGTTCGCCTTGCTGATCCACCAGCACCGCCGATTGCGATGAGCGAGCCTGACTGAAGACTTTGGTCAGAGAGGTATTCACACCGGATGATTCCAGCTCTGACAACAGGGTTTTTCCTGCCGCATCATCACCTAACCTGCCGATGAAATCGACCTGCGCTCCGAGCCGTGCAATGGCAACCGCCGCTGTCGCTGCGGGCCCACCGCCGATCTCTTTATAGTCCTGTGCGACATATTTTCCACCGCCATGGGGCAGCTTTTCCACGTAATACAGGCGGTCCTGAACCGCAATACCAATACAGGCGATCTTTATCATTGTCCGGCTCCTTTTTCATTATTGTCAGATATTGTCGTATTGCTGTCCATTTTAATTCAAATAAATGCTGAAAGAGTGATTCATGTCACTTTAATTACTTAAAATTACAAATAACATCAAATTCAATTTTAAAAATGACAAAAACGAACAATTTCTATCAATAGTGATCAGGAGGTAGGGGATGGCATTCGTAGCATTTATTGGATTGGGACAGATGGGCGCTCCGATGGCCGCCAACCTGATTAAAAAAGGGCATCAGCTCAGTGTGTATGACGTTAACCGTCAGGCGGTTGAGGTGTTAACTGGCCTGGGGGCAAAAGGTGCTGATAGCCCATCGGCTGCGGCTTCAGGTGCGGAGTTCGTGATTACTATGCTGCCGAATGGTGATTTGGTTGAGCAGGTGCTGTTTGGCGAGAGCGGGGTGACTGAGTCGCTGTCAAAACAGGCACTGGTGATTGATATGTCCACTATTCATCCATTACAGAGCGATCGTTTGTGTCAAAAAATGTCACAACAGGGTTTCAGCTATATGGACGCACCGGTAGGGCGCACTTCTGACCATGCGATTGCCGGTACGTTGTTGATTTTAGCCGGAGGAACGGAGGCGCAGGTAGAAAAAGCTAAACCGGTTCTGATGTGTATGGGCTCTGAGCTTATCAATGCGGGTGGGCCAGGAATGGGTATCCGCGTCAAGCTGATTAATAACTATATGAGTATTGCCTTAAATGCCCTGTCAGCGGAAGCGGCAGTGCTGTGTGAGGCTTTAGGCCTTTCTTTCGATGTGGCGCTTCAGGTTATGAGTGGAACGCCAGCAGGAAAAGGCCACTTCACGACTTCCTGGCCAAACAAAGTGTTAAAGGGAGATCTTTCGCCCGCTTTTATGATCGATTTGGCACACAAAGATCTGGGTATTGCGCTGGACGTTGCCAATCAGTTCCATGTTCCGATGCCGCTCGGTGCCGCTTCCCGTGAAGTTTACAATCAGGCTCGCGCAGCAGGCCGTGGCCGTGAAGACTGGACTGCGATTTTAGAGCAGGTTCGTATCTGTGCCGGACTGACCCCAAAAATAAAGCAGTAATGAATTAACTAAGGATATATGAATGAACAACTACACCATCAAAGATATTACTCGACCATCCGGCGGTTTTGCCATGCTGGCTGTTGACCAAAGGGAAGCCATGCGCTTGATGTTTATTGCTGCGGGGGTGAAGGCTCCCGTTACCGATCAAATGCTAACAGATTTCAAAGTTAACGCGGCTAAAACGTTATCGCCTTATGCTTCGGCCATTCTGGTGGATCAACAATTTTGCTACAGGCAAGTGGTTGAGCAAAACGCCATTGCAAAAAGCTGTTCAATGATCGTTGCTGTGGATGAGTTTATTCCGGGGAATGGGATTCCTGTAGATAGCGTGGTGATTGATAAACGTGTCGATCCTCAAGCGGTGAGAAAAGATGGCGGAAAAGCGCTGAAGCTATTGGTGTTATGGCGTAGTGATGAGGATCCACAACAGCGTCTTAGTATGGTTAAGGAGTTTAATCAATTGTGTCACGCCAATGGGTTAGTGAGCATTATTGAACCCGTTGTTCGGCCACCGCGTCGTGGCGATCAGTTTGATCGTGAACAGGCCATTATCGATGCAGCAAAGGAGCTGGGTGATAGCGGTGCCGATCTTTATAAAGTGGAAATGCCGTTGTCCGGTAAAGGTTCACAACAGGAGCTTCTTACCGCGTCGCAAAAGCTCAATGAGCATATCAATATGCCTTGGGTCATCCTCTCTTCCGGTGTTGATGAAAAACTGTTTCCCCGCGCAGTTAGCGTTGCTATGACCGCCGGAGCTTCGGGTTTTCTGGCGGGGCGTGCCGTATGGTCATCGGTGGTTGGCTTACCGGACACAGAATTGATGCTAAGAGATGTTTCGGTACCTAAGCTACAGCGTTTAGGTGAGATTGTTGATGAAATGATGGCTCGCCGTCGCTAATTGAGGAGGCTGAATAATGAAATGGTTTAATACGTTGAGCCATAACCGCTGGCTGGAGCAAGAGACTGACCGAATCTTTGATTTTGGTAAAAAGGCGGCAGTGCCTACTGGATTTGGCTGGTTGGGTAATAACGGTCAGGTCAGAGCGGAAATGGGAACCCATCTGTGGATCACGGCTCGTATGCTGCATGTTTATTCCGTTGCTGCATCAATGGGGCGCCCTGGCGCATATCAACTGGTTGATCATGGTATTAAGGCGCTTAATGGTGTCCTGTCAGATAAGCAATATGGCGGTTGGTACGCTTGTGTTAACGATGAAGGAATCGTCGATGCATCCAAACAGGGATATCAGCATTTCTTTGTTTTACTGGGTGCAGCCAGCGCTGTGACCACCGGACATCCTGAGGCTCGAAAATTACTGGATGAGGCTATTACGGTTATCGAAAAATACTTCTGGAGTGAACAAGAGCAAATGTGTCTGGAGTCATGGGACCAGGCATTCAGCCAAACGGAAGATTATCGTGGTGGCAATGCCAATATGCATGCCGTAGAAGCCTTTTTGATTGTTTATGACGTTACTCACGATCGTAAATGGCTCGATCGCGCACTGCGTATTACCTCGGTGATTATTCATGATGTTGCCAGACGTGGTGAGTATCGCGTCAATGAACACTTCGATGCGCAATGGAATCCGATTCGGGATTACAACAAAGAAAATCCTGCCCATCGTTTTCGTGCTTACGGCGGAACGCCGGGGCATTGGATTGAATGGGCTCGTCTGATGTTACACCTTCGTGCAGCGTTAGAAGCTCGTTTTGAAACACCACCGGATTGGTTATTAGACGATGCGAAAGGTTTATTCCACGCCACAATCCGGGATGCCTGGGCGCCAGATGGGGCCGATGGCTTTGTTTATTCTGTTGACTGGGATGGGAAACCGATTGTACGTGAAAGAGTTCGCTGGCCCGTTGTTGAAGCCATGGGTACGGCTTATGCCCTTTATTCCGTTACCGGAGATACAGAATATGAAGATTGGTACCAGAAATGGTGGGACTACTGCATCGAATACTTAATGGACTATGAAAATGGTTCATGGTGGCAAGAGTTGGATACTGACAACAAAGTCACTACCAAAGTATGGGATGGCAAGCAGGACATTTACCATCTGCTGCACTGTTTAGTGATTCCAAGATTGCCGCTTGCACCAGGTTTAGCACCTGCTGTCGCCGCCGGATTATTGGATATAAACGCCCGGTAAATACGGTATTTCTCAAGGATGTCAGCGATGCACAGTAGTGGAAAAACAATCGTACTCGTTGCGGGTCATTATCAGGCAAAAATCGTTTCTGTTGGGGCTGGTATTGCCGAACTGACTCATTACCAACGTCATTTAGTGATACCGCATAAACCAGAAGAGATGCCATTAGCGCATATGGGAAAAGTATTAATTCCCTGGCCTAATCGCGTTGCCAATGGTTGCTACCAACACGATGGTGTCGTATTTAAGCTTCCCATTAATGATCACGATTCAAATTCTGCTATTCATGGTTTCTTAGCCTGGCGTGACTGGCAAGTGACGGAACAAACGGGCACCTCAGTCACCTTAACGGCCTATTTGCCACCGAGCTATGGTTATCCCTTTATGCTGATGTCAACAGTGACTTATCAACTGGATGCAGAAGCTGGTTTAGCTGCTTATATCACAACAAAAAATATCGATGATAAATCAGCGCCTTATGGCGTTGGTGTCCATCCCTATCTAACCTGCAATCTGGATAACGTCGATAACTATCAACTGACCATTCCTGCCCGCCAGGTGCTGACAGTTGATCAACCGCTTAATCCTTCACACCTAATCACTACTGATGAATTGGGTTTGAATTTTTTAACGGCAAAGCCAGTAGGCGCACTCAGGATTGACCATACGTTTAAAACCGTTATGCCTGAGTTGTCGTCCTCCAAGTGGGAGGTCGTAATAACCAGCCAGCAGCAGGATATGTCGGTTTACTTACGCTCAGATCAACCCTGGCTACAGGTTTACACGGGCGACAAATTAAATCGGATAGGGCTGGCAGTAGAGCCAATGAGCTGCCCACCGAATGCGTTTAATTCCAGAGTTGACTTAATTTCGCTTGCGCCAGACGAGTCGCATCATCTGTTTTTTGCTATCGGCAGTAAACAAAACCCAAAAAGCGGATGCGAGCATAACTGGCACTAACAATATCAATAAGATATTCCAATTTTATGGAGGTTATAGTGGATTCACTACAACATAATTTGTCTGGTCTCGAGCTAACGCCATTAGATAATGGATTTTTGTTAACTTATCAACAACGTATTATTTTGCGTCATACGGTACAAGCCCCCTGCTTATGGGTTGGCGGTGGGGAAGCGGACATAGAAATGTTTCGCGGTAATTTTAATATTAAAGACCGTCTGAATGAAAAAATTGCTCTCACTGATACCGTTATTACCAGGCAGCCAGAAGGCTGGACGGTGCACTTTAGTCGGGGAGAATCGCTTGGTACGACGCTTGTTATTACCACCGATGAACAGGGGCGCCTGAAAATCACGTTGCAAAACGATGATAAGACACACAACCGCATTTGGCTGAGACTGGCAGCGAAGTCAGAGGATCATATTTACGGATGTGGCGAACAATTCTCATACTTTGATTTACGAGGCAAACCATTCCCATTGTGGACCAGCGAACAGGGAGTAGGGCGCAATAAGCAAACTTACGTTACCTGGCTGGCGGATTGCAAAGAGAATGCGGGCGGCGATTATTACTGGACTTTCTTCCCGCAACCAACCTTTGTCAGTACCCAGAAATATTACTGCCACGTTGATAATAGCTGTTACATGAACTTCGATTTCAGCCATCCGGATTATCACGAACTGGCACTGTGGGAAGATAACGCGACCCTGCGTTTCGAATGCGCCGACAGCTACATTAATCTGCTGGAAAAACTGACCGCATTGCTGGGTCGTCAGCCTGAGCTACCTGACTGGGTTTATGACGGCGTAACGCTGGGTATTCAGGGGGGCACTGAAGTTTGCCAGCAAAAACTTGATGTTATGCGCAACGGTGGCGTGAAGGTCAATGGAATCTGGGCTCAGGACTGGTCTGGCATCCGCATGACTTCGTTTGGTAAACGGGTCATGTGGAACTGGAAGTGGAATAGCGATCTCTACCCGCAATTGGATGCACGCATTCAACAATGGAATAGCCAAGGTGTGCAGTTCCTTGCTTATATTAACCCTTACGTTGCCAGCGATCGCGACCTGTGTGAAGAAGCGTCGAAACGCGGTTATCTGACGAAAGATGCCAACGGCGGGGATTATCACGTTGAGTTTGGTGAGTTCTATGGCGGGGTTGTCGATCTCACTAACCCTGAAGCCTATGACTGGTTTAAAGGGGGGATTAAAAAGAATTTGATTGAGCTGGGCTGCGGCGGTTGGATGGCTGACTTTGGTGAATACCTGCCAACCGACACTTATCTGTATAACGGCGTCAGTGCGGAAATTATGCATAACGCCTGGCCAGCATTGTGGGCGAAGTGTAACTATGAAGCGTTACAGGAGACTGGTAAGCTCGGTGAAATCCTGTTCTTTATGCGTGCCGGTTACACCCATAGTCAGAAATATTCGGTAATGATGTGGGCGGGTGACCAGAACGTAGACTGGAGCCTTGATGATGGGCCGGCTTCTGTTATCCCTGCGGCTCTCTCTTTAGCCATGAGCGGACATGGTTTACATCATAGCGATATTGGCGGTTATACCACCCTGTTTGATATGAAACGGACTAAAGAGCTGCTGCTGCGTTGGTGTGATTTTAGTGCTTTCACACCGATGATGCGTACTCACGAAGGCAACCGACCCGGCGATAACTGGCAGTTTGACAGCGATGCTGAAACCATTGCTCACTTCGCACGAATGACGACGGTGTTTACCACACTGAAACCTTATATCAAACAGGCGGTAGCGCAAAACGCCCAAACGGGTTTACCAGTGATGCGACCGCTTTTCCTGCATTACGAAGATGATGCTCATACCTACACGCTGAAATACCAGTACCTTTTCGGTCGCGATCTGCTGGTTGCTCCTGTGTATGAAGAGAATGTTGATACATGGTCGCTGTATCTTCCACAGGATAGCTGGATCAATATCTGGACCGGAGACACACACCAGGGTGGTGAAATAACAATAGATGCACCTATTGGTCAACCACCGGTGTTTTACCGGGCAAACAGCGAGTGGGCTGCGCTGTTTGGTTCATTACGTCATATCTGATAAGGCTAGCTCATCGGTGTGAACCGATGAGCTGAAGGAGAATTATAATGAGTCAAACTTCGACAGATCCGGCTACTCTACGTTTACCGTTCAAAGAAAAATTAGCTTATGGTATGGGGGATTTAGGATCCAATATCTTGTTAGATATTGGTACGTTATACCTACTGAAGTTCTATACCGATGTTCTTGAGTTGCCGGGGACATATGGTGGCATCATCTTCCTGATTGCTAAGTTCTTTACTGCCTTTACCGATATGGGAACCGGCATTATGCTGGACTCCCGGCGTAAAATTGGCCCTAAAGGTAAGTTTCGTCCTTTCGTGTTATATGCCGCATTCCCTGTGACGCTATTGGCCATCGCTAACTTTGTCGGCACACCGTTTGAGATAACCGGTAAAACCATCATGGCAACGCTGCTGTTTATGATGTATGGATTGTTCTTCAGCATGATGAACTGTTCTTACGGCGCGATGGTGCCTGCTATTACTAAAAATCCGAATGAACGAGCCTCACTGGCCGCATGGCGACAGGGCGGTGCCACGCTCGGCTTGCTTCTATGTACCGTGGGGTTTGTGCCGGTAATGAACCTGATTGAGGGGAATCCGCAGCTTAGCTATATTTTTGCCGCCACGCTGTTTTCTCTGTTTGGTCTGTTCTTTATGTGGTGGTGTTTTGCGGGTGTGAAAGAACGCTACGTCGAAACTCAACCGGCTAATACCGCGCAAAAACCAGGACTGTTGCAATCCTTTCGGGCTATAGCCGGTAACCGTCCTCTTTTTATCCTGTGTATTGCCAACCTGTGCACGTTGGGGGCATTTAACGTCAAACTTGCTATTCAGGTTTATTACACCCAATACGTACTGAATGACCCCATTTTGCTCTCTTACATGGGTTTTTTCAGTATGGGGTGTATTTTCATTGGCGTATTTTTAATGCCTGGCGCAGTGCGGCGGTTCGGTAAGAAAAAGGTCTATATCGGTGGGCTGTCTGTTTGGATCATCGGCGATCTCATGAACTACTTCTTCGGTGGTGATTCCGTGAGTTTTATCGGTTTCTCCTGTCTGGCGTTTTTTGGCTCAGCTTTTGTGAATAGCCTGAACTGGGCACTGGTTTCCGATACGGTGGAGTATGGGGAGTGGCGTACGGGGGTGCGTTCAGAAGGCACGGTGTATACCGGTTTCACCTTCTTCCGCAAAGTTTCACAGGCCCTGGCAGGTTTCTTTCCCGGTTGGATGCTGACACAAATTGGTTATGTTCCAAATGTGGTTCAGTCGGCCAGCACTCAGGAAGGTTTACGCCAATTGATCTTCATTTATCCTTGCGTTCTGGCGGCGATCACCATTGTGGCGATGGGGTGTTTCTATAACCTCAACGAAAAAATGTACGTTCGCATCATTGCAGAGATAGATTCTCGTAAACGTATGGCGTAATGCATTCAATATGATGGCGCCTGTTATGGGCGCCATGAGGATCGATTATGAAGGATTTACACAACCATGATCCGCTGACCTTGAAACTGAGCCTGCGTGAGAAATATGCCTATGGAATGGGTGATTTTGGCTCTAACCTGATGCTGTGTATAGGTACGCTGTATCTGTTGAAATTCTATACCGATGAACTGGGGATGCCTGCATTTTATGGCGGTATTATCTTTTTGGTGGCGAAGTTCTTTACTGCGTTCACTGACATGTTTACCGGCGTATTACTTGATTCACGCCGTAACATTGGGGTGAAGGGAAAATTCAGGCCGTTTATTCTTTATGCATCAGTTCCGGTCGCATTGGTAGCGACGGCTCAGTTTATATCGAACGATTTTAGCCTGACAGTGAAAACAGCGCTGGCAACAGTATTGTTTATGATGTTTGGGTTGTTTTATAGCCTGATGAATTGCTCTTATGGTGCCATGGTACCAGCCATCACTAAAAATCCCCATGAACGTGCTCAGCTTGCTGCCTGGCGTCAGGGTGGGGCAACAATGGGGTTATTGCTGTGTACTGTCGCTTTTATGCCGATTCAGGGGTTGTTTACCGGCTCTTCTTTAGGTTATTTCGCCAGCGCCATGATTTTTGCTATTTGTGGTCTGTTCTGCATGTGGTGGTGTTATAGCGGGGTTAAAGAGCGGTATGTGGAAGTGACGCCAGAAAACCATAAACCCAGTATTCTGCAATCGTTTTATGCGATATTTCATAATCCCCCACTGCTGGTTCTGTGTATCGCTAATTTGTGCACTCTGGCCGCATTTAATATCAAGTTGGCGATTCAGGTCTATTACACCCAGTATGTGTTGAACGATATCCATCTGCTTTCGTGGATGGGATTTTTTAGCATGGGGTGCATTCTGATTGGCGTATTTCTTGTCCCCGGTGCGGTGAAGCGGTTTGGCAAAAAACAGGTCTATCTTGGCGGTTTAACGCTGTGGGCTGTGGGTGATATTCTGAATTTCATGTGGGGGAACAGTTCGTTATCTTTTGTATTGTTCTCCTGTATGGCATTTTTTGGTACCGCTTTTGTCAATAGTCTGAATTGGGCGCTGGTTCCGGATACCGTTGATTATGGCGAGTGGAAAACGGGTATTCGTACTGAAGGATCTGTTTATACCGGTTATACCTTTTCACGAAAGATTTCAGCCGCTCTTGCCGGTTTTCTGCCGGGAATAATGCTCACACAAATTGGCTATATTCCTAACGCTATCCAGAGTAGTGACACGCTACTGGGTCTACGTCAGCTTATATTTATCTGGCCTTGTGCGTTAGCGATTATCGCTGCTTTAACCATGGGATTCTTTTATAAACTTAACGAAGAACGCTTTGCGTTAATTATTGAGGAGATCGACAAGCGTAAAAGAAATAACGTCTCAGAACATACGTTGGGTAAAGAAAAAACCTCTGTAGTAACCGATATCAAAGTAGCGATATAAAAATAATAGCCGTCATTCACCGCCTGTTAGGGTGGCGGCTTCCTTACGTCTAAAAAATGGATTTATCATGAAAAAACTGACCGTGGCAATAATATTATCTTCCGTTATATCTGCGCCTGCTTTTTCTGGTGCGTATGTCGAAACCCGTGAAGCCTACAATACTGCATCTGATTTAAATGAAGTGATCCTGCGTGCAGGTTACAACTTCGATATGGGGGCTGGGTTGATGTTTACTAATGCCTATAATGTGGGGCGATGGGATGAAATTAAACACAGTTATAATGAAATTGAGGGCTGGTATCCATTATTTAAACCTACCGATAAATTAACTATTCAACCGGGTGGATTAATTAATGATAATCGTGATGGTTCAGGTGGTGCAGTCTATCTGGATATTAACTATAAATTTATACCTTCATTTAACCTGACATTTCGCTATCGCTACAATCATAGTAACTATGACACCATGGATCTTAATGGTGATATGAATAAAAACGACACCCATGAATTCGCTAACTACTGGAATTTTAAATTAACGGATACGCTGTCTTATACCTTTGAACCCCATTACTTCCAACGGATTAATGATTACAACAGTAAAAATGGCAAAGATCATCACTGGGAAATTACCAACAAATTCAGCTATAAAGTTGACCAAAATTGGATGCCTTATCTCGAGTTACAATGGTTAGATCGCTGGAATTATTATAATAGTGAGCAGTACCGCATTCGCTTAGGGGTAAGGTATTCTTTTTAGGTGAGGTAGTGTATTGCTCGAACTTTATTGAGTCTGAATAATGATTACCGGCCGAATTATCGGCCGGTTTGTTGCATAACTGACATTTTGTTAGCCGTGATTAAATCACATTCAACTGTCCCATCATGCCCAGCGTTTCGTGCTCCAGAATATGGCAGTGGTACATGCGTAAGCCTTTATGCTGCTGAACCAGCTTAATGCGTACTCGTTCATAAGGCTTCAGGTTGATGGTGTCTTTATGGCCGATATACTCCGGCAGACGTGACTGACCGTTTAACTGGTAGCTGACCACGGTAAACTGTGTGCCGTGCAGGTGGAAGTTATGGTCCATATGGGAGTTATTGAAAATTTCCCATTCCTCAACTTCGCCCACTTTGCTGGTGAGATCGATACGTTTTGGATCGTGTTTTTTGCCGTTAATCAGGAAGTTCATACCGGACATGCCTTTGCCCATATCCATGGTTTCGGTGTATTCCAGCGTTTTTACCGCACTGGCTTTACCGATATTGGGCAGGCTGGCCAGTTTTGTCGGTAAATCAGGTAACTGACTGGCTTTCAGATTAATGGATGCCAGCGAGCGGGTGACTTCTTCAGTGGTACACCCCATTTTGCCGCGATCGTAAGCCAGCGCCTGAAGGCTCTGTGTGCCAGATTTTTTCGGTACAATCAGAATTTCTGCCCGTTCTCCCGGCGTTAACAACAGGGTGGTGAGCTTATAAGGCTGTTCCAGCAGACCGCCATCGGTACCTATCAGGTAGATATCTGCATCATTCAGGGACAGATTAAGATAACGACCCGAGCAGGCGTTCCACAAACGAGCACGGGTTGCCTGATTCAGTGTAATTTCCGGATGTGATGCACCATTGATCAGAACAAACTGTCCTTCCCGACCGTTCATCCAGTCCATCATAGAGTTTGGTGCAATTTGACCATCGGCACTGAGTTTGAGATCGGAAATCAGCCAGTTCTGCACCGGAATATGCGCCAGCTGATCCTGTTTTGGCTTAACGATAAACACCCCGGCCAGACCACGAAATGCCTGTTCAGCGACGGTGTTATGTCCATGAGGATGATACCAGTAGGTACCGGCACAACCTTCGGGCAGAGTGAATTTATAGACGCGAGAAGCGCCGGGAGCCACTTCATCTTGCGGGTTGCCATCCTGATCCGGTGGAACAGGTAGCCCATGCCAGTGTACGGTGGTGGGCTGTGGTAATTCATTTTTAAATAAGATCTCTACCGTATCCCCTTCAAATACTTCGATGGCGGGGCCGGGGATCTGGTCGTTATAGGCCCAGAACTCAGTTTCGACCTGTGGAGTTAGCTGAACCCGAACCGGTTTTGCCGTAAGGGATGCGCTGAAATAACCCGACTTATCGCTGGTGTTAAGCAGTTTTTTCAAATCAGGTAGCGGAAGGTTCTTGGGCAGGGCGGATTCCGGTAACAGCTTGCTGTTATGCATTTCCCCCATGGACATGTTGCCCATGTTGTGATGAGACATATTTTCCATATTGTGTCCGGAAGGCATCTTTTCCATATGGTGTGGCTGTGCCACGACTTTGGCTGCTGCCAATGTACCAACGGCTGCCGCCAGTTTAGTTAAAAATAGTCTACGGTTCATAATGTTATCCTCAACTGATCATCATCAATGATGAACAGAGTAATGATGTGGCTATAAGCACATCATGCGATTGAAATCTGAATGCTAAGGCGAAGATACGGACAAAGCCCGATAAGCCGCTTTAGCCGGTTTAAACGAGATGATTTAAACGCTGAGATTTCTGGGAGGATAGGGTTCTGGCTGTAGTGAACGGGAGTGCCAGCTAACAGCAGAGAAGCGGTAGGTCTCATGGCCGACCGAGGTGGCAACAGAAAGTGATATGGAAGGAACAACGGAAAAACAGAGCATACAGTGTGCATTATCGTTGCAGTGATCCATTGGGGCATCATGCTGTGACATTGAGGTATGGTGTTCCTGAGTAACGGATACCGGGGCACAAGCATCATGATTTGCAGCCATTGCAAAGCCCGGCGCGCTAAACAGCACGGCCAGAATCAAAAGCAATTTGGGCAGCAATGATAACTTCATGATAGTAAAGGAGCCTTCCCTGTAAGTTAATCAACCGTTAATAACAAGCATGTTACTCGTGAGCATCGGGTGTTTCAATGCTCTTTAATCTTCTTTAATAATTAGCAGGGGAAGTAAATGGCGGCGATATCAGTTATCACCGCCATTTGAAGAGATTTAGCGTTTTTGTTTAAGCAGGAAAATACTGATAGCCAAAAACAGCAGGCTTGGTAATAACGCACCAATAAATGGCGGTACGCCATACACCAGGCTGAGTGGACCAAAAATCTGGTCAAGCACATAGAAGATGAAACCAAAGCTGATACCGGTGACCACCCGGATACCCATCGGCACGCTGCGTAGCGGGCCAAAGATAAAAGATAATGCCATTAGCATCATTACCGCCACCGATATTGGTGACAGCACTTTGTTCCAGAAAATCAGCCGATAGCGGGCAGATTCTTGTCCGCTTTGCTTCAGATACTTACTGTATTCATACAGCCCACTGGCGGACAGGGATTCCGGGTTCATGGCAACCACCCCCAGCTTGTCCGGTGTCAGGTTGGTTTGCCACTCTTCATTGAGGGTTTGGGTACCAACAATTTTATCCGGCTGACTGAGGTCGGATTGATCGATCTGGAATAGCTGCCAGGTATTGCTGTTTTTATCGTAAGTGGCGGTACTGGCATAGCGCACCGATAGCAGCTTACGTTGTTTATCAAAATGATAAATGCTGACGCCGGAGAGCTCGTCTTCTTTCACCACGTTTTGGATATAGATAAAGTCATTCTTATCTTTTGCCCATATTCCATCGCGAGTAGAAAGCAGCGAACTGCCGTACATCATTTGAGCGCGGGTATTACGGGCAGTTTGTTCACCCAGCGGAGCAACCCACTCACCAATAGCCATAGTGAGCAATACCAGAGGAATAGCGGTTTTCATTACCGCGGAGGCGATCTGCATCCGGGTAAAACCAGAGGCTTCCATCACCACCAATTCACTGCGGGTTGCCAGTGCGCCTAAACCTAATAGCGCACCTAAAAGTGCCGCCATCGGGAAAAAGGTTTCTATATCTTTTGGTACGCTTAATAACGTGTAAAGACCAGCACCTAAGGCATCATAATCCCCTTTACCGGTTTTACGTAGCTGATCCACGAACTTGATAATTCCGGACAGGCTGACCAGCAGAAACAGGGTACTCATGATGGTACTGAAGATCGTACGGCCGATATAACGGTCTAAAACGCTGAACATAAATTAAACCGCTCCTCTCAGCCGGGCACGCAGGCGGCGGGAAGGTATGCTATCCCACAGATTGAGTAAAATACCCAAGGCTAAATAGCCCAGGTTGACCACCCAAACCCAGATCATCGGATCGATCTTTCCCCGGCTGGCGTTTGATTTTAATGAACTCTGTAGCAGGAAGTAGATCAGATACAGCAACATTGCCGGTAGCATACTGACTACGCGCCCCTGACGTGGATTCACTTCACTTAGTGGTACCACTAACAGCGCCATCAACGGCACAGAGATGATGAGCGTTAAACGCCAGTTCAGCTCGGCTTTAGCCTGATGACTGTCAGATGCTATCAGTGAAGACATGCTGGCTTGTTCTACATCGCTGTCATCAAACATCGCTTCCTGATGGCCGATAACCGCTTGATAATGAGTAAAATCGGTAATACGGAAGTCCCGCAGTAAAGCGGTACCTTCGTATCGGGTACCGGTATCTAAGAAGATACGCTGATTGCCGTTGAGGTCTTCAACGATATGGCCTTTATCCGCCACCACAACCGAAGGTCGCTGGTTGCCGGAAGGACGTAACTGCGCCAGAAAAACGTCGGTAAACTCATTGCCTTCTACTTTGCCAACAAACAGCACGGCGTTGCCATCCTGAGATGGCTGGAATTGACCCTCCACCAAAGCACCTAAACTTGGGTTGGCTTTGGCATCGGCAATAATTCGCTCCTGGCTTACCGCGGATAATGGCCCTAACCAGGCCGAGTTTATCCCGGCAGCCGCGCCGGTGAGTATTGAAAGGGCCAGTGCGGCAATCAATAATACATTTTTGCTTAAGCCGCAGGCGTGCATTACGGTGATTTCACTCTCCGAATACAGCTTACTGAAGGTCATCAAAATGCCCAGGAATAAGCTCAAAGGCAGAATGAGTTGTGCCATCTCGGGAATACCGAGGCCAAGCAAAGAAAAAATTAAGTTCGTCGGGATATCTCCCTCAACAGCCATCGACAAAACCCGTACCAGTTTCTGACAGAAAAAGATCAGAAGTAGGATAAACAGGATTGCGATTTGACTCTTGAATGTCTCCCGGATCAGATATCTAATGATTATCAAGTTAATTACGCCTGTGAAAACTTGTTTTTTTACAGGAAAGCCGATACTTTCATCGTTAATTCGCCATTTTTACTAACATCTACCATAATGGCAGCCTATATTGCTAATAATAGTATTAATGGGCATAAAATATTAACACTATTTGTGTCACGTTAATAAAAACCGCAGGGGCGTTACGGATCTGTCTATTCTATCCATAACTCACCTGCCTTGTCTCTTTAAGATTCAGGAGAGTGCATGGAGTTCAGTGTAAAAAGTGGTAGCCCGGAAAAACAACGTAGCGCCTGTATCGTCGTCGGTGTTTTTGAACCTCGTCGTCTGTCACCTATAGCCGAGCAGCTGGATAAGATCAGCGATGGCTATATCAGTGCGTTACTCCGCCGTGGTGAACTGGAAGGTAAGGTTGGTCAAACTTTATTGTTACACCATGTACCAAACATACTTTCAGAAAGAATTTTATTAATCGGTTGTGGTAAAGAGCGCGAGCTTGATGAGCGCCAGTACAAACAAGTGGTGCAAAAAACCATCAACACCCTGAACGATACCGGCTCAATGGAAGCAGTCTGCTTCCTGACTGAGTTGCACGTAAAAGGGCGCAACACTTACTGGAATGTCCGTCAGGCCGTCGAGACCACCAAAGAAGCACTGTATATTTTCGATCAGTTGAAAAGCAATAAAGTCGAACCCCGTCGTCCGCTGCGTAAAATGGTTCTTAGCGTACCAACTCGCCGCGAACTGACCTGCGGTGAAAAAGCTATTCAGCATGGTCTGGCGATTTCTGCCGGTATTAAAGCGGCAAAAGATTTAGGCAATATGCCGCCAAATATTTGTAACGCTGCTTATCTGGCTTCTCAGGCACGTCAGTTGGCCGATGCTTTCAGTGAAAACATCATTACCAAAGTGATCGGTGAACAGCAGATGAAAGAGCTGGGCATGAATGCTTATCTGGCGGTAGGTCATGGTTCCCAGAATGAGTCGCTGATGTCAGTGATTGAATACAAAGGTAATCCGGTCGCCGATGCCAAACCTATTGTTCTGGTGGGGAAAGGGCTGACGTTTGACTCGGGTGGTATCTCTATCAAACCTGCCGAAGGCATGGATGAGATGAAATATGATATGTGCGGCGCAGCGTCAGTATATGGCGTAATGCGTGCAGCAGCGGAGTTAAAACTACCGCTGAATATCATCGGGGTGATGGCCGGTTGTGAAAACATGCCAGGGGGACGCGCCTATCGTCCGGGGGATGTGTTGACCACCATGTCAGGACAAACCGTTGAAGTACTGAATACCGACGCGGAAGGTCGCTTAGTGTTATGCGATGTATTAACTTACGTAGAGCGTTTTGAACCTGAAGTAGTGATTGACGTCGCAACCCTGACCGGTGCCTGTGTCATCGCGTTAGGCCATCAAATTACCGGCCTGATGTCGAACCACAACCCACTGGCAACAGAGCTGGTTGGAGCATCCGAACAGGCCGGTGACCGTGCATGGCGCTTACCGTTAGGTGATGAATATCAAGAGCAGTTAGAATCTAACTTTGCTGATATGGCCAACATAGGTGGCCGTCCTGCCGGGGCGATTACTGCGGGTTGTTTCCTCTCCCGCTTTACTCGTAAATACAGCTGGGCACATCTGGACATCGCCGGCACCGCATGGCGCTCAGGCAAAGCCAAAGGCGCAACCGGTCGTCCGGTCGCACTACTAACTCAGTTCCTGCTTAACCGTTCAGGCCAAAGTTACGACGAGTAAGGCTATTCGTGTAGGCAACAGACATAAGGGTAATGCTGTTTATTTCTGTTGCCGTAGTGACATGGTATTATGATGTCACTTATGTAATTTCACTAAGGGCACGCATGGCGTGCCCTTCAGATTGATGAAATAGCCAATCGGAGGGAGAGATTGCCGTTGGGGTCGACTTGGCGTAAGCCAACGAAGTGCCCCTAGGGAATCTAGGCCCGACGCTCTCCGATATTAAGTACAGATGGTCTTCCGGTCGGGTACAACGCAGATATAAGCACGCTGCTTTTACGACCGGAATATCCTCTGAAGCTGACTTAAATGTATTTATCTGCAATCTCAATAAATAGAGCTAACTCCAACACCAACTATGAAAACAGCATCATTTTATCTACTCGACCACAGCAACTCATCACAGGGCCTCTCTGCCTGCGAGGCGTTGGCCTGTTGCGTAGCAGCTGAACGTTGGCGCATGGGAAAACGTGTCCTGATAGCCTGTGAAACTCAGCAACAGGCAGAGCAGTTGGATGAAGCACTATGGAAGTTGGATACCAACCAGTTTGTCCCACATAACCTGGCGGGTGAAGGCCCTAAATATGGAGCTCCGGTGGAGCTGTGCTGGCCCGGTAAACGCAGCAACGCACCACGGGATCTTCTGATTAATCTACAGAGTCAATTTCCGGATTTTGCTACCGCATTCTATGAAGTGATAGACTTTGTTCCACATGAAGACGATTTAAAACAATTAGCGCGCGAACGTTATAAAGTTTATCGCAGCGTGGGTTTTAATCTGTCTACGGCAACGCCGCCAACCATCTGAATGATATAAAAATACCATGGAAAAAACATATAACCCGCAAGAGATCGAACAGTCCCTTTATCAACATTGGGAAGAGAGTGGCTACTTTAAGCCAAATGGCGACACCAGCAAAGAGAGCTACTGCATCGTCATTCCTCCACCGAATGTCACCGGTAGCCTGCATATGGGACACGCATTCCAGCAGACCATCATGGATGCCATGATTCGCTATCAGCGCATGCAGGGAAAGAATACCCTGTGGCAGGCTGGGACTGACCACGCCGGTATCGCTACTCAGATGGTCGTGGAACGCAAAATTGCCGCTGAAGAGAACAAGACGCGCCATGACTATGGTCGTGAAGCTTTTATCGACAAAATCTGGCAGTGGAAAGCAGAATCAGGTGGCACCATCACCGGTCAAATGCGCCGTTTAGGTGCATCGGTAGACTGGGATCGTGAACGTTTCACCATGGATGAAAGTTTATCCAATGCGGTGAAAGAGGTTTTCGTTCGTCTGCATAAAGAGAACCTGATTTATCGCGGCAAACGTCTGGTTAACTGGGATCCAAAACTGCGTACGGCGATTTCCGATCTGGAAGTCGAAAACCGTGAAACTAAAGGTTCTATGTGGCACCTGCGCTACCCGCTGGCAGATGGGGTAAAAACCGCTGACGGTAAAGATTATCTGGTGGTTGCCACTACGCGTCCTGAAACGCTACTGGGTGACACCGGCGTAGCCGTTAACCCTGAAGACCCTCGCTATAAAGACCTTATCGGCAAGTATGTAGTACTGCCGCTGGTTAACCGTCGCATCCCGATTGTGGGTGATGAACATGCGGATATGGAAAAGGGCACCGGCTGTGTGAAAATCACACCAGCTCATGACTTTAACGACTATGAAGTTGGACGCCGCCACGGCCTGTCAATGATCAATATTCTGACCTTCGACGGTGATATCCGCGATAGCGCAGAAATATTTGATACTAATGGTAAGCCAAGTGAAGACTATTCCGATGAGTTACCGTCTGAGCTGCGTGGATTAGAGCGTTTTGCTGCGCGTAAAGCTGTGGTTGCTGCCTTTGATAGTCTTGGCTTACTGGAAGAGATTAAACCGCATGACTTAACGGTACCTTATGGTGACCGCGGTGGTGTGGTTATTGAACCAATGCTAACTGACCAGTGGTATGTTCGTACGGCTCCACTGGCAAAAGTTGCCATTGAAGCGGTTGAGAACGGCGATATTCAGTTCGTACCTAAACAGTATGAAAATATGTACTTCTCCTGGATGCGTGATATTCAGGATTGGTGTATTTCCCGTCAGTTATGGTGGGGACACCGTATTCCTGCATGGTATGACGCAGAAGGTAACGTTTACGTTGCCCGTAACGAAGAAGAAGTGCGTAAAGAAAATAACATTCCGGCTGACGTAGCCCTGACTCAGGACGAAGACGTACTGGATACCTGGTTCTCATCCGGTTTATGGACGTTCTCAACATTAGGCTGGCCGGAAAATACTGAAGATTTACGTACTTTCCACCCAACCAATGTGCTGGTGAGTGGCTTCGATATCATCTTCTTCTGGATTGCCCGCATGATCATGCTGACCATGCATTTCATCAAAGATGAAAACGGCAAGCCACAGGTACCGTTTAAAAACGTCTACGTTACCGGCCTGATTCGTGATGACGAAGGACAGAAAATGTCTAAATCCAAGGGCAACGTTATTGACCCACTGGATATGATTGACGGTATTTCGCTGGATGGCCTGTTAGAAAAACGTACCGGTAATATGATGCAGCCACAGCTAGCGGAGAAAATCCGTAAGCGTACCGAGAAGCAGTTCCCGAATGGTATCGAAGCTCATGGTACCGATGCGCTGCGCTTTACTCTGACGGCGTTAGCCTCAACCGGCCGTGATATCAACTGGGATATGAAACGTCTGGAAGGTTACCGTAACTTCTGTAATAAGTTGTGGAACGCCAGCCGCTTTGTATTGATGAATACGGAAGATCAGGATTGTGGCCAAAACGGCGGTGAGATGGTGCTTTCGCTGGCGGATCGCTGGATTCTGGCAGAGTTTAACCAGACGGTGAAAGCCTATCGTGAAGCGTTGGATAGCTATCGTTTCGATATGGCTGCCAACATTCTGTATGAATTCACCTGGAACCAGTTCTGTGACTGGTATCTGGAGCTGGCGAAGCCGGTGATGAACTCAGGTTCTGAAACAGAACTGCGTGGTACACGTCATACGCTGGTTCACGTGCTGGAGTCATTGTTGCGTTTAGCGCATCCAATTATTCCATTTATCACTGAAACTATCTGGCAACGTGTGAAGCTGCTGAAAAATATCACTGCAGACACCATTATGCTGCAACCTATGCCGGAATACGATGCGGCACTGGACGATAAAGCAGCCCGTGATTCACTGGAATGGATCAGACAAGCGATTGTTGCGGTACGAAATATTCGCGCCGAAATGAACATCGCCCCAGGCAAACTGCTGGATGTATTACTGCGTGAAGCCAATCCGATGGCGCAAAGCCGAGTGATGGAAAACGAAAACTTTATCAAAACGCTGGCGCGTCTGTCATCAATCACCATTCTGCCAGCCGGTGATAAAGGCCCGGTTTCTGTGACCAAACTGGTGGAAGGCGCCGAGCTGTTAATTCCAATGGCGGGTCTGGTAGATAAAGCCGCTGAGTTGGAGCGTCTGGCGAAAGAAGTGACACGCATCGAAGAAGAAATGGGGAAAATTGAGAGCAAGCTGGAAAACGAAGGCTTTGTTTCTCGTGCTCCGGAAGCGGTAGTGGCTAAAGAGCGTGAGCGTTTAGCGACCTTTATCGCAGATAAAGCCAAACTGTTAGAGCAGAAGGCGACTATTGCTGCGTTATAATCTGAAGATATACCGGATTAACGTTTAACCGAGTATAAAAACAAACGGCCCCACCATGACTGGCGGGGCCGTTTTATTATGCACATCAATAACAGCGATAACGTCGAGGCACATTAGCGGTTACTGTCTCATCCTGATTGTGCGGTGCATCCTTTCAAATGCTTCCTGCTTGTAACTCGGCCGCTTCCCTACGGCTTTATTCCAGGGGGTAATATCTTCCCTGATTGCTGCGATTACCATCCAAATTTCGCAGCGAATTCTTCCAGATAGTCCCTATCTGCTAACTTAACGCTTCCTTATTATTCGACGAGTGAGAACGAGGCTATTCAGACTTATCGTTAACCACCTGACTATACAGCGTGTCCTTTCATATAATCAGGTTGCTTCAATTTTACAGTTTCCATGTTGCCTTTATTACGCAGGTGGATGCCATCTTTATCAATAGAATCAACAAATACGTCTGTGTAACCTTTAAGCATTTCACCAACGCGGTAGTTAATTTCTTCACTGCCTTGTTTGAGTGTTGCCATGGATAAATCGGTATCATCGCTGTAGACAATAGCACTAACCTCCACTGCGACAGGCGGTGCCTGAACGGCGGTTGTTGGGGCGGAGGTTGCCTGATTAAACAAGGTCAGATTTGCCGGCTCTGCTACGACCTCCATTTTTGCTTTATGAGGATGTTTGGCACTACTGTTTAAGGCATAGCTTTGATGATTGTCATAGGTGTGATAAGCCTGAAAAGCACCAAATCCGAAAACAACGGCTATCAGGGCAGGAACGGTATATTTATTGATAATATTCATTTGCACTATTTGGTACCTCTGTAGACAAAACTGAAAAGTCATGAGCTCATTAATAAACGTTGAGGCCGTTGAGCCATGCTTGCTTGGAAGGTATTTTGCCGAGGGAGAGGGGGTAATTCCACACACTTTCAGTCCTAAAAAAAACCGCCATACTTACGGGTTGTTACGCCTGATTTTTTTGTGGATTCACTTATGTAAATTGAGTAATCGCTTATTAAACTCACCGATAGTCTTTTATTTAAATGAGGCTATCGGTAAGTAAGTCGTGGGTTATAGGGTTTGCATAGATGAAGATGATAATTGGATACACTCAGTTAAATACTGCTCATCTTGCAGAATATAGCTTTTGAGTAACCTGAGTAGCGATGAGTAAAAACCAAACTTATCTCGTTGCAGACATAGTTTCACCATACCCGGTAACCAGCTAAGCAGACGATCTCTGATGTATTCATGTTGTGAAAATAAGGACGTTGACTGACTATCAGGTGATTCAATCAATAGAGCCAGAACGGCAAGTTGAACGGCCAAATGATCAGATGCCTCATTATTTCCGGTTTGCTGTTTCAGGTGGCTTAGCCATTGGTTCATCCGGATCCTTTCTTCCGCCGGAGAACTATGAGGATAGTGTCCGGCATAGGGAGATACCCCACTTGGCGGTGCCATCAAAAATAATTCAGCATAATCAGCAGCCAGCTCAAGATGATTGTCCGGACGGTTGATTAACGCCTTCAATTTACGTCGAAATAGATCGGCGGGAAGGCGTAGCTCAGGAATTGATTTAAGCCCACGTAACAACTGTTGAAGCTCAGGTGAGTTTAGTGAGGCTATATCGGTAACAGAGAGTTCCTGAAATAGCAGGTAAGCAAACCAACGGTAGATATTGGCCCGTTCCCGGGCCAGATTGTCAGTTCTTATCATGCATGGGTACCCTGAACTTGTTGTGGCCCACCAAAACCGGTTACGGCGGGAATCACCCCTTGATAACGTTCAACTTGTACAACTGCCGTATGGGCTGAGGGACCTTGAGCAAGCTGGGATGTGCCTATATCTGCACTCAGAACGTTAGGATCGCCATAGGTACAAAGAGTACCGACTTTGCCGCCTTCCAGTGGTGAATACCAGGCGCCTTCATGAATACGAACAACCCCTGAAACATAATCTTCACTGATGACAACGCCGGCTAGTACCTGCCCACGGGCATTAAATACTCTGGCGATATCACCCTCTTTTAGTCCACGTGCTTTTGCATCCGCCGGGCTGATATACAAAGGTTCACGTCCATTGACCGCATAAGTCTGGCGATAGCTATCGCTGGAACAGATTTGAGAGTGCAGACGCTTATCCGGATGGCAGGATTGCAGATGAAGTGGATAGGTTTCTGCCTGCTTGCCGCTGTGAATACGCTCAAACGGCTCCAGCCATACTGGATGGCCCGGACAGTCCTGATAGCTGAACCCGGCAATGGTTTTACTGTATATTTCAATGAGCCCCGACGGAGTTCCCAGCGGGTTAAGATCCGGTGATTCACGAAACTCACCATGGCGTACCCATGGCGTTCCTGCCGGATATTCAATGTAGCCTTCGCCATTCCAGAAGGTGTCAAAATCAGGCATGGTTACTCCAGTCTCCTGGCCTTGCTTACGTCCTTCATCATACAGGCGCTGAATCCATTGCATTTCTGTCAGTTTTTCGCTGTAAGTCTCATCCTGATTAAAACGTTTACACAGCTCGGTAAAAATATCGAAGTCATGGCGTGCTTCAAACTGTGGTTTAACAACCTGACGGATTGCCATCAGCCCTTTATTAGAGTGAGTGCCAAATTGCTCAATATCATTGCGTTCATAGCGGGTGGTAACCGGCAAAACAATATCGGCAAAACGGCAGGAGGCTGTCCATTGATGGTCAAGAACAATGATAGTTCCAGCTTTTTCCAGGCCTCTATCATACGGTTACGATCTTGCTGAGCGTGGAATGGATTGGCTGCGGTGAAGATAGCCATTTTTATATCCGGAAAGGTAAGTGTTTCGCCATTAAAGGCTAACTTCTTGCCCGGGGAGAGTAAACAGTCCACCATACGGGAAACGGGAATGTGCGGCGATGCGCCACGAAAATCTGCGGCATGTACTGCTTTGGGTGGGTTACTTAATCCGCCAAGACCGGATAAAACGGGCCCTTTAGAGGTTATTGTGCCGCCACCATTATAGTGCCAGCCAAAACCAACGCCGCCGCCGGGTAAGCCAATTTGACCAACCATAGTCGCCAGAACCACCAGCATCCATGGATACTGCTCACCATGATGCATACGCTGTACGCACCATCCTCCCATAAACTGAGTACGGCCTTTCACTAATTGACGGGCTAATTCACGTATTTTTTCTGCATCGATACCGCAAATGGCCGCTGCCCATTTGGCATCTTTGGGCTGTTTGTCGGTTTCTCCCGTTAGATAAGGTAAAAACTGCTCAAAGCCAACGCTATACTCTTTGACAAAGGCTTCATCGTACAGCTTTTCACTGTACAACGTATGGGCTAGCCCTAACATGAGTGCGACATCGGTCTGTGGATTAAGCGCCAGTTGCTCACAGCCCAAATAATTTTGCGTTTTGCTGCGCACCGGATCGATGCTGATAACCCGCATTTTCCCCTGTGTCACTTTGTCTTTGATTTGTTGCCAGTAGCCGAAAGGTTCGTGGTCTGGAACCAGATACTCAATTTGCAGGTTTTTGATGGGATCACAGCCCCAAAGAATGATGGTATTCGTATTTTCAATCACCAGCGGTAATGAGGTTTGCTGCTCATACACTTCCAGTGAACCGATCACATGTGGAAGAACCTCCTGTGCAGCAGCGGCGGAGTAGTCACCTACGGTAGTAACATAGCTACCGTGCATGCCGAGTGCTCTGTCTATTGCACCACCGGCTTTGTGTAATTTACCAACCATTTGCCAGTCGGCAAGACCGGTAAACACGCCGGATGAACCGTATTGTTTCTGTACTCGCTCCAGCTCTTGCCAGAACAGATCCAGCGCCTGATCCCAGGTAACACGTACAAAACGGTTATCTCCCCGTTGTGAACGGTCAGATTTTTCCCGTTTGAGCAACCAGTCAAGGCGTACCATAGGGTAGCGAACGCGAGAAGGGTTATAAACAATCTCTCTTACTGCCTTAAGCATGTCACAAGGAAATTTGTCATGCTTAAATGGACGCGTATCAGTCCATTCACCATTAATCACTTTGGCTTCAAAAGCGCCGAAGTGGCAACCGGATTGAATCCACTGTTCAGGGTTACTTTCTGCCGCCCAGGCACGGCTCATTAATGGCCCGGTGCTGATTGCGCTCAGGGCTCCGGTAGCCATTATTCCTTGAATAAAACGGCGTCTCGAAGAGCTAATATTTTGAAAACTCATAGAAATATCCTCATTGTATTTTTATTCTCTGGTATCGCTGGCATGGGTTTGCAGGTATTTCAATAGCGTGCTCTCTTCCTGCTTTGTTAAACGGTAGTAGGTAGACATGGCTTTTAATCCGGCAATCCAGCCGTTGGCGTTATATTGAGTGGTGGGCGGGACGTTGTGGCAGGAGCTACAGGTGGATTTCAACATGCTCTCTGCGTATTGCCATACGGGTTGCAGACTGGCGTTGAACCCTTCCTGAGATGTCCAGGCGGTCACGCTAATCTGTTCCCACTGTTGGTGGGAGAGTGGATCTTCTTGCTGGCTAAGGACTTTTACTGCGGGTAACAGAGAATCATCCAGTACGGCGCTGAATACGCGCTTGCCGGGATATTGAGTGATCACTCTTCCCCGACCATTACTTTCACGCCAGCCGACGATTTCTATCTGAACTTGATTATCCTGATGTGCCAGTACGGTGACTTTGGTGGCAGGCATCAATTGGGCTTTACCCGCTTCACCATTGGCCATTGCAGTGAGCTTTTTATCACTCAGGGTGAACAGCTGATTACTGTCAGGTAATTGCTGAGCCTGTTGCTGAAGCTTTTTGAAATCATCACGAAAACCGCTGCTGGTATCGGGTTTACGGTGTGCAATGCCTTTATGACAGTCGATACACTGACTATCCTTTCCTGCTGCTGAAGTCATTTGTTGTGCAGCAGTGGAAGATTGTTTGCCATGATCCATGGCCTGATAGCTATGACAGGATTTACAGGCAGCGGAATTGCTTTCTGCCATACGTGACCACTCTTTATGTGCTAACTCAGCTCGTTTTGCTTCAAATTTCTCTGGCGTATCAATAGAAGGGGAGATCCATTGATAATAAATCTCACTCACTGCCTGAGTTTTGCGGACTAGTGTAGGAACTATTCCGGGCGGGATATGACAGTCTTTACATTCTGCCCGAACGCCGGAAGCGTTCTTATAATGGACACTTTGCTGATACTCTTTTGCTGCTATGCTCATGGAGTGGCAGGACAGGCAAAACTCAGTTTTGCTGGTGTAATGAATGCCCTGATAGCTTCCCCAGATCAATAACAACGTCAGTAGCGCACTGCTGAATATCAGTGATATTGTTTTTTTGTTTAGCTTACACATAGTTATCTCTCTGTTTTTTGTAAGCACGTTAACGGGGAACGGGCAGTAACAGATAGAGACAGAGAGATACTGTGGATAGGAACAGATAACACAATATGAGTAGTATCAAATTTTAGTGGGATGTATCT
Source organism: Limnobaculum allomyrinae (assembly GCF_016649425.1). Classification (GTDB taxonomy): domain Bacteria; phylum Pseudomonadota; class Gammaproteobacteria; order Enterobacterales; family Enterobacteriaceae; genus Limnobaculum; species Limnobaculum allomyrinae. The sequence continues at coordinate 293,727 of NZ_JADRCR010000002.1, forward strand.
CCTTTATGATGCGATTATGGTTTTTTATAGGATATTAATTTGATGGAAATGGCAATTTAGCATGTTGGATATTCATCTGGACCCATCATCGGGTACTCCCTTGCAGCAGCAGATATTTCAGACAATACATCAGGCTTTACTGCAGGGAGAACTACCTGTCGGCTACCGGCTACCATCGATTCGAGAGCTATCCCGAAATTTGAATGTGGCACGTATTACCGTGGTTATGGCTTATGACAAGCTGATTCAAAATGGCTATGTTAAAAGTCGTCCAGATATTGGTTATGAGGTGGTTTTTAGCAGCGCGTTGCAGAAAGCACCTCAGCCTGTGCGTATTGAGAATGCCAGAGAGCCGGTTAAGCTGATGCCTGCCAGCGTGGGGCAAGATGTTTACTCTCCGGCTACCCCTGAACTTTATTGTCGATTAGGCGTTCCCGATCCTCATGCTTTTCCATGGCCAAGTTGGAGAAAGTGGAATAATTCAGCCAGCAATTCCAAACATCATTTACTAACCCGTTATCATTCCCCTCAGGGATTGCTCTCATTACGTACGGAACTGGTAAGATTTTTACGCCTGACCCGAGGTATTGAAACTCAACCGGAAAATGTGATTGTTATTAATGGTATTCAGGAGGGGCTGGCCTTACTGACTCAGCTTTTTATTCTCAATACCAAAGGTTGTAAAGTTGTTACTGAATCACCTTGTTATTCAGGGGCATGGCATCTATTTGACTATTATCAGGCTGAAATAGAAGCGGTAGCGGTTGATGAGCAGGGGATTCAGGTTGAGCATCTTCCTTCTGGCCCGGCTCAGCTTTGCTATGTAACACCTTCACACCAATACCCGGTTGGCGGAACGCTTCCTCTTGAGCGTCGCTGTGCTTTACTGATCTGGGCGCAGAAAAGCGGCGCCTATGTTATCGAAGACGATTACGATTCGGTATTTTCTTATAACAGTACGCCGTTACCCGCGCTGAAAGCCATGGATGAAGACGATCGGGTTATTTATATCGGTACCTTTTCTAAAACATTGGGGCCGGGTATGCGGATGGGATATATGGTGTGTCCTGATGCGATTTTGACATCCGTTCAAAATATGAAAGCGTTAAGTAACAGCGGAAGTAATTGGTTACAGCAGCAGTTTCTGGCTGACTTTATGCATGACCAGCGTTATTACAGCTATTTACGTAAATTGGAACAGGAATATGCCAATCGTCAGCGCTTATTGGTGGAGGGGTTACAGCGTATCTTTCCACAAGGGAAGATTTTAGGTGTTGAAAACGGGCTACACCTCACATTGGTATGTCCGCTGACAGTGAAGCAGGTAGCGCAGCTACGTGAACGTTGCCTGCAAGAGAATATTCGTTTTGATACGTTGGTCGAGCTGGCCAACGGTTCAGAAACGGCCTGGCTGAAAACGGTATCGTCACCGCTGCTGTTTTTTGGTTTTGGTGGGTTAAATCAGCAGCAATTGCTTCATGTACTGACCGTTATTGAACAACAGGTGGCCATACTCGAACAGGAAGCAACTGCTGAAGAGAGGGTTACAACGCCCAATATATTGCCTGTATGACACCAAAAGCAATCAGCCCGGCAATCACATCATCAATCATGATGCCAAAGCCACCGGTGCAATGATTATCAAACCAGCGGATGGGCCAGGGTTTTAGAATGTCAAAAAAGCGAAAGGTAACAAACGCGGCGATCATCCAGATAAAACCCTGAGGCAGAGCAATACAGGTGATCCACATACCAACAAACTCATCCCAGACGATGGCACCATGGTCATCCATACCGATGGCATTGGTTGCCGACTGGCAAGCCCAGACACCCAGCGCAAAGGTAAGCACCAGCATGACCAAATAGGCGGGCATTGGTAACATCTGCAACAAATAGAAGAATGGGATGGCGGCCAGAGAACCAAACGTCCCCGGTGCTTTAGGGGACAAACCGGAACCAAAACCCGTGGCGATCCAGTGCAGTGGGTTAGCGATCGATAGTTTGTATAATTCAGGTTTAATTTTGATGCTCAACGCTATAACGTCCAAATGTTTAAATGATCCGTCCTTTATTGGACTGCGAATCAGTGATAATAACGGCGAATTCTACCAGAAGATTACAGGATTTTTTCTGATTAATAATGGTGTTATCACGATTGATTATATTTATGAATATTTGACCAAATATATTAAGCACACACTTAGTGACTTCTTACTCCAAAGTAACCAGGATAAAAACATGTTAAACTGCGCGGCAGCCGCATAAGTATATTGATTGAGGGTGATGGTAGTTCGCCTTTTCGAATCAGGTAATATATTGATATGGCTTAATTAGCAATATTAATATCAACGGTTTTAAGCTAGAAATAGTCAGACAGATAGTCAGTCAGATGAATTTTTATCCGAGTGATTGGGTCTGTAACCCTTAAATTGGAAGGTAATTAATTGTATGGAAACAACATCATTAGGATTCCCTATTGAGACCGTTTTAGTCTTTATTGGTATTGCACTGGCTGCAATTTTTATTGACTTATATGCACACCGTAAAGATACGGTATTGAGTTTAAAAAGTGCAGTACTTTGGTCGATCTTTTGGATTGTTACTGCCTTGATTTTTGGCGGTTATCTGTATATTCATCATGGTGAAAATGTTGCCAGCCTTTACATTACTGGCTATGTACTGGAGAAGGCGCTGTCGGTTGATAACCTGTTTGTGATGATGGCTATCTTCTCATGGTTTGCTGTACCTGATGTTTATCGCCATCGCCTGTTATATTGGGGAATCATTGGTGCCATTGTCTTCAGGGCTATTTTTGTCGTGATTGGCACCGGGTTGCTGGTGCTGGGGCCTTGGGTTGAAATACTGTTTGCCGTTATCGTTGCTTTTACCGGGGTAATGATGTTGCGCAGTGGTGGGGATGACGATGAGATTGAGGATTACTCATCACATTTCGCCTACCGTTTTGCCAAAAAGCTGTTCCCTACTTATCCGAAGCTGTCAGGTAATCGTTTTTTACTTAATCAAAAAGAGCTGGATGCCGAATTGATTAAACCAGAAAACGCAGATTTAGTCGGTAAGATTGGTAAAGGTATATTTTATGCAACGCCACTGTTTTTGTGTGTTGTGGTGATTGAGTTAAGTGATGTTATGTTTGCCTTCGATTCTGTACCGGCGGTGATTGCTGTTAGTCGGGAGCCACTGATTGTATACAGTGCAATGATGTTTGCGATTTTAGGCCTTCGTACTCTGTATTTTGTTTTAGAAGCCATGAAACAATATTTGGTGCATTTAGAAAAAGCGATTATTGCGTTGCTATTCTTTATTGCGGCAAAACTGGCATTAAATGCTTCTGCACACTTGTTTGGTCATGGATATTCGATCGATCCAACAACCAGTTTGTTTATTGTGCTGGGGATGTTAGCGCTGGGTATATTGGCCAGCCTGATTTGGCCGGGAAAAGCTGAAAGCGATTCAGAAGCAACGTCTTAATATATTATTGCAGAATTAGAACAGCATAAAACAGGGCGAAATTATTCGCCCTGTTTTATTGATATGGTTAAAGCATTTCTAACGGTTTTTTCCGCGACGGCGGAGGGAAAGCCGCATCCAGCGTAACGTAATCTTCATGTTCCAGATGAATACTTAAACTACCAATATTCTCTATCATATGTTCAACGGTAGAGGCTTTAGGGATAGTAATAATATTGTGATCACGTAATACCCACGCCAGGGCAATTTGCGCCGGTGTGGCGTGATGACGTTTTGCCACTTCCACCAGAGCAGGATGTTCCAGCAAACGAGCTTGTTCAATGGGCGAATAGGCCATAACCGGCATACTATTGCTACGGCACCATGGCAGCAGATCGTATTCAATTCCCCGACGGGAGAGGTTATACAAGACCTGATTGGTAGCAACGCGCTCATTGTCCACAATGGTCATCAGCTCTTCCAGATCGTCAACATCAAAGTTGCTGACGCCCCACTGGCCGATTTTTCCTTGTTCTACCAGGTCTTCTAAGGCGTTAATCGTCTCTTCCAGTGGAATGTGGCCTCGCCAGTGTAGTAAATAGAGGTCAATATATTCGGTGCCCAAACGCTTTAAGCTGCCTTCACAGGCAGCAATCGTGCCTTGAGCACTGGCATTACCGGGAAGCACTTTACTCACCAGAAACACGTCGTCACGGCAGCCTTTAATTGCTGCCCCAACCACCCGCTCCGCACCACCATCAGCATACATCTCTGCGGTATCAATCAGCGACAAACCCCGTTCAATACCATGACGCAGGGTTTGAACTTCGCGTTGAATATCGGAGCCGCGCTCCCCCATAAACCAGGTACCCTGACCAAATACCGGGACATCGTCCCCGCTAGGCAAAGTGATATAACGCATATGCTCTCTGGTCATGCAATCAACCTCCAGTTAATGAAAATTAATGGCGTGTTCCGTTATCATCCTCATCCATAGGGTATTCGCCGTCGTCGTCCTCATCATCGCTACCGTTAGGATCTTCAAAGTAGGTACCCCAACCGTCGTAATTAATATCGTAGCGATCCGCCAGCTTGATAAGCTGTTCAACTTGTTTATCAATGATATCAGCGTTAAGAGAAACTTCACTGATCACGTCACAACAAAGAACGATTAAGCCATCTTCTACTTCTAACTCTTCCGGCTCGGTCACTTCATAGCCGAGTTTAAAGGCTTCTACTGCTGCTTTCTCCAGCGTGTCGAAATCTTCCGCGGAGAGGTGATGCTCGATAGCGTACAGCGCATCAGGATCGCTACCGTCTTCCAGCAGCTCTTCAATAATCAAGCGAGTTTCTTCACGTTGTTCTTCCAGCAGGATACTTAGTTCGTCATTAGCCATGATATTTTTCCCATTAGGATGGTCAGTTAGCGGTATTCTCACATAGTGCAACCGGTAGCTCCACAGGAAAGAGAAAGTTTTCTTTATTATCAGGTTGATTGTGAATATTGATTCATATAAATTGATTATTAATTCAATTTATCACCATATCTTATATTTAAGCTCAGGGAGACAGCCCCATGCCTCAGTTCTATCAGCGTCATCTGCTTCGGTTACTTGATTTTAGCCCAAATGAAATTGCCGCATTGTTGGCTTTGTCCGCCAAACTTAAAAAAGATAAGAAAAGTGGAACTGAGCAACCGCTGCTGAACGGTAAGAACATTGCATTAATCTTTGAGAAAGACTCAACCCGCACACGCTGCGCTTTTGAAGTGGCGGCTGTTGATCAGGGGGCGAGAGTAACTTATCTTGGCCCGAGCGGGAGCCAGATTGGTCATAAAGAATCAATTAAAGATACTGCCCGGGTATTAGGGCGTATGTATGACGGTATTCAGTATCGTGGTTTTGGTCAGAAGATTGTTGAAACTTTGGCAGAGTATTCTGGCGTTCCGGTATGGAACGGCCTGACGGATGAATTTCATCCTACCCAGATTTTGGCCGATCTGTTGACTATGCAGGAACACTCTCCACAAAAATCGCTGTCTCAGATTAAGTTCGCCTATTTAGGGGATGCCCGCAACAATATGGGGAACTCTTTGTTGGAAGGGGCGGCATTAATGGGAATGGATATACGACTGGTGGCACCAAAAGCTTGTTGGCCACAGGAGTCACTGGTTGAGAGCTGTCAGGCGATAGCGAAAAAGACCGGTGCCCGTATCACTCTGACAGAAAATGTTGCTCAGGGTGTTGAAGGGGTTGATTATCTGTATACCGATGTTTGGGTGTCGATGGGCGAGCCCAAAGAGGTATGGAAAGAGCGTATTGCTTTACTCAAGCCTTATCAGGTTAATCAGGCCATGATTGAGCTAACTCACAATCCACAGGTGAAGTTTCTGCACTGCCTGCCCGCGTTTCATGACGATCAAACTGTCATGGGTAAACAGATGGCGGAACAGTATGGATTGCATGGTGGTATGGAGGTCACTGACGAGGTATTTGAATCGGTGCACAGTGTGGTGTTTGATCAGGCGGAAAACCGGATGCATACCATTAAGGCGGTGATGGTGGCGACGTTGGTACACTCATATTAATTTTTTGTCGGACAGGTAAGAATTTAGTTGGGAGCTGGTTTCGTCCACTAATAGTGCAGAGTCTAAATTGCCTATCGTGCAAGTGGCCGAGTTAAGGGGGTTGGCGAACTCCTTTAACAATCCCGCGCTTTCGCACCCGAATTCAGGTCGCCTGTGGCGACTACTCTCCGCCTTCGTTCGGGTTTACGCACCGGCGCTGATTCGGTTTATTCGCCTCATCCATGAGGCTCACCCCTACGGGGCCAGCACGTTGTGCTGTTCAAAATTGCTCCTGCAATTTTGTCCGGCGAAGCAGCGCCTCGACCAACATCCATGTTGGTCGTGCTCCCTCACTCAGTTGTCGGCTGAATTCCAGTGCTCAACAAATAGATCAAGGGATAAGGGCGAAAAGCGATACCAAAAATTACCATCACCCCATCTTATGCCAATCGGCAACCAAACAGGGCGATTCTGTATTGATGGCTTTACAGTGCGCTCACCAACATTTTAACCACTGCCTTACGAACGTGAGCAGGTTTGCCAACGGCGCACAGGGGTTTGTGTACTTCACCAGGATAGAAAACGACAAAGTCTCCTTCTTGCATAATCATCTGTTTTTCTTGTTCGCCAGAAGGCAAAAAGGCGATGTCTTTATCTGCCAGCCAGTTATCAGTAGGCGTACCAGCGGGTAGATTACTGAATACCATGCCTTCTTCGCCTTTCAATACGATTTGAATATCCAGATAGCGTTCATGATACTCCGCGCGGCGGTTTTGTAGCTCATCGGTACTATCGTTGGAAATCAGGACAAATACATTGTTGCCATCAATGTCATGCTTACCTAATGGCGTATCGTTAGTGATATTGCTTTTAATGTATTCGATAGCCTGTTTCAGCTTGGCTGGCAGGTAAGGGACAAGATCTAAATGGTGAATGTTTCCGGTAATCATGGTTATTCCTTTTGAAAAATGAAATGCTGTTTCATATTCTATTATGTCCGGAGGATAAGCAAAGTATTTTATTGTCAATAGTGGACGCTTATCACATTAGTATGATGTGTTGGATAGTTAAGAATTATTGGATTTACTTTCTTTGCTTAGCGGCTTATGGTGCATCTTTCTGTAAGCGCCTTATAATGACCGGCGTGATTGATCTCAATATGACAAAAACGACACTTATAAACTAAGGAGAATCCATGTCCCACATTATTAATACTGACAAAGCACCAGCGGCAATTGGTCCGTACGTACAGGGCGTAGATTTGGGCAGTATGATTATCACATCAGGTCAGCTTCCTATCGATCCTAAAACAGGCGCATTTCCTGAGGATGTCGCGGCTCAGGCTCGTCAATCTTTAGAAAACGTGAAAGCAATTGTGGAAGCGGCTGGTCTGAAAGTGGCTGATATTGTAAAAACCACCGTATTCGTTAAAGATTTAAATGACTTCGGCACGGTTAATGCGGCGTATGAAGCCTTCTTTAAAGAGAATAACGCACCATCATTTCCGGCGCGTTCTTGTGTAGAAGTGGCTCGTTTACCAAAAGATGCAAAAGTAGAAATCGAAGTTATTGCCGTTCGTCGCTAATACTCAGCGATAATGCTATCACCGGTAAGATTCTTTTATTATCAGAATCCTACCGGTTCAAGTCTCTCTATCAGTATTCCTTAATGAGATAGCCCTGACGAGGTGTCGGCGGGAAATTTCACGCCGGTCAGTGCACGTATCTCTGTCAATATCCGCGATGTACTACGCGAAACAGGAATACCGGCATGGTCAATACACTGTCGTTCAATCAAGCCGGCAAATACAGTTGCTTCGTAGAACATGGTGTTTTCATGCTGCGGTAGGGAGATATCCTGCGGCTGGCCGCCCCGGGGAGTATAGATAATCTTTTGACACTCGGAAATTTTCTCTATCACCAGCGTTCCATCTTCACCCTGAATCTCACTGGGAATATCAGAATTACTGACTTTAGAATGGAACAGAACGACATCAAAATAGCCATAGTTCATCCACACCGTGCCGTGACCATCTACCCCGGACTCCAGTAATTCTGCGTTGGCATCTAATCCTTTCGGTTCTCCAAACAGGCTAATAGCACTGGCCAGACAGTAGTAACCGATATCCATGATCGAACCGTTAGAAAAAGCAGGATTAAAGGTGTTAGGGTTTTCACCATCGAGGTAACGTTGGTAGCGAGAAGAGTACTGGCAATAGTTAATAAATACTTTACGCACTTTGCCAATACGCAGCAGCATTTGCTGTAACAGAATAAAGTTAGGCAACCAGGCAGTTTTAAACCCTTCAAACAGGACGACCTGGTGCTTATTAGCACAAGCTATCAGGGTTTCTACTTCTTGAATGTGTGAAGCCAGAGGCTTCTCGCATATCACATGCTTATGATGTTGTAGCATGAGGAGAGCTTGTGAATAGTGAAAGGAATTAGGACTGGCAATATATACCGCATCTATCTCCGGGCTTTCGGCCAATGCCTGAAGATCGTCAAACAGCAGGGTTACCTGATTAGGTTCAGCAAAACAGCGCGCACTTTCCAGCGAACGGGAGTACACCGCGGTAAGTTTTAGCTTTCCGGTAGCATGTGCAGCGTCAATAAAACGTTGGGTAATCCAGTTGGTTCCAATAACAGCAAATCGAATCATAATGTGCCCCATTCCAGCTGAGGGTTAATTTTATCCCGCAATCTGGCGACGACAATGACTGACGATGAGTACAAAAGCCAGATTCAGGGGAAGAAGGTTCGAATTAACGATGCGACAGGGATCCCTTAAGTATATTACTTAAGGGATCGATTGGTTACCGTTTATGTGCGGTTTTTTTATCTTTCGGTGTTGCGGATGGACGGCCCATAATGGATTGATAGACTTTAAAGCGACCGGTTTGAGCTAACACTTCATGACTGCCAAAGGTAGCGTCCAGAAGATCAGGGTAAGGCAGGAAGGCGTTCGCGACGATACACAAACGGCCTCCCAGTTGTAGATGTTTTGTCGCCCCACGGATCAGCGATTCAGCGGCGGTCAGATTGGTTTGCAATCCATCATGAAACGGCGGGTTGGAGATAATAAAATCAAAACGGCCTTCAATATCAGAGAATACATCGCTGGCAATCACTTTTGCTTGTAATCCATTAGCGCTGATAGTGGCTTTACTGGATTCAAGTGCAGCTGCGTTGACATCACTTAAGGTCAGATTGATATCCGGATTTTCATGGGCAAGTATCGCCGATAGCACGCCAGCACCGCAGCCTACATCCAGCACTTTGCCCTTTACATTTTCCAGTGCAGAAAGCAGTAACTGACTGCCTACATCAAATCCATCACGGCTGAATACACCCGGCAATGTTTTTACTATTACATCATCAACCTGATATTCATCCCACCATTGAGATACATCGAATTGAGCCTGACGTTCTGAACGGAAATGATAGAGGCTACAGCGACGAGCACTATCAATTTTGGCGATAGGGCCAAAATCTGCCAGCAGAGTTTCGGCGCTGCGTACGCCGCTGCGGTTTTCACCAACGATAAACAGATCGGTACCAATCGGTAATTGGTTGAGCAGGGCATTTAATTGAAATTGTGCTTCCTGCTTGCTTTTAGGCCAGTAGAAAACCAGGGTATCGCAGCCATCAATCAGTTCTGGTGGTGGCAATAAACTAAATTGAGCCTTATCACCCAGAGTACGGGCGAGTTGGCGCCAGTGGTGATATTGGGAACAGTGAACCCGAACTTCTTTTGCCTCAAACTGGCAGGGAAGATCGTCTTGTAGATCGCCGGCAAACAGTACGCGGCGTTCGGTAAACTCATCGGTATGGCGCAGCATCACTTCACTGGCCGGGCAAAAAGCGGACATAGTATTCTCCTGTGAGGCAGGCGGATAAATCAGTTATGGAAATGCCTCAAATGGTATTTGCGCCGAATTATAGAGCTTTATTGGCGGTTATTCGATGGGTTTGCTAGCATAGCGCAGCTTAATTCTGAAATTGATAGCGAGTAGTGGGTATTCATGACGACATCACGGCGTGACTGGCAACTGGAACAAATGGGCATCAGGCAGTATCAACTGAGGCGTCCGGCTGCGTTGCAGGGGGAAGTTGCTATGGTTTTGCCCGCTAACCTCAAAGTGATTCTGCTAGCAGAGACGTTACCTGCGCTTTCTTCTCCTTTGATGCAGGATATCTTGCGAGCCATGTTACTTTCGGTGGAGCAGATTTATTGCCTGACACCTGAACAGGCCATGATGGTGCCGGAAGATACCCGTTGCGTATTCTGGCTGATGGGCGTGGCGCAATGTCCGGATTTACCCGCTGCTCTGGCTGAGTTACCTGTATTAAGTACCCCAACGCTGCCTGAACTGGCGGATAATCCTGAAGCAAAACGTACCTTATGGCAGCAGATTTGTCGCAATGAATACCATTTCCTTTCTCAAGCCGAATGATTTACCGGAAGTCTGGCAGATTGAACAGGCAAGCCATGCTTTTCCCTGGACAGAAAAAACGCTAAACAGTAATCAGGGTGATCGCTACCTGAATCTGAAGTTAAGCGTTGATAACACGATTGCTGCTTTTGCCATCACCCAGGTGGTGCTTGACGAGGCAACGTTATTTAATATTGCAGTTCATCCTGACTTTCAGCGTCGAGGACTGGGGCGAGAACTGCTGCAATATTTGATCAATGAGTTAATTCAACGGGACGTAATGACTCTGTGGCTGGAGGTTCGTGCATCCAATCTGGCTGCTATTGAGCTGTATCGTGCGTTTGATTTTAATGAAGTGACGGTGCGAAAAGGTTATTACCCGACAGCGGATGGGCGAGAAGATGCTGTAATTATGGCGTTAACGCTGTAGTTATCAGCCATTGCTAAAAATTGAAAGCGCGGATTGGTTTACCCGCCCGCGCTTTTTTGTTTATTGCCTGAACGCTAAGCTATTTTACCAATAGTGAGTTTTCTACTGAACGCACACCAACGACGGTTTTAGCGACATCTTCCGCGGCGTTGGACTCATCTTTAGAGCGTACGAAGCCACTTAACTGCACCTGCCCTTTAAACGTGGTGACGGTAATTTGGGTGGAACGAATGGTTTTTTCACCTAAAAGCGCGGCTTTTACTTTCGTGGTAATCACTGAGTCATCAATATATCCACCGGTACCTTCAGTTTTCGCCGTAGGTGAACAACCGGCGACTGCGATGGTCATGATAATGGCACCCAGCAGGGCTGCAAGTGACTTTGCAATCTTCATCCTTTCTACTCCTTAGTGGTTGATGGGCATATTTTTCAAAAGCGTTTACCTGAAGCGAATACGCTAATCTAACGCCAGTTAAACCGTTCACGTATTACGGAAAATGCTGTTTATATATAATAGCAAATTTAATAACTCAATATATTGAAAGCTAATTTTTTATATCAGTGAGTAATTGATAATCAATCATATCAGTAATAATGATTGGAATAGGGAATGACTGCTGTCAGTGTTATATCTTCCCCGGAAGGGATAAAGGTCTGGTCTCAACAGAACCAGACCTTTGTCTGTTTAAGGAGTGGTTTTTGCGGGTGCAGCAGCCTTTTCGGCACCATCATTTGTGCCATTTACTGTGAATCGACTTTGGTCATGCAGGAACGTGTAAGAACTATCGGTAAATAGTTGTTCAGTTGATACGTCAGATAAGGTAAATGTCAGGGTTTTAGCATTTTCCCAGTTTAGTGGTGCAAAAGAAGCCGGTACTTTTTTGCCATCAGGAAACGTCTGATATACCCCAACCATATAGCCGGAAAGCGTATTATCTCCACGATTGATAGTAACCGATATATCAAAATCCATTTTATTCATGGCATTTTTTTGCGCCTTACGAATACGTTCGATTAAATCTTTATTTAATACGATTCCGGCCAGTGTTCGATGTTTTTTAGATGACACAATATAAATATCGGTATCTGCCATGTTAGTCGGTTCATCCATTGAGCCTACATCAACCGGAATAGCAAAATCGGCATAGGAGCTAAACTGCTTGGTATAGCACTCGGTAAATTGAGCATTGCGGAAAATAGTTGGAACCTGAGCTTTAAGATCGGTAAGGCTTTTGGATTCTTTACGTGAATCTTCATGGCTGGAACATGCAGGCACTTCAAAACTTAGCTTTCCTGAAACCGCTTTGTGGGTACTGGACATAAGATCGTTAAGATCTACTGTGGTGTTCATATCAACTTTACATCCTGATAAAAGTAACCCCACCGCCACGACAGGCACTATTTTTTTCATTTCGAATCCCCATTAATAGATAATTAACTCATGTCACTACTATTTTTATGGCGATACTATCCCAGAAATAAAAAACAGCATATGAGCCTTGAACGAAAATGTGGCTTAACGCAAAGACTATATAATGGCCTTTCATTCAGTATTACTGTAAAGAGAATGGTTGGGTTTTTTGTATCCTTCCGATAGCCATCTGTGTAAAATCCTCCCCATTGCACCTATCAGAAAACTATTTCATGTACATACTGTTGTACATATCTGAGAACTAAATACATGAAAGATACTTCAAGAGCCGCAGAAATAGCGTGCCGACGCACGTTTGCGATTATTTCTCACCCCGATGCGGGTAAAACAACCATTACTGAAAAAGTTCTGTTGTTCGGACAGGCGATTCAGACTGCCGGTACGGTAAAAGGGCGTGGTTCTAACCAACATGCCAAATCCGACTGGATGGAAATGGAAAAGCAGCGTGGTATTTCGATTACTACCTCGGTAATGCAGTTCCCGTATAAAGAGTGTCTGGTAAACCTGCTGGATACCCCAGGGCATGAAGACTTCTCTGAAGATACCTACCGTACTCTGACGGCCGTTGACTGCTGTTTGATGGTTATCGATGCGGCAAAAGGTGTAGAGGATCGTACCCGTAAGCTGATGGAAGTCACCCGTCTGCGCGATACGCCAATTTTAACCTTTATGAACAAGCTGGATCGGGATATTCGCGATCCTATGGAGCTGTTGGATGAGGTAGAGAGTGAACTGAAAATTATGTGTTCACCGATCACCTGGCCTATCGGCTGCGGTAAGTTGTTTAAAGGGGTTTACCACTTATATAAAGATGAAACCTATCTGTATCAAAGTGGTAAAGGCCATACCATTCAGGAAGTTCGGATTGTGAAAGGGCTGAATAATCCTGAACTGGATGCAGCGGTGGGTGAAGATTTAGCTGCACAGCTGCGCGAAGAGTTGGAGCTGGTACAAGGCGCTTCCCATGAATTTGAACTGGAGTCTTTCCTGGCGGGTGAATTGACGCCGGTATTCTTTGGTACTGCGTTGGGTAACTTTGGTGTAGACCATATGCTGGACGGTTTGGTTGACTGGGCTCCGGCACCAATGCCGCGTAAAACCGATGTGCGGGAAGTCTCCGCCACGGAAGAGAAGTTTTCCGGTTTTGTCTTTAAGATTCAGGCCAATATGGATCCGAAACACCGCGATCGTGTAGCTTTTATGCGAGTGGTGTCAGGTACTTACGAGAAAGGAATGAAACTACGTCAGGTTCGTTTAGGTAAAGATGTGGTTATTTCTGATGTGTTGACGTTTATGGCCGGTGACCGTTCTCATGTGGAAGAGGCTTATCCGGGCGACATTATCGGTCTGCATAACCACGGTACCATTCAAATCGGTGATACTTTCACTCAGGGTGAAGATATGAAATTCACCGGTATTCCAAACTTTGCTCCTGAACTGTTCCGCCGTATCCGCCTGAAAGATCCATTGAAGCAGAAGCAGTTGCTTAAAGGGCTGGTACAGCTTTCTGAAGAGGGCGCGGTTCAGGTCTTCCGACCAATCGCTAATAATGACCTGATTGTTGGTGCCGTTGGGGTACTTCAGTTTGATGTGGTCGTCGCTCGCCTGAAAAGTGAATATAACGTAGAAGCGATTTATGAATCAGTGAACGTTTCTACCGCTCGCTGGATTGAATGCAGTGATGCGAAAAAGCTGGAAGAGTTTAAGCGTAAGAATGAGTTGAACGTTGCTTTAGATGGTGGTGAGAACCTGAGCTATATTGCGCCAACCATGGTTAACCTGAATCTGACTCAAGAGCGTTACCCGGATATCGTATTCCGTAAAACCCGTGAGCATTAATAGTGATAGTTAGTCTCTGATTTCACTATTTTAGTGCAGTGTGAAGGCCTGACGTTTTACGTCGGGCTTTTTTTATGCTGTTTAACCAGTATTTAACTTTGTAATTATAAGCATGATTACAAAAATTTTGTGATCTATACAACAGTTTACCGAGGGTGTTCTATAGTTATACAGGTAGCCAATCGCATATTTAAGGCCAATATTTAACAGATTATATTAAGGTGTTGCTGATAGGTGACAGTTAGCGTCCAATTAATTCAATGAGTTATAATTTTTTGTTATTTAAATGTTATTAATACATTGAATTTGTCGCTAAAAAACAACACTTTCATGCTTTGTTATATGCCACGTTGTCAATAATCTATTGATTTATCATCATTTCAACTGATGTGGCCCAATAATTGCAACGCTATTCACGTTTATTGGCTAATTGTATCGTGCAGTTAGCCGATATAACCAGATAAGTCACTAACCAGTGATTTGATTTATCTGTTATTCCTGTATTTAAACCTAAAGGTAATCATCAATGAAAAATGTACCCTTAGCACGTTCTTTGATCGCCATAGTATTCAGTACGGTTGTTGTCAGCGGGAGCGCATGGGCTGAAGAAACCGTGGCAACTAAGGCCGAAAATGCCGTTGAAAAAGTCAGTACATCCATTGATAAGTCGGTTGATAAAGTCGGTTCCTCTATCGATAACTCGATGAAGAAAGTCGATAACTTTATGGGTGACAGCACGATTACGGCAAAAGTAAAAAGCGCGTTATTAGATCATAAGAGCATCGAAAGTACACATATCTCCGTTGAGACTACCGGTGGTGTCGTCACCCTGAGTGGTTTTGTCACCAGTACTGAACAGATGACCCAGGCCAATGAAGTGGTAGAAAAGGTCGAGGGGGTGAAATCTGTTAGCAACAAACTTCAGGTACAAGAAGATAAAAGCGGTACGGTAGAGGGCTATGTAAGTGACTCTGCGATTACCAGCGAAGTTAAAGCCAAGTTACTGGCGGATAAAATCGTCCCTTCTCGCAAAATCAAAGTTGAAACCAGCGAAGGGGTGGTATTACTGACCGGTAATGTTGATAAACCGGCTCAGGCTAAACAGGCTGAAAGTATTGCTAAACAAGTAAAAGGCGTTAAAACCGTGAAAAACGATTTGGTTGTAAAACACTAACCGTTAAGATGGTGCAGTAAAGCGTGTTAACGCTTTACTGCCAGTCTGACTGAGGAGCTATTATGATGAATAGTGATATTATTCTGGGCAGACTAAAGCAGTGGAAAGGCTCTATCCGGCTCTGGTGGGCTGAAATGGCCGGTATAGAAGATGAATTTTTTGCCGGAAACAGTGACTGGCTCTCGGGAATTCTGCAAGAAGATTACGGAAAAGAGCAAGAAAGGGTATCCTCTGAGTCGAGAACCCATCATTAAAAATTAGAAGGTTAGTATTTGGGAAACAGAATACCTGTCACTCTGGGATGTAAAGAACCATTGATCCATAAGCCGGAAAGACCAGGCAAAATTGCACTGGTTTGTGAGGGCGGAGGACAGCGGGGGATTTTTACAGCCGGAGTACTGGATCAGTTTCAACGAACAGGCTTCGATCCCTTTGACTTGATGATTGGTACCTCCGCGGGAGCACAAAATTTGTCGGCCTATATTTGTGGTCAGGCAGGTTATGCTCGCCGGGTTATCGTTCGCTATTCCACCTCACCGTTATTTTTTAATCCCATTCGCTTTGCTCGTGGCGGACATATGATTGATATTGATTGGCTGATCGATACTGTCACTGAACAAATGCCGCTAAATATGACTTATGCACTCGAGCGTATGGCAAAAGGGCGGGAGTTTTACATGTGCGCCTGCCGCGGTGATGATTTTACACCAACCTATTTTCCTGCCGAGCAGCAAAGCTGGTTACAGGTACTGAAGGCTTCCAGCGCTATTCCCGGATTTTATCGTGCCGGAATAGAAATTGATGGTGTCTACTATATGGATGGCGGCATCAGTGATGCTGTTCCGGTAGAAGAAGCCTATCGACGGGGAGCGGATACCATTGTGGTCATCAGAACCGTTCCATCGCAGGTCTACTATACTCCTGCCTGGATGAAACATATGGAGCGCTGGTTTCCTGACGATACCAGTCTGCCTCAAACGTTGCGCATTCTTCATCAGCATGAAGTGAGCTATACCCGTACTCAACAGTTTATTGAGAACCCACCTGATGGCGTGCAGATTTTAGAGATATTTCCGCCGAAGCCATTGGCCAGCAAAGCCTTAGGCAGTCGAATTGCCTCACTGAATCGGGATTACCACTTGGGCAAACAATGTGGCCGCTATTTTCTGGCTACCCTTGGGCGTTCTTTACTGCGTTATGAAGAGCTAAAACAAAAGAACACCACGAATATTCTTTCTCGTCCACGACAGACTGATATGATAAGTCCGCAATAATTCGATTTTCCTATTGTGGAGGTTGTGTGACGCCCGTATTTATTGATACCCATTGCCACTTTGATTTCCCCCCTTTTGTTCATCATGAACAGGAAAGCCTGACATTAGCCGCAGAGTCTGGCGTTGAGCGCATTATCGTTCCGGCCGTCACCAGTGAAATGTTTGATGGGATAATTCAACTTACCCGTCAGTTTTCGGCAATTTATGGCGCGTTAGGCTTACATCCCCTGTATATCGACTCACATCGGGAAGAAGGGCTACAGCAGTTAGCACAGCTGTTGGAGCAAAATGATGGCAAAATTGTTGCAGTGGGAGAGATAGGGCTGGATGACTATATGGAAACGCCGCAGTCTGAACGACAATTATGGCTGTTATCGGAGCAGCTTAAACTGGCAAAACGCTTTGATTTGCCGGTAATTCTGCACTCTCGTCGTACTCATGATAAGTTAGCCAGCGTATTAAAGCAGCATCCGTTACCTCGTACTGGTGTCGTACATGGTTTTTCCGGCAGTTTGTCTCAGGCACAGGCCTTTATTCGGCAGGGCTATTCTATTGGCGTTGGCGGAGTTATTACCTATGAACGAGCACAGAAAACCCGCAAAGTCATGGCGCAACTGCCGTTAACATCACTGGTGTTGGAAACGGATGCACCGGATATGCCGCTGTCAGGATTTCAGGGACAACCTAACCGCCCTGAGCGGGTTAAATTGGTATTTGAGCAGCTATGTCAACTGCGAAGTGAGTCCGCCAGTGAGATTGCGCAGCAGCTGTATATCAATAGTGTTACGCTGTTTCGCTGCGGTTAACGATAAGGCCTCTTTTTGTGTGGGCGTTTCTTTTTATGCGCCCGGTGTACTGGTTTTTGTGTTTCCGAATCCGGGTGAGAGGCTTCTTTTGATTCAGAATCTCCGGCAGTTAACAGATAGGGTGATTTTTTCCATCCGCTACGTTGTTGCATTAATAATGTACGACCCAGAATAATACCTATCACCATAGCTAACAGTAACATCAGACGTAGCATATTGGTGGTATTGTCCACCTGCTCCGATTCCGTTGCCAGTATATGGGTATCCAGCGTCAGGCGGATAAACCCCAATGGCCCCTCCTTGCTATTAATCATTTCTACGATCTGCTGATTGAAATAGCTACCGGGGCGCTGTCCGTCAAGGGCAAGGCGGTCGCGAACGCTGGTACCATCACCCTGTTGGGCAATCAGCGTACCATCTACCTGATATACGGAAGCATCAAGGATCCGGCTATGTTCTGTCAGATGTTGTAGAATACTCTTGATTTTTTGGTCATCGATACCGTCGACCGGGCCATCTAACAGTGGCGCAAGGGTAAATGTCACCTGCTTTGCCAACGTGCGGGCAAGCTCCTGAGATTGTTTCGCTTGTGCTGCCTGACTGTTTAAGCTGAAATAGGAAACACCCTGCATCAGGGCGACTAATAACGCCAGACAGAACAGAACAATAACAATGCGATGTAGGTGAAATTTGAATTTAAGCCGTTTGGTCATGCAACTACCTTATGTGCCGAAGATGTTTTATGTTGCCAGAACTCTATTCATTAGGATAGCTTGGAACGCTGTTTTGCCATTGAAACCATTTTTTTGTGCAAAGAAGCCTCGTTTTTAAGGAGTTGTAGCATGCCAATTAGCCTGACCTATAGCGATTTACCCGCGGAAATAGACTGCTGGCCGGGGTTGCCACTGTCATTGAGTGGTGACGAGGTCATGCCGCTTGACTATTGGGCCGGTCATACTGGCTGGCTACTGTATGGTAAAGGATTAGATAAACAGCGTTTATCTCAGTTTCAACGCAGGCTTTGTGAACCGCTGGTGGTGGTTTCCGCCTGGACGGTGGAAGAGTATCAGGTGATACGTCTGGCTGGCGTGTTATCCACTAAAGCGAAGAAGATCGCAGAAGAGTATCAGTTTGATGTCGCCCAAATGGGGAATTTGCCATCATTACGTTCACCGGGATTACTGGTGATGGATATGGACTCTACCGCTATTGAAATTGAGTGTATTGATGAAATCGCCAAGCTGGCTGGCGTTGGTGAGCAGGTTGCCGAAGTTACTGAACGTGCAATGCGTGGTGAGCTGGATTTCGCTGCCAGTTTACGCCAAAGAGTCGCGACACTGAAAGATGCGGATTCCGCTATTCTTGAGCAAGTCAGAGAAGGATTACCGCTGATGCCAGGGTTAACCACACTGGTGGAAAAGTTGCATGAGGCAGGCTGGCACGTGGCAATTGTTTCCGGTGGATTCACCTATTTTGCCGACTATTTAAAAGAGAAGCTGGATCTGGTGTCGGTTTCTGCCAATCAGCTTGGTATTAAACAGGGTAAGCTGACCGGTAAAGTCACCGGCCCTATTGTAGATGCCAAATTTAAGGCGCTTAAACTACAGCAACTGGCAGAAGAGTTGTCGATTCCAATGGAGCAAACGGTGGCCATTGGTGACGGTGCTAATGACCTGAAAATGATTAAAGTAGCGAGTTTGGGGATTGCCTATCACGCGAAGCCGAAGGTGTACTCTAAAGCGAAGGTAGGGATTCGGTTTGCGAACTTGCTGGGGGTGTTGTGTATTTTGTCGGCGAGTCAGAATCATGAGGGGAAATAACATAATATCTTCTCTTGCGTAGGTTTCGACCGCTTTAGGTGAGATGTTTTGGTTCGAAATTGTGCGGCGGCCGAGCAAGGGGCGTTAGGGCGAACGCCCCCTGCACCCCCGCGCCTTCGCACACGAATTCAGGTCGCCTGACGGCGACTTCCCTCCGCCTTCATTCGGGTTTACGCACCGGCGCAGAGCCGCTCCCTACGTCGCTGCGCCTCGCCAAACCTCCCTGTTTGGCGTGCTACCCTCTTTCAGTTGTCGGCTGAATTCCAGTGCTTATTGATAAGGTCAAGGACTAAGGACTAAGGACTAAGGACTAAGGACTAAGGACTAAGGACTAAGGGTCAAGGTCAATGGCGGACGTGTTTTTTGTTTTTTTATTGTATGAACTGTTTTGGGATATTTTGAGGTAATTATGGCGAAGCCAGCGAAACGAGCGTTTGTATGTAATGAGTGTGGTGCGGATTATCCGCGCTGGCAGGGGCAGTGTAGTGCTTGTAATGCCTGGAACAGTATTACTGAGATTCGTCTTGCGGCCGCCTCTTCATCTCGTTCTGACCGTTTTTCTGGCTATGCCGGGGAAGGTGGGGTTAGTAAGGTTCAGAAGCTGTCGGATATTAGTCTGGAAGAGCTTCCTCGTTTTTCTACCGGTTTTAAAGAGTTTGATCGGGTGTTGGGCGGTGGTGTGGTGCCGGGCAGCGCGATCCTGATTGGTGGTAATCCGGGGGCGGGTAAGAGTACTTTGTTGCTGCAAACCATGTGTAAGCTGGCCAGCCAAATGAAGACCCTGTACGTCACCGGGGAAGAGTCGTTACAGCAGGTAGCGATGCGTGCCCATCGTCTTGGTTTGCCAACGGAACATTTGCAGATGCTGTCGGAAACCAGTATTGAACAGATTTGCCTGATTGCAGAGCAAGAGCAACCTCGTCTGATGGTGATTGACTCTATTCAGGTGATGCATATGGCGGATATACAGTCTTCTCCGGGCAGTGTGGCTCAGGTAAGAGAGAGTGCCGCTTATTTAACCCGTTTTGCCAAGACCAAAGGTGTCGCCATTATTATGGTGGGCCACGTCACCAAAGATGGTTCGTTAGCTGGGCCTAAAGTACTGGAGCACTGTATTGATTGCTCGGTACTGTTAGATGGTGATTCAGATTCCCGTTATCGCACGATGCGCAGCCATAAAAACCGTTTTGGTGCGGTTAATGAGCTGGGGGTTTTTGCCATGACGGAACAAGGGTTGAAAGAGATTAATAACCCATCGGCTATTTTTCTTAGCCGTGGGGATGAGATTACCTCCGGCAGCTCGGTGATGGTGCTTTGGGAAGGGTCACGGCCTCTGTTAGTGGAAATTCAGGCGCTGGTGGATCACTCTATGCTGTCCAATCCTCGTCGGGTAGCGGTTGGCCTTGAGCAGAACCGGGTTGCACTGTTACTGGCGGTACTTCACCGCCACGGCGGTTTGCAAATGGCGGATCAGGATGTGTTTGTGAACGTGGTGGGGGGAGTTAAGGTGACGGAAACCAGTGCGGATCTGGCGCTGTTGCTCTCTCTGGTTTCCAGCCTGCGAGATCGCCCGTTGCCGGAAGATTTAGTGGTGTTTGGTGAAGTCGGACTAGCAGGTGAAATTCGTCCGGTTCCCAGCGGTCAGGAGCGTATTTCTGAGGCATCAAAACATGGTTTTAAACGCGCTATTGTTCCTCATGCAAATGTGCCGAAAAAAAGTATTCCTAATATGCAGGTGTTTGGGGTGAAGAAGCTGTCGGATGCATTGAGTGTGTTGGAGGATCTTTGATGGGGCCGATAGGTGTTATTTCTTTATTTCAGCGGATATTCCGGCCGTAAAAGCTATGCACTAATATCGGCTGTGTGCTCGGCCGGGAGGGCTAGATACTTGGCTTTTGTGTGCTTCATAGTTAAGGATAAATTGTTTACCGACCGCTATCGGTGCCGATATAAGCACCATGTTTTTACGGTCGGAATATGCATAGTTGCTGATTTATTAGGCTGATTAGCAGTTCCAAGGGGCGCAAAGCGCCCCTTCTTATTATTAGGTCAGGCGTAATCCACCAGCGGACTTAACTTCTTCAATAGCGGATCGAAGTATTGATTTACCTGCTTGTAGACTTCTCCATTCAGTTCATTGTAGAAACGGTGATTTTCCATATCGGGCGTAAATGTGTCCCCCATACGTACCAGTTTTTGGGTTGCCTGTTCGTAGTTGTTAAAGGCGCCTACGGCTATGCCGGCGTTAATGGCGCATCCTACCGAGGCAGAGCCTTTCATCACGTTTCTGCTGGTTGGAATGCCAAATACATCAGCGAAGATTTGCATAAACAGATCGCTGTTAGCGCCTCCGCCGGAGATGATCAGGCGTTTAAACGGCGTGTTGAGTTCCTTGGCCATCTTATCCATATGATTTTTCATAGTGAAAGCAATGCCTTCCAGTACCGAGCGATACATATGGGCACGAGTATGACGGCCATCAAAACCCATCATGACACCTTTACGGAATTCGGCTTCTGATGGTGGTGCCCAGTCGTGAATAGTGAGCAAACCTTCGCAACCAGCAGGGACTTTTGAGGCTTCCATATTGAGCAGTTCTTCAATGCTGACGCCGGTTTTATCGGCATCTGCCAGAGCCGACTCGCCAAACTGATCGCGGAACCAACTAATAGTCCACATCCCACGGCGAACCCCCATGCACTCATACAGATAGCGTCCGGGAATGGAAGCCTGGAACGGCCAGAAATTCTGAGCGTCTTTCACATTAGCATGACCATGAACCATGGCACCGATATAAGTACCCAGAGAAATCAGGGCTACGCCTTCATCCAGTGAGCCAGCGCCTAATGCTTCAACCGCTTTATCATGGGCAGTAGCGACTACCGGAATACCGGCAGGTACGCCAATTTGTTTTGCCGCCAGTTCAGATACATAACCCAGAATTTCTCCCGGTTTTACTACTTCCAGTACGTTTTCTCGCGTCAGATTACAGCTCTTCCAGGCTGCGGGGTCGGTACTCCAGTTCAGCGTATCGTTATCCATCGGCCACCAGCCAATATAGTTGGCGCAGGTATCTTTAAACTCTCCCGTCAGGCGATGGGTAATATAACCAGAGGTCGTGGTGACATAACGCACGCCTTTATAGGCATCAATGTACTCATAAGGTTTGTTTAAACGCTTATCCATCCAGTTAATGACCGGATAGGCCAGTTCGCCATTCTCTTTTAGCAGCACCCGACAACAGCGAATAATGCATACGCCCATTGCCAGAATATCTTCTGCTTTTCGGCCTGCCTGGGAGAATTCTGCCATAGCCCGTTGAAAGGCCAGTTTTAAAGAATCCCAAAGGTCATCGTCCGGATGTTCTGCCAGTAAAGGTGCGGGAATGTCCATTTTGCGCAGCGCCTGTTTTCCTTCGCTAACCACATTACCCTGAAGGTCGAATATCACCACTTTGGCACTTTGGGTTCCAACGTCGACACCCATCAAATATTTGTCACTCATTTCTTAACCTCGTGATTAAAACAATAATGTTCAAATGGCGTTATTCAGTTATCGGGCTTGGTATTACAGCCTGTTGGCTGGCGCGCTTCATGTTATTAAACAACAGAAAAGTAAACACAATGACCAGACAGGTAGCCCCGAGTCCCATTAACCACATGTTGCGATAGGCTTCCGCAGGAGGCAGGGAGTCTTGCCAGTAACCGACAATCGGGTAGACAAAAACGTCAGGTAAGAAACCAATTACCGAGCAGATGCCGACAGTGGTTCCCATAATATATTTTGGGGTACGAGCTTCACCGATACAGGCAAAGTAGAGACCGCGGGAAGCGTAGCAGGCAAAAGCCAGCAGCAGAATCAGACCAATACCAACAACGACAGAACCCGGGTTTTGATTGGTAAACAGCAGGGCACAGAGGGTGATAACGCTGATTACAGCCAGAAACTGAATGACTCTCGTCGGGGATTTGAAGCGACTGTAAGTGGTCACTAATCCACCTAAAGGGCCGCACATGGCACGGAAAATTTTGTTGATCACAATTCCCATATAGCTGGCGGCCACCAGTGTCATACCATACATTTCAGTCAGATAGTTGGTGGAATAACTAAGAATGGCGTAGATGGTATACACGCCAAAGATAATCATACTGCAATACCAGGTCGTGCTGATTTTCAATACTGACAGGATGTCGCTCAGTTTAAAGGCGGGTTTATCTTTCTTCTCATTGTCACTTTCTGTGCGTGAGGTATAACCGTCGCTGACAAAGAACCAGCACAGGATTCCGAGCAGAATATAAACCCCGCTGTATATCAGAATCACTGATTTCAGACTGTTTGGATCTTCCGGCATAAACAGTGAAAATACCCACATAGTAAATACCGCCAGCAACATGACGCCCACGCCGCGCAAGCCCTCCATCCAACCCATGATTTTTCCCTGCTCTTCATGATTACCAAGCAGTGAAGCGGCTTTGATAGAGACAGACCACAACATCAGGATAGTGGTGATAGCAAAGGCAACCTGAATCAGAATCATCACCCAGAATGGAGGGTAAACCGACATCAGCAAACCAAGTAAACCGGTAGCTATCATGGCAGAGGTCATCATTTTTTTATGGGAGAATTTATCGGCAATAACTCCACTGGGGGCGTACAGAATAATGGCGGCAATACCAAAGGTACTCATGATGAAGCCGATTTCTGTATTGGTAAATCCCATAAATTTTGCCATTGGGATTTGGTAAATATATCTCAGGTAAGCCAAATCAAAACTGACGCCGCCGCTGATACTGATAATCGCCAGCGTTAACCAACGGCGAAAATTATTATTTTGCATGGTGTTATCTCAGTTATGGAACATTGATTTTAGGGCAAAAAAAAAGAGAAAAGTAAGCTCCCCGCGTTGAGCGGGAAGTTACTTTTCTCGTTGTCTCTAGTAACTGCGGTAATTAATAGCATGTGACACTAAAGACTTTCCGTGAGAGTTGTCACAATTCCCATTCTGAGCTAATTATATTAATCTATCTTACTGATATTTTTAGATATAATGAATTCTGGCGTTACTAAGTTTGAGCGATACCACAAATTTATACGAAGAGATCCAGGCAATACGGCGTTATCTGGCGATCGAGTATTATCAGATTGAATTTTGTGAGGATTATCACGGAAAACCCGTCGTCAGATATGTTACTACTTTAAATAGTTACTAGAGATTATGAGAAAAGTAACTTCCCGCTCAACGCGGGGAGCTTACTTTTCTCTTTTTTTTTGCGTTTTAATCAGGAATCGAAGGGGTTACACCATGTCACTGAATGCGTTGGATGAATTTTCTCTGGATTTTTTCTCACTCAAAGGCAAAACGGCGATCGTTACCGGCGGCAACAGCGGTCTGGGTCAGGCGTTTGCCATGGCGCTGGCTAAAGCGGGCGCCAATCTGTTTATTCCCAGCTTCATCATGGACAAGGGCGAAACCCGTGAAATGATTGAGAAGCAGGGGGTGAAGGTTGAGTTTATGCAGGTGGATATCACCGAAAAAGGCGCGCCGGCTAAAGTGATTGCTCAATGTCTGGAGCACTTTGGCTCAGTGGATATCGTCGTAAATAACGCCGGTATCTGTAAGTTGAATAAAGTGCTGGATTTTGGTCGTGCGGACTGGGATCCAATGATAGATATCAACCTGACTGCCGCATTTGAACTCAGCTATGAAGCGGCGAAAGTGATGATTCCTCAGCGCCACGGCAAGATTATCAATATCTGTTCGCTGTTCTCCTATCTGGGTGGGCAGTGGTCACCCGCTTATTCCGCAACCAAACATGCGCTGGCAGGTTTCACCAAGGCTTATTGTGATGAATTAGGCCAGTACAACATTCAGGTTAACGGTATTGCTCCGGGCTATTACGCCACCGATATCACCACTGAAACCCGTAAAAACCCTGAAACTAACAAACGCGTTCTTGACCATATTCCGGCAAATCGCTGGGGTGAAACGCAGGATCTGATGGGTGCCATGGTCTATTTAGCCAGCCGCGCTTCTGACTATGTTAATGGCCATCTGCTGGTGGTTGATGGTGGCTATCTGGTGCGTTAATTCAACATTTTGATATTTAAGTTATTTGTTCTCCACCGCCATGGCATAAGACATGCCATAAAAATGTACTGAAAGCAGGAAGGATTAATCATGTCGCTGACAAGAGAAGCTATTGTTGAGAAGCTAAAACAGATCGTAGGCTCCGAACGAGTCATTACCGATGAAAAGGTGCTGCAGAAAAACAGTATTGACCGTTTCAGAAAATATGCCGATATCCACGGTATCTTCACGTTACCGCTACCGGCTGCGGTAGTGAAATTAGCCAATACTCAGCAGGTTTCAGAGGTGCTGGCATTCCTGAATGAAAACCATATCAACTGCGTACCGCGTACCGGTTCTTCTGCCACTGAAGGCGGCCTGGAAACTGTTGTAGAGAACTCCGTGGTTCTGGATGGTTCCGAGCTAAATCAGGTTATCAATATTGATATTGAGAACATGCAGGCTACTGCCCAGTGCGGTGTTGCGCTGGAAGTGTTAGAGAATAAACTGCGAGCCAAAGGATATACCACCGGACACTCACCGCAGTCTAAACCATTAGCGCAAATGGGGGGATTAGTGGCAACCCGCAGTATCGGTCAGTTCTCAACGTTGTACGGTGCTATTGAAGATATGGTGGTTGGCCTTGAGGCGGTATTCCCTGACGGTACCGTTACCCGAATTAAAAACGTACCGCGTCGTGCCGCCGGGCCGGACATTCGCCATGTGATTATTGGTAACGAAGGTGCGTTGTGTTATATCACTGAAGTTACAGTAAAAATCTTCAAATATATGCCGGAAAACAATCTGTTCTATGGCTATATTCTGGACAATATGAAGACCGGCTTTGATATTCTGCGTGAAGTAATGGTTGAGGGATATCGTCCGTCTATTGCTCGTTTGTACGATGCGGAAGATGGTTCTCAGCACTTTACCCATTTTGCCGACGGTAAGTGTGTACTGATCTTTATGGCGGAAGGTGCCAAAGAGATTGCCCGCGCTACGGGTAACGGGATCGAAGCCATTGTAGCCCGCCATTCTGGCTGCCAGCGGGTAGACAGTAAACTGATTGAAACCTGGTTTAATAACCTTAACTGGGGGCCGGATAAAGTCGCCGCTGAGCGGGTACAGATCATGAAGACCAAAAACATGGGCTTCACTACAGAAGTCTCCGGAGACTGGCGTTCAATCAATAAAATTTATGAAAATGTGATTCACCGCATCCGTAATGAATTCCCACATGCGGACGATATCACTATGCTTGGCGGTCACTCTTCTCACAGTTATATCAATGGCACCAATATGTACTTTGTGTATGACTACAACGTGGTGGATTGCTCACCGCAAGAGGAGATTGATAAATACCATAACCCATTGAATAAAATCATTGTGGAGGAAACCATTAAGCTGGGAGGCTCAATGGTGCACCATCACGGTATTGGTAAGCATCGTGTGCACTGGACCAAAGATGAACACGGTTCGGCTTACTACATACTGAAAGCGTTGAAAGAGGTGTATGACCCGAACGGTATTATGAATATCGGTACCATCTATCCAATTGAAAGTTAATGCGTCTCTGACCGGGGCCGTCTGTTATGGACGGCCCGGTTTTTGTATAAGGACTGCGAATGGTCGTTACTGCTGAATGAGAACAACTATGTTAATAGCCAACAGAACAATAGCGACACCTCCTAACCCTTCTCCCGTCCGCATGGATGATATTCCCTTAAACCGTTTTCATATTAAAATTGCAGGCCTGACCTTTGGCGCACATTTAACCGATGGTTATGTGCTGGGTGTCATTGGTTTTGCTCTGACGCAAATTAGTCCTCAAATGGGGCTGTCTCCCTTCTGGCAAGGAATGATAGGCAGCTCTGCATTGTTTGGTCTGTTTCTCGGTAGTCTGATCCTCGGATGGATCTCCGACCATATTGGACGCCAGAAGATATTCACCTTCAGCTTTGTGATTATTACTCTGGCATCATTTTTACAGTTTTTTGCCTCTTCTCCCGAACAGCTATTTTGGCTACGGGTACTGGTAGGCGTTGGCCTGGGGGGGGATTACTCCGTAGGCCATACCATGCTGGCGGAATTCTCCCCGCGCAAACATCGCGGTTTATTGCTTGGTTCCTTCAGCGTTATCTGGACGGTGGGCTATGTCTCCGCCAGCTTTATGGGGCACTGGATGGTGGATTCCGGGCCGGATGCCTGGCGTTGGTTACTGGCATCGGCATCCATACCGGCGCTGTGTATTATGATTTTACGCTGGGGCACGCCGGAATCTCCGCGTTGGCTGATGCGCAAAGGCCGCATCGATGAAGCGCATGAAATCGTAAAACGCTGCTTTGGCCCAAACGTCGTGTTAAACGATGAAATTCCGGTCGAAACTGCCCGCCATCTGCGTACCTTGTTCTCCCCTCGCTACTGGCGTAGAACCGCATTTAACAGTCTGTTTTTCGTCTGCCTGGTGATCCCGTATTTTGCTATTTATACCTATCTGCCTTCAATGTTGCGTGCTCTTGGATTAACCGAAAGCTTCGCCACCGATCTGATGCTAAATGGCTTACTGATCGTAGGAGCGTTATTGGGCATTGGATTTACTCAGTTCTGTTCCCGCCGGGGATTCTTGATTACGGCATTTGTGATCCTGATGCTAAGTCTGATGACGCTGGCATTTGTTCCCTCCTCACAAACCGGCATGATGCTGTTACTGTTCGCTATTTTTACTCTGACCATTTCTGCAGTGAGTAATTTGGTGGGGGTGTTTCCGGCAGAAAGTTTTCCAACGGATATTCGTTCATTAGGGGTGGGTTTTGCCACCTCAATGAGCCGTTTAGGTTCAGCTATCAGCACCGGACTGCTACCTATCGCCATACTGGCACTGGGAATTCAGTACACCATGTTGATTCTAGTGGCGGTATTGCTGATAGGGTTGTGGGTGTCGGTACTTTGGGCTCCGGAAACAAAAAATCTGACGCTGGTGGGGGCATCAACAGTGAAAAAAGTGCCACAACAGGAGAGGAGGGCTGACTGTGAAGATTTTGCTGGGCTTTAAAGCTTCACCTGATTTAAGCATGATGGCAGAAAAGGACTGGCAGGCTGACGATAGTCTGCAAATTGATGTTAGCTTTACCCAAACCATGTTGAACTGCTTTGATGAAAGTGCCGCAGAGCTGATGCTGATGGTGCGCGACAGTGCTGTCTGGCAAGAGGGAGAGCTCAATTTAAGTGCCCTGACTATCGGTGATAGTCGCAGTGAGCACTATCTGAAGCAGATGTATGCATTGGGTTTTCAATCCGCAATCAGAATCGATCCAACTTCATCAATTGACCTGCGTTTTAATCCTCTGGCGATAGCGAAGATTATACAGGCCTATCACCAACAGAGAGAACAGCAATCCCTGATAGTTTTAGGCATGCAGAGCAGCGAAGGCCATAACATGCAAACGGCGATGCTGTTGGCGGAACTATTGAACTGGCCGTGCATCACTCAGGTTTGTGACTTTCGGGTTATTCGAGAGAGCAAACAGGTAATAGTGATTAGACAAACGGAAGATGAGCAACAAAAGCTAACCATTAATACACCAGCGGTATTGGCGGTAGGTAATTCAACTCAGGCCAGCGCGTTGCGGGTGCCTACATTGAAGCAGAAGCTGGCCGGCGCTAAAAATAGTATTCACCGTTATTCACTGGAAGATCTTGGATTGGTTCCACAGGAATTACAGCAGGAAAATGATAAACAGCTAACTAAGCTTACACGTCAGCAAAATCGACGAGGTGGTGTGATTATTACCGGCGGAACGCCGCAGGAGAAAGCCCGGCGGCTGTACCATGACTATCTGCAAGGGAGATTAGGCTGATGAAAATAGCGTTAATTCTTGATGCAGACTCTCCTTCCTTTTTACAACAGGCTCAGGAGATTAATCGGTTCTTACAGCAGAGTCATCTGGCAGCTTCTGAAGTAGCATTATGGCTGTTTCACCGAAACAGTCAGCCTGATGATTTACCACAGTTTGATTGTCTGATTACGCAGATTCAGTGGTTAAAAAGTCCTGAATTGCTACTGGCGGATTCGGTGTTGCTGCTGCTGGAACGGGTTCATCAAATTTATCCGGCAGAATTACTGCTGTTTTCTGGTTGTTCGTTAGGAAATGAACTGGCGACTCGTCTGGCTTTTCGTCTGAATGGTGCTTCCTGTCTGGGGGTGATTAGTGGACAGATGAATGAAAACGGCTGTCAGGTGGAAAAATCTGTGTATGGCAACAATATGTTGGCCACCTTAACGCTACAGGCAACGCCCTATTGTCTGGCTGTGGCTCGTCAGGGCACTGCAGCAGCGCCAACCCAGGATTATCAGAGTATTGAGCAGCAACTGATATTGACCGAGGCTAAAGTGCCAACATGGCTGGCAGAGCATCAGATAAGCATACCGGAACAACAACCGCTGCTTAATCGGGCCGAAAGGGTACTGGCCATCGGGCAGGGAGCTGGAAATAGCCAAAACGTCCAGAGATTGAGTGATATTGCGCAGGCGTTAGGTGCTCAGCTAGGGGTTAGTCGTCCGGTGGCGATGAATGCCTGGAGTAGTATGTCAACCATGTTAGGAATGTCCGGTGCATTGGTAGCGCCAGAGGTTTGTATTATTGCTGGTGTATCCGGTGCAGCGGCTTTCTCCGTGGGAGTTCGTCACAGTAAATTTATTGTGGCAATTAATACCGATCCGGATGCGGCCATTTTCTCGCAGGCTGATGTGGGTATTGTTGATGATATGAATGCGGTATTAGACACGCTGGTTATTTGTGTCCAGCAGTCAAATATGCGGAGCATTGTGGATTCATCACCAGATTGAACGGCTATTCCGGATAAGCGTTCATCTCTGATAGCCGTTACAAGATTAGAACTTCAGTTGCCAGACGCCGGTATTCGTGGTGGAAACCGCGCTGGCACCGGCATTTAGCGCATTAGTGGCATCCTCATGATCGCAAACTAACCCGCCGGCAATAATCGGTAAATCGATCTGTTCCGCTACCCATCCCAGTACTTTAGGCATACAGCCTGGCAAAATCTCTATACAGTCAGGATTGGACTGGGCTACCTGCTTATCAATATTGTGGAATGAGATGGAATCCAGCAGGAATATACGATGAATACCGTAAAATCCCTGAGCTTTCGCTGCCTTAATCATTGATGCTTTAGTACTGATAATGCCGTCAGCGGCGGTTACCAGCTTCAAAAAGTTAATCACGATCTCTTTATTAGAGGTTCCGTCCAACAGGTCGACGTGAATAAAGGCGTACTTATCTGCTTTTTTAATACGCTGAACAATGGTGCCAATATTACAGATATTGCCATACAGAATAGAGATAATCTTACAGTCGGACGCCAGAGCAGTATTCAGACTTTCAGTATCTTTTACCGCAGCAATAACGGGGTGTTGTTTCAATAACTGCAGTATAGACACAGGCAAGATCTCCGCTTGGCTTTTATTATTTTTACTACCGTTCAGGCACGGCAAAAAGTATCGGCGCAGGGTAGCATAACCGTGAACCAGCCTCCCTGCGGTACTTCACATATCCCGTATTAGCCAAACCGAAAGGTTACTCCGTAACCAGCAGCAGGGTAGCGCCAGCGCACTAACGTCTTTTCATTACACAGTAACCGACAGCTGCCACACTCCAGACAACCATGATAATCAAAGCTCAGGCTGCCATCCGAATTGAGCTGATAAAGGCCTGCGGGACAAACGTTAACCAGTTGCTGTAATATTTGTCGCTCCGGGTGATCCGCAGGAATAATATGGGGCTGGTTTTCATCAATGACATAATGATTCTTGCTGAGTTTCACTTCTGTTTTCACAGACTGCGTGCTCCTCTGATTAAATCTTTAAACAGCGTCATCAGCCCAGCCCGGCGGGCATGTTTCCACAAAATGCTGCGCAGCGGTGGTGCAGGATGGCGATTAATTTCAAACAGCTCACGTAAAATATCGCTGGTCATTTGCGGATATTCGGCAAAATAGCGCGGATTTTGTAACAGAGTATCAGGTAACGAGCGATACTGTTTTAACACTGCCCATAGGGTGCTGTTTTCCAGATGGGTTTGGTAAGTCGCCAGCGATGTTGTGCTGAAGTCATCCTTTTGTAGCGCTACTGTCAGGGTATCTGCCACGGCCTGTGCACTGATAACTGCCAGATCCATGCCCCGAACAGTGTGACCCGCGTTCACACTAAATCCGGCGGCATCACCGGCAATCAGGTAGCCTGCACCAAACGGCGGGCTCAGAGCATTGATTCCTCCTTCGGGAATAAGGTGTGCACCATATTCCAACAGTTCAGTCTCTTTCAGCAATGGGCGTAGCAGCGGATGTTGTTTAAAATTTTCCAGCATCTGTGGCAGGGTATTTTTTCCGTTACTTACAACTGACAGATTACAGACTAATCCGAGGGAAAGGGTATCGCGGTTGGTATATAAAAAACCGCCGCCGGCTTTTCCTGTGATAGCTTCACCAGCGAACAGCCAGGCGGTGCCCTGATTATTTTCCAGTGAAAAACGCTCTTCAAGACGAGATTGTGGGAGAGCCAGCACCTCTTTAACGCCAATCCCCATGGCATGGGGTTGCGGTTTTTTAACTAACTGATGTTGCTCTGCCAACAGGGAGTTCGCTCCTTCTGCCAGAACCACTACGCGAGCATCCAGCCGATCTTCACCAATTTGAACGCCGCAAACAGCACCATTTTCCTGAATCAGGGCATCTACCTGAACGCCGGTCAAACATTGAGCCCCTGCATTTTGAGCCTGCTCCATTAACCAGGGATCAAAACGGGCTCGCAGCACGGAATAAGAAGTGGCATCCTGAGTAAATTCAGGGTGACGATAATCCATAGTGACACTGGATTCATGGGTCAGCAGACTCAGTTTTTCCTGAGTGATTTGTCGCTCAACGGGCGCTGATTGAGCAAATCCGGGTAGAATAGTTTCAAGACTGTAGCTATAAAGGCGGCCACCGGAGATATTCTTTCCCCCGGCCTGTTCTGCGCGCTCCAGCAGCAAGACATTTACCCCTGCCCGAGCCAGTAATAACGCACTGGTACAGCCAGCAATCCCACCACCGATAATGATGACATCGAATTTGTCGTCCATTAACGCATCCCGCTAAGCCAAATCAGAACCTGATTATACCATCTGACGATGGTGGTTTATTGATGCAGGCAGGAATTATTCCAGCGAAAACCAGAAAATGTATGGAGATAATAGATTGATAGAATTAGTAATTAGTGTGAATGACACGAAGAAAAATATATTCGGGATGTCTTGATAAAATTAAAAAATAGTCAATCGTCGGGGGAGCTTTACAGGCTAACGCCTGCCCTTCGGGGCAACGCAAGCGTTGTCCGTTGGGATCGACTTGGCGTAAGCCAACGATAAACAGGCGAAAACCTGTTTGAACAGCACTTGTGCTGGCCCGCAAGGTGTTTCATAAGCGCCCCTGGAAAAGGTAGGCCCGACACGCTCCTCAGCTAAGTACAGATGGTCTTCCGGCCGAGCACAAAGATAATATGAACACTTTGCTATTACGGCCGGAATATTCACTGATGCAAATTTTCAGCGGGATATATGCCCGACTAAAACTCAATCGCTATCTTACCCGTCATATGACCTTCTAACTGCTTCGCATGAGCTTGAGTGATAGTCTCTACGCTAAGGCCATGTAATGTCGTGTTCAAGGTACCTTTCAGTTCGCCTTTATCAATCATATTGGCTACCTGCTGCAGAATACGACCCTGTTCCGCCATATCTGGCGTTTGGTACATACTGCGGGTAAACATCAGTTCCCAGTGCAGGGCAACACCTTTAGATCGAATCAGTGACTGCTCCAGCGGCTGGGCACTTTCTACGATTGAACAGATATGACCGAACGGCGCGATAACGTCACTCATGGATTTCCAGTGACCATCGGTATCGTTCAGACAGAAAATATAGTCAACCTGCTTAATATCGTGCTTTAACAGGTTCTCTTGCAGATTGCGGTAATCAACGGTCAGGTCGGCACCACGTTCCAGACACCATTTAGCTGATTCCGGTCGCGAAGCGGTAGCAATGATACGCACTTTGCTACGTAACGCTGCCAATGGAATGGCTAATGAACCCACACCACCGGCACCACCAATAATCAGCAGGGTTTTATCACTGCCAGCATCTTGAATTTTAAGATGTTCAAACAGGCCTTCCCATGCGGTCAGTGCGGTAAGTGGAATAGCGGCGGATTCTACCCAGTTCAGAGATTTCGGCTTATGGCCGACAATACGGGAATCAATTAGTTGATGGGTAGTGTTGCTGCCTGAACGGGTAATATCTCCCGCGTACCAGACTTCATCACCAATGGCGAAACCCGTTGCTTTTGGGACAACCGCGACGACAACGCCAGTAGCATCCCAACCCAGAATACGAGGTTGCTGTAAACCATTTTTCTTCAGGCCGGCGTGAACTTTGGTATCCACCGGATTCATGGCAATCGCTTTAACTTCAACCAGCAGATCAAACTCACCGGGAGCCGCTTCAGGCACAGGGATTTGGATAAATTGTTGCGGATTTGCCGGATCGACAGCGATAGCATATTTGGACATGGGGTAATTCCTTTCAGGATGGTAATTAGCACTCAGTCTAGCTGTACAAGTAAAAAGTGATAAGATGAGTTTTAGCAAACAAACTGTTTATCTAAGGTGAACAATAGTGTTTAAACAATTGCAGGATATGGCGTTATTTACTCTGGTGGTGGAAACCGGCAGTTTTACCGCTGCGGCTAAGCGAGCAGGCCTGCCTAAATCGAGCGTCAGCCAGCGAATCAGTCATCTGGAGCAGGCGTTGGGACTGCGTTTACTGATGAGAACTACCCGACAACTTAGTCTGACTTTTGCCGGAGAGCGCTATCTGGTTCACTGTCAGGAGATGATGCAAGCCTCAGAACGAGCCAGCCAGTCGCTGCAAATGTTGAGGGCATCACCCAGTGGCAGAATAAGGATCACTGCACCAGCAGGGCTGGCGGTAACGTTGTTAGCACCTATCGTGACCGATTTTCAGTTGCGTTATCCTGAGGTGTCGATAGAAGTTTATGTTTCAGATACGGTGACCGACCTGGTGGGAGCGGGATTTGACTTGGGTATCCGCACCGGAAAGCCGCAGGACTCTACACTCATTGGGCGCTTTCTTGGCCTTTATCCCCGTTATTTGCTTGCCTCGCCGCAATATTTATCTCAGACCGAGCCGGTCACGCATCCAAACCAGTTACAACATCATCGTTGTATTACTCACCGCGCCTGGTCGGAGTGTTTATTGCGTAAGGGGGATGAAACCTATCGGTGGCTGCAGACAGCGCATCATGTGACTGACAATTTACTGTATGCCCGTCAGTGTGCGATAGCGGGTGCTGGCATCACATTTTTGCCATCATTTTTGGCAACAGAGGTGGTTAAACAGGGATTATTACAACCGGTGCTGGAAGAGTGGCGTGCGGAAGGAAACGAGCTTTATCTGGTCTATCCTAACCGTACATTAAACATGCCTGCGCTGGAACGCTTTGTTGAAGCAGTGATGACTCACCCTTTGGTCATTGAGTATGCCGCAGGGCCAAAAACCAAACGCTAAACCTGATTTTTCGCTGCTTTTTCTCGTAGTTTGTCGGATTGAATGATTTCAATAGCTGTTGAAGCAGGAGCAAAAGCCCGCATCCAGAGAACTTTAGCAACATCCCTTGCCTGAATTGATTTCCACTTGCCGGGAAATAGTTTAAATATTGGGGCTGCAACCAGCTCATTTGCTCGCGGAGTTGGTCGATCGCCAAGTAGCATTGAGGGACGGGCAATGGTTAAATGAGGCCAGTGTTGATCCATCAAACTCTGTTCCATTTCACCTTTGGTTCGGTTATAGAAGAACCATGATTTAGCATTGGCGCCTATTGCGCTGACCACCAGATAGTGAGTGGCTCCCAACCGCAGAGCGGTTTTACCGCCATGTACCGGTAAAGTTACATCACTAAAGTGAAAAGCCTCACGACTGCCAGCTGTTTTTATCGTGCTGCCAAGGCAACAAAAAGCCATATCAACCGGTTCTGTCAGCCCATCCAATAGTGCCTGTAAATCATCACCTACCGGATTCACCACCGTTGAACTAATACCCGATAACGGACGGCGGCTTGGGGCATAAATGCGGGTAATACGGGAGTCGGACTCCAGCATACCCAATAACTGGTTACCGATGAGCCCACTGGCTCCAAGTATTAAGGCGGTTTTTGACATAGTGGCTCCGGATTCTGGTACAGATGGTTTCCCGGTCGAGCACAATGACAATATATAGCTATTTTGCTCTTACGGTCGGAATATCCAAAAATTCTAATGATAAAGCCCCATTCCGGGGCTTTATCAACAACGCTTACAATAAGAATAGACCAGAACTACTTGGCAATCTTCTTATACTTAATACGGTGAGGTTCCAGAGCTTCAGCCCCCATCGTGCGTTTCTTCCACTCTTCGTACTCCGTAAAGTTACCTTCGAAGAACTCAACTTTACCTTCATCGCCGTAGTCCAGAATGTGGGTGGCAATACGGTCAAGGAACCAACGGTCATGGGAAATAACCATCGCACAACCAGGGAATTCCAACAGGGCGTTTTCCAGCGCACGCAGGGTTTCAATATCCAGATCGTTGGTCGGTTCATCGAGCAGTAACATATTACCGCCAACCTGTAATAGCTTAGCCAGATGCAAACGACCACGTTCACCACCGGATAGCTCGCCAACGCGCTTGCCCTGATCGGTACCTTTGAAATTGAAGCGGCCTACATAAGCGCGGCTTGGTAATTCAAAGTTACCAATCTTCATGATATCCAGACCACCGGAAACCTCTTCCCATACGGTTTTGCTGTTGTCCATACTATCGCGGAACTGATCTACAGAAGCCAGCTTCACGGTTTCACCTAAGATAATGGTGCCGCTGTCAGGCTGCTCTTGCTGTGAAATCATACGGAACAGGGTGGATTTACCGGCACCGTTAGGGCCGATAATACCGACGATAGCGCCCTTCGGAATAGAGAAAGACAAATCGTCAATCAGCATACGGTCGCCATAGGATTTGGTCAGATTACTGACTTCCAGCACTTTATCACCGATGCGAGGGCCCGGTGGAATAAACAGTTCGCTGGTTTCGTTACGTTTTTGATACTCAACGTTGTTTAGCTCATCAAAGCGGGCAAGACGCGCCTTGCTCTTGGCCTGACGGCCTTTAGGATTCTGACGAACCCACTCCAGCTCTTTTTCAATCGACTTACGACGAGCGGCTTCAGAAGAGGCTTCTTGTTCCAGTCGCTTATCTTTTTGTTCCAGCCATGAAGAGTAGTTACCTTCCCATGGAATACCTTCACCACGGTCAAGTTCAAGGATCCAACCGGCAACGTTATCAAGGAAGTAACGGTCATGGGTAATGGCAACCACAGTACCTTCATAGTCGTGGAGGAAGCGTTCCAGCCAGGCAACAGATTCGGCATCAAGGTGGTTAGTTGGTTCGTCGAGCAGCAGCATATCTGGTTTTTCCAGCAGCAGACGACACAGTGCTACACGGCGACGTTCACCCCCGGACAGGTGCTCCACTTTGGCATCCCAGGGCGGTAAACGCAGAGCATCAGCCGCACGTTCCAACTGATTATCGAGGTTATGGCCGTCGTGAGATTGAATAATTGCTTCCATCTCACCCTGCTGTTTAGCCAGCTTATCAAAATCAGCATCCGGTTCAGCATAAGCAGCATAGATTTCATCTAAACGGGTTAACGCATTCTTCACTTCGCTAACCGCTTCTTCTACCGCTTCGCGCACGGTTTGCTCTGGATTTAGCTTAGGTTCCTGCGGTAAATAGCCAATCTTGATACCCGGCTGTGGACGTGCTTCACCCTCAATGTCGGTATCAATACCCGCCATAATGCGTAATAGAGTTGATTTACCGGCGCCGTTTAAACCCAGTACACCAATCTTGGCGCCGGGAAAGAAACTGAGAGAAATATTTTTCAGAATATGCCTTTTCGGGGGAACAACTTTCCCAACCCGATGCATGGTGTAGACGTATTGTGCCACTGTATTATAAGCCTCTTAATTACTGGGTTTTTTGATTATCCGTAAACGCTATACAACATAATCACCGAGCTATATCCCTTGGTGCCGCGATATCTGTTGGATCAGCCCAGTTGATAACCATCCGCTGGCATAACAGTATTTCAGCAGACAGAGATTAATGATGGCGTAGTTTAGCCCTTTTCATCGCGCTATCCCAGTTATCTGCGCGTAATGTTGCAACAAAGTGAGGTTTGACACGATTTCATCCGAAATCTGGCGATAGATTGAGGATATCTGTTCTGATTTTTCGAAGTTTTCTGGCGTGTTTATAACACATCATTATTTGTTTTCGCGTTATTCCAACGAGTTAGTTAAGTTATTTAATAATAAATAATGTCATTTTTATTATTTTACTCTAACCGGTTGTTTTTAAATATATCAAAGGGTTTTGATTTGATGTGATTAGATATAATACATTGACTTAGATTCGCTTGTTGGCATTATATGTGCATTAATTATCTAACGTTTGCAGTGTCACGTTACAAGGATGTCCCATGAATAAAAAGAAATTGACCCAGGAAAAGAAAATAACTCACGGATTATATAAAGTCGGTGAATCAAATTATTTACTATCCAATGGGCCGGACATGATTAGTGCTCATCTGCGCAAAGGAAAGGTATGGGAGCAGGCTTGTCTTGATATTGCACAGCTATTAATTGAAAGAATTCAAAATCCGGTTTTGGTTGATGTTGGTGCTAATTTAGGTGCATGGTCTGTACCAATGGGGCATCATGTCAAGAAAGTTGGTGGTCGAATTTATTCTTTTGAGCCGCAGCGTCAGGTGTTTTATCAACTGTGTGCTAATTACCTGATTAATGATTTATATAATTGCTATGCAAATAATATGGCGGTTGGTGATTATAACGGTGAAATAGACGTTCCTCAGTTAGATCCTCATCGTTCACATAATCTGGGAGCACTGTCTTTAAATCCGGAAATTCGGATAGAACAGCAATTTGTTATTTCTCCGGAAACGCGTTCTGAGAAAGTACGTATCGCCACTTTAGATAGTCTTAATTTACCCAAAGCTCATTTAATTAAAATAGATGTAGAAGGTCTGGAACTCGAAGTTATTTCCGGGGCAAAAAACTGGCTATCAGAATCGGGTTATCCTCCTATTTTGTTCGAAGTATGGGGGGATTATATGCAGGGTATGATCGCTAAAAGAAATGAGTTGATGAGTCTGGTTGAAGGGCTGGGATACCATGTCGATCTGTTTGGTGAGTTGTGTATTGCCCAGCATCATTCTAATAAACGTTTGGCGCTGACAATCGGTGAAAACCAATTAACTATCCAACGGTTATAAGACCTTTAATCGGCCGCTCAATATAAACCCTCTTCGGAGGGTTTTTTGTTATTTGACCTTTTTTAGGGAATCAAATAGGCAATTTATTGTCTGAGTAAAATTACGCTCTCTGGCAATTTAAAAGAGAGGCTATCGCCAGCAATGGTAAAGTTTCATTGTTCATCATTGATATGATGTTTTTTAATATTATCAATTTTTTCAGAGCGTTGGTTTTTTCAGCGTTAGTTAAGATAACGCTATACTATTATTGGTGTGATGATAGTGGTGTAGATATCGAGAGTGACGCTAAATAAGTTGTCTCTGAAGCAGGCTAATATTTATAGCTTAATGACAGGAAAAGTGAGGATGTTTGTGACGGAAAATTGGCGCAGCTTAATCAAGAAAAGTACATTTATAGCGGGGCTGATGGTAGCCGTAACGGCTCAAAGTGCATGGGCTGATTCTCTCGGCGCCCAACGTGAGCGCTATCAGCAAGTGAAAATGGCGTGGGACAGTAACCAGATGGATGAGGTTGCTCGCCTGATGCCTACGCTAAGTAGCTATCCACTTTATCCTTATCTGGAATATCGCCAACTGACTCAGGATTTAACCGCTTTAAGCGTTAAACAAGCCGGGCAGTTTGTAACGCGTTATCCTACATTGCCGCTTTCACGCAATCTGAAAAATAACTTTATTAATGAACTAGCTCGACGTCAGGACTGGAGCGGTATTGTTAGTTTTACCGCCGAAGCGCCGTCTTCGGTGGCCGCTCGCTGTAATTTCCATTATGCCCAGTGGGCAACCGGTAATCGTCAGCAGGCCTTTGATGAGGCGAAAACTATCTGGCTAACCGGTAAATCATTACCTTCTTCCTGTGACAAATTGTTTGGCGAGTGGCGTAATGCTGGTCATCAAACGGCATTAGTTACGCTGGAACGTATTCGTTTAGCCAGTGAAGAAGATAACACATCATTAGTGAACGCACTGATTTCACAGCTACCAGCCAGTTATAAAAGCATTGGCGATGGCCTAAGCCGGTTACAAAAAGATCCGTTAAGTGTTGATGCTTTTGCTCGTGAGTTTTCACCAACAGATTTTACCCGCGAAGAGACGCGTTTAGCCTTTGCTAAAGCGGCTCGTAAAGATGTGGAAAGGGCTCGGGCGAT
Organism: Limnobaculum allomyrinae; assembly: GCF_016649425.1. Classification (GTDB taxonomy): domain Bacteria; phylum Pseudomonadota; class Gammaproteobacteria; order Enterobacterales; family Enterobacteriaceae; genus Limnobaculum; species Limnobaculum allomyrinae. Next base: position 333,640 of record NZ_JADRCR010000002.1, read on the forward strand.
GTTACCTCAAATCGCCAGCGCGCAAAAAATGAGCCAGCAGGACAAGCAGGCACTGGAAAGCAGCATTGCTATTCGTCTGATGAATAATAATGTTACCAGCGAACAGGCCAGTTGGCGTGATGCCGCAGTAGCACGTAGTACGGACGGTGACTTAATTGAACGCCGTATTCGTTTGGCATTGAGTAATGGTGACCAAAATGGCGTGGCACAGTGGATTACTCGCTTGCCCGCTGAGTATGCGGCAAAAGATGAATGGCGTTACTGGCTTGCTGATAGTTTGATTAGTAAAGGTAAGAAGAGTGAAGGTCAGACAATTCTGCGTGATTTGATGAGCAATCGCGGTTTCTATCCGATGGTTGCAGCCCAACGTTTGAATGTACATTATCCGGTCAGGGTTGAAAATGCGGTAAAACCAACCCAGTCGTTGATCCAACGTGCTGAAGTCAATCGGGTGCGTGAGTTGATGTACTGGAATCAGGATAATCTGGCCCGCTCTGAATGGCGTAATCTGGTGGAGAGTTTGCCAAAACAGCAGCAGGAAGCTTTAGCTCGATACGCTTTTGAGCAGGGCTGGGCGGATCTCAGCGTTCAGGCAACCATTGTGGCTAAGTTATGGGATCATATTGAGGAGCGCTTCCCGCTGGCTTATCCAACCATGTTTAAAACCTCAACCAATGACAAGGATATTACGGTTTCTTTTGCTATGGCGATAGCCCGCCAGGAAAGTGCCTGGAATCCACAGGCTCAGTCACCAGTTGGGGCTCGTGGCTTAATGCAGCTCATGCCAGCAACAGCGAAACAAACCGCACAGCGTAATAGTGCCATTAGCTATAACAATGTCAGCCAACTGCTCGATCCTGAAACCAATATCCAGCTGGGAACCACCTATCTGGAGCATACCTATCAGATGTTCGGTAAAAACCGTATTCTGGCTGCAGCGGCATACAATGCGGGGCCAAGTCGGGTTAATAGTTGGCTAAATAATAGTGCAGGGCGTTTGGATGCGGTGGCGTTTGTGGAAAGTATTCCATTTAACGAAACTCGTGGTTATGTGAAAAACGTATTGGCTTACGATTTGTTCTACCGCAGCTTTATGAGTCAGCCAACGGTAGTCATGACCGACACTGAGTGGAAACGTAGCTACTGATAAGACGTTTATCTCTGCATTTTTCTCCGGCTTATGCTATTGTACTAGCCAGATAGTTCATTAGCCGGAGAAAGCCCCATGTCAGCATCTAATCAACAGCAGGAGTGGCAAGATTTCGTCACTCTGTTACACAAATCTTTTGCCGATGAATATCAGCTTGACCTGCTACAGCTATTAATGACGCCAGATGAGAGAGAGGCATTAGGTACTCGTGTAAGGATCATTCAGGAACTGATGCGTGGTGAAATGAGTCAGAGAGAGCTGAAGAGCGAACTGGGTGCCGGTATTGCAACCATTACCCGAGGTTCAAACAGTTTAAAAATGGCCAGACCTGAATTCAGAATCTGGCTGGAAGAGACATTGCTTAAAGATTCCGATAAATAAACTGATTTTTGATTTGGTTTATTTATCATATACCTGATAAATATCGTTATGGAAGGGTACAAAAGCCAGCAAAAGTGCTTGTTGATAAACACTGGTTCGGGAAAGTCTACCTTCAGTAAACAGACCAATTGCTCCACCCTGTTGCTTAATATTGCTGATTCCGGTTAGTTGAGCCATTTCATCACCCAGCTCTTTACCTTCATACAGGCTTTTCAGGATCACTGGAGGTAAAGTCAGACTGGCTGAACGAGCTTCACCACGACACTGATTATTTTCAATGACAATCCAGGCAAATGTCATATCATCATCAATTCCAGCTTCAATACCGATCCAGAAGTCAGCTTCCGGTCTGACCTGACGTGCGGACATGACTCGATGTCGGGCACCGGTACGGGTTTCTTTATCACCCATTGGCTGGTTAGGAACTCCGCTGTTGACTTCAACGCTCTCGATTCGACAGCTGTCAGGGCCAAACAATTCGGTAAACGCCTGACTAATGGCGTTGATCTTGGCGGGATTAGTAGTTGCAGCAATTACGTGATACATAGAATTAAATCAAGGCAGTAAGAAAACAATTTCCACAGTATAACGGATAACAGGCATGACACAGGTATACTTAATTCGACATGGTGAAACAGAATGGAATGTTGCTCGCAGAATTCAAGGGCAAACGGACAGTAAATTAACCTCTTTGGGTGAGTTACAGGCCCGCCAGGCGGGTAAACGCTTAAAGAATATGGGCATCACTCATATTATCGCCAGCGATTTGGGGCGAACTCGCCAAACGGCTCAACTACTGGCTGAATATTGCCGTATTGAACCGACTTTTGATTCCCGCCTGCGGGAGTTGAATATGGGGATTCTGGAACAACGCCGTGTCGATTCACTTACGCCAGAAGAAGAACAGCAACGCATGTTGATTCTTGACGGTACGCCAAATGGTCGCATTCCTCAAGGGGAGTCGTTAACCGAGCTTTCAACGCGTATGCGTGCAGCATTAGATGACTGTAAAATGTTACCTGAAGGTAGCCGCCCAATTCTGGTTAGTCACGGTATCGCTTTAGGTAGCCTGTTGGGGAATGTGTTGGGGCTTCCCCCTTATGCGGAGCGTCGTTTACGCTTGCGTAATTGTTCCCTTTCTTTAGTGGAAAGCCAAAACAGCCCATGGCTTGCTCCGGGGTGGATAGTGGAATTTGCCGGAGATACACAGCACCTCACGGCAGATGCACTTGATGAGATCCAGCGCTAGCGCTGGATCGGAATCATATATTCACCGGAAATTACTGCGGGAGCGCTGTCACCAACTTTCACGCCTTTAGGATGGAATATTTCAATATCATAGCCTTTACGGCGTGTCAGCTTCAGAAGCGGCAGGCAGGTTCCGTAAAGCGTCATGACAAATTGCTGTAATCCATCCGGCGGCCCGTTGTAGCGGAACAGGGCATATTCGCCACCCTGAAGTATAATTTCATGGCCTTCAACGCCTGGCGGCACATGTTCCGGCTCAATGGCAGTGGTGTAGAACACTTCCTGCTCATCGTCTTTCTCCTGACTTGGGCGGGTGTGGTTAAGGCCATACAGAATTGGTGGAACTTCAGTCAGGGCATTACCCAAATATTGGGTCCAGAACTGGGTACGAATTGCCGTTTTGGAACGAGATAGTTCTTCCAGAGTACAGGTATAACTCTGGGTCATTCCCACCAGCTGTTTTTCTTCCTGAATCACATATTCTACTGGTACTAAATTGTTGCCGGATAATTTGATCGGCGGACACATACCAATAGCGCTCCATGAATCTGAGCGACGATAGAATGCCGGCGTTTGAGCAAATTGCTTTTTAAATGCCCGGGTAAAAGTCTGTTGGGAATCAAAACGGTACTGTAACGCCACATCCAATATGGGGCGAGCCGTTAGTCTTAAGGCCACGGCAGCTTTAGACAAACGACGAGCGCGAATATAAGAACCAATAGCTTGCCCGGTAATTTCTTTGAACATTCTCTGTAGGTGCCATTTAGAATAGCCTGACTTGGCGGCAACATTATCCAGAGATAATGGTTGATCTAAATGATTTTCTAGCCAGTCTAGAAGATCGTGGATAATACTGGCTTGATCCATAAAAAACTTCCTCATTAATTGGGCGCATTATCTACAGAATTGGCGTAGCTATACTGACTTATAACACTTTATGGTTATTTTTAAACACTACATCGCAAAAAATGTTTTTTAGCAGGTGAAGGATACTGGCGCAATCCTTAGCTTGAAACAAGGTATTACTGTGCTATATCGCAACATTCCCCACGCATCATAGCAATTTTTAAACGCACTGTTCTACGTCTATTTGACATAAGTTTATAGCTATGGTTCAGCGGGTTGCAACCGGGCGTTAGTTGTGTACCGACGGGCTATAATTGCATTAATATAGTAATTAATTGATGTTCACTGGAGATAGGTAATGAAGAAGGCCATTTTAGCACTTTGCTCTGCCACACTGTTTTGGTCTGCCTGCGCTCAATCGGAAGAGATTGGTTCTGTTGATACCGTATTTAAACTGTTGGGGCCTGACCATAAAATTGTCATTGAGGCTTTTGACGATCCTGATGTTCAAAATGTGACTTGTTATCTGAGCCGGGCAAAAACGGGCGGAATAAAAGGAGGGCTGGGATTAGCCGAAGATACGGCTGATGGGGCACTTTCCTGTATTCAAGTGGGACCCATTACGCTGACCGATCGAATTAAAAATCGTAAGGCGGATGGCGAAGAGGTATTTCGCAAACGGACTTCGATAATTTTTAAGAGTATGCAAGTGGTTCGCTTTTACGATAATAAGCGCAATACACTGGTTTATCTGGTCTATTCGGACAAAGTTGTTGATGGTTCGCCTAAAAATGCTATCAGTACCGTGCCTATCATTCCCTGGGGCAGTAGTAACTAGGTTAAATATGTGCAATGGTTAAATTCAGATGATAAAAAAACCAGCATATCTATGCTGGTTTTTTTTGTTCATTATTGCTGATTATTCTTCGAGATCGCCACAAAAGCGGTAACCTTCACCATGAATCGTAGCAATGATTTCCGGTGTATCCGGTGTTGATTCAAAGTGCTTACGGATGCGACGAATAGTCACATCAACCGTACGATCGTGAGGTTTTAACTCACGTCCTGTCATTTTCTTCAGTAACTCTTCACGAGACTGAATTTTGCCTGGATTTTCGCAGAAATGCAGCATCGCGCGGAATTCGCTACGAGGCAATTTGAACATTTCTCCGTTAGGATTAATCAGCGAACGACTATTGATATCCAACGTCCAGCCATTGAACTTGTAGTTTTCAACCAGCTTACGCTCTTCACCACTCACCGCCCCAAGATTCATCGTCCGGGACAGCAGGTTACGTGCACGGATTGTCAGTTCCCGTGGATTAAACGGTTTCGTGATGTAATCGTCAGCACCAATTTCCAGGCCAAGGATTTTATCTACTTCGTTATCTCTGCCGGTTAAGAACATCAATGCAACCGCAGCTTGCTCGCGTAATTCTCGAGCCAGCAGTAGTCCATTTTTTCCAGGCAGATTGATATCCATGATGACCAGATTGATATTATGGTCGGACAAAATCCGATGCATTTCTGCACCATCATTGGCTTCAAAGACAACGTATCCTTCCGCCTCGAAAATGCTTTTTAATGTGTTACGAGTTACTAGTTCGTCTTCAACGATCAGGATATGCGGGGTTTGCATGTCTGTTACCTAATTTGCCAACAAAATCAAATTTAATATTACAGTGGTCTGGTTCTGTTTCTAAAACCATCTATAGCTAAAACAGACTACTGCAGTATAAGGGACGAATCCCCGTGCTATTTCAAATTTCAACACAATCGCTGGTTCGGCCAAGGCAAACTACCTACATACCTGTGATTTGTTAAAACCGATCACTTATTACTCTTTATTGTAGCAGCAATATAACAGGAGTCTTTCTTTTGCCGATCAACAAACTTGTGGCTTGTTGATATATATCAATAATAGTTATAGCACATTAGCTGATTTGTGAGAAAAATCTACAAAAACAATGCATATCACATGCCAGTTTTTGACCTTTTTTTCACAATTCAACCTCAATAAAAACCTTAACTTGAAACATTTGTGCCGTTGTACTTTTCACCAAAACCAAGGCGTGTGTGGCAGCGGGGGGATTTTCCTTCTTTTTATCTTAAAAAGAAATATATTTTAACAAATATTTTTCAATTGCAACTTTTGCGAGTACAAAAACTCATTTAGGATAAATAGAGAGTAGTAAAATGTAATACACTAAATTTACAGTTAAAATCATCAATATTGAGTCTTTTTTCCACTTTTAATCTAATACTGGCTTTTTGTTGCGTTTAGTCACGCTGATTCTGGTTACTCTCAAAATAAGCCTGATATGAATAAAAAATCAGATATTCATGGTTCATGACAACGAATGGTTTTAACTCATTGAATTTATTTTAAAAAAATCTTATTTAAAATAGCGGTATATAGTCAGTACAGGAAAATTATTTTGATGAAATATGAAAAATAAATTGACTCTGAACGGCAATTGCTTTAACCAGTATATAGCGTTAATAAAATAAACCAGAGACAAACACCAAACATGCAAAACGTTAGCCTGATGATTACAATCATTACCACCACCGGTACAACCAGTAGCGGGGCGGGCTGACGCTTACAAGAAATGAAAAAAAGCCCGCACCGTAGAATCGAGTGCGGGTTTTTTTTTGCTGATAATTTACATCATAACTGGATTAAGGCAGGAGAGGCCAAGAGATGCGAGTTCTGAAATTTGGCGGTACATCAGTAGCAAATTCCGAACGCTTTATGCGCGTGGCGGATATCATTGAAAATAATGCGCGTCAGGGCCAGGTTGCTACGGTACTGTCTGCTCCGGCAAAAATTACTAACCATTTGGTTGCCATGATTGAAAAAACGGTAGCCGGTCAGGAAGTCATGACCAATATGATGGATGCCGAACAGATCTTTGCTGAATTGCTTTCCGGATTGGCCAAAGATCAGCCTGGGTTTGAATATGATCGATTAAAGAGCGTTGTGGAGCAGGAATTTGCTCAACTGAAACATGTTTTGCATGGTATTTCTCTGTTGGGCCAGTGCCCCGATAGCGTTAACGCTTCCATTATTAGTCGTGGTGAAAAGCTTTCTATCGCTATTATGGAGTCCGTTTTTCAGGCTCGGGGATATGGCGTAACCGTGATTAATCCAGTTGCGATGTTGTTGGCTCATGGACATTACCTGGAATCTACCGTTGATGTTACGGAATCAACCCGCCGTTTAGTTGAACTGGGTATTCCTGATAATCACGTTGTTCTGATGGCCGGTTTTACTGCTGGTAACGAAAAAGGTGAACTGGTGGTATTAGGGCGTAATGGCTCCGACTATTCGGCAGCGGTTTTAGCAGCCTGCTTGCGCGCCGATAGCTGTGAAATATGGACTGATGTTGATGGCGTATATACCTGCGATCCGCGTTCAGTACCGGGCGCCAAGTTGCTTAAATCGATGTCCTATCAGGAGGCGATGGAGTTATCCTATTTTGGCGCTAAAGTTCTCCATCCTCGCACTATCGCTCCTATTGCCCAGTTCCAAATTCCTTGCCTGATAAAAAATACTGCCAACCCACAAGCCCCGGGTACGCTAATCAGCCGAGAAAGTGGGGACGATCGTTATCCGGTTAAAGGTATAACCAACCTGAACAATATGGCGATGATTAACGTCTCTGGCCCAGGCATGAAAGGAATGGTGGGGATGGCGGCCCGAGTCTTCTCAGTGATGTCCCGCGCCGGCATTTCTGTGGTTCTGATTACTCAATCTTCTTCTGAATACAGCATCAGCTTTTGTGTACCACAGAGTGAATTGGCTCGTGCCAGCCGGGCACTGGAAGATGAGTTCTATCTTGAGTTAAAGGACGGATTGTTAGATCCGTTGGATGTGGTCGACAAACTGGCGATAATTTCAGTGATTGGTGACAATATGCGTACGCTGCGCGGTATGTCTGCACGTTTCTTCAGTGCATTAGCCCGTGCAAATATCAATATTGTGGCGATAGCTCAAGGTTCTTCAGAGCGTTCGATTTCTGCGGTAGTCAGTAATGACTCGGCGACGACTGCGGTGCGTGCCAGCCATCAGGTGCTGTTTGATACTAATCAGGTGTTAGATGTGTTCTTAATCGGCGTTGGTGGTGTCGGCGGCGCATTACTGGATCAAATCTATCGTCAGCAGCCATGGCTGAAACGTAAGAATATCGAACTACGGGTATGTGGCATTGCCAACTCTCGCGGTATGGTTACTAATACGCTGGGAATCGACTTAACTAACTGGCGTGAGGCGCTGGCCGCGGCAGAAGAGCCATTTAATCTGGGACGATTAATTCGTCTGGTAAAAGAGTATCACTTGCTCAACCCGGTCATTGTGGATTGCACATCCAGTCAGGAAGTCGCTTCTCAATATGCGGACTTCCTTGCCGACGGCTTCCATGTAGTGACGCCAAACAAGAAAGCCAATACCGACACGATGAACTACTATCATCAGTTACGGCAAGCGGCCAGCAACGGTAATCGCAAATTCCTTTATGATACTAACGTAGGTGCCGGATTACCGGTTATTGAGAACTTACAGAACTTGCTGAATGCTGGTGATGAACTGATGCGCTTCTCTGGTATTCTTTCGGGCTCGCTGTCGTTCATTTTTGGCAAGCTGGATGAAGGATTAAGCCTGTCAGAAGCGACCCGCCTGGCAAAAGAAAAAGGCTACACCGAGCCGGATCCGCGCGATGATTTATCCGGTATGGATGTGGCACGAAAATTACTGATTTTGGCACGTGAAGCCGGTCACTCGCTGGAGTTAGACCAAATTAAAGTTGAATCTGTATTACCGCCATCTTTTGATGCTGGTGGTGATGTAGCAACCTTTATGGCGCGTTTGCCACAGCTGGATGCTGAGTTTGCCGAGCGTGTAGCCTTGGCGGCCAGCCAGGGCAAAGTGTTACGCTATGTAGGTATGATTGAAGAGGGTGAATGTCGGGTGAAGATTGATGCGGTGGATGATAACGATCCGCTATTCAAAGTGAAAAATGGCGAGAACGCACTGGCATTCTACACCCAATATTATCAGCCACTACCACTGGTATTACGCGGTTATGGTGCGGGTAACGATGTTACCGCCGCCGGCGTTTTTGCCGATATGCTACGTACTCTGTCAGGAAAGCTGGGAGTTTAACATGATAAAAATTTATGCGCCGGCCTCGATAGGCAACGTCAGCGTGGGGTTTGACGTATTGGGCGCAGCAGTATCGCCCATTGATGGAGCACTGCTGGGGGATTGCGTTAGTATTCAATCCGCAGACAGCTTTAGCCTGAGCAATAAAGGGCGTTTTGTTAGCAAGTTACCGACAGAGCCTAAAGAAAACATCGTTTATCAGTGCTGGGAGCTGTTCTGTCAGCGTCTGGGACGTGAACTGCCTGTGGCAATGGTATTAGAAAAGAATATGCCAATTGGTTCCGGACTGGGTTCCAGTGCCTGTTCTGTGGTTGCGGGTTTAATGGCGCTGAATGAATTCTGCGACCGGCCGTTTAATCAGACTGAACTGCTTGGCATGATGGGTGAGCTGGAAGGTCGCATTTCCGGCAGCGTGCATTACGATAACGTAGCTCCTTGCTATTTGGGGGGCATGCAATTGATGCTGGAAGAGAATGGCATTATCAGTCAATCGGTACCCGGTTTTGATAACTGGTATTGGGTGATGGCTTATCCGGGCATTAAGGTTTCGACCGCTGAAGCACGTGCGATTTTACCGGCACAGTATTTGCGTCAGGATTGTATTCGCCATGGTCGCTATCTGGCCGGGTTTATTCATGCCTGTCATACCCAGCAACCAGAACTGGCGGCTAAGTTAATGCAGGATGTGATTGCTGAACCGTACCGAACTCGTTTGCTGCCGGGATTTGCCGAAGCGCGTAAAGCCTCACAGGATATTGGTGCGCTGGCATGCGGTATTTCTGGATCGGGCCCAACACTGTTTGCGGTGAGCGATCGTCTGGAAACGGCACAGCGACTTGCCGACTGGTTAACAAAACACTATGTACAAAATGATGAAGGCTTTGTTCACGTCTGCCGTCTTGATACTGCCGGTGCCCGTAAATTGGATTAATGGAAAATAGCGACACAATGAAACTGTATAATTTAAAAGATCATAACGAACAGGTTAGTTTTGCTCAGGCAGTACGTCAGGGATTAGGTAAACAACAGGGACTCTTCTTTCCGGCTGAGTTGCCTGCTTTTGATAGTTCAGAAATCGATAATCTACTCTCGCTGGATTTCGTAACCCGCAGTGCCCGTATTTTGTCGGCCTATATTGGTGATGAAATATCAGCGGATGCCGTGGCTAAACGAGTGGCTAATGCTTTTCAGTTCCCTGCTCCGGTAGTGGCCGTTGAAAAAGATATTGCGACCTTAGAGCTATTTCACGGCCCGACATTGGCGTTTAAAGATTTTGGTGGTCGTATCATGGCGCAAATGCTGGCCGAAGTGGCTGGTGACACGCCGGTGACCATTCTGACGGCTACCTCCGGTGATACTGGTGCTGCTGTTGCCCATGCATTCTATGGTTTAAAGAATGTGCGGGTAGTGATCCTTTATCCGGAAGGCAAGATCAGTCCATTGCAGGAGAAATTGTTCTGTACCCTGGGTGGCAATATTCATACTGTGGCAGTTGATGGGGATTTTGATGCCTGTCAGGCACTGGTTAAGCAGGCATTTGATGATGAAACGCTGAAGAAAGAGTTGGGCCTTAACTCCGCCAACTCTATTAATATCAGCCGACTATTGGCGCAAATTTGTTATTACTTTGAGGCAGTAGCACAACTGACTCAGGAACAGCGTAACCAGTTGGTGATTTCAGTTCCAAGCGGTAACTTTGGCGATCTGACGGCAGGTTTGTTGGCGAAGTCATTAGGTCTGCCTGTTAAGCGCTTTATTGCTGCCACTAATGCCAATGACACCGTTCCACGTTATTTGGCTAATGGTCAGTGGCAGCCGCACAAAACTGTTGCCACTCTGTCTAATGCTATGGATGTCAGCCAGCCAAATAATTGGCCGCGCATTGAAGAGTTATTTCGTCGCAAAGAGTGGCCTATCAGTTCATTAGGTTATGGTGCTGTTAGCGATGAGACTACGGCTAAAACATTGCGCGAACTGGCGGCATTGGGATACACCTCTGAGCCACACGGCGCCATTGCTTATCGTTTATTGCGTGATGAGCTGAAAGCGGGGGAGTTCGGGTTATTCCTGGGTACCGCTCATCCGGCTAAATTTAAAGAGTGTGTAGAACAAATTCTCGGTACCACCTTGCCGTTGCCAAAAGCTTTGGCCGACAGGGCTGAGTTGCCGTTACTTTCTCACTATTTACCGGCAGATTTCGCACCGCTACGAGCATTCCTGATGGCGTTACCTGCGTAATAATTATTGAATAAAAATGGCCTCCTGATGCACATGCATGGAGGCCATTTTTTTGTCTGTTGTTCTATTGATGGCTATTGTTCAGGACGTTTAAATACCAATTCGTTACCCTGAGATGCGGTTTCATCAAACTGATAGCCTTCCAGATCGAAGTCCACCAGCTGTTCCGGGCGTGTCAGTCGGTTTTTAATAATAAAACGACTCATCAATCCGCGGGCTTTTTTGGCGTAGAAGCTGATGATTTTGTATTTGCCGCTTTTCTGATCCAAAAATACCGGTTTAATAATGGTACCGTCTAATGATTTGGTTTGGACTGATTTGAAGTATTCATCTGAAGCCAGATTAACCAGAATATCGTCACCCTGATCTTTCAGTGCCTGATTTAACTTATCGGTAATTCGTTTGCCCCAAAACTCGTACAGATCTTTACCCCGTTGGTTTTCCAGCTTGGTGCCCATCTCAAGACGATAGGCCTGCATCAGATCGAGCGGACGTAAAACACCATACAGTCCGGATAGCATACGCAAATGCTGCTGGGCGAAATCGAAATCACCTTCGTTAAAATCATCAACGTGCAGGCCGGTGTAAACATCACCTTTAAATGCTAACAGTGCCTGACGGGCATTTTCCGGTGTGAAATCCGGTTGCCATTCCGCAAAACGAGCGGCATTCAGGCCGGCTAACTTATCACTGATACTCATCAAACTGGCGATTTGTGCCGGAGTTAATTTACGACACGCTTTAATTAAAATTTTCGACTGGTCCAGCATTTCGGGTTGTGTGTAACGTTCAGTCACCAGAGGGCTTGTATAATCGAGAGTTTTTGCCGGAGATATAGTAATCAGCATAATCATATCCTGTGATAAATCGTTTTTTGCTACTCTAGCAGAAACTGGCAATGGAAAAAGCGATGGATTTAATAGGGGGCTTAAGAATTCCTTATCACAATGTGACTTTTGTATTATTTATCATTGGGTAACGGTCTTTTTATTAGCAGCGGGAAGATAAATTTGATGACTAAAATCTATGACCCCTACGTTCCATCGTTGCACCCTTGTTAAGTCATGTTATTATCAGGTTAGTCCGATAATACTTCGATGCCTCACAAGCTTAACAAGAGATCTATCATGACAGATAAACTTTCCTCTCTACGTAAAATTACTACCGTTGTGGCTGATACCGGCGATATTGCAGCGATGAAGCTGTATAAGCCTCAGGACGCGACAACTAACCCTTCTCTGATTCTGAATGCTGCTCAGTTACCTGAATATCGTAAGTTGATTGATGATGCGATTGCCTGGGCAAAAAGCCAAAGCAGCGATCGCGCACAACAAATTGTGGATGCATCCGATAAGCTGGCGGTAAACATTGGCCTGGAGATTCTAAAACTGATCCCTGGCCGTATTTCTACTGAAGTTGATGCTCGTCTCTCTTATGACACTCAGGCCAGTATTGTTAAAGCTAAACGCTTAATCAAACTTTATAACGATGCAGGTATCAGCAACGATCGTATTCTGATTAAACTGGCCTCTACATGGCAGGGTATTTGTGCAGCGGCTCAGCTTGAGAAAGAAGGCATTAACTGTAACCTGACTCTGCTGTTCTCCTTTGCTCAGGCTCGAGCTTGTGCTGAAGCAGGCGTGTTCCTGATTTCTCCGTTTGTTGGCCGTATTCTTGACTGGTACAAAGCTAATGGAGATAAGAAAGAGTTCGCACCTAACGAAGATCCAGGCGTTGTTTCTGTAACCAGTATCTACGAATACTACAAACAGCATGGTTACAAAACTGTAGTTATGGGAGCCAGCTTCCGTAATGCCGGCGAAATTCTGGAGCTTGCCGGTTGCGATCGCCTGACCATTGCACCTGCATTATTAAAAGAACTGTCTGAAAGCCAGGGTGAAGTTGAACGTAAACTGGCCTATAGCGGCGCAGTAAAAGATCGTCCGGCACCGCTGAATGAAGCTCAGTTCTACTGGGAGCATAATCAGGACCCAATGGCCGTTGATAAACTGGCAGACGGTATCCGTAAGTTCGCTATCGACCAGGAAAAACTGGAAAAGATGATTGCAGATTTGCTGTAATTGTTTTTGATAAAGATATGAATACCGGTCATCAGGCCGGTATTTTTTTATCTGTGATTCACTGCGGATAATGGCATCCACTGTGCGTGCCGTGCTGCAAAAATAGCGCCAAAAATAGTATGATAGCGCGCGGGTAAGAGCACAGTTTAGTGACAGAGGATTAGATATGAATAAGTTACGCATTGGTTTGGTTTCTATTTCCGATCGTGCATCCAATGGGGTTTATCAGGATCAGGGGATTCCTGCATTGGAATCGTGGCTAAAAACCGCATTGAGTAGTGAATTTGAAACTCAAAGTCGGTTAATTCCTGATGAGCAGTCATTGATAGAAGAAGCGCTGTGTGAACTGGTTGATGAGAGGGGGTGCCATCTGGTTCTTACCACCGGAGGAACCGGCCCGGCTCGCCGAGATGTTACACCTGATGCCACAGTCGCCATTGCCGATCGTATTATGCCGGGATTTGGTGAGCAGATGCGCCAGATCAGTTTGTACTATGTACCTACGGCGATTCTTTCTCGTCAGGTTGGAGTGATCCGTAAACAGGCACTGATTATCAATCTTCCGGGACAGCCAAAATCAATTAAAGAGACGCTGGAAGGGGTGAAAGATAAAGATGGAAAAACCGTGGTATCCGGTATTTTTGCCAGTGTCCCCTATTGTATTCAACTGCTGGATGGCCCTTATGTAGAGACGGATTCGCAAGTGGTAGAATCCTTTAGGCCTAAGAGCGCAATCCGCGATATAAAAGGTTAAATTAAGACTTTTTGCAAAATAAGATTTCCATCTACTGGTGTATCGTAATGAGTACGATATAGTAAAAATTAATTTACAGACCGAAAGTTAATTTTTTTATCAACCTATAGAAAAAGATGGAATTTTATGATTCAGCAACAAAATCGCCGGTTAAACAAACAGGATTATAAAACGCTGACTCTGGCAGCATTAGGCGGTGCGCTGGAGTTTTACGACTTTATTATCTTTGTATTCTTCGCTGTGGTTATCGGTCAACTTTTCTTTCCTGCTGATATGCCCCAATGGCTGGTGCTGATGCAGACCTACGGTATTTTTGCCGCAGGCTATCTGGCTCGCCCGTTGGGGGGAATCATCATGGCTCACTTTGGTGATTTGGTAGGGCGCAAGCGTATGTTCTCTTTGAGCATTTTGCTGATGGCGTTGCCTACACTGGCCATGGGGATGCTACCAACCTATCAATCTATTGGTATTGCGGCTCCACTTTTACTGTTATTGATGCGTATTTTCCAGGGCGCAGCTATTGGTGGTGAAGTTCCGGGTGCCTGGGTGTTTGTGGCGGAACATGTACCTTATAAACGTATCGGTATTGCCTGTGGTGTACTGACCGCGGGTCTGACGGTTGGGATCTTGCTGGGTTCTTTTGTTGCCACCATGATCAACTCTATGATGAGTGTGGAAACGATTCATAATGGCGGATGGAGAATACCTTTCTTCCTGGGCGGTATTTTTGGTCTGATCGCTATGTATTTGCGCCGTTGGTTAAAAGAAACGCCAATATTTATCGAGATGCAACAACGTAAAGCGTTAGCAGCAGAACTGCCATTAAAATCAGTGGTAGTGAACCACACCCGAGCGGTAACGGTTTCTATGCTACTTACCTGGTTACTTTCTGCCGGTATTGTGGTGGTTATTCTGATGACGCCAAACTACCTGCAAACTCAATTTGGTATTGAGCGAGTCATTGCGCTGAAAGCTAACAGCATGGCGATTATTTCACTGTGCGTGGGCTGTGTCATTGCAGGTATGGCGGCTGACCGTTTTGGTGCCAGCAAAACCTTTATTGGTGGTGGTTCGCTGCTGGCCGTTGCCAGTTGGACGTTTTACCATTCGGCAACCAATGTTGATCTACTGTTTATTACTTACAGTATCGCCGGGTTGTGTGTGGGTGTGGTAGGCGCGGTTCCTTATGTCATGGTACGAGCATTTCCGGCAGAGGTTCGCTTCTCGGGTATTTCTTTCTCTTATAACGTGTCCTATGCCATTTTTGGTGGTTTAACGCCGATATGTGTCACTTATTTGATGAAGTTCACACCAATGGCTCCTGCATATTATGTTCTGGCGCTATCGGTGATGGGAATATTGTTGGGAATTTATCTGCGTAACGATTTGAGAGCGACGGATAGCATTGCGCAACACAGTGATTCAGAGTTAGAGAAGGCGCCAGTAACGGCGATATAAGCGAAGCTTATGGTGTTCAGTTAAAAGCCATCTGTTATGCAGGTGGCTTTAGATTGATGACAAAGTCTGATAGTTCCACTTTGTCCCTAAAGATAACCAATCGTTGGGAGGGATGGGTGTTGGGGTCGTAGCAGTTTTAGCTGCCAGACAAACAGGCAAAGCCTGTTTGAACAGCGCTTGCGCTGGCCCGAAGGGTGAAACACCGCAAGGTGTTTCATAACCGCCCCTAACCCAGCCAGGCCCAACGCACTCTGCGGCTAAGTACAGATGGTCTTCCGGTCGAGCACCAAGTCAATATAAGCATTTTGAATTTTACGACCGGAATATTCTCAAATGCTGATTTATTAGGTTTGTCAGCACTCTGAAACTATCGGTTATACAAGTGGCTTTAATATTAAAGACATTTAATAAATTTAGTTTGCCCATCGGCCTGTATGCCTTCCTCAATCCATCCTAAATAGTGATAGAATCCATTGGCTCTCACATCAAGATTACTATCCGTTTCCAGCCATATTTGGGAGCATCCCATCTCTGCCAGCCATTGTTCCGCTGCAATCATCAGCTGTCGACCGATTCCCCGGCCTTCAAAATCGGGCTCAACGAAAAGTGCAAAAATAGTCGATTCAGTAGCATTAGCCATGGCAAAAGCCACGATTTTCTGTTCATTCTCTGCAACCCAACCACGTCCCTGATCGATTAACATAGCAGGAAGTGATTGATGAGTGATTCCATGGGCGCTCAGCGCTTCCTGCGTCATTTTATTGTCATTAACGCTGAGTCGTACGCGGAACATCTCTGTTACGTCATCAGGAAGTGCGATTCTTATTTGCATCGGTTATTTCCTGTTTCTTGAGTGATGAGAAGAATACAAACGAAAACGCCTGCATTAAGCAGGCGTTTTTTAGTGACGAATAAAACGAGGATTAACCTGCTTTACGTTCACCAATTGGCAGAACAGTACGACCATACTGTTCGTTCAGCACTTCTGCCATTGCCAGATAAATTGCGCTGGCGCCACAAACGATACCAACATAACCGGCGACGTTCAACAGACCAGTATTAGCGGTAATGTTACCGATAGATAACATAAAGAACAGTACCGTCAGGCTGGCAAAGACAAACTGTAAGCCACGGTTAGCGCGCAGGGTACCGAAGAACATAAACAGAGTGAAGATGCCCCATAGCGCTAAATAGATACCCAGGAAGGTAGCATCAGTAGCATGTGCATGTCCGACTTCCGGGAGCAACCAGATACCCACTAAGGTCATCCAGAAAAAACCATAAGAAGTGAATGCGGTAACGCCAAAGGTATTACCTTTTTTGAATTCTAAAATACCGGCAATAACCTGTGCCATACCACCATAAAAAATACCCATAGCAATAATCGCTGTGGTTACCGGAAAGAAACCGGCGTTATGGATATTTAATAAAATAGTGGTCATCCCAAATCCCATTAATCCTAGTGGACCTGGGTTTGCTAATTTATTCGAGTGCATATTTCCTCTGTACTCACGAATGCTGATTTAATAAGTGGATTTTTATCCGCATAGAGGCGGAATTAACTAACAACGACCACGGGTAAATAACACCGCGTATTACACGTGAGCGCGCATAATAATGAGGCATGAGTCACGAAACAATGGTTTTGATCAGGATTAATGCGAAATTTTTTTTATTTGCCCCCCTTGATGCGAGATTTGCCGCCCCCATCTTATGAACAACGGTGAAGCAAGCCTATGGATGTAAGACTTTTATTGGTAGTTGAAAAGTCATTTTACACCCCCATATAGGTGAGTATGTGAACGAATATAGTTTTTAAGTGGAGAACATGTAATGGGTAAAATTATTGGTATTGACCTGGGTACAACGAACTCATGTGTTGCTGTAATGGACGGCACACAGGTTCGCGTAATTGAGAACGCGGAAGGGGATCGTACAACTCCGTCAATTATCGCGTATACCCAGGACGGCGAAATTCTGGTTGGTCAGCCTGCTAAACGTCAGGCGGTGACTAACCCACAAAATACACTTTTCGCAATTAAGCGTCTGATTGGTCGTCGTTTTGGTGACGAAGAAGTTCAGCGTGACCGTGACATTATGCCTTTTAAAATCATTGGGGCAGACAACGGTGATGCATGGGTTGAAGTAAAAGGTCAGAAAATTGCACCACCTCAGATTTCTGCTGAAGTTTTGAAAAAAATGAAGAAAACAGCAGAAGACTTTTTAGGTGAGCCAGTAACCGAAGCGGTAATTACCGTTCCGGCTTACTTTAACGATTCTCAACGTCAGGCAACTAAAGATGCCGGTCGTATCGCTGGTTTAGATGTAAAACGTATCATCAACGAACCAACCGCAGCGGCTCTGGCCTATGGTCTGGATAAAGAGATGGGCAACCGCACTATCGCCGTGTATGACTTAGGTGGTGGTACATTCGATATCTCTATTATTGAAATTGATGAAGTTGACGGCGAAAAAACCTTCGAAGTATTGGCAACCAACGGTGATACTCACTTAGGTGGTGAAGACTTTGATACCCGTCTGATCAACTATCTGGTTGATGAGTTCAAAAAAGAGCAAGGCTTTGATTTACGTAATGACCCACTGGCGATGCAACGCCTGAAAGAAGCGGCAGAAAAAGCGAAAATCGAACTCTCTTCTGCTCAACAAACGGATGTTAACCTGCCGTACATTACTGCAGATGCAACCGGCCCTAAACATATGAATATTAAAGTGACTCGTGCAAAACTTGAGTCACTGGTTGAAGACTTAGTTAACCGCTCTTTAGAGCCGTTAAAAGTAGCATTAAAGGATGCTGGCCTGTCAGTAAATGAAATCGACGATGTTATTCTGGTCGGTGGTCAAATCCGTATGCCATTAGTACAGAAGAAAGTATCAGATTTCTTTGGTAAAGAGCCGCGTAAAGATGTTAACCCGGACGAAGCAGTAGCTATCGGTGCTGCGGTTCAGGGTGGTGTGTTAGCGGGTGATGTAACTGACGTATTGCTGTTAGACGTGACGCCTCTGTCTCTGGGTATTGAAACCATGGGCGGCGTGATGACTTCACTGATTACCAAGAACACCACTATCCCGACTAAACATAGTCAGGTGTTCTCAACGGCTGAAGACAACCAGTCTGCGGTAACTATCCATGTTATCCAGGGTGAGCGTAAGCGTGCGGCAGATAACAAATCACTGGGTCAGTTCAATCTGGACGGGATTCAGGCAGCACCACGCGGTATGCCGCAAATCGAAGTCACGTTTGATATCGATGCTGATGGTATTCTGCACGTATCGGCAAAAGATAAAAACAGCGGTCGTGAGCAAAACATTACCATTAAGGCTTCTTCTGGTTTGAACGAAGAAGAAATCCAAAAAATGGTACGTGAAGCAGAAGCTAACGCGGACGCTGACCGTAAATTCGAAGAGCTGGTTCAAACGCGTAACCAGGGTGACCACCTGTTGCACAGTACTCGTAAGCAAATTACGGAAGCGGGCGACAAGTTACCAGCGGATGATAAGACTGCCATTGAAGCTGCGTTAAGCGCGCTGGAAACTTCACTGAAAGGTGAAGATAAAGCAGATATCGAAGCGAAAATCCAGGCGCTGGTTGAAGTCTCTGGCAAGCTGATGGAAATGGCTCAACAGCAACATGCTGAAACCGCATCAGAAGGCGCACAAAGCGCGCCAGGTAAAGATGACGACGCCGTTGACGCTGAATTCGAAGAAGTTAAAGACAAGAAGTAATCGCCCTTAAGCGGGCACGGTAATGATGCTTAAATTGTGGTATCGTTAACGGAACTTGGCACGGGCGTTGAGGTAACTCTACGCCCGTGTACGCATATATAGGGTAAAGTCCACAGATGGCGAAGAAAGACTATTACGAAGTCCTGGGCGTAGGCCGTGACGCTGATGAGCGTGAGATAAAGAAGGCTTATAAACGCTTAGCGATGAAACATCACCCAGACAGAAACCAGGGTGATAAAGACTCTGAAGAGAAGTTTAAAGAGATCAAAGAAGCGTATGAAATTCTGACCGATGCGCAGAAGAAAGCCGCTTACGATCAGTACGGTCATGCCGCTTTTGAACAAGGCGGCATGGGCGGTGGTGGTTTTGGTGGCGGCTTCAGCGGCGGCGGTGACTTTAACGATATCTTTGGTGATGTATTTGGCGATATCTTTGGTGGTCGTCGTCAACGCGCAAGCCGGGGTTCTGACCTGCAATACACCATGACATTAACGCTGGAAGAAGCGGTTCGTGGTGTCGCTAAAGAGATCCGTATTCCAACGCTGGCTGAGTGTGATGTTTGCCACGGTAGCGGTGCGAAAGCCGGAACCAGTTCAACCACCTGCTCAACCTGCCATGGTGCCGGTCAGGTTCAGATGCGTCAGGGCTTCTTTGCGGTACAGCAAACCTGTCCAACCTGTCATGGTCGCGGCAAGATCATTAAAGATCCATGCAATAAATGTCATGGTCAGGGTCGGGTAGAGAAGACTAAAACGCTGTCGGTTAAGATCCCGGCTGGCGTTGATACCGGAGATCGTATTCGTCTGTCTGGCGAAGGTGAAGCCGGAGAGAACGGAGCACCGGCAGGCGATCTATACGTTCAGGTTCAGGTGAAACAGCATCCAATCTTTGAACGTGATGGTAATAACCTCTATTGTGAAGTGCCGATTAACTTTGCAATGGCCGCTTTAGGTGGCGAAATTGAAGTCCCTACGCTGGATGGCCGGGTAAATCTGAAGGTTCCGGCAGAAACCCAAACCGGTAAGCTGTTCCGCATGCGCGGAAAAGGCGTGAAATCGGTTCGCGGTGGAAGTCAGGGCGACCTGCTGTGCCGCGTTGTTGTTGAGACGCCGGTTAAGCTTAATGAGAAGCAAAAAGAGCTATTACGCGAACTTGAAGAATCCTTAGGTGGTGAAAAGGGGGCTAAAAATAGCCCACGTTCTAAGTCATTCTTTGACGGCGTGAAGAAGTTTTTTGATGATTTGGCTGGCTAATCATTTAGCATCTTATTGTCAGGATAAAAGTCCCCGAATGTGTTTGGGGACTTTTTTTTGCCTGAAATAAAACGCGTAACGGGTTAGTTTTCTTGTTTAATAGTTAATAACAACTAAGCGTTTCATTTTGAAAGATTATCAATGTTATATCATGATTAATAATAATATTTTAGTTTGTCTGCTATAAGTAACTCTGGATATAGGTATCATTTAAAACTACTTTTTGTAAAATTATGGATTCTTAGTCTATTTTTAAGGCTATAGGTGAAATTTTATAGTATTATCCGATAGTGCAAAATTGAATAATAACATTAAGGTATCTTGTTATAAGGTATTAAAGGAGCCGTTCTTATCATGACTCACTACTTGCGCCAGTTTCTAAAGTTAGAAGCGTCAGGCGGGATTTTACTGATTATTGCAGCATTCATTGCCATGGTTATGGCGAATTCCCCTTTACAGACTGCCTATGAAGGCTTTTTGCATTTACCGATAATCATCAAGATAGCGGCTCTGGACTTAAGTAATTCCTTGGCTCACTGGATCAACGATGGTTTGATGGCGATCTTCTTTTTGGTCATTGGACTGGAAGTCAAAAAAGAGCTGATAGAAGGATCGCTGGCGGGAAGGGACAAGGCCATGTTCCCGGTAGTAGCAGCGATAGGGGGAATGGTTCTTCCGGCGTTAGTTTATCTGATATTTAATATGGATGATGTGGTAACCCGTACCGGTTGGGCGATTCCCGCGGCAACTGATATTGCTTTTGCGCTTGGGGTAATGGCATTGTTAGGAAGTCGGGTACCAACCAGTCTGAAAGCTTTTTTAATGGCGTTAGCGATTATTGATGACTTGGGGGCGATAATTATTATTGCTCTGTTTTATACCAAAGAGTTGTCAATGGTTGCTTTGGCAGGAGCCGCCGTGACGATTGCTATCATGGCAGTGATGAACTGGCGTGGAGTAGGTAACAAACTGGCCTATATCATTGTTGGCGCAATACTCTGGGTATTTATGCTTAAGTCAGGTGTACATGCTACGTTAGCGGGCGTCATTACCGGCTTCTTTATTCCACTTAATGGCTCAGAAGGCAGTAAGCCGCTGGATAGCTTGATTCATCAGTTGCACCCCTGGGTCACCTACTTTATTTTACCGCTGTTTGCATTTGCCAATGCCGGTGTTGCTTTGACAGGCGTTACGCTAAACTCACTGGGTGGTATTTTACCATTAGGAATTATGTTGGGCTTGGTTGTTGGTAAACCGCTTGGAATCTTCGGTTTCTGCTGGGTTGCGTTAAAAACTGGTTTAGTAAAAATGCCGGAATCTATTCAGTTAAAACATATTTTCTCTGTTTCTGTGCTCTGTGGTATTGGCTTTACTATGTCTATTTTTATCTCTTCTCTGGCATTTGAGGGTTTATCCGCTGAATACATTACCTATTCACGTTTAGGTATTCTGATTGGTTCAACGGTGGCTGCTGTATTGGGATATTTCCTACTAAAAATATCATTATCGAAATTATCGCCACACAAAGTGTGATGCAGTAAAAGAATAAAGGTTCTGCCATTTGGCAGAACCTTTATTCTGATAAAAATGATATCAGGCTACCGGAACTTTAAGATTTTTATAGCGCTGGAAAACCGGCGTATTAATCTCTTGTGGGTTCTGTAGCTGCCATAAGTTACGCGTTATACCATCATTAATCAGATAAATAACGCCGGTTTCAATGGCGGACATCAGGCACATCATGACGGGTTCATTTGAGGTATAACCCACTTCACCTTCCAGCAAGCGCTGATAATCGATAAAGCGGAATACTCCGGCCTGTACTTCATAAGAAAGTATGGTTTTACTGGTATTCACCGATGAAAGAATCTCCCCGGTGCTAACATTAACGACCCTTAAATTAACGGCAATCTGATCGAGTTGATATTGGGTACTTCCCCCGATACCAAAATACCGTGCACCGATTCCCCCTGATTTTACATTGCTTTCGTAACCGATAATGGAACCTTCAATCAGTACGTTTGCTGCGACCAGTGAGGAAAGTGGCTGCATATTATTAACTGCCGCTTTACCATTCTCTTGAGCTGCCCGAATAATTTTTCGTTCATTTAACAGATTTTG
Organism: Limnobaculum allomyrinae; assembly: GCF_016649425.1. Lineage (GTDB taxonomy): Bacteria > Pseudomonadota > Gammaproteobacteria > Enterobacterales > Enterobacteriaceae > Limnobaculum > Limnobaculum allomyrinae. The sequence goes on from NZ_JADRCR010000002.1 coordinate 356,078, forward strand.
CAGACCTTGCCGCTCCAGCGGAATAAACCAGTTTGAATCTTTTAATGCAGATATCAGCATAGCCGTCGCACTTTGTGGCACAGAGGTAGAGAAGTTACTGGCCGGATAAGGTTTAAACTGTCCGGTTTCATCCTGAATATTGTATACCGAGACAAAAATTTTACCTTTTGGTGTCGGTAACTGTGTTAAGTCCTGATAGCTGGGGCTACGCGGTAATAGCGTTGGTTCAGCGGCTTGTCTTGGTGGGTTGGTGAGACAACCATTTAGTAGAAACAGGCTGGCAAGTAATAAGAGATGGCGCATAGGTCGTTACCTTGTCTTAGTTAGCGCTGATACTGGTCAAGCCATCGACTTGAATGGTCGAGCTTTTACCACTGGCACGATCGAGAATATTCATGGTCAGGTTGCCGTCGGTATTAGTAACATCAACAATAAAGTCTTTTGTCACCAGCCGGCCTGGTTTTCCCTGATTGATGTTGCCCATCAGGCTACCCAAAAGTTGGGACTGAATGGCTGAGGTAAAATTATCCAGCGCCGAAGGCGTGGAAGACTCAAAATCGTATCCATCAGGATCTTTATACGAGTTCTGAGCATTGGCTTCAGATAGCAGATAAGAGCCATTATTGGGGTTACCACCAAAATTAGGATTAACAAACTGAAATACCATGTTTCCTCCCCAGGAGAGGGGAGAGAACAGAAGCAAAGATAGAACAATGTTTTTGATGCGCATAACACTCTCCTTAAAACTCATCTCGGGTTAAGTCACCGGTATTCAGAAGGCTTTGATCTATCTGCCTTCTGGCCAGCTTTTCTGCCACTTGGTCAATGGCTAATTCTATGTTGCGATTAAAGTCGCGTTTGGTTGGAAACAGAAACGCCTGATGTAACACGTCCTGATCGATTTTTATGGTTATCCAGCTTCCCCAGCGTGCGCTGGGCTTTTCGCTGATGGTGATATTTCCTTTAAAATCTTTATCCCATTTATCACTAAAGGCGCGGTAAAAATCGTGTCCGGTGGCGGTTACCGTGTGATCGGTAATCAAACCAGGCACTTCAACTTCAACAGCCGATGCGATCGGGCTAAACGTTAAAAAGAGTGAAATGACAGCAGCCGACAGATAACCGTTCATGATTCAGCGCCTAAGATGTTCATTAGCCCAGGTTGCTGCCTGAGTGCGATTCTTCACGGAGATCTTCTTAAACAGGTTATACAAGTGAGTTTTAACCGTGTTTTCACTAATGAACAGCAGTCTGGCAATCTCTAAGTTAGAAGCACCCATACTTAACTTATGCAGAATCTCTTTCTCTCTATGAGTCAGGTCGGCTGTATTATCACTATGGTGATAATGGTAAAACCGTGACTGATTAAGCAGGTGACTGGCTAATCGTTGAGAAAAGTAATACTCGCCGCCCAAGACACTACTGATTCCTTCGATTAACTTCTCCTGATCGGCAGAGAGGTAAAAAACAGCGCTAATTTGTGGCCATTTTTCAATTTCTTCAAAGTGATAATCTTCGGGAGTATTTAGCAATAGTAATTTAATACGATCGCGATTTTGGTTGAGAACCCCTTGCCAAAAAGTAATTAATTTTCTGTCCACACTCATTAAATCGAATAAAATTAACACCTTTTCTGTTGGTGGTTCATCAAAAGGCTTATGAATATTTTGCAACTTAACATTAATGGGTAAGGCTGTATTTAATTGATGTAATAGTGCTGTGGCTAATAACGACGGTTGTGTTATTAACAGCAACAGGCTTCTGTTTGCTTCATTACTCATAATGAAACTCCGAAATAATAGACAAACCCATCCGCGCAGAATCTTTGATACTGCAGTAAAAATAATTGGTTAATGACTTTTTATTTTCATAAAAAGATGTCATCTGAAATATATATGACAATTAGATTAATGTTTTTTGGTTTTATTAATTCCTTCAATTGTGTGTTTTTACACATACTCAGTCTAGTATTAACGATTTCTAAAGCAAGGTCTATTTTTGTTGCAAAATGTTTCTTTTAGTTTATAACATTGTCAATTAATTCAACTAACTAATGATGGGTATGATTTAAAAAATCAATAAAATCATGCGGTGGTGCTATTTAATAAAGCAATTTGCATTGTGAAACGTAATTTTTTTCCACGCTATATGGCGCATTTGAGATATATCTAATAGCTACTAATTATTTCTTAATGATGAATGGGTTAGTTAAATTTTCAATTTTTTGATAATTGAATAATTAATTTTATTTATTTTAGAGTTAAAGGGTTGGGTAGTATGGTAATGAGGTTGTTTTATTTTCTAATATGGACTTTTTATATGGACTAAATGATCAATTTTGCTTTTTAAAATTAAATTTTAATGAAAGGGTTTACTTTGGCGTTAGTTCTAAAACTTTTGTATCAATACTATTTTTAAAAAATACGAAAGGCGGGTGAGTTTTTTATTTTTGAGCGATTGCATACTCAAGTCATTATGTAGCGAAGAGAATAATCATGATTGTAATTATCTGAAAGAAAATCATTGATTTTATTCTTCATGTTTATGACTAAGTCAGCCCACTAGATTTAATCAGGGTGACAAAATGAAAAAGTTGATATGTGCATTAGCGTTGCTTTCTGTTTCTGGCGCATCGATTGCTCAATATGACATGGCGGGTTCTGAATTTGTTTCATCAGATTATCAGATGAATAAAGGTACCGTTTCAGGGCAAGGGAGTCGTATGAATATTGAACAAAATGGCACTTCTAACCTGGCTGTTGTTGTACAAAAAGGGGGAGGCAACCAGGCACAGGTCAAGCAATCGGGGAGCAATAACACGGCCGTTATGTCCCAGAGAGGTATCGCAAATAACGCTGAAATTATTCAAGTCGACGCTAACAATGTGGCTTATATCGCGCAATCTGGCGTGGCGAATTCAGCGTCTATTGAGCAATCAGATTTTGATAATGAAGCTTATATTATCCAAAAGGGTAAAGGGAACGTAACGCAAATTATTCAAAACGGTGTAAACCGGTCAGCCGGTGTTATACAAAATTCGTCAGGAATGGCCATTCGAGTGATTCAACACTAAGAATGACTGTTTTTTGATAATCATAGAAAGCCTATATACGACGGGGTAGTATCATGAAACTGTGGAAAATTATTGCGTTAACATCATTAGTTCTTTCTGGCAGTGCTATGGCCGGTCATCCTGGTCATACTAATCCGCCAACAACGACACCTCCAGCGGTACCTCAGTACACTTCAGCATCTGCTGAAATTCGTATCTATCAGGCAGGCACCAGCAACTTTGCTGATGCCAGTCAAACTCAGGCGTATAAATCTTTAACGGATATTGAGCAACGTGGCGATCGCAACAAGTCTTTCAGTAACCAGAGTGGAGACAACAGTTTAATCAACGTTGACCAATTTGGTAATGATAACCTTAGCGTAGCGGCACAAACTGCCAATAAAGCAGCGATCTATGTTTCTCAAAGTGGTAGCGGCAACGTATCTGGCGCTGCTCAGAGCTATGATGGTGGCTTAATCACCGTTAACCAAAATGGTGCGGGTAACGTCGCATACTCTAACCAACACTAATTTCAGTTCTTTCTATGTAAAAACAGGGCTATTTGCCCTGTTTTGTTTTTTGGTTTTTCCTGAGGAGTTCTTATGTCTTTTTTACTCGCTGCCGCCCTCAGTAACCAGCTCTGGTTTAGTATGCAGCAGGATGCCCATTACTACACGGTTACCCCCATGGTAAATCTTGATAGTAGCTGTGAATGCACTATTTCAATAGAGGTTCAACGTAAAGGCAGTCAGGGAGAGAGCCGAAGCCTGCAACAAAGCCACATCTCTCTGAAAGCCCAAAAAGAGCATGCATTAGGACAAATGAAGTTCAATGTTGCTCAGGGCGACCGGGTGGATATTACCGTTACGCTAAGCAATGGTAGCAATATAGAAATAAAGAAGCAGTGGAGTTCATCACCTGAGGTTTGATTTTCAGATTGCAGAGGTTTTTCTGGACGTGATTAAATTGCAGACATAAAAAAACCGGCATCGCCGGTTTTTTTAAGAAACGCTCAACATTAATTACATAGCGTTGATTTGTGCAGTCAGGTTTGACTTATGACGCGCAGCTTTATTCTTATGAATTAAGCCTTTTGCTGCCTGACGGTCAACAATTGGTTGCATGTCATTAAATGCTGCCTGAGCAGCAGCTTTGTCACCTGCTGTAATCGCCATTTGTACTTTCTTGATGAAAGTACGCATCATGGAGCGACGGCTAGCGTTATGCTTGCGGCGCTTCTCAGATTGGATGGCGCGTTTCTTAGCTGATTTGATATTAGCCAAGGTCCAACTCCCAAATAGTTTCTTGAGGACATTCTAAAGGCGAAGGAATATGCCCTTTCGACCTTCTTTTGTCAACGGATTTGTGCAAATTAGCGCCGCCATTTTCTCTTTTTACTAAAAAAAGAAGGGGCGACACCGCGGTTATCGATGGCGCAGAATTCTAACAGCTTTGTACAACAGAATACAGTAATTAACGCGTTTTCTTTATGTAGATGTTGAAGATATAAGCATTACTGTATATTTATCGGTAGATTAACGCCTGAAGATCATAAACCACAGAAGATTTTCGTTTATCGCGTAATCGCGGGTTAACCTTAGGCGCGGCTATTGCTATAATCGATGGTTTCCAACTGTACAGAGCCCAAAACTGATTATGGAGCTGATTCGCGGTATACACAATATCCGACCTCGCCACCACGGGTGTGTTTTGACGATTGGTAATTTTGACGGCGTTCATCTTGGACATCAGGCGTTATTACGTCAGTTAAAGCGAGAAGGTGAACGTCTGGGCCTGCCAACCATGGTGATGATTTTTGAACCCCAGCCGTTGGAGTTATTTGCCCCGCAGCAGGCACCCGCAAGGCTGACACGCCTGCGTGATAAGTGTAAGTATCTGGCGCAGGCCAGTATCGATTATTTGCTGTGCGTGAAGTTTGATTCTGTTTTTGCAGCCAACAGCGCAGAACAATTTATTTCTCAATTGCTGGTAGATTTGTTGGGTGTTAAGTTTTTAATGGTTGGCGATGATTTTCGCTTTGGGGCGAAGCGGCAGGGAGATTTCTCTTTGCTGAAAACTGCCGGAGAAACCTTTGGTTTTTCTGTCGCCGATAGCGAAAGTTTTTGCGAGTCGGGTACACGAATCAGTAGTACCATCATTCGTCAGGCGCTGCGGGACGATAATCTGGCTCTGGCGGAATCTTTACTTGGTCGACCATACAGTATGTGTGGAAGGGTAGTTCATGGTGATGAACTGGGGAGAACGATTGGTTTTCCCACGGCAAATCTCCCTATGAAGCGACTGGTGGCTCCAATTAAAGGTGTGTATGCCGTAGAAGTGCAGGGGCTGGCAGATAAGCCATTGCCTGGTGTTGCTAATATTGGCACCCGTCCTACGGTTTTCGGCGTACGTCAGCAGCTTGAAGTACATTTATTAGATGTTGATATGGACTTGTACGGCCGCCATATTGATGTAGTAATCAGAGAAAAATTACGTAGCGAGCAGCGTTTTGCCTCGCTGGATGCTTTAAAACAGCAGATTGAAAATGATGTCGTGACCGCCCGTGAATATTTTGGGCAAGCGGTACGGACTTAAATATCTAGCCGAGAGATAGGGAACCGAGAATCGAATGACTGACTATAAGAACACGTTGAATTTGCCGGAAACCGGTTTTCCAATGCGCGGCGATTTAGCCAAGCGTGAACCGGATATGCTAAAACATTGGTATGAATCAGACCTTTATGGTGCGATTCGCCAGGCCAAAAAAGGGAAGAAAACGTTTATTCTTCACGATGGCCCTCCTTATGCAAACGGCAGCCTTCATATTGGTCATGCGGTAAATAAAATTCTCAAAGACATTATTATCAAGTCAAAAAGCATGTCCGGATACGATGCGCCATATGTACCGGGCTGGGACTGTCATGGGTTACCTATTGAGCTGAAAGTAGAACAACTGGTGGGTAAACCAGGTGAGAAAATCAGCGCAGCTGAATTCCGTAAAGCTTGTCGTGACTATGCGGCGGAGCAGGTTGAAGGCCAGAAAAAAGATTTTATCCGTTTAGGTGTGCTGGGTGACTGGGATCATCCATACCTGACGATGGAATATAAAACTGAAGCCAACATCATCCGTTCTCTGTCAAAAATTATCGGTAATGGGCACCTGCATAAAGGCGCTAAGCCTGTGCACTGGTGTATTGATTGCCGTTCATCTCTGGCGGAAGCAGAAGTTGAATATTATGACAAAACCTCTCCTTCTATCGATGTGCGTTTTGCTGCTGTTGATCCGGCGGCAGTAGCTGCTCAGTTTGGTGTAAACCAGCTGAATGGTTCAGTTAATGCCGTTATCTGGACGACTACGCCGTGGACTTTACCGGCAAACCGCGCGATCTCTTTGCACCCTGAGTTTGAATATCAGTTAGTTCAGGCCGGAAGTGACAACCTGATTCTGGCAGCGGATTTGGTCGAAAGCGTGATGAAACGTGCTGGCATTGATAGCTGGAAAGTTATGGGCAGTGCAAAAGGCGCTGACTTAGAGCTGATGCGCTTTAAACACCCATTCCTGAATTTTGATGTGCCTGTTGTATTGGGTGAACACGTTACGTTGGATGCGGGGACGGGTGCGGTACATACTGCTCCTGGTCACGGTCCTGATGACTATGTGATTGGTCAGAAGTATCAGTTAGAAGTGGCTAACCCGGTTGGTCCGGATGGTTGCTATCTGCCAGGAACCGGTGCTGGCCTTGATGGCTTAAACGTATTTAAAGCCAATGATGTGATTGTTGAGATGCTGCGTGAGCAGGGTGCTTTATTGCACGTTGAAAAAGTGCTGCACAGTTATCCATGTTGCTGGCGCCATAAGTCACCGATCATCTTCCGTGCAACTCCTCAGTGGTTTATCAGCATGGATCAAAATGGATTGCGTAAGCAGTCACTGGAAGAGATCAAAAGCGTTCGCTGGATCCCTGATTGGGGTCAGGCACGTATCGAAAACATGGTAGCAAATCGCCCGGACTGGTGTATCTCACGTCAGCGTACCTGGGGTATGCCTATGTCACTGTTCGTTCACAAAGATACCGATGAACTGCATCCGCGTGCATTAGAAATCATGGAGCAGGTAGCTCAGCGCGTTGAACAGCATGGTATTCAGGCATGGTGGGATCTGGATCCTAAAGATGTATTAGGTGAAGATGCCGAAAATTATGTGAAAGTGCCGGATACGCTGGACGTTTGGTTTGACTCGGGTTCGACTCACTCCTCCGTCGTTGATGTACGTCCTGAGTTCCACGGACACAGCGCGGATATGTATCTGGAAGGTTCTGACCAGCATCGCGGTTGGTTTATGTCTTCCCTGATGATTTCAACCGCGATGAAAGGTAAAGCACCTTATCGTCAGGTTCTGACTCACGGTTTCACCGTGGATGGTCAGGGCCGTAAGATGTCAAAATCTATCGGTAACACCATTAGCCCACAAGACGTAATGAATAAACTGGGTGGCGACATCCTGCGCTTATGGGTAGCCTCAACGGATTACACCGGTGAAATTGCCGTATCTGATGAAATCTTAAAACGTTCAGCTGATGCTTATCGTCGTATTCGTAACACCGCGCGTTTCCTGCTGGCTAACCTGAACGGTTTTGATCCGGCAAAAGATATGGTGAAACCAGAAGAGATGGTGGTTCTGGATCGCTGGGCCGTGGGTCGTGCTCTGGCTGCGCAAAATGAAATAGCTGCCAGTTATGATAATTACGACTTCCATGTGGTTATTCAACGCCTGATGCAGTTCTGCTCTGTTGAAATGGGCTCGTTCTATCTGGATATCATCAAAGATCGTCAGTACACCGCAAAAGGCGATAGCCTGGCGCGTCGTAGCTGCCAGACTGCGCTGTATCATATTGCCGAAGCATTGGTACGCTGGATGGCGCCGGTAATGTCGTTTACTGCGGATGAAATCTGGAACTATCTGCCAGGGGAACGTGAGAAGTTTGTGTTTACCGGTGAATGGTATCAAGGGCTATTCGGTTTGGCTGATGGCGAAAGTATGAATGACAGCTATTGGGAAGAATTGCTGAAAGTGCGTGGTGAAGTGAACAAGGTGCTGGAGCAGGCGCGTAACGATAAGCAGTTGGGTGGCTCTCTGGAAGCATCAGTGACTTTATTCGCCGAGCCTGATTTAGCTGATAAGTTAAATGCACTTAAAAATGAGCTGCGTTTTGTACTGCTGACGTCTGGTGCGAAAGTTGAACCGATTGCTCAGGCAACAGCAGATGCACAGCAAAGCGAAATGATGAAAGGTTTGAAAGTTGGGCTGGCTAAAGCACAGGGTACTAAATGTCCTCGTTGCTGGCACTATACGCTGGATGTTGGGCAGAATGCTGAACATCCGGATCTTTGTGGTCGCTGTGTAACTAACGTTGCCGGCAATGGTGAAGAGCGTAAGTTCGCCTGATGAGCAAATCTATTGGTTCTACCGGACTCCGCTGGCTATGGCTGGCGGTTGCCGTGCTGATTGTCGATCTGGCCAGTAAGTTTTGGGTGGTAAAAAATTTCCGCCTGGGCGAATCGGTGGATTGGCTGCCGTTCTTTAATTTCTACTATGTGAGAAATTATGGTGCAGCGTTTAGTTCCTTTATGGGGCAGCGTTGGGCGCTGGCAGCCGTAGCGATAACAATTACCATCGTATTAATGGTGATGATGTACCGCACCGCGGCAACGGCTAAATGGAGTAACATTGCTTTTGCACTGATTATCGGTGGTGCGTTGGGCAATCTGTTTGATCGCCTGTACCATGGTTTTGTCGTCGATTTTTTTGATTTTTTCATTGGTGACTGGCACTACCCAACGTTTAACGTGGCTGACTGTGCAATATGCATCGGTGCAGTGATGGTCGTATTGGAAGGTTTCATTTTCTCTAAAAAAGAGAAAAAAACAGCATAACGCAAGTCACAGTAATGTAACGGTTTTATTGGCGGTGTAGCCAGCATGGTTGCTGACTACACCGTATATATATTTGGAGAGTAAAAATGCAGATATTGTTAGCCAATCCGCGAGGTTTCTGTGCAGGAGTCGACCGGGCTATCAGTATTGTTGAGCGTGCGCTGGAAATTTATGGCGCTCCAATTTATGTACGCCATGAAGTGGTGCATAACCGTTATGTCGTCGACAGCCTGCGCGATCGCGGTGCGGTATTTATTGAACAGCTTAATGAAGTTCCTGATGGTGCAATTTTAATATTTTCTGCACATGGTGTGTCTCAGGCGGTTCGTGCCGAGGCCAAAGCCCGTGATTTGACAGTATTCGATGCCACTTGCCCATTGGTAACTAAAGTTCATATGGAAGTGGCTCGCGCCAGCCGTAAAGGCCGTGAGGCAATTTTGATTGGGCATGCAGGGCATCCTGAAGTGGAAGGCACCATGGGGCAGTACAGCAATCAGGATGGCGGAATGTATTTGGTGGAGTCACCAGAAGATGTATGGCAATTAAAAGTCAAAAATGAGAAGAATCTCTGTTTTATGACGCAAACGACCCTGTCTGTTGACGATACTTCCGATGTCATTGATGCATTGCGTGAGCGTTTTCCGGATATTATTGGCCCGCGTAAAGATGATATCTGCTATGCCACTACCAACCGTCAGGAAGCGGTGCGTAATTTGGCCCTGCAATCGGATATGGTATTGGTGGTTGGTTCAAAAAACTCATCTAACTCAAATCGTTTAGCGGAACTGGCACAACGTATCGGTAAACCGGCCTATTTGATTGATACTGCAGAAGACATTCAGGAAGAATGGGTGAAAAACCTGAATTCTGTTGGTGTAACCGCTGGCGCTTCCGCACCTGACGTTTTGGTTCAGGCTGTCATCACTCGCTTGCGTTCTCTGGGTGGGGAGCCGGCAGTAGAAATGGAAGGGCGCGAAGAGAGTATTGTATTTGAAGTGCCAAAAGAGCTGAGAGTTAAGCAGGTGGAGTAAACCTGAATAGCTATTTTTGAGCAAAATATTTGCGGGCTGATATATTCAGCCCGTTTTTATTTCCATCGTTTTGTATTTCATCAATATAAGCTTAGCTTTTAATTAGTTCTGCATAATTAGTAAATTTATTTGTCACCGTTCAGGGTGAACGTTAATCTGGTAGTTAAGTTAGTTACAGAATAAAAATTCAGAGGAACATTATGACCAATAAGCAGGTTAGGATTGCGATTGCTGGTGCCGGCGGGCGAATGGGGCGTCAGCTTATACAGGCTGTTCATCAGGCAGAAAACGTAACGTTAGGCGCCGCGCTGGAACGTCGTGGCTCTTCACTGGTTGGCGTTGATGCCGGTGAGCTGGCTGCGATTGGTCAGATTGGTATTCGGGTTAGCGATAATCTGGAAGCAGTAGCGAAAGATTTTGATGTGTTTATTGATTTCACTCGCCCTGAAGGCACGCTGGAACATATCTCTTTTTGTCGCCATCATCATAAAGCAATGGTTATTGGTACCACCGGATTTGATGAGGCTGGTAAAGCGACTATTCAGCAGGCTTCAGCAGAAATTCCTATCGTATTCGCTGCAAACTTTAGCGTTGGGGTTAATCTGGTGCTTAAATTGCTGGAGCAGGCGGCAAAGGTAATGGGAGATTATACTGATATTGAAATCATTGAAGCTCACCACCGCCATAAAGTTGATGCCCCTTCAGGTACTGCGCTGGCAATGGGAGAAGTTATTGCCGATACACTAGGTCGGGATCTAAAAACCTGTGCAGTGTATGGGCGAGAAGGACATACTGGCGAGCGAGCTCGGGAAACTATCGGATTTGCTACCCTGAGAGCTGGCGATATTGTTGGAGAACATACGGCGATGTTTGCGGATATTGGTGAGAGAGTTGAAATTACTCATAAAGCCTCCAGTCGTATGACCTTTGCCAATGGTGCCGTAAGGGCTGCCGCCTGGTTAAGTCAACATGACACTGGTCTTTATAGTATGCGTGATGTTTTATCGCTTAATGATTAGTTTTATTTAGCTTATATCGAGATTAGTCGGTTTTTTCGTTGGGTTAATCTCGATATTTTATTTTTAATTTATTTATAATCATAATGTTAAGTTAAATAGTTTATATTATGACTGATTGTGGTTATTTTAAGATAATTCTATTCATTTTATTATCTTATCCTTCGTTTTTTATCCTTAAGTCTCATTTTTTCATCTGTATTTTTCTTTTTTGTATTCAAATATCAATTTATTCTATCATGTACTTTAGCAATCGTTTTCTAAGCATGGTTTATTGATGTTTATTGCCATTACATCTCAATTTTTATGTTGAAGTGCTAAAAATATAACAAAAAATATGTGTTTCGGTAGACAAGAGGCGGTTCGATCATTAGAATGCGCCCAATTTGCCCAAAATTTGCCAGTAAGGCTTTTTTTGTGCCTTTTTAAAAGGTATAGTTGTGAATTAATATGCATATTTTGTGACTGTTTATTCTAGGAGGGTGTTTTGAGTAAGACAGCGCTACTGGTTCTCGAAGACGGAACCCAATTTCATGGTCGGGCCATCGGGGCCAAAGGGATGGCAATTGGGGAAGTCGTTTTTAATACCTCAATGACAGGCTATCAAGAAATCCTTACTGACCCATCTTATTCCCGCCAAATTGTTACTCTTACTTATCCCCATATTGGAAATGTCGGCACGAACTCTTCAGATGAAGAATCCGCTTCAGTTCATGCACAGGGATTAATTATTCGTGATTTGCCGCTGATTGCCAGTAACTACCGCAATCAGGAGGGGCTGTCAGAATACCTGAAACGCCACAATATAGTTGCTATCGCTGATATTGATACTCGTAAATTAACCCGTTTGCTCAGAGAAAAAGGGGCACAAAACGGCTGCATTATTGTTGGTGATCAGCCGGATGCTCAGTTGGCTTTGGAAAAAGCGCGTGCCTTCCCGGGTTTGAAAGGGATGGATTTAGCCAAAGAAGTAACGACTCAAGAGTCTTACCGCTGGGCGCAGGGCAGTTGGACGCTGGAAAATGATTTACCTGCTATAAAAAATGACAGTGAGCTGCCTTACCACGTCGTCGCTTATGACTATGGTGTAAAACGCAATATCCTGAGAATGCTGGTGGATCGCGGCTGCCGTCTGACGGTGGTTCCGGCACAAACTTCCGCAGAAGAGGTCTTGAAACTTAATCCGGATGGTATTTTCTTGTCAAACGGGCCGGGAGATCCGGCACCCTGTGACTACGCAATAAAGGCTATTTGCCAACTGCTGGAAACCGATATCCCGGTATTCGGTATCTGTTTAGGACATCAACTACTGGCTCTGGCTTCCGGAGCGCAAACTATCAAGATGAAATTTGGTCACCATGGGGGTAACCACCCAGTGAAAGATCTCGATGCCAATAGCGTCATGATCACGGCACAAAATCATGGTTTCGCGGTAGATGAGTCTTCATTGCCAGCCAATTTGCGCATCACCCATAAATCGTTGTTTGATGGTACATTGCAGGGTATTCATCGTACCGATAAAGCCGCGTTTAGTTTTCAGGGGCATCCGGAAGCCAGCCCAGGCCCACATGATGCTGCACCACTGTTCGACCATTTCATCGAACTGATTGAATCTTATCGTTCTACTGCTAAATAAATCAGGAGCCTTGAACCATGCCAAAACGTACTGACATAAAAAGTATCCTGATTCTTGGAGCCGGCCCGATTGTTATCGGCCAGGCTTGTGAGTTTGACTATTCCGGAGCACAGGCCTGTAAAGCCCTGCGCGAAGAGGGGTACCGGGTTATTCTGGTGAACTCCAATCCGGCGACCATCATGACCGATCCGGAAATGGCTGATGCAACCTATATTGAGCCTATTCAGTGGGAAGTCGTACGCAAAATTATTGAGAAAGAGCGCCCGGATGCGGTGCTGCCTACCATGGGCGGACAAACTGCTCTGAACTGCGCGCTGGAGCTGGAGCGCAAAGGGGTTCTGGCTGAATTTGGTGTAACCATGATTGGCGCCACTGCGGATGCCATCGATAAAGCGGAAGATCGTCAGCGCTTTGATAAAGCGATGAAAAAGATTGGTCTTGATACCGCGCGTTCCGGTATCGCTCATAATATGGAAGAAGCATACGCGGTTGCTGCCGATGTGGGCTTCCCTTGTATTATCCGCCCGTCTTTCACCATGGGTGGAACCGGTGGTGGTATCGCCTATAACCGTGAAGAGTTTGAAGAGATTTGCGAACGCGGTCTGGATCTTTCTCCGACCAAAGAGTTGCTGATTGATGAGTCGCTGATTGGCTGGAAAGAGTATGAGATGGAAGTGGTTCGGGACAAAAACGATAACTGTATTATCGTCTGTTCTATCGAAAACTTTGATGCCATGGGTATTCACACCGGTGACTCGATTACCGTAGCGCCAGCACAGACGCTGACCGATAAAGAGTATCAGATCATGCGTAATGCCTCGATGGCGGTGCTGCGTGAAATCGGTGTGGAAACCGGCGGTTCAAACGTACAGTTTTCAGTGAATCCTAAGAATGGTCGTCTGATCGTTATTGAAATGAACCCGCGGGTTTCACGTTCTTCAGCGCTGGCTTCTAAAGCAACGGGCTTCCCGATTGCTAAAATTGCTGCCAAGCTGGCGGTTGGCTACACCCTTGATGAGTTGATGAATGATATTACCGGAGGCAGAACCCCGGCATCGTTCGAACCTTCTATTGACTATGTTGTGACAAAAATTCCTCGCTTTAACTTTGAGAAGTTTGCCGGTGCCAATGACCGCCTGACGACTCAAATGAAATCCGTCGGGGAAGTGATGGCCATTGGCCGTACGCAGCAAGAATCACTGCAAAAAGCATTACGCGGTCTGGAAGTCGGCGCCAGTGGATTTGATCCAAAAGTAAGTCTGGATGACCCGGAAGCACTGACCCGAATTCGTCGTGAACTGAAAGAAGCGGGTGCTGAGCGTATCTGGTATGTCGCTGATGCATTCCGTGCCGGCATGTCAGTAGACGGCATTTTTAACCTGACTAACATTGACCGCTGGTTCCTGGTACAAATTGAAGAGCTGGTTCGTTTGGAAGAGCAGGTGGCTGAACGCGGTATCAACGGTCTGGATCATGACTTTATGCGCTTGCTGAAACGTAAAGGTTTTGCCGATGCGCGTCTGGCTAAGCTGGTTGGTTTCTCTGAGGCTGAAGTACGTAAACTGCGTTATAAGCATGGTATTTATCCGGTCTACAAGCGGGTTGATACCTGTGCGGCTGAGTTTGCCACCGATACCGCATATATGTACTCAACCTATGAAGATGAGTGTGAAGCTAATCCAACCAATGACCGGCCAAAAATTATGGTATTGGGCGGTGGCCCTAACCGTATTGGGCAAGGGATTGAGTTTGATTACTGTTGTGTTCATGCTTCGCTGGCACTGCGGGAAGACGGTTATGAAACCATCATGGTTAACTGCAACCCTGAAACGGTTTCAACGGACTACGATACTTCGGATCGTCTCTATTTTGAACCGGTTACGCTGGAAGATGTACTGGAAATCGTGCGCGTAGAGCAACCTGCCGGGGTTATCGTTCAGTATGGTGGCCAAACCCCATTAAAACTGGCGCGTTCATTAGAAGCCGCCGGTGTACCTATTATCGGCACCTCGCCGGATGCCATTGACCGGGCAGAAGACCGCGAACGCTTCCAACAGGCGGTTCATCGTCTGGGCTTGAAACAGCCGGCAAACGCAACGGTATCTGCCATTGAAATGGCGGTAGATAAGGCGGCTGGTATTGGTTATCCGCTGGTGGTTCGTCCTTCTTATGTGTTGGGCGGACGAGCAATGGAAATCGTCTATGACGAAACCGATCTGCGTCGCTACTTCCAGACAGCCGTTAGCGTTTCTAACGATGCGCCAGTGCTACTGGATCGCTTCCTGGATGATGCCATTGAAGTGGATGTTGATGCTATCTGTGATGGTGAACGTGTGCTGATCGGCGGCATTATGGAGCACATCGAACAGGCAGGGGTTCACTCCGGTGATTCGGCCTGTTCATTACCGGCTTACACCTTAAGTCAGGATATTCAGGATGAAATGCGCAGACAGGTTGAAAAGCTGGCATTTGAACTCTGCGTCCGTGGCTTAATGAACGTGCAGTTTGCGGTCAAAGGAAACGATGTTTATCTGATAGAAGTTAACCCTCGTGCCGCTCGTACTGTCCCGTTTGTTTCCAAAGCAACCGGCGTACCACTGGCTAAAGTCGCTGCGCGGGTAATGGCGGGTAAATCATTGTTGGAACAAGGCGTAACCAAAGAAGTTATTCCACCTTACTACTCGGTAAAAGAAGTGGTGCTGCCATTCAATAAATTCCCGGGAGTAGATCCAATTCTGGGGCCAGAAATGCGTTCAACCGGTGAAGTGATGGGCGTTGGCCGCAGCTTTGCTGAAGCGTTTGCTAAGGCGATGTTGGGCAGCAGTCCAAACCGGATCCCGCGTGGTCGGGCACTGTTATCCGTGCGTGAAGGCGATAAAGCCCGGGTGGTTGATTTAGCCGCCAAACTGCTTAAGCAGGGCTTTGATTTGGATGCCACTCACGGTACTGCCGTCGTGTTAGGCGAAGCAGGTATTAATCCACGGCTGGTGAATAAGGTGCACGAAGGTCGTCCGCACATTCAGGACCGGATTAAAAACGGTGAGTATAACTACATTGTCAATACCACTGAAGGGCGTCAGGCCATTGAGGACTCTAAGCTGATTCGCCGTAGTGCACTTCAGTATAAAGTTCACTACGACACCACGCTAAACGGTGGTTTTGCTACTACGATGGCAATGAATGCGGACCCAACGGAAAAAGTGATTTCCGTTCAGGAGATGCATCAGTTGTTGAAGTAGTGAATGGATAATTGGTTTAACTATTCAGCCCTATGTGTATGGGGCTGAATAGATGAGTGGACGAAACTTACACCAGACTAAATCTTCGTTGACCCACATACTGTGGAAATTAGCCTCTTTGATAATCTGCACCTAAACTTTAAAAACCATAATAAACAGTAACTGAGCGTTTGAAGCGGTTTAAAAATCAGTGCTATTCTTACTGGCGCTTTTAATAGCCCGGCAAACGGTAGGGTTTATCCGTTTATTTCCTCTCTATTTCACTCAGGTAAACATAAAGTGGAATTTGATAAAGTCCATCAACGCCAGCGGGAGATCACCCGTTTGTGTATACAGTGCGCGCTGTTATTGTTGCAGCACGGTGCGGAAAGTATGTTGGTAGAGCAGCTTTCTACTCGCCTTGGTAAAGCACTGGGGGTTGATGAAGTAGAAAGTTCTATCTCCGCAAATGCGATTGTGCTGAGTACCATCTATAAAGGCCACTGCCTCACTTCAACCCGTAAGAATGTCGATCGTGGCATAAATATGCATGTGGTAACCGAAGTCCAGCGAATAGTGATACTCACTGAGCACCGTTTACTCGGCATTGATGAGGTAGAAAAACGCTTAAATCACATTAAGCCGTTACGCTATCCACGTTGGTTAATGGTACTGATGGTGGGATTATCCTGCGCCAGCTTCTGTAAACTGGCCGGTGGTGGTTGGGATGCAGTGCTGGCCACGTTGTTAGCCAGTGGTGTGGCCATGTATTCCCGTCAGGTTATCACCTCTTTCCAGATTAACCCGCTAATCAACTTTTTTGCCACCGCCTTTGTGGCAACTACCGTTGCGGGTTGGTTGGTGGACTGGATGGAGATTGACAAAGCGTCAATAGCCATGGCTTCCAGCGTATTGCTATTGGTTCCTGGTTTCCCGCTGATCAACTCGGTGGCGGATATGTTTAAAGGACATATTAATACCGGCATTGCCCGTTGGGTGATGGCCAGTTTGTTAACCCTTTCAACCTGTATCGGGGTTGTGGTAGCAATAACCGTCTGGGGATTTAGGAGCTGGCTATGAACCTGATATTAACGCTTATTGAAAATATGTTTCTGGCAGCTATTCCGGCGGTTGGTTTTGCTCTGGTATTTAATGTACCGGTAAAGGCGCTGAAGTATTGTGCCTTGTTGGGGGCGATAGGGTATGCCTGCCGAACCATATTAATTTATTATCAGTTTCCTCTGGAATGGAGCACATTACTGACCTCTATGCTGATAGGTACTATCGGTATTCGTTGGTCACGACGTTTTCTCGCCCATCCTAAAGTATTTACCGTTGCTGCGGTGATCCCTATGTTCCCCGGTGTTTTTGCCTATAAGGCCATGATTGCGCTGGTAGAGATCTCCCATAAGGGGTATTCTGCCGAACTGTTTGAAACCATGATTACTTATTTTTTAAGGGCTTCATTTATCGTTGGAGCATTGTCCATAGGGCTTTCTTTACCGGCATTGTGGTTGTATCGCCGTAAACCCAGCGTATAAGCGCCCGTTAGCAGGATGTTGTTATGATTATTAGTCTGATTGCCGCCATGGCAGCAAACCGGGTGATTGGTGCAGAGAATACCATGCCCTGGCATCTTCCCGCCGATCTGGCCTGGTTTAAACAAAATACCCTGAATAAACCGATAATTATGGGGCGTAATACCTACCAGTCTATTGGCCGTCCGCTACCAGGCCGGTTGAATATTGTGATCAGCCGACAACCTCAAACCGATGAAAGAGTTACCTGGGTGACTTCACTGGAGCAGGCTATTCAGGCGGCGGGTGAAGTGGAAGAGGTGATGATTATTGGCGGTGGTAGCGTCTATCAGCAGGCATTAGTGCAGGCTGACAGGCTATATCTGACCCATATTGATGCCGAACTGGCGGGAGATACTCATTTTCCTGATTACCAGCAATTGGCATGGCGTCAGGTCTTTTCTCAGCGCCATGAGGCCGATGAGAAGAACCCGCACGCTTATCAGTTCGAAATATTGGAACGACAAAAGTAATGTTTTTCCGACACATCAGAATGATGTGTCGGATCGGTTTTAGCCATCCGCTTCGGTAGTTTTCGCCAAAGAGTCTTGCTGAAAGTATTGTTTATCTTCCCATCTCAGCATGGTGAGTTTGCCTCCCCAGCAGCAGCCGGTATCCAACGCATAAATCCCTTCAGGCGCACCTTTTCCTTCCAGCGAAGCCCAGTGTCCGAAAGCGATTGAGTAATTTTCAGAAACCGGGCCGGAGAGTTCAAACCAGGGTTTTAACGGCGCGGGTGCTTTTTTAGGCACGTCTTTACAGATCATATCCAGACAGCCGTTAGGGTAGCAGTAACGCATGCGGGTTAGCGCATTGGTGGCATAGCGCAATCTGGGTAAGCCTGATAGCTCGTCGTGCCAGCAGTTTGGTAAATCGCCATACATGGAGTCTAAAAACAGCGGATAGCTATCGCTGGAGAGAATGGCTTCAATCTCACGGGCGCAGCGTTTGGCGGTATCGATATCCCACTGAGGCGTGATACCAGCATGTCCCATTACCAACGCTTTTTCTTCGTCTACCTGTAGCACGGGCTGACGACGTAACCAGTTGATTAATTCGTCACAGTCCGGTGCTTCCAGCAATTCGGTCAGGTTATCTTTCGGTTTATTGCGGCTAATACCGGCATAAATCGCCAACAGATGAAGGTCATGGTTGCCCAATACAATGCGGACTGAATCGCCCAGCGATCGAACATAACGGAGAACTTCAAGGGAGTCCGGGCCTCGGGCAACTAAATCGCCCGTTAGCCAGAGAGTATCTGTGGCGGGGTTAAAACTGGCTTGAGCCAGCAAAGCCTGTAGTTCCTGAAAACAACCGTGCACATCACCGACTAAAAGTGTTGCCATAAGCGGGAGCTAACCTTTTTATTATTATTGAATCTTTTTTAGTGAATCAGGGACGGAATCGCCAGGCGGAATACCGGAATCACTATCTGAAATGGTTGCCCCATATGATCGATCATATTGTAGTGGCCTTCCATTGTGCCCAGAGGCGTTTCCAGAATAGCGCCGCTGGTATATTGAAACTCGCTACCTGCCGAAATAATCGGTTGTTCACCAATAACGCCCTCACCCTGAACCTCAGTGTGTTTGCCGTTAGCATTAGTAATGAGCCAATATCGGCTAAGAAGCTGTACCTGCTCCCGGCCCAGGTTGCGAACTGTCATGGTATAAGCAAAAACAAAACGCTCTTCATCCGGCAATGACTGGGCTTCAACATAGAAACTTTGTGCCTGAATAAAAATCCTGGGTTTATCGATCACGGTATTACTCCTGTTCAGCCTCCGGCAGTTTGGTGCCTTTGGTTGATAACCAATTTGCCATTTTGCAATACAGTTCAACAGAGATATTTTCTGCTCGCATATTGAGGTCTAAGCCCAGTTCAGTCAGTTGCTCTGGTGTGAACAGGTGGCCCAGACTATTGCGAATCGTTTTACGCCGTTGATTGAATGCCTCTGTAGTCAGACGACTCAGGATACGGATATCTTCTACAGGATAGGGGATGCTGTCATGCGGAATCAAACGTACTACCGCTGAGTCTACTTTTGGTGCAGGGCGAAATGCCGTTGGTGGCACTTCCAGTACCGGAATGATCCGGCAATAATATTGCGCCATCACACTTAACCGACCGTAGGTTTTGCTATTTTCCCCTGCCACCAACCGGTTAACGACTTCTTTCTGTAACATAAAATGCATGTCACTTATCGCATTAGTATAGCTGAAAAGATGGAACATCAGCGGCGTTGAGATGTTATAGGGCAGGTTACCAAATACTCTTAACGGTTGCCCCATTTCTTTCGCCAGCGCTGCAAAGTCAAAGGTCATAGCATCTTGCTGATAGATAGTCAGCTTATCTTTCAACTTAGGGTTTACTGCCAGACGTGCAGCCAGATCGCGATCCAGCTCGATAACGGTCATGTGCTCTAAACGCTCGGCGACAGGTTCGGTTAATGCCGCCAGGCCCGGGCCAATTTCCAGCATAGCCTGCCCCGGTTGTGGATGAATCGCCGAGACGATGCTGTCGATCACATAGGGATCGCTTAAAAAGTTTTGCCCAAAACGTTTGCGGGCAAAGTGGCCCTGATGAACACGATTATTCATTACGATTATTTATCATTTTAATAGCGAGATTAAGCGCAACGGTAAAACTACCTGAATCGGCAGTACCTGTAGCGGCAAGGTCTAATGCGGTGCCATGGTCGACAGAGGTTCTGATAAAAGGAAGACCCAGTGTGATATTCACTGCCCGGCCGAATCCTTGATATTTCAAAACAGGTAATCCCTGATCGTGGTACATGGCTAATACTGCATCAGCATGTTGTAAATATTTAGGCTGAAATAGGGTATCTGCCGGAAGTGGCCCAATCAGGTTAATTCCCTGTTGGCGCAATTTTTCCAGAGTAGGAGAGATAACATCTATCTCTTCATGACCCATATGGCCGCCTTCACCTGCATGAGGGTTCAGTCCACAAACGTAAATTTGTGGGTGTGGAATACCAAACTGAGTAACCAAATCATGATTCAGAATGGTGATAGTTTCCGTCAAACTCTCGGGTGTAATTGCTTCAGAAACGCGGGATAGCGGTAAATGGGTGGTCACTAAAGCAACGCGTAACTCTTCCGTTGCCAGCATCATTACCACACGCTGCCGATGGCTTCGTTCTGCAAAAAATTCGGTGTGGCCGGTAAAGGCATGTCCGGCATCATTGATAATGCCCTTATGCACCGGGCCGGTAATCAATGCGGCAAATTCACCACTCAGGCAGCCGTCACAGGCGCGAGCCAACGTGTCTATAACGTACTGGCTGTTTTGGACATTAAGCTCTCCTGGAGTAACAGGATGGCTTAATTTAACCGGTAAAATGGTTAGTGTGCCTTTCTCCTGAGGTTGAGGAGATTGTTCTGGCTGGTAAACACGTAATTGCAAAGGCAGCCCAAGGAGGGCTGCCCTTTGTTGGAGCAATTCTGGCGCGGCACAGACTACCAACTCAACGGGCCATTCCCGCTGAGCCAGTTGAACGATTAAGTCAGGCCCCACACCGGCAGGTTCTCCCGGTGTGATCACCACGCGCTGAATATTACTGACCATTATTGCTGGTACTGCTGCTGTTGCTACCGTTCATGATTTTAACGTAAGCACTGGCGCGAATTTCTTGCATCCAGCTAGGTACTTCTTCAGAGAACTTACGGTTGAACAGCATGCGGTAAGCGCGATCTTTCTGAGCAACGTCAGTTTTATCAACCTGACGGGTATCCAACAGTTGGATCAGATGCCAGCCAAATGAAGAGCGAATGGGGGCACTAATCTCATTCTTCTGCAGACGCATCAGAGCATCGCGGAATGCCGGATCAAACACTTCCGGTGAAGACCAGCCCATATCACCACCCTGACGGGCAGAACCGGGATCTTCAGAATATTTGCGTGCCATTTCGGCAAAATCCGCTTTTCCACTGCGGATATCATCAGCAATAGAAGCCAATTGAGCTCTGGCCTGATCGTCTGTTACAACAACCGTCGGGCGAATCAGAATATGGCGAGCATGTACTTCCATAACAGAAATGGATTTCTGCTCACCACGAATATCGTTTACTTTTAAAATGTGGAAGCCGACGCGAGAACGAATTGGCCCAACAATGCCACCTTTTTGGGATGATTGCAGTTCGCTGGCAAAAATGGATGGCAGTTCCTGCATTTTAGCCCAACCCATTTTTCCGCCTCTCAGCGCTTGTGGGTCTGCTGAATAAGTTGCCGCCATTTTGCCGAAATCAGCACCATTTTTTAATTGCTCAACGATGCTTTTTGCTTGTTCATCGGCTTTAGCAACCTGATCCGGGCTTGGGTTTTCACCTAAAGGAATCATGATATGACTCAGGTTCAGTTCAGCGCTGGCATCTAACTGATTAGCCATTTGACCGGCTAAGGCGTCAACTTCCTGAGGTAATACGGTAACCCGACGGCGAACTTCGTTATTACGTACTTCACTCATCAGCATCTCTTTACGGATTTGCTCACGGTAAGTTTTGTAGTTCATTCCTTCGGCAGAAAGACGGCTTTTTAACTGAGCTACGCTCATACGGTTTTGTTGAGCAATATCAGCAATACCTTTATCAAGCTGAGCATCATCAATCTTAATACCCATGCTGGTACCTAACTGACTAATGATGCTATCCATAATCAGTCTTTCAGTAATTTGGCTACGTAGGGTTGCATCATCTGGCAGTTGTTGGCCAGCGCGACGAGCGCCATTCTTTACAGAAGACATCATATTATTGACGTCACTTTCTAAAACAACGCCGTTATTGACGATGGCCGCAACGCGGTCAACGTGTTGTCCTGCAGGTGCAGCAAGTACAGCATGCGAAGCCAATGACATTGAAGTGACTGATGCACAGAGCGCCAGACTTGCGGCAAGCGATCTCCAGTTTTTCATTACTTTTCTCATATAGTCCATCCGCACGGGGCGGTTTATCTTAAAAATAATACCAACGTTTTCACGATGGATATCAGAAAGCCTGTTGATATGGCAAAATTCCGGTACGTAACATTTTGCTTCCGCCTAAGTTGTGGTTGCCACTTAAGCCGCGCAGTTCGATGTTAAAAGATACCTTGTTGTCGTAATCGCTCTGGAAGTCACCCTTCGAGTTCCAGCCAATAATTTTCCGTTCATAGCCAACACCAATTGCCCAACAGCAAGTATTGTACTGAACGCCTATTAGACCATCGGCAGACTGTTTTAGTTTCGTGTCATAGTAATATGCGCCAGTAACAGACCATCTGTCTGCAATTGGCCAGGTTGCGATGCCACCAACTTGTGAAATATCCTGATTATACGCGGTATAACCGTTAGATATATTAGTGGTCATGGCTGACACATACTCTTTGCTGGCATAACGATAGCTAAGCTGAACAACACGCTCGCTGTCTTTACGATATTCTGCTACCGCATTGCCGACAGCGAAAGTATCCAGACGGGTATCATATTGTACGCCACCGCGCAGGCCAAAGTTAGAGTCAATTTTCCAGTAGCTGTCAGCCGCCCAGACTACGCTGCCGGTTTCTTTATTCTCATCTATTTTGTTTGAGTAGTAATCGTCATCACCAGTACGGGATTTCTCGAAGAAATAGATTTGTCCGATTGAGGCGTTAAAACGCTCATTTTGGCGATCGTCATAAACTCGGGTAGTTAAACCGGTGGTTACCTGATTTGCTGAGGCGATACGATCCAGACCACCATAAGTACGATCGCGGAACAGGCCGGTGTAGTCTGACTGTAGTAATGTTGAGTCATACACATAAATATCACTCTGATCCTTATAGGGAACATAGAGATATTGAACCCGTGGTTCCAGCGTCTGAGTAAAGTCCTCCCAGGTATCCATTGGGCGGTCAAATACTACTTTGCCGGAAATTTTGTATTGCGGTAATACCCGATTGACTGAATCTTTCAGATCCGGGGCTCTGGTACCATAATATTTATAGAAGTTATCTGAGAAATCTTGTTCGTAGTGAGTGGCCATCAATTTGAATTCACTATCAATACTTCCCCAGTTATTGGCGATTGGATAGTTAAATGTTGGCTCAAGGTGTGCCCGCACTGCGGTTGGGTTATTTGGGTTCTCACTGGAGAATTTGGATAACTGACCATAAGTATGCAAGTCGAAACCTGCAATGTTGTACAGGTAGTTATTGATATCTATTTGTGGCTCTGCGCGATAGGCGTTAATGTTACCGCCGCTGGCGAAGATCTGGAATTTTTTCATTGCGATAGTCGCATCCCAGTTCTGATTAGCATATCCCACGCTATATTTCTGGGTAGCGTAGCCATCAGTACTGGAACCGTATTCGCTGGTAAAGTCACTTAAATAACGGCTGTCACTGAGCTTGGTATAGTCAATATTGAAACGCCAGTGTTGATCCATTACACCATTGTGATTCCAGTAGAATAACCAACGGTCGGTATTGTCTTCATTTGGGAAATCGGAGGCGTACTGGTCATCGCTTTTCAGCCAGTCAAACTCCATGATACCGGCACCAGGGGAGAGTAAGTAACGGAACTCATTCTGGAACTGCATTCCACGCTGCTCGATATAGTGCGGCGTAATGGTGGCATCGAAGTTTGGTGCAATGTTCCAGTAATACGGCAGGATAAATTCGAAACCGCTGTTGTTACCGTACTTAGCATTTGGTAACAGGAAACCGGAACGACGCTTATTACCGGTAGGTAACTGTAAATAAGGGCTGTAGAACACCGGCACCGGCCCAATCTTAAATCGGGCGTTCCAGATTTCTGCCAGCTCTTCTTCATTGTCATGAATAATTTCGGAACCGACTACGCTCCAGCTATTATCGTCAGGCAGACAGGAGGTGAAGGTACCGTTTTCTAAAATGGCGTAACGGTTGTCTTCCCGCAGTTTCATGGTATCAGCCTGGCCACGCCCCTGGCGTCCAACCATCTGATAGTTGCCCTGATAAAGATCGGTATCTTTGGTATTTAAATTAGACCAGGCTTTTGGGCCGCTAAGTTTGATCATATTGTCATCATACTTAACGTTGCCGGTTGCCGTAACGGTACGGATAGGCTCTGACTGACCTTGCTGTTCTGTCTGGTTGACTTCTGCCTGATCGGCAATCATTAGCCGATTACCCTGCTGAACAATAACGTTGCCGGTAAAAATGGCACTCTCAGGGTAGTTTACCTGACTGTCATCAGATTCAATATTGACCGGTAAAGCGTTCGGATCGCCCGACACCAACGGACGCTCATAAATGGGGATTCCAAGCCGACATTGTTCGGCCAGAGGGTTAGCCAAGGCATTCTGGCTATATAATGCCATCCAAATTGTGGTGGCCAGCAGTGTGGGATAACGTTTTTTCATACGGTTATTCTTGGTATTCCGTTGGTTACGGCTATGTAGGCAGAAGCAAACCCGATGAGATTATCGTACTCGTCTCTGTTACACCAGCGTTAAATCTTACCATCACCGTTAGGTGGTTCAATATTTGGCAGGTATGATAATGCAATTTACGACAGACGGCATTGTCAATTGAGGGTGATATGCAGTATTGGGGAAAAATCCTTGGGGTTATTTTAGGTGTGATATCCGGCGGCGGCTTCTGGGCAATCGTTCTGGGGCTGATAGTTGGCCACATGGTAGACAATGTAAGACGTGCTCGTCGCGGTGGTTTTTTTGCCAATCAGCAGGCGCGTCAGGCGCTATTTTTCCGCACCACCTTTCAGGTGATGGGCCATTTGACCAAATCAAAAGGCCGGGTAACCGAAGTTGATATTCAAAATGCATCGATGATCATGGATCGCATGCAAATACATGGCCCACGTCGCAGCGATGCGCAGCAGGCATTTCGCGAAGGTAAACAGAGTGGTTACCCTTTGCGGGAAAAATTGCGTGAGCTAAAAAGTATCTGTTTTGGTCGTGCCGATTTGATTCGTATGTTCCTGGAGATTCAGTTACAGGCTGCGTTTGCTGACGGAGTACTGCACCCTAATGAACGGCAAGTACTGTATGTTATTGCTGAAGAGTTGGGCATTTCCCGCGTGCAGTTGGATCAATTGCTAAGCATGATAGATAGTGGCCGCCAGTTTGGGCAGTCCGGTGGATGGCAAGGTCAACAAAATAGCGGATATCGTCCTGCATCCGGGCCTACACTGGAAGATGCCTGTAAAGTGTTAGGTGTAAAAACAACCGATGATGCAGCCACCATTAAACGCGCCTATCGCAAATTAATGACAGAACATCACCCTGATAAACTGGTAGCAAAAGGTTTACCGCAAGAGATGATGGAAATGGCTAAACAGAAAGCGCAGGAGATTCAGGGCGCCTATGATTTAATTAAGCGAGAGAAGGGTTTTAAATAATTAATCCCCTTTTTGTGCGATTGGTTGAACATTATCAGTTAAAAAGCGTGGGTAATTAAGCCAAAGCTTGGTATGTTGCAGTACATTATTTTTTCATATATTCATTACCTTGAGTTTTTTCCAATCAAAAGCTCAAGGTAACCGCCAAAACGGTATCAGTTGTCCGGATCTTTGAAACGGAGAGCGTCATCTTTCACACCTATCCGTTTAAAGCCATCCGTTCAAGCTGGAGATAAACCAGAAGTAAAGATTTGCGCAAGTCAGAAATGACTCATCTTAATTGACTGGAGGCTTAGATGTTAATCGTATTCAGCGGGTTACCGGGTGTCGGTAAAACTTCAATAGCCAAAGCACTGACAAAAAAGATGGGCGGCGTTTACCTTAGAATAGACTCCATTGAACAAGCCATTCGTAACGCTGGTGTGCTGCTGAAAGATGTGGGAACCTCCGGGTACGACACCAGCTATCTGTTGGCAAAAGATAATTTGATGTTAGGGCAAACGGTGATTGCGGATTGTGTGAATCCCGTTAGTTGGTCGCGGGATAGCTGGATGCAAGTCGCTTCTGATGCAGACGTTCCCGGTGTGGATATTGAGATTATCTGTAGCGATATCGATGAACACCGTCAGCGGGTCGAATCTCGCCAGAGTGATATTCCTCATCTGGTATTACCCGTTTGGCAGCAGATCGTAGAAAAAGAGTATCAGGAGTGGAGACGTCCGCGCATTGTGGTTGATAGTGCAGGTAAGGATGTCGACGGTTGTGTGGACGAAATTCTGAACCATCTTCAGGTATGTACCTGAAGAGCATCGGGTGCAACAGACTAAAAATCTGGCTCACATTTAAAGTGCATTGGGCCACCGAAAGCCGGGTGATGGATGCATAATTCCTGAGCATGTAGTTGTAGCCGTGAAGCCATTGCCTTAGCCTCCGGGTGAGCATAAAACTTATCACCTAATATTGGATGGCCCATTTCCAGCATATGTACACGTAACTGATGAGAACGCCCGGTAATTGGCATAAGTTTTACCCGTGTGGAGCCATCATCGTCACGGCTGATTACCTGATATTCCGTTTGGGCGCTTTTACCTGTGTCATAACAGACTTTTTGTTTCGGTCGATTTGGCCAGTCGCAAATCAACGGTAAATCAATCAGTCCCTCATCTTTTTCCAGATGTCCCCAGACGCGGGCAATATAGGACTTTTTCGGTTCACGTTCGCGAAATTGCCGCTTTAATTCTCGTTCTGCCGTTTTGTTTAACGCCACTACCATCACACCGCTGGTCGCCATATCCAATCGATGGACGGATTCAGCTGTGGGGAAATCACGTTGAATTCGCGCCATAATACTGTCGTGATGTTCCGGTGCTTTGCCGGGAACGGAGAGCAAGCCACTGGGTTTATTCACCACCATGATATGTTCATCCTGATACAGAATGTATAACCATGGATCTTGTGAAGGATGATAGGCTTCCATCATGTTGAAGAATCTCCGGTGACGTCAGGTCAGAGTCAGTACTGATACCGGTTGTACACAGAGTAGCAACCGGTATCCTGAATCATCGTTATTGGTGGGTAACGACTATCATACGCAGAGCATCCAGTCGCCAACTGGCTTGTTGCAGGCAACTGAGAATCTGTTGACGATTATCCTCAATGGCTTCCAGCTCGTCATCGCGAATGGTTGGGTTCACCGCTTTCAAGGCATTCAGACGATTAAATTCCAGCGTCAGAGTATCATCTGCCTCCTGCTTGGCACCATCAATCAATGCCTGAGCCTGTTTGGCGATTTCTGCTTCTGCCATTTGCAGTACTTCATGAATGTCTTTTTGTACCGCATTAACCAGCTTGCTACCGGTATGGCGATTGACAGCACTGAGTTGACGGTTAAAACTTTCAAAACCAACCTGCGCAGCAAGATTTGTGCCTTTGCGATCCAGCATCATGCGAATCGGTGTTGGCGGCAGGAAACGGGTAAGCTGTAAGTTTTTTGGCGCCTGAGCTTCAACCACATAGATCAGTTCCATTAGCATGGTACCAACAGGCAGAGCCTTATTTTTCAGTAGCGAAACTGCGCAACTTCCGGTATCCCCTGACAGAATTAAATCCAGACCGTTGCGGACAATCGGGTGCTCCCAACTGATAAACTGCGCATCTTCCCGTGACAGTGCTTTTTCCCGGTCAAAGGTAATGGTACAGCCATCTTGCGGAATCCCCGGAAAATCTGGCACCAGCATATGGTCAGAAGGGGTAAGGATCATCAGGTTATCGCTGTCATCTTCCTGATTAATACCAATAATATCAAACAGATTGATAGTGAAGCCTATCAGGTCAACGTTGTTATCCTGTTCGGCAATCGACTGAACCAGTGCCTGAGCTCGTTCTCCACCGTTGGAGTTCATCTCCAGCAGGCGGTCACGACCATTTTCTAACTGAGCCTTCAGGCTAAGATGCTTCGCATGACAACGCTGGATAAAATCATCAAAGCCTGCCTGTTCAGCAGGTTCAGCAAGATAAGTCATCAGTTCATCATGCACCGCATCATATACCGGGCGTCCGGTTGGGCAGGTGTGTTCAAAAGCATCCAGCCCTTCATGGAACCAACGAATCAGAATAGCCTGAGCGGTATTTTCCAGATAAGGCACGATAATTTGGATATCGCGAGTTTGACCAATACGATCCAGACGACCAATTCGCTGTTCTAACAGATCCGGATTAAACGGCAGGTCAAACATCACTAACCGGCTGGCAAACTGGAAGTTACGGCCTTCAGAACCTATTTCAGAACACAACAGAACCTGAGCACCATTCTCTTCAGCGGCAAACCAGGCGGCCGCACGGTCACGTTCAATGATGGATAAGCCTTCATGGAATACGGCAGCGTGGATGCCTTCGCGCTCACGCAGCGTCTGCTCAAGCTGTAAAGCCGTTGCAGCTTGTGCACAAATAACCAGAATCTTTTCGCTACGATTTTGCTTCAGGTACTCCATCAGCCACTCAACGCGGGGATCAAAATTCAGCCAGCTAACGCTATCTCCTTCAAAATTTTGGAAGATTTGTTCAGGATAAAGCATGTCATGAGCCTGAGTACCAATTGGCTTTTTGCCATTCATTATTTTCGCGACTTTAAACGCGGTTTGGTACTGTGTCGGCAGAGGAAGTTTAATCTGGTGCAAATAGCGAATAGGGAAGCCTTTCACACCCTGACGGGTGTTACGGAACAGAACGCGGCTGGTGCCGTGACGATCCATCAGCATATTAACCAGTTCTGTACGGGCTGATTCATTCTCTTCGCTGTCAAGATTGGCCGCTTTTAATAGCGGTTCAATATCCTGCTCGCTGATTAATTCACTCAGGGAGTTTTTTGCCTGGTCGTCCAGCTTTTCGCCGCTGACTAACAGGCTGACAGCGTCGGCAACCGGGCGGTATTTCTGCTGTTCGTCGACGAATTCCTGATAATCATGGAAGCGATCCGGATCCAGCAGGCGCAGACGGGCAAAATGGCTCTCCTGTCCCAGTTGTTCCGGCGTTGCCGTCAGCAGCAATACGCTCGGCGTATGTTGAGCCAGCTGTTCAATAGCCAGATAGTTACGGCTTGGGGCCTCTTCGCTCCAGGCCAGATGGTGAGCTTCATCAACCACCAGCATATCCCAGTTAGCTTCCACCAGATCGTTCAGGCGTTGTTTGCTTTGGCAAACAAAATTCAGCGAACAGATAACCAGTTGTTCGGTTTCGAATGGGTTTTCGAAGTCCTGACGGCTTTCGGCATAGCGCTCTTCATCAAACAAAGAAAAATGCAGGTTAAAGCGACGCAGCATCTCAACCAGCCACTGGTGTTGCAGGGTTTCCGGTACCACAATCAATACTCGCTCAACCCGACCCGCCAGCAATTGTTGATGGATAATCATTCCGGCTTCAATGGTTTTCCCCAGACCCACTTCATCAGCCAGTAACACCCGTGGGGCATGACGATGGCCAACTTCATTGGCAATGTGTAATTGGTGGGGAATTAAGCTGGCGCGTATGCCGGTCAGCCCGCTCCATGGCATACGATACTGTTCACTTTGATATTTTCTTGCCCGGTAGCGCAGGCTAAAGCGATCCATACGATCGAGCTGGCCGGCAAACAGGCGATCCTGTGGTTTGCTGAACGTCAGTTTGCTGTCCAGCATCACTTCCCGCAGGGTGGTATTTTCTTCATTGGTATCAAGACGGCGACCGATATAGGTCAGAACGCCATTTTCTTCTTTAACGCTGTCAACCAGTAACTGCCAACCTTCGTGGCTGGTTATGGTATCTCCCGGATTAAACATGACGCGGGTTATCGGAGAGTCAGCTTTAGCATACAGCCGATTCTCCCCAATGGCAGGGAACAATAAAGTTACGGTTCGGGCATCCTGCGCAACGACTGTTCCTAGTCCTAAATCACTTTCCGTATCGCTAATCCAGCGCTGACCTAAAGTAAAGGGCATATATTTATCGGCTTCTCATTAATTAACATTTACCCCAAGGTCGCCATCGGGGATCGATGGAACACAACGTAGTCACTTATTACGATGATTATTAGGGGTATGGAGCAAGGGCGCTATGGTAATGATCGGCGGGCGTTAAAACAACCCCATTTGACCAGTAACCAGTGAATCAAAATTATCGTGCATAAACGGCAATATTGCATCAGCAATCGGTTCTAACTGACGAGAAATATAGTGCTGATAGTCAATGGGTGATTGTAGATTTTCCAAAGGTTGCGGCCCCTGCAGGGTAATTAAATAACGAATGGTACCGCCATTCTGATATTGCAGAGGGCGACCATGGGCCTGATTATATTCATCGGCCAGCTTTGCGGCTCTGGCATGTGGCGGGACATTTTTCTGGTATTCGGACAGACGTCGACGCAGTCGCTTGCTGTAGACCAGTTGTTGATCAAATTCACCATTAAGGGTTTTTGCCACATAATCACGAATAAATTCCTGATAGGGCTGGTTATGGAAGATTAATGAGTACAACTGTTGCTGGAAGTGTTGCGCTAACGGAGTCCAGTCGGTTCGTACCGTTTCCATGCCTTTATAAACGATCTCGTCATCACCATTATCGTTTAATATCAGGCCAGCATAGCGTTTTTTACTGCCCTGTTCGGCTCCGCGAATCGTTGGCATTAAAAATCGATTAAAGTGGGTTTCAAACTCCAGTTCCAGTGCTGATTCAAGACCCATTTCCTCTTTTAGCATGGTTTTCCACCACTGATTAACATGCTTAACCAGCTCTCGCCCTATTTGATTAGCCTGTTGATTAGTGTGAGCCTTTTTTAGCCAGACAAACGTTGAGTCCGTATCTCCGTAGATCACCTGATAACCCTGTTGTTCAATCAGCTCGCGGGTTTTTAGCATAATTTCATGCCCCCGCAGCGTTATTGATGATGCGAGACGAGGATCGAAAAAGCGACAGCCGCTGGAACCCAGTACGCCATAAAAGGCATTCATGATAATTTTCAGCGCCTGAGACAGTGGTTTATTCTCAGAACGCTTAGCCGCTTCACGTCCACGCCAGATTTGTTCAACAATGTCGGGCAAACAGTGGGTGGTTCGGGAAAAGCGAGCATGGCGAAAACCGGGTACTGTTTGTTGTTGATCTTCTTTTAAGGTGCCTGCAATCAGCCCCACCGGGTCAATGAGAAAAGTACGAATAATTGAGGGATACAGGCTTTTATAATCCAGAACCAGTACCGAGTCATACAGTCCGGGAGTAGAAGACATCACATAGCCTCCGGGGCTATGCTCTTCCGGTAAGGTACCTAAATTAGGCGCCACGTAACCAATTCGATGCATTCGTGGAAGGTAGAGATGGGTAAATGCTGCAACCGAACCGCCGCTGCGGTCAGTGGCTAATCCGGTCACCGTTGCCCGTTCTAACAAGAAAGTCATTAATTGGGTTTTATCAAAAATGCGAGTAACCAGCACGCAGTCCATCAGGTTGTAGTAAGCCAGCGCGGGTTTATCTTCCCTGAACATGCGATTGATTTCATCCATTCGCTGATAGGGATTATCGATCGCTTTCCCTTCGTTCAATAATTCCCGGGCAACATTTTCCAGACTGAAAGAGGCAAAATTCCAGGTGGCGCTTTTTAACGCTTCAATACCATCAATGATTAATCGTCCACTGGCAGAGGCAAAGAAATGGCCCTGTTTGAAGCCGTGTTCGCGCCATTCCAACGGGCTATTATCACGACCAAAAGTGAGGGGGATCTGATAGCGTTCCGCATGTTTTTGTAATACGCGTAAATCGAACTGCACCAGATTCCAGCCAATAATGGCATCAGGATCGTATTGTGCGATCCATTGGTTTAGTTTTTGCAGTAATAAAGGGCGACTGGCGACATATTCAAGATGAAAGTCACTTTGATGAGGCGTGCCATTCTCCGGGCCGAGCATGTAAACCTGCTTTTGCCCGCACCCATACAAACCAATAGAATAAAGTTCGCCGTGTTCTGTGGTTTCAATATCCAGAGAAACGGTACTCAGGCTGGGACGATAATCTGGCGCTGCTTTTATTTGCGCATTGATCAGGCTGCCATCCGGGGCTTGTTCCCCCTGAAACCACACTGGCGCCGTAATAAAACGCTCCATCAGATAGCGCTCCGGAGGGCGGATATCCGCTTCATAGAGTGTAATGCCTGATTCGTTCAGGTTTTTTTCTATTCGTTGTAGCTGGCGATATTGGCGGCAGTACAATCCATCTACCGGTTGGCAGCTAAAATCCTGCATTTCCAGCGGGCGTAAATTCCAACCCCGCTCCGAGGAGAGTAGTGAGGTAATGCGGGTATTGCTGGATGCCGGTGAAAACGCAACGGCTTGTTGTAATGGTAAGCGTATACGTTGTGGACCACTGTCTGTTGCCAGCCAGTAGTCAATTTCAATACCCGAAGGGGTATCCCGCCAGTGACGTGTCAGGATAAAACCTTGTCGAACTGAATTCACCGTATGCTTACCTTTAGTCATTTATTGCAATAAAAAAACAGAGCTATCGGAAGTCTATTCTAATATGTATATCCATACAGCTGTTATCTATTTTCATTTTTATTGGGAATGAAATCGTTTTGTTCTATCTTTAAAGAGCAAAGATCTTCTTATTAATCGCCGTAATGACCTACGATATATTCTTTGTGACCTGTTTTTTAGATGTATCCATCGGGTTAGGGCGTTTGATCAAAATAATGGGTAATAACGTTATGCTAAACGTTTTTATCAGATTCTGGCGTCGTTGTTCCTGTTTTACTCAACGGTTAGTCCAGAATTATCGTAAAGGACAGTGGCATTATGAAAATACAAATATGGTCTGATTTTTCCTGCCCGTTTTGTTACATCGGTAAACACCATCTTAAACAGGCGCTGGCATCTTTTGCGGAAAAAGAGAGCGTTGAAATTGTCTTGCGTAGTTTTGAGTTGGACCCCAGTGCGCCAAAGCTAAAACAAAAAGATATTTATACCCATCTTTCTGAAAAATATGACATGAGCATACCCGAAGCCAGGGAAATGACGGCAAATATTGCTCAACAGGCAAAACAGACCGGACTTGATTTTCATTTTGACAAACTGATACCGACTAACACTTTTGATGCACATCGATTACTACACTATGCCGCAGAGCAGGGTGTGATGGATGTAATGAGTGAAGCCTTATTCGAAGGTATGTTTACTCATGGCCACAATCTGGCAGATATTGATACATTGATTAATCTGGCCAATGAAGTTGGACTGGAACCATCGGAAGTTAAGGCAGTACTGAACTCCGAGCGTTATGCAGAGAGTGTCCATGCTGATGAGTCTTTTGCCCGGCAATTGAAGATAACCTCAGTACCTTTTTTTGTTTTTGATAATAAATATGCAGTATCCGGGGCTCAGCCTGCCAGTGTATTTAGCGAAATTCTGGTAAAAGTGCAGGAAGAGAAGGCGCGTCTGATCCAACTGGATAACGCGTCACAAGGGCCATCTTGTTCTGATGATATTTGTTATTGATTATTATCTGATTGATATTTTTCCGGCCGCGGGCATTTGGGGCCGGAAAAATATTGAACTATTGGATTATACGCCGAATATTACATGTTTTCCGGTAGGTAATTTAATGTCTATCCGCAATTCCCCGCCCATTGATTCTACATAACGCTTTAAGGTTGAGATTTTCATTTCATTACCGCGTGCTTCAATAGCAGCGACAGAGGGTTGTGATATTCCCATGCCTTCAGCCAAATCAGTTTGTGAGAATTTTAGTTCATCTCTGATCATGTGTAATTTTGAGATGAGCAACATTTCTTCGCCCATTTCTTTAATACGGGCCTGACTCTCAGGACTGCGTGAAGCAAGCATGTCTTTGAAGTTCCCCATTATGGCCTCTCTAATGTATTTAAATGTTTGGTGAATTCATCATCAGCAACAGGGAGCATTTCTGTGTAAAAACGCTTAGGATTTTCTCCTTTATGTCCTGTGCATAACACCATGGCCTGACGCCGTGGATCAAAAGCAAACAGTGCTCTGATGGGGACTCCTTTATGCTGTATCCTGAGCTCTTTCATATTCCTGTGAACAGAGCCATTTATCGTATCAACATAAGGGCGAGATACTCTTGGTCCGCCTTGTTGTAACAGATAAAGCCCCGCGAGAATCTTTTCCTGGGTACTATTGTCCTGTTTCTGAAACCAACGATCGAATCTTTCAGTAGTAATAATGGTCCACATGTTGCCCCTTATTATAGAGTGTAATCTATAAGTTATATATATAAATTACAATCTATATATCGAGGGACAGTGAAATTGTTAACTTCAGATAAGTAAGTTTGCGGGGACTTACTCAATATCAATAACTGAGAATTAAATCGTTACACCCAATATGCGTGCCGCATCGGATTTTCCGTTCAGAAGATCCTGTGTTGAACCGTCATAAACGATATTGCCTTCCACCACAACCAGCGTTCTTGGCGCGATACGCGCTGCATCATCCAGGTTATGGGAAACCATCATCAATGTGAGTTGTTGCTCATCACATACGCTTTCCAATAGCGATAGCATGTCATAGCGTAAAGCGGGATCCAGAGCAGAGAAAGGTTCATCTAACAGCAGAATGGGTTTATTTCTGACCAGACAGCGGGCCAAAGCGGTACGTTGACGCTGTCCGCCGGAGAGTTGAGAGGGTAAACGGTCAAGATAGTCAATCAGTCCTACCCGCCGGCAAATTTCCAGTCGTTTTTGCTGCTGTTCTGATGTTAGTTTAAGGCCAGGATTAAGCCCAAGACCGATGTTTTGCTCAACGGTAAGATGAGCAAACAGATTATTTTCCTGAAATAACATAGAAACCGGACGCTGAGCCGGTGGGGTGTAGCTGTGTTCAATATTATTCAACCACAAACTGCCGCTTTCAGGCATCACAAACCCGGCAATCAGATGCAATAAGGTGCTTTTTCCGGCTCCACTGGGGCCAAGAACCGCAACACGCTCACCAGCCTGAATATTCAGGTTAAAACACATGGATAGCGGTGGATAAAGATAGCTTAATTTATTCAGAGCGATCATGGTGACGTCCGGGAAGTCGTTCAATCAAAGTGAACAGGAAAAAGCACAGCAGTAATAACAGTAATGCCGTCACGGCACCAGATTCACTGCGATAGTTTCCCAACTGTTGATAGAGATAATAGGGTAAAGTGCGGAATTGTTCATTGCCGAACAGCGCGATAACGCCAAAATCACCGATAGACAGTACACTGGCGAAGGCTAATGCCTGCGCTAGCGGGCGCTTCAGGGCTTTTAATTCGATCCAACGTAGTCGATTCCAGCCGGTTAATCCTAAGGAGAGGTTAAGTAAAGTGTAGCGTTCTCCCAGATCGCGCATTGGGTTTTCCAGTACTTTTAGTGCATAAGGAATTGCCATCAGGGCATTAACCAGTATTACGATGCCGTCAGCAGAGTCAGGTAATCCGATAGTACTATTCAGTAGCAAAAAGAAACCGGTGGCTAAAACAATAGCTGGCATCGCCAAAATCACCATGCCGCTGATTTCAAGCCTGGCTCCCCAGGGATTATGGCGTAACCGGAGCTCTCTGCTGCTCCATAATAACATCATGGTTAGCGTCAGACTGAGTAACCCGGAAGCCACAGCAATACGCAGTGAGGTGAATAATGATTGCCACATTGCGCTTTGCCGTAGCACATCAAGAGCCGCACTGTTAATACCGTCTAATACCACGGCTGCCAGTGGCGGAATCAGCAAACATAAGGTCAGAGTAATAAGCAGGCTATCAGTTACTTTACTTAAGCGGGAATCTTGCCGGTCTCGCCACGGTTGTCCATAGGTATTTCCTACGGGTAATGATGGGTTGAGACGTTGACTGAGAAGAACAATAGACAGACAACAAACCAGTTGAATTAACCCTAATAATGCGGCGCGTTGAGGATCGAAGTCATAATGTAACGCCTGATAAATAGCCAGTTCAACGGTGGTTGCTTTAGGGCCGCCACCGAGGGATAACACAGTAGCAAAGCTGGCAAAGCATAGCATAAACACTAATGCACCGGTTGGCAGGATTTGGCGCTTTAACGCTGGCCATTCAACAAAACGAAAACGTTGCCACGAGTTCATACCTAATTGAGCGGCTAACTGACGTTGTTCAACCGCAATACCTTCCAGCGACTGGAGCAGGAGCCGGGTTGCCAGTGGTAAGTTGAAAAAAGCATGTGCCAGCAAAATCCCCAGAAGCCCATAGGGCGAAAAGGCATAATCGAATCCCAGAGAATTAAGCATATTAGCCAGCCAGCCTCGTTGACCATATACACTGAGTAAACCAAAAACTGCAACCAGCACCGGTAAGACCAGCGTCATTGCGCACAGGCGTAACATTAATGTTCTACCGACAAAACGTCGGCGATAGAGTGCGCGGGCAACAAAAATAGCGGGGATCAGAGATACCAGTACAGACAGAAAAGCCTGCCAGAAGGTGAAACGTACGACATGCCACAGATAGCTATCATTCAATAGCTGTCGGATATCCCCGGTGGGAGAGTAAAACCACAGCGCAGCAAACGCCGCGAACGCAACGCTGAGGATCAGCGTTGCGGCAATCAAACCCGGCCAGAGCCAGGAGGGAATTAGCGGCTGACGGCGTTTTGCCATGCCTGAATCCATGAGCTGCGGTGTTGTGCTACATCTTCAGGGCTAAACTCCAGCGTCGCTGCTGGTTTTGCCGTTTGAATGAAGGCTTCCGGTAGTGGGATATCGATAACCGGATACATCCAGTTAGTGGTTGGGATTTCCTGTTGGAATGCTGGCGTCATCATAAAGGCCATAAATTTAGCTGCCAATTCAGGCTGTTTGCTATTAGCCAGCAGGCCTGCCACTTCAACCTGCATATAGTGACCTTCACTAAAGCTGGCTGCGACATAGCGATTATCTTTCTCTTCAATCACGTGGTAAGCCGGAGAAGTGGTATAGCTGAGGACTAAATCCGCCTCGCCTTTAAGGAACAGACCATAAGCATCACTCCAGCCTTTGGTCACGGTTACCGTTTTCTTCGCCAGTTTTTGCCAGGCCTGTGGAGCCTTATCGCCGTAGACTTTTTGCATCCACAACAGTAGACCAAGTCCCGGTGTGCTGGTGCGTGGATCCTGATAGATAACT
This sequence comes from Limnobaculum allomyrinae, assembly GCF_016649425.1. Classification (GTDB taxonomy): domain Bacteria; phylum Pseudomonadota; class Gammaproteobacteria; order Enterobacterales; family Enterobacteriaceae; genus Limnobaculum; species Limnobaculum allomyrinae. Next base: position 393,573 of record NZ_JADRCR010000002.1, read on the forward strand.
CGCCATTTTTCCGGGCTTTCAATTAACTCATTCAGGCTTTTAGGCGGCGTCTTTAGCTTTTCTGTATTGTAGACAAAGGCGAAATAGCCATAGTCATAAGGGATAAAAGTATCGTCTTTCCAGCCGCCCGGTAAGGTGAGTGAGTGGGCATTTACATCCAGCTTGTGTGGGACGAATAGGCCTGATTGTTTTGCGGCAACCAGCAAGTTGTTATCTAAACCCAGAACCATATCTGCGGTACTTTTTTTGCCTTCCATTTTCAAACGATTAAGCAATGAGACACCATCAGCTAAAGGAACCAGTTTTAATTCGCATTGGCATTGTGCTTCGAAGGCTTTTTTGATCTTCGGGCCGGGGCCCCAGTCAGAAGCAAAAGAATCATAGGTATAGATGGTTAATGTTGGCCGGTTTTCTGCCCCATTGGCGAGTAATGGACAAACGGCAAGAAACCCGATTGCGATGATGAGTTTTTTGAACACTTTGTACTCCCCTAAATAACTCGGTTGGAAACAAAGGTCTTTGAGTTAATTAAGCTATTCAGCTAGTAGATGAAGAAACTGAACAGACTCTCAAATCCCTCCGCCGGGATTAACCGGATCAGGTTCTACGGGTATGGTCTGGTGTGATTTCACACAATAAACACATTCTCAGCTTTACTTTGGCACCCCGTTGAGAAGGGCACATTGTAGAGTCTGTTTGACCTGTGGGGAAGGGGATTATTCTCAGGAGTGAATACTAACTTATCTATTATTATTCTCTGCCATCAACCCATGGCAGAGAATATTGTCAAAAGTAGTCTACAAGAACGTAGTTTATTACTTGCCTCATCGGTGATGAGTGCGATTAGCCCATAAATTTATGCCAGTACAGAGAGACAGGAATAATGATGATTAGAGCAGGTAAAAAGTTGACGACGGCAAAGGTTTTTATCTGAGCGATGCGTAATCCAACCGCAATCATAATAATGCCGCCACAGGCGGAGAAATCCCCCAATGTAATCTCTGTCATATACGGCATAATCAATCGGGCAGAAAAATAGAGCCCGCCTTGAACCAACAGCTGAGGAATAGCGATAGACATGACGGCAGCACCCATCGTGGTGGCAAAAATCATGGCGGTGAAAATATCGAGAATAGATTTAACCACCAGCAACTGGTAATTACCCGTCATTCCTTCAGTGAGCGCGCCGACGATACCGGTACCACCGGCACAAAACAGGACGATTAATGCGGTAAAGTTTTGGGTGTAAAGTTCCGGCGTCATGCTGTGGTTGCGTACCGGAATAATTCGAGCCAGCCCACGCTGTATCAGAGAGCCGAACTTTTGTACGCCTTTTTCCATGTAACAAATTTCACCGATGGCCAGTCCAACAATTAGTGCCAGTGCTACGGCGGGTAATTGCTGAACTTTAATCGTCATTATCACACCCATAGCAATGGATATCATGGCAAATGCTGCCGGTAGTCCATCCTGTAAACGTTTAGGCATCAGCGGCGCCAAAAAAAGACCTAATCCCCCGCCGACGAAAACGGCTGCGCTGTTCAGTAATGGACCAACCATAATTTCTTCCTACTTTTGTTTTTTTACAGACAACGTCATCCAGCTATTTTGGAGATAGCGTGGCTATCAGTACTGGGGATGAACGTATATAGGGTTTGTTGTTAGTAGAAGGTACAGGTCAACAACAAAGAGTAATGTAAATGATAACCTATTTTGTCAGAAATGCTTTTGCTTAATTGTGGGGAAATTTATATCACTTAGTGTGTAAACCAAAAGTGACGGGAAATGTAATAAAAAACCAGAGTGATTATGCGGAATGACGAGACAGAACCAGCTGCTTTTGATGCTTGTCAGGATAATCTTGTTTTTATTAGCTATTTATAAAAAATATATTTATCAGAAAATGACATTAATATATTCTGGTTTATAGCTGAGGTAATATTCATATATTTGCCAAAATAAGTATTTCTTAGGTGTTTTGCTTATTTTTAATTTATCTTTTATTTAATTGATAAGTATTTATTTGCAGGGTTTTAATGCATTAATTATTCTGTCTTATACATGATATAAAATTAGTTTAAATCAATAGAAATAAAAAAATCATTTGTGATAAAAATAATCACGCCTTAAAACTTTGAGGCTTTTATTTCGACCATCAGCTTTTGATTGGTTAATATATCTATAAAAGGGAATTATCATGCGTGAATTACAAAACAGTGAAATTGAACAAGTAAGCGGTGCTTGGGCTGCAAACTTTACTGATGCTCTGGAAGGCGCTTTAGTTGGTTTCGGCGAAGGCTTCTCAACTGGTCTGGGTTTAGGTACTAAAGTTGGCGGCTCTGGCGGCGGCGTATTAGGCTTTGGTCTGATCGGTTCTCTGGTTGGTGCTTTCGTTGGTCCAGTTGTTGGCGGCGTTTACGGCACAATCGGTGGTTTTGCTTTAGGTAAAGATGAAATCAAATCTATCGCTAAAGACTACCGCGACGCGTTCACTCGTTAATCTGTTTTTAGATTATAACTTGTGTGTAAAACAGAGAGCCTGGCTCTCTGTTTTTCGTTTCTGGCAATGATTTCTAATATAAAAAGATATCGCTCAATATTGCTGACTGTACTTCAGTCATTTGCTGTTTCGTATGATAACAATCAAAATTAATTAGTCTTTAAAACTAACTAATTTCACAACGTGCTGATTTTTAAAAATTAATACTTTAATAATTGATTAATATAAAGCAACGCTTTTAGTATGCGTATACTGGCTCTGATTCAAACAGGAAAGTTCGTTAACAGGTCACTTTTTATGTGTCACCTGGTTAACGAATGATAGGAAATTATCCCAGCCAGGTGAAATACTATGCATCCAAAATCAGCTTCTTCTATAAATGACACGACTTTTGTTGCTATTTCTCCTTCCTCTTTAAATTTATTTTCTCAAGCAAAAAAGATCGCGAAATATCATATCATGTTCCCGTGTTGATTACCGGGGAAACGGGTACCGGGAAAGAGTGCATCGCCCGATATATTCATCACCATGCTTATGGGCAAGACAATGCCCCTTATGTCGGTGTAAATTGCGCGGCTATTCCGGAAAATATGCTGGAAGCGATGTTGTTTGGTTATGAAAAGGGAGCCTTTACCGGCGCAGTAAGCAGTATGCCGGGAAAATTTGAACAAGCAAACGGCGGGACTTTACTACTGGACGAAATTGGCGATATGCCGTTATCACTTCAGGCTAAATTATTACGCGTTTTGCAAGAGCAGGAAGTAGAGCGATTAGGGAGCCATAAGAAAATTGCTTTAAATATTCGTCTTATAGCCTCCACCAATAAAATACTGGAAACTGAGATTGAACAAGGGCGTTTCCGGCAGGATCTATTCTATCGTTTATCGGTTGTTCCTATTCATATATTGCCATTGCGGGAACGCCCGGAAGATATTTTACCGTTAGCTAAGCGTTTTATTCGTAAATATAGTTCTTTCTCTGATGATGTTCTCCATTTGGATGAGTGCGCAGAACAGGCGCTTTTACGTCATGGGTGGTCAGGTAATGTTCGGGAGCTGGAAAATGTCATTCAGCGGGGCATTATTATGAGCAATGGCGGGTTAATTCAGCATATGGATTTAGGGCTAAATAATGGCCTTGTTTCCGAGAGACTCCCTGCTTCAGATTTATCAGAACAATCAATAAAGAATTTAAAAACGCACGGGCGTTTGGCCGAACATCAATACATTATGGATTTGTTGAAGCGGTATAAAGGGAGCAAGTCCAAAACTGCAGAGTTTCTTGGTATTACGCCTCGGGCGTTACGCTATCGTCTTGCCTCTATGCGTAAACTGGGGATTGATGTGGAGTGTATTTCGTCATAGTACGGTATATCTCCTGCTTTTTATTTTCGGGTGGATAATATCTGATGGTTACGCGCACTAAGCGTACTGCATTCATGCATTCGCTGCATGATATCGTTCCATAACGCTTTCGCCTGAATATGATGACTTGCAGGTAAGCGAGAAAATAGAAACAGAATGCCTTCATCATGAGGGGGAATACACAAGTTTTTTAGTATTGAAATGCGTTTCTGTGCGGACTTGGTCAATTGATGATAAATATGACTAATACGTTGATTGAGTTCATCTATTGCATCTGTTTTACGGGCGGTAATCATCGTCTGTTGCTGTTTTAGCAACAAAATAAGCTTAATGTAAGATCTTCGGTCAAGCTGAAGTTCCGCCAGCAATTCCATAACTTGCTCTTGTCGCATTTTCACTTGTCTGCGCCCCGATAATATTCCAGGATTGCGCTGGCAATGTGTTCCGGGTTGACACCTATTCTTCCAAGTTTGAGCGCTGTTTTAATCGTTGTGACTTTTTGAATATCGATTTCCGGCAAAATCGCGAGTATTCGCAAGGCTTCTTTCAGCTGTGAAAGTGATACTTCCTCTTTTTGTATACCATGACTTTCTTGCGATTTTTTAGCCAAAGTTAACTGGTTTTTACTCTGATATTCAGATAGATGTGGATGAGTTTCTTGAGTGTGAATGGCTTTCATAACGCTTCCTTTGACTTATTTTATTAGAGACAAGTCATCTGCGGTTATCATTGAGCGTATGTTTTTACGCCTCGTAGCAAACCGGCACTCACCTTGCTTGATTCAGGTGAGTGCCGGTTTTGTCATACTCAGGTTAAGCGGTTACACCGGTCTAAAACTTTAATCGTTTTGTCAGGAATTTTATTTAAGGCGACATTCGATCTCTGTCAGAATGACCAAAAGGATTTTTTTGCTGTTGTATTATTAGGGTCCGGTATCATACTAACCGGCGAACCATCAATATTGGATATTTTATCTTCAATAACACTATTGGGATAAACGAATAGTAATCCATTCTGAGAAACAATTAGCTGGTCGGTTCCTACGGCATAGCTACTGAGAGCCAGGCTACGCTGTTTATTAATATCCATTACACTATTGATCAATTCGTCGTGCTCTGGATTGTAGTAATAGAGCGGTGTGAATTTGAAATCAGGATACTTATCGTAATGATTTTCTTCATCCAGTATCATTTTTCCTTTAAAAATGAATCGATCATCCGTTGGGTCGGTTATGCTGACTAACAGATTCTCAATACCAGAATAGAGACGAATGTTATAGATTTCGTCTTTTTCAGAGAGCAAATCATAAAAACCAATTTGTGTCTTGAGATTGATACCGGTTAGGGAGGGTACCCTGACACATTCCGGCACAGAATATAGCTCGGCAGATACGGTTCCAATATATAATCCCGTCGTAACAGTCAGAAATAATACTATTTTTAATTTATTAGCTATGACAAGTAACCAATTCATTTAATTTTCTCTCTGTTTCCCGATAAACCAATGTATTCAATTTTTGGCTGTTAACCCGCCAGTGAAAAATGTTCATGCTAAGTTCTTTACTTTCACAGGCTGACTGAATTGAGAAGGTGTAATGCAGCATTGCATCGGTAGCCCGGTAGTAAGCATGAATAATGGTTTTTGAGTTACTCAAATGCTGGTTAATTTTATTCAGCGACTCTTTTAGCCTTTCAGGCACGCTATAAGGCTCTTGCTGGTTTGGTGTGGATTTCTTTGTTACATGGTGAAGTACTATATGGTCATAAGGCTGAAGCTGATCTCTTAATACACTCATTCCATCCGGAGGAGAAACCGGTGTGGGAGAGTCTAATAATATTTTTTTAGAAATCAGGGCGATCAGTATTATTGCTGCTATTGCAAAAAGATATTTTTGCTTTTTTGCCAGAATAGCAGTGACTTTGCGTTTCTTAGTCGGAATTTCTTCCTGTTTAAGGTCATCAACCAGATATGATTCTTCAGCAACAATTTCAGTTCCTGTTTGATGATCTGCTGGTTGATATTCAATCAGTACGGTCTCTTTGATATCAGTATCAAAAGGCGCTTCCTTGTTACTGATTTCACAGGTTTCATACTGGCAATACTATTTTTCCAGCAAATAGCCTTTTTTGGGAATGGTTTTAATAATACGCTGATGTTTGCCGTTATCATCCAGAGCAGATCTCAGAGCATGAATAGCATTCGGTAAACTGTTATTACCAATAACTCGATTTTCCCAAACCAGATTGGTTAGTTGCTCTCTTGAAAGTACCTCACCTGCATATTGTGCCAGGACGTCCAGTAGCTTTAACTGATATTCACCAAGGCGTTTAACTTCCTTTGTTTCTCTGTGGTTAATCGATCCTTGTTGGTGATCGATTAACCAGCCGTCGATGAAACAGTGTGTGTTAGTTACGTTCATTTGAATGAAATCTAGCCTTTTCAAGTTGTGTTTTAAGTAAGTGATGCTGTAGGTTATTTGATATAGAGAGGTGAAGGAATAATGATTCCGTTTCAATGAGTGTTTTATCATTAAAACAATGAAGAGTTCCATTCAGGCAGGAGAAACGAAAGGGTGTTAAAAATGTCTGGTTAATTATTAACCCTCAAGCGGAGGTTTCAGACAACTGTATAACGTTTATTTTAACCTTTACCTAATTATCGTATATTCGATGGCTTTATTATTACGCTAATACTTATAATCATTCAATTGTTTTGAAATGATACTGATATTAATAGTTGTAACAAAATAAGTTTTTTTAGTTTTTATTTTTATTAATCAATTGATTTAATTTGAATTATTTTCATTAATTGTTTTTATTAATTATGTCCATCTTCGTTGGTTTGAAGAGTTGTTCACTGTGTTAATAATGTTTTTATTGTTGACTATTTGTTGTCTTATTATTTTATATTGTTAATTTTAAAGTGTATTTTGATACGTGAATAGTATTGGTTTATTAAGTTTCTTAATGATAATAATTACTATTTTTTATTTTGGATAGTATTGAAAAATATACATCATTAATCAATGTTAAGTGGTGGTATGAAATAATGGTGTGTACTGAGGTTTTATATAAATTTGATTAAAATATCCGCTAATTGATAGTGGGTATTTTTAATAAATAATATCGTTTTTTAGATGCGTTTTCATAAGCACTCATAATAAATTTAAAAATTTTATTCCTACTATTATTTTCCCTAATTATTTCATCACTTAGCTAATCTTTCGGAAAAGCAGAAGGTGGTGATTTTCCTGTTTTCCGGAAGTATTGCTTCCTCCTATTTATCTATTCCATTGTTTTTTAAAGCATTAGCGTCATGACTATCCAAAACAAAGGATACATGAGCATTCACGAGCCAGCGGTTTGCTGGCCTTAAAAATGGATAAGCAAAAGGACATGTTACTACCGGGTAACAGCAGCTTTTGATAGGGAGTAACAGCCGACATGCAAACAACAGCACGCAATATAGTAGAAATCAACGCCCCTGTTTTAATGAGTTCTCAGGAAGAAGGGCAATACTTGCAATGCTATTTACCACTGGTAAAACGCATCGTAAATCAATTGGCTTATCAGGCCAATAGCGTTATGGATCGTCAGGATATGGAGCAGATAGCGTTGATGGGGCTGCTAGAAAGTCTGAGACGTTATGGCCGACCCGATGAACAATTTGCGGCTTATGCGGTACATCGGGTTAGAGGTGCCATTTTAGATGAACTTCGTCAACTTGACTGGCGCCCACGCAGCCTGCGTCAGAAAACCCATCGACTAAATGACGCTATCAGAGAACTGGCTAAAACGTTGGGTAAGCAGCCGGATTTTGGAGAAATTTCAAATGCTTTAGGTATTTCCGCTCAGGAGTATCTGGAATATCAACTGCTGGAAGGCGCAAGAGCGATGGAGAGTCTGGATGAACTATTAATGCCGGAATCTTACTGTGATGCTCTACAAAGCCGCTCTATTGAAGAGCAGGAAGTCACGCGAAGAATGTTTGTTGACGCCATTCGTTCGTTGGATGAAAAGGAGCAAATTATTTTACGCCTGTATTATCAGGAAGATATGAACCTGAAGGAAATTGCGCTGGTTATGGAGTTAACCGAGGCGCGTATCTGCCAGATAAATAAAAAGATATCTGAAAAAATCAGACGTTTTTTCTATCAGTAGTTGTTATTCATTGCTTCATTTGGTGACGGGTATTTCGGCGAAAATTAAAACAAACAGGCCAGCAATATGCTGGCCTGTTTGTTTCTGGTTTAATTCTATCACTTACCGCAAAAACACCGGCTGTTTAGCCTCATAATCGCTGATAGCGTCATTATGCTGTAGCGTCAGACCGATACTATCCAGACCATTAATCATGCAATGCTTACGGAAAGCATCGATACTGAATTCGTAGCGTTTACCACCGGCAATGACCTGCTGGTTTTCCAGATCGACAGTAAATTCAACGCCTTCCTGGCTGGCGACCAGCTTAAACAGCTCATCGACTTCAGCTTCAGTTAAAATAACCGGTAACAGTTGGTTATTGAATGAGTTTCCGTAAAAAATATCAGCAAAACTTGGAGCAATAACCACTTTAAAGCCGTAATCGGTCAAAGCCCAGGGAGCATGCTCTCGCGAAGAGCCACAGCCAAAGTTTTCACGGGCTAACAGAATTGACGCGCCTTTATAACGTGGCTTATTTAAAACAAAATCAGGATTTGGCTTTTGACCTGCATCGTCCAGAAAGCGCCAGTCGTTAAACAGATGCTGACCAAAACCGGTACGGGTTACTTTTTGCAAAAACTGTTTAGGAATAATGGCATCGGTATCGACGTTTGCTGCATCTAACGGAACTACAATGCCGGTATGTTGAGTAAATTTAGTCATGTTGTAGTCTCCTTAGCTCAGCTTGCGAATATCGGCAAAGTGACCGGCAATTGCTGCCGCTGCGGCCATTGCCGGGCTCACCAGATGAGTGCGTCCACCGCGGCCTTGACGGCCTTCAAAATTACGATTACTGGTTGATGCACAACGCTCTCCCGGTTCTAACCGGTCATTATTCATCGCTAAACACATGGAACAACCGGGTAAACGCCACTCAAAACCCGCATCGATAAAGATCTTATCCAGACCTTCTGCTTCAGCCTGAGCTTTAACCGGGCCTGAGCCAGGCACGACCATCGCTACCACTCCAGCGGCAACTTTGCGGCCTTTAGCGATAGCGGCAGCAGCACGCAAATCTTCAATACGTGAGTTAGTGCATGATCCGATAAATACTTTATCAATGGCGATATCGGTCAGTTTGGCGCCCGCTTTCAAATCCATATAGGCCAGCGCTTTTTCTGCAGATGTACGTTCAACAGGATCGCTGAAAGAAGCCGGATCGGGAATGCTTTGATCGATAGACATGACCTGGCCAGGGTTTGTTCCCCAGGTTACCTGTGGTGCGATATCGGCGGCATTCAGAGTGACAACAGCATCAAATTTAGCGCCGTCATCAGATTTCAAGGTGCGCCAGTAATCGACGGCGGCATCCCATTGTTCTGCTTTAGGGGCAAATTGACGACCTTTTACATAGTTAAATGTGGTGTCATCCGGAGCAACCAGACCTGCTTTAGCACCCATTTCAATCGCCATATTACACAGGGTCATACGGCCTTCCATGGACAGCGCCTCAATGGCTTTACCGCAGAATTCCACAACGTAGCCAGTACCACCGGCGTGACCAATTTTACCGATAATCACCAATACAATATCTTTAGCCGTAATGCCTTCGGCGGTATCACCCTGAACTTCAATTTTCATGGTTTTAGCACGCGCCTGTTTCAGGGTTTGGGTGGCTAAAACGTGCTCAACTTCAGAAGTACCAATACCAAAAGCCAGTGAGCCGAAAGCACCGTGGGTAGCAGTATGGGAATCGCCGCACACAATGGTCATGCCCGGCAGCGTCATACCTTGTTCCGGGCCAATAACGTGAACAATGCCCTGATAAGGATGGTTCAAATCGTATAAGGAAACGTTGAACTCTTTACAGTTCTTAATCAGTTCCTGCATTTGGATACGAGCCATCTCGCCGCAGGCATTAATGTCTTTGGTTTGCGTGGATACGTTATGATCCATGGTAGCAAACGTTTTTCCCGGTTGGCGTACCGGACGTTTCATTGCCCGTAAACCATCAAAAGCTTGTGGTGATGTCACTTCATGCACCAAATGGCGGTCGATATACAACAATGGCGTTTCGTTCGGCGCTTCATACACTACGTGGGCGTCGTACAATTTCTGATACAGTGTTTTAGCCATTTTATGCCCCCTGAGCGACGAATTGAGCGATGATATCGCCCATCTGACTGGTGGTGACAGACTTACCGCTACCGGCTAAATCTGAAGTACGATAACCTTGTTCTAATGCCTGATTGATTGCTTTTTCGATGGCATTAGCGGCATCGTCAGCATTCAGGCTGTAGCGTAACAATAATGACAGTGAAAGGATCTGGGCAATTGGGTTAGCAATATTTTTTCCGGCGATATCCGGCGCAGAACCACCAGCAGGTTCATATAAACCAAAGCCTTTTTCATTCAGGCTGGCGGATGGCAACATTCCCATTGAGCCGGTAATCATGGCGCACTCATCAGACAGAATGTCACCAAATAAATTAGAGCACAGTACCACATCAAACTGAGACGGCTCTTTCACCATTTGCATGGTAGCGTTATCAATATACATATGGTTTAACGCAATATCCGGGTACTGTTTTGAAATTTCAGTGACCACTTCACGCCATAAAATAGAACTTTGTAATACGTTAGATTTATCAATAGAGGTGACTTTGGCTCGACGCTTGCGGGCAGCTTCAAAAGCGATATGGGCAATACGTTCAATTTCAAAACGATGATAAACCTCAGTATCAAAGGCTTTTTCTTGTGGCCCAGAACCTTCACGCCCTTTAGGCTGACCGAAATAGATACCACCGGTTAACTCGCGGACACACAAAATATCGAAACCTTTATGGGAGATATCGCTTCTTAACGGGCTAAAGTCTTCTAAACCCTGATACAAACGAGCTGGGCGTAGATTACTGAATAACTGAAAGTGTTTGCGTAAAGGTAATAATGCACCGCGTTCTGGTTGCTCTGCCGGTGGCAGATGTTCCCATTTTGGCCCACCTACGGAACCAAACAAAATTGCATCTGCCTGCTCGCAACCGGCTACGGTTGCAGCGGGTAATGGCATGCCGTGACGGTCGATGGCAGCACCACCTACATCATATTCACTGGTGGTAATCTGGATATTAAAGCGCTGGTGAACAGCATCCAGCACTTTGATTGCCTGCTGCATCACTTCCGGGCCAATGCCATCTCCGGGCAATACTGCAATGTGGTAAGAACGCGTCATAATTGCTCCATACTTTATGGTTGTTTTGTTGCAACAAATGTTGTTGTAGCTATTGTTTGCTTAAAAATAAAACTTAAATATTACTCGGCAGTTTGCGCCAGGCGTTGTTTTTGCACTTCCACCTGTTGAGCGCGCCAGATATGATTCAGTACGTGAACCAGCGCCTGAGCAGAAGATTCAACGATATCCGTTGCCAGGCCCACGCCGTGGAAACGACGCCCTTCATACTCAGCAACAATATCTACCTGACCTAAAGCATCTTTTCCCTGACCTTTCGCAGTTAATTGATACTTCACAATAGAAATAGGGTAGTCAGCAATGCGGTTAATCGCTTGATAGACCGCATCTACCGGGCCGTTGCCTGTTGCTGCTTCAGATTTGATTTCACCACCGCAAGCCAGACGAACAGAAGCGGTTGCCATCAGATTAGTACCAGACTGTACGCTGAAGTAATCCAGAGCGAAGTGATCCTGCTCTTCCTGTTGTTTACGAATGAACACCAGTGCTTCTAAATCGTAATCAAAGACCTGGCCTTTTTTATCCGCCAGTTTCAGGAAGGCCGCGTACAGATCGTCCAGAGAGTAATCATTTTCGCTATAACCCATGGCTTCCATACGGTGCTTCACTGCTGCGCGACCGGAGCGAGAGGTCAGGTTCAACTGCACCTGGCTAAAGCCGATAGATTCCGGGGTCATGATTTCATAGGTTTCGCGGTTTTTCAGCACGCCATCCTGATGAATACCGGAGGAGTGAGCGTAGGCATTAGAACCAACCACCGCCTTATTGGCCGGAACAGGCATATTACACAACTGGCTAACCAACTGGCTGGTACGATAAATTTCCTGATGGTTAATATTGGTGTGCACGCCCATAATGTCCTGACGTACTTTAATCGCCATGATAACTTCTTCCAGTGCACAGTTACCCGCACGTTCACCAATGCCATTGATGGTACCTTCCACCTGACGGGCTCCCGCCTGAACGGCAGTAATTGAGTTAGCTACCGACATGCCTAAATCATCGTGACAGTGCACGGACAGAATTGCTTTATCGATATTAGGTACGCGCTGATACAGGGTTTCGATGATATTGCCAAACTGGCGAGGTACGGTATAACCCACGGTGTCTGGAATATTAATGGTGGTGGCACCGGCATTAATGGCGGCTTCTACCACGCGACACAGGTTATCAATGGGAGTACGGCCAGCATCTTCACAGGAGAATTCAACGTCATCGGTGTAGTTACGGGCTCTTTTAACGGAACGTACTGCCATTTCCATGACATCTTCAAAAGAACGCTTCAGTTTGGATTCGATATGCAGGGTGGAGGTGGCTAAAAAGACGTGAATACGGAAGGCTTCGGCTACGCGCAAGGCTTCTGCTGCAACATCGATATCTTTATCGACGCAGCGCGCTAATGCACACACCCGGCTATTTTTGATCTGTCGGGCAATGCTTTGCACCGATTCAAAATCACCGGGAGAAGAGACCGGGAAGCCAACTTCCATTACGTCTACGCCCATACGCTCTAATGCCATAGCGATCTGCATTTTTTCTTTTACACTCAGGCTTGCCTGCAAAGCCTGTTCGCCGTCTCGCAGGGTGGTATCAAAGATAATTACTTGCTGGCTCATATTCCGTACCTTCTGTTTTGAAATCGTTTAATCGGGTTAAAACTTCCTGCGAGGCCAAAAAAAAACCCGCGCAGGTAGCGCGGGTTTCTTGTGTCTTTTCTGAATCTAATCAGTTCGTCTTCCACAAGCCAGCCGCGCAACAAGATGCGAGGAGGAGGAGGCTGAGAAAACGAATAGATGCAAACATGCGATTCAGTACTCTTTATAAAAAATTCAGTAGTGGGGTAAATTGATACTGGATTGCTGAGTTGTTGTCAACGGTTGTTTTGTGTTTTAACTAAAAAATGTTCGGTAGTGGTAAGCAAAAAAGCTTGATGTGATGATTAACAGATTCTTTTTCCCCCTCTGATTACCTCTTTCTCTTTATAGCAACTACACTTACTAAAGTTGTGTGATTTATTGAACTTTCTTAGCATTATTAGGGGGATGTATGAAGAAATGGTTAGTTGCGGCTATTGGTCTGACGGCACTGGCAACCAGCGCTCTTACTCTGGCGAATGAAGTTGAAGACCAGATGAAGCTGATTGCCAAGAATTATCGTACTGTATTAAATACCGATTCACCTGATGAGTTTAAACAAGGTTTAGCCGCCATGAAGCAGGCGGCGCAAAAAGCGCAGCAGGGTACTCCCGATAAGCTGGAAGGGCAGGCAGAAGATAGCGACAGTATGAAAGATTTTCGCCACGGTCTGGATACATTAATCGGTGAGATTGATGGGGCTACCGCTTTAGCCGATTCCGGGAAGTTTGATCAGGCCAAACAGGCAGCAGAACAGTTCAAACAAACCCGCGACCAGTACCATAAGAAGTATAAATAAATGATTCAACGCTGGGATTGGCTGGTCAGAACTACGCATTGGTGCGTTGCTTTAGGGTTTCTGATCAATCGACTGCATATTACCGAGCCGGGTAAAACGCTACATCAAATTGTGGGGTTAACCGTTGCTACGTTAGTCATTGTGCGTCTGATATGGGGAATGACAGCGGCAAAAGGGCCAGCACGTCTTTCGGCTATTATTCCCACTTTCTCAGCGATACGTTTGCATCTGGAGGAGGTGCGTCAGCGTTCGGCTCACCGAACTCTGGGGCACAATCCGATTGGCGCTATCAGCATTTGGCTATTTTGGCTTTTGCTGCCATTAGTGGCTTTAACCGGATGGGCTCAGGATACGGTTTTGATGGATCGCTGGCCGGTAGATGAATGGCATTACTGGCTGATCAATTTTGTCACTGTTTTGGTTTGTTTACATATTTTGGCCGTAGTTGCTCTTTCTGTCTGGCTTAAACGTAATTTGATTACAGCGATGTTACCAGGCAAGCGCTAACACACGTTTGCGACAATTCAACTTTTTTTATAAAAATTCGTCCTTTAGAACCCTGTTTCTAAGGGATTTTCCGCTTAAAATTTGCAAGCATTCACGCATATTTAGTTAATTCTCATTGACCCACACTCGAGAAAATGTAGACTTCCCAACATAAAAATAGTGAACAGCTGTAAGCTGAAAATGAGAGTCATTTATGAACCAAACACTCAGGCAATTTCACCCGGTTGGGCGTGTACAAGATCGTATCCAACAAAACCCAGGCAGAATTGCATTCAGAGAGTGGGATCAACATCAGGAAACGTCATTAAGCTGGCAGCAAATAGGTGAGCGTATTTCCCAAACCGCCAGAGCATTGTTAAGCACTGGTGTACAGGTTCAGGATCGTATCGCTATCTTTGCCAATAACAGCATTAACTGGGCGATTACTGATTTATCTATTCTTCATTTACGCGCAATTGCGGTACCTATTTATTCCACCAACACGCCGATACAGTCCGCTTTTGTGATTAATGATGCGCAGGTTAAAACGCTGTTTGTTGGCGCTCAGGCTCAAATGGATGCGGCATTAACTATCTGTGAACTTTGCCCTCAGCTTGAAAGAGTTATTGCGTTTGATAAAAGTATAGATCTGCGTGGGTGTGCCATTGCCATTCATTTAGATGATTTCTGTCAACGAGCTGATGATTGTCACATGGCCGAATTTCAGGCGCGTATTGACGCCCGTGATATCGATGATTTGTTTACGCTCATTTATACCTCTGGCACTACCGGTGAACCTAAAGGCGTGATGCTGGATTACCGCAATCTGGCGACTCAATTTTGCCTGCACGATGAGCGTTTAACCGTCAGTGCTGATGATGTCTCTTTAAGTTTTCTACCGTTATCCCATGTTTTTGAACGCGCGTGGAGCCTGTATGTGATGCATGCGGGTGCTCAAAATGTCTATTTACGTGATACCGCTTTAGTCCGTGAAGCCATGTCAGACGTGAAACCTACCGTGATGTGCGCGGTGCCGCGGTTTTATGAAAAAGTCTTCTCGGCTATTCATGACAAGGTTGCTCAGGCTCCATGGCATCGCCGTGCCTTATTCCATAGTGCGCTGTGGTGCGGTAAGCGTAAGTTCTGGTCTGCTCATCAGGGCAAAAAACTTAATCCATTGATGGCTGCGGGTCATCGTCTGGCCGATAAGCTGGTGCTGAAAAAATTACGTGGTGTATTGGGTGGGAATATTCGCTTTTTACCTGCGGCTGGTGCCAAACTGGACGACAACATTATCCTGTTCTTCCATGCGGTAGGACTGCATATTACCTACGGTTACGGTATGACCGAAACCTGCGCCACCGTATCCTGTTGGGAAGAGACCGGTTTTCGTTTTGGTTCCATTGGTCGCCCACTGCCGGGAGTTGATGTCCGTATTGGTGACGAAAATGAAATTCAGGTGCGTGGCCCGATTGTCATGCGCGGTTACTATAATCGTCCGGACGAGAGTGCAGCGGCATTCACTGCGGATGGCTGGTTAAAAACCGGTGATGCCGGCATGTTGGATGAGTCTGGCAACCTGTTTATTACCGAGCGCATTAAAGATTTAATGAAGACGTCGTGCGGTAAATATATTGCACCTCAGGTGATTGAAGGGGCGTTAGGACAAGATCGTTTTATCGATCAGATAGCCGTAGTAGCCGATGCCCGTAAATTTGTTTCTGCACTGATTGTTCCCTGTTTTGTCAGTCTGGAAGAGTATGCCCGTTCCATGAATCTGATTTACAAAGATCGGATGGAGTTATTGCGCAATAGCCATATTGTGGAGCTGTTTGAACAGCGTCTGAATGATCTGCAAAAGGAGCTGGCGCGTTTTGAGCAGGTGAAGCGTTTTACGCTATTGCCTGATGCTTTCAGTATGGAGTTAGGTGAACTGACCCCGACGCTTAAACTGCGGCGTAAGGTGATACTTAACCGTTATCAGAATGAAATTGAGTTGATGTATAGGGAATAAGCAGTAGCGTGGGGTTTGCATATTTATAAAGGCGCACATAGTGCGCCTTTGTTTTTTCTGATTTTTGTCTAATGTGTGGGTTTTTAATCGGAATACACCAGTGAAGAATGACCGATTATTCTGCCGGTTATCGGCTTAATGGCTTGAAAAACTTTCTTTTTAATGATGAAAGAATGCTTTTGCCAGTATGAATATACGGCGGTATGGTAATAAGCTAAGCCTTGACTATCTTTTATGTGGTGTCTTGTGGCTGAACGATGTTAAGCGGGAAGTAACACACCAGCAGGTCAGACAAGAGTAATATCATGGGTAAAACCCTGTATTTCGCCCTATGGCTTACCATCGCCAGAGAGCATAACAACAATAACCTGGAGGAAACCCATGGAAACGTTATCCGGCGCTGAGATCGTTGTCCGATCATTGATCGATCAGGGGGTTAAGCATGTATTTGGTTATCCGGGTGGAGCGGTGCTGGATATCTATGATGCACTGCATACGGTAGGTGGTATTGACCACGTTCTGGTTCGTCATGAGCAAGCCGCCGTACATATGGCTGATGGTTTCGCCCGTGCAACAGGTGAAGTCGGTGTCGTACTGGTGACTTCCGGGCCTGGTGCCACTAATGCCATCACCGGTATTGCTACCGCGTATATGGATTCGATTCCCCTGGTAGTGCTATCCGGTCAGGTAGCGACCACGCTGATAGGTAATGATGCCTTTCAGGAGTGTGACATGGTGGGAATCTCCCGGCCGGTGGTAAAACATAGCTTTTTAGTTAAGCATGTAGAAGATATTCCTATGGTGCTAAAAAAAGCGTTCTATGTTGCCAGTACAGGACGTCCCGGGCCGGTAGTGGTCGATTTACCCAAGGATATTCTCAACCCGGCGATTAAGATCCCCTATTCTTATCCCGATCAAATCTCTATGCGTTCCTATAATCCAACAGTGCATGGACATCGGGGGCAAATTAAACGCGCTCTACAAATTCTACTGGAGGCGAAAAATCCGGTGGTGTATGTGGGCGGTGGTGCTATTACTTCCGGTTGTGATGCGGAGTTGAAGGCATTGGTAGAAACGCTGAATCTACCAGTAGCCAGTTCATTGATGGGACTGGGTGCTTTTCCTTCAACGGATAAGCATTTCGTTGGTATGTTGGGGATGCACGGTACCTATGAAGCCAATATGACTATGCATCACTCCGATTTGATTTTCGCGGTAGGTGTGCGTTTTGATGACCGTACCACCAACAATTTGGCGAAGTATTGTCCGGGAGCTACGGTATTACATATTGATATTGACCCCACCTCAATTTCTAAAACAGTGAATGCTGATGTGCCTATCGTTGGTGATGCCAGACAGGTACTGACTCAGATGTTGGAACTGTTGAAACAGCGAGATCCAGCCCAAGGCTTTGAGAATCTGGATAGCTGGTGGCAGAGTATTGATGAATGGCGCGCTAAAAACTCACTGGCTTACGATCACAGCGGAGACCGGATTAAGCCACAGGCAGTTATTGAAGCCCTATACCGTTTAACTCAAGGCGATGCCTATGTTGCCTCTGACGTAGGGCAGCATCAGATGTTTGCTGCCTTGTACTATCCGTTTGATAAACCCCGTCGTTGGATTAATTCCGGTGGCCTTGGCACCATGGGCTTTGGCTTGCCTGCCGCGTTGGGCGTTAAGTTGGCATTACCAAGAGAAACGGTTATTTGTGTAACTGGCGATGGCAGTATTCAAATGAATATTCAGGAACTGTCTACAGCATTGCAATACGATTTACCTGTCGTGGTGGTTAACCTGAATAACAAATTTCTGGGTATGGTAAAACAGTGGCAGGATCTGATTTATGCTGGTCGTCACTCCCACTCCTATATGGATTCGCTACCTGACTTTGTCAAACTGGCGGAAGCCTATGGTCATGTAGGGATCTCTATCAGTAAACCTGAAGAACTGGAAAGCAAACTGGCGGAAGCACTGGCAATTAAAAATCGCTTGGTGTTTGTTGATGTTGCCGTTGATGAAAGAGAACACGTCTATCCGATGCAAATTCGCGGCGGTGCAATGGACGAAATGTGGCTAAGCAGAACGGAGAGGAGCTGATTATGCGCCGTATATTATCAGTACTACTGGAGAATGAATCCGGCGCACTGTCGCGGGTAATTGGCCTGTTTTCCCAACGGGGATATAACATTGAAAGCCTGACCGTCGCACCAACCGACGATCCGACCCTTTCGCGCATGACGATTCATACTAAAGGTGATGCGAAAGTGTTAGAGCAGATAGAGAAACAACTGCACAAGTTGGTTGATGTTCTACGGGTTTCTGAATTGACTGATGGCGATTGTGTTGAACGTGAAATTATGCTGGTGAAATTACGCACTTCCGGCGATGGGCGGGAAGAAGTAAAACGCTGTGCAGATATCTTTCGTGGCCAGATCGTGGATGTTACGTCTTCTCTGTATACCGTCCAGTTGGTGGGTACCAGTAGTAAGTTGGATGCGTTTTTAGCGGCTATCCGCGAAGCGGGTGAAATCGTTGAAGTTGCCCGTTCAGGCATTGTTGGTGTTGGGCGTGGTGAGCGCATTATGCGCTAGCCATTTTTCAGACAAAAACAGGAGCTCTACCGGTAGTGTAGAGCTTTTTATTTTGTATTACACTGACTGAATGGATTAAGCAGTTGCTGAATCGTCATATCTTGGGTTAGATCTACATTACTTAAAGCCATTTATATTATTATGGCTATTATGCCACCAATGACGGGGCGAATTGATACTTAAGGGGTTAACGTGAAACTGGATGAAATTGCGCGTCTCGCTGGTGTTTCACGCACGACGGCCAGCTATGTAATTAATGGCAAAGCCAAGCAGTATCGTGTGAGCGATAAAACAGTTGAGAAAGTCATGGCGGTAGTCCGGGAACATAATTATCAACCTAATGCGGTTGCAGCTGGCTTACGTGCTGGTCGTACACGTTCTATCGGGCTGGTTATTCCTGATTTAGAAAACACCAGCTATACAAGAATTGCTAACTATCTTGAACGTCAGGCGCGCCAGCGAGGATATCAGTTGCTGATAGCCTGCTCGGAAGACCAGCCAGATAATGAGATGCGCTGCGTTGAGCATTTGTTGCAACGTAAAGTAGATGCCCTGATTATCTCCACTGCGTTACCGCCAGAACATCCGTTCTATCAGCGTTGGATAAACAGTTCTCTACCGATTATTGCACTTGACCGGGCACTGGATCGGGAACACTTTATCAGTGTCGTCGGGGCTGACTACGAAGATGCGGAAATGCTGGCTTCGGAGTTACGTAACTTTAAAGCGGATAGCGTGGCGTACCTTGGCGCATTACCTGAATTGTCCGTTAGCCAATTGCGTGAGCAAGGGTTCCGTCAGGCGTGGAAGGACGATAAGCGACAGGTTAGCTATATTTATGCCAATAGCTATGAGCGTGAGTCTGCGGCAGAAGTATTTAAAAACTGGCTGGAATCTAATCCGATCCCTCAGGCAATTTATACCACCTCGTTCTCATTGCTACAGGGTGTGATGGATGTGATTTTGCAAAAACAGGGGCGCCTGCCTGCCGATCTGGCAATTGCCACTTTTGGTGATAATGAACTGTTGGATTTCCTTGAGTGCCCGGTATTATCCGTGGCTCAGCGCCACAGAGAAGTTGCCGAGCGGGTATTGGAGTTAGTTCTGGCAAGTATCGATGAAACTCAGAAACCCAAACCGGGATTGACCCGCATTCGGCGCAGTTTGTTCCGCCGCGGTAGTTTGAGTCGCGTATAGCCTGTAGGTCATATTAACAGTATCACTTTGATAATCTAAGAAAACCATAAGGGGCCCCTGACAGGCCCCTTATTTTATTGTCAGTAAGCGCCATTGAACTTACTCCGAAGCGTTACGTTATGTTACTATTACTCACTAAAGTATTAGCCAGATTGACGAGTAAAATAGCCAACCACATCTATTTCCCTCCATTCACATCAGATCGTGTCAGATTCATGCTGTAGTGGTTTATAGAAACATTTTTTTATATTAACGGATTTTTTTATTGATTGATTGCCAACGCTGTTAACCGCCAGCTTTACTGAATCTGAAATGAATAAATAATTATTATTATTCATATTGTTAGTTTGATCTCTTTAAATTTAACACACGTTTATTCTATTTTCAGACCGCTAAATAGACTCGCTATTTAGTGTAAAGTCGCGGCTCTTCGCCTTGACAAGCTTTTAATACCCTCCGTAAACTCTATTCAAGTGGGAATTTGTGGGGTAAAGTGGTAAAACTTGTCGCGAAGGAGTGACCCGCCCATGTTTCGTGGAGCAACAACAATAAATCTTGATAGTAAGGGGCGATTAGCTATCCCCACTCGCTATCGGGATTCACTGCTGGATGAATGTGAAGGACAATTGGTATGTACCATTGACCTCCATCAGCCGTGCCTGTTGCTTTACCCACTCCCTGAATGGGAAAAAATTGAACAGAAGCTGTCCCGACTATCCAGTATGAACCCGGCAGAACGCAGAGTGCAGCGACTGTTATTGGGGCATGCCAGTGAATGTCAGCTGGATAGCGCTGGTCGTGTATTGATAGCGAATACATTGCGGCAACATGCGCTTTTAGTAAAAGAAGTGATGCTGGTCGGGCAGTTCAATAAGTTTGAACTGTGGAGTGAAGCGGCCTGGTATCAACAAGTTAAGGACGACATCGAGGCTGAGCAGTCTGCTAAGTCACCCCTCTCAGAGCGGTTACAGGATTTTTCATTATAAGCTATGTTGAATAATTATCAGCACACCACGGTGCTTTTGGACGAAGCAGTTAATGCCTTAAGCATTCGGCAGGATGGTATCTATATTGACGGTACTTTTGGCCGTGGTGGACACTCGCGCCTGATCCTATCCCAGTTGGGACCCCAGGGGCGTCTTATTGCGATAGACCGCGACCCTCAGGCGATTGAAGCCGCATCTGCTATTTCAGACCCTCGTTTCTCCATTATTCATGGTCCTTTCTCCGATCTGGCCAGTTATGTCCGCGATCTGGGTTTAGAGGGTGAAATCGACGGCATTCTGCTGGATTTAGGGGTTTCTTCACCACAGCTGGATGATGCTGAACGCGGTTTCTCCTTTATGCGTGATGGGCCACTGGATATGCGCATGGATCCTACTCGTGGTCTGTCAGCGGCACAGTGGCTGCTAAAAGCGGAAGAAGAAGATATTGCCTGGGTGCTAAAAACCTTTGGTGAAGAGCGTTTTGCCAAACGTATTGCCCGGGGCATCGTTGAACGTAATCGTACCGAGCCAATGACTCGTACGCATGAGTTGGCAGAAGTTATTGCTACAGCAACGCCAATTCGTGACAAACATAAACATCCGGCGACCCGCAGTTTTCAGGCGATCCGCATTTATATCAACAGTGAACTGGAAGAGATTGAGCGTGCGCTGGATGGCGCACTGGAAGTGCTGAAGGAAGGTGGGCGCCTTTCCGTTATCAGTTTCCATTCGCTGGAAGACCGTATTGTTAAACGTTTTATCCGTCAACATAGTAAGGGGCCACAGGTTCCGGCGGGAATTCCGTTGACTGAAGAGCAGTTAAGGCAGCATGGCGTAAGAAAATTAAAAGCGCTGGGAAAAATGATGCCGTCCGAGCAGGAAGTGGCTGATAACGCACGTGCTCGCAGCTCAGTATTGCGTTTTGCCCAAAGGACAGCTGAATGATATCGAATGAACGCCACAGTTTAGCCAGCATCATCGGTGATGATTTGCTGCGTAACGCAAAGTTACCGTTGTTGCTGACTGTGTTAGTTCTGGTATCAGCGATAGCGGTGGTGTTATCCAGTCACCGTACGCGCTTGTTAACCGCTGAGCGTGAGCAACTGATTTTAGAACGTGAAGCACTGGAAATTGAGTGGCGTAACCTGATTCTGGAAGAAAACGCCCTGGCCGACCATAGCCGTATTGAGCGTCTGGCTAATGAAAAGCTGCAAATGCTACATGTAACACCGGATCAGGAACAAATCGTTATACAGAAGTAACAAAAAGAATGAATAAAACAGTCGGCGTGCGGAGCGCGTTACAAATTAATGGATTGATGAACTTACCATGGCTAATGAAATGAGATGAAAGCAGCACGAACCAATAAGATTAAAGTAAAACGCCCTGAGAATGAGGCCGGCTTTGTAAGCTGGCGTTTTGGTTTGCTCTGCTTGTTTATTGTATTAGCCATGTTTGGTTTAATGGCGCGAGCTGCATGGTTACAGGTTATTGAGCCTGATAAATTGGTTAAAGAAGGGGATATGCGCTCCTTACGAGTGCAGGAAGTTCCTACCGTTCGCGGCATGATCTCCGATCGTTTTGGTCGTCCATTAGCAGTTAGCGTTCCGGTTAATGCGATTTGGGCCGATCCAAAAGAGCTGAATGAGCGTGGCGGTATTTCACAAGACATGCACTGGAAAGCGCTGGCGGATGTTGTTGGTTTACCACTGGATAAGCTATCAGAAAAGATCAACGCTAATCCCAAAGGGCGCTTTGTCTATTTAGCGCGTCAAATCAATTCAGAAACCGCGGAGTATGTGCGTAAGCTTAAGCTACCGGGTATCTACTTAAAACGCGAATCCCGTCGTTTCTATCCTGCCGGCCCGGTTACCGCCCACATTGTTGGTTTTACCAACATTGACGATAACGGGCTGGAAGGCATTGAAAAAAGCTTTGAAGATAAGCTGGTCGGTAAGTCCGGCGAGCGTACGGTGCGTAAAGATCGCTATGGTCGGGTGATTGAAGATATCTCTTCCGTCGATAGCCAGGCTGCTCACAATCTGACGTTAAGTATTGATGAACGCCTGCAGGCGTTGGTTTACCGTGAGTTGAGTAATGCGGTTGCTGCTAACAAAGCCGAATCAGGTACCGCTGTGCTGGTAGATGTGAATACTGGCGAAATTCTGGCCATGGTTAACAGCCCTTCTTATAACCCGAATAACCGGGTTGGCTCACCGGAAGATTTCTTCCGTAATCGGGCAATAACTGACATTTTTGAACCGGGATCAACGGTTAAACCCATGGTGGTTATGACGGCGTTAGATCGCGGAATTATCAAAGAAAACTCGGTATTGAATACCAGACCGTATCGGGTTAATGGTCATGAGATAAAGGACGTGGCCCTTTATCCTGAATTGACCATTACCGGTATTTTACAAAAATCCAGTAACGTCGGTGTTTCTCATCTGGCGTTGGATATGCCAGCCGATGCGTTAGTTGATACATACTCGCGCTTTGGGTTGGGACAACCTACCAATTTGGGATTGGTTGGAGAAAGCAGTGGCTTGTTTTTACAAAAAAAACGGTGGTCTGACATAGAGAGGGCCACCTTCTCATTTGGCTATGGGCTAATGGTAACGCCATTACAGTTAGCGCGAGCTTATGCAACGATGGGAAGCTTTGGCGTTTATCGTCCGCTTTCTATTACCAAAATTGACCCGCCGGTACAAGGAAAACGCATCTTCCCTGAAAGTACCGTACGCACCGTGGTTCATATGATGGAATCGGTAGCGTTACCCGGAGGCGGTGGTACTAAAGCCGCAGTGAAAGGCTATCGCATCGCAATCAAAACCGGTACCGCAAAGAAAGTGGGGCCTAACGGTGGCTATATCAATAAATATATCGCCTATACGGCCGGTCTGGCACCCGCCAGTAAGCCGCGTTATGCGCTGGTGGTGGTAATTAACGATCCTGGTGCGGGTCAGTATTATGGTGGTGCCGTTTCTGCGCCGGTTTTTGGCGCAATTATGGGCGGGGTTTTACGGACAATGAATATCGAGCCAGATGCATTGCCCGTAACGGATAAAAACGAATTAGTGATTAATCAGAAAGGAGCTTCCGGTGGCCGATCTTAATTTAAGCGATCTGCTCGCTCCGTGGAATATTCAGGTTCCTGAGCACAAGTTAAAAGAGATGACGCTGGATAGTCGCGTAGCGGCTTCAGGCGATCTCTTCATTGCCATTGTGGGCCATAAGGTGGATGGGCGTCGTTATATTTCCCAGGCCATTGCTCAAGGTGTGGCGGCCGTGATTGCCGAAGCCGAGGGAGAAGCGCCTAATGGTACGGTGGTCATGTCTCACGGTGTTCCTATTATCTATATTGAGCATCTGAATTTACATTTGTCGGCAATTGCTGGTCGTTTTTATCAGCAGCCGTCAGAGAGAATGCGTTTAGTTGGCGTAACCGGAACTAACGGTAAAACCACCACCACTCAACTGTTAGCGCAGTGGAGTCAGCTTCTGGGAGAAAGAAGCGCGGTGATGGGTACCGTAGGGAATGGTTTATTAGGTCATGTGGTACCAACAGAGAATACTACCAGCTCGGCTGTTGATGTACAGCGTGAACTGAATGAACTGGTGAAAAGCGGTGCGACCTTTACCGCGATGGAAGTTTCTTCCCATGGTTTAGTTCAGGAGCGAGTTGCTGCGCTGAATTTTGCCGCTGCGGCCTTTACCAACCTTAGTCGTGATCATCTTGATTACCATGGCAGCATGGAAGAGTACGAAGCGGCTAAATGGCGACTGTTTGAACGTCATCAGGTTGGCGAAGCTATCATCAACGTAGATGACGCAGTGGGGGCCCGTCGTATAGTGGCGATGCCAAATGCAATCGCTGTCACGATGGAAGATAACCTTCCTCAGGGCTGGCAGGGGCGTTGGTTAAAGGCCTGTGAAGTTTCTTATCATGACAACGGGGCGACGGTGAAGTTTGACTCCAGTTGGGGCGGTGGTGTGGTAGAAAGCCGTTTGCTGGGCGCATTTAACGTTAGCAATCTACTGGTTGCTTTGACAACGCTGTTGTCACTAGGCTATTCACTTAATCATCTGGTAGAATCTGCGCCGAATTTACAACCTGTCTGCGGTCGTATGGAAGTGTTTACCGCCCCGGGGCGCCCAACAGTAGTTGTCGATTATGCTCATACGCCAGATGCGCTGGAAAAGGCTCTGGAAGCGGCAAGACTGCACTGTAAGGGTGAATTGTGGTGTGTGTTCGGCTGCGGCGGCGATCGTGATCGTGGTAAGCGCCCGCTAATGGGCGGGGTTGCTGAACAGTTTGCCGATCGCGTTATTGTTACTGATGATAACCCTCGTAGTGAAGATCCTCAGGCGATTGTAGCCGATATCCTGACCGGATTTACCGATACCAAACGTGCCAATGTGATTCACGGTCGGGCAGAAGCGGTAACCAGCGTGGTTATGCAGGCAGCTCCTGATGATGTGGTGGTGATTGCCGGTAAAGGCCATGAAGATTATCAACTGATTGGCAACCGCCGATTGGATTATTCTGACCGTACCACAGTAGCAAATTTACTGGGTATGGCAGCAGGGGTATTAGCATGATTCCCATTACCCTGAAACAGCTGGCCGAGGTGGTCGATGGTAAACTCATCGCCTCTACGGCAGATATTACCGGGCAGCAGATTGTTGATGTTGTTACTGACACCCGCAAAATTGTAGCTGGCTGTTTGTTTATTGCCCTGAAGGGCGAACGTTTTGATGCTCATGATTTTGCCGCAGAGGCAATCAATCAGGGAGCCAGTGTTTTATTAGTTAGTCAGCACTTACCGCTGGACGTTGCTCAGGTGATTGTTGCGGATACCCGTATTGCGCTGGGCAAAATGGGTGGCTGGGTAAGACAGCAGGTACCTGCACGCGTAGTCGCGTTGACAGGATCATCCGGTAAAACCAGCGTTAAAGAGATGACAGCTACCATTCTGCAACAGTGTGGTGAAGTACTGTATACCGCAGGTAATTTGAATAACGATATTGGTGTGCCGTTGACATTATTACGTTTGACGAAACGTCATCAGTTCGCTGTTGTCGAATTAGGCGCTAATCATGCTGGTGAGATTGCCTATACTACTGCGCTGACTCATCCGGAAAGCGCGCTGGTAAATAATCTGGCGGCTGCGCATTTGGAAGGATTTGGTTCACTGGCTGGTGTGGCTAAAGCCAAAGGTGAAATTTTCCAGGGTTTGCCTTCTCACGGTGTCGCTATTGTCAATGCAGACAGTAATGATTTAGCCGGTTGGCAGAGCCAATTGGCCGATAAAATAGTATGGCGTTTTTCTGCCAGCCATACTGAGCAAGTTGAGTTTTATGCGACGGACGTAGTGATAAAAACACAAGGAACTCAGTTCGTTTTGCATACGCCGGTAGGAAATACGGAAGTCCTGCTTCCTCTGCCGGGTAAGCACAACATTGCTAATGCGCTGGCGGCTACGGCGTTAGCCATGTCAGTGGGTGCATCATTAGAAAATGTAACATCAGGTTTGTCACAGCTTAAAGCAGTTCCGGGGCGTTTGTTCCCGGTGCAGCTGAGTGCAGACAAACTGCTGCTGGATGATACCTATAACGCTAACGTTGGGTCGATGACAGCTGCCGCTCAAGTGCTTGCTTCTATGCCTGGTTATCGGGTGATGGTTGTTGGCGATATGGGTGAGTTAGGTGATGAGGCCGAACAATGCCATCGTCAGGTTGGTGAAGCAGCCCGCGAAGCGGGGGTGGATAAAGTATTAAGCGTTGGTCATTTAAGTGAAATGATTAGTAACGCAAGTGGCAATGGCGAGCACTTTAAGGATAAAGAAGCGGTAGCCCAACGTTTGGGTGAGTTGCTATCTGAGCATGCGGTCATAACAATTTTAGTTAAAGGTTCACGTAGTGCCGCCATGGAGCAGGTAGTACGCAGAGTACAGGAGATAGCACAATGTTAGTATGGCTGGCAGAACATCTGGTCTCAATTTTTTCAGGCTTTAACGTCTTTTCTTATTTGACGTTTCGCGCCATTGTCAGCCTGCTGACCGCACTGTTTATCTCTTTGTGGATGGGGCCGCGCCTGATTGCTTTCTTACAGCGCTTGCAGATTGGTCAAGTCGTTCGTAACGACGGTCCGGAGTCCCACTTCAGTAAACGCGGTACGCCGACTATGGGCGGTATCATGATTCTGGCATCTATTACTATTTCAGTATTGCTGTGGGCCAATCTGAGCAATCCTTATATCTGGTGCTCACTGTTTGTTCTGCTGGGGTATGGTGCCGTTGGCTTTGTGGATGATTACCGTAAGGTGGTGCGCAAAGACACCAAAGGATTAATTGCCCGTTGGAAGTATTTCTGGCAATCCGTTATTGCCCTGATTGTGGCATTTAGCATGTATGCCATCGGTAAAGACACACCAGCGACTCAGCTGGTTGTGCCGTTTTTTAAAGACGTAATGCCACAGTTAGGCGTGCTTTATATTCTGCTGGCCTACTTTGTTATCGTTGGTACCAGTAACGCGGTTAACCTGACCGATGGTCTGGATGGTCTGGCTATCATGCCAACCGTATTTGTTGCTGCGGGTTTTGGTCTGGTTGCCTGGGCGACGGGTAACGTCAATTTTGCCAGCTATCTGCATATTCCTTATATCCGCCATGCCGGTGAATTAGTGATTTTCTGTACTGCAATTGTTGGTGCAGGATTAGGATTCCTCTGGTTTAACACTTATCCGGCTCAGGTCTTTATGGGTGACGTTGGTTCACTGGCATTGGGTGGTACTTTAGGTGTGATTGCCGTACTGCTGCGTCAGGAATTTTTACTGGTGATTATGGGCGGAGTGTTTGTGGTTGAAACTCTGTCGGTAATTCTGCAGGTGGGATCGTTCAAACTTCGCGGCCAACGTATTTTCCGTATGGCGCCGATTCACCACCACTATGAATTGAAAGGCTGGCCAGAGCCACGCGTGATCGTGCGCTTCTGGATTATCTCATTAATGCTGGTGCTGATCGGCCTGGCAACCTTGAAGGTGCGGTAATCATGACAATCGACTATCAGGATAAACAGGTTGTTATCATTGGATTAGGTTCCACAGGGTTGTCCTGTGTCGATTATTTTATTGCCCGGGGCGTTTCCCCTAAAGTTATTGATACGCGCTCAGCTCCCCCGGGGTTAGACAAATTACCCGAAAGTGTAGAAAGCCATACTGGTGGCTTTAATCACGACTGGATTCTGGCTGCGGATCTGTTAGTGGTTAGCCCGGGAATCGCTCTGGCAACGCCGGTTTTACAAGAAGCGGCAGCAGCAGGCATCGAGATTGTCGGTGATATTGAGCTGTTCTGTCGTGAAGCTAAAGCGCCAATTGTGGCAATCACCGGTTCAAACGGAAAAAGTACCGTTACCACGCTGGTGGGGGAAATGGGGAACGCCGCCGGTTGGAATGTTGCTATCGGGGGTAATCTGGGCCAAACAGCGTTATCACTGCTGGATCCTGAATGTCAGCTGTATGTTATGGAGCTATCCAGCTTCCAACTGGAAACCACATCCAGCCTCCATGCCGCCGCCGCAACCATTTTGAACGTTACTGAAGATCATATGGATCGCTATCCGCAGGGGATGGAGCAGTATCGTGAAGCTAAATTGCGTATCTATGACAATGCCAGCGTTTGCGTGGTTAATGCTGATGATGCGCTGACTATGCCATTGCAAGGGGCGGATAGCCGCTGCGTTAGCTTTGGTGTAGATGTGGGTGATTACCACCTTAGCTATCAGCAGGGGGAAACCTGGCTACGGGTCCACGGCGAGAAAGTACTTAATGCCGCAGAGATGAAAATTGTTGGTCAGCATAACTATCTGAACGCACTGGCAGCGTTGGCACTGGCTGATGCAGTGTCATTACCTCGAGCTTCCAGCCTGCAAGCATTGACTCAGTTCACTGGTCTGGCTCATCGTTTTCAACTGGTGTGGGACAATAAAGGCGTTCGTTGGATTAATGATTCTAAAGCCACTAACGTGGGCAGTACTGAAGCCGCATTAAATGGTATTCGTGTTGATGGCGTTTTACACCTGTTGCTAGGTGGTGATGGTAAATCAGCTGATTTTTCACCGCTGTCGACTTATCTGAAAGGTGACAATATTCGTCTCTACTGTTTTGGTCGTGATAAGCAGCCGCTATACGATTTACGCCCTGAAGTGGCGGAAATGACCGATACCATGGAGCAGGCAATGGTTCATATTGCACAGCGAGTCAAACCCGGGGATATGGTGTTATTGTCACCGGCCTGTGCCAGTCTGGATCAGTTTAAAAATTATGAACAGCGTGGGCTGGAGTTTGCCCGTCTGGCTCAGGAGCTTGGCTGATGAGCGCATTTAGTTTAGTTAAACCTTTCCAGCTATTTACCCAATGGGTAACTGGATCTCGTCAAAGCAGTGAGGCGGTTGATTATGACGTTATGTATGATCGCACCCTACTGTGGATGGCTATTGGTTTAACTATCGTTGGTTTTGTTATGGTGACATCAGCATCAATGCCGATTGCCCAACGATATACTGAAGACCCATTTTTATTCGCTAAACGTGATGCTATTTACATTCTACTGGCTATTGGTGCGGCATTAGTAACGCTACGTATCCCAATGGAAATGTGGCAACGCTATAGTCCGATTATTCTGTTGATAGCCATCGTGATGTTATTAATTGTACTGGCGATAGGCAGTTCGGTTAATGGCGCATCCCGCTGGATTGCGTTTGGGCCGGTTCGTATTCAGCCCGCAGAGCTGTCTAAACTGGCATTGTTCTTCTATCTGGCCAGCTATCTGGTACGTAAAGTTGATGAAGTGCGTAATAACTTCTGGGGCTTTTGTAAACCGATGGGTGTTATGGTGATTCTGGCAGTTTTACTGCTGGCTCAGCCCGATTTGGGAACCGTAGTGGTACTGTTTATCACTACGCTAGGCATGCTGTTTTTAGCCGGTGCGAAACTTTGGCAGTTTCTGGCAATTATCGGCTCCGGGGTGTTTGCTGTAGGGCTACTGATTGTTGCGGAGCCTTATCGTTTACGCCGGGTAACTTCCTTCTGGGACCCATGGGCCGATCCGTTTGGTGCGGGCTATCAGTTGACGCAGTCGCTGATGGCATTTGGCCGTGGAGAACTCTGGGGGCAGGGTTTAGGTAACTCAATTCAGAAACTGGAATATTTACCGGAAGCCCATACTGACTTTATTTTTGCCATTATCGGTGAAGAATTAGGCTATTTTGGTGTGGTTTTGATCCTCTTAATGGTATTCTTCGTCGCTTTTAGAGCAATGCTGATTGGTCGCCGTGCTTTAGAAGCCGGGCAGCGTTTTTCCGGTTTTCTTGCCTGTGAGATTGGTTTGTGGTTCAGCTTCCAGACGTTAGTTAACGTCGGCGCTGCAGCCGGTATTCTACCGACCAAAGGTTTGACTCTACCGTTAATCAGCTATGGTGGTTCCAGTTTACTGGTGATGTCTACCGCGCTGGTTTTACTACTTCGAATTGACTATGAAACGCGTCAGGCCAACTGCCAGGCGCATGTAAGAGGTACCCGATGAAGCAGAAGCGTTTAATGGTGATGGCAGGTGGAACCGGAGGACACGTCTTCCCGGGTCTGGCTGTTGCCCATGACCTGATGGCGCAAGGCTGGGAAGTTCGCTGGCTGGGAACTGCGGATAGAATGGAAGCCGATTTAGTACCGAAACACGGAATAGAAATCGATTTTATTAACATTTCCGGACTTCGTGGCAAAGGTATCATTGCGTTATTATGCGCGCCATTCAGAATTTTCCGTGCTGTACGCCAGGCTAAAGCCATCATGCGTAGTTATAAGCCAGATGTGGTACTGGGTATGGGAGGGTATGTTTCTGGGCCGGGTGGTCTGGCTGCCTGGATGTGTGGCATACCGGTGGTATTACATGAACAGAACGGCATTGCAGGATTAACGAATCGCTGGCTGGCCAAAATTGCTAAACGCGTGTTGCAGGCATTTCCCGGCGCATTTCCTAATGCAGAGGTGGTAGGTAATCCGGTTCGTACCGATGTATTGGCGCTACCATTACCGGAAGTTCGTTTATCTGAACGTAGCGGAGCAATTCGGGTGCTGGTCGTTGGTGGCAGCCAGGGTGCGCGAATACTCAATCAGACCGTTCCACAAGCGGCTGAACGTCTGGGGAATAGAATTATTCTCTGGCATCAGGTTGGTAAAGGTGCGCTGGAAAGCGTACAGCAGGATTACCAGCAACGCGGTCTGGATGGGCATAATATCACTGAATTTATTGACGACATGGCGTCAGCCTATGCGTGGGCCGATGTGGTGGTTTGCCGCTCAGGTGCTTTGACGGTAAGCGAAATTGCTGCCGCAGGTTTACCGGCTATTTTTGTGCCATTTATGCACAAAGATCGTCAGCAATACTGGAATGCACTGCCGTTGGAAAAAGCGGGTGCGGCCAAAATTATTGAACAACCTCAGTTTAATGCAGATTCATTAACTGAAACGTTAGAAGAATTGAATCGATCAAAATTACTGGCGATGGCGATGGAAGCCAGAGCGACAGCCATACCGGACGCCACTGAGCGCGTTTCTGCGGTAGTTAAAAGCGTCGCCCTGTAGTTTTGAAGTGAACTTTAATTATGACAAGAGCAAACAGAAAACCGTGAATGAGCATGTAGATATACAACGATTGGCGAAACTTCGCACCATGGTGCCGGAAATGCGACGCGTCCGGCATATCCACTTTGTTGGTATTGGTGGAGCAGGCATGGGAGGCATCGCTGAGGTTCTGGCTAACGAAGGTTACCAGATCAGTGGTTCCGATTTGGCGCCAAATGCCGTCACGCAACAGTTAACAGCGCTGGGTGCAGAAATTTATTTCAATCACCGTGCAGAAAACGTTAAGGGAGCCAGTGTGGTTGTCGTTTCAACCGCAGTTCCTGCAGATAATGCAGAGGTGGTTGCTGCGCGTGAAGCACGTATTCCGGTTATCCGTCGTGCAGAAATGCTGGCAGAGCTGATGCGTTTTCGTCATGGCATCGCTATCGCTGGTACTCATGGTAAAACCACCACTACAGCGTTAGTGACGGGTATCTATGCTGCGGCAGGATTAGATCCAACGTTTGTTAATGGTGGTCTGGTTAAAGCAGCAGGAACTCACGCCGCATTGGGTTGTAGTCGTTATCTGATTGCCGAAGCTGATGAGAGTGATGCGTCGTTCCTGCATTTACAGCCAATGGTTGCCATTGTGACTAATATTGAAGCCGACCATATGGATACTTATCAGGGCGACTTCGAAAACTTAAAGCAGACGTTTATTAATTTCCTGCACAATTTGCCGTTTTATGGTCGTGCGGTGATGTGCGTCGATGATCCTGTAGTACGTGAGCTTATCCCACAGGTTGGTCGTCAGGTGATTACTTACGGTTTCAGTGAAGATGCTGATGTTCGTATTAAAGATTATGAACAAATACGCTCTCAGGGTTTCTTTACCCTTTGCCGTCATGATAAGAGCGATTTAAAGGTGATGTTGAATGCACCGGGTCGTCATAACGCACTGAATGCGGCGGCAGCAGTAGCTACCGCGACTGAAGAGGGCATTGGTGACGATGCTATTGTTCAGGCGCTGGCTAACTTCCAGGGAACCGGTCGTCGTTTTGACTTTCTGGGTAAATTTGAACGTGAAGAGGGTGGTGACATTATGCTGGTTGATGATTATGGTCATCATCCCAGTGAAGTGGATGTCACTATTAAAGCCGCCAGAGCCGGTTGGGAAGAGCGTCGTTTAGTGATGATTTTCCAACCGCATCGCTATTCACGTACCCGTGACCTGTACGATGATTTTGCTAACGTACTGTCTCAGGTTGATGTGCTGTTTATGCTGGATGTTTATCCGGCAGGAGAAGCCCCAATTCCGGGAGCAGACAGCCGTTCACTGTGTCGTACTATTCGTGGACGCGGCAAGTTAGATCCAATTTTTGTGTCAGATGTAGATGCGCTACCGGATATGTTGCAACAGGTGTTGCAGAGTGGCGATCTGGTTCTGACCCAGGGAGCCGGCAATATTGGGCGTGTAGCCCGTCGGTTAGCTGAATTAAAATTACAAACAATAAATACAAATGAGGGAAATCATGACTGAGAAAGTGGCAGTCCTTCTTGGCGGGACATCAGCAGAGCGTGATGTATCACTAAACTCTGGTGCTGCAGTGTTAGCAGGCTTACGCGAGGCGGGCGTTGACGCTCATCCGATTGACCCAAAAATGTATCCTGTCGCTCAGTTAAAGGCAGATGGATTCGATAAAGTATTTATTGCGTTACATGGTCGTGGTGGTGAAGACGGAACCCTGCAAGGGCTATTAGAGTTCCTTGGTCTGCCTTATACCGGCAGTGGCGTAATGGCTTCTGCATTAACCATGGATAAATTGAGAACTAAATTGTTATGGCAAGGCTCTAACCTTCCGGTGTCGCCTTATGTTGCACTGAATGCCGAACAACTGGCGCAGGTTGATACCGATGCCATCATCAAACAGCTGGGATTACCGCTGATTGTGAAGCCAAGCAGTGAAGGTTCAAGCGTGGGTATGAGCAAGGTGAATGCTGAAACAGAACTACTGCCGGCATTAAAAGAAGCCTTTAAGCATGATACCAGCGTACTGATTGAAAAGTGGTTGAGTGGCCCGGAGTTTACCGTGGCGATTTTAGGGGATGAAGTACTGCCTTCAATCCGTATTCAACCAGCCGGTGTGTTTTATGACTATCAGGCAAAATATATCTCTGATGATACTCAATACTTCTGTCCAAGTGGCTTAAGTGATGAGCTGGAGAGCCAAATTCGGGCGTTAGCAGCGGCTGCTTATAAAGCTGTGGGCTGCCGGGGCTGGGGTCGTGTGGATGTGATGCAGGATAGCGACGGTCAGTTTTATCTGCTGGAAGTCAATACAGCACCGGGTATGACTAACCATAGTCTGGTACCAATGGCGGCACGCCAGCACGGTTTAAGTTTTTCTCAGCTAGTCGTTAAGATTTTGGCGTTGGCTGACTGATATGTCCCAGGCAGCAAGAAACGTCCGTGATGAGCAAGAAAGAAAGAAGAGCACCGGACGCAGTAACGGAACTCAGCTCATTGGTCTAATCTTTCTGCTGATGGTGATAGGTACCGTGGTATGGGGATGCTGGGCAGTTATTCATTGGATGAATGACGCCGAACGCTTACCGCTTTCTCGTTTAGTGGTTACCGGTGAGCGGCATATTACGACCAACGATGATATTCGGCAGACCATTTTGTCGTCGGGTGCACCGGGTACCTTTATGTCTCAGGATGTGGACGTACTGCAACAGCAGATTCTGCACCTGAAATGGATTAAACAGGCCAGCGTACGTAAGCAATGGCCTGATGAGCTTAAGATTCATATTGTGGAGTATGTCCCTTACGCTCGCTGGAATGACCTCCAGCTGCTAGATAAAGATGGCAATGTATTCAGCATACCGGCAGAGAGAGTGAGTGATAAGAATCTTCCTCTGCTATATGGTCCGGAAGATGGTGAGAAAGAGGTTCTGGAAGGATACAACAGCATGAACCAGGCGCTGGCCGCCGCAAAGTTTAAGCTGAAGACCGTGTCAATGAGTGAACGCCGCTCATGGCAGTTAGTGTTAGATAACGATGTGCGCATCGAGCTGGGAAGAGAAAACCGAACCAAGCGTTTAGATCGCTTTATCGCTCTCTATCCTACGCTGTTGCAGCAAGTACCTGCGGATAAGCGTATTGCCTCGCTGGATATGCGCTATGACACCGGTGCTGCGGTTGGTTGGGCACCCGCATTTATTGACAGTCAGGCAATTTTTTCTGATTGAGTGAAACAACAACTAGAGTCAGGCAATAAATAATGATCAAATCGACAGACAGAAAACTGGTGGTTGGACTGGAAATTGGCACAGCAAAAGTCGCTGCGCTGGTTGGAGAAGTACTGCCTGACGGTATGGTTAATATTATTGGCGTAGGAAGCTGCCCATCGCGCGGAATGGATAAAGGCGGAGTTAACGATTTAGAGTCAGTG
This sequence comes from Limnobaculum allomyrinae, assembly GCF_016649425.1. Classification (GTDB taxonomy): domain Bacteria; phylum Pseudomonadota; class Gammaproteobacteria; order Enterobacterales; family Enterobacteriaceae; genus Limnobaculum; species Limnobaculum allomyrinae. Next base: position 428,609 of record NZ_JADRCR010000002.1, read on the forward strand.
GTTAAATCTGTACAGCGAGCCATTGATCAGGCTGAACTGATGGCAGATTGCCAGATTGCTTCGGTTTATCTGGCGCTGTCAGGTAAACATATCAGCTGTCAGAACGAGATAGGTATGGTGCCTATCTCTGAAGAAGAAGTCACACAGGAAGATGTAGAGAGCGTGGTTCATACCGCTAAATCGGTGCGGGTTCGTGATGAGCACCGGATTCTGCATGTTATCCCTCAGGAATATGCCATTGACTATCAGGAAGGGATCAAAAATCCGGTAGGACTTTCTGGTGTGCGGATGCAGGCAAAAGTGCATCTGATTACTTGTCATAATGACATGGCTAAAAACATTGTTAAAGCGGTAGAACGCTGCGGACTTAAGGTAGATCAACTTATTTTCGCCGGTTTAGCCTCAAGCTATGCCGTTTTGACAGAAGATGAACGTGAACTGGGTGTCTGCGTCATTGATATTGGCGGTGGAACCATGGATATCGCTATTTATACTGGCGGTGCTCTGCGTCATACTAAAGTTATTCCTTACGCAGGTAATGTGGTTACCAGTGATATCGCTTATGCATTCGGGACTCCGCCAACGGATGCCGAAGCAATAAAAGTGCGTCATGGATGTGCTTTGGGTTCTATCGTCAGCAAAGATGAGAACGTAGAAGTCCCTAGCGTTGGTGGTCGACCACCGCGTAGTTTACAGCGTCAGACGTTAGCTGATGTGATTGAGCCGCGTTATACCGAGCTGCTTAATCTGGTAAACGATGAAATTTTGCAGGTGCAGGAACAACTGCGTCAACAAGGGGTTAAGCATCACTTAGCCGCCGGTATTGTGTTAACAGGGGGAGCGGCTCAGATTGATGGTTTAGCTGAGTGTGCTCAAAGAGTGTTCCATACCCAAGTGCGTATTGGACAGCCACTGAATATCACTGGACTAACGGATTATGCGCAAGAGCCTTACTACTCAACGGCAGTAGGTCTGTTGCACTACGGTAAAGAGTCTCACCTCAGAGGCGAGACTGATGTAGAAAAAAGAACATCTATGCGTAGCTGGGCACAACGTTTGACCGGTTGGTTACGTAAAGAATTTTAATCAGTAGTGCAATTAACGTGTTTTAAGCGATAATTCATTGCGTAAGAGTTAAAACGGAGAGAGAAATTATGTTTGAACCAATGGAGCTAACCAACGATGCGGTGATTAAAGTCATCGGCGTTGGCGGCGGCGGCGGTAATGCTGTCGAACATATGGTGCGTGAGCACATTGAAGGCGTTGAATTCTTCGCCATCAATACTGATGCTCAAGCGTTGCGGAAAACGGCCGTTGGCCAAACTATCCAGATTGGTAGTGGTGTAACCAAAGGCTTAGGCGCAGGTGCTAACCCTGAAGTGGGCCGCAATTCTGCAGAAGAAGACCGTGAACAACTGCGTACTGCACTGGAAGGTGCGGACATGGTATTTATTGCTGCCGGCATGGGTGGTGGTACCGGAACCGGTGCTGCGCCAGTTGTTGCTGAAGTGGCAAAAGACTTAGGTATTCTGACCGTTGCCGTGGTAACCAAACCATTTAACTTCGAAGGTAAAAAGCGTATGACGTTTGCAGAGCAAGGCATTGCCGAACTCTCCAAGCATGTTGACTCGCTGATTACTATTCCTAATGACAAGCTACTGAAAGTATTAGGTCGCGGTATTTCACTGCTGGACGCTTTCGGTGCAGCCAATGACGTACTAAAAGGCGCGGTGCAGGGTATTGCTGAACTGATTACTCGTCCGGGCTTAATGAACGTTGACTTTGCAGACGTACGTACAGTGATGTCTGAAATGGGCTATGCCATGATGGGTTCAGGTATTGCTCGCGGTGAAGATCGTGCTGAAGAAGCCGCTGAGATGGCTATCTCCAGTCCGTTACTGGAAGATATCGATCTGTCTGGTGCCCGCGGCGTTCTGGTTAACATTACGGCTGGCTTTGACTTACGTTTGGATGAGTTCGAAACTGTTGGTAACACCATCCGTGCATTTGCATCGGATAATGCTACCGTGGTTATCGGTACTTCTCTGGACCCGGATATGAGCGACGAGCTACGAGTGACTGTTGTTGCAACCGGTATCGGTATGGACAAGCGTCCTGAAATTACGCTGGTCTCTAAATCACCGGCCACTCAGCCAGTCGATCATCGCTATGCTCAACATGGTTTAGCACCTCTGCAACCGCAAGAGAGCAAACCTGCTGCAGCGAAAGTGGTAAATGACCAGGGCGTTCAGCCGAACAAAGAGCCTGATTATTTAGATATTCCAGCCTTCTTACGCAAACAAGCGGATTAATTAGGCTGTTAACGCTGAATGATTTGGATTCTCCGCTCTTTATGCTAAACTGGCGCGGAGACCGTGGTGTAAACTACGGTAAATTGGATCAACAATGCGAGATAATACGATGATTAAACAGCGGACACTAAAACGCATCATTCAAGCTACTGGCGTCGGTCTTCATACCGGACGCAAGGTTAGCCTGACTCTGCGCCCGGCCGCAGCTAATACGGGTGTCATCTATCGTCGTACTGACTTGAATCCACCGGTTGATTTTCCGGCAGATGCAAAATCCGTGCGTGATACCATGCTGTGTACTTGCCTGGTAAATGAAGATGACGTACGTATTTCTACTGTGGAACACCTTAATGCTGCGTTAGCAGGATTAGGCATCGACAACATTATTATTGAAGTTGACGCACCAGAAATTCCAATTATGGATGGTAGTGCGGCACCTTTCGTCTACTTACTGTTAGACGGCGGAATTGAAGAACTGAACGCACCGAAGAAATTCCTGCGTATTACTCAGCCTGTTCGCGTCGAAGACGGCGACAAGTGGGCTGAACTGACACCTTTTAACGGTTTCAGCTTAGACTTTACTATCGATTTTAATCACCCGGCGATTGATTCCGGTTCACAACGTTATCGCATGAATTTCTCTGCCGATGCGTTTGTTCGTCAGATCAGTCGTGCACGTACCTTTGGGTTCATGCGTGATATCGAGTATTTACAGTCTAAAGGCCTGTGCCTGGGTGGCAGCTTCGATTGTGCTATCGTAGTAGATGATTATCGTGTGCTGAACGAAGATGGTTTGCGTTTTGAAGACGAATTTGTTCGTCATAAAATGTTGGATGCTATCGGTGATCTGTTTATGTGTGGTCACAACATTATTGGCGCATTTACTGCGTTCAAATCTGGTCACGCATTAAACAACAAGCTTCTGCAAGCTGTATTAGCGAAACAAGAAGCCTGGGAATACGTTACTTTTGAAGACGAAGCTGAAATGCCACTGGCATTCAAAACGTCGAGAACTGTACTGGCTTAATCGCTGGGTAATTACGGTTTTTTAGTACGATTTAAATTATTACGGCTTGTTGCGCTGGTTACTCTCTCTCCAGCTAGTGCAGCAAGTCGTTCTAGTTTCTCTTTCAGCCTTTTTGGGCTCCTCGCTGCCAATTCCTTCAACTGTTTTGCACTCTGTTCACTAAGCTGACGCATAGGCACATCATCTTTTGTGCTTTCCGGAATGTAGCGATGGACTAAATTTTCAGCAGTCTGCTTATTTGTGCTTAACTTTGGATTAATCTTTATGTCGATTGATACTAAAGATGGTAATATTTCACTCCTGAGTGTGCTTAATAATGTTTGTTGTTCATAACGTAAAAGTGTCAACCAACTGGCATTTGCCACCTCAAGGACTAAAATACCTTGACGGTAGTTAGCAACTCGACAGAATTCGTGCAGTTGTTTAGGTAACAGAGCCTTAACTGCCTTATTAAGTTTTATCAGCGCTATGGCTCGTTGCTGGACGTTTCGCAACAGGTCTGTATCATCAAATAGCGTATCTAATAATAATGGGCGACTATCGCGCATAAGCAGATTCCGGCAGGTAATAGTTAGTTGATAATGGGTATTTTAAATCGTTGGCGACAATTTGGTAGGCGTTATTTTTGGCCGCACCTCTTATTGGGGGTTGTGGCAGCCAGCATTGGTGCGCCCGCAAGCCTGAACGGTTTACCTCAACAAGTTTCATTATCTGCAGCCTTTTCAAACGTCAATCCAATTAATCCGGCAGTTCCGGGTGTTGGGCAGTTGGCGTTATCCAGCGAAATTAACACGCGGCCACTGCAAAATCTTAATCCGTGGCAACATTTCGCGATTCGTAATTATCTTACCCGTCTTGCAGTTTCCTTCCCTCAGGATGACGTACCCTCCGATGAGGTGAAGGTCAGTGATGATAAGCTAACGCTTAGCCATCATGCTCTTCTGGATTCATTATCGATACAAGCGGCTATTGAAGTAACGCTGCCTTCGACAGTATCGCGTCTAATTCCCCTTGAGTCGACTTTTATCCTTCACCCTGTCAGATTTTGGCTGAGCAAGGTACAGGGTATCCGCGCAGGTCCTGCTTCATACGCATAATCATCCCGGTAATGAGGTTATCCTTGTTACTTCGGGCGCATTTTTTCTGATTTTTTTCTTTGAATTCATACTGCCGGACAAGGCAGTACTAAAGAGACATTTAGACCTATGTTAACTAAATTAATGACAAAAGTTTTCGGTAGCCGTAATGACCGGACACTGCGCCGTATGCGTAAAAGCGTTGAATCTATTAACCGCCTTGAACCAGAATATGAAGCATTATCTGACGATGAGTTGAAGGCTAAAACTGAGGCATTCCGTGAGCGTCTGGCGAAGGGCGAGTCGCTGGAATCAATCATGCCAGAGGCGTTTGCCGTGGTGCGTGAAGCCAGTAAACGCGTATTTGGTATGCGTCACTTCGATGTGCAGATGATCGGCGGTATGGTGTTAAACGATCGTTGTATTGCAGAGATGCGTACCGGTGAAGGTAAAACCTTAACTGCAACATTGCCAGCCTATCTGAATGCCATTACAGGCCGTGGTGTACACGTAGTAACCGTGAACGACTATCTGGCACGACGCGATGCGGAAAATAACCGCCCGCTGTTTGAATTCTTAGGCTTAACCGTAGGTATTAACCTGCCGGGTATGCCGCCTCCGGCAAAACGCGAAGCCTATGCTGCGGATATCACCTATGGTACCAACAACGAATTTGGCTTTGACTATCTGCGTGACAACATGGCATTCAGCCCTGAAGAACGCGTTCAGCGTAAGCTTTACTATGCGTTGGTGGATGAGGTTGACTCCATCTTAATCGATGAAGCGCGTACCCCGCTGATTATCTCTGGCCCTGCAGAAGACAGCTCTGAGCTATACAGAAAAGTTGATAAAATTATTCCTAAGCTGCTGCGTCAGGAAAAAGAAGATTCCGATACCTTTGAAGGTGAGGGGCACTTCTCCGTTGATGAGAAGAGCCGTCAGGTTAACCTTACTGAGCGCGGTCTGGTACTGATTGAGCAATTGTTGATGGAAGCAGGAATGATGGAAGAGGGCGAATCGCTCTATTCTCCTGGTAACATCGTATTAATGCATCACGTAACCGCAGCACTGCGTGCTCACGCGCTGTTTACTCGCGACGTTGACTATATCGTTAAAGATGGTGAAGTCATTATTGTTGATGAGCACACAGGCCGTACCATGGAAGGCCGCCGCTGGTCAGATGGTTTGCATCAGGCAGTAGAAGCCAAAGAAAGGGTTGAGATTCAGAATGAGAACCAAACTCTGGCTTCTATTACCTTCCAGAACTATTTCCGTCTGTATGAGAAACTGGCCGGTATGACCGGTACGGCGGATACTGAAGCATTCGAATTCCGTCAGATTTACCGTTTAGATACCATTGTTGTACCAACTAACCGTCCAATGGTTCGTGATGATATGCCCGATCTGGTCTATATGACTGAGAAAGAGAAGATCGATGCCATCATTGAAGATATTAAAGATCGCAGCACTAAGGGGCAGCCAATTCTTGTAGGTACTATTTCCATCGAAAAATCGGAAGTGGTCTCTAATGAACTGAAAAAAGCCGGTATTGCTCATAAAGTTCTGAACGCCAAATTCCATGAAATGGAAGCCGAAATCGTCGCTAACGCAGGTCAGGAAGGGGCAGTAACTATCGCTACCAACATGGCGGGTCGTGGTACTGATATCGTGCTGGGTGGTAGTTGGCAGAGTGAGCTCGCTGAGCTGGAAGATCCAACTGAAGCACAGATTCAGGCGGTTAAAGCGGCATGGCAAGAGCGCCACGACCGCGTACTGGCTGCCGGTGGTTTACATATTATCGGTACCGAGCGTCATGAATCCCGCCGTATTGATAACCAGCTGCGTGGGCGTTCTGGTCGTCAGGGTGACCCGGGTTCATCACGTTTCTATCTGTCGATGGAAGATGCACTGATGCGTATCTTTGCTTCTGACCGGGTAGCAGGAATGATGCGTAAGCTGGGTATGAAGCCTGGTGAAGCGATTGAACACCCATGGGTAACCAAAGCTATCGCTAACGCTCAGCGTAAAGTAGAAAGCCGCAACTTTGATATTCGTAAGCAACTGCTGGAATTTGATGACGTTGCTAACGATCAGCGTCGTGCTATTTATGCTCAGCGTAATGAACTGCTGGACATTAGCGACATCAGTGAAACTATCGACAGTATCCGTCAGGATGTGTTTACCACCGTGATTGATAACTATATCCCACCTCAATCTTTGGAAGAAATGTGGGATGTGCCGGGGCTTGAAACGCGTCTGAAGAACGATTTCGATCTTGACCTGCCGATTGCCCAGTGGCTGGATACTGAGCATGAACTGCACGAAGAGACGCTGCGTGAACGTATTGTTGAAGAAGCGGCTAAAGTTTATCACCAAAAAGAAGAGGTTGTTGGTGATGAGATGATGCGTAACTTTGAGAAAGGCGTAATGCTGCAAACGCTGGATACCATGTGGAAAGAGCATTTGGCCGCAATGGACTACCTTCGTCAGGGTATTCACCTGCGTGGTTATGCGCAGAAAGATCCTAAGCAAGAGTATAAGCGTGAGTCGTTCTCTATGTTCGCCAGCATGCTTGAAGCGTTGAAATATGAAGTTATCAGCGTACTGAGCAAAGTTCAGGTACGTATGCCGGAAGAAGTTGAAGCTGTAGAGCAACAACGTCGTGAAGAAGCAGAACGTTTAGCTCGCCAGCAGCAGTTTAGTCATCAGGAAGAGAATGCACTGGAAGAAGAGCCAGCGCCTAATCAACCAATGGTGCGGGAAGAGCGCAAGATTGGTCGTAACGACCCGTGCCCTTGTGGTTCCGGTAAGAAATATAAGCAATGTCATGGTAGTTTGCAGTAAGTTTATTAAGAGATGAGAGCGCCGGTAGGCGCTCTCAGACTGATGACAAACCAGATGAATTAGCTTCAATAGACATTCCGGTCGTAAAAACTTAAGTGCTTATATTAACTTTGTGCTCGACCGGAAAACAGTCTGTACTTGGCCTCAGCGCATGTCGGGCCTGGTCTGCCTACGGGCACTTCGTTGGCTTACGCCAAGTCGACCCCCACGGCAGCCCCTCCCGACAATTAGCCATGTTAAGACATAAAACTGAATTATATGACTTTGTCATTAATCGAGAGCGCCTGTTGGCGCTCTCCTTTTATCTACACAATAATAACTGACCAATGAGTATCCCTATGAAGCGAATCGAAATAGCTGTTGGAATAATAATTGATATTAAGCAGGCTATATTTGTTACCCAGCGACTTAAAGGTAGCCATCTTGCTGGTTATTGGGAGTTTCCCGGTGGAAAAGTGGAATCAGGCGAAGATGCAGAACAGGCACTAAGACGTGAGCTTCAGGAGGAAGTAGGCATTAAGATGACTCACTCCAGCCTGTTAACAACGTTGGAGTATGACTATCCCGACCGCCAGCTAACGCTGCATTTCTTTATCGTAGATGGTTGGGAAAGTCAGCCGGAAGGACGTGAAGGTCAGGTATCTCGCTGGATTGACGTTTCACAGCTGAATGTTGCAGAGTTTCCACCAGCAAATCAGCCAGTGATTGCTGAGTTGAAACAGCGTTACCGCACAGCGTAATTGACTGGCCATGCGGTAGCTTTTAAAGGATAAGTTGCTGGAGATTACTTCTCCTCTTCGCCCCATTCATCACTATCAGATTGGGCGCCAGAGCTTGGAATTCGTTTCTCTTCATCGGCCCATTCACCTAAATCAATTAACTGGCAGCGCTTACTGCAAAATGGCCGGTAAGTGCTTTGTTCATTCCAGATAACGGGTTTTCCACAGGTAGGGCAGTTTACCTGAAGGGGGGTGTCACTCATGAAATACTCCCAAATAACATAATCAATAGCAAAACCAAATGGTTATCTACTTAGCGTCAATAACCTGACATTGCTGATGTCAGTGACACCAGCAAATAATAATTAACAGCAGGCAATCTCAAAATTAAACCTTTCCGGCGTGTCACCGAGATCGCTGTCAAAAGGCATAAAGCGAATAGCGAAGCGAGATTTATGGCCAGAAACCTGCGGATAAAGCTGATAAGCCGAGTCCACTCGAATACGCAGGATATCGCTATCTTCAGCAGTATCCTGATAGAAACCGTTCAAACTGGTCTGTTTTTGAAAGACCCCGGATTGTCGGATTAAATCAAGGCAGGCATTAAGTGCGTTGCTGAGTGGTGTTGTGGTTTCAATCCATTCGGTTACTTGTTCATCTCGCTGTAACTTAGGATTATGTAACCACATATGCAATACCGGCAAATCAAAGCTGCAACAGCCGCCGGGAATACTTAAACGCTGACGAACCATACTAATCAGGCGGTCGTCTTTCAGCTCCTGTCCAAGGCGAGGCGCTGCCAGTAATGTATTAGCCAGTTCTTTTAAGGTATGGCGTAAAGTACTCAAACGTTCACTATCAACACCGGGAACATCAATCCATTGTAGTAACTTATGTTGTTGACGATCCAACTCTTTAACCAGCTCAGTACGAACATCACCGCGATCCATAATATCCAGTAGTTCACTTACCGTGCGGAAAAAACTTAACGTGTTGGTTAAATTAGTCAGTGAGCGATTGTGCTGTAACTGCTGCAGCAGGAATTCAAGGCGTAACCAGGTACGGACTTTTTCATTAAGCGGATGTTCAAAAAGTATGTTCTGGGATAAATCACTCATATCGACAAATCCTGCTTGTTGAATTGATTGGCTAAGGCTAAATATTTTTGATGCAACAGGGCAATTTGCGGTATCAACGCTTCAGGCTTCCTGTCGTTATTCAGCACGTCATCTGCATGTGACAGGCGCTCTGCACGGGAAGTTTGGGCAGATAAAATTTGCTCTGCCAACTGTAAACTACTTCCATCGCGGGCCATTATTCTACTTAATTGCGTCTCTCTGCTAACATCCACCACTAACACGCGGTTAGCGCGGGAACATAGATTATTCTCTATCAGTAATGGGACAACCCAAAGCAAATAAGGTGCCGTTATATTTGCAAATTGACGTTGGGTTTCCTGTTGAATCAGTGGGTGGAGCAGGTTATTTAACCACTGTTTGTCAGCAGAATGACTAAAAATACGTTCACGTAATTTTTTACGGTTTAAACTGCCATCGGCCAGCAGTATTGAATGACCAAAATGATGAGCAATCTGTTGGAGAGCATCACGGCCTGGTTCTACCACCTGGCGGGCAATAATATCAGCATCGATGACGGGAACACCTAAACGCGAAAACTCATTGGATACGGTTGATTTTCCGCTACCAATGCCGCCGGTAAGTGCCACGATATAACTCATATAAAAGCCTGTAACAGTATGGATAGTTCAATAATAAAGGGATCTCACAGAAGTGCAAGCCATCCGGCAACGGCGAGAAAAGGACCAAAGGCAATCGTGTTGTTTTTAGTTTCTCTATTCCGCCTGGTTAGCAGGAAATAAATTAATCCACTCAGACTGGCCGTTACCATAATAACAGGTAGAGTCTCTACGCCAACCCAGGCACCAAGCCCTGCCATCAGCTTAATATCGCCACCGCCTAATCCATGCTGACCTTTGACTAATCGAAATAACATCGCTGGTATCCAAAGGAGTGTGTATCCAATGAGTGTTCCTGACAGAGATTCTGATAAAGATAATGGCGATAAACCAATCAGAGCAAAAATCAGTCCACTCCAAATTAGTGGCAGAGTAAATATATCCGGCAACAGTTGATGAGATATATCGACCAGCGATACGGTTACCAGCCATAAGGTGACAGATAACAGGATGGTTACTCTGACAGGGTCAGGATCTGAAGCAGCAATGACCATGAACATCAGTCCACAAACCAGTTCTGTTAAGGAGTAATGGAAACTGATGGCTTTATGACAAGATGAGCATCGGCCACTAATCCATAACCAGAGAATAATTGAAAACAACCATCGTTTTGAATGCGGATGAGTGCAATGAAGATATAAAGGATGCAAGAACAAAGACGAAGAAAATTTTACCGGCCCGGTTGGTAAGGGGGGCGTAATATTGATTATCTGGCAGTATTGCTGTTGCCAGCGGGTAAATAAAATAGCAGGAACTTGGTGGGCAAGGCGTGTGGTCAGATTACCGCCTGTCAGGCCAAGTAATCCGAAACTGAGGATTATAAAGGCGTTATCCATGGATTGCCTTAATCTGCTTTTTCGCAGATAAATTTGTGGGATTATAGCTGAAATTTTTTCAAAATCTCAGACTTGTTCATTAATTATTCATGTGTATGATAACGTCACTGGAAATGGCCAACATTCAGCTTATAGCTAATTTGCGATACGTCGCCAAAAACCAGGAAAACTACAGATATGCGCATTGAAGAAGATTTGAAGCTGGGCTTCAAAGATGTCTTAATCCGTCCTAAGCGTTCCACGCTGAAAAGTCGTTCAGAAGTAGAACTTGAACGCACCTACACTTTTAAACATTCAGGCCATCAGTGGTCCGGTATTCCTATTATTGCCGCGAATATGGACACTGTGGGTACCTTTACCATGGCTGAGGCATTAGCCTCTTTTGATTTGCTGACTGCGGTACATAAGCATTATACCGTTGAGCAATGGCGTGAGTTTGTCGCTCGCGTACCTGAATCTGTACTGCGTCACGTCATGGTATCAACCGGAACATCAGAAACAGATTTTGCTAAGCTGGGTCAGATTCTGGCACTTTCACCAGCACTGAAATTTATCTGTATCGATGTGGCGAATGGCTACTCTGAGCATTTTGTTGCCTTCCTGCGTAAAGCGCGTGAAGCCCATATGGATAAAGTTATTTGTGCCGGTAACGTGGTTACGGGCGAGATGGTAGAAGAACTGATTCTTTCCGGTGCAGATATCGTTAAAGTAGGTATTGGCCCTGGCTCTGTTTGCACAACACGTGTGAAGACTGGCGTTGGCTACCCTCAACTGTCGGCCGTCATCGAATGTGCGGATGCTGCACACGGCCTGGGCGGTCAAATTGTTAGTGATGGTGGCTGTACCACACCCGGCGATGTCGCTAAAGCTTTTGGTGGCGGTGCAGACTTTGTCATGCTGGGCGGAATGTTGGCAGCTCATGAAGAGTGCGAAGGCAAAATTATCGAAGAGAACGGCAACCAATATATGCAGTTCTACGGTATGAGCTCTGAATCAGCGATGAACCGTCACGTTGGCGGGGTTGCTGAGTATCGTGCAGCGGAAGGCAAAACCGTGAAGTTGGCTTATCGTGGCTCAGTAGAGAACACCGCCAGAGATATTCTCGGTGGTCTGCGTTCAGCCTGTACTTATGTTGGAGCGGAGCGTCTGAAAGAGCTGACTAAGCGTACTACTTTCATTCGGGTTGCTGAGCAAGAGAACCGAGTATTCGGACAGGGCTAAGTCAGCTTTGAACCCTTAAAATATTTAGTCTGAGTGCGCCAAATGGCGCACTTTTAGTCACTAAGATAGCCAACCCTCGAGCCAGACCCGGTGCCCTGGATGCCAGATACGCATTGTATCCGACTGAGCATCATGCGTGATGTATTTACCACCGTAATATTCTCAGAATCTGATTTAATGAATTCCTGAAAACCATCATGCAGAGCTTACTGTATTAATATCGTGAGGGTTATTAATCCGTCTTGCGGTAGAAATCTGGCGATTGGCCCAGAATACCGTCAGCAGTCGTTGCAATCCGATAAATCCAAATAGCAGAATACCGATCACAATCTTAGTCCACCAGGAGCTAAGTGTTCCGTCGAAATTAATATAGGTCTGGATTAATCCTTGAATTAACACGCCAAACAGAGTGCCAAATACGGTTCCAACCCCACCGCTCAGTAACGTTCCACCAATAACTACCGCGGCAATGGCATCCAGTTCAACCCCAATTCCTGCCAACGCGTAACCAGCTGAGGTATAGAAAGAGAAAACGATACCTGCCAGAGTTGCCAGTCCGGTAGAGAGCATGTAAATACCGATAGTGGTTTTGCGGGTTGAGATCCCCATCAGTTGGGCAGAGGTGGCGTTGCCGCCAATGGCATAAACATTGTTTCCAAAGCGCGTTTTATGAGCGAGAACCATACCGAAAATAACCACCAATAACATAATAATGGCTAACAGACTAAAGCGGCCACCGCCCGGAATCTTCCAGGCTACAGCGGATAGTGTGCTGTATAATGGATGATCGATAGGAATCGATTGTTCTGAAACTAAAAAGCTAACGCCTCGCAGAAAGAACATTCCGGCCAGAGTAATAATAAAGGCGGGGATCTTTAAGGCATCAATTAACCACCCCATCAGGGCACCAAATGAGCAGCCCATTACCATAATAACCACAAAGGCAGTTAATGGGTCGAAACCCCATTCACCAATGGCTTTAGCCAGGAATACCCCGGTAAAGGCAATCACAGATCCCACAGAAAGGTCGATGCCACCAGACAGAATGACAAACGTCATACCTACGGCAACAATGCATAGAAAAGCGTTATCCGTCAGTATATTGCAAATAACTCGCGTGGATGCAAAACCAGGAAAGCGGGCAAAACAGAACATATAGCCCATCACGAAAACGGCAATGGTAATCATCAGGGGAAGATGGCGTTTAAACATGACCGGTTCTCCTTTTAAACAGACGGATAAATGCCGGGGACTGCAACACCAGAACCAGCAATACAACTAACGCTTTAACCACCAGATTCCACTGAGGTTGATAGCCGGAGAGCAAAATGCCGGTATTCATACCCTGAATAATTAAGGCACCGATGAGAGAAAGTGCCAGACTAAAGCGCCCTCCCATTAGTGATGCACCGCCGATGACTACGGCAAGAATAGCGTCCATTTCCAGCCATAAACCGGCATTGTTGGCGTCGGCACCACGGATATCCGCAGCAACAATAACACCGGCAATAGCTGCACAAATACCGCTGAGAATATAGGTGGACATTACCACCATACTGGTATTAACCCCCGCATTTTTGGCTGCCCGAATATTGATACCCGCGGACTCAATGAATAACCCCAGTGCAGTTTTGCGGGTAAGTAGCCAAAGTAGAACAAATACGGCAACGACAATAGAAACTGGCGTTGGTAAGAACAGAAACGTTCCACTACCAATCCAGGCCAGAGCAGGGTCATTAAAGGTGACAATTTGCCCCTCGGTAATCAGTTGAGCAATACCGCGGCCCGCGACCATTAACATTAAGGTGGCCACTATGGGTTGTATTTTGAAGATAGCGACCAGAAACCCGTTCCAGACACCACATAATGCTCCGGCACTTAAGGCGGCAAGCAATACGATGTACAGTGGAAAACCTGCGGTTGTCATACTGGCGGCGGTTGCGCCGGCAATCGCCATAACTGCACCAACAGAAAGGTCGATACCGCCGGTAGCAATAACCAGCGTCATACCCAGCGCAAGAATAGCTACAGGGGCGCAGCGGTTTAGAATATCGATAATGCTGCCAAACAGGCGTCCATCCTGAATATGAATATCGAAAAAGTTGTTAGCCACCAGCGCATTGACAATTAAAATGGCAATCAGTGCGGCAACCTGAGCAATACCTTTCGGCAGGCCGAACCCCTTTCTGTTTGTTGATGAAACAGGAGGTGCTGAGGGTGATGTCATAAGTTTCTCCTTTAAGCCGCAATCGCGTTCATGATGGCGGGTACGGATAACTGTTCCGCTGGAATTTCAGCTATTTGCTTACCATCGCGTAAAATAATCACCCGGTCAGCGTAACCAATAAGTTCTTCAAGCTCAGAGGAGATAACTAACAATGCCAGACCATCGGCACACAAGGTCTCAATCAGACGAATGATCTCAGCGTGAGCTCCAACATCGATACCGCGGGTAGGTTCATCAAGGATCAGAAACTGCGGCTTGGTTACCAGCCAGCGTGAGAGCAGTACTTTTTGTTGATTGCCCCCGGAAAGAAACTGAATGGGTTGTTCTGCACTGGGGGTTTTGATTCCTAACTGGCGAATAAAACGAGCGGCGATGTCATCTTGCTCTTTGCGAGAAATAGGGTGCAGCCAACCGCGTTGAGTTTGTAAAGCCAGAATAATATTTTCTCTGACTGAAGCGGCTGCAATGATCCCTTCTGTTTTACGGTCTTCCGGACAGAAACCAAAGCCTAATGATGATGCCTGCCGGGCTGACCTTATTTTTACTTCCCGACCTTTAACCCTGGCTTTACCACTATCAGCAGGTTTAATACCAAAGATAACTTCTGCGGTTTCAGTTCTGCCTGAACCCAGTAACCCCGCCAGTCCAACCACTTCACCGGGACGAACCTGTAAGTCAAAGGGAAGAATAGTGCCTTTTTTACCATAGTGCTCAAAAGCCACTGTTGGTTTATCGCTTCTCAACGTGCGTCCGGCGCGGCGCAGAGCGTTATCTTCCAACTCTCTGCCAAGCATCATTTTTACCAGCTCAATTTGTGGTAGTTCGGCCGTAATCCGGGTACCTACTAATTCACCATTACGCAACACGGTAATTCGGTCGGTAACGGCGTATACCTGCTCAAGAAAGTGAGTAATAAAAATCAGACTTACACCCCGGTTGCGTAAATCGCGCATAATGCTGAACAGTAGTTCTACTTCGCTGGTATCCAGACTAGCGGTGGGTTCATCGAGGATCAAGACTTTAGCGGAAAGGTCAACTGCTCGGGCAATGGCGACAATTTGCTGCATGGCGACCGAGTAATAGCCCAGTGGTTGGGTAACATCCAGCTCAAAACCATAACTGGCCATAATTTTCTGAGACTGACGAATAATTTCTTTTCGGTTTACCAGCCCAAATTTTCTGGGTTCACGACCAATAAACAGATTATCCGCGACTGACATATTGGGTAGCAGATTAACTTCCTGATATACCGTACCGATTCCAATGGACTGAGCATGAGCCGTACTGGTTGGATTAATCTCTTTTCCTTCCAGAAAGATAGTTCCACTGTCTTTTGGGTAAACACCAGTTAACGCTTTAATCAGAGTGGATTTGCCTGCGCCATTTTCTCCCAGTAGCGCCATAATCTCGCCGCGACGAAGCGTCAGTGAAACATCGTGCAGTGCTCTGACGCCGGGAAAAGATTTACTGATCCCTTTGATATCCAGAAGAGTATCGTCTGAGTGCTGTTGCTCTGTCATAGATTCCCCTGTTTTCACTGGTGATAATGTTATTAATATGATTGCAGACAGATAGGGTAGAAACCGCTGCTATGGTTTTGACATAGCAGCGGGTGAAACGGGTTAGTTAATGTTAGTAACCCATATTTTTCTTCAGTTCGATTTGTTGCTGAGCACTGTCCGGGCCAAAGGCTTTAGATTCGGTCAGGATAACTTTAGGTGGAATAGTGCCGTCTTTCTTATAGGCCTCAAGAGCATCAAAGGCTGGGCCAGCCATATTTGGCGTCAACTCAACGGTTAAGTTAGCTTCGCCGGCCTGCATGGCTTTAAAGATATCCGGTACGGCATCGATAGAGATGATCTTAATGCCGCTGCCCGGTTTTAAACCAGCTTCTTTAATAGCCTGAATGGCACCGATAGCCATATCGTCGTTATGGGCATAGACCGCACAAATGTTTTTGCCGCGATCTTCGGCTTTAATAAAGCTTTCCATGACTTCTTTACCTTTACTACGGGTAAAGTCGCCAGACTGAGTACGAACAATCTTTATTGAAGGGGTAGAGGCAATAGCATCCGCAAAACCTTTTTTGCGATCTAATGCGACGCTGGCACCAACGGTACCCTGTAATTCAACGACGTTACAGGTTTTACCTGCCATCTCTTTCACCAGCCACTCACCCGCTACTTTACCTTCGTAAACGTTATCAGCGGTAACCACTGACATATAAAGTGACTTATCTTTAGCGGTAATATTGCGATCCAGCAGGAACACAGGAATTTTGGCATCTTTAGCTTCTTCCAGTACCGGCTCCCATCCGGTTTGTACTACCGGAGCAATAAAGATGGCGTCAACGCCCTGAGCAATAAAAGAACGTACTGCTTTAATCTGGTTTTCCTGCTTTTGCTGAGCATCAGCAATTTTTAGGGTAATACCGCGTTGTTTAGCCTGTTCTTTTGCGACAGACGTTTCTGCAGCCCGCCAGCCTGATTCAGAACCAATTTGTGAAAAGCCAACGGTGAGGGATTGTGCATAAGCTGCACCGGAAAGAAGTGTTGCGATAGAACTTACGAGCAATAAGCGTTTTAGCATGTTACTTTCCTCTAATAAAGTTTAGCGGGTTGGTAAAGCAGTAAAATGATTGCTACTACAATTTGGCAAAACTAACAGAATAAAAAGAGAGCAACTTCTCATATAGTTACAAATAGCAGAATAGTGAATATAAATAACCCAATATGCATGGTCTTCTGAATTATAGTTCTTACACCATTTTTGTGATTTAAAAATTATTATCTTTTGTTTCTTATGATGTTTTTAATGAATTACCCATTAAATATGAGACTTGGGTTTTTATTTTGCTATATGTGTGAATAATTATTACCATCGATGGGAAGTAAGTATTTTAAGGAAGAAATGAAAGTGTGATTTTGTGTTATCCCATCACATTACCCAGCTGAAATATAGGGAGATAGATAGCAATAACTAATCCACCAACAATGATACCAAGTATCAACATTAATACCGGTTCCAAACGAGAGGAGAGGCTTTCTGCCTGACTTTCGGATTCTGCTTCATAGATACCAGCGAGTTTATCCAGCATTATATCTAACATTCCTGACTCTTCTCCAACGCGTATAAGCTGATAGCAAAGCGGTGGAAACAGAATCTGTTGGTGCAATGCTTTAAATAAGGGTGTTCCTTGTTCAATTAGTTTTATTGTTGTTATCAGTGCGTTCATAAAGTGAATGTTACCTGAAGCGTTGGCTGCGGATTTTATTCCTGATGTGAGCGATATGCCGGCATGTTGAGTCATTGCCAGCGTACGGAATATTTTTGCCAGCGCGCTTATTCGCAGTAGTTTTCCACATAGTGGTAATCTTAATAATACTTTCTGTTCTTTTTCTTTCCAGCCAGCCTGCATTTTTAGTTTTTTGATGTAATAGCCGTACAACAAAATGGGAAAGGCGCTGATAAAAATCCCGTAATCAATAATAACTTCTGACAACGAGAGAATAGATTGAGTAAACCAGGGTAGAGGCGCATTAAACGAACGATAAATTTCGGCAAATGAGGGTAGAACAAAGATCAACATTAAGAGTGTAACGATGCTGGCAACGGTAAGAATAAACAGTGGATAACGTAATGCTTTACGCACCTTTTTCTGCAATTTTAATAAGTTGTCCTGCTGTTCGGCGATTAAAAAGCAGCATTCATCCAGTCTGCCAGTGAGTTCACCAGTAGCAATCAACTCTCTGAATAGTGCAGGGAAAGCGTAGGCATGTTCATTTAATGCCAGCGAGAATGATTTCCCCTGAGAAATAGCCAGTTGCAACTCTTTTAACAGATAACGCCATGCCGGATGAGGATGCTCAGTGGCAATTAATAGCAGACAATTGGATAACGGTAATCCCGCCTGCAACATAGTGGCTAATTGGCGGGTAATTATTGAGAGTGTAGCCAATTGCCAGCAATGCTTTCCTAATCTTACACTGGTCTCTATTTTTATGGGGATAATGCCCTTAAGTATTAACATTTGCCGTGCATTGATGACTGATGAAGCAGGAATTTCACCGCTTAATCCATCAATACTGCGCCAGATATAGAGTCGGGAATTATTCATCATAAAATGCTCATTATGAAAGAGTGGATTCAGCAGATGAACCTAAGGTTCGGTAGAGTTCCGCTAAAGAGGTTTTGCCTTGTTTTACCAATGCAGCTCCCGCTTGCAAAAGTGAAGTCATGCCGTGGTGGCAGGCTAATCGATGCAATTGACTGGCTGGTTGGCTTGCAAGTAGCCCATGGCGAATATCTTCATTGATGACCAACATTTCATATAGCCCTGTTCGACCATAGTAGCCCCTGACACAATGTTCGCACCCAACGGCGTCAAAGGTGTGACAACTGATATTGCCTTGCTCAATATGAATATTGTCGGGTTCAGAACGCTGTTGTTTACAATAAGGGCATAAGCAGCGAATAAGGCGCTGAGCCACAATCAGTTTTAAACTGGAGGCTAACAGATAGTCAGGGATCCCCATTTGTCCCAAACGAGTTAACGTTTCTGCGGCCGAATTAGTATGCAGCGTTGCTAATACCAAATGTCCGGTTTGAGCCGCTTCTATCGCAATCTCTGCGGTTTCTTTATCGCGGATCTCGCCTACCATCAGTACATCAGGATCCTGACGCAAAAACGCTCTTAATGCCGTATTGAAAGTGACACCAATTTTATTATTCACTTGGGTTTGGTTGATACCTGAGGTGGGAATTTCTACCGGATCTTCTACGCTACAGATATTACGACTGGCGTCATTTAACAAACGTAGTCCGCTATACAACGTAATAGTTTTACCGCTACCTGTTGGCCCGGTAACCAAAATCATGCCCTGAGGTTGTTGGAGCATCTGAATATATAATTGTTGCTCAGCGTCAGACATACCGAGAGTATCAATGGATTGTTGATGTTGTTCAGATTCCATAACCCGCAGAACCACTTTTTCACCGTCAGAAACCGGTAACGTGGAGATTCGCAGTGCTCGCTCTTGTTTATCGTGCAGGAAAGTGAGCTGCCCATCTTGTGGAAGCCGCCGTTCGGCAATATTTAACCGTGCCATAATTTTTAGTCGGGCAACCAGTTGGGGAGCCAGAACCACCGGTGGTGAAGCTGCTTCTTGTAAAGCCCCATCAATACGTAAACGAATACGAAAGTGATTGGCATAGGGTTCAAAGTGAATATCAGAAGCCCGACGTTTTAGAGCCTGATGGATAACCTGATTGATAAACTGTACCACTGGTTCATCATCATGTTCTTGAGTCGTTGATATCTCTGCGGGTTGCTGATGTCCGGCGGCTTCCAGTAAAGCTCTATCTGGTCGACGATGGCTTAGTTCGCTGAGATATTGTTCAATTTTGATACGTGGCCAATATTCAATCTTTACCTGTCTCCCACAGGTAAAGGCGAGAGAGGCAGTGACTTGATGAAGAGGCTGTCCTTGTATAGCGGCGATAGTCAGATATTGTGGGGTTAACGCCACCGGAGCGACCTGATGGCGTAAACATTCAGCGATGACCTCTTCACTTATCTGCTGAGTCATTAAGCTGATCTCACTCATGGATTGCTCACATCATCAAAACGAAAGATATCATTACAGGCCTGAACCATATTGTCGTTTTGCTTATCGCTGGAACATTTGCGCTGCCATTGCAGGCCGCCAGATGCATTATCGAGAATAGGCGTCAGATCAACACTTAACCCTGACAGGGCATTTTTTCCGGCAAGTGATATCACGCCATTAGCCACAGTAATTCGGGAAACATAGCGGGTCTCCTTAGTAGTGGGGATACCAGAATTCCCGTTACTACATTGACTAAGTTCGCCGCCTTCCAGAGCACAAAGCTCAACCGCAGTTTTGTAAGGCACCATTGCCTGTAGCATGTCGGTGAGGGCCGCTTTTTGAATATATCCCTGATAGGCGGGTAACCCAATGGCGGTCAGAATGGCAATAATTGCAATAGCGATCATCAGCTCAAATAGGGTAAAGCCAGCTTGTTGATTCATTTTTCACTCCTGAATAATTGAAAGTGCTGACATCATATTCAGGCTAAACGGGAAGAAAATGACCAAACGGGTGTTCAGGGAATTGCCTCCAGATAATGTAGTGATAACGTTTTTCATTGCATCTAATGTGGAAGGCATTTCGCATATTTAGCCGGGAGAACATTGGTGAAGAGAGAAATCAGTACGCAGAAATAGCGGGTATAATTATAATCGGATGATAACAGCAGGGTAATTGAGGCATTAAATGAAGTTAGAGCAAGGATGGATAGTGGGTGTTAAACGTGTACCATCCCCCCATTTTGACGAAAGACCAGAAGGGGAGATCCCTTCACTCTTGGTGATCCACAATATTAGCCTGCCTCCCGGCGAGTTTGGCGGCCCTTATATTGACCAATTGTTCACCGGCACTTTAAATCCACAAGAACATCCTTATTTTGCCGAAATCCAACATTTGAGAGTTTCCGCCCATTGCCTTATCCGACGTGACGGTCAGATTGTTCAGTATGTACCTTTTGATAAACGCGCCTGGCATGCTGGCGTTTCTCTGTTTGAAGGGCGGGAGCGTTGTAATGATTTCTCTATTGGCATCGAACTGGAAGGAACCGACACCACGGATTTCACCCCGCCACAGTATCAAAGCCTGCAACAGTTAACCCAACAGCTGATCCAACATTACGCAATCACACCGGAAAGAATCACCGGGCACAGCGATATTGCCCCCGGTCGTAAAACTGACCCCGGCCCACACTTCGACTGGCAACGTTATAAAAAGCAGATTAAAACTAATAAATAGATTTGAACTAAAGGGTTTCAAATCTTTGATAGTTCATTTTATGGTCTTCGGGGTTAGTTATTTAACAAAGTTAATCGTCGGGAGAGCTTTCCGTTGGGGTCGTAGCAGCTTTAGCTGCAGGACAAACAGGCAAAGCCTGTTTGAACAGCGCTTGCGCGGGCCCGTCAGGGTGAAACACCGGAAGGTGTTTCATAACTGCCCCCAGGCAAGGTAGGCTCGACGCATGTCGATGCTAAGTACAAGGCCCTTCCGGCCGAGCACAAAGGTAATATAAGCAACATCGCTTTTACGGCCAGAATATTCAAAAGAGCCGAATGTCCTTCAATTTACCAAAGCCAACCATACTCCCCAAAACCCCATTTCAACACCCCAGATACAAAAATCCCCGCCAACTTCAGCAGGGATTTCTCATCAAAAAACAGCAATAGTAACGCTTATTTCACCGTCTTCCGGGTAATCAAATACCCAATTCCTAAAATAGCCAGCCAAACCGGAATCAACTGAACTGAAATGCGAATTCCTGGCGTCATATACATAATCACCAGTACACCAGCAAGGAACAGCAAACACAGATAGTTACTAAACGGGTAGAGAATGGCCTTAAATTTCGGCGTTACGCCTTCACGATTTTTAGCCGCACGGAATTTCAGATGAGACAGGCTAATCATCGCCCAGTTAATCACGATACTGGAAACCACCAGTGACATCAGGATACTGATAGCTTCTTTAGGAATTAAATAGTTAACAATGATACCGATAGCTGCCACCGTACTGGAAAATATAATGGCATTAACCGGCACGCCGCGACTGCTGGTTTTTGCCAGTGCCTGAGGTGCGTTTTTCTGCAGTGCCAGACCGTAAAGCATACGGCTATTACTGTATACACAACTGTTATATACCGATAGTGCGGCAGTCAAAACGACGATATTCAGAGCAGTAGCCACCATGCTGCTGTTTAGGTGATGGAAAATCATCACGAATGGGCTGCCGCCTTCTACCACTTTGGTCCACGGATAGAGCGAAAGCAGAACGACCAGTGAACCAATATAGAAAATCAGAATACGGTAAAGTACCTGATTGATAGCTTTTGGTATGGTTTTTTCTGGATTATCGGCTTCAGCCGCAGTAATACCAATCAACTCAAGGCCGCCAAAAGAGAACATAATAATAGCGGTAGCCATGACCAAACCTTCAAAGCCAAAAGGCATAAACCCGCCCTGTGACCAGAGATTATTGATTCCGGCTTCCGGGCCTCCTGTACCCGTTGCCAATAACCAGACACCAAATGCAATCATACCGATGATGGCGGCAACTTTGATAATGGCAAACCAGAACTCCATCTCCCCGTACACTTTAACCGTAGAGAGGTTAATCAGATTGATTAATACAAAGAAGAAAGCGGCAGATGCCCAGATAGGTATATCCGGCCACCAGTATTGAACATAAATACCCACGGCGGTTAGCTCCGCCATGCTGACCAGTACGAACAGCATCCAGTAGTTCCAGCCAGACAGGAAACCAGCAAACGGCCCCCAGTATTTATAGGAGAAATGACTGAACGTTCCGGCTACCGGTTCTTCAGTAATCATTTCACCCAACTGGCGCATAATCAGAAAAGCAATGATACCGCCGATAGCGTAACCTAATATAACCGACGGCCCCGCCATATTGATGGTCTGGGCGCTGCCTAAAAACAGGCCGGTACCGACGGCACCCCCTAAGGCAATTAACTGAATATGGCGATTTTTAAGACCGCGTTTGAGCTGATCACTCATTATTATTCTTTCCTCACAGGCTTTTTGTATTCATTTAGCGGTTGTTCTTATTGGGTTTTCAGAATGTTGCTTCGGTATCAGAGAATCGAAAACAATTATTCTGTATAAAAATATTTACAGTCGCCAATAAAAAGTTTTTAGATACCGTCTATCAGTGCGGCAAGAATAGTGGTAAACAAAAATGTTTGCATTATTTTTCTTCCTTTAGCGCTTTATTCTGTTCTTTTCTGTGTAATAAATTGAAAACAATAACTGTAAAACTATTTATTTTTCAATTAAATAGTATTTCGATTTCTGCCAGGATAGCAGGGTGATTGGTGAAGCTATAATGGTAAACAGGCCATTTCATCCTTTCCGTTAGCAACAGGTGTCATATAAAGGTGTTTTTACTGATTTTTGTCTTTTATTGCACTGGATAAAGGTAATACTCTTTTAGTGTTTACAAATGGCACTGACAAAGCTTTTCCTCCATTTATGGAGGTTATTAACCGGGCAGTTGCACAGATCTTCAGTAAATTTTTTGGAAGGTAATTGGTAACCCCCTCCATTTACATCCTTCATTCAAATTGAATTTAATTTCTCTTAATTTGGTTTTTTATTCACGGATTGGTTTGCTGATCCGCTTCAGTTTTACTTTTTATTCGTTTCAAAAACGTTAAATCTATGTGGGTATTGCTGAATCGTTAATACCTCCGTAGAGGTACGTCAGTTAACGATATCCTGTATAAATCACAGTGATAGGTGAGGTTTTATGATTTAGGTCAAAGGCCATATGGACACAAGGTGAATAATTTGTTACTTTATCGTCACACTTTTGATATTGGTATTACCAATTGACTTCGGGGCATTTTGAGAAGCATTATGGTTTATAGCAAGGTTCGTCAACCCAAGTTATCCGACGTGATTGAGCAGCAGCTCGAAGCGTTGATTCTTGAAGGAACCCTCCGTCCCGGGGAGAAACTTCTTCCTGAACGTGAGCTAGCTAAACAATTCGATGTTTCCCGCCCATCATTAAGAGAAGCCATCCAGCGTTTGGAAGCGAAAGGATTATTGTTGCGTCGCCAGGGGGGCGGTACTTTTGTACAAACCAACCTGTGGCAAAGTTTGAGAGATCCTTTAAGCGAGCTGTTGGCCGATCATCCTGAATCCCAGTTTGACCTGTTAGAAACCCGGCATGCCTTAGAAGGTATTGCGGCCTATTACGCAGCTTTACGCGGTACCGATGAAGATTTTCAACGTATTCGTGAATATCACCAGCAAATAGAGGTCGCTCAGGCTTCCGGTGATAAGCAAAACGAAGCTGAAGCCGTAATGCAGTACCAAACAGCGGTAACCGAAGCCAGCCACAATGTGGTACTGCTTCACCTGCTACGCTGCATGACGCCGTTGTTAGAACAGAATGTCCGCCAGAATTTCGATTTACTCTATTCCCGCCGTGAAATGCTGGAAAGAGTGAGTAATCACAGGGCTAGTATATTTGAAGCGATTGTTGCACGTGAACCAGAAAAAGCGCGTGAAGCATCGCATCGGCATTTAGCCTTTATTGAGGAAGTGCTGCTCGACCTCGACAGAGAACACACTCGCCGCGAGCGATCGCTGCGATTGTTACAGCAGCATAGAGATTAGAGCTTTCGGCTCACCACAACACCGAGCCTGTCTTAATAACGTCTGCGTCCGTTTGGTGTAAGACGCTATTAGGACAGGCTTTGAATAACTAACGTAAAGATAGAATAAGGAAACAACCATGTCGGAAATTGTAAATCAAGACGTGGATCCGATTGAAACCCGCGATTGGTTGCAGGCGATCGAATCGGTCATCCGTGAAGAAGGCGTTGAGCGAGCTCAATACCTGATTGATCAGGTTATGGCGTCTGCACGTAAGGCCGGCGTCAATTTACCTTCAGGTGAAGGGTTTGTCAGTGATTACATAAATACCATCCCACTGGCGGAAGAACCTACCTATCCAGGTAACCTTGATTTAGAACGTCGTATCCGTTCTATTATTCGTTGGAATGCGGTAATGACCGTGCTGCGCGCTTCCAAGAAAGATCTGGAACTGGGTGGCCATATGGCATCATTCCAGTCTTCAGCCACCATTTACGATGTGTGTTTTAACCACTTCTTCCGTGCTCGCAATGCCAAAGATGGCGGCGATCTGGTGTTCTTCCAGGGTCATATCTCTCCGGGGATCTATGCTCGTGCTTTCCTTGAAGGCCGTCTGACCGAAGAACAAATGAATAACTTCCGTCAGGAAGTTCACGGTAAAGGTCTTTCTTCTTATCCTCACCCTAAACTGATGCCAGAATTCTGGCAGTTCCCAACCGTTTCTATGGGTCTGGGGCCAATCAGCGCCATCTATCAGGCTCGTTTCCTGAAATACCTGCATAACCGTGGCCTGAAAGATACTTCGGCACAAACCGTTTATGCTTTCCTGGGCGATGGTGAAATGGATGAGCCAGAATCTAAAGGCGCTATCACCATAGCAACCCGTGATAAACTGGACAATCTGGTGTTCATCATCAACTGTAACTTACAGCGTCTTGATGGCCCGGTTACTGGTAACGGCAAAATTGTTAACGAACTGGAAGGCATCTTCAAAGGCGCCGGCTGGGACGTGATTAAAGTTATGTGGGGCAACCGTTGGGATGACCTGCTGCGCAAAGACACCACCGGTAAACTGATTCAGTTAATGAACGAAACCGTTGATGGTGATTATCAAACATTCAAGTCCAAGAACGGTGCTTACGTTCGTGAACACTTCTTCGGCAGATACCCGGAAACTGCTGCGCTGGTCAAAGATATGACCGACGACGAAATCTGGGCTCTGAACCGTGGTGGTCATGATCCGAGAAAAGTGTATGCAGCACTGAAGAAAGCGCAAGAAACTCAGGGCAAACCAACTGTGATTTTAGCTCACACCATTAAAGGTTATGGTATGGGTGAAACTGCAGAAGGTAAAAACATCGCTCACCAGGTTAAGAAAATGAACATGGAAGGCGTTCGTCAATTCCGCGATCGTTTCAATGTGCCTGTTGCTGATGCCGATATTGAAAATCTGCCGTTGCTGACGCTGGACAAAGATTCTGAAGAGTACAAATACCTGCACGAACGCCGTAATGCGTTAGAAGGCTATTTGCCAAGCCGTTTGACTGAGTTTTCTCAGCCGCTGACGATTCCTGCATTAAGCGAGTTTAGCCAACTGCTGGAAGAGCAAAATAAAGAAATCTCTACCACTATTGCCTTCGTTCGTGCCCTGAACGTAATGTTAAAAGATGCTTCAATCGGCCCACGTTTAGTGCCGATTCTGGCTGATGAAGCACGTACTTTCGGTATGGAAGGTCTGTTCCGTCAAATCGGTATTTATAGTCCTAAAGGCCAGCAATACGTTCCTCAGGATCGTGAGCAAGTGGCTTACTATAAAGAAGATGAGAAAGGTCAGATTCTACAAGAAGGCATTAACGAACTGGGTGCGGGTGCATCATGGTTGGCTGCGGCAACATCTTACAGCACCAACGATTACCCAATGATTCCATTCTACATCTACTATTCCATGTTCGGTTTCCAACGTATTGGTGACCTGTGCTGGATGGCAGGGGATCAGCAAGCTCGTGGTTTCTTAGTGGGTGGTACGTCTGGTCGTACTACGCTGAACGGCGAAGGTCTGCAACACGAAGATGGTCACAGCCACATTCAGGCGCTGACTATTCCTAACTGTATCTCTTATGACCCAACTTACGCTTATGAAGTGGCTGTTATCATGCATGACGGTTTACAGCGTATGTATGGCAATCAGGAGAACGTTTACTACTACATCACTACCCTGAACGAAAACTACCACATGCCAGCAATGCCGGCAGGTGTAGAAGAGGGTATCCGTAAAGGTATCTATAAACTGGAAACCGTAGCGGGCAATGGTAAAGGTAAAGTTCAACTGATGGGTTCAGGTTCTATCCTGCCTCACGTACGTGAAGCGGCTCAGATTCTGGCTAAAGACTACGGCATCAGCTCAGATGTTTACAGCGTAACATCATTTACTGAACTGGCTCGTGATGGTCAGGATTGTGAACGCTGGAACATGCTGCATCCATTAGAAACTCCACGTGTGCCTTATGTTGCTCAAGTGATGAATGATGCACCAGCAGTAGCTTCAACTGACTATATGAAACTGTTTGCTGAACAAATTCGTAACTTTATTCCAGCCAGCGAGTTCCGCGTACTGGGTACTGATGGCTTCGGTCGTTCAGACAGCCGCGAAAACCTGCGTCACCACTTCGAAGTTGATGCTTCCTACGTTGTGGTTGCTGCACTGGGTGAACTGGCAAAACGCGGCGAAGTGCCGGCCAGCGCTGTGGCTGAAGCGATTACCAAATTTGGTATCGATGCAGACAAAGTTAACCCACGTCTGGCATAAGAGGTAAAGATTAAATGACTATTGAAATCAAAGTGCCGGATATCGGCGCTGACGAAGTAGAAGTAACCGAACTGCTGGTGAAAGTGGGTGACACCGTTGAGGCTGAGCAATCACTGATCACCGTTGAAGGTGATAAAGCTTCAATGGAAGTTCCTTCACCACAGAGCGGCGTAGTTAAAGAAATTAAAGTACAGGTAGGCAGTAAAGTGTCTACCGGTACACTGATTATGATCTTTGATGGTGCTGATGCAGCACCAGCTCCGAAAGCAGAAGCTCCGGCCGCTGCTCCGGCAGCCAGTGCCCCTGCGGCTTCAGCCGCTAAAGATGTTCAGGTTCCTGACATCGGCGGTGATGAAGTAGAAGTAACCGAAGTATTGGTGAAAGTAGGCGATAAAGTTGAAGCTGAACAATCTCTGATTACCGTTGAAGGTGATAAAGCCTCAATGGAAGTTCCGGCTCCGTTCGCGGGTGTGGTTAAAGAGATTAAAGTACAGGTGGGCAGTAAAGTGTCTACCGGTACCTTGATTATGGTGTTTGAAGTAGCAGGCGCAGCGCCTGCTGCGGCAAGTGCACCTGCTCCAGCTGCTGCGCCTGCGGCAACTGGTGGTGTTTCAGCTAAAGACGTTCAGGTTCCGGATATCGGCGGTGACGAAGTTGAAGTGACCGAAGTGCTGGTGAAAGTAGGCGACAAAATTGAAGCTGAACAATCACTGATTACCGTTGAAGGTGATAAAGCTTCAATGGAAGTTCCGGCTCCATTTGCAGGTACTGTTAAAGAGATCAAAGTTCAGGTAGGCAGCAAAGTGTCTACGGGTTCACTGATTATGGTGTTTGAAGTGGCAGGCGCAGCGCCAGCGGCAGCAAGTGCACCAGCTCCGGCAGCTGCGGCTCCGGCACCTGCTGTTGCAGCAGCTAAACCAGCGGCACCGGCTGCTTCCGGCAGCAATGAGTTTACAGAGAATGATGCTTATATTCATGCAACTCCGGTTATCCGTCGTCTGGCTCGTGAATTTGGCGTTAACCTGGCGAAAGTGAAAGGTACAGGTCGTAAAGGCCGTATTCTGAAAGAAGACGTTCAGGCCTATGTGAAAGAAGCAGTTAAGCGCGTTGAATCTGGAGCGGTTGCTGCTACTGGTGGTTCTCTGCCAGGTCTGTTGCCTTGGCCGAAAGTTGACTTCAGCAAGTTTGGTGATATTGAAGAAGTTGAACTGGGTCGTATCCAGAAGATCTCTGGTGCTAACCTGCATCGTAACTGGGTAATGATCCCTCATGTTACACAGTTCGATGAAACCGATATTACTGATGTTGAAGCTTTCCGTAAGCAGCAAAACGTTGAAGCCGAGAAGAAAAAGCTGGATGTGAAAATCACTCCGCTGGTCTTCATCCTGAAGGCGGTAGCCAAAGCGCTGGAAGAAATGCCTCGCTTTAACAGCTCACTGTCGGAAGATGGTCAGAAGCTGACTCTGAAGAAATACATCAACATTGGTGTTGCTGTTGATACACCAAATGGCCTGGTGGTTCCGGTGTTCCGTGATGTGAATAAGAAAGGCATCGTTGAGCTGTCTCGTGAACTGGCTGAAATCTCCAAGAAAGCACGTGCCGGTAAGCTGACAGCGTCCGACATGCAGGGTGGTTGCTTCACCATTTCCAGCCTGGGTGGTATCGGTGGTACTGCGTTTACCCCAATCGTTAACGCACCAGAAGTGGCTATCTTAGGCGTATCTAAATCGTCAATGAAGCCGGTTTGGAATGGTAAAGAGTTTGCACCACGTCTGATGCTGCCACTGTCTCTCTCCTACGATCACCGCGTGATCGACGGTGCTGATGGTGCGCGTTTCATCAGTTTCATTAACGATGCGATGTCTGACATCCGCCGTTTAGTGATGTAATTTGAGGGCCGGCCGCTGGCCGGCCTTTTAATTCTTGTTTTTGTACGGAATTATTGGGAACTCTTGTTTGCAGAATTGTTATGTTTCTGTAAACTGAAGTGGTCACACAGGTTCCGGCAATGCACGCTATGATGAAACAGAACCAACGCCGGTCGGCCGGGAAAAAATTTAAGAGGTCATAGATGAGTACTGATATTAAAACTCAGGTTGTGGTACTTGGAGCAGGTCCCGCAGGTTATTCAGCAGCTTTCCGCTGCGCGGATTTAGGTCTGGACACCATTATCGTTGAACGTTATTCCACTCTGGGTGGCGTATGTTTGAACGTAGGTTGTATCCCTTCAAAAGCGCTGCTTCACGTTGCTAAAGTAATTGAAGAAGCGAAAGCACTTGCCGTACACGGTATCGTTTTTGGTGAGCCAAAAACTGATATTGATAAAGTAAGAGTCTGGAAAGAAAAAGTTATCGACCAACTGACTGGCGGTCTGGCGGGTATGGCCAAGATGCGTAAAGTTCAGGTGGTTAATGGTTATGGTAAGTTTGTTGGCCCGAATACCATTGCGGTTGAAGGTGAAAATGGCGTAACTAACATTAATTTTGATAACGCTATTATTGCTGCGGGTTCTCGTCCTATCCAGTTGCCATTTATTCCTCATGAAGATCCACGGGTTTGGGACTCCACTGACGCATTAGCACTGAAATCCGTGCCTAAGCGTCTTTTGGTTATGGGGGGTGGTATTATCGGCCTGGAAATGGGTACGGTTTACCACGCGCTGGGTTCTCAGATCGACGTAGTAGAAATGTTTGATCAAGTGATTCCTGCCGCAGATAAAGACGTGGTTAAAGTGTTTACCAAACGTATCAGTAAGCAGTTTAATCTGATGCTGGAAACCAAAGTCACTGCAGTTGAAGCGAAAGAAGATGGTATCTATGTGACGATGGAAGGCAAAAAAGCACCTGCCGAACCACAATGTTATGATGCCGTTCTGGTTGCTATTGGTCGTGTACCAAATGGAAAACTGTTGGAAGCGGGTAAAGCAGGTATTGAGGTTGACGATCGTGGCTTTATCCATGTTGATAAGCAAATGCGTACTAACGTACCTCATATCTTTGCTATCGGTGATATCGTTGGTCAGCCAATGCTGGCACACAAAGGTGTTCATGAAGGCCATGTGGCTGCAGAGGTTATCTCTGGTAAGAAACACTACTTCGATCCAAAAGTTATTCCATCCATTGCCTATACTGAGCCAGAAGTGGCATGGGTTGGTCTGACAGAGAAAGAAGCAAAAGAGAAAGGGATTAACTATGAAGTTTCTACTTTCCCTTGGGCGGCCTCCGGTCGTGCAATTGCTTCTGACTGTGCAGACGGTATGACCAAACTGATTTTCGATAAAGATTCTCACCGTATTATCGGTGGTGCCATTGTTGGTACCAACGGTGGTGAACTGTTGGGTGAAATTGGTTTAGCGATTGAAATGGGTTGTGATGCTGAAGATATCGCATTAACGATTCATGCTCATCCAACGCTGCATGAATCAGTAGGTTTGGCTGCGGAAGTTTATGAAGGTACGGTCACTGACTTACCGAATCCGAAAGCTAAGAAAAAGTAGTCGTCAGGCTATTTGATCGTATTAAAAAAAACCGCTCCGGCGGTTTTTTTATGTCGAAAATTTACTGTATTATTCATCATAGCCTTTTCCTGTTATATCCCCGTTATCATTTTGTTCTTCCCCTGATTGTCTTGATATTGCTATTTTTTTGCTAAAAATAACACGCTATCATTTTTCGATATGGAAAATATGTTAAATAATTCGCCAGTTATTTAATTTGAATAATTATCTTTGTGATAACACGCACAACCGATTTCGTATTCAATGTGTTTTAAATTGTGGTATTTACTCATAAATATCAATTAATTATTTTCATTAGTCGGTTTTTTTAACTGTTTGTGCCTTTTTTATCATTTTGTGCCACACGTCATGATTTTAACATTTACTTATAAATTGCGTTGATAATTCGTGTCGCGAAAAATATGCTTGAGCTTACTAAACATTACAAATGCTCATTCAGTGGGGATTCTGAGATGGGCAATATTAACGATGTGATATCTTGGAGACTTTGAGGATGAGCGCAAAAAATAGTTTAAAACGAAAGTATTTAGCATATGTTATCGCAGGAGCTACTTTGGCTTCAGGGCAATTCTTTATCCCTGAAGCAGCGGCTGAAGGTAAAGGTTTTATTGAAGACTCCAGCCTGACCGGTGGTATTTATTACTGGCAGCGTGAGCGTGACCGTAAAGACGTTAGCACTGGTCATTATGAAACTAACCTGTCCCACTCAACCTGGAATGCTAATCTTGACTTCTCCTCCGGCTATGCCGCCGATATGTTTGGTTTAGACATTGCCGCATTTACTGCCATTGAAATGGCTGAAGCACACGACAGCGGCCATCCAAACGAAATTGCTTTCTCATCAAAGAACCGTACTTATGAAGAAGATTACTCTGGTGATAAGAGCGGAGTCAGTCTGTATAAAGCGGCGGCCAAATTTAAATATGGTCCGGTTTGGGCGAGAGGTGGATATATTCAACCGAGTGGTCAAACACTGTTAGCGCCACACTGGAGTTTATTGCCGGGTACCTATCAGGGTGCTGAAGCCGGTGCCAACTTTGATTTTGATAAAGCAGGTGCGTTGAGCTTCTCATATATGTGGGCTAACGAGTACAAAGCACCATGGCATATTGAAACAGATAATTTCTATCAGAACGATAAAAAGACCAAAGTAGATTATCTGCACTCCATTGGTGCCAAATATGATTTCAAAAATGACTTTGTGTTAGAGGCTGCTTTTGGTCAGGCACAGGGTTATGTCGATCAATACTTCGGCAAAGGTTCTTATAAGTTTGATGTGTTGGGTAATCCATTAAGCACCAGCTATCAGTTCTACGGTACCAGAGACAAAGTGACTGGCGGCGGTATCAACGATATTTATGACGGTCTGGCCTGGACTCAGGCGCTGACCATGGGTTACAAAGCGGGTCAGTTTGATTTCCGTTTAGAGGGAACCTGGGTTAAAGCGGAAGGTAATCAGGGCTACTTCTTGCAGCGTATGACGCCAACTTACGCCTCTTCTAACGGCCGTTTGGATATCTGGTGGGATAACCGTTCAGACTTCAACGCCAACGGTGAAAAAGCGGTATTTGCCG
The DNA here is from genome assembly GCF_016649425.1 of Limnobaculum allomyrinae. Taxonomy (GTDB): domain Bacteria; phylum Pseudomonadota; class Gammaproteobacteria; order Enterobacterales; family Enterobacteriaceae; genus Limnobaculum; species Limnobaculum allomyrinae. Next base: position 460,749 of record NZ_JADRCR010000002.1, read on the forward strand.
GCGTAATGTATGACCTGAGCAAGTGGGATTTAGCCGGATGGGCAGTGGGTGGTTCTTATGCTTATGCATGGGATGCAAAACCAAGCACCAATGATGCTTATGATCAGAGCCAACGCGTTAAAGAAAGTGCATACAGTCTGGATGCGTTGTACACCGTTCAGGAAGGTCGTGCGAAAGGTACGCTGTTTAAACTGCACTTCACTCAGTATGACAACCACTCTGATAACCCAAGCTGGAGCAATGGCTACGGCAACATGTTCCAGGATGAACGCGACGTTAAGTTTATGGTTATTGCGCCATTCACTATTTTCTAATGCCTTTACCTCAGCCTGATTTTTCAGGCTGAGGTTTTTTACAGGATTATTCGTTATGAAAAAAGTACTACTTGTTATCGCGATGACCGCTGCTTTAGGTGCCTGTGCCCCACAAACCGAAACCGTACAGGAAGATGTCTCGCTGAGAGATGCCTACAGCGCTTGTATCAATACGTCTAAAAATTCGCCGGAAAAACTTCAGGCCTGCCAGTCAGTACTGGATGTTTTAAAGAAAGATAAACAGCATAAAGAATTTGCCGAGAAAGAGAGTGTTCGCGTACTGGACTATCAACGTTGCCTGCAGGCAGCTAAAACCGGTAATGGTCAGGCATATGAAAAGCAATGCGATAAGGTCTGGCAGGAAATTCGCGCAAATAATGGTTAATTAAAAAATGGAGCAAGATAAGCATGAATAAGTTCAAACTAAGTACCCTTGCAGTCTTAGCCGCCACCTGCGGTTTTGTTGGTAGCGCTAATGCGGACCAAAAAACCGTTGATCAGTTGAGCCATCTTAAAGTTAATTACAAGATTGTCGATAATCTGGCCGCTGAGCACGGTGTAGATTGTAGTGCACTGGGCGCCGACTGGGCATCTTGTACTAAGCTCACTCTTACGCTGACGAACCCTTCAGCAGAAATTAAAGGTAAAGATTGGGCAATCTATTTCCATAGCATCCGCCAGATCCTGCGGGTTGATAATGACCAGTTCAAAATTAGTCTGGTAACCGGTGACTTACATAAGTTAGAACCAACCGATAAGTTCACCTCTTTCCCTGAAAATAAAGCCGTAGAAATTCCAATTATCGCTGAATACTGGCAGATCTTTAGAACGGATGCGTTACCACGTTGGTATGCCGCATCTGAAGGCGCGAAAGCAAAAGTTATCGCCAGTACTGACACTGAAGATTTAAGTAAATTTAGTGAGCCTTTGGCCAGTGAAAACTATGGTGATGTATGGAAACGTACTAAAGACGACCATAACATCCTGATGAACACCGCTAACCGTTTTGATAAAAACGCAGACGTGAAACTACTACCAGCTGCGGATTTACGTGGGCAAATTATTCCTACGCCAATGGAAGTGAAAGTCCACGAGAAAGATGTCGATCTGAGTAAAGGCATCTCTCTGGAAGCCAAAGATCTGGATAAAACCGCCACCGACGTTGTGCTGAAGCATTTTAAAGCGCTGGGTGTTGCAACCAATGCTTCTGGTTATCCGGTAAAAGCGGCTATTTCAGCCGATGCATTTAAAGGCCCAATGGCAGTTTCTGGTGCTTATGAACTGAAAATTGGTGAGAAAGGCGCTGAAATTACCGCTTACGATCAGGCGGGTGTGTTCTACGGCCTGCAATCAATTCTTTCCCTGTTACCTGCTGATGGCAGCAAGAAAATTGCTACGTTAGATGCTAAAGATGCACCACGTTTTGAATACCGTGCGATCTTCCTTGATGTGGGACGTAACTTCCATACCAAGCCGGCAGTACTACGTCTGTTAGATCAAATGGCGACCTACAAGCTGAACAAATTCCACTTTCATTTAAGTGACGATGAAGGCTGGCGTATTGAGATCCCTGGGCTGCCAGAGTTGACGGATGTGGGCAGTAAGCGTTGTCACGATTTGGATGAGAAGAGCTGTCTGTTGCCCCAGTTAGGTTCAGGCCCGGATAGCAACAATAACGGTAGCGGTCACTTCACTCGTGCCGACTATATCGAGATTGTAAAATATGCTAATGCTCGCCAGATCGAAGTGATCCCTGAAATTGATATGCCAGCCCACGCCCGTGCCGCTATCGTATCAATGGAAGCACGTCACGATCGTCTGATGAAAGAGGGTAAAGAGAAAGAGGCGAATGAATATCGCCTGTTGGATCCGACCGATACCTCTAATACTACCTCAGTTCAGTTCTATAACCGTATGAGCTATCTGAACCCATGTCTGGATTCATCCAAGCGCTTTGTGGATAAGGTCATTGGTGAAGTTGCTGCTATGCACAAAGAAGCCGGTCAGCCAATCGGTACCTGGCATTTCGGCGGTGACGAAGCGAAAAATATTCGCTTAGGTGCAGGCTATCAGGATCTGAAAGCAGAGAAGAAAGAAGCATTTAAAGGCAGCATCGATCAGAGTAAAGAGGACAAACCTTGGGCTAAGTCTCAGGTATGTCAAACGATGATCAAAGAAGGCAAAATTGAAGATTATGAACATTTGCCAAGTCATTTCGCACAAGAAGTCAGCAAACTGGTTAATGCTCACGGCATTGAAAGAATGCAGGCATGGCAGGATGGCCTGAAAGATGCCAAAGATTCTAAAGCGTTTGCCACTAAGCGTGTAGGTGTTAACTTCTGGGATACCCTGTACTGGGGCGGTTTTGACTCAGCTAACGACTGGGCAAATAAAGGCTATGAAGTGGTTATTTCTAACCCGGATTACGTCTATTTAGACTTCCCGTATGAAGTGAATCCACAAGAGAGCGGTTACTACTGGGGTACGCGTTTTAGCGATGAGCGTAAAATCTTTAGTTTTGCGCCAAACAACTTGCCGCAAAACGCAGAAACATCCGTCGATCGCGATGGTAATGCCTTCACCGCTAAGAGCGACAAAGAGTGGCCGGGAGCTTATGGTATCTCCGGACAACTTTGGAGCGAAGTGGTACGTACTGATGACCAAATGGAGTACATGATTTATCCACGTATGATGCCGCTGGCAGAACGTGCATGGCACCGTGCTTCATGGGAGATGGATTACCAGAAGGGTAAAGAGTTCAAAGGTGGCGAAACCACATTTGTTGATAAAGCGACATTGCATAGCGACTGGATCCGTTTTGCCAACATCGTTGGTCAACGTGAACTGGCTAAACTGGATAAAGCCGGTGTTGCTTACCGCTTACCAGTACCAGGTGCAAAAGTGGTTAATGGTAAACTGGAAGCAAACGTTGCATTGCCGGGCGTTATTATCCAGTACACCACCGATAACGGTAAGAGCTGGAAACGTTATGATGATAGCGCGAAGCCAGAAGTAAAAGGTGATGTGTCTGTTCGCAGCCAGAGCCATGATGGTAAACGCTTCAGTCGTTCCGGAAAGGTTAACTAAGCCGTTTTGTAGTTAAAAACGCTCTCTGTTTTGGCCACGGCAGAGAGCGTGAACTTAGTGGCTACTTTCTCATAGGAGTGGTGAACCTCTGGCGCTATCGGTGCCAGAGGTTTTTTTATTTATAAGCAAATAGAGCAAGCAGGAAACAACAAAGGGAATGGCGAGCGGATTGTACAGGCCTTTATTATTGCGTTTTTTCTGTTTTTGATGAGTCCTGACTATTTAACTACCTTCATCTTTAAAGCTAAAAAAGAAGAACATAGAAAGCAGAGAACCAATAGAGATTAAAACGATTAACAGATAGTGCAGGCCAAATTCCAGAGAGGAGAGCAAAGGGTTCCATTCAACTTCTGATTCAACTTCATGCAGTGGCAATTCAATTTCACCAGCAGGGTGATAAATATCAGCGTTAGAATGGTAAAGAGAAAAGCGCGCAATCACCAGTAAAATGATAGCGATGGCGATAACTAACAGTATGTAATGATAGGGTTTTAAACCCCGTTTGAGGTTCATTCCTGCATCCTTGCTTGAATGATATGGTAAACCTTAAATATACCCGATTACCCCTGGAAAAACTAATGCTATTTTTTTTGCGAAAATGTAAAAAAAATGTAATAAAATACTATACTCGATGGGGCCGGTTAGGGTAGTTTGAAGTAAGGCGTAATTTGCTTCATAAACACCATAATGCGCATATAGACTTAGTGTGATTAGATTAACAAATTATAGGTATATCACTAGGCTAACGAAGTGTACTGGTGCAATTTATCCGAAGTGAGAATATACCGCTGATTAACAAAATTGTGGTCTTTAACGCTATAAAGTTCACTGCTTAATATAACAATGAGAGTGGGGGAAGTCGTCGTGCTAGATGAATACCGTAAACACGTTGCTGAGCGCAGTGCCGAAGGCATTGTGCCAAAACCGTTGAATGCTGAGCAAATGGCCGGTTTGGTGACGTTATTAAAAAGTCCACCAGTTGGAGAAGAAGCTTTTCTTCTCGATCTGTTAACTAATCGCGTACCGCCGGGTGTTGATGAAGCGGCTTATGTGAAAGCTGGTTTCCTGGCTGCCATTGTTAAGGGCGAAGCAACATCACCGTTGATTTCACCAGAAAAAGCGATTGAACTGCTGGCCACCATGCAGGGTGGATATAACATTCAGCCGTTGATCGATGCATTAGATGATGAAAAGCTGGCTCCAATTGCGGTGAAAGGCTTATCCCATACGCTATTAATGTTTGATAACTTTTATGATGTTGAAGCAAAAGTCAAAGCTGGAAATAAATACGCTCAACAGATTATGAAGTCCTGGGCAGATGCCGAATGGTTTCTTTCCCGCCCTCCGTTAGCTGAAAAGCTAACCATGACCGTTTTTAAAGTCAGCGGTGAAACCAATACCGATGACTTGTCACCAGCGCCTGATGCCTGGTCACGTCCTGATATTCCTCTGCACGCACTGGCGATGCTGAAAAACCCTCGTGACGGCATTGTGCCGGATGAGCCTGGAAAAGTAGGCCCAATCAAAAAACTGGAAGAATTGAAGCAAAAGGGTTTCCCGTTAGTCTATGTAGGTGACGTAGTGGGTACCGGTTCTTCCCGTAAATCAGCCACTAACTCCGTTTTATGGTTTATGGGTGATGATATCCCGTTTGTGCCAAATAAACGGGGTGGCGGTGTGGTTCTGGGTGGCAAAATTGCGCCTATTTTCTTTAACACCATGGAAGATGCGGGTGCTCTGCCGGTTGAAGACGTTGATGTTTCTAAACTGAACACCGGTGATGTGATTGATATCTATCCGGTGAAAGGTGAAATTCGTCGTCATGATAACAATGAACTGTTGGCAACGTTTGCACTGAAAACTGACGTTCTGTTGGATGAAGTGCGTGCCGGTGGCCGTATCCCATTAATTATTGGCCGTGGTTTAACCACGAAAGCCAGAGAGTCACTGGGTTTACCTCGCAGTGAAGTATTTGTTCAGGCACAGGCAGCGGATGCCTCCAGCAAAGGCTATACTCTGGCGCAGAAAATTGTAGGCAAAGCCTGCGGCGTGAAAGGCGTGCGCCCTAAAGAGTACTGTGAGCCGAAGATGACTTCAGTAGGGTCACAAGATACTACCGGTGGTATGACCCGCGATGAGCTGAAAGATTTAGCCTGTCTTGGCTTCTCTGCCGATTTAGTTATGCAGTCATTCTGTCATACAGCAGCGTATCCTAAGCCGGTTGATGTGCAGATGCACCACTCACTGCCTGATTTTATTATGAACCGTGGTGGTGTTTCTTTGCGTCCGGGGGATGGCATTATTCACTCATGGTTAAACCGTATGTTACTGCCGGATACCGTTGGTACCGGTGCTGACTCCCATACCCGATTCCCAATTGGTATTTCCTTCCCGGCAGGTTCTGGTCTGGTAGCATTTGCTGCGGCAACCGGAGTGATGCCTCTGGATATGCCAGAATCAGTACTGGTACGTTTTACCGGCAAAATGCAACCGGGCATCACGCTGCGTGATCTGGTGCATGCCATTCCTTATTATGCTATTAAGCAAGGTATGCTGACCGTAGAGAAACAGGGTAAGAAAAATATCTTCTCTGGTCGTATTCTGGAGATTGAAGGATTACCAGACCTGAAAGCAGAGCAAGCCTTTGAGCTGGCAGATGCCTCAGCAGAACGTTCAGCCGCAGGTTGCACCATCAAGCTAAACAAAGAGCCGGTGGAAGAGTACCTGAGATCCAATATCGTGATGCTGAAGTGGATGATTGCCGAAGGTTATGGTGATGAGCGCACGATTGGCCGCCGTATTGAAGCGATGGAGAGTTGGTTAGCGGATCCTCAACTGCTGGAAGCCGATGCTGATGCAGAATATGCAGCGGTACTGGAAATCGATCTGAACCAAATCAAAGAGCCTATCCTGTGTGCACCAAACGATCCGGACGATGCCCGTCTGCTGTCTGAGGTGACTGGCGATAAGATTGATGAAGTGTTTATCGGTTCCTGTATGACCAATATCGGCCACTTCCGTGCCGCCGGTAAATTACTGGAAAAAGTGAAGGGTAAACTTCCGACTCGCCTGTGGGTTACACCACCGACCAAAATGGATGCAACCCAGTTAAGCGAAGAGGGTTACTACAGCATCTTCGGACAAAGCGGCGCACGTATTGAAATGCCGGGCTGTTCACTGTGTATGGGTAACCAGGCGCGAGTCAATGAAGGCGCTTCGGTAGTCTCTACTTCCACACGTAACTTCCCGAACCGCTTAGGTAATGGTGCTAACGTTTATCTGGCTTCCGCCGAGCTGGCAGCAGTAGCCGCATTGCTTGGTCGTCTGCCAACGGTAGAAGAGTATCTTGGTTATATGGCTGAAGTTGATAAAACGGCGGATGATACCTATCGCTACCTGAACTTCGACCAGTTAAACGAGTACACCAAAAAAGCCGAAGGCGTAATCTTCCAAACGGCGGTTTAAGAATTGTAATTCATTCTTTATCACTGCTACTCAACGAATGGCGATCGTTTCGGCGATCGCCATTGGCTATCTGGCTGACAGGTAACAGAGATTGTTGGCAAATCGAATAAATCAGCTACTGCGAGTATTCCGCCCATAAAAACACGGTGCTTATATCTGTACCGAAAGTGGTCGGTAAACCGTCTGTTATGCTTTCGTATCGTTCGCCTGTAATTTTCTGGTTAGCGTCGAAGGCACATAGCCAAATTTGTGTTTAAACGCTTTGCTGAAATGGAATGTGTCGAAAAAATTCAGCATATCGGCAACCTGACTTACACTGTATTGTTCCTGTTGTAGCAGTGATTGTGCCAGATTCAGGCGAGCGTCCAGATAATACTCTTTCGGCGATTTCCCCGTGTAACGTAGAAACAAGCGCCGTAAATACTGTTCACTACACTGCATATGTAATGCCATGTCGGCCACAGTCCATCGTTGTTGCAAATTAGCGTGCAGGATGGAGAGCAGTTTTTCGATTTGAAGCAGTTGCCGTGGCTTGGTGCCGTTTTGCCTAATCAAACAAATCCACTGATAAATCATCTTGGTGAGAAAGGCCACCGCAAGATTATTTTCCAGCGATTCTTTACTGGAGATAAGCCTTTCAACGTCGGTTAATTCTTGATTAAACAGCTCACCGTTATGAATAATCACCGCCTGAAATAAAGGAATTTCCATCGTGCCGGTGGGAATGAATTCCATCCAGTATTGCTCCCACACCAGCCCTTCACAATGATAAGAAACGATATCAGTTGGCTTTAGAAATATGACGCAATTGCCGTTCAGCGTGATTTCAGAATTGTCCTTCAGGATCATTTTCCCACAACCCTGAAGCGTATATACCGCTACCCATGAGCTGGCGATCAATGGTTTCTTTTTATCCCTTGGCCAAAAAACTCGATAGCTTTCATCCGCCAATGTGTGCCACAGCGATATCAGTGTAATACCGCTTGAGATCACATTTTCGTCAAGAAGTAGCGGAATATTGTAAGTAGTTTCGTTTTTTACATGTGAAATGATGTTTTTTCCATTCATTTACTCTCTCCGGCGGAGAATGATGCAACTACCCCAGAAAAGGCAACGGTAACAGAATTTAATCTCTCTGGGAAAACAACGCACATATTTTGAGATTTCAAACCGCCTGACTCCGCTCTGATTAACGATCGCTGTGTCCCTATTGCTGCGGAGCATAATGATAAAAGAGGGCAATGAGATGAATATTCAACAAATAGTGAGTTTTTTCGCTTTCACACTGCTGGTTGCACTAATTACCTGGTGGAAGTTGCGTAAAGCGGATACTCAATCGCAGCAAAGTTACTTTCTGGCAGGGCGTTCGTTAAAAGCACCCGTGATCGCCGCATCATTGATGTTAACTAATCTCTCCACTGAACAATTAGTCGGGTTGAGCGGTCAGGCGTACCGTAGTGGTATGTCGGTTATGGCCTGGGAGGTTATTTCAGCGATTCCACTGATCTTTCTGGCGTTGATTTTTTTGCCGAAATATCTGCAACGCGGGATCGCCACCATTCCTGATTTTATTGAGGAACGCTACGACAAAACCACACGTATCGTAGTGGATTGTTGTTTCCTGATCGCGACAGGGATCTGTTTTCTACCGATTGTGCTCTATTCTGGCGCGCTGGCGCTTAACAGTCTGTTTCACGTAGGTGAAGCATTGGGTATTTCGCAGAGCAACGCTATTTGGCTGATGGTTATCCTGCTGGGCTTCTCCGGCATGATGTATGCCGTACTGGGTGGGCTAAAGGCGATTGCCATCGCCGATGTTATTAATGGCATTGGTTTGGTGATTGGGGGCTTGATGGTGCCGGTGTTTGGTCTGATGGCGATGGGGGATGGCAGTTTTTTGCGTGGTGTTGAACAACTGACGACAGTGCATGCAGAAAAGCTTAACTCGATTGGTGACAGTAGCGATCCGGTGCCCATCGGGGCGGCGTTAACCGGACTCATTCTGGTGAATACGTTTTACTGGTGTACCAATCAGGGAATTGTACAGCGAACATTGGCATCAAAGAGTCTGGCGGAAGGGCAAAAAGGCGCATTGCTGACCGCTGTGTTGAAAATGTTGGATCCGTTGATTCTGGTGTTGCCAGGCCTGATTGCTTTCCATCTGTTTCAGGATCTACCAAAGGCTGATATGGCATACCCGACGTTGGTGAACTCCGTGCTGCCGACATCGTTAGTCGGCTTTTTCGGTGCGGTACTGTTTGGTGCCATTATCAGTACTTTCAACGGGTTTCTTAATAGTGCCAGTACATTGTTCAGTCTTGGGATTTATAACCGTTTGATTAATACAAAGGCAGACTCACAAAAACTGGTAAAAGTGGGGCGTCGGTTTGGGCTGATACTGGCATTGATTTCGGTACTGGTCGCACCGTGGATAGCGAATGCTCCGCAAGGGCTTTATTCCTGGATGAAGCAACTGAATGGAATTTACAACGTGCCGCTGGTGACTATCGTCATTATGGGATTCTTCTTTCCACGTATTCCCGCACTGGCGGCCAAAGCAGCATTGCTGTTCGGTATTTGCAGCTATATCGTTATTAATTATCTGGTGGATTTTGATTTTCACTTCTTATACGTACTGTTTTTTACCTTTTGCATTAACGTGATGTTGATGCTGACTATTGGTTTTCTGAAACCCCGTGAGACCCCGTTCCGCTTTCATGATGCTTTTGCCGTGGATATGAAACCCTGGCGTAATGCAAAAATCGCAGCCCTTGGCGTGTTGTTCGCGATGATTGGTGTTTATGCAGGATTGGCACAGTTTGGTGGCTATTCAACCGGATTGCTGACGGTAGTGTGCTATCTGATTGTCGCCGCAGTTGTTGTTTATTTAATTTACAGCAGTTGGCGTGAGCGCAGGGCTGCATTCGTTACTTTTGCTGCTGATGTTGAGGAGAGATAATGACACGCCCGAATTTTCTGCTAATTATGACCGATACACAGGCAACCAATATGGTGGGGTGCTACAGCGGGAAACCGTTGAACACCCAACATATAGACCAATTGGCGGTAGAAGGGGTACGCTTCAATTCCGCCTATACTTGTGCTCCGGTCTGCACACCCGCTCGTGCAGGGTTGTTTACCGGCATATATTCTAACCAGTCTGGCCCCTGGACGAATAATGTGGCACCGGGTAAGAACGTCTCTACGATGGGGCGTTATTTCCTCGATGCGGGTTACCATACCTGTTATATAGGCAAATGGCACCTTGACGGGCACGACTACTTTGGCACCGGTGTTTGTCCGGCGGAGTGGGATCCGGAGTTTTGGTACGATGGCGCTAACTATCTGGCTGAATTGAGCGAGCGAGAGATTGGTTTGTGGCGTAATGGGCTCAATAGCGTAGAGGATCTGTATGAAAATCATATTGATGAAACCTTTACCTGGGCACACCGTATCAGTAACCGGGCGATAGATTTTTTGCATCGTCCTGAACGATCACAAGAGCCTTTTCTGATGGTCATATCCTATGATGAGCCGCATCATCCCTTTACTTGTCCGCCGGAATATCTGGAGAAGTATCAGGATTTTTATTATGACCTGGGGGAAAAAGCGCACGATGATTTGAGGGATAAACCGGTACATCATCGTCTGTGGGCGGAAGCGATGCCTTCACCGGTGGGGGAAGAGGGTCATTATCATCATCCACTCTATTTTGCCTGTAACGACTTTGTTGACGATCAAATAGGCCGAGTGGTAGCGGCGCTGACTCCGGAGCAACGTAGCAATACCTGGGTTATTTACACCTCTGATCACGGCGAAATGATGGGGGCACATCGGTTGATCAGTAAAGGGGCGGCAATGTATGACGATATCACGCGTATTCCGCTGATTTTCCGCCCACCTATCGGTCAGGCGCAGCCTGCACATGTGGATATACCGGTGAGTCACATTGACGTATTGCCGACCATGATGAAGCTGGCAGGAATTCATCAGCCGGATATCTTACCCGGTGGAGACATTCTCCAGGCATCTGATGGTCGAGGTGTGATGGTTGAGTTCAATCGCTACGAAATAGAACATGATAGCTTTGGTGGTTTTATTCCGGTGCGCTGCTGGGTAACGGATCGTTTCAAGCTGGTGATTAATCTGTTTACCAGTGATGAGCTTTACGATCGCCATCAGGATGTGAATGAAATGCACAACCTGATTGACGATCCGCGTTATGCGGTAGAACGCGATGCAATGCATGATGCACTGCTGGATTACATGGATCTCATACGCGATCCGTTTCGAACTTACCAATGGTCATGTCGAACATGGCGGCCACAGGCTCAACCGCGTTGGATGGGCTCGTTCCGTCCGCGCCCCAAAGATGATTATTCACCGGTAGTACGCGACTATGATACGGGGATGCCTACTGGCGGCGTCAAAGTTGAAGAGAAAAAACAGAAGTTTTAACGCATAGGGGAAAGTATGAAAATATCTCGGGTGGGAGAAGCGCCGGATTACCGTTTTTCACTGGCGAATGAGCGAACTTTTCTGGCCTGGATACGTACCTCGCTGGGATTTCTGGCGGCAGGGGTTGGGTTGGATCAACTGGCACCGAATCTGGCAACCCCTGTAGTACGTGAAGCGCTGGCGGTGATGCTGTGTTTATTTGCCGGGTCATTGGCGATCGGTGGCTATTTACGCTGGCTGAGTAATGAGCGGGCGATGCGCCTGAAAGAAGATTTACCCTACACACGTGGGTTGTTATTGATTAGTTTGATGATGGCACTGGTTGCGGTGGTGGTTATCGTTATGGTTTTGTATGCCGGATAGTCGCCGAGCCCGCCGCATAGCCGATCCCGGGCTGCAACCGGAACGAACGTCGTTAGCATGGCTGCGTACCTTGCTGGGATATGGGGCTCTCTTAGCGCTGGTTGCACGCTATACATGGGATCGCGCCAGTGAGTTACTTTTGCCAGCGCTGGCGGTTGTTTTCCTGATTGCACTGGTCATACAGGGATATGTACGTCGGCGCAATGTGATGGATATTACTATTAGTGATTTTGCTTTACCGCGAGCGGTGATGGCGAAAATGCTGATAGCGCTGGCGGTCTGTGCGCTGGCGGTTCTGCTTGTTATGTCGCATCTTTATCGATTATTGCAACTTACCGGTGTTTTTTCATCATGAGCGGTTGTCATGTCATGGCGAAACCAGCCAGTTCCCGCTGTAATTTGGCGTGTCGTTACTGTTTTTATCTGGAAAAACCACGTCAGCCTCTTATGGATGATGCTACTTTAGACGCATTTGTCCGTCAGCATATTGCTGCGCAATCGGAAGATGTGGTTGAATTTGCCTGGCAAGGGGGAGAGCCTACGCTGGTGGGATTGGCATTTTTCCGTCGTGTACTGGCGTTTCAGCAACGTTACGCGGGTGGGAAGCGAATCCAAAATACACTGCAAACAAATGGTGTACTGCTTGATGATGAGTGGTGTGATTTTTTGCAGCAACATGGCTGGCTGGTGGGGATCTCACTGGACGGCCCGGCAACCACTCATGACCATTACCGTGTGACGCGATCCGGTAAACCAACTCATTATCGGGTGATTGAAACGATCGAGCGATTAAAAGCGCGACATATTGAATTCAATCTACTGGTCGTGGTGAATGCTTACAATTGCCAGCAACCAGAAGTCCTTTATGATTATTTAAAACGGCTGGGCACGCCATTTATTCAATTTATACCCCTCGTAGAATGGGATGAGCATAATCAATTGCGCATTGATTCGGTAACCGGAGAGGCATGGGGAGCGTTTCTTTGCCGCGTATTTGAATGCTGGATGCGAGAGGATATCGGTAAAGTTTTTGTGCAAATTTTTGATTCCTTGCTTGGTGTATGGAGTGGGTATCCGGCACAAATGTGTATATTCAGCGAAACATGCGGTCACGCCTTTGCATTAGAGGCAAATGGTGATATTTATCAGTGCGATCATTACGTTTATCCTGAGTATTTGGTGGGGAACCTGCATCAGGTGACGCTCTCTGAAATGAATAGTTTTCGGACGGTGCAAATATTTGCAGAATATAAACGAGACAGCTTACCGCCTGCTTGTCAGCGCTGTTCTGTTTTACGTCTGTGTTATGGCGATTGTCCGAAACATCGCCGCATGGGGAAAGAAAGTGTGCTGTGTTCAGGATATCAGCGCTTTTTTAGCAAAAGTGCACCTTATATGAAAATAATGCGAGACTTATTGCGTCAACAACGCTCACCAGCAGAATTAACAAGGATGCTTAACTTGGGTAATGTGACTAATTAAACAATATCCCTCTTTTACTTGCGAATCTGATATGTATTGTGCTTTTTCAATACAGATAACCGCATCTTAGCAACCCGGCGATATTCATATTATTTTTTCAGCCACCTCTTCTGGCTTTGTGAGGTTTTAACCTTTCTGCCTGATTGCTTAAAATCAAAAAAAGATCATGGTTTACTCATCCATTCCATGACTATTATAGAGATATCAACCACGGGATTATCCCGTGGTAAAACTAACGGAAACAGCACCACGACAGGAGCATATTATGGACTATGAACTCAGGCTCGACGTCACTGGTCAGGTCTTTGCTACTTTCTCCATGGGACATGAGGCTATCGGCCACTGGTTAAATGAAGAAGTGAAAGGTAACTTAGCCATGTTGGATGAAGTCGAGCTGGCGATACAGCAGGTTCGTGGCAGTGAGCGCCAGTGGCAAAAAATTGGTCATGAATATACATTATGGCTGGATGGCGAAGAGGTGATTGTACGTGCCAACCAAATCGATCTGGAAGGTGATGAAATGGAAGAGGGTATGTTTTATTACGACGAAGAAAGTCTCTCCTGCTGCGGTGTAGAGGATTTTCTTGAAGCGCTAAAAGGCTATCGTGATTTTATTGCAGGACGTTGACTGTTACTGGCTTTATTCCTGCTGGCAGACCAGCAAAGCAGGGAACCTAAAATGACCATCACCAGTCCGGTCCAAAAGCCATTGCCCGGCCAGGTGCTAAGCCAAAGACTGGCAATCAGAATAGAGAACAGTGGCGTAAAGTAGGAGAGCGCAGCTACCAGCGTCATATTTCCCTGACGCATTGCCTTATCCCAGCAGAGGTAAGCAACGGCAGTGGTTCCGCCCATAAGCAGTAATTCCAGCAGCGTTGCTGTCGATGGTAGGGTTGTTGGAAGTCCGGAAAAAACAAACGTCATTCCCCACAGGCAGACCGAGGTGGCCAGCAAGAATAGTGGTAAAACGCCTTTTCCCTGACAGTATATTCTCACCAGATTAGAATAAAGTGCCCAGGACAATGCCGCGATTAGCGCCAGTAAATAGGCGATGGGATTTTCTCCCGCATGGGTAATAAATTGCTGAAGGTTAAGTGAGCCACCGCTCACGACCCAAACAACACCACCAAATGCCAATAATATGCCAGGCCATAACCACCAGCGGGCTTTTACTTTTAATAACGGCAGGGCAAAAGCCAGCGTCAGACTAGGCCAAAGGTAATTGATTAATCCAATTTCTAGCGTTTGGGCGCGATTGCCTGCCATACCAATCGCCAGAGCAAAACAGACCATATAAACAACAAACAGTGCACCGCAGCCCCAAAGATAGGCAGAACGCTGCTCTCTGACTTTCGGCAGGCCAATTACGCACAACACCAGCAAGCCACTTACGCTATATATTGCGGCACCGGCACCAAAAGGGCCTAAGGCTTCAGCGATGCTACGTGTTAATGCTACGCTCATACTCCACAGTAAGATCGCAATCACGCCGCACAGAGTGGCAAGTTTGTTCATATGGTCAGATATAGTGAAAAAGAGATAATGGGCATGGAGTTTACCACTATCTTACCTTTTTAGTAGGTCTGCTATTTAAGGGGGAGCAGATAATTTTATATTTATTTTTACGGAGGTATTTGCTGTTTCCTGAACAGTAGCGATTAAATATTAATTTGCACTAAGCGTTATATATAATAATTTATAGCGGTTAAGTGATATGAATAAATGAATTTAACATCATTGATAACGGCTAAATATATTGATTTTTACTCTGCCTAATCTAATTTTACGCCACTAAAACACCTGTTTATTTTTGATTGCTTTGCTTGTTATTTTTTAAACTCTTAATTTATCAATATGTTATTTATTTAAATTTTTTAATTTCAACGCTTTTATATAATTAAAAAATATATCAAATTACTTTTTACATTCTTTTTTAATTTTTCAAATGATAATGAAAATCAATAACCTTATTTTTATTATGGTTATTGTTTTTTAATTGATAACGATCACGGATTATTATCATAAAGGGGGTGATTATTAAAATTAGATACCCACTTAGAGGTATTAAGTTTCTTTCCGATTTTATAAAAATAATTTTAATAACGTTGTTATTTAAGCGAGTACGGAAGAGGATGTGAATTAAATGCCTAATAATGCTGAACGCCCATTGTTAGCAATGGGGTTAACACGACTCGAGTTTTTACGTATCTCAGGTAAAGGTCTTACCGGATTGGCAATAGCACCTTCTCTGTTATCCCTTTTTGGTTGTAAACAAGAGGATGTGGATAACGGTACGGTTGGCTTAATAACAACGCCAAAAGGGGTGCTGGTAACGCAAAGGGCACGGTGTACCGGTTGCCACCGTTGCGAAACTTCCTGCACAACCTTTAATGATGGCTCTGTCGGTACCTTTTTCTCCCGCATTAAAATCCATCGTCACTACTTCTTTGGCGATAACGGCGTCGGTTCCGGCGGCGGCCTGTTTGGTGATTTAAATTACACCGCTGACACCTGCAGACAGTGTAAAGACCCTCAATGCCTGAAAGTCTGTCCTATTGGCGCTATTTCCTATAACGAAAAAGAGGGCTGTATTGCCGTCGATCATAAACGTTGTATTGGATGCAGTGCTTGCACCACAGCCTGTCCATGGATGATGGCCACCGTAAATACAGAAACCAAGAAATCATCAAAATGTATTTTGTGTGGTGAATGCGCTAATGCCTGTCCCACCGGGGCATTAAAGATCATTGAGTGGAAAGATATCACTGTTTAATCGGCAGTATCCGAAAAGCAGCTCCTTTTGATTTATGTGCTCTAAGGAAAACATCATGGCTAATGGTTGGATGGGTAACATCTTAAGAATCAATCTCTCTTCAGGGGAGATTAGCGTGGAAGACACCAGCAAATATAAGAAGTTTGTCGGTGGTATGGGGATTGGTTATAAGATCATGTATGACGAGGTTCCTGCCGGAACCAAACCCTTTGATGAAGCCAATAAACTGGTGTTTGCCGTCGGCCCACTTACCGGATCCGGAGCACCATGTAGTTCTCGGGTCAATATCACTTCTCTTTCTACTTTTACCAAAGGCAATCTGGTGGTAGATGCCCATATGGGGGGCTTTTTTGCGGCACAGATGAAATTTGCCGGCTATGACGGAATTATTATTGAAGGTAAGGCCAAGTCACCGGTTTGGATCAATATCAAAGACGATAAAGTCACCATCGAAAAGGCAGATTTTCTGTGGGGCAAAGGTACCAGAGCAACCACCGAAGAGATTTGTCAGATGACCAGCGCTGAAACTTGCGTTGCGGCTATTGGTCAGGCGGGAGAAAACCTGGTACCACTCTCTTGCATGCTGAATAGCCGTAACCACAGTGGAGGTGCGGGGACAGGTGCAATTATGGGCTCCAAAAATCTCAAGGCGATTGCGGTGGAAGGCACTAAAGGCGTCAGGGTAGCAGACCGTCAGGAGATGAAACGCCTTAATGATTACATGATGACAGAGTTGATTGGTGCCAATAACAACCATGTGGTGCCAAGTACACCGCAGGCATGGGCTGAGTACTCATCCCCCGGCTCCCGCTGGACTGCACGTAAAGGCTTGTATTGGGGAGCCGCAGAAGGAGGCCCAATTGAAACCGGCGAAATACCGCCGGGTAACCAAAACACCGTTGGTTTCAGAACCTATAAGTCGGTGTTTGACCTGGGGCCGGCAGCAGAAAAATACACGGTAAAAATGAGCGGCTGTCACTCTTGTCCCATTCGCTGTATGTCCCAACTGAATATTCCCCGAGTGAAAGATTTTGGCGTACCGACCACCGGTGGTAATACCTGTGTGGCCAACTTTGTTCATACCACCATCTTCCCAAAAGGCCCTAAAGACTTCGACGATAAAGGGGACGGTAGTGTTATTGGCAATCTGGTCGGGCTTAACCTGTTCGATGACTATGGTATCTGGTGTAACTATGGTCAGTTGCATCGTGATTTCACCTATTGCTATACCAAAGGTGTTTTTAAACGGGTTTTACCGGCAGAAGAGTATGCAGAAATCCGCTGGGATCAGTTAGAGGATGGCGATCCTAATTTCATTAAAGACTTCTATCATCGTCTTGCTCATCGTACCGGAGAGTTAAGTCATCTGGCTGACGGCTCTTATGCCATCGCAGAGCGCTGGAATCTCGGGGAAGAGTACTGGGCTTACGCTAAAAATAAATTGTGGTCTCCGTTTGGTTTCCCGGTTCACCATGCGAATGAAGCTTCTGCGCAGGTGGGAGCGATCACTAACTGTATGTTTAACCGTGACTGCATGACCCACACTCATATCAACTTTATTGGCTCAGGTTTGCCGCTCAAGTTACAGCGGGAGGTGGCCGCAGAGCTGTTTGGCTCTGAAGATGCCTATGACGAAACCAAAAACTACACCCCGATTAATCAGGCCAAAATTAAGTATGCCAAGTGGACCTTATTAAAAGTCTGTTTACACAACGCGGTTACCTTATGCAACTGGGTATGGCCAATGACGGTTTCACCACTGAAGAGTCGTAATTACCGGGGCGATTTAGCGTTGGAAGCCAAGTTCTTTCAGGCGATAACCGGTGATGAAACCACACAGGAAAGTCTGGATTTAGCCGCCGAACGTATTTTCACTCTGCATCGGGCCTATACCGTGAAGCTGATGCAAACCATGGATATGCGTAATGAACACGACCAGATCTGCTCATGGGTGTTTGATAAGGATCCGCAAATCCCGGTATTTACTGAAGGTACCGACAAAATGGACAGGGAAGATATGCATAAAGCATTCACCATGTTCTACACCGAAATGGGTTGGGATCCGGAATTAGGTTGCCCAACGAAAGAGACGTTACATCGTTTAGGAATGGAAGATGTTGCCGCTGATTTGGCTTCTCTGAACCTGCTACCTTAAATCACAACGGTGGAAATATGCGTGAATCAATTGAAGAAGTCACCTCTGTTGATGAAAGTGCATTAGATAGCCTGTCGGCAGAGTCTGATAACCCACAGACAGAGGTCGTTGATAACGCAAAACGGCGCTGGATAACGGTAATGGGGGGCAAAACAGGTTCGCTTCAGCAGGAGGTTGAATCAACGCAGCAACAGCTGGCTGAACAGCAAGACTCTCCTGCCGATGTGGTAGCGGACTTCATCCGTCAAAGTTCAGCGATGGGTGCACTGGTAACACGAAGTATGTTGCTGGCACCGCCTTACTCGATGTCAGAACAGGATCTGACTCAAGTACTGGAAGAGATTGAGCATAGCGAAGTATTTACCGACATTATGCTCAATGCCGGAACTCAGGATGATTACTACTATTCGACCCGAAGTATTTCGGTGAACTACGCCAACATGTGTGTGCTGGTGGTTGAGAAGGATATCTGTAGAACTATTGCACAAGCGGTGAGGTTCGAGTGCGAAACCTATCCACGCCCCTACAAGGTTGCGATGTTGGCTCAGTCTCCTTACTTCTTTGAACCGCAGCAGATTGAAGCGGCTTTGACCTCGATTGACACCCATCCTGATTATGCAGATATCAGGCCGGTAGCTTCATCTGACGGGCAGGCTTACCTGTTTAGTGAGCGGTTTATGAGTTACGGAAAAGCTTACGGGCTGTGTGAGTGGTTAGAGGTCGAACAGTTTCAAAACCCATAACGTACGGCAGTAAGTCAGGTAGTACAACATGGCGTATGGGTTACAGGGTGTAATGACAATTAAAAAACAGAAGATTCAGGTCATTATTCATAAGCAGTACCTTGCTATTTCATCATATTAGAAATAGAGAATGGCGGAGAAAGAGAGATGAGCAATGCATTGTTAACGTTATGGATAATGCCGGAATACTGCAGTCAACAGAATCAGGGGATTAGCAGATGACCTACACTCGGCGTAAATTTGTCATCGGTATGGGCACGGTTATATTTTTTTCCGGCCCGGGCCAAAGTTTACTTGCGGCATCCAACAAAACCAATCAGGTTCGTTACGCCATGATTCATGATGAAACCCTGTGCAACGGCTGTAATCTGTGTGCCCGAGCCTGTCGCAAAGTGAATCATGTTCCTGATCAGGGAAGTCGTTTATCCATTGCTCATATCCCGGTTTCGGATAATGAAAACGAAACCCAATATCACTTTTTTCGTCACTCCTGCCAGCATTGTGAAGATGCGCCCTGTATTGAAGTTTGTCCTACCGGCGCTTCATGGCGTGACGATCGGGGCATTGTTCGGGTAGATAAACAACGCTGTATTGGATGTAGTTATTGCATCGGCGCGTGCCCTTATCAGGTTCGTTACCTCAATCCGGTGACTAAAGTGGCGGATAAGTGCGATTTCTGCGCCGAGTCCAGGCTGGCAAAAGGCTTTGCACCTATTTGTGTTAACGTTTGTCCGCAGAATGCGTTGATTTTTGGTCGGGAAGACAGCGAAGTAGTGCAGAACTGGCTAAAAAATAACAAATATTATGAGTACCAATTGAAAGGTGCCGGTGCTCCTCATCTTTATCGCCGTTTCGGTCAACATCTGATTAAAAAGGATAATGTATGAACGCGATGCCAAATGCTGAACAATTTCAGTCCCAGCTAAGTCTCTACGTTCCTGTATTTACTCCGGAGTTCTGGCCGGTATGGTTGGTGATCGCAGGAATAGGATTAGTGGGTATGCTGCTGGTGTTGGCGCTGCATGCTTTTTTACGCTTCAGGCAGGCCAATCGACAAATGCACGACCACGGTGAGAAAGTGTATCTCTACTCCAAAGCCGTACGCTTATGGCATTGGTCTAACGCACTATTATTTATTCTGCTACTGTGCAGCGGTTTGATTAACCATTTCAATCTGGTTGCTCCGACAGCGGTTAAAAGTCTGGTTGGGGTACATGAAATTTGCGGATTCCTATTGTTAGCGTGCTGGATTGGCTTTGTGCTGATTAATGCGCTGGGGGGCAATGGTCATCATTATCTGATTAAACCTCAGGGTTGGCTTGGGCGTGCCATGAAGCAGGTAAAATTCTATCTGTTCGGTATTATGCAAGGAGAAGAGCATCCTTTCCCGGCAACGGAACGTTCTAAGTTTAATCCACTACAGCAGGTGGCTTATTTAGGCGTAATGTATGGATTGGTGCCTCTACTGCTGATCTCAGGGTTGATATCTCTCTACCCGGAGGCTTTAGGTTTACAGCAGGTTGGTATTCGATACTGGATCCTTCAGGCACACTTCTTACTGGCGGTGTTTAGTATTTTCTTTATTTTTGGTCATCTGTATCTGTGCACGACGGGACGCACGCCAACGGAAACCTTCAAATGTATGATTGATGGCTACCACCGTCACTGATGATGCTAATAACCCGCAAAGAGCTAAGGGCCTGGCGAACAGGCCCGAAAATTTATCGCTGGTTCCTCAGAAATTTTCCTGAGGGTGGACGTTATGCAGATGTTCACCATGCTTTGATTAGACATGGGTATGTGGACTGGGCGACCAGCCTGGTGGAATATGGCTATTCTCTGTGGTTGGAAAAAGAAAACTTTGCCTTGCAGGAAACCGATTCTACCGATCTGTTAGCTGATGTATTAAGCCACCGTCTGATGACCGTTGCTTTATCCCCGTCTCTGTCTTTGCTTTCAGGGCAATCCTCAGTGTTAAACGAATCGGGTAAGTCCGCTGTTAATCAATATGCTGGCCGACAGGCCAGTGGAGCAGACTATTTTAGCGTAATGAATACCGATAACGGGAGCCAGATTAGCAACAGTGGAGATGAAGCCCGTATAGGTAGTACCGGCAGTAGCGTAAGAATCGCCAGTTCCGGAGTCAATAGTCAAATTGGCAGTTGTGGTGAATATGGCTGGATTAGCAGCTCCGGCTACTCAACTCAGGTTGCCAGTTGTGGATATGGCGCCCGGGTCGGTTGTGTCGGACATGATGTTAGGGTAGGAAGCTCAGGAGACCGGGCGCGTATTGCGGCGGCAGGAAATTCAGCCAAAATCAGCAGTTCCGGGCGAGGTGTAAAAATAGGCAGTGCAGGAATGCGAGCACGAATTGGCAGTGTGGGTGATGCCTCTAAAGTTGCCAGCGCTGGCGACCTGTCACATATTTCCAGCTTTGGTGCCGAGGCCAGAGTGGTAAGTGCCGGGAACGATGCGCGAATTGTGGCGATGGGAGCTGATTCACTGATAGCCTGTGCCGGGTCGGTCGATTATGTGGTATTGGGGAAAGGTGGATGCGCTTCCATTCCCTATTTTGATGGAAAACGAATTCGTTTTGCTGTTGCTTATGAAGGGGAAGGGAATATTAAAGCAGGAGTAAAATATTGTCTGAATCACCAGCATCAGTTTGTAGAATGGAATAATGAAATCCGGTGATATCAGAGATATCACCGGATAGTGACCACTTACGCAGCCAGTTTCGCAAAGCAACGTTCAGCAGCATCAATAGTGCGTTGAATGTCTTTTTCTGAGTGAGCCAGTGACATAAAGCCCGCCTCAAATGCTGATGGTGCCAGATACACGCCTTCCTGCAACATCAAATGGAAGAAGCGCTTAAAGCGTTCAACATCGCACTTCACCACGTCCTGATAGCAAGTTACGCTGTCCGCATCAGTGAAGAAAATACCAAACATACCGCCAACGTAGTTCATTACCAGTGGAATGCCTTGTCTTTTCGCTGCTTCCAACAAGCCATTGGATAGTTGCTCAGTTCTTTCCGCCAACTGTGAGTAAACCCCCACATCGGTAAGCTGACTTAAACAGGCATAACCTGCAGCCATAGCAATAGGGTTACCGGACAGGGTTCCCGCCTGATAAACCGGGCCGGTTGGTGCTAGTGCTGCCATAACATCGCGACGGCCACCAAATGCGCCGACTGGCATACCGCCACCGATGATTTTACCTAAGCAGGTCAGGTCAGGCGTTACATTATAGTAAGCCTGAGCACCACCCAGAGCCACGCGGAAACCGGTCATGACTTCATCAATAATTAACAGCGCGCCATACTGGTCACACAGTTGACGTAAGCCCGGCAGGAAGTCAGCAGCCGGAGGAATACAGTTCATATTACCGGCGACTGGCTCAACAATAATACAGGCGATAGCGTCAGGGTTTTGTTCAAACGCCTGACGTACGGTATTAAGATCGTTATAAGTACAGGTCAGGGTATGTTTAGCAAAATCCGCAGGTACGCCAGGGGAGTTTGGTTGGCCTAAGGTTAGCGCGCCTGAACCCGCTTTTACCAACAAGCAGTCGGCATGGCCGTGGTAACAACCTTCAAATTTGATGATTTTATCGCGGCCGGTAAATCCTCTGGCCAGACGAATGGCGCTCATAGTGGCTTCGGTACCGGAGTTAACCATTCGAACCATATCCATGGAAGGAACCAGTTCGGTAACCAGTGTTGCCATTTCCACTTCCATTTCGGTTGGTGCGCCAAAGCTTAAACCGCGCTGCACAGCTTCAATAACTGCGTCACGAATAACATCATTATTATGGCCAAGGATCATAGGCCCCCATGAACCGACATAGTCGATATAGGCTTTACCATCTGCATCGTACAGGTAAGCGCCATCAGCACGTTCAACAAACAGGGGGACTCCGCCTACGCCGGTAAATGCGCGCACTGGTGAGTTAACTCCGCCAGGAATGACCTGCTGGGCCTGTAGATATAGACTTTCTGATTTACTCATGAAGAGGCTCCTGCCTTGTTATCTGAATAGGTTATATCCACCTATTCTAAAAGAAGTGAGGATAAATATCAGCTTTAGAATCTTTACCAGTCTTGTCAGAGTACTCAGATAGTTTTTTCTTCATTGAGGTAAATAACGATACAGACAGGAAAAAATAAAGCGTAATTTGACGCATTTTGTTACTGGCGTTGGTGGTAAAATAGGGTAATCAGGCGTAGCTTACAGGCTATGTTTTTTCTTATGCCTCTTGCTGATTGATTGTGGAATGAGGCGTGACTGCGTATAATACTTGAACGTTTTAGTCAACTATTAGATAATTATAAGATTATTAGGCTTGCCCGTGTGGCGGGTCTGAACCAGATAAGCCGGAGACAATTGATGAGTGATTCAACTGCTTTGCCCCTCGAATTTACCGATGCGGCAGCGAATAAAGTAAAGGCGCTGATTGCTGATGAAAGCAATCCTGAGTTGAAACTGCGTGTTTATATTACCGGTGGTGGTTGCAGCGGTTTCCAGTATGGCTTCACCTTTGATGAAAAGGTCAACGATGGCGATATGATTATCGAGAAGCAGGGCGTTTCTCTGGTTGTTGATCCGATGAGCCTGCAGTATTTAGTGGGCGGTGCGGTCGATTATACTGAAGGTTTAGAAGGTTCCCGCTTTATTATTCAAAATCCAAACGCGAAGAGCACTTGTGGGTGTGGATCGTCGTTTAGTGTTTGATTATTGTTGGTAAGTTTTGTAAATCGACATCCTTGGATATTCCGGCCGTAATGACGATGTGCTTATATCAATATAGTGCTCGGCCGGAAGACCATCTGTACTTGAGGTTAGAGTGCGTTGGGCCTACCTTGCCTAGGGGCGCTTCGTTGGCTGACGCCAAGTCGACCCCAACGGCAAGGTCTCCCAACGATTAACTGTCTTAAGAAATAAAATTGAGCTACCAGATTTTGTCATCCATTTGGGATAGTTTTTTTCTGTTTGCTCAAGCCAAATCGACTCTAACCCTTTCTATTCTTCTGACGGCCTTTTTTAATGTAAAAGCGTCTTCTCTCTAAATTACTTCTCCAAACTAAACGTTGGGAGTTTCAGGTTCCAGCGAATGGCGGCCAGGCGGATGGTGAGGGTGATGACCATGCCTATCATGCCGGATTCTTCCAGACCCAAATTGAAATAGTAGTGTGCGGTGGCGTGGATTGAGCCACCAATGATGCAGGCGGTGGCGTAGACTTCGGTGCGTAGAATCATTGGAATTTCGCGAGCCAGTACGTCGCGAATGATACCGCCGCCAACGCCGGTTAATACACCCATACAGGTTGCCACCAATGGGCCGGTTCCGGCGAGGAAGGCTTTATTGACGCCAATACCGACAAATACGGCCAGACCAATCGCATCCAGTACCGGTAAGATCCACTTTGGCAGGCTGCGGGGGTGGCGAACCAGCAGAATAGTGAATACACAAGTCACCAGAGCTACCACTAAATCGGTGGGATCTTTAACCCAGAATACCGGGCCATTGGCTAATGCCATATCGCGGATAGTTCCGCCGCCGACGGCTGTTACCACGCCTAGCACTAAAACCCCAAACGGATCCATGCGCAACTTTCCCGCTAATAGCACGCCAGAAATAGCAAAAACCGCGGTTCCAAGAATATCCAGCCAATAAACCAACATGTTACAGGTACTCCAATCCTATGGTGTATCTAGGGTGTAGATGATATTTCAGACATCTTCTGGCATATGACTTCCGCGGCCTGAATTATCCTTGGTCCGCTGCGGTTAAACCAGTCTTCCGGAACGGTAAGCACAGGAATGTCTAACTGACCGCGCCAGAATGTTTGAACGTTTTTAATTTTTTCCTGTTCACCCGCAATAATGATTAATTGTGGTTTGCGGGTAAGTACCTGCTCACGACTTACCTGAGGCCAGGGAACCGGGCTATCGGCAAAGATATTTTTTCCACCGCACAGAGAAATGACTTCGCTCTGTAAAGTCTTGCCTGAAGCTGTAAACAGCGGCTGATTACTAAATTGTAGAAAAACTCTGACCGGTTCGCCCTTTCGCTGGTAGCGCTGCTCAAGAACCTGCCTGTCAGCCAGTAATTTAGCAGCGGCCTGATGGGCTACTTCTGGTTTTGGGCTATAGGCTGCAAGTTGGTTCAGATTATCCGCAATTTCCTGAATAGTTTGCGGATCGGAATAGAATAGCGAAATGCCAAATCCGGATAGCTGATCCAGCACCTTCTGAGGGTTACCACCACGCCATGCCAGAATCAGGTCAGGTTTTAGCGCCAACACGCGCTCCAGATTAATGCCCTGCCAGGACGCAACTTTCTCCAGTTTACTTGCCTCGGGAGGATAGTCTGAATAGTCACTGACTGCGATTAACACCTCACCCATTCCGGCGGCATAGGCCAGTTCGGTTGTATGTGGAGCCAGGCTGATAACTCGTTGTGGTGCGGCCTCTGCCTGATGCGAGCCCACCGACAAACCAACCGCCGTTAGCAGAACTAACAGCGGTGTTGTCAGGTACTTTTGCAGTAAAGGCTGAGCGGTCATTATTTTTGTTCTGCCAGCGCCTTAAGCATGGTGCCAACCATCAGAGAAGATTGTTGAGCAGCCAACACCAGAAACTCATCAAAGCTTAGATGCGATTCTTGATCGGCAACGTCAGAGATAGCGCGCACTACCACAAACGGCGTGCCAAACTGATAACACACGTGACCAATCGCCGCCGCCTCCATCTCAACGGCAATCACCGCAGGGAAGGTAGTACGAATGCGAGCCAGCGGCTCAGCACCGTTAATAAAGGCATCACCGCTACAGATCAGACCACGAACTGCATGCAGATCACACTGTTGAATGCAGCGTTCGGCCAGCGTAATCAGTTTTGGGTCTGCCGGAAAAGCGGCCGGGCAGCCCGCCATTTGACCGGGTTCATAGCCGAACGCGGTGACATCAGCATCGTGATAACGTACTTCGTCCGATACCACGATATCGCCTACTTTAAGTGTTGATGCTAAACCACCAGCAGAACCGGTATTAATAACTGCATCAGGTTTACAGGTTTCCAACAATAGCGTAGTGCCCAATGCGGCGGCGACTTTACCGATACCGGATTTTAATAAAGCCACTTCAACGCCATTTAAGCGACCGGTATAAATTTCGCAGCCAGCGCGTTTAATAGTTTCACACTGTTCGATTTGAGAACGCAGCAGGGCAACTTCTTGCTCCATAGCGCCAATAATACCTATTTTCATCGCGATCTCCTGCTAAGTTCGATGCATAAATTGGCGCGTAGTCTATCATGCTAATGAAGGAAATGAGTCGCTTCAAATGCAGAGATTTTTACCTGCTTTTGATTAATCTTTAATCCGTGAACGGATAATGTATGATTATGACTGAAAATGTCATATCGCGATGAAACAGAACCGCTTTGGTTTTCATCAGGATAGAATCGAAAATGCAGGGCTTCGGGGGAAGAACGCAGCGCTGCCACCAGCAGAATGGGAAGAGGCTATGTCCGGGATTGATTTTGGCAAGAGAATAACAGTTCAGCGTCCTTTTAGTTCATCATCAGGTTCAGCATCGCCAGCCCCCGTGGGGGAATACGAAATTACTCGCCAGTTTGAAAGCGATCGCGGGCGTATTATCAATTCTGCGGCTATTCGCCGGTTACAGCAAAAGACACAGGTATTTCCACTGGAACGCAACGCCGCGGTGCGTAGCCGTTTGACGCATTCCATGGAAGTACAACAGGTCGGCCGCCATATTGCTAAAGATATCTTCCATCAGTTGAAAAAAGAGGGGCGTATTGAGCAACTGGGGTTGGATAAAACCTTAGAAGCTTTTGAAAGTATCGTTGAAATGGCCTGTCTGATGCACGATGTGGGTAACCCTCCTTTTGGTCATTTTGGTGAAGCGGCCATTAATAACTGGTTTGGCAAACGCCTGAACGCCGGAGCTGGCAAACTATGTCACTATCATTGCCTGCGGCTGGAAGATGAACAACCAGAATTAAATCAGCTGCGTCTGCGCATTTGTCAGGACTTAAGCAACTTTGAAGGAAATGCTCAGGCTATTCGTCTGGTGCATACGCTATTGAAACTGAATCTGACCTATTCGCAGGTTGCCTGCATACTGAAATATACCAAACCCGCTTACTGGTCAGACAGCGTTCCGGCTGAGTTCAGCTATTTGATGAAAAAGCCCGGCTATTATCTGGCGGAAGAAGCCTTTGTAACTAAACTACGCGATAAGCTGGGAATGGAAGAGTTCAGCCGCTATCCGCTGACTTATATTATGGAAGCAGCCGATGATATCTCTTATTGCATTGCCGATCTCGAAGATGCAGTAGAGAAGAGTATTCTGACCATTGAACAATTGTATGACCATCTGAAATGCGCCTGGGGAACAGTATCAGCCGGCGATCTGTTTGATAAAACCGTCGGTAGTGCCATCCGTAAAATGGAGCAGGGCAGCGGCTATCGCCATCGTGAAGATCAATTCTTTATGTATCTGCGGGTATATACCGTAGGGCAGTTAGTTCCTAAAGCTGCCCAACGGTTTATTCAACATTTACCGGCGATTTTTGCCGGAAACTTTAATCAGGCACTGCTGGAAGATGGTGATGAAGCCTTTAAACTGTTGAGCGTTTATAAAGATGTGGCGCTGAAATATGTCTTTAGCCATGAAGAAGTTGAGCAGTTGGAGTTACAGGGATATCGAGTAATTAACGGCCTGCTGGATATTTACAGCCCGTTGCTGGATATGCCCAAGGCTGATTTTACGCGTCTGGTTAAAGAGAATAGCCATCGGGGGTATCTGATCGAAACCCGGTTGTTCCATAAGCTTTCCACTAAACACTGTATGGCCTATAAAGAAGCTATGGATAAATTAGGGCATTTGCCTGAAGCTCAGTTAGAGATTCTGGAGTTCTATTATCGTGCCAGATTAATTCAGGATTACATCAGCGGTATGACCGATCTTTATGCTTATGATGAGTACCGTAAATTAATGGCAGCAGAGTAGCGTTCTGCTGCCAGATTTTTATCTCTCTGCAATATCCCACTTTATCCTCTCCCTGTTTCAGGGAGATATGCCGCTATTGTTACCAAATTGATATTTATTCTATACAAATCGCTATTTCTCCCTCGCATAATTGTGACTGTTTCCGCAGTTTGAATAAATAGAATACAGATTTGTGCATTTGCACAATGCTCTGAATAAAAACAACAATTAGTCTTGAGAGTCAGGATCACTTCAGGGATAGCACCATGTCTTTTTATCACCTTGATGCCAAACTCGCTCAGGATATCGTTGACAGAACGATGCAGATTATTGACAGCAACATTAACGTGATGGATGCCAAAGGAACCATTATCGGTAGTGGCGACATTAATCGCATAGGTGAATTGCATGAAGGGGCGCTACTGGCTCTTTCTCAGGGACGAGTCGTTGAGATTAACGAAGCGGTCGCCGCCAGTTTGCAGGGCGTTCGTCCCGGCATTAATCTGCCGTTGAGGGTTGAAGGTGATATCGTTGGGGTAATTGGCCTGACGGGAGAGCCGGACGTTTTACGCCAACATGGACAACTGGTCGGTATGGCCGCGGAGATGATGCTGGAGCAGGCGCGGTTGATGAATATGCTGGCGCAGGATAGCCGGATGCGTGAGGCGCTGGTATTAAACCTGATTCGTAGCGATGAATTACCCACATCATTAGTGGAATGGGCACAGCGTTTAGGTATCGACCTTTCCCAGCCGCGAGTTGTGACCTTGATTGAGCTGGACAGCGGTCATCTGGGGGTGGATGTCTCAATGAAGGAGCTGCAACAGCTACAAAGTCTGTTAACGGTTCCCGATCGGGATAATTTGATTGCTATCGTTTCCCTGAATGAAATGGTGGTGCTGCAACCGGCTCTGAATAGTCACGGGCGCTGGGATGCAGAAGAGCACCGTAAACGAGTTGATAGCCTTTTACTGCGTATTTCTGAAAGCAGTCGCCTGAATGTCAGGGTTTCTTTAGGCAACCATTTCTCCGGGCCGGGCTGCGTAGCCCGTTCTTACAGCACCGCCAAAGCAGCCATGTCGGTAGGTAAACAGCGAATGCCTGAACAACATAGTTATTACTATCAGGATTTGATGTTGCCAGTGCTATTGGACAGTCTGCGCGGTGGCTGGCAGGTTAACGAACTGAACCGTCCTCTGGCTAAGCTGAAAGCTATGGATAATAACGGCTTATTACGTCGTACCTTACTGGCCTGGTTTAAACATAATATGCATCCGGGTGCCACAGTTAAATCTCTCTATATACATCGCAATACTCTGGATTATCGCCTGAATCGCATCTCGGAAATTACCGGATTAAATCTGAAGAAGTTTGATGACCATATGCAGTTGTATATTGCGTTGCAGCTGGATGATGAATGATTGGTTTTATGAATAGATTGCCCGTTACCCAGCGATTTATTACAACAGAAAAATATGCGATGTTTCTCGAAGGGCTTTAGTGTGTGTCTTGGTTTAAAAAATATGGTGGCGACTAACTGGCGTGAAATGTGCCATTCCATCATGTTACAGGCAGTAGATATTCCGCTGGCAGATCCGCATTTCTGGACATTAACTGGTGCTTCCCGCGTAGCCCAGATGTGTAACGAATGGGGTCTAACCTGGGGTTGCCACTCCAACAACCACTTCGATATTTCTCTGGCGATGTTTACTCATGTCGGCGCTGCTGCACCGGGTAATCCAACAGCGCTGGATACCCACTGGATCTGGCAGGAAGGCCAACATCTGACCAAAGAGCCAATGCAAATCGTTAACGGCAAAATTGCCTTGAGTGATAAACCGGGTCTGGGGATTGAATTGGATATGGATCAGATAGAAAAAGCCCATGAACTGCATAAGAAAATGCCGTCCGGTGCGCGTAATGATGCCATGGCGATGCAGTATCTGATCCCCGGGTGGACCTTTGATAAAAAGCGTCCGGCCATGGTGCGTTAATCATCGTTAGCTGACGGGTTGTTAAATTCAATCCGTTGGCTAAAACAGACTTAATTTATTGAATAATACAGAACAAGGTGGATTAACTATGAGCTCTTCAGCATCCCCAATTATTACTGAAATGCAAGTGATCCCGGTTGCCGGACACGATAGCATGTTATTAAACCTCAGCGGTGCGCACGCGCCTTACTTCACTCGTAATATTGTGATTATGAAAGACAATGCCGGTAATACCGGTGTTGGTGAAGTTCCGGGTGGAGAGAAGATTCGCCAGACACTGGAAGATGCCAAGCCGTTAATTATTGGTAAAACGTTGGGTGAATACAAAAATGTAATGAACGCTGTTCGTGCACAGTTCTCTGACAGAGATGCCGGCGGTCGCGGTACTCAAACATTTGATTTGCGTACCACCATTCATGTAGTAACTGCAGTGGAAGCGGCGATGCTTGACCTGTTGGGACAACATTTAGGGGTGACGGTCGCTTCCCTGTTAGGGGATGGCCAACAGCGTGATGAAGTAGAAATGCTGGGTTATTTGTTCTACATCGGTGACCGCAAGAAAACCGATCTGCCTTATCAAAGCCAGCCTGATGACAAATGTGATTGGTATCGCCTGCGGCATGAAGAGGCGTTAACACCAGACAGCGTAGTACGTCTGGCGGAAACCGCTTACGAAAAATATGGCTTCAATGACTTTAAACTAAAAGGCGGCGTACTGGCAGGGGAAGAAGAGGCGGAGTCTATTATTGCTCTGTCTAAACGCTTCCCACAGGCGCGTATCACTCTGGACCCTAACGGCGCCTGGTCGCTGGATGAAGCGATTCGCATTGGTAAATACCTGCGTGGCTATCTGGCCTATGCAGAAGATCCATGCGGTGCTGAAGCAGGCTATTCTGGTCGTGAAATTATGGCTGAATTCCGTCGCGCTACCGGCCTGTTAACAGCAACTAATATGATTGCCACCGACTGGCGTCAAATGGGGCATACCATCCAGCTTAACTCGGTGGACATTCCACTGGCTGACCCACACTTCTGGACCATGCAAGGTTCGGTACGCGTAGCACAAATGTGCCACGAATGGGGGCTAACCTGGGGTTCTCACTCCAATAACCACTTTGATATTTCACTGGCGATGTTTACTCAGGTTGCTGCTGCGGCACCGGGCAAAATCACTGCCATTGATACCCACTGGATCTGGCAGGAAGGTAATCAGCGCATTACCAAAGAGCCGCTACAAATTAAGGGCGGAATGGTACAAGTGCCGAAGAAACCGGGTCTGGGCGTTGAGATTGATATGGATCAGGTACTTAAAGCCCATGAGCTGTATAAAAATATGGGGCTGGGTGCCCGTGATGATGCGATGGGGATGCAGTATCTGGTGCCGAACTGGGCCTTTGATAACAAACGTCCTTGTCTGGTTCGTTAATCAAAGAGGGGCTGCGGTAATGGCCGTAGCCCGTCTGAAAGGTTATCACTCAGGCTCTGTTAATACTGAATCACCCGCCACTGTGCTACAGATAATAAAAAGGATTCATGATGTCTAAATCTACTGTTGTTAACCAATTTCGTCAGGATCTCCTGGGTGGTAAAACATTAATTGGTTGCTGGGCTTCACTGGCCAGTCCGATCACTACCGAGGTTCTGGGCTATGCCGGTTTTGACTGGCTGTTGTTGGACGGCGAACATGCGCCAAACGATGTCAATACCTTTATCCCTCAACTGATGGCACTGAAAGGCAGCGATAGCGCGGCCATTGTACGCCCTCAGTCCAACGATCCGGTCACCATTAAACGTTTACTGGATATTGGTTTCCATAACTTGCTTATCCCCTTTGTTGAGTCAGAAGAAGAGGCGCTACGGGCAGTTGCCTCCACCCGCTATCCACCACAAGGTATTCGTGGGGTGTCGGTATCTCATCGCAGTAATTGCTATGGCACCATAACGGATTACTTCAGCAAAATTAACGACAACATCAGCGTGATGGTGCAAATCGAAAGCCAGCAGGGAGTAGATAATCTGGATGCTATCGCGGCGGTAGAGGGTGTGGATTGTATTTTTGTTGGGCCAAGCGACCTGTCGGCTGCATTGGGCTATTTAGGCCAGGCTGGACATCCGGAAGTTCAAAAAACTATCCGCCATATTTTTGACCGTGCAAAAGCACAGGGTAAGGCCTGCGGCATTCTGGCTCCGGTTGAAGCGGATGCGCGCCGCTACCTTGAGTGGGGTGCCACTTTTGTTGCTGTTGGCAGCGATCTCGGTGTTTTCCGTACTGCTACTCAGGCACTGAAAGACAAATATAAGTAATTGTCTGACGACAATTCTGTTTACCCCTTCTCCTGTGGTCAATACCACAGGATTGAGAACGAACTACGAGGAATATGTAATGAAAATCGGTTTTATTGGTTTAGGGATTATGGGCAAACCAATGAGCAAAAATCTGCTGAAAGCGGGTTACTCATTGGTTGTTATGGATCGCAATACAGATTCAATTGCTGAAGTTGTCGCCGCGGGCGCTACTTCTGCGGCAACGCCAAAAGCGGTAGCAGAGCAAAGTGATGTGATCATTACCATGCTGCCAAATTCACCGCAGGTAAAAGAGGTTGTTCTGGGAGAGAACGGCGTTATTGAAGGGGCGAAGAGAGGCGCTATTGTCATTGATATGAGTTCTATCGCTCCACTTGCCAGTCGTGAAATCTGTGCAGCTCTGGCTGAGAAAGGCGTAGAAATGCTGGATGCGCCGGTGAGTGGCGGCGAGCCAAAAGCCATTGATGGTACCTTATCGGTCATGGTTGGTGGTAACAAAGCAATATTTGATAGTTGTTTTGACATTATGAAAGCGATGGCCGGTTCAGTGGTTCATACTGGTGATATTGGTGCCGGTAACGTAACTAAATTGGCTAATCAGGTCATTGTTGCACTGAATATTGCCGCGATGTCTGAAGCGTTAGTACTGGCAACTAAAGCGGGAGTCAATCCGGATCTGGTGTATCAGGCTATCCGTGGTGGGCTGGCGGGTAGTACGGTATTGGATGCCAAAGCGCCGATGGTGATGGATCGTAACTTTAAGCCAGGTTTCCGTATCGATCTGCATATTAAAGATCTGGCAAATGCGCTGGATACATCACACGGCGTTGGTGCTCAGTTGCCGCTGACTGCAGCAGTAATGGAAATGATGCAAGCTCTGAAAGCTGACGATATGGGAACTTCTGACCACTGTGCTTTAGCACGTTACTATGAGAAGTTGGCTAAAGTTGAAGTTACCCGGTAATACCTGTTTGCCCGCCTTCGCAGGTGAACGGCGGGCAAAGATATTGTCTCTATCGTTGGTCATTCAATAATCTTATATATGGATAGGTTATGAAAATAGTCATCGCACCGGATTCTTACAAAGAAAGTCTGAGCGCACTGGATGTTGCGACCCAGATTGAAGCTGGATTCCGTGAGATTTTCCCACAGGCCGAGTATGTAAAATTACCCGTTGCCGATGGGGGCGAAGGAACCGTAGAAGCGATGGTAGCCGCGACATCAGGGAAAGTTCTTACAGTAGATGTGACCGATCCATTAGGTGAACGAGGCTCTGCTTTTTTAGGACTGTCCGGTGACGAGCGCTATGCCATTATTGAGATGGCCGCAGCCAGTGGACTTGAGCGAGTTCCAGCCAGCCAGCGAAATCCAATGATCACCACCTCGTTTGGCACCGGTGAGTTGATTGTTGAAGCCCTTAATTGTGGTGTGAAACACTGCATTATTGGGATTGGTGGCAGCGCTACCAATGATGGTGGTGCAGGGATGGTTCAGGCACTGGGGGCTAAATTACTCGATAAAAACGATCAACAAATTGGATTTGGTGGTGCAGAGCTTGCCCGGTTACATCGTATTGATGTGAGTCAGATGGATAAACGCATTGCTGACTGTCGGTTTGAGGTGGCTTGCGATGTAACCAACCCATTAACCGGTACTCAGGGCGCTTCCGCGATATTTGGCCCACAGAAAGGTGCAACACCAGCAATGATCGAACAGCTGGATGCTAATTTGCTTCATTATGCAAAGATAATTCAGCGCGATCTTGGGTTAGATGTGAATGATGTTCCCGGCGCCGGAGCGGCGGGGGGGATGGGAGCTGCTTTACTGGCTTTCCTCGGTGCTGATCTGCGTCCGGGGATTGATATTGTTACTGAAGCCGTTGGGTTGGATGCCGCCGTCAGAGAAGCAGATTTGGTGATTACCGGTGAAGGCCGGATTGATAGTCAAACCGTTAACGGCAAAGTACCTATCGGGGTCGCCAGAGTAGCGAAACGTTACCATAAACCGGTGATCGCCATTGCCGGCAGCCTGAGTAGCGATGTGGATATTGTTTATCAACATGGTTTGGATGCGGCGTTTAGTGTTCTTTATAAAATCAGTTCGCTGGATGAAGCGCTGACTCAGGCGGCGGAGAATGTCAGGATGACGGCCAGGAATGTCGCGATGGTGTATCGCTTAGGGCTACAGTCTGGTACCGCGTAAGTTTTGTTTGCGGTCATTTTGCTCTACTTTTTTGCTCTTCCAGAGCACTGGAATTCAGCTGACGACAGAGAGAGGGTAGCACGCCAAACATGGATGTTTGGCGAGGCACTGCTTCGCCTGACAAAATGGCAGGAGCAATTTTGAACAGCGCAACGTGCTGGCCCGTAGGGGGGAGCCTTATGCATGAGGCGAATAAACCGAATCAGTGCCGGTGCGTAAGCCCGAACGAAGAAGGAAGGTAGTCTGCCACAGGCGACCTGGATTCGGATGCGAAGGCGCGGGGGCATTCGCCCTTAACGCCCCTTGCTCGGCCACTTGCACAATGGCTAATTTTTACACTACATTATTAGTGGACGAAATTTACGCAATACTAAATCTAATCAATAACACGTCTAATAAATAACAACCCGTGTAGCAAACGACATCGGGTTATTATTTTCAATTCAGATAATCAATTTATAAACAACAGGTTTGCTGTTATTTAGTGCTCTGTACTCCGATGTGCGGCTCCGCCGCCAATAATAAATGGCGGTTTAGCGAACCAGACAAACACCAGCAACAACAGGAAGATTCCGCCAAACAGCCAGAAGATTTCATTAGCCGAAATAATCAGCCCCTGATTGGTTATCTGGTTGTTGAGATAAGCACTAATTTGCTCTGGCGACATGCCCATTTTCCCCATGGATTCATAAGTCTGCTGTGACAGCGGGTTATAAGGGTTAATGGCTTCGGTTAACCGGGTATGATGCAATGCCTCTCTCTGCGTCCAGGAGGTAGTGGTAATCGATGTTCCCACTGAACCTGCCAATGTACGTAAAAAGTTAGACAGGCTGGACGCTGCCGCAATTTTTGACGGTTCCACATCAGAAAGGGTAATGGTTGTTAGCGGCATAAAGAAGCAGGCAATGGCAAAGCCCTGTACAAACTGAGGCCAGGCAACGGCGGCAAAATCCATCGATGGCTCAAAGGTGTAAGCTCGCCAGTAGAAGCAACCGGCATACACAATGAAGCTAAAAGTGACTAATCGACGTAAATCAATTTTAGGGCCATATTTACCGATAATCGGTGCTAATAGTAGCGGAATCAATCCAATTGGTGCCGCGGCTAACCCTGACCAGGTAGCTGTATAACTGTATACCACCTGCAATAACTGCGGTAGCAATACGATTGAACCGATATACAGCATGAATGCCAGACTGATACACAAACACCCAATGGTAAAGTTTCTCGACTTAAACAGCGATAAATCGACGATCGGGTGGTCGTCGGTCAACTCCCAAATAATCAGGAAAGTAATGGCCACTAAGGCAACCACTGACAGAACGATGATTTCAGTTGAATGGAACCAGTCCAGCTCTTTACCCCGGTCAAGTAGCATCTGGAAGCAGCCAATCCCTACCACCAGTAACACCAACCCAACGGTATCAATAGGACGGATTTCGGTTGGTGTTTCCCGATCTTTTAAGATACCCCAGGTAATGATAACCACCGCAATACCGACCGGAACGTTAATATAGAAAATCCATCCCCAGTGGTAGTTATCGCTGATCCATCCTCCCAGTATTGGCCCAAATATTGGGG
This sequence comes from Limnobaculum allomyrinae, assembly GCF_016649425.1. Taxonomy (GTDB): domain Bacteria; phylum Pseudomonadota; class Gammaproteobacteria; order Enterobacterales; family Enterobacteriaceae; genus Limnobaculum; species Limnobaculum allomyrinae. Next base: position 496,689 of record NZ_JADRCR010000002.1, read on the forward strand.
CCACTGTTACTGTCATTGACCACAGTGCCAGCGCCATACTGCGCTTCAGGGGAGGATAGTTATTTAACAACAGGCTTTGAGACAGCGGCATAATCGGCCCGGCCACCAGCCCCTGAATAACCCGGGAAAAAATAAGCATTTCCAGACTGTGAGACATTCCACACAACCATGATGCCACCACAAAAAGCGTAATGGAGGCCATAAACAGGCGAACTTCGCCGACGCGTTTGGCTAACCAACCAGTTAATGGAATAGAGATAGCGTTAGCCACACCAAAAGAGGTGATAACCCAGGTTCCCTGAGAAAGGGATGAACCCAGATCGCCAGAAATAGTTGGGATAGCCACGTTAGCAATAGTGGAATCTAACACCTGCATAAAGGTAGCCAGTGCCAGAGCCAATGTGATCCAACCTAATTGAGCGCCCTCAAGAGGCTTTAACGGTGCTTTATTCATTTTTGGCATCAGTTGCCAGCGTTGGCATGAATAATATCAGTGATCAACGTATTTACCGGCGTCAGGTCATAAGTGAGAGCATTGGTCTCATAAGCGATACCCTGACGAGATTTTTCGGCCAGCACTAATCCATTTTGATCGGCAGTATCTACCGTGACTTCCATTGATAAGCCAATACGTAACGGGTGTTGTGCAATCTGCTGTGGGTCAAGCTCAATACGTACAGGGAGGCGTTGTACTACTTTTATCCAGTTTCCGGTAGCATTTTGCGCCGGAAGTAAAGAAAAGGCGCTACCGGTACCCATATCCAGCCCGGCTACAGTGCCGGTATATTTCACATCATCACCATAGAAATCGCTGGTAATATGAACCGGTTGACCAATGCGCATGTTAGCCAGTTGAGTCTCTTTAAAGTTAGCGTCAACCCATACCTGATCGGCAGGAACTATCACCATGAGTGGGGTGCCGACGGCGATTTGTGAACCAACCTGAACGCTACGGCGTGAGACATAACCATCAATAGGAGAGACAACTTTAGTGCGCTGTAATGTTAACCAGGCATCCCGCAATTGGGATGAGGCATGCAGTACGGAAGGGTGCTGTTCAAGTGGCGTATTAAGTACTAACGCATTGTTAGCCTGATATTGTTGTAATGCCACTTCCAGTTCGGCACGGGCACTAACGGCGGCATCTCTGGCATGCTGTAACTCTTCTTTACCGATCGCAGCGGCTTTACCCAACGTCTCTCTGCGAACCAGATCTGCTGCGGCCTGATTCAAAGCCGTTTTCTTCAACTCAATATTGGCCTGTAGTTGCCGGTTATTAATAATTAACTGGTGAGTCTGGCGTACGCTATTTGCCAGCGCGGTTTTTGCTCGTTCAAAGGCTTGCTGTGCGTCTGTTGGATCCAGCGTTAACAGAACATCTCCCTGTTTCACCCGGTCAGTATTATCCACGTGGATAGTGGTTACGTTACCGGCTATCTGGGCCATAATCTGAATCTGATTACCGGCCACATAAGCATCGTCAGTCGTTTGATGATGACGTAACGCAACAAACCAATAGATGGCATAACCTGCACCAATAATGATGAACAGTAGTGATGCTATTGTCATAGCCAGCTTGCGCGTTTGCTTTTTGTTTCTTGGTTGCGGGGAGAGCGTTTCCGCGGACATTTGGTTCTACCTCAAATAAGTTCACCCTGAATGACAAAAAAGCCATTCAGTTACCCTGAAATTCAGCGCTATAGTTTATGGGTATTTTGTGCAATAAGGCAGTGATAAACTGCTGTAATTTAGCAGTATACGATGGGATCGCATATTTAGCTAAATTACAGCATTAACAATCAGGCGTGATCGATAGTTTCCAGGCGGGTAAGTAGTTTGCGGTTTAGCGATTCAAGTTGAGCACGTTCTTCTTCTGTGAAGACATCCCAAATCTTGATTAAATTAGCATGTTGCTGTGGGAACATACCGTTAAGAAACTCCTGTCCTGCCTGAGTCAGAAACAGGTGCAGACAGCGACGATCCTTACCGCTTTCTTTACGAACGATCCATCCTTTTTTCTCCAGATCGTCAGCAATACGCGTCGCATTGGTTCTGGACGAACCGAGTGCCAGGCTTAATTCTGATGGTTGGATTGATTTGTCTTTTTGTGCATTCAAGATGACTAACGCCATAAACAGCGTTTCATTTATTCCCTGAGCCTTGAAATTCTTATTACGATATTCAAGTAACTTTGAGTGGGTATGCATGCTAAGACGGGTTAACTGAATTTCCTGACGCGGAAATTCTTCCTGTGTTGTTGCGTACAGGCTTAAGATACTTTCAGTAGGCGAAAATGAACTTTCCATGTGCTACATTCTCCTCGTTAGCGTTGCATAATAATAACGTTGATAATACCCATAAGTAAATATTTCAAATATTGTAACGTGGTGTTTATTAGTTTAATCGGATTAATTAAGCCCATTTATGCAACGCTTTGACAATGTTTTTTTTATAATATTTTTTATCTGTCATTGTATCGATAGTGAATAAGGCAATAATCACGCGGTTTGTGGGGTAGGTAGTTAAATGTTTTGATAGATTGCGCCTGACAGATTTGTGATCTGAACAGGCTTTTTCTGAAGATTAAAAAACTTTTTCTTACCAAAGCGTGGATGACCAAAAAACACGTCCGATAATATGAATGCGTTGTTCAAATTCTTCTCTGCTGAGCTGCTCATCAGGATAGTCTGTATTGTTAAAGCTTTTAATGATCATGCCACCGTCCGGGCGGGGGATCAGCTGTTTTACTCTAATCAGATTACCGTCACGAATAGCGTACAGGTCGCCATCAATAATAGTCGAGTTATTAGCGGTATCAATACCTACGACATCCCCGCTGCGTAGCATGGGCGCCATGCTATTACCGATAACCCTAACGACTCGCGCATTGCGGGCATTCACTCCCATTCTGCGCAGAGTGTAGCGGCGAAATGGTAAGGCATAGATTTCATGCTCATTATCCGCCATTGCGCCATCACCGCAGGCTGCTTCCACATTCAGCATGGAGACTTCGACAAATTCATCTTTGTCACGGTTCATGGACTCCCATTCTTCCACCCGCAGGCTACTTGCCTTGATTTCGCTATCATAGATATCAACAGGCTTAATAGGTGCTGATTCATCGCCAAATAACAGCCATTGTGGGCTGACATCCAGCGCCTCCGCCAGTTTGTCCAGATTACGTGGCGATCGGGTCTGGCCCGATTCAATTTTATTAATTGATTGTTGGCTGACCTGAATCTTTTCTGCCAGGGTTTTTTGGCTTAAACCCAACTGTTCGCGCCGCTTTGCAACGCGCTCTGCTAACGTCTGCATAGTGATTCTCATAATAGATAAAAAGTGAGACTGACAACTTAATATAGTTCTACTATAACAACTAATATATGTTGATCAACCTTTAATTTTCTATCACTATAGCTTCACAACCAATTGTTGTTAATGTCCGGGGGGATAAATGCACAATATTAAGACAACTTTAGAGATGTGGGGCAACTGGGCTCGTTGTAATGTCGGCACGGAATATTCCAAAGTCAATGTCACTTTTCAGTCTGTTTTACCGGACAGCAGTTCGACATTTTTCCGCACCGATGATGATCAGGGGATGGTGGTTGATTCAGCCGTTGCCGGGTTGCGGCATTATGATCAATTGGCATATAACTTGGTGATTGCACACTATGTTTATCGAATCAGTCAGTCAAAGTTAGCGAAGCAATTGGGTAAAGCTCAAAGCTACGTTGCAGGCATTTTAAGGGTGGCTGAAGCCTTCATTGCCGGACAGATTTTTGTTCAAACGGGAGAGGCGGTTTCTGTCTGATGGTATTTTTTAAAGTGTGATTTTTATGTTCATGTGCTGCCAAAAGGCGGCACTTTTCATTTTAAAGCCCCCTGTAAATAAAGTTGTTAAAACAAATAAAAGGTGTTGACTTAATCTGATTATCAGGTATAGTAAGTAGTATAAAGTCACAAAGCTGTATCCCAAGAGTGCTTCAACAAACGCCCGCTATCGAATGCGGGCTTTTTTGTTTTTATCGCCAGGAGGAACGCTACGTTGTGGCCTTATTTGATACGAATAAGCACAGATGGAAAACAAGCCCAAATGGCGAAAGGTGTCATCAATGCTGTCCGTCAACAGCCTGGCGACGTATTAACAAAAATAGTTAAGCCATAAGATGCCGTTCTTAACCTGATGTGACGTATCAATCTGTCAATTTTAGCCCCGCTCTGCGGGGCTTTTTTATTTCTCCCATTTAGGAGTTGAAAATCATAAATGCCAATAAAAGAACCTGAAAACTTTAGTTTATTTAGCTACTTGCTTGTACTGATTATGACTTTGCTGGGCGCCATCGCCAGTTATGCCTATCGAATTCTTAATGGAGAACCGTTTCGCTGGTCGATTCTTTTTCTACAAGCGATTGTGGCTATCTTCGCCGGAGCGCTGGTGTTACTGGCAGCCAATTACTATCACTGGGCAGCCGAGTTTGCCGGTGGTATTGCCGGATTGTCCGGTTGGTCCGGTGCCGAATTTATTAAAACCCTGGAGAAGCGATTTCTAACGCGGGTCAACGGAGAGAATCATGATAACTAGTCAGCAGGGAGTGGATCACATTAAGTCTTTCGAATCCTGTCAGCTAAAAGCCTATCTCTGTCCGGCAAACGTATGGACTATCGGTTATGGCCATACCGCAGGTGTTAAATCAGGGGATCAAATCAGTCAGATGCAAGCGGAACGCTATCTGAAGGCTGATTTAGTTCGTGTAGAGCAGGATATTCAAAAAATTGTTCGTGTTCCTTTAACTCAGGGGCAGTTTGATGCGTTGGTTTCTTTTGCATTTAACTGTGGGACACGGGCACTCAGTACCTCAACCCTGCTACGTAAACTCAATCAGCGAGATTACAGCGGTGCCGCAGAGGAGTTCTCTCGTTGGGTATATGCCAATGGAAAAAGACTGGGTGGACTGGAACGTCGACGCCGTCTGGAAAAACGGATGTTTGAGTCATGAGTTTTGCCAATAAATGGATTACTGCCGCATTAGCGGCTTTATGCATTGTTATGTTGCTGTTTTATTGCCGTTGGTTGAGCCATCAGCTCAATCAGCTAAGAAATGAGAAGCAACAGGCAGTGGTGGCGTTAGCAGAAGAACGGGTCTATTCAGCCGGGATCAGGGCCCAGTACTTGCAAATCCAGGAGGTAATGGATGGTGTTGCAGAGCAAAAACAACAGAGTGAAAAACGCACTGCAGCGTTGCAACGCGCGTTGGCGCAAAGTCAGCTGGAGAGTCCCTGCGTTGCTGTTCCCGTTCCTGATGCTGTTACTCAGCGGCTGCGTGAGCGAGCCGCCGAAGTCAATGCCACCGCTGCCGGTGCCAGCCAGCCTGTTCAGGCCTTGTCTGGTGCCAAGTTATCGGGTTCAACATTACGGTGATTATCCCGGCTATACCGCCGAGCTTTTTGCGGTGATTGAACAATGTAATGGGCAATTAAGGGGGGTACAGAAAATTCTGAAAGCATCGGTAAAGTAAAAATTTCTATATGTGGGCAAACAAACCAATATTTTTTCGTCATTTCTTAGAGTGGGAGAGCTCTGTGAGGGGCGATAAGACTGTTTATTCATTATTCCGTTTTATCGCCAGCAAAGGATGAAGAAGAAATACATCTGGAAAAAGTAAGAAAAAACAATAAGAAAAATGGCGTCAGGTATTGGGAATGCACTGATATCGGCCAAATTACATTATCTTTAGGTGGTTTATGATGAAGCTTGAAAAAATAACAAAAGTACCCGGGTTTGATAAAGCCGATCCTGACAACGCGCGTCAGAATAACTATGCGTGGAGTATGACGGGGTTTGGCGACTACGTTTATGTCGGAACCGGTCGAAACGTTCCCTATAATGGCTATGGAAATTTTGGTTTAGTCGCCCCGGATGCTTATACGCCGGAGAATCCGACGATGACCGCTGAAATCTGGCGTTACCCAAAGTGTGACAGCAGCCATAAACGATGGGAAAGGGTTTTTCGTGCACCAAAAGAATGGAGCGTGATGGGCTTTAGGAGCATGGAAGTATTCACCGATGAGAACGGTGAGACTGCCTTGTACTGTGGTTGTTACGCCAGGGGAAATGGCCCTTCGTATATGCTGAAATCCACCGATGGCGTAAGTTGGCGACATATTCCGGCTGGTATCGAGTCAGGATACAGCACCCGAAGCGTTAAGACACATAAAGGAAAACTATACACTTCGGCTTTACACCAATTCACTACTGAACTGGAGAGTTTTTTATATGTCACTGAAAACCCTGAAAAGGGCTGGACTCGCGTTAATACCGATGCGATCAGCGGTGAGATATTTAATATGATCAGCTTTAACGGTAGCCTGTATCTGGCAACGATGCCGGTGGGGGGATTTGAATTATGGCGCTGTGAAAATCCGGAGAGTGGCAAATGGAAGCGTGTCATTGATAAGGGTGCCGGTGATGCGCTCAATGAATGCCCGCTTTCTTTAGAGGTATTTAACGATCATCTCTATATCGGTGTGGGTATCAGCTGTGAATTTTACAGTACCGATCCGGTCAATCCGTGGGTGGTTCCTAAAGGGTTTGATCTGATCAGAATATCAAAAACTGACAAGTGGGAAGTTATTATCGGGCAGAAGCCTATTGCTCCTACAAAGACCACAACCGGAATTCGAAACTCAGGCAAATACCCATCGGGCCTTGGCAATATGTGTAACGCATACTGCTGGGAACTACGCAGTTTTGGTGGACAACTGTATTTGGGAACCTGGGATACGCGCAGGATTAATCAAACGTTTATTAGCGATTTTATTCTGCGACCTACCAGGGAAAGATATAAAAAGTTTGGTTCTTTCCTTGTAGGATTTCTCAAAAGTGTCGGTAAGAATATCATTGAAGATGATTACCATATGCTGCGTTGGCTCAAAGCATTCCTCTGTACTTATCTCAAGCGTGAAAAGAGTCTTGGTTTCGATTTTGCCAGCAGTAAAGACGGCAAAACGTTTGAGATGATTTCCATTGATGGTTTTGGCAATAAGGAGAATATGGGAATCCGCAGAATGTATACCCCAGACGATCGAATTATGTATATCGGAACAGCCTGTGGTTCTCAGGGGTGTGAAGTTTGGACGTTAGAAGAAGATAAGTGTTGTAACTCATGTAACTAATAGAATAGCCAGGATACTTCAGCCATATTTTATGGGTTATCAGAAATGGTTAACCACAATAAAGTAGAAAAGTTGTGTCCAAATGAGTATGGAAAGGGCCCGCATAAATATGTTGGCCCTTTTTTTACAACACAATTTTTGAATTTGTGATTTTTTATTAGTTTCGATATTACTCGGTTAGTCTATTAATGCCGTTATATCAGCAGCGATTACTTAGCAATCATTTATCTCTTTATTACTCATCTCAGCCCGCATTATGCCGGGCTTTTTTATTCTGTTTTTTGCTGTTATCGAACAATACAACCGACAACTAAAGGAGGGTTCTGAATACAGTTGTCACGTGAAAATTCTATATACCACTAAAAAAAACATATTTTTTCGTCATTTCTCAGAGTGGGAGAACTCTGTGATGGTTGATAAGACTTTTGAGAGGTTACTTCTGTTTTATCACCAGCAAAAGATGAAGAGGAAATAGATACAGGATAGGTAGGAAAAATAATAAGGGAAATGGTTGCAGGTATCAGCAATAGCCTGATAGCGGCCAAATTATATCAATTTTTAGGTGGTTTATAATGAATTTTGAAAAAATAACGGAAATATCCGGGTTTGATAAAGTCGATCCTGACAACGCACGCCAGAATAACTATGCGTGGAGTATGACGGGTTTTGGCGACTACGTTTATGTCGGAACCGGTCGGAACGTTCCCTATAATGGCTATGGAAATTTTGGTCTAATCGCTCCGGAAGCCTATACGCCGGAGAATCCGACGATGGCTGCTGAAATATGGCGTTACCCAAAGTATGGTAGCAAACACCGAGAATGGGAACGCGTTTTCCGTGCGCCAATTGAATGGAACATGATGGGGTTCAGAAGTATGGAGGTATTCACCGATAATAAAGGTGAAACAGCCTTGTATTGTGGCTGCTATGCCAGAGGAAACGGCCCTTCATATATGTTGAAATCCACTGACGGTAGGAATTGGAAACATCTTCCAGCAGGAATCGAGCCAGGGTACAGCACCCGAAGCGTCAAGGCTCATAAAGGAAAGCTATATACCTCCGCTTTACATCAGTACACCACCGAGCTGGAAAGTTTTTTATATGTCACTGAAAATCCTGAAAAGGGCTGGACTCGCGTAAACACCAGCGCAATCACCGGTGAGATCTTTAATATGATCAGCTTTAACGGCAGCCTGTATCTGGCAACAATGCCGGTGGGTGGGTTTGAGTTATGGCGTTGCGAAGATCCGGAGAGTGGCAAATGGAAATGTATCGTTGATAAAGGGGCCGGTGATGCACTTAATGAATGCCCGTTATCTTTAGAGGTATTCGATAATCATCTTTATATAGGTGTAGGTATCAGCTGCTCACTTTATAGCACCGATCCGGTCAACCGTTGGATTGTATCTAAAGGGTTTGATTTAGTCCGGGTATCAACCGCCGATCGGTGGGAGATTATCATTGGACAAGAGCCGATTGCTCCAACTCAGCCGACAACCGGAACCAGAAACTTAGGCCAATATCCATCGGGCCTTGGGAATATGGCTAATGGGTATTGCTGGGAGCTACGCAGCTTTGGAGGGCGACTGTATTTAGGAACCTGGGATACCGGCACGGTTTATAAGACCTTTCTCAGTGATTTGATCTTGCATCCTTCTGCTGAAAAGTACTCAAAACTTGTCACCTTTCTGCGGGGATTTTTCAAAAGTATCAATAATAATATCGTAGAAGATGACTACCATATGACGCGTTGGTTCAAAGCATGGTTCCGTACTTTTCTTGAATATCCAAAGAGTCTTGGTTTCGATTTTGCCAGTAGTAAAGACGGCAAAACTTTCGAGATGATTTCCATAGATGGTTTTGGCAATAAAGAAAATATGGGAATCCGTAGAATGTATACCCCAGACGATCAAACTTTGTATATCGGTACTGCTTCTGCCTCTCAGGGTTGTGAAGTATGGACGATGAAAAAACAGCTGTAATAACGAGTGTAGATTAATTATTTATCGGTAACTCATTAACTCAGGCCCCGTATTCTACGGGGCTTTTTTATTCTGTGGATTATTCGGGCTATAGCACGGAGCCGTTTACCGTTATTGAACAATGCAATGTCCAATTAGCGGGAGTTAAGGACATTCTAACGTCATCAAAATAATAACCATTATCCGGAAAAATAATATCGATTTTTAGAGTGGGAGAACTCAGTGATAGTAGATAAAGTATTTGATTTATTAGGTGGTTATAGCGATCCGAATTACGGCATCAGCTATGGCATGTCAGACAATAACCGCTGGGAAAAATTGCTGGATACCCCCAGACTTTGGGGGCACAACCCGGCGGTTAATGATTATGAACCCACGGCACAAAATTTGGTTCAGGCAATAACTGAGCTTCTGGCATCAGCAGAGCACACCATTGATATTTCTACCTTAACTCCTTTGCCTTATGGTTTATTTTTAGAGGCGATTAAGACAGGGATTGAAGCCGCAATTGCCAAAGGCCATCGACCTGTTGTTCGCGTATTGGAAGGTGTCTATTTTCCACTGCTTACCACGGGGGAACCAACATCAAAAATGGTTTCTTTTTTGCGTGAGTTAAGTGCTTCGCTGGATATTCCTATTTATGTCGGAGCGATGCAAAGCTCAGCTTTGTCATGGAACCATTCAAAATTGATTATTGTTGATGGCAAACGAGCTATTTGTGGAGGACATAATCTTTGGTCTTCTGATTACACGGGTTTTGGCCCGGTACATGATGTCAGCATGCAACTGTCGGGGCCAACTATCAAGGTTGCGCAAAATTTTCTGAATAAAATCTGGTCTGTTTTAGCGCGTTACTCACGCGGTTGTGATATGACCAAACGGTATTGGAGTCGTTTGATATATAAAGGAAATATTTATAAAAATGCCTTGCCGGTAATTAAACATAATCTGGCTGAAGCTACCGGCGATACCAAAGTACTCGCTTTGGGCAGAATGGGGGATGGTTTAGTTGATGCCAGTCCTTCTGCTAACGCCAGCCAAACAGCACGCATTGCAGCGATTCAACATGCCAAATCACATATCCGCCTGTCTCAACAAATGATTGGGGTTATGGATATTGGTAAGGCAGAGGGCATCTCCTTTGGTTTTGATAATGAATTTGTTCGCGCTTTGGCGACCCATATCTCACAAGGGCGGGATCTCTATCTTATTGTTGCAGACTCAAATGGAACCAGTGGCGTAGTGGGTGGTACCTATGCTGGTATTGGCGGAGTAAAAGAGGCCGCACGATATATTGGTGAAGTGGTATCGAAAGTAAGCGGAAAAAAGGGTACTGCACTGATCGAATTATTATCGGCGCATTTGCATGTTGCACCCATACGTATTTATGACAAGCAGCCTGGCGATCCTAAAGCAGAAAGTTGGAAATGGCGTAAAGAGAAGAAAGTCGTTGAACCAGGTAATCATGCCAAAGTTTGTATTTATGACGATGAAGCTTTTTACATTGGTTCGGATAATGCCTATGGCGTAGTCATGAATCCTCAGGGATTACAGGAGTTTGGCTTCATGATCTCAGGTCATGAAGAGACGACCGCATTAGTAGAAGAATACTGGAATAAAGCCTGGCACTACTCATCTCAGTTCCTGTTTAAGGATTGGGCCTCACTTTTTGCCAATAAATAACAGGGAAGCAAATATGAACAAAACTTTTATTCACAGTGTTCAAAACGGGTCGTCAGAAACCGTTCAGATTATGGTGCTTAATGAGGAGAACTCATTAAGCTATGATGCGATATTGGCAGCCGGACAATCTATTTGTTACAGCGAAATCTTTGAAGCAGCCAGTCTTCCCGTACCTTATGTTGCATCAGATTCTGCTTTTAAACGGTTACATATTCAGCTCAGGGTTGGTAAATCGATTTATGCTTTGTATGAATATGCAAATCAGATTTGTTGTAATTCACAGGGCATCTTTAACACCAATACACCGCCATTAGCCGGTTATTCAGGTCAGGGAGCGATTGATTTAATTATTGGTGACGATGGTATCCCGTATGGTGAAGTGAACGCTTTTATTGATAGTACTGAGCTTACCAGTGTTTCATGGATACTTTCTCAATATGCTTTGTATGGTCTGAAAAAAGGAAAACTGAACCAGAAGTCATTCGTGATTACTGACTGGAAGGATCGGGAGCAATTCGATCAGCCAGCTTGCGGCTTAAGGGGGCCTATCACAGCCGTGTCATGGGTTGCTGGCCGATATGCAATTTATGCTCTGGGTAACGATAATCAGATTTATGAAAAATGCTGGCTAACTAACAGCTGGAGTAATTGGGCGATTTATACCCGACCAGACGGCGTTAATTTACGTCATTTATCCGCTGTTTCATGGTGTTTGTCGCAATATGCTATTCATGGTGTGGGAGACAACGGCAATCTGTATGGAAAAACTTTCAATATCACCACCTGGAAAGATTGGGAGAACATGGGGCGCCCGGCCAGCTGTCGTTTAAAAGGCCCGTTAACCTCAGTCTGCTGGACTCCACTTCGTTATGGCATTTATGCCCTTGGGGACGATGGAAACGTCTGGATGAAGTGGAAAGGTCTGTTTTGGTCGGAATGGACAGATATTGGCTCACCGATTTCTCCGCTTAAAACATTAACTTCAACATCCTGGCTGGATCGAGCCTATACCATTGCTGGTGTCGCTGAAGACGGCAAGCTATATGCCAGAAACTACCATTATGCATGGGATAAAAACTGGAACGATCTTGGTCATCCGGCTGAATGCAAACTGGCAGGCCCGGTAACAGCGGTAAGCTGGTGTTTAGGGAAATATGCTTTTTATGCACAGGGCGTTAATGGCGTTATGTATCAGCTGTTCGAAGGTAAATGGTCGGTGGTTGATGGGCGTTAGGTAATATTGTTGTTTGATTATTTATAACTTATTGAATTTAACTTTTTGCCCCACATTTAGTGGGGCTTTTTTATTTGGGAGGTCTATGACAGCCAATATTTCAGCAGTTTCATCGACTGAAGATTTAACCACCGCACAGTGGGATACCGAGACCAATACCCTTATTTTTCATTTAGCCAGGCAGCAGGGTGAAAAGGGAGATAAAGGCGATAAGGGCGATACAGGGGAGACTGGCATTGCCGGCGAGACTGGGCCAAAAGGAGATAGTGCTTATCAAACATGGTTAAATGCAGGTCATACCGGTTCTGAAAATGACTTTGTAAACTGGGTTGCTGATATTCAACTGCGTGAAGAACTGGTGGCATACGATGGCGCTAAACTGATTGGTCGTTGCCCATCGATCGAAGTTTTGAGGACTATCATTCCAACCTATCACGGACAAAAAATTGAAGTAGCCAATTACTATGCTGATAGCGTTGGTGGTGGTGGGTGTTTTTATTATGATGCTGATGATCGTCATAGTTTAGATAATGGTGGAAATATCATTGTCTCTAATGGCGCTCGTTGGAAATCGTTAAAAAACGCATTTGTTCCGGAAGATTTTGGTGCTCGTGGTCGCGATGTCGAAACAGATACGTCTGCACTACAACGTTTGTTTGATGCGAAAGTAAAAATAGCGCCGGTAACGGGCCATTATCATCTGAGGAATTTGAATCGTCCGGTTGGGGATTTTAAATCATGGATGACCTATAACTATATTCTGAAAATTGATGGTTTCTCTGGTGAGGCTGATTTTAGTCAGGCCATATTTACCTTACCGGAAGGTGTTTCGCGGATTACAGCTATTGTTGTTCTGAATAGTTCTGGAAAACTTCATTTTCCGGCTATTCAGGGAAATATGCAAAAAACGATAATGCCATCACTTTATATTGACGACTGTGCTGTGCGTATAGGTGCGGGATGCAAATCACTGACAATAGCGATTGATGGAATTGATCATTATCCCGGGCATGGCATTATTGTTCGCCATTATGAACAGGATGGTGTATCGAGTCTGAAAGAGGATATTCCAAATAATATCACTATCATTGCTAAAGGGGTTCGCCACTGTTGGCAGTCCGGAATTGTGCCTGTACACGGGGATTCCATTCGGATTATTGATTTTGATGTACAGTATTCAGGCTCTATTGAGAATATGAACGCTAAGGCAGCAACGATAGGTCATAATATTCACACTGAACCAGTCGCTGAGCCTAGCGGTGAGAATAACTTATTGCGTAATGTCTGGATTTTAAATGGTAATGGATTAAACGCCCGAATGCATGGGCTGATGTGTCATACGGCAATAGATAATTTTGTTATTGAAGGATGTAATTTTCAATATAATCAGATGGATGGTGCTTGTTTTGAAGCCGCTACCCATAACATCCGATCTTGCAATAATACCTACAGCAATAATGGTTACCGCGGTGTGACCTTTAGTTGTGGCAGTTTAACTGCAGCCGGTTTCCCGTTACTTAAACATGATGCCAAATTTGATGACACATTTGAGTTTAATGGAAATGAGGGACTTGTGGATATGAGTGGTAGCCATGGGCTAATTATTTCAGGAACTTTTGGGCGAAATGGTGGCAATGGTATTACCGTTCAGGAGAATGGCGAACAGCAAATCGTCAACGCTATTATTTATGATAATGGTCGAAATGCGACTGTTCAACAATATGGCATAGCTTGTGGAAAGACGAGCCTCTCGAATATTCAAACTTATAATTCAGACCCTACAGTTTATAAGCAAATACCATTTTTATTTCGTAAAAATTGCAAAGCAAGAAATATTACTACTGATTCCTCGACAATTGATTATGTGCTTCATGACTCGCATCAGACATATCTTCCTGACAATGATAGTTCGTTGCGTTTAGTTGGGGATTCAAGCCGTATTGTTGGTCGACGTTGTTATATTAATAATCGCGGCGATGGATTGTGGTATATGTCCGATGTCTATGATGCGATTCATATTGGTTTTACATCATCAGCAACAATGATGTTTCCTGGACCATCGTTAAATAACTTAATGGTTACTTTCACGCTTACTATTACTTCGGGTATTGGATACGTTAAAGTTAGATCAGGTACTGTTAATGATACTAATCAGTATGTCGTTCAGTCAGGTAATACATATCAATTAACTTATATTTCACCTACTAATCTTCAGGTGATTAAAATTTAAACATACTTATTATTGCAAATTATCAATAATATTTTATCTGATTCAAAAGGCGCTCGTGTTGGGCGCCTTTTTTGTTGTCATTCGTAACCCACTTCCTCTGGCGGTGGTGATTGTCCTTGTAGGGCTTTGCCTTAATAAACACTAAGCCGATTATTTTTCTTATTTCATCATATTTATGTGAATCACGGACTTGGTTTTATGCAAACTGAAATGCAGGAATAGTAGTGAGATGGTGTCTATACCGCAGTTAGTCCTCTTTTAGGGGCCGTGTTAAAGCCACCTGCTATGCAGGTGGATTATTACTCTATCTATATATTATTAATACTCAGGAGCTTCCATGGCTATAAAGATTGCCGGGATTTTAAAGGATGGGATAGGTGAGCCTATTCCTAATTGCACAATTGAATTAAAAACAAAAAGAACTACGCAAAATGTAATTATTAAAACAGAAGCGAGTTTATTGATTGATAAAAATGGCTCATACAGTATGGATGTGGAGCCTGGGGAATATGATGTTACGTTGTTTGTTGAAGGATTCGCGCCTAAATCAGTAGGAAGTATTACGGTTTATTCTGACTCATCTTCCGGTACGCTCAATGATTTTTTAATTTTACCAGGGGATAGTGACCTGTCTCCTCAACAGGTTCTGGCATTTCAGCAGTTAAGAGATGAAACTAAGCAGGCAGCAATTGATGCGAAAAATAGTGCGGAGCAAGCTCATATTGCTTTGGATGATAAGCAAGATAAGTCACCTTTACTTACAGCAATTGCTGCGCTTAAAACGGCAGCCAATGAACTAATTTATCTGACAGGTACTGATTCAGCTGCTGTTACAGCTTTGAGTGAATTGGGCAGAACTCTGTTATCTGTATCGGATGCCTCTTCAGCTCGTTCAATAATTAATGCCGCAGCTGATAATGAAGTTTTGAAAATATCCAATTGTCTTTCAGAGCTCCGGGATCCAACTTCACGTAATGTCGCCAGAAGTAACTTGGGATTAGGAAGTCTGGCTACTGAGGACGGGAACGACTTGCTTAGAATTTTACCTTCAGGATCTTTTAATAAGCAAATACGTAAAGTTGATGAATATCCTTCAATTATTCTGGAAAGTACCAGGATGCCCACTTCAACGGTTGGTTATAAAGTTGCATTGGAAAGTGCTGGTTCATCGCTTTATTTTGTTATTCGTTCAGGAAGTAGTTTTGTTGATCAAATGGTGATTAAAGTAGCGTCTTCATATAAGGCGGGTACTTATACACTATATTCAACGGCCAACACGATTGTTGATGAGAATGGGTTTATTAAGAAGGCGTAGTTTACGTTTAGAATTTTTTGATAGATTCTTATCATTCCTTTAAAATAAAGTTGTTAAAACAACTAAAAGGCGTTGGCATTATCTGATTATCAGGTATAGTAACCACTATAAAGTCACAAAGTTGTATCCAAACAAAGTATATGAAGAGCCTGCATTGTATGCGGGCTCTTTTGTTATCTGAATTCAAAATGATGCTTGTGACTTTATTCAATTTATAATGAAAGATTAACTAATTAAAGTTGTTGTTATCTGATTTGTTATTTACTAACAGTGACTGTTTCAACAACTAATTCCAGCCCCGCACTATGCGGGGCTTTTTTATTTATCCCATCTACTGAATATCAATTCTTGAGGTTTTTATGGCGATAAGCATTGAACAGCAGTTGAAAAACTTGCTGCAACCCCTGCTGGACGCCAGCCTGATCGTTAAGGGGGAAGCAGTACCGGAAGAACCTTATGCCGAATTAAGTATGGTTTCTTGTACTGCATTAGGCATGAGTGACGAGGTTGGCCAGGAGGTTGATGAACAGGGTTATTTGATCATCCGTGGCCAACGTCGTGCTGAAATTGCTATTCACTACCGTGGGGAAGGGGTAGTGGAGCAATTAAATAAACTCAGCGACAGACTGAGAAAAGTATCCGTGTCAGAGCGGTTTCAACTGGCACAAATCGGAATAGAAGGCAGTGCTCAACTTAAAACAGAAATGAAAGAAGACGCTGAATGGACGCCGAACTCAGAAACCTATTTGAGTTTCTTCATCCACTACTCCGTCATTATCAAGGACGCCATTAGCGTAATTGAGAATATCCATGCTGCCACTGATGGTAGCGAAATCATGATTAACTTAACGAGGTAAAACAATGGGTTCTCTGAATCAGATTGTGAATGTAAATATTGCACTAAGTACCACCAGCGTACCACGTGGTGTTTTTGGCGTGCCAATGATTATTGCTCCATTAACCACTTTTACTGAACGTGTTCGTGTCTACCTGAACTACAACGCAGCTCAGGAAGACAACCTGCCGGCCGAAGTGTTGAAGGCTCTGCGTGCGGTATTCAGCCAAACGCCACGCCCACAAATGTGTAAAGTAGGTCGTTTGGATGTTGGTGCTGAGGGAAAAGTAGCTGCTGATACGCTGGCTGAGCAACTGTCAGCTATTCAGGCTGAAGATGTTAACTGGTACGGTTTTGCATTGACTGAACGTACACCGGCACTGCAATTAGCGGCGGCAGAATGGGCTGAAACCCAAACCAAAATGTTCTTTACCTCCAGTGCTGAAGAAGCAATTACTGATGCCAGTAGCACTACAGATATTCTGTCTTCGCTGTCGGCTAAAAACTATCTGCGTACTGCTGTTATTGTTGATAAGCATGCTGCGGACCAATATCTGGAAATGGCCTGGATGGGGCGTTGCTTTACTATTGCTCCCGGTGGTGAAACCTGGGCTCTGAAACAACTTTCTGCTGTGGAAGCCTCTGACTGGAGTGCAACCGAGCAACAAACCATTCTGAAGAAGGGCGGTAATACTTTTGAGCGTTTTGCTCCACAAATTTATCTGACAACGCCAGGTAAAGTGGTCAGCGGCGAGTGGGTGGATGTGATCCGTTTCCGTGACTGGTTGGCTGATGCTATTCAAACCAGCCTAAGTACTTTGATGATCAATCGCAATAAAGTGCCTTATACCGATGGCGGTATTGCACTGATTGTGAACAACCTGACGGGTTGTCTGATTGAAGGTCAACGCGTTGGTGGTATCGCACCGGATGAAATTGATGCTGATGGTAATAACGTCAAAGGTTTCGTCGTGACTTATCCACGTAGTGTTGATGTTCCATTCCAGGACAAAGCCGACCGTATTCTGAATTTAGCATTCTCTGCTCGTCTTGCGGGTGCTATTCATCTAACTAACATCAACGGCAATCTGTCGTACGAATTACAATAATAAGGAGCAACTAAACTATGGCAGCTGAATTAACAGGTACTTATAAAGGCGATCAGGTTTTTGTTACCGTAGGTCCGGTTCTGATTTCTGGTTTTAGTGATGGTGATGCGATCACCGTTAAGCGTGCGGCACAATTATACACAACAAAAGTGGGTATTGATGGGGGGGTTGCGCGCGTACGGAACGCCAATAAATCAGGAACAATTGATATTAAGTTACTGCAAACCAGTAAGGTGAATGATGAGCTTTCAGAATTATTCTATGTAGATAACTTTAACGAGGATGGTTCTCCAATACTCTCGGTAAGTGTAAATGATGGAAATGGCCGTACATTATGTTCTGCCGGTCAGGCATGGTTAAAAGCTGTTCCTGAGATTTCTTTTGGTGATGCTATTGGCACCAGAACCTGGTCACTTGAATGCGCCGATTTAAAAATCTTTGTTGGTGGTAACTAATATTCGGTCTAATTGATAATGACAGATTAATTTAATTATCACTTTATATTTTAGTTAATAATTTTAATAGGGGGAATTTCCCCCTTTTTTATGGAGAAATAAGATGCAAGTTGAAACTTTTATTATTGGTAATCGTGAATTTACAGCTGGAAAAATGAATGCATTTGATGCCAGTCGCTTATTACTCAAATTAAAGTCAGTAGTTTCCCCTGGTCTTGCTTTAATTGGACAAGGTGGAGAAGTTCAGAGTTCATCAATTTTAGAGCTTTTCTCAGGACTGGATGAAAAAACACATGAAGATATTTTATTTCCAATTCTGGCCGTTTCAGCTACTTATTCAGTGGAGAATAAAAGAAAAATTGCTTCTCCGGCAGATATGAACTTCTGCTTTACTGTAGATAATTTGCTCGATTTCTATCTTTTAGTATGGGAGGTGTTGAAATTGAATTTTGCCCCTTTTATCGAACAATTGGCCAGCCATTTTGGAAACCATACTATGGAAGTGGCAAAAGTGTAGTTAACAGTAATGATGTTGGAGAACTTAGTTCCGATCTTGAAGATGAGTTATGGATTTGGCGTCCAATAATGGCTCAACTTGTTACTCTTGAGTCGGTAAAGTCGGGTTCGATTTGTGTAGAGGATTTATTAAAAATTAATGCGTTATTAGATATGCGTGACGCAATACAGTCTAAAACGCAACAGGAGAGTCGCATATGAGTAGTCCGGCGACAATATCATCAGAAAATATTGCAATGTATAACGCATTATCTGCCTTACTGGAGAAATTAACTCATCAAATAACACTGATTGGTCAGAAGGTTTCCCAGGTTAATATAGCTCAAAATTTTATATCAGCTAATACAGTTAACGCAATTAGTGTAAATATTAATCAGATAAATTTTAAACTTCAGGAGTCAGAGAAAAAAAGTAAGTCCTGGTCTGAAAAATTAAGTGATGCTTCAGATAAAGTTATTAAAGGCTTTAGTAAAGTAAATGGTTGGTTTGACAATAAATTATCATTGAAAGCTTTAGCCAGTAGTGCCAATCAACTGCAAGACTTACAACAAAGAATTAAAGGGCTGCCTCAGCTTTTTTGTGATTCTGCTGATGGAATTTATTATTTAACTCAAGAAGCCAATAAAGCACGCATGCCTATTCAGGCTTATGGTGATGCTTATGTTGATCTGGCAAAAAATAGTAAATTAATGCTGAAATCCCCCGCCGAAGTGACTAATGCACTGAATGCAATGTCTAATGCGCTTAAGCTTGGAACAGGGAATTCCGAAAAGCAGTCATCAGCTCTAAAGCAACTGTCTTCATCTTTTAGAAAAGGAAAGATTGATGCCACGGCTATGACTGATTTTTTATCACATCTAAGTGAAAAAACATTAGGTGAGTTGGCGGCTAACTTAGGTATATCAACCAAAAAGCTTCAGTCAATGGCTAAGCAAGGCAAAATTACTGGAGTTCAATTAAATAAGGCATTAAATAAATCGGCACCTGGAATGCAGAAGGAAGTCGATCAGCTGCCGATGAAATGGAGTGATGCTGTTACTAAAGTTAGTAATCGTTGGGATGAGCTTATTTTTGCTTTAGAAAGCCGTAGTGGTGTCATTACTAAAGTTTCAAATATGTTCATTAAAGGATTCGACTTAGTTGAGAAGGCTATTAATTGGTTGATTGTTAACTGTGGCAGTGTTGAAAATGCATTAGGATTAATTGCCAGTGTTATAGGTCTTGTATTTGCAGGGAAAGCAGTAGCGCCAATTTTATCTTTTATTTCCATACTGGGAAAACTAGGGCCTGTCATTAATACATTAAAAACAAGTTTTGGTATTCTTCGGACCGTTCTTTTCAGTGTCGGTTGGCCTATTTGGGCTATTATCGCAGCAGTTCTGGCATTAGTGGATGCCTATCATTGGATTAAAGGTGAAGAGTCTGTTATTGGCAGTTTAATTGGCCCCTGGGATAAATATTTAGCATCATTAAAAGATATTTTTGCAAGTGTTGAATTAATATTCTCAGGTTTTATAACATCAGCTAAGGGCTTAGGAGAAATAATTTCCGGATTATTTACTCTGGATAAAGATAAGATCCAAGCAGGTTTTGAACAGTTATGTTCTGGTATTTTAAATATAGTTGATGGTTTTAAGGAATCAATAAGAGGCGCAATTAATTACTTTATTGAGCCATTGAAATCCATTGGTCCTGGTATTCTGGGCTTTTTGGGTTATAGCGATACCCAAAGTGAGGAAAGCAACCTTCAACAAGATTCACCTAAGACTGAGCCAGGGAAACCTGCTCTTAATCCGAAGGCCAGAATACTTGCCGAAAAACTAACAGAATCTAATCAAGGTATAGCTCAGTTAACTAAAAATGAAAATTTTGGTGTTCCAGTATTGTCAACAAAAGCTGTAGCTGGTGTTACTAATAATAGTAGTAATAATATTGTTAGTAATCAAAAAATTGATGTTCACGTTACTGCTAATTCACCGCAAGAGCTAACCCGTTCAGTTACTAAGGCTGTTATTAAAGGTGCTAATGAAAGCCAGGCGAATTTAATTAACGAAGTAAATAGGGGGCTTAATTAATGAGCCAGATTTGGGGGGTATTAGCAAAATTTATCAATAAAAAAAATAGCGTTATAAGTATATATGGTAATTACATAAATATGGAGTTTGAAGTTGTCACGAATGAAGTTCATTCATGGACAGCTGAAACAACTTCCAATCCTGTGGAAAAAGGGGAACCTGTAAGCGATCATGTTCAGAGAAAGCCAGATACATTGCAGATGACAGGTATTGTTAGTAATGCATCAATTCATGGAAAGTTAGGCGGATTGATTGAACGGATGGACTTAGGCCTGGGCACTGAATCTATGGTTCAACAAGCATTTGATAAATTATATAAATTAATGGATGAAAAGCGGCCTGTTACTGTTTATACCCAATACAAATATTATCCTGATATGGTTCTGACGAGTTTGAATATTCCGCGAACCGTAGAATCGGGGGATTGTATTGAATTTACGGCAACATTTACTCATGTTCGGTGTGTTTCAACACTATTGGTTAGCGCTGAAGATGCTGGTATTAATGCAGAAAATAGTGATTCAGTCGAGACCTCTCGTAAGTCTTCACCAGAAAAAAATAGAGGTAAAGTCCCTTGTGAGCCAGCTTCTGGAGAGACAGAAAAAGGTGCGGATACCACTTTTAATGGCTCATGTGGTCCTGAAGGATGTCAAGGTGTCGATACTGGTCGATCATGGTGATTAATCAACAGGCGGTAAGATGGCTAAATATATAAAAGTACCGTTGATAGCTGGATTAGCCGATCAACGATTAGACGTTATTTTAGATTCGGAAACATTTTCACTAAGAGTTTATTGGAATGAGTATTCAGGTTATTGGTCTTTAAATATTGACCAACGGAATCGAGATGTTATTTTTAGTGGTATTAAATTAGTTAAAAATACTCCATTATTATCTCGTTATAATATTAAATCTCCTGCTGGTGACTTTGTTTTTTATGATAACAATAGTGGTAAATCCAGACCTGATTTTGAATCTTTAGGTAATGATCATATTCTTATTTATCGCAGTTACAACTGATTGTATTTAACTTAATAAGGTGACGATATGCTATTTGACCGTGTCGCTGAGCTGACGGTTGGCGAGGCTAATGGTAATGCCGTTGTTATTAATGACTTGCGATTTTCTTTTTCTATAGAAAAAGATAATGATAAATCTACTAATAAATTAACATTGAAAATATATAACATGAATAAACAAACTCGCAGTATTGTTGAACATGTTAATAATAATGTTATTTTAAAGGCGGGTTATAAAGATGACATAGGTGCTGTGACAATATTTACAGGATCAGTTGTCAGTGCATGGACCATTAGTGTAGGTAATGACATTATCACAGAACTATCTGTTCGTGATGGTATTTTACCATTAAGAGATACAAAGATATCTTTAAGTTATATAAAAGGAACATCAGCATTATCAATACTTGATGATGTGATGGAATCTTTTTCTATTCCAGTTAAACCACTCCCTAAAAATTTAATCGATAAATTTTATTATGGCGGTTATTCATTTTGTGGTAAGGCTGAAGGTGCAATGAGTGAAATCTGCCATTATCTTGGATTAACCTGGTCTATTCAGAATAATGAAATTCAGATACTGGATAAAAATAGTCCTTTTGGTGATGAGATTGTAGTTCTGACACCGGAAAATGGATTAATTAATATTCCGGAAAGAATAATTGATGCAACACGTAAGAAATCTCAAGGTGATAGTTCTCCTCCATCTGGAATGGTTTTATCTGAAAGTTTTAAAGAGGGAGAACATTTTCAAATCGATGGTTACAAGGTTAATTGCTTATTACAACCAAGAATATACCCAGGTTGCTATGTTGGATTAGAAAGCAATGTTCTGTTATTAGATCCATTAATTGATAGTAGTAACACTAACCGTCCCAGAGCTTTTTTTCGGGCTGAAACAGTAATACACCGGGGAGATACTCATGAGAATGATTGGTTAACTGAGTGCCAATTAAAATCAATTGGATAAGGTTAAAAATGGCAGAAAATAATAATTTATTACAAGCGTTGCAATCAATCGTGCAAGCAGAAAATAGCCAAATTAATACCGCAGTCAATGGCATCATTGAAAGCTACAGTGCAGGCATTGCATGTGTAAAGCCAATACCACAAAAGCGATTTAATGACGGAAGTAAAATCGATTACCCCGTTATCCCAAATGTCCCCGTCATGTGGCCTCGCTTCGCCGGAGATGTTGCCGGTGTCAAAGGTCCGGTAAGGCCTGGAGATAAATGTCTGTTGGTTTTTTGTCAACAGGCGGTGGACGACAGCGATGATGAGCGCCGTTTTTCTCTTACTGATGCCTACTGCATTGTTGGTGGTTTTGGTGCTGCAAAAGATCGTGGTGCTGAAAATGACCAGATGCAACTCTATTTTGGTGAGGCCTACGTGGCTCTGACCGAAGATGGCAAATTGCTGATTAATGCACCGGCTGGTGTAGAGATAACGACGCCAGAAACCTTGAACAAAGGTTTATTAACTACGGAAGGCAAGCTGAGCTATCAGGCAGGAATGTCCGGTACGGGTGGAGCAACCATTAACGGCACCGTGAAGGCAACGGGTGATGTTCAGGGTAGCGGTATTTCATTAATTCAACATACCCATCGTGAACATGATGGGCCTTCTACAGGGTCAGCCCAATGATTGATCTAAAACTTGATACTACGGGCGATCTCGATTTGCGGCGTAATGACCTGTCATGGGTCGATGGCGCAGAACGTGTACATCAACAACTGCAGATTAAGCTGAAATTATGGAAAGGTGAGTGGTTCTTAAACACGGAGTTTGGCACACCTTACTTACAGCAGATTCTGGGAAAACACATCACGCTGAATGGCGCTCTGGCAGCGCTAAAAAATAGTATTAACGAGGTGGACGGTGTACAGGAGATCGAACAATTTAACTATGACTTTGACCGGCAAACCCGGCAGTTAACCGTGCATTTTGCCGTTAAAACACCTTATGGTTTAGTCAAATATAAAGGTAAACAATAATGGCTTTAACTAAAGATGGCTACACAATCAAACGGTTAGCTGAGCTGAAAAAAGAGTATGACCGTTTGCTAATTAATCGCTTTGGACCGATCAATACTCAGCCTGACTCGGTTATCGGGCAGTTAGAAGGTATTTGGGCTGAAGCATTAGCCAATATCTATGAGCAAGTCCAGGATACCTATCACTCTATGTATCCATTCAGTGCAGAGGGTGTTTCTCTGGATGGTGCGGTGTCATATGTAGGGATCACCCGGTTTGCTGCTACTTCAACTCAGGTGATTGCTGCAGTGTATGGTCGCGAATCAACTTTACTGAAAAGTGGCGCTCAGGCAACGGATGGAAATCAACGTTACCAAAGCGTGCTGGACGTGGTTATCAGTCGAGCCAATGCCATTGATATTCAAATCGAAATTGATACAAAAGACAACACGGAGTACGCCATTAATATTAGTGGTGTGTTATTTAAGTATCATTCTGGAAGTAATACGTCAGCAGGACAAATTGCAGAAGGGTTTGGTGAGCAGTTAAACCCCAACGTTTTACGTTATGAAATAAAAGAGAAAACATTGCGCATCTATGCAGCAGATGGTTTTACTCCTTTTGCTCTTTCGGTCGGGGAATATTTAAAGCTAACTCAAATTGGTTCTCCAGCTCGTTTTATTGCAATGGAAGAGGGACGAAAGGTTCTGCCTGTGGGGGCATTAACGGAAATCATTACTCCACGTAGCGGTTGGGATGCCATTTCAAACCTGAATGATGGGGTGATTGGTCGGGAACGAGAAAGTGATGCAGAACTGCGACTGCGATTCGAGCAATCCCGTCAGGTAACCGGCTCGGCAACCGTTAAAGCCATCCGTGCCAGACTGATTCAGGAAGTTACTGGTGTTAGTGAGGTTCATATTTTTGAAAACCGAACTAATTGCGTATCTGAGGATGGTATTCCACCACACGGTTTTGAGGCTTTGGTAGTTGGTGGCGATAACCAAAGTGTTGCAGAGGCTTTATGG
This sequence comes from Limnobaculum allomyrinae, assembly GCF_016649425.1. Taxonomy (GTDB): domain Bacteria; phylum Pseudomonadota; class Gammaproteobacteria; order Enterobacterales; family Enterobacteriaceae; genus Limnobaculum; species Limnobaculum allomyrinae. The sequence continues at coordinate 521,319 of NZ_JADRCR010000002.1, forward strand.
AAATATAAGCCCGCTGGTATCGAAACGTTCGGTTCAAATAGCGTCATGGTGAAAGACGAAAATGGTGATGGTCAGCAAATTCGCTTTTCAAGACCAAACCAGCAATATGCCTGGATCAAAATTAATATTACCGGGCTATATGACGAAGAAATTCTGCCACAGGATGTGATTAAAAATATCAGAAAAGCGGTGCTGAGTTATGGCGAAACTCTGGGTATTGGCGATGATATCATTTTACAGCGTATGCTGGGGCCAATTTACAGTAATACCAGTGGGTTAGCTGAAATAGTTATTGAAGCAGCGGTTACCAGTGAACCTGCTCAACAACCCTCTTATCAAGCAGAAAATATAGCAATAGATAAACGCAGCGTTGCGTTGTTCGATGAAATTCGGCTGGAGGTGATTGGATTATGACGTTTCCCTACAGGAAAACAGCCCTTTCACGGTTGGTAGGGCAATTTCACGATAAGCCAAGAGTTAAAGCGCTGATGGAGTCAATGGTGGCTCCACTTGAAGATATCTCAACCGACCTGGACGAAATTAAGCATCTTCGTTGGGTAGATAATGCAATAGGCGCTCAGTTGGATGGTTGCGGTTATATCGTTGGTGTCACTCGCTTGAGTCGGAGTGATGATGAGTACCGAATGGCGATTAAATCACGGATCCTCAGTAATACTTCACAGGCAAGGCCACAAGACCTGATTGAAGGAGTTCGCTTTTTAACTAAAGCGACAGAGGTTCAGTATATGGAAAGCTATCCTGCCTGCGCGTTGCTGTTTTCTAATGGTAAAACAGTACCGGAAGGCAGTCAGACTATTTTACAGGATATCGCACCCACCTCGATTGAGAATGTTCCATTAATGGTGAGTTATGGGCGAGCAGCCCCCTTTCGCACCGGGCGTCTGGCTCAATCAATGAGCATGAAAGTGGAGACTTCTGATGAAAGTGGTCGATTACAAACTAACGATCAACAGCTAACTATTAGCAATAGTAATCCACAGGGTTCAGCTCGCTTATCGGGAATGTCGCCAAATAAACTTTCACTCACGGCTAATCACGCCAAAATCAGCGTTGGCGGCGGTATTCTGGCTGTCAGCACCAGTTATCAGGTCTTTGATAACGGATATCATTTACCAGGAGTTTTTCAATGACCACTTTTGCAGAAAATAATATTGTTTTCCCTGATGGGCAATTAAACGTTGCCCCTTTGCCTGAAGCGCTTATGCGTAATGGCTTTACGCCTGAAACCCGTGATGCACCGGGCATGCCGCTACCAGCACAATATCTGAACTGGTTGTTTAGGGATGTTTATCGTAACCAGCAAGCTAATCAAGATGCTACAAATAATGCGTTAAAGAAAGATGCTAATCTGTCAGATATAGTTGATCGGGATGAAGCTTTAAAAAATCTTGAATTGAAAGAGGCTGCAAAAAGAGATGTGGGGAATGGTGAAAACCAAATTCCTGATATGTCATCTTTTGCGAACTCATTACAAAATAATGGCTGGCAGAAGCTTCCCGGTGGATTGATAATTCAGTGGGGAACCACTCTAGTAAATTCTAGTGGTGATGCCGTAATTAATTTTCCAACTGCATTTAAAGTAGCTTGTTATGCTGTAATTCCTGTTTCTGGTCAAACGATGTCGGCTGCTTATGCATATACATCGGTGACAAAAACATCAGCTGTAATACCTCATTACAATACAGTTACGGGAACAAAATCCACCGGGGGATCAAATACTCAATGGATGGCTATTGGAGTTTAATAATATCTTAGTACTCTTATCTGCTTAGAATAATAAAAAGATTAATCAGAAATTTAATTGGTTATTATAAAAGGTTTTATATTGAGATAAATATCTCAGCCTTAATGCTTTAAAAATCCCTATATCTTGCAAAGAAATTAGTTTCTCGGCAGGTTATCTATTGATCTTTTTTAGACCGAATAAATTTATAAGGAAAATGAAATGGCTTTAACAACAGAACAAGAACAAGCGTTATTAGCATTATTAGATGAAAAGAAGATAACTTTATCAGAATTACCCGCAGCAACGGATTTAAGTGCAGAAGATCTACTGCTTATTCGGCAGGGTATTATTGATAAATCGGTTAATAATAATGTACTAAGAAAATACTTTACTCCGGCGGCGTCTTCTTTCACTGATTCCGGTATTGTGAAGTTAAGTAATGCAATTAACAGTGATGATGAAAGCATTGCAGCAACCTCAAAAGCAGTTAAATCGGCGCATAGTATCGCTTTGCAAGCGAGTCAGGATGTAGCTGCTAAAACGTTAAGTAAAAGTGCTAATTTGTCTGATGTTGCTGATCCAGTCGAGGTTCTGAAAAACCTTGGTTTATCAGAAGCAGCGAAAAGAGGGGTAGGCGATGGTGAAAATCAGATTCCTGATATGAATTCATTTACATCCATGAAAGGCGGGGCAAATGGTACATATCTTAAATTACCGGGAGGTTTTATTTTACAAACCGGACGAGCAGAAACAAACCGCCTTTCAGCTTCATTAATCAACTTGCCAATTGCGTTTCCAAAGAGCAGTTATAATATTGTTGGCGTCTCAATTGATCAGACTTGGAGTACTGTAGCAACGTGTGCGCCTCAAACTGCAAGTTCATTTTATTTGAGTACCTGGGGGGCAGGATCTACCGCTAATCTGGGGGTTCGTCAGGAAAGCCTTGTATATTGGATTGCATTTGGTTACTAAGGAGGATAGATAAATAATGTTCCTATACAGCGCGATAAACAATGCATTTTATCCATTGGAAATGAAACCATTATATGAATCCGTTGGTACATGGCCTGTTGACGGTGTAGATGTTGACAAATTAACGTTCGAGGCTTTTAGTGGGAATGTACCAGTTGGTAAAGTTCGTGCATCAAATGAGTATGGACTGCCTGTTTGGGTAGATATTCCTCCAGCATCACAAGAGGAGCTGATTAGTGCTGCTAGTAATGAAAAATCATGGTTACTAATGCTGGCAGATACTACACTAAACGCACTAAAAGATGCGGTAGAACTTGATATGGCTACTGATAAAGAATTAGAGCGATATACAGTCTGGCGTAAATACCGTGTATTACTCAGCCGTATTGATGTGAGAGAAGCTCCCGATATTGAATGGCCTGACAAGCCGATTGAATAATAAATTTTTTTTCAATTTCTTTTGCTGTCGAGTGATTAATTTGGCAATTTGAAATATTAATTGATGAGTTCATAATTCGACTATGCGAATTATAGCGCGGTGTTAAGTAATATTTCGCCGCGCTATATTTTTAAAATTATATATTAAATATTTTTAACCTGCATTAAAAATAATTTCTATACTCAGAAATGCATCTAAACTCTTCCTTGTTATATTTAGATATATAGCAATGAATCAGTAACTTTAAATAATAATTATCTCCAATAAACAATGGTGATTATATCGTTATTTTTTAATAAAATAAATATGATACAAGCACCTTAGATTAGTTAATCTACACTTGGCGGTGTTGGCCATTTAATATCAAACGTTGTAGACGTATCAATTGCATTTACAGCATCGATATAATTAAGCCATTTATTAAACTCTTGTTTTTCTTCATTTGATATACGGCCTAAAACTACTTTAGAATGCCAATTTTTATTACTAATCAAATAATTAGCCTTATCTAATAACCGTGATTTTTGAATATTTATTTGGATAATCTGTTCATTATGTGGCAATGGAGGAATATCAACCCAACATGGTGAGCCATTGTCTCCGGCTTTTCGTATTTTGCCGTTTGGTGGTTGAGATGAGTATTCATTGAATATATCAATAGGTATTTCAATGAGATCACTTGGCCATGTCCCTGCTAAAAGGTAGGCAGATTTCAATTTTGTAGGAAAAAAAGCATTTTCACTGATACTGTAAAAGTATTTCATAAACTATGCTCCAATTGCTATCCATTGTACTGATGGGCTACTGACCGATGGATAACACGATTGCACAAGTACTCGGCCTGTTGTTTTATTAAAAGCCAATGTCTGGGCAATAGCAATCCACTGTCCAGATGTCCCCCCTTGCAGAAGACTACATGTTATTGATAAACAAGCATTAGGGAATGATATAGGGAAGTTGAAAGAAGTAGAAAACTGATCCCACTCACCATATCTTGCTTCAGGTTGTGAAGGCAATGTCGTCGTCCCCCACTGAATAACTATATTTTTCGTAATACCACCAACCATTGCTGGTATGGATATCCATCCATTAGCACTATTTGTTGCGGTTATACCACTACGAATAGCTGCTTCTGATAAACCAAGGTTTTAAAGAAGATATCTGTTTTTCCCCTTTCATTTTTGAGACTATCCCATACAAAAATAAAAGGAGAAAAATAGGTGCTAATTGGATATGTCAGGGTGTCAACAAATGACCAACAGACGAATTTACAGCGAGAATCACTCTATCGTGCGAATTGTGAGCTGATTTTTGAAGATAAAATTAGTGGAACTAAGTCTGAACGACCGGGCTTAAAAAAGTTGTTAAAGACGGTTAAAGAAGGTGATACGGTAGTTGTCTGGAAGTTAGATAGGCTTGGCCGAAGTGTGCGCCATTTGATTACTTTAGTTGCTGATTTAAAAGCTCGTGGAGTACATTTTAGTAGTATTACCGATAATATTGATACCAGCACTGCCGCCGGTCGGTTCTTTTTTCATGTGATGTCTGCTTTAGCTGAAATGGAGCGAGAATTGATAGTTGAACGAACTCGGGCGGGGTTGGCGATTGCACGGTCTCAAGGACGAATTGGAGGGCGCCCAAGGCGATTATCGACTTTACAAATAGAACAGTCACAGAGATTGTTAAATAAAGGGCACTCTCGTAGAGAGTTGGCATTGCTTTATAATGTTAGTTTGGCAACCATTTATAAATATTTACCAGCATCGAATATAAAGAAATAATGATTTTATTTAACAAAATATAATTGTGAACTATTCAACCAAATAGGGAAATATTCATGTCGCACCATACTATTTTATTATCTGAATAAATTACATCAATTCCCACCCCCACATCAAATATGATGCCCATACCCCACATCACAACTCGCTTTCTTTTTACGTTTCTTTGGTGTTTTAAACAAAAATGCCAGCGGGATAAATATCAGGCACACCGCCGCCATCAGGTAGAAGATATCCAGGTAGCTAAGCAGTCGGGCTTGAGCGAAGGCGATCTCTTTTATATTTTCCAGCGATACGCTTAAATCCACACTTTCTGTGACCCGATCGCTGATGCGGCTGTAATGCATATTGGTTCGGCTGTGGAGCATGTTTGCCATTAGCGTGAGGCCAACGCTGCCGCCGATATTACGCATCAGAGCAGCAAAAGCGGCGGCTTCGTTACTTTTGTTTGCGGGTAATCCTTCATAGGCGAGCAGGCTAACCGGAATTAACATCACCGGAAACCAGATAACCTGTAATAAACGAGCCCAAACGAAGGTGGCAAAATCAACGTTTAGCGTCATTTGTGACATATGCCAGGTTGAAATAGCGGTGCCCAGCAAGCCAATTGCCACCAACCATTGTGGATAAGCAATTTTATTAGTAATAACACCAACGATCGCCATAGGAATAATCACCAGCAGGCCGCCAATGCCCAACATAACCCCGGCAATGGCCGCCGTGTAGTTAAACAGCTCTTGAGTCATTTGTGGCAAGACCTGGGTGGTGCTGTAGCTGAGAAAACCAATTAAGAAGATAATCAGACTGCTGATAGTAAAGTTGCGGTGGCGCAGCAAGCGGATATCCATAATTGGTTGAGGATGAAACCATTCCCATATCACCAGAAAGCTGAGGGAAACCGCTGCGGTAACAGCCATGGTACAAATAAAGCTGGATGAGAACCCGTCATTGATTTCATATCGGTCAAGAAACAGCTGTAAGGTACCAAATCCGATAATCACTAATGAAATACCGACGTAATCGATATTACTTTTTTGTAGTTTGCGCTGCTTACGTTCCTCTTTCAGAAGTGGAGGCTCTACGATGAAGTAATAACTGAGTATCAGAGAAACAATGCCAATGGGCACATTGATTAAAAAGATCCAATGCCAGGACATATTTTCGGTTAACCACCCACCTACAAAAGGGCCGATAGCGGGAGCAACCAGAATGGTAATACCATACAGCGCAAAAGCATGAGGACGTTTTTCTATCGGAAATGAGTCGGTGATCATCGACTGTTCAACCGGCGCTAACCCTCCACCGCTCAGACCCTGTAGTACCCGGGCAATAATCAAAAACTCGATGCTGGTGGCGATGCTGCAAAGCAGAGAACCAATAGTAAATCCGGCGATGCTCAACATATAGTAACGTTTTCGGCCAATGGTACTGGACAACCAACCGCTCATCGGCAGCACTAATGCGTTAGCAACAATATAGCTGGTTAATACCCACAGCGATTCGCTATAGGAAACGCTAAGCGAGGCCGAAATATGATAAAGGGAAACGTTGGCGATGGTGGAATCCAGCAGCTCCATAAATGTGGCAATAGAGGCGATAATCGCCATTAGCCACGGGCTACGGTTTCCGGCAGCGGAGCGAGGCAGGTGCGCCACGCCGCTATTATTTGATGTGGACATTAGGTACTACCGACATACCGGGAGACAAAGGATGCTCGGCGTCATTAATTCTGGGGTCGGTAAACAGGATCTTTACCGGTACTCGTTGAACCACCTTAATATAGTTACCGGTGGCATTTTCTGCTGGTAACATGCTGAATACCGGGCCAGTGCCCCGTTGGATACTGTCTATTTTGGCGCTGTACTTATATTGAGGGTAGGCATCAATAGTTACTTCCACCTCTTGCCCCGGGCGCATATTGGCGAGCTGAGTCTCTTTAAAGTTCGCCGTTATCCAGACGTTATTCGACACCACGGACAATAACGTCCTGCCAGGATCGATATAACTTCCCAGCTCCACGCTCCGCTTGGTGACATGTCCACTTTGTGGCGCAATGATTTTGGTATAGGAAAGTTGCAGCCTTGCATTTTCAATTTCGACTTCCAACTGTTTTAATTGCGCATTGTTTTCTTCCAGTGCTGCTTTCCCTTTATTGAGCAATGCCTGATTGTAAATAACCGACTGGCGCGCAGCATCTAACCGGCCTGCACTGGCTTTAAACGCCGCATGTTGCATACTCAGCTGGCTCTGGCTCCAGGTTTGTTGCGATTTTTGATAGCGGTCATAATCATCTTTATCGCGCTGATACTCAGCCTCTGCTGATTTCACATTAGCCTGAGTTTGCTTTAAGTTAGCTTCCAGCGCTTCAATCTGGTTATGTAGCTGAGGTGTTTGGGCTAAGGCTACGTTCTGGGCGGCAATGGCTTTATTTAACAGGTTTTGATAGTCACGGGCATCAAGCTCAATTAATACACTGCCAGCCTCAACATATTGATTATCTTCCACCAGAATACGATCTACCCGACCGGGTACGGCGGCAGAGACTTTCGCAATATTAGTATCAATGAAGGCATCATCGGTGCTTTCATAGTCTTTCAGACAGAACCAGTAATAACTGAAGGAAGACAGTCCGATGATAAACAACAATAATATATAAAGTGTGAATACTTTTTTCTTATTATTCTTGTTTATTTTCGTATCAGTTTTTGTTGGCGATATTGTGTTGTTGTCGGGCGACATGCTGATTTTGTTCCCTGTGCTAAAACGAAATTCCTTTGTTAATTGACTGACGAACAAATAAGGATTTTCTTATTTTTCATTATTCGAAAGGCACTTAAATATAATTGATATTGAGCATTTGTCATTCGGCAGTATTAATAATATTTAACGTGATGGATGTCAATAACCATGGCTATAAATTCTATTTTAATTATATGGTTAGGTAGGTTTTGCTAAGTAATTTCTTGGTTTTTATAAGTGATGGCGTAGATTTTTTATAATGGTTTATATGATTATTAACCAGTGGGATTTAAAGTTTTTTCATTAGATGTTGAATAATTAATTAAATAATTATTTTTTAGAAATGAGAAAAGGTTGCCATTAATGATAGAAATTAATCATTAATGGCAAACCAGTTGTTTCAAAATATTAAACTTTAGGTAAATCAAATACCAAAATTTCACTATCGCTATGAACGGTGATATTCATGGTTGATTCATCCCACAGAGCGATACCGTCGCTATTTGAGGCCTGAACACCGTTGATTTCTACTTCACCTTTTACGACTTGTACCCAGATACGGCGTCCTTCTTTGATACTGAATTCAGCTTTCTCTTTAGCGTCCAGTGTCCAGCGCCAGAGCTCCATATCCTGATAAACTTTCAGCGAGCCATCACGAGCATCAGGCGACAGAACCAACTGACGAGCATGCTTTTCAGCAAAGGTCTTTTGCTCATAACGCGGCGTAATATCCTTGCGATCGGGAATAATCCAGATCTGATAGAAGTGCAGTGGCTCACTATCACTCGGATTGTATTCTGAGTGGCGAACGCCGGTACCGGCACTCATAATCTGAAAATCACCTGCAGGAACACGCTCTTTGTTTCCCATACTGTCCTGATGTTCAATCGTACCTTCCAGAACATAAGAGAGTATTTCCATATCTTTATGTGGATGGGTAGGGAAGCCCTGGCCCGGTGCCACTCTGTCTTCATTGATCACTCGCAGTGCAGAGAAACCCATAAAGTTAGGATCGTAATAATCAGCGAAAGAGAAACTGTGCCAGCTATCAAGCCAGCCGTGATTAGCATGGCCGCGTACATCAGCTTTACGTAAATAAATCATGTGAAACCTCCTTAACGTTTTAAACAGTTTAGTCGATACCACAAAGATAAAAAGCGGAAAAAAGTCACTCAGATATTCAAAAAAATTGAATAATAAAAATGGGGCTTGTTGCTGGTGGTATAAAGCATCCGGCAAAGTGAAACATGCCGGATGCCATTTTTAAAAGCAAAATTACTGAGCGATGCTATCTAACAGGTTAACGCCAGAAATTTTGGACATCTGTTTACGGTAAGCATCCACTTGAGGTGGATATTTCACGCCTTTCACAATGGATATTCCCCGAATCGACGGGAACAGATGAATATCATCTACCGACAGTTCACCGTTACAGGCTTCCGGTGATTGAATCAGTGTCTCCAGTTGAGCAAGATCTTGCTCTAATTGCTTAACCAGTTCCGGTGTTTGTGCCAATGCTTCAGCAAAGTTACCAATCATGGCCTCTTTTTTACGGCTGAAATACTGACGGGCGGAAGGGGTTCTGAACTCACAGAAGTCAGCCTGAGCATAACGGGGGATCAGCAGCTTGTTAAGATAAGGTGAAACCTGTTTCAACCAGTCGGCAATAGCCGGGTTGGTTTTACCGGTTAAAGCCAGTTGGCCAAAAGTTTCATCCACATAGTGCACGATATCCATACTTTCTGGCATGTAGCTGCCATCATCTTTTTCCAGAATTGGTGCCATTTTCTGACCGATCATGCGGATGGGCGTTTCTTCATCGTCATTCAACAACGTTACCAGTTCGAAAGGGAGCTTTTTGATGCCAAATATCATGCGTGCTTTCACACAGAAAGGGCAATGGTCATAGACATAGAGTTTCATAACATATCCTTAGCCAGCAGAATCAGGGGATAATATAGGTTTAACCCAGAATGAAAATGGATGCCATTATTATCTTAATAGTTTGGGTAATCAGAAAGAGAAAAGCCGTAAGCAGAGTGAATAGAGCGGCGGCATGCTTGCCGCCATCAATCAGGACATTGGGCTACAGAGTTCCAGCAGAATTCCGGACGGCGCCCTGACATAGGAGACGGTTTGCCCCCATGGCATCACCGTTGGTGCTTTTAGCTCGGTAGAACCATAAACAATGGCGGCATTATGGGCGGTTTGAACATCTTTCGTTACCAGAGCAATCTCAATACCCAATGGTTTTTCTGAGTTACCGGCCTGTAGGTAACCATCAGGAAAATGGCTATGTCCTAAATCATGAGAAGCAAACGCCAGAACGGTTTCACCGGTATCCAGTTCGCCATAAGTTTTGGTATCGTGCAGAAAACGGGTTTTCATATTGAAGGCTTCATTAAAGAAATGAAGCGTTTTCTCAACATCGTCGACATAGACAATGGTGTATCCGAATTTAACCATAATACAATCCTGTCTGTTTATGCGGTCAGTAATAAAATTATGGCAAAAGAATAACGGAAATCTATTCCGGAAGAACAAGAATATCGAAATTGTGAAGCGGACTGATGAACAAAGAGCCTGACGTTGTGCTCAGGCTCTTTGCAGATAACAGAATTAACGCAAATGTGACGGGCGACCACCACGATAGTGGTATACCCCAGGTCGGTTAGCCGGTCGATAATTACCTTTATATACCGGGCGATGGTTATTCAGGTTATAGCGATATTGAAAACTAATACCGGGATTATACCGATGGTTATAGCGGTGATTATAATAACGTGTGTAGTTATAGTGGGATGGAGCACGATATTGCTTATGACGGTTGTAATTATAATGCTTTGGATAACTTTTATAACCGCGATAGTCCCGATGATCCCTCGGCCCTGCAGATGCGCAGAACGATACCGCTAATAATAAAATAAACAGCGTCTTCTTAAGCATGTTGAGATTCCTGAGCGAGTGAACATGCATCAATCATTACATTTAGAGGAAATTGTTCAATAGAGCTAAATCAGTTTTACGAAACTTTTACGCTTGTAATACGTAAAACTGAGAGAAAATGAACAATATGGCTGAATATCGCAGGAAATGCTAAATGCAACGCTATCAGGTAAGACGCAAAATAGAGGTGCTGGTGATCTTTCAGAAAATAAATAAAACGCTTTACTGATGTAACCCAAATGTCAGGCTTATCCTAAATCAATCAGGATAAGCCTGCTTCAGAAACCGTTGGCTAAATATTGAGTCGTTTGGCCTGCCACTTTTTGGATTTCCAGCGCCAGGTGTTAGCCAGGCCGCGTAACCACTCGTCACACATAAAGCCGATCCAGATCCCTATCAATCCCATCTCCATGGTAATACCGAGGAAATAGCCCACCGGTATTGAGACACACCACATAAAGAAGATGGCGGTATACAGTGGGAAGGTAGCATCGCCTGATGCCCGCAGGGCGTTTACCATAACGATATTGAAGGTTCTGCCCGGCTCAAGGAACACTGAAAGTAAAAACAGCGGCAGCAACAGCTTATTAATCCCATCATCTTTCGACAGGAAGTGCAGAATATGCACATCCGCCAGCCAGAAGCCGATTACCACCAGAATAGTCACTCCGACCCCCAGCTTCAGGCTGCGGAACGTTTGGCGATAGGCATCTTCAAAGCGTTTAGCTCCCACCAGATGACCAACAAAGATCTCATTACCGATACTGACGGAAATACCAAACAGCATGACAAATAGCGCGATCTGAAAATAGAGAGTTTGCGCCGCCAGCGAGGTTTCACCCATCAGGCCAATAAAGGCGTTGGCGGTCATATATTGCAGAATCCACACCATATTCTCACCGGCAGCCGGTAAGCCAATGCGCAGAATTTTTCCCAATTGATCTTTAGACCAGTGGAAAAATAGCTTTATTTCAAAGCGAATGCGTAAGCCGTAATTTAATAAACAGGCCAGCAGAATAATACAAATAACGCGACCAAATACTGTTGACCAGGCTACACCAACCAGACCGGCATCGAAAACATACAGCGCCAAAATATTACCGATGATGGTAATAATATTCACAATCAGCGTGACGTACATAGCGGCTTTAGACTTGCCATAAACCCGTAAACAGGCGGCCAGAATTAAGGAAACCGCTTCAGGGATCAGACAAATACCCAGAATATGCAAATAGTTGAAGCCATCTGTCATCAGATGCTCAGGCATATTCATGATATTCAGCGCTTTGTAACCAAAGAAGAAGATGGTCGCCGCGCAGAACAGGCCGAGTACAAAGTTAAACGCAATGGAAATATGAATCGCTTTCTTTGCCATATCCATATGGCGTGCACCCAGATACTGAGCAATAACAACGCTACACCCAACGCTGATAAAGCTGAATATGGTAATACACATATCGAAAACCAGGTTACCGGGCCCCATCGCAGCAAGATAGGCGGTAGACACCTGGCTGACCATATAGGTATTAATCAGCAGCGTCGAAAAGTGTAAAAACAGATCGATGAATATTGGCCAGCTCAAAGAAAATAATGAGCGCTCTGTAACATCATGGTGATGCATTAAAAAATCCTAATACTTTTTTATCAGATAAACGTTAAAACGGAAGTTCAACTCAGGTGAGAAGGGGAAACAACGCGGCGTATTGTAGCATTGTTCAACCAATAGTCTCTAACAGAGTGATAATTTTTTAAACTAAAAATGCGGGTCTGAAACGGTGCAGATCCACTACCGCAAAGAGGTCACTCTCTCAGTCCACCAAAGCATAGCTTTTCTGGCTAATAGCGTGACGGAATAACGCTAATTTTGACTAAATAAAACCAGAGTATTATTTCTGCTTTGGAATATTTGATAACATTGGTTAAAGTCTAAAGCGGTTTTTCTTTTGTTAATCATTTAGGTTAGTGGAAGAATGAGAACGGCAAGATTAAAACAATAACTGAGACAGGGATAACCATGACTAAAAAAATTAGAGCGGCCGTTGTCGGCTATGGAAATATTGGTAAATATGCGATTGAAGCCCTGAATGCGGCAGATGATTTTGAAATTGCTGGTGTAGTACGTCGCAGTACGGGTGAGCCACTGGCAGAGCTGGCGGCTTATCAGGTAGTGGATGACATTGATAAGTTAGACAAGGTTGATGTGGCCATTCTTTGCTCGCCAACCCGGGCCATCAAGCAAGTGGCTCAGAAAATTTTGGCGAAAGGGATTAATACGGTAGACAGCTTTGACGTTCACTCTCAGATTGTTGATTTAAAAAACACCCTGGATCCTATCGCAAAAGCCAACAATGCGGTATCGGTTGTGGCGGCAGGTTGGGATCCGGGTTCAGACTCTATTGTGCGTACTCTGATGCTGGCGATGGCGCCAAAAGGGATCACCTATACCAACTTTGGGCCGGGTATGAGCATGGGGCACTCGGTGGCAGCCAGAGCGATTCCGGGGGTTAAAGAAGCGCTATCTGTTACGGTACCAATGGGAACCGGCGTGCATCGCCGTCTGGTTTATATTGAACTGGAACAGGGTGCCGATTTTGCTACGGTAGAGAAAACGCTGAAGGCGGATGACTATTTTGCCTCGGATGAAACTCACGTTAAGCAGGTAGATTGTGTCGACAATCTGAAAGATATGGGGCACGGCGTGCATTTAACCCATAAAGGTGTCTCTGGCGAAACTCAAAATCAGCTGTTTGAATATTCAATGCGCATCAACAATCCGGCATTGACCTCGCAGTTTTTAGTTTCTGCTGCCCGGGCGACCACGAAATTAAGCAGCGGTGCCTATACGGTAATTGAAGTTGCCCCGATTCATTTCCTGCAAGGGGAAACGGATAAACTGATTGAGCGTCTGGTGTAATTTACCTTAACGTTTAGCCGTTAATAACAAAACCCGCGTAATCTAATGGATGTGCGGGTTTTTGTTTTTTTACTCTGATAATGAATAAGTGTATTAATCTTAACGCGGAACGCGGATCCCACCTTCAACCCCTTTAGGGCTGAACAGAATTTGCCACAGTTGAATATCTCTGGCGCGAAAAGCGCCTGCGCAGGCATTCAGATAGTAAGTAAACATCCGTTTAAAACGTTCATCGTACTGTCCTGAAAGCTCACCCCATCCCTGAGCAAATCGTTTGTACCAGGCCATCAGCGTATGGTCATAGTCGGCACCGAAGTTATACAGATCTTCCATGACAAAATGCTTTTCGCTGTTTTGCGCAATATTAGTGACTGATGGCAGGCAACCGTTAGGAAAGATATATTTATGGATCCACGGGTCGACATTCACTTTAGTCTGTTTCGAACCAATGGTATGCAGTAAAAACAGCCCATTCGGTTTCAGGTTACGCGCAACCACATCAAAATAAGTGTGATAGTTTTTGGGGCCGACGTGCTCAAACATTCCCACCGACACAATCCGATCATAATGATTATGTAAGTCGCGGTAATCTTCCAGCAGAATGGTGACATCCAGCCCGGCACAGCGCTGTTGCGCCAGCTTTTGCTGTTCAGCAGAGATAGTTACACCTTCTACTGAAACACCATAGTTTTTCGCCGCGTAGGCGGATAACCCGCCCCAGCCGCAGCCAATATCCAGCAGCGTCATTCCCGGTTTTAACTGAAGTTTTTCACAAATCATTTTAAGCTTTGCCTGCTGAGCCTGATCCAGCGTATTCGCCTCTTTCCAGTAACCGCAGGAGTATTGCATATAAGGATCAAGGATCTGGTTAAACAGATCGTTACCCAAATCATAATGCTTTTTGCCCACCATCCAGGCGCGATGTTTTGATTGCAGATTAAACAGTCGGGCGGTGGCGATACGTAGAAAATCTTTAATGTGATGGGGGACTTTTTTATCCAACCCGAAGTGCAGGATTCGATGAAATAACATATCGGGGCGTTGACAGTCCCACCATCCGTCCATATAGCTTTCCCCCAGGCCAAGGGAGCCTTGCTGCACAACGCGTTTAAAGAACTGCGGATGGTGAACTTGAATATCAAACGGACGCGAACCGTTAATTTCAATATCAGCCTGTTCCAGTAACTCACTGATAATTCGGTACCACGGATTATCCTGAGTGCTGACATCTTCAATACATGATGAGCTCATAGTTTCTCCATAACGTTATCTGGTTACTACCTTAAGGCACACCCGAGATATAACGCACAGGGTGAGTGAATACCTGAAGGCAGGTTAACCACCAAGGATGAAAACGTATTTTTGGTTTAGCAACAGAGAGAAAATCCGGAGGCAAGCAGCAAACCGGTGAACCAGTCCATGATAGAAACAGGGGCGAAATTCCATCGCCTGCAAGACGTTTGTAATATAAACGTTTTAATAATGTTATGTATGGTGGTTTTTCGAGTATAGAGCGGCTAAAAGCAAGACTCAAGACGTGATTTGCATCACCTTTGATGTTTTTTTAAGCATGTCGGATAACGCAATGATTTATGGGGAAATAATTAGCTGGTGAATGTTCAGGCTGCCAGAGTTGATACTCTGTTGGCCTGAACATTCAGGAAAAGATGAGTTATTCCCCGTATTGCGCGAAGCTTTCTGCTCCTTCACCACACAAGAATACCTGTACCCAATCGACTAATAGCAGTTGGTGTTGCCTGACGAAGTTGTCCACTAATGGCGCGATAGCTGCAGATTCCGTATGGGCTCCAGGCCTCAGACACAGAGTGGTGATATAGCCAGTGTCATCCGTCTGGCCCCAGAAGATCCAACCTGATGCTGTTTGCCGGGCGAAACCGTTCATCACTGTTGCGGCGGCGTTGCTGAATGCGATACCGTCATAGGTTTTTTCCAGATTGAAGACGTTATCCAGTTCAGAAAGAGAAAGTGATTTTTCCGGTAGCGGTATATCAACCCGACGACGAACGTGAAGCTGCTTAAAACCAGAACCGTCATGCTGGGTCTGATAGATATTCAGTATATCTTCCAGCTCCTGACGGATTTCATTTTCAAGCCGAACCGAAAGAAACTCAAACTGACGCCAGTCATCCTCATACACCACCAAAACGTTTTCCAGTGAGCTTACTGCTTCCACCCCCGGCAAGTCCGAACTGATAGTAGGTAAGCTGTAGAGGATTTTGGCTGGATCAATTTGCATCACTTCATATTTTGCCAGCGTAATGATCAACGAGCCGGTTTTACGAAATTCGGATTTGCGTGGTGGCTCGGCACTGACCACGCTCCATTCATCCCCGGCGATACTTAGCGTCGTATTGATTTCAAAGGTATCCGGCAGTTGATCAATGGGTACCTCAGAAGCGGCAAATGCATTTTCCTGACCATTTTCAATAAACTGAACCCGAATGATTTCTTTATCTTTCTTTTTACCAAAGCCGAACATTGCTCAAATCCTTTTTCGGGAAGCAAAACAGAAGTCTTTAACGTTATCTGAATCGAATCAAAAATCAAATATCAGGCATTGTTTTTTAACTAAAATTCGATCGTATCGACAATATTGAGTTTTTCTTTATTGTGATGCTTTGTGTTATGGGGGGAATGGTATCAATAGTGGCAGAAAAGGGTGATTTCCTGTAATGACCGGAACGGTTATAGTGAGCTATCAACATTTATTAAGGACAATATGATGGAAAGAATAAGGCAGTTTATTTACTCGCTGTTTATTGCTTTGACACTGGGTTGCACTTTTTCGGCACATGCTGGCGATCCGGGACCTTACTGGCTGGTGTTTTTGGATATATCGGAAGAATCCTATCAGGATGGTCAAAAGCTGCTGATTGATTTGAGAAAAATGGAATCGCTATCTGATGGAAAAAGAGAGTTCTGTTTTATGTGTAACGGTGGCGATGCGGGTAGTTATGTCGATGTGCTTTATCTTTATTCCATACCGGTTGGTTTGTCCGTTGAGGAACTGCGCAAAGCGGTGAAAGGGGATGATGAAGCCAAACGGAAAATGCAAAGCGTATTGAATAAATTTGAAGACAATAAAGGGCACGGAGTTGATGGCTTGTTGATTTATGACCATCAGCCAGGAAAAGTGACCATTTACACCATGGATAAAAAAGTTGGTTCAAAACTGACAACTGAAGGCAAAGAGGTGAAGTCCAGGCTGTTGCATTCCAGTCTGGATAAGCTGTTAGAGGATGCTGCGGGTAAGTTAGATCGGCCAGTATAAGAGGGTTGTTAGTAGAAGGGATGGTCTTTAGATGGCGAAAAACCGGTGATACAGGCCGGTTTTTTTATGCTCCACATTGACCTTAGTTCCCATCAACAATATGAACTATGGCGATTTTTCAACTAGGCTTAATACAGTACTTTTGATTTATTGCCCCTGACATTTGTTGTTATCACCTCTGAAGGGGCATCACACAGCTTCCGGGAGAGTGGGATGAGCAGAACAGGAAACGTCCTGAGCTGGACGGGTGGGATTATCGTTGTTGTTATCGTCGCAGCCCTGATCTTTTTGGCGACCTTTGACTTGAACCGCCTGAAACCAACCATCAATGAGAAAGTAACCGCCGAATTACACCGGCCGTTTGCCATTCGCGGTGATTTAGGGGTTAACTGGCAGCGTCAACCGGATGAAACAGGCTGGCGGCGCTGGGTTCCCTGGCCAATGCTGCATGCGGAAGACCTTGTTTTAGGTAATCCTCCGCAGATCCCCGGTGATAATATGGTGACCTTGCAGCGCGTTGAGGCATTAATATCACCGTTATCCTTGCTGCATAAAGAGCTTTATATTCAGCGCATCTGGCTAAAACAGCCGTATGCATCCATTCAGCGTTTAGCCAATGGCGATAATAACTGGAGCTTCACTCCCTCAAAAACAGACCCTTCCGCCCCCCCTTCAAGCTGGTCAGTGAATATTAACGATATCGTGTTCGATAGCGGCAAGGTGGATTTTAAAGATGCCACCCTGAAAGCGGATATTCATGCGGTTATCGACCCCTTAGGCAAGCCTCTTCCTTTTAGCGAAGTTACCGGAAGCGGTGATAAACAGCAGCAAAATAGCGTGCCGGAGTATGTCTTAGGTTGGCAAGTTGAGGGGAAATACAAAGGCGAGTCGCTAAAAGGCAGCGGTAAAGTGGGGGGTATGTTATCCCTGAAGAGTGCCGACCGCCCATTTCCGGTACAGGCTGATGTAAGTTCAGGCACCACGCGAATTGCCCTGGCGGGAACACTGACGGATCCAATGAATCTTGGGGCGTTAGATTTACAGCTTAAATTATCAGGCCGTAGTTTGGGCAACCTGTATGGTATTACCGGCGTGTTGTTGCCAAATACACCCGCCTATTCAACCAATGGTCGTTTGATTGCCCATATTCATGCTGAAGGAGGTGCTACCTTCGATTATCAGGATTTTAACGGCAAGATTGGCAGCAGCGATATACACGGTAGCCTGAAATATACCGCCAGCAAACCCCGGCCAGTGCTGAAAGGGGAGTTAGTCTCTAAACAACTACTGTTCACCGATTTGGCTCCTTTAATCGGGGCTGATTCTAATAAGCAGAAAAAGCAGCGGGGTGAGAAAAGCCTCCAGCCTGCCGATAAAGTATTGCCGGTAGAACCGTTCGAAACCAAAAGCTGGGATGTGATGGATGCGGACGTGAAGTTCACCGCTAAGTACATCGAGCACGGTAAATCATTGCCGGTAAACAATCTGTATACCCATCTGATATTAAATAACGGTGAGATCCTGATGGATCCTCTGCGCTTTGGCGTGGCGGGAGGAAGCCTGAACTCCACAATTCGGCTGGATGGCAGTAAAAGTCCAATGCAGGGAAAGGTTGATATGCATGCCCGGCGCTTCCAACTGAAACAGCTTTTGCCGGAAGTAGAGATGATGAAAAACAGCCGTGGGCAAATCAATGGCGATGCCAGCTTAACCGGACGGGGTAATTCAGTGGCCGCGCTATTAGGCAGCAGCAGTGGTGATTTACGCATATTAATGAACGAAGGCATGATCAGCCGTGGCCTGATGGAGATTCTGGGTCTGAACGTGGGTAACTATCTGGTTTCACAACTTTTTGGTGATGATGAAGTGAAGATTAACTGTGTGGCGGCGGACGTGAATATCCGTGGCGGACTCGCCTCCCCACGTTTACTGGTGTTTGATACTGAAAACGCCATTATTAACGTTACCGGCCAGACCAATTTTGCCACTGAACGACTGGATTTATCCATCGACCCACAAAGCAAAGGTATGCGCTTACTCACACTGCGCTCTCCGCTGTATGTGAAAGGTACCTTTAAGAACCCTCAACCGGGAGTCGAAGCCGCGCCATTAATTGCCCGGGGTGCTGCGGCAGTGGCGTTAGGTGTGGTTGTTGCTCCGGCTGCGGCATTACTGGCGTTAGTGTCACCAAGCGAAGGGGAAGAGAACCAGTGTGGACAGGTACTGAGACAGATGAAGGATCAGCCAAAGGGTAAATCCACAAAGGTAAAGAAAGGCGCTAAAGCTAAGTAGAGCTATTTGGAATACAAATAAGAGAAAAGTAGCGGTTTTTATCTGCATATTGCATGGTTTTTCGAGATGTTTCGCATTATTGGTATGAATCTGAAAAGGTCGATTGCGGGTGGTTTTGGGGTTGATATAGTGGCGGGGCATCCTGAGTTGGGATGCCGGGATTTGCAGCCCGAATAGCTCCTTGAGAATGACATATTGATACATAAAGTATTTTTATAGTCATGGTCTTTGTGCACCTTAAAAACATGTCATAATGCTTGTTCTATGGTGGCTTTGGCTGGGACATCTTTGGATGTGCCGTTTCCAAGGGGCGG
This sequence comes from Limnobaculum allomyrinae, assembly GCF_016649425.1. Classification (GTDB taxonomy): domain Bacteria; phylum Pseudomonadota; class Gammaproteobacteria; order Enterobacterales; family Enterobacteriaceae; genus Limnobaculum; species Limnobaculum allomyrinae. The sequence goes on from NZ_JADRCR010000002.1 coordinate 540,755, forward strand.
TCTGCAAACCCGAACAAAGCCACCACCCCAAGAGATTTGCAGCTCCGGAGGTGGGAGATATTAACTACCTTTGGAGTTAGCCCATGAACGAACTTACTCAACAAGACTCTTTAACCCCTGAAGATATTACCGTTCAGTGTTTAGCCGTGATTAATGCCGCGTTAAATACTGAAAACCTCGCCACCCGTGAAGCTTTGATGTTTGTGTTACAGGAAAGGTTAAGGGAGTTGTATAAGGTGTTGGGGGAGTAACGGTAAGTTAAAAAGGATTGTGGGGGACAATCCTTTTTATTCACGTTCTAGTCGAGTTATTTTTTTGTAGATTTTCTCAACCAATAATTCTGCATCTTTGCTGTGATGAAACGCTCTATGACAGTTGGGGCAGACAGCAATGCAATTACTTGTAGTATCGGAACCGCCATTAGATAACCATTTTACATGGTGAGCCTCTAGAAAAAACTGACCATCTTTATTTTTAAATGGACCGAGTTGGTTGCAGTTTTCACATTTTCCATTCGTCGAACGCCTAACCCATTCACTCACTCCCCCATTCCTTACATACCGAGATCCTGTATTTGGGATAGTGGTGGGCTTTATTACACCTTGAGGAATTGATTGCGTTGCCTCAGCTTTTTTATTTGAATCTTCAGCATAAAGTGTTTCTGTTGATATAGGGTTAGGATAAGTGAAAACCTTCTTATGGATTAAAGATTTAAGTTGCTGAAAGATGTTTTTCCCTACATTCCTTGCCGGTTTTAATCCAGGTAAGTAGTCAATTCCCTCAAGTACAACAACATAAGATATATTTTGCATACGGTACTCAAACGCTTTTTCAGAACGACCAAAACGTTCGTGTAGCTTTCTATAGCAATCTTTTTTGTTAAAGGGGATTTGGTCTAAATAACTATCATACATCTCAAAATAAGCCCGAACAGAAGCTTCAAGTTCTTCATCACTCCAAGAGTTACTCACTATAAATCCTTATTTGATACTTGCGAGGTATCGCACAAGAATACATGGTTTCGATTACTTGATTAAGTAACTAATTCAAGTAACGAGAGATGGTTTGTTTTTTATTGACGGGATATAACAATGAAGGGTATTTACCCTAAAAACCGTATCCTCCCGAATACAGCTTTTAGGGCTAAATTATCAATTACGATAGATTAATGCTGCCCAATCCCCCGTAACTTTATCCCCGCATAAATCTGCAATATGCCATACATCAAAACAATCACCCCAAGCCAGATGGTGGTAATCACCAGTCCAATAATCGGTTGTGCCATCAGTAATGCACCGAGAATTATCGCCAGTGCACCGCTAAGGATAATCATCCATTCTCCCTGAATCTGATTGCGAACCTGAATCGCAAACAGAATGCGGTAAATACCGCCAATAATCAGCCAGACAGCTAAAAAGATCATCAGGATGCTGGCGGTCGCCGCCGGGTTATACAGAGCCAACACACCAAAGATGATGGAGATAACCCCATAGCCAAATAGCCATCCTTTAGAAACCACAATACGGTTAGTAAACAGCGAGACAATAGTAATTACCCCTTCCAGCAGGGCAAACAAACCAATCGCCCAGGCCACCGATATTGCGGTTGATAGCGGTGCGGTTAATGCAGCAATACTAAATAAAATGGCAATCACGCCATAAATAATTAATACCCACCAGTTACGGGAGAGAACTCCCAATATTTCCTGTCTCATATTTATTCCCCATATCATTCAGATGATGATATTCAATTTATGTAGTGAGTTATGAATAGTTACATTAATAAATATAGGCCTGATTGCATCAGGCCGTTTACCACATGATGTTATTTCAAATATGTTCGATAAATATCAGGAAGGCAGACTAATTTAACTTTGCATGGTGCTGCTGCAATTCGATTAACGTTTTCAGTGCTCGTTCGGCATCTTGTTCAGGCACAAATATATGGTCGTGGTAATAAGCCGCTACAACGTTGACACTGATATTGTTATCCGCTAAGGCTTTAGACACCGCGGCAGTTAAGCCCACCGCTTCAAGGCTTGAATGAACGGTTAAGGTAAGCTGGCGGAAGATACCACTAAAATCCAGCTGATGATCTAACGCTGTTTGTTGGGAAATAATCAGGGTTATTCCTTCCTCTTCCACAAACAAACCTTTAGGTTTGAACCTGAAAAGCTGTTCGGTAAATTCTTCTTTGAGAGTACAAAACACATAAGTTTCACTGCTTAATGCGGGTGACATAGAAGAGAGCAGTGTGCTGAGTTGTTTAATGGGTTGCATAGATATTCTCCTTAATCGCCAGCAGGATAGAGATATTATCGGCATATGGGTAATTAAACTTTTTACTCGGAGATTAGGATAACTTATGGTTTAAATCTTATGCTGAAAACCATCATAACTATTATTCCCGCTTTATCATTTCCCGGGTAAATTATTTTTATCTATCAAGCGATAAGAAACTGAAAATAGTGTCAAGGATGTGTAAAGCGCATTGACGGAGAAATGCCTTGGTATATTTTGAACCGCGTAGAGGGCATTTTCTCACTAATAAGGAAATATGATGAAATCAAAAGCTATTGTTATCGGACTATTTAGCGCAGCATTATTAACCGGCAGTTTCAGCGCATTTGCTGAGCCAGATAATGCACCGCAACCTCAGGATGCGCAGCACAGCGAAAGGCATTCTGATGGTCAGTCGAACGATGGTAAAGATAAGCGCGATAACAGACGTTCTGATGCTAAAAAGGATGAGCGTAAAGAGAAAGGCGATCGCCCGGAAAGAAATTCAGAAGATCGCAAAAACAAAGGTGATAAACAACGTCCTGATACTAAATCAGAAGACGGTAAAGAGAAGGGTGATAAGCAACGCTCTGACGTAAAGCCGGAAGATCGCAAAGTGAAGGGCGACAAAAACGCTTCTGAAGATCGTAAAGCGAAGGGCGATAAAAAACGTTCTGATGGCAAGCAAGGTGAGCGCAAAGCCAAAGGTGACAAACACCGTTCTGATGTAAAGCCAGACGATCGTAAAGACGATTGATTGGTCATTATTAATCATGATTTTAGTGAAGGGGCGAAAGCCCTTTCACTGTATTTAGCGTATCAATATTCCTGCCTGTAAACCTTCCTTCATAAGATTTCATATTTACAACACAAACGATAATGAAAATAATTATCATTTATGTTGTTTCTTAACCTATTGTTTGATTCAATAAAACGCGATGCGGAGGATAAAGACGCATATCTAACGTTTGGTATCTTCGGCAGCGTAACAGTTGATATTTAGGCAGGATCAATCAAGGAAACGAATAATGAAAAACAACAAACTGTTGGCAGGGCTGTTACCCATTATGATGGTGGCGGGTGCAGCAAATGCGGCCGAACTGTATAACAAAGACGGCAACAAGTTAGACTTCTCAGGACAAATCGAAGGTAATCACTATATCTCTGATGACAAAGGCGAAGACGGCGACAACAGCTTCGTTCGCTTTGGTATTCGTGGTGAAACACAGGTTACTGAACAAATTATTGGTTACGGCTACTATCAAACCGAACTTACCGCCAGCTCCAGTGAAAACGGTGACGATAACGGTTCTACCACCCGTTATGCCTTTGCCGGTATTAAGTTTGGTGATGCTGGCTCTTTTGACTACGGTCGTAACGACGGCATCCTGTATGACATTGGCGGCTGGACTGACGTTTTGCCAGAGTTTGGTGGTGACTCTTATCAGCAGACAGATGTCTTTATGACTCAACGTGCCGGTAATCTGGCAACCTATCGTAATAAAAACTTCTTTGGCGCGGTTGATGGCCTGGACTTTGCGGTTCAGTATCAGGGCCGCAATGACTCCGGCGACCGTAACAAAAGCGATCGCAATGGCGATGGCTGGGGTATGTCCACCACCTATGATTTAGGCATGGGGCTTTCTGTGGGCGCTGCTTATGCTTCATCTGACCGTACTTATGACCAATCGCAAGACCATCTTGGCGATCGTGCTGACGGTGTGAGTGCAGGTATCAAATATGATGCAAACGACCTGTATCTGGCAGCCATCTATGGTCAAACCTACAATATGAACCTGTATGGTGATGATTTCGTTGCTAACAAAACACAGAACGTAGAGCTGGTGGCTCAGTATCAGTTCGAGAATGGCCTGCAACCGTCGCTGGCGTGGGTTTACTCCAAAGGTAAAGATCTGGGTCATGACACAGGCAGCAAAACATACAATAGCGAAGAGCTGGTTAACTATATTGATGTTGGTGCCAACTACCACTTCAACAGCAATTTCACCGCTAAAGTCGACTATAAGATCAATATGCTGGATAGCAGCACTTTCACTGAGAAGGCTGGAATATCAACGGATGATATTGTGTCGGTGGCGGTTGTTTATCAGTTTTGATTGATGGGCTGCTTGCTGGTGGGGTAGCGAGTGGCTTGGAGTTGGTGAAAGGCGCTTAATGCGCCTTTCACCAAATTGAAACGTCGATTTGTATGTGATTCTGTATATTGTAATTTCAAAGTTTTTTAAACCTTTCAGGGGGTCCAGATTACTTGACAGGCCAAAAATTCACTAATAACAATATATATTTTTATACCCTCGTCGTCATGGATTGTGAGGTAACGATAGCGTCCGTCTTGGACATCAATCCAATCATTGATCACTGCATTATGCATTGTTATATCACCTGATGATGATTCAATTATGAACTCTGTAACTAATAGTCTTTGTATCCACCGAGAACCGATCTCGCCTAAAATCTCAACGAAATGGCATGACTCAAAAGGTTCTCTTTGTTTATCACTCAATAAATTAAGCGGATACCACCATATAGAGTCAGGTTGATTATAACAACATTGGCTGAGTTCAAACGCTGCATGTCCCTTAGCTAATTTTAGAATAATATTTTCAATACGATGAGCTTCTATCTTAAAGTATGTTTGAGAGTCTTTTACATATTTGGCTGATTCTAATCTGGATTTTAGTTGAGGAGAACGTCGAAGAATATTTGCAATTTTTGGGCGGTTAACATGGTCAGGATTCGTTGAGCCAGCAATCATAACTTCCATAAGGCAAGCGAAATACTCTTCATCAAGTGAAAAGCTATTATTACAAGTTTTACATGCCGCTACGATAGGGAGGTTATCAGGAAATGGAGGATCAAGAAATACTTTAGAGGGGACATGCTCACGAGTATCTTCAGGCCCTCCGCAATATATACAGCCATTAATAAGCCGATTATCAGCAAAATTTCTTAATTGATCCATTTTCTAACTCATCAGACATAACTGTATTATTGCTAGATTGATTCTATTTTACTTGTTCTAATAGTTCATTCTCAGTTGACTTTAAATATTCTCTGAGTTTTTGAAATTCTGAATGTCCATAGGGTTTTCCTCTAGAGCTATCTTCAGTATCACTACATTTTATTTTAAATTCTTTTAGTTTAGGATCAAACTCTTCATCGTTATGTATGATTCCATTTCGCCTATTTCTTTGTGTATGTAATTTTCTCCTCAACGATAACTTGATAAATTTATTGTTATATGCTGTATCTATAGCATCTTTAAATGTGAGATTATCATTGTTTAGTTTTTCTTTTAATATATTATGCATTCTGGCTGTGATTTGCGCAAATAAGCCCCTGAGGTGATTAATTTCTTCTCTTTGTGTAATTATATAGTCCAAAACTGATTTTATTCTATCATGCCAGTCTGTATCAGAGGCCTCATTTGGTCTGCTTATAAATGTAAATCGTGTAAATAAATTAGGATCTTTTTCAGTATTCAGTTTCTTTGATAATTTTTCTATTATTTCATCAATTTCTGAACGTGTATAAAGAACAAAGTCACATAATACTTTTTTATCTATTGAATCTTTCAATTTTAAATATAAGTCTATGCCATTTTTATTTTCATCACCATCTAAATTGTTATCACTTAAATAAAAATCTATTCTATTTTGATGTTTATTCCCATCAATGCTCTCATCATTTAGACAAGCATCTACATTTGTATATTTAAAAAAAATAGGAGTAAAGCCTTTTTTTTCAATGTGTTGTGAGACATCTTCGATTAGTCTATTTATGGAACGACACTTATTACTTCTAAAATCCTCAAAATCATCGTCAACAATAACTATATTAAAATTTAGTCGCATGTGTTTAATTCCTTCTATTGACTATAAAGTTAACCAAATCATTGGGTTGTTCAACAATAATGTCGCATTCATTTTTTTCAAAAAAGGTTTTTATTTGATGCAATCCAATACCTGTACCATTAGGTTTTGTAGAATAACCAAGATTAAAAATATTTTTCAAATGTATGTCATCGATTTTTTTTGAATTACTTGAAAATACTATTCTATTTTCTTCAAATAAAATATCTAGAAATTGTGCTTTATGTTCCCTTGCATTTTGATAGAAATTATCTAATGAAATATGAAGTTGTAATATGTCACAATTTTTTTCCCAATTAGGAGTGAAGTTTTCATTTGTTATATTGCAACTTAATTTTAAACCATAAGATTGCTTATTCCTATTAGCTACGTATAATAGAGTTTGTTCATACCAATTAACGCGTTGTTTTGAGCGTAAGTCTAAGTTGCTGTTAATTAAAAGGTCTCTAAATGCACTTAGTTCTTTTTGTGTACCTCTAATTTTTCCAATTTCAATAAGTGCTTTTCTTTGTAACTCTTCATCTTTAATTTCATTTATTATATTAATAAGATCTTCTGTGGCATAATATAAATCTTCTGTCATTGTTTTAAAGTGATGGCTAATCTGTTCAGAATAGGATGAGGGCTCTCTATTTTTTTGTAAGTTCTCATTTTGTTTATAAAGATAAGTTATTTCTTTTTCTTTATTTTCGATTTCTCTTTCTTTCTCTTTGTTATCATATTTTAATTGAGAAAATTTATCTTTAACTTCCTTTATTTTTTCTTGAAAATTTTTATCTTCAATTACTTCAATGATTGCATCAAGTTGTTTTTCAGGGTTGTTATTTTCTACTTCAAAATTATCTTTGAAGTAAGTAATATTGTATTTTTTAGTTCTGGTAATATAATTCTTAAACTTATTTACTTCGTTTTTATTTACGGAGTTGTCAAAATATAGTTCTTCCTTTGTTTCGGAGTCCTCTCCCCATTTTATAAGGTTTATATAGCGTTCTAAAAGCATATGAATATCATAAATATATATTTCTTCTAATGACTTGAAGTATATGTTTTCAATGAATCCATTATTGCGTGATGAGGTTTCTTTAAATATATGCTGTTTATCGTTTATTGAAATATAACCAATAACTTCACGAGTACCTAAATATCTATTATATCCTTGAGGTTTCCTAAGATTTAATCCAAATAAATCATAATTTTCCTCACCGTATGGCATCACTCTAAAATCATTTCTATAAATAAATATATTACCGTAACGAATTGGTTGAATTCCCATTCGTCTAGTAAACATGCTTTTAGCTGAGGTGTTTAAATAGTTTATTGATATGTTTATGGAGACTTGTTTTAGTAGGGTTTGATTTGGTTTTGAAGCGCTATAAATTAACTCCCCACGATCATAGAGATTGATACTAATATTTTCATCAATGCAAGCTTCTATTGTGGTTGTTTTTCCTTTTAGTATTGATGTTATATTATTAGTAATTTTATATTTAGGTAGGGGGGCATTAATGGATATATCCTCACCTAAGAAGATGTTAAATAAATTATCTTCAACAAAAGGATTTTTTAGACGACTTAAACTTTGTTTAGCTCGCTTTTGCTCATTCTCATCTTTCCATGTAGTATGTCTTAATGTACCTATTGTTAAAATAGTGTATTGCTCGTCGCTTTCAACAACTTTTGAGTTATATATTACATCAATATTTTCAAATTCATTATGTAAGTTTCTATCGAAATTTGACCAATCTATTAATAGATGGTGCTCAATATTTTCATTCGATTTTTTTGTTCTAATATTTAATATTTCGCCTAGTGTATCACATGAAAAGCGTCCTACTCCTTTTGAGCCTACAAATACACGTTCATTGTTTTTGTGGCCTTCTTGCTTATCTGAATAAGCTAAATAGAGCCATTTATTTATTAAGGCATCTTTATTCATGCCATGACCATTATCGGCAATTACAATATGAGGTTTTTGAGTGTCAATTAAAGAGAGAGGGGATGTGTCAGTAGTTATTGATGAATTATTAAGATTATTAAAGGAAACAATAACATTTGATGCTCCAGCATCATAACTATTTTTTACAAGTTCAAATATAGCAACGAATTTATCTGTTATTAGATCTCTTCCAACAATACTTTTTATTCCAGAACTTGTTTTAAAGTGTAATTTTTCCAAAATTACTCCTCCAATTTTTTTAATGCTTCCATAATCTGACTAGCAATTGCTTTTGCTAATAGTGGTGGAACCGCATTTCCAACTAATGTGTATTGAGGAGTCTCATTCTTTCTTAATCCCCCTCCTGTTGTTCTTTTTCCTAGAAACTCAAAACTATCATCGAATGATTGTAATCTAGCCATTTCGCGTACGGTAAGAATTCTGTTTTTAGAGTAATGAACTAAATCATCTGGTAATGTTAGAACTGTTGGCGAAGGTTGATCAGCAATAATTTTTTTGCAATTTTGTTTTTTAGTTTTAAAACGCTTATAATCTTCTGTAGATAAACGATTTAATAAAGAATGAAGCTTTTCACCCGATTTTAGTAAGCTAAATCGTTCCCTAACTAATTCTGTATGTACACTTGTTTGATGATTACTTAATATTTCAGATGTTAATAACGTACAATCTTTAGTTAAAGTTCTCCCTTCTCTTGATTTTTTTTGATAATCTGTATTTATAGGTTTATTATACTCATAAATAGTAGAACCATTTTCTATTTCACTTAAATCATCGATAGCTTCTTGTGCCGATATTTTATTCTTTACTGTTGGTTTAGGGTGGAAAACTTTTATATTAATATCATTGCGAGTACCAAGAAAAATAACACGATTTCTTTTTTGAGGAACTCCGTAATCACTAGCATCTAGCATCTTTATTTGTATATTAGAGTAACCTATAGAATCAAATTCTGCCAACAGTACATCAATAACTTTGCTATTTTTATAGTTATTCTGTAATCCTTCATACTCGACAAATTTTGCAGATAAAATACCTAAAACATTTTCCATGACAAAATATTTAGGTTTTACTTGTGAAAGAATTTTAATATAGCTTTTTACAAGCTTATTCCTGTTGTCATTAGGATTACGCTTACCTGCTAGGCTAAATCCCTGGCAAGGAGGACCACCACAAATAACATCAATTTGGTTAAAGTTCTTATCTAAAAAATTATAAAGAATCGATTCATTAGCAAGTTCCTCAACATCACCACAGTAGTATTTTAAATCAAAACCTAGTTGTTTATGTCTGTTGATGTATGTCTCTGCGGCCTGTTGACTTCTATCACTCGCATAAGGCACAGAAAATCCCGCCTGCAAAAATCCCTCAGACATTCCTCCCGCACCAGAAAATAAATCTAACACTTTGAATTTCATATATAAATATATAATGTTTATGTGGTAATTGTACACTATACCTTAAACATTAAGGATTTTGAAATTTTTAAGTACAACTAACATTTACATTAAATATCAATTGATTATATATTTTTGCATGAGTACCAATTAGTACGTAGTGTCTTCAGCACTATTTATTTTGTGAATATTGGTCGAAAGTCCAGCTCATACATAACAAATTGTTTTAATTGAATAATATAATATTCTTAATATCGTTTTAGGCCGAATATTTCATATACTAACCTAAATAACACAATTCAACTTTATAGTCGAAACAGGAGTCTGGCTATTTTCACAACAAAATTGAAGTATAAAATTTAATCTATTCGGGAGTTGAACAGAAGCCTTTTTAGACGTTGAACTCAAGCCAAACTCAGATAATAAGCTAAACACCGCAGGCGCTTTAGACGACCCATTGCGACATAAAACTGTCACATGAAAACTTTATTTGATCTACGTGAGCTTTGCTCTTTCGATAGGGTTGGAATTAAGATACTTGGCGTTTGGCAACATTGTTTGTAGTTCGCATGTGTGATTCTTTGTCATAACGACCAGTGTCACATCATAAGTTTGACCTTTAATCGTATATATCGTTGATAGCTTCCAACAAGACCATTGTTGGTTCAATAAACTAAATAATTCTTGTTTTATCAATCATATTCTTAATCTAATTCTATGTTAATTAGCGCTTGGAGTAATATCCTTCAATTAATTATTTTTAATATCACATGTATTGGTTTAGCCGATATTTTTGATTAAATATCTCTTGAAAGTGAAATGAAATCATCATCCATTTAATTCTTTTGTAAAGAAATAAAAATCCATCAAACAATGTTTTTTTTGTTAATTATTGATTTGGTAGAGAATTTTTGAGTAAAACTTAGAGTATTTATAACCAACTTTATTTTTGATTTCTAATAGGAGTTGTTTAATGAATATCATCGACCGTTTTATTGCGTATACGAAAATTAATACTACAACCAATCGTGAAAAGGGTGCCGCAGGTATTATGCCCTCTTCCGACGGGCAGATGGTATTAGCGCAGAAGGTAGCGGAAGAATTACGGACATTAGGCATGGAGAAGGTTCAGGTCAACGAGCGGGCGATTGTTACCGCACTATTGCCTTCTAATGTTGATTATTCGCTACCAACGGTAGCGTTTTTTGGACATCTGGATACTAGCGCCGAACACTCTGGCGATACTCATGCTCAGATTTTGCCTTATTCAGGCGGCGATCTCTGTTTGAATAAAGAGAAAAATATTTTTCTGCGTCAGAGCGAATTTCCTGAGCTGGCGAACTATATCGGTGATGATCTGATTGTTACCGACGGTACCAGCTTGCTGGGTGCTGACGATAAAGCGGCTATAGCATCGATTGTTAATGCGGTTCAATATCTGATTGAACACCCTGAGATCAAACACGGACCGGTAAAGGTAGGCTTTGTTCCCGATGAAGAACAGGGACTGCGTGGTGCTAAAGCCTTTGATGTACAGGCATTCGGTGCAGATTTTGCTTACACGCTTGATTGCTGTGGCATTGGTGAACTGGTTTATGAGAACTGGAACGCTGGTGATGCGGAAATTATTTTTAATGGTCAGTCAGCACACCCGATGTCCGCCAAGGGAAAACTGAAGAATTCGCTGCTGATGGCCCATAAGTTTATTGCCATGCTGCCAGGAGGCGAAGCACCGGAGTATACCGAAGGTCGTGAGGGTTACTACTGGGTTAAGCAAATGCAGGGCAATAGCGCCAGGACTGTATTGAAGATGGACGTCCGCGACTTCACTGAGCAAGGTTACCGTCAGCGCATGGAGTTTCTCGGTAAACTGGCGGAAAACTGCGCAGAATTATGGGGAGAGGGTAGTGTAGTTTGCAATCTGGCAGATCGTTACGCTAACGTTTATAACAGCCTACAGGGAGAAAACCGTTTCCCAATTGATATCGCTCTGGCAGCCTATCAGTCTTGTGGTATTGAACCGAAAGTCATCCCAATGCGCGGCGGTTATGACGGCGCGGCACTATCGCAAAAAGGTCTACCTTGCCCAAATCTGTTTACCGGGGCGCATAACTTTCACTCCATCTATGAATATCTGCCGGTGAAATCATTACAGGCTGCAAGCAAGGTGGTGATCGAAGTCATTAAGCAAACCCATAACCGTTTTGCTCAAGGAAGTGCTCAATGATTCAGATTATTATTGCGTTACTGGTCATCGTTGTAGTCGCCCGGTTAATTTTAAAAGGCTATAAAGCAGAGCCAGTATTGTTGGCCGCTGGTCTGCTGCTGATGTTTTGTACGCTTGTGACCGGTTGGGGTGAGCTGTTACCTAAATCGGTAAAAAGTACCGGCATCAGCTGGTTTGATCCTTTTGAGGTCACTAAGTGGCTGTTCAGTACCCGAGCTGCCGATTTGGGCCTGATGATTATGGCGTTGATGGGTTTTGCCCATTATATGGACCATATTGGTGCCAATGATGCGGTAGTCAGGGTTGCTACCAGGCCATTGCGCAAGCTGCGTTCACCTTATATTTTACTGTTTTTCTCTTATTTGTTAGCCAGCGTATTACAGTTGGCAATTCCATCCGCTACGGGTTTGGCGGTATTGCTGATGGGCACAATGTTTCCGATTATGTTGGGCCTTGGGCTGTCTTCCGCTTCGGCGGCAGGAGTTATCGCCACTTCATTAGGTATTGCCTATACGCCAACCGCGATTGATGCTATTCGTGGCTCACAGGCGGCGGGGATGGAAGTCGTACAATATGTATTAAATTATCAGGGGCCTGCGGCAGTAGCAACGGTACTGGTTGTTGGTACCACCCACGTGTTTTGGCAGCGCTATTGCGATAGCAAGCAGGGATTGGTTGCCAATTTACCCAATGTTGAAGAACAGGCAGGTAAGAGTGCTCCGGGCTTTTATGCTCTCTTGCCGATGTTACCGATCATTATGGCAGTGGGGTTCTCGCCAATTTTTGTCTCCGGCGTCAAGTTGCATGTAGTGACTATCGTACTGATCGCCATGTTTATCTGCATGATAATCGAGCTACTGCGATTACGGGATTTTAAACAAGTTAGCGCCGGTTTTAATAAGTTTCTCGGCGGAATGGGCAGTGCTTTTGCGAATGTGGTCGGCCTGTTGGTCGCCGCCGGGGCTTTTGCTCATGGAATCATGAGTATTGGCGCTATCGATCAAATGATTCTCATGGCAGAAGCGGTTGGATTACCGCCATTTGCTATGGCAATTGTATTTGCTATCGTTACGTTGGCTGCGGCAATCATTATGGGCTCTGGTAATGCGCCGTTCCTGGCCTTTGTCGAGCTTATTCCTAAGATTGCCGAATCGATGGGGGCTAGCGCGACGGCGATGATCCTACCAATGCAACAAGCATCCCACATGGGGCGGGCTATGTCGCCGGTATCCGGCGTCGTGATCGCCGTTGCCAGCGGTGCTAAGTTGCAGCCGTTCGAGGTGGTAAAAAGAACCTCAGTACCACTGTTGGTTGGATTGGTGGTTCATACACTGATTATCGGTCTGTTTTATTAAGGTTTTATAACAACGAAATGGCGGCCATGTTTTGTGCCGCCGTTTTTTATTATTCAATTAATCATTACGTTGATAGTGTGCATGATGAGCACAAATCATCTCTGCTATTTTGCGATCGTTGCATTGTTGAATTTCCCAACGTTGGCATTGATTAAAGTGACTAAAACTATTGAGTGCAGATATTAGAGAAAGAACAAATGTGTCAGATTTGTTGAATCGCTTTTCAGTAAATAGATTATAGATAATAAGCGTACGATTTTGTCGGTCGGCTTTAGCATCCATTCGCCCGACAAATTCACCCTGCCATAGAATAGGTAGGCAAAAATAACCAAATTTTCTATCTTGAGGCTTTAGGTAACATTCAAGTTGATAATCATAATCAAACAGATTTTTGAGGCGTTTACGCTGGATGACCAGATTATCAAAGGGTGAAAGAATCTTTACATCGGCTTTGGGCAGGTTTTTATTAAGCAATTGTAGTGCTTCTTTGTCAGCATAATAATCGCTTTCGCCCAACCGTAATTTGATGATCTCCCCAGCCTCAAGCATGTGTAATAACTCCTGCCGGATGGCCCGCTGCATACCCTGACGTAAATAGCTAAACTCAGATTCACTACCTAAACCGTTAGCCTGTAAATAACGTTTAATCAGATATTGAGCATATTCAGCCTGGGTAGGTAGGGTTGTATCAATATGGTTAGGTAATACCCGTTCGGTCAAATTGAACACTTTTTGAAATCCAATACGCCGTTCAATCATCAGTTCACCCTGTAGAAACAACAGCTCCAGAGCCGATTTGGCAGGCTTCCAATCCCACCAGGGGCCATTCTTGTGGCTTTTATCTTCGAAGTTTTTTGATTGTAACGGGCCTTCAGCTTTAATGCGGGCAAGCACTTCAGCCTTAATCTTATTGGCCTGAGGATGCCACGGCTTTTCATGTTCCGTTATATGACGCATTTTAATGCGGCAATAACGGAAGTCTTCTATTGGCAGATATGCAGCCGCATGTGCCCAATATTCGAATACTTTACGTTGTTGTTGAAGAGAATCTAAAATATCGGGTTTATAGCCGCTAACGCGATTCCATAGCGTGTGATGGTGGGCCCGTTCAATACGAGAAATCGTATCAATCTGTATATAACCAAGTTGATTGATAGCTGCTATCGTCGCCTTCTCGGCACTTTTATGAGAAATCGATTTAGGAAGCGCCTGGCTCAGTAACACGATTTTCCTGGCTTGTTTTAGTGACAGCGTATCAACCATAATAAATCCTTATATACTCTTTCCGGACTATGGATAAAACATAATTGGCGTTGTGGTTAATGTTACTACAAGTCATATAGAAAATAGGCTAATAACGTGATGGCAGTGTTTTTTCAGTGTAGATATTTGAAAAAATAATGAGCCCAGAATATTTGAGCAAAAACGTCCCGGGTCTATTTTTCATACAAGGGTAAGGATGTGTACGGACTGGTCTGGACAAAAAAAAACGTATCTCCTTGAGAAGATACGGTTTTCGCTGGCGTAAGTTGAATCTTTATTTTAACTAATTGATATTATTTCATGTTTTTAAATTCAACTTTTATTGTATAACTAAACGTATAACTATTGCGTATTGTTACTGATCTGGTTGGTTAAAAAATGTACTATTATTTGTATCAAGTATATAACACAATCCTTAACGTATTATTATATTAATTACATTGGCTTACTTGATGAAATTAATACTCGGTGAGCTAAAAAGTTTGCTAATTCAATATCATACTCTAAGTATTTAACTTCTTTACTTTGTGGATGCAAAACCTCTAATTCTGCATCTACACCTTTTGTATGTACTATACGGCATCTTATATTATAAAACCTTTGTAATACTTGTCTTAGAAGTTCATCATCTTCAGTAACATGGGAGTTTATCTTATACTCAGAAAGCTTTACTGCATTTTTTGAACGAAAATATTCATCTCTTTTACTATCAGATTTGAGCCAATCGCGAAGTAAGCTAATCTCCACACACTCCTTAAGGGTGGCTTCAAGTTGAGATAATTCTGAACGAGTAGAGGATGCTGTTTTAACAATATTAAATATTCTTGCTATATCTTTTGTATTATGACTATTAAAACTTGGATCTTTTAATGCATTAGCCACTTTCTTTTGAGCTGCAAGTTCAGAATAAATAGGGTAATAAAACTCGACTACTTGATATAAAGCTAGGTATTGTAATAATGGCATACCCAAGGCAGACTGAGCATACCAATATAAAGATAATGCCTCATTATCATAGTGTTGATTTACACGAGTTAGTTCTAAATCATCTAATGATGTATGTGACAATCTGGCTCGAGAGTAATTTCTCGCTATGGCTAACATTAATGGAATGTTTGTTTTACAATCAAACTGAAAACAAATTGATGCAAATATGGTTTTAATAATATTCAATGCTTGTTCATGAGTTGAAATATTAAGTCCAGATATTTTTAGTGATGTAGATGAACTTTTCCGTCTATCAAACCTCTCAATATTATAGCTCCCCATAATTCCTATTGGACGCCCAATATCCTTGCATATTTCTAATATATGGAATTCATTACTAATCTCTGAAAGTTCCGCGACAATACCTTCAAGATGTGTTTCAATCAGTATTTTCTTTTCTTCCTTGCAGATTGAATTATTTCTGAAATAGCGTTCAAAAGAAAAATGTCTCTGAGGTAACTCAACTTCACATTCAATAATATCCTGCTCAATTGACCAAATAGCCTCATATCCTTCAATATACTTATAGTCAAGTAAGTTAATATTGCGTTCAGCTATGATGTCTACTATATCTGAAGTTAAAATGATATTAGAATCATTTCTAGCTTTGGGAATCTGAATTCTTAAAATTTTACGGACATCATTATAATCATAATTGAGGTTTTTATTTTTACAATCTGAAATTATTTTTTGAATATTCAATTAACTTTACCTTTTATTACACACTATTAATTAAAAATAATGTATAGACAAGAATAACTAATTTTTTACTATCTTGGACTTAGATTTTTCAGATGGTGCGGTACGCTTCAGCTCAACATTCTCAAGCCAATCAGTAACGGTTTTCCCACAAACACCTGTCTCTAAACCTGCACTATCAAACTTTCGCTTTATAATGCCCGTATCTATTGGGGTCGTTGGATTTTCCAGTATTTGTTCTCCATTATCAAAACACACAGCTATTAGCCCTTTAATAAATAATGCTTGCTTATTTTCATTTGCTCTTCGTTTGGGTTTTTCTTGCGTTAGCAAGGTTTCATTATTTATTTCTATAGGGAATTGTATTTTTTCAAGATACTTACCTCCATTCTTTAATAGTGTTAGCTCTTCAGCACTGATAGTGAAACTCTTTACATTCACTTTATAATCATCAGTACTTATTTTCTTAATTGTTAAGTTTTCACTGATTTCAATCTTTGTTTCAGTTCTTGGCAAATTAAAGTGGTTAACAGTAATTGTATCGTTGCCGAAGCAATCAAAATTCTTTATGTAAAGGAATGGGATTGCAATCAATCCAGATATGTCAAGGTGAGCGTAGGATCTAGTTTTGAAATTATATGAAGCGGATATTTTTGTATTCATGGTTTCATAGTTAAGTTTCACTATAGATTTAGTTTTATTTAGCTTTAATTTATTAACATATAGCCGTGGTTCAAAAGGATTGTCATCTAGCTTATCATCATCATCCCATCCGTCAGGTGGTTCAGGAGCTGCGATACAAATCTCTAATACGCCAATAGATGCAAAGTGAAGTAACTCATTAATATCACATCCTATTTCTTTAGCTGCAAGGTCTAGTGGATAATAGAGTCTGGTAGGTAGTGCCATATGTTTTTCTCTGTGATTACAATGAAAATATGTTCGTTTATTTTATCTTGTAAATCGGTATAGGTGTTTGTGATTTACTTCACATTTATAGTTTATATATGGCTGGAAAATAGACGTATTAACCCACTTTTACAAACCAAAAGCATATGTCAAAGCATTAAGATACCTTAAAGTGCTTCAATTCTTTCTCGAGGCTCCGGATATGAATAGTAAGCGGTGGGATTTCTATTAATTAATATGAAGTATTTTATTCATGACTGTTTTTAATAATTGCTTCTGCTTCAAGCATTTTAAGAATAATTGCAGCACGATTATAACCAATACGAAAATGTCGTTGTATTTTAGATATAGAGATATTGATAAACTGGTTTTGAGTTATCCATTCCCTAGTTGGTTGCATTAAAAAATCTTGCTGATTATGCTTTCTCATGGTTTCAGTAAGGTCATGCATAATTCACTCCTAATTTGAAGTTTAATTTATTTATCCAGATGAATCATTATTAGATGATTTACATTTTGCCCCGGCATGTTATTCATCTGACTTGGATTTTAAAAAATCTAAAGCCCTATTGATAACTTCAGTTTTATATCTAAGTTCGCCTATGTGGTTTTCATTCTCTCTTTTTAGCTCAAAATACTTATCCGTTAGCACTTTTTGTTCCTGTAAAGCTAATTCGTACTTATTTAGGTCACCCTCATATCGTACATCCTTATTATCCTTAACGTACTGGTCATCCTTGGTTTTTTGAATATCCTGAGCTGACTTTATTTCATTCTTAATATTATCCAAGTATGAATTTATACTTTTTATTTTGGAGTGATAATCATCACTATTAAGAATGTAAATCTGATAATCACCTTCACTGTATAAGCGTAGTGGCATGCCGCAAGCAGAATTCACACTTGCTGAATAAGTATCTGATTGAGGATCGTATTTTCTTAATGCTTGAATATGATATTTTTTTACACCTTTAGTTATTTGTGCAGCGAATGGTATTTTATCACCTCTATGACCGGTCTTTTTTATAAAAAGAAGAGGTCTGTCTTCATCTATAAATCTTGTACCAATACTGGTTATACTACTATATGTATCCTCTGTAAAAGTTAGCTCTCCTTTTAGTTGATAGGTGTCAGGTGAAATATTATGTATTTTAAATGTACTCACATTTAATGAGGAGCAATTATAATCACGATCATGGTGTAGTTGGTTTTCAAAGTCTTTAATAATTTGATTGTCATCAGAACATGCTGTTAATAATATAACAGAAATTAAGTATAACCTTTTCATTGATTTTCCTTTTAAGCAACATTCAATTAATGCGAATGTTCTTGGTGATTTTCCCTAGTGTCAGCGGTCGCTGTTTCTTTACATAGAAGTAAACAACGTTAAAAGCGGATTTCTTATGGTTTCCTTGACCTAATGAAGGCCAATCGCGAAAGGCATCAATCTGTTGCTCAGTAAATGGTGTGCTTGAGAAGTCAAACAGTACCAGCAGAGCCTTGCCGTCGTACTTCATCAGCTTTTTCATTTCCGTTGAGTTTACGTAGGCTGATAGCGTTGCTTTAGGGGCGTCAGGTCGTCTGACAGCAAACTCAACGGCAACATCATCGATAATAAAATCTAGGTAGCCATTGCCCGTCAACGTACCCGGTAGTTGTGCTTGTACTTCTGGCGTCAGGGTGTCGCCAAACCAGCCCAAAAGGTAGCACCTCACCAAAGGCAGAAGTTCTCGTTCGTTGCATTCATTCAGGCGTAGTGTTTTAACAAATTCCTGCCTATAGAGTGAGTCAAACAGGTATTCAAAGCTTTCAACTACACTCTTAATCGTGGTCGCCATATTGAATCAAATCCGTTTAATGGTTCGGGAATGAATAAAGTGCAGAGCACTAGCTGCCGTTAACATGATGCTTAGTCGGGCTTTTTTTACATGGTTGCCCTACTGATGCTGTGGCACCACAGTAGATACACTTTCTATTCCCATTATCAACAACATGGTAGGTTGTGGGACTTTTCTTACAGGGCTGGCCTGCATTAGCGGTTGAGCCGCAATATTTACACTTAGTCAAAGTCTTTCCTTCCTTTTAAAGATACCTTTTTGAATTAAATGTCCGTAAGCGAGTATTTATTAATATTATTACACTTATAGGGATGTTTATACAAGTGTAAACGTAGACGAAAATTCCACTTACTAGGTAAAGCGTAACGCTAAGGTAGGTGGTTCAATGTCAAAACTCACGGTAACAGAAGCCGATAAACTGATCGGAAAGCGTATTCAGCAGCGACGTAAGGAGAAAAAGCTAACGGCGGCTAGCCTCTCTGAAAAAATCGGAGTTTCACAGCAGCAGCTCTCTCGCTATGAGAGGGGAACCAATAAGATTAACGTGACTCACTTAATTGATATTGCGGCTTATCTCGACACACCAATTAGCTGGTTTTTTATTAGTCATGACGTAGAAAACAAACAAGAATCTGAAAAGGTATACCAGAGTGTAAAAACCGAAGAATTAAAAGCTCAACTAGACCTGTTATGGACGAAACTTTCTAGTGAACAGCAAAGTGCTTTTATTGTGCTTCTCGACAAGCTAACTAATTGATAATAAGAATTATTTGTGTTTGTGTGTTGAGTTTGATATAATGCCAAAAGTGGCAATAATATATTGAGTTTATTACCACTAGCCAAAAAAATATATTCAAAATCAAGCAAAGGTATTATCTATTGAGATTTAATAGAGGGTTACGTGCGTCCCAACAAGGCCACTTAGACTGTTTGTGTGGCATATATAGTTTAGTTAATACACTGGCTTATTTATATGATGGCCGGGTAAAAAGAAAACCTTTAATTAATACATTACTGCGGGAATATAAATATCATTATGACATTTATGATTTAGTGACAAATGGATTAGACGACGATGAAATGGACTATCTAATTCAATCAACTCTTCAGCAGGGATATTATCTTAAGCACCACCCTCTAATAATAAAAAAACCTTACCAACACCAAGTTAACCTCCGCACTAAAAATATAATAAAAGATATATCTACTTTTATTAATCACAAAGATAATCTCTATCAACGAGTGATATTACTTGGAACACAAGAACACTGGTCAATTATTATTGGTGCGGATAAAAAGTATTTCTACTTTTTTGATAGTAGTGGCAATGTAAAAGCACAACAGAACTCCTTCTCGTTAATTCCCAAAAAAACACGCCACACACTATTTTCCTCAGCTATCTATTTTATTGAAAGGCCGTTTTAGGTAGGGTTAGCTATGTTATTTCAATCAACTAAAGAAAAGGGCTATTACACCATCAACAAGCCTGTTACTGAACAAGAAATTTTAGATATTGCCAATACGCTGTTAGCCAGACGATTTAAACGACGTACTAAGATCATCTCACCCAATCAAACTCGTGAATACTTCAAATTGAAGCTTGCACGCTATGAGTATGAAGTGTTTTGCTGCATGTTTCTCAACAATCAAAATCAAGTGTTAGCGTTTGAAGAGTTGTTTCGGGGCACAATTAACGAGACCTCAATCTATCCCCGAGAAGTCATTAAACGAGCATTATCGTTGAATGCCGCCGCTATCATTTTTGTACACAACCACCCAAGTGGTGACCCTGAACCTAGTCAGGCTGATAAGCATATTACGTTAAAGCTGAAATATGCGCTTGAACTGGTGGATGTCAGAGTGCTGGATCACTTTGTTGTGGCGGGTGATAGCTCGGTATCGATGGCTGAACGAGGATTTCTATGATTTTTATATTCAATAAAAATCAATCACATACATGGTTTTCCTTAGAAATTTCCAGCTAATTTTGGAAATTTCCAATATTTAGTTTTAGCCGGTGGATAATTAGTGTCACTCAACAACAAAGAGGACTAAGCAAAATGAACGTTAAGAACACAATTAAGATTGTCACCATGAGTGAAGTAATGGAAATGTTAAATTATAAAACGCGCAATTCTATTTATTATTTAGAAGCTAAGGCTAATTTCCCGCCTCGTATTAAGATCGGTATTCGCCGTGTTGGTTACGACTTTGAGGCAATTCAACAGTGGTTACAGTCTCGGACTATGTAATCTATGTAATACACCACCGATATCCAGATGAAGCATAAGCAACGGAAATAATTAATTATTTCTGTATGGGATTTCTTTGTCTGGATTTCAATAAAAACTAATTATCCTAAAAGGAAAACAATATGAGTTTTATTCATAATGATATTCGTCATTCTTATATTCAATCAATATTGAAAGAATGTTCATATTTTAAAAATAAAAAGCAATTAGTAGATTGCCTTAAAGAATTAGAAACTCGTCATAATTACTTATCTAACAGTAAAAGTAAGAAGGCAAATAAATTAGCAAATAAGTTAGCCAACTGTGATATTGGAATTTATTGTAAAAGTGCTGCCTGTCCTATTTGTTGTCATATAAACAAAACAGCAATGGCAAAAGATATTGTGGCAAATTTAGAGCAATTTAACGATATACGCTTTGTCACTTTAGTATTTTTATGTGATTCATTAGAAGATGGAGAATTATTAAAATATGACATTAATAATCTAATTAATAAGTTCTATAAAAAGCTTCAACGGATTGGCTATAACGGTATTGCAATTGGTTCGCTTGAAGCTGATTTTCATGCAGATAGTAAGCGCTGGATACTTCATTTTCATCTATTGATGGAATATGACGCTGAGGCATTCACAAAATTACGCAATTTTATGAAACGTCCTAAAAATATGAATGCACGGGATGGTGTTAAGAATCGCCCTATGCATGTAGGGATGTTACGTAATCCAGAGAAACAGATTACTTATATTTTTAAAACTCAATGGAAACGTATCGAACTTTATCAGGGATGCGATGGACAGCGTCGTACCAAAGATTATCGCTTACGTAAAAAACAGTTCATTCAAGCTCTCATTAAATTAGATAAGGTAGGTCTATCTGGGCTGAGGTTTATGTATGGCATTACACGTTCTAAATTTGGATTGTCATTAAAACGTAATACTAAATAGCCTCAAAACTATGGCTATAGCCCCCATAGATGCAACAACTCTATGGTTAGACAGATCTCATCCTCCAACACTGATCAGTTTATGGCTATAGCTACATTCATATTTATGTAATTGATTTTTGATGGGTGATTACGTGATAGGTGATGCAGACCACCTATCACGTTCTCCTGAACATGTTATCGTATAATGGATTTTCTTATGAAAAAATTTAAGCCGGTAGTTAAGCTATTAGCTCGTTCTGTTATGAAAAGCAGTGCTGATGAATCGTTTTTATTAATTGAATATTTTAGTCTTGATTTGGGTATGACAAAGCTAATTATCCATACTAATTTATTAGATAAGCCTCGTGAGTTTTTTAGCTTGTTAATCTCTAAAGGATTTCCTGCCAATGTAGCTAAAAATGTGCGTAAGCAGCTAATTGATAAGCTATGCGAACATTGTGACAACACATTTATTCTAACCAAAAAGCCAGGATTTATTGGTGATTCTTATATTTCACCGTGTGGAAAAATATGGGGAAGCGATGATAAGTATGGTCCAATAATTCAGCCTGAGTATCAAAATAATCTACCAGCGGTCAGTAAAAAGGATAGCCTCCAGAACTGGCAGGATAATTTAGCTGTCTATGCTATTTATAGTTCACGTTTGATGCTTGGTTTATGTTCGGCTTTTTCTGCTTTTTTGTTAAAAGACTCGGGAATAGAAAGTGGCGGTTTTCATTTTTTTGGAATGAGTTCCGTGGGGAAAAGCACTGTTTTACTCTTTAGTGCCTCAGCCTATGGTAGCCCTGAATATGTCAATACGATGAAGTTTACTGACAAGGCAGGGCAAGAGTTGGCTCAAGCCCATAATGACGCTTTATTGTGTCTTGATGAATTGAAACTCGCGGACTCTAATCCTAAAAAAGCTGCGGAAAAAACTCAGGGAGTCACTTATGTCTTAGCGAGTGGCCGCGGGACTAAATACTCAAAGAATTATGAAAAGCAGAGGGGAAGCGATGAGTGGCGTGTTATTTTTCTAAGTGCAGGAGAACGTAGTTTAAAACAACACGCTGCTGATGGTGGAATCTCTCGTCTCGAGGGAGAAGAGGCCCGTGCTATCGATATTCCTGCGGATACAGGAAGTGGTCACGGTATTTTTGAAACAATTCCAATGGAAGTGGGTTCTTCTAGCGAATTAGTACAAAACATAGCGGTGTTGTGCAATCAGTATCACGGTACAGCCCAATATGCATTTTTGAAGAAATATGTTAGTCAACGTAAGGCTAATCCTGAAAAAATGAAACAGTACTTGAATCAACGTATTGAGTTCTTTCTGAAAATGCATAATGTTGATAAAAACAATGGAGTGGAAATACGCACGGCTAAACGTTTTGCTTTGGCATATGCAGCGGGGGCTTTGGCCTCTAAATACAAGGTATTGCCGTTTGATAAGAAAGACATCATGAAAGGAATTTCTCGTTGCTATCAGGATGCCTGTGCTTATTTGGACGAGGGGGATATTAAACCCGTTCCAAAGGTTGTTCGCATACCTGATAAGCTGCTACACCTTCTTTCTACGGTTGATGTGGTGGATTTGGATAAAGATAAGTCTCTTTCTAGTGATGAAATTGATGAACTTGCCGTCTTTAAGAAGAAAATTGATGGTGTGAGTGTATTAGCTTTAAAAAGTGATGTTTTAAAAGAGATTGAGCCTAATCGCCTGCAACGTAGGCTGTTGTTGGAGCATTTAGCAGCACAAGGAATGTTGTTGCGTGATGCTACGGGAAAGAATACTCGTGCAGTACGTAAGGGAGTGGGGCGGAGGTATTGTTTTGTGAAAAAATGTATATAATATAATCGATTATATGCTATCTAGTGCCAGTCAATTAACTGGCACTTTTTGGAAATGAGTGCTAATGATTTTACTGGTTACTATCACTTTCCTCAGTATGATTAAAATTTTCTGGTACTTGTAGGATGGGTTTCTATGTTATTGAATTTATTAAAATTTAATAAGCCTTCGAAAGAATTAAAGATCAACCAGTCAAATGTATTTTATAACTACACCTTAGGATTCGAATCATCAAATATTGATTTATTGAAAACAGCTGGAAAGCTATTGAAAACAGGTATTGCTAAGTCAGTTTTCTTTTCGGATTTTAAATGTGTATACCTTGATGATTTGGGTAATACACAAGTAGAGTTTTTAAAGCCAGAGGGTAGACAATGGGATTCGAGTTGGGAGTTAGAATTTAATCAGAAAATGCCTCGATCTGTTGCAGCAGATGCAATTGGTTTTTTCGAGGTTTTATTTCATGAAAATAGAATTTCACTTAATAATGATTTATACCTGCGAGCATCACTGCCTCCTTTAGTATTGGAGGATGAAGATAATGAAATATCTTTATTTTCTTCAGTAAAAATTTATAAAAGTGGAATTGCGATACTTAGTTTTCAATTTGATGCTACTTGGGAGGGAATAGATGAAAACGAATTTATAGCCCGCGTTGTAAATATTTTTCAAATATATTTTAAATCTATATGGGTTGATTCAAAAATTCAGACATTAGATGCAGATGTCGTGTTGATAAATGCATTTGAAGACACATTTTCAGTTGCTGGGGAATATATCAAGAATAAGGAAGTAAAAAAAACAATAAAAGAGATGAAGAAAGACAGTCAAAGAGTAATTAATGATGCTTTCCAAATTGATGGTAAAAAATTCCATCTTGGCGGTAACGATTGGTCATTGCATGAAATCGCTGGTTCAAAAAATGATGACTCTTGGGAATCTACATTAGATTTATGCCGTTCAATATACAGTAATGCTGTTAGTAATATTTTGGTTTTTGGGCAAAGGTCTAAAAATAATGATTTTAGAAAATATATGTGGGAGGGACGTCCATCTATATGCTTACTTCGTTTTGATAATCAGCCACAAAATAAAAATGATCTCATTAAACAATTTTCATCCTCAATGTCAAAAATTTTGCTTAGAGCCAATTTCAGAGGGCAAACTCCTGACTTACCGATAGATTTAAGAATGTTTGACGATTATTGTTTGCATGCTCAAAGGTCAGCTCTTCTTTGGACATGGTTAAGATCTGATGGTGATTCTGACAATGTATGGGATGAACCTCATACTCGTGGGAAAATATTTGAAAATCAGGCAAGAGCAGAACAAATAGAATACTATAATATGCGGATTGCTCGAGCATGTTCTTGGGCGCATGACCCTCTATCAGATATTCATTTATTTCATGCTTATGAAACACTCGTAAACTCAGAAAGACTGACTCACCATAGTAGCCAAGCTGGTGAGGTGTCGGCGGCCCTTTCATATATCATTAATGAATTTGGTACAGCAAGTTTAATTCCTTCAGCAAAAGAAGCTGCTAGGTATCATCTTGAGGAACTAAGGTATAAGTCTGACTCAATTCGAAATCGTAGAGATCGCTGGCTAACTTTTGTTTTTGGCTTAGTAGGTGCTGCAACTTTGGCCGAATTTGTTGTTCATCCTTTTATTCAGGAAATATGGCCAAAATTGAGTAAGGTAGTAACGCCAATTTTGTCATTTGGCATTTCAGGAGCTTTAATATTATCTATTGTAATGGTCGTTTGGATGATAAATAAAGATGAGTGATTTTTTACATTAGTGGCATTGATTCGTGCTTAATCTGACGTCTTTGCTGTTCTGGATTGATCGTCGGCTCAGATTTAAGAGTTCAATATCCGATATTTTTAATGGTTGAGTATGTGCTAAGGAGGGGGTTGTATGCGAATAAAATTTGTCGAAATTACAAATTTTCGAAAGCTAAAGTCTATGCATTTAGACTTTGACAAGAAGACGACAATTCTTGTTGGTGCAAACAATAGTGGCAAAACTTCGGCAATGTTGGCGCTACGCATTTTTCTACTTTCTCCAAGCCGTCTAGCCCTACGTGATATAACAATTGCCAACTGGACAAAAATTGACCTCTTAGGTGATGAGTGGGAGGTTGATAGAGAACCAACTGTAGATCTTAATGCACTTCTTCCTTCACTTGATGTGTGGCTCGATGTTCCTATCAGCGAAATTCAGCATGTTGTTCATATTCTTCCAACACTGGATTGGTCCGGTGGTTTGTTAGGTGTGCGACTTTCTTTTCGAATCAAAGACCTCGATAAACTTAAGGCCGAGTATCTTACACAGCGTGCAGCTGCACGGGATGCTTCGATTTCCGGTCCAAATGGTGAAAGAATCAAGATCGCGTTGTGGCCGGGTAGTCTGACTGACTTTCTAGAACGTCGGTTACGGACACATCTTGAACTCTTAGCTTACCCTCTTGATCCCTGCTCTGTCACTCGGCCAAGCAAGGATGGCCTTGCTACGCCACAAACGCTACCTGTAGGTGTGCTTGCGTTCGACCATCCTCCATTTAAGAATCTCATTAAAATTGATGAAATTGCCGCACAACGTGACTTCGCCGATGCAGGAGGAAATGATTATGACGAAAATAAAAATGAGGCTGCAACTCGCCGGTTCAAACGCCGACTTTCTGACCAGCTCCGCTCTTATTATGATCGCCATCTCGATCCATCGAAAACACCTTCGGAAAAGGATTATGAGGCTTTGGGAGCAATTCAGGCAGCCGAACGAAGCTTTGATGCTCGCCTAGAAGCCGGATTCTCTGCTGCTTTTGAAGAGCTTGAAGATCTGGGGTATCCCGGCATGAACAATCCTAAGCTCAAAATTTCAACGCTTCTTCGTGCTACGGACGGACTAAAACATGGTTCTTCAGTGCAGTATCAAGTCGCTGACCCTTCCGGCGATGGCACCAAGACTCTTAAGCTTCCAGAAGACTATTCCGGCCTTGGCTATCAAAACTTGATTGCTATGGTATTCATGCTGATGGGATTTCGTGACGAATGGATGCGAGTTGAAAAAGCTGGCATTATAGAAGGTACTGACGTATCGCATGAGATTCAGCCTTTACATCTCGTATTTGTCGAAGAACCGGAGGCGCACCTTCATGCACAGGTTCAGCAGGTTTTCATCAACAAAGCGTACAATCTTCTCAGGAAACACAACGACCTTGGTGACAAGAATACCTATTGTACCCAACTGATTGTCAGCACTCATTCTAGCCATGTCGCGCATGAAGCAGATTTTGCCAACTTGCGGTATTTCCGTCGTCGCTTGGCTGCGAATAAGGGAGAAACACCGACAACAACGGTTGCCAATCTTTCATATATTTTCGGTGATGGCGACGATACGAAGCGCTTCGTGAAGCGATACCTTAAGGCTACGCACTGTGACCTCTTTTTCGCGGATGGGGTTATATTCGTTGAGGGGCAGGCTGAGCGCATTCTCGTGCCTCATTTCATCCGCCATCACTTCCCTGAGCTGTCACGGCGTTATGTCACATTACTTGAACTAGGTGGTAGCCACGCACATAGTTTTCGCGACCTAGTTGATGTACTTGGGATTGCTACGTTAATTATAAGCGATCTTGACGCGACGATTTTGACCAAATTAACCGATAAGAATGGCAATGAAACGACGCGTTGGAAGTCAACTCGTCCTGAACAAGGTAAAGAGCAAAAAACAGCGAACTCAGTGCTTAAAAAGTGGCACCCTCAGAAGGAGCTAATCGACGAGTTAATTACTCTGCCGCCAGAAGCGCATTCCTCCTCGGCAGGCGGTGACTATGAACTCTATGTTGCCTACCAAAAGCCAGTTAAAGACCCGCGTAATGGCAATGCTATGATTATACCTCGGACATTTGAAGATGCTCTGATCATAGAAAATCTTGTCACTATGGCAAAGGTCGAAGGTTCAGTCACATCAGCCAATATCCGTGATATTGTTGCGCAGAACCTTTCGAGCGACGATCTTGAAGATGAACTATTCGATTTGCTAAAGACAGCCGAAAAAGCAGCGTTTGCGCTCGATTGTTTGATGCTTGAAGATCCTAAAACATTGATGCCTCCAAGCTATATCGCAGACGGCCTTAAATGGTTTGAAAGAGCCGTTGGCAAAGACATCGCGGATAGTGAAATCAAGGAGGAAGCTGTTCATGATGAAGATTGAGACAGCACCATCTAACTTTGATGACGGCGCTGATGCACAAATTCGCGCCTGCCTGAATCCCTCAACCCCTAGAAGCTTTTTTCTGTATGCGAGTGCTGGCTCAGGAAAAACACGTTCACTGAAAAATGCGCTTGATACATTTCGTGCAGAACATGGGGCGTTGTTCCGACGCTTGGGCAAGAAAATCGCGGTGATCACGTATACGAATGCGGCAGCTGATGAAATCGCTGAGCGTGTTGGAGAAGATCCCCTGTTTCCGATTTCGACGATCCATAGTTTCTGTTGGCGGCATATCGAAACTTACCATAATGATATCCAAGCGTGGTTGCTCGACACACTTCCGGCTGATCTCGCTGAACTGCACGAGAAGCAAGCGAAAGGACGCGCCAACACCAAGGCGGCGATAGATCGTGAACGTGCCATTGCCTCAACAATGCGACGTCTCGAATGGCTTAGTGTCCCAAGGCGTTTCACCTATAACCCTAATGGTGACAACTATGGGAAGGACTCACTGTCCCATTCCGAGGTTCTGAAGATTACGGCTTCATTCATTGAGACGAAGCCATCAATGCAGGCTGTTCTCGTCAACAAATATCCTTTTCTGCTCATCGACGAGAGCCAAGATACGAACAAAGAATTACTTGAAGCATTCTTTAGACTAGAGGCTATGAACAATGGCAAATTTGGTATAGGGCTGTTTGGTGACACTATGCAGCGTATTTACCTTGATGGACACCCTGAGCTGGAACGTCTCGTTCCAGTCGATTGGGCTCGTCCAGTCAAGCGGCTAAATCATCGCTCGCCTCAGCGTGTCATCGCACTCGGTAATGTGTTGCGAGCATCTATTGATAGCCAAAACCAAATTGCGCGTGACGACAGCGAGGTTGGTTTCGTCCGCCTTTTCGTCGCACCTAATAATATCTCCGATAAACCAGGATTTGAGCAACGTGTCTGTGAGCGAATGGCCGATATATGTAGCGACTCTGATTGGCGCAACGAAGCAATGATCAAAGCGCTCACTCTTGAACATCATATGGCGGCATCTAGATGTGGCTTCCTTGATATGTTCCAAGCATTGGCTCGGGATTCACGCTTGTCTACGGGGCTACGAACCGGAGAGCTTGCAGGCCTGAGACTGTTCACGGAGCGGGTTGCCCCACTCATAGCAATGGCGCGTGCAGGAGACAAGTTTGCAGTTATGGCTCATTTGCGGGCAACCTCTCCGCTTCTTAAGCGGTCAGCTATTATCCACACTTCGACCCCGGAAGATCCGTTACAGTCCATACGCTTCGGAGTGGATGCATTACTTGCTCTCAACCCTGAGCAATCCACCACCACTTTTCTCTCAGTATTGAAATGTGTAGCAGAGCATCAACTTTTTGAGATTCCAACGGCACTGCATCCATTTGTTCTCAGTGAACCTATGATGGCAGAGAACGGGCTGGTAATTGATGACGACGAATCGGGTAGTGATGAGTCAATAGAAAAATCACCCGCTAGCCTTGAAGCTTGGAGAGCATTTTTAGAAACACCTTACAACCAAACAACCTCATTCTCAGAGTATGTCAGTGATCGTGGAGCGTTCGGGACACATCAGGGGGTGAAAGGCCTTGAGTTTGAGCGTGTTTTAGTCATTCTAGATGACAGCGATGCGCGTGGATTTTTGTTTTCATACGATAAGCTCTTCGAAGCCAAGCCTCTGTCGGATGTAGACCGTAAGCATCTTTATGATGCTACGGATGGCGGTGTTGCTCGCACACGTCGCCTTTTGTATGTCACTTGTACTCGCGCAGAAAAAAGCTTAGCTCTGGTCGCTTATACTGAAAATCCTGACGCTCTGATCGCTGCTGCAATTCGTAACAAATGGTTTGATGTCGGCGAAATTGAGCGAATATGACAAAGTTTTCGCTTTACGGCTTGAACGCTTTGAACTGTTGCTGTGGGTGATTACTTGGTAAAGCTATAAGGAAAATATAGCTTTTTAAAAATAAATGGATAAATAGAGGAAAAGATAAATGGCAAAACGTATCACTGCATTATGTACAATATTAGGTGTGATAATCGCAGCTGTAGGACTCTATCTTCCTTACAGGAGCGAGTTGAACGAAGCTCTTTATCAAAAGGAATTTCTAACAGGGAAATGGTCTACTGATGCAGAGTACGTAATTAATAGCCGAGATCTTGGACTAGACAAATCACAACCAATTGTGACAATACAATTGGTTGTTGATGAGGATGGCTCTATTGATGGGGAAATCATCTCTGAAACATTATGTGATGCCATGCCATTTACGTGGCATATATCTCTGACTAGTAATAGCCCATCCCTTAAAGATTTTGTTTTTTCTAGAAATTTTTACATTAGGCAACTTGTTAATGGTTCTATAGATAAAAGCCCTGTTGTAGCAACACTGAAACTAGTTGATGAAGATCGTAAGCATAAATCCATAACATTTGAAGTGGTTAATGATGCTACAGGAATGTTACCTAAGCAGTTAACTGTTGGGAAAGACCTTCCTAAGTTTGAAGAAAATTATAAATTCCTTCAGAAATATTGTGCTAATTCTACGAAAAGATAATGCTCTAAATAAAGCTAGTTTAGAAACAGTACCAAGGTTTAAAGCCTATATTCTTCAAGACTAATCTCAAAATATGGTTGTAGGATTGTTTCTTCGAAAAGAGCCATTTCATCTTGAGGAATTTGTACAAAAGTTGAATTATGGTTTGGTGTCCACCACTTTTCAGGCCCAGCATAAGGGTTTTGATGGCTCGCACGTGCAATGATTCGAAAGGGCCTGTCTATCCAGCCTGGTTCATATGAAAAATAGTTAGCTGGGCCTGTAAATTGACCAAGAAGATATATACCACCAACATTGCCATGAGTTAAATAAAAATAATCACCAATGTTTGCGTTGATAAAGTTTTCCCCTTGAGGAGTATCAGAGCGTCCTTTTGCGGCGGTATCTCGATGTACGTAGACTAAACGTTCTTCATCGACGTAAGTAGATCTTCGAAGTTGAATACTCCGTATCCTTGAGATAATTTCCAAAATTTAGGTTTCATGTGGTTTTTTGCCAGAGGTTATTATATTGATTTAACCTCTGAGAATATCGAATATTACTTTTTGAGTCTAGCTATAACTAATTGTTGTTAATTGCTTTCCTAAGAAGCCTTTTCCACAAACTCCCCCCACCAATCCATCATTTCACGCCGCTGTTCCAAGTAGATAGCCCTGTTATAAGCACGTCGAACTTCATTGCTATCAATATGGGCTAGGGCTGCTTCAATCACATCAGGTAGAAAGCCTTTCTCGTTTAACGCTGTTGATGCAATGGATCGGAAACCGTGAGCCACTAAACGCCCAGCAAAGCCTACGCGCTTAATGGCAGCATTAACCGTCTGGCTGTTCATTGGCTTGGTGTAGGGGGATTTCATGCTTGGAAACACGTGCTCCCTGTGTCCACTGATAGGCTTCATAATTTCAAGGATAGTTAATGCCTGCGGTGATAGCGGGATCATGTGTTCCCGTTTCATTTTCATGCGTGATGCGGGAATAGTCCAAAGCTTATCATCGATGTCTATTTCATCCCATGTTACTTCGGCAGCTTCTGCTGGGCGGGTCATAGTTAGTAGTTGCCATTGTAGTAAGCAATAAGTCTGGCGCTCAATGTTGACGCCCTGTAAGGCTGACATTAGCTCTGGTAGCTGTTCAGGTCGTAAGGCTGGTAGATTTTTGACGACTGGATTTTCAAATGCAGCAGTGATTTTGGCCGCTGGGTTAGCGTCAAGGAAACCAACGTTAACCGCGTAGTACATGATCTCATTAATACGTTGGGCTACACGCTTAACTGATTCAAGCTTGCCCTGTGCCTTTAATGGCTCCAATGCGGTGATAAAGTGACGTGCTTTAAGTTCAGTGATAGCGGTATTGCCAACGGTAGGGAAGACGTGTAGTTCGAGGGATCGCCAGATATCTTTCAGGGTGGTTTCTTGCAGGTTTGATTTGGATTTTACTTTAAACCAGTCGCTGGCTATTTTTTCAAAAGTATTGTTTTTTTCTTCAAAGAGTCGTTGTTCTTCGGCTTGCTTATGTTCTTGCGGGTCGATGCCTTTGGCGAGGAGTTCTTTAGCGTTTTCTCTTTTTTGTCGGGCATCTGCGAGGCTTACTGCGGGGTAACGACCAAAACTAACAAGGGTTCTCCTCTTGGTGATTGGCCGATAGTAGTTAAATCGCCATATCTTGGAGCCAGTAGGTTTTATCAGCAAGTACAGGCCGTTGCCGTCTTGTAGGGTGTACTCTTTGTCTGTGGGTTTGGCTGTTTTAATTTTTGTGTCAGTTAACGGTATAGTTGTACGCGCCATAGTTATACGTCCTTTAGTTATATGGTGTGCATATAACTAATTATATAACTAAAAACAATGATTGTCAGCGAATATAACTATACATCACAAGCCATAAAAAAAGCTTTTAGCGTTGATTCTGAAAGCTTTTTTAGGGTTTAGTGCGTGTCACTAAGTCAAGATTTGGTGGAGCTGGCGGGAGTTGAACCCGCGTCCGAAATTTCTACACCGTCGGTACTACATGCTTAGTCTGGTCTTTACATTCGCCTGGCAGCTGCGGACAGACACGCCACTACCAGACTAGCTTGATTAATTTTAATGCTTCAACCCCAAGCAAGGCATCCACACGATCTCTTTTGGTTTTGACCTCTCTTGATCCCCGTCCTAAGAGCGGAGGCTAGGGAGAGAGGGCTCTGAGCAGGTTATTAAGCTGCTAGTGCGTAGTTTTCGTCGTTTGCGACTATTTTTTTGCGGTTTATTAACGAGGCCTACCGCACCTCGGCATGCACCTTGGGTTTCGCAAATCCCGTCGAATCCAGAATCAGCCCCAAGTTGATTGAACGATTATAACAGATTTATCCCTGCACACACCAGCGACTTAACTGTTTGCCGGTTTTATAGGCAGAGTGGTTGAGCTGAGGGGCCTGACAGCATATTGGAAATGAGCGTCAGGCCATTAGTAGGGAGGATTACTTGCGCTGCCCTTTAGAGAGCATCCATTGCCATTTTTGTTCCCGGTTCAGTTCCGGAGGGGGAACGCGTAAGGATGGATCTAAACGTGATACCGGATCGTTATCAGCTTCGTTATTGACCGCGTTCTTGATGCGGGTAGTGATCACTTCATCAATGTGGCTCACCTGAATCAGGCGCTGACACTGACAGCCACGACCTTCCAGTTGGTTCGGTACGCTTTTGGTTTTGCAGGTTATCTCATCAACCGCAGAAAGAATATAGGACACGGTATTGATAGCTTTACACGGAGTCAGCTCGAAGTGCTCTGCAATTTCTGTGGCGCTAATCCAGCGGCTTTGCTGCATTACCCAGCGAGCGACGGAAAGATATAAAGGTTCTTGAACATACTGTCTGTACATATTCTCACCTATTTCATCAGGACTACTAACCTATAATATTGCCAGCATTTATCTATTTTTTAGTGCAATAAATAGATGTCACGACGATGTATTGATATTTAACTTTTTAATTATCAATCTCTCTGAATATACCTAATCATGCCTCAAAGAACTATGTGTTTTTATGCTATTTTTTATAAAAATATCAATTAATTGACAATGTTAATTCATTGTTTCAATAAGGTGTCTTGGTCGTAATTTAAAATGATTATTTGTGACATTAAAATAAGATCAGGCTACATTTTTTGATCGTTATCATTTATTGATAAAGAATAATGATTTTTGCTTTTTTGGCTGTGGGATGTAAATCAATTAAGGGTCTTTAAAATTTATTTTATTTTAAATTTCAGTAAATTACTTTTTTTGTGCGGTGGATCTTAGTTCGGTTTCAGATAACGAATAAAATTAATCAATATCTGCCTGGAGGATAAAATGAAGCCGGAAAATAAAATAAATGTTCTTGAGTGTATTTCTCAGGAAATGCGCGATGTATTGCAATTTCAATTACAAAATGCCAAACCTCAACCCGCTAATTCAGATTATGGAACTATTCGCCAGGGTTATATTGAAGAGCGTAAATATTGGAATAGTGAAGGGCCAGAAATGGTCGAAACACAATCAGTAAAAATAGCTACGAAATATGGTGAAACCGGAACGCGAATATATTATCCACAACACACAACTCGAGCCACGCTGTTTTATTTACACGGTGGTGGCTTTATTGTCGGTAATCTTGATACTCACGATCGCATTATGCGTCTGTTAGCGCACTACACCGGCTGTGCGGTGATCGGAGTCGATTATTCACTTTCTCCCGAGGCGCGTTTTCCGCAGGCGATTGAAGAAACGGTTGCCGTTTGCCAATATTTTCATGCTCACGCGGAGGATTATCAGTTAAACATGCAGCAGATCGGCTTTGCGGGTGATTCTGCTGGTGCGATGTTGTCATTCGCCACTACGCTGTGGCTGCGGGATCGCGCTATCGATTGTGGTCGTGTTGCTGGTGTGCTGCTCTACTATGGGCTGTATGGTTTACGCGACTCCATGACCCGCCGCCTGTACGGTGGCAGTTGGGATGGCTTAACTCAGAAAGATTTAGAAGAGTATGAACAGGCCTATCTGGCTACTGAACAGGATAAGGAATCACCTTATTACTGCATATTTAATAATGATTTAACTCGAAATATTCCGCCTTGCTTTATTGTTGGGGCAGAGTTCGATCCGTTAATTGATGATAGCCGAACGTTGTACCAAACATTACGTGAACATCAACAACCTTGTTGCTACCAGATGTATGCCGGAACCCTTCACGCCTTTTTACACTATTCCCGCATGATGAAGAGTGCCGATCAGGCTTTGCGTGATGGCGCGGGCTACTTTTGTCGCCATCTCGATTAGTCTGTCTCCGGAAGGTTGCCCGTTTGGGCAACCTCATCAGGATATCTTAGTAAAGTTTCATCTGGCTGGTTTGTTCCAGCGACATGCCGCGAGTTTCCGGAGCCAGTACTACGGACACCAGTAGACCAAACAACGATACGCCGGCACCAACCAGCATGGTGGCAGAAATACCATACTGTTGCATAAACAGCGGTAATCCATAGATGGAAATCATAGTACCGATGCGGCTCAGGGACATGGCCGCACCAACCGCCGAGGCACGAATAGCGGTGGGAAATAACTCATTAGGATACAGCCATTGCAGGATCCCGGGGCCGCCGGAGAAAAAGGCATAAGTGGCAAAGGCAATAATAATAAACAGAATACCGGGTTCTGAAACAAAACCCAACAGCGCCAGTGCGATGGTCATCATGGTAAAACTGCCAATCAGTAACGGCCTGCGGCCAATACTGTTTAGCCAGTACATGGCCGGGAGGCAGCCAAGCATAAAAAACAGGCTGATGACGACATTGCCCAATACCGCGTCTTTCCCTTCGCTAAGACCCAACTGAGTAATAATCTGTGGGCCAAAGGTATAAATGGCAAACATTGGGATTACCTGACAAGTCCAGATAATGGCGACAAACAGTAACGACGTGAAATGGCGGCGGGTAAAAATCTGACGGTAGCGGGTTTCTGGTTCCTGTTCCTCTTCGAAAACCACATGCTCGCCAAACAGCTTAAACATCAGTTCCCGGCACTCTTTCACCCGGCCTTTGCGAATCAGCCAGCGGGGTGATTCCGGCAGTTCAAAGCGACCTAACAAAATGATAATGCAGGGAATGGCCGCGCTGCCTAACATCCAGCGCCAGCCGTTTTCCATATCGTAGAGCAAATATCCCACCAGATCGGCAGCCGTCGCGCCGATATACCACATGGCGGCAATAAATCCCATGGTAAAGGCGCGCTGTTTGGTGCTGGAGAATTCTGCAATCATTGAGGTGGCTATGGGGTAGTCAGCCCCAATGACAATGCCAATCAAAAAGCGCATTATCACCAGTTCCAGCGGCGATGAGACAAACATGGTCGCTACGGAAATCAAACCGATGGCCAGAATATCAATTAAAAACATCAGGCGGCGACCAACCAGATCGGCAATATAGCCGAACAGGGCGGTGCCAATAAACAGGCCAACCAGCGTAGCGGCACCGATTAAACCTATCCAGTTAGCGTCCAGTTTTAAAACCGGGGTAAGTTGTTCCAGTGAAATACCGATGATGACCAGAACATAGCCATCAAGAAAAGGGCCTCCGCTACCCCACAACATAATTTTGCGGTGTATCGGTGAAAAACTAATGTCATCGAATTTTTTATATTGTTCCATAAAATATCAGGCCATTTTGTTATGCGTTTTAGTATGTACTGATAACTAAAAGGCTATTGAGATTGATGACGCCTTAATCCGGTGGGCAAGCCTGACCCAACGCTTTTCAATATTAAGTACAAAGGGTATTCCAGCCGATAGTCTGTTAATTGAAGCAAGATGTTTTTACCGGCGGAATATCCTCTGAAAACTGATTAAAACTTAGCGTTATTCATCTCTTATTTTATAAGGAGCGGAAATGGATATACTATCCATCCCCGCATTGGCCTTAACCGTAACGATATTCAACCCCAAAGGTACCGCGCGGATAGGTCCACTCTTCCAAAACGGAATGGCGACATAGAATGCGGCAGGTTCCACATTCCAGACAACCGGCATAATCAAAACGAAGCGAGCCATCTTCCAGCTGTTTATACAACCCGGCAGGGCAGGCGAGGGTCAGGGTTCGAAATGCTGCCATATCTGGGTGTTCACGAATAATGATGTGTGGATGACCCTCGTCCACATGAAACTTATTAATGCCCAGCTTTACGTCAATATTGACTGGTTCACTCATAGCGCAGTTACTCCTTTAATACCGTCCTTAAACAGGTTCAGGTAGCCAACCTCTTTAGCATGGCGCATGATTTTTTTGCGTAACGGTTGTGGTGGCTGTCCGTCAATGGTGAACAGATCCGCCATGACGTTGGCCGCCATTTGAGGGTACTGGGTGAACATACGTGGGTTATCCATCATGGCTGGCACCTTGCGGTAGTGACGCAGATCTTGCATTACCGACAGGTTTTCCAGATGTTGGGTATAGCTGCTTAGCCCTTGTGCGCTAAAGTCGTTTTTAGCCTTGGCATCCAGCACTGCACGGGCAGCGGCTTCACCGGAGGCGATAGCCAGATCCATACCGCGAATAGTAAACCCAAGGTTGAGGCACATACCTGCGGTATCACCGGCAATCAAAACGCCATCACCAATTAGTTTTGGCATCATATTGATACCTGCTTCCGGTACTACATGCGCTGCATACTCAATGGTTTTGCCGCCAGCAATCAGCGGTCGAACTGCCGGGTGATGTTTAAAATCTTCCAGCATTTGCGGTACGGATTTGTTTGCCTGTTCAATGTGGTGCAAACCATATACCAGCCCCAGCGAGATAGTATTGCGGTTGGTATACAGGAAACCTCCGCCCATTTGACCATCGGAAGGGGTACCGGCAAACAGCCATGCAGCCCCCTGATTACTCTCCAGATTAAAGCGCGCTTCCAGCAGATCTTGCGGCAGTTCAATCAGCTCTTTGACGCCAACGGCAACGGAAGCAGGAGATACCGGCTTCGCCATGCCAATTTGCTCAGCCAGAATAGCGTTAACCCCTTCAGCCAGGATGACAGTGTGGGCTTCCAGCACGTCGCCATCCGCCTCAACACCAATCACTTTACCATCACGTTGAACCAGCTTATCGACGCGAATACCACAGATAAACTGCGCTCCCGCTTCTTCTGCCTGAGCCATTAACCAGGGGTCGAATTGAGCACGCAATACAGAATAGGAGTCTTTTAACGGTGTGGCATCGCTGGCGCGATGGTAATCAAGGGTTACGGCGCTGTCATCGGTAAGAAATGAGATCTTTTCGTGAGTAATCCGACGTTCAACGGGAGCCTGTTCGGCAAAGCCTGGAATAATGCGCTCCAGACTGTGGGTATACAGCCGACCGCCGGTAACGTTTTTGGCGCCGGCATAGTTGCCGCGCTCAATAACTAATACGTTAGCGCCTTCGCGCGCCAGCACCAGTGCGCAAACGCAGCCTGCCAGCCCCGCACCGACGATAATGGTATCAAAGATATCTTCGGACATAGTGTCTCCAGGTAGACGACAAAAAGCGCAGCGCTGAATGGCCGCGCTTTTTGGTTAACGTTTTAACGCCTCAGTTAGCGCAGGAACGATCTTCATCAGGTCGCCGACCAGACCATAATCGGCATACTGGAATATCGGTGCGTTTTTATCTTTGTTGATCGCCATGATGATTTGAGCGCCATTAGCACCAACCATATGTTGGATTTGACCGGAAATACCTAGTGCCAGATAGAGCTCTGGCTTGATCATAATGCCGGAGATACCGACATAGCGTTCCCGTTCCATCCACTTCTCGTTTTCTGCCACCGGACGTGAACAGCCCAGTTCGGCACCCATGGCATGGCTGAGGGCTTCAGCAATAGAGATATTGGCCTGATTACCGATACCGCGACCAACGCTAACCACCAGACGTGCTTTACCAAGATCGACGCTGTTACTTTGCTTCACCTTACGGGAGACGCAGATGATTGGATTTTTCGGTGCGACAAACTCCAGCGGTGTAGCATTACCACTGCGGGATGCATCTTCCTGCGCAGCGTCAAACACACCGCTGTTCAACGTGGTTACCGCATAAGGTGTGGTAATTTGTTCTTTACCAAACGCCAACCCGCCATACACCATGTGGGTTGCCACTAAGTGACCATCCTGCAACACCAGTTCGTTGGCGTCATTAACCACACCGGCAGCCAGACGGGCACCCAGCCGAGCCGCCAGCGCTTTGCAGCGTCGGGTAGCGGGTAGCAGCACCAGAGCGCCCGCACCGTGATTTTTAATGGTTTGTACTAATGTGTCGGCATAGTCTTCGATAATGCGATCTGCCGGGATGGCGGCTAAATCATAAGCGGCATCTGCGCCAAGGCGAAAAGCCTGAGCTGACTGCTCATTGCCCTGAACAATGACGCGAACGTCTTCACCAAGCTGACGGGCTGCGCCCATCAATTCTGGCAGGCGGGATGCCGCATCGCTAAATACCCAAACAGTTGAAAATTTGCTCATGTCATCCCCTCATTAACCGATTACTTTACGCAGGTGTTCTGCAAATTCGGCGATTTGTTCTTCGCCATCGCCTTCAATGATCACGCGAGCACGCGCTTTCTGTTGAGGAGCCAGTACGCTGAGTAATGTGGTGTAAGAGCTCACATCACTCATTCCTAAATCTGTAGTTTGCCAGGCCTGAACCGGTTTTTTTGCCGCGCCAAGGATCGCCTTCATGGAAGGAATTTGTGGTGCGTTAATATCGGTAGAGACGGCAACCACCGCTGGCAGATTGAGCGTTAAGGTTTCTACTTCATCCTCCAGCGTGCGTTCCACCTGAATTTGCGTATCGGACAGGCTGATAATGCGGCTGACGCCATTAATCGCGCTAACACCCAACGCTTCACCCAGCAGCAGGCCAACCTGTTGAGCATAAAGGTCAGCAGAGCCATCGCCGCACAGAATCAGATCGAAGCCCGATTTTTGTGCTGCCGCAGCCAGAATGGCCGCGGTTTGATGGGGCAGAGCATTCTCCAGCCCTGGCTCAGAGACAACAATCAGCTCATCCGGGCCGCGTGACAAAACATCTTTACGCCCTTTAGGATTTGCCAATGCTTCACCGCCGGTGCTCATGGCAACAATATGAATATCGCTATTTTGTTGTTTTAGCGCGCAGGCAGCTTCAATAGCGTTAAGGTCGAATTGGCTGATTTTTGCATCTGTTTTACTGAGGTTCAGTGTGCCATCACCGTTAACGGTAATATCCTGCTCCTCGGGAATGAGTTTATAGCATGCAATTATTTTCATCACTTCTCCGATTAGACAATATAATTTTCAATATTGTGAAGTATTTCCCAAATTAGAAACTAAATATAAATTAAGGAAAATATAATATAACGGCATGTTTGAGGCCGTTTAAAAATTTACGTGGTTATTAACGGTAAAATAGTTCACCAGACCTAATATGATTAATTAATATTCTATTTATCCATTCCTCAGCATCAAATTATCCTGATGACAATAGAAATACCATGATTCATCGGGTCAAAATAATACGTAGATCACCAATATTGAAAGTGTCACCTCGGTATGTAACTCTTTTTAAGTAGAGGTTTTGTTTTTTATTTGATTGATTTTAAATGGTATTTTTTGTTTTTCGATCGTGTAATATCTCCGGGTAGTGTCTGTGGTGAAATGAAATCAGGGACATAACTTGATTAAGATCACGGATTATTCAGCGTTCAAATTTCATTAT
Source organism: Limnobaculum allomyrinae (assembly GCF_016649425.1). Classification (GTDB taxonomy): domain Bacteria; phylum Pseudomonadota; class Gammaproteobacteria; order Enterobacterales; family Enterobacteriaceae; genus Limnobaculum; species Limnobaculum allomyrinae. Next base: position 581,110 of record NZ_JADRCR010000002.1, read on the forward strand.
AAACCCCATGTTAATTATCTAACCTTTCTGCATTAAGGAATATGCTCTGAATTCTATTTATATATTTAATGTGTTGTGTTTTGAGTTTCTGATTCTGAAGTTTAATTAAAAAGATAAATTTATGCCGGGGTGTGTTCACCTATTTAAGGTGACATGGATAGTTTCTGTTTAGAAACGTAGCTCTCAATATTGCCATTGTGAGGAGAATATTTCATGGGGCAGATACAAAAATGAAAACTGAAAATGAAGCAGGAAAAAAGAAAACGGGTATAGAACCCAAAGTCTTTTTCCCTTCGCTAATTATTGTAGCAATACTTTGCTATTTGACGGTTCGCGATCTGGAAGCGTCAAACGCGGTTATTAACTCAGTATTTAACTACATCACCTATGAATGGGGATGGGCATTTGAATGGTACATGGTAGTGATGTTCGGCGGCTGGTTCTGGCTAATTTTTGGACCATTCGCTCATCGTACTTTGGGGGATGAAAAGCCAGAGTTCAGTACCCTGAGCTGGATTTTTATGATGTTTGCCTCCTGTACTTCTGCCGCAGTACTGTTTTGGGGCTCCATTGAGATTTATTACTACGTTTCTTCTCCGCCATTTGGTCTGGAACCATTCTCTACTCCGGCGAAAGAACTTGGTCTGGCTTATAGTTTGTTCCACTGGGGGCCATTGCCGTGGGCAACCTATAGCTTCCTGGCAGTCGCGTTTGGCTACTTCATGTTTGTAAGAAAAATCAATGTGATGCGCCCAAGCGGAACCTTAGTACCACTACTGGGAGAAAAACGCTGTAAAGGGATTATCGGTACCATGGTGGATAACCTCTATCTGGTGGCGCTGATTCTGGCGATGGGAACCAGCCTTGGCTTGGCTACGCCGTTGGTCACTGAATGTATTCAGTACTTATTTGGCATTCCACATACGTTGGAACTGGATGCATTAATCATTGGCTGTTGGATTATATTTAACGCCATTTGCGTTGCGTTTGGTCTGCAAAAAGGGATCAAGATTGCCAGTGACGTGCGTAACTATTTGAGCATTATCATTCTGGCCTGGGTATTTATCATTGGTGCAACCAGCTTTACGGTGAACTACTTCACCGATTCGGTTGGGGTATTGCTGATGAATGTGGGTCGGATGCTGTTTTATACCGATGCGATCAGCAAAAGTGGGTTCCCTCAGGGCTGGACAGTATTCTACTGGGCGTGGTGGATCGTTTATGGCATCCAGATGTGTATCTTCCTGGCGCGTATCTCTAAAGGACGTAGCGTACGTCAACTGTGTTTGGGGATGGTTGGTGGACTGACGGCGTCTACCTGGCTGCTGTGGACCATCTTGGGCAGTAATACTCTGTCTCTCATCAATAACCAAACCATCAATATTCCACAAATCATTGAACAGCACGGTGTGGCGAGAGCCATTATCCAAACCTGGGCTGCATTGCCGTTAAGTACGATCACCATGTGGGCATTCTTTATTCTCTGCTTTATCGCCACGGTCACTCTGATTAACGCCTGCTCTTACACACTGGCTATGTCGACCTGTAAAGAAGCCAATGGCTACGATGAACCACCAGTTTGGGTGCGTGTGGGTTGGTCGGTGCTGGTAGGCATTATCGGCATTATCCTGCTGGCATTAGGTGGTCTGAAGCCGATTCAGACAGCGATTATTGCCGGGGGATGTCCGCTGTTCTTCGTCAACATAATGATAACCATCTCTTTCCTGAAAGACGCCAAAGCGACTCATTGGAAATATTGATCTTTTAACACAGAAAACAGAAGAGGCCTTACCTATGGATTTTACATTGACCGATGAACAGGAGCTGTTTGTTGCCGGTATTCGAGATTTGATGGCGCAGGAAAACTGGGAAGCCTACTTTGCCGAATGCGACCGTAACAGTGAGTATCCTGAGCGCTTTGTCAGAGCGCTGGCAGAGATGGGGCTGGATAGCCTGCTGCTGGCGGAAGAGCACGGTGGGCTGGATGCCGGGTTCGTTACGCTGGCGGCGGTTTGGGCTGAGCTCGGGCGTTTAGGCGCACCGACTTATGTGCTGTATCAACTGCCGGGCGGTTTTAATACCGTTTTACGCGAAGGTACACAGGAACAAATCGATAAGATTATGGCGTTTCAGGGTACCGGTAAACAAATGTGGAACTCAGCCATTACTGAACCGGGCGCCGGTTCTGACGTAGGCAGTCTGCAAACTAACTACATCCGTAAGAATGGCAAAGTGTACCTTAACGGCAGCAAATGCTTTATCACCAGTAGCGCCTACACCCCTTATATCGTGGTGATGGCCCGGGATGCTGCCTCACCGGATAAACCAATTTATTCCGAATGGTTTGTTGATATGAGCAAGCCGGGTGTTAAAGCCTCCAAGCTGGAAAAGCTGGGGTTGAGAATGGATAGCTGCTGCGAAATCGTATTCGATAACGTCGAGCTGGAAGAGAAGGACATGTTTGGCCGTGAAGGCAACGGTTTTAACCGGGTGAAAGAAGAGTTCGACCATGAACGTTTTATTGTGGCTTTAACCAACTATGGTACCGCTTACTGCGCCTATGAAGATGCGGCGAAGTACGCTAACCAGCGGGTGCAATTTGGTGAAACCATTGGTCGTTTCCAACTGATTCAGGAAAAATTTGCTCATATGGCAATCAAACTGAACGCCATGAAAAATATGCTGTTTGAATCAGCCTGGAAAAGCGATAACGGCCTGATGACCTCTGGCGATGCGGCAATGTGTAAATTCTATTGTGCGAACGCCGCCTTTGAAGTGGTGGATTCTGCCATGCAGGTGCTGGGTGGTATTGGTATTGCCGGAGACCATCGGGTCACTCGCTTCTGGCGTGACCTGCGGGTTGACCGTATTTCCGGTGGTTCAGATGAAATGCAGATTCTGACTCTGGGCCGTGCCGAACTGAAAAAGTATCGTTAATCACTTTCACCAGACAACAGGGATGCTTTTGGTGAAGTGCTGACCTGAAGCATTCCTGAACTGGTGCCATACAAAAGGCTAATAATTATGTCTGAACGGTTATCCATGCCCACATTCGGCCCACTTTCCGGTTTACGGGTAGTTTTTTCCGGAATTGAGATTGCCGGTCCCTTTGCCGGACAAATGTTTGCCGAGTGGGGGGCTGAAGTTATCTGGATCGAAAACGTCACCTACGGCGATACTATTCGTATTCAACCTAATTACCCTCAGCTTTCAAGGCGTAACCTGCACGCGCTGTCACTGAATATCTTTAAAGATGAAGGGCGGGAAGCTTTTTTGAAGCTAATTGAAACCACCGATATCTTCATTGAAGCCAGTAAAGGGCCCGCTTTTGCCCGTCGCGGTATTACGGATGAAGTATTGTGGGAACATAACGAAAAGCTGGTGATTGCTCACCTCTCCGGTTTTGGTCAGTACGGTACGCCGGAGTACACCAATCTTGCTGCTTATAACACCATTGCGCAGGCTTTTAGCGGCTATCTGATTCAAAATGGTGATAAAGATCAACCGATGCCGGCTTTCCCTTATACGGCGGACTATTTCTCTGGTATGACGGTAACCACGGCAACCTTGGCCGCATTGCATAAGGTGCGTGAAACTGGCGTTGGTGAAAGTATCGACGTGGCAATGTATGAAGTTATGTTGCGCATGGGTCAGTACTTCATGATGGATTACTTTAACGGCGGCGAAATTTGTCCGCGTATGACCAAAGGGAAAGACCCTTATTATACCGGCTGTGGCCTGTATAAATGCCAGGATGGCTACATAGTGATGGAGCTGGTGGGTGTGAACCAGATTCAGGAAATGTTTAAGGATATGGGTATTGATTACCTGTGGGGAACGCCTGAAATCCCGGAAGATACTCAACTGATACATCGTATCGAATGCCCTAAAGGCCAGTTTGTTGAAGATAAACTGGATGAGTTTTTGGCCGAAAGACCAATTGCTCAGGTGTTGGCTCGCTTTGCCGAACTGAAAATCGCCTCGACTAAAGTGCTGACCATTCCTGAGTTAGAAGACAATCCGCAGTATGTTGCCCGTGAGTCTATCACCCACTGGCAAACCATTGATGGCCAGGACTGTAAAGGGCCAAACGTTATGCCGAAGTTTAAGAATAATCCGGGGCAAATTTGGCGCGGTATGCCAACCCTGGGAATGGATACTGCCGCCATTTTAGCCAACGTTGGCTACAGTGAGGCGGACATTCAGCAACTGGTAACTAAAGGTCTGGCCAAGGTGGGGTAACCCCTTTAGTTATTCATTGAATAAAGTTTTGCCGTCATTGCACCCCCACCAACCGTGCAGCAATATTGGGTAGGTATGGAATGGATATAGTAGGTAGACAAGATTTACGTCAAATGTGGGACGACCTTGCGGAACTGCACGGTGACCGCATTGATTGTAGAGAATCTTCAGGGGCTGGCGCTGGAATATAGCTACCGGAAGTTAAATGAGGAGATTAATCGTACCGCCAATCTCTTTCATTCGCTGGGGGTAGCTAAAGGCGACAAAATAGCTCTGCATCTCAATAATTGCGCTGAATTTTTCTTTTGCTGGTTTGGGTTGGCGAAAATCGGCGCGGTGATGGTGCCGGTGAACGCTAACCTGTTAAAAAATGAGAGTGCCTATATCGTTAATCAGTGTGAAGCTTCGATGGTGGTAACCAGCAGCGAGTTTATTACCATGTATCAGGAGATACAGCAGGAGGTGCTGGCGCCAATACAGCGGCTGATGTTGATTGATCCGGTAGAAGAAGATCGCTCTTCATCCGACGTGCTGGACTTTCATCATCTACAGCAGGTTCAGCCCCTTCATTTGATGCATTGGGAAGATCTCGATGTTGAAGATACGGCGGAAATCTTGTTTACCTCCGGTACAACTTCTCGTCCCAAGGGGGTAGTGATCACTCACTATAACCTGAGGTTTGCCGGTTACTATACCTCCTGGCAGTGTGCTTTGCGTCAGGATGACGTCTATCTGACGCCAATGCCTGCCTTTCATATCGATTGTCAGTGTACCGCGGCGATGGCCGCTTTCTCCGCCGGTGCGACCTTTGTACTGCTGGAGAAATTCAGCGCGCGTACGTTTTGGGCTCAGGTCTGCAAGTACCGGGCGACGGTGACCGAATGTATACCGCTGATGATCAAAACCATGATGATGCAGCCGCAGATGCCATGGGAAAAGCAGCACTGCCTGCGTGAAGTGCTGTTTTATCTCAATATATCCGATCGGGAAAAAGACGCTTTTGTTCAGCGTTTTGGCGTTCGGCTATTCACCTCTTACGGTATGACAGAGACTATCGTTGGCGCCATTGGTGACCGTCCGGGAGATAAACGCCGCTGGCCATCCATTGGTCGCGCCGGGTTTGCCTATCAAGTGCAGATCCGCGATCGGGATGGAACGCTGCTGGGGGCTAATGTTACCGGGGAAATTTGCATTAAAGGCATTCCTGGCAAAACCCTGTTTAAAGAGTACTACCGTATGCCTGAAGAGACAGCTAAAGCGCTGAGTGCTGATGGCTGGCTGCGTACCGGTGATTATGGCTATGTCGATAACGAAGGTTTCTTCTACTTCGTTGAGCGTAGCTGCAACATGATTAAGCGTAGTGGTGAAAATATTTCCTGTGTCGAGCTGGAGAATATTATTTCCACTCATCCCAAAATCATGGATGTCACGGTAATTGGCCTGAAGGATTCGATTCGGGATGAGGCGATTAAAGCATTCGTGGTGCTCAATGAAGGGGCAACCATAACAGAAGAGGAGTTCTTCTCGTTTTGTGAAAGTCATATGGCCAAATTTAAAGTGCCATCCTTTCTGGAGATAAGGAAGAGTTTACCAAGAAGCTGCTCGGGAAAAATTATTAAAAAAGGTCTGCACTGAGTGTGTTGAATAAATAATAAACAGAGCGTACAGGCGACACGACTATTTATTCTGAGGTCGTCTGGGTTTGCTGCGCTCCATTATCAGCTCAGTGAAGTTATTAATTGCCAGTCAATGGAGTATTAACATGAGCGAATCGTTACACGTAAGCCGGAATGGACACATTCTGGAGATTATTTTAGACAGACCTAAAGCTAACGCCATCGATGCTAAAACCAGTTTTGAAATGGGTGATGTATTTATTCAGTTTCGTGACGATCCTGAGCTGCGGGTGGCAATTATTGCCGGTGCCGGTGAGCGTTTCTTCTCTGCCGGCTGGGACTTAAAAGCCGCCGCGGAAGGGGAAGCCCCCGATGCTGATTTCGGCCCAGGCGGATTTGCAGGGCTGACGGAGCTTTTCAATCTGGATAAGCCGGTGATCGCCGCGGTAAATGGCTATGCTTTTGGTGGTGGTTTTGAGTTGGCGCTGGCGGCAGATATGATTATTTGTTCTCAAAATGCCAGTTTCGCGGTTCCTGAAACTAAACTGGGTATTGTTCCCGACAGCGGCGGTATGCTGCGCCTGCCGAAAATACTGCCACCAGCCATTGCCAACGAAATGATGATGACCGGACGTCAGATGAATGCCGAGGAAGCCTTGCGTTGGGGGATTGTTAATCGGGTAGTAGAGAGTGGACAGTTAATGGAGGCGGCTCGCGAGCTGGCTCATCAGCTGGCTCTCAGTGCGCCTTTGGCCGTGGCGGCGATTAAGGAGATCTATCGTGAAACCGGAGAAATGTCGGTGGAAGAGGGGTATCGCCATATACGTAGTGGCAAGCTGAAAAATTATCCGTCAGTTCTTCATTCAGAAGATGCGCTGGAAGGGCCAAAAGCCTTTGCTGAGAAACGTGATCCGGTATGGAAAGGAAAGTAAATAGGATCAGAAAGTGATTTGCCAACAGGATACACACTTATATGTTTATCCTGTTGGTGAAAGCTGCATTAACAAAACATCGCCAACCCTTAGCGGTTGGCGTTCTTCATAATCCGCGCTTTATTTAACTGCCATTCACGATCTTTAATATCAGTACGCTTATCGTGCAGTTGCTTACCTTTTGCCACGCCGATTTTGATTTTGCTCCAGGCGTTTTTCCAGTACATGGAAAGGGCAACAATGGTGTAACCATCGCGGTTTGCCAGACCAAACAACTTATCCAGCTCTTTTCTGTTTAACAGAAGTTTACGGGTACGGGTTGGGTCACAAACAATATGTGAGGAGGCAACGTTAAGCGGAATAATGGTGGCACCAAACAGATAGGCTTCACCGTCACGGAATACCACATAGCTATCGCTGATATTGGCTTTGCCCGCACGCATGGATTTTACTTCCCAACCTTGCAGGGCTAAACCCGCCTCGATCTCTTCTTCGATGAAGTATTCGTGGCGTGCTCGTTTGTTCATCGCAATGGTTGCGGAACCGGGTTTGTATGCTTTTTTCTTTGTCATAATGTTTTTATTATACTTAATGCAGATTTGAAAGATATCCCCTAAGCCCTTTGCTCGGGTAATTTTCTTCCATCCGGTTCTATTATATCGGTGTATTGGCTGAATGGTTGTCTGTGGTTTATTTTTTTCTAAGGAATAGAGAGGGGCGATAAGGTTTTTGGTCACAATCCGGTTAGATGATATGATTTGCGCCGTTAAAATTTTTCTCGCTTTTCAGACCCATTGATTAGGAAATGTTATGCAGCGTATCAAACGTTCGGCACTGGTCAATTATAGCGCCGGGCAAATGTATAAACTGGCTAACGATGTGCTTTCTTACCCGAAGTTTTTACCGGGTTGTGTGAGCAGCCGCATACTTGAGCAGACGGAAAATACCATGACGGCATCGATAGATGTCGCCAAAGTGGGAATTCGTAAAACCTTTACCACCAGTAATCAAATGGTAGAAAACTCCATTATTGATATGAAGCTGGTGGATGGGCCATTTCGTACCCTGCAAGGGGGCTGGTTGTTTACGCCTTTAGGTGATGATGCCTGTCGCATTGAGTTTAATCTTGAGTTTGAATTTAGCAGTAAGCTGATTGAAATTGCTTTTGGCCGAATTTTTCAGGATTTAGCGCAAAATATGGTGCAGGCATTCACCCGTAGAGCTAAAGAGGTCTACGGTGTCTGACATTCATATTGAAGTGGTCTATGCCTTACCTGAGCAACAGTACGTTAAAAATCTGACTATAGCGGAAGGAAGTAGCGTAGAGCAGGCTATTATCGCCTCTGGCATTCTGGAAATGCGTAAAGAGATCGACCTGAAGGTTAATAAGGTGGGTATTTTTAGCCGTGGAGCTAAATTAAGCGATCCGGTTCATGATGGCGATCGGGTAGAAATTTATCGTCCGTTAATTGCCGATCCTAAAGAGTTGCGTCGGATGCGGGCGGAACGATCAAAAAAATAAGACGCCATTCGGCGTCTTATTTATGTCATTCGTACCAGTAACTGTTTGGTGTTACTTAGTTTTCTTGCTTCATCATTGAAGTATCGTTATTGATACCGCTTAGTGAACCGCCACCGTCAAACGTGAGTGTTAACGTTTGTTGTGTCACGTCCTGGTGTCCTGGCTGCTGGCGGAAGACATAGAACCAAGTGTCGGAACCAAATGGATCCTGCAACATTGGTGTGCCTAAAATATAAGCCACCTGCTGCTTGGTCATGCCTTTTTGCAGTTTGGAGACGTCAGCTGGCGTTAAGAAATTACCCTGATTGATATCCGGACGGTAAACTACTTTTTGTAATGTAGAACAACCGGTTACCAGAATCCCAAGAGCCACCACAGCGGCAGTCAGCAATTTGCAGCGCATAATAGTACTTTCCTTTAGAACATAGGCTGTCGATGATAATAGACCTTGCGACATTTGGAAACCTTTACTGGTTGTTTATCGAGGTCATTTAGTAAAATTTTATCTGCAAATCTGTTCTTATGCTTCAGATATGTGTTGATTCGACCTCAATTATCACAAAAAGTTGAGCCGCATTAAAACTTTTGTTGTTAATGCGGCTCTTTTTATCGGTGCTTACTATCACTTAACGATTATTCAACCATCTGATTGCTATCAGGCGGCCAGAAGTTCTTTGGCGTTGGCCAGAGTGTTACGGGTGATTTCACTACCGCCCAATAAACGAGCCAACTCTTGTAAACGGGCGTTTTTGTCCAGCAGTAGCATTTGAGTTTCAGTCTCTTCCCCATCGGTTTGCTTGCTGACATAGAAGTGCTGGTGACCATTACCGGCAACCTGCGGTAAGTGCGTGACGCACATAACCTGAGTAGATTCACCTAACTGACGCAGCAGTTTGCCAACGATAGCGGCGGTTGGTCCGCTGATACCGACATCCACTTCATCGAATATTAACGCCGGAGTATCCATTTTCTGTGCGGTGATCACTTGAACCGCCAGAGCAATACGTGACAGTTCACCGCCGGAAGCCACTTTAGATAAACCTTGTAGCGGTTGCCCCGGGTTAGTACTGACCCGGAAATCAACCCGATCCGCGCCTTCCATATTCAGATGCTCTGGCTGCCATTCCACATCAATAACCAATTGACCGTGTGGCATGGCCAGTGAGTGCATACTGTCAGTGATCATGGTAGAAAGCTCAGCCGCGTAGTGAGCACGTTGTACATGCAGGCGTTTAGCCACTTCCAGAGCCTGTTTATGATGCTGTGCAACCGCTTCGGTCAACGCTTCGTAGTCATCGCCCTGACGGTTGATTTGTTGCTGTTCATCCAACAGTTGCTGGTGAAGTTCGGGCAACTGCTCCGGTGCAATATGGTGTTTACGTGCTAAAGCTAATTGACGGGACAGGCGCTGTTCCAGTTCGTACAAACGTACCGGATCCATATCCATTCGCTCTGCATAGTGTCGAAGCTCTTCGCTGGTTTCGCTAACCTGAATAGACGCTTCTTCCAACATGGTCAACAGGCCGGCCATTTTATCATCAATAGCAGAAAGCTCTTGCAGGCTATGTTTAGCGTGGTTCAGCAGGCTGAGTACGTTTTGTTCTTCATTTTCAGCCAATACTTGTAAGGTATCCTGACTCAGAGAGAGCAACTGACCGCTGTTAGCCAGACGTTTGTACTCTTCATCAATTTGTTCGTATTCGCCAGCCTGAGGGGCAAATTCGTTTAATTCTTTCAGTTGATACTGCAATAATTGCTGACGAGATTCATGTTCAAGGCTTTGTTGCTGAAATTGTGCCAACTGAGCACAGCTCTGATGCCAACATTGATATGCCCGTTGCATCTCATTAGCCAGTTCAGTCTGATGCATATAGGCATCAAGCAAGTGTTTTTGGTGTTCAGGTTTTAGCAGTAGCTGGTGAGCATGTTGACCATGAATTTGAATTAACAGCTGACCCAGTTCACGCAGTTGGGAAACGGGAACGGCGGTACCGTTAATAAAGCCACGGGAACGGCCATCGGCGCTGATTACCCGGCGCAGCAGGCACTCTTGCTGATCGTCTAACTGATTATCTTCCAGCCACTGTCGGGCTGCCGGAGTATCTTTCAGGGAGAAGCGGGCACAGATATCGGCCCGATTGGCGCCATTGCGTACCATTGCCGCTTCAGAACGGCTACCCAGACATAAACCCAATGCATCGATAGCAATAGATTTACCGGCACCGGTTTCACCGGTAATGGCAGTCATACCTGACTGAAAATCAATTTCCAGTTCGCGAACAATGGCAAAATTACTAATGGTTAACTGTGCCAGCATGATTATCTTCCTGTATAACTCAACAACTGTAGTTACATACAGTATAATATGGTTTTATATACAGTAAAGAGGGATAACTGTTTTTTCAGAATAATTTTTTTGACCACCCCAATTTTGTACTTAATGTATTGTAGTAACTATAATTTTTAGGGTGAATAAGATTCAGATGTGCCTCACTGCGTTTGATGATCACTTCTTCATCTTTTTGAATCGGCAGTGCTATCTGGCTGTCACAACTGATTTCCAGGTCACGACTGTAGTGAGAGAACTTCAGATGAATAACGCTGTTACTGCTGATAACCAGCGGTCTGGAAGTCAGAGTGTGTGGGAACATCGGTACCAGAGCAATCGCATCCAGCGTTGGCGTCAAAATAGGGCCTCCGGCGGACAGCGAGTAAGCTGTTGAACCGGTAGGCGTTGAAATAATCAGGCCATCGGAGCGTTGAGAGAAGGCAAAATTGTTGTCAATATACACTTCAAACTCAATCATATGGGCCACTTTACCCGGATGCAGCACCACTTCGTTAATCGCGGTGCTAAGGCGGGTTGGCTGACCGGCACGATGCAATTGTGCTTCCAGTAAAAAGCGTTTTTCGGTGATGTACTCTCCGGCAAGCACTTCAGAAAGTTGCTGATGCAGGTTATCCGGATTGAGGTCAGTAAGAAAACCGAGATTGCCGCGGTTAACGCCAATGACTTTAATATCATAGCGAGAGAGAACCCGGGCAGCTCCTAGCATATTTCCATCACCGCCGATCACCACGGCCAGATCGGCCTGTTGCCCGATTTCTGACAGACTACCGGTGGTCATATCTTCCAACTTCAGATCGTTTGCTATTTGTTGCTCTACAATAACAGTATAACCGTTGCTCTTTAGCCAATGGTATAGTGTCTTGTGTGTCGCGAGTGCTGAAGGATGACGAGGGTGTCCAACTAACCCAATGCAACTGAACTTGTTATTATTCATTTAATTTTTCCTGTCAGATGCGACAATAGCATCCATACAATATGAATGACTTCCTTGATTCGTCAATTTTCATCCCCATAATATAAGCGAACAAGTGAGCGTAATGCCAAACTGCGGAGATTTACATGAGTAGTAAAGAACAAAACACCCCTAATGAGCAAGTCTTGGATGAGACATTAAACGAGCACCAGCAAGTGGAAGGCGCAGAACAAGCCGCAGAGTCAGTCGTAAACACGCAATTTTTTGAGCAAATTGCTAACCTGGAAGCTCAACTGGCTCAGGCTCAGCAGCAGGAGCGTGAGAATATTTTACGCGTTCGTGCTGAAGTTGAAAACGTGCGTCGTCGCGCAGAGCAAGATGTGGAAAAAGCGCATAAGTTTGCTCTGGAAAAATTCTCTATTGAGTTGCTTCCGGTGATTGATAACCTGGAACGTGCTCTGGCTTCTGCCGATAAAGAGAATCCGGACTTTGCTGCGCTGTTGGAAGGTGTGGATCTGACCCTGAAATCACTGTTGAATGCGGTACGTAAATTTGGCGTCGAAGTGGTGGAAGAGGTTAACGTTCCTTTCAACCCTGAGTTGCATCAGGCAATGACGATGATGGAATCTGCCGATCATGCACCAAACCACGTAATGATGGTGATGCAAAAAGGGTATACCCTAAATGGTCGTCTGATTCGCCCGGCAATGGTGGCTGTTTCTAAATAGTCAGCATAAAAATTAATGCTAATGAGGCTTGATAATAATTAGCGTTATGATTAATGTGAGATAAGCGTCTAAATTACACCTTATCTCACATTTATATATTTACTATATTATTCATTGAGTTACGTTTTATTTCTTACCTTCTTTTTTGTTTTCTCATCAGATATTTCCTGCCAAATAACCATTAATAGCTAGAGCCTATTCTAACGATAGGTAAGACCGCCCGTGATACTTGATCCGTATCAATTTGATATTTCCCTTACCAGAGATAATCCAAGCGATTTTCATCATGAGGTAGGATTTTCTCATGACATTCCAATAAGACAGAGAAGAATGTGAGGGAACTATGATAAAGAAGCTAATCGTAGGAGCTTGTGCTTTAGGCATAGTCGGTTATCTGGGGACGGCAGCCTATATTTACAATTATGACGCTAAGCGAAGCGAGCGTTTAATTGCTACCGCAGCGCCGAAAGGTGATGCACACGTAAGGGAAATTTTCTATCAGCGCGGTTGTGAATATTGTCATACCGCTAATGCCGAGATGCCTTTCTATGCATCATTCCCGATTGCTAAGCAGTTGATGGAATATGATGTAAAGATGGGCTATGTACACTTTAATCTGGAAGCTACGATGGATAGCCTGGTTAATAATACAGCGGCACCTGAATCTGACTTAGCTAAGATTGAACGTGCAATTCAGGACGAGATCATGCCTCCGGGCCGCTATACTGCGGTGCACTGGAGTGGTGGCGTAACGGCAGAAGATAAAGCAGCTATTCTGGCGTGGGCACAAGAGCAGCGTTCTAAATACTACGTGACTGAAGGTGTAAGTCCGGCCTTTAAGAACGAAGTCGTTCAACCATTACCAGAACCTATGCCAACCGATCCGAAGAAAGTGGCAATGGGTTCTATCCTTTATCATGATAATCGTTTATCCGGTGACAACTCACTTTCATGTGAAACTTGTCATAAGTTGGATGGCGGTGGTGTTGATAACCTGATTACCTCAAAAGGGATTAATGGTTCAATTGGACCAATCAACGCACCAACCGTATTTAACTCGGTATATAACGTTGAGCAGTTCTGGGATGGCCGTGCGAAAAACCTGCAAGAACAGGCTGGTGGTCCACCGCTTAACCCAATTGAGATGGGCTCAGAATCCTGGGATCAAATCATTGGTAAACTATCTCAGGATCCTGCATTGACGGCGGCGTTTACCGAAGTTTATCCGCAAGGTTTCACTGCTGATACGATTACTGACGCTATTGCAGAGTTTGAAAAGACGCTGGTAACGCCAAACAGTGCATTTGACCGCTTTATGAAGGGTGATGATAGTGCATTGACTGCTCAGCAGAAGCGCGGCTTCCAACTGTTTAAAGATAACAAGTGTGGAACCTGTCACGTTGGTAAAAACCTGGGTGGTCAGTCGTTTGAAATGATGGGTCTGAAAGAAGACTACTTCGCTGCTCGTGGTAGCATTACTGAAGTGGATCAGGGTCGTTTCAACTTCACTACCTTTGAACGTGACCGCAACCGCTTTAAAGTACCAACGCTGAGAAACATCGAACTGACGGCGCCATATCTGCATGATGGCAGTATGGACACCCTGAAAGGGGCGGTTGAAATGATGCTTAAGTATCAGTTAGAAGTTAATCTGCCAGAGAAAGATGTAGACGACATCGTTGAGTTCCTGAAGTCTACAACCGGTGAATATAAGCTGGACCAACCGACCAAGCTTTAATATTGACTGAAGGTACAATGTATAACCGCGCTAAATAGCGCGGTTATTTTTTGTCTGTCGAATGGAGAATCAGAGGTTATCCAATTGCCAGCGGATAGGCGTCAGGCCTTGTTGTTCCAGCAATGTATTTGCCTGAGAGAAGTGTTTACAGCCAAGAAAACCACGATGAGCAGACAAAGGAGATGGATGAGGCGCAGTTAATACGTGATGGCGCTTACGATCGATAATACGTCCTTTCTTCTGAGCGTGAGAACCCCATAGCATAAAGACAACACCATCACGATGTTCGTTGATAGATGCAATCACCTTATCGGTGAACGTTTCCCAGCCCAAACTGGCATGGGAGTGCGCTTTACCAGCTTCAACGGTGAGTACGGTATTGAGCAGCATCACACCTTGCTCTGCCCAGCTTTGTAAATAACCATGGTTCGGACGTTGAAAACCGGGAATATCGGTCATAAGTTCTTTATACATATTGACCAGCGATGGTGGTGGTTGAATACCCGGTAATACCGAAAACGACAGGCCGTGTGCCTGATTGGGGCCATGATAAGGATCCTGACCCAGTATCACTACTTTGATGTCTGCCAGTTCGGTTGAGCTGAACGCATTAAAAACATCTTTTTGGGGCGGGTAGATCACCTTTCCAGCCGCTCTTTCACAAGCAACAAATTTGAGAGTGTCTTGAAAGTAAGGCTGCTGCTTTTCCTGACCAATAACATCATGCCATGTCAGTTTGTCGCTCATGAAGGATCTCCTTTCTTTTGAGGGGTATAGCAAGCGCTAAGAAAAAGTTATCGCTGAATAATACAGCAAGGTGACGACGATTATGATCTTTTAATCGCACTTTTGGATGGTGAATTGGCGACGGTTATAAAAAAAGTTGAAAATTTACAAAAATAATTAAATGTTAAAAACCGATAAAAATTGATATAAAACAAAAAGGTGACCAAAACGTAATTTTGAGTGTGGTTTTAAAATTGATTTTAATCAAAGAATCTCAACGGTATCACTGATATATAAGATGAAAAATAATGTTAGTTTTGTATCGCTAATGTTACGACTGAATGAATTCGATATTGTTACCCCAAAAGATTAGGGGGAACTTAAATTTAAATACTGATGGAGGCACCAAATGATTACTGGTATCCAAATTACTAAAGCTGATAACTCTACGTTACTGAACTCTTTCTGGTTGCTGGATGATGAAACCGCTGAAGCACGTTGTGTTTGTGCAAAAGCTGATTATTCAGAAGACCAGGTTGTACCGGTTAGCCAATTGGGCAAAATCGAATACCGTGAAGTTCCAATGGAAGTTAAACCAACTGTACGTGTTGAAGGTGGCCAACACCTGAACGTTAACGTACTGAGCCGTGATACCCTGGAAGATGCCGTTAAGAATCCGGAAAAATATCCACAGCTGACTATTCGTGTATCTGGCTATGCAGTGCGTTTTAACTCACTGACTTCGGAACAACAGCGTGATGTTATTACTCGTACTTTCACTGAAAGTCTGTAGTAGGTAGTTGTTTTTTGGAAGGGCCGCTGGAAACAGCGGCTTTTTTTTATTGTTTTTGAGCGGGTAGTTACAGTGTAAGTTTTGCCGCTTTGGGTGCTGTGTTTATTTCGGCGGTGGTGTTTGTGTCGTGCATTGGGGCGAACGGCCCTCTGCATAGTCTTGCTGTTTGAATGTTTGGTTCAGTGTAAGTTTCGCCGCTTTAAGTGTTGTGTCTGTCTTGGCTGTGGAGCTTGCGTTGAGCAAAGGGGCGTTGGGGCGAATGGCCCTCTGCACTCCCCGCGCCTGCGCAGCCGACTGTTGACCGCCGCGTTGCGGCGGCAACCTCAGTCAGCAAAAAAATGACGCACCGGCGCAGAGCCGGAGTACTCGCCTCATCCATGAGGCTCGACCCTTTGGGTCAGCACTTCGTGCTGTTCAAAATTGCTCCTGCAATTTTGTCCGACGTCGCTGCGCCTCGACCCGCATCCTTGCGGGTCGTGCTATTTTTTTGTTTCCTTCGGCAACATTCGGATGCTTTAACCTGAAGGGCTAAGGGCTAAGGGCTAAGGGCTAAGGGCTAAGGGCTAAGGGCTAAGGGCTAAGGGCTAAGGGCTAAGGGCTAAGGGCTAAGGGCTAAGGGCTAAGGGCTAAGGGCTAAGGGCTAAGGGCTTCAAAAGATAACGGCTCCGAAGGGAGCCGTTATATCATTATGCTTTATCAGTAGGTGTATCCGGAGATGCAGCCTCATTGGCAGGCTTACGTCGTTTACCTACATTTTTGCTGTCCCGATGGCGGACTTTTACTTTGACCTTTTCTTTATTCTTCTCTTTTTTCTTTTCTGCCGCTTTTTCTTTGGCTTTCTTGGATTGTTTACGACCGTTGGTTGGGCCCGGTGCTTTGCTGGTCGGGCGTAATTCATCTATTACGCGTATTTTCAGCGGTTCCTGAAGATAGCGCTCTATTTTGCCCAGCAACAGATGGTCGTGAGATTCCACCAGAGAAATAGCGATACCTTTTTTACCAGCACGGCCAGTACGGCCAATGCGGTGCAGATAGGTGTCCGCTGTACGCGGTAAGTCAAAGTTGAATACGTGACTGATGTCCAGTATATCCAGACCGCGTGCGGCAACGTCGGTGGCTACCAGTACGTTAACAGTTCCATCCTGCAGGCGTTTAATCGCTTCATTACGTTTTGCCTGTACCATTTCACCTTCAAGATAGAAACAGGTGATACCGGCATCACGGAGCCAGGTTACCAGCTCATGTAAACGTTCACGCTTACGTACGAAGATAATGGCTTTATGTACATCGGGCTGTTTTAGCAAATGACAAAGCAGGGCGGTTTTATGTTTAATATCATCAGCACGATAATACCACTGGTGAATTTTTTTACGTTCGCGGCGGGAAGGGTCAGCTTCAATTTCTACCGGATCGTTTAACAGACGCTCGGCGAAATCACGAATAGCTTCCCCTTCCAGGGTTGCGGAAAACAGCAGAGTTTGTTTACGCCAGCGGGTTTCGGCGGCAATGCGTTCGATGTCCTGTGCAAAACCCATATCTAACATACGGTCTGCTTCATCAAGGATCAGCGTTTCTACCGCACGACAGTCAAAATTCTCTTCTTTAATATATTGCAGCAGGCGACCGGTAGTCGCGACCACGATATCTTGATTCTCGCTGAAAACTTCAGCGTGATTCATATAAGCGACACCGCCGGTAATCGTCGCAATGTCCAGATGAGTATGAGCCGCCAGTTCACGCGCTTGTTCTGCTACCTGCATGGCCAACTCTCGGGTTGGTGTCAGGATCAGAATGCGCGGAGGGCCGGACTTTTTGCGCGGATAATCGAGCAGGTGCTGAAGTGCGGGCAGCAGGAATGCCGCAGTTTTACCGGTTCCCGTCGGTGCGGAACCCAGTACATCACGTCCATCCATTGCTGCCGGAATAGCCGCGGCTTGAATGGCGGTTGGGCGCTCATAGCCCTTATCACTTAATGCATCCAGCAACGGCTGGTCGAGATCGAGTGCGGAAAAGTCTAATACTGTCATGGTCTACCTCTGCTTGGGGCGCCGATTATAGATGTATTGAGCGGGATCTTCATCTGTTATTGTTGACATCAGGCATTTATCTTCGTTTTCAGTTAGAATTTATCTGACATTATTGATGGGTGAAATTATTGGCAAAATACAGACTAACTCTCCGTATTAGCCGTAAAAGCGTATGGGCTATTTATGCAGGTTACGATGAAACAGGGCAAGGATAAACCTTTACTTCGCCGCGGCGGTTTCACATTTAAGCAATTCTTTGTTGGTCACGACCGATGTGGAATGAAGGTCACGACAGACGGTGTTATTTTAGGAACCTGGACTAATGTGGGTTCATGTCAGCGTATTCTGGATATTGGTACTGGCACCGGATTATTAGCATTAATGTTGGCACAGCGCAGTGAATCGCAGGCTATGATTGATGCAGTTGAGATCGATCTGGCTGCTTGCCAGCAGGCGCAAGAGAATGTTCAGGCTTCGCCATGGCATCAGCGTATTCGGGTATTTCATCAGGATATTGCTGATTATGCTGAAATAGCGGATAACGGCTATGATTTAATCATTAGCAATCCTCCCTATTTTCCGGAGGGTACGGATTGCCGTGACGAGTCCAGAGCTAAAGCGCGTTATACCCATATTCTTAGTCATCAGAATTTATTGATGTACGTTGATAAACTGTTAGCGCCGCAGGGGAGATTCTCAGTGATGTTACCCTGTGCCTCTGGCGAGCAGTTGGAAAAACAGGCGTTGGATATGGGATGGTTTGTTGCTCGTCGCACATGGGTATGTGATGTACCAGATAAAGCACCTTATATAGTGCTACTTGAGTTATCCAAAATCCCACTGATTTGTGATGAACAAAAGTTGGTGACGCATCAACCAGGAAGAAAAGATTACACCGAAGCATTTAAACAGTTAGCCAAAGATTTTTATCTTGCTCTCTGAAAAATATATAAAAATTGCGTGATGAATTAATGCAATCTTTTGTATAGAGTGAGGCTGAAAATGGAAAATCATGGTAGCCTACACCGAATCAGGCCGGAAACAGAAGCGTATTGGCTGAATATCCTGATGCCATGCACCTGATGGGAGCTCCGGAACGACAAAATAACAGGCAGATTGGTTGAAAAACCAGCTAACGATATCATTACGCGTGAGATGTTGGGAACTAATCATTCAACAGCGTCTCTAAGAAGTTGCTTGCTCAAATTAGGACAACAAATAAGTTTGGCAGCACGAAACGCATCGAGATAGTTGAGGAGACTTTACCTCGAATGAGCGAGCAGTTAACCGACCAGGTGTTGGTTGAACGGGTCCAAAAGGGCGATAAAAACGCATTTAATATTCTGGTTGTTCGCTACCAGAATAAAGTTGCGGGTCTTGTTTCCCGCTATGTACCACAGGCGGATGTCGCTGATGTGGCGCAGGAATCCTTTATTAAGGCCTACAGAGCGTTGGAGTCTTTTCGTGGTGACAGCGCTTTTTATACCTGGTTATACCGAATAGCAGTAAATACCGCGAAAAATTATTTAGTGGCTCAGGGGCGCCGTCCTCCCTCAAGTGATGTGGATGCCGGTGATGCAGAAAACTTCGAAAATGCAGGTGCATTAAAAGAAATTTCGAACCCTGAGAACTTAATGTTGTCTGAAGAACTGAGACGCATCGTTTTTGGAACTATCGAGTCATTGCCTGAGGACTTAAAGATGGCAATCACCCTGCGTGAAATCGATGGTTTGAGTTATGAAGAAATTGCAGAAATCATGGATTGTCCGGTAGGAACAGTAAGATCAAGAATATTCCGGGCCCGTGAAGCAATTGATAATAAAGTACAACCACTGATACAGCGATAGTATTTGTATCTGACTTCCAGGATGTTGTAAGAGAAAGGGTATTAGGCATGCAAAGAGAAAAGCTTTCCGCTCTGATGGATGGAGAAAGCATTGATAATGAAGTTATCAATGGACTGTCCCAAGATAGAACGCTTCAGCAAAGTTGGCATCGCTACCACCTGATTCGCGATACTCTACGTGGAGATATTGGCGAAGTGGTTCATTTCGATATAGCAGACAAAGTCTCAGCTGCACTGGCGCTGGAGCCAACACTATCTGGCGTTGCTAAACCGGTGGTATCACAGCCTCATCCGGCAACCTGGCAGAAGATGCCATTCTGGCATAAAGTTCGCCCATGGTTTGCTCAGGTTGGGCAAATTGGTGTGGCAGCCTGTGTATCTTTGGCGGTGATTGTTGGTGTTCAGCAGTACAACCAACAGGGCACTGACAGTACGCCAGATTCTCCGGTATTTAATACCATTCCGTTAGGCGGACAGGCATCCCCGGTCAGTTTTGATGTGGCAACTGAAGGCGCTCAGAATACTAATCAACAGGTTCTGGAGCAGCGTAAACGTATTAACGCTATGCTGCAGGACTACGAATTACAACGACGTTTACACGCGGAACAGCTGAAAATCGCACCAAGGGCTGATACCAGTGCAAAAACCAGTAATTCTGCGTCAACAGGGTTAACTCAGTAGTCGATGAAACCAATCGCGTTTATTGTTTGTAGTTTGCTGGGGGGGCTCCCCCTGGCTGCGGTTTCCGCACCAAACCCTACAGAAGTTTTATTGCAGCAAATGACCAATGCCAGCCAAACTTTAAGCTATGAGTTCTCTTATGTGAACGTTAGCAAAGTTGGCATTGAATCTTTGCAGTACAGGCATTCTATACAAAATGGTAAACCGCTGGTTCAGCTAATCAATATGGACGGACCTCAGCGGGAGGCAATATTGCGCGGTATCGAAGTGAGTTACTTTGAACCGGGCATGGAGCCTTTTAGCATTCGCGGTGACCATATTGTTGATTCATTACCCTCTCTGGTGTTTGCCGATATTGATCGCTTAGAGCAAAACTATGATTTTGTTCCGGTGGGGCGTTCACGTATTGCTAATCGTATTTGTGATGTTGTACGGGTCGTGCCGCGCGATGGATTACGTTATAGCTACGTGGTTTGGTTAGATACTGAAACTAAATTGCCTTTGCGTACCGATTTACTCGATCGGGATGGTGATACGCTGGAACAGTTTCGCGTAGTGGCCTTTAGCGATGGTGATAGTGTAAAAGCCAAGATGGCCGACTTTTCGATGCCGGTTATGCCGCCGTTGTTAGCCGTTCCTCCCGGCGATAAACTAACCATGCGCTGGAGTGCCGGTTGGTTACCTCAAGGTTTTTCTGAATTCTCACGCAGTCGTCACACGGTTTCTGATTCGAAGAATAGCGTGGTGGAATCTCGACTCTATTCCGATGGGTTATTCAGTTTCTCACTGAATGTATCTCCTAACAGTTATCAGGGACCGACAAGTGAACATTCACTGCGTCAGGGACGTCGGACTATTCATACTGAAACCCGCAATAATGTAGAAATTACCGTCATTGGTGAATTACCTCCGGCCACGGCTAAACGCGTAGCTACCAGTGTTGTGGTAAATTAAGGCTGATAAATGTTACGTGAGTGGGCGACCGTTATCGACTGGCAGCAGGGTATTGCGACGTTACGCTGTGAACAGCAAGCGGGTTGCAGTAGCTGTCAGTCAAAAGCTTCCTGTGGTACACGTGTACTAAACAAGCTCGGGCCTCAGGTTATTCACGATCTGCAAATTCCGGTTGAGCAACCCTTATCACCAGGACAGCGCGTTGAGTTGGGGATCCCTGAGTCCGGCGTGCTGTTATCTGCATTGCTGGTGTATATGGTTCCCCTGTTGGGCATACTGCTCTGTTCTGGGCTGTTCTATTATTGGCTGGAAAGCGATATTGCCGCAGTTATTGGGGCTGTTATTGGGGGCGTTGTTGGTTTTGCTATTGCCCGTTTTTATGCTGCGAAATTTGCTACTAATGCATCAGTTCACCCGATCATATTGCAGATTGGCATTCCTTCTGTAAGCCAAACCGGGAATTAAATTTCATAGAATTCCTGCGTTCTTCCCGTTTTTATCTATTCTCAATAACACAATAGAAAAATCACCCCGCAGGGCGGAGTGATTGATTCAGGAAGTCGGGATGATGAAAGCGTTAAAAAGAACGCGATAGTGTAGATGACTTATTTATAAATGATCGCAGTACCGTGGATATTTTCGCTGGTAGATGCAGAGTTAACATAATAGTGGCTTGCACCCATCGCTTCGGCTTTAGCTGCCAGTTTACTTTCTAATGCAGATAAAGAGCGTGCATCGCTGGCAGAAACGGTGCCAATCTTATCCAAATTTTCTGCTTGAGTACGAGTCACTTGTTCAGCAGCAAGAGTGCTGAAAGATAATGTGGTAAGGATAGCGGCAGTTGCAATAAATTTGATGCTTTTCATGGTAGATAACTCCAGTTAATTAAAATGTTGAAAGATTGTTGTCTTTCGGTAACACACATTCTAGATGAACTGACCCGAATGAATAGCGGAGAGAATTGATTTACTTGTTCAATTTATTTGAATATTTAGAAAGATGATGTTCAATGCTTGAAGTTTCATTTTTTGTAATTTAACGCGATGACTGATTTCAGCGATAATTCGTCAGGAAAAAAAGAGTCGCGATAGCAGTTAACTGGTTAGCTGATAGCGTATGTTGCTATGTTTTAGTCATGGTGACGTGTAGAATGTCCGCCAGTTTAGAGATTAAGTGAATTTTTGCTGTGTGGGGATTTACAATATATTCCTTGCATCAGTGGGTTTCTGTATCAGCCGGATCTAGGTAAATGACTGATAATAAAAGTATAGCAAATAAGAATATAAGAAACTTTTCGATCATCGCCCACATTGACCACGGTAAGTCGACGTTGTCCGACCGTATTATTCAAATTTGTGGCGGGTTGAGCGATCGTGAAATGGCGGCACAGGTTCTGGATTCTATGGATCTGGAGCGGGAGCGTGGCATTACCATTAAAGCGCAAAGCGTGACGCTGGATTATAAGTCACAGGATGGTCAAACCTATCAGTTGAACTTTATCGATACTCCGGGGCACGTTGACTTCTCTTATGAAGTGTCACGTTCATTGGCGGCTTGTGAAGGTGCGCTGCTGGTCGTTGATGCCGGACAAGGGGTGGAAGCCCAAACGCTGGCAAACTGCTACACCGCTATTGAAATGGATCTGGAAGTGGTTCCGGTTCTGAATAAGATCGATTTACCGGCAGCGGACCCCGATCGTGCTGCACAGGAAATCGAAGACATTGTCGGAATCGACGCTACCGATGCTGTTCGCTGTTCGGCCAAAACCGGTATGGGTGTACCTGATGTGCTGGAACGCTTAGTTCGCGATATTCCACCTCCATCAGGTTCAGCCGATGAGCCGTTACAGGCGCTGATAATCGATTCATGGTTTGATAACTATCTTGGCGTTGTGTCGTTAGTACGAATTAAAAATGGCGTACTGCGTAAAAACGATAAGATTAAAGTGATGAGCACTGGCCAAACTTACGGCGTGGATCGTTTAGGTATTTTTACACCGAAGCGGATAGATACCGAAGCCTTAGGCTGCGGCGAAGTAGGCTGGGTGGTTTGTGCCATCAAAGATATTCTCGGTGCACCGGTGGGGGATACCCTGACCAATGCGCATAAGCCAGCAGAAAAAGCGCTGCCGGGCTTTAAAAAAGTCAAACCTCAGGTCTATGCGGGTCTGTTCCCCATCAGTTCTGATGATTATGAAGCATTCCGTGATGCATTGGGCAAATTAAGCCTGAATGACGCCTCTCTGTTTTATGAACCAGAAAACTCAACGGCGCTGGGCTTTGGCTTCCGCTGTGGCTTCCTGGGTCTGCTACATATGGAGATTATTCAGGAACGTCTGGAACGTGAATATGATCTTGATCTGATCACTACCGCACCAACGGTGGTATACGAGGTGATCACTACCACGGGTGAGACGGTTTATGTCGACAGCCCGTCTAAGCTGCCGCCGTTGAACAATATCGAAGAGCTGCGCGAACCTATCGCGGAGTGCCATATGTTATTGCCGCAGGAATTTCTGGGTAATGTCATCACGCTGTGTATTGAGAAGCGTGGTGTGCAGACCAATATGGTGTATCACGGCAATCAGGTTGCCCTGAGTTATGATATTCCGATGGCGGAAGTGGTTCTGGACTTCTTTGACCGATTGAAGTCAACCTCTCGTGGTTATGCCTCACTGGATTATGGTTTTAAACGCTTCCAGACCTCTGACATGGTACGGGTAGATGTACTGATTAACGGCGATCGGGTAGATGCCCTGGCATTGATCACTCACCGGGATAATTCACAAAACCGCGGTCGCGATCTGGTAGAAAAAATGCGTGAACTTATTCCGCGTCAGCAGTTTGATATTGCGATTCAGGCCGCTATTGGTAACCACGTGATTGCCCGCTCCACGGTTAAACAATTACGCAAAAACGTATTGGCCAAATGTTACGGCGGCGACGTGAGCCGTAAGAAAAAGCTATTGCAGAAACAGAAAGATGGTAAGAAGCGCATGAAGCAAGTGGGGAACGTCGAAGTTCCTCAGGAAGCGTTCCTGGCTATTCTTCACGTTGGTAAATAAGTAATAAGGAGTTCGCATGGCGAATATGTTTGCCTTAATTTTAGCTGTGGCCACGCTGGTGACGGGAATCATCTGGTGTCTGGACCGCTTTAAGTGGGCGCCTGCGCGACGCATTAAGATCGAAGCTCTCAGGGTTGAGACCGACGGAAAGATTGATGGTAAAGCGCTGGCCAGGGTGGCCAGGCAGCCAGGCTGGATTGAAAGCTGTGTTTCTGTGTTTCCCGTATTGGCGGTTGTGTTTGTTCTGCGCTCTTTTTTATATGAGCCTTTTCAAATTCCATCCGGTTCCATGATGCCAACGCTGCTGATCGGTGATTTTATTCTGGTAGAGAAGTATGCCTATGGCATTAAAGATCCTATTACCCAGACAACACTGATTAAAACAGGTACTCCACAGCGTGGTGATATTGCGGTATTTAAATATCCTCTGGATAAGAATATCGATTATATCAAGCGTGTAGTAGGGTTGCCGGGAGATACCGTTCATTTTGATCCAACGTCGAAAAAGTTAACTATCACTCCAGCCTGTCCTACCGCTAAAGAGTGTAAACCGGCGTCTGAGCTGGAGTATTCTGAGTTGGAGAAAAGCAGCTGGTTTATTGGCTTTGAGCCCTCTGCCGGTGGTGCTAATCAGATGACCACGCGCTTCATTGATACTAAAACTGAAGCAGAACGCGCTGAAGGTTTACGCGGTGTGTATATGGTTGAACGTAACGAAAAACTGGGCGATGAGTTCCATCAGACGTTAATGATTCCTGGTGTGGCAAACAGCGCGGGTGATTATTATCAACAACCTGGTGCTCCGGTTAATACCTGGATTGTGCCGGAAGGCAAATACTTCATGATGGGTGATAACCGCGACAATAGTGCGGATAGCCGTTTCTGGGGTTTTGTACCGGAAGAGAACTTTGTTGGTAAAGCAACAGGGATCTGGATGAGCTTTGAAAAACAAGAAGGTGAGTGGCCAACCGGTATACGTTTTAGTCGTATTGGCGGAATTCACTAATTCGTTCTAAGTTATACTGTCTCAGATGTGAATAGTCCGGATTTATAACCCCTTAGATCCGGATTTTTTTATTATCTCGCCATAACATAGTAGTGCTTTAGCTGGATAACCGTTAAGCTAGGCCGTTATTTTTTCTCGTTTGGAACAATTTGTTGGTAATGCATGAACCCCATCATCATTGAGAGGCTACAGCGAAAGCTGGGTTATACGTTTCAACAGCAATCGCTTTTACAGCAAGCTCTGACACATCGAAGTGCCAGCAGTAAACATAATGAACGTCTGGAGTTTTTGGGCGATTCTATCCTGAGTTTTGTTATTGCTGATGCACTTTATCAGCGCTTTCCTCGCGTAGATGAAGGCGACATGAGCCGTATGCGCGCGACGCTGGTGAGAGGCAACACGCTGGCTGAAATGGGACGTGAGTTCGATTTAGGTGAATGTCTGCGTCTGGGGCCGGGTGAATTGAAAAGCGGTGGTTTCCGCCGTGAATCTATTTTAGCTGATACGGTAGAAGCATTAATCGGTGCGGTTTATCTTGATAGTGATATTCATCGTGTTCAGCAATTGATTTTGGCCTGGTATCAAAGTCGTTTAGATGAGATCAGCCCGGGTGATAAACAAAAAGATCCAAAAACTCGTCTGCAAGAGTTTTTACAGGGTCGTCATTTGCCATTACCCAGCTATTTGGTAACTCAAGTGAAAGGGGAAGCCCACGATCAGGAGTTTACTATTCACTGTCAGGTGAGTGGTATCAACGATGCCATTATCGGTATTGGTTCCAGTCGCCGTAAGGCAGAACAAGCTGCAGCAGAGCAGGCGCTGAAACATTTAGGTCTGGAATAATCAATACAGTGCGCTCATTTTAATCGGGTGAGCGCATTAGCTAAATGTCTTTGCCGGTGTTTTATCAACGGATTGATAATCGATGAGCATACTACTCCCATTTCTTTATTTTCTTGCTCCTTTCTGTTTTATTGCCGGTAGTGCAATTCTGGTTATTGCTATTTTACGAGCACGGAAAATAATTTCTCCCAACACGCGCTATGTTTTTCCGGCCACGCCAGAGTCTGAACAAGAGGTCGACCTTCCGGAATCTGGACGATATGTGATTTCGGTAGTTATACCCCCATTAAAGTTTATTGTTGGGGTTGCTCATTTTTCAGCTAAATTTTCTGTTAAAGAAATCAATTCCGCACAAAGTATCGAATACACATCCTTTAGCCGCTTTAACCTGTTTACCGTACGGCGAACAGATATGCGTGGTAACATGTCACTTCCTTTAGGTTATTTCCAGTGCGACAGACCCGGAAAATATCAGGTGGCCTGTACCACTCCAGAGAAGATTCGCCCCGAATTTAAATTAGAAGTCGCCCCTTACACTCGCCCAATCGTATTCGGTGCACTGGTTCCTGTTATCATTATCGGCAGCGGTTTAACGTTGGTTGGACTTATTGCCATGCTGGCAGCCAGCCTTGGGCGATTGTAGTGAATAAAGTGGTAATTATTCCTTAGCTTTTTTCTTTTGATCTTTCTATTTGAGCCCATGACTTAATCACTTCTCTCATCCCAGCCAGTGATATCAAACCACCCCAATCAATGCTAATATTACCCACATTCACAACGAAAACCGCTGAGCAAAGATCAACCACGCTCACGCCTGCTTATTAGCAAATACATTAAAATCAACTCATAAAAATTAATTGATTGATTTTAATGAATAAATAATTCGTTATATTTAGGATTGGAATGACAACAGATAATCAATTAACCGATACGGATAAGCAATACTGTGGCTTTATTGCTATCGTGGGCCGCCCTAACGTTGGTAAATCAACATTGCTGAACCAGCTTTTAGGTCAGAAGGTATCGATTACTTCACGTAAAGCGCAAACCACTCGTCACCGTATTATGGGAATTCACACCGAAGGGCCTTATCAGGCAATTTATGTGGATACCCCGGGGTTACATATTGAAGAAAAACGCGCCATCAACCGCCTGATGAACCGGGCTGCCAGCAGCTCGATTGGTGATGTCGAGCTGGTGATCTTTGTGGTGGAAGGTACCCACTGGACACCTGATGATGAAATGGTCGTAAATAAGCTGCGCAGCTTAAAATGCCCGGTTATTCTGGCTATCAACAAAGTGGATAACGTTACGGATAAAGAAGCGTTACTGCCACACATGGCTTTCTTAAGCCAGCAGATGAACTTTATGGATATTGTTCCTATCTCCGCAGAGAAGAACATGAATCTTGATACTATCGCCGGTATCGTGCGTAAACTGCTACCGGAAGCGGAGCACCACTTCCCTGAAGATTACATTACCGATCGCTCTCAGCGCTTTATGGCTTCTGAAATTATTCGTGAGAAGCTGATGCGTTTTCTGGGGGAAGAACTGCCTTATTCAGTTACGGTGGAAATTGAACGCTTCGTGACTAACGAGCGCGGTGGCTATGACATTAATGGTTTGATTCTGGTCGAGCGTGAAGGCCAGAAGAAGATGGTTATTGGTAACAAAGGTCAAAAAATCAAAACTATCGGTATTGAAGCCCGTCACGATATGGAAGAGATGTTCGAAGCCAAAGTTCATCTGGAGCTTTGGGTGAAAGTGAAATCAGGCTGGGCGGATGATGAACGAGCATTGCGCAGTCTGGGATATACCGACGACCTCTGAAGGTAAGCATGATTGACGGCTGGCAACGGGCTTTTGTTCTGCACGGACGACCTTACAGTGAAACCAGTTTACTACTGGATCTGTTTACAGAAAGTCACGGTAGAATAAAGTTATTAGCCAAAGGTGCCCGCGGTCGTCGCTCACACTTAAAGGGCTGCTTGCAGCCCTTTACGCCTCTTTTGGTTCGCTGGGGCGGGAAAGGTGGAGTTAAAACGTTACGCGCCGCGGAAGCCGTTTCCCTTTCGTTACCACTCTCTGGCCTGACCCTGTATAGCGGCCTTTACGTGAATGAAGTGCTGGACAGAGTACTGGAAGCCGAAACGCCATACTCCTCGCTGTTTTTCGATTATTTAGAATGTATTCAATCGCTTGCTGGTGTTTCTGGTTCGCCTGAGCGCATCCTTCGTCGTTTTGAACTCGCTTTGCTGAGCCACTTGGGATATGGCATCGATTTTCTACACTGTGCTGGCAGCGGTGAACCAGTCACCGATCAGATGACTTACCGCTATCGGGCAGAAAAAGGGTTTATTGCCAGTCTGGTGGTAGACCACTTCTCTTTTACCGGCCGTGATTTACAGGCTTTGGCCAATCGGGAGTTTCCCGATGTTGATACGCTTAAAGCCGCCAAACGTTTTACCCGCATCGCACTGAAACCCTATTTAGGGGGCAAGCCGCTGAAAAGTCGTGAGCTGTTCCGCCAGTTTACCATTAAGAAACCCTCCTCAGACTCGGCGTTGCCCGTTGATGAACCGTAATCATTAAAGGTTTACACCTTGTTCAGCAGTTAAAATTTCTGATTTGATTTTCTTTTCTGATTAAATCCGGTAAAAGAATGGAGCAGATTTTTTAGTCCATTCTGAATATCAGGCGTTATATCACACCGGATTGTGGTTAAAACGATTGGAAAATGAAAAATGTCAGCCTCTGGCGTTGGAAAGGCATTCATTAACTTTTAAGGTGGAGTCATGTCGGATTTATTGTTAGGCGTTAATATCGACCATATTGCAACTTTACGTAATGCTCGTGGTACCCAGTATCCCGATCCGGTTCAGGCAGCGTTTATTGCCGAACAGGCGGGGGCGGATGGTATTACTATCCATCTACGGGAAGATCGCCGCCACATTACCGATCGGGATGTTAAATTGCTTAGCCAGACCATTCAGACCCGTATGAATCTGGAAATGGCGGTAACCGATGAGATGGTGGGTATTGCCTGTGAAATAAAACCAGCATTCTGCTGTCTGGTTCCGGAAAAACGCCAGGAAGTGACCACTGAGGGTGGGTTAGATGTGGCCGGTCAAATCGATAAAATGACGGTAGCGGTCGGGCGTCTGGTGGAAGCAGGTATTTCCGTATCCTTATTTATAGATGCAGACCATCGTCAAATTGATGCAGCCGTAGCGGTTGGCGCCACTTTTATTGAAATCCATACCGGTCGTTATGCCGATGCAGAAAATGAGCTGGAGCGTGAAGCTGAACTGCTGCGTATTGCTCAGGCGGCTACTTATGCAGCCGGTAAAGGTTTGCATGTGAATGCCGGACACGGATTGACTTACCATAACGTTCAGGCAATTGCCGCGTTGCCTGAAATTTATGAGCTGAATATTGGGCACGCTATTATTGGCAGGGCAGTAATGTCAGGATTACATGCAGCAGTGGCGGATATGAAGGCATTGATGCTGGCGGCAAGAAAGTAATGTTATTTTAGTTGCTATCAGAACGACATCGCCCCGCGATTAGCGGGGCGACAGAGACAGAATCACTAAGTAGCTTTTAAATTATCATTTACTCTGTTTCGATAAAATCAATCGCTTCTCTTCTGACATTTTCGAATTCATCTAACAGCTCCATCCATTCAGGTTCCAGATCTTCCGGTGCGGTTCCATTACGCAGCTGGCTCTCCAGATACTGACACAGTTGCTTCAAGCGTGGTACACCGCTGTAACTACAGCTTCCATGCAGCTTATGAATGATATTTATGATGTCATCATCTTTATTGCCATCCAATACGGCCTGAACCCGTTCTTCAACTTCAGACAAGAAATCGACCAATATTTTTAGCAAATCACGAGCCAAATCTTCTTTATTTGCCGCCTGACGTAGTGCCAGTTCCCAATCCAGCGATGTCGATGCTACGGTAGCGGGTCTGGTTTCCATGCGACTTGCCGGAATAAGCGGCTCTTTAGTCTGAATGCTTAATGGAATGCGGCACTGGGCTTTTAGCACATTAAACAGCATATCTTCGTTTATAGGTTTAGCCAGATAGTCGTCCATTCCCGCATTCATCAGACGTTCTCGCTCGCCAATCGCAGCGTGAGCAGTGACCGCAACAATTGGCGTAGTGATATGGTTTGGTAACTTACGAATCAGCTCAGCGGCTTTAATACCGTCAATTTCCGGCATTTGAATATCCATCAGGATAATATCCAGATCGTGTTTTTTCGCCTGAGCGATCGCTTCTTCTCCGCTGTGGCACAGAATCACGCTGGAAACCAGATCTTCAAGTAATACGCCAATCAGTTTCAGGTTTGCCGGATTATCATCAACGGCCATGACGGTCAGTGGCAGATGATGCGTTTTTTCTATTACCTGTGGTTCAGGCGATGACTGCGCTGCCAGTAAAGCATTAAACAGTCGATTACGCGAAAGTGGCTTAAACAGACAGGCCTGAGCTCCGGCTTGCTTCAGGGTTTCCGCATCCATATGAGGTTGATTTGGAATCGCCAGAATCAAACGTTCAGAAAGCGATAGCGCCTGCTTCATTGCGCCGTTGGTGTATTTATCAATATCATCGGTAGCAATGGGGACACCATGCAAAACGATATCGTATTGCTGATGCTTCTCTGGAATCTGATCGAAATTATCATAATGAATAACTTCTACCGGCTCTGACTGGAAGATATTTAGCGTAGCCTGGGTTGCGGCTGGATTAGCTTCCACATACAGAATTCGTTGACCAGACAGCTTGGTCAGATGGCGGCCATCACCCAGAATAGAGCGGTCACTTAGCTCCAGATTAATATGGAACCAGAAGGTTGAACCTTTATGCAACTGACTGTGGAAACAGATATCACCACCCATTTCCTTCACTAAACGCTGAGTGATCACCAGACCCAAGCCGGTACCACCATGACGACGGGAAATACTCGCGTCTGCCTGACGGAAGGCCTGGAACAGCTGTGACTGCTGGCGTTCAGAAATACCGATACCGGTGTCGTGAACCTGAATCTCAATATCGGCACTGTTTTCATGCAGCATACGTAGTTCGATATTGATATCAATATTGCCCTGTTCAGTGAACTTGATGGCATTTCCCAGCAAGTTCATGATCACTTGCTGTAAGCGTAATGGGTCACCTACGATGTTATCCGGCACATCATTATTAATGTTTAGCGTCAGTTCCAGCGATTTCTCATGAGCACTATGAGCCAGCAGGATTGCCGTTTCATCGACGGTATCCCTCAGTGAGAACGGAATGTGTTCTAACACCAGTTTACCGGCTTCCAGCTTGGAGAAATCCAGCACATCATTGATGATGTTTAGCAGGTTGTTAGCCGAGCGCTCAATGGTTTGCAGATAATCAGTTTGCGTTGGCGTCAACGATGTTTTCAGCGTTTGACGAGTGAAGCCAATCACACCATTAAGCGGTGTTCGTAACTCATGGGACATGTTGGCCAGGAACTCTGATTTAATTCTGGCCGCTTCCTGAGCGCGTTTTTTGGCCAGATCCAGCTCTACGTTCTGGATCTCCATCTGCTCCAGTGTTTCCCGCAGATCAGAAGTGGCCTGATCGATATTTTGCTGCATCTCTTCATGATAAGCGGCAAGGGACATGGCCATCGAGTTTATCCCGTTTTTCAACATGTCCAATTCGCCCAGCATATAG
Source organism: Limnobaculum allomyrinae (assembly GCF_016649425.1). GTDB lineage: Bacteria > Pseudomonadota > Gammaproteobacteria > Enterobacterales > Enterobacteriaceae > Limnobaculum > Limnobaculum allomyrinae. The sequence goes on from NZ_JADRCR010000002.1 coordinate 612,807, forward strand.
CCTTCAACCCGGCTATCGAGCTGACCACGACGAATACGGTCTACGGTGTTAACCATGTTGCGGATTGGGCCGGTCACATCGCGCATCAGGCGATAGGCAAACAGCATGGCAATACATAAACAGAGGCTAAGCAATAAAGTAGCGACGAAAATTTCTTTATATTGCTGCAATCGAACGGTACGTAAATCCAGCTCGATGGCAATATAGCCCAGCGTGCTATGGCCGGGTTCCAAACTGACATCCATATCCGGTAGCTGATTTTCCGAGACAATAGGCGTTCTGAGAATTAATGAATCCCCTTTAGTAGTAACGGTTAAATCATCCGGAATTGCCGCCCCCTTGGGCAGCTGTAATAAGGTATAATTTTGATGGAAGTTAGAAGTCACTAATAAGTGATTTTGCGTGTCAAAAACAGCAATAGAACGCACGATATTTGAGTGGCGTCGGTGTAACATACTGACCAATTGACGAACGCCTTCGCGGTTACTGAACGTCATGCCATATTCACTGGCAATGGCAAGAGGTTCAATGATGCTGGAGCCAGAATCAACTAGCTGGTCCTGTAGCTCGTTATAGCGGTGAACCACGAAAAAGGTACTGATCAGAAGCCCGATTAACAGGGTTGGGGCAAGGATCAGTATCATCATGCGGGCCCGAAGGCTGTATTTGGTCATAAGGTTCCAATATGGGACGACAATATGTGACAATTAGCGACTTAGTGACATACCCGATTGTATAGATAGTAATAAACTACGGAAATCTTTATTCAAATATTATGGCGCAATTTTACTCGCCCGGTCGCCGCAAGGCGGCACAACAAACTATCAATATTATTCCCCATGACCTTGATACTCAAGGGCAAGGGGTTGCTCGCGATAACGGAAAAACGATCTTTATTTCTGGCGCGCTTCCTCAGGAGCAGGTTGAAGCGCAGATTTACGAGAATAAACGAAATTATTCTAAAGCCAAAACGATCCGTATTTTATCGCCGAGCCCGCAGCGAATGACACCGCTTTGCTCACATTATGGTATTTGCGGAGGCTGTAATCAGCAACATGTTTCCACAGATTTGCAGCATAGTAGCAAATCTAAAGCGCTCAGCCAGCTGTTTAAACGAGAAACTGGGTTAAATCCTGTTCAGGGGAGCGTGATTTTTGCTCAGGGATATCATTATCGCCGCCGTGCCCGCTTGGGGTTGCAGTATCAGGTGAAGCAGCAACATTTACAGATGGGCTTTCGTCAGCGTGCTTCTAATGATTTAGTGGAAATGACGGAATGTCCGATTCTGGTTTCTGAACTGGAACAATTACTGGTTCCTTTGAGAGATTGCCTGAGTGCGCTCTCGGTAGTAAAAAAACTGGGGCATGCCGAGCTGGTAATGGCAGATAACGGGCCGCTGTTGGTACTGCGTCATTTAGTGCCATTGCCAGAAAGCGATCGCCAACATTTGCTCCAGTTTGCTGAACAGCATCAGATAGCGATTTATCTGGCGAGTGAGAGTGATTCACTGGAGCGATTAATGGGTGAAGAGCCTGATTATCGGGTGGATGATTTAACCCTTGGCTTTAATCCACGAGATTTTATTCAGGTTAATGCTGGTGTTAATCAGTTAATGATTCAGCAGGCACTCGACTGGTTGGAACTACAGCCGACCGATCGGGTATTGGATCTATTTTGCGGCATGGGAAACTTTACGTTGCCTATCGCTAAGCGTGCTTTACGGGTTACTGGAGTGGAAGGTGTAGAGGCTTTGGTAACCAGAGGGCAACAAAATGCTCGCATAAATGGCTTATTAAATGTTGAGTTTTTGCACCACAATTTAGAACAGGATGTCAGTCAACAGTCGTGGGCGAGCGAAGGTTTTGATAAAGTGTTGTTAGATCCTGCCAGAGCAGGAGCAGCGGAAGCCATGTCGCAAATCGTCAGCTTAAACCCTGAGCGCATTGTGTATGTCTCCTGTAATCCATTGACACTGGTGGAAGACAGTAAAGTTCTGTTGTCAGGCGGATACCAGTTAAACCAATTACGTATGCTGGATATGTTTCCGCAAACGGGGCATATTGAGTCAATGGCGCTATTTATTAAGAAGTAAGAATCCTGATAGTCAGTAATGAGGAAGCTTTATGGTTGCGGTAAGAAGTGCGCATTTAAATACAGCCGGAGAGTTTGAGCTGGATAAATGGATCGGTAGTCTGGGCATTAGCAGCCCGGAATTATGCGAACGTTTGGCAGACACCTGGCGGTATTGTGAGCAGCAGGTTCAGGGCAATCCGGATGCTTCCCTCCTGTTATGGCGTGGGTTGGAGGTAGTGGAAATTTTAGCTACCCTCAGTATGGACAACGAGAGTATGCGCGCAGCGCTACTGTTTCCATTAGCTGACGCCAAAATTATTGATGAAGAGACGGTAAAAGAGCAGTTTGGTAGTGAGGTTGCCAATCTGGTACATGGCGTACTGGATATGGATGCTATCCGTCAGCTTAATGCAACACACAATGGTTCTAACACGTCCATACAGGTAGATAACGTTCGTCGCATGCTGTTAGCGATGGTGGAAGATTTTCGCTGCGTGGTTATCAAGCTGGCTGAGCGTATTGCTCATCTGCGTGAAGTCAAAGATGAAGCAGAAGAAGTCCGCGTTCTGGCGGCTAAAGAGTGTTTTAACATCTATGCTCCGCTGGCTAATCGTTTAGGGATTGGCCAGTTAAAGTGGGAAATGGAAGATTTCTGCTTCCGCTATTTGCATCCTGCCGAATATAAACAGATAGCTAATTTGCTGCACGAACGCCGTATCGATCGCGAAGTGTATATTGATACTTTTGTGCAAACCCTGCGTGACTCGATGAAAGAGCAAGGCATTCAGGGGGAGATCTATGGCCGACCAAAGCATATTTACAGTATCTGGCGCAAAATGCAGAAGAAGGCACTGGCCTTTGAAGAGCTATATGACGTGCGCGCCGTGCGGATCGTCGTCGAACGTTTGCAGGATTGCTATGCGGCGTTGGGTATTGTGCATACCCATTTCCGTCATCTGCCCAGCGAGTTTGATGACTATGTGGCTAACCCAAAACCTAATGGCTATCAGTCGATTCATACGGTGGTGTTTGGCCCGAAAGGACATGCAGTAGAGATTCAAATTCGTACCCGTCAGATGCATGAAGATGCGGAGCTGGGGGTTGCAGCTCACTGGAAATATAAAGAAGGCAGTACGGTTTCTGGCCGTTCCGGTTATGAAGAGCGTATTGCCTGGTTACGTAAATTGATCGCCTGGCAGGAAGAGATGTCTGACAGCGGTGAAATGCTGGACGAGGTCAGAAGTCAGGTATTTGACGATCGGGTATATGTATTTACCCCGAAAGGCGATGTCATTGATTTGCCAACCGGTTCCACACCGTTGGATTTTGCCTATCACATCCACAGCGATGTAGGACACCGTTGTATCGGTGCCAAAATTGGTGGGCGTATCGTTCCTTTCACCTATCAATTACAGATGGGCGATCAGATTGAAATCATTACCCAAAAACAACCTAACCCAAGTCGGGATTGGTTGAACCCAAATCTGGGGTTCGTTAACAGCAGCAGAGCACGTGCCAAAATTCAGGCGTGGTTTAAGAAGCAGGATCGGGATAAGAATATTCTTGCCGGTCGCCAGATTCTTGATGATGAGCTGGAGCGTTTGAGTATCAGCTTTAAAGATGCAGAAAAACTGCTGGTGCCGCGTTATAACGTGCACTCTTTTGATGAAGTGTTGGCCGGTATTGGCGGTGGTGATATTCGCCTCAATCAGTTGGTGAACTTCCTGCAAAGCAAGTTTAACCAACCAACGGCAGAAGAAGCGGATCGCGAAGCGCTGCGTCAGTTGAATCAAAAAACGGCAAATGCTCAACAGCGTAATGCAAAGAATAACAGCCAGATTGTGGTAGAAGGGGTCGGTAACCTGATGCACCATATCGCACGCTGCTGCCAACCAATTCCGGGGGATGATATTGTCGGCTTTATCACTCAGGGGCGTGGTATTTCTATTCATCGTTCCGATTGCGATCAGTTAAATGAGCTGAAAAACCATGCGCCAGAGCGTCTGGTGGAAGCGGTATGGGGTGACTGTTACTCCAGCGGTTATTCGCTGGTGGTGCGTGTGGTTGCCAACGATCGCAGCGGGTTGCTGCGCGATATCACCACTATTTTGGCCAATGAAAAAGTAAATGTACTTAGCGTCTCCAGCCGCAGCGATGTGAAAAAGCAGATGGCAACTATTGATATGGAGATCGAGCTGTATAATTTGCAGGTGTTGGATCGGGTGCTGTCGCGGATCAATCAGTTGCCGGATATTATTGAGGCTAAGCGGTTGGGAGTTAAGTAACCTTTTTTGTTGAGGTTGTATTATTGGCTGTTGTGGATGTTCCGGCCGTAATTATAAAGTGCTTATATTGCCTTTGTGCTCGGCCGGAAAACAATTTGTACTTAGCTGCGGAGTGCGACGGGCCTGGATTCCCTAGGGGCGCTCCGGCAGCTAAAGCTGCTACGACCCCAACGGCAATCCCTCCCGTCGTTTAGCTCGATTAGTATCATTAATTTGCTCAGTTTTGTGTTTTAAAAGAGTCAATTGTCGGGAGGCCAGGCTCGACATACACTGAAGCTAAGTATTGGTGGTCTTCCGGTCGAGCACCAAGTCAATATAAGCATATTAGATTTTACGACCGGAATGTCCATTGATGCCGATTTATTAGGATTGTTAGTAGTCTCAAAAGATCAATTAAAGCCCCTTTATACATTTATAATTTTAAATGTATTTTCACCAATCAGAAGATAAATAATGGATCAGATTACGCCTATTCAGCGGTTGCTGAATATTATGAACCGGTTACGTGACCCGGAAAATGGATGTCCCTGGGATAAGCAGCAGACCTTTGAGACTATTGCGCCTTATACGCTGGAAGAGACTTATGAAGTGCTGGATGCGATCCGGCGTTCAGATTTTGGCGATTTGCGTGAGGAGTTGGGGGATTTGCTGTTTCAGGTGGTGTTTTATGCGCGTATGGCGGATGAGCAAAACCGGTTTGATTTTGATGATATCTGTAACAGCATTAGCGATAAACTGGAGCGCCGTCATCCTCATGTTTTTGACACTCAAACTCAACATGACAGTCAGGAAGTGATTGCCGGTTGGGAAAAGCGTAAAGGCGAAGAGCGGGCGCAGAAGGCACAGTTCTCTGTGTTAGATGATATTCCGGAAGTGTTACCCGCATTGATGCGTGCCCATAAAATTCAAAAGCGCTGTGCTTCAGTAGGATTTGATTGGACAACCTTAGGCCCGGTGTTGGATAAGGTATATGAAGAGATCGACGAAGTGATGCATGAAGCTAAGCAAGTTGTCATCGACCAGTCTAAACTGGAAGAGGAGTTAGGCGATTTATTTTTTGCCACCGTTAACTTAAGTCGTCACTTGGGTCATAAAGCAGAAAGCGCCCTGCAGGCGGCTAACCGTAAATTTGAACGTCGTTTCCGTCAGGTAGAACAATTGGTTGCTCAATCTGGAAAATCGATGGAGCAAGCATCGCTGGATGAAATGGAAGCAGCATGGCAACAGGTAAAAAGCCTGGAAAATCAGACAGAGAAATAGATTAATTTTCACTATCTGATTTCAGCGTTTGTTGTGAGGGAAAGGGTCTGGTATACTACTTTCCCGTCCTAGTACCTCCATTTTAGTCTTTTAAACCTAACCTTCAGGTTCAGCATGACAACTAATTATATATTTGTGACAGGCGGGGTTGTATCCTCACTCGGTAAAGGTATTGCAGCAGCCTCTCTGGCCGCTATCCTTGAAGCTCGTGGCTTAAACGTCACTATGATGAAGCTGGATCCTTACATTAACCTCGATCCGGGTACCATGAGCCCAATTCAACACGGTGAAGTATTTGTCACCGAAGACGGCGCAGAAACCGATCTGGATTTGGGCCATTACGAACGTTTTATCCGCACTAAAATGACCCGCCGTAATAACTTTACGACCGGTCGTATTTATTCCGATGTATTACGCAAAGAGCGTCGTGGTGACTATCTGGGAGCAACCGTTCAGGTTATTCCTCATATCACTAATGCAATTAAAGAACGCGTTATTGCGGGTGCAGAAGGCCATGATGTGGCTTTGGTTGAAGTGGGCGGCACCGTTGGTGATATTGAATCACTACCGTTCCTGGAAGCTATTCGCCAGTTAGCGGTTGAAGTGGGTCGTGAGCACACACTGTTTATGCATTTGACACTGGTGCCATACATGGCGGCTTCAGGTGAAGTGAAAACTAAACCAACCCAGCATTCAGTAAAAGAATTACTCTCTATCGGTATTCAACCAGACATTCTGGTATGTCGTTCCGATCGCGCTGTTCCTGCCAACGAGCGGGCTAAAATAGCCCTGTTCTGTAACGTGCCTGAAAAGGCCGTTATCTCTCTAAAAGATGTTGATTCTATTTATAAAATCCCTGCGTTGTTGAAATCGCAAGGGCTGGATGAATTCATCTGTAAACGCTTCCGTTTCGATCTTCCTGAAGCCAACTTATCTGAGTGGGAACAGGTGATTTATGAAGAGTCGAATCCTACCCGCGAAGTCACTATTGGCATGGTCGGTAAGTACGTAGAATTGCCGGATGCTTATAAATCTGTCATCGAAGCATTAAAGCATGGTGGACTGAAGAATCGATTCAGCGTTAATATAAAGCTAATCGATTCGCAGGATGTTGAGGTCAGAGGTGAAGAAGTTCTGTCTGGTCTTGATGCGATTCTGGTTCCCGGTGGTTTCGGCTACCGCGGTGTGGAAGGCAAAATCACTGCCGCCCGCTATGCTCGTGAGAATAAGATCCCTTATCTGGGTATCTGTTTAGGCATGCAGGTAGCGTTGATGGAGTTTGCACGTAATGTTGTTGGCATGCCCGATGCTAACTCGACCGAATTTGTGCCAGACTGTAAGTACCCGGTTATTGCGCTGATCACTGAATGGCGTGATGAAGAGGGGAATGTTGAAGTTCGCACAGAAGAGAGCGATTTAGGTGGAACCATGCGTTTAGGCAGCCAGTTATGTCATTTAACTGAAGGCAGCCTGGTACGTGAACTGTACGGTTCACCAACAATTACAGAACGTCATCGCCATCGCTATGAAGTGAACAATATGCTGCTGCCGCAGATTGAAGCAGCAGGGTTACTTGTAGCAGGGCGTTCCGCTGACCATAAACTGGTGGAAATTATTGAACTGCCTGATCATCCATGGTTTGTTGCCAGTCAGTTCCACCCGGAGTTCACATCAACTCCGCGTGATGGCCACCCACTGTTTGCCGGTTTTGTGAAGGCGGCTGGTGAGTACCAGAAGCGTCAGGCAGACTAAGCGGTCAGTAATAGTATTAAAAGTATTCAGTAAGCCCGGCCTGATTACGGGTTGTAAACGCAACATGTTCAGACATGCGTTTATCGATACATCAGGCCAGAGTGTGCGACGCAATGAGGTGTCGCAATCTACAGTTTGTAGTTTAATCAACTTGTACTGAGGAAAACCGAATGTCCAAAATCGTTAAAGTGCTCGGTCGTGAAATTATCGACTCTCGTGGCAATCCCACTGTTGAAGCTGAAGTTCATTTAGAAGGCGGTTTTGTAGGTCTGGCTGCTGCGCCATCAGGTGCTTCTACAGGTTCCCGCGAAGCTCTGGAACTGCGTGACGGCGATAAAGCACGTTATATGGGTAAAGGTGTACTGAAAGCTGTTGCTGCAGTAAACGGCCCAATTGCACAAGCTGTTATTGGTAAAGATGCAAAAGATCAGGCTAACATCGATAAGATCATGATCGACTTAGATGGCACTGAAAACAAATCTAAATTCGGTGCTAACGCGATTCTGGCAGTTTCTTTAGCAGCTGCTAAAACAGCGGCAGCATCAAAAGGCATGCCTTTATTTGAGCACATTGCTGAACTGAACGGTACCCCGGGCAAATTCTCTATGCCATTACCAATGATGAACATCATCAACGGTGGTGAGCACGCTGATAACAACGTTGATATTCAAGAGTTTATGATTCAGCCAATCGGCGCTAAAACTCTGAAAGAAGCGGTACGTATCGGTTCTGAAGTATTCCACAACCTGGCGAAAGTTCTGAAGTCTAAAGGCATGAGCACTGCAGTTGGTGACGAAGGTGGTTATGCGCCTAACCTGGAGTCTAATGCTGCTGCACTGGCTGCAATTAAAGAAGCCGTAGAACAAGCAGGTTATGTACTGGGTAAAGATGTGACTTTGGCGATGGACTGTGCAGCTTCTGAGTTCTATAACAAAGAAACTGGCAACTATGAGCTGAAAGGCGAAGGTAAAACCTTCACTTCTCAAGAGTTCACTCACTATCTGGAAGAGCTGACTAAGCAATATCCAATCGTTTCTATCGAAGATGGTTTAGACGAATCAGACTGGGACGGCTTTGCTTACCAGACTAAAGTGATGGGTGACAAAATCCAACTGGTTGGTGACGATCTGTTCGTAACTAACACCAAGATCCTGAAAGAGGGTATCGAGAAAGGTATCGCTAACTCTATCCTGATCAAATTTAACCAAATCGGTTCTCTGACCGAAACTTTAGCTGCTATCAAAATGGCTAAAGATGCGGGTTATACTGCGGTTATTTCTCACCGTTCAGGCGAAACTGAAGATGCAACTATCGCTGATTTAGCGGTAGGTACTGCTGCTGGTCAAATCAAAACGGGTTCTATGAGCCGTTCTGACCGTGTTGCTAAGTACAACCAATTAATCCGTATCGAAGAAGCGCTGGGTGACCGTGCTCCGTTCCACGGCTTAAAAGAAGTGAAAGGTCAGGGTTAATTTTTAATCCTCCTGTAGCTTAATGAAGTCCCGTATTGGTTGATATCAATACGGGATTTTTGTTTTTAGTTGTACCGTCTGAAAGAAAGTCTTCGAGAGAAAAATGTCATATCCCGTTAATGAGTTATTTCAAACCTTACAGGGTGAGGGGTTCTTCACCGGCGTTCCCGCTATTTTTATTCGTTTGCAGGCCTGTCCGGTTGGCTGTAGCTGGTGTGATACTAAACACACATGGGAGAAGATTGCCGATCGTCAGCAATCAATGAATGACATCCTGGCAAAAACTCAGGAAAGCGATAGTTGGGGAGAAGCCAGTGTTTCACAACTGCTGTCGATTTTGCAGCAGCCGTATTATACGGCACGCCACGTAGTGATTACCGGTGGTGAACCCTGCCTTTATGATTTACTACCACTTACCAGTTTACTGGAGCAGCATGGTTTTCAGTGTCAGATTGAAACCAGCGGCACTCAACCGGTGATGTGTTCGACGAATACCTGGGTAACGGTTTCCCCTAAAGTTGATATGCGTGGTGGATTGAATGTTATACCTCAGGCCTTGATAAGGGCAGATGAAATAAAACATCCGGTGGCTCGCGAGCGGGACATTGAACAGTTAGATGAGCTGTTAGCCACGCTGTCAGATGATAAGAAACGAGTGATAGCGCTACAGCCGATTAGTCAAAACCCGAGGGCGACCGAGCTTTGTATTAAGACCTGTATTGAACGCAACTGGCGGTTGTCGATGCAGACACATAAATATTTAGGGATTGAATAATAGTTAGTTCCTGCCCTTGGTCTTGATCTTTCCTATGAGCACTTGAATTCAGCTGACGACTGAGAGAGGCCAGCACGCCCCGCATGGATGCGGGGCGAGGCACAGCGACGCCGGGAGCGGCTCTGTGCCGGTGCGTTAAGGCCAAACGAAGGAGGAAGGAAGTCGCCTAAGCGACCTGAATTCCTGTGCGAAAGGCGCGGGGTGCAGGGGCATTCGCCATAATGCCCCTGCTCGGCCGATCACAAATGTCAATTCAAACACGATACTGATATGGCCGAAACATACTCCAAACTCAATAGCACTTTAAATTCAACATCACTTAATCTGAATCAAACGGGTTGCCTGAATAGAGGATCACTCCCCTTTATACACACACCCAGCACTACAGGTCTCCTTCACCCTAACCCCACTCAACAACGGAAGCCCTGGTTTAAGCTGTTGCCAAATCCAGTGGGCTAAAACTTCGCTGGTGGGGTTTTCCAGTCCGGGGATATCGTTCAGGTAGTAGTGATCTAAACGGTCCAGTATGGGCTTAAAAGCGGCTTTGATTTCAGAAAAGTCCATTACCCAACCGGTAATTGGGTTAACTTCACCGGTAACTTCTATCCTGACCACAAAAGAGTGCCCGTGCAGACGGGAACACTTATGGCCTTCGGGAACATTTGGCAACCGATGTGCGGCTTCAAAAGTAAAGTCTTTAAATAATGTGGTTACCATAATCGCCTCTGATAATAATTTCGGCGATATATTACTAAAAAGCGGGGTAGGTTGCCATGGTGAGGTAATCTCTGAATGTATCCAATTCTTTTAAGTGACTGATAGCAGATAACCCTCATTGTTTTTGACATTAAAACATTATATTTACTCTGGCTAAATTTAACGCGGTTAATTTTTTTATTATTGTCGGTTCTTTTTTAAAACGACCTTTCTTTCTGCTTTAAAAATGAATGTTAGGTTTTTGTTATTAAATAAATCAAGGCAGCTTCTCTGTTTATATTTATTATTCATAATTAATACCTTCTTCTATTTAACTTTATGAAAGGTTTGTTTTTTATTTTCATATTGCTATAAGCGTGTTTTTATTTTCTTTGTTCCATATTTACCAGTATAAAGATTTCGCCCCGCGAGATAATCACGTTAGATCTGATAAGTCAATTGACCTGAGTCTCATCTTTTAATAATGATAGTTATGTTATTTTTTCTTATTGATTTTAAATGATAATTTAAAATCAATTAAATTAAGTTGAGCTGTAAATATAAATGTACATCTGATTATTCGCTCCACTTCGATGTTCAGAATGTAATTCAACATAGATCTTGAATATAAAACTTGAGTCCTGTCACATTAATGAGTTTGTTCAGGCTACGAATTAAATTGTATGCCTGATTAAACGATGAGTGTAATAAATATAACACTCGTAATAATAAGATTACAGATGATGATTTTTATCAATCGGGTGCTGGTATTGCAAAAAGATATTTAAAAGTAAGAATGAAGGAGTCCGAAAAAGCCTGAATTAATAAAATCACAAATGAGGAAAGTATAATGTCATACCCAGCTGAACCTTATAAAATTAAAGTTGTTGAACCAATTGCAATGACTACTCGCGAACAGCGAATTCAATATATTAAAGATGCAGGATATAATACATTTTTACTTCAATCCAAACAGACTTATATCGACCTGTTAACCGATAGCGGCACCACTGCCATGAGTGATAATCAGTGGGCCGGTATGATGTTAGGTGATGAAGCCTACTCAGGCAGTGCAAACTTCTATCATCTGCAAGACGTTGTCAGTGAATATTACGGTTACAAGCACGTGGTACCTACTCACCAGGGGCGTGGTGCAGAAAACCTGCTTTCATCTCTGTTGATTAAAGAGGGAGATTATGTACCGGGTAACATGTATTTCACCACTACCCGTGCTCATCAGGAGAGAAACGGCGCGACTTTCGTTGATATCATTATTGATGAAGCGCATGACTCTCAAAAAGAGCTGCCGTTTAAAGGCAACATTGATATCTCCAAACTGGAAAAACTGATTAACGAAGTTGGTGCAGACCGCATCCCTTATGTTTGTCTGGCGGTCACTGTAAATCTGGCGGGTGGTCAGCCGGTCAGTATGGCTAACATGCGTGAAGTGAGTAAGCTGTGCCGTAAAAACAAAATTCTGGTGATGTATGATGCGACACGTTGCGTTGAAAACGCTTATTTCATCAAAGATCGTGAGCCAGAATATAAAGACGTCACTATTGCCGCCATCCTGAAAGAGATGATGAGCTACTCTGACGGTTGTACCATGAGCGGTAAAAAAGACTGTCTGGTGAACATCGGTGGCTTCTTATGTATGAACGATGACACCTTGTATCAGAAAGCCAGCGAACTGGTTGTTCTGTATGAAGGTATGCCTTCTTACGGTGGTCTGGCTGGTCGTGATATGGAAGCGATGGCTCGCGGTATCGTTGAGTCTGTTGATTATGCGTACATTCATCACCGCATTGCTCAGTGTCGCTATCTGGCAGACAAGCTGGAAGCCGCCGGTGTACCCATTGTAAAACCAGTTGGTGGTCACGCGGTGTTCCTGGATGCAAAAGCTTTCCTGCCACATGTACCTCAGGATCAGTTCCCGGCTCAGTCTTTAGCGGCTGAACTGTACATTGACTCCGGCGTACGCAGTATGGAACGCGGGATTATCTCTGCGGGACGCGATAAGAAAACCGGTAAGAACCATACACCTAAGCTGGAGCTGGTGCGTCTGACTATTCCTCGCCGCGTTTATACCTACGCTCACCTGGATGTGGTCGCTGATTCTGTGATTCATCTGTACAAAAACAGAGAGAAGATCAAAGGATTGGATATGGTATACGAGCCGAAGTTCCTGCGCTTCTTTACCGCAAGATTTGAGCCTCTCAAATAAGGTTCTTATTGAGCAAATCATAAATTAACCATCAAAGAGTCTTTCATTCTGCGGAATGAAAGACTCTAAAAGTCTGGATCAGTCACAGGTCATTAATATGTTTTTCCCACTTAGAATTTTAATTAAAGGAATCAATTATGACGGTCAGCGTAGAGGCTCAGGGGTCTGCTCAGGTTAAAAAGAAGTCGGTTATTGGTGGAGCGATGATCACCACGGCGACCGTTGTTGGTGCCGGAATGTTCTCTTTACCTGTAGCCATGTCCGGGGTTTGGTTCTCCTGGTCAATTGGTATCCTTGCCGTTACCTGTTTTATTATGATAATGGCTGGCTTTATGCTGTTAGAAGCCAACCTTAATTATCATATTGGTGCCAGTTTCGACACATTAACAAAAGATCTATTAGGTCGATTCTGGAATATTGCAACCAACATTACTTTTGCTTTCGTTTTATATATTCTTGCCTACGCCTATATTTCAGGAAGTGCTGCGGTTATATCCCAAACATTAACTCAGTATTTCACCATTGGAATCTCTTCCCGTATTACCGGTGTGATATTTACCATTATTGTGGCATTTATTGTCTGGTGGAGCTCAACGGCGGTAGGGCGTATTACCACTATCTTGCTGTTAGGTAAATTTATCGCTTTCTTTATGACGTTCGCCAGCCTGCTGGGTTATGTTCAGGTCGATAACCTGATGGACGTTATGGCGCCGGAAGGAACCAGCTATTTACCTTTCCTGTTAATGACATTGCCTTTCTGTATTGTTTCATTTGGCTTCCACGGCAACGTACCCAGCCTGGTAAAACACTATGGTAAAGATCCAAAACGCATTGTTTCCTGCATATTAATCGGAACCTTATTTGCGCTGTTTCTGTATGTCTTCTGGTTATATTGCACCATGGGAAATATCTCCCGGGCAGACTTTAGACCCATTATTGCTCAGGGTGGAAACATTGACGTCTTTATCACTGCCATGGGGGCGATTCTTAACAGTGCATCGATGGATGTGATCCTGACATTCTTTGCTAACTTTGCGGTTGCCAGTTCTATGCTGGGCGCAACGCTGGGTCTGTTCGACTACATTGCTGACCTGTGTAAGTTTAAGGATGACAACGGCGGCAGAGCGAAGACAGCATTAGTTACCTATGTTCCTCCGGCGCTACTGTGTTCCATCTATCCAAACGGCTTCTTGTATGCCATCGGTTATGCGGGACTGGCGTTTGCGGTATGGGCTATCATCGTTCCCGGCCTGCTGGCGAAAGCTTCGCGCGAGAAGTTCGGTAACCCAATGTTCCGCACCTGGGGTGGAACTCCATTAATATATGTCGTAATCGTCTTTGGGGTGATCACCATGCTGGCGCATATACTATCGACGTTTAATATATTGCCGACATATAGCTAATAGAAGATGTTTAACATACAGCCGCCCAAAGGGCGGCTGTATCATTTATAGAAGTTAATCGAAGGGTGAAACACCGTAAGATGTTTCATAACGGCCTCTGGGGAGTTTAGGTCCGACGTACTCTGAACTCAGGTACAGATGGTTTTCCGACTGAGCACAAAGGTAATATGGATCATGTTGCTTTTTGGGGAAAACTCAAACCTGCTACACCAGTTCCTGCTTCATCACCTTCACAGCCAGTTTGACTTGCTTCAGTTGTTCTCGCAGTTCCTTCACTTCGTCATTATCAGGAATAAGCACAATGCAGCCTTCGGTGATTTTCACGGTGACACTGGTGTCGGTATTGAATCCGGCTTCTCTTAGCCATTTTCCGCTAAGATTAAGCAAGGGTGTACTGGCATCGCCTCGATTGGGTACATAGCCTATTGTGTAGCGGCGCTGGGTTTTGGAGAGGGGGGATGTTTGGGTGAGCGTTGTAGCCATAGGACAACCTCCGATGAGTAATATTTATTACCGCCAGCGGAGAGGCTAATCTCACGGGTGGTGGAACCGGGCGGGGTTAGCCTTACCGGCCTCATCGACACCGGCGCGTCTTGCGACGCCCCCGCCCGGCCCGCCATTGAGGTATGGCCGTGCGCACGACACAAAAAAAGCGCAGACGCGCCTTGTGTCGTCGATGAAGGATTTCAGGAGGCTAACCCTGACGCCTGATTTTGCAGGCGCGGGGGAAAGATACCGCTATCGATAATGAACGGCAAGCGGTTTTGCTGTAGTAAGCACGGCGTAATATGGATCTGGAATGCGCCTCGCAAAACCACGCCGGAAGGTTAAACTGCGTGATGGCGATGCGGCTCATACAGGATGAATTAATCTGGTGCTCATTGGACAAACCGGGAGCAATCCCGATGAAGTCGAGAAAAATGAGGAAGAACATGAAACCATTTATCTTGCCGGAAAAAGAAAACGGCCCAAAGAAAGGACCGTTCGAATATCAAAAAACCAGTATCCCGTTCACTCAAAACATCTTAAGTGAACGGTGTTACCCAAAGGGCGGTTTTAGGATCAAAGCGAAGAAACTATCACAGTGACTTAATAATGCGACTCAGCAACTTGATCCGCGGAATAATACTCTCTAACTCAACATATTCCGCCGGGCTATGGAAGTCGGCACCGATAGGGCCAAAACCATCCAGCGAAGGAACGCCTAATGCTGCCGTATGGTTAGCATCAGAGCCACCGCCCACAGCCTGCCATTTCACCGGAATACCTTCTTCCTCACCGCAACGTTCAACTAATGTCATCAGTTTTTCTGTTTCTGCAGAAGGAGACATTGCCGGAGTATGAGCCATTTCGGTAACGGTGGAGGTAACGTCTGCGACATAGGCTTTTTTGCTCATCTCATTGATAGCTTTATCAATGCGGTGATACTCATTGTTATCCCAGAAACGCACATCAATTACCGCCTGAGCTTTATCCGGAACGATATTGGCTGCATCACCACCTTTAACGATACCTACGTTGAGTGTGGTACCGGCTTCTGCATTACCTAATTGGTTAATTGCTAAAATCCAGTTAGCCAATTCGGTAATGGCTGAACGACCTTTTTCCGGTGCATTACCTGCGTGAGCTGCACGCCCGTGGAAATCAATGTTGTAACGTGCCATACCTTTGCGGGCTTTAACCAGAGAGCCATCAGCGCGTGCTGCCTCGGCAACCAGCACATAGCGACTCTGTTTAGCATATTTACCCAGCCATTCGTGGGAATATACAGAACCGGTTTCTTCATCGGGATTCATCGCCACGGCAATGGATAACCTTTCCACATCCTTGTCATCTAATGCGCGAATAGCCCACAGAATATTTAGCAGGCCTGATTTCATATCTGCCGCACCCGGGCCATATAAACGAGTAGCATCCGTAGACATTGGACGTTCAGCCGCAGTTCCCGGTGGGAATACCGTGTCCATATGACCAATCAACAATACATCAAACTGAGTGGCACCTGGTTTATTCGTCGCAAATACACCCGGGCCAACCGCTTTACCTAAATCAACAATTTCTGCATGCCAGCCTAAATCCTTATATTTTTTCTCCATCAGACCGGCTACAACAGCAACACCGTCGGTGGTTTGCGTTCCACAATCAATATTAACCAGCGGACGTAATTCATCTAAATATTGGTTTAACTGCATGGTGCATCCTTATTTCTCAGAGCGCGCTGCGTCTGGTCTTACCCCGAAAAAGGGGCGTGAAGGGTTAGAATCAGGCAATAAATAATTTCATCAGGAACATAGCGATAAAGGCGTTGATGACAGAAATAATAATCATCACAGGGATCTTACTGGCTTTAGTACCAATAACCCCAAGAATACGGCCTGCATACTGGATTTGAGAACCCATCAGATAAATTGCCGGAGCCAGAATCGCCAGATGTTCACCGCTTAACGTACCATTAGCATACAGACTAACGGCAACACCAATACCGCCGCCCATTGACATCCAACCACCAATTAACACGGCAGCTGCTTCGCCAGGTAGACCAAACAGGTTCATCAGTGGCGCGAAGATATAACCTAATCCTTTCAGAGCGCCGGTAATCTCCAGCGCTTTAATAATCACGAATGCCATTAATACGTTTGGCAGGGTACTGGAAGTTGCAATGCCCCAACCTTTACGTGCGCCGGCAACAAATACATCGGTAATCATCGGTTTGCTTACGTTTGACATAATATTGATATCCTTAAAATTTGAGCTGTATTCGTTATTAGTTAGCGGCTGCGGTTTCTTTTTTGGTGGTCAGCGCGAGATAGAGTCGGAAGATATTGGCTCCAACAATTTTCATAACGAACATGACACAAATACACAGACCGATAGATGCCGGTACTGCCGGTGTGTTATCAGCATTCATCAGGGTGAATAATACGGCGCCTGATGAGAAGAAGTTGGTAATCATTGCGCCAGCAGAAAACTGGAACATGGTAATCAGGTCTTTCTCTTTTTCGTTAAGTTGACCTTCATCAACCAGAGAACGCGTTAATGACGCACCAACGTCAGTACTTTGCAGGCTACCAATAATAGCCAGGCCAGTAGAGCCAGGAATACCTAACAGAGGGCGTAATAGCGGCGTTAACAGTTTACGGGCAGCGTCCAAAGCACCGTAGTGTTCCAGCACGTTGATCATGCCTAATGCAAACATGACGGATGGAATCAGGCCAAAAGCGAATAAAAATCCATCCATTGCGCCGCCACCGCCAGTACCACGGAAGGTACTTTTTGCGACATTTAATGCACCATCAGCTTCAGTTACGTTAGACGCAACTTTACCAAAAGCACCATTAAGAGTAGTGAAATCAAATACCGACCACCATTCTTTTCCTCCCAGCAGGCCAGAGAAGAACACCATGGCGAAAATCAGTGAAATATAGGCGCCAATGCCTACTTTAAATTGCTCCGGCTTTTCTTGCTCCGGCTGTTCTGAAAGTGACTGTTCATTAGACATATTAATGCTTCCATTAAGAAATAATGATGGTGGTAAATAGTTCCCGATTATCTATTAATTCTGTTTTATCAACATTTGACTTTGATCAAATAACATAGCTGCTTGAGATCACGCTTCTGGTATTAATATGGTTCTATATCGAATACTTGATTAAATGTTATACAAAATAATTAGTTATGCGGATTGTGATGTGATTTTTTTGTTAAATTATTAATGATATTTAGCGGAATTTTCTGCCATATCAGGAAAATAGACGTAAATCTTATTTATTTACATAACCATTGTATATCCAGTGTATTTTTATGCGCTTTTCATGCATAATTTCACAGTTCCCCATGCAATAATAAAGGATGCGCAAATGTTTAAACGTCTTTCTATTTTTGGTGTATGCCTGGCGGCAGCCCTGTGTACACTGCCTGTTGCCAATGCAGCAGAGCCAACTTACGTTGTAGGTTCTGGTGGTACTTATCGTCCTTTCGAATTCGAAAATAGTAAAAAAGAGCTGGAAGGATTTGATATCGATATCATCAGTGCAATTGCTAAAGCCGAGAATTTCAATATCAAGCTGGTGAATACACCGTGGGAAGGGATTTTCGCTACGTTAGGCAGTGGCGATCGTGACATTATTATTTCGGGTATCACGATTACCGATAAGCGTAAGCAAATGGTTGATTTTTCAGCACCATACTTTCCTGCTGAACAGGCTATCGTGATACCAAAAGGTAAAGATATTAAGTCTATTGCTGAACTGAAGCCACTGAAGGTAGGCGTAGTTAACTCCAGTACCGGCGATATTGTGGTATCAGAAGTATTGGGTAAGAACAGCACTTCGATTAAGCGTTTTGACAATACCCCACTGATGCTGCAAGAACTGTATGAAGATGGTATTGATGCCGCAGTAGGTGATGTGGGTGTTGCCAAGTTCTATATCAAAAATCACCCGGAAAAAGAGTTCGCTCTGGTTGCTGATGACAAATTTGAACGTCAATTCTTTGGTATTGCCGTGGCGAAAGGCAACGAAGAGTTACGCAATAAGATCAATTCTGGTCTGAAGAAAATCATTGCTGATGGCACTTACGCTACCATCTATCAGAAGTGGTTTGACAGCAACGTACCGGTATTACCTGCCGAGTAATTTTTTCACAGATATTCCGTTCAGGGCGATTATTCGCCCTGAATGTTTTTCTATAACGGATTCATTTTTATGTCAGGATTTCGCTGGGAGATAATCCAGGAGTATGCCCCGCTGTTTGCTGAGGGCGCATGGATGACCATCAAGTGTACCATTATCTGTGTGATACTCGGTGTAACCTGGGGATTAATTCTCGGGTTAGGCGGTACGGCACAGGCGCCCCGCAATCGCGGTTTGAATCGCCTGTTGCATATTTTCGTGCAGTGGCCAGTTAAAATTTATGTCAGTGCTTTTCGAGGGACTCCGCTGTTTGTTCAGATCATGGTGGTGCACTTTGCCTTGATCCCTCTGCTGATCAATCCTCGCGATGGTTTACTGGTTAGCAGTGGCATCATGTCAGTGGATTTCGCCCGCATGTTACGGTCGGAATACGGTGCGTTTCTCTCTTGCGTAGTGGCGATTACCCTTAATGCCGGTGCTTATGTTTCCGAAATTTTCCGTGCCGGTATTCAGTCTATCGATCGCGGACAGATGGAGGCGGCCCGTTCGCTGGGGATGAGCTATGGCAAAACCATGCGCAAGATTATTCTGCCGCAGGCATTTCGCCGTATGCTGCCACCGTTGGGTAACAACGCCATTGCTATTGTTAAAGACTCTTCTCTGGCATCCGCCATCGGACTTGCCGATCTGGCCTATGCCGCCCGTACTGTTTCTGGTGCCTACGCCAGCTACTGGGAACCCTATCTGACAATCTCGGTTGTTTATTGGGTGATTACATTCTTACTTTCCCTGATGGTAAGGCATATGGAAAAGAGGTTAGGCCGAAGTGATTAAGATTCGTAATTTACAAAAACAATTTGATAAAACACATGTTTTACGCGGTATCTCCTGTGATATTGCTGCCAATGAAGTGGTTTGTATCATTGGCCCTTCAGGTTCAGGTAAAAGTACTTTTCTGCGCTGTATGAACGCGTTGGAAGAGATGAGCGGTGGCGAAATTACTATTGATGGCTATGAGGTTCATGACCGTAAAACCGATTTAAATAAACTGCGTGAAAGCGTAGGTATGGTGTTTCAGCGTTTTAACCTGTTCCCTCATATGACGGTACTGGAGAATTTGATTCTGGCGCCGATGGATGTGAAAAAATTATCCAAAGCAGAAGCAATAAAACGCGCAGAACAGCTGCTACAGAAAGTCGGATTGATCGATAAAATTGATGCTTATCCAAGCCAGTTATCCGGTGGACAGCAGCAGCGTGTAGCCATCGCCCGTGCGCTGGCAATGGAACCAAAAGTGATGCTATTCGATGAACCTACTTCAGCGCTCGACCCCGAGCTGGTGGGTGAAGTGTTGGCGGTAATGAAAACGCTGGCTCACGAAGGTATGACCATGGTAGTGGTGACCCACGAGATGGGATTTGCCAGAGATGTTGCTGACCGGGTTATCTTTATCGATCAGGGGATTATTCAGGAAGAAGACGTTCCGGAGAAATTGTTTACGGCACCATCGAATGACAGAACCAAGGCGTTCTTAAGCAAGGTTTTGTCTGTTTAGTTGAGGGTGTGTTTTATCTCTGCCGTGGAGTAAGTTTCGTCTACTATACGAATAGGGAACGATGCTGTTTTGTTTCTTGACCTTCTCACTCATTGAGCACTGGAATTCAGCTGACAACTGAAAGAGGGTAGCATGCCAAACATGGATGTTTGGCGAAGCGCAGCGACGTAGGACAAACTTGCAGGAGCAATGTTGAACAGCACGAAGTGCTGGCCCAAAGGGTCGAACCTCACGGATGAGGCGAGTATTCCGGCTCTGCTCGGCCATTCGCACGATTATTAATTCAGACACTACACTGTTAGTGGACGAAACTTACTCGAAACTAAATTTCAGTTAAACTACCCCCAGCTATTTATAACAATCAATATTCAATATGATAAAAATCTGGTCATTAGGTGACGTAGTCGTGGATCTGTTACCGCTGGAAAATATGCAATATCAGGCCTGTGCTGGCGGTGCTCCGGCGAATGTGGCGGTAGGGATTGCTCGTTTAGGGTATCCATCAGGCTTTATCGGGCGGATAGGGAAGGATCCATTTGGGCGTTTTATGGCTGAATCGCTGGCGCGGGAAGGGGTTGATTGTCAGTGTATTGAGCAGGATGACCGTTATAAAACCAGTACAGTTATTGTCGATTTAGCTGCCAGCGGTGAGCGTAGTTTTACTTTTTTAGTTAGCCCTTCGGCAGATCAATTTCTCTCTTTAAACACCTTACCCGATACGTCTGCTGCCATTTTACATACCTGCTCATTAGCCCTGACGGGAAAAGTCTGTCGGGATTCTCTGCTAAACATCACACGGCAGGTTAAACAGCAGGGTGGCATAGTGAGTTTTGACCTTAATCTGCGCGCTCAGATGTGGGCGGATAAACAGGAAATGCACCAGATTATTGCTGAATATTGCACTAAGACTGATGTACTTAAGTTGTCAGAGGAAGAACTGTTTTGGTTAACTCAGTGTGCTGACGATAACTGGCCTGAGGCATTAGGACGATTAAAGGATTTTCCCGCAGCGTTAGTGGTAATTACCCGAGGCAAACAGGGGTGTCTGGTTTTATGCCAAAATACTATTCACCTATTTAACAGCTATGCAGTAACGAGTGTGGATACTACCGGAGCCGGCGATGCTTTTATGGCTGGACTACTGGCGGGTATCGCCCGCTTTGGCATTCCGGGGCAAAAAAACGAGTCTCCTGAAACGCTGAGCCAGATTATCAGTCAGGCCAGCGCCTGCGGGGCGTTGTCGACCACCCATAAGGGAGCGTGGGCGGCATTACCGAATCAAAATCAGTTACAACACTTTCTTTCAACACAGGGAATGTTAAAGCCGGGAACGCGATAAGTTCAGTTTTATCCCATTTCTGTATGGAGTCTGGCCTTGAGTTATGGGATGATTAGCCGGTTTTTAGGGGGCGGGATGAAAAAACTTACGCTGTTATTAATTGTACTTATTGGCTGGTTGCAGTACTCCCTGTGGCTGGGTAAAAACGGCATGCACGATCATGCCCGTGTAGAAGAAGACTTGGCAGTACAACAAGATAATAATGCCAAATTAAAGTCTCGTAATGCGCGGTTATTTGCAGAGATTAACGATCTGAAAGGTGGCCAGGAGGCCATTGAAGAACGTGCCCGTAATGAACTGGGAATGATTAAACCGGGGGAGAGTTTCTACCGAATTATTCCTGAACAGTCTCAGCCAGCGCAAGGCGGTAAAAAGTAGTGACGCAGGCTCATTCTTCCTCCACGTCATGTTATCCGGATATTGTTGCCATACTGCCTGCTGCGGGTATCGGCAGTCGTATGCAGGCTGATTGCCCTAAACAGTATCTTACTATCGGTCAACAGACGATCATCGAATACGCTATTCATACCTTGTTATCCCATGCCGCTATCCGTCAGGTGATTGTGGCGTTAAATCCTAACGATAATACCTTTGCTCAGCTACCGGTAGCGCAAGATCCACGAGTTTTAGTGGTGGTTGGTGGGGCAGAGCGTTCTGATTCGGTATTAGCTGGTTTGACTCAGGCTAAAACTTTACAGGCGGATTGGGTTTTGGTACATGATGCCGCTCGCCCATGCCTGAGCTACGACGATTTAGATAAGCTGATTCAATCAGTATTGCCAGTAAAACAGGGCGGTATTTTAGCCATGCCGGTTAGAGATACCATGAAACGCGCGGTGGTTGATAAAACTGCCATTGCTAATACAGTAGATCGTAACGGCCTTTGGCATGCTTTAACGCCACAAATGTTCCCGCTGGAGCTGCTGTTTGAATGCATGGTTCGGGCACAGCAAGAAGGCGCAGTATTAACCGACGAGGCTTCGGCTTTAGAGCATTGTGGTTTTCATCCACTGCTGGTATCGGGCCGTTCAGACAATATTAAAGTTACCCGCCCTGAAGATCTGGCGCTGGCAACATTCTATCTTACACACCAATAATAGACAGGAGAGTGGCTGATGCGTATTGGTCATGGTTTTGACGTACATAAATTTGGCGGCGAAGGCCCGCTGATTATTGGTGGGGTTCGCATCCCTTATGAGTTTGGTTTACTGGCTCATTCTGATGGTGATGTGGCACTGCACGCATTGACGGATGCTCTGTTGGGCGCCGCGGCGCTGGGGGATATTGGCAAACTGTTTCCTGATACCGATCAAGCTTATAAAGGTGCTGATAGTCGAGAGCTACTGCGGGAAGCTTTTCGTCAGGTTAAGGCGAAGGGATATGTGATTGGTAATGTTGATGTCACTATTATTGCTCAGTCGCCTAAAATGGCGCCTCATATTCCACAAATGCGTGTGAATATTGCCGAAGATTTAGGTTGCCATATGGAGCAGGTTAACGTCAAAGCAACCACCACAGAACAACTCGGTTTCACCGGTCGTAAAGAGGGTATAGCCTGTGAAGCGGTAGCGCTGTTGGTTAAGGCGTGAGCAGTGGAATGATGTCATTATCCTGGTTATACGGCGAACCATCAGCAACCGGCGTACTCAAAAAGTCACCACAGGACTTTTGCGTGAGAGAAGATCTGGGGTTTGAGCCCGATGGTGACGGTGAGCATGTACTGGTCTATCTGCGGAAAACCGGCTGTAACACTCAATTCGTGGCTGATAATCTGGCGCGTTTTGCGAAAGTATCAGGTCGGGTGGTGAGTTATGCAGGGCTTAAAGATCGTCATGCGGTAACCGAACAGTGGTTCTGCCTGCAAATGCCGGGTAAAGATACGCCTGATTTTAATGCTTTTGCTCTGGAAGGCTGTGAAGTCCTGAAAGTGACGCGCCATCGTCGCAAGCTCCGCATTGGTACCCTTAAAGGAAACTTCTTTCAATTAGTTTTACGGGATATCAGTCTGAAAGATGATGTTGAATCCCGTTTACAAAAAATCCAGCAGTCCGGTGCTGCCAACTATTTTGGTGAACAACGCTTTGGTCGTCAGGGTAATAATTTAGTGATGGCTGAGCGCTGGTCTAACAATGAAATTAGCGTAAAAGAGCGTAATAAACGTAGCTTTTATCTTTCAGCAGCGCGCAGTGCAATGTTTAACCACGTAGCCAGTCAACGAATTGCACAATCTTTACATCGGCAAGTGATGCCTGGTGATGCCATGCAACTGGCAGGTCGGGGAAGCTGGTTTGTGGCTCAACCTGAAGAGCTTGAATCTTTACAACAGCGGTTAAATGTTGGTGAGTTGAGAGTGACGGCTCCATTGCCCGGTGATGGGGAACTGGGAACTCAGTTGGAAGCGCAGACTTTTGAACAACAGGTATTGGTTGATGACCAGACGTTGTTTTCACTGGTGAAACGCGAACGGGTTGAACCTGCTCGCCGGGCGATTCTGGTTCAACCTCAGCAAATGGCATGGCAATGGCTGGATGACGCTACGGTATCGGTCAGCTTTTGGTTACCGGCTGGTAGCTTTGCTACCAGCGTGGTGCGAGAACTGATGTTAACCGTGGCCAGTGAAGATATACCGGAAGAATAATATAGGTAGCCATCGCGAGGCGATCCCGATGGCTTTTTTATTCCCTCGCTCTACATCCCTGTAAAATATCCAGTTCAGATTTATATTCCTGAGTCTTAATATCCAGCATTCCCAGGATAGTGTGGAATAAATTATCCTGTGAAAACGCCTGCTGCTGTGCTTTATTTTCCAGACAACCGCTGTCTATTTGGTAATCTTTTTTATAGTCATCTGACATCCACATCAAAAAGGGGATATGAGTTTGTTCATCGGGAGCCAGTAAGTAAGGCGTTCCATGCAAATATAAGCCTTTTTCACCCAATGATTCGCCATGATCGGAAAGATAAACCAGTGCGGTAGCGAATTTCTGCTGGTGACTTTTAAGCAGGCTGAGGGTTTTATCCAGCATGGCATCAGTATAGAGCAGAGTGTTGTCGTAGGTATTAATCAGCGACTGATGGTCGCAATCCTGTATCTGATTGCTGTCACAGGTTGGCGTGAATTGCCGATATTCCGCGGGATAGCGCTCGAAATAGGCCGGGCCATGGCTGCCCATTTGATGTAGTACAATCAGCCCATCGTTTGTCAGGCCGTTAATATAGTTATCCAATTTGCTCAGGAGTGCATCATCATAACAGCTGCCATTGTGGCATAGGCCATCTGGTTTTAGCTGGGTCATATCCTGATGGGGAATACGGTCACAAGCTCCTTTACACCCACCATCGTTTTCCCGCCACAATACGCTCACTTTGGCTCTGGCAACAATATCCATTAACCCTTCCTGATGGGCTGCTTTTACCGCGTC
Organism: Limnobaculum allomyrinae; assembly: GCF_016649425.1. GTDB lineage: Bacteria > Pseudomonadota > Gammaproteobacteria > Enterobacterales > Enterobacteriaceae > Limnobaculum > Limnobaculum allomyrinae. The sequence continues at coordinate 637,694 of NZ_JADRCR010000002.1, forward strand.
ATACTCTTTGCGGGTCATATCGGAAAACATGCAGGGTACGGAAACCGCTGTCTCTGTACCGCAAGAGGTGGTGTGAGGGAAATAGATAATATTATTTTGCTTTAACTTAGGATTGGTCTCTCGCGAATAACCACCTAATGAAAAATTAGCAGCCCGGGCCGTTTCCCCCACCACCAGAATGACCAGCGTTTTTTTAGGTTCTTGCTTAATCACTGAACCTTCTCGTGCATCCATACCGATATCAACTAAGGGCTGACGACTTTCTACTTCCCGTTTGAGAGCGCTGGTTAAGCCGGAAATGTAGTTGGTGGGTACCAGCATCTTGACCAGATGAGGATGATTACGAATTAAGGGCGCATAGTCTTTATAGAAAAAGAAAGCGATAATCAAAATGACCAGCAGTGAAAGAGCAATATTCGCCAATCTTTTTCCTGCGGCCTTTAGCCAATGTTGTGCTGGCTGAATTTTTACCGCGATGACTAAAACCGAAGGCAATACACCCAACAGCAATATCCATAGCATCATCTTGGGGGTTATCAGCGCCATGATCTCTTGATAATCGGTCTCTAAAGCGTTTTGCATCATATTGCGATCGATAACGACATTAAAGCTGTACATGACGTAATTAACGTAGGCTCCACCCAATAGCAGGATGATAACCAGTGGCTTACGTAGCCAGGGGAGCAGCAGTAAGCTAAATACAATATTTAATGCGCAAAATAGCGTAACCGGAACCGTTGCCATAAATAGCCAGTGTTGGCGCCCGGTCTCAGCAATAGCATGCCAGAATGCAGTTAATGCCAGAGCGTTTTGCAACAGAGTAAAAAACAGCGTGGTTATCAAAACAAAGGTAAGCCCACGGCAGCGTAACTTACTGACAATACTCATAGCGTTGCTCCGTCAGATTGTCTGACAAGGTGATAATAAGAAATGGCAGCCATTTGGATATTGTGGTTATAGTTTAGTTCAGACTGGATAACAGTTAATTGTTTCATTGATGATAGTTTGCATGATTTATCGCCATCCTGAGACGAATGTCGAAAGAAAGCGTGATTGAATGGGGTTGTCAGGTTTTCCTGTGCATGCAGAAGTGGTTATAATCAAACTTGTGTTAATGGTGATACATGGTTTCTGGCGCATTGAGCGACGGAATATCTATCACTCATATTGATTTAAGGGCTGTGGGCAGCATTGATAATGAGAATACTTCTGAGCAATGACGACGGCATTTCTGCGCCAGGCATACAGATATTAGCTGAACATCTGCGGCAGTTTGCTCAGGTACAGGTTGTTGCGCCAGATCGTAACTGTAGCGGCTCTTCCAATGCGTTAACGCTGGAATTACCGATACGCATTCATACTCAGTCACAGGGGGATATCTCGGTTCGAGGTACACCCACCGACTGTGTCTATCTGGGGGTTAATGCGTTAATGGTACCGCGTCCGGATATCGTGGTATCTGGCATCAACTCAGGAGCAAACCTCGGCGATGATGTCATTTACTCCGGAACGGTAGCGGCAGCTATGGAAGGGCGTCATTTAGGACTACCGGCGTTAGCAGTTTCTCTGGTGGGAAACCAACATTTTGAAACCGCAGCAATAATGACCTGCAGATTATTGCGGATGTTGGAACAAGAGCCGTTGCGTACTAATCGTATTTTGAATGTTAATGTGCCGGATTTACCCCTGAGTGATATCAAAGGATTTAAAGTCACGCGCTGTGGTAAGCGCCATCCGGCAGATCAAGTTATCTGTCAGCAGGATCCCAGAGGACATGATATTTACTGGATTGGTCCACCGGGAGAGAAGGATGATGCGGGGGCTGACACCGATTTTGCAGCGGTTGAACAGGGGTATGTATCCATTACACCATTGCAGGTTGATTTAACCGCATATGCAGCACAAGATGTAATTAATCAATGGCTATTGCAAACCAAGGTTACCTGAGAATGCCTAGTAAACGTATGCAGACATTGCTGAAGCAGCTTGTCGGGCAAGGGATCCGTGATGAACGGGTTCTGCAGGCCATAGCATCCGTTCCGCGCGAACTGTTTATTGATGAAGCGCTGTCTCATCAGGCTTATGACAATACCGCACTACCAATAGGTGCCGGGCAGACGATATCTCAGCCCTATATGGTGGCTAAAATGACTGAATTGCTGAAATTAACCGCAAATTCTAAAGTGCTGGAGATTGGCACGGGTTCAGGCTATCAGACGGCAGTGTTGGCCAATCTGGCACAACATGTCTATTCCGTTGAGCGTATTAAGAGCCTGCAATGGCAGGCGAAGCGGCGCCTGAAACAGTTGGATCTGCATAATGTATCAACCCGTCACGGTGATGGCTGGGAAGGCTGGCCGATTCGTGGGCCTTTTGAAGCGATTATTGTTACCGCTGCCCCGGATGAAATTCCGCCATCCCTGATGACACAGCTGGCTGACGGTGGTCGATTGGTGTTGCCTGTGGGGGAACAGCGTCAGTCTCAACTGTTGCAACTGGTTCAACGCTATGGTGATAAGTTTATGGTTGATACTATTGAAATGGTGCGTTTTGTTCCTATGGTTAAAGGGGAACTGGCCTGAACCATATGTAGAGATAGGTAAATTTATCTATTCTTGTTTGACGTTAGATATCAATTTAGTGTCCAATTTATAACTATCTGTCTTTATTCGAGAGTTGTTAGTAGTATAAGTCGCATAAAAGTGACGTTATCTGCTGCGATCCTGATGGTTTTCAGCAATGGCAGTGTCAGATTTACCTAATTTTAAGTCGCCATATTTATGGCAGGTTTATTCCGCTATTAACGGAGTAATCATGGATATTATCAGTTTTGATTCTGCTACACGGTGGGGGAAGCATGAATAAAGGAAGCCCGATGATGATGTATCGGCGTATAACAATAGGCGCAGCAATAAGTATGTTACTGATTGGTTGTAGTAGTGAGCCAACAAAACCTGCTCCAATTACTTCTATTAATAATAGCAGCGGAACCTATTCTACCGCTTCCACCTCAACGCCAGCAAAAACCTCTGGGTCAGCGACGACAATGGCAATGGATACCAGCCGTCCTAATATTGTTTATACTGAAGGACAGGAACTGGCTCCGGCAACATCTACGGCAAATACCTCTGCTCAGGGTAGCGGCAATCCGTTTAATCAGAACAAGGCCGCCAGCAATCAGGTTGCTACTTCCGGCGATCGTATTGTTTATAACCGTAGCTACTCAGATATTCCAAAAGGTTCTTATAACGGGGGGCCAACCTATACTGTCTCTCGTGGAGATACTTTATTCTATATCGCCTGGATTACCGGTAATGATTATCGTGAACTGGCACAAAAAAATAACATTTCAGAACCTTATGCTTTATCAGCTGGTCAGACCTTAAACGTTGGCGGTGGCATCAATACTGGCGGAACATTGGCTGGAACCAGCAATAATGGGGCGTCCGTCTCATCTGTGACTTCTAATCAAAATCCTACAACAAGTGTTGATTCTACAAATTCAGGCGCGTACACTGCCTCAAGTAGTAAACAAAATGTTGATAAAACGTTACCAACTGCGACAACGGCAGGGACGACGACGGCAGCGACCAGTACAGCAACGACTCCGGCAACGGCAAGTAGTAGCAGTACCTCAAATGTTCGCTGGCGTTGGCCGACTGAAGGAAAAGTGATAGAGAACTTTTCCACTTCAGAAGGGGGTAACAAAGGGATCGATATTGCAGGGTCTCGTGGTCAGTCGGTACTGGCAGCCGCCGATGGGCGAGTTGTCTATGCAGGCAATGCACTACGTGGATATGGCAATTTGATCATCATCAAACATAATGATGACTATCTGAGTGCGTATGCACACAATGACTCAATGCTCGTGGCTGAGCAACAAGAGGTCAAAGCAGGTCAAAAAATAGCAACAATGGGGAGTACGGGCACCAGCTCTGTGAGATTGCACTTCGAAATCCGCTATAAGGGCAAGTCCGTCAACCCGCTGCAGCATTTGCCGCAGCGTTAACTGGGCAGGAGATGTTTTCCTGCCTGATTGTCGCAATTTACAGGTAGGAAAACAAAAATGAGTTCCAATACGCTGAAAGTCAACGAATGGCCTGAAAATGCCGATTTCGATGAAAATGAACCCACGGAGTTCGACGAAAAAGCTCAACTGGATAGCGTCGAAGAAGATAGCTCCACGGATGACATACTGCTTTCACAAGATGTGACTCAACATGTGCTGGATGCGACACAGCTGTATCTCGGAGAAATTGGTTTTTCACCTTTATTAACCGCTCAGGAAGAAGTCTATTTTGCACGGCGGGCATTACGTGGCGATGCCGCAGCCCGCAGTCGTATGATAGAAAGTAACCTGCGTTTGGTTGTCAAAATTGCTCGTCGGTATAACAATCGCGGTCTTGCACTGCTTGATCTTATCGAAGAGGGCAATCTGGGTCTTATTCGTGCGGTAGAAAAGTTTGATCCTGAAAGAGGATTCCGTTTCTCTACTTATGCAACCTGGTGGATTCGTCAGACTATTGAACGTGCCATCATGAATCAGACCAGAACTATCCGCTTGCCGATTCATATTGTTAAAGAGCTGAACGTCTATTTGCGTACTGCCCGTGAACTTTCCCAAAAGCTGGATCACGAGCCGCGTGCGGAAGATATTGCACTTCAACTGGATAAATCAGTAGGTGATGTTAGTCGGGTGCTACGTCTTAATGAACGTGTGACTTCTGTGGATTCTCCATTAAATGGTGAATCAGATAGCGCATTGTTAGACATCCTACCGGATGAAAATAACAATGATCCTGAATATACCACTCAGGATAATGATATTAAGCAGAGCATCGTTAAATGGTTATTTGAACTGAATCCAAAGCAGCGGGAAGTATTAGCGCGTCGTTTCGGCCTGTTAGGTTATGAAGCGGCTACTCTGGAAGATGTCGGCGCAGAAATTGGGTTAACCCGTGAACGCGTTCGTCAAATTCAGGTAGAAGGGCTGAGCCAACTGCGTGAGATTCTGGTGAAACAAGGTCTGAATATTGAGGCTCTGTTTCAGGAATAATCGTTGCTAAATCTCGAAACAACACCTGTGTTTATACACGGGTGTTTTTTTATCTGGATCGGTTAGACTGATCAATATTGATTCCCTTCAGACAAATTATCACCATGGATAGGGTGCTTATATGTTGAATCGTATTCGTCTTTTCTGTATCTCAACCGGATTGTTGCTACTTAGTGGCTGCGATGAGCAACAGACCCCTCAACAAACTCATCATTTTTTATCACAGTGTCTGAACGGACAACTGAGCGAAATTTCAGCCGCTCTGGATCAGGGAATTAAAATCAATAGTGTTTCACCTCAAGGTATTAGCTGCTTAATGATAGCGGCTCAGGCGAGACGAGAAGATGTGGTGAAACTGCTGTTAGACCGCAAAGCTAATCCTCATCAAAAAACGACTTCCGGGGTAACGGCACTGATGCTGGGGATTGGCGTAGATAATCAACCTGAGCTACTTAAGATGTTGATTGCAGCTAAAAGTGACGTAAACCTTCAGTGTCCTGATGGCAGTACACCATTGATGATAGCGCTTGGAAGCCATAACGCTATTTTAGAAGATCGTAAAACTATCGAAAGCCTGCGAACCAAGCCATTGTCGGATGAGAGTGAAATGCTGGTATCCGACGGTAACTATAGTCTATATCCGAAGCCGGATATTAACGCAGTTAAGGTTCTGCTTGATGCCAACGCTAAAGTTGATATCAAAGATCATGAAGGCAGCACTGCGCTGGACTATGCCATTACCCGGGAATATGACACCAATATTATGACGCTCCTGATGAATGCCGGAGCTGATGTTAATGCACCGACAGGGTATGGTACAACCCCGCTTATTCACTCTTTTTATAATCAAAATATTGACTATACCCGATTGCTTATTTCACATGGGGCTAACGTTAATAGCACCCATAAAGGTGGAGAGCCGCCATTATTTGTCGCTGCTCGTGATGCCACTCCTGACACTATTGAGCTATTGATTCATCATGGTGCTGAAATTAACTATCAGACTCCGCGTGGCAAAACACCGCTGATGTCAGCAGTAGAAGCGAAAAAGCCTGAAAATGTTGAGGCACTAATACGATTAGGGGCTGATATTAACCTTAAAGATGATCTCGGTGTTTCTGCGCTGGGTCGGAGTCAGGGAAGTCTTCGCGACAGGTTAATTAAGCAGGGTGCGGTTATCCGTGGGCAAGAAGTCAAAATGGCAGAAACAGACATTCAAGAGTGCACGGATAAGCTATTTGATGGTTTTTTCACTAAATACGTTTCAGAGCGGGTTGTTGGCTCAGTGGTAGACAGCATAAAGATAAATACATTCGTTAAACAAGTTGAAAGCTGTGCCAATTTTGATGATGTGGTATTGGTTAATTACTTAAAGACATTTGCACCGAAAATTTCCCCGGCTGATGGAAGTCCTTCCATGAAGTCGAATTATTATGGGGTAGCAGTCGAATGCCAGATTATTGAATCGAGAGCTAAGTGTGCGGAAGCAGTAGCCCCTTGATGGCTGATGAAATTGAATAAAAAAATGGCCCTGATTTAAAACTCAGGGCCATTTTGCATTGATAAATACCCGTAATTACCAGTGGTAGTTAACTTTAGCGGTAACGTTACGGCCTTCACCGTAGTAACACCAGTAGTTACAACCACTCACATAATTGGTATCCGTCAGGTTGCTGGCGTTAACCTGTACTTGCCACTCTTTATTGATGTCATAGCGAACCATGGCATCCCACAGCGTGTAAGCCGGAACTTTCAGATCTTTATCGTTGGTCTTATCGCCGTAAGTACTGCCAATATAGCGAACGCCTGAACCTATGGTTAATCCTTCAAGTTTTCCATTAAAGGAGTAGTTTGCCCACAGGGAAGCCATGTGCAGCGGTGTTAACGGCAGGCGATTACCAATCTCATCGCTATCGCCGGAACGAATGGTTTCTACACGGTTTAGCGTATAGTTGGCGTGAAGCTGAAGGGAATCGGTGACGTAACCCACGGCTTCCAGTTCCAGACCGCGAGAACGCGCCATTCCTGTTTGAACCTGAGCATAGTTAATGGTTGGGTCGTTTGAGGTCGTCAAAATGTTCTTTTGATACATTTCAAACGCGGCCGCATTAAAGTAGCCGTTGAAACCTGCCGGTACATACTTAACACCGATTTCGGTTTGTTGTCCCGTTTGCGGTTCATAAGGCTTGTTTCGGCCATCACGTCCGGACAGCGGTTGGAAAGATTCTGAGTAGCTGATGTACGGGTTTAGGCCATTGTCAGACAGATACATCAAACCCGCACTTTTGGTGTACTTATGGTCATCCATATCGATGCGGCTATCAACCGTATTACTGTTTGCGCCAGCGTTTGAGATGATATCGCTGGAACGCGCTTTATCATAACGACCGCCAAGCAGTAATAGCCATTTGTCATCAAACTTCAGCTGGTTTTGAACATATAGCCCCGTCTGAAAGCGCTTGGTGTGGTGACCAAACAGTTCGTCATCGCTGGCAGGCGTGTAGTTACCGTAAACCGGGTTAAAGACATCCAGCGGACTGCCGAAACTATAGATATTACCATCGGTACCGCGTGAGTTAATGGTTGAGTAGTCAGTACCCAGCAGCAAGGTATTTTCAAAACGATCTGACGTCCAGTTACCCACTAACCGGTTGTCGATAGCATAGTTTTGCGCGCTACCGTCACGATAGGTCAGGCCGCGTTGAACGTTACGGTCATCAAGCATATAGGAACCGTAAACGTTACGTAACAGCAGGTTAAGATAGCTGTAAGAGCCGTTTTGCTTAAATGTCCAGGTATCGTTGAACATGTGACTTAGTTCATAGCTGATGTTGAACTGTTCTGAGTCGCCAACGCTGTAGCCCGGCTCACCAAAACTGGTATCTTTATCCACCTTACCGAACGGCGTGTTTTGCAACGTACCGTATGGCAGCTTAAAGCCGCTCGTTGGGTTGGTGTTATCTTTCATATAGCTGGTAAGCAGGGTCAGGCTTGTTTTATCGTTGAAATCAATCGACATGCTTGGCGCGAAGTAGTAACGCTCGCTGGATGCGCCATCTACCGGACCATTATCTTTCTTGGCAAAGCCAACAAAGCGATAAAGTACGTTACCTTCGTCGTTGACGGGGCCTGAAGTATCGATGCCAAAGTGGCGGTAATCGTCTGAACCGTAGGCAACGTCAATTTCACCCTGCTTTAAACGGGTAGGGTGTTTGGTGATGATGTTTACCAAACCGCCCGGTGGGTTTTGACCATACAACATTGAGGCTGGGCCTTTAAGAGCATCTATGCGCTCTATACCGTAGGTTTCCTGATGCCAGGAGTAGAATCCCGCTTCATTATAAATGCTCGCCAGGCCATTTTGATAAGGTGCCCATTCGAAGCCCCGAATGATTAACCAGTCGGTACGATTATCCGCGCCATACTGACCGGTTTGGATACCTGCGCTATAGCGTAGTGCTTCATCAATTTTTTTTGCGCTACGGTCTTTAATATCTTGTTCTGTGACTTCTGATACCGACCTTGGCGTTTCAGCCGCGGGGGTATCCATTTTCATCGCTGTATTACTGCCGGTGACAACCAGAGTTTCATTACCGTCAGTCTCTTTTTTATTCGTAGTTTCTTCAGCCATAGCAGGAGAAACCGCCGCCAGACTAAGTAAAATAGCATAAGCCAATGGCTTGTAAGCCGGGCTATTCGGTGCAACCGAGTTGTTCATAGATGGGGTATCCTGATGCATGTTTTTTAAAATGAGAATACTTATCATGCGTATTCTCTTTTCTTTTGTGTGTTTATGTCAATTGAAACCATAAGAAGCGGGATGAATAGTTTTAAACCAGTGATATAACGCGCATTAAGCTAATATATTGCGAATAGTTATCATTATTTCTGAGCTATAGTTATTGGCGGTGGTATGATCGACCGGTTTTCAAATGGGTTAGGCTATTAACCGTTGTTATTTTTGATATAAAAGGTTTTAGAATTCGATGAGCAAAAGCTTGTTAAAGCTGATGTTAGTACTGATTTTCAGTATTTCGACGGTCAGCGCAGCAGAGTGGCCAAAAACAGTGACTGATGTGTTAGGTAATCAGGTCGTTATCAATAAAAAGCCACAACGTGTGGTTCTGGCATCAGGCTATAGTTTTGTTGCTTTATCATTTGCCCATGAAGATCCAACGTCATTTTTGGTTGGCTGGGGAAGTGAACTGAAGAAATTTGATATTGCCACTTACCAACTTTTTCAGAAGACATTTCCCAAACTTTCCACGTTGAAGACTATTGGTAGCGGCAGCGGTGATGAACTGTCTTTAGAAACTATTTTGTCGTTATCTCCGGATTTAGTCATTTTCGAAGCATGGCAGGCTCCACGTTCTCAATCTCTGATAGCACTGTTAAATAAAAGCAACATTCCGGTAGTGTTTATCGATTACTACCAGTCACCGCTAAAAAATACGGTTCCTTCTATGCGTGTGTTGGGGCAGGTGTTAGATCGCGAAGCGAAAGCTGAAGAATTGATAACCTTCTATCAAAGCCATATGGAGCAATTAACTTCCCGTCTTGATAGCGCTCAGCTACAGCACCCGCGAGTGCTGCTTCATGCTTATCCCGGTATGTGGGAGTGTTGTTGGAGTAGTGGTTCCGGTGGACTTGGTGAATATATTTCGCTGTTTAAAGGCGAAAACGTGGGCGCCGATAAGTTTCCAACCGCTAATGGTGGGTTACTGAGTCTTGAGTATCTAATCCAGAAAAATCCGCAGGTCTATATTGCGACCGGTCATTCAGCTGTCGACCCTGAAAAAGCTCTGCCATTGGGTACCAGTGTGGACATGGCATTAAGCCAGCGTCAGTTAAAAGCGCTGGTGGAGCAGAAAGGAATTAATACTTTTGATGCGGTTAAAAATGGTCGGGTACATGGCTTCTGGAACTATTTTTCCGGTTCACCGTTTAACATTGTTGGCGCCGAAGTGATGGCAAAATGGATCCAGCCAGAGCTATATCAGGATATCGATCCGCAACAAACTATGGATGAAATGAATCAACGGTTTCTTCCCGTTAAGTTAACCGGGACTTACTGGCTTACTTTGCAGAGATAGTATTATGTATATAAAACCTGAACACGTGGTCTCTTCTCAGCAGCAACTGCGTGAACACTACGATATGCCACATGAAATTGTGGTGAAAAAGCAGATTGATTTTCTGGCGCCTTATGGTCAGAAACTGATCGCCATGTCACCGTTTTTTGTGCTGGCTACGGTGGGTAAAAACGGTGTGGATGCATCACCTAAAGGTGGATATCCGGGCTTTGTAAAAACCGTAGGGGAGAAAACGCTATTAATCCCTGACTATGCCGGTAATAACCGTTTAGACGGCCTGCAAAATATTATTGAGAATCCACAGGTTGGCTTAACATTTTTAGTGCCAGGCTATAACGAAACATTTCGTGTTAATGGTAAAGCGACAATTTCTATTGATCCTTCTCTGTGTGAGTTTTTTACTGATACCGGTAAAAAAGTGAAATGTGTGATTGTGGTTGATATTGAAGAGGCATTTATTCACTGCGGTCAGGCTATCAGCCTGGCGAAATTATGGGATAGCGAAAGCCAAACCAATAAGGATAAAGCGCCGACGCTTGATGAGATTATACAGTTTCATACAGGGCGTGAGACGGTGAAGTAAATAGTGGTATTGGCTGTGATGCATAAGCCGGTCAATGGAGATATTGACCGGCTTTTTACGTTCAGGAAGGGAAGTATCAGACCAGATCTTTTAACCGGTAGATCCATTCCAGCGCCTGTTTAGGCGATAGAGTATCCGGATCCAGATTTTCCAGTGCTTCTACCGCCGGTGATGTTTCTTCAACGGTAATCAGCGCCATCTGTGAGCCTTCCGCGGTGCTGTTAGCCGCGTTAATTGACAGCGACTCCAGTTCTTTCAGCTTTTGTCTGGCACGTTTAATCACATCTTTCGGAACACCTGCCAGCGCGGCAACCGCCAGCCCGTAACTTTTACTGGCGGCGCCAGGCTGTACGCTGTGCATAAAGGCGATGGTGTCGCCATGTTCAACCGCATCCAGATGAATGTTTTCCACCCCTTCCATACGTTCAGGCAGAGTAGTCAGTTCAAAATAGTGGGTGGCGAACAGGGTCATGGCCTTGATTTTATTTGCCAGATTTTCAGCACAGCTCCATGCCAGCGAAAGACCATCGTAAGTGGAGGTACCACGACCGATTTCATCCATCAGAATCAGGCTTTGTTCCGTTGCGTTATGCAGAATATTAGCCGTTTCTGTCATTTCAACCATAAAGGTTGAACGGCCAGAAGCCAGATCGTCAGCGGCACCAATACGCGTAAAGATACGATCGACCGGGCCAATGGTGGCACTTTCTGCGGGAACAAAACTGCCAATATGGGCCATCAACACAATCAATGCTGCCTGACGCATATAGGTGCTTTTACCGCCCATATTGGGGCCGGTAACTATCAGCATTCTACGCTGTGGTGATAACTGTAGCGGGTTAGCAATAAAGGGCTCGTTTAGCACCTGTTCAACCACCGGGTGGCGGCCACCGGTGATGGAGATACCCGGTTTATCGGTTAACTGTGGACATACGTAGTTAAGGCTATAAGCACGTTCAGACAGGTTACACAGCACGTCCAATTCGGCCAGCGCAGAAGCACTTTGTTGTAGTGCTTCAAGGTGTGGTAACAGCAGATCGAACAGTTCATCATACAGGCTCTTTTCTAAGGCCAGCGATTTGCCCTTAGAAGTCAGTACTTTGTCTTCGTACTCTTTGAGCTCAGGGATGATATAACGCTCGGCATTTTTTAGTGTCTGGCGACGAACGTAATTAATTGGTACTAAATGACTCTGACCGCGGCTAACCTGAATGTAATAGCCGTGAACCGCATTAAAGCCAACTTTTAGCGTATCCAGCCCAAGTTTTTCCCGTTCGCGAATCTCCAGACGATCGAGGTAATCAGTTGCGCCATCGGCTAAAGCTCGCCATTCATCCAGCTCGGCATGGTAACCGGGAGCAATGACGCCACCGTCACGGATTAATACCGGAGGTGATTCGATAATGGCGCGTTCTAATAATGCCTGTAACTCATCGAACTGGCTAATTTGATTTTTTAGCGTCTGAATATAGCCGGAGTCCAGCGGTGCCAGAACATGATGGATATCCGGCAATTGTTGAAATGCATAGCGCATACGAGCCAGATCGCGTGGGCGGGCGGTACGCAGTGCCAGACGAGCCAGAATACGTTCTAAATCGCCAATATTACGCAAGTAAGGTTGAATATCGGTGTAGTAACCTTGTAATTCATTGATAGCCGACTGACGGTTACGCAGTAGTTCAATATTGCGCGTTGGTGCATGAATCCAACGTTTAAGCATCCGGCTGCCCATTGGTGTTACCGCATGGTCAAGAATGGCTGCCAGCGTATTTTCTGTACCACCTGACAGATTAATTGTCAGTTCCAGATTGCGGCGAGTAGCCGCATCAAGAATGATGCCATCCTGCTGGCGCTCCAGTGTTATACCGCGAATATGGGGCAGAGAAGTGCGTTGAGTATCTTTTACATACTGCAGCAGGCAACCAGCTGCACGCAGGGCGCGTATTGATTTCTCTACGCCAAAACCATTCAAGTCTTTGGTACCAAACTGCAGATTAAGCTGCTGGCGAGCTGTATCTAATTCAAACTCCCACAGCGGTCGACGGCGCAGGCCATGGCGCTGGTCGATAAGCTCCATGGAGGCAAAATCTTCCGGGTAAAGTAATTCCGCCGGGTTGGTGCGCTGAATTTCTGCCGCCATGGTTTCTTTATCCACGGGTTCGGAAACCTGAAAGCGCCCTGAGCTGATGTCCAGAGTGGCATAGCCAAACTGTGCGCCTTCCTGCCAGATAGCAGCTAACAGATTATCCTGACGTTCCTGCAACAGTGCTTCATCACTCACGGTACCCGGAGTAACAATACGTACCACTTTACGTTCTACCGGCCCTTTGCTGGTGGCCGGATCACCGATCTGTTCACAGATAGCAACCGACTCACCTAACTGTACCAGCTTCGCCAGATAGTTTTCTACCGCATGATGAGGTACGCCCGCCATAGGAATTGGCTCACCGGCAGACGCTCCCCGTTTGGTCAGCGAAATATCTAACAGCTGGGAGGCACGCTTGGCATCATCATAAAACAGCTCGTAAAAGTCCCCCATACGATAGAACAGTAAAATCTGAGGGTGCTGAGCTTTCAGCTTCAGATACTGTTGCATCATGGGAGTGTGGGAATCTAAATTTGCACTATTACTCATATGATTGGTCTGTTTAATCTATTGAATTTAATATCGATTATGGTTTCACTAAAAATCATTTAATCCCATAAAGTGCAGGTGAGAATACAGGACTACGAGTTTCTTGTGGGCTACCGACGTCAAAAATTTCCTGCCGCTATACTAGCCCAGTTATGAGCAAACGCATACAGCTAATAATTGGAAGCTTCCCGCAAAATTCACTTGTAATAGCAATGACTAAGCTACATGAACTGAAAAACGCAAGGCGAGAGGGGCGTTGTCCATCAACTGAACGAAAAGCTGAAAAACAGCAACGATTAGATGAAAATAAAATATCACAGGAACCTATTTTTACAGTAAAAGATCTCATTGAGCTTTATTTGACTCAGCGTATTGAAGACCGCAAAAGCAATGATGGCAAAATTATCCCTAGTGCACGTAAAAGGAAGGGGCAATCAGAGGTTCGCCGTACACTTCAAAACGATGCAGGGGAAAAGCTAAGGCATAGAGTTGCGTCTCAAATTACTCGTAAGGATGTCGTTGATTTAGTGATGGGAGTAATTGAACGAGGGGCTAATGTACAAGCGGGAAATCTGCTGAAGGAGTTTTCATCTGCCTATGAGTTTGCTATTGGTTTAGGTTACTTTGATGATAGCTTTGCTAATCCCGCATTATTAGCTAAATCTAGTCTGAGTCAAACCAAAAATTAGGGTTACGAGCCAGCGTGGTATTCGGGTTCTAAATGAAAAAGAATTGACGGTATTTCTTAAATGGTTGCCGGGTTCAGAGTATACAACAACGATCAAAAATGTATTGCGCTTAACATTATGGACCGGTTGCCGAACGGGTGAAGTGTGTAATATGGCATGGGAAGATGTTGATCTTGAGAAGGGCACTATTCACCTGAAAGAAACTAAGAATGGAATGGAGCGTTATGTTCAGTTGCCCAGTCAGACAATAGCATTTTTGACAGCGTTGCGTTTATCTTCTGGTAAGTACTTATTTGAATCACAGGCATCTAAACTACCTATTCAGCAAAAATATCTTACCGAGAATGCATGGCGGCTACGTCAAACAGGGCAAATGTTGGATATAGCTCATTGGTCTCCGCATGATTTACGTCGAACGGTTCGTACAGGGTTATCACGCTTACAATGCCCAAGTGAAGTTGCAGAGGCAGTTTTAGGCCATTCAAGAAAGGGAATTGAAGGCACATATGATTTGTATAGCTATGACGCTGAGTGCAAGAAGTGGTTGCAGAAGTGGGCGGATTATTTGGATGGTTGTCTTGTTTGATGTTATGGTCTGTCTCTGAATCTATTTTCATCTGGCTACGTTGTCGCTTTCTAATTAATTAGGGATAAGTAGCTCTGCATCGAATGTTTATTACAGTGATTGTAGAATGATTTGAGCTAAGCTGTGAAAGTGAATTCAATATTCGTAGTTTAGGGCATAAAGACCTTTCATTATCGCTATTTTTCAATTTGTAATTACCTAATTGTCATAGCGGAAGTTTTACCGTTGATCGAGAAAATGGATTTATTCTTGCTTAATTCATTCTTGTATCAGTGGCTAGCGACACAGTGGTATCTATATTATATCAATAGCATCAAATGTGGATTGAGCAATAGAAGTGCGTATCATATCTTTATGTTTGATGTATACATGCTTATTGTTTTATAAATCTGTATACACCAGTTGGATCGTTTTACATGGCTTCCGATAGTAGTTGAAAATAATGTAAAATAGTAGTTTAACATTCAGCTATGCGTTGAGGATATAATCTTTACAATGCTTTATTGAATCAATATTACATTGAGTTGCAAGGGCTAGTTTTAGTCTTATATTATCTCGTTTAGAATCTGTAATCATTTTAATTCTCATGAAAATTAATGGGATTAAATAATCTTTAGCAGAAATAAAGTTAATGTCGTGATGATGATTACCCGTTAGTTTTTTCTCTATAACGTCCTTCGTGTTATTATAAATATCTATAGAGGTTTGATTAATGGTTGATTTTTTTATTTCTTCTATTTTTAATTTTACTTTCTCTTTATCTAAATTTCCATCATTTCCCGATACAAAACAACGTACCTTATTAGATACAGTCTGCTGCGCTGGGTTAAGTTTAAATGATATGGCATACTCAATAAATAATTCAGTTAATAAAGGTATGTTATTTTTAAACCAGTTGTTATATGAGAATTTTTCTATTAGTTCGTCTTTGAGGCAATTAGGGCACTCCATATTAAGAATATTATATATAGACTCAATATCAATTAAAATATTTTCTATGCAATAAAAAGGTAGTGTGAAGAGCCCTTTGATATTTATATCTTCATGTTCTCCACACATTAGATATAAGTCACCATCAATGATGTATAGCTCTTTTCTGTTTTTTTCTATTTTATTTGATTTGGCGCATGCATCAATTACTGATTTTCGACCTCCCAGTGGGAATATTTTTGATATAAAATATTCCCCTTCAAATACTCGGCTGATAATTTCATAAAATATCTTTTCATAACCTCTTTCCGTATCTTCTATAAAAATATCAATATCATTAAACTCTTCAAAAAAAACAGACATAGCTAGTTTGGCTGCACTACTTCTTGTCGGTAAATCTAAATCTAAGGTCTCGATATCCATAATTATCATCTGCACTTAATTGATTTATCTTTTAAATCACCAATTATTTCGGGTGAGTGAGTTGCTAAAATAAACTGAACGCTATTATTTGATTCATTTAAGAGTTTAGTAAGCATTAATTGCCACCTTAAATGTAGTGATAGTTCAGGTTCATCAATAATGAATACTGGTGCGGATGATTTGTTTTTGTTAAAGAACACACTAGCGAAAATTATTAATAGTTGTCGTTCACCAGAGGATAATGCTTCAATAGATGTCTTAGAGCCATTAGGCTTAGATATTTCCATATGCCCCACAGTATCTAATGATAAAGACTTCTTTGTTTCTGAATAAAATCCGTTTAGGGTTTTAGTGAAGTTTTGCATATCAAAAAATAGTTTATCTATCTTTTCTTTATGTGAGTCAATTATTTTTACTAGTTCTTCAATAAAAGCAATCTGGTTACTATTAATTAATAGTTCAATATTGAATAGTGTATTATCAATGGTACCTTTTTTATTAAAAAGTTCTCTTAGATTTTTAAAGAAATTTTCAATGTTAGTTTGCAGTGCTTTATTTTCAACACCTAGCTTACTTAGTGCATCACGAATTTCTTGTTCGCGATCAAGTAAAATGCCTTTTTCTTCAATTGCTTCACCATGAGTGTGCAGAGTAATATTTTCATGAAAAGGTATATATCTAAATGCGGAAGTAAGAATGTTGTCTTTTAATTTTTCAATATATCTAGCTTCAATATTCCTTGCTCGTCTATAAGACTCCTGAACTAGTAATTCGGCCTCCATAAGACTAACACCTAAATTTCCACTTATTGGTTTCCTCTTTGAGTGATGGATATATCTACTTCTTTCGTTATAAGCGTTATCAAAATAATTGTCGTATAAAAAAGCTCTTCTTTCTAACCCTAAAAATATAAATTTTGGGAGAGATCTTATAATTGTTAGTACGTCTGAATCATTATTTTCAATTAGGTAACTTTCAAAAATTTTATTAGTAAACTTTGATTCAAATTCATTTTCTGAAAAATCATAATCTTTAGGGACTTTTGGTAAATTTATTTCTAACGAATCATCTATTGTAATTTTGGGTGGTGATATGGTTAGTTTTGATACTTTATTCACTCTTAATCTTTTTTCTTTTATATTGTTTTCATTTTTTACTTCATAACAACTAATAGAAATTTTACTCTGAGAATTCTCTAAGGTTAAAGTGATGTTTTCAAATTCGGTTAAACAAAGATCTTTAATGTTTGGGGATGTTAATGCATTAATTAACATAAGTGCTGTCGTTTTTCCTGAGCCATTTCCTCCAACAAGAAAATTCATATCTTGATTAAATGTAATGTTGAAATCAAGAAATTCATAAACTCCTTTTCCTGTAAAACTCACTATTTTCATATTTCATACTCTTTTTATTTTTAAATTTTTAATAAAGACGTAAATTGTTCAGTGTGTGTACTCTAATTTATTGAATGACATCTCCTGTCTTTCTTTTTATAATTTATTGTTTTTAATGATTAATGTTATTTATTTTCAATTAAGTATTTTCATGGCGATTTTCCCATAATTGTTAGCAAAAAAGAACTGAACTTTAGTTCAGTTCTTCTGAGCGAACTAGTTTGTTAAGTAAGTCTGTATTATTTAAAAAATAGTTGGAAAACATATTAATAATATCTAGATTATTTAGGTGAAAATGGCTAAAAATTATTGAAAATAACACTCATGTATCAAATTTTTCTGGCCACCTATTTAAATAAAATAATATTTACTTACATCAAGGGGCGATGTGATTCATATATTCATTAGCCATAAATAATGATATAAGCTAGTGTCGATGATAGCAGTCATTGGCCTACTTGTTGGAACTACAAACCATAAACGTTAATATAAAACTCGCTATTACCATCATCCGTTTTCTGAATGGTATATGTGATGTGCCGAACCTTGTTGAACATTGACTTTATTGCATATGTAAACTTGATATCAGCTGCACATGTATAAATGTCTAACTTAGAATTATGTTTTTGTGTCCTAATATTATTAACAGTGAGCGTTGGTATATCATAGTCTGATTCAACTTTACTTCTTGCCAGATACGGTTTTATAGCAATATCAGCCACCAAGTTTTTAGCCTCATCACTGCCATTTTCATGTTGTTACTTAGCAGGGAACAAGCCTCCTAGGCTAATCTAGATACTTTCGAACCATTATAGGAGAAGCCAATTCTGCGAGATAGATCATGTTTATCTCGATTGAAACTTAGTTGATGTATAGGCTGGTTTGTGATTTTTACTATACAGTCACTTTGTATGTGGCTATGTAATATTTTATAGAACGGTTAATTTGGATTCTCAAAATACAGCGGAACAATAACAGGATACAAATCAATCAACTATATAAGTGTAGGTTGAATTATAGGTTTTTAATTTATTTTTATAAAAATCATTAATAATCAATACTTACACACCAATGCATCATGGGAGTATGGGAATCTAAATTTGCACTATTACTCATATGATTGGTCTGTTTAATCTATTGAATTTAATATCGATTATGGTTTCACTAAAAATCATTTAATCCCATAAAGTGCAGGTGAGAATACAGGACTACGAGTTTCTTGTGGGCTACCGACGTCAAAAATTTCCTGCCGCTATACTAGCCCAGTTATGAGCAAACGCATACAGCTAATAATTGGAAGCTTCCCGCAAAATTCACTTGTAATAGCAATGACTAAGGCTCAGGTTATTTAAAAAATAAGCCTATAG
The DNA here is from genome assembly GCF_016649425.1 of Limnobaculum allomyrinae. Taxonomy (GTDB): domain Bacteria; phylum Pseudomonadota; class Gammaproteobacteria; order Enterobacterales; family Enterobacteriaceae; genus Limnobaculum; species Limnobaculum allomyrinae. The sequence continues at coordinate 656,450 of NZ_JADRCR010000002.1, forward strand.
AGTTGAATTCATGTGAAACGAGATAAGTGCCTGGTATACCCAACTGGACGCCTTATGATTTGAGTCGTACTATTCGTACAAGGCAATACATTAATGTAGGACACCAGTAATTTCGAGGCATACCAAGGGAAATGGCTATTTATATTAAGTATGTCAGAAGTACTCATAATTATTGCAAAAATGGAGAGGTGATTTGAATGTATTGCAATCTTATTAAAATAAGCAATAAAGGTGCGGCATAATGGGCCAGAAGTACTCTCCCCTTTATACAATCACATCCCCAGTACTTAACTCGGTAGCGGAAATTAGTGAGTTATTAGGTTATTGGTCAGCCAAAGACAAACTTGTCTCTCCACAACTGCGTAGAGAAAATCGTATTCGTACCATTCAGGCATCGTTAGCTATTGAACATAATAGCCTGTCTACTGAACAGGTAACGGCCATTATGGATGGGAAACAGGTATTAGGCCCTGCTAAAGATATTCAGGAAGTACGTAATGCAATTCTTGCCTATGAACGGTTGCCCTACTGGCATAGTGGCCAGATTGAACACTTTCTCGAAGCGCATAAATTGCTTATGCAAGGATTAGTTGATTATTCAGGCCAATGGCGTAACGGCAATGTGGGTATTTATCGTGACAAGCAGTTAATTCATATGGCGCCACCGGCTAGCCAGATACCCAGATTAATGACCTCTCTTTTTGATTGGTTAACAAGCGCAGATATTCATCCGCTGATTAAAAGTTGCATTTTTCACTATGAGCTTGAATTTATTCATCCATTCTCGGATGGCAATGGCCGAATGGGTAGGCTATGGCAAACGGTAATACTGAGTGAATGGCGACCAGAGTTGGCATGGTTGCCCGTTGAGACGCTGATTCAAAAACAACAAAATGACTACTATCGCGTATTGGGTGAGGCTGACAAGGCCAGTGACTGTACCTGCTTTATTGATTTCATGTTAAGGGTGATGGCTGGGGCATTGAAAGAGGGGATTAATAGTAATAGTGACAAAATGTCGGGAGAAGTGTCGGGAGAAGTGTCGGGAGAAATGTCGGGAGAAAATGAGCCGATTGCTCTACATAAAGTCGCTGGTCAGATCTTTTACGTATTAGAACAAAACCCAACGATGACGGTACCGATGGTCGCAGAAAAATTGCAAGTTAGCACCAGAACAGTTGAGCGTCATATTAAGACCTTGCAACAGTTGAAATTGCTTGAACGGGTAGGTTCGACAAAGGCGGGGTATTGGAAGGTGATTTAGATGCATTGCAATCTTATTAAAATAAGCAATAAAGGTGCGGCATAATGGGTCACAAGTACTCTCCCCTTTAATACAATTACATCCTCAGTACTTTGAGGCCAGAGAAAAACAGGTCAATGCCGTTGATAAATCGGAGTTTACACACCAAATACCGCATGAGTATTTTGGCTCTAATCTATCCGGGAATATCGGTGAGTATGTAAACGATGGAGCGAGAAATTATGGATGATGAACTACTACGGCTTATCAAGTTGTTTCAACGGTCTGTAAAACAACTGTTCGAGCAGGTCGCCGATTATTATGATATTACACTGCCAGTGACTAACACAGATTGGCTGGCGATCGATATACCTGTTCCCGCAATACTTCCCAATGGCATTCGATGTTTCAAGCATGGTTTTGGAATTGCAATGCATCAGGACGGCAGCGTGACCAATTTTGATTTAGGAGATAACGGCGAAATAGATGGTTTCACCGCCAGCGGGTTAGCCGGTTTTATCGAAAGTCATCGAATTGATACTGATTTAACGGATATGAAGATGATTCAGCCGCTCATTGATCAAGGGGTTGATCGTGGCAAAATCCGTTTTTCTGGCTACATCAATTACTACCTGAATTAGCACAATGAAAAGAAAACGCCTGAAAGTGGTTGCTGGTAACGTGCTGGACTATTTTATCAGCAGAAATAATGATATTTCCGGTTACTGGGCCATGGGGGTTCTTTGTATGTATCCCTGTAATCTGGACCATCCACTTTTAGAGATCTTCTGACATACTGGTTATGTCCCTTAGGGAGATAACCATGCGTAAAATCTTATTCACAGAGCACCAGATAATTGCCGTTCTTAAATCCGTTGAAGCAGGAAGAACTGTGAAAGTGTCTGCCATGAGGCCGTTATTTCTGAAGCCAGCTATTACAACTGGAAGGCGAAGTATGGCGGTATGGAAGCCGCTGATATCAAAAAGATCAAAGATCTTGAGGATGAGAATCGTCGCCTCAAGCAGATGTTTGCCGATCTAAGTTAATGCCGAGCGTTGAAGGATGTCATCGAAAAAAGCTTTAAAACCAGCGATAAAGCGTGAGTTCGTCAGCTATCTGACGGCGACGTTTTCGAACGTTCAACGTCGAGGATGACTTTAACCGCGAAGCACTGGCCATAGAAATCGACCTGAACATCCCGGCTCTGGGGGGACGAGTACTGGAGAGGATAGTGGAAAAGCGCGGATACCCGCTGAAAATGCGTATGGATAACGGGCCGGAGTTGATATCACTGACACTGGCGCAATGGGCTGAAGAGCATGGCGTGATACTAGAATTTATCAAGTCAGGTAAGCCGACGCAAAATGCGTATATCGAACGGTTTAACCGAACGTACAGGACAGAAATACTGGATTTTTACTTGTTCAGAACACTGAATGGAACACGGGAAATCACAGAGCGCTGGTTGAATGAATACAACAGTGAGCGACCACATGAATCTCTGAGTAACCTGACGCCAGAAGAGTACCGGCTGATGGTTGAAAATACGAAAATCTCAAAAAGAGCGTGGTACTAAAATGGGGATATTTACATCCCCACTTGATACAAACCATCATCCAGCCATTGAATATGGCTCCCCCAACATATGCTGCTCCGCTGATACAAAACAGCCTGTTATGACTCGTTTACCGACGTATAACCGTAAAGAATGTTGACGTTTTCAGATGACAGTAATTATTCACAAATTGTGTTTATTGCTATCACGAATGGCTAATTTTATTCACGATTTATGACTGTTAACATTGATTCACAATAACGCTATTCCGTGTTTGCTGCAGCCAGACGCTTGATTTCGAAAACATTCATTTACGGATAAGAGGTGTGGATCATGGTGTATCTTCATGTTGTATTGTTAATAGGGATTATTATATTAGCAGCGAGGCTTGGCGGAATCGGCGTTGGGCTTGCCGGTGGGCTGGGTATGGCGATAGCGGTATTTTTATTCGGTATAAAACCCGGTGAAATGCCGATTGACGTCATTTTGATTATTCTTTCCGTTATTCTTGCTTTATCGGCGATGCAAAACGCCGGTGGACTAAGGTTTATGGTTCAGGTAGCAGAAAAATTATTACGTAATCACCCTCGCTATATTAACTTTCTTGCACCATTAACGACTTTCGTTCTGACGGTATTATCCGGTACTGCGTATACCACGCTGTCTGTCTTGAAAGTGATTCAAGAAGTCGCTAAATCCATTGGCGTACGGCCAAGTCAGCCGTTAACTGCGGCGGTAGTTTCCTGTCAGATCGCCATCACGGCATCGCCGATTTCAGCTGCGACAGCAGCAATGTATGTTGTTGTTGAAAAAATGGGTGTTCCTTACGGCGATGTGCTTTTGGTTATTGTCCCGACCGGATTTGTCGCTATTTGCGTCGCGGCGCTTGTTGCCAGCCGTCAGGGGGGGGAATTACTTAACGATCCAATATTTATCGATAGAAAAGAAAAAGGATTAATTGAAGTCGGCATTCAGGATTCAAAGGAACTCCCTGACAGCCATTTGGCGAAACGCGCTGTTTATTTGTTTCTCGCCTCAGTGGTATTTATCGTTACCATGCTGATTTTTAAGCCAATAATTGGTCATAAAATCGGTTCGCGCGACATTATTATTATTACGATGTTTGTCACCACATTATTGATTGTGGTGACCTGCAATGTGAGTTTGAGAAGCATTAAAAAAGCTAGCCTGTTTTCCGATGGCACCGAGTCGCTGGTGGTAATCCTGGGTATCGCTTGGCTGAGCGGTTCAATTATCGGGGTCTATATTCCTGAGATAAAAGAACAGGCCGGTGAAATTCTGAGGCAATATCCTGCGCTATTGGCGCTGGTGTTTTTTATTACCAGTGCGGCGTTATTCAGCCACGGCGCAGCGGCAGCTTTGCTGATACCAATTGCTGCTTCGTTAGGCATTGAAGCCTCGACTATTGTCGGCGCTTTTGTCGCGATGAGCGCGATGTATATCACGAATATTTATCCAACGGCAGCTTATGCGATTGCTGCCGATGACACGGGTTCTTATATGAGTAAACGTTGGAACGGTTCCTATTTGGTTAACCATCCCTTTATTTTACCGGGGTTGTGTGGGGTAGGTGCTGCGTTACCTGTCGGTTTTTTTCTGGCTAACACATTTATTGGTGGTTAGAGCCAGAGAAATTGATATTCGGAAAGAATGTGCAAAATAAAGGCGTTTAAAACAAATCCCAATTGGGTAAAACCGATTGGGATTCGTTCTATCAACAATTAAAGGCGAAGGTAATACCACAAACGCTATGAACAGGTTCATGGTGTTATGAAGTTACAAATTCTTTTGGAAAAAATCAGTGAGTTTATCGAATGGGATGACATCTATCCGGTCATAAAGGTCAACATGGTTTGCACCTTCAATAATCATTAACTCCTTCGGTTCCGCTGCCTTTTCATAGGCTGTTTCACTGAAATAGCGTGAATGAGCTTTTTCACCATGAATGAACAGAATAGGTCGCGGAGAAATTTCATTAATGTAAGAGAGCAAAGGCATATTCATAAACGAAAGTGGATTGGTGATTGTCCACGAGCCGTTGGAATTGATCGCTCTTGGATGGAAACCACGTTTTGGCGACTTATAGTATTCAGCATAATCAACCATAAATTGCGGTTCATCACCTTTCAACTCATTGTAGATTGGGCCAAGTTCAGGTGTGCCATTTTCGGCATCTTTCCAGCGCTGTTGGCTTAATTGTTCCAGTGTTTGCGTGCGCTGCTGTTGTGTCATACTGTCGTTATAACCTTTAGACATCACTCGCGTCATGTCATACATGGTGCTGGCAACAACGGCTTTAATGCGTTTATCTACCGCGGCTGCATTCAATGCCATCCCACCCCAACCACAGATGCCAATAATACCAATGCGTTCACGATCGACTGTTGGAAGCAAACCAAGGAAATCTACGGCAGCACTAAAATCTTCAGTATTGATGTCCGGAGAAGCAACATGGCGCGGTTCACCGCTACTTTCGCCGGTATAAGATGGATCAAACGCCAGAGTGATAAACCCACGCTCCGCCATTGTTTGTGCATATAAACCTGACGATTGTTCTTTTATCGCACCAAAAGGGCCACTAATAGCGATGGCGGCTAATTTACCACTGATGTTTTTGGGTTGATATAAATCAGCGGCTAAAGTAATGCCATAACGGTTTTTGAAAGTGACTTTTTGGTGATCAACGTGATCACTTTTGACAAAAGTTTTGTCCCACTCATTACCCGGTTGTAAAGGTGATTGGGCGAAGGCTGGCGCGATGATTGTTGATGCAACGCCTGCTGCGAAGATACCCATGCTGGTCATTTTTAATAGATTACGACGCCCTGTATCAAGCGCACTTTCGGTTGGTCTGGCCATATGTAGTGATAAATGTTTGTTCATGGTTTTAGATTCCTTTTGCTTAATTTTTGTCAACAAGTTCAATGGTTGCTTGTCTGGAACCTCGATAGTGAAAGTGTTCCAAACCGTGAGTAATTTCCCCCAGCTTGATCAGCCCATGCGAATAGCTAAAGTTTTGGTAAAAAATGGCGATATTGCCCCAGGGCGCGTAGTAGGTAATATCACCGATATTGGGGGTAATACCTGCAGGTGTACCCTGAGTCGTCAGTTTATTAGGGAGATAAGTGATTTTTTCAGTAGCAGAGTAATCATCAAGTTTTACCGTTAATGGCAACTGTGCGATAAAATCTCGAGTCGTTGGGGTGTTGTCCAATGTGCCGATGGCCACGACATCATCCAGTGTAATTTGGATAGTGTACCGGGGAGCTTCACTCTTTCTGGCGTGTACGGTGGTGATGCTAAAAACCGCCGTCAAAATAAAGGCAAATAACAGTACAACCGTTTTTTTGCGATCTGTTTTATACATTAGTATTCCTTTTAGTGAGGCCGTTTCTCTGTTCGAGCCGTCATCGCTATTAACCCTGCGGCGACCAATAAGAGTAAGGCGCTAACCATAAAGGTGCTTGGGTAGCCATGGTGATCAAATAACAAACCGCCAACAGTGGAGCCAAACGCGATAGCGAGTTGAATCATTGCTACCATCAGGCCGCCACCCGCTTCTGCATCTGTTGGGAATGTGCGCGGCACCCAACTCCACCAACCAACCGGTGCTGCGGTTGCTATCAGTCCCCAAAGGCCAAGCAGCATTACCACCGCAACGGTCCAGTTGCCGAAGACGATCAAGAGAAATGCAATGACTGCCATGAGCAGCGGGATGATGATTAGGATTAGATATAATCCATATCTCAGCACGCGACTCATTAGTACCGTACCAATAAAACCAGCTACGCCGATCAGCAGTAATACCAGTGTCACGGTGGAAACATCGACTTGGGTAACGTTTTCCAGAAACGGGCGCACATAGGTAAATAAGGTAAATTGCCCCATAAAAAACAGACCGACGCCTGACATACCCAGCGTAACAATAGGTCGTTTAAACAGGGTGAAAATATTCCCGTTTTTTTTGTTGGAACCAGATTCAACAGGTAATGAAGGCAGGCTGAACCACTGCCAGATAAAAGTGATAGCAGCGATGGGCATTAAGCAGAAAAACGCACCACGCCAGCCGATAACGGTTCCTAAATAGGCACCGAGCGGTGCAGCAATCACAGTCGCTAAGGCATTGCCGCCGTTAAAAATAGCTAAAGCGTGGGAGACTTTGTTGGCGGGTACAAGACGCATTGCCGTAGCAGCAGACATTGACCAAAAACCACCAATCACTATTCCGATTAAGGCGCGACCGATCAGGTAGATAGCATAATTCTGTGCCAGGGCAATGATGATGCCGGATAGACCCATCATTGCCGTTAGCCCAAGGAGTAACGTTTTGCGGTTCATGTTACCTGCCAGTGTGGAGATAAACAGACTGGTAACTACTGCAAAAGCGCCTGAAATAGCAATGCCTTGCCCTGCCATACCTTCTGTGACTTGAAGATCGTTAGCCAGAGGGGTAAGCAGGCTGACAGGCATAAATTCCGAAGCGATCAGGACAAATACACATAATGTCATGGCGAATATGCCACTCCAGTAAGCGGGTTGTTGACTCTGCATCTGGTGCAAAAGGGGATGATTTATTGTTGCCATCAAAGTAAACCGTGGAAATAATGGATGGTATGTATCTTGACAGAGCAATGATATTTTGATTAGTAGGTGTAATCTTTATGTAGTTGTGAGAAAAATTCATCAATGGCAAACAGTAAAATGAATGACTTGCACACTTTTCTGACGGTTGCTCAAGAACAAAGCTTTACCAGAGCAGCGGCAAGATTAGGTGTTACACCTTCTGCGTTAAGCCATAGTATTCGAACGTTGGAAGAGCGTTTAGGTGTCCGTTTGCTGACACGCACAACGCGTAACGTTTCTCCGACAGAAGCCGGAGAGCGATTAATGCATGCGATAGGCCCTTTGTTTGAACAGATAACAACCGAGGTTGAAGCACTGGGAGAGCTGAGAGACAAGCCAAGAGGCACAATTCGGATTAGCTGTACTGACGATCAAATCGAGCTGCATTTACGACCTGTATTACGCGATTTCTTGCAAAACTATCCTGATATCACGTTGGAAATGTATGTCGATTATGGTTTTACTAATGTGGTTGAACAGCGTTTGGATGCCGGGATTCGTATTGGTGATGAGATTAGTAAAGATATGATTGCCGTGCGAATTGGGCCAGACTGGCGTTTGATTACGGTGGGTTCACCAGACTATTTTAAGCAACACACCAAGCCTAATACCCCTTATGATTTAGTTGAACATCAGTGTATCAATATTTGCCACCGGCCAGCGGGTGCTATTTATGCCTGGGAATTTGAACAGCAGGGACGTATTTTTAATATCAAACTGAACGGGCAATTGGTGTTTAACAGTACTATGCACACCTTGAATGCTGCCGTAGATGGTATCGGGCTGGCTTATGTACCGGAACAACTTGCAGCACCTTATCTGGCTGACGGTAGGTTACAGGCGGTATTAACTGATTACAGTCCTTGTTTTAAGGGGTTTCATTTGTATTATCCCAATCGCCGTCAGGCCTCACCAGCCTTTATGGCATTTGTTGACGCTGTGCGATATCGGGAATAGTGAGTTAGATTTGTTTAATGGTAAGGTTGAGATGTCTGTCATCGGCTTGATACGAGATGTTTCACCAATTGCCATTCCTTGCTTTATTTTTAGATCAAGATGTAACCCCGCACGACACACTCAACCCCTTTAACAACCGTTCAATCGCCGGGTTTTCCAGCGCTTGCACGGCATAGCAAATACCTATCCGACGTATTAACGGATGTCCGGGTAGGGGGCGGGAAGCCAAATCACAACGTGTCTCTACCAGCGGTTTTGGGGCAATGGTTAAGCCAAAGCCTGCTTCTACCAGATTCAACGCCAGTATAAAGTTTCCTGCATTGGCGGCGGGTGTACTGGCGGAAGCACCGTAAAACGGTAGAAAACGTTGATGGGAATCGTGAGTTGGAAACATCACCCATGACTGGTCGTGTAGCTGTTCAATGGTCAGTACGGATTCCTGATTAAGGGGATGCGTTACCGGAAAGGCCAGCTCATAGTTTTCGTCAAATAGCGGAATAAACAGTTCGTCTTCACAACGTAAACTTTCACAGCCAAGCCGGATATCCCCGGTACAGCCCGGATCAAGGGTAAGCAGTATATCGGGCAGGGTTGTACGCGCTTTTTCCAACAACGTGATCAGATGGGATGAGGCAATATCATGTTCGATACCGATGGTCAGTGGTGTTTTATCCTGACGTCTACGAAAACGTGATGCCAGCGCAGCCATATCATTAATCATACGCCGGGCATGTGGGTAGAGCACTCGTGCATCTTCGGTTACGTCCACACCGCGAGTTTTGCGGATAAATAAAGGTATCCCCAGATCGTCTTCCAGCGCCTTAATCGTGGCGGACAGCGCGGGCTGTGTCAGGCTTAATTTCTGAGCGGCGCGAGTGATGTTACGTTCTTCGAACACGCAGATAAAGGCTTTGAGCTGTCGCTTATCCATAGAAATTTCTTATGACGGTGAAAGTAATAAACCATTTTTAACTAAATTCATCCGGATTTAAAGTAGCGGCATGACATTAGTCATCATTTTTATTTATGGAGAAGTTCAATGAGTATTGCATCTAAGCCTTTAATTGTTATTACTGGCGCCAGCTCTTAATTGTTATTACTGGCGCCAGCTCTGGTATAGGTTTGGCAACGGCCAAATTGTTATCTGCCAAAGGCCATGCGCTGTTACTACTGGCTCGTCGTATTGAACGCATGACAGAATTGAATTTGCCAAACACATTGTGTCGCGCTGTGGATGTAACCGATCGCAATGCATTTACCGCTGCGGTAAAAGAGGCAGAACAGAAATTTGGGCCAGTGGATGCGCTGGTGAATAATGCCGGAGTGATGTTGCTGGGTAACATTGAACAACAGAACCCAAATGAATGGGATCAGATGCTGGATGTGAACGTGAAAGGTCTGTTGAACGGTGTTCATGCGGTAACAGAAGGGATGATGGCGCGTAAAGCCGGAACCATTATTAATATCAGCTCGGTGGCTGGTCGTAAAACTTTCCCTAACCATGTGGTTTATGTCGGAACTAAGTTTGCGGTGCACGGCATGTCTGAGAACCTGCGTGAAGAACTCTCTCCGCATAACGTACGCGTGGTGGTGATTGCTCCTGGCGCAGTGGAAACTGAGTTGTTGAGTCATACCACCAGTGATGCTATCAAAACCGGTTATCAGGCCTGGAAACAAGATATGGGCGGTAAAGTACTGAGCCCGGAAGATGTGGCTAACGCGATTGATTTTGCTTATTCTCAGCCGCAATACGTCTGTATTCGTGAAATCGTACTGGCAGCGACCCGTCAGGGAGCTTAATAGCCGTTGGTTAAAGCAGGGGGAATTCCCCCTGCTTTATTGCAATAGTTTACCCGTTCAGCCAGGCTTGCCCTTCTGCTTTCATTACTTGTTCCAGTTCACTTCCTCGTGTGGCGAATACGCGGTTGACCGGAAAGCCGCTTTTTTCTAAAAGATAAGCCAGTGCGGCATACTCACGTGGGTATTTGGCCGCCAAAGATTGATCGATTTCTACCAGTCCCAATGGAAACGTAAATGTTCCCATGTCATAGACGCTCTGGCGCTTGAGTAGCTTCCAGACACCATGACGTTTTTCCGCCAAATCGTAAAAGCGATTATGTACATTACAGCCAAGATTGAGTTTGACGTTTTCCCCAATAATCACCGCATTGGTTTCAACAATGGCTTTATTGCCGTTAAAGGTGATGTCAGGTGTACCAATCAGGTGTTTCGTTCGAAGATCTGACTTTCCCATACGCATAGAGCCGTTAACGAATTCGCTGAATAAGCCTTCGAACCAGGTGATCTCAATGATGCCATCAGGGTGGAATAAATGACGCAATGGTTCCCACTGTCCGAGATCCCGGTGTATCCAACCGTTAATTAAATCAGCGATTTGTGTACGGTCTTCAAGATTATTTTCCATGGTGGTTCTCGCTTTAAATATTGGATTATTGGTATCTACTTTAGTAATAAATTAAAATAAGACAAATATATAGATATGACTGATTCATCATATTTTTTGATTAAAGGTGATAAACATGGATTTGCGCCACTTACGCTATTTTTTAGCGGTTGCTGAAGAGGGCCATTTTGGTCGCGCTGCCGAGCGCCTGAACATCGTTCAGCCCGCATTGAGCATGCAAATACGGGCACTGGAAGAAGAGCTTGGTGGCCCGTTGTTTGCACGAACAAGCCGGCGCGTAGAGTTAACCGAAGCGGGAAAGTTGCTGCAAGTGGAAGCGCAACGCACTTTGGCGCAGGCGGATCACGCCAGATCAATGGTACAGCGTTCACTAAGAGGTGAAATCGGTTGCGTGCGGGTAGCTTTCGCCGGAAATGCTGTTTTCAGCGGTAAGTTGATGGAGGATTTACGCGCTTTCCGTCATACCTATCCGGATGCGGAATTGATTATCCGGGAAATGCCGCCACAGGCTCAGGTGGAAGCGATTATGAGTGGACAAATAGATATCGGTTACGCACCGGAGCATAACACCATGCATGCTCCAACATTGGTTTGTGAACAGATAGGACGATGGGACAGGGTAGTGGCGATGTCTGTAGATCATTCATTAGTGAATGAAAGTAACCTGACTGTGGCTATTTTGGCAGAAGAACCGTTAATTCTTTACGATACGCATGACGCCGATGAACAACTCTACAGGACATTAAGCCGGCTATCAGGTCGGGAGCCGAATGTGGCGCATCGTTCTACTTCTACTCTCAGCGTTCTGGCGCTGGCTGCGGCTGGACTGGGTGTGGCGCTTGTGCCGGAGCCGTTGGCACAGGTGGCAATTCCGGGGCTAATCTACAAAGCACTAAATGAACCAGAACTTTCTGCCAGTTTGATGTTGCTCAGTCGTGCAGATGAAACTAATGGGGCGGTTCGGGCCTTTCTGGCTTTGATAGGTTCCGACAATTTATGAAGATATCAACCAATATGCTTTAACTAATCTCCTCTTAATTCATTGATCCGTTTCGTTGATTTATTGGATTTATAATCGGAGACGCGCGCATTTTTATCTTCAATTCTTTCACCGGAAGATTTTTGTGTTTCCATCCTGTCATTTTGTCTTGTGGTCGATTTTGTTGATATCACCGGGATCGCCTGTGCATTATCCATCAAATCAGATGACAGGCGTGATTCAGCGGTGACGATTTTATCGACATAGCTGATATTTTTTGCGCCTTCACCTTTAAAGCCACGGGTAAAATTCCCGCTGTAGTAGCAAGAGTAAGAGGCTAATAGTGCATCTCTTTTGGTGGGAAATTGCGACAGAGCACGTTGATAACACTCATTGAATATTTTTGATGCCACGCGCAAGTTTTCACAGGGCTCAAATGCCTGTTCGAAGGTTAGGCTGTATTTGGGCAGGTTATGAAGGTTAACCTGCCCAATGCCCATTGAAAAATTCCATCCACCTTGATGCAGCATTTGTGCGGTTGCCAGCGCTTCCTCTTTATTTTTGGGCTGCCTGACAAGATAGCCGTCAACAATACCAATAGCGTAAGGATTGTGGTTAGATTCAACTTTAGTAATGGCAACGAGCGTTTGCGGGGAGATATCCGGTGCACATTGTGCGGCTAAAAGAAAAATATCAAGCATTTGCACGATCCATGGACAGGTTATGGTAAACCGTCAGTTGGCAGTAAAGTCATAAAACGTTGAGCAGTCATATTGAGGATGGGTTAATGGCTTTAGTCGTCCGCCAATAAAAAGGTCATTTCTTCACCAGGCCAGGGGATATTTTTGGTACTGTCAGGGAGTAGTTTATAGCCCGCACCATAACCAACGGCATAAGCTTTACCATCGAAAGTCCAGTAGTAGAGATGCTCTTTGCCACCGCCAAAGCCTTCAATGGCACCATGAGGTGATTCCCGCAAAGTAGGTTTGTGCCCATAGATATCAAATGCAGAGCCGGAAGTTTGTCCCCAGGTATAGAATTTACCCGATTTAGTCAGCGCCGCAGAGCCAACATACCGCCCGTAAAGATAAGCTACATTCTCTAAGACTTCTCTGGGGGTCGCGCTGTTGTTGGTATAATGTGTTGAGCCATCGCTTGTTTGTCCGATAGATGCACCTCGTCCCCAGCCCCACACATCGCCATTATTCAACAGAACCTGGCCCCAGGCATTTCCACCAGTGATTTGTATAATGTTATGGGGATTGATGCCCGATAGCGTGAATTCACGAGGCGTAGTCACATATTCATGACCGGAGCAAATTGATCTCCCTGTTATAACGCCAAGTTCACAGTCTTCGTTATCCCCCCAGCCCATGACTTTGCCGGAATGGGTGACAACATAGGCCGTCTCATAGGCAACACCCAGTAAACGCGCTTTTTCGCCTTTTAAATCAACTTCATGAACTGTGCCCGGCTGTTTTGCATTGTTTAAGTAAGCTGTTTTCAAGCCGTCGCCACGTTGGCCGTAAATGCCGTGTCCCCAGGTATAAACTTTACCGTCTTCACCCATTGCGGCAGAGAAGTATTCTCCGGCACCAATTATGGTGATTTTCTTTCCGTTCAATACTTTACAAGGCGTGGTGACATAGCCTGTTCCACATCCGGTTTCACCGTAGCCACTTTGTCCCCATCCCCAGACATCACCATTCTCATCCAGTGCAATCATATGATAAGCACCTGCGGTTAACGCGACGATTTTAATGTTTTGGTTGGAGAATGTTTTCACTTTAGCCGGTGCGGATTTCTGGTTAACCACCATGGTTCCATTACCCTGTTGGCCTGAGCCGCGAAAGCCCCATACCCACACTTCGCCATTGTGTATGGCGAGTCCGGTATCAAGGGATGAGCCGGTCGGCATAAAATCTCCCGCTGAATTGGGTTCATTCTCTCCCGGTAGAATGGAGTCTCCCGCGTAAACAGAAGGGCAAAATATTAGCCCGGATAAGTACAATAAAATCGCTAACGTTGTTTTTTTATCTTTAATGAATTTCATATTCATAATTCACCTCGTTACAACTTCCTGTTTATATTCAGAATGAAACTGTGGATTGGCGGGATATCAAAATAGGTTATTTCTGGTCATCCCGAATGTAATACCCGGTTTCAACGCCAATAATTGATTTTAATGTGCTGATCAGTGAGGCGTAGTCAGTGGCCGTATGGACATATTGGGTGCCGTCAGTTTCGGTATCGCCTTTAGCGCAATATTTCCCCCAAAAGGCAATACGTTCAGCGTTGGTGATATCATCATTAATTGAGACGTAGTGAATCTCGACTGTCTCTGCGACGACACCAATTTTATTGGCGGCAAACAGTGACTCGCTCTTTAAACCAGACTTAATGGCATCACACATCCCTCGGGAGTGAAGCTCTGTTGAGACAATGGCAGGATCAACCTCATCTTCACCATCAGAAATAACAATAATCACCTTTTTAGTATTTTGACCCGCGGCAATAATGGGAACGGAACGCAATAGTCCAACCGAGCTGTCGGTGCCTCCACCGGCAATCATGTTCATGAAACTGGAGACCAGCTTCTGTTTCTCGTTACTATTGGTGGTCAGCGGGATAAGAAATGCACGGGGTTGGGCGGATGGGAGAGTGGCGGCCATATTCTTTTCCGCCTGTTCCTGAGTCAAGCTATCACTCACAGTATATAAAGGTGTTGCTGACTGACACATCCCGGTAAAGGCCCGATACTCATACATATTAGGCGCCCACGGTTGGATAAATTCTTGTACATTGCTGTGGCTAAAGAGATTATTGATATCTATGGTTGCGTCATAGTCGATAGTCAAACTATTCATTATGGATGAGCGTTCGAGGGATGAAGCACCTCGCATAGTTTTGGTTAAATCGATGATGCGATCATATTGTTGGTCAAATTTCTGCTGGTTAGCTGAAGTGAAAATACTGCGGGTAGGATCTTGCTCGCAACTGAAAAGATAACGACCGGTTGTTATCCCTGATGGGGTGTTATGAACACACCATCCTCGCTGTTGTAGATCGCCGATATCCTCGCTTAGCGCTTCACCGACGATAAAACGATAGTACAGATATCTTGAGCGGTCGGTATTATAAAGTATGGTATTTTTATTGTTGTCATAATCCGGATATTGCGTTTGCATAATGTGTTTATTGGCCCAAAATGCATAATCAATATTGTCTGAAGAATAGGCATAGCGCGGGACATAGAGTGCGGAGCAACCGATCAGTTCACCACCGGTTTCATTTTTTAAATTTCTGTATGGCAATGCGGTATTAACGGCATTTTCTACTTTAAAAGGTACCCCTAAATCAAAAGGAACAAGCGCAAATTGTGAGTCAGTATGTTTATTACCGCTAATGACATCATTGACAACTGTTTTAAGCATGCCTAAGCGAGTCGTTGCCAAACCTTTTGAGTCGGTATAGCTTGAATTCATGGTATCTGAAAAATCAACCACGAAAACATAATCGGCAGGGGTTGCATTGGTCGTAATAAACTTCCTGGCATTACCACTGTTATCGCCTTGATTGCCTACATTAATATTTTTATCAAAACCGGGGAAACCCAAATCCGACACCGGTAATAAAGCCGGAAGACTGACTGATGCCACCAGGCTATAGTCAACATAGCCATCGTTATCAATATTATCTGTCATGGATATATCTAAATGCTGGAGTTGCTCAGCATTATCCGGTAAATAAAAACCAATATATTCTTTTGCGATGGCCTTATTAATATTCCGGGCACGTTCGTCGACAAGTCGATTATCTATCGCTGCGATGGCTAATATCGCTTCACTGGTCGCATCGGCAAGGCGGGCTTTTCTGTTTAAGGCCAGGGAGCCATCAAGCGCAAAAGCTACAGAGGCGAGTAAAAACGGGAAAATAATAACGTATACCACCGCAATGGCACCGCTTTCAGACATAAATATTGTGCGTAACGCTTTCATAATGTGATCACTCAATAGATTATTCCGTCAGATATTTAAGAAATAATGATTCCTTGTGTGGTTAAATTCTTGAAATAACTACGTCACTGGTGATTAAGTCAGGCAATATTTCGTTATTGAAGGTGTGAGTAAACCGTTTAAAAAGACTTGCTTCATTAGGGATACATGCGATGACGCGATAAATCGGTACCCATCGACCGGTACTGGTTGCATAGGGGGAAAGGCCTTTTAGCTCAGTGATGTCTACCGCTTTTTTAGTTAATTGGCATGCGTTATTGCCTGCGGTGAAAGAGAGCGTTTTACTGACACGTGCTGAGGCATTATTCCCTGGATTTAAAGGGTCCGGAGCGAGATAGAGGGCATCAATAGCAATTGTCAGATTGGGTTCATGCAACAGGGTTTGGCCAACAGACAATAATTGGTTAACGTCTTCCTGTGTAATATCTTCATTGGATTGATAAAGCGCCGTTCTTTCCCTTATCAGGGTTGCCAGCGAATGGCTGGTGCGATCAAGCCGTCCTTGCTTGGTGATAGTAATGCCAAAATCCGTAACCAAATACATAATAAGAATGAAAGAGATCATAACAATAGCAAACTCAACGGTAACGGCACCATTTTCGGATTTGGCATTTTTAATCGCGTTTTTTAAATAAGGCGCTTTGATTTGATTATTGATTAACATTATTTATTATCCCTCTGGTATTCCTGGACATAAACAACCGTTCTTTGCAAATAAGAATTTAAAGTAGCCGTGGGCATAAAAGAAAAAAGAAGTGTGTAGTTATAGCCGACATTATATATAGCCAGTGATTTTTGCTCAGCGTTTTTATCACAGTTGCTGGTTATAACGTCATTAATCGTGCTGCAATAGCTAACATCAATATAAAGATTTTCATCTCGTGTTAATAATGGCCAAAGAGGAATATCTTTATTCAATTTACTATGAAAAACGGCCTGGTAGTCTTCTTCCGTCATGGTTGATATAGCAGCATAACGGCTGGCTTCCGCGACGGCGAGGTCTAAAGCTGAAGAAATATAAACTATTCGGCAAAGTTCAAATATTAAAAGAATAATAAAAATTAGAGGGATAAATATCAGTGATATTTCAACGGCAACAGCACCTTTTTCTTCTTTAAATATAGCAGAGACTTTGTCCTTAATAGCAAACATGATTTTTGAGTAATTAATCATAATAAACCCAACGTATAATTTACTAATGGGTATTAATTGAAACAGACTTATCCTGAGTTCTGTCTAATCAATTAATATTAGAGAAATAGAAAAATATAATTTCTAGTATTTATCAGTCAGTAATCGTCTGGCGAGTGTTTCACTGCCGCCAACCAGATCTTTTAAATGGTTTAATTGAGTATTATCGTAAGCCTGAGTAAATGTTGCGACATCCAGAGCAAGCACTTTCCGAAATGCGATGACGGCTTCCGGGCCTTTTTTCTCTGCCACTTCAACGCCATAACGGTCAAGAACATCAAACATGGCTAATGGGTAACGTACAGGTAAACCAATACGGACGTGAGCCATGCCTATACGCAGGCGATCTAACGCATAATTTTTATCATAATTACCGCAAAATAATTTCACAAACCATTGCGCCAGGGTTCTTTTTAACGCAGCCAGATCGGTAATAAATTCTCTTGTCATTTCGTGGGCTAACAGGCGGTCGTAATATTCATCAACCATGCGTGCGGTGATAGCTTCCGCTTCTCCTTGTAAGCTGCGAAGCAGTTGGCACTCCTCAGCGGTAATCGATAATAGTGCGACTAAATCATCGACGATGTGTTCTTCCTTTACATTCCAGCTCATTTTTTCCATTAGATCATCTCCTTGGCTAAAATGGTTCTAATCGTACGGGAAGCCACAATATTGAGGATGGCAATATTGCAATCATTTGGCGCTATAATAGCCAGACAAAAATTTTGATTAAGCTTAAAAACAAACATTCTTCCTATTTTTCCAGACAGACTTAATTCAATATTGGTACCAAGGTTAAGCGAGGTACCGATACGTGAGGACACACCAAGTACCGTGGAAACCTGCACTGCGACACGCTTAAGGTCAACTTCAATACCGTGATCCGTTTGTACTATTAAGTCACCTTCTTTGGAACAAACCAAAACGGTATTTTTAACGGCAATGCTGTTACTCAAATTTTCAATAGTTTCCTGCAATAATTCTGTTCTCATTTTTCCCTCAATAGGTCTGATGTGATTAATTTATAAGTAAATAGACTATCTCTGGAAACGTATTATTTATATTACAGGGTGGTTTTTAGAGCATAGGGACAGTGATGAATAAATACCCTAGAGAGATAGCGATACCATAAGGAACGGTTATTTTTTTCTTTCTGTAGATACTGGTAATAATAATTGGGATGACCACAATCAACCCGGAGATTGCCGTCATTAATATAAAGCTAATAATTAATGAGTTTGATAATGATAAAGAAAGTGCAAATATAAGTTTTATATCTCCTGCACCGAAAAAACCTAATGAACTTAATATGGTTCCAATAAAGAGAATAAATAGAGGGAGTGCTATTTCAGGGATATTGTATTTAATTACGCCAATGATTATTGATAAAATGGCAACAATAATAACGGTCTTATTCTTAATGATTCTGGCGGTTATATCCGTATAGCATGCATATAAAAGGAAAATATAAATGAATAATAAAATGATTTTTATCACTAAAACACCTTAGTGGTTTTTTACTACAAAGACTATTTTTTCCTTCTTTTATGTTTTCTATGAAGGATTTTAATTCGATCTAAACTCAGTATTGGTGTTTTATCGGGCGTATTATTACCAGTAATAATTTCATTTTCATCATCATATTGAGGCGTTGTGTCTTCATTTTCTGCAGAAATCATCGATTGTTGAGCTTCATTCTGAGATTCCATGGAGAAGCAGTTCTTAAGCCGGTTGAAATGAAAAATGATTCTTTCGTTGACTTTCTCTGTTCTGTCATAGAGGACGGGATTTAACGAGATAGCCTCACTAATAATATCTGCTGCGGTTAATTCAATGGCGCTACACCAGAGTTGATCTAATGCGTTATGTTCGATGCCAACAAATTCAGGGGTTAAGGTGGTTTCTATATTGTCTAATAAAATTCTATAGATAGCATGCTGATTTTCGATCAATTCATCTCTGTTATCGAGAATAGGATTAACCGCAATATAGGCGCAGCTAATATCTGCTGCACATAATCTGACGGCGAGTTTTTCTTTTAAAATTGGATCCATCGAATGACCTCCCGCTTAGTTTTCTGTCGCTTTATTACAGATCTCCGTGATTTCTGAGGAGAGTTTGCGTATCAACCAGAATAGTTGACCCAAAGGTTCATTTTCAGCACTTACCAGCGTGAGGACTAATTCTGATTTAACATTTTGTACAATAAAGATCAGAATATTATTATGTTCTCCCTCCAGAGTAAGAAGGCGCTGGCCGCCGGTTCCTATTTCCCTGAACATTGCAATACCTATTGATAATATGGAGCTGGTCATCGCGGCTAAGCGTCTCATACTGGCACGATCTTGTTCTTCCAGTACGGCAGCCACTTCGAAACCGTCCACGGTCGCCAAAAGCATATTGGTCAGCCCGGGGTGATCCTGAGCGAATTTCTCAATCGTGTTTTGAATTTCTGAACATTGTTCAGAGGTTAAACCAGAATAATTATTGACTATTCAGGTATCGGATATGGTCATGGTTATTTTGCCTCATGGTGGTTATCGATAGACCTTTCTAAATGACGCGACATTACCCTCAGCAATAACATGACACTGGCTGGATCTCGTGCATCAACATTGATAACAGGTAGAGAAAGCCCCATATCGCGTAATAGTTGTTCATAACTGTTTTTATCAGGGTAGGGAGCAAGATCGGTTTTAACAATACCCAGTATCGCCACCGAGTTTCCTTCGGTTAACCGGGAATGAAAGGCATTAAGATAGCTTTTTAGTTCACCAAAAGGATCGCTACGGCTGTTATCTGACAGAAAAATAATGCCCACGGTGCCTTTACCCAATATATCCCACATAAAAGAGAAGCGTTCCTGACCGGGCGTTCCATATAACCGTAGTAAATTAGTCTGACCGGGCAGGGTAACTTCGCCATAATCCAGCCCAATGGTGGTGACCTCTTTGTTATAGTTTGCCAGGTCGGTATTGGTTACATCCGTTGTTACCGTACTAATTTCGCTGACGCTGGCAATAGCCGTGGTTTTACCTGAGCCACTACAGCCAACAAACATAACTTTGAAATCTCTCATTTTGGGGCTGACCCTTTATATAATCGTCGAAATAACGCGGATAATATGCCGGACTTCTCTTTTTGTGGGAGGTCTGCTTCATCATCGTTGTTTTCTGCAGAGCTATTTTCTTCCCTACAAAGATTAACGATATCGTTATTCCGTAAGTTATCCTCCGGGAAGGCTTGATCGTTGGGGGCTTCAGGCATCGATATCGTAGGTGATACAAGTGAAGCTTCCGTTACGGATACCTCTTCCTGAACCACTGGCGCTGTAGGCTGAGGTAGCCCCGTCAGGCTACCTCCCGCTCCAGATTCATCAAACGTTCAGATATCCTGGATCGTTGATTCGAAATCGCTCACTTTGCGTCTGGCTAACGCTAAGTTAGAATTCCGGACATCAAGAACTAAATAGATAAATATTCCTTCCACCGAGTGGAGCGGTTTAATAATGTGATACTGTTTTTCCAGAGTAATAAGGATATCGGAAACCTTATCATTGAGGCCTAATAAATTAATGGTTTTCATTTTTGCTCGTAATACATCTGTATTACCTGCGGCAGCGATTTCAATGTCGACACCAGAACCTGCAGAAGCTAAGAGCATACCATTTTTGCTATCAACCATTGCTGCACATAATGATCCATCGATCTCTAACAGTTCTTTGATTTTATCATTCAAATTTGCCATTACTAATTTCCTTTCTCTTGTACTTTAGAATATAAAAAATGAAGGTGTTGTTATACCGCATGTAATTCATGCAAAATCTCAACGACGCTGGAAAGCAACTGGTTATCAATTGATAATCCGTTGACGTGTACATGAATAACTTGTGTCCAGGGTGCAGTGCCCGGGGTATAACAATTAACGACGATATGCACTTCAGAATTTAGACAGGCCTCCTCATCAACAGCTGACTGAATAATATATTTATCTCCAATTTTAAAAGGTTTTGAACCAGGGGCGACTGTCTCAGTTAATACTAACGGAGCAAAAACTTTGAGTAATGAAATATCAATTAATGATTTATTGGCATTCAATACCGTTAAAGGCGAAGAATAGCTATCATCTAAAGAACCATCAAAATTAGTGTCAGGCATTTTAGTGAAAGCTTTAATTGTGCCATCAGCACCAACACCAATAAATTTCGTGGTTTCGGGAACCCGAACTAAAATACCC
Organism: Limnobaculum allomyrinae; assembly: GCF_016649425.1. GTDB lineage: Bacteria > Pseudomonadota > Gammaproteobacteria > Enterobacterales > Enterobacteriaceae > Limnobaculum > Limnobaculum allomyrinae. Next base: position 677,697 of record NZ_JADRCR010000002.1, read on the forward strand.
CTATATTCATAAATTTTCATAAAAACTCGCGATTAAAGTATTGTTATATAAAATCAAAAACAAGGCGTTCTTTTTTGTTTTTCTCAGCAGGAATTTTAAAGATATTCACTTTCATATCCCTTATGAAATGAAAGGTAATTAATAATGAATCCTCTTCTTTCTGTTCAATACTTATCTTTTTAATATCCCGGTGTTTATTACCGATATGCCGGGTTATTTTAGATAAAACATTCGGCATATTATTACCCTGACGAGTATTATTAAGAATGACTTGTAATGTTGTGTTCTCATTTTGAGCCACTTTCTCAAAATTTATATTCTTTAAGGACTCCAGTGTCAGACGAGAGAATCCGGAATGGGTACCAAAACGTGCATTTGTCACTTCATTAATATTGCCCCTATTTGAATTAACCGATGAGGTTGATGGGCGAGTCGTGGTGGTGACGCTGTTTGTGCCGGCACTTACGCCTGACATAATCGGCGGCGGTTGAACCAGTTTATCTATCGCCAGGGTATCCAGAGGTTTTATTGATGACGATGTATTACTTGCTGAAGCAGGCGGTTCTGCTGTTTTTGCCGTAGCGGTGACCGGTTGTGGTTCTGTCACTGGTGAGCTTATCTCCAGAATAGGTGCTGGAGTTTTAGGTATGGAAGAGGGTGCCGCTTTAGCGGTAGCACTCTCGGTTTTAGGCTCTGCAATCGGTGAACTTAGCGTCTGAACTTCAGGTGTTGCAGAGAGCGCCGTTTTGGTTGCTATCTCTTTTTGTTCTAACACCGGAAAAGGAGGGACGATCGTACTTGCTATTGATTCTGTTGGTGTTTCCTCATCGGAAGTCAGCACCGTTGTCTTATCGAGAGAGATATCCTCCGTATCGCTACGCTTAACGCGTGTTGCGGTACTCATTAATTCAGAAATTAATTGTTCTGGTCTTTCACTTAAGCCATTTACGCGAATTAAATTGTCCGCCTCTTCATAATTGTCCATTTTGACTAAGACAAAAACGAGATTATGTATTATCGACGGTGTGCTATGCCCTCTGAGATACAGCGGCATGAGATAACTGTAAGCCTGCTGGTAATTTTCCTGAAGAATCATCAGCATGGCCAGATTATTGACAACCTGTTCTTCCGGAACAAAAAGTGCACGAGCCGTATTGAACGATTGGTAAGCGGCATTAAACTCACCTTGCTGTGCCTGAAGTACACCCAGCATGTTATAGGCTTCACCATTTTTGGCATTCAATTTTAGTGCTGAAGTAATCGCTGCCAGCGCTTGCTGGTCTTTACCTGTAGCACTCAGGTTTTTAGCCTGTAGCAGATAGACTTTATCGTTTGGTCTATTTTCAATTAAGGGTTCAAGGTAGTGAAGAGAAGAATCGTAGTCTCCCACAAGATTGTAATATTCAGCCAATTTAAAGCGAACAGTAGGATCCTCTTTACGACTTAATTTCTCACGATAGAGTTTGACTAAACCCTGATAGTTATTGACCTTAGTCAGGATATATTCCTGCTGTTTCTCATCCAGTTGATTTTCACCGTATATACTTCTCTGGCAGGCACTAAGAAGTAATACACAAAGTGTAACGTATATAATATTTTTATTTATGAAGGCCACAGCGCCACCATCCTTATAAATCCAGGTCCACCAACAAGTGCTAAAATAGGGAACATAATAAATACGATCATGGGTAATGACATTTTTGCAGCCAGGCCTGATACTTTTTCATCTATCGCAAGCAATTGCATTTCTCGCATTTCTTTTGAGAGATCTAATAGAACCATATAAACGGAAGAACCAAATTTAATACTTTGCTGTAATGTAGAAGCCAGCATTCTTACTTCCTGACTTGGCACTTCTTCATTAAGCATATCTAACGCTTCCGACATTCCACTGACTTCCATTTTCATAATAACGCGTGTCAGTAAAACAGAAATATCCGGATTAATGGTTGCCGTATTGACAGCAAGATAGCGAATAGCATTTTCAATTGTCATACCGGACTGAACGCATACGGCCATCATGTCAATAACAAAGGGTAAATCTTCAGAGATTCTTTTTACCCGTGAGCTAATGATCATATTCTTGATCCTATTGGGTAATAAAATAATAGAAGCAATAAATATGAAGAGTATTAATACTTTCATTGTCTGAGACAAAACGAGTATTTCTAAGGACTCTAAGATCTGTACAGTTAAAACAACAAATATTATCGCCAGTGCTTTAAACAGAATATTTTTATCAAGCATTGCCGCAAGAACGACACCCTTGCTGCTTTTTCTGAGTAATCTTTCTGTCGGTGAGTCATCTTTCTTTTCAGCTACGGAGGAGGTTGCAGAGTGAGTGGCAATTTCCAGCATTTGTTTAACGGAATCTTTTCTTTTCTGTTTATACAGATGCTGTGCAATGCCAAAAATACCGATTAAGAATAGTAATGCCAATATATAAGCCATAATATTACCTATATTTTATTCATCATCGACCAAACACAAAAAAGACCAAATAACTCGCTTGCTATACAGTAATAAAGAATCATGCGTCCGGTAGGATCGTTTAGAAGAATGTCAAAGTTTTCCGGGCTGAGAAATTTAAGGAAGAAAAAGAAACCAATAGGAATCATCACTAATATTTTAATTGATGCCCTTGGCTCAGCGGTTTTTGCATATTTCTTCCTGTACATGATTCGTGCATTAGAAATAAGTTTACTCAGACGACTAATGACTTCCTTCACTTCACCGCCGCCTTTCATATTAATTAATACAGCAATAATAAAGAAAAAGTATTCCCGGTAGAAAAGACGTTGGTAAGAGTCCATAAAAACGCGTTCTACATCTTCACCGATCTCTAATCGTTGAGATACTATTTTGAACTCATCGCCTACGATACCCTCTATTTTCTGCCCACACTGCTCAATAGCATGCAGTAAGGAGTTTCCGGCACTGACTGAGCCATTAATAATATTCAGGGCTTCGGCAAACCCCTCTTCAAATTCCAGCCTGGTTGCCTTTTTACTACGTAAATACAAACCATAAAGTGTTATAACAGCCAGCATCGGTAAAAAAATCTCAATACTCATTCTGATATATTGATTATTTATAACCAGACCACTAATTAATATAATAAAGAGAATAAGTGCATGTTTGATAGTGACAGATCTATTTTTACCTTTTATATGGCGATAAAAGTCATTCCATATATTGGTTATTGCCATGCCATAACTATATCCACTCAGCTTTTCGCCAAATGTAATATTGGTTGAAAATGATTCAATATAATTAAGGCGTTTCAGTCTCCTGTTTTGTCGATAATATAAAGTTATATGAATAATACCGAGTAAAAGCAGGATAGCGAAAAAAAGTGCAATCATGATGATTTCCCAAATAATTGCTTCAGTGGCTCGATTAATTCATGGAATACTGCATTCCGGTAAACAGCAGAACGCTGCAGTAATCCGAATGAGTTATAGTTTCCTTTTATCCGACCATTTTCATCACGTTCAGGTAATGCAGTAAACGTGAAGATATCCTGTAGAATGATGTTTTCACCTTCCATTCCCATCACTTCAGTAATATTGATCACTTTCCGCGAACCGTCTGGCAGGCGACTGACTTGTAATATTAAATTGATGGCTGATGCGATATTGCGGCGAATGGCGACAAGGGGCAGGGCAGCGCTTGACATCATCACCATGCTCTCCAGACGAGCCAACGCATCACGAGGGGAGTTGGCATGTAAAGTCGACATGGAACCATCGTGGCCGGTGTTCATGGCCTGTAACATTTCAAAGGCTTCTTCGCCCCGACACTCACCAACAATGATGCGATCGGGGCGCATACGCAATGAGTTAACCACCAGATTACGCATGGAGATCATTCCGCGGTTTTCTGAACCGGCCATACGGGTTTCAAGGCGAACAACGTGTGGTTGCAGAAGACGCAATTCGGCGGCATCTTCTAATGTCAGTACACGTTCATCATCGCCAATATATTGTGATAAGGCGTTGAGTAAGGTGGTTTTTCCTGACCCGGTTCCTCCGGATACGATGATATTTACCCGACAACGTGCAGCAATCACCAGAAAATTAGCCATCATTTCGTTAATGCTGCCGTATTCAATCAGATCGGAAAGGGTCTTTTTTCCTTTACCAAACTTACGAATGGAAATCGAAGTTCCATCCAGAGCGATAGGGGAGATAACCACATTTAAACGACTGCCATCCGGCATTCTGGCATCCACCAGAGGTTGGGAGTCATCAATGCGGCGACCCACTTTAGAGACTAATCGGCGAGCAATTTCTGTTAATTGTTCATTACTGATAAATTTTTTATTGACGCGTTCAAGGCATCCACCGCGCTCAACGTAAATATGGTTAGGGCCATTGACCAAAATATCACTGATTGAATCATCCTCCATGAGTTCTCGCAGAGGGCCGTAACCGGTAATTTCGTCGACAATACTTTCAGTGAGTTGGTTTAATGTATGACTTGATAGATAACGACCCGATGTTGTCACGACGCGTTGAATGTTTTCTGAGATTTCTTTTATCAGTAAATCCCGATCGTTTCTCAAGTCATTGAGTTTTTCCAAATCAATGTTTTTTAATACCAGTTCCCGAATTAAGAGCAGTGTTGGGGAGTTCTTTTTATCCATATTGGTTAGCTCAGTTATTAACCTGGATTATCCGTAATCCTATTTATAGAGTTAAAGTTTCTTTTTGATTCAATTGACTTTTTTTTCAAAAAAAGATTTGAAGAAACTCTTTGGACTGGATTCTGTGTGTAAGGCTTTTTTACCTAACAACATGGCGGCAAACTGACGCAATGCGTCATCAACGTTCTCATTCCTTTTCTTCGGATCTTGTTGATAGGCGCGAATAACATCAATGGATTGCCCGAGATACTCTTCAATATCACTGTTTGTGAGTTCGTTTTTAATCGGAGGGCGATAATTGTTCAGGCAAATAAACACTCTGGGCACATGGGCGGTATTACCGGATAGTCCGCTACGTGAAATATGGTCAAGCACCGTTTTTGCGATGCGCAGAGAAGACAAATCACGGGTAATTAGCAGTAGTAAGCTATGAGAATACTTCAGAATGTAGTCAAGCCGTTCCTGGGAGCAGTTGTAAACCGGATTATCAATAAAGATCATATTGAAACGGTTAAAATTTTGGTCTTCATAGTTCCAGGGACGCTCCTTTTGTTCCATTTTGACGCTGATATTCTTATCAAAAGGCAAAATAGAACCATCTTTCGGTATGGCTCTTCCCAGCAGTAAATCCAGATCTAAACTTCCTGCGGCACCCTGAACCATTAAGAGCGGGATGGTGCTTGCTTTGCCGGCGGTTTGCAGCAAATCGTAGCAAAATGATGATGCACCACTGCCTCCTTTACACCCCAGAACACTGAAGATAATTGAGCCGCGCATGAGAGTATTGTTGGATTGCTCCAGTACAAACTCCGGTAGTTCAGGTAATTGACTGGCAAGGTGAAGATACGATGCCCCCAACTTATTCATTTCCCGGGCAAAGATAATTGAGTCACTATCTCCCAGCAGGATACAGCGTGTATTTACCGGAACTAACAGGGCAATAGATTGTTGAAGCTTGGTGATATCCGTGCAGTTTTCAATATCGGCGACAATGACATCCGCCCCCTGCGTAATGGTAATATCGGAAATACTTAAGAAATTCTGCATGATACTTTCCGTATCATCAATATCGTACATCAGCAGAGTACTATTGATATCATCCAGTATTCGTTTACGCGAAGAGATGATCGCGACTCGATGTTGAGTTTCGGGATTAATCGCGCTGGCTTTGTTCTGTTCTGTTTTGTCATCGTTGAATAGTTTCATATTTAAGATTCCAGATACATTGACTGTCTATTTAGAAAAACCACCGCGGTTCAGGAAATTGTGGGTATTCTGAGAAAGCCTGTCTTCATACGTGACTTCATCTACGTTGACATTGAAGAACAGCTGGCTGCTGTTGCTTTTGTTGTAATCGGGTAAATAGATTGGTTGAGTGGAGGTAACCGGTCTGACAAGATTAACCGTGGCAAATATGACCAGCTCGGTTTTCTCTCGTTGTGTACTTGAATTGCGGGCTAATGCGCCAAGAATAGGGATTTCACCGATAAAAGGAACTTTGCCTAAGGTTTCTTTATCATTTTCACTGAGTAAACCACCAATAACAAAACTGTCACCGTCAGCCAATTCAATCGTCGAACTTGAACGACGAGTGACCAGAGTAGGGATGTTATAAGTATTGTATGCATAAGAACCGGAAACACTGCTGATCTCATTGGATAAATACAGTTTAATTTTCTGTTTTTTCTCCACCTTGGCCGCAATACTTAATTTTATTCCGTACTCTTTATAAGTGACTGACGTCCCTTCGTTATTATCATTTTTGGTTAGAATTGGAATCTCTCCACCAACCAAAAAATCGGCTGTTTCACCGGATAAGACGGTCAGATTCGGCTGCGCCATGATTCGGGCAACAGAATCATTTTGGATGGCATTAATCGTATTGCTGATATTTTTAGAGTCGAATCCGCCTTTAAATCCGATCAAGCTAAAGACACCTGGATTATTCGCCGTGGTTCCACCGGTCATAATGCTGTCGAGAGTCAGGCTACTCCAGTCGATACCTAATGCATCAGTAAAACTCTTGCTGACCTCAACAACGGTTAATTGCACATTAACCTGATTGGTATTTAAGAGTTGCATACGATTGATAACATTCTCATATCGTCTGTTTTTCATGAAACTGATATCTTTTACTTTATTGGTTTCACCAATGTTTCTTGTGGAATCCTTTTCATCGTCTCTTACACCGCTGATGGTTGCTCCAACCAGACGATAGATAGCATCCATACTCTCTTCATCAGAAACGGTTCCGCTAATGATATAAGTCACTTTATCGGCATTGGCATCACCAACAAAACGGGTAATTTCAACGTTATTACCGGGGAATTCTTTGCTGACTCGCTGGTTAAGATCGCCCAGGAAAGGGTCAACACTGATATTACGTTTGAGTAATACTTTCGAGTTTTTTCCATAAACGATTAATTCGGAATTCCCGGTGCTTTTTGCATAGATAACGATATTTTTATCGTTAATAACTTTGTAATCAGCGACGCGAGGATTAGAGACAAAGACAGTCTCCAGACCTGCAGGTACCGTGATATTTCTCGACTGACCGTATTTCAGAAAAATTGAATTTGCAGAAGCTGCACTGCTGACGGCAAAAAAAAGGACTAATGCCATAAGCGGATATGAAAGCGTTCGGATGGCGGACTTACCAAATATGAAAACGTGCATAAATAACCTTTTCATTATTTATATCCCTTGATGATGCTCTTATCGAGTAACCATGCCTTAACGGCACCAAAAACTATCAGTGAATGCGATGGTTTAACCACGTAGCTCATGAACAGTCTGTTTAGTTTCTGTGCCACTGGTATTGGTATCCAGAATGATGTCTTCTGAAACGGGCCACATGGCTTCAACATCCGGCAGAATGGATTTGTCGTTGATCGCATGTTCTTTATGTGAGGCAGGAAATATGATCAGTTTCGCTTTGTCTTCCAGACCTTTCAGAAGTTTGACGTCTTTATCTTTGAGTTCGGCGATTAATTGGCTTCCGCTTTCTATAACCGGAACACCATTTCTATCAACGACTTTTGCGGGCCGAAGCGCAAGCACTCGGCGATCTTTTAGTAGTGGTTTAAGGCGTGTATTTTCAATGGATGAACTGGGTGAGACGATCTCCTCACTGCCATCGTTCAATATTTTCCTGCCATAAGCCAGATAGATATCAATACCCTGACCCGCTTTAATATTATCGAAGAGGTAGTTATCATTTTGGGATAACTGGAAGGTATAAAGTACATTTCCTGGTTGTAAAAACATAGCCAGATATTCCGGGGAGTCCGGCTCAATAAGTGATGAAACAGGAATCAATGCTCCTTCCGCGACAGGGGTATTCACAATCGATGTGGCCAGTGTTTTCGTTCCTATCGAGAATTGCCTTTTCTCGTCGCTGCCCTGAACAATTTTCATGGTTTGTAGACGAAAATCATCGGTACTTAATACGGTATTCGCTGTAATCTCTTTTAACGCCATGGCAACAGTAATGGTTTCTTGTGCCGGTTCTACTGGATTAGCAGTTACCTGAACGGGGGCTGGTTGAGGTTCGGGTTTGCTTAATATCAGGAAAAGGCCAATCATTCCAATAACTGTCATGACAATATAAATAACCAAGACATTTTTCTTCATTGTAAGCATCCCTAATCTCAAGATTTATAACGGGTGTCATATATGTATCTTGCTATATTGATAATCAGTTATTTTTGGCATAGCTACCGCACGGATTTTACTTCCGGTATTTTTATACATATTGTTTTTATAAAAGCGTTGATAAACGTTTATCAACGCTTTTATTGTTAGTGACTATTCAGGCTTAATTTCCCGTCAGGGGAAATTAAGTTTTTCAATTATGAGTTCAGCGAATCTATCTTGTTTTATTCTGGCGCTTCAATTAATCCTTCAACGCGAGTTTTTAAGGTTTCAAATGTACCTTCAAGCATTTCTTTGACCGGACCGGTTGAACCGAAAACAACCATTACCACCGCAGTAACACCGGCAACAACAACGGCGTATTCAATTGCGGTAACCCCTTTTTCACTGTTAACAAACTTTTTAACGGCCTGTTTCGCCTGAGCCAGTTTGATATATCCTTTAATTGTCATGTCATTTATTATCATAATCTTTATCTCCGTTTTTCCTTTTTAATAAAACAAAACGTTTTACCTTTCTTTGTGCCGCTCTTACCTTTTGTTACATTACAATAATATAAAAAAATGTTTATTTCTCTTGGTTTTTTATAGATAACGCAGTATCAACGATTAATTAATCTCATATGCGTTTTTTTTGATAATAAATATATTTAAAACAACATGTTATGTGGTGTTGTTTTATGCGTTAATAATTGTTTTTATTTTGTTTTATAGTTATTTTTTATTTAAATTTTTGTTTTTATCTGTTGTTATTTTTTGAAGGTAAATAATATAATAATAATGTTCACATTACATGTGAGTAACATAAATATACGCTAATATAAAAACCAGACTTTCATCACAATTATGGGTTGCAGGTTATTATTTTCTTGTGCTTGAGTGTTAATTGGATATATAAATTAGTATGTTAATAATTTCTTAATAATCTATTTTTATACGTGTTATAGGGTGTTTTTATGCTTGATGATTCGAGAGGAAGGAAGTTTTCTATCAATTTGCAAAATGAATGTATAGCAATATTCATAGAATCAATGCCCAACGAAATCGCTATTTATATATATGATGATGAAGCTAAAGGATATATCTTTAATATATTGAAAGAGTTAAGTCCACTTGAATCCAGTATACTTTTTGTTCTTTTATCTAATTCTGGTCATATAGTCAGCAATTCGACTCTTCAACGAAGTGGCGTTAGTGATAAATTAATTACCAGTAATAATTTGCGGCAGTTAATCTTATCTCTTCGTTCTTTGCTAATGGATTGTGATAAACCTCATCGTGTGATTAAAAATAAACCACGAATAGGCTATGGGATTTACCATGTACAAGTTTTTTACGAAGCGATAGATTTATATCTTGCTCAATCCAGAGACTCAGATAAGAACGACCGCAAACAGGCTCTAACTTGTGAGGTGGAAAGAGACAGGGATAAGGAAAAAGATAGATATCAGGACAAGGACAAGGACAAGGACAAGGAAAATATTTCTCAGTGTAAAAAAAAACGAATAAATTTTCATCGGATAGTTCCCGGCTACACCAAATTAACCTCCAAAGCTATTAACATTCTCTCTTTTCTATTCTTTTGTATCATCACCTGGATGGTTTCAAATCACAATAAAGCCTCTGATGAGCTGATAAATTTTTCGCTTAGCACACATACTGAAAGCATAGTAAATAACAAATTAAAAATCATTGCGTTCCATCGGGGTAATGATAATACGCTGTATATACAAACAATAAAAAATGCCTTTATGAAATATCTGGCTTCAGATGATAATGAAAAATCTGTCAAGATAATGATTTTTAGCTCTCATGGCTCGATCTTGCTAAGTTGTATCTATGATCAAGAGCAGTTTCTTTTCCAACATTTTCAGTTAACCGAAAAAAGATTTTCCTCAAATTTTTCCATTGATGAAATTGCCCGTCAGTGTATACATATTTCCACTCAATAAATTGAATCTAAAAAGGTTTTTTAGATGCTTGACGTCAGTAAGTTAGTTTGAAAAAGAGATGTCCATATAGTGGTAAGTGTTATTTAGAACGGAAATTTCAATTTTTAATGATAGTAAACTGCATAGTTCAGCATAAATTATATTTTACCACTGTTTAACTCATTGTAGCGGTAGTCAAATTCAGGTTGACCATTTTTGGCATCTGTCCTGAGCGGCTAATTTAGTCGCTTCAGTACTTATGTGTGTGATACCAGGGTCATTATCTTTTTGTGATGAGAATAATCAGGTCATTAAATAGTTTTTAAAATTTAAATACATTTAATTTATGAGTTATTATTTTTGAATCATTATTTATGAGTTATTTAATTATTTTTTAGCGTGATTTTTATTCTTTTTAAGAAAATAAGAGATATTGAAAAAAGTATTATCAACATATGAAAATAAATCATATTAATAATTTTATCTGGGCGCAACGCTTTGGTTGTAGTTGTTGTTATTTTTACTTTAATTGGTTCTTTATGCTGTCTTTGTTGTGTTGATTGATATTATTGTTCGTGCTTTAATCTTATTGTCGCTTAAGAAGTTATTGTTTTGATTTTTGTTTATATTTTATTCTGATGTTTTTTCATGGGTAAAGTGGAGTAATGTCATCTTTTTTTGCTCTGGTTATTCTACAGGAGCTATGAGTCATTATTCATGTTATCTGCCATTAGGTAGCGAATGTTTATTAAATACAATTAATGCCTTTGATTAGGTATAGGCAAAAACATATTTAGAACTCTCTTTTAGAGAGTGCTCTAACGGCGCTGATATTTGTCTGTAGTACATTTCCGGGCGGAATAACGGAGATTGAGTTCATTATTATCCAGCAGGCATTCGTCAGTTATCAGTATAAAAAATCAGTAAATATTGAGATGAGTAGGTATGACCAGTTAACAAGAATGATAGACAGCTATCAGGAGAAAATGAAATGGTTATTAAAAATGTACCTTGCTGCTACTGTTTACAAACACATTCAGTCAGAAAATATGGTAAGGCCAAATCGGGTTACCAACGGTATATGTGTAAGCATTGTCAGCGAACTTTTCAGTTAAGATATGTCTATTCAGCCTACAAAAATCGAGGGGATAAATATCCAAAATCAGGAGTTAAACCTATCGATTCTTAAACCGATGTTAGCGGTCATTAATATACGCCATTCAATGTTGAGATCCCGGCCTCATTCTGGAGAAACAGGGAATGAAACACAAAATATAATCGCTGTCTTTAAGAACTGAAAAACGACATAAGAGAGTTGGGTAGATCCTGATATGTTTTGATCGTTTTGGTGCTATTAACTGAGATATTTTGCGCTCTCCACATCGAAGAGCGCAGTTTTCTGTTTAACGGGTCTACTCGCTTTGTAAAACGATAGGATGATGTTCAGTATTCCCGATACTATGCTGCTGCCATATAGCCCGATACAGCCGCTCTAAATCGCGGGTAAAGCGCTCGGTATCAAACAGCGGTGAGGTGGTTCGATTGGCGGCCAGTTTCTCTTTTAGCTGCTGAAGTCGTGCCGGATCGTTAGCTAATGAAAGCGCCAGCTGATAGTAATCCTCATCGGTAGCAGTCACCAGTTCTGGTAACCCTACGGCGGTAAGCAAGCTTGCTGCAACACGACTGGCAAATAGTGGCCCAAGGCGAGTCACTAAAGGTACTCCAGCCCATAGGGCATCGCTGGCGGTGGTATGTGAACCTACCGGGTAGGTATCCAGCGCTAAATCAGCCAGTTGTAAACGACCAAGGTGCTGTTCTACGGACAGGCTATCGGCAAAAATCAGGCGCTGTGGATCAATACCATTTTTCACTGCTTCAGCGCGTAAGTTATCTACGGGTACTGATGTACTGGTAAGTAACCACAACACGCTGTTTGGTACGTTGTGCAGCAGTTTGCACCAAAGTGCAAACGTCTCCGGGGTATATTTCATGATTTGGTTAAAACTACAGAAAACGAAAGCGTCTTCCGGTAAGTTTTGCTCCGCACGGGTTGGGCGTGGGGCAATTTTCTTTCTGTCATCGTTAGGCTGATAACAGTAGGGCATTAATGCCAATGTTTCACTGAAGTGTTCTGCATGCTCGACGGGGGTGACCACCGGATCGCCAATAATGTAATCCGCCAGTCGTGGTTCACCTAACGAGCCGGGGTAGCCTAACCAACTCACAATAACCGGTGCCGGACGTAGTGCGGTAATCTCCAGCCGGGTGTTTTGCGTAAAGCCTTTCAAATCCACCAGAATATGTAAATTATCCTGAGCAATTGTCTTAGCGGCGGCACTGTCCGACATATTACTGAGATCGACGACTTCCATGTTTAAGGCATTCAGTCGTTCGGTGTAGGCGTCTTTTCTTTGAGGGGAATAGGAGTAAAGCCGAATAAAGAAGTTATCGGTATTATGCTTTTCCAGGATGCCGGACATCAGATGCATAGTGGCATGATTATAGAAATCAGATGAGAGATATCCGATCCTTAATACACTATCGGCAGGTAATGACGGAGCCAGCGGCACGGGAGGGCGCTGTAATACCCCTTTTAGCTTGAACTGAGCAAACTTCTTACCAATATCTCTGTGCTGAACTGGCGTTAACCCGGAGACGTTCAACAGTGACCATGGTTCAAAAAAGTTGAATTCGTTACTGCTGGTTAAACTTTGCAGTGTCGTTTTGTCCAATTCATCAAGCCCATCCCAGAACGCCCCACGGCGAGCAGCACGCTGTGCGGAACAGTAATTATCAATCTTTTTAAACATATCGATAGCTGATTGGAATTCACCATCTTTCTCATACATACCAGCCAAAATTGAGTAAGACTCAGCAAGATTAGGATCAAATTCAATGGCCTTCAGCAGTGCCTGCCTGGCTTTTTCTTCCTGATTGGTATCTCTGAGAATAAGGCCTAAATTCTTATAGGCTAAGGCATATTTAGGTGAGCTGGTGATAGCAAGATTATAATAGTGCTCTGCTTTAGCGAAATTCTTTCTGGTAAGTTCTATATTGCCAAGATTATTGGCGGCTTTGGCATGTCGCGGATCCAGTTTTATGGCGTTGAGGAAAGCGGTTTCCGCTTCAGCATCTTTATTTAATTCACGATAAACCAGACCAAGATTGAAATGGCATTCAGAACTGGGTTTGATAAGGATTGCTTTACGAATAAACGACTCTGCTTCGCTATGTCGGCCAAGCAGATAATAAACAACACCTAACAGGTGTAGGGCATCAACAAATCTTGGCGCTCGCTGTATCAACTGACGCAGAATTCCCTCGGCTTTTAAGTATTCACCTTTATTATACAAACCAAGGGCTTCTTGATATTTCTGATTTAAAATTTGTGGATTGCTCTTCATTGCCCCTCCTGGAGCTATCGATATGAACAACAGAATTAAATCTGTCTCATAGCCTACGCGTCATACTTGATGCTGTGTTAAAACTGGCGGCTTAATAGGTAAATATTCACCTTCAGTAAGTAATACCTAAGTTTACCAATAAAGGTGGGATTCGTCATTTTGATGAGCCAAAGTCATATGATTCAGTTTTATGTTTTAGCATAGCTTATCGGAGGGAGAGATTTACAGGCTAACGCCTGCCCTTCGGGGCAACGAAAGCGTTGTCCGTTGGGGTCGTAGCTGCTTTATCTAAGTACAAATGGTCTTCCGGCCGGGCACCAGGATGATATGAGCAATACTGTTTTTACGGCTGGAATATGCACCGTTGCTGATTGATTAAGTTTGTTAGCAGTCTAAAGGGACGAGATATTTCTCGTCCCTTAATACGTTCTTGATTATTTTACTATTATAAACCTCTGACTATTTGGCCGTATCCGGTACTTCTCTGACAAACCAGGAGAGCACCAGAAATACGCAAACGAAACCAATCAAAGTATTAAAGCCAAATGCGATACCGTAAGTATCTGACAGCATACCCACCAGCCAACCGGCAAATGCGCCACCCAACCCTGATGCTACATATATCAGCCCCAGCATACTGCCGTTTTTATCAGTCATACGGGTACCAATAGCGGAAGCAGTAGGGAACAGAACCGACATGGCAAAACCGAAGGCCATAAAGGCATAGATCCACTCATATACCATCATGCGACTGATAATTAGCGTAATCAGCGACAGGGCAGAGAACAGAATCAGCGTATTACGCTCCCCCAGACGCATATTAATGAAGCCGCCGATAAATCGCCCTATGGTAAACAGCACCGCGAAGCTGGCAATAACATAGGCACCGGTAGCGGTTTTTTCGGCGACGGTGGCGTTGGCAATATCCAGCGAGCTATAGAAAATAGGGAAGAAGTTAAGGAAAGCCACTTCTGCCGCGACATAAAATAGTAAGTAGGCGATGACTAACATCAAACGGCCGTTAGTTAATAGCTGCATAAAATCTTTGACATTCATATCCATGCCGCCGGACTTTTCCAGTCGAAGCGTGGTGAGTACCAGCAAGATCAGCGCTACAATAACCGCTACGGCAATATAGAAGATTCGCCATGAAATGTTATGGCTGAACATCATATTCAGCACCAGTGGCGTGACAATCATACCAACGCCGAACATGGCGTTTGCCACGTTGAACATCATACCGGCACGCTCTTTATAAAAAGTCGGAATCACGGTAACGATAGACACCAGCATCGAACCAATACCCAGCCCGATAACCAGATAGAAGCCAAGAAACAGCATCACGGTAAATGCCATACTGGTGCCGACCAAACCAATCGCCATACAGCTGGCACCAATAAACATCATAAAGCGTAAGCCTTTCTTATCGGTGAAGTAACCGGTTAGCAGGCTGGCAATAAGAAAACCGTATTGAAAAGTAGAAATCAGGGTACCTATTTGTGACATGGTTAAACCAATGTCATGATGGACCTGTTCCAGAATGATGCCCTTGGTGTTTTGGATACCACCCAGTAGAAACATAGTGGTAAACAACAAAAAGAACACTTTCCATTTTTGTGCATTAGTCATGTTTTGTTCTCCCTGATGTCAGGATGAAAGTGTTAGCGTTTAGCGGATTGTTGACCGATAGCGGTAAACAGGTCGTCGGTTGCCCATCCATAGCAGTAATACAGCAGGTCATCACAGGCGCTGTTTTTAGCGGCCTTCACTGCTTCTGACAGGCTATCGGCATCGATATTCCACATTTGAATACCGCTGAAAATCCAGGTGCCGGGCTGTGAGCGCTCACGAACAATATCGTTTTGCTGCTTAACGAAAGCGATAGGAAATCCATGTTGTTTAAACTGCTGGTAGCTCAGGTCATAAGGCAAATTGAATAACCGCAGGAAGGCGGAGAAAGCCGTTTCCTGTTTCTCTGGCGTATTAGCCAGAAAATTAATCAGCCCCTGCACATCAGCCCCGCCACCCAGCTTGTGGTAAGGGAAATGTTTTAATGCCGGAGAGAGTTTGGTGAGCTGGGTATAATCCTGTCCCAGGATCCATGAATAAGCCGGTGGCCACAGGTCAAGCCATAGCTTCAACGAACCATCATGTTGATTAACGTCATGCAGCAGATTTTTAACAAAATTGCTGATGCTCTGCTGACGGAATTGTTGCCATTGTTTCAACACCGGGTCATTAAGCAGGTAATCGACAACTACATCATATTCATGCTGTTTGAGCAAAATAACTAATTGATTAATGGTGAATATTAGATTGCTGATATCAATATTCTGCTGTTGCATCTTTTTTTGGCAGTGCGGGCAGAAGCAGGTTAACAAACCACGTGGGTTAACGGTTTTACCTGCCCAGTCAGGGAAGCGAATACGGTCAATCAGATAGGTATCATAACCGTATGTTTTTTGCAGACTGTGGAAGGTTTTTTTCCACAGTTCAATCACATCCGGGGCATTGGGACACAGCCAGTGCTCAACCGGATCGCCCTGAAAATCAATCACCTGGTTATTTGCCAGATCGCCGGCAAAATCACCGTTAAGAATATTGACCCAGGGGATGACTTTCATCGTGCTACCATCCGTTTCCTGCTTGATGATAGCTAATGGATCCTGACCCGCCAGAATAGTGGGGTCAACACGCTGATACAGCGCGCCCTGTTGATAATCGTTCAGTCTGGCGTGTAGGGTTCCGGTTCCCATGACGACCTGATGAACCGGATTATGGGGAAGATGACCTACCGGATAGGGGTTACGTTCAAATATGGTATTAACTTCCACAAACAGATGGTCAACATCACCCATCTTTGCCAACCGGCTAACAATGTTATCCACGCCTTCATCAAGAATATCGTGAGGGTGGAGATGAATACCTGACATGGTGAAATCCTCGCTTGATAATCGTCTATTTAGTTGGCGCTAACTGAGCTGAGCGTCTGACATAAATTGAATCGAAGGATAAACCTGATTCAACGCCAGTACGGCAATACCGTAGAGTGGAGCCTGAGTGCCCAGTTCGGATTGCTCTATCTGAATTAAGGTTTGTGAAAATGTATGTTGGTTAATATGCGCCTGTATATAAGGCAGGAATTGTGGCGCCGATTGAGTTACGCCGCCGGTCAGAATAATTTTTTCCGGGTTGGCGATAGCAACAATATTCAAGATGCCAATGGCTAAATAGTCAGCCAGTTCTCGGAATAGCGATTCAGCTAGTGTGTCACCCTGTTGGGCCAGTTTAGCGATGGCTTCGGCACTCAACGCTTTTCCGCTGAGTTCCTGATAGCGTTGGCTGATGCCGGAGCCGGAAGCATGAACTTCAAAACAGCCTTTATTACGCCAGTTATGGGAGAGATGTTCCCGGCTAAACATCATATAGCCGATCTCACCGGCAGCGTTATTAGCACCGCGAATGATTTTGCCATCCATTAATAATGCTGCGCCTAACCCGGTACCGACGCCAATTAATGCAGCGCTATGGACTCTCTGACATTTGCCGCGCCACATTTCGCCTATCAGGGCGGAGCGGATATCGTTTTCCAGCACCACCGGTACTTTAAACACGGCGGACACTTCATCAGCCAAAGGGATGTTTTCCCATTCCGGCAGGTTAGGTGAACCTTCCAGCACAATACCGTGATGATAATCAACGATGCCAGGCGTAGCGATACCAATGACTTTGAGTTTATCCGCGCTAACAGCATGCTGGTTGAGGAACTGTCGAATGGCATGATTAAAGTGCTGTAAAAATTCAACGCGTGTCGCAACCTTATAGGTTTCAGTCTGTGCGGTGGCCAGTAATTCAGCATTCAGGTTAAATAAGGAGAACGATATTTTAGTGCCACCCAGATCGATACCAACACCAACACCGTGGTTAGCATCAAAATTAACCATTACGCCTTTACGTCCCAGACCGCCTTCAGTCATACCACTTTCATAGATGATCTTCTCATCCAGCAGTTCTGTCACAATTTCAGAAATAGTGGCTTTAGTGATACCCGAGACTTTAGCTATCTGGGCCCGGGAAAGGGGCGTATGTTCACGAATCACATTGAGAACTAAAGACTTATTCATCAGTCTCAGGGTATTTGGTACGTTAGGACTCATGTTATTCTCCAATTAGTTTTGAATCTAAACTAATTAAGTAAAAAAATAGGCTGAAATGTGTTTTTTTATAAAATAGACTCGAATATCACACCTTGTAAAGCGTTTTATTGATCTATTGGTTTGCTTTGTGAACTTTTGTGGCGTGCAGCACATTTTTAATGAAGGAGTGAAGCTACGGCGTTAATGTCGAGCTTCACGTATTATGAGGTTTAGCTATTTTCGGGATTAGCTACGAGCATTTTTTCACGATCCTGAAGACGACTTAGTAGCTTAGCTAAGCACCATACCACCATAAAGCCGGCGATAAGCGCCAACAGATGAAAAGAGATTCTTCCCCCCAAGTTAAAATAGAGCCAGCGGGCAACTTCAATTGAGGCGGCACAGGTGCTGAGAACCACAATATTCAATGAAGCGGAAACCGTGCCCTTGGGAAGGTCGTTAGAGAATAACGTGAGGCGAAAAAGGGTTGGAAAGATAAGTCCGATACCAAATGCATAAAGGCTGGTGCCGAGAATAGACCATAGCCAAACATGCGGCATGAGTAAATTACCGGCGATAAGAGTAATAAGGCCGACCAACTGAAAAGGCACCGCGCGCCAGATAAACGTGGGTGAACCGGGGTCTTTGACAAATTTAGCCACAACAATATTGGCCAAAATAACTGCCCCAAATACCGGTACTTGCATCCAGGCAAACTCTGATGGGGTGAGGCCACCGTCATCTATCAGGATCACCGGAGAGACCGCAACCCAGCTCATCATTGGGATATAACTTAATGAGATGGTTGTTACGCCGGTAAGAAAAATACGATTGCGAAACACGTTCCTGAAATCATTAACGACGGTACCAGCACTAAACGGCCGATCACTTTTTTTGATGGTCTCCGGCATACTGAACAGCAACCCCAGCCAGGCGATTAGTCCCATAACGGCAAGCATGCCAAACAACACTTTCCAGTGCGTGAATTGCATCAGGGCAGCCCCAACCAGCGGACCGATAACCGGTGCAATCAATACAATAGAGGTGATGATTGCCATCAGTTTAATGGCTTTTATCTGACCAAACGCCTCCTGTACCGTCACATAACCAACAGTGGCAATAAAGCAGATGCTGGTGCCCTGAATGAAACGCGCCAACAAATATTGCTCCATTGAGGTAGTGAACAGTGTAGCAAAACAGGCGAGGGTAAAAATAAGGGCTCCGGTTATCAACACCGGTCGACGGCCAATACGGTCGGATAACGGGCCTAATAACCACTGTAGCGCCATACCTCCGGCCATATACAGGCTGACCGATGCTGGAGCAAGGCTAACATTGGCGTTGAAATCCCGTACCACATGAATGATACCGGGTTGGATCATATCGGTGCTCAGGTAGGCGGTAAAATCATACAGAATCAACGCCATGGGAAAGAATAGCGTGGTGCTGTGGCGAGCAAAAAAACGAAATAGTGACTGCATAAAATAGGGCTCCTTCACTTCCGAACCAGCTGTTCTTATCTATGATTTTCCGGATACGGGGGCGTTACTTTAATGTTCTGGTTTTTATTGCGCTTATCACTGATTGCTATTTTGGATTGATACGGATAAATCTGTCGGGCAATTGTCCTTAGCCAGTTTTAATTAACATGATGGTTAAGGGAAAGGCTTTAGCCTCTCAATATATCGACCAACGATAAGCCCCAGCAGCATGACAGCACAGGCAATCACCCATGTAGCAGCCAGTAGCAGAAAGGAATTTCGATAAATATAGGGCTGCACAATACCATAAATAAACAACAGTAATGGAAAGTGCAGAATGTAGATGGTGTATGAACTTCTTGCTAACCGATAGCCTGGCAGACGAATACGTATGCGTTGAAAACTCATCAGGTAAAACAGTAATCCAAAACCGATACCACACAACGTGCCGTATAATGCCAGCAGCAGTTTGGGTTTATCTACCTCCGCCGGTAGCATCAATAGTCCTATTGCAGCCAACAGAAGCAACACGATAGTGACGCTGGAAAAGAGCGTTATTAAAACGCCGGCTTTAAGCTGACGTTGATGGTTATGCAACAGTGCGGCAATAGCGCCACCACACCAAATCAAGCTATACAGCAGAAAAGCATAATTAAGCAGACTTAATACCAATAGTAACAATACAGCGATAAAGATCGCTATTTTGTTGCGTGGCCACAGTAGCAGGCCAAATAGAACATAAAACCAAACCTCGAACGGCAACGACCAGAAGGAGAAGTTACTGGCGGGTGTTTCAGTTAAAAATCCGTTCACAAACAGCAGAACGCCGGTGAAGCTTTTAACATCCAACACCATTTTGGCCTGACTCATGGTATCGCTGATAACCGCCAGTTCACGACTACCGGAGGCAAAAAACCAGGGTGAGATCAGATAAATGAATAACAGCGCTGCGCAACCAAAATAGAAAGGGGGAACAATGCGGTTTAAGCGGGAAAAAGCATAGCGTTTAACGCTGAACTGGTGATTTTGCTGAATGTTATAACAGGCAGATTTACAGATCAAAAAGCCGCTCAGGGCAAACAGTGCCATCACCCAGGCGTGAGCAAACAGATAAACCGGCAACATAACGGCAGGCCAGACCGGATAGAGAAACAGTAAATAGGCATGGCAGAACAGCACCATGGCGGTACTGAAACCGCGTAGCATATCAAGCTGGTGAGAGACCGCTTGCTCAATAGGCGTAAACCGCTGAAACAGCCTGATTAATGTCATGGTGCCTCAAATGCCGATAATGATGTTTGTCCCGGTATAAAATTGAGTACATCGGCACTGTACAGTCGCTGTTGACCTTCCTGACTGAAAGGTAAGTTTTGATACTCCCCTGTTAACCAGTCATCAATATTATCAGCATAGTGTGGGCTGGCCGGATTCGCTGACTGGCCGGCATTGTTCATTACCCAAACCGGATCGGATTGGCTGAAATCTACAATTAAGCGCATGGCTGGGATCAGCAACGTATTGAAGTCTTGCCCCATGGTGTAACTGGCAATATTGATCGTGTTGATATTACCGCCAGCAGGATAAGGCCCCCGGTTCAGATAGCCGTCGAGGCGACCAATCATTTTTTGTTGCTCTTCCGGTAAATATGCCGCTATTTGTGATGAAAGGCTGTTCCATTTATAACGGTGCAACTGCCCCCATTGCCAGCGGGAATAGTCACTGCCAAGTTGCTGTTCTCCGTTTTGTATAGCGGCTGCCAATGCATAAGCCACAATCGCCGCTTTACCGCTGCGAGCCGGATCTGCTTTTTGCCAGAACGGACTGGCGTTGGTTTTAGTGTCATCCTGCCATAACAAGTGGTCAGCCTGAGCCGAGTAGGATTTTGAACTTTCAACAAAAGCATGCCAGGCCTGTGGATGGTTAGTAAACGCATCGGCAAACAGTTGGTGGCTAAACGCTGATAAAAACAGATTATACAGTGCCGCTGTCGGACTATCTGCATGTAGCTGGCCGTCGAAATCCATCAGTCGGGACTGGGCCAATCTCGCCTGTTGCTGTTCTGGCTCTGGCAGGCGGGCGATAGCGATACTGAGTGCCGGCTCGCTCAGATAAGTCTGAAGTTTGGCTACCATGGGATCCAACTGGTCGTACTGCATTTGCTTCATGGTAGTGAGGCTATGTTGGTCGGTAACATTCAACATGGTCGATATGCGTTCGAAGCGTTCCGGATGGGCCCAGGTTTGTGAAAAATTAACCGGATAACCTTTTTCTACAATGCGGTTATTGGCGCTGGCCAGCCAGCCTTGTTTATTTTTTAATGCCGACGGATAACTTTTGGTAGGAACGCTTCCCTGCCAGTCATATTTCCCATCCCAGCCCGGTGAAGGGAACAAGCCCAGACCATTTTTGCGTAATGGGTAACTGCCGGTTAACTGCCAGCCAATTTGCTGTTTATCCGCCAGCAGCATATTTACTGAGATAACTTTAATCTGATTGGCTAATCTCATTGCCTCGGGCACTTGCCGTTGGTAGGGAATCGCCATTAGCGCATTAATACTGTTATCGTCATTTGTTGGTGAAAGGGTGCTCAGGGCGATGCCGTAACGGGATTCCACTTCCAGCGGTTGTAGCAGATAGCTACGGCTTTTTAGTGATTCATTAAGCAAAATGCCGTGCTGAGTCTCATACATATTTTCGCTAACGTCTGGCAGCCCTTTTACATGGAAGACTTCCCGGGTTTGCTTTGCCGGCAGCCATTTTCCTTTATACAGATATTCAAACCCTTTGTCGGTAGGGCGCATCTGTTCCAGAAACAGATCCTGATTATCTGCCATTACCATAGTATAGCCCCAGGCCAGATGCGGTGTGGCTCCCAGTACGATGGCCGGAATTCCCGGAATGGCAGCTCCTGCCATTTGCCACTCGGGGGTTTCAATTTGGATCATGCTCCACAGCGAAGGTAAACCAATGGGTAGATGGGTATCATTTGCCAGCAGAGTCCCACCGTTTTGCGTCAGATCGGCTGTTATTGCCCAGTTATTGGAGGCCATAATATCGTGGAGATGAATACTCTCCAGCGATCGGCTAACCAGCTTTAACTGGTCGGCTTCCTGTTGTAATGGTTGCAGGTTAAGCCCCTGCAGTTTTTTTGCTTCAGCGTGGGGAATGGGTTCATCCGGATAAACCGGAAATAGCCAGGGGAGTCGCTCGGTGCCCAGCTGTTGGGCAATAATCAGGCTATCAATCTCTTCATGCAGGTTGCCTGCCAGACCAAAGTTAGCCAGCGATAAAATCAGAATGGCGTCTGTGGCTTGCCATGCAGGAACCGGATAGTCCGCAGCGGCTAAATCCATCGGTAGATTATCCTGATGGGTATCCAGCCACAGGTTTACTCCCTGAGCATAGGCTTGCAGATAGCGGCGATTTTGGGCATTAGTTTGCTGATAAAGCTTATCCGCGGCCTGGCGAAAGCGCATTTTGCGCATAAAGCTATCAATGCTCAGGGCGCTTTCTCCCAAATATTCGGATAATCGACCTTCAGCAGTCAGACGCATTAACACCATATGATTAATGCGTTCAGAAGCATGGATATAGCCCCAAACCAGATACACATCATCCAGATTCTGGCCTTTAATCAGTGGAACACCCATCTTGTTATAGCGTACGCTGACCGGTTGATGTAATCCTGCCAGCGTGATTTGACCTTCTTTGCGGGGTAGGGTATCGGAATAATAGAGATTGATCAGGCTGTGGCAGCCGGTTAACAGCAATGAGCTGATAAGCAGGCAATAGCGTAACGTTCCTTGTAATCTCATCTCTGTACCCCGTAAAATTTAAAACTCTTTTGCGATTATATCCGTTAGTGTTAATAAACCCAGCGATTCATGACTGTTTTATCACCAGTTGATTCAAGGGGGTGCCGCCCGTCAGGCATATTCCTGTTTGTTCACGGAGGATAATGCCTTACCATAGTCGCCATTCTTTTTCTGTTTGGTCATATGGATATTTGATGCGTTATTTGGCTGCTCTTTTACCTTTAGTTCTGTTGCTTTCTGCCTGTAGCAGTAAGCCTAAATCTACTTCTCCTGTTATTGCGCCTGTCCCCGGAACAACACAGCTTCCCTCTGTATATACGGTAAGGGGCGGTTTTCAGCTTGAAGCCGAACATGCAAACCATTTGGCCGATGGCGATTTTGCCTATAATCCGGCGACATCTCGTTTTATTGACAAGATGGTGCAGGTACACGGTTTCGATCGTCAACAGTTACAAAGCGTATTAGGTCAGACCAAACGGCTGGATTACGTTATCAAATTGATGGACAAACAGGCGCCGTCTACCACAGTGAGCACCGGTAAACCATCAGGGCCAAACGGTTCATGGATTCGCTATCGCAGTAAGTTCATCACGCCGGACAACGTACAAAACGGCGTTGTTTTCTGGAATCAATATGAAGGTGCACTGCAACGCGCATGGCAACAATATGGTGTTCCTCCGGAAATTATCGTAGGTATTATCGGGGTAGAGACCCGCTGGGGCCGCGTAATGGGCAAAACTCGCATCATTGATGCACTGGCGACGCTCTCTTTCGACTACCCACGCCGTTCTGAATATTTCACCGGTGAGCTGGAAACCTTCCTGCTGATGGCTCGTAAAGAAGGTAACGATCCACTCTCTTTACGCGGTTCTTATGCGGGAGCCATGGGATATGGTCAATTTATGCCATCTTCATTTAAAGATTATGCGGTCGATTTTAATGGCAACGGTCATGTCAACCTGTGGGATCCGGAAGATGCTATTGGCAGCGTAGCTCATTACTTCCAGGCGCACGGCTGGAAGAGAAATGCACCGATCGCCGTACCTGGCGTAGGAGAAGCGCCTTCACTGAAACACGGCTTTAACACCGTCTATCCGGTTTCTACGTTGGCCGCCGCCGGGCTAAGACCACAAAGCTCCCTTGGCGGCTATCAGGAAGCCAGCCTGCTACGCTTTGATATGGGCACCAACTATGAATACTGGTACGGTTTACCTAACTTCTACACTATCACTCGCTATAACCACAGCACGCATTACGCGATGGCGGTATGGCAGTTAGGTGAAGCGGTTAAACGCGCCAGATAATTGTTTATTGTTGGCGGTAGGGGAGCGCGGTTGTGCTTCCCTGTGGCTAACAAACTAGCATTAGTGATATTCCGGCCGTAAATACAATGAGCGTTTATTGCGATCGTGGTCGGCCGGAAGACCATCTATACTTGAGTATGGAGTGCGTCGGGCCTAAGCTGCCTACGGGCAGTTACAAAACACCTTCAGTGTTTTGCCCGGTGGGCCAGCGCTCGCGCTGTTCAAACAGGCTTTGCCTGTTTGTCGTTGACTTACCCCAAGTCTCCCCCCTCGGCACCTTTTCCCTCCGATTGGCAATCTTTAGGTATTAATATTCAACTCCTGACTCTGCCAACACGTATCAGAAATGCTTCAAAACGATGATAAAGGATTTTTGTACCTTAAATAGTTTATCGTTGGGAGGGACGAGTGTTGGGGTCGTAGCAGCTTTAGCTGCCGGAGGGCCCCTAACCCAGCCAGGCCCAACGCGCTCAGTAGTTAAGTACACATTGTCTTCCGGCCGAGCACGATGGCTATAGTCGTTCATAGCTTTTACGGCCGGAATATCCACCACAATAAAACTAGAATAAAAACACCCGTTCTTCATCTGCAATGTTTCCACATTGTGAATAAATTGTAATCAAATCCCTCTTTATGTGAAACATCCTTCCCCCCAAAAGCGTATCAATGGATAAGACAATATAAGGTTAATAAAACCGTTACAGGGGAGGTCAGTATGAATTTTCAGGGGAAAGTCGCCATCGTTACCGGTGGTAGCAGCGGGATTGGTCTTGAAACCGTTAAGGCATTTGCTAAACGAGGGGCTTCTGTCGTGATAGCCGATATCAGCGATAGTGGTCAGAAAGTGGCGGAATCATTAAAGGCTGAAGGTTTGGATATTCTGTTTGTTAAAACCGATGTGACCAGCGAGAAAGATCAGGAAAATCTGATTAACCAAACCTTAAGTCATTTTAAACGTCTGGATATTCTGTTTGCTAACGCCGGTATAGCCAGAGATAACGCCATTGATATGCTCAGCCTTGATGACTGGCAGAAAACCATCGATATCAATTTAACCGGGGTGTTTCTCAGCAATAAAGCCGCCATCCGCCACTGGCTGGCAGAGAAACAGCAAGGGGTTATTGTTAACTGCGGCTCCATTCACAGCTTTGTTGGTAAAAAACATGTCACCGCTTATGCCGCAGCTAAAGGTGGTGTCAAACTGTTAACGGAAACGCTGGCGGCAGATTATGCCGGTAAAGGCATTCGTATCAACGCAGTTTGTCCCGGCTATATCGATACCCCTTTACTGAGTGCATTAACCTCAGAACAAAAAGAGGCACTTGTGAAACTGCATCCACAGGGGCGTCTTGGTCATCCAGAGGAAGTGGCAAATGTCGTGCTGTTTTTGGCCGGAGATAAAGCCACTTTTGTTAACGGTGCTTCAGTTCTGGTAGATGGTGGTTATACCGCGCAATAATGAGCGGTAGTGAAACAGGACGACGTTAATCGCGATCCGGCAGGAAAAGGGCTGGTTGATGTAATCATCGCTGGTTGTTGAACAAGATTTTTCATCAACCAGCGATATATTTTAGCGATGAGTTACAGGGATTCGCCGTTGCTGGCGATGACCTTCTTAAACCAGTCAAAACTGGCTTTTTTCGAGCGCTTCATGGTTCCACTGTTATCATCATGCTTATCAACGTAGATGAAACCATAACGTTTACTGTATTGCCCGGTGGTAAATGAAACGCAATCGATACAACCCCATGGGGTATATCCCATTACTTCAACACCATCATAAGTAACCGCTTTTTTCATCTGCTCAATATGAGCCTGCATATAAGCAATACGATAGTCATCGTTAATCTTGCCGTTGGCATCGGGTTTATCAATGGCACCGAAACCGTTTTCCACAATAAACAGCGGTTTTTGATAACGTTCATACAGAATGCTTAATGAGTAACGTAAGCCAACGGGGTCGATCTGCCATCCCCATTCAGAAGCCTTTACATAAGGATTCGGTACGCTACCCTCAAATCCTGACAATGCACTGCCGGTGCCTTTGGCATTAGCCTGTACCGCATTACTCATGTAATAGCTCAAACCAATATAATCGGCACAGCCATCACGCAGGATCTGTGCATCCTGTGGTTCCATAACGATATTGAAACCCTTACGTTCCCATTCACGCAGAATATACTTTGGGTAATAACCGCGCATATGAACATCGCTAAACAGGAAACGTTCATGCATCGCCTCCTGAGCATACATCACATCGTCCGGATTACATGAGTAAGGATAAAGCGGAACGCAGGCGATCATACAGCCAATCTGAAACTCAGGATTAATGGCGTGGCCTAATTTAACCACTGCAGCGCTGGCGACAAACTGGTGATGCAGTACTTGATACATTGCCTGTTCAGGGTTTTCTTCCTGATTGAAAATGACACCAGAACAGCAATAACCAAATAGCGGCGTTTTATAGTTACGCTGATTGTTGATTTCGTTAAACGTCATCCAGTACTTCACTTTGTGCTGGTAGCGGCGCATCACCACTTCACTGTAGCGAATAAAGAAATCGACAACTTTGCGGTTTTTCCAGCCGCCATATTCGGTAACCAGATGCCAGGGCATCTCGAAGTGCGACAGGGTAATGACTGGCTGGATATTGTATTTTAGCAATTCATCAAACATATCATCATAAAATTGCAGACCCGCTTCATTTGGCTGTAGCTCATCACCGTTAGGAAAAATACGTGACCAGACTATGGAGGTGCGAAAACATTTAAATCCCATCTCGGCGAACAGCGCAATGTCTTGCTTATAATGTGAATAGAAATCTACTGCCTGATGATTAGGGTAGAAATAGCCGTCAATGACACCATCGGTGATAACTCGATCAACGCCGTGCCGCCCACCGCTCAGTACGTCAGCAATACTGATGCCTTTGCCACCCTGATCCCAACCGCCTTCAACCTGATGCGCAGCAACGGCGCCTCCCCATAAAAAATCGTTGGGTAATTGATGTTGTTTCATATTTTGCATCTCATTTAGTCCTTACTATCTGGTAACTGTAATCAGTTCATCACCGCTATTCACATCATGATGCTGTGGGTTAATTATTGAGAACTCTTCCGAGTTGGTTACCACAATTACTGTAGTTGCATCGATATCCTGAGCGGCCAGATAGGCCATATCAAATTCAATTAACAGCTGGCCCTGTGTTACTTCATCACCTTCAGCTACCAGCGCGTTAAAGCCTTTCCCTGCCAGTTTTACCGTATCAAATCCCACGTGAATCAATAGATCAATACCTGATTCTGAGCGTAGACCAATGGCGTGCTGAGAAGGGAGTACGGTTTCAACTCTTCCACTGAACGGTGCATACACTTTGCCTTCTTGCGGAACAATTGCCACACCCTGACCAAGCAGACCGCTGGAGAAGGCTTCATCTTTAACGGCGGAAAGTTCAATAGCGGTTCCTGTCAGTGGGCTGGTGATTGGTGAACTTTCACCGACAGCCAGCAGTTGAGAGGCGTCATCTTCTGGCTGATCCTGGACTTCGTCGTCTTCTTTAAATCCTGCCAGCCAGATAAATACCGCTCCAAGCACAAAGGCAACAGTAATAGATAATAAGAAGCCAAGGAATTGTGGCATATGGCCGGTTTTAAAGAACACCGGTAATACAGCGATGCCTGGCAAACAGTAGCTCCAGGAAACCGCATTAAACCAGCCAGCAATAGCACCACCGATAGCACCAGCCAGGCAGCCGCACAGCATAGGGCGCTTCAGTCGTAAGGCGACGCCGTAGATAGCGGGTTCAGTAATACCAAACAAACCCGTGACTCCGGCAGAAAGGGCGACTCGTTTCATTTCACTGTTTTTAGATTTCAGGTATACCCCAAGTACTGCGCCGGCCATAGCAAACACTGGAGAGGCTTGCAAACCGGTAAAGGTGTCATATCCCAGCGTGGCGTAGTTACCTACGGTAACGGGTGTAATTCCCCAGTGAACCCCGAGAGTAACCAGCGGCATCCACATCGCACCAACAACAAAACCGGCAATAGAAGGATTGAGGTGATAAAGGTAGTTATACACGTTGCCAATACCGCCACCGATAGCGTTGCCGATAGGACCAAACACCAGCAGGGTTAATGGAACCATAATGGCGATACAGAACATCGGCGTGAACAGGTTACGGATAACCAGCGGTAATAGACGTTCAAAGAAATGTTGAACGTATGACATAGCCCATACCATTAATATGATGGGAATAACGGCAGCGGTATAACTCAGGTACTGCACCGGGATGCCAAAGAAGTCTAAATTTGGTGCGGTAACCGGAATACCGGCCAACTGCGTCAGAACCGTGGCCATTTCCGGGTTGCTCAGCGCTTCCTGCATCAGTTTATGAATGGCGGGATCGGCTGAGTTAAGGGTGGCAATCTTATTGGCTGTCAGCATATTCATATAATCCGGACATACTAACGCACAGGCAGAAATCACAGCGGTAAACGGATTTACGTTGAATTTTTTTGCTGCAGTAAAAGCCACCATTACCGGGAGGAAAGTAAAACCTGTCCAGGAGACGAAGTTTAAAATGCGATAAGTACCACTGGCCGGATCCATTACTTCAATCGCACTAAGGAAAGAGATAATGCCCTGTAATATCCCACAGGCGGCTAATGGATAGATAAACGGAACAAAGATACTGGAGATGATATCCATCAGTCGGCTAACAATACCGACCTTTGCGCCACCGGTCGCAGCGGCTTTTTCATCAATGTGAATCAGCGTCATGACTTCCTGATAAGCATCACCAACATGGTTACCAATAACTACCTGTAGCTGGCCGCTGGATTCAAGAACGGTAATGACGCCTTTGACCCGACTTAACGTTGTTTTATTTACCTTAGAGAAATCCTTTAAAATAAAGCGTAAACGAGTTGCGCAATGTGTGAGATTAATCACGTTATCATCGCCGCCAATTAGTTTCACAATTTCCTTTGCCGATTGGGCATAATCAATTGCCATTATATATTCTCCTGCCTTCAGGTACGAATAACCGTTGATACACTCTCGTGTTTCGTCAGATTATATGAGGATTTATTATTCTGTTTCCTGAAGCCTAGCAAAAAGAAATAGAATGTCACGATATAACAATTCGCTAAAAAAGTAATTTGTCACAGAAATAAAACAGCCTGTTTTATTTTTTGAGATAGGTTTTGGCTAAATGGTTTCCAATTGCTTCCAACATATAAATAACCGGAACTTGAGTAGTGATATTATATTCGCCGGATATTAATGTCTGGGGCATATGATAAGAAAGATTAAAGTCAGCCATACGGGCTAAAGAAGAGGTTTCGCTATTGGTGATACTAATTATTTTACAATGGTGCAAACTGAATTGGCTTGCCAGCCGAAGTATTTCCGGTGTTTCTCCTGAAACGGAAAGAATGATGGCAATAGCATTTTTAAACATATCGCTGCTAATCGGATAATAGGGGTCATCAATATAGTTACTGAACTTACCTACGTTAGAAAAGAAACGAGCGCCATACTTCCCCAGAGAGCCAGAGGTTCCTGCACCAACAAACACGATGCGCTCTGCATTGATAATCTGAATAACTGCTTGATTAATCAGCTCATCAAACTCTTCATTATTGATACTTTTAAAGAAGCTAAGGATTTCACTGACACCAAAATTGACCGGTTGGTGAACTTCTTGTTCCAGATAGAGCTTAAAGCGAATGCGGAATTCAGAATAACCATCGCACCCCATTTTTTTGCAAAAGCGTAGTACGGTAGTTGTCGAGACTTCCGCTGCATCTGCCAGTTCACGGATAGTCATGTACATCACTTTATCTTTATTCTTAATGGCATAGTTATAAACCATGAGTTCCAGACCATTAAGATTTGCTATTGAAGTGTGAGTGAACATAGATAAACCCGTGTATTAAGTACGTTAAAAACCCATCAACACAATAGCAGATTTTAGCTTTGATAACATACCTGAACATCACATAACTATCAGAAATATAGCGAATAAACACTCACTAAAATCAGTGAGTTTATGTAATTGGTTTCAGTACCAGTGATGAATTTATTTTATGAAATATGATGATTTATAGTGTTGTGTTTTAGGTGCCAAATAAATGGCTATATGTATAGGGATTTAACGTTTTGCTATGTATTGTGAGGTAATTCACAATATTTAAAATTAAATATCAGACGAGTAATGCATTTTTATTTTAATAGTAAAAATTAACATAATGAAAAATTCTTTAAATAACAAAGGTATTTTTTATTTTAGACGTTAATTAAAACAGCCTGTTTTATCGGTGTAACAAATCACAAATAAATAAAAAATAACAAGTGGCTAATGCGGGTGACAGATTTAAAACTTTTATGTTAGCCTCTGTCTCAATTAATATTTATCCATTAGATTTATTTATATTTATTGCTAAATATATAGCTAATTATTATTTGTTTGCCTGATTAAAATTGTAAGGATGGCGTCTATTCGGGAAATATAAGTCTTCGGATATAACCTTAATAATATTTAAATTAACCAATGCCAACGCATATTAGTAATTAATCTGTGTGGGGAGGGCTCGTTTCTTCATATTGGTCTGGTTTGTCTGTTGCAGAAATATCCTGCCTGATTTTGTCGCCAAAGCAACGTTATACCAACAGAGAAGGTTCTGCCATCACTGGTGATGGATAGTCATGAACCCGAAATAATCATGCGCTGCCGTTTGAGTAGCGATACAAGGAGAACAGACAATGGCAGGATTTAACCGGCTACCACTTTCACTGGCCATCGCGGCAGGATTATTGGCTACTCAGGCTATGGCAGTAGATTTTCATGGCTATGCTCGTTCTGGTATCGGTTGGACTGGAAGCGGTGGTGAGCAGCAGTGTTTTAAAGCAACCGGAGCTCAAAGCAAATATCGTCTGGGTAACGAATGTGAAACCTATGCTGAGCTTAAACTGGGACAGGAATTGTGGACAGAAGGGGATAAAAGTTTCTATTTTGACACTAACGTGGCTTATTCCATCGATCAGTCTAATGATTGGGAAACCACGTCACCGGCATTCGTTGAAGTTAACGTCAAAGGTAAAGATTTGATCGAATGGCTACCAGGCTCAACATTGTGGGCGGGTAAGCGATTCTATCAGCGCCATGATGTACACATGATCGACTTCTACTATTGGGATATTTCAGGCCCTGGTGCAGGTTTGGAGAACATTGATCTGGGCTTTGGTAAATTGTCGCTGGCCGCCAGTCGGAATACAGAATCGGGCGGCTCCCAGGCGTGGATCATGGGGGAGAAAGACGAAATTCCTACATCCAACGATGTGTTTGACGTACGACTGGCCGGTCTGGAGACCAATAATAATGGTGTACTGGAGCTGGGTTTGGATTACGGCCGGGCCAATGCCCGGGATGGTTATTCGCTGGATAAAAATGCCTCAAAAGACGGCATGATGTTCACTGCGGAGCATACTCAAAGCATGTTTGGTGGTTTTAATAAGTTTGTGGTTCAGTATGCAACCGATGCCATGACTTCCGCTAATACCAATACGGTTAACAAAGGGCACGCAGAAGGTGCCAGCGTGAATAATGACGGTAGCATGGTGCGTATTCTTGACCATGGTGCTATTCAAATGGGCAACGACTGGGACATGATGTATGTCGCCATGTATCAGGATACCGATCTGGATAATCAAACTGGTTCAACCTGGTACACGGTAGGGGTACGCCCCATGTATAAATGGACACCAACCATGAGCTCACTGCTGGAAGTTGGTTACGATAACGTCAAATCACAACGTACCAGTGAACGTAATAGCCAATATAAAGTGACGTTGGCTCAACAGTGGCAGGCGGGGAGCAGTATTTGGTCTCGTCCAGCCATTCGTGTGTTTGCTACTTATGCCAACTGGGATGAGAAGTGGGGTTATGACGACAGTGGTAATGCTTATAAGGATACCAAGAGTATTAGCTACAGCCGTGGTAATGATGATGAAGTCACCTTTGGCGTTCAATTTGAAGCCTGGTGGTAATCAGGGGCATTGATGATCTACGGGTGATAATAGGATATTCAAAGAGCTTCATTGGTAGTGTTAAGGCAAACGTAAGCGCCTTTTTCTACTGTTTCCCTGATTGGGGTGTGCGCCAGACATGGGCGCACTTTTTTTATCCGGGTTTTTATCTTAAATGATGTGTTGCAGCCCGCAGGTTAATGCACTGATTTTGTTGTATCATCAACCTATAGCTGACGGTTAGTGAAGAGGTGGCAATGCACAATTTATCAACGGAAAAATATCAATTATCTGAAGCAGAAATACAGCAGCAATATGCGGTATTGCAGACTCGTATGCAAAATGATGCTCCATTAACCCTGCTACATATTGGTAGTCAAAATACGTTGGTTATTTCTGGTGTTAAACATCAACCGATATCTGTGCAGCTGTTACATATTGGTAGTGATAAAACCGCCGCTGATTATTTTCATCATCAACCGCCAACGCCGGATGAGATGGAAAATGCCATTATGGCGGTTGAAGATGAAGTGATCCGCATTCGAGCTTCTATCCCTGACGGTGCTCAGCTTTGTACTACGGATTTATCTATTCGGGATATGGCATTGATTGCCGGTCTTGCGGAACAAGCTGAATTGAGTATGTCTCTGGACACCATGGAGCGCACATTTGATCGCCTGGCTTCAGTGATGTTGGGCAGACCCGCGGCATCAGAAGGAATACCGGAAGAAAATAGCTTTGCTGCCCGTCTATTAATATTGCGTGAGTTTATGCATCATCTGGCGTTCCCCTCGATCGCTATTATGAAGCAAAACTAAAGTACTATTCGCTGTTCAATAAAGTCGATAAATAGCTTAATACGGCTGGAAAGGGCAGTGTTGCGATAATACACTGCCCTCACTACTTCTCTTGGGTGCGGGCTTTGCATTTGCCCGGCTAAAATCACCATCAGTTTTCCTTTCTCAATATCCCGTTGAACCATAAAGTTGGACAAACAGGCAATACCGTTGCCTTCCAGACAGAGCTGGCGTAATACTTCTCCGTTACTGGCGGCAATATCCGGTGTGATAGTGATACCGCTACCGACTGACCAATGATTCAAATTAGAAGGAGGAATGAAGCCCAACAAACGATGGGATAGAAGTTGCTCAGGCGTTTGAGGAATACCGGATAATTGCAAATATCCAGGGCTGGCTACCAGCCAGAGTTTTGAATGTCCTAAAACTCGGGCATGCAGAGTGGAGTCTTCCAGTTTACCAATGCGAATAGCCAGATCGGTGCGTTTTTCCAACAGGTTAATGATGCCATCGCTGGCACTTAGTTCGATGTCAATCATCGGATAGCGTTGAGAAAAATCCTTAATATGGGGTGTTATCTGATGCAAGATGAATGGGCTGGCGGAGTCGATGCGTAAACGTCCCGATGGTTTTTCATGGCGAACCTTCAGCCATTCTTCAGCCTCAGACAGTTTCTCCAGTCCCACTCTGACTTTTTCAATAAACTGACTTCCTTCTTCGGTTAACTCCACGCGCCGGGTGGTACGGGAAAACAGGGTGGTATTTAACTGTTTTTCCACTCGGGCCACGGCACGGGAGACTTTAGCCACCTGAATATCCAGCTGTTCTGCGGCAGCGGAAAAACCACCGGAATCGGCAACGGCAATCAGAATAGTTAAATCTTCAGAATGAGTGATTATTGTCATAATTGATAAAATCTTTTGCTTTTATTGGTATTTATTGAAAAAGAATCTATCAGCACAATGGCGCCAGTCAAGTCAATCTGAGGAACTTTTTCCATGTCAAAAATGCCGCTTGCTTTATGGGCGCTGACCTTGAGTGCATTTGCTATAGGTACTACTGAGTTTGTGATTGTTGGGCTTATCCCGACGATTGCCAGCGATCTACAGGTGTCATTACCATCAGCCGGTTTATTGGTGAGCCTGTATGCGTTAGGGGTTGCCGTAGGTGCTCCGGTATTAACTGCGCTCACCGGACGTTGGAAGCGCAAAAAAGTATTACTGGCTCTGATGGGGCTGTTTATTGCGGGTAATTTGTTGGCCTGGAATGCTCCCGGTTATGAAACCTTAATAGCAGCACGTATTCTCACCGGATTGGCCCACGGGGTTTTCTTCTCTATTGGCTCTACCATTGCCACTGGGTTAGTTGCCAAAGATAAAGAGGCCAGTGCCATTGCGCTGATGTTTACCGGATTAACGGTTGCGTTAGTGACCGGCGTTCCTTTAGGTACCTGGATTGGTCAACATTTTGGCTGGCGGGCAACCTTCCTGATCGTTTCTGTATTGGGTATTATCGCCTTACTGGGTAGTGCGTTACTGATCCCTGCCGATTTGAAGCAGGCCGTCCCGGCAAAATTGTCTGCGCAGCTTAAAGTATTAACTCAGCCACGCTTGTTACTGGTTTATGGCATTACCGCAGTAGGGTATGGCGGCATATTCATTGCCTTCACTTTTTTAGCGCCTATTTTGCAGCAAGTCTCTGGTTTTCAGGCGGGGTCAATTGCCGGAATCATGTTGGTCTATGGTGTATCCGTCACCATTGGTAACATTTGGGGCGGTAAACTGGCGGATAGCATGGGGCCCGTTCGGGCGCTGAATATCATTTTCGCTGCGCTGGCATTAGTACTGTTTGTCTTTACCTTTACAGCAAATAGCCAGATTGGTGCGCTATTAACCGTGTTTGTTTGGGGCGCCTTTGCTTTTGGTAATGTACCCGGACTACAAGTGTATGTTGTCCAACTGGCGAATAAATACGCTCCGGAAGCGGTTGATGTGGCATCTGGCCTGAATATCGCCGCGTTTAATGTTGGTATTGCCATTGGTGCCTGGTTAGGTGGTCATGTTGTCGCAGATATGGGGCTAATGGATACCCCATGGATTGGTGGACTGATCGTGATACTGGCTTTAGCAATGACGCGCTTGTCAGGTTTTCTGGATAATCGCAGTGCAACACGCGTGGCGGCCTGCCATATTTAATACCGTGGAAAATTTTGCTGGCTGAATTAAAACTGACAAAGATTCAATAAATTAAAGATTGGAAGAGATTTCGCATATTAATACGGCAGGTTTGATTCCCGGCCAGCGGTTCAGATATGGTAATCTTCAATAGGGCAAAGAAAGCCTGAGACATATGTTCTCAGGCTTTGTTACGAGTAGCCTGTATTAAGATAATAACTGCAGGGGAGTATCCATCTTGAATACCAGAATATGTGAGTTAAGCCGGCAAATAGGCCAACGTCTTGCTGTGACAGGTCAGTGGATTACTTGCGCTGAGTCTTGTACGGGTGGTTTGATCGCGGCTTATTTTACTGAAATAGCCGGAAGCTCAGTTTATTTCGATCGCGGCTTTGTCACTTACAGCAATTTGGCTAAACAGCAGTTACTGGGGGTTAATCAACAAACCCTTTCTCAATGGGGAGCCGTTAGTGAGCAAACGGTGAGAGAAATGGCCAGCGGTGCGCTAAAGGCGGCTGCTGCAGATATTGCCATTTCGGTTAGCGGTATTGCCGGGCCGGACGGCGGTAGCGCAGAAAAGCCGGTTGGTACCGTTTGGTTTGGCTGGGCCAACAGAGAAGGGCTGGTGATTGCCCGTAAAAGACGCTTTAATGGCAACCGCCATCAGGTTCGTCAACAGGCGGTAGAATATGCCCTGACGGTAGTGCTGGAAAAATTTATTTAAAACTGACTTGATACTGTATGATTATACAGTATAATCATTTCATCGCTTTAGAGATAAAGTCTCGTAATACTTTATGACCACATTTGATAACCACGGAGCCGCATAATGGATGACAACAAACAAAGAGCGCTTGCCGCCGCATTAGGACAGATTGAAAAGCAGTTTGGTAAGGGTTCTATCATGCGTTTGGGTGACACTCAATCTCTTGATGTTGAGTCTGTTTCCACCGGCTCTCTGAGCCTGGACGTTGCGCTGGGCATTGGCGGTTTACCTATGGGCCGCGTTGTTGAAATCTTCGGGCCAGAATCTTCCGGTAAAACCACGCTGACGCTGTCCGTTATTGCTCAGGCACAAAGAGAAGGCAAAACCTGTGCCTTTATTGATGCTGAACATGCCCTCGACCCAATTTATGCCGCCAAACTGGGCGTGCAGGTTGATGACTTACTGATCTCTCAACCGGATACCGGTGAGCAGGCGCTGGAAATTTGTGACGCGTTAGTTCGTTCCGGTGCGGTTGACGTTATCATTATTGACTCCGTTGCAGCGTTAACACCAAAAGCTGAAATCGAAGGCGAAATGGGCGACTCACACGTTGGTCTGCAGGCTCGTTTAATGTCTCAGGCGCTGCGTAAGTTAACCGGTAACATCAAGAATGCTAAATGTCTGGTGATCTTTATTAACCAGATCCGTATGAAAATTGGCGTTATGTTTGGTAATCCAGAAACCACCACTGGTGGTAACGCGCTGAAATTCTATGCTTCTGTTCGTCTGGATATTCGCCGTGTAGGTGCGATTAAAGATGGTGAAGAAGTGGTTGGTAACGAAACGCGCGTTAAAGTGGTGAAGAATAAGATCTCTGCACCATTCCGTCAGGCTGATTTCCAGATTCTGTACGGCAGCGGTATCTCTAAAGAGAGCGAGCTGATCGATCTGGGCGTTAAGCATAAACTGGTGGACAAATCTGGCGCATGGTATGCCTATAACGGCGAAAAAATTGGTCAGGGTAAAGCAAATTCAATGAAATTCCTGAAGGAAAACCCAGTGATTTCTAATGATCTGGAAAAACGTCTGCGTGAGTTATTGTTGACTGCGAACCCGTTTGTGCCAGCAACTGCTGATGTTGAAGATGATGCCGAACTGCCGGAAGGCGAAGAGTTTTAATCACGACGATAAGCTTAAAATTTAGAGTTGGTTAGTTATGAAATCACTATTACCACGAGCAATGCGGTTATTAGCCCAGCGTGACTATAGTGAACAAGAGATGCGCCGTAAGCTTGCGGCGCATTCTCCTTTCGACCGCACCGCAGAAAAAGAACCTGTCTCCAAAGAATCCATCGATCAAGCCATTGAATATTGTCACCAGTACAACTGGCTTGACGATGCAGAATACTCCCGTAAGTTTATTATCAGTCGCAGCCATAAAGGTTACGGTCGTCAGCGCATTCAGTCAGAATTACAGCAAAAGGGGATCGGTCGGGATGATATTTCCCGCGCAATGCAAGAGTGCGAGATTGACTGGTATGAAAAAGCTAAAAAAGTTGCGATTCAGCGTTTTGGCGATGAGATCCCGACCGACTGGAAAGAACGCTCAAAAATGCAGCGTTATCTTGCTTATCGCGGGTTTGCTCAGGACGAAATTCAATCAGTTTTCAGCGATTCTGAATAATAAATCCTCTGCGGATTTACTTCCCATCAAAGAAATTTTATCTTATGGCTACTTTTAATTCGTAAATAAGTCGTTTACTTCGGTTTTTTCGTGCTTAACTTACGAATCGCCTTCTTTTTAGCCAGATATTGGAAATTATATGAGCAAGAGCACCGCTGAGATCCGTCAAGCGTTTCTCGATTTCTTTAATAGTAAAGGGCACCAGGTTGTCGACAGCAGCTCTTTAGTACCGCATAACGATCCAACACTCCTGTTTACCAATGCAGGAATGAACCAGTTTAAAGACGTATTCCTGGGGCTGGACAAGCGTGCCTATACCCGGGCAACGACTTCCCAGCGTTGTGTGCGCGCCGGTGGTAAACATAATGATTTAGAAAACGTAGGTTATACCGCCCGTCACCACACCTTTTTTGAAATGCTGGGTAACTTTAGCTTCGGTGATTACTTTAAGCACGATGCTATTAATTTTGCCTGGGAACTACTTACTGGCGCTCAATGGTTTAATTTGCCAAAAGAGAAGCTGTGGGTGACCGTTTACGCAACGGACGATGAAGCTTACGAAATCTGGGAAAAAGAGATCGGTATTCCTCGCGAAAGAATCATCCGTATTGGCGATAACAAAGGTGCAGCATACGCATCAGATAACTTCTGGCAAATGGGTGATACCGGTCCTTGTGGTCCATGTACTGAGATCTTCTTTGACCATGGCGATCATATCTGGGGTGGGCCTCCGGGGTCACCGGAAGAGGATGGCGACCGTTATATTGAGATCTGGAATATCGTATTTATGCAGTTCAACCGTCAAACCGACGGAACTATGCTGCCATTGCCGAAGCCTTCAGTTGATACTGGTATGGGCTTAGAGCGTATTGCTGCGGTTTTACAGCACGTCAACTCTAACTACGATATCGATCTGTTCCGCACTTTGATTGATGCGGCAGCTAAAGCCACCAAAGCCACTGATTTAACCAGCAAGTCTTTACGGGTTATTGCTGACCATATTCGTTCTTGTGCTTTCCTGATTTCTGATGGTGTTATGCCATCTAATGAAGGTCGTGGTTACGTATTACGTCGTATTATTCGTCGTGCTGTGCGTCATGGGCATATGCTGGGTGCTACGGAAACCTTCTTCTATAAGTTAGTTACTCCGTTAATTAGCGTTATGGGCAGCGCTGCTGATGAATTGCGTCGCCAGCAGTCAATGGTTGAACAAACACTGAAAACCGAAGAAGAGCAGTTTGCCCGTACTCTGGAACGCGGGTTAACGCTGTTGGATGAAGAGTTAAGTAAGCTGACCGGAGACACGCTGGCTGGTGAAACCGCATTCCGTTTGTATGATACCTTTGGCTTCCCGCTGGATTTAACGGCTGATGTTTGCCGTGAACGAAATATTAAAGTTGATGAAGTCGGTTTTGAAAAAGCGATGGAAGAGCAGCGTCGTCGTGCTCGTGAATCCAGCGGTTTTAGTGCGGACTATAGCAAGTTAATCCGCGTTGACGGTGAAACCTGTTTTAGTGGCTATGAGCGTCTGGAACAGTCATCAAAAGTGACTGCACTGTTTGTTGCCGGTAATGAAGTTAAAGAGATTAAAAGCGGTCAGGAAGCGGTCGTGATTCTCGATAGTACGCCGTTCTACGGTGAGTCCGGTGGTCAGGTCGGCGATCAGGGTATGTTGAAAGCGGCTAACAGCACGTTTGATGTATTAGATACGCAAAAATATGGTCAAGCCATTGGTCACGTTGGTCGTTTGACTCAGGGTGAATTAAAAGTGGGTGACAGCGTTGATGCACTGGTGGATGGTGTACGTCGTGAGCGTATCCGTCTTAACCACTCAGCAACCCACTTGCTGCACGCGGCATTACGTCAGGTTTTAGGCAGCCACGTTGCTCAAAAAGGTTCTCTGGTTAATGATAACTATCTGCGTTTCGATTTCTCCCATCCTGAAGCGATGAAACCAGAACAGGTTCGTGCGGTTGAAGATTTAGTTAATCAGCAAATTCGCCGTAATCTACGGGTAGAAACCAATATTATGGACTTAGAGGATGCCCGGGCTAAAGGTGCTATGGCGCTGTTTGGTGAGAAGTACGATGACAAAGTTCGCGTACTTTCTATGGGAGATTTCTCAACTGAACTATGCGGTGGTACTCATACCGAAGCTACCGGTAATATCGGCCTGTTCCGTATTACTTCTGAATCAGGTATCGCTGCCAGTGTGCGTCGTATTGAAGCGGTTACCGGTGAAAACGCCATTGTTGCTATGCATCAGCAAAGTGATGTATTGAGTGAAGTGGCATCACTGGTAAAAGGTGACAGCAATAGTCTGATTGAAAAAGTGAAGAGCCTGCTGGAACACGCCAAAGGCGTTGAAAAAGAGCTTCAACAGTTAAAAGATCAACTGGCTGCGCAGGAAAGCTCCTCACTGGTCAGTAAAGCAGTAGACGTGAAAGGGGTTAAGCTACTGGTTAGTAACCTGCAAAACGTTGAGCCGAAAATGCTGCGTACCATGGTCGATGACATTAAGAATCAGCTGGGTTCTGGCATCATTGTATTGGCGACAGTACATGAGGATAAGGTCAGTCTGATTGCCGGTGTCACTAAAGATCTGGTGGATCGCATAAAAGCCGGTGAGTTGATTAGTCCTGTCGCTCAGTTAGTCGGTGGTAAAGGCGGCGGCCGTCCTGATATGGCACAGGCTGGTGGTACCGATGTGGCGGCATTGCCAGCGGCCCTGGCGACAGTAGAAAATTGGGTTGCGGCTAAGTTATAACACCGGAGATCCCGCAGGTTTGTATGATTATTCGCTTTTATCATATTGGAACCTGCGGGATTGTCTGATATTTTTAGTTGGAACAATTTAGTACAAACTTACAAAAGTTAGCTAAACTTAGGCATATACGTGTTCTTATCTGGATGAGTGGCTGAATGAGTCAGTGATGCTAGTTAATCTATCAGATTTATAGCTTACGTTCTTAGCGCATATCATGGATAATGGGCAGGATGCACAAAGAGATGCAATGGTCTGTTTAATCTGTCAAGGAGCAAAGAATGCTTATTCTAACTCGTAGAGTTGGTGAGACGCTGATGATTGGTGACGAAGTAACGGTTACTGTTCTGGGCGTAAAAGGTAATCAAGTTCGTATTGGTGTTAATGCACCGAAAGAAGTATCTGTTCACCGTGAAGAGATCTATCAGCGAATTCAGGCTGAAAAGTCACAACAATCGACTTTTTAACCAATAAACGCGCCTTACTTGTAGTTATCGAAAGTAAGGCGCGTTGATTTTTGCCAAATCCCTCAGTTTTTTGTTATTACCTCTTTTTTATATTCTTGTTTTACTCCTTCGTTTTAGCCACAAAAGCCCAATTTTTTGCTGGCAAATTGTTCGTGTTGTTTGCTTAGTGCACAAACGAACCTAATGAACGAAAAAGTATTTGACTTATAAGTCCGGGAAAGTAATATGTGCGCCACGCAGTGTTGATAAACATTTTAAATGTTTAGCGACCTGTAGATAGTAAGTATACGGTGAGGTGGCCGAGAGGCTGAAGGCGCTCCCCTGCTAAGGGAGTATGCGGTCAAAAGCTGCATCGAGGGTTCGAATCCCTCCCTCACCGCCATTTACTTATTACGCTGTTAGAATCTGCACCCGTAGCTCAGCTGGATAGAGTACTCGGCTACGAACCGAGCGGTCAGAGGTTCGAATCCTCTCGGGTGCACCATATTTTACAGTGCTGTTTTAGTAACGGCATTCGTATCAAAAACAGATAGTGTCGTAATATCTGTTTCAAAGAATCAAAGAGCACCCGTAGCTCAGCTGGATAGAGTACTCGGCTACGAACCGAGCGGTCAGAGGTTCGAATCCTCTCGGGTGCACCATATTTTACACTGTTGTTTTAATAACAGCATTTGTAACAAAAACAGATGCCGTTGTAGTATTTGTTTTAAAAGAATCAAAGAGCACCCGTAGCTCAGCTGGATAGAGTACTCGGCTACGAACCGAGCGGTCAGAGGTTCGAATCCTCTCGGGTGCACCATCTTGAAGTTCGCAGATACCGAAAGGTATCTTTTTTTTATGTCTAAAATTTGATACTCCCTCTCTCCTTGTTGCATATCTCTTTTCAACAATTACTCTTGTGCATTATGTTGAATGCATTCCTGAGCTTGTAAGTTTTCTTCTGGTAAACCCACAGGAGTTCATACACAGAATGAAAAATTACGCACTCTAAGCCTCTCCAGCGCATTTTATTCAAATAGCGCTAATCAGGGGGCATATAATTCAATCGTTCCTTAAACAGGCTTATAGCGTGGTTAACGTGGATGCTGTTAACCACCAATATATTATGACACCGTACAAACTAATTTTATGTCAGCACTTTTTGATTGGCAGATAAAAACAGAAGAGGTGCACAAGATAACATGGGGCAAACGTTCAGTTTGAAATTTCAGGCAAGGCAAAAGCTATCGTAAAAAGTACAGAATGCTGTTGTATGATTCGCTCGTTAGTTGAATGATCTCTTCGTATTCAGATATGTCTTTATTAATAAAGATTAAAAATGAAAAAGAATAACTAATCTTTATGATGTGAACTTAATAAAAAGAGATTGTTATAATTTAGTTTTAATTATGTATTGACATAATATTATTACTGAGAGTAATTTGTTTTCTGCAGGACCCGAAAAAGAAAGCTAAGCTCAGAAATAATATACTCAATTCTCAATTTCTTATTTTGAGTATGATGTCTTATTCAGGCGCTATTTAAGATAGGGAAAGGCAGTTGTTTTATATTATATCTCTGGTATATGAAATATATATTAAAAGGAGTTTATATGGCTGGTAAAATTAAAATGTTATCCCTTGCTCTGTTGTTATCCTTTGGTATCTCTGCGGTAGCTGAAGCGGGCGGTACCTTCTGTAGCGGTAAGCTAAAGTTATGCTATGCGGCAAAAATTGTTTGTGGTCGCTGTAAATAATACCTGATTTCTTTTTAATTCATTTATCTTGTTATTCTGTTCTTATTATTCATTATTAGAGGGAAATATAATGAATGATTAGGTTCATTTTAGAAAGATAATATGTATTCATTATGCTTTTTTATTAATAAGGCGAGAGTTATCTTTCGCCTTATTTATCTTTGGCTGTTATTTATTGAGAAAGTATAAATAACAGCATTCAAGAAAATAGTTTAAATATGTTTGTTGATTATTGGGGCTGTAATTAATTATATCTAAAGTTTTGTTATTGATTCAGTTGACGTGAAGCATAATCATGATGTTAAAAAACGCATAAATAATATTAATTTTTATACAACGGGTTTCTTTTGATATAGCAATGCAGCGATAAAAAAAGCGGTCTGAAAGACCGCTGAAGTGAGACAAAGACAACAATGAGGGATGTAGCTTAAAAACACTATCCTTTTACGCCGCCTGCCGTCAGGCCACTAACCAACCAACGCTGGGCCAGCAGGAAGACAACG
The DNA here is from genome assembly GCF_016649425.1 of Limnobaculum allomyrinae. Lineage (GTDB taxonomy): Bacteria > Pseudomonadota > Gammaproteobacteria > Enterobacterales > Enterobacteriaceae > Limnobaculum > Limnobaculum allomyrinae. The sequence continues at coordinate 720,930 of NZ_JADRCR010000002.1, forward strand.
GTAATCGGGATAGCGGACAACACAGCGGCGGCGGCAAAATCTCCCCACAGATAGTTTTGAGGGTTGAGATACTGCTGCATACCTACTGCCAGCGTATAGCTATTTACATCGCGTAACAGCAATGACGCTACCGGTACTTCGGTAATGGCAGCAATAAACGATAAGATAAATACCACAGCCAGAATTGGCACTGACAGGGGTAGAAGGACTAAACGGAAAGCTTGCCATGGCGTAGCGCCATCTAATGCAGCCGCTTCTTCCAGGCTGCCATCAATGGTTTCGAAATAGCCTTTAATGGTCCAGACGTGCAGGGCTATTCCTCCCAGATAGGCAAATATCACTCCACCATGGGTGTTGAGCCCCAACATAGGAACATATTGTCCCAGTCGATCAAACAACGCATACAACGCCACTAATGAGAGGACTGCCGGGAACATCTGAAAAATCAGCATACTTTTTAACAACGTACTTTTGCCGCGAAAACGCATGCGGGCAAAAGCATAAGCGCAGGTCGTCGACAGGGCGACGATGCCGATAGAGGTAATAACGGCAATCTTGACGGAATTCCAGAGCCACAGCAAAACCGGGAAGGGTGGTGGTGTCACTTTGCCGTTGGCATCAGTTATGCTGAACCCCAGCGCCAGTTTCCAGTGTTCCCAGGATATCTGTTCCGGGATCAAACTACCGGTTGCAAAGTTACCTGAACGCAGAGAAATCGCAATTACCATCAGTAGTGGAAACATAATCAACGCAATAAAACACAGCAGTAGAATATGAGTAAGACCGATACGTAATCGCTGAGATTTAGGTTGAACCATTGCCATATTATTCTTTCTCCTTAATCAAAGTTCATACGTGATGCTTTCAGGTTGATAACCGCCAGTGCACCGACCAGTAAGAAAATCAGCGTGGCGATCGCTGCTGCCAGACCAAAGTTTTGTCCGCCGCTGCCTTCGAATGCCATGCGATAAGTAAAGCTAACCAGTAAGTCGGTATAACCCGCCGGTGTGGTGGTACCGATTCGGTCAGGGCCACCGTTGGTGAGCAGTTGAATCAATACAAAGTTATTAAAGTTAAACGCAAAGCTGGCAATCATCAGCGGTGTTAGCGGTTTAATTAATAACGGGAAGGTGATACGGAAAAAGTTCTGGAATAAGTTTGCACCATCCATCGCTGAGGCTTCATATAGGTCATCAGGAATCGTTTTCAGTAAACCCATGCACAGAATCATCATATACGGATAGCCCAGCCAGATATTGACGATCACAATCATACTGCGAGCCATGGTTGGATCGTTAAACCAGGCCGGTTTGATGCCAAATAGTGCCTCCAGCATCATGTTGATCTCACCAAAACTCTGGTTGAATAGCCCTTTGAAGATCAGAATCGAGATAAAAGAGGGAACGGCATAAGGCAGAATTAGCAGCACCCGATAGATGGCTCGGCCTTTCAACGATTCCCATTGGACAACACAAGCTAAAATCATGCCTACCGCCACGGTAAATACCACGGTCAACAGGGAGAAGGCGATAGTCCAGATAAAAATTGAGATAAAAGGTTTTTGAATACCTTCATCAAACATCACCGTCAGGAAATTTTTCCAGCCAACAGTAACGGTAAAGCCGGGACTTAATACTTCGCTTTGCCATTGCCCCTGAGCATTGACGGCCTGGTAAAACCCAGTGTCTTGATTAGGCAGGTAGCGAACGCCGGTTTGTTGGTTGAGCAGCGTTTTTTGATCCTCGCCCAATACATACAGCGGTTGAATTTCAGAAAACTGGCGCAGTGAACTCATGCGCAATACTTTTTCTTCCGGCAGTTGAATTGACAACGTGCCAAGCTGCTTGTTGTTCTGGATAACAACACGTAGCGGTGCTGCTTCTTCCGTTGGTGCTGCCGTGGTTTTTTCTACGGTTAGCGTTGGGGGAAGCGCATTGAGATCGAAAGGCTCCGAGAGCAACATCTCATTTTGTGCATCACTGAGAAACAGACGCCATTTTTGACCTTCAGGATAGAGTGAGAAGTTATAGGCATGTCCTGAAGTAAATTGATTTTGCAACAAAACCGATTGAGCGCGCTCAAAGGTTAGCTGGTTGACGCTGCTGTAGTTAGTGAATGCAATGGCGATAGTACAGGCTAAAGGAAACAGTACAAACAGTCCCATTCCTGCCATACCCGGATAGACATAGCGCCAGGCATAAGTGCGTGGGTTAGCAAATACATACAAACCTAAACCCACCAGGATTAACGTCAGAATAGCAAACAGATACTCACCTTGCGCATACATCAGTACGACTAAATAGCATGCAAACAAAGCGAAAAGCGTAATGACCAGCCACTTAAGGCCGTTACCCAGGCTAAACCCTCTGTTTCCTTGTGGTAATTCGGTTTGAATAACAGACATGACGAACTCCTTTAGGTGGCCGGGATACTACAAAAATCCGGTGATTAGCAGCGGCGCAGTTATCTGCGCCGCTGTTTTACTGATTTACTTGGTAATACGCGTTTCAACATCTTTTAATGCGGCCGGAACCGTCTGACGGCCATGAATAGCATTCAGGATGGCGCTGCGTTCGGCATACCAGAATCCACTCATTTGCGGAATGTTTGGCATAATTTCACCTTTTTGCGCGTTGTTCATGGTGGCGGCGATACGTGGATCTTTCTCCAGTTTCTCCTGATAGGATTTCAGCGCTACGGCACCCAGCATTTTGTCGTTATTAACCAGAGTCAGTCCTTCATCAGTCAGCAAGTAGTTTTCCAGAAACTCTTTTGCCAGATCTTTGTTTGGACTGGCAGTGTTAATTCCGGCTGAAAGTACGCCAACGAATGGTTTGGACGGCTTTCCTTTAAAACTTGGCAGCATAGTGACGCCATAGTTAATTTTAGCTTTATCCAGGTTGCCCCATGACCACGGACCATTAATGGTCATTGCGGTTTCGCCCTTAATAAAACTGGCTTCAGCCACGGAATAATCAGTATCAGGATTGATGTGTTTGTTTTTCACCAAGTCTACCAGGAACTGTAAACCAGCCTGGGCACCAGGATTATTCACACCTACGTTTTTCACGTTATAGTGGCCGTTTTCAAACTTAAAGGCATAGCCGCCGTCAGCTGCGATAAGTGGCCAGGTGAAGTAGGGTTCTTGCAAGTTCCACATGATGGCACTTTTGCCTTTAGCACGCAGTTTTGTATCCAGAGCGGTAACTTCTTCCCAGGTTTTGGGCGGTTCTGGTAGCAGGTCTTTGTTGTAGATCAGTGACAGGGACTCTACTGCAATAGGGTAACCAATCAGTTTGCCTTTATAGCGCAGCGCATCCCAGGTGAACGGAGCAACTTTGTCCTGTAAGGCTTTGGATGGCGTGACTTCGGCTAACAGACCTGATTCGGCATAACCACCAAAACGGTCATGCGCCCAAAAGATAATGTCAGGGCCATCGCCTGTTGCAGCAACTTGTGGATACTTCTCTTCCATCTTATCCGGATGCTCAACGGTAACGCTGATACCGGTATCTTTTTCAAATTTCTTTCCGACTTCAGCCAGACCGTTGTATCCTTTATCACCATTGATCCAGATAACCAGTTTGCCTTCTTCAATTTTGGCCATCGCAGAGCTGGAAAGACAAAGTGCCACCAGGGCAGAAATGGTTGCCACCTTAGAAACCGCCAGTGGACGTTGGGTATGACGACGTGCAGCTTTTAATATACGGAACATCATAGTTATCCTTCTTTCAATTTAGTCAGGTAGTCCGGATAGCAATCGGTATTCGGTTGCTGAGGCAAGACATTTACACAGTGACTATGTTGCCGTCGTCAGTGAATAAAACGCATCCTCCTCTTTTCTATGCCCTCCAACACCTTTGTGTGATGTGTGTTGCAATTACAACGCGTTTTGTGCGCTGTATCACATAAAGAATGTGATTAATTTGTGAGTAAATTCACAATCTTTCGTTCATCAGGGGGCAATTCATCTCCCTTCTGTTTCTCTCATCCTCCCACCTCCTCCCCCCATAAAAAACCTTTCGGTGGATGATTTGTGCTTGCGATTTTTTATGCAATATCGCAGCCATACCAATTTATCGGTTGGTTGAGTATGACCACAGAAACCGACAAACAGAGAGGAGCTAATTATGGCCAATGTCACGCTAAGCAATGTAAGTAAGGCGTTCGGTGATGTTGTCATTTCCAGGGACATTAATCTTGAAATCGATGATGGTGAGTTCGTCGTATTTGTAGGCCCATCGGGCTGTGGCAAATCTACTTTGCTGCGCATGATTGCTGGTCTGGAAGATATCACCTCCGGCGAACTGACCATCAACGGTAAAAGAATGAATGAAGTACCTCCGGCACAGCGAGGAATTGGAATGGTTTTCCAGTCGTATGCGCTGTATCCGCATCTGTCGGTGGCTGACAACATGTCTTTTGGTCTAAAGCTGGCCAAGGCACCTAAAAGCGAAATTAAACACCGGGTTGCTCAGGTTGCAGAGATGCTGCAACTGGGCCATATGCTGGATCGTCGACCAAAAGAGCTGTCGGGAGGGCAACGTCAGCGAGTGGCGATTGGTCGTACGCTGGTGGCGGAACCGGAAGTTTTTCTGCTGGATGAACCCCTCTCTAATCTGGATGCCGCTTTGCGGGTTCAGATGCGTATCGAAATTTCCCGTCTGCATAATCGCCTCAAGCGCACCATGATTTACGTTACTCACGATCAAGTGGAGGCAATGACACTGGCGGACAAAATCGTGGTGCTGGATGCCGGGCATATTGCTCAGGTGGGTAAACCGCTGGAACTTTATCACTATCCGGCGAATCGCTTTGTCGCGGGTTTTATTGGTTCACCAAAAATGAATTTCCTGCCGGTGAAAGTGACCGCCACCGCCATTGAACAAGTACAAATTGCATTACCAAACGGGCAGCTAGTATGGCTGCCCGTAGACAGTCAGGGAGTTCAGGTGGGAACCAATATGTCTCTGGGGGTCCGGCCTGAACATTTAACAACCAGTGAGATCGCAGATGTCACGCTGGAGGGAGAAGTACAGGTAGTAGAGCAGTTAGGCAATGAAACACAGATCCATATCCAAATTCCGTCGATCAGACAAAACCTGATTTACCGTCAGAACGACGTTGTTCTGGTAAAAGAAGGCTCCACCTTTGCCATTGGTTTACCGCCACAACGCTGTCATCTATTCCACAACGCTGTCATCTATTCCACAGCGATGGCAGGGCCTGTCAACGGTTACACAGAGAGCTGGGCGTTTAAATAAACATATAAGCCACCTGGTGGCATCATAGGAGAACTACGATGGTCGTGTCCCGCAAATTACAACTTTCTTTAGCCGTTGCAGCAGGCGTTTTTGCAACTCAGGCACTGGCTGTTGATTTTCATGGTTATGCTCGTTCTGGTATTGGTTGGTCAGGGGATGGTGGTGACCAACAATGCTTTCAGGCAACGGGTGCACAAAGTAAGTACCGTTTAGGTAACGAATGTGAAACCTACGCAGAACTGAAGTTAGGGCAACAATTATGGCAAGAAGGCGACAAGAAGTTTTATCTGGACACCAACGTTGCCTACTCAATCGATCAGGCAAACGACTGGGAAGCAACTGACCCGGCATTCCGTGAAATTAACGTGAAAGGTGAAAACCTGATCGACTGGTTATCAGGTTCAACCATGTGGGCCGGTAAGCGTTTCTACCAGCGTCACGATGTTCATATGATCGACTTTTACTACTGGGATATTTCTGGTCCGGGAGCAGGTCTGGAAAATATCGATCTGGGCTTTGGTAAATTATCGATGGCAGTTACCCGTGATACTGAAGCGGGTGGTTCTCACGGTTGGATTGATGGACAGGCTGATGAGGTTCCAACCTCTAACGATGTGTTTGACATTCGTTTAGCCAACCTGAATACCAACCCGGATGGCGTACTGGAGCTGGGTGTGGACTATGGCCGTGCCAACGCTCGTGATGGTTATTCTTTAGCTGATGACGCTTCGAAAGATGGCGCCATGTTTACCGCAGAGCATACGCAAAGTATGTTAGGTGGTTTTAACAAGTTTGTTGTTCAATATGCAACAGATTCAATGACTTCCTGGAATACCGGCCACTCTCAGGGCGCCAGCGTAAATAATAATGGTAGTATGGTTCGCGTATTGGATCACGGTGCCATTTCTCTGGCGCAGGATTGGGATCTGATGTACGTAGCTATGTATCAGGACACCGATCTTGATAACAACAATGGCTCAACCTGGTACACCGTTGGTGTGCGTCCAATGTACAAATGGACACCAATTATGAGCACATTGTTGGAAGCAGGCTATGATAATGTGAAGGCTCAGAATACTGGCGATCGTAACAGTCAGTATAAAATTACGCTGGCACAACAATGGCAAGCAGGTAACAGCATTTGGTCTCGTCCGGCCATTCGCGTATTTGGTACCTATGCAAATTGGGATGAGAAGTGGGGATATAACGACGGTGTTGCAACTAATGATACCGCAACCAAAACCTACAGCCGTGGAAATGATGATGAGTTCTCCTTCGGCGTTCAATTCGAAGCCTGGTGGTAATAACATCTGATGTCCCAATGACAGGCGTGAATGGCTGACTATTCAACGCCTGTCATTTTTCTGTTGTATGAGTAATTTGCTACTTTCAGAGGGAAAAATAATGAATAACAAATATCTGGCCTTATGTTTAGCTCTGGCACTTGGCAGCGGCATGGTCGGTCAGGCTCAGGCGGTATCGCTGTTCAGTGATAACGTTCAGGCCCCGGAGAGCGTGACAACCGCTCCTACACTTTCTGGCAGTAAGCTGCAGCAGTTGCCATGGCAGCCGCTGGTTCCACCAACCACTCAAACTATCAAACTGGATGCGAGTTCACCTCAACTGTCTCAGGGTGATATTCGTGGTGCTGTTGCAACTATTGCATTGCCGGCTAACCGCGGCACGTTGGAAATAACCTTATCCAGCCTGGTAGACAATAAAAGTGTGTATGCACCAAACGTTTTAGTATTGGATGAGCAAATGCGCCCGGCTGCGTATTATCCCAGTGAGCGATTTGCTTATGCGGGGCCTGAAGTTATGGATACTGATCGCCTGCAAGGTACCTTACGCCTGACTCCGGCTTTAGGCCAACAGCAGATCTATATGCTGGTGTACACCACGAATAAAGACCTGCAACAAACCACCAAATTAACAGCTCCAGCCAAAGCTTATGCGAAGGGCGTGGGGAATGCGGTACCGGATATTCCGGACCCAATCGCTCAACACAGTGAGCAAGGTACGCTGAAGGTTGTTGTGAAATCTGACCAGCAAAACGGCAACGTAATGATTGGTCAGTTGATGCCAACCTCTTCATCAGATACTGCGGCAACCGCGGTTATTCCTGCGCCAGCAGCGGCTCCGGCAGCAAAAGCTCATGCCGCACCGGAAAAAGTGCTGACGGATACCGAAGAGTACTTTAATCAGAGTATTCGTACTGCGGTGAAGCAGGGGGATATTGATAAAGCGCTGAAGTTGCTGGATGAAGCAGAGAGATTGGGATCGACAACGGCGAGAGAGACGTTTGTTGGGAGTGTTAAGGCGAAGAAATAAGTAATCTTTTGATTATTAGGTTTTGAGAGGGTTTCGCCCGCAAATAGAACGATGTTTTACCAGACTAATGTGCGGCGGTCGAGCAAGAGGCGTTAAGGCGAACGCCTCCTGCACCTCCGCGCCTTCGCACACGAATCCAGGTCGCTTAGGCGACTTCCCTCCGCCTTCATTCGGGCTTACGCACCGGCGCAGAGCCGCTCCCTACGTCGCTGCGCCTCGCAGAACATCCATGTTCTGCGTGCTACCCTCATTCAGTTGTCGGCTGAATTCCAGTGCTCTTAAAAGTCAAAAGATTAAGATCAAAAGAAAAGACTAAAAGATTGGTTAGTATTCAGGGACGTTGCTCCTAAATAATTCTTTGGTTTTGGTTTGATCTTTTAAATAAAGCTAATCGTTGGGAGAGGGTGCCGTGGGGGGCGACTTGGCGCAAGCCAACGACAAACAGGCAAAGCCTGTTTGAACAGCGCTAGCGCTGGCCCGTCAGGGTGAAACACCGCAAGGTGTTTCATAACTGCCCGTAGGCACACTAGGCCCAACGCACTCAAGACTCAAGTACAAACGGTCTTCCGGCCGAGCACAACGGAGATATGAACACATTGGTTTTTACGGCCGGAATATCCCCAAACCCTAATTGAATACTTTTATAATATTACGGGCCATCAAATGATGGCCCCTTATGTTCATTATTCGCCTACGGCTATTTCTGCTTCGGCTTACGGCTAGCCGCCAACAACCTCTTGCTATTCAAATCACTCAGCAAACGGCGTATCGACGAATCAGCAAACATATTTTCCAGCGAGTCTGTCAGTTTACGGCGCCAGTTTGGATATTCCTTATAGGTGCCAGGTACGTTCACCGGTTCCGACATATCCAGTAAATCTTCTAACTGAATACCCACCAGAGCACTCTCCGTCAGTGCTAAATAACGCAATATACCGCGATTAAGCTCCGGAGACATGGGCATATCCTTCACCGTCTTACGCATACTTTTCGGTACACAGTAATAACGATGCAAACTGTTCAGAATACCCTGTTTGGTGAGTTCGCGTTCCTGATAGATTTTCGCCAGAGCCAGTGGGTTAGGGTAGAGGCCTAACTGCTTACCCAGTGCTAAATCACCACACTGCCAGTAACCTTTCAGCGTGGGCATATCATGGGTCGTTGCTGTCGCCATTGCCTGTGGCAGATAGTCTTCCGGTGGCGTTAACTGACTCTGCTCATCTTGTTCAAAAAACAGAATCTTGTAGGAGTAAACGCCACAGGTACTTAATTTACTGACAATATCTTTAGGTACGATGCCCAGATCTTCGCCGATGACCATACACTGGTGACGCTGACTTTCCAGCGCCAGAATTGCTAATAGATCATCTACCGGATAATGTACATAAGCGCCGTTTTTCGCGCTCTCCCCTTGAGGGATCCACCACAAACGCAATAATGACATCACATGGTCGATACGTAATGCACCGCACTGAGTCATATTGCCTCGCAACAGGTCAATAAATGGCTGATAGGCACGTTCCACCATCACATGCGGTCTCATTGGGGGTAGTGCCCAGTTTTGTCCCAGTGGGCCAAGAATATCCGGTGGTGCCCCGACTGAAGCGCTAAAACAATACAGAGAACGATCTTTCCATGCATCGGCGCTCTCCTGAGCTACGCCGACTGCCAGGTCACGATATAAGCCAATCGACATCTTCAGCTTACGGGAAAGACGATAGCACTCACTTAACTGCTGGTGAGCCAACCACTGTAGCCACAGATAGAATGCCACTTCAGATGCATGCTCCTGAGCAAACTGACTGACCTCCGGATTTCGGCTATCCTGATAACCAATCGGCCACTGATACCACTGCCAGGAATGTCCTGCCTGTACTAAATGAACCGATAAGGCATCAAAAATTGCCTGATAACGCAGGTCGTCACCACCCTGAGCAACGAATTCATTGAACTCCAGCTGTGACTTATCTCTTTCCGGGCGAGTGGCAAATTGCTGCCAGGCTAATTTCAATGCTGCCAGTTTCAATGACATCACACCGGTATAATCAACCCACTCTACCTTACGCAGCTCAGCTAACTTTTTCTGAGTAGCTGCTTGCTGCCACCATTTTTGCGCCTTAGCACTGTGATGAAAATCATCCACCTGATTGATATCAATATAAATAATATTTAACCAACGACGGGAAGAAGGACTATAAGGGCTACAAAACTCAGGATTGGCTGGATACAGGGCATGAATCGGATTCAGACCAACAAAAGAGCCACCTCGTTCAGCGATACTTTTTAGCAGTTGTTGAACATCACCAAAATCACCAATCCCCCAGTTACGATCTGAGCGTAGGGTATACATCTGCACGCAGGTTCCCCACAGTTTTTGATGGTGATGCAGTGGTTCTGGCTCATAACAGCGTACCGGTGCCACAATCACCTGACAGTGCCATTGTTGTTGGCCTTGAGTCAGGGTTAATTGATGGTAACCACAGGGCAAATCAGCCGGTAGCTTTAATGGTTTACCTTTCAGCACGTTACCCTGCTGTAATTCTCCTTGCTCCAGTACAAGCTGCCACTGAGCTTCAAAAGTCAGTGGTAAGGAGAACGCATTGTTTTGCTGTAGCACAATTACCGGGGGGAGTGGCTCCCCCTCTTTATGGTTTGGCAGGGTGAACTGCATTGCTGATAGCAACTGCTGTTTCACCTCATCGCTGATGATCTCTGGCTGGCCATAGGCATTCAGATAACTGCCTGATATGCCTGCGGCCGCCGCCGTTTGATCTAAGAGTGACTCTTTTTTTTTCATACACACCTGCTTATGCTTTGCGCTGCCAAATACGCTGCTGATAGTCACGGATAGAACGGTCAGAACTGAACATACCAACACGAGCGGTATTCAGGATCGTGGTTCTGGTCCAGAGGTCGCGGTCGATAAAGTGTTCACCCATACGTTTCTGCGCATCACAGTAGTCGGCGAAATCAGCCAGCACCAGATACGGGTCACCACCGCTGCCCAGACTGTTTAACATCAGATCGAAGGCATGCTTATTACCCTGAGTGAAGAAACCGCTGGAAAGCTCTTTCAGAATCTCATCCAGATGCTTATCTTTTTTGCGCCATTTTAACGGATCATAACCCGAAGCCTTTAAGGCATTCACTTGCTCAACGGTATGGCCGAAAATAAAGATATTCTCGTTTCCGACTTCCTGAGCAATTTCTACGTTAGCACCATCCAGTGTACCGATGGTAAGGGCTCCGTTCAGTGCCAGTTTCATATTGCCGGTACCAGAGGCTTCTTTACCTGCCGTAGAGATCTGCTCAGACACATCAGCAGCAGGAATAATCAGCTCAGCCACCGATACTTTATAATCAGGAATAAAGACCACTTGTAGCTTCTGATTAACCAGCGGATCGTTATTGATCTTCTCTGCGACACAGTTAATGGCATAGATAATATTTTTTGCCAGATAATAGCCCGGAGCAGCTTTAGCCGCGAACAAGAACACCCGTGGTGGGATATCCAGCGCCGGATTATCACGAAGTTGGCGATACAGCGAAAGAATATGCAACAGATTAAGGTGCTGACGCTTGTATTCATGCAACCGCTTTATCTGCACGTCAAATATGGCGCCGGGGTTAATGACCAGTCCGGTAACTTGTTTCACATAGCGAGCCAGATGTTGCTTGTTATTATCTTTGATTTGCTGATAGCGCTGACGGAAAGCGGCATCACCAATAAACGGCTCCAGTTTTTTCAACTGATCTAAATCCGTTACCCAGCCAGTACCAATAGAATCATCAATCAGTGATGCCAGTGCAGGATTACATTGCTTTAACCAACGACGTGGTGTGATGCCATTAGTGACATTATGGAATTTGTTTGGCCATAACTGGTTGTATTCAGGGAACAGATCTTTCACCACCAATTCTGAGTGCAGGGCAGCAACGCCATTTACCGCTGAACCACCGATAACACACAGATTACCCATGCGCACCTGACGGTTATGAACCACACAAAGTTTTTCCCATACTGCTTTATCTTTAGGCCAGGTTTTCTCTACCAGCGGCTTAAAGTGAGCATCAATTTGCTTAATGATGGCAAAATGACGTGGCAGCAGGCTCTGCATCAGCGAAGCGCTCCAGCATTCAAGGGCTTCTGGCATCAGGGTATGGTTAGTGTAAGCAAAGGTTTTGCTAACGATAGCCCAGGCTTTATCCCAGCTCATCTGATGTTCGTCCAACAAAATACGCATCAGTTCAGGAATAGCAATGGTTGGGTGAGTGTCATTTAACTGGATAACCTGATAGTCCGCCAGTTGTTCAATTTTGTAACCTGCCAGGTGGTGACGGCGCAGAATATCCGCAACAGAACAGGCGCACTGAAAATATTGCTGCATCAGACGCAGACGTTTTCCCGCGGTGTGATTATCGTTTGGATAGAGAACCTTAGTCAGCTTGGCCGCTTCAATTCCAAGGCGTTCAGACTGAAGGAATTTACCATCATTAAACAGCGTCAGGTCAAAAGGTTCACTATGGGTGGATTGCCATAATCTTAAGGTTTGTACGACACCGTTTTGATAACCAACGACCGGCAGATCCCAGGCTTCACCAACTAATGTTAAAGCTGGCTCCCAGCGTTCAACGCCTTTGGCACTTTTAACCAACTTACCGCCAAAGTTAACCTGTACGTTCAGCGTTTCATTACGGGTAAACCAGGGGTAGTGTTCACGCATCCAGTTATCAGGGGATTCATGCTGGTGCCCTTGTTTGAATGATTGACGAAACAAGCCATATTGATAATTCAGACCATAGCTGATGGCTGGTTGATTAATGGTTGCCATTGAGTCCAGAAAACAGGCCGCCAGACGACCCAAACCACCGTTGCCCAGTGCTGGATCCACTTCTTGCTCTAACAGATCGGTAAGCTCAACTTTATAGTCGGCCAATGCGGTTTTTATCTGTTGGTAGAGTCCGAGGTTAAGCAGGTTATTACCGGTTAAACGACCGATCAGGAATTCCATCGAAATATAGTTAACTTGCCGTTGTCGGGTATCCGGAGCGGTAGCCTGTAGCGGCAGTAATTCGTTTAATGTACGGCTGAGCGCTTGCCACCATTGGTGTTGAGTCATCTGTTGCGCCGATTGCAGACCAAAGCTTCGCCATTGACGGGCCAGACTGTCATGAAACTGCGCGGTATTAAATGTTTGCATAGTAGGTAGGGCCTCTGATTTTGTTAATTATAGAGTAGCGCTCATGCTGTCATTGATGCAGGTGGAGAGCATCATCCCGAGGGGGATTAGTTGGGGAGGAGGAGTGGGGCGTAGCCGGACTATATTCATACGATGATTTTTATATTCTCAAGGTCAAATTTATCGATAAGGGGGCGGATAAAACCAGAGTATGCGACTGATATCAGACAAGCATCAAAACAGAAAGTTGGAATTGTGACACAGGGCCTTTTCAGATAGCCACAGGTTAGGGTTATATTGTGGTACTGTTAGACGTGTCAGACTGGGCGTGCAAAGCTAATTATTTGTGCTATAACTATTTGTATTTACGTATGTTAATTAAGATTCGAGTCTGATTATATGCTAATTCCATCGAAGCTCAGTCGTCCGGTAAGACAATCTCACGTAGTGATACGCGACCGTTTACTTAATAAGTTATCCAATGCATTTGACTATCGTTTGATATTGGTAACCAGTCCGGCAGGTTATGGAAAGACTACCATGGTCACCCAATGGGCTTCAGAGATACCTTATCTGGGATGGTACTCGTTGGATGAAAGCGATAATCAACCACAACGCTTTGCCAGCTATTTAGTTTCCGCAGTGCAACAGGCAACCAATGGTCACTGTGAGAAAAGTGAAACTCTTACGCAAAAACATCAATACACCAGTATTACGGCACTATTTGCCCAGCTGTTTGTTGAACTATCCGAATGGCAGCAACCACTGTATTTGGTGATTGATGACTATCATTTGATCACTAATGACGTCATTCATGATGGGATGCGCTTCTTTTTACAACATCAGCCAGAAAATCTGACTTTGGTTATCTTGTCGCGCAATCTTCCTGCACTGGGAATTGCCAAACTACGGGTACATGGTCAACTGCTGGAGATTGATAGCCAGCACTTGGCGTTTACTCATGATGAAGCTAAAGACTTTTTCGATCGTCGCCTTGAAGCACCGGTATCGGCAGAAGAGTCGCATCGGCTGTGTGATGAAGTAGCTGGTTGGGCAACGGCACTGCAATTAATAGCTTTATCGACTCATCAATCCGGCCATTCAGTTAAGCAATCAGCAAAACGCCTTTCAGGGCTTAATATACGCTATTTATATGATTATCTGGTGGATGAAGTACTCGATCGTACCGATGTGGTAACGCGTTCATTTCTGCTGCGTTGTTCGGTACTGCGCTCCATGAATGCAGAGCTGATTACCTGCATCACCGGAGAAGAAAGAAGCCAGGCGCGATTGGAGGAAACGGAGCGTCAGGGCTTGTTTATTCAACGTATGGACGATCGGGGAGAATGGTTTAGTTTTCATCCTTTATTTGCCAGTTTTTTACATCAGCGTAGCCAAAATGAACTGGCTCAGGAACTCCCGGAAATCCATAAAGCGGCGGCACAAGGATGGCTGAGTATGGGCTATTCTGGTGAAGCTATCTATCATGCGCTGAGCGCTAATAATCTTGAATTATTGCGTGATATTTTACTGCAACATGCCTGGTCACTGTTTAATCATGGTGAGCTGGAACTGTTGGAAGAGTGCATCAATGCACTGCCTTATGATTATCTGATTGAAAAACCTAAACTCATCTTGTTACAGGCCTGGTTAGCTCAGGGTCAGCATCGCCATGCAGAAGTTAATCTGATACTGAATAATGCGGGCACCATCAGCTCTGTTAATAGTGAGACGCTAAATTTAACAGGAACAGGCACTTATATAATTAATAATAGTGCTGGTGCGACTATCTCTTCCGTTAGCGGTATCCCGTTGGATATTGCCGGCAGCAACACCACTATCGATAACTACGGCAATATATCCACCGGTAATAACTACGCTATCTGGAACAATTCAGGCACCATAAATATTACCAATGAAGCGGGCGGTACCATCAGTTCACTCGCCCGAACCATGCAGTTGTACGGCACTGCCAATATTATCAACCGGGGGTTAATTTCAACGGCTGCCGGTGGTTCTGACTGGGCCATCAACGCTAACGCGGCGATTACCGTGCGTAATGGCGGTACTATTCAAAATACATCAGGTCAGGGGGCGATGTTTTGGTCAAGCACCGCAGATACCCTGATCCTGGAACCCGGCTCAATTATTATCGGTTTTGTTGATGCCGCCGGTGGCAACGATTTGCTGGCACTGGGGGGCAACACCGGTTCTGACAGCTTTAACCTTTCTTTGATTGGTAACTCAACCCAATACCGTCACTTTGTTCTGTTTGATAAACAGGAAAACAGCAAATGGACTTTAACCAATACCGGCACACAAAACTGGACGCTAAGCGGTGGTCAACTGGCTATTGGCAGCGGGGCACAGCTTAACGGTAATATCAAAAACACCACCAATAATGATGTGTCGCTACAACTTACAGGGACTCTGAATGCCAGTGGTAATGGCACTACGGCGATTCAGTTTGACGGAACCGGGCAAAATTCGCTGATTGTCGATGCCAGTGGGATTCTCTCTGGTACGAATACCAGCCTGGTGAAAAATAATGGCGGTACTTTAACGGTTACCGGTCAGGGGAATTATACCGGCCCGGTTAATGTATCGGGCAGCAGCGGCATACTCCAGATTGGAGACAATGGGAGCGCCACCGGTGGCAATATCACCAGTAACATTGCGGATAGCGGCACCGTGGTGTTTAACCGTAGTGATAATTCTGCTTATACCGGCGTTGTCAGTGGTACCGGTGCATTAGCGCAGTCAGGCTCAGGAACAACTACCCTGACAAAAGTCCAGACCATTACAGGCGGTACTACTGTTAACAATGGTGTCCTGCAGGCGGGTATTGCCAATATGATTGCCGCCAGCAGTGGCTTGCAGGTTAATGGCGGTACTTTTGACTTGAATGGGTTAAACCAGACGCTGAAAAATCTTAACGGCAGTGCTGGTGGCGCAATAACCATGGGTGCGAATAACAGCACCACCCTGACAGTCAATAATACGGCTAATGATATTTACTCGGGAACTATCACCGGTACCGGCTCTCTGCTAAAACAAAATACTGGCAGCTTAACTTTGGCTGGCAATGTCAATCTCACCGGTGATGTAAGCTCAAATATTCAAGTGACCGGTGGATCATTATTGATTAATGGTGGAAATACAGTTGAAGATTCCAGCACGCAAATCAGTAATGGCAGCGCCCTGACAGTGAGTGGTGCTGGCTCAACGCTAAAATCACGAGTGGCAACCAGCGTAGGTACTTCAGGCGCAGGAACACTGAATGTCAGCAACGCGGGTACAGTATTAACCAATACGCTATCAGGTACTGGTTCCGGTCAGGTCAATCTTGACGGCGGGACACTAAAAGCTCTCGCCGGTAATAACACCTTTATCAGCGGTTTTAGTGCGACAGGATTAGCCTTGTTGAGCGGTGGAGGTACGGTTGACTCTAATGGATTTGATATTGCTACTGATAATGCGTTTAGTGGCGTCGGGTTACTGACCAAAACGGGGGCGGGTACTTTTACTCTGACAGGAACAAGTACACATACCGGTGGTACTAAAGTGTCCGGGGGTGTATTACGTTTAACCAATGCAGGTTCGATCGGCAGTTCTGCCGTCACGATTGATTCTGCAGGAACATTGTTTGTTGACTCTCCTTCATTGGGTAATTACCAGTTCAATAACGGTTTAGCCGGTAATGGCACACTGTTAGTTTCATTACTGGATAAAACCAATACTTTCCAGTTTGGTAGTGGAACAGGAAATCTGTTTGCCGGTACCGTTCAACTGGGTAACAGCACATTTACGCTGTCAGGTAATAATACGGTTGCGTTGACTGATGCCACATTACAGCTTGATACCGGCAGTACCGTTATTGTTGGCAGCGGAACCCAAACTGTTGGTGGCGTGGTGTTTAATGGCGGCACCTTGCGTTTTGAAAACCTGCCGACCGGCGTGATTAGTACCGATATCTTGACATTAGGAAGCGGGACAATAGCCGTCAGCCCTGACAATATTGTTAATAGCACCGTCAATATTTTACAACAGGACGAAGGGGCTAACTTTCGCCTGATTACCGCCGGTAGTGTAACCGGAGACACATCAGGTTTGACGCTGACGGACTTATCTAATAACGCTATTGTGGACACAGCCAATATACAGCAAGGGGGAGATACGGTAGCGATTGGTAGCTATGCTATTTCTCTTGGGAGTGATGCTACCGGGCTATATAGCCATTATGCGTTGACAGGATTGCAACTGTTAAGCGGTTTTACTACGACTTTATCTAACGATGCTACCACACCAAGTGGCGCGGATGAGCTGCATGCTCTGATTACCGGAGATGGCGATCTTGCTATTAATGCCGGTACCAGTATCACGTTAAATAACAGCAGCAATAGTTACACCGGCAATACCTACATTGACGGCGGTACACTGATTCTGGGGGCCGATAATGTATTAGGGGCAGGAAAGAGCCTATGGTATCGAGCCAATAACAGCGTGGTTGATTTGAATGGTAAGACACATATTGTCTCTCTGTTGACCAATAATAACGGTATCACCGGTGCAACGCTGAATATCAACGGCGGTAATCTGACCCTCAGAGGTAATACGGAATCAGTGTTTGCAGTTGGCCTGATAGGCAGTAGTGGTTCAGTCACCATCGATAATGGCAATAGCACAGGGCTTACCCTGACGGGCAATAATACTTACACCGGTGATATGACCATCAACAGTGGTTCCTCTTTGACCATTGACGGAACCGGAAGCTATGCCGGTGATATCACCGACAATGGCAGCCTGATTTTTACCAATAGTGCCGATTTAACCTATGCCGGAATCGTCAGCGGTAGTGGAACACTGGAGAAAAATTCTGCTGCAACCACACTGATTCTGACCGGTGATAACACCTTTACCGGCTCCACATTAATTAGTGGCGGCACGTTACAAATTGGTTCCGGTGGTAGCAGCGGCAGTATTACGGGCAATATTGTCAATAACGATGCGCTGAGTTTTAACCGTTCGGATGATATCACTTATGCCGGCGTGCTATCCGGTACTGGCTCGTTAACTAAGCTGGGTGGTGGTTCACTGACATTAAGTGCGGCGGATTCTTCTCAGGGGAATGTGGCCGTTAATGCTGGCTCATTAATTTTTTCACAGTCGGGTGATTTTAATGCTGCCAGCCTGACAACGGCATCCGGTGCGACAACCACGTTGAATGACAATTCAACCCTGAATATTAGTGGCGTCTTCACCCAAAGTTCAGGTTCTACATTAAACGTCACTCTGGGAGTAAATGAACCCGTCATTACTGCCAATACAGCAGTACTTGACGGCACGCTGAATGTCGAAGGTATTGATTCAGCAATTACACCAACCAGCGCCAGTGCACTGGCCAACAGTACCACTACGATGATTCATACTACCGGTGGAATTACCGGTAATTTCAGCACGATTAATGTCGGTAGTGCTACCAGTGAATATGACTATCTGACGATTAGTGGTTTTAAGAGTAGTGATGGGCTTGATTACGATATTGGTTATGGTCTGACCTGGCTGGCAGGGCCGGCATTGGGGAATGGTACCTTTACCCTGACTAATAGTGATGACATCTTTAATGTAGATGTGGTTCTGGCAGATCAGAGCGGCCCATTTACCAGCGGTTGGGATGGTAACAGCCTGACCAAAGAGGGGGATGGCACACTTTTACTCTCTGCGGTAAATACCTACACCGGAGCAACTTTGCTCCGTGGTGGAACATTGCAAACCGGAATTGAGAATGCCTTTGCCACCAGTTCCAGAGTAAGTATTGCCAATGGTGCAACATTGGATCTGAATGATTTTGATCAACAGGCTAATAATCTCTTTGGTGCCGGGCAGATCGATTTAGGTAGCGCAACACTAACAGCCAATATCACTATAGGGTCAATATTTGAAGGGAATATTATTGGTACCGGCAGCCTGATTAAAACGGGATCAAATAATTTTTCATTGAGTGGAGTCAATAGTTACACCGGTGGAACGGTCATTGAAAATGGCATCCTTGCGCTGTCCAATATGAATGCCGCGGGTAGTGGCGAAATAGATAACCATAGCTCATTAAGATTGGAGAGCGACAATAACGAAACATTATTCAATAAGCTAAGTGGTGTTGGTTTTTTGATTAAGGAAGGGGATGGTGTCGTTACTCTGGCTGGCTCAGGTTCCGGTCAGGGAGGAATCGATCTTAATACCGGGGGATTGGTTTTTGCTCAGGGCGATACCTTTAATGCCCAATATCTGAGTCTGAATTACAATACTTCCATTGGTATTGCTGCCAACACCTCAGTGAATCTGTCTGACAGATTAGCCTTAAATGATACAACCATAATGAGTGTTGCACTAGGCAACGCTAACCCTATTGTTACAGCCAATACCGCAACCCTGGGTGGTGTATTAAATATTACCGGTATTGATGATGGCATCACAGTAGCGAATGCCAGCGATTTGGCGGCAACCCAAAAAACCATTATTCATACTCTGAGTAGCCTGACGGGTGATTTTGCCAGCGTTGATTTCGGCGGTGCGACCAGTTCGGTAGATTATCTGACCCTCAGCTCAGGGGTTAACGGTCTGGATTACAACGTTGGTTTTGGCCTGACCTGGCTGGCTGGCCCAACACAGGGCAATGGTCTGTTCACTCTCAGCGATACTGCAGATAGCTTTAATGTGGATGTGGTTCTGGCGGATCAAACCGGGCCGTTTACCAGCACCTGGGACGGTAAAACCCTGACCAAAGAAGGTCTTGGTTTGCTGCAACTCTCCTCTGTGAATACTTATACCGGCAGCACGCTGATTAATGCCGGTACGCTGCAAACGGGTATCGCCAATGCTTTTGCTACCAGTGGTGATGTAGCGGTAGCCGCTGGAGCCACGCTAAATCTCAATGGTTTTGCCCAACAGGCCAATAATTTGAGCGGTGGTGGTCATATCACTTTAGGGGCCGGAGCGCTGACAGCCAACAACACCGCAGACAGTCAATTTAGTGGAGATATTAACGGAACCGGCAGTTTGATTAAGTCAGGGACTGGTGTTCTAACGCTAAGTGGCCTTAATGGTTACAGTGGCGGCACTACCATTAGTACCGGTAAATTGATAGCAACTCAGAGTGGGGCATTCGGTAGCGGAGATATTACCGATAATAGTGCCCTTGAACTTAATTTTGCTGCCGATGGAACGCTGGCCAATAAGATAACTGGCAGTGGCGATTTAGTGAAAAGTGGTGCAGGTAATGCACAATTAACCAGTACAGGTATTGTTTTAAATCGGGTGGATGTTAATGAAGGTACCTTGACATTTGATACCGGTGATTATGTACAACTGGCTGGATTAACCACCGCCAGTGGCGCGACAACAACGATTGAGAGTAATACGTCATTAAGTGTTTCAACGTTACAACTGATCCAAAATAGTGGCGCCACACTGAATGTGGCAAAAGGTACTTCTCTGTTACCGGTCATTGCTGCCGGTTCAGCCGTGTTGGATGGGACTCTGAACCTTACCGGCTACAATTTTAGCACCGTCGGAAGTGCCAGCGCTTTGGATGATACGGTATATACCATTATTCATACCACTGCTGGTATCACGGGTGATTTCAGTAGTCTTAACTTGAACGGTAGCGCCAGTCCGGTTGATTATCTGACTTTGGATGGACGGATTATCAATGGTCTGGATTATAACGTAGGCTTCGGTTTAACCTGACTGGAAGGGGCTGCCCGGGGTAATGGCATATTCACCCTTACTGATACGGCAGATAGCTTTAATGTGGATGTGGTTCTGGCGGATCAAACCGGGCCGTTTACCAGCACCTGGGACGGTAAAACCCTGACCAAAGAAGGTCTTGGTTTGCTGCAACTCTCCTCTGTGAATACTTATACCGGCAGCACGCTGATTAATGCCGGTACTCTGCAAACAGGTATCGCGAATGCCTTTGCCACCAGCGGCGATGTCAATATCGCCAGCAATGCTACGTTGGATCTGAATAGCTTTGCTCAACAGGCTAATAATCTGGCGGGTAGTGGTCATATTACATTGGGTTCAGGGGTATTAACGGCAAACAGCAACGCGGATACCATTTTCAACGGTGATATCAGCGGCACCGGCAGTTTGATTAAAGCCGGAGCCAGCCAGTTAACATTAAGTGGACTCAATCTCTATAGCGGTGGTACCACCATCAGCGCCGGTACGTTGAAAGCGACACAAAGTGGTGCGTTGGGCTCCGGTAGCATTACCAATAGCGGTACGCTGGAGTTAAATTTTGCCGCTGATAATTCTCTTAGCAATATTCTCAGCGGCAACGGTAGTCTGGTCAAAACTGGCGTGGGGAATGCCACGCTGTCTGGAGTTGGCTCCTCTCAGGGGGCGATAAACGTTAATCAAGGGGCGTTAACACTGGCGCAAAGCGGCGCTTTTAATGCCAGTAGTTTAACAACCGATACTGATGCCACTATCTCTCTGGGCATTGATTCTGCTCTCAATATTTCCGGAGCACTGACCCAAAATAGCGGTGCGACACTGGATGTCACATTAGGCACCATTAATCCGTTGATTACTGCAGGAAGCGCGGCATTAGACGGAGTATTAAACGTTACCGGATTGGATACCAGCGATATTCCAACTCAGGCCAGCGAACTGGCAACGGCAAGATGGAATATTATTCATACTACCAGCGGTATTATTGGTGATTTTAGCAGTGTGAATTTAAGTGGGGCCAGCAGCTCGGTAGATTATCTGACTCTGGCGGGACGCATTGTTAACGGTGTTGATTATAGCGTAGGTTTTGGGCTGACCTGGCTGGAGGGCTCGGCACAAGGGAATGGTATCTTTACTCTGGCTGAAAGTGATGACAATTTTAATGTTGATGTGGTTCTCGCCGATCGGACGGGGCCTTTCACCAGCGGTTGGGATGGTAAGACATTAACCAAAGAAGGGTTGGGAACGCTACAACTCTCCTCAGTGAACACCTACACCGGAAGTACTTTAATTAATCAGGGAACTTTACTGGCCGGAGTAGCCAATGCTTTTGCTTCCAGTAGTGATGTGAGTATTGCCAGTGATGCTACGTTAAATCTGAATAACCTGGCACAGCAGGCTAATAATTTAAGTGGAACCGGTCACATCATTTTAGGAACGGCAGCATTAACTACCAATAACAATACGGATACCACATTTGGCGGCACGATTGATGGTAACGGTAGCCTGAATAAATTGGGAGCCGGTACGCTAACATTAAGTGGCACAAATAGTTACAGCAATGGTACCACCATTAGTGCCGGTCGATTGAAAGCGACTCAGGGCGATGCGCTGGGTACAGGCGATATCACCAATAATGCAACGCTTGAACTGAATTTTGCCAGCGATAGCGTCCTGGATAATGTACTGAGCGGTACCGGCGATCTGGTGAAATCCGGTGACGGTAAAGCAACGTTGACGGGAGTGGGTTCCTCACAGAATAACGTTGAGATTAATGACGGAACCTTAACGCTGGCACTAGGCGATGTATTCTCTGCCGGCGACCTGAATACGGCAGATGGTGCAATAATCGATATTGCTGAGGATACAACGGTTGAACTAAGCGGCGCTCTGACCCAAAGCAACAGTGCGGCGCTGAATGTTGCATTGGGAAGTAGCACCAGCTCAATAATCACTGCCGATAGTGCAATATTGAGCGGTACGCTAAATATCACCGGTTTTGCTGCGGATGCGCCGGCCAGCGCCAGTGAATTGGCCAATTCACAATACACTATCGTGCATACTTTAAATGGCATCACCGGAGATTTCTCCAGTGTTAATCTGGGTGGTGCAACCAGTGCCGTAGACTATCTGACGTTAGCCGGCAAAGTGGTTAACGGCACAGACTACGATGTTGGCTTGGGTTTAACCTGGCTGGCGGGAAATACGCCGGGCAATGGCACTTTTACGCTAACCAATCTAACTGACAATTTTAATGTTGATGTCGTATTGGCGGATCAGACCGGTACTTTTGTCAGTGGCTGGGATGGAAAAAGCCTGACTAAAGAGGGGCTGGGGCTTCTGCAACTCTCTTCGGTAAATACCTATACTGGCAGCACGCTGATTAATGCAGGAACGTTACGGGCAGGCATTGCTAATGCCTTTACTTCCAGCAGTAATGTGAATATTGCCAGTGATGCCACCTTAGATTTAAACAATCTGGCACAGCAGACTAACGACCTGAGTGGAACGGGGCATATTACGCTGGGAAGTGGTGTTCTGACTGCCAATAATCTGAACAATACCAGCTTCGGCGGCGATATTAGTGGAAGCGGCAGTCTGATTAAAACCGGAACAGGGATACTCACCCTGAGCGGCTTGAGTAATTATAGCGGTGGCACAGTCATTAATGCCGGAACATTAAAAGCGACTCAAGGCGGCGTTGCCGGGAGTGGTAGCATCGCTAACAATAGCATTTTTGAGTTGAATTTTGTTGGCAACAGTACGCTGGAAAATGTTCTGACAGGCAATGGTAATCTGATAAAAACCGGTGCAGGGAATGCCACATTAACCGGAACCGGTTCAGTTCAGGGAGCTATCAATGTAAATAGCGGAACCCTGACACTGGCTCAGGGTGACACCTTTACCGCGAGTAGCCTGAATACGGCAACCGGAGCTACCACGGCGATCGCCAGTGATACCCAACTTAATATCGGTGGTGCCTTAGTCCAAAGCGATGGTGCAATTTTGAATGTCGCTTTGGGCAGTACACAACCTATCATTACGGCAAATACAGCAACACTGGATGGAGCACTGAATATCAGTGGTTTTACTACCGGTGCACCTGACAGTGCCAGTGAGTTAACCAGTACAGCGTTCACCATCGTTCACACTACCGGTGGAATTACCGGCGACTTCAGTAGCCTCAGTTTGGGCGGCGCAACCAGTAGCGTGGATTATCTGACGTTGACGGGTAAGGTGGTTAACGGTCTTGATTATAATGTGGGTTTTGGCCTGACCTGGGAAGCGGGTAGTGCATTAGGGAATGGTACCTTTACCCTGACCAATACATCAGACAACTTTAATGCGGATGTAGTACTGGCAGATCAAAGCGGTATCTTCGCCAGCGGCTGGGATGGTAAGAGCCTGACCAAAGAAGGATTGGGTACCCTGCAACTCTCTTCAGCCAATACTTATACCGGTAGCACCCGAATTAATAACGGTACTTTGCAAACGGGGATCGCCGACGCTTTTACCTTCAGTAGTGAGATAGTGGTAGGTAGTAATGCCACGTTGGATTTGAACGATTTTAATCAGCAGGCTAATAACCTGAGCGGTAGCGGCAGCATTCTGCTGGGCAGTGCCGAATTGACGGCCAACAATAGTTTAGATACTACACTCAGCGGTGTTATTGATGGTTCCGGTAGCCTGATGAAAGAGGGTACCGGTACGCTGACATTAAGCGGTATCAATACTTATCAGGGTGGCACGACCATCAGCAGAGGAACGCTGGTGATTAATCAGGGTGGTGCGTTAGGTTCGGGTAGCGTCAATAATGGCGATATTCTGGAGTTGGATTTCAGTGGTAGCAGCACATTAAGTAACTTACTCAGCGGTAGTGGTTATCTGGTGAAAACCGGTTCCGGTATTGCCATATTAGACAGCCTTGGTTCAACTCAGGGCAATGTTGCTGTTAATCAAGGCACTTTGGTTTTTGCTCAAAACGGTATATTCAATGCCGATCTGTTGACAACCGCTGATGGGGCAACAACCTCTCTGGCGGGAGAGTCGATTCTGAATCTGAGCGGTGCGCTAATCCAAAACACCAGTTCAGTGCTAAATGTTGCTGTAGGGAGTGGTCAAACAGCTATTAATGCAGATACCGCTTCATTAGGGGGATCGCTTTATGTCACGGGATTCAACGCCAGTGAGCCAACCAGCGCCAGTGCATTAGCTGACTCTGAATTCACCGTTATTCATACCGTCAATGGTATCACTAATGATTTCTCAACAGTGAATTTGGGTGATGCTGCCAGTAGTGTGGACTACCTGACATTGGCTGGTCGAATAGTCAATAATTCTGACTACAACGTTGGTTTTGGTCTGACCTGGCAGGCGGGGGATGCGCTGGGCAACGGTACTTTCACTTTAGCCAATGCCGGTGACCTGTTTAATGTGGATGTGGTTCTGGCGGATCAAACCGGCACCTTTACCAGCGGCTGGGACGGTAAAACCCTGACCAAACAGGGGTTGGGAACCTTGCAACTTTCTTCGGTGAATACCTACACCGGCAGCACCCTGATTAATGGCGGTACGCTGCAAACGGGTATTGCCAATGCCTTTGCCACCAGCAGCGATATCACCGTGGCGAGTGGTGCCACGCTGGATCTGAATGGCTTTGACCAGCAGGCGAATAACCTGAGTGGTAGCGGCAGCATTCTGTTAGGGAGTGCCGGTTTAACCGCGAATAACAATACCAATACCGGCTTTAGCGGTGCGATTAGCGGCGCGGGTAGCCTGAGCAAAACCGGCACCGGTACGCTGACCTTAAGTGGAGTGAACAGCTATCAGGGTGGCAGCACCCTCAGCGCAGGTACGCTGGTGGCGACTCAGGGCAGTGCTCTGGGAAGCGGTGCCGTTGATAATGGAGCAACGCTGGAGCTGAATTTCGCCGGTGACAGTACATTAGCTAATGTGCTGAGCGGCAGCGGAGCGCTGACCAAAACCGGAGCCGGTGTTGCCACACTGAGTGGTTCTGGCTCGACGCAGGGAGTGATTAACGTCAATCAGGGCACGCTGAACTTTGCCCAGAGCGGTGTGTTTAATGGCAGTAGCCTGACTACGGCAGATGCAGCCATCACGTCGGTGGCTGCTGATTCATCACTTAACCTGACCGGTGGTTTAACACAAAACTCAACGGCTGTATTGAATGTGGCGGTGGGTAGCGTTCAGCCAGTGATCACGGCAGATACCGCCACGTTAGACGGTACACTGAATATTACCGGCTTTACCACCGGCGCACCAACCAGCGCCAGTGCCTTAACCAATACTGAATTTAAGGTAATACATACCACCGGTGGTATCACGGGTGATTTTTCAACCGTCAACCTGAGCGGCGCCACCAGCAATGTGGATTACCTGATTCTGGCTGGGAAAGTCGTGAATGGTCTGGATTACAACGTAGGTTTTGGTCTGACCTGGCAGGCGGGGGATGCGCTGGGCAACGGTACTTTCACTTTAGCCAATGCCGGTGACCTGTTTAATGTGGATGTGGTACTGGCGGATCAAACCGGCACCTTTACCAGCGGCTGGGACGGTAAAACCCTGACCAAACAGGGGTTGGGAACCTTACAACTCTCTTCGGTGAATACCTACACCGGCAGTACCCTGATTAATGGCGGTACGCTGCAAACGGGTATTGCCAATGCCTTTGCCACCAGCAGCGATATCACCGTGGCGAGTGGTGCCACGCTGGATCTGAATGGCTTTGACCAGCAGGCGAATAACCTGAGTGGTAGCGGCAGCATTCTGTTAGGGAGTGCCGGGTTAACCGCGAATAACAGTACCAATACCACCTTTAGCGGTGCGATTAGCGGCGCGGGTAGCCTGAGCAAAACCGGCACCGGTACGCTGACCTTAAGTGGAGTGAACAGCTATCAGGGTGGCAGCACCCTCAGCGCAGGTACGCTGGTGGCGACTCAGGGCAGTGCTCTGGGAAGCGGTGCCGTTGATAATGGTGCAACGCTGGAGCTGAACTTCGCCGGTGACAGTACATTAGCTAATGTGCTGAGCGGCAGCGGAGCGCTGACCAAAACCGGAGCCGGTGTTGCCACACTGAGTGGTTCTGGCTCGACGCAGGGAGTGATTAACGTCAATCAGGGCACGCTGAACTTTGCCCAGAGCGGTGTGTTTAATGGCAGTAGCCTGACTACGGCAGATGCAGCCATCACGTCGGTGGCTGCTGATTCATCACTTAACCTGACCGGTGGTTTAACACAAAACTCAACGGCTGCGTTGAATGTGGCGGTGGGCAGTGTTCAGCCAGTGATCACGGCAGATACCGCCACGTTAGACGGCACACTGAATATTACCGGCTTTACCACCGGCGCACCAACCAGCGCCAGCGCCTTAACCAATACTGAATTTAATGTCATACATACCACTGGTGGTATCACGGGTGATTTTGCGACCGTCAACCTGAGCGGCGCCGCCAGCAATGTGGATTACCTGATTCTGGCTGGTCGGGTGGTGAATAATATTGACTACAACGTAGGTTTTGGTCTGACCTGGCAGGCGGGGGATGCGCTGGGCAACGGTACTTTCACTTTAGCCAATGCCGGTGACCTGTTTAATGTGGATGTGGTTCTGGCGGATCAAACCGGCACCTTTACCAGCGGCTGGAACGGTAAAACCCTGACCAAACAGGGGGTGGGAACCTTACAACTTTCTTCGGTGAATACCTACACCGGCAGCACCCTGATTAATGGCGGTACGCTGCAAACGGGCATTGCCAATGCCTTTGCCACCAGCAGCGATATCACCGTGGCGAGTGGTGCCACGCTGGATCTGAATGGCTTTGACCAGCAGGCGAATAACCTGAGTGGAACAGGCCATATCAGCCTGGGCAGCGCAACTTTGACCGCCAACAATACCGGCAATACCGCCTTTAGCGGTGATGTTAACGGTACCGGCAGTTTGATTAAAACTGGTACCGGGGTATTGACCCTGAGCGGATTAAATACCTATAGCGGCGGCAGTACTATTAGTGCCGGAACATTGAAAGCCACTCAGGGCGGTATATTGGGTAGTGGCATGGTCACCAATAATGGCATCTTATTGCTCGACTTTTTAGCCAACAGTACGCTGGTTAATAGCCTGGCAGGCAGCGGAACCTTGATTAAAGTTGGTAGTGGTAATGCCACATTAAATGGTGCCGGTTCTTCTCAGGGGCTCGTTAATGTAGATGGTGGAACGCTAACGTTGGCACAAGGTGATACTTTCGTTGCCAGCAGCCTGAATACAGCAAGCGGAGCGACCACGGCAATAACTAATGATACCCGGGTTAATATTAGCGGCGGATTAATCCAAAGTAATGGTGCGACCCTTAATGTCGCGCTGGGAACAACACCACCAACCATTACGGCAAATACCGCGGCGCTGGATGGTGCATTGAATATCAGTGGTTTTACCACCAATGCTCCGACTAACGCCAGTGAGTTGATAAATACACAATTTACTATTATCCATACTACCGGTGGCATCACTGGTGATTTCAGCAGCGTTAGCCTGGGGGGCGCTACCAATAGTGCAGATTATCTGCAACTGACAAGTCATGTGGTCAATGGTTTGGATTATAACATTGGTTTTGGCCTGACCTGGGAGGCGGGTGATGCATCAGGTAATGGTACCTTTACGCTAACCAATGCTTCAGACAGCTTTAATGTGGATGTGGCACTGGCAGATCAAACCGGCACCTTTACCAGCGGTTGGGATGGTCACAGCCTGACTAAAGAAGGGCTGGGCACACTACAACTCTCCTCAGTGAATACTTACACCGGCAGCACCCTGATTAATAACGGTACCTTACAAACGGGAATTGCCAATACTTTTGCCACCAGCAGTGATGTAAATATTGGTGGTAGCGGAACTCTGGCATTAAATGGTTTTGCTCAACAAGCGAATAATCTGAGTGGAATCGGTCATATAAACCTGGGTAGCGCAGCACTGACCGCCAACAATACTGCCAATTCTACCTTTAGTGGCGATATCAGTGGTGCAGGCAGTGTGATTAAAATCGGTACCGGGGAACTGACACTGAGCGGATTGAGTAACTATAGCGGCGGCAGCACCATTAATACCGGTATTTTGAAAGTAACCCAGGGCGGCACGTTGGGAACCGGAACTGTCAGCAACAATAGCGTATTACAACTGGATTTCGCCGGTGACAGCACGCTGACCAACGTATTAAGCGGTAGCGGCAATCTGCTGAAGTCTGGCGCAGGAAATGCCACATTAAATGGCATGGGTTCTTCTCAGGGAGCCATCAATATCAATGCGGGTACATTAACATTCGCTCAGGGGGATGTCTTTAATGCCAGCAGTCTGACGACCACCAGTGGTAGCACTTTAGCGCTGGCAACCGATGCTTCACTTAATTTGAGTGGAGCATTAACGCAACAAAGCAATGCGACATTAAGCGTGAGATTAGGTTCTGTTGAACCATTGATTACGGCATCAACTGCCACGTTAAGCGGTACCTTAAAAGTAGAGGGTATTGATACCAGCGGTATTCCTGATAAAGCCTCTGAAATACCGAATGGCCTGTTTACCATTATTCATACTACCGGTGGGATTAGCGGTGACTTTGACAGCGTTGATCTGAACGGCGCCAGCAGCTCCGCCGATTATTTAGTGGTTAATGCGGCGAAGAGTCTGAATAATAATGACTATAACGTGGGTTTTGGATTGACCTGGTTGGCAGGTGCAGATTTAGGGAATGGTACTTTTACGCTGGTTAATCAGGATGACACCTTTAATGTTGATATTGCATTACTGAATAGCGTTGCATCAGCAACCGGCTGGGATGGCAAAAGCCTGACCAAAGAGGGGGCTGGTACACTGATTCTGTCTGCGGCAAATCTCTATACCGGTAATACGCAGGTGAATAATGGCCAACTGCGTACTGATATTGCCAATGCTTTTGCTAATAGCTCCAGTGTAGTAATTGGCAATAACGGCACGCTCAATCTGAATAGTTTTGATCAGCAACTTAATAATCTGACAGGTAGCGGCAAGGTTATCTTGGGGAATGCAGTTCTGACGGCTAACAATAATGCTGCCAGTACTTTTGATGGCGTGATAAACGGTTACGGTAGCGTAACTAAAACCGGTAGTGAAGCGCTGACCTTAAGCGGAATGAATTTCTACTCGGGTGGAACAACCATTACTCAGGGGCGATTGATTGGCACTCAGGGCAATGCATTGGGGGTTAATGAAATAGCCAACAATGCTGAACTGGAACTGGCATTTGCCCAAAACAGTATCCTGAATAATCAACTAACAGGAAGCGGTAGCTTAATTAAAAGCGGCGGTGGCATTGCCATACTGACCCATAATAATTCCAGTCAGGGTAACGTTTCTGTTAATCAGGGGGTATTGCACCTGACTCAGGAAGGGGTATTTAACGCAGCTAATTATAATTCAGCAGCGGGCGCCACGACTTCACTGGCAACCAACGCCACGTTGGCCGTCAGTAATCAGTTCAATATTGACGGAGTACTGGATGTGGTTGCACGCGGTAATCCACCGCTAATTACAGCAGGTACTGCTAATATCGGCAGTGCAGCTGTAATTAATGTGGCGGGTTACAGCGCGCCGGAAACCGCCACTGCCAGTCAGTTGGCCAATAGCCTGTTTACTATTATTCAAACATCGGCACCGGGAAACCTGACGGGGCACTTTGCCAGCGGAACTGCAGGCGGAGCCGTGAGCCCGGTTGATTATCTGTCGATAACATCAATTAATGATGGCTATAAGTTTGATGTTGGTCTGGCATTAAGCTGGTATGCCGCTCATACCGGATTGCCGGCCAAAGCCACCGGTAACTTTACCCTCACAGCTCAAAATGAATACTTTGATTTAGATGCTTTACTGATGGATGAAGTGGCCAATGCTGCCAGTGGATGGGATGGAAAATCGCTGACTAAAGCAGGTGCGGGAACGTTGGAGCTGTCAAAAGCCAACCTCTATACCGGTGCAACGTTGATTAATGGTGGCACCTTGTTGGCAGGACATACCGACATTATTGCTCAGAGTTCACAGTTAAATGTTGGTGAGGGTGCCACCTTTGATTTGAATAGCTTTGACCAACACGTAAATAATCTGACCGGCTCAGGTAATGTGGTATTGGGAAATGCACAGTTAATGGCCAATAACAGCCTTGATAGTACATTTAGTGGTGTCATTGATGGCTTTGGTAGCCTGAGTAAAACCGGCAACGGTGCTCTGATACTTACCAATGACAATACCTTTACCGGCAGCACGACGATTAATGAAGGTACCTTACAACTTGGCAATGGTGGCACAACTGGCCGGGTGACCGGAGCCATAATTAATAACGCTCAACTGACCTTTAACCACAGCGATGATTATGCCTACGGTGGAGTTATTAGCGGTAGCGGAATATTGACACAACAAGGGACAGGGCAACTGAGCTTTAATCAAAATCAGACTTATAGCGGTGTCACCAATGTCAATGCCGGTCGTCTGGTTCTGATGAATGATGCTTTGCTGGCCAATACCCCATCCGTTTCTGTAGCAGAGGGCGCCATACTGGGTGGCTATGGCGGCGTTGGTGGTGATGTGACTAACCATGGTCTGTTAGCGGTAGCAGATGCATTACCGGGCATGAGTGATAGCCCGGCCGGTGTATTTACCGTTGGTGGTCAGTTGGTTAACAGTGGTGAATTACGCATGGCCAGTCCATTACCCGCCAGCCAACTGGTCGTGAAAGGCAACTATGTGGGTAATAACGGTTTGCTGACTCTCAGCACGGTCTTGGGTGATGATAACTCTGCCACCGATAAGCTGATAGTTCAGGGGGATACCTCTGGCTCTACCCGAGTGGTAGTGAATAACTCTGGTGGCAATGGAGCTTCTACGGTGAATGGCATCGAGATCATTCGCGTTGGCGGGCAATCAAACGGCCAGTTTACACTGGCGAATCGGGTGGTGGCTGGTGCCTATGAATACAGCCTGAATCAGGGGCTGCCGACTCAGGCTGATGGTAACTGGTATCTGCGCTCGGTCAGTGATGAAGGGGATGATACACCACAGTGGAGACCGGAGAGCGGTGCCTATTTGGGCAATCAGTCAATGGCGGCACTGATGCAGATTCATACGCTGTTTGACCGTCAGGGTGCTCAATATACCCAGAACAATGGTAGCTCATGGGGTCGGATTATCGGCGGGCATACGGAAAGCAACGCGGCTGGTGGTCATGTAGGTATGGAGGGTGACTATACGCTGGTGCAGTTTGGTAGCGATATGGCAACTTACCAGCAGGATACTCAGCGGCTGCAAGTTGGGCTAATGGGCAGTTGGGGAAATGGGGATACTGATGCCACTGGTAACAGCGATTTAAATGGCGTGCATCATTCTGCTACTGGTTCGTTGAATGGCTTCAACCTCGGTGCTTATGCCACCTGGTTTGCTGACGCACAACAGAAGAGCGGAGCCTACGTTGACAGCTGGACACAGTACGGCTGGTACGATAACGATGTTCAGGGCGAAGGTCAGGGTTCTGACAGTTATGATTCCCGCTTGTGGAGCTCATCGCTGGAAGTTGGTTATAGCCTGATGCTGAACCCATAAAATGAGAAACATTTATTACGCCTGACGCCACAGGCTCAGGTTATCTATAGTCGATATACCGCCGATACTTTCACTGACTCCAGTAATACTCGGGTAAGCGGCCAGAATAATGAGACTTACAGCACTCGTCTGGGTGTCCGTCTGTCAGACGATATTCTGGATGATGCCTATGCGGTTCAGCCATACGCCGAGCTTAACTGGTGGCATCATAACCAGAACTCATCGGTAACTCTCGACACGATGCATATTGAAGAGAACGTACCTAAAGATCGCGGTGAGTTGAAACTGGGTATTCAGGGTAACTTTAGTCAAAACTGGCAGGGTTGGATAAACGTTAGCGGCACTGACGATTTTGACCATTATCAGAAGCTGGAAGGCGCGGTTGGCGTGCGTTATGTCTGGTAAATAGCGATAATATTCACCACCAATTAAACAGGCCATATTGCTGAGATGCATTATGGCCTGTTTATTTCTGATTATTTAGTTCAGTTTGAATAATTAAATTGGCTTAAATCAGCGCCGTATCTTCTCAAAATGAGTCGCAAAGTTTTTTGCCGCCTCAATATAAGACTCTTCTTTAATTTTGATGATCTGATTCAGCTTGGTTTGATCCGACTGAAAAGGAACGCTCATAAATTCACTTTCCGTATTGGGTGGGGTGTACATCACCCACATGCCGTTTTTCACATCAACGCTGGCAAAGCGAATACTGTAGCGTAGTAGTTTGGTCTCTTTAGGGATCTCTCCACTGTGGTAAGGCAGCCAGACTACCTGAATGTTATCTTTATCCGGCATACCCAGTTCAAGGGTTCCCCAGTAGACAATGATCTTGTCCTGTCTGGCTTTTGCGGACGCCAGACGTAGGGAGCGGATATAGTTAGGCTGTGGTGCCTCTTCCTGCTCCTCATTTTTTCTGGCAACCGGAGAACGTTGTTTGGATGGTGACAATCCTGAATAGACGGAAACGCTGAAGTAATTCATCATTTCCTGCTGCATTACTGCATCCGGCACAGTGGCACCTGATTGTACTAACACAATTTGTGCCCGACTGGGGATCAGAAAGCTACTCTTGCTGGCTTCTCTTACCGCCTGCTGGATGTCGTGTTCAGTAATCTCGACAAAAGGGTCGATATCTAATACTTCCTGTTCTGTTAGCCCATTTTTTGCGGTTAAACCGGCGGCTCTGGATTTAAAATCCGGATTGGATGAGCAGCCGGAAAGGGCTACAGATAGCAGCAGTAACAGAGGCAGGAAGCGTCCTGAACCAAAATATTTATTTGACCGCATGGTGTTGTCCTTTTATGCGTAAAACTGCAATCGGGCTGATTAACGTTTTTCTTTGAGTAATTGGTGGTACTGACTTAATAAACTGTTTAACCGCTGTTCCAACAGCTGGTTCTTTTCTGGTATCGGCTGTTCAGCTTCAACCAACTGCCTTAGCACTTCTTCAACCGGTTCTTGCTCACTCAACTGACGCTGAATGGCAGTAAGGGAATTCCTTAACTGCGCGTAAGCCGGAGGATTTCGTTGCGATTCTGCCTGATTTAGCTGACGGAGCAGGGCTGCAATTTTTTTTTGCACCTGAATGTAATTATCATTTAGCGAGTTTTGATTGCGCTGGGTGCTGAGAAATTGTTCCCATTGCTGTTTGACCGAGGCAGCCTTTTTGGAGTCTGGCCATAGCTGAACTATCAATGCACTCAGGTTGTCACCGTAATATCGGCTGGCCAGTGGTGACTGACCGGTAAGGGAGGTCAGTTGTTGCTGATAAGCGGTTAAATCGGGCTGTGGGCGATAAAATGGCTCTGTTTGTAACCGATTGGCATATTGAATGATTTCCTGCTGGGGTAACGGTGAGAACAGATGTGTTTCCATCAGACGTGGCGGTTGTTGATTACCATACATAAAGCCGATAAACGCCGCACTGGCAAGTAATACGCCAGCAATAAAACCATGCCATGCTTTGACTCTGGGGGCGGGTGGCGCTGGTGAGAACGGCAAATTAACGGATACCGGTGGTTGAGGAGCCTGATGAATATGAACCGGTGCCTGAGTCTGTTCAGGTTTTTCTACGACTTCAGGCACTGACTTAGTTTCTGGTTCCGGTGTGATTTCGGGAGGTAATATCGCCTGTTGTCGATCCTGTCTGAGTTGCTCCACTGCCCGCTTTTCCAGCGTTTCACGGGTGTTAATGACAAACTTGTACAGCTCAATAACTTTGGACTCTTTTTTTAACTTCCGTGACTGCAATACCTCGGTAATTCGTTTTAGCGGTTGCTCTAACTGGAGTAACAGGGGAATATCCGCCGCTTTAAATTTGTAGTTACGGATATCTTGTCCAATACGGTTATTCAGCCAGTCCAGCATCTCTATGCGAGCGGTTTCGCTTTCAGGCCAGAGCGTATCCCAATAGCGTTCAATCAATTCAGCAATTAGGGTGCAACCGTCGCTAAAGCCGGTCAGACCGGCGATCCGGGTCTCAGCCAAGGTGGCATAACAGGCGGTTTGCAGGTCGATACCATTTTTGCTGAACAATTCTGACGACAGGGTTTTAATCAGCTCAAAATCAACCTCAGAGGCTGCCGGGTTGCTGAGCTTATTTACTTCATTGCGTATTTCTGTAAATTCCAGGTAATTACGCGGGTCGCCCCCGGCATGGAAATCCCTGTGCATAAACGAACCTCCCAAAAGGGCCGGACGCGGAGTCCGGCCATACTGCACTTAATACAAGGTGTCTGGTAAGTTGAACTGGCTAAATAGTCCACCGGCAAACGGATTATCAGATTCATCAATAAACACACGATAGATGATGTAACCGTTATCGATGTCGTAACGCACATCAAACGAGTTATTGCTGACGTTGGTTAACTTGCCGGAGTTAATCATACGCAGCAGCCCCCAGGCACTGGTGTAGCTCAGGGTCTTATTGCTGCGTTCACCACCCACCAGAGTCAGTTTACTTTCTACGTTATCCCGCATGGAGTTCGGCCAAATCAGACGTACCGGAATGCTGCTGGAGTGGCGGTATTCCACTAACTGCCCGTCCAGATTCAGAATGCCGCGACGGCGATTGCCCGACATGTTGATCGGTTGAATAGAGAACTGAATACCTAATCCATTCTGTTTCTTAAAGAAGGTGCGGCGGATCTTCTCAGCGATTTCTAACTGGCGCAGAATATTTGGATGAATCAGCGATTTATCTGACTCATTCATGCTCCATTCATTATCAATAAACACTTTCAGGTTTTGCTGATAGAAGGAGTCCAGTGTTCCGCCGTAGCCAAAGAAGCGTTCAAATTCGCTTAATGGTACATCCAGTTTGGCATTTGGCGAGAATGGATAGCGTTGAGCCAGTCCCTGACGGTATGGGGTGACCACTTTGTCATTCCATTCCACTTCAAGAGAACGAATCGCTTCAATCATGATCACGTTCCACACTTCGGTTGCCAGTTCATTAACCCAGCGGCCAAGGGGTTCCGGCAGAGATTTAGATAACTGTTGCGCTTCGAAAATCGGGTCGCTGTTGTTATTACTTAACCGTAACTGAACCGCCTGCAGGGCTGATTTTCCCGGTGAGGGTGAGTTCTGAATTGCCATCAGATAACGGTGCAAATCGGTTAACTTCAGGCTAACGTTGCCTAAGGCGCTAATTTGATCTTTATCTTCAATGGTAACGCTGTTTTCTTTGGTGAATTGGTGGCTGAGATAGTTAAGTAATTTATAATCTCGCCCTTGTCCGGTAGCGGTGGTATTTAACAGCTTTGAGCCATCACCCAACACGGAATCTTTAGGATTAGTATTCTCCCGCAGTAAATCCATAATGCGTTTGAACACATATTCACCGCTGGTGATCTGTTCCAGTCCGGCAATCGCGTCCGGAATATCGGCAAATTTGCGGATATGAATATTGTTATAGGCATTGTGCCAGGTGGTGATGTAATCGTTCAGATACAGTGACGTGATCTGCTTTTGTATCTCTTCCCGATCGGCTTTGCTGTAGTTTACATCCTGAGTGATATCCAATACCCAGCTGTCCAGCGAGGTATAGTTAATTAATGACTCATCCTGAAGTACGAAGAAGTTGGTCAGTCCCGAGCGCGTTAGCAGCTGTGGAACTTTAAGCAGGGCTTCATTATCCGCAACAAAGATGGAGTCAAAGCTGGCACCCACCTGATTCCGGATGTTTAAATCATTTGGCAGTGCGGTTTTGGCTTGTCCATGTAACCCCTGATACACCCGGCGATAGATAGACAGACGACGTAAATCTACCTGTGCATCTTTGATGCTTTGCTCATAGGGCAGATAACTCTCAATAGCCAGCCGATTCTTATTCATGCGCTCGGCTTTCCAGTCGATATGGTCGAGCGCATATGAAAGATGCTGTTCCAGCTGAATCTGAATATCGTTTTGGCCTTTAAAGGCCGTGCTCCAGCGGTCGATCATGTAGTTCATAACGGCGGTTTTATCCCGGCCGGTTTCATCTTCAATCATGCGCATAATACGCAAAATACGCAGTTTATTGTCGCTGCCTTCTTTCTCTTTCAGTAGCTGTTGCTCAAGACCATTCATAATGGCAGGCAGGAAACGCTGCATAAGCAAATTCAGGTAGGTAGATTCCACATAAGGGCCGATCTTATTGCCCTGATATAGCCCCATATCCGATAACACACTGCGTTTGTTGTAGTCACCATAAGCGAACGTCGCCTGACTAACCGGATTAAGTAAGGGGAGCTGCAAGGCGCCCAGATAATCTTTTTGGTCAGGCAGTTCGATTTCAACATACTGTTTGGCATTGGCGAGAACTTCATCTCCCGCTTTATGGTTGTAAGAGTAGAAGTACTGCCAGCCGGCCAGGAAAATCACCACAATGCCTGCGGCACTGGCACTCCAGCGATACAAGCGTTTACGGGTATCGCTGCGATATTGCTCATTTTTACCCGCCAGTTGAGTCTCTTCAAACAGCAGGTTGTTTAGCAGCTCGTGGGTAAAATAGGGGTGAGAAAGCTGACTTTGCCAACTTGGATAGATCTGCTCCGGCAGGTTGTATTGAGAGGCTGCCGATTTAACAAACAGATCCTCCATTTGGCCTTTTTGCTGTGAAGAGGTGAGGTAAAGCCCTCGCAGCAGGAATTGATTATGTTCGGAAGAGAACAGACCGTGATCGATCAGTTCCTGAACATAATCTTTGATGCCATTAATCTGACGGATAAAGGTAAACAACTGACTACGCTGACTTACGTCAACGTTATTCAGCATCATGCCGGGCATGGCGCTGTTGAGCTGGTGAAGCCACTGTTGCCAGAAGTTATTTAACGTTTTTTTCCAGTCGGACTCATCGGTTGGGAAGGTAATACCTAAGATTTCTTCCCGTTGTTTTTTATCCAATGCCTGATACATAGCGCCAAAGCCATACAGCAGGTCAAACTTGGTTAAGACAATATACACCGGCAGGCTGGTGTGCAGCGTACTGGAAACTTCATTTAAACGCGCCTTTAACGCCGCAATGTAATTTTCTCGTTCTATTTTATTAAAGGTACAGAACTGGTAAAGGTCAACCGTCAGAATAATGCCGCTGAGTGGCTGCACCGGTCTGACTTCAACTAACCATGACAGTACATTCTTCCATAATTTTTCATACAGAGTCGGCAGGGCATGGTCAGTGGGTTGCTCCAGCAATACGCCATCTGCTTCAACGATCACCGCCTGATTGTTTAACCAACAATGTACCAGCTGTTCATTTTCTGGTGCATACAGTTCATTGAGTTTACAACCCTCTTTCAGGAAGGTGGTTTTCCCTGAGCCTCGATTACCCACCACCAGATACCAGGGTAACTTATATTCCGCGTTCTTTACTGCCAGTTGCTTTTGTAAGTTAACCATCCAGCGGTTGAGATAGCGTTGTTGAACGCTCACTTCCATTTCAACCGGATCTTTCACTTCGCGTTTGGTCTGCTTTTGCTGCATACGCAGCCGACGGTTAGATAGCTCCAGATGTAGCATTGCCCAAATCATGGCGCTTAGAATAGTGATTAAGGTAATCAGCCAGCGGCGAACGGATGGGGAAAACGGCTTAGCCCCCAGAATTTCAAAATCATCACCGTAAGTCCACATCCAGAACATTGCCAGCAGCCATATTGCTACCACAATAAAAATGCGTTTGCTTTTAATGGCAGAGCCACCGGGTAACTTCGCAATTTTTGATGCGCCGGGAAGCTTGGGAAGTTTTGGCAGCCGGGGCCTAAATATTGATGGCAACTTCATGATGACTCCTTGTTACCTAAGGTCTCTTTTAATTCGTTACAGCTATCAAAGAACGAGGGTTCCCATTCCTGAGCGGATAACTGAGTTGTCCTGTGGATTAAATTTTCCAGCTGGTGTTTGGCTATTTTGTGACATCCCGCCTGTCTGAGCAGTTGAATGGTGCTGAGCTGGCTATAGGAGAGTGAACGCGGTTCGTCGCTGGCGGCCTGCTCTAAACTGTCCAACGCAGCCTGTAATCCTTCGGTACTAAATAATGCCAGCGCCTGTTCATACTCTTCATTGGCTGCCTGACGGCTCTCTTTTTGGCTAAACCACTTTTGGGTTTTCTCATTCATAAAGGGGGCGCCGTTAGAGAAGCACAGAGACTGGCAGGCAGGAAAACGTGCCAGAAAATACTTCAGCTCGTTGCGAATGATATCCGCAATCTCCGAATGGCCTAACTTGTCAGCGATACGAGCTGACAGATAATGGCCGTCAAACCAGTAAGGGGAGTAGGCGATAGTATTTTCCACTTTGGCCCATAAGGCATAACTGGCCTGACTGAATTCCCGATCGAATTCGCTGATTTTTTCTGCCGGTAATGGTGGAACGGTAGTGACCTGGTTACCTGCCGCCGGAGGAACGGAGGCATTAAACCAGATAGCATGACGCCGCAGCTGAAAACAGAGCGGTGTGCTAAACGATCTTTCCGCTTCAATTTCGGCAATTTTAAGTAGCGTTTTACTCCAGGCGCGTTCAGATGAATCATCCAGATGAACATGAGGCAGTGGTTTTGGTGTAGCCGTTGATTGTGCCTGTGGTGCCGAGGGTAATGCGCTATGGCTGGCCGGTGCCGGACTGGTAGTTTGAGCCGCCGGCAGCTCGGTAATGGATGATTTAGCATAACTGACGATTAGCTTATCCAGCTCTTCACAGAGCGCAGATTCGCTTTGCCATAGCTGTTTAAGGCGAACAAACTCTTTGGTGGATTGTTCTCGTTCTTCTTCAATAGCGGCGGTGCAAAAAGCCTCTTTCGCATTGCTGAAGCGTTGAATAATCATCTGGGCAATGCGTCGCTTATTCTTTTGCGGGGCAGCGATATCCCAATAGGCTTCAACATAGTCAGCCAATAGCGCAATTGCCAATAGAATACTGGCAGGGCGCTCGCTGCGCTGTAGGGTGTTGGCCAAATGAGCCAGCAGACGAAAGTCTTTCGTTTCTTCAGCGAATAAATTGAGTATACGATCCTGAACGTCGGCGATATTGACGGTTTCATGGCTAATGGTGCCCAGCTTTGCCATTTCAGAATCAATATATTCCCAGTCGCTGTTATTTGACGCGATGGCCTGTTCCTGCTGAGCCGGAGGGAGTGGCTTAAGCAGTAAATCGCGCCAGGGATGTTGTGCAATAAATTCCATGGCTAATTTACCATCTGCATGCTTGTCGAAGGGGGGCTATCTCTTTCGATAATCCAGAGATTGGGAAAGAAAGCCCGTTTAATGCCGGGTTTTCTGATTCGATCAGCAGTGTTTCTGCATTCAGCAACCGTGATATTTCAGAGATGCCAGGCAACCCGCGACTGCTTTCCAGCAGCAGTCCATTATCACGAATAAACCAGTGGGAGCGAAACGACACCCCGGTATTGGTTTTCAGCAGGATATCGCTCTCCTGTTTATTGGATAGCGGAGTAAAAAACGCAATTTGCATACGCGTGATGTTGTCCTGACAGCTGAAAATAAGAACCGGCCGGGGAGGTTTCGTCCCCAGCGCTGGTGTGGTAATAATGACCTCTGGCGACAGTGCTCCTTCGGCACTGGAAACCAAAAATCCGGTTGAGTGTGGCTCCCGCTGTTTTTCCAGCGTCAGCGCCTTTTTTACCGTATCGCTACGTTCAGATTCGCCGGCTTGTGGTGCAGCGCCTTCCTGTGTTTTAAACAGCGCGTCATAACAGGCTAAACGCAGCAGAGGAGACTGCTCATTACGGCACTGGAACATACTTTTCTCCAGTCCTGCGGCGTCTTTGAGTTGAGGCTGCGGAGTAACGGAGAAAGAGACCAGCGAAACCAATATGGCCAACGGCCATTGAACAGGAGAAAGCCCGGCTATTCGCATATCGGCTCCTCACCTACATAGGAGATAAATTGGTTATCTTCTATGCTGAAACGAACGTAATCGATAGGTTCATTGGCCGCCATTTTGTTGAGCAATTGCAGGGAGACTGGCGGTAGCAGTTGGCCATCGATAATCGATTCCAGCATCCGGGCACCGTTTTCAGAGCGAGTGGCTCTGGCAATGATTTGTTCATGAACATCATCGTCAAATACTACCGATGCGCCAAATTTGCCCTGTAGCGTTTTTTCCAGCTTATGCAGTTTGCCCTGAACAATAACCGTCAGAACCTCTTTCGATAGCGGAAGATAAGGCACGATTTCCATACGCGCCAGCAGAGCAGGTTTAAAGAAATCAGCTAACTCTTTATACAGGCGATCGTTAATCTCTTCCGGCTGGTTGGCATACTCCACAATGGTTTGATAACCAAGGTTAGAGGTCAGGAAGAACACAATGTTTTTGCAGTCAATAATTCGGCCTTCGCCATCTGCCAGTTCGCCTTTATCAAACGCCTGATAGAACAGATTCAACACGTCCGGATGGGCTTTTTCCACTTCGTCCAGCAGCACGACGGAATAGGGTTTTTGACGAATGCTTTCAGTCAGAATACCGCCTTCACCGTAACCCACATAGCCCGGAGGCGAACCAATCAGGCGCGAAACGGTATGTTTCTCCTGATACTCCGACATATTGATGGTGGTCAGATACTGGCGGCCGCCAAACATCAGTTCGGCTATCTGAATCACTGATTCGGTTTTACCTACCCCGCTGGGGCCAACCAGCAAAAATGCCCCCAGAGGACGACCAGCCCGGCGTAAGTCAGCACGGGCAGTGAGCAGATGCTTATGCAGGTTCTCAATGGCCAAATCCTGACCTTTAATTTCCACGCTGAGGTATTTAGGTAGTTCGGTAACAATAGACAGCTCATTCTGTGAAATTCGATTAAGTGGAACCCCTGTCCATTCGGCAATCACGGAGGAGATCTGCTTTTTATCCACGTGAGGGGAAACCAACAGCTCTTCTTTTTGTAGTTCGACTAACTCAATGTTTAGCAGAGTGAGTTCTTCCAGCAATGCCTGTTCGGTTTGAGCTGCGTCATGGTTACTCTCTTGCTCTGAGTTCTCAGACGTTGCTTCTGTCTCTGTCTCTGTCTCTGTTTCCGTCAGCGTGTTAGCCTGAGGTTCTGCCGGAGACAGTAAAATCCCTCTGAGTTCAATAATCCGATGTACCAGCGTTTGCTGTTTCTGCCACAGCGCGTTGATACGCTCGAGCTGTTTTTGTGCATCTTCACATAATGCTCTTAACGCGCTGATGCGTGAGGCATTATCTTTCAGACCCAGACGATGTTCTCGTTCCAGTAAATCAATCTCTTCATTTAGCTGGTGTAGCGTGTTTTCCAGTACCGAAACCTGCCGGGGAGGAGAGGTCAAATTTATGGCAATGCGCGCACAGGCGGTATCCAGTACATCGATGGCTTTATCCGGCAGTTGACGACCGGAGATATAGCGAGAACTCAGGTAGGCAGCTGCCTGCAACGCATCATCATCAATCAGAACCCCATGGGATTCTTCATAGATTTTACGTAATCCGCGCATGATGATAACGGCTTCATCAGCGGTGGGTTCCGTAACCTTAACCAACTGGAAACGACGGGACAGGGCGGCATCTTTTTCAAAGTATTTTTTGTATTCGCTCCAGGTGGTGGCCGCGATGGTTTTGAGTTCACCTCGTGCCAGAGCAGGTTTCAACAGGTTAGAAACGTCCAGCCCGCCCTGTTGGTTACCGGCACCAATTAAGGTATGGGCTTCATCAATAAACAGAATCACTGGCGTAGGGTAGTGTGTCACTTCAGACATAATGCCTTTGAAGCGTTTTTCAAATTCACCTTTAACCGAAGCTCCGGCCTGAAGCGCACCTAAATCAAGGGACATGATTTGAGTGCCGCGCAGCTTATCCGGTACTCGGTCAAGAGCAATTCTGATAGCCAGACCTTCGATTAAGGCACTTTTACCCACACCGGCATCACCAACCACAATCGGGTTATTTTTTCTGCGGCGGGAAAGGATATCCACCATCAGGTCGATTTCTTTATCGCGACCCAGTACCGGATCCAACTTGCCATCAATGGCCTGTTGGGTGAAGTTAGTGGCATATTTACCCAATAGCGAAGCTTCACCGCCGCTGGCATCACCGGCACCAAGAGTTCTGCCGGTCGGCTTTTCGGCTACGCTTTCTGCGGAACCGGCAGTCCAGTGGTGGAATTGGTTTTGCAGCAAGTCTTTGTTAATTTGCGTGAGCAACTGCGCCACCGGTTTTGACACATAGCGATTAGGGCTGTGCAGCAATGCCAGTAAGATAACGCCGGTACGCAGGTTACTCTCTTTTAGTTCTGCGCTGCCAAGCAACAGAGCATCTTGCAATAGTTCAACTAAGAGAGGGGAGAAACTGGGGGTAGTTTGTCCCTGTTGGGCGTTATCCACCGGAGTTTGTTCCAATAGCTGGCGCAGGCTTTCGGGTTCAATATTGGCTTTAGATAAAATTTGCCGAATATCACAGAGTACAGTTTCCAGGCTCTGCAACAGAAAGTGCGATACGGTAATTTCGGAACTTTGTGAGTTCACGCAGATTGCAGCAGTACTTTCAAAGATATGTCGGC
Source organism: Limnobaculum allomyrinae (assembly GCF_016649425.1). Taxonomy (GTDB): domain Bacteria; phylum Pseudomonadota; class Gammaproteobacteria; order Enterobacterales; family Enterobacteriaceae; genus Limnobaculum; species Limnobaculum allomyrinae. The sequence goes on from NZ_JADRCR010000002.1 coordinate 764,078, forward strand.
TAACGGGATTTAGCTGTTGGATTAATTTTGGCAGTTCAATACGGATCATCGCTAATTCCTTTTATTTAAGCAGCATATTCAGTTGTTCTAAAATACTGGCGCTTTGCGAATTAAGTTTGGACAGGTAGATAAAATAGGCCAGTAGCAGAATGCCTACCGCACCAATGACAATGTGGCGGGTGGTCAACTGTTTGGGTAAAAAGTAGCGGGCAGGTTTTTTAGCACCCATATGCAGACGGGTTGATGCAGGCTCGCCATTGAGTGATTGCAACAGACTTTGCAACCGACGGAATAGTCGTTCAAATTCATCGTTGTTGGCATTCTGCACTTTGTAACGGCCGCGGAAACCCAGACCAAAGCACAGATAAATAAATTCCAGCATATCTTTGTAGCGTTTAGGTTCATTCATTAAACGCTCAGTAATCTGGAATACCCGCTCACCGCCCCAGCCTTCATTATGAAAGTGAATGAGCAGCGATTTGTGGCTCCAGTATTTGGCCAGTGATGAGTCGGCACTCATCACGCATTCATCAATAAAAGTACAGAGCACATAGCGGAACGTCACAATTGAACCGGGCTCATAGCCCTCCATTTCTAAAAACTGTTCAATGCTTTCGATATCAGTTTGAACCTGACGATACAGGTAGTCAGGCTCCGGAAGATCCACCGAGAGATCCTGCATACGCAGGATCATGCCCAACAGCGGCGTGGCAGCATCAATAATCGGGTTAACATTGCGCCCGCGCAGGGTTAATGAGTACTGTTCCAGCTTGTTCAAATAGCGGCTGGACTGGTCGGCTCCGTGCCATAGCGGCTGTTCACTCATTATTTACTCCTTACTGCCCAGAATTGCAGGTCAAGCTCAGGGAAATTACCGGCAACGTGGAAAGCAATGCTGTTTGACTTGATAACCTCTTCCCATTCCGCTGCCTGACTGTCCAGTTGGAAATAGATGTATCCTGCATGGAATGGCAGTTGAGGCGGTGCGGCAGACAGTGGGGTAAGCGGAATACCCGGTAGCTGCACGCGAACCAGATGTTCGATTTTGGTTGGGGTCGAAATTTTAGTTTGCTGTACAAACAGGCGAATAAGCTGATCCTGAGGTAGCTGTGCTTTGACGGCCAGTACGAAGTTAGCGGTTCTTAACAGTTCTACATCGTTGATTACCCCGGTATGTACACCGCTGCGATCGACCAGTGGAATTGGAACCGCTCTTGGTGTCAGAACAATGCTTAATGCCAAACGGGTTTTCAGGATTAAATCTTTGAAGGTACGGGTCAGGTCATCATGGTTATACAGTTGGAAATCCTGGGCTGTTTTCGACTCAGAGGTAAATGTCATTAACTCTGAACAGGTTTTGGTCAGCATCAAATACAGGGTTTCCGGATGCACGATCTGAGTGTGAGCCAGATGGCGGTAGGTTGGTTTGGCAGAGTTTAGCAACTGCAACATTAAGAATTCAGCCACGCCGGATATTCCTTGTTGAGTCGGAGAACCAATTTTATCCGACAGTTGCCTTGCCCGTTCCGCTACCAGGTTTGCCACTTCCTCCAGAAAAGTTTGCAGATGCTGGGCTACCCGAACTTTAGAAATGGTAGGAATAAAGGTTTCATCCAGCGTTAACATACCATCGGCACCCACTTCTTTTATGCGGCACAGCGGCAGCAGTGTGTAGGCACTCAGGTTGTCGGAACCTCTAATCAAACGAGGAGCCAGACGGGCAATGCTCACCTGTACATAGTTCCCGTTTTGGGTATGTAAATCCCTGATCTGATGCGGATGATGTTTAAAACGAGATATTTCAGACAGGTTATCCGAGTCATGATGGATCTCCGTAATCGCATCGCTAACAATCGGTAGCGCCAGATAGATATCACGGCTATCGGTGCTGGGAATATCACGGATCTCAATTGGCTGAGGGGGAATATCTTCAAAAGGAATATCGAACAGAGTTCCGTCCGGCATGACGCCTGCCGCATCGGTAATACTGACGCGCCCTAGTTTCAACATCTCATGGTCAATAGCGAGTCTGCTGAAGCCATAAGCGTAATTGACCGCGGCATCCACTCTGCCATGAACTAAATAATCAATGTGTCTCTGCTGTTGTTGCAGATGCTGTGGCGCTATTGAAAGCCCTTCACGCCAAATTACGCGATTCTTATTTGCCATGTTATTCCCTTAAGATTTCTTTATTTCGACTTCGCCGGCGCGCAAGTGAATCAGTATTTTGTATTTTTTTCCGACCCCATCGATATCAACGATATCCATCCAATACACTTCTCCGGTATCTGAACCGGTATAGTGAGCAATCACTGCCAGAAACTGAGTTTTAGCCTCAATTTTCATTGATTTTAATGGCTTAAATTGACCCGGCTCCAGCGTGTAGTCCTGATGGTCGATGTAGTTTTTTCCCAGAATTTTATCCAACGGTTCAGTGGCAACTTGGTAGTAATCGGTGCTGAGTAACTTTGAGTCATCTTCTAAATAGATCACCTGAATGTCAGTGGGAGAGGCTTCTCCTTCCAGATTCGGGTTAATGTTTTTATCCGCCAGAAGCGTGAACTCAATTTCGCTGGGGTTCTGGTCCGGGTAACCTACCGGCACGTCCGGATCGGTGACCACGGTATAAACCTTCTTGGAAACTTCACAGCCAGACAGCATCAGACTGATGAAGATCAGAATTACTGCCCCGATGAGTTTCATAACCGATCCTTTCCATCCAGTTCTTGTTGCAACTGGCGAATGTGCCTGTCATAAGACTGTTCGTATATTTCCCAGAATAGTTTTTCAAACCCTTGCTGGCGGTTAGACGTCAGTTCATCAAAGTAGCTGCTGTACATCTCCCAGGCCCAGTTGCTATCTGGCGCACTTTTTTCATTGGCCCGGCGGTAACGCAGGAAACGGGCGATAAGCGCCTGAGGGGAAAAGGCTTTAAGCAGGGCGGTAAGCGCCTCGGAAATAGCCATCTGATTGGCACTATGGTGCAGACGAATTTGATTTAGACTTTCAGCGAAAGCGGAAGGTGCTGACAGGTGTACCGGACACTTATCGGTGGAGTACAACAGATTAAGCATCTCATCGTAGCTCAGCTTAAGGTGGAGCGGGTTATCCTCAATCGGTCTCAGATGTTTATCTGATGAATAGAGATTGGCGGAGTGCAGCGAGCTTAATCCTTCAATCACGGCTCTGATGCTATAACCAATTTCTTCCAGTAAATCGTAGGCTTCTTTGCTGTCTTTCAGATTAATCGTGTGTTTCATCCCCTGAAACAGCGGGTTGATCGCCAGATGTGTCAGATCGTTATCCATTGGCATAGCGTCATATCCCTGTTTCTCTTCTAACTGGATGGAGTGATCCAGTACATTCTGTGTCGTGACTGTTGGCTGTACGGTGCGCGGTGAATGAGAAATCGGGGCCTGTTCTGAATCCAGTACTTTCATTGGATCGAGAGGCAGAGATGAAATCACCTGAGTTTGTTGGAATTCTGGCAAAGTCAAATCACCTGAGGATGAACCCGGTTTTCTGGAGAGAATTTCATTAATGGTGTCATGGTGATTAGCGATGATATCTTCAGGGCGCATGGATAGCGGGTCCTGAAGATATCATCGGGATTAACCTGAACTTTTATTTTGAAATCAGATAATTTAAGAATATCCCCATGCTGTAACCGTACGGGCTTAGCCTTAGCAAACAGGTCAACATCATTCAGGTATAAATCAGGAGCATAAGCGCTGATGCAGAAGTGGGAATCCACCATATCAACTTTAGCGTGCAGAGGCTCAATTTGCCCCTTTTGATTTTGAATGGACCAAAAATTGTCAGGATTACTGCCAATGGTTGCACCTTGTGAACCAATGAGAGTATTACCATGTTTGCCACTGGCAAGGCTGTCGTTATTCAGTATCTGAAGCGTCAGCGTGTTTGAATGATTCATAATTACTCCTGCATCTTCAGCATAATGCTGGGATTGCGTGGTGGTTCTTGCAAAAAGGTTGTCCAACCTAAATAACATCCGGTATCACTGCCTAATGTCATGCTGCTGAGTTGGTTTTGAGCCAGTACTAACTGCAGGTCCCAGGCGAACTGATCCCTCAAAATGAATGAGACAAAGTTATGAAGTGCATGATGAAGCGAACCGGTAGGCAGGAATTGCTCCATCTTTTCACGACTTAATTCACTAATCGTCAGAATAAATTTTCCACTGTAATCAGGTATGTGAGTGCCAATAATGAAATTTTCCCCCAGCACCGAATTGGCCAGACCTATGCGGTTTTGCTGTTGTTGGGGAATCGCCACACGACGAAACTGCCATGATTGAATTTTTACGGAAGAGAGATCGAAGCAGTGAGCAATCAGCGACGCCATCAGATGCGGCGAACGCCCTGAACTGGCAAGAATACCGGCATACGAAAGCATCTTGCTTTGGTTAACCTGTAGCGATTGCCGAATGCTGGTTTTTCCTAACCCAACCAGTGCAAACATCCGCTGGGAAAACTCATCTTCCCCACTGTGTTTGTAACAAATGTAATAGCGATATTTACGCCAGATTTTGTACAAATAGGTCGCCAGACGATGATTAAACAGATCGAGCAGGGCGGTTAAGCGGTAGTCCTGCTGGATCTCTTCCCATGCCATATCTTCCAGATAGTAGTTTGGCAGTGGGGAGTGAGTACCGGTTAAGCTCAGGAAAGGAAGCTTGATCTGTATTTTGTTATCTTTAAACGTAACCGCAGAGATATCTCTGGTGACAAAAGACAATGATGGATTACTGATAAACTGAATAAACTCCTTATGAGGTGGTAAATTCAGCAAGTTATCAATATCCACATGGCTTGATTTCGCCAGTAGCTCAATTAACTGATAGAAATTATATTTTTCTGCCCGTTCCGGAATCAGGTATTCATCAACGACCATTGGTACACCTCATGTGTTGATGCATTAACCAGTTCCAAAAAGTGGAATGAATTGACCGTGGCATATTGGGAGTAGAAATGGGCGATAACCGCGCCAAACAGATACATTTCCCCAACGTTGTTAAATGCCGCAGGTGAAATAACCAACGTTGATTTATGCCCTTCGATAATTAACTCGTTGTAATACTGCTGATAAGGTTCGGACTCAAAACTATGAATCGACGCCAGCAGCTTACTCATGGATTTTTCTGCCCGCTGGCTATAGCGGGTAGTAAAATTGTAATTTTGTAATATTTGGCACAGTGAGTGTTTACTCAGTAGCGACAGATAGTTCAACGAAAGGGAAGAGATAGTGGTCCACTGTAAACTGCCATCCAGATCCGGACGAATAACCCGGGACGGGTAAGTCACATTGGTTAACGACACAAAAGAGGGGATCCCTTCACCGCCAAGGCAGATCTCGCCAATTCTTAATTTTTGCGCTTCGTCCCGATTGCTGCACAACGCACGAATGGAAATAATTTCGTCGTGGTTAAAATGTTGAGTCTCATCGCCTCTGACAAAAGAGAGTGAATAAGCAATCTGTTCTTGTTCACGATCCGGCTTCCGATTGAGATGGAAGTAGAGCGGAATCTTGCCGTTTTCATAACGGGTCTGATGGAGAAAACTGTCAAACGGGGAATATTTCCGAACCTGGTTTTGACTCCAGCCATTGATGCTGTCAATGGCAAATAGCTCATAATATTCACGATGTTGGTGATTGATATATAAAGGATATTCGGTTTTATCACCATCGAGAGAAATAGGTTCGCAATCGTGATAAAACAGATTAATCGCCGGTGTGCAGTTAATTTTTATTGAATCGGCGGTCAGTTTTAACGTCGCGGGCAACGGGCGTTTGAATTTAAACGCCAGAGTAAATTCTTTGGTGTTCAAACGGTCCAGATAGTCAGGAAATCCTTTAAAATCAAAGAACAGAAAACCTTCGGTAAAAGTAAAGTATTCATGTAGCAAACGGTATCCGGCATAGGTATTGGTCGGATAATCGAAAATAGCCTGAGCGGCATCGAAACCAACGGGAATGGCCTGTAAATCAGGCATAGGTAATGATTGGCCATTAACCGTTAGGGTGACGCCGGACAGATATTCAGCCAGATAGAGATACAGCTGGCAGCCGGTCAGAATATCGGCTCCCAGAAACAGCCTTAGCTGATTGAGACCAATGGCTGACAGGTTCTGATTTTCAGCGCTCTGGCTACTGAAATGCAGATGAATGGTATCCGGTGATGCCTTAATTGTTTGGTCGATATCAAAGGGTATCAACCAGGTACTGCGCGTTGTTCTGAACGTGCAGGAACGAGAATGTTCTGCCGTTATCGGGCTCAACACATTAGCATGAGGTGGAATTTCTACCGCTGTTCCATTGTGAGTTTTAAATTCAATAATGGTGGTGCTGGGCGTCTGCTGTAGATAATTGGGCCACAGCATATCCATCAGGTTAGCGGTGAGCTGTGGGTATTCCTGATTAATTCTGGCGTGCAGCAGACTGCTTAAATAGGTAAAACCATCAAGCGTGCGGTTAACGTCCGGATCGAAATAAGGCTCTGACAAAAACTGGGAGGCCTGCGGAAACTCCTCAACGAATTTCTTGCTCTCCTCATTAAGATAGTATTTTTCTTGTTTAATATAACTATCTGGCAGCATATCATCCCTAATCAAGCTCAGAAAACGCGTGGCTAAATAACTTCTAATTTATTGTTATTAATATGAATATCGAGTTCGATTCGTTCTACATCATAAACTTGTGCAATTTGAGCGATTACCGAGAAATAGTAGGTAAAAGTAATAGGATCCTGCCGCACCACAATCTGGGTATGGCTGATACGTGGCTCATAGCGCGCGATACAGTGGCGAATCGACTGACATATAGAACTCTGAATCTCTTCAGTACTTAGCAGGGCATCATTAACATCAATAATGCCCAGCTCTTTAGTACCATGACATTCACCCGGTCTGGCGTTGAAAATATGGCGCAGATTGTTTTTGATTGACAGGATAAAGGCCGCGTCTCCTTTAAGCCGCGGCTGATCGTTCTGTAATCGGTCAAACAGGCTGCCTTTACTGCCGGTATTCCAACGTCGTAAGGTCGCCATGTATTACTCCTTGTCCAGGCGCCCTACCAGCGAGAGTTCAGTGTATGAACCCATGCTTTTCAGATGTGGACGGAGTAACAGACGTGTTTTCACCCAGCCAGGTTCGCCCGGAACATCGCTAACGGTTAAGCTGATAGCGCGGAATGGACGACGGCAGCGCACGTCAACTGGTGGATTCTCCTGATCGGAAACATACTGCTTCAGCCAGGTATTCAGATTACGTTCCACATCGGCCGCTTCCTGATAAGAACCCAGTTTTTCACGCTGAATCACTTTCAGATAGTGGGCAATACGTGTGGACAGCATGATGTAAGGTAATTGAGTACCCAACTTGCTGTTGGTTTCGGCCGCTTTACCTTCATCAGTATTCGGGAACTTCAATGGTTTTTGTACCGACTGAGCAGAGAAGAATGCTGCGTTATCTGAGCCTTTACGCATGGTTAGTGCAATAAAGCCCTCTTCCGCCAGTTCGAATTCCCGACGATCGGTAATCAGTGTTTCTGTTGGGATCTTAGTTTGCAATTCACCCATGGCTTCGAACACATGTACCGGCAGATCTTCAACGGCACCGCCGCTTTCTGGCCCAATAATATTTGGACACCAACGGTATTGAGCAAAGCTATCGGTTAAACGGGTACCAAATGCGTACACGGCATTGGTCCAGAGATAGTGCTCATGGTTATGGCTGACGTCTTCTTCATAACCGAAACTTTTAACCGGATTATCCATTGGGGAATAGGGCAGACGTGCCAGATTTCTTACGGTTAACAGACCCAACATTCTGGAGTCTTCCGCTTCACGCAGAGAACGCCATTTGGTATAAGCTGGGCTCTCAAACACGGAGCTTAACTCTTTGATGCTGTCTAACTGGGTATAACTATCAATGCCAAAGAATTGCGGCGCAGCAGAAGAGATAAATGGTGTATGAGCCATGGCACCAACAGCAGAAGTATATTGCAGCAACTTGATGTCCGGCGCATTAGGTAAAAATTGATAATCCGCCAGAATAGCGCCAATCGGCTCACCACCGAACTGGCCGTATTGTGCTGAGTAAACGTGCTTATATAAACCAGATTGTGTAATTTCAGGCGCAAACTCGAAATCTTCCAACATCTCATCTTTGGTCACATACAGCAGATTGATTTTGATGTTTTCTCTGAAATCAGTGCGGTCAATTAACAGTTTTAAACCGCGCCATGAAGATTCCATTTTTTGCAGCTCTTGATTGTGCAAAATTTCATCAAGCTGGACGCTGAGTTTTTTATCCAGTTCGGCAATCATTCGGTCAACCAGCTGTTTATTAACCGGTTCTTCAGTATTTCCGGTATCCAGAAGGTGAGAAACCAATGTAGCGATACCCTGTTTAGCGATATCGTAACTTTCATCAGCCGGTGAGTAGTTGGTTTGGGAAGCAATCTGATCCAGCAGACTCATTGAGCTAAGCGCCTGCTCCCTGGAATCAGCAGCAACATTTTGTTCAGCTATAGACATAAAAAGTAATCCCTTGTTAAAACACGAATGCAATCACATGGTGGTTGCACATAACCCGTGAATTTATTTCACCGGTTTCAATAGCAACTGAGTGCAATACTTAGTGTTTATCCGATTCAGTTGTCATGCTTAATTCGCGCAGCAGCTGCTCGCGGCTTGCCTCATCGCCAAGAATGGCTTCGATTTGAGCGCGAAATGCGGGTTTATTGCCCAGCGGACCTTTCAAAGCAACCAGTGATTCCCGAAGCTCAATCAGTTTTTTCAACTCAGGAACTGCCTGCGCAATGCTGTCCGGCGATAGGTCTTTAAGGGTTTCAACTTTCAATTTGATAGGAATTTCAGATTCAACTTTTGAATCATCTTCTAAGCGGTTAGGAACTGAAAACTCAAGTTCAATCCCCGCATTAGCCATTACCGAATCAAAAGTATATTTATCAATTGATATTGGCTTACGCTCTTCTATTGGCGTGTCTTGAGTTTTTCCGGTGAAGTCACCTGTCACTAATACGTGGAAAGGTAATTCTTTTTCCGCGACCTGACCGTTTGTTTCAGTTGTATATTTAATATTGATACGTTCTTTGGGTGCAACACTACCTTTTTTACCAGCCATGATTAATCCTTTGCTAACTAGATCCTGGGGAGTAAAGTATATTTAATTAAATCTTATCTGAATTTTAGATACGTGTGCCATAGACAATAATGGTCAAAATTAAAAAGGGCAATAGCATTTATATTTATTTTTTAAATTTAAAGTGTTTCCATTGTGTTTGTTTCCATGTATCTGATTTGATTTAAATTTCTTTATTTTCAATTGGTTGAAAAAATTATATTTAACTATTTATTATATTTTGATGGTGTTGTTATACGTCATTTTTATATTTGATTGAATTTGAAAACTGGTAAAAATAACAGGTGTAAATATGGTTGATATATGTATAACATATTTGAAATTATTATTATTCATCATGGTATTAATCTGCGTTTTTTGTTTTTGGAATGGATTTTCTATTATGTTGTGATTTTGGTTTGTTTAAGATAAATAAGTTTTATTTTTATTTTTAAATGCTACCAAACAGGAAGTAATAGATATTTTTTGATAATTGATGTTCATGTATCGGAAATGGAATTTAGACATGAATGTATTTTAAATAAAATTTAAATAAATACATTCATCGTTTTAAGAAATTTAGAATAGCTTACTGATAGGCAGTAATCGTTATTCTGAATATACACTTGGCAATCAAATGTTAAAGGAGAATGCGATGCCAACACCACCTTTTGTATCCATCACTGGAAAAACTCAAGGCAACATCACTCAGGGTGCCTACACGCTTGAGTCTGTTGGTCAGGGATTTGTTGAAGGTCATGAAGATGAGATGATCGTTCAGGAAGTTAAACATCAAGTCTTTGTTCCTACTGACCCACAAAATGGTCAACCTTCAGGCCAACGTCAACATAAACCTTTGGTTCTTACTATTGCACTAAATAAAGCGGTTCCACTGCTTTATAACGCATTAGCCGCGGGTGAAAGCCTGCCGGAAGTTGCGTTGAAATGGTACAGAACCTCTCCTGATGGTAAGCAGGAGCACTATTTCACCACCAAACTGGAAGACGCCACTATCGTTAATATGGATTTAGTGATGCCTAACAGTCAGGATCCATCTCAGTCTCATTTCACTCAATTGCTTGATGTGCATTTAGCCTATCGCAAAATTGATTGGGAACACGTGGTTGCCGGTACGTCCGGTGCAGATGACTGGCGCAAACCAGCCGTTTGATTTTAGTGTTTTTATACTGAAAATAGCCGCATCCATACCGATGCGGCTATCTTGCATAGAGAATACAAGGAGTCAGTATGGAGCTAAGGGATTGCTTCAAGGACGAACTGCAATACATTAAGCAATTGGCTGCCGAGCGAGCAAACCAAAATCCAACATTTGGTGAGTTTCTGCAATCTTCAGAGAATGATGCAGACGTTGAGTTTTTGTTTGAACACTTTGCATTTCTGATGGCGAAATTACGGCAAAACGTTGATGATGCGTTCCCGGAAATTACCCAAAACTTGCTGTCTCGTGTATGGCCTACGCCAATCAGACCAATACCTTCGACTTCTATTCTTAATTTCCGACCCAAGTCAGATGAAATTTATCGGTTACTGAAAGGCAGTCGGGTTGAGGCCAATTTGGGTAATGACGAAGCCTGCACTTACCAACTGGCAAGAGATGTGAAAGTTGTTCCCTGTCTTATTCGTGACTGTACATTAGTGAATACCCCGACTAATGGCATGATGAAATTGAAAGTTGAGTGGCAAGGGAGTATTACCAAAGAGGGCGAATGGGTCACCGAGCCATTTACACTGTTTTTAAGTCCTGACCAGCAAACTGCCGGACTGTTGCAATTATGGCTACAGCAATATCTGGAGAAGGTTTCGGTGGTTTGTGGTGACAAGCGTTTTTCGCTATCTAATCGGGTTATCCAAACCTTTACGCCCGATGCCGAAAGCCTGATTCTTCCGCTGGATATTCCTCTATTTTGGCGGCTACAGCTGTTGCAACAATATTTCCATCTTCCTCATGTAAATGACTTTATTACCATCGATTTCAGTTCTGAATTAAATACAATTCTGCTGAATGAAGAGGGGACTTTTGAGCTGCATTTTGAATTTAATCAGCCTTTGTTGACGGATAAAACCATTGCTGCGACTACGGCTTTTTTCCCTAATTGTGTTCCGGTAATCAATTTTTGCCAGGGCCAGCCTCAAATCGTCGATTTTGTGAAAGGGCAAAGTACCTATCAGTATCAGGATGAAGTGAATCATAACGTGTATCAGATCAAGTCAATCTATTCAATTCTTGAGTCTGGTATACGTAATTCTCGCGGTGATTCAGTTAACTATCTGCCAATAACGCAATTTACTACCAATAATTTTGATGATAGCCAAATCTACTATCAATGCATGCTGGAGCATAACGTCAAAGGTGAAGCACAAACGCTGATCACTTTTATTGATAGTCAGGGTAAACGAATAGTCGATTTCCCTAATAAAACATTCTTTTGCGATGTGGTGGTGACTAACGGGCAACTGTGCAGTGGGTTAGAGATTGGCGATATCTGTATGCCAACGCTGGATATTTCTAATAGCCTGAATTTTTCGAATATTACCCGGCCAACCCATGAAATTGCGCCGCTGGTGGATAGTCACAGCCACTGGCCGATTATTTCTCACTTATCTCTCAGCCCAATGTTTTTAAAAGATTTGGCTGCAGTCAAACAATTACTCACCGACTTGAATTTCCATATTCATACCAGTGCTCCGCTACAGCAGCAGAGCGAACAACGTTTAGCCGGCATTGATTGGATTTGGCATAAAGGGGTGATGAAGCGTGGATTGGAAATGGTGCTAACCCTGAATCCTGATAATTTTAGCGATGATGGGGAGATGTATCAGTTTGGTTTCATTTTAGGAAACGTACTTCCGTACTGTATGACAAAAAATAATTTCCTGATGATGAAAATAGTTAATAGCAAGACCCAGCGGTTATGGTCTCTGGCGCCGATCTTAGGTGGAAGAGAGCAAATTTGATGAATAAAACTCATCAATAGATTGTGCCAGCCCATCATGGGAGTGAAGTGCGCATTGTGTTGATGAAATATAGGGATGTAGGTTATGGATACCGGATTATATTTCTCATGCAAAATTGGCAGCCTGCCTGAAGCAACGTTTGATGTGGTGGATTTTACGCTGGAAGAGGCGTTGTCGACGTTATTTACATTAGAATTAACCGTTGCCAGTAATGACGCCAGTATTGATATGGATGAGCAGTTGCTGCAAAAAGCCTCGTTAACCGTGATGGTCGATGGCGTAGTAAAGCGCACTGTTAACGGTATTGTGGCTGCAGCTTTTCAGGGTGATAGCGGCTTTAAACGCACTTATTATAACTTTATTATTCGCCCGGAAATGTGGTTATTGACGTTGGTGCAGGATAATCGGATTTTCCATTTTAAATCTATCCCTGACATCCTTGATGAAATTCTTAAAAAACATAATGTTCGTGTTGAATCCAAACTGATTGATAACCATAAACAGTGGGAATATACCACTCAACGTAATGAAACTGACTACGACTTCTTCTGTCGGCTTGCGGCAGAAGAAGGTATTGTTTTCTGGTTTGAAGAAAACAGCATGTTCTATAGCGATAGTCGCACCGGAATGAAGGGTGGAGAAACATTGCTATATAACGCACATATTCAGAGCGCCAGCAGGGAAGCCGTTATTCACCGCTTACGGTATGGGGCCAAAATGACGCCAAATGCGGTGCATTTGAAGGATTATAAATTTTCTCATCCTGATGTCGGTTTAGATTTCAAAACCAAGAATCTGAAAAAACGTCCGGCCTTCACCGTATACGATAGTTATGGTCGTTACGACGACGACGGCGTTGCTCAGCAATACGCTAAATATCGCTTAGAAGCTTATCAGGCAGATAGCCTGTCAGGTAAGGCTGAGAGCAATACGATTCAGATGATGCCGGGTAAGATTTTCACTATTGCTGAGCATTCCAATGCGGCACTGAATGATTCGTGGCAAGTGGTTAATATTGTTCACAAAGGTTCATTACCGCAGTCCGTAGCCGATGAATCGGTGGATAAGGTTGCAGCGATTACTAACAGTTTTACGTTTATTCCCGGTTCTGTGGACTGGCGAGCCCCATTTATTGCCAAACCTACCGTATATGGTGATGAAACAGCTACAGTTGTAGGGCCTGCGGGAGAAGAGATTTACGTTAATGAATATGGTCAGGTAAAGATTCATTTTCACTGGAATAAGTACGATGCTCCTGATGAGAATGCATCCTGCTGGGTGCGTACCAGTCAGGCCTGGAATGGTGATGGTTTTGGCATGATGGCCATTCCACGTATCGGACAGGAAGTGGTCATCACCTATATTAATGGTGATATTGACCAACCAATGGTTCTTGGTACCTCTTATAACGGTAAAAATAGCCCTCCGCTGGATTTACCCGCGGCAAAAACGCAAACATCATTTAAATCCAAGACTCATAAAGGCGGTGGATTTAATGAGCTAAGATTCGAAGATTCCGACGGTCAACAGCAGTTATTTATGCATGCACAAAGAGATATGAATACCAGCGTGCGTAATAACCGAACAACTGATGTTGATATGGACCATACGGAAAATATTGGTCAACACCAGACCGTTAATGTCACTGCTAACCAAAGCACTACCGTAGGCGGTAATCAGAGTATTGATGTTACGGGAGATCGTACCGATCACGTAGTTAAAAATGAAACAACCAACATTGATATTAACCAGACGCTTACAGTCGGTGGCGATCAGTCTATTACGGTAACTAAAAACCGTACTGATAACGTCAATATTAACGAGACCGTTGAAATCGGCGCTAATCAGGATACGACTATCAAAGGGAACCATACGGTTAAGGTGTTAGGTAAACAGAATATTACGGTTACCGGTGCGGAAAATACCACGTATAAAAATCTGCACAATTTTACCGTTAACGGTAACCACGATGCCAAATTCCTCTCTAATCAAGTTCTGCTGGTGCAGGGAACTCAAACTACAACGGTAAATGGAACTAAAACCGCCACTATTCATGGGTTAATGACGGAAAACTTTCAGGCATCCCACAATATGAATGTGACAGGAAGCCAGACTATTGTGGTTACGGCAGCACAAAATCTCCAGTCTAAAACGCTTACCATCACCGCAGCAGACCAAATTGTTATCGGTTGCGGCAGTTCTCAAATCACCATGGATTCCGCCGGGAATATTCAAATCATGGGTGTGAAAATCACCGTAGTCGGTCAGAGCGAATGCAGCACCGTGGCGCCGAAAGTTCACTCCAATGGAACCGCTGAGAATATTGTTGAAGGTGCTGTAGTGAAGCTGAATCCGTAACGGATGAAGGGTAATTAGCCGGAAATAAGTATAAAAGGAATTGAACAATGGATAGTTGGCAACCTTCAAACCCGGTAGAACGTCGCTTTATGCTGGCGCATGAAGATGCTTTGGCATTTGCGGAGCAACCACAGGCCAAGTTGCTCTATTGGCAAGCTAATGAGGACGATCTCCATCTGATTAATACCTATTTTCAAGTCCAGCAGGAAAATGGGTGCTGCACCATGCAATTTGCTGATGATTTTTTGTCTGGCGATAAGTATGCCGCTCTGATTGCTCAGAATATTATCAATTTTTATGACCAGCGACGCGATGGCTCTTTAGCTCAGGGAATTACCGCCGACTGGCAGGTGCCAGTAAAAGAAAGCGGCACGACAGAGACACAGTATTTGTTGCAGATAGCCCATAGCCTTATGCAGCACCATCCCGATATTTTTCCCGGTTTTTTGTGGGTATTCTCTCCGGGTAATTTAAAAAGCCTTAGCAAAATAGAATCCTGGTTAGATGATCTATTAACAGAAACGTTATCAGGGGAGTGGGCTTCCGAGCGTATTCGTTTTGTGGTGTACACCATGGAAACCGATCTCTTTTCTAAATTATCCGACAACTATCCTCAGGCTGTTTATCGGGTAAATGGCCAATATCATTGTGAAAACGTTCCCAGAGAAATGATCGCAGAATCGAATGAACGTGGGGATAGCGGAAAATTTCGACGCCTTTTTGTTGAGCTGACCGAGACATTAAAAAATAACGACCCCCAGCGTTTGGAGAATCTGTCTAAAGCGGCGCTAGCCATCACTAATAATGCCAGATGGTTTGATCAGAGTGTGGTGGTTCATCTGATAGGGGGGGCTGCTTATTTGAAATGGCAGGATAAAACACGTTCTTTGCAGGCCTATGGTGAGGCTCTGGCGTCGGCAGAGCAGGCAAAAGAAGAGGGGCATCCTGCCGGTAATAAACTGATTGTTAATGCTCTTTTTGGTATTTGCAGCGTGTACTACATGAATAAAGAGTATGACATGGCCGCCAGCTATTACGATCGGATACCCGAATTCTCATTAGCGGATGCCGATTATATTTTGACGGTGGAAGCCAACAGAATGCGGGCAGAGTGTTGGGATAAGGCTAAAAGCCCGGCTAATGCTTTTAGTGCAGCCTTCGAAGGAGTTGATGCCGGGCTGAATATGGAACCGGAGTTACGTAAACAGAGTTCGTTACCGATTTTAACTCATTGGCTTTATAAGCATATTGGCCTGACTGATTGGCGCTATGGAGAAATGCGCGAGAAATTCGCTTCATTATATGGAGATGACTGGGAACAGTTTGTCAGCCTTGATCCGCTTAAATCATCTCAGGAAGAGGAGAAGAGAGTATGAGTGTTCTGGCATCAACGCACTTATCCCCCGTTGTCGGGGTGGATGTTCATATGGTGAACGTTCCTGCACCGGCTCCTATTCCTCATCCTCATGTTGGTGTTGTTCTGGATTTCCGTGAGTTGGTCAATGGCGCTAAATCCTTTGTGGGTTCACTGGTGATGAATTTCGTTCAGGAGAATGTTCCTGCGGAGATCATGGAAAAGGTTGGGCAGGCACAAGAGGCGCTGGCGCTGGCCAATGCCATCAGAAAAGGAGATCTCAAGTCAGCAGCAGGTCAGGTCGGCGGAAAAATCTGGAACAGTGAAGCCGTACAGGGCAACCCAATGGTTAAATCTGCACTTGGTGCAGTGAACTCGGTGAAAGATGCATTGGGAGCCGGTGTCGGGCAGGGCGGCGGTTCTGATAGGCCCGTATTGGTCAATAACCTGATGCGCGCTACGGTAGGCACCAATTCACGCCATATTCCAGGGTTACATTTCCCATTAGGGGCAGGCTACGCCCAAAAATTACCTTCCTGTGATGCTGAAGCTTTTATGGGAAGTAAAACCGTGATTGTTAACGGTGATCCTTTTTCCTATCTGGCGCTTCCTTCATTAAGCTGTTGGTTTGTTGGCATGTTACCTACCAGCAAGAATGCAGCTCATACGCAGAGAAGGGAGCTTTCATTACCTACGGCGGTAACGCTTCCTATTCCTGTTGGCCGTCCGGTTCTGGTTGGCGGCCCGCCAACGCTCAATTTCCTGGCGATAGCATTGGCGTTGTTTAAAGCATTTCGTGGTTCCAAACTGGCTAAAAAACTGTTTTCAAAATTACCGTCGGGCTTTATTAAATGTAAAATTTTTGATGCTGAACCAGTGAATTCGATTACTGGTGAAGTGATTGTTCAGCAAAATGATTTTGAAGTAGATGGCCGCTTCCCACTGATTTGGGATCGCTATTATTCAGGCCATCAGGCCTATGATGGTGCAATTGGTCATATCTGGCTAACACCGGCGGATATTCACCTCGCTTTGGTAGTCACTGAGGGTGTTTTAGGGGCGATAGCTCAGTTTCCCGATCATAAAACCGCTTTTGAGATGCTTCCTGCTTATGAAGGCTGGGAACATCATAGTCTGGACTGGCAGCAAGGGCACGCCATCTATCGTTTGAACAATCAACTGATTTTAAGAACCAGAGAAGGGGTTGAGTATCATTTTCCACTATCGGGTGACTGGTTACACCGGGTAGAGCAGTTAGAAGACAATGAGCAGTTATCCCTGTGGTTTAGCCGAATGGAAGATCTGAACGGCAACGGCTGGCGTTTCGAACGGGATAAGCAGCAACAGCTTCAGCAGTTGGTGGAGTATTGTCTTGAAGGGGATACCGGACGCCATATTGTGTGTCACCATGAAGGGCGATACTTAACCGATTTGGTGTTATATGAAAGTGCCGCGGATAATGCCGGGGTGCTGCTGGCGGGGTATCGGCAGGATAATCACGGCGATATGGTGTCAGTTCTGGACGCTCATCAACAGTCATATGATTTTGAATATATTGATAACCACCAGATGGTGCGTCATACCGACCGCAATGATTTGTCGTTTTACTATGCCTATACTCTGCATGAAGATCAGATCCTTCGGGTGCATCGTGCCTGGGGGGATCATGGTCTGTTTGATTACCGGTTTGTCTACCATCCTGAGCGTCAGGAGACGTTAATTACCGACTCCCTTGGTCATACCACCATTCTGCAATATGACGAACGGCAACTTCCTTTAGTTCGAATCGATCCGTTGGGAGGCGTTAAATCCTATCAATACGACGGTCAACAACGAGGAATATCGGAAATTGATCCGGGTGGTAACAAAACCGAATGGGAATATGACCAGTGGGCAAACATTGTCAGCCGCCGTTACCCTGACGGAAGCGGTATCAGTATTCGCTATGATGAGAGAAATAAGCCGATTGAGATTGTTGATGCTGAAAATCAGCGTTGGCAGCAGCAGTGGAATGATAAAGGTAATCTGATTAGCCAGAAGACCCCACTGGGTCAGGAAAGTTGGTATAGCTATGATGCACTGGGACAACTGGTAGAAGTCCATCGTGGTCGTCAGCAGACAACGCTGACGTATGATGAATTAGGTTTTATTCGCCAGCTTCAGGATATTGCCGGGCGAGCAATTGATTTCCAGTTTGACCGTTTTGGTCATTTGCAAAAACGTCGGCTGGCTAACGGTGATGAAACTCGCTATCAGTATGATAAAAAAGGGCGTTTGATTTCATGCCAGTTAGAGGACGGCGAGTTTATTAGCTGCCGCTACGATGATGAAGATAACCTGATTGAGTACCGCGATCGCGGTAAGAAAGTGACTAAGTTTGCCTATTTTGGTCAGGGGCGGCTGTCGCAGCAGACATTGCCGGACGGTAATACACTTCAATATCACTACAATACCGAAGAACAGCTAATTGGCGTCACCAATCAGCGTGGTGAACGCTGGCAGTTAAATCGTGATGCGGTTGGTCGCCTGATAGAAGAACGGGACTATTGGGGGAAAGCGCGTACTTACCATTATGATGAGGCGGGCTATTTAACTCAAAGCCTTAATCCGTTAGGCCAGTTACTGGCGGTTACCTGTGACCGAATGGGACGGATTGTCAGTAAAGCTCCGCATGGGCAGCCGGAAAAGACGGAAACCTACGCTTATAACAAACGGGGTCAATTGACTCTGGCGAAGAACCAGCATTGCGAAGTGACGCGTCAATATAATCAAATTGGCATGTTAATTCTGGAGAATCAGCAACAACAGGATGTGACGGCTCGTCTTGAGTATGTATATAACCTGTCTGGTCAGCTAACAGAGCAACATCATCAGTTACGGCATCACAGTCAGTCAAAAGAAACGGCGTTTAACCAGGCACTACGTTTTGAATATAACGAGCTGGGACAACTTATCCGCCAGCAGGTGGATGACCATGCGCCAGTCGAATTTGGCTTTGATGAAATTGGCCGCCTTACCAGCCAGAAACAGAGCGAAGCCGTTACCTCGACCTTTGAATACACCAAAGCAGGGCAACTAAAACGCCAGAGCCTGCACCGTAGCGGCAGCGTCCACAGTGACTCCATTGATTACCACTATGACGTGTCGGGTAATCTGGTGATGCGCAGCGATAGTCGTGGAGGAACCGACCGTTATATCTACGATGTGTTGGGGCAGATAACCCGCCACAGCAATCCAATGGGTGAGATCCACGATTATGTGTATAACGCGAACGGCGATCGGTTTGTCGAAAAAGAGAACCCGGAAGGCCAGCGTGAACTGACCTTTAACGACGGTATGCGATATCGTCTGAATCAGGCAGGCCAGCTGATTGTGCGTGAGGATGGCGAACGAAGCGATCGTCTGGAGTGGGATGAGAATGAGTGCCTGAGCGGATTTTATCGTACCGGAGAGCGGGGTGAACGTTATCAGTATCATTATGATGCGTTAAGGCGACGTATCCGTAAAACCTGTATCAATATGAATGATCGGGTTGAGAAGATTACCTATTTTATCTGGGACGGAGACGCGCTGGCGGCAGAAGTCAGCTTCTCGCCAATGGCGATAGGGGCGAATGCCAAACTGGATAGCCGTTTCTTTGTCTATTATCTGAATACCTTTGAACCGCTGGTGCTACAGTGCAAACAGCAGGGCATCGGCAGTCTGGCTCCACCGGAAGAGACCGGTTACTATTTTTATCAGAACGATCCGAATGGGATGCCGTTGCGGTTATATGATGCAGAGGGTGAAATTGCCTGGAGCGCGCACTACACCGCATTTGGCGGGATCGACTGGATGAAATAAACGTTCAACAACCGCTACGACTTCAGGGCCAGTATTTTGATGAAGAGAGTGGTTTACACTATAACCGACATCGTTATTATGATCCGCGCACGGGAATTTTTGTTTGTCAGGATCCGATTGGGTTGGTTGGGGGGATTAATCCTTATCAGTTTGTTCCTAATACCTTAATGTGGACTGATCCTCTGGGATTAGCTTTTATACCTGTAGAACTTACGGAAGGTACAATTTATCGTGGTGCATCTGGTACCGCTTCTAGCGTAACTCCTAGGCCAGGAACAGATGATGTTAGAAAAGATAAGCCACCTGGATTATCTGCCGCTTTAACAACCGATAAGTTAAGTCCTGGGGACAAATATGTAGAACTTGATGTTGCAACATTGCGAGCTGGTGGGCTTGAAGTAATCAATGATAAAGCCGATGGTCATGTAACGATCCGGTTGCCCGATGACCCAGAAGATGAAAAATTGAAGGAGTGGGCAGCTACAAGAGGTGATGAAGAAAACCATGATGCCACTAGTTGTGTACTTAGTAGTGTTACAGGAAAAGGCAAGAAATGAGTAAACATGAAAATATATTGCGCACATTAATCGATATGTTTGAGAAAATATATGAAGAATTAAAAATTACGTTTCCTGAAATTCGTAAAAATGTGGGTGGTTATGAGTATAAAAAAGATAATTTCACAGTCTATATATCAATTTTTCCGAATGAAATAGAGGTTGTCGCTGAGTTATCCTTTCTTGATGGTGATTATTTTTTAGATTTTAGTTTCTGTAATCCTGAGGGTGCTGTTTTGAAAGAGGGAAAGCATATTGAAGGTGATGAAACTAAAATATTGAAAGAGATAAAATATGAAGAAAGCGATATAAAAAAGAGTATTATATTTCTATTGTCTTGTTGATTTTTTTATTGGAATAGCTGGAGGAATATTTACTAAATCTTTCCAGTTTTATTAAACCAAGCGCAATTAGAGTTGTTAATTAGGAATATATTATGAATGAATATGAAACGTTTATTGATGCATTTTTAGATTTTGATGAAACTGTAAGATCTAACGAGGGTTTTAATGAGGTTAAATTTGAAATGGTATGTTCTTTACTAAGGAATTTAAAAGAACCTATTCAGAAAGCTCAATCTGTCCCGTTAAGTTTAGCCAGTGTATTTATTGACTTATATAGTGCAATAGAAAGCTCAGCATATAGACATAATGACGATATGAAAGAAAAAATTCTTTATGCAGCCGATAAATTAGCTGATATTGCGCGAGATGTAGTATCTGAGTATTAAATAGGTATTGCCTGTCTTTGAGTCAATAATCTCAATCACAAAGACAGGCAATACATAGATTTCTACATCTCCATTTCAACTGGAATTACTCATTATTCTTATTCAAGAGCAACTATTACAGACTGGCAGGAGTGAAACTTGGTTTCTTCAAGTTAATTCCTTTTCTGGTGAAGACTAGCGTGTTCTGAATAAAAGATGGTGATGGACGCGCTGGTCGCAGAAGTTAGTTTCTCACCGATGGCGACAGGAGCGAATGCCAAACTGGATAGCCGGTTCTTTGTCTATTATCTGAATACCTTTGAACCGCTGGTGCTACAGTGCAAACAGCAGGGCATCGGCAGTCTGGCTCCACCGGAAGAGACCGGTTACTATTTTTATCAGAACGATCCGAATGGGATGCCGTTGCGGTTATATGATGCAGAGGGTGAAATTGCCAGGAGCGCGCACTACACCGCATTTGGCGGGATCGACTGGATGAAATAAACGTTCAACAACCGCTACGACTTCAGGGCCAGTATTTTGATGAAGAGAGTGGTTTACACTATAACCGACATCGTTATTATGATCCGCGCACGGGAATTTTTGTTTGTCAGGATCCGATTGGGTTGGTTGGGGGGAGTAATCCTTATCAGTTTGCTGCAAATATATTGGGATGGAATGACCCATTAGGATTGGATTATACATCAGGGCCAAGAAATACAGGGCTATTAGGTGGTAATGCAAAACGATATGCTTCAACTAAATATGTATCTGAATGGCGACGTACCATCGATGCTTCATCGATAAAAACTGAAAAAGATAAATTCTTAGGGAGAGATAACGTAAAAGTTGATAAAGGGACGTGGAGAAGTCAGGATGGATTAAGACAGTTTCGTGTTGTTCCTGGTGACTATTCTTTTGATGGTAGTGGGCACGGAATGGGGAAGCCAAAAGTAGCTGGGCAATCCCACGTACATTTTGAGTTATTAGAACCAAAAGTTGATTCATCAGGAAATGAAACAGGTAATTGTAAAATAACCAAAAATGTTCATGTACCTTTATCAATAGGAACTTGAAAATGATATGTTTTTATAAAAGTTATAATGGTATTAACTTTTTATTTAATAGTGATAATTCACTTTATTTACTTAGAAAACTGGAGACGGCTACTATTGAGGTACCTATTATTGAAAATATAAGAGAAAATATAAAAAACCAAATTTGCACGATGGAAATAAATTTATTTTCAGATGAGGATTATGTTTTTTATAAAAATAACAGGATTACATTTTGGTTTTCAGAAGAAACATTAGAGTATGCGATATATAAAATCACGGATTTTTTGGCTAAAGGAGATTTTTATCCTTCAGAGTTCGGTGATTTTATTATAAGTAATTCATTGGGTGTTCCTGAAGGAAACCGAAGAAGAAAAATGCCAATTTATTTTATAAAGGAGTAAATCGGCCGATTAGATTTTTAGGTTTTAATTTTAACAGAATTGGTCATGTAGAAATTGTATTTCTACAGATGAATAGTAATTGGTTTATAGGTATCGTTAATAATTTCGAATAACAATCTGTTTTTGAGTAATGTTGTAAACCACAAAGACAGGTCGTATATGAATTCCTAAATCCTAGTGTAGTCTCTCCGTTTTTTATCGTACCGGAGAGCGGGGTGAGCATTATCAGTATCATTATGATGCGTTAAGGCGACGTATCCGTAAAACCTGTATCAATATGAATGATCGGGTTGAGAAGATTACCTATTTTATTTGGGACGGAGACGCGCTGGCGGCAGAAGTCAGTTTCTCGCTAATGGCGACAGGGGCGAATGCCAAACTGGATAGCCGGTTCTTTGTCTATTATCTGAATACCTTTGAACCGCTGGTGCTACAAAATAATATGAACTACCCCATCTCCCCTTTAGGCTTAACCTCCGTAGTCCCTTTCAGCCGGGGTCGATTAGGCTCCATCTGTTCCAGAGGAGTCACTTCACGCAGTGATAATTGTGAGCGGGAAACAAGATCCTGATATTCTAAGGTATTCAGTCGCTTCCAGTAGAGTTCATCATCTGAAACATCACGCACGTACTTTGCCGGAATTCCCATTAATAACTGCCTGCTCTTACCAATGAATCCAGCGTTAACAAAGCTCATCGCACCAACAATACTTTCCTCACCGATGATTGCTCCATCCATAATCACGCTATTCATTCCCACCAGGGCATCACGGCCGATAATACATCCATGCAATATAGCTCCATGCCCAATATGACCGGATGAATGAACGATGGTATCCCTGTCACAATAGCCATGCATAATGCAGTTATCCTGAAGATTAGCGCCATCCTCCAGAATCAACCGACCATAATCACCGCGCAAAGAAGCATTCGGGCCAATATATACACCTTTACCCACGATGACATCTCCAATCAGCACCGCGGTTGGATGTACATATGCGTCAGGGTCAACAACAGGTATTAATCCTTCAAATGAATAAAAACTCACTGGCAACTCCGATAGTCAATTTTATGACTTTTAACTCCAATAAAAGTACTTTGAATACTATAGAATTAAGTGAGTTATATAATACTTATGTTCAATATTGGTGAGTTATATAGCAGTTATTTTGGGGTTGCCTGAAAGCCTCCGTCATAAAGGTAAATTCCCTCGGCGGTCAGTAAGTTACTATAAGCATAGTCAGGATCGGTCAATTGTATCTTATGAATATCATTGGTTTTAATTTGTCGGGCCGGGGTACGAGTATATGATGGGCCAAAAATATAGATATGACGATCATCATGACCAAAATAGTCACTTAATGAAATAAACTCACCGTCCAATGTAAACTTCTGAACACCGCCTTGATTAATAAAGTAAATATTTGAGGGTTCAATATGATAGGGCATTGAAGTTTGTTCTGGCGGGGAGTTTAATGTCATCGTCTGTAGTGACAACTGGCTTTGAGAATCAAATTCTCCTTTCAGTATATATAGATGATTTTCATCAGTTGCTACGCGTTGGTTGATCACTTTAAAAAACTCTGGATTGGCGTCCGGAATTTCAGTTAGTTGCCATTCTCGCGTTTTTCTATTTTGAGATTGTGTGTAATACACTTTACTTCTTGATAGGTAAAAACCTTGTGTCAGATATTCAACATCTTGAGCTAACAGGTTTTTAACTTCCTGTTCCGTATTATTATAGTAATAACTGTGTAACCCATTCTTATCAGAGTAATCCAGTAGAATATTTGGCATCCAGCGTTCAATTTTAAAAGTATCCGCATCAGCAGAGATGGGAATACCATCAACAAATACCTTATTCATATTACGTGAAATAATGTTATCACCATGATGACAAGAGGCTCCATCGCCATAAGCTTTACTTTTTAATACCTGAAAACCTTTCGATACACCAATATATTGACCTGCATGATAAAGGTTATTTTTATCCATCATGATATAGCTATCAATTAGTTTTAACGTTGCTAAGTCAACGTGACTAATGCCGGTATTATTATCACTACGTTTTCCCTGATAATAGATACTGAACTTATCAACCGCAAAAGCCAGATTATCAAAAGGCTGAGTAAAACTTTTGGCATCAACAGCTGGTTCTTCTGGTGAGTTAGTCAGTATTTCTCCGTCAAAAAACACACGAACATTATCAGTAAAGTAATTGGGATCGCCAAAGAATCGTACGCCATCAATCCAATTTTTATTATTTTTAGATAAGGAATGAACCCGATGAAACGCTTTTAAGTTAACATTTTTTAGCCTGTTAACTTCGGATGGTGTTTGATTAATATTCGTCTTTTCATAAAGTAACATTCCATTTTTAGCTTTATAACGATATTCAATAAATGCAGGAGAGCAAGCTTGAGCTGAATGTTGGAATACCCATAAAGCAATAATGCTGATCAATATGCTCACTTTCATCTTATCTTCCTTGATGCTGCTGGTGTTGTAATGGCAGATAAATGTAACAGGGCTTTTAGATATATCCCTGCTTAGGGATGGTAATTTATATTGATTCCTGAGCCTGATTGAATGATTTTATTGACGTAGGCTTATATGGATTAGCATCGAAATGGCGTCCCCGACAGGAATCGAACCTGTAACTAGCCCTTAGGAGGGGCTCATTATATCCATTTAACTACGGGGACTTGTTTTCTAAGGTTTTCTTACTTTTCCTATTCTTTTCTATGTTAGCGTATCTTTCCCCTATTCATCAAGCTTAGCGCTGCGTTTTCTTTCCCTTTATTCCTTTCCATTCCTGTTTATTTTCATTTGCTATTGCTTCCTTCACTTGTCAATGTGTACAGATTGAGTACAGAATGGAGCCATGCAATGTGTACAGGATATAATGTATGTCTCTTAGTGATACCAAACTGCGAAGCATTCATGGTAAGCCGTATAGCGGCCCTACTGAACTAACCGATGGAGACGCGCTCAGTGTACGCATTACTCCCATGGGAACAATAACATTTCAATACAGATATCGATGGAACGGAAAGCCAGTACGATTAACAGTAGGTCGATATCCGAGTACTACACTGAAGGACGCTCGCGTCATCGTAGGGAGCATGCGCGAATTGTACATGAAGGGAGTTAATCCAAAAAACTATTTCGCCCGCAATGACGGAGAGCTGACATTAAAAGAATGTTTAGATCACTGGTGGGATAAATATGTAAAGGGGTTAAAACCCAATACCCAAACGTTATACAAGTCCGTCGTGTACAACACCATGTACACAGAATTTAAAGACATGCCAGTAGCCAGTGTCCCAATTTCCCAATGGGTTAAATTTTTTGATAAGCATGAAAAGAAAAACAGTAAGAAGGCGAGAGTACTATTACTGCAACTCCGTTCAGTTATTAACTGGTGTATTAGCCGCCAGTTAATCCCATCATGTGAGCTAACTAAACTTAGTGTAAAAGCCGTAGGGAAAAAGCCAGATGTTGGTAATCGTGTCTTAACTTACAATGAACTGGCAAAAATATGGATCGCACTGGAGAACTCCAAAATTACCTCATCAAACAAAGTGCTTCATCAATTATTGCTTCTTTGGGGTGCGAGACTATCCGATCGCGAGAATTATCTGGAAAAACTTTTAGCTACTATCAAACCTGTTAGCCGACAGGAGGCAATCGACGTCTGCAAATGGGTTCTGGATAATGAACTTCTCAATGATTTAGGTGAAAGAACCAACAGCATCATTCTTAATCTGGTGGGGGAGTGTGGCTGATGAAACTTGAATCTTCGCTAAAGCATTTTAGCCCGCAAGGGATAATTATCACTGACACTCCTAATGGAACGTCAGCAGACCGTCTTACGGGGACTGATGTCATGGTTGCTATTGGGATGACAAAAGCAAAGGCGAGTTTCGGTATATCTGCATTCCTGGGTAAAACAGGGATTAGTGCTGAAGACAAGGAAAAGGCCATCCATGAGCTAATTCAATACGCTTACCAGAAAGCTCCAAAGCTGGTGGGTAAAGTTGCCGGCCGTCGAATGGCTCGTTGTATGCAGATTCTGGCCACTCTCGCTTATGAGGAATATTCCCACTCTGCCGGTGCCAGTGTGACATGTCACAGTTGTTATGGAAAAGGGACTGTAGAAGTTTGGCGGAATGTTGTGAAGTATCCCGGGTACATCGGAGCTGATGGCGAAGAGAAAATACCACCAGTCATTGAACGAGAGATAGTTCGTGAACTCTGCCAGCCCTGCAACGGGAAAGGAGTAATATATAAACGTTGCCGCAACTGTAAAGGAACTGGGAAGGCTATCGATCGTGAGTCTACAAAGGTTACTGGCGCACCGGTCATTAAAGGTTGTGAGCGATGTGGGGGAAAGGGATATAGCCGGATGCCGTCATCAGTAGCACATAAAGCGATTAAAGCACTGATTCCTGATTTAACTCAGTCCTCATGGTCGCGCAACTGGAAACCACTTTATGAATTACTGGTGACTAAATGTGATGTAGAAGAAGGAGTAGCGGCAGCGGTCTTTCAGAAAATAACTAAATGATGAATGTTCGGCATGGATGCCAATATTTTAAATTAAATATATTGCATTTTGCATAAACTTGGCGTAAATTATTTAAATAGTGGGAAATTCTTGCTGTACACCACTAATCGCATATTTAAGCCCTGTCAGAAATGACGGGGTTTTTTATTTGGCTGTTATTTTGTATGACTCGTGATTTAACTAATGGATATCCTCATGTCATATCAATTGAAAACAGAAGTTATAGTCATACGGTTAACAAAAGAAGAGCTGTCGATCCTGGAGGCTAAAAAGACGCGTCCACTTATTGGGGATTGGTTAAAAGAGTTAGCTTTTTCTGCGCCGGATCGGCAAGAGAAAACGTCTGAGTGAGATCTTTCACACCCCGTAGAACGGAACTTTATGGCGCGTCGGGTAAAATGCCTTAGCGCCACTTGTCGTTCTGTTAATAAAAGGGCAGTTTTTATGTGAAATTGCGCGTTTTTTAGGCTATATGGTAATTATCGAATTACCAAAACAGGGCACTTTGCATAACGAACTATCGCAGCAGCATTTGAACCAAGAAGATAAGTGGCCATGCTTGGGCGATGTGAAGCGACAATGATAATGTCTGCTTGAATAGATTCTGCAAGTCCTAATATCCGATCTTTAGGGGAGCCTGTAGCTAAATGCGTTTCCATTCTGCTTTTTGGAATATTAAATGGTTTTATTGCTTCAGTCAGTTGTGATAACGCTTCACTTCTTATCATTTCATTATCAGGAGCCTCTGGTGAGTAGGCTAACCCTAACGAAGCATAATAAGGAAAAATGGGAATAACTGTTAGAAAATGAACGCGAGCGGTGTCATTAAGGCTAACCTGAGCTTTAACATGAGGAACAACTAGCTGGGTTAACTCAGGTGTGGAAATATCTATGGGTACTAGAATCGTGTGATACATATTACCTCCTATTTGCTTTGCTCTCAAATTAAGTGTAGTTATTCTCTGAAAGTTGGCAACATTTCTAAATTAGGTCATATACTTTCTGTGTGTGTACAAAAAGCGGAGGTAGTATGAAATACATTGTTCATACAGAAGCAGATGATTGTGGTCATCATACAGTGCATGTTGAAACGTGTGTCCATTTACCTGGTAAGCTCAGGTGTCATGAGCTTGGTGAATTTAGTAATTGTAAGGCTGCAGTAACAGAAGCAAAACGCTTAGGATATTCGCGAGTTATTGGTTGCTATTATTGCTGCAATTCATGCCATGCTACATCATGACCTGATGGGCTATGAAACTCCCGCCTTACATTGCAGGGAATAGTTTCGACGCCTCAATCTTCCGCCAATTTGAACTACCCAAGAATTTGAGGTAGTTCGTTGATATCCACTTCAGCGTTTTTTTATTGGCAAAAAATTGAATAAAAAAACCAGTCTTGAGTAATTGCAACTTAAGACTGGTTAATGGCTAGTGGTTATATCATATTTATGAATATAGTTTTTAATACGAACAAGACGCTTTAGAAGGCAGGAAATAAAACGCCTTGTCGAGAGAGATAATACCGATTTCAATAATATTGTAAATATGCCTAAGCATAATATTTTCTAATGAACTGAAGTGATATTTTCAGGTGTAACGATTTAAAATCTTGTTAAGGGTTAACCCTGCCCTCACCATTGTGTGGTGCTTTTTGTTATCTGATTGGGCATTGCTTCAGTGTGAAGTATGTTTTTTCTTTACCTAAGTCATTCAGCATCCACCCTGTTGTAACTGATACTGCACACATGGCAATAACTAAGGTAATAGCAGAAAGTGACATGTTCATAGATATATCCTCATCAAAAAAACGCCGGTGACATTTAATTACATAATTTTAACAATGTTACTTATTTTTTTAACATTAAGTGTATTTTTAATTAAGTTGAGTCACCGGCAACTCTTAAAACCCTTAAGTTTCTCAAGCCAAGATCTAATAGCTACCTAGTTTTAATATACGCTAAAAACAAGAATGCCCGATATGGCACATAGGCATAAGATGACAAGTGTCATTAGAATAAACGCTTTTTCAAAGTTACTTATTTTCATGTTCTTTCGCCATTCTATAGTGATTATCTAATGTTATAGTTTCAAATTGAAATAATTCAAGACTCGTAAATGAGGGCGTATTCAGCCCCAGCCAAAACCAACACTCCCTCATCTATCAGAAAACGACTGATATCAGAAAACGACTGATATCAGAAAACGACTGATGGCTAATTCTATTAGAGTCATTCGTATGAAAAATATTCAGCAGTACATTTGTATTGGCGATTTAACCGAAGATAAGTTAGTTGAATGGTTGAGGCGGCAGCATATAGCTTTGTCCTACTATATAAAATTGAAAAAAGAAAGAGCCGCACTGATAGAACGGCTCGGAGAGCTTGACTTGATTATAAGTGATTATCAACCTGAATATCATGAAGGAAAGCTGAGCTTTCCCCAGGAGCCCACTCATTATCAAGAAAGCCATCAAACGTTAGAGAATAATCAGGCAGATAACTGAGGTATTCTTGAGCATCAGCCGGTAGCTTATCTATCCGGATGTCCTCTTGCAGAACCAGTAAACAATGGTTTAAAGACATTTTTTCAATATCTTCGATTCTCCATTTAGTTTTCATGAAAATTAAATGATGGAGTGCTTTGATCCCGCTTAATGGTTCAAATTTTGTTCCATATTTTGAACGGTGAATATGCAGTATTAGCTCTAGAGTGAAAATCTGAGCAGATCGCAGATATAGCTTAACAGTATCGGCGTTATTGTAGTTTTTAAAACCAATACTTGAGTGAGCAATACCTCTAACGTCTGCAACTCTGGAAATGATGACGTGCCATAAATCTGAATATGTGCTCATGACGATTATCCTTTTAATTTATAGGATATCAAAAAATATCACTATGTCTCATCCGGTTAAAGAATAATCATTTCTCTTTAAATTTAACGAATAATGGACACTTCCAACGGAGGTGGATATGCGTATGTATAAACAACCAGATATTTACGGAACCATCATCGCGTGGATTGCTGAACATCGAGGCGAATTACTGAGCGCTGTATTAGCAGCTCTTATGGCTTTGTTACGTGGGGCTTATGCAGGTGGCGGAAAGGCAAAGGTAATGCTTGATGCTGCTATGTGTTCAGTAATCGCGTGGTTCATTAGAGATATCCTGATGATAATTAATGTCGAGCCAGACTGGGCATTAATAACAAGTGTATTTATTGGGTATCTGGGAACTGATTTTATTGGCTCAGTTCTGAAAAAACTAATTAGTAATAAATCAGGAGCGGCAAACACAAATGGCAGCTAATCAATCACGCGGTATTAGAAATAACAATCCTGGCAATATCGACTACAACCCGGAAAATAACTGGAAAGGTCAGTTGTCATTTGATTCGGTATTAGAAAAACGCTTCTGCCGGTTCCAGTCTGCTGAATATGGTATCAGGGCATTAATGTCATTACTGGGAACATATCAACGGAAGTACAAATTAAGGACAGTAGCTGCACTAATTAACCGCTGGGCACCGACTAACGAAAATAACACGTCTGCGTACGTTAACGGTGTAGCTAAAGACCTTGGTGTATCACCGGTGCAGGAAATCAGTGTAAGCGATAAGAAAACAGCTATTGCGCTGGCTAAAGCTATTGTCCGGCACGAGTATCCAGATGAGACGTTTGAAAAAGCGTTTATTCAGCTCAGAATACTCTTGGATTTTACGATCAGTCATTATTGATGATCTTCCAGTTCGTCCATTTAATATTCGAGTTGTCCGGACGAATGAAGATAGCACATCCTCTCGCCTGGAGAATAAAACCGTCTGGTCCAGTTACACCGAGATCATTGATACAAAACTCACTTATCCCAATACGGCCGTTGTTGGACTTCAGTTTGATTCTGAACAGTTTAACGGGGTACCAAGCCGTCAATATCTTATTGATGGGCTTATTGTTCAGGTTCCGGATAATTACGACTCAATAAACCGTACTTATAACGGATTATGGACTGGTACTTTTAAACCCAGTTGGACGAATAATCCAGCCTGGATATTTTATGATTTAGTCACCAATGAGCGGTACGGTCTGGGTAAACGTTTGGGCCAGTTTGGCTGTGATAAATTTTCTTTGTATATCATTTCTCAGTATTGCGATCAGCTGGTTGATGATGGCTTTGGTGGGAAAGAGCCACGCATGACGTGCAATGCCTACATCACAGATCAGCGCCAGGCTAAAGATTTGCTGGATGATTTGGCATCGGTGTTTCGGGCTATGCCGGTTTGGGATGGTTTACAGATGACATGCGTTATGGACAGACCGTCTGATCCTGTCTGGCGCTACAGCAATGCTAACGTAATCGATGGTAAGTTCTCTTATTCTTCCAGCGCTCAAAAAGCTAGGCATACTGCCGTACATGTTCGTTATGTGGATCCCAATAACGGGTGGGAAACAGCAACAGAGTATGTTGCAGATGATACGTTGATCGCCCGATATGGACTAAATGTCAGCCAGGTTGATGCTTTTGGCTGTACTTCTCGCGGCCAAGCTCACCGGGCAGGGAAATGGATATTAGAAACCGAGCGACTGGAAAAACAGACAGTCAGTTTTCAGGTTGGTAGAGAGGGAATTAAACATCTACCCGGCGATATTATTGAAGTTGCTGATAACAATTTCGCCGGAGCCCGAATCGGTGGTCGTATAGTCAGTATTGATGATGGAAAACAAACCGTAACTCTGGATCGTGATGTTGTTATTACTGATGATGAACAGGCTTTTTTTGGTTACATCGATAATAATGGCGCCCCGCAAAAAGTGCAGGTTTTTTCCCATCCAGAACCAAATATCCTGGTACTTGGCAGGGCCATTGATGGCATGACCGATTACGGGATGTGGACATTATCAACAGCAACAATTAAACCGCGATTATTCAGGGCGATGGGGATATCTGAGGATGAGGGGACCTATACCATTTCAGCTATTCAGCACGTACCAGAAAAAGAGGGCGTGGTTGATAATGGTACCGTCTTTGATCCTGACACGAATACGTTATATAGCGGGAGGATCCCGCCAGTTGAGCATTTACAGATCGAAGCCATGCCAGATTCTGATGTATTTCAGATCCGCATGACCTGGGACACTCCACGAGTTATGAGTGGTTTAGTGTTCGATGTGAAACTGATGCGCGAAGATATGGTGCATAAGCGTGAAATCGTGTCTGATACTGAATTCTTATGTGGCAACCTTCCACTGGGTAATTATTCCGTAGCTATCCGGGGTAAAAATCCTGCTGGACAACTTGGAACAGAGACAACGACAGTCTTTGAGATTGGTCCACCGTCATTACCAGATCATCTTCAGGTTACCGTAGGCAACTTTAACGTAACCATAAAACCGGTTGTAACGAAGCCAACCAGCCTGGGTACTCAGTACGAATTCTATAAAGGAATGACTGAGGCAGAGGTCATTGCACAATCAAACTATCTTGGACGGGCAACCGTTCTTAATGATGTGAACTGTACGCCGGACACAGAATACTGGTATGGAGTGCAGGCCGTCAATGGTGTTGGCCGGTCTAATATGATGATCCAGCAAGTGCGGACGAAGTTGAAGCCAGAAGATATTTTGGATTTGATTGGCCCTGAAATTCCAAAGTTAGACTGGGCGAAAGAGCTATCAGAAATGGTAGAAGAGAACAGCAGCAACATCGTGCTACTGGAAGACCGTGCCGCGCTGGTCGTGAATAAAGATAATCGGGTAACCGGTATCACGATCACGGCAGGCGATGAGGCCAGCGCTATCGATTTTCTTGCTGATTTTGTTTCATTTACCGATCCTGATTCGTTTGAGCGGAATTTATACTGGGACAACAACAGAAAAACGCTGATTTTAAAAGGTGAAATCCAGCTATTGGATGGTACCAGTGTTTCTTCTAAAAATGATTTGGGGAATGGGGCTGGTGGTATTTTCCGTATTAAATCAGCGTCAGGTGTTTTCCCCGGAAGTGCAGAAGTTGCAAATGCGCTTTTCCGCTCGGCATTCGGTACCGACCCCGGTATTGATACAGTATTAACCTTTTATTCCGTTAATGGTGCCGGCAAGGTCGATCGGGCTGATTCTCGAATGTATAACGGTACTGACTGGATCACGCCTATGTTGTTTATTGACGGTGATCTGATTGCACTGGGAACTATTCGCGGCGACCGGCTGGTAGCCGGTACGGAAATTTATGCACCGGTAATCAGAGGCGGAGCCCTTGTTGCTGCCAGCATTCAGGGGGGAACACTTAATATTAACGACCGATTCATTGTTGATCAGTATGGAAATGTAGCAATCCGTAATGCTAACGCTGGTGTTGGCCTGCAGATTACTTCCAGTTCAGTTGATGTTTATAACGAATATGGACAACTAATGACAAGAAACGGGAGACTCTGGTAATGGCTGAATATGGTTTTTTAATCAGTCAGGGAACAGGAAAGACAATCAATATAACAAGCGGCGCACGGGCCGCTTCTTTTTTAGGGGTTAAGGATAACGGTCAATATCCTAACTGGCAGGACTGGAATAATTGCTATTTTACGGATTATGTAACTGGTACTTCCATGTATGTGATCCCGATTATAACTGCCAATTTTAACCCAGTTCCAGGTGGCGCATATCCAGCTTTAACATACGCTACTTATTTTGATATTTCAGGTAGTAAAGTTACCCCACGGTTTAATTCAGATACACCAAACAACATGAGAATTGCTGCGATGCAGATTTATCCGGCAGGTAATACAGGAGCCTATGGGCTGGCTCTATGGGATGCAACGGATTTTTCTGCTATCACGAACAGTGGGATGGCAGGCGTTGTGACATATTCGGCCCGAGTCCTTATCAGCGGTACCTGGTATTTGCCTGCTGGTATTCCGGGGCGAGGGAGTGGGGTAATATTTGCCAATTTTACCAATCCCAGTGTTTCACTGGCACCAACGGCGGATTTAACCGGCGTAATTGCAACCGATTTTAGTGGTAACGCGGCGACCGTGGAGGCTTATATAGTTTATGTTTCCAGCGGATTTAATCTCACTATTCCTCAGTATGGCTTTGCTATTTACAACACAGCAGGGCAGGCAACTTTTACCAGTGCTCACACGCCTTTATTGCTTCGTGGCGAAGTGTCGATGCCAGGCACTGGTATGCAATGGGTAGGTGCTCCGGCAGGTATTCAGCAAATGATGGTACCTGTTTGTTCTCCGGGTGCTGATTTCATCACAGGGCAACGAAACCAATATTTACTCTATCGCAGTGGAATAACGATGAATGGCAATAGTTTTGCTATTGCTCATAGTCAGCTAACCGGCAGTTTTACAACCGGCAGTTATGTTGGTTTGCCGCGCTGGTGCATTACCAGTACAACCATTCCCGTTCTGGACGCAACAGACTACTTCTAATCTCAATTTAAAAGGTCAATCATGGCTATTAAAATCTCTGGCGTTTTACGCGATGGGATGGGTAAACCGATCCCGAAATGTACTATCGAACTTCACTGTAAAAAAACATCATTAACCGTTGTTGTTGAAACTGATGCGCTCCTTGGGGTTGATATTACCGGTGCATACACTATGCAGGTCGAACCGGGAAAGTATGACGTTTCATTATATGTCAGGGGATTTCCACCGAAACGAGTTGGTAGTATTGATGTGTATGCCGATTCATTGCCGGGTACTTTAAATGATTTTCTAATGATACCTGGTGAAAGTGATTTGACCCCGGAACTGGTTCTTATGTTCCAACAGTTACGGGATGAGGCACGACAAGCGGCAGATGAAGCCAGAGTAGATAAAGAACTTGTTGATGATATTCTGACAGACGTTCGCTCTATTCAAACCGATGTAACAGCAAAGCAGCAGCAAGTCAGTGCCGATGCTCAGGATTCAAGCAATTCTAAAACCAGCGCAGCGGCGTCCGCTGCAACATCAAGCGACAATGCAGCTAATACTGCTGCAGATGCTCAGTCCACAGCAGTAGATAGAGCCGCTGTGAGCAATGATAAGCAGGCTGTTTCAACTGATAGAGAATTAGCACAGCAG